>JACKLA010000001.1 GCA_024236155.1 Sphingomonadaceae bacterium
TGCAGCGTATCGCCGATAAACACCGGCTTGGGCATCACCAGCTTGTCGTAACCGAGATTGGCCACCAGCGTGCCCAGCGTGGTGTCGCCCACGCTCAGCCCGACCATCAGCGAGAAGGTGTAGGTCCCGTTGACGAGAATCTGCCCGAACTCGCTTGCCTTCGCCGCCTCCGCATCGAGGTGCAGCGGCTGCGGGTTGTGAGTCATCACGGTGAAGAACAGATTGTCCGCTTCGGTCACGGTGCGGTGGATCTCATGCTCGATCCGGTCTCCTACCTGCCACTGGTCGAAATAGCGTCCGGCCATCGCCGATCTCCCTTGCCTTTGCGCCCACCACCCATGCGGCGCACAGCCCCTTGAACGCAACCCCTTGAACGCGAACCTCGTCAGGTCCAAGGGCGAAATCGTTACATCGGAAACCACACGAGTCGCCCCTTGACCACACTCCCCCCGCTCGATCGCACCGCGCTGCGCCAGACCTATCGGCAGGAGGAAAACGCCTGCGTAGAGGAGAGACTGCGCCAGGCAAGCGGCGTGTCGCGCCTGCACGGGGAGATCGCCCCGCTGGCCGAGGCGCTGGTCACCCGCGCGCGCCAGGGCAAGGCGACAGGGATCGACGCCTTCCTCCACCAGTTCGGCCTCGACACAGAGGAAGGCATTGCGCTGATGTGCCTTGCCGAGGCGCTGCTGCGTGTGCCCGATGCCTCGACCGCCGATGCGCTGATCCGCGACAAGATCGGCGATATCGACTGGGGCGAGCATCTGGGCGAAAGCTCCTCCACCTTCGTCAATGCGGCAACCTTCTCGCTGATGCTGACGGGCGAAGTGCTCGAACGGCCGGAAGAACACCAGCGCGGCATGGGCCGCACTTTGCGCAACACGATGAACCGGCTGGGCGAACCGGTGATCCGCAAGGCGACGCTGCAGGCGATGAAGATCCTCGGCGGGCAATTCGTCTTCGGGCGCACGATCAACGAGGCGCTCAAGCGCGCGAAGCCCGAACGCAAGGAAGGCCTGACCCACAGTTTCGACATGCTCGGCGAAGCGGCGATGACGATGCGCGATGCCGAACGCTATCGGCAGGCTTACGAGCGCGCGATCGAGGCGGTCGGCAAGGCGGCAGAGGGCGGCGTGGCCCGCTCGCCCGGCATATCGGTCAAGCTCTCGGCGCTTTACCCCAAATATGATTTCTACCACCGCGAAGCCGCGCTGGCGCATCTGGTCCCGGTGCTGAAGGACCTGGCGCTGAAGGCGCGCGATGCGGATATCCATTTCACCGTCGATGCCGAAGAGGCCGAGCGGCTCGAGCTGTCGATGGATGTGATCGAGGCGCTGGCGGCCGATGACGAGCTGTTCACCCGCGCCGACGGCAGCAAGTGGACCGGCTTCGGGCTTGCGATCCAGGCCTACCAGAAACGCGCGGTTCCGATGTGCGAGTGGGTGGTCAAGCTCGCCCGCCGGTTCGACCGGCGCTTCATGGTCCGGCTGGTCAAGGGCGCATACTGGGATACCGAGGTCAAGCTGAGCCAGGTCGGCGGCTATCCCGATTACCCGGTGTTCACCCGCAAGGTGGCGACCGATGTTTCCTACCTCGCCTGCGCGGCCAAGCTGATCGACGCGCCCGAGGCGATCTATCCCGCTTTCGCCACGCACAACGCCTATACGGTTGCCGCGATCAAGACGCTGGTGACGGCGCGCGACTATGCCGCACCGTTCGAATTCCAGCGCCTGCACGGCATGGGTGAGGATATCTACGGCGCACTTGCAGAAGTCGAGCGGAACGACCGCACCCCGGTGCGTATCTATGCGCCGGTGGGCAACCACAAGGACCTGCTCGCCTATCTCGTGCGGCGATTGCTCGAGAACGGGGCCAACAGTTCCTTCGTCAACCGCATGGCCGATGCCGATGTCCCGGCGAGCGAGCTGGCGGGCGATCCGGTGGTCGAACTCGCCGCGCTCGATCCCAAGCGCAATCCGGGCATCCCGCTGCCGACAGATATCTTCCCGAACCGCCGCAACAGCGCCGGGATCGACCTCGCCGATCCGCTGGTCCGCGAGCCATTGATCGAACGTCTCGCCGCGCTCGAAAGCGTCCACTGGCATGCCGAGCCGACCTTCAAATCCGATGCCGAGGGCGAGACTGCGCCGATCAACAAGCCGCAGGATTTGCAGGACGAGGTCGGCACACGCCGCGACACGACCCCGGAAGAGGTCGAATACGCGATTGGCAAGGCGCGCGAAATCCAGCCTGGCTGGGACCGGCTGGGTGGCGAAAAACGCGCGCTGCTGCTGGAGGCTGCCGCCGACCTGTTCGAGGAACACACCGACGAATTCCTCAGCCTGTGCCAGCGCGAGGCGGGCAAGACGCTGCTCGACGCAGTGCTCGAACTGCGCGAGGCGGTCGATTTCCTGCGCTATTACGCGGGCGAGGCGCGGCGGCTGTTTGCCGAGCCGCTGGTGCTGCCCGGCCCGACGGGGGAGGAAAACCGCATGAGCCTGGTTGGGCGCGGGGTTTTCGCCACGATCAGCCCGTGGAACTTCCCGCTCGCGATCTTCATCGGCCCTGCTGCCGCTGCACTGGCCGCAGGCAATACGGTGGTCGCCAAGCCGGCCGAACAGACCCCGCTGATCGCCGCGCTGGCGGTCAGGCTGTGCCACGAGGCGGGCATACCCGATGCGGTGTTCCAGCTGCTGCCGGGTGCGGGCGATGTCGGCCAGCTGATCACTTCCGACCCGCGCATCGCAGGCGTCGCCTTCACCGGTTCGACCGAGACAGCGCAGGCGATCAACCGCAGCCTTGCCGCACGCGAGGGCCCGATCGCGACTTTCATCGCCGAAACCGGAGGGCAGAACGCGATGATCGTCGACAGCTCCGCCCTGCCCGAACAGGTCGCGCGTGACGTGGTGGCCAGCGCATTCCAGAGCGCGGGCCAGCGATGTTCCGCGCTGCGCATGCTTTACCTGCAGGACGATATCGCCGACGAGATGATCGAAATGATCAAGGGCGCGTTCGAAGTGCTCGACATCGGCGAGCCGAGCCTGCTCAGCACCGATGTCGGCCCGGTGATCGATCCCGATGCCAAGGCCGCGCTCGACCGGCATGTGGCGCGCCGCAAGAAGGCCGGGCGCACCGTGTGGCAACGCAAGCTGCCGCGCGGTTCGGGCGCAGGGTGTTTCGTCGCCCCGACGATCATCGAACTCGATTCGATCCTCGATCTCAAGCGCGAGAATTTCGGCCCGATCCTGCATGTCGCGCGCTTCGGCGCCGGCCAGCTGGAACAGATGGTCGACGATATCAACGCCACCGGTTACGGGCTAACGCTGGGCCTCCACAGCCGGATCGACGCCGTGCGTGCCTTCGTCGAATCGCGGGCGCGGGTGGGCAATTTCTACGTCAACCGCAACCAGATCGGCGCAGTGGTCGAAAGCCAGCCCTTTGGCGGCGATGGCATGTCGGGCACCGGCCCCAAGGCCGGCGGCCCGCATTATGTCGCACGCTTCGCCAGCGAGCGGGTGGTCAGCATCGACACCACGGCGGCGGGCGGCAATGCCAGCCTGCTTGCGAGCTAGGCGGCGAACCGGCTAAAAGGCGGCAATGCCCAAGCTTTTCTCCCGCCTGCTTGCCGCCGTCCTGCTGCTGTGGGCACTGCCCGCTGCCGCTGCGGTCGACCTCAGCTTCCACAGCTATGGCGGGGGGCTGTTCAGCGGGCGCTATCCGCACACTTTCATCCTGATGAAAGGCAAGCTCGACAAGAACGGGCAGGCGGTGAACGAGAATTACGGCTTCACCGCCAAGGAAGTGACCCCGGCGATCCTGCAAGGCCCCGTCGCGCACGATATCATGGTCGAAAAGAGCGACTATATCAGCAAGACCAAGCGCCATTTCTCGGTCACGCTGAGCGATGCGCAATATTACCGGATCAAGCGCGAGGTTTCCGCCTGGCGCAACGCTCCGGGCAAATATTACGACCTCGACAATCGCAACTGCATCCATTTCGTCGGCGCGATGGCGAAGATCGTCGGGCTGAAGGTGGATTACCCCAAGAGCATGATGCGCAAGCCGAAGAAATGGCTCGACCATGTGAAGAGCCTGAACCCGCAATTGCGAGGCAGGTAGGGCGCTACTAATCAATCAAATTGATTCCCCCCTCCCCGTGGGCTGGGGGTGGGGGTGGGGGTTCTGCCCCATCGGCGTGGCACA
The DNA here is from genome assembly GCA_024236155.1 of Sphingomonadaceae bacterium. Taxonomy (GTDB): domain Bacteria; phylum Pseudomonadota; class Alphaproteobacteria; order Sphingomonadales; family Sphingomonadaceae; genus Parerythrobacter_A. The sequence continues at coordinate 4,201 of JACKLA010000001.1, forward strand.
CCCCCACCCAGCCTCCCCCTTCAGGGGGAGGAGTCCTGTTGGCGCAGAATGGCGGGGCCAAAGACATTCTCCGGGGATTTCCGCCCGCGCCGCTTGCCCTGACCAGCCCCATCGGGAATCTATCCGCGCATGGCGATTCTTTCCGACAAGTGGATCCGCGACAAGGCGCAGAACGAAGGCATGATCGAGCCTTTCGTCGAAGCGCAGCGGCGCGAGGGTGTGATCAGTTATGGCCTGTCGAGCTTCGGCTACGACGCGCGCGTCGCGCCCGAATTCAAGATATTCACCAATGTGAACAGCGCGGTGGTCGATCCCAAGGATTTCGACGGCGCGAGCCTTGTCGATCGCGAGACCGATGTCTGCATCATCCCGCCCAACAGTTTTGCACTCGCCCGCACGGTCGAATATTTCCGCATCCCGGAAGACGTGCTGGTGATCTGCCTCGGCAAGAGCACCTATGCCCGTTGCGGCATCATCGTGAACGTCACCCCGCTCGAACCGGGCTGGGAAGGCCATGTGACGCTGGAATTCTCCAACACCACGCCCTTGCCCGCGAAGATTTACGCCAACGAAGGCGCGTGCCAGTTCCTGTTCCTGCAGGGTAACGAGCGGCCCGAGGTGACCTATGCCGACCGGGCGGGGAAATATATGGGGCAGCGCGGGGTGACGCTCCCCAGGCTCTAGGGCCGCAGTTGTGAGAGTGTGGGAACCGGGACGTGGGCGGATTGGTATTGCCTGCCGCCCGAAACTGCATGTCCGCTAACGACTTGATTGCGGACATATCGGTGAACGTTGCACCGCATATAGCGAATACGACTTTGCCCGCTACCATGTGCGGCAGTAATATGCTGCATGGTTAAGAAAAATAGCTTTCATTCGATGATCCCAGGCGGTTGGTGTGAAGCCCCCGACAAATCCAAGTTCATTTTACGGCTCTACTCAATTGTCCCGTGCTCTATCGCGCAGATCAAGGAGCGTTCTTCAGGTCAGTCTTCCTTTCCGACTGAGGACGGCGTTCCGGTTTGGCTGGGTCTGTGCGAGCTTCAGGCAAACAACCTTTTGCGATTGGGAAGTGGGCAGGTTCACAGCGATCCTGAGACGGGGCGGATTATCGTCCCAACCAATGTAGATAGCTTCGATCTGCCTCGGAGCGCATATTTTCTTTTGGCAACACCTCACGAGATAGACGGCGTCTCATTTGAAGAGGCAGACACACTGTCCCGCCTTGATCGATTAGAAGCACTGTTATCGATTCACTTCGGCAGCAACGCCGTTTATCGGCGAGTTTTTCAGGCAATCTTTGAAGCGCGGCCGGACGGTGATTACAGTGTTGTAGGCGACGAGATGGCGGTCATCCAACCCTCCGACGGCCCTGATATGGCTCCGGACAATTGGTGGGCTTTTGAAGAGGCCTGCTCTTGCATTGAGGCGCTCACCGATGTCGCGAGGAAGGAGAGACTTAGGCGTGCGCTTGAGTTTTATCATGGCGGAAAGTCGTCGCCAGATACTGCCCGCGGAGAAAAGTTTTTCTTCTATTGGACTGCGCTGCGAATTCTCGGCGAAGGAAATAGGACGCTGCACACCAATAGCCAGCTTCAAGTCATCTATGGATTCTCAAAGGAAGAGGTCGAAGGAAAGCTGCTCTGGAAGCGCATCGTGGAGTTACGAAATGACTTCTTTTACGCCGGGAAAAAGATTCACCTCTACAAGGACGCTGAGCGATACCTCCAGCTTCTCATCCTTGATCTTTTTCGCCACGAGCTGGGTCTCGATCCATTACGTGCCGCGCTCTCCGCTCAGCCAAAATTAGATCTGAGCATCTTCAGATAAAAGGCGGCGAGCATCTCTTGAGCGGCAGCCTACCGCCCTCTTCTCGGTCATTCCTGATCTTTGCAATTCTTCCATCAGGTATTCGGTTGTGTGGACCGTTGTCTTTTGAGACAATTCGCTGACGCCGGAAGGGCAAGCCGAAGGTCGCGCATTTTCCTACATCCATTTCACCTGCTAAGCTTCTGCGAACTTCCCGCAAGAAGCATTCAGGACATGCCCGCCAGCCCTTCGCCTTTCAAATCGCCCGTGCCGGGCCCGCTCGGCAGTGCTCGCAAATGCCCCGTCAGCCAAGCGAGGACAAGAGTGACACCAAAACCAACAAACATGTACTCAAGCATTTGTTTTTATGATTTTTATTCCGATTGCCCCAAGTGCAAAAAACCCGCCTTCAGTGTCAACACCAACCCGCTCGCACCGCACCGCCCGCCACAAGGTGACACTTTGCCAAAAGGGTGACGATCACTGTGTCAACACTGTCAACACCCCGCGCCGATACACCCCGCAGCTGACCATTCCGTAGCGGCTTTGACTCCCGCCCCGCCCCGGCGCATCACCCACGCCAAGAGGAGAGACAGCATGACCAAATCCGCCCGCGAATTCGATATCATCGTCTATGGCAGCACCGGCTATACCGGGCGGCTGGTGGCGGAGTATCTGGCGCATCATTATGCGGGGCGCGAGGATGCTCCGAAATGGGCGATGGCGGGGCGTAGTCTCGACAAGCTCGAGGCGGTGCGCGACGAGATCGGTGCGCCTCAAGACACGCCGCTGGTCGTGGCCGATGCCGACGATCCGACCAGCCTCAAGGCAATGTGCGAGCGCACCCGCGTGGTGCTTACCACAGTCGGCCCCTACCAGCTTTATGGCGATGCGCTGGTCGCCGCCTGTGTCGAAACCGGGACCGACTATGCCGACCTGTGCGGCGAGCCGGGCTGGATGCGCGAGAAGATCGATCAGCATCACGATGCGGCGAAGGCATCGGGCGCACGCATCTGCTTTTCCAGCGGCTTCGATTCGATCCCCTTCGACCTCGGCGTTTTCATGCTCCAGAAAGAAGCGCAGGCGAAGTTCGGCAAGCCTGCCCCGCGCGTGAAGGGCCGGGTGCGCGCCATGCAGGGGACGTTCTCGGGCGGGACGGCGGCAAGCCTCACCGCGACCATGAAATCGGTCGCCAAGAACCCCAAGCTGATCCCGATCCTCACCAGCCCCTTCGGCCTCACCCCCGGTTTCGAGGGGCCGAGCCAACCGATGGGCATGGTGCCCGAATATGACGAGGCAACCGGCAAATGGGCCGCGCCTTTCATCATGGCGACGATCAACACCAAGAACGTCCACCGCACCAATTTCCTGCGCGGCCACCCCTATGGCGAAGACTTCAAATATGATGAGATGATGCTGACCAGCCCCGGTGAGGCGGGCAAGGCGGCGGCCAATGCGGTGGCGGACATGCTCAAGAACCCGTTCGGAGCGAAACCGCCCAAGCCCGGCGAAGGGCCGAGCAAGGAAGAGCGCGAGAACGGCTTTTACGACGTGCTGTTTATCGGCGAATATCCCGATGGCGAAGCGATCCACTACGGCGTGAAGGGCAAATACGATCCCGGCTATGGCTCGACCAGCCGCATGCTGTCGGAAACCGGGATCGCATTGCTCTCATGCAAGGCTGAGGGTGGTGTCGGCACCCCCGGATCCTTCCTCGGCGAGGCGCTGGTCGAGCGGCTGGAGGAGCACGCAGAAATCGGCTTTGCGCTGGAGGACTAGCGCCACCCCCCGTTCGCCCTGAGCCTGTCGAAGGGCACGGGTGCAACGTCCATGTGCTTCGACAGGCTCAGCACGAACGGGGTTTAGCTATTAATAATCAGATGCTTGCCCGCAAACTGACCTTGAAATTGCGGCCCGCCAGCGGGACGTAATCCTTGGTGAAGCTGGCATGGCGGCGACCGACCGTGTCAAAGATATTGTCTACCTGGAACATCACCGTCAGGTTCTCGTCACCGACAAAAGGCTTCCACGCCAGCGAGGCGTTGACGAAGGTGAAGCTGTCGGTCGGGGTCTCGAAATCGGCGACGCGGTCCTGCCCGTCGTTCCACTGCACCTCGATCCGCCCGTCGAGCCGGGAAGTCTGCGCTTCCAGCGCGCCGAGCAGGCTGACCGGCGGGATACGCGGCAGGGGTGAACCGTCCGCCAGCTCGGCCCGGATGTAATCGCCGCGCAAATCGGTGGCGATGGTCAGGTCGCTGCTGTCGAACAGGGTCAGGTAAACCTGCCCCTCCAGCCCGAACCAGTCGGCATCCTGCTGGAGATAGTTGAACACCGGCAGGTCGTCTTCCTCCACCCCGGTATCGACGAGGTAGATATAATCCTGAAACCAGTTCTTGTAGGCGGCGAAACTCAGGCTTGCCGGGCCAAGGCGGCCACGCACGAAGGCTTCCACACCCCATGCGCTTTCGGTGGAAAGGTTCGGGTCGCCAACCTCGAACGCCTGGGTGGCGATATGCGGACCGTTCGACAGCATCTCTTCCGCACTCGGCGCGCGCTCTGCGCGGCTGCCATTGATGCCGAAGCGCAGGCCGTCCTCCGTCTCATGCGCAACGCCGAGCGCGGCCGAGAAGGTGTTGAACGAACGGTCAAAGCCGAGCACCTGCGATTCCACCCGCTGCTTCTCGAACCGGCCAGCCCCTTCGAGCTCGACTGCGCCAAGGTCGAGTTCCTGCAGGGCGAACACCGCGAACTGGTTGGTGCGGTTCTTGGGCACATAGGCTTCCGCGCCATTGGCATCGAAATCGCGGAAGTAGTATTGCGTGCCGATCGATCCCATCCATCCGCCGCGCGGGTTCTGCTCGAGCACGGCGCGCGCCTCGATGCCCTGCACGTCGAACACGGTGCCGACTTCCTCACCCTCAAACTCGGTGTGGGTGTAGTCGCTGTAACCGACGCGGGTGTTGAGCGATTTGAAGAAGCCGTCACCCAACGCCAGCCGCCCGCGCAGATCGGCGCGGAACTGCTTGAGGCCGATGGAGACGCTTTCCTCGCCTTCTTCTTCCTCATGATCTGCATCGTCGTCGCCTTCTTCATGGTGATGGCCGGTGCCGGGGCGGGTCGGGACACCATAATCGCTGTCATACCAGCCGATCGATGCACCAAGGTCGCTCTCACCCTCGAAAAAGGCGAAGCCGAGATTGGTCGTCCATGTCCGTGTGGCACTGCTCGGCAAAATGCCGCGCTGGTTGGCCAGCTCGCGCAGCTCGTCGGCTTCGTCGAGATGGCCTTCATCTTCCTCTTCGGCGGCATCGGCCAGCAGGTCAGCCCGAAGCAGCGGCGATGCGGCGAAACCCGCGATCTCGACATCGTTGGTATCGCGATAGCTGCCATCGGCGTGCACCACGAAGTGCGAGCCCAGCGGCACGTCGAGCGATGCCCCGCCTTCACGCAGGTCATAGGCCGTATCCGCCGACGCGGTTGCGTCAATGTGGAACGGCTCTTTCAGCATGCGCTGCGGGATGCGCTTGTCGATCACATTGACCGCGCCGCCAATGGCCTGACTGCCATAGAGCAGCACCGCCGGACCGCGCAGCACCTCGATGCTCTCGGCGGTCAGCGGGTCGATCGTGGTCGCATGGTCGGCAGAGGTGTTCGATACGTCGATCGAACCGATCCCGTCGACCAGCACACGCACGCGTTCCCCCTGGAAGCCGCGCAGCACCGGGCGGGAAGCGCCGGGAGAAAAGCTGGTCGCGGAAACGCCCGGCAGGTCGACCAGCACATCGCCAATCTGCGCCTCAAGATTGCGCTGCAACTCGACGCCCTCGACCACCGATGTACCAGCCAGCACGTCGAGCTGGCTGACGCCGATTGCCGTGACCACGATTTCGCCCTTCTGGTCGATACGGCGGTCGTGGAAATCGTCGGTCGGGGTATCGGCCTCAGTCGCCTCATCACGCGTTTCCTGCTGTGCGAGGACAGGCTGGACAAACATGAGCGAGGACAGTGGAAGGGCGAGAACAGCGGGCAGGAAACGGCTCGTGGTGTCGAAAGCGGGCATTGGTCAACCTTAATGTTACAACATTACACCCTGCCTACCGCATTGCAGCACGATCACAAGCATCAATGCGACCAGTTGCAGATTTGGTCCGGTGAACTGCATGAGCGAACGGCACCGCAAACGCGCAAAAAAGCACGCTCATGGAAGACGAGAATAGTCCGGCAAAGGAAAATGGAGCGGGCGAGGCGATTCGAACGCCCGACCCCAACCTTGGCAAAATGTCTGAGCAGCTTAGCCGTTGCTACGCCAGATAACGCTAAAGACCGATATCATGCTGTAATATAGTAATCTTTTTGGCTGAAACCTACGCCAGACCCGTCCATCGCTACGCCAGCTTTTCTCTTCGCTCGCTTACAATGTGCTTACATTGCCAACCGGAACCGCTTGTGTAAGCAAATTGTCCGAAAGGACGAACGGTATGGGCAAGCTCACAAAACGAAGCGTCGACAGCATGGCAATCCCCGCCAGCGGACAGACATTTCTTTGGGACGACGAACTTCGAGGCTTCGGTGTCCGGGCAATGCCATCCGGCCTCAAGGTCTTTGTTCTCCAGTATCGTAATGACGAGGGGCGCAGCAGGCGCATCGTCCTTGGGCGCTATGGCGTCCTGACCGTCGAACAGGCGCGCAAGCAGGCGATCATGAAACTTGGCGCGGTGGCCGGGGGCGACGATCCGGCGGAAGAACGCGCCCAGTCCCGCGCCGCAATCACCATCCGCGAAGTCTGTGACTGGTATCTGGAAAACGCCGAGTCCGGCAAACTTCTGGGCCGCAAGCATCGGCCAATCAAGGCATCGACACTCGCCATGGATCGCAGCCGCATCGAAACGCACATCAAGCCGCTCATCGGCACTCGGCAGGTCCGCTCGCTCCGGGTGTCGGACATCGAAAAGATGCAGATGGATATCGTTGCCGGACGAACCGCCAAGCCAAAGGAAAATGGAGGGCGCGGTGGGCGGACAACCGGTGGCCCAGGCGTCGCAGGGAGAGCCGTCTCCACCCTCCATGCGCTTCTGGCCCATGCGATGCGATACGATATCGTCGAAAACAATCCCGCTGCCGGAGTCCGCAAGATCGCTGGCAAGCCGCGCACCCGGCGTTTGAGCGCCGCAGAAATCCGATCGCTGGGCAAGGCTTTCACGATTGCCGAACGCAATGGCGAAAATCCCACCGGACTTGCCGCGATCCGGGTGCTGCTGCTTACAGGCTACCGAATCTCCGAAGTCATCGGCATGCAGCGCAGTTGGCTGCATCCGGAAAAGGGCTACGTGCATTTCCCCGACACAAAGACAGACGGTCAGATCCGACCGATTGGTGAAGCCGCAATTGCCGTTCTCGAATCCGTTCCAAAAAAGCGCGCGCTACCGCTTTTCTTTGCCTCAGACTTCGTCGACCGGCCGTTCTCCGGCGTTCCTGAAGTTCTCCGCGCACTCTGCACAATTGCCGGAATCGAAGGTGTGACCCCGCATGTGCTCCGCCACACGTTCGGCAGTGTGGCTGGTGACATGGGCTTCTCGGAACTGACCATCAAGGCGCTGCTGGGCCACGGTGCCCGTGGATCGACCCAGAACTACGTTCACCTGGATGAAGCGCTGCGGCTTGCAGTCGACCGCGTGTCGGGCAAGATCGCCAATCTGCTCGATGGAACCGATGTCACGATCCTCGACATTGCCGCATAATGATCGAGGTCAGTCAGCCGCAAGCCTGTTGTTGGTGTGCGCTGCCAGGCGCCAGACCTGTCGCAAATACCTACTCACAAAATCAAGGAACGAGCTCAGGTTTTCGCTCAACCCATTCTGGGCGGGGAGGAACGGTATTTCGGTCATAATACCCGGCCTGTTCGGCGAGCCTTGGCAGGTCCAGCAACGACACGCCTGATCGACCATGCGTGTCGATTATCCCAGCCTCTCTCAACTTGGTGAATTGCCGGCTGACGGTTTCGATCTTCAGCCCGAGGCTTTCGCCTATGTCTCCTCTCGACATGGGTAGATCGATCATGGGACTGGGACCCTCAGACGCGTCGAGCCGTTCCCACATCGCAAGGAGAAAGCCTGCAACCCGCTCGCCTGCGGACTTCTGGCCCAGATTGACAGCCTTGTCGCGGCACCGAAACAGGGCGGTTTGCGAGCGCTCGAGCAGCGCGCGCATGATCCATGGATTGCTCGCGGCCCGGTCATAAAATTCGCGTGCAGGAAAGGTTGTGAGCGTGCTTTCGCACAGTCCGATCAACATGTATCGATGCACGCTCACAGCCGGAACAGTGAATATGTCGCCGCCGAAATGAAAGGCAACAATTTGATGGCGCTCGCGCGATGCCAATGCGCCCAACTTGGTCGCACCACTCGCGAGAAAAACAAGGGTAGTATCGGCGGGATCGGTTTTGACTTCTTGCCCTCGTATCACATGCACCTGCGTTGCTAGTTCGCCGAGCTGTCGACCGATTTCTGCTCCGGGGTCAATCCCGAAGGTAGCACGCAGAAACACGTTGCAAGAGCCGAAGTTCGGCATGGCACCTCTCATGAAGCGTTTGTCGCCTCCCACATACTTCGCGCTGGACAGCCGGGTCTTTGACCCAAATCAATGTCGCCTCGCGCGCCTTTGCTTACATCAGTGTCAGTAACGAGCGGAGCGACTCGATCCATGGTTCAGATTTCATATGTCGCGCACAATGGCGCAGTCCACAAAGTTACTGCCCGTCTCGGCATCAGCCTCATGGAGGCCGCAGCGATGAACAGCGTCCCCGGCATTGAGGGCGACTGCGGTGGATTTTGCGCCTGCGGGACCTGCCATTGTTATGTTGATGAGAAGGACGCGGTATTGCTGCCTGAGATGCACGAGCTTGAACGTGCGACGCTCGATTTCGCGTACGATGTGACCGAGCGCAGCCGACTAGCCTGTCAAATACCGATAACCGAACAAATGGACGGGATCCGCGTGCGCCTTCCTGCCCGCCAGTATTGAGCGATCGCCACCTCATGGGACGATCGAGATGGAGAGAGTGATGGAAACCGTAAGGGACAATAACATAGCGGAAATGCCGAGCTGGCTCGGGGACAAGACCCCCGATGACATCTATCGCAGCCCGCTAGAGATCGCCTGGACGTTCGATTACCTGATGTCGGGCGACAAGATCGAGGACCTCTATCGCCGCGCCAAGCAGGACCAGTGGAACAGCGATGAACGGTTGCCGTGGGATCTGACTATCGATCCTTCGCGTCCGATGATGAATGACGAGCAGGATATCTATCACCGGATGCCGTTCTTCAAGAAGCTGTCGAAGTCGCAGCAGGAACGCTTTACCGCCCATTCGACCGCCCAGATGCTGTCGCAGTTTTTGCATGGTGAGCAGGGCGCGCTCATGACGGCGGCTTGCATCACCCATTCGGTGCCCGATGCCACTGCCAAGCTTTATGCCGCAACGCAGACCATGGACGAGGCCCGCCATGTCGAGGTGTTCGCCAAGTATTGCGACAAAGTGGCGATGGTTTACCCGATGTCTGGCTGGCTCAAGCAGCTGATCGACGCCACTCTAAAAGCCGATCGCTACGAGAAGATCATGATTGGTATGAACATGATCGTCGAAGGGCTGGCGCTCGGCGCGTTCAACAACATGTATCGCTCAACGCAATGCGAACTGCTCAAGCAACTGACCTTCAATGTCATGCGCGACGAATCCCGCCATGTCTCCTTTGGCCATGCCTATCTTGCTCCAGTTATTGCAGGGCTACCCGAAGACGAGGTGGAGGACCTCGCCGATTTCGCTTTCGAGGCGGTGCGCATCCTTGCCTTTGCCGGGACCGCCGGAACCATCGCCAGCCGGGTTGATCCCGGCTTTATGCTGGTGCTGGAAAACTGCGAAATCGACGCGGACGATTTCTTCGCCGGACTTCGCGAGGCCGAACAGCTTGGCATCACCCGGCAACTGCCACCGGGTCAGATCCACTCCCTGGAACATCTGATGCTGCCAGCCTTGGCCAGGGTGGGCTTGCTCACGCAAAGAGTTCGTGCCCGATACGAGGAGGCGGGCATCCCCATATCGGAAGACCCGCGCATTCTCCATGCGATGGAAGGCGGCCATCCGGTCGCTGCGTAGAGAGATGGACTTCACACTTTCGGAAAGGCAATTGGAATGGCGTGACCGCGTCCGCGCCTTCATGCATGATTACATCTATCGGGCGGAAGAGGCATACAGCGCGCATATGCGCCAAACCGGCGTCGACCGGTGGCAAGTCCCTGCGATCATCGAAGAACTGAAAGCGCGAGCCTATTCCGAAGGATTGTGGAACCTGTTCCTGCCACCGTCCGAACACGACACGGATGATTATCGCGGTGCTGGACTCACAAACCTAGAATACGCTCTATGCGCTGAGGAGATGGGGCGGGTCGGTTTCGCCTCCGAAGCGTTCAATTGCTCCGCTCCCGATACAGGCAATATGGAGGTGCTTCACCGCTATGGGACCAGTGAGCAAAAGGCACGATGGCTCAAGCCGTTAATGGATGGCGAAATCCGCTCTGCCTTCCTGATGACCGAACCCGATGTTGCATCATCCGACGCGACCAACATACAGACCTCGATCCGCCGCGACGGCGATGAATATGTCATCAATGGCCGCAAATGGTGGTCTTCGGGCGCAGGCGATCCGCGTTGCAAGATCACGATCCTCATGGGCAAGACCGATACTGAAGCTGCCGCGCATCAGCAGCAGTCGCAGATTCTGGTTCCGCTCGATGCGCCGGGCGTCGAGATTGTCCGGATGCTGCCGGTGTTCGGCTATGATGGCGCGCCGCATGGCCACGCGGAGATTGTACTTCGCGACGTGCGGGTGCCATCATCGAACCTGATCCTGGGCGAAGGGCGCGGCTTTGAAATCGCCCAAGGCAGGCTTGGTCCGGGCCGTATCCACCATTGCATGCGCGCCATTGGCGCGGCGGAACGCGCGATCGAGAAGATGGCTGAGCGACTGATGTCGCGGGTCGCCTTCGGCAAGCGGCTGGCAGATCAGTCGGTCTGGGAACAGCGGTTGGGCGAGGCACGATTGGACATCGAAATGACCCGCCTGTTGTGTCTGAAGGCAGCGGACATGATGGACAAGGCTGGCAACAAGGCCGCACGGCAGGAAATCGCCATGATCAAGGTTGCTGCGCCGCGCACCGCGCTAAGGGTGCTCGACCATGCGATGCAGACGCATGGCGCAGGTGGGTTGTCAGATGACTTCGGCCTTGCCGAAGTCTATGCCGGAATGCGGGCCCTGCGGATTGCCGATGGCCCCGATGAAGTCCACCTGCGCACCATCGCACGCATGGAATTCGGCAAACTCGGCGAACGAATGGCAGAGTGGAGGAGCAAACAAGCCCAATGAACGGCTCAGTTGATGATGCCATTGCAATGTTCGCCTCTTGGTATTCCGAAGCACGCGCGCACTCTGGGATTGCGGATGCAAGCGCGGTCAATCTCGCGACCTCAACCGGCGAAGGCAGGCCATCGAGCCGCATGGTTCTGCTCAAGGGCTATGACGCACAAGGTTTTGTGATCTACACCAATCTCGGAAGCCGAAAGGCGACAGAACTGGCCGGCAATCCGCGCGCGGCGCTGTGCTTTTACTGGGAACCGCTGGGCAAACAGGTCCGTGTCGAAGGACTGACCGAGCGGGTCACTGATGCCGAGGCAGATACCTATTTTGCCTCGCGCCCGCTTGCGAGCAGAATTGGCGCATGGGCATCCAAGCAATCCACCAGGCTTGAGAGCCGGGCAAAACTGCTGACCCGGGTGGCTCGGTACACCGCCTCTTTTGCTGTCGGTGATGTTGGTCGCCCGCCATTCTGGTCCGGATTTCGGATTGTCCCGGACCGGATGGAGTTCTGGACCAACGCAGAATACCGCCTTCACCACCGTAGCATCTTCGAAAAGGCAGACAACGGCGACTGGAATCGTTACCTGCTCTATCCGTGAGCGAGACGAGACCTGCCATTGTGGTCGCCGCCGGAGGCGACGGAGACCGCATGGGCGGTAACAAGCCGGAACGAGAGCTTGCGGGGAAATCCCTGCTCAATCATTCACTGGCATGGGCGATGGCCCATTCTGACGAGGTCGCGATTGCGGTGCGGGCCAAGGAACAGGTCGCTGAGCAGCCCATGGTGCCGCTCCTGATCGACAGAATTGGAGGCATCGGCCCGATCAGCGCGCTCGACAGCGCATTTCGCTTTGCTGCGCAGCAAGGCCGCGAAACGGTCATGCTGATTGGCTGCGACCTGCCGTTCCTTCCATCAAATCTGCCGTTGATGCTACAACAACAGATCGGGGCAAACGGCTGCGCCATGCCGGTTAGTCATGGCCGCGATCATCCAATGGCCGCACTCTGGCGTGTGGATTGCGCAGCGCTGGCTGACTACATTGACGGTGGAGGCCAATCGCTCTGGCGTTTTGCTGATGCCGTTGGGGTCACCCGCGTCGATTGGGGTGATGGATGCGACCCCGATACCTTCGCCAATATCAATGACCCCGCTGCCCTCGCCAAGGCAGAAAGCCAGCTTAGCCCGCGATCGGATTGACCCCAAACAAGTAAGGATGGGCGACGATCAGCGCAACGTACCCAGCAGCCCCCGCAAGCAACCTGATTGGCTCGCGCATCAACGACAGCAGAGCTTTGGAGAGCCCACTTTGCTTCACCCTCTGCCGAAGCTCTTCCCACTCGGCTCTCATCAGCCGATTCTTGCGACGGTCGATAATTCTTCCTCCAACCATCGCAAAAACGGCAAAGGTGCCAAACATGATCAAATGCGCAAGGTCACCATTCGCAAAGACATGTGCCAGCGCCCACAATGCGAGCGCGGCAAGCAATGGATGCCGCATCACACCGACAATTCCAGGTCGGTCCGGATCGAATGCGGCATTTTTCGATCCGCCGAAGGAAAAGGGATTGGGGCGCCCGATGGCCAGCCCGAGAATCAGGCACACCGCAAACATCACCATCAAAACAACGTGATTATGCCAAGGTTGCCAATACCATAGCGAAACGAAGGGCGCACGTCCCGCAGCCGAGATCAACCATGCCAAAACCCCCAGTGAAAGCAGCGAATAGCCAAAGGTGAACCCTCCCGTCCCAATCAGTTTGACCAACCACGGCTTGATCGGCGGGCGTCTCAGTGTGCCGTGCGACAGGAAGAACACGATCAGCGCCAGAGAAAACTCGATCCAGTCCATCGTTCAGGTCGCTTTCGCAGACGGCGGATTGCGCGGTGCCAATTTCAAAACTCCAGCGCGGTGACCATTCCACCTACGTCAAGAGCGGGTGAATTGGGTGCGCTTCGGATCAACCAGTCAGCCTGCGCCAACGCCAACTGCACCCCGCTGTCCTGATTGCTGAGCGAGCGCAACCCATCGGCGTCCCATCTTGCCCTGATGAAAGTTTCGCGGCCACCGGTTGCTGCCATTTGGCAAGCGAGCGGCAGCGCCCGCCACTGCAAGACCTGGGTGATGCTCTGACCTTGGAGCCCCGCCAAAAGCGCGTGCAGAAACAGGCGCGCAGTGACCATGGCCGAGGTCGGGTTGCCCGGCAGGCCAAGAACCCATTTCCCCTTTGCCCGGCCTAACCAGACGGGTTTGCCCGGCTTCATGGCAACTTTGGAAAACAGCAGCTTCATGCCATGGGGCGCGAACATTGGCTTGGCAAAATCGCGCTCGCCAACGGATGCGCCGCCGGTCACGATCACCACATCGGCCTGGTCCAGCATGTCTCCGGCCAGTCGTTCGAGTGCTGGAAGGCTGTCCTCTCCGATCATCCTTGCGACCGCGCGCGCACCGGCCTGCTCTGCCAATGCGGCGATACCGTAGGTTACACTCTCAGGGATAGCGTCGGCGCGCAAATGCGCCTCACCCGGAGGTGCGAGTTCATCGCCGGTGCCGATAATGGCCACTGTGGGCTGCGCGGAGACTTTAAGCATCGCCTGATCGGCTGCGGCGGCGGCGACTATTGCGCGCGAACCAAGCCGTGTTCCGACGTCCAGCAGGAGATCGCCAGCGGAAAAGTCGCTGCCAGCTTCGCGCACGTGCCAGCCTGGCCCATATCCTTCGGCAAAGCGCACAGTGTCGCCTTCTTGCATGGCGTATTCCTGCATGATGACGCGGTCTGCACCCTTGGGCATGGGAGCGCCGGTAAATATGCGAATGGCTTCACCGGGTTGAAGACGTCCGGAAAAGCCAGCGCCTGCGCGGCTTTCGCCAACGACAGTCAATTGCTGGTCTGCTTTGGTCGAGCCATCATGCACCGCATAGCCATCCATAGCAGCGACATCAGAAAACGGAGCCTCTCGCCGGGCGAAGACAGGTGCAGCAAGCACTCGCCCAGCGGCCTCAGCCAGCGGCACGTCTTCCCCTGGTAGCGACGCTACCGAGGCTTCGACCAAGGCCAATGCTTGATCAAAAGAAATCAAGCGCACACGTCCCGCAAGCGCGGCAAGGCACCTGCAATCGAGCATGGTTTGTGGCGGCTGTCGAATTCCAGCTCAAGCAAGCCGTCCCATGCATCGCGGCAAGCGCCTGTTGAGCCGGGCACGCAGAAGATGAAGGCATCGCCCGCCTGTCCGGCGAATGCGCGCGACTGCATCGTGGCGACCCCAACGCTTTGCATGCTTTTCTGATGGAACGCGACCGAGAACCCGTCCATCTCTCGCCTAAGCAAGGGTTTGACCGCCTCTGGCGTGTTGTCGCGCGGTGAAAACCCCGTGCCTCCAGTGGTCAGAATGATCTCGATTGACGGGTTAGCGAGCCACGCATTCAACTGCTCGCGGATGTCATCAATCTCGTCCTTCACGATATCCCGATCCACCAGATTGTGGCCTGCGGATTGCAGCCGTTCTGCGAGCAGCGCGCCAGACGTGTCGGTTTCCGAAGTGCGCGTGTCGGAAATGGTAAGAACCGCAATCCCGAGCGGATAGAACTTCAGACTTTCATCAATTCCGGGCATTTTCCTAACCTTCACTTTGCAGCCAGCGGACTGTGTCTGCTTGATCCTGAGCAGTTGGCTCAATCCAGGACGCGCCATCTGGATGCTCTTCGCGCTTCCAAAAAACGGCTTCTGTCTTGAGCCGGTCCATCAGATAATCCGCCGCTTCGAATGCCGCCCGCCGGTGCGGTGAGGCGGTCGCGACAAAGACGATGGCTTCCCCCGGTAATATCCGCCCTGCTCGGTGAACCACATGGCTGTGCGTGATTACGAACCGTTCGTGTGCATCGCCTGCAATCGCCTGCATTGATGCCAAAGTGACCCCGCGATAGGTCTCCAGAACGAGCGCGCCGACCGCATTGCCATCTTTGGCCTTGCCACGGGCACGGCCGGTGAAACTGACGACGGCGCCCTCATCCCCTAGCGAGGCTGAGAAGGTCGCAAGCCGCGCAGCCGGATCAAACCCGGCTTCGGTCAATTCGACATGGCTGCTCATCCGCCAGAGACCGGGGGGAAGAGAGCGACAATATCACCGGGCAGAACAATTGCTTCATCCGGAACGATGGTTTCGTTGATGCAAGCCCTGATCCGTCCCTTTGACAGCCCGTCCTGAAGTGCCGGAAAATGCTCGCCCAGAACAGAAATCAGTTCCGGGACTGGCAAACCCTCGACAGGGAGCGCCAGGTCAACGAACGGGCCGCATGCATCAGCCAAGCGACCGCATAATTCGATGCGACTGGTGACAACAGCCATGTTTCAACCTCCAATAGACGCCAGGTGCGGAGTGGCGCCGCTGTTGCCTTCGTGCAGACGGTGTGCTGGCGCCTTTGTGCCGACGAGCTTACGAATACGGTCCGTCAAAGCCTCTCTGTCGTCGCATTGAAGCAGCGGCCGAATATCCATGCCTCCATCGCCAAACAGACACAGATGCAGCTTGCCATCGGATGAGAGCCGCAGCCGGTTGCAACTGGCGCAGAAGTCCTTCGAATACGGCGCGATAATCCCGATGCGTCCCTTGGCCTCTGGATGACCCAGCTCGACAGCCGGCCCCGCTCCGGGCTGACGTGGAACACGTTGCCATCCCTTCGTCTCCAGCCGGTCGATCACGGTCTGCCCGGCGATGTGCCGGTCTTCAAAAAAGGCCGCATTATCGTTCGTGCGCATGACCTCAATGAACCGCAGCGACAGGTCGCGCGTGGCCACGAATTCGACCATTGCGGCCAGCTCGTCATCATTTACGCCGCGCATAAGAACAGCGTTGAGTTTTATACTTTCAAAACCCGCTGCTTGAGCGGCCTCGACCCCGCGCAACACCTCTTCCAGCCGGTCGTGTCCGGTGATCTGTGCAAATCGTGCAGGATCAAGCGAGTCCATGCTGATATTGAGCGCACTTATCCCGCAGTCCCGCCACACTTGCGCCCTCTCCGCCAGCCGATAGCCATTGGTGGTCATCGCAACGCGGCGAATGCCGGGCACCTCTGACACAGCGCGTGCCACTTCCTCAAAATCACGGCGCAAGGTGGGCTCGCCCCCGGTCAGACGCACTTTCCACAGGCCAAGCTCGGCAAAGCCGCTTACTGCCCTGCGGATCTCCTCGACAGACAGTTCAGCCGGCTTGTTGCAGGGCTTCTTGTAGCCATCGGGAAGGCAATAGGTGCAGCGGAAGTTGCACACATCGGTCAGTGACAGGCGCAGATACTCGAACCGCCGCCCGATACCGTCATGGAGCGGAGCGACCAGAGGCAAGATATCGGGGCGGCGAAGTTCACTCACTGAACAAGCGGCCCGTCTGCAATGGGTAGCTCGACGCCCTCGATGGTAGTCTGACTACCGAGGATAGAGAGATACTGCGCCATGGCCTTGCGATAACTCGCCTCTTCCAAATACTCGCGGATCGACGCCTCGACCATTTCGAACGGCAATTGCCGACCTTCGACCCTGCGACCGGCGCGGATGACGTGGACGCCGAATGGCGATTTCACTGGATTGCGGCACAGCTCTCCTTCGGTCAGCGCAAACAATGCCTTCTCGAACTCAGCGACCGTTTGGCCGGTCCCGATCTGACCGAGATTGCCGCCCTGCTCCTTCGACGGACAGGCCGACTTGGCCTTGGCCAGCTTAGCAAAGCACGATGGGTCCTTCTCCAACTCGCGGATCGCCATGCGCGCATCGCCGACGGCCAGACTGTAATTGAATTCATCGTCAGGGCTGGCAGAGAACAGGATATGCTCCGCCTCGACCAGCGCCTCGCTGGCGAAGCGCTCGCGATGCTGATCGTAGAACCGCCTTGCTTCCCCTTCGTTTGCAACCGGGACAGCGACTTCCTGGCTCAGCAGGGCATCAATCCGGGCGTCGTCATCCGCAAGACGACGACCTTCCGCATCACAGCGCTCTCCGGGATCTATTTCCAGACGATCTGCCTCAGCCAACAGTAGTTGCCGGATAGCCAAAGCCTCTGCCGCCGCGTTCCATGCCGCCTCGGCATCGGGAGCGGGATGGTTCTGCACTTCTGCCGCAATAGCGGATTCGGCAATTTCTACCCCGCCGACGATGACCGGCGCGCGTTCCATCACATCATCCATGGCTCAAATCCTTGCGTGAACGGACGATCTGATAGCCGCCGCGCCACAGATACCGGACCGGAGCCGAGAAGATGTGAACCAGGCGGGTAAAGGGCAGCAGCAAAAAGATCAGCATGCCGAGCACGAGGTGTGCCTGATAGGGCCAATCAAGGCCTGCCACATAGCGTCCAACTCCCGGTTCAAAAGTGAATATTCCCTGCGCCCAGGCCGACAGGCGCAGCATCACTTCGGCATCGCTATGCGCGAGCGAGAAGGGCACGGTTGCCAGCCCCAACAGCAATTGCACAAACAGGATCACCAATATGGCGTTATCCGCAAATGGCGACTGGCGGCGGATGCGCGGATCGAAGAACCGGCGATGCATCAGTAGCACCAACCCGACAAAGCAAATCAAACCCGCAATCGATCCTGCCACAATGGCAACCATCTGCTTCGCTTCTGCCGTAATCACCAGACTGTAGACGCTGTGCGGGGTAAGCAGACCAACAAAATGGCCCATAAACAGGAACAAGATGCCGATGTGGAACAGGACGGAGCCCCACATCAATTGCTTGCGCCGGAGCAACTGGCTTGATCCGCTGCGCCAGGTGTAAGGCTCCCTTTCATAGCGGAAAATGCTGCCGATAATCATCACCGCCAGCGCGATGTAAGGGAGCGCGCCGAACAGGAAAGTGTTGATCCACAGATCGATGGGGATCGTGGCAAGGGCTTCATGCCCGGCTTCACTGGGTAGAGGTGCGTCAATCATGATCAGGCTCCTTTCTCGCCCCGCATCGCGGCAAGCTGGCTTGCAGCAACAGGGCACGCGGCGTTGGGATCTGGAGCAGCTTCGGCTCCGAAACGGATCTCCTCCTCTTCCCATTGGGCATCGAGCTCTTCGAGATCCTGCGGGTCATCGGCTGGAGGGATGGCGTTCTTGGCCTCTTCGTCCATTTCGACGCCTGCGATGGCGCACAGCAATTCAAACACCGACGCATAATCCGATTGGCGCTCGGCCAGACGGGCCGCAATCGCCACCATCACCACGCCCGGCTCGGCGAGCGCTTCACGCGCCGCCTGCTCCGGCAGAGTGGAGCAATAATCGAGGAAAAGCGGGAGATAGTCGGGCAGCTCGTTGCTGCTGGGTTCCAGCCCGGCTGCCACATACCGCTCGCGCAGATCGACCATTGCCTGCCCCCGATCGCGGCTTTCGCCATGCACGTGCTCAAACAGATGCAGGCTGTGCGCCCTTCCCCGGTCGAACAGCTCGACATAGGTTTCCTGGGCATCGTAAATGTCGCTCGTGGCGAGACGCTTGAGCAGGGGAGAAAGCGCAGCGACTTCAGAAGCGGGAAGCGCTTTGTCGCCCACCAGCCGCTGGCGGATTTCGCCTGCGACCGATTGCAAGTCCTTGGTCGGATATTGCAGCAGCAATGATATCAGGTGAAGCGATTGCATCAGAACACCTCCGATGGAGTCTGGAGTTTTTTGCGAGAGTGGGTGTCGAACAGATTGGCTTTGGTCGATCCGCCCGAACAGCCATTGCCGAAGGAGAAGCCACAGGAACCGCGTTCCTCGAACATGTCCTCTGCATCCTCGCGGTGGCCGGTGGGGATCACGAAGCGGTCTTCGTAATCCGCCAGCGCCATGACTTTGTACATTTCCTCGATCTGCGCACCGGTCAGGCCGACGTCGGTGGCGATGGTTTCGTTCTGCACGCCCTCGATCGATTTTGCGCGCATGTAGCCGCGCATGGCGAGCATGCGTTCAAGGCAGACCGCAATCGGCTCTTCGTCGCCCGCAGTCAGCAGATTGGCGAGGTATTTGAGCGGAATGCGGAGCGAGCGGATATCGGGCATATTGTTGTTAACCGAAATCTGCCCGGCATTGGCCGCTGCGCTGATCGGGGAAAGCGGCGGCACGTACCACACCATCGGCAGGGTCCGGTATTCCGGGTGGAGCGGGAAGGCGACTTTCCATTCCATCGCCATTTTCCACACCGGCGAATGCCGCGCGGCCTCCAGCCAGTTTTCCGGCACGCCGTCTTTCCGCGCCTGTTCGATCACTTCGGGATCGTTGGGATCGAGGAAGATATCGAGCTGCGCCTGATACAGGTCCTCGACATTTTCAGCGCTGGCCGCTTCCTCGATGCGGTCGGCATCGTAAAGCATCACGCCCAGATAGCGGATCCGCCCGACACAGGTTTCGCTGCACACGGTCGGCTGCCCGGCTTCGATACGCGGATAGCAGAAGATGCACTTTTCTGATTTGCCGCTTTTCCAGTTGTAATAGATCTTCTTGTACGGGCAGCCCGAGACGCACATGCGCCAGCCGCGACAGGCTTCCTGATCGATCAGGACGATGCCGTCTTCCTCGCGCTTGTAGATCGCGCCCGATGGGCAGGCGGCGACACAGGTGGGGTTGAGGCAATGTTCGCACAGCCTCGGGAGATACATCATGAAGGTATTTTCGAACTGGCCGTAGATCTCCTTCTGGACCCCTTCGAAATTGTAATCCTCCGAACGTTTGGAGAATTCACCGCCAAGAATTTCTTCCCAGTTCGGACCCCATTCGATCTTCTCCATCCGCTTGCCGCTGATCAGGCTGCGGGCGCGCGCGGTGGGAAAGGCCTTGCTTTCACCCGCCTTTTGCAAATGGTCGTAATCGAAGGTGAAGGGTTCGTAGTAGTCGTCGATTTCAGGCAAGACGGGATTGGCGAAGATTTTCGCCAGCAGCCGCCATTTGCCGCCCATCTTGGGCCGGATCGAACCACCCGGAGTACGCTCCCAGCCGCCATTCCAGCGTTTTTGGTTCTCCCAGTCCTTAGGATAGCCGATGCCAGGCTTGGTCTCGACATTGTTGAACCAAGCGTATTCCATGCCTTCACGGCTGGTCCACACGTTCTTGCAGGTGACCGAGCAAGTGTGGCAGCCGATGCATTTGTCGAGGTTCAGAACCTTACCGATTTGTGCGCGGATTTTCATGCTACGGTCTCCCCTTCAGGCAGGGCTTCTTCGAGCCAATCGACCTTCGATAGTTTGCGGACGATGACATATTCGTCGCGGTTTGAACCAACGGTTCCGTAATAGTTTAACCCGTAGGCAAGCTGGACATAGCCCCCGATCATGTGGGTTGGCTTCAGCACCGCTCGGGTCACCGAGTTGTGAATGCCGCCGCGCTGTCCGGTCAGCGGAGAGCCGGGCATATTGGTCAGCTTTTCCTGCGCATGATACATGAACAAGGTGCCTTCCTTCATCCGCTGCGAGACGACCACGCGGGCCACCAGCGCTCCGTTGGAATTGAAGGTTTCGACCCAGTCATTATCGACCAGCCCGGCCTTTGCCGCGTCCACCTCACTCATCCAAACAATCGGCCCCCCGCGAGACAGCGTCAGCATCAGCAGATTGTCGGTATAGGTCGAGTGGATGCCCCATTTCTGGTGCGGCGTGATGAAGTTGAGGATCACATGCGGCGCGTCCTTGGCCTCATCCAGCATCGGCTTAACCGCCTTGGTATCAATCGGCGGCCGATAAACGCAGAAGCCTTCACCGAATGCCCGCATCCATTTGTGATCCTGATAGAGCTGCTGACGCCCGGTCAGCGTGCGCCACGGGATCAGTTCATGGACGTTGGTGTAGCCGGCATTGTAGCAGACATGCTCACTCTCGATCCCCGACCAGGTGGGCGAGGAGATGATCTTTCTCGGCTGCGCCTGAATGTCGCGGAACCGGATTTTCTCCTCTTCCTTGGGCAAGGCGAGATGCTTGTGATCGCGGCCCGTTTTCTTGCCCAGATCGCCCCACGCTTTGACCGCGACCTCGCCATTCGTCTCAGGCGCGAGCATCAGGATGACTTCGGCGGCATCGATGGCTGTTTCGATCTGCGGCATGCCCTTGCTCGGGCCGTCTTCGAGGATGCGGCCATTCAGATTGCGCAGGTTCTCGACCTCGTGCTCGGTGTTCCAGCCAATGCCCTTTCCGCCATTGCCGAGCTTGTCCATCAATGGCCCGAGCGCGGTAAAGCGCTTGTAGAGGTTCGGATAATCCCGCTCGACCACCGCGATATTGGCCATGGTCTGGCCGGGGATTGGCTCCACTTCGCCTTTGCCCCAGTCGGCCACGTCATAGGGCTGCGCGATTTCGTTCGGGCTGTCGTGCTGGATCGGGGTCATCACCACGTCCTGCTCGACGCCGAGCACTTCGGGGGCCACTTCGGAGAACTTCTTGGCGATCCCCTTGTAGATGTCCCAGTCGCTGCGCGATTCCCACACCGGATCGACCGCCGCCGATAGCGGGTGAATGAACGGGTGCATGTCGGACGTGTTGAGATCGTCCTTCTCGTACCAGCTCGCCGTCGGCAGAACGATGTCCGAATAGACGCAGGTGGTCGACATGCGGAAATCGAGCGTCACCAGCAGATCGAGCTTACCTTTGGGCGCTTCGTCGTGCCACTTCACGTCCTTGGGCTTTTGCGCGCCGGTTTCGCCCAAATCCTTGCCCTGCACGCCGTGTGCGGTGCCGAGCAGATGCTTGAGGAAATATTCGTGGCCTTTGCCCGAGGACCCAAGCAGATTTGAACGCCATACGAACATATTTCGCGGCCAGTTGGCCGGATCGTCCGGATCGAAGCAGGACATTTCCAGCTCGCCCGATTTGAGCGCATCGGCAACATAGTCCTTGGCTTCCTTGCCTGAAGCTTTGACCGCCTTGCCCACTTCCAGCGGGTTGGTCTTGAGCTGCGGAGCGGATGGCAACCAGCCCATCCGTTCGGCCCGGACGTTGTAGTCGATCAGGCTCGCATCCCAATCGCCATCGGGCGCGGTAGGTGAAAGGATTTCCTCCACCCCCAGCGTTTCGTAACGCCACTGATCGGTATGGGCGTAGAAGAAACTGGTCGAATTCATGTGGCGCGGCGGGCGGTTCCAGTCGAGCGCGAAGGCGAGCGCAGTCCACCCAGTTTGTGGGCGCAGC
Source organism: Sphingomonadaceae bacterium (assembly GCA_024236155.1). Lineage (GTDB taxonomy): Bacteria > Pseudomonadota > Alphaproteobacteria > Sphingomonadales > Sphingomonadaceae > Parerythrobacter_A. The sequence goes on from JACKLA010000001.1 coordinate 26,542, forward strand.
TTTTCCTGACCGACATAGTGCGACCAGCCGCCGCCTGACTGACCCACGCAGCCACACATCACCAGCAGGTTGATGATGCCGCGATAATTCATGTCCATGTGATACCAGTGGTTCAGACCGGCCCCCAGGATCACCATCGACTTGCCCTTGGTGATCTCGGCATTGCCCGCAAATTCGCGGGCGATGGTGATGATCTGATCGGCCGGTACGCCGGTGATCTTCTCTGCCCATGCAGGCGTGTAGGGGACCATCTCGCCATAATCGCGCGCGACATGTTCGCCGCCAAGACCGCGATCGAGGCCGTAATTGGCGCAGAACAGATCGAACACCGTCGCGACGAAGGCCTTGCCATCCTTCAGCTGCAGCTGACGCACGGGCACGCGGCGATTGAGCACGCTGGGGTGATCTGTGCCTTCAAAGTGATCGTGTTCACGGTTGCCAAAATAAGGGAAGGAAACTTCGATTACCTCGTCGTGATTGCCTTCGAGGATGTTGGTCAGCCGCAAGACGGTGTCGTTTCCGCGTCCGTCTTTCTCTTCAAGGTTCCACTTGCCTTCTTCGCCCCAACGGAAGCCGGCCGAGCCGTTGGGCGCAACCACTTCGTCAGTATTGTCGTCGATGGCGACCGTCTTCCAGTCAGGATTGTTTTCTTCGCTGAGGCCGTCGAGGAAATCGGCGGCGCGCAGCAGGTTTTCCGGCACATAGGCGCCGTCTTTCTCGACCATCCGCACCAGCATCGGCATGTCTGAATATTTGCGGCAATAGTCCTCGAAATATTCGGCCTGCCGGTCGAGATGATATTCGCGCAAGATCACATGGCCCATCGCCATCGCCAGTGCGGCGTCGGTGCCCTGCTTGGGATTGAGCCAGAGGTCGGCAAACTTGGTCGCTTCGGCATAGTCGGGGCTGACCACGGCCACCTTGGTGCCGCGATAGCGAGCCTCGGTCATGAAATGCGCGTCGGGCGTGCGCGTTTGCGGCACGTTCGAGCCCCACATCATCAGGAAGCCGGAATTGTACCAGTCGGCGCTTTCGGGAACGTCGGTCTGCTCGCCCCAGGTCTGCGGGCTCGACGGCGGCAAATCGCAATACCAGTCGTAGAACGACATGCATGTGCCGCCGAGCAGCGATAGGTAGCGCGAACCTGCCGCATAGCTGACCATCGACATTGCCGGGATCGGGCTGAAGCCGATCACCCGGTCAGGCCCGTAGGTCTTGGCGGTATAGGCATTGGCGGCGGCGATGATCTCATTCACCTCATCCCAGGTCGAACGTACAAAGCCGCCATGCCCGCGAATACCGGTGTAGCTTTTGCGCTTGGCCGGATCCTCGACAATCGAGGCCCAGGCCGCCACGGGCGTGCGAACAACGCGCGCCTCACGCCACAGCTTGAGCAGACGCGAGCGCACCATCGGATATTTCAGCCGCTGGGCCGAATAGATGTACCAGCTGTAGCTGGCCCCACGCGGGCAGCCGCGCGGTTCGTGGTTGGGCAGATCGGGCCGTGTGCGCGGATAATCGGTCTGCTGGGTTTCCCAAGTGATGATCCCGCCCTTGACGTAGATCTTCCAGCTGCACGATCCGGTGCAGTTCACCCCGTGGGTGGAGCGCACGATCTTGTCATGCTGCCAGCGCTTGCGATAGCTGTCTTCCCAGTCGCGATTTTCATTGGTGGTCACACCGTGACCTTCGGAAAAGGCGACTTTCTTCTGGTTGAAGAAGGTCAGGCGGTCGAGAAGCTTGCTCATGCTGTTGCTCCTTTGAGCGGGGCGGTGGATGAAGCCGGTGCAGGTACCCGGCCCCGTTCGATATCGTGCAGCAGGCCGCCGCGGCGGGTGTAGGCCCACCAGGTCAGCGCCGCACAGCTGGCGTAGAAGATCAGGAAGCCCCACAAAGCCGGCATTGGAGAGCCGGTGGCTGCAATTGCGCTGCCAAAGCTCTTGGGGATGAAGAATGCGCCGTAGGCTGCGATGGCTGAGGTAAACCCGACGATTGCGGCGGATTCCTTTTCCGATTGGCGCAGGCTGGCTTCATTCGAAAGCTCCGGCATCAACCGCGGTACTTCGGTCCGCATGATGTTGGGGATCATCTGGAATGTGGAGGCGTTGCCCACCCCGGTCATAAAGAACATGAAGATGAACGCGCCCAGGAAACCCCACCAGCTGGCGGCCTGAATAAAGTACATCACGCCGAGCACGCCGAGCATCATGAGCACGAACACCCAGAACGTAACCCGTGCACCGCCCCACTTGTCCGAGACCCAGCCCGTGGCCGCACGGCTCAGCGCACCGACCAATGGCCCGAGGAAGACAAACTGGAGGACGTTAATGTCAGGGAATTGCTGTTTGGCGAGCAGCGGCAGGCCAGCGGAAAAGCCGATGAAGCTGCCGAACGTCCCAGTGTAGAGCCAGCACATCAGCCAGTTGTGCTTGCGCTGGAAGATCACCGACTGTTCGGCAAAACTCGCTTTCGCATCGGCAATGTCATTCATGCCGAACCATGCGAGCAGGGTGGAGGCCATAATGAACGGCACCCAGATGAAACCTGCATTCTGCAACCACAGCTCACCGCCCTCGGCAGTTTGCTGCGGCTCGCCGCCCAGCGCGCCGAACACGCCCGCCACGATAACAAGCGGCACGAGGAACTGCATCACCGAGACGCCGAGATTACCAAGCCCGGCATTGAGCGCCAGCGCGTTTCCTTTCTGCGCTTTCGGGAAGAAGAAGCTGATGTTCGACATGGAGGAGGCGAAATTGCCGCCACCGAAACCGCACAGCAGCGCCAGCACGAGGAAGATGATGTAAGGCGTATCCGGGTTCTGGACAGCATAGCCGATGCCAAAGGCCGGGATCAGCAACGATGCTGTGGACATGGTGGTCCACAGCCTGCCGCCAAAGATCGGCACGACGAAGCTATAGAATATTCGCAAGGTCGCGCCCGAAAGTCCGGGCAGCGCGGCCAGCCAGAACAGCTGGTCGGTGGTGTAATTGAATCCGATGGACGGCAGCTTGGCGACCACCATCGACCACACCATCCACACGGAGAAGGCGAGCAGCAATGCCGGGATCGAGATATAGAGATTGCGCCGCGCAATCTTCTCTCCGGTCTGCTCCCAGAAATCGGCATCTTCCGGTTTCCACTCGACCAGGACCTTGCTTGGCGTTGCCACTGCATGCTTGGCCTCGTCATGCAATCCAGCCATTTCAGGGAATTCAGGCAGCGTGCGGGTATCCATCCCGCTCGCTTTCTGTTCCATCTGCCGGATGGCGATATGCATCCATGCCAGCGCAATGCCGACCAGAGCGAAAAGCACCATGAAGCAGCTGGTCCAGATGCCGGTGAGGTCGCTGACCGCGCCGAACACGATCGGCAGGATGAAGCCGCCGAGGCCGCCGACCAGACCAACCAATCCGCCAACCGAACCGACATTCTTCGGATAATAGACCGGAATATGCTTGTAGACCGCCGCCTTACCCAGCGACATGAAGAAGCCCAGCACGAATATGGTCACCACGAACGGCACCAGACTCATCGAGGTCGAGAAAACAATGTCGCCCTCGATCCCATGAATCACGTAATCGGTCGCCGGATAGGACAACATAAACAGGCAGACCAGCGACACGCCAAAGGTCGCATACATGATCTTGCGCGCGCCATATTTGTCCGACAGCACGCCGCCATAGGCGCGGAACACGCTGGCCGAGAGCGAGAAGGTTGCCGCCAACATACCCGCCAGCTTCACGTCGATTCCATAAAGGCCAACCATGTAGGCGGGCAGCCACAGCGCCAGCGCCACGAAGGCCCCGAACACGAAGAAATAGTAAAGCGAGAAGCGCCAGACCTGCTCGTTACGCAGCGGCTCAAGCTGTTCGAGCAAACCCCGTGCTTTGGCACCGCTTACCTTGCGAGCGGCGAATTCGGGATCGTCCTTGGCAAAGATATAGAACAGCACCGCAACCAGCGCGAGTGCGCCAGCCCAGACCTGGGCGACGCCCTGCCAGCCGATTGCGACCATGACCCAAGGCGCGAGGAACTTGGTCACTGCAGCGCCAACATTGCCCATGCCGAAAAAGCCAAGCGCGGAGCCCTGCTTCTCAAGTGGGTAGAACTTTGAAACATATGCAACGCCAACGGCAAAGCCGCCGCCTGCCAAACCCAGGCCCAATGCGGCAAACAGCATCATGAAATAGCTATCCGCATAGGACAGCAGGAAAGTCGACAGCGCCGAGGCAAGCATGGTGATCGGAAAGACGATCCGCCCGCCGTGCTGATCGGTCCAGACGCCGAGGAGCAAGCGGCTGAGCGACCCAGTCAGGATCGGGGTGCCGACCAGCAGGCCGAACTGCGTATCGCTCAGGCCAAGCTCGGCCTTGATCTCGATCCCGGCGATCGCGAAGATCGTCCAGACGGCAAAGCAGATGGTGAATGCGAATGTGCTGAGACCGAGAGCACGGTTCTGTTCGCTGCTGGTCGCAATTGCCTGGGCCGACATGGAATGATCCCTCATCAAGAATGCGTGACGGAGCTTCACTGCCGAGCCACGAGCTCTTGCTCTTTGACATCGATCAAATTGCAGATTGCAGGAGCGGGAAAATTGCCTTCGCATGACAAGTGCGCTGCCAGGCTTCCGTAGAGATCAAGCCACTCCTTGATAAACATCAAGTCGAGCGCTAATCCTCCTGCGTATATCATCGGAGATTAGACTTTTATGAGAATCGGCGAGAAGCCTGAAATCGCCCGGCTTCCGCTATTCCGCGAAATGGCCGAGAAGCAGCGCGACCTGGTGCTTGCCGGATCGTATCTGCAGGTCTTCCCTCCGCAACTCACACTATTCGAAGCGGGGCAGGATGCCGATTTTCTGCACGTGCTTGTCGACGGGCTGGTAGAGCTGTTCGTCCAAGGGGCGGGGCGCGACACCACGATGCGTATTGTCGAGCCAATCTCAAGCTACATTCTCGCCGCTGCGGTGACGGATATGCCGTATCTGATGTCCGCAAGAACACTTGCGTCCTCGCGAATTCTGCTTGTCCCGGCCGCGCAATTGCGCGAAGCAATCCGGGAGGACAGCGCCTTGATGCACGCGGCGATGCACGAGCTCGCATTGGGATATCGCGACCTTGTCCGTGCGCTCGCCGATATGAAAGTGCGCCAGTCAGCCGAACGGCTCGGAAACTGCCTGCTGGAATACAGCAACCGTCGTGGCAATCGCGATCAATTCGAGCTTATTGGCGAAAAGCGCCTGCTTGCATCGCTGCTTGGGATGACCCCGGAAAACCTTTCACGGGCCTTTGGCACCCTCAAGAACCACGGCGTGGCGCTCGATGGATCACAAGTCACAATCGAAAATCGTGAGCGCCTACGCTTGTTCGCGCGGCCCGACCCTGTACCAGGTGACTCTCGCTAGAAAGAAACCTGCACCTGCAGCCAACCCTTGGTGGTATCGACCGAGAAACCATCTGCGTCATAGTGCGCAAATTTGGCAAGCAGCGTGATGTTGCTCCTGATTGGATAGACCGCAAGCAGGTTCAGCTCGCGACCATAAGCCTGATCGGTCGCAGTCGCGCCGAAATCGTGCACGATACCGCGCAGCAACAAGCCTTTCAGCGCAGAGCCTTCGCCGAATTTATAGCTGATATCGCCGTAAAGATCGCGCAGACCATCCGGCGGCGTGACAAGAAATTTATCCGCCCAACCGTTAAAGGCGTGGAGCGTGGCCAATGGAGTTTGCAAGCCAACAGCGCCGTCACCTTCAAGCCGCTCAAACCCTGCTTTGGCAGTGAAGCCACTTACCGAAATTCCGGGTTCGATCAGAAGATAATCCAGTGAATAGTCGGACAGGTTTGATCCGAGATCGCGCTGGTTCGCATATTCTGCCGCATAGAGGAACGTGACCTCGCCGCCCAGCGGCTGCGTTCCCGTCAGGCGCACTCCCAGCGTTTGCGAACTGGCGGCAGGCGCGTCAGGCATGTCGAGAAAATAGCCATAGGCGGAAACCGTGCCGATCGACGGAATGGCATAGGTCGCATGGATGTTGTGGATGTCGTTGTCTCGCCAGATGCCTTGCGGCGAATCCGGCCCGAAAATGCGATTGACCCGCCAGGCATGGAAATAATCGACCCTAGCTCCTTCAATCGGCTTGACCGTGATCTGCGCCAAATCGAACGTCTGGTCGTTCTGACGCCAGTCAACTGAACCGATCCAGCGTTGATTGTCGAAATTGACTGCTTGACGCCCGGCAACCGCTTCAACGGATTTGTTGGGCCGCCAGCGTACAAAGGCACGATTGAGCAGCACATCGGATGGGTCCGCGACGACCGGAAACTGCGTCCGTCCATTGACAGTGTCGTTGAAATCTTCAGGCCCGATCCTGACCACTGCCTCGCCTTCAACGAGCGCGCTAAGGCCATTCCATTCATCGGTTTCGATCCCGCCTCTGATCCTGAGCGTCGAAGCGGTCGCATCTTCTGACAGGTTTTCCTGATCGACCACTTCCAGCCGGTATCTCAGATCGAGATAGGGATCGAAGGGGAGCTCATCGCCTGATTGCGCCATTGCAGTTGCAGGTGTGAGAACGGCAAGCGAGCCGGCGGCGAGCGAGAGGATTTTGGTTTTCATGGTCGCCCAAATACGATGCTGCCCGCCAAAGTATTTGATCCTTGTCAAAGTCGCAGACGCGCAATTCACCCATGGAGCGATATATGATGATCGATGATTTCACTTTTGCCCGCGTGCTCCATGTCGTCTCGATTGTCGGTTGGATCGGCGGTGTCTGGTTCGTGACCTTTGTGGTCATGCCCGCAATAGCGAGAGCTGAAGCGCCCGCAGACCGGCTCCATGCCTTTCACAAGATCGAACAGGGTTTTTCCGTTCAGGCCAAGGTATGGGTACTGCTGGCCGGTGCATCTGGATTCTGGATGACCTGGCGCGGGGATATGTGGTGGCGGTTTGCCGAGTCTGCCTATTGGTGGATGTCTGCCATGTTTTTCCTGTGGCTTGTATTCTTTCTAATGCTGTTCGTGGCAGAGCCGCTCTTCCTCCATCGCCGGATGGCCAATTCAAAGACGCCGGAGCGTGATTTTCACCTCATGGTTCAGGCGCACCGGATCCTGTCCGTAATTGCGCTGGCAACCACCACGGGCGCAATGGCTGGCGCTCACGGACTGATTTGAAAAGGACCTTTCGTGAACCCGTCAATCCTACTGGCAGCGCCGCATCGGCTGCCCTTCCTGACCGGGTCGCTGGCCTTTGGCGGACTGCTGATGTGGTGGCTCGCACAATTGGCGCAGCTATATGCGGGGCTGTCCGGGGTCCCAACCACGGACCTGCCGCCCACCCTGCTGCACGGTCCGGCCATGATCTATCTCGGCCTTGCCCCTTTCATCTTCGGGTTTCTGCTCACGGTGTTCCCGCGCTGGATCGGTCTCCCCGATCTTGCGTTGCGCCAATTCGCCTCTGTCGGCGTCCTGCTTCTTATTGGTGCTGTGCTCGTCCTTGTCGCCTTAGGCACTGGTCTTGATGCTTTATTTTTGCCGGGCTTCGGATTGTTCGCGCTTGGCTGGGCGATCGCGCTTCTCGTCCTCCTTCGCGTACTGTGGACCGGGTCGAAAGCGGGAAAGCCTCGCTGCTGGCACGCATGGTCTGCACTTGCCGGTCTGACGCTAGGCCTTGCCGGTCTGCTTTCGGCAATCGCATTTATCAGCGGCAGTTCCTCGGATTTTCTGGTTTATGCCAACCGCATTGGAATCGGCGGATTCCTGCTCCCGATATTCCTGACGGTAGCGCACCGGATGGTCCCGTTTTTCGCCGGCAACGTGGTTGAGGGCTATGCCCGCTGGCGACCTGACTGGCTCATCGCTGTCCTTTGGATCTCACTGCTGGCTCGCTTGGCAGGCGAGCTCCTGAACATTGGCTGGCTGGCGATTTCGGCGAACGGCGCACTCGCGGCTCTAACCGGTGCCATGCTGTGGAAGTGGTGGCCGCGGGCAAGCGCACCAGGACTTCTGATTGTGTTGATCTGGGGGTTCGCCTGGGCTCCAATGGGCTTTACGCTTGCCATGCTGGATACCGCAACCTTGGCATTGGGTCGCGGCCCGGATCACGCCTTGATGATTGGATTCGCGGGAAGTTTACTTGTCGCGATGGTAACCCGCGTAACACAGGGGCATTCAGGTCGGCCCCTCTCGATGACAGCTCCTGCGTGGCTCGCTTTCTGTGCCGTCCAGTTGGCCGCAATCGCCCGGTTGGGGGCTGCACTCCAACTGGAATTGGCCGAAGCGTTGCTGGTATCGGTGGGCGTGCTCTGTATCGGGATGCTGCCATGGCTGCTGCGCAATATGGGCATTTACCTGTCACCGCGAAGCGATGGAAAGGCAGGCTAAGCAGATGGATGACGCGCCCCAACTGACCCCCGACGAAGCGCTGGAACTGCTTAAGGACGGCAATCGGCGGTTTCTCGACGATACAACCTACGAGCCCACGATGGACCGTATGCGCCGGCTTGAACTGGCGGCGGCGCAGCGACCATTTGCCGCCTATCTGAGCTGTTCGGATTCGCGGGTGCCGCCGGAACTGCTGTTTGAGCGCGGCCTAGGTGAGCTATTCATTATTCGCAATGCTGGCAATACACTGTGCACGACCGCGCTTGGCAGTCTGGAATTTGCCGTGACGAATCTGCAAGTCCCCTTGATCGTCGTCATGGGTCACGAGGCTTGCGGTGCTCTCAATGCAGCCGTTTCGCTTGCGCGGGGCAAGGCGAGTTTCACCGGGAACATCTCCAAGGTCCTTCAGTCGCTGCTGCCCGCCGTGCTCGAAACGGATCCATGGGCCGACCATATCGTTGATGCTGCTGCGATCAGCAATGTCCGGCGCGTCGTGCGCGAATTACGGGAAGAAGCGTCGCCCGCTCTGCTAGAGCCACAGCGAACAGGGAAGCTCAAAGTCGTCGGAGCCTTCTATCACCTTGACAGTGGCAAGGTGGACTTTCTCGACCCTATTGACTGAAAGCGCATCCGCGGCGGTGTGTGCGAATGTGCCGTCAGGCGCATCCTGGTTTAGCGATAGAATTCAACCTTGAACTGGACGTTTCGGACCGGTTTGACGAAATGCACCTGCTGCGGTTCGATGACGGCGTGCTCACCTGCTTTGAGTAGTTGGCTCCGGTGCGCTTGACCCGGAAGGTGATATTCGAGGCTCCCGTCGATTACGCACAGTTTGCCCCAGACCCCGGCTTTCAGATCATGTGCCGAGGTGAGTTTTTCAGGAACCGTTTGCTCGTTGAAGAGTGGTGATTCGGCGTACTTCTCAACACCATCCGGCAAAACGTTTCGCATACCTAACTTCCGATCCCGATCGAAAGTGTGATGACCAGTATCGCCATGCCAAACAGTGCGACAGCGAGCGGCACAATCAGGACCTGCCCATATACGGCTCTCTTGTCCATCAAGCCGGTAAAAGTATCGAGCATCTTGCCCTTATCGAGCGGCGAAATGTCCTCTGGCCCGGCCTGTCGCGCACCGATCCTCGCCACTCCGAAATAGACGGCGGCATAAAGTACCGAGATGATGATGGCGAAGCGTGCATGCCCGCTTCCGCCTGTGGCTGCGGCAATGGCAAAGAAGAATATCGCATAGCACGCGAACATTGCGAGCCATACACGCCGAGGAAACTGGAACCCCGGGTTTCGCGGTGGAACGGGCGCGGCGGCCAAAGGCTGCAAGGTCTGTTCCAAGGCAAAGACTTCAGCCTCGAAGTCAGTGGCGCGATCAGCCACTATCGATTGGTGTTCAAACATGGGGGAGGTTCCTTCCTGCTTTGGATCCGGAGATGCCGTCTCGCCGGATGGAAATTCCGGTAAGGAGGCTATCGGCGATGGCGCGCGCCCGTTGGGCAACCAGGGCCGCGCCTTCAGGCTGGGGGGCAAGGTCTTTCAAGGTGGTGTAGAAGAGTTCGAGCCAGCGCACGAAATGCGTGTCTTCAAGCCCCGGAATGGCCATGTGCTTGGCCATCGGATTGCCTGAAAATTCCCCGCTGTTGAACAGGATGGAACGCCAGAATGTCTTCATCCGCTCCATGTGCGCAGGCCAATCGGAAATGCGCTCCGCGAAGATCGGGCCGAGCAGATTATCCTGGCGAATGGTGTCATAAAAACGCTCGACCATAAGCGAGATGAATTGTTCGTCGACGCCCTGCGCTTCTGCATGCGCGCGTTTTGCAGCTCTTGCAGCGTGCACTTCCTGGCGTGATCTTTCGGTAACCGCGGACATCACAAACTCTCTTAAAGAAGTATCTTAGATGCCTATTATAGAGCCTTGGTGATAAAAGCAATATCTGATATACCTTTTTTATGCAGATGAACCTCCGAACCGATTACGCCTTGCGCATGCTGATGGCGCTTGCGGCAAAAGAGGAGGTCGTTTCGATCGACTGGCTTGCGGAGCACTATGACATCTCGCGCAACCACCTCGCCAAGGTGGCGCAAGACCTTGCCGCCGCAGGTTTTATCGAAACGCAGCGCGGACGCGGTGGCGGAGTGCGTCTGGCACGCGCTCCGTCAGATATAAATATCGGCCACGTGGTGCGCAGCTTGGAAAACACCACAGGATTTGTCGCCTGCATGGGCGGCAGGGAGACTTGCGTGGTGGAACGGGTCTGCGGGTTGAAGCCTGCATTGGCCGGGGCACTGGAGGCCTTCCTCGCTCATCTCGATCAATTTAGTCTTGCGCAAATCACGGGGGCCAAGCCCCGCTTTCTCAAGGAACTGATCCCAGAAGACTCGTGACGCCAGGCATGAACTCTTTGGCCAACCATCGCGGGCAGCGAGCAAGCTTTCCTCGCAACTGGGCCAATTGCCACAAACCACGCTCTGCGGAATTTATCGGTCCTGACCTTAGCCCATTCGCAACCGCCCTCCGATCCCAGGCAACCGCAAGCGGGGCGCCTTTACCTGTGGGCGAATCAGGATGCGATTCACGATTTTGTGCGCAGGAGGAGTCTGCGCAACTCTGAGGCCGAAGCGGCGCGCGGCGCGCGCGATCAGGCGATCATCCGTGTAGAGCCCGACGATCGAGTTTTTCGCCAGATAGATCGGAAGACTTTCACGGCGATGCCGCCGCTCGTATCGCCTGAGCGCCGCAGAGTTTGCTGGATCCGCGCCGCGTTCCAAAAGCGGCAGGATCTCATCTGTCAGGTGACGCACGCTCGCAATCCCCAGGTTGAAGCCATGTGCCGTGACCGGATGCATCCCCACCGCCGCATCGCCAACCAGAGCTGCTCGATGGCAGACAAATCGACGCGCAAAGGCTGTTGTGAGCGGGTAGGAATGCATAGGTCCGATCGGTTCCATAGTCCCGAACCTGCCGCGATACCGGCGATGCAGTTCCTGCCCCAGGGCATCGGGGTCGAGCGCCAAGATCCTGGTAGCATCCCTTTTGCGGTGGTCGGGGGCATGATCGCACTGGCGGCCTCCGGCGAGTATCTCTCCGTTCCAGCTTCGGTTGGCTTCATAGCCCTGCTGGGTATCGCGGTTCTCAATGGCCTGGTTATGGTGACCTACTTCCGCCAGCTGCGGGAGGAAGGCATGGCGCTTTCGGAAGCCGTTCGGCGCGGGGCTGAGCGCCGGTTGAGGCCGGTTCTGATGACTGCCAGCATCGCCGCTTTCGGACTTGTTCCACTACTGTTTGCGACCGGGCCGGGATCGGAAATCCAGAAACCGCTCGCCATCGTCGTCATCGGCGGTCTGGTGTCGGCCACTCTCCTGACCTTGATACTGCTGCCGATCCTTTACGAACGCTTTGGCGAGAATGCCGCAGAACGAGCGGCCGGCGATGCCCTGCATCCGGTGGAGGATTGAGATGCGTCTGATTCCAGCACTCTTGCCGTTACTTCTGATCGCCACGCCATTGGCTGCCCAATCTGCTTTGCCAGACGAACATGCCGTCACCATGGCGCTGGACGAGCATCCAACGGTCGTCGCAGCGCGTGCCCGGCTCGAAGCTGCCCGCGCCCGCGCGGAGGGTTTGCGCAGGGGACCGCATGAATTCACAGTAACCGGAAGCTATACGCGTCGCAGCCTCGATACCGGTGGCGAGTTCGACGAGTATGATGCGCAACTCAGCCGCCCGATCCGCCTTCCCGGCAAGGCAAGGCTCGATCGCGAGATAGGACAATTCGGGATCGAGGCAGCCTCCAATCTGGCAGAAGATGCGCGCCATCAGGTAGCGCTCCTGCTTTCCAATTACTGGTTCGATTGGTTGTCGGCATCGGCGCAGGCCCGCGTCGATCGCGTGGCAGTCAGCAACTACGAAGCCTCGCTGGCGGCTGTGACCCGGCGAATGGAACTGCGCGATGCCGCGCAGCTCGATGTCGATCGGGCGCGCGCTGCGCTTGCCGCAGCACAGCTCGCCGCGGAACGCTCACAAGGTATGGCGGCTCTGGCGCAGACAAGGCTCGAAGCGCATTTCCCAAACCTGCCTCTGCCAGTCGATGCGCCGGAAATACCGCTACCTGATATTGCCGAGGCGCGTCTTGCACAGCTGCGCGACCTGGTCATTCTCTACAGTCACGAGATTGCGGCGGCTGAAGCCGAAGCACGGCGCATGGCTGCTGTCGCCGATCGCATGGATAGAGATCGCATGGCCGACCCCTCGGTTGGCGTGCGCGTATTCTCAGAGTTTGGCGGGGCCGAAACGGGAGCGGGCCTGACGTTCTCGCTTCCGCTGGGAGGCGGGCATCGCCGCGCATTGGCCGGTGAGGCCGAGGCAGGCGCATCGGCTGCAAGGGCCGAAGAAAGCCTTGCCCGTTACAATGTCGAAGAAACGGCAAACGCTGACGTCGTCGAGGCTAGATATCGCATCGCCGCATGGCAGCGCTCACGCGAAACCGTCGAGGCGCAAACCGCAGCCTTGCAGAGATTGCGGCGGGGCTATGAATTGGGAGAGATTGATCTTGCCGACCTGTTGCTCAGCGAGCGTATGGTCCATGATGCCTTCAGGATCGAAGCCGAAGCCCGAGGCGAAGCGATGCGCGCGATCACCACGCTGCGGATCGACAGTCATGAGCTGTGGCTCGCAGATTAAGAGAAGTTTCGCGACTCAGGGAACGCCATGTCGCATGACAGGGGCAGCGATGGCGCGAACAGTAAGGCAAAGCAGGTTGCGCATGCAGTGCACGAATGAACTTATCGCGACTACCTGGTGCCGGCGCAGCGGGAATTGAAAAACAACTTATTCAGGTAGACCGTTTGGCGACTTTCCGATTCGACGTGGCGGACGAATAGTAAAGCCAACACTTGTCCGACTCGCAGCGATGCGCGTCGGACAAGTGTTGCTTATTCGCCTACAGCAATTGAGATCGACTCGCCGCCGCCCATCGCGACATAGAACGCAGCGCTGTTGGCGAGCCGCTCGGACCTTGCCGCCACGACAGCGAGATTGGCTTGCTGTGCCAGATGTGCGGCAATCAGCACCTGAACATAACTTGCTGCCCCCAACTCGTACCGGCGCTGCATCGTTGCGTAGGATTCTTGTGCCGCGTCGGCGGCGCTCACTTGGGCCTCGAGAGCCCGCGCATTGGTGTCCACTGCCATAAGAACGTCAGCCACGTCGCGTAAGCCGTCCAGCACGACAACCTTGTAGCTGGCCGTAGCGGCATCAAACGCGGCAAGCGCGGCCCGTTTTTCATGGCTGAGGCCGGGATTGAACAGCGTCTGGGTCAGCTGGCCGATGATGTTCCAGACGGTCGACGATCCGGCGAACAGGGCGCCGGTTGAGAGCGCCTGCGTGCCCAGCGTCGCGCTCAGATTCAATTGCGGATACATTTGGGCGACCGCGACGCCGTAATCGGCATTCGCAGCATGAACCGTGGCCTCTGCCGCCAGAATATCAGGCCTGTGCCGGACGAGCTCCGACGGAACAACCAGCGGCAGTTCCTGCGGCAATGTGAATTCGGCGAGTGTAAAATCGGGGATACTGCCCTGTGCGGGAGCACGACCGGCCAGCGTGGCCAGGAGATGCTCGGTTTCCGCCAGCTGTTGCCTGAAAACGGGAAGTTCCGCGCGCAATTGCTCTGTCTGCGTCTCGAGCGCGAACAATTCATCCTCCGCGGCATTGCCCAGACGCACCCGCTCACGAGCGATGTCACGCTGGGCCTCAAGATTCTCGATCAGCGATGCGGTGATTTCAAGCTGCGCCGCGATCCGCGCTCTGGCAAAGGCGGTGGTCGCGATATTACCGGCCAGCGTCAATCTGGCTGCCTGCAATTCGAATTGCCGCGTTTCTGCGCGCGCCGAGAGCGCCTCGATTGCCCGGCTGTTCCCGCCCGCAAGATCGAGATTGTAGCCAACCGATACGTTGGTGTTGAACAGGCTGAACTCACGAGGATCCAGATCCTGGCCCAGACTGCCAGGGTTGAATCGCTGGCGCTGAGCGGTGGCGCCAAGTTCCGCCTGGGGAAGCTGCGTCGATCCGGCACGGGCATTGCGAAGTTCCTGCGCCTGCCTCAGCGTCGCTTCTGCTGCGGCGAGTGTCGGGCTCTGGCTGAGGGCCTCTGCGATGAAGGCGTCGAGACGAGGCGATTGGAAGCTGCGCCACCAGTCGGTTTCCACCTTAAGACCGGGCACAACGCGCTGCGCACTATCAACGCCCGACGGCGCGGAAGTAGCGACTTCGTTGGGAGCAATCGGTGAATAGGTTTGGACGGTTGGCGGGGCTGGCCGTTCAAAGTTCGGTCCAGCTGCGCACCCGGCCAGCAAGGCCGTCAAAGCCAGACCAGCGGTCAGGCGCAAAGCCGCTTGGCGTCCCGTCGTCCGGGTTATCCTGCCTTTCTTCATAATTTCCAGATTGGGCATTATAACCGCTCCTGTATCGACACGGCATGTGCAGCCGCGACCGACGGGTAAAATTGCCTGTGAAGCGCGCGTGCCTTGCCAAGGTTCATGAAATTGGCCTCCCTTCACCCGCTTCTTCGGATGTGACGCCGTCCCGAATGTGGTAAATCCGTTTGAATGTCGGGATGATTTTTTCGTCATGCGTCACGATGATGATGGCAGTCTGATATTTTTTGGCCATTTCATGCAGGATCCGCATCACCGCCATGGCCCGTTCGGAATCGAGCGGTGCAGTCGGCTCGTCCGCGAGGATCACCGGTGGGCGATTGATCAGCCCGCGGGCAATGGCGACGCGCTGCTGTTCACCGCCGGACAACTGCGACGGCATGGCTGCGGCGCGGTGATGGACATCGAGCGCCGTCAGCAGATCGAGCGCGCGTTCGCGCGATTCCGCATTGGAATGCCCGGCCAGCATTGGCAGCAATGCGACATTGTCGACCACATCGAGAAAGGGGATCAGGTAAGGCGCCTGAAACACGAACCCGATCTTGTCTCTGCGCAGCGCTCTGAGGTCGGTGACTTTCCAGCCATCATCGTAAATCACCGTTCCGCCCAGGGTCATACGCCCTGCAGTCGGATCGATCACCGCCCCCAGGCTCTTGAGAAGTGTGCTTTTCCCCGATCCGGAAGGACCGATGAGGCCGACCACTTCTCCGGGCGCAACCTCCATATCGACATGCTTCAACGCATCGACGGCGGTGTCGCCTTCGCCGTAGCGCTTTCTAAGCCCTTCGATGCGGATGCCTTCGGATGTCACATCAGCCCCCGATCGCTTCGGCGGGATCGACCTTCAGCGCCATACGGATCGCGATCAGGCTGGCCAGCGCGCAAATCGCCAAGACTGCCATGAAGCCGGTGATGGCGTCCTGCGATAACAGCAACACATATTTGGGGAAGTATGGTGCGGTGAAAGTGGCCGTGATCTTGCCGACGGCAAAGCCAATCGCACCCAGCGCGAGAGCCTGCTGCAGGATCATCCCGGCGATGGTCCGATTGCGCGTGCCGATTAGCTTGAGCACGGCAATCTCGCGGATCTTGTCCATTGTCAGCGAATAGATAATGAAAGCAACAATCGCAGCGCTGACGACGGACAAAATGGCAAGGAACATGCCGATCTGCTTGGACGATGTGGCGATGAGCTTGCCGATGAGGATGTCCTCCATCTCGGCGCGGGTATGGACTGTGAGCCTTTTCCAGCGGCGGATCGACTGCGCCACAGCTTCAGCGTCGGATCCGGGCGCCAACCGCACCAGAATGGCGTTGACCGACGTGCTGTTCGCCTGTGAGGCATTCACGGCGTCGAGGATATCCGGCTGACCGGGGCGATTGAACGCCGGGTTGGCCGCGGTCCGCCGACGGTTTTGCAAGATTGCTTCATTGTCTTTCAGGAACTGGGCTTCCTGGGCATCCTTCAGCGGAATGAACACCATCGGGTCGCCGCTGGATGAAACCATTCGCCGGGTCAGGCCCACAACCCGGTACCGGTTGCGGCGGATGGTGATTTCGTCACCCAGGCGGAAACCAGCGGCGATATCGGCCACCGCCTCGTAATGACCGCGGGTAATCTGCCGGCCGTCAACCAGATAGGGTGGCCATCCGGGGGAGCCCCATGCATCACCAGGAATGATGCCCACCACCATAGCGCGGACATCATTATCACCCTGGCGGACCTGCATGGTCAGATAGGTGACATTTGCGGCCTGAGCGACGCCGGGCATGGCCAGCACCGTGCGATACAGATCATCGCTGATGCTCGATGATTCTGCATAAGGGCCGAGCGTGTCCCGCTGGACGACCCAGAGATCGGCACCGCTATTGTCGAGCAGCGCCTTGCCGTCATCGACCATGCCGCGATAAACGCCGGCCATCACCAGCGTAACCCCAATCAGCAGGCCGAGGCCGAACCCGGTAAAGACAAATTTGCCCCAGCTATGGAGGATGTCCCGGCCTGCCAAGCTGATCACGGCGTGACCCCGGGAATACGCTCGACGATACTGATGCTGCTGCTTACTGAAAGCTCCCTCTCGCTGTAGACAATGATGGTATCGCCTTCGCTCAGCCCGCGCAGGATCTGGACTTGCCCGTCGAGATCGGATTTGCCGGGCGTCACCGGAACAAACACCGGCTCCCCATCCTCCAGCCGCCAGACCCCGATGCTGTCCCCCTGCCGCCGGACGGCAGCATTGGGCACGACCGGCCCATCGGGAAGCGGTGCAAGGTCCACCGTTACTTCGACATATTCGCCAAGGGGGGGCAGGGGCACAGGAAGTGTATCGAAGACCACTTTGACCAGCGTTTCCTCGGTAACAGCGTCGGCCCTCGGCTCGATGCGCAGAACCCTGCCGCGCAAGACCTCGCCATCACGGGACCGCAGTTGCACGCGGGCCGGCAGACCTGCCATCAATCCGGCGGAGCTCACCTGATCGAAACGGACATTGACCCATAGGCTGGCAGGATCGATAATCTCGATGACAGTCTGACCCCCGGCGACGGCTGCACCCGGCTCCACTTCGCGCAAGCTGACAATCCCGGTCGCCGGAGCAACAAGGCGCAGATTCCCACGTTGGGATTGCAGCCCCGCATAATCCGATCGCATGCGATCCAGATTTGAGCGCGCCGTCGCGGCGGCGGCTTCAGCCACCACCAGATCCTGACGCTTGGCGGCCAGCACTTCTTCGCTGGTGGCCCGCGCCTCGAGGAGGCTCTCATAGCGATCTGCTTCGGCTGCGGCATGGGTTCGCCGGGCGTTTGCCTCGCTGACGGAAGTCTCGGCGCCCCGAACGGCGGAGACTTGCGCGGACAGTCGGTCATCCAGATCAACCGGGTCCATTTCGCCGATCAGCTGGCCAGCAACGACCCGATCCCCGACGTTGACTGTCAGACGCCTGACGCGACCCGCGAAGGTCGGCCCGACATGATAAATCCGTTCCGCATCGATCGTGCCCACACCAAACAGCGCCGGACGTAATGTACGGTTTTCGACATCGGCAGTAGTGACCGCAACCGGTGCCAGTGGGCCGGATCGCAGCGCCACATAGCCCAGCGACACGGCGAGGATTACCAGGACGGCAATCAGCGCCACCTTTCTGCGCTGCATGGTGGTGATATTCATACACGGACCTCGATTGCGAGCCGGAACAACGAGAAAACGCCCGGTGCCTCCTTGCGGATAAGTTGAACGTCGCCAGCAAGTAGCGACTGCATGACCAGCCCTTGAATCATGCCGATGAAGAGCGTGCTGACAGAGGCTGTGTTGATGCCCGGCGATAACTGACCGCTGGCTTTGCCATCCTCGATCACCGTGACGAGCCGCTCCCGGTATCGATGCAGCATCTTATGGGCCATACGCTTGGGTGCGGTCATTTCAGCTCGCTGCAATTCCCCAAACAGCATCCGGGGAACGCCGGGATTCTCTACGAAGAACGCGACATGCGCCATGAACATGGCGTCGAGCGCCTCAAGCGGACCTGGCGCCCCATGGGCCGCCTTGTCGATACGCGCCAGCAGCCGATCAGCGACCCAATCCATGACCGATTCAAGAATGGCTTCCTTGCTCGGAAAGTGCCTGAAGAGCGCTCCTTGGGTGACGCCCATGTGCCGGGCAATCGCAGTGGTCGTGATGTCACTGGGATTTTGGTGGGCCGCCAGCTCCAAGACAGCTTCAACCGTAACGGCGCGCCTTTCGTCAGCGGGCAGGTGTTTTGTTCGCATAGTTTGGCACCATTGATAGTAAGCGATTACTATCGCTAATACCTCTGAGCTTCGCCGTCAACGGCCTTCAGATCCCGCCAAACAACCAGCGCCGTTCAAGCGGAAGGCACTTTATCTCATAATTTTGGGCAATCGCTGGCAAGTGATCGCAATTTGCTGGATGGCAGATGAAGCGATGATTTGCGGTTGTTAGTGGCATCTTGCGGCTCCTGCCGAGGAGCGGGACCACTCCGCTCGGCAGTCGCCCTCCGGCCATGGACTGGACGCAATCACCGCGGCAAAACTGCGGCCGCAGCCAGAGACCGGGGAGGAACCGCTGCCGACCAAAGGCTTGCCCTCCGAAGACGATGCACTCGCTGCCGCCGTCGGTCTGGAACTTTGGGCGCTTGGTATCCAGCTTGTCCTAGCGGTCGATTCCGACGCAAAAGGGTAGGCACGGATCGATCTTTGCGTTGGAGTAGGGGAAAGCCTTCCCCTGAGCCGGAGCCGCTTTGCTGTCTCCGCCTACCCCTTCTGCGGGGACACCCCGCAACGCCCCGTGAAGCGGAGCGGGGCTGATGTCGCGCTCTGTCCCGCAGGCCTAGCGTCCTGCTCCTGAGGGCGCGGCATTCCTGTCATAGGCCCCGCGCGCACTCTGATTGCAGCTCACAATTGCAAAAGGATCGGCCTGCCCGACGACAGGCCCCGCCGGGGCGGCCGATCCCGAGATTGTCAGCACACGCCTCCATTCAGGGTGCGCATTGTTGGTCTTGGGCACCTCGCTGGTCGCTCGGCCCCGACTGGCGGCACGAGCAGGTAGCTGCGGACGGCGCGCGGACGTGATTTCGAGTGAAATGGGACATTTCACGGCCCGGAAGTCACGCGACAAACACTGCGCGCCGGCGTTGTTTGTGTGGCCCGCGAAAGCGGCGGGGTGGGCGGCGCTCCCGGCTAGGCACGGTCCGGCCAGCCGCAACCCGGCCCTGAAGGGACCGGGTCTTCCATTGCATTGCAGCCCTTATTCGACTGGCTGAACAGGCAGCCATCTGCGTCATGCGGGTGCGGCTGACCGCCCCGCACCTTTCTGGTCGCTGTCACCGCCCACCCCGCCCCTTCCGGGGGCCGGTGTGCGGATTTGGGCAGTTCGGGAGGCGAGCAATGGCGCGCAAGGTTTCAAAGGGCAGTGCAGGTGGCAGACGTAGAAGGGCGGCGCGCAGCGCCGCGCGCGGGAATGGCTCCCGCGCATCGCTGTATGACGAGGTCACGCAAACCATCTTAACCGAGCTTGAGGACGGCGTGTTTCCTTGGGTCAGGCCGTGGAGCAAGGCCAAAGCCTCGCCCGGCCTGCCATGCAACGCGGTGACCAAGCGGGCTTACTCGGGTATCAATGTGCTGATCCTGTGGGGCGCGGTGATCGAGGGTGGCTATCCTTCGCAGGATTGGTTGACCTTTCGCCAAGCGCAGGCCGCAGGCGGCTGCGTCCGCAAGGGCGAGCGCGGGCGCACGGTGTTCTATGCCGACCGCTTCACCCCGAAAGACGAGCGCGACGCACAAGGGCGCGAGCAGGCCGGGAGCGGCGGGGAGGCGCGTTCGATACCGTTTCTCAAGCGCTTTACGGTGTTCAATGCCGCGCAATGCGACGGACTGCCCGAGGGGCTGGTGACGCAGCCAGCGCCTTTGCCCGAACGCGAATTGCACCGCGCAGCCGAAGACCTCATTGCCGCTACGGGTGCAGACTTTCGCATTGGCGGGGCGCAGGCCTTCTATTCGCCATCGGGCGATTTCGTGATGGTGCCGCCGCAACCGGCCTTCCATCACCAGATCGACTATTATCGCACCGCGCTGCACGAGCTGGGCCACTGGACCGGCCATGGCTCGCGGTTGGCCCGCGACCAGACGGGGCGGTTCGGCTCCGCGCCCTATGCGCGCGAAGAACTGGTCGCCGAACTGGCCTCGGCATTCCTGTGTGCCGCGCTCGGCATCGAGCCAACCGTACGCCACGCGGATTATCTCGGCAGTTGGCTGGCAGTGCTGCGCGCCGACAGCCGCGCGATTTTCCGCGCGGCCAGTCAGGCGAGCAAGGCCGCCGAGTTCCTGCTGCATTGTCAGCAGAGCGAACGGAAGCAGGCGGCATGAGCAGGGTAAACGATCCCAGTGCGCCGTCGCGCGCTTTCGAAGCCGAGGATACCGAAGCTGGTTCGCAGACGCTGGTTCCCGGCGTTGCGCCGGTCACGCTGGGCGAGCGGCTTGGCGTTCTCGCCAATGCGCCGCTGCTGCCGCGCAAGGGTCAGCGGCCCGCCAATCACGGGCTGTTCGATACCAATGCCCGCAACCAGCTCGAAATGTTCTGACGGGAGGCGCTACGATGGACCTTCTCACCCAATCCCTGCGCGAGCGCCTGCTGGCCAATGGCCTTTGCGAGGCCGATCATGTGCCGCTCGTCAAATTCTTCAATCCGGTGGGCGCGGCGACCTGGCTGTTCAGCGAATTGGACGGCGATGGCGATACGCTGTTCGGCCTGTGCGATCTCGGTTTCGGCTTTCCCGAACTGGGCTCGGCCAGCCTGTCGGAAATCGCCTCGGTGCGCCTGCCGTTGGGCCTCGGAATCGAGCGCGATCTGCATTTTGCCGCCGAGCACCCACTCTCGGTCTATGCCGAGGCGGCGCGGGCTTGCGGCCAGATCACCGAGCACCCCGACCATTTGACCCGCGCGGCAGCAGCGCTGGCACGCGAAAAAGTGTCGGGGCGCAGCCGTTCACCGCCGTAGCCCCAACCGGCGGATGATGCCCGCATCGGACCCGTCCCTTCGATGCGGGACACACCGGCCCCGCCTTCCGCCTCCCAAGCCCCCCGACCGGAGGGCGGGGCCACCCAACAGGAGTTAATGAACAGGAGTATTTACTATGCAGATCGACCAGATACCGCTGGACCGTCTTTCGGTCTCCCCCATCAATATGCGGCGCGGGCGCAAGACCCCCGATGTCAGCGACATACTGCCAACGGTGAAGGCGCGCGGCGTATTGTCGCCGTTGTTTGTCCGCGCAAATGGCAAGCCCGATCATTTCGAGATACTGGCAGGCAAGCGCCGCTATTTCGCGAGCGTCGAAGCCGCCAAGGAAAGCGGCGAGGAGCGCAGCCTGCCTTGCATCGTGATCGGCGAGGGTGACGATGCCGAAGCGCTCGAAATCTCGATGATCGAGAACCTGCTGCGGCAGGACCCCGACGAGGTCACCCAGTGGGAAAGCTTCACCCGCCTCGTGAAGGAAGGCCGCAGCGTCGAGGATATTGCCGCGACCTTCGCGCTCACCGAATTGCAGGTGAAACGCATCCTTGCGCTCGGCAATCTTCTGCCCCGCATCCGCGAGGCCTACCGCGCCGAGGAAGTGGATGCGGCAACGGTGCGCCACCTGACGCTCGCCAGCAAGGCACAGCAAAAGGCATGGCTGGCGCTGTTCGAAGACGCGGAAGCCTATGCTCCGCGCGGCAGTCAGCTCAAAGGCTGGCTGTTTGGCGGCGCATCGATTGCGACCGGTGTCGCGCTGTTCGACCTTGAGACCTATTCCGGCCAGATCGTTGCCGATCTGTTCGGCGAGGACGGCTATTTTGCCGACAACGATGCCTTCTGGGAAGCGCAGATGGCCGAGATTGAGCAGGGCAAAGCCGCATACCTTGAAGCAGGCTGGGCCGATGTCGTGATCGTCCCGCCGAGCGAGCATTTCGCCAGTTGGGAGTATGAACACGCATCCAAGCGCAAGGGCGGGCGCGTCTATATCCAGTGCCGGGCCAATGGCGAGGTCGTGTTCCACGAGGGCTTTATCAGCCGCCGCGAAGCGCAGGCAGCGGAGCGCCGTGCGCGCGGCGAAGGCGGGGACACCAAGCCCGCGCGGCCCGAACTGACCTCTACGCTGGCAAGCTATATCGACCTTCACCGCCATGCGGCGGTGAGCGAGCGGCTCTCGACCGCGCCGTCGCTGGCGCTGCGCGTCATGGTCGCCCATGCGATTGCCGGTTCGCCGCTATGGAGCATCCGCCCCGCCGATACAGCAAGCCGCAACGAGAAAATTGCGGAGAGCCTTGCTGCAAGCCCCGCGACCAAGGCGCTCGCCGAGCGCCGCCGCACCATGCTCGATTTGCTGGGTTTCGAGGAAAGCCGCGAGGCATTGTGTCAGGACCGCTACGGCAGCGACCTTATCCCGATCCTCCACCGGCTTTTGAAGCTGGATGATGGCGATGTCATGCAGGTGCTGGCACTGGTCATGTCCGAAACGCTCGCCATCGGCAGCGAGGCTGTCGAATATTGCGGCCAGCATCTGGGCGTGGAGATGGCCGATTGCTGGGAGGCCGACGACGCCTTTTTCACTCTGCTGCGCGACAAGGAGGTGATGGTTGCACTGCTTGGCGAGGTCGGCGGCGAGGCAGTGGCAAGCGCCAATGCGACCGAGAAAGGCGCGACCCTCAAAGGCCTGATCTCCGATCATCTGACCGGTGCGAACGAGCGGCCCAAGGTCGAGCGCTGGGTGCCGCGCTGGATGGCTTTCCCGCCTGCTGCCTATACATCGCGCGGCGGAGTGCCGAGCGTAGCCGCTGCGAAGCGCGCGGCTTGGCTGGTCGAAGGCGAGGAGGACGAACCGGAAGGCGCGGGAGCCGCTTCGGACGACCAACAAGAAACGCCGGAGGCCGAGCCGCTCGCGGCCTGACCCAGCGCTTATCAAAATGCGGGCAGCGGGACGATCCCCCTGCCCGCATTGTGCATCGGGGCGCTTGGCTGTACTGGTCGGCATTGCAAAAAAGCACCGTGGAGGAGGTCGGGAGGTGCGTCCGGCGAATGTTCGCCATGAAAGGACGCCCCATGATTGTCGTTGCCGCCCTCGTCGTGCTCATCGCTGCCGTGCTGGCAGCCCGCCTGCTCTATTCGCTCTCACTCTATGCCCTGCCGCTCTGGTGCGGCGGGACTATTGCTTGGTGGACCTTTGCCAGCGGGGCGGGCTGGACGCTTGCAGCCTGTGCCGGATTGGCTGCTGCCACTTTGCTGCTGGTCGCCGCCCATCTGCTCACCGGTGCGCGCTCCCCTGTTTTGCGACTCGTGCCGGTTGCTGGCTTCGGCCTGTGCGGCGGAGTGGCGGGCTATCATGCGGCGCATGGTCTTGCCCTTGCTTTGCTCCCCGAGGGCCTGATCGTCCAGGGACTGAGCCTCGCGGCAGCCCTGCTGATCGGGAGCGCTGCGGCCCTGCGATGGCTCGCCGTTCGCGGTGGCGCTACCCCATCGCCGAACCCGCCATCATGGGTGTAAGCCGCTTGCCGGATTGGGCGCTTGTCGGAATCGGCTCGTCCTCGATAGAGGGCGGGCATGGTCCAACTGGCTGTCAGCACCGACGGTCGCTGATCCGAAACGCGTGCGGGTCAACTTGCGAGCCTGATGTTCACTGACAGCAATGCCGGGATCCTGCGGCACCCCCACATGGCGATCACTTCTTAACCGATGCCAACCCGCTCAAGGTAGGCAAGCCGATTGGTGTCCTGATCCGCCGTTTTCGCATGGCGTCACCTGCCCCACCTGCTGCCTCGTGCATGGCCTTTCTGGCGGCGGACGGGCTTCGCCCTTGCGGGGCTTCGGGGCGCAACGGCGCGGAAACGGCTATTTTCCGCCGGGCACCGAGGTGCCCTTTGCATCGCGAAACAAAATAGCCGCTCCCGCTGCCGTCCTTCGCTGTCGCTGCGGTCCCTGACGGGATGCGCCCGCCCCGCACAACCGCCCTCGTCTGGCCATCGAGGCTGCGATGGGCGCAGGTTCGAACCAAAGCGAAAGGAATTTCATCATGGCCAATATCGGCAACTTCACCACCACGGGCACCGGCTACAAGGGCGAGATCGTCACCATGAGCGTGCAGCAGAAGAATGTGCGCATCGTCGCTGAAACCGAACAGGCAAGCGAGAATG
This sequence comes from Sphingomonadaceae bacterium, assembly GCA_024236155.1. Classification (GTDB taxonomy): domain Bacteria; phylum Pseudomonadota; class Alphaproteobacteria; order Sphingomonadales; family Sphingomonadaceae; genus Parerythrobacter_A. The sequence continues at coordinate 51,050 of JACKLA010000001.1, forward strand.
CTCCCTCGCACCGGGTCTTCGTTGGCCGCGCCGAAATCGGTGCCGCCTGGAGCAAGCAGAGCCAGGAAGGCCGCGACTACCTCTCGGTCAAGCTCGACGATCCAAGCTTCGTCGCTCCGATCTACGCGAACCTTTTCGCCGAAGATGATGGCGAGAATTACAGCCTGATCTGGACCCGCAGCCGCAAGACCAATGGCGAATAAGAGCCGCAAGGCTACCCCGCCCGGCATAAGCTGGGCGGGGCTTCACTTGTGAAAGGTCCGCTTCTGATCCTACGGGGCATAAAGGCGATCTTCCGCTTACGACCCAGCTTGAGCCATTCAGCTAGTCGGTGGATTGCAGCAACGGACTGTCTGCTATCTGAGTTTTTCAGCTAAGAGCAGACGTTCGGCTAGCGACCCAATTTGCGCCATTTGCGACAGGAAATTCGTTTCCCGATAGCCGCCACTCGCTCCGCCAGAGTCTGAGTATGGGAATTGGACCGGCCGTGGCCTAACGCGGCCGGATACTTTTCACAGACCAGCAGAAGTTAGTGATTTGGGATCGTTGGCAGCGCGGAGAGTCAATGAATTTGATCGGGCGTAATCTATTCCATCACCATCGGTGACATCATGCCCATAACTGCGACAACGCCAACCACGCCAACCGCCAGTCCAAATTCGCCGGCAAGACTGCGACGCAACGCTGCCAGCGAAACGGGGCTATCGTTGGCTTGACTATCGTTTGGCAAAGCTTCGCGCCGCCCGATCCGGGCATTGTGAGCTCCGAATGCGAGCATGCCGCAGACCAGCACCAGCTTTGCCGCAAGCAAAATGCCATAATCGGTGGTCAGCACTGCGACGCTGTTCGTGATCCCAAAGATCAGTTGGGAATTGATTAGGCCGGTAACAGCCACGACCGACACCAGCGTGACCCCCAGCGGTGCAAATCCATGCATCACGCCTAAGAGGGTCCGAGCCTGCGTGCTTTCAGCCCGGCGGTGCGCCCTGATGACAAGATGGAGGAACCAGCCGATGGCCCCCACCCACAAACCGGCCGCGAGCAAGTGCAGCCCATCATTGATGCGATGAAACAACCCCCAGCCGCCCTCAGTCGCGGCGGCGTGACCGGTCCATGCAAGCGTGATCAGTGCGGCTGCGTAACAAAGGGCAGCGAAAGGTAACGCTAACGACAGACGGTTGCGCAGCGACAGTGCAAGCAGCGCTGCACCAAGCAGCGCCATTCGCAAAAGGAAAGCCCAGCCGAGATCCGTGCCAAAGACCATCGCTTCGATTATCGGCCCTTCGAGCGCGGCGAGTGGCTGGCCCATCATTGCGGCGATCGAGGTCAACATCAGCACGATCGAGACAAGCGGTGCCAACACCGCGCCCGATATTGCCACGGCCATCCAATTCTCCGGCTGCTGCTGCCAGTCCAGCGCGCGCAGGCCAATCAGGCGGAACGCTGTCCACCCGAACAGACCGAGCAGCAGCGCATAATGCAGGAAGCGCAAACCCGGCTCGAGCCAATCCCCCATGTCGCGATCAGCTAACTGTGAAGTTCACTGTGCCTGTCATGCGGTGCCCATCGGCCCCAGCTGCCTGCCAGCGCACCTCATAGGTGCCAGCACGAAGGGCCTGGCGCAGGTTGAGCGTCATGGTACGGTTGCTATTCGACCAGGCGGTGGTGAAATTACGGATCGTCATTTCGCCATGGTTCGGCATGCCGGGCATTGCGGTCATAACGATGCTGGCGGCGGCCGTCGGAGGCAAAAGAGCCTCGCTATAGGTAATTGTTATGGTGCGCGGGCGCGCGACCGTTATACCCTCGCCCGGCGTCGATGCCGTGACGCGCGCGTGAGCGTATGCGGCGGTGGGCACGGCAGCCGATAACAGGGCGAGGCTCATAGCGCCTATCGGGAGTATTTTGCGAAAATTCATAGTGGTGTCCTTCGGGGGATGGAGTGAATAATTCAGAACCAGAAGCGAATACCGACGACGTAATTTGTCACGCTGGGATCTTCGCCCCGCAACCGCGCGAAATCGGCGCTGCCGCCGACGCGCCAGCTCTGCTCGATGCCGACATAGGGCGCGAATTCGCGAATGATTTCGTAGCGCAGGCGCAGGCCCACCTCGACCTTGTCGATACCCGCTCCGATGCCGAGTTCAGCCACGTCTTGCGCCGACAGACTGATTTCACCGCGAGGCTGGAGGATCAACCGCTGCGTAATACGCTGATCAAGTTCGGCTTCGATCCGCGCGGTGATGTCGCCGCGGTGCGAGGCGAACAGCGCTGCGTCGATCTCGAACATATAGGGCGCCAACCCTTGGACACCGACTACCGCATGGGTCGTGTCGGGGCCGGCAACATCCTGACGCACGCCGACCTGCAGGTCCCAGAAGGGCGCAATGGCATGTGAATAGAGGGCCTGAAACTCGGCATCCTCAATTGCTTCGCCAAAGCTGCCTTCGCCTTCGCTCTTGAACCAGAACCGATCGGTCGTCCCGCCGTAATAGCCCTGTACATCCCAAAGAAAGCCATCGGTCCCGTCACGCGCCTGAACTTCGGCGCGGTCGGCCTGAAACCAGAAAACGGGGAAGTCACCGTGGGTCTGCTGCAATTCACGCCGCGACGCCCGCATGGCATCGGCACCCCAGATCGCATCTGCCGCGCGTGGAGGACCGCTGCCAGCCTCGGGGGGCGGCGGGGTTTCCATTGTGGGCCCAGGTGAAACGGAGGCTGTCCCATCGCCATGATCCATCGCGCCGTGGTCCATTGTGCCATGATCCATTGTGCCGTGGTCCATCGTGCCATGATCCATCATGTCGTGGTCCATCGTGCCATGATCCATCGTGCCGTGATCCATCGCGCTGTGGTCCATCGCCGAATGATCCATGCCGTCCATAGCGTCTTGCGGAACCGACGCAGTTTCAGTCGTTGCAGGCATGGCGTGGCCCGCATGCGGATCGGCTTGTGTCGGAACATCGGGGGCCGGGTTGACGGGCGCAGGCGTTGATGCTGGCATCGCATGCCCCTCATGTCCTGCATCGTCGTCATGGCTCTGTGCCAGTGCCGGGGTGGTCAGCGCAGAAGCGGCAAGCATCGTCAGCGCAAAAGTAGCCATCCGGTTCACGACGCTGCCTCCGGGCCGACCACGGTCACGGTCTGCATCATGCCGCCATGCATGTGATACATCAAATGGCAGTGGAACGCCCAGTCTCCGGGCTCATTGGCGGTAAGGTCAAACTGCGCGCTGGCGCCCGGTTGTACGATGACGACATTCTTGCGCGGTTGATGCGCAGCGCTTTCCCCATTCACCAGCTCGAAGAACATGCCGTGCAAATGGATGGGGTGCGCCATCATCGTGTTGTTGATGAGTTTGACGCGAACCCGCTCGTTCCACGCAAAACGGATCGGCACATCGCTGACGGCCGAATACATCCGCCCGTCGAACGACCACATATAGCGTTCCATATTGCCGGTGAGGTGCAATTCGAGCAGCCGCGACGGCTCGCGCGAGACGATATTGGGTTCGAGGGCGGAAAGCATGCGGTAGTTAAGCACCCGGTGCGGCACATCGCGCAGCCCAAGCCCCGGATCGCCCATTTTGTCGACCGGGGCCATTGATACACCGTCGATGCCCGGGCCGACGGCGACATCGGGCGGTAACAGCGACGTATCTCGCATGTTCATGCCCTCCATGCTCATGCCGCCCATCGCCATTCCGGCCATTGCGTCATCGGCCTCAGGTGCTGGCGAAGCAGGCGGGGCATGGCCCATGGCCGAGTGATCCATGGCCGCCGCTCCAGCAACGCCGCCCGCCGCAGCGCCATCGCCAGGTTCGCCATGGTCCATGCCGCTGTGGTCCATACCCTCGGAGCCGTGGTTCATGCCCATGTCACCCATCGTCAGCAGCGGCGGATCACGCAGCGCTGGCACGGCCGCCCGAGCGCCCGGACGGCTCGCCAGCGTGGCGAGCGCCATGCCCGATCGGTCCATGGATTCGCCGACAATCGAATAGGCCTCTGCGTCCGCAACTTCGACTTTATGTGCGCGAATACAATCAGACAGAGCAACAGGCCCGTCGCCGATCCGGCAAACAAAGGAAAGGAGAGCTTGGCTCGGCGATGGGGCCTGAGCTTTCCCTGCGATCCTGAAAAACCGGCGAAGGATGAACCAGCGCATTGGTCGCCGGGTGCTGCTTATCATCAGACAGGAGGGTGAACCTGCCGGAGCAACGCTCTCAGACCTTTCCTGGAAGGCAGTTCAAAAGCTGTGTATTCAGACGGACTGCACTATGTTCTGACCAGCACATTTTGTTGGCCGCGCTACCGGCTGGCAGTGGATCTGGCAGTCGGACTTTCACCTACCTTCCTTATCCCGGACGGCGCTCGCGTCGCGCGATCGAGGCCCTATATCGCTTTCAACGCTTGCGCGCTGGAGTCAGGCGGCGTTTCCCAAACCTCAATTTCGCCAAGCGGTACCAGCGCCGCAGGCTGGCCAACTTATGTTGGCGAATGCTCGATGCGCGCGCGAAGCCGGTGCTGCCACCATTCGTGAGCTTGCCTTCTCTCCGTCGCCAATTCCCGCCTTCTTGAAGCGCGGAATGGAAGGCCTCAGGCGAAAAACGTCATGTGCCGTCTCCTGCGATCAGCACTGAAATTGCACGCAGCGGCAACTTCCGCGCCTTTCCGGTTTCGACCGCTCCATCTGATAAAGTGACCGCTTGAGGCACCGCTTCCCTTTAGTCACTCCTCCGCCGCGCCGCCCGCCGCCATCTCACTCCGCAACCAACGGCTCTGCGCTGCAGCAACTGTCTCAAGCGGAAATTTTCGATGGACGCCGTTCCCGCTGATCCGCCCCGCTATCTGCACACCCGATGCCGCTGTGCATCTGGATGCTCGCCGCCGCTCAGCGTAACTGCTGGCACCGGCAGTCTATCGCAAGCTGGGTGGCGGATCGTCACCTCGACGATCTCGACAGCTGGGCCGAGCTAGGCTATGCGCCGTTCAACCAGCGATCCGGGCAAGGGCGTGGTCCATCCCGCCAAGCAGATCGACAGCTATTCCGGTCCCGTCCGGCGCTGAAGGCTCGGCCAATGCCCGCCACGCCAGACTTTGCCCCGTCCCTCTCCAGCGCGGCAGCGGCTCGACCTGTTCGTCGGTGCCAGGCGACATTTGCAGCGCGCGATGCGCAAGTTTGATGGCCTGGCCCACTTCTTCAGCCTTGCCAAATCGAAGCGCGTCAAACCATCGGTTTTCGTATGGGGCGAAGTTACGATCTCGTCAAGCGACCACTTTGAACACGGTATGGCGACGTCTGGGATGCCGACGATATGCTGATCTGGGTAGCGGAATCCAGATCGTCGAGGTGCCTGTCTCGGAAGGCCAACATCTCGCGGCTCATTGCTGCCGCCGCATGAAATCCTTGCCTTCACAAGGCGCGGGACCAGCAAGGCAGGCTATGACCGATTGAAGGCGGCGCTCGACCGGCTGCAATCAACCACCGTTGCCACCTCGATCCGACAACTTGGCGCACGCCGCCGTCACCGTTTCTCCTGGATCAACGAATGGCGCGAGCGCCTCGATGCCAATGGCCGCGCGCTTGGGATCGAGATGATTGTGCCCGACTGGTTCTTTGAAGGCGTGCTTGACCGGGCGCTCGTGCTTACCATCGACCCGGCCTATTTCCAGCTGACCGGCGGGCTCGAACGATGGCTCTACCGCATCGTGCGCAAGCATGGCGGCAGACAGAAGGGCGGGTGGAGCTTTGATATTGCGCACCTCCACCTCAAGTCCGGGGCACTCTCGCCGCTGAAGCGCTTCGCGTTCGAAATGCGCGATATTGTCCGACGTCAGCCGCTGCCGGGCTACAATTTGACGCTCGAGCATCAGTTGGGCCGCGAGCGGCTGAATTTCGTGGCTCTGCCCGTCGATCCTTTCGATACCGCCATGCGGCGGATCGGCATGACCCCTGTGGACAAGTCGGTATGATGTTCGGACTATCAGGAACCCACGCGCTCGGTCGATCAGGAACCGAAAGTTCGGACTATCGGGAACCGGAATGCCGCGCAAAGCCGCAGAAATGCTGGGCTGCTGCGCCCCTTAACTATCCTAACAAGGAATCTTCCAGATTCCTGCTAACGGCGCGGCGCCTGTGCACAGAGGGCGCGGCGGAGCCTCCCTCTACCAATCAGTGCATTCAGGATGGCAATCCGCCGCTCACCCATGTCACGCTGGTGTGGCAGCAAGGCATGCGCGAAGACTGGCTTCGTTTTGGCAAACCGGTGGCCGAACGCATTCTGGATCGCCGCACCCGCATCGAGAGCTATGCACCGGGGCAGGCGTTCGCTTTGGTCCGCTGGGCCTCCAATGACTTCGGCACCATTCGTTCAACGCTCGATATCGTGCGCGCAGTCGACAGCGGCGAAGCCTACACCACAGTGCCGCAGGTCGACCCTGGCGGCGAAATCCTGCTGTCGGTTCGAGGCTGGCCGAAGGTTCGCCAGACCTTTGAACTGATCGACGCCATCGAACAGGCGGGCCACGATCCGTGCGAAGTCGCACCCGATCACTGGCGGCATATACACAACAGACTGGCAGCGGGAATGCTGCCGCGCTGCTATGCAAAGAGCCGCCACCTTGCATGGCTGCGTCGCCGGAAACTGCAATCATGAAGCGGCGCACGATCCTTGTGGCAGGCACAGTTGCGGCGGCGGCATTGCTCAGTGCTGCTCTGCCCATGTCGCGCATTCTCCTCTGGAATGAGACCGCCAGCGTGCCGACCGGCCTCTACCATATTCGCGGGACTGCGAGCCTCCATGTCGGTGAACGGGTGGCCATCGATCCGCCGCCCGGGCTCCGCACCTATCTCGCTGAGCGCGGCTATCTTCCCTCCGGCGTGCCGCTGCTGAAGGAGGTCGCGGCGCTGCGCGGTGACATTGTTTGCCGCCGTGGCCTCGTCATCACGATGAATGGCGAACCGGCGGGAGAGGCGCGCGTACTCGACAGCCGGGCGCGCCCGCTGCCCGATTGGCAGGGCTGCCATACCATCGGTGCTGATGAAATTTTCGTCATGAACAGGAGCGCGCCCGGCAGCTTTGACGGGCGCTACTTTGGGCCGATTGCGCGCGCCCAAGTGATCGGACGCGCAAACCCTGTCTGGACCGACGAAGCGGGCAATGGCGAGCATGTCTGGTTCGCACGTCCGCATTTGACCCCAATCCCTAACACCAACCCCAACGACAACAAGGAGACCAAACCATGACATGTATCGGCACATTCACCGCGCGCGCCGATGGCTTCGAAGGACGCCTGCAAACGCTGACGATCGACAGTGCATTGATCATTGTCCCTGCCGAGCCCGGCGACGCCGAGAACGCGCCGGACTACCGCATCATGGCTGGCGAGGACGATACAGCCTTCGAAGTTGGAGCAGGCTGGAAGCGCGTAGGCGACAAGGCGGGCGCCTATGTCGCGGTCCTGATCGATGATCCGGCTCTCATGCAGCCGCTGCGCGCCAATCTGTTCCAGTCGGACCCGCGCACCCATGTGCTGATGTGGTCGCGCCCCTCGCGCCGCGAAGCGAAGGACTAAGCGATGCGCGACCATCGACTGGTCTCTGCGGCCTTGGCTGCACTGGCCTGCGCCTACCCGGCTCCCATTCATGCGCAGACAGGTTCAACCGGTTCGCAAGCACAGCGCATCGATATCGACGTCCATGTGCGCGAAGCGGCACAGCGCTTTGGTATTCCTGAGCACTGGATCTATGCGGTAATCCGCATCGAAAGCGCGGGCCGGACGCGCGCCGTGTCATCCGCCGGGGCCATGGGTCTGATGCAACTGATGCCCGGAACCTGGGCGCGCCAGCGCGACCGGTTTGCGCTCGGCAGCGATCCCTTCGATCCGCGTGACAACATCATGGCAGGAACGTCTTACCTGCGTGAAATGTATGATCGCTATGGCGCAGCTGGCTTCTTGGCCGCCTACAATGCGGGGCCGGGACGGTATGAGGCGTGGCTTGGCGGACGGCGTTCACTCCCGCTTGAAACACGCCGCTATGTCGCCAAGGTTGCGCCCATGCTGCAGGCGGAACGCATTTTCGTTGCAGCAACCGCGCAGCCTCAGAGCGCGTCGCCCACGGGAGCTCCACGCCCCACAGATGCGGCACCGCCCGCGAACGAGGCCGTCAATCCTGACGTTCCAGCTAACCCATTCGCCAGCCCGGCGGTGCCCGCACATGACCTGTTTGCACCTGTCTCCACAGTCAGCGACCAATGATGCCGGCAATCATGCTCTCGCGCCCGGCTTCGTCCGATGGCGAAGCTGGGCGAAGGACGGCGGGAAGCGTCAGAAAGGGGAAAGGAGGATGGCGAGATAAAAGCACCGCCGTCGGCCGGGGTGCAGGTGGTTGGTTTTGTTCAGCAATTTGCGCCGTCTTGGCATATGCCCTGCCGTCGCTTCTGGCGAATTCTCCCGTCATTTCAACGGCCCATGCGCCGTCGTCCGGTTTTCTCACACATGGCTGACGACGACTTCGACATCCGCCCGGGCCGCTCGCGCGACAGCGGAGCGGGCTCCTACCGCAAGGCCAACACGCTGGTCGGCCGCGTGCTCCAGGTCTCGCGCCGAGCAGGCTACACACCGCTTGGGCGAAGCAGGTCCGGCCGCGGCACTGGACATCTCGGGCGCGGCAAGCGTGCGGCTCTCCAGCGCCGCCGAAGCGCTTTACAGCGGCGCGTCGTCGTCAAGGCGCGCGTTGTCCGCCATAGAGGCACGTCGTTTCGTTCCGCACCGCTCGCACGCCATATCGCCTATCTCGAACGCGATGGTGTCACCCGCGACGGATCGGACGGCCAGATGTTCGATGCCGGGTCGGATCAGGCCGATGGCGAAGCCTTCGCCGAGCGCTGCGAGGACGACCGGCACCACTTCCGCTTCATCGTGTCGCCTGAGGATGTGAGCGAGATGGCGGATCTGCGCGCCTTCACTCGCGAGATGATGGAGGATATGGCAAGCGATCTGGATACTAGACTCGACTGGGTCGCGGTCGATCATTGGAACACCGACAATCCGCATATCCATGTGCTCGTCCGGGGCGTTGCGAGCGATGGCAAGGACCTCGTGATCGATCGCGCCTATATCAGCGAGGGCCTGCGCGCCCGCGCCGAAGAGCGCGTGACCGTGGAACTCGGCCCGCGCAGCGAGCGTGATATTCAAAACGCGCTTCGGCGAGAGGTCGACGCCGAACGCTGGACTTCGCTCGACCGCCGATTGCAACGGCAGCGTGACGATCTTGGTGTGGTCGGCCTGCGCCCCGAGGCATCAGGCGCACGAAAGGATCGCAGCCTACTGCTTGGCCGTGCACAGACACTCGAACGAATGGGTCTGGCCCAGCGCGTCGGTCCGGCCAGTTGGACGCTAGCTGCAGATGTCGAGCCGACACTGCGCGAACTGGGTGATCGCGGCGACATCATCAAGACCATGCACCGCGCCATGACCGGCCATGGTCTGACCATCGATTCCGAGCGCATCGCCTTGCATGGACGAACCGGTGGCGAGCGGGTCATCGGCAGGCTCGTCGAACGCGGGTTGCATGATGAACTGACCGGTGAAGCCTATGCGATCGTCCATAGCGTGGATGGCCGAACGCATCATATGCGCTTTCCCGACATCGAGCGGACAACTGACGCTTCGCCGGGCGCGATCGTCGAGGCCAGCAACTGGACCGATCGCAAAGGACGGCAGCAGACAAGCCTGCTGGTCCGGTCCGACCTTTCGATCGACACGCAAATCCATGCACGCGGCGCGACATGGCTCGACCGGCAGCTGGTGTCGCCGCGACCCGAAACGCTGTCGGGCGGCTTTGGGTCGGAGGTTCGCTATGCGCTAGAGCAAAGGTCTGAAACTCTTATCGAGGAAGGTCTTGCCAAGCGTCAGGGGCAGCACATCGTCTTTGCGCGCGGTCTGCTCGATACGCTGCGGGACCGCGAACTGGCCGACGCAGGCGAGGCCTTAGCGGCGCGCCACGGTGGTATCGCTCAACCCGTCAATGCCGGCGATCATGTGGCTGGTATGTACCGCGAGCGAGTGACGCTCGCGTCAGGCCGCTTCGCCATGATCGACAATGGCATGGGCTTCCAGCTCGTCCCCTGGCGGCAGGATATGGACCGCCATTTGGGGCAGGCCGTGAGCGGCAGGATCAACCAGCGCGGCGGCGTCGACTGGAGCTTTGCCCGGTCGCGCGGTCCGGCCATCTGAGGAACAATGCCCATGATACAAATCTTGACAAAAGCACCACATGATGCTTATAAACGCATCAGGAGAAGCGATATGGCGAGTGCAGCTTTTGAACAAGCCGAAGCCCCGCGCGGACTTCAAACCTTTGCAGGCGATGATGATCGCCGCCGTCTGACCGGCGCGGCGGTGAAAGCCGTGCTTCGGCTTGTCGAGGCCTGGGGTGGTAGCAACGCCGAAGGCGCCGCGCTGCTCGGTGTGTCCGAAAGCACCTGGGACCGGATGAAGGCGGGGACCTGGGAAGGCGTGCTGAGTCAGGACCAGCTGACCCGCGCTTCGGCGCTGATCGGTCTTTTCAAGGGACTGCATTTGCTCTTCGCCAACGACATGGCCGATCGCTGGCCGAAGCTTGCAAACAAGGCGCCGGTATTCGACCGGCTCTCGCCCGTGCAGGCGATGATCGCTGGCGGTATCCCGCGCATGTTAGAAACCCGGCAGTATATCGACGCGCTTCGTGGCGGGCTCTGAACAGCAGGCTGACCCGCCACCGGCCAGCCTTCCGACAATACGTGAAGCTTTCGAGCGGACTATCAGGCTCGTGCCGAGCGCGCGTCTGCGCGAAGCGGTCATGTCGCCTCTTGCTGACGATGACGAGGATCTTGCCTTGTTGGCGGAGATCGAGGGCGCGACGAGCGGGCGGCTGATCGCCGAAGAACGTGGGTCCGGCGGGTTGACCGCCGATGAGCTGGTTCACGGCGTGCCGCATGCCAAGTTCATCAACGCCAGCTTCGCCTATGCCAAGCCGCGTGAGCCGGGCCGCTTCAATCCCGCCGATCGCGGTGCCTGGTATGCTGCGCTGGTTATCGAGACCTGTATCGCCGAAGTCGGCCATCACCTGACCAGGGCGCTCGCCGATGCGGGCGATTTCAACGCGATTGTCGAATATGGCGAGATGATCGCCAGCATGTCGGGCGTGTTCATCGACCTGCGGGGCCTTCCCGATCATCCCAGCCTCGATCTCGATGCTGCCAAGGGTTACCCGGTGGGCAATGCTTTGGCGGCAGAGGCGCGCGGCGAAGGGCATAACGGGATCATCTTTCCCTCGGTCCGCCACGCAGGCGGAACCTGCATTGCCGCGCTCTGGCCCAATGTCGTGCAGTCGGTCGTGCAGGGTGCCATGTACCGTCTGACATGGTCTGGCGAACCGGAGTTCGCTTGGGAAGCCCTCTAACCGCCCGTTTCTTTGCCTGCGCCAGACTGCGCTTCCCAACCGCAGCGCTTGTGTTACCGCCCTCATTCGGCCTGCTGCCTCCCGAAAGGAGGCACCATGTCGGCAACCAAAATCCTGTGGGGCCAGATCCTCGCAGTGTTTGCCCTGACGCTGGCTGGCATCTGGGCCAGCACGCAATGGACAGCGGCGGCGCTTGGCTTCCAGCGCGAGCTGGGGCCGGCATGGTTCGAGGCCTTCGGCGTGCCCGTCTATCCGCCCTATGCGATCTTCTGGTGGTGGTTCAGCTTTGAGGCCTATGCGCCGCGCATCTTCGAAACAGGCGGCATGATCGCAGCCTCAGGCGGTCTCGCCTCGGTGGTCGTGGCAATTGCTATGTCGGTCTGGCGCGCCCGCGAGATCAGGAACAGCGCCACCTATGGCTCGGCGCGCTGGGCAACCCGGTCCGAGATTACCAGAGCAGGTCTTCTCGCGGGCAAAGGCGTCGTCATCGGACAGCACGCCAATCTATACCTGCGCCATGACGGTCCCGAACATGTTCTGTGCTTTGCGCCAACCCGCAGCGGCAAGGGCGTGGGGCTGGTCATCCCGACACTGCTGACCTGGCCGCACTCGGCCATCGTCCACGACATCAAGGGCGAGAACTGGGATCTGACCGCTGGCTTTCGTTCGCGCTTCAGCCGCGTGCTGCTGTTCGACCCGACCAATGAGGCCTCCGCGGCCTACAATCCGCTGATGGAGGTGCGGCGCGGGATCAATGAGGTGCGCGATGTCCAGAATATCGCCGATGTGCTGGTCGATCCCGAAGGCTCGCTCGAGCGGCGCAACCATTGGGAAAAGACCAGCCATGCGCTGCTGGTCGGCGCGATCCTGCATGTGCTCTATGCCGAGGCCGACAAGACCCTAGCAGGCGTCGCGGCCTTCCTGTCCGACCCCAAGCGCTCGATTGAAGTAACACTTGCCGCCATGATGATGACCCCGCATCTGGGCGAGGATGGCGTGCACCCGGTCGTCGCCAGCGCAGCCCGTGAATTGCTCAACAAGTCCGAAAACGAACGCTCAGGCGTGCTGTCGACCGCGATGTCCTTCCTTGGGCTCTATCGTGACCCGGTCATCGCCAAAGTCACAAGGCAATGCGACTGGCGGATTGCCGATCTGGTCGATGCCAAACGTCCGGTCACGCTCTACCTCGTCGTGCCCCCCTCAGATATCAGCCGAACCAAGCCGCTCATTCGCCTGATCCTCAACCAGCTGGGGCGGCGCCTGACCGAGGATCTTGCTGACGGCGTGCAGCGACAGCGCCTGCTCCTTATGCTGGACGAATTTCCTGCGCTCGGTCGCCTCGACTTCTTCGAGAGCGCGCTCGCCTTCATGGCCGGCTACGGAATCAAATCCTTCCTGATCGCGCAATCATTGAACCAGATCGAGAAAGCTTACGGTCAGAACAATGCGATCCTCGATAACTGCCATGTCCGGGTTTGCTTTGCCACCAATGACGAACGGACGGCAAAACGTGTTTCGGAATCACTCGGCACCGCCACTGAAATGCGGGCGATGAAGAATTATGCCGGACACCGGCTGTCGCCCTGGCTCGGCCATCTGATGGTCTCGCGCTCGGAGACCGCCCGAGCATTGCTGACGCAGGGCGAGATCATGCAACTGCCCGATACCGATGAGATCGTCATGCTAGCTGGCGCGCATCCCATCCGTGCGAAGAAGGCGCGTTACTATGCCGATCCGCGGCTCAAAAAGCGGATCGAAGCGCCACCGATCTCGAAGCAGTCAGTCGACAAGGGCGCTGCCGGTGATTGGGGAGGCAGGATTGCGAAAGCTGTGCATCGGAAGGACAGCCTTGTTAGCAAGCCCGAGTGGCGGGATGATGAGGCCGAGGGCGGAATTCGGCGTGAACCAGAATTGCCTGAGCACGAAGACATCGCACCAGCACCTGTACCCGTGCGCAATGAATTTGATTTTGAGGACAGGAGCGATGCTGACATCGCGAGCACCAATCGCGGATTGGCCGACCAGATGCGCGCCAACGCCCGGCGCGCTGCGCTCGATCCCAATGACGGGATCGAACTGTGAGCAAGGGCAATCGCATCAAGCATACTTTTCGGCTGCCTCCAGACCTCTCGCAGCAACTGGCAGACTACGCCGGGCGCAAGCGGGTATCGCAGGCATCGGTGGTCGAGGCAGCGGTTGCATCATTCCTATCACCGGACGGATCGGAACAAATGGAAGCTGCGTTCAGTCGGCGTCTGGATCGTATTTCGCGCCAACTCGACAAGCTCGATTATCATGTTGAGGTCGGAAATGAAGCTGTTGCCTTGTTTGTGCGCTTCTGGCTCGGCGTGGCTCCGTCAATGCCAGACGAAGCAACAGCTGCCGCCAAGGCTGCTGCTACGCAGCGCTTTGAGCGCTTCGTTGAAGCGCTGGCGCGGCGCGTTGAGACTGGCCAACGGATCTCGAACTTCGTTGATGAGAAGGTCCGCTAAGCGCCCCAAAGTCGGGCACTAGAGACCAGTTGTTTGCTTCCCGATCTTGGCCCCCAATCGGTGGGTCGGCGATTGGCACGATATCAGGTTGATTTGGTTAATCTTCTGAACTTCAATGAGCGTAATCGTGATGTGCACATCGGAGGGTACTCTAGAGAGTTCATTTGAGATGCCTAAATCGCAAAAAGGGGACTTGAATGTCGGATAATCCAACATTATACATTTCCAATGTAGGAAAATGATATGAGGCAGAGATGGCGACAGTTGCCCCTCCGGCACCAGCAATCACAGCGTTCCCGAAAGGGGATGTGATTAAGGCCTTGGTCGATGAGCTTCTTGAAGTGGCTCGGACCGAAGCTCAATTGCGCGGCATTTCGTTACCACAGGATCAAGGCGGCGCGATGGCGATGTCGGTCCCACTGGATTCTCTTTCGGTGGTGGACACACTTTGTGCCGTCGAACCTGTGTTGGGATTTGAATTGCGCGAAAGCCTCGTCCGCACAGGCGGCTACAATTCTATCGACGAAGCGCTTGGACATCTCTTGCCTCGCATTGAAAAGGTCTGGGTGAAGAACAAGCCGAAGGGAACTAAATCATGAGCCACTTGGCTATTGATCAAGGTGTCGATGATGAAACGGCTCGCCGCCAGCTAGGCGATCGTCTGCGCGAAGCGCGCAAATATCTGGGCCTCAAGCAGGACGAGGTTGCGATTTATCTCAAGATCCCGCGCACGGCTTTGACGGATATCGAAAATGGCCAGCGCCGGGTTGAAGCGATTGAGTTGACGCGCCTTGCTAAGCTCTATCGCCAATCGGTAGCTTATTTCACCGGCGAGGACGTGGCTTCAGCTAGCCTTCCGGTCGATGTTGCGCATCTGGCACGCCGCGTTGCTGACCTTTCTGCTGATGATCGCGCAGAGTTGGGAAGGTTTGCCGAATACCTACGGTCTCGCTCTGCTGGCGGGCAGGTCTGATCCATGGCTCTGGACTATGAGGGCGCGGTCAGGGCGGGGGCGATGGCGGCTGGACGCCTCCATCGCAGGCAGGGAACGCAGGCATTCATTGAACAACATGGAGGCAATGTCGATGTTTTCGGTACAATTCATTCGCTTGGCCTGCCGCTTCTTCTGCGTCCGCTCAAAGGGCTGCTCGGAGCCTATCTGAGTTCGCCCGTGCCCGGCGTTTTGGTGACGACAGAGCGTCCTATGAGCATCCAACGCTTTACTGCTGCCCACGAGCTAGGGCATTTTGTGATGAAGCATGAGCCAAGCCTCGATGATGAGAGCATCCTGCGGCGGATGCCGATGAGTCCCGAACCGGGCAGCAAATTCGAAGAAACCGAGGCAGATGCTTTCGCCATTGCCTTCATGATGCCTAAATGGCTCATTGCACAGCACTGCGCACGGCAGAACTGGACTACGGCGGAACTACGCCGCCCTAACGTCGCTTATCAGCTCTCACTTCGCATCGGCGCCAGCTACGAAGCGACCTGTCGCACGCTCGTCCGGTACAATCTCATCACGAACGCAATCATGCGCGACTTGCTCGAGACAAAGCCTCGTAGTTTGAAGGTCGACCTTCTGCATGACTACAAGCCCGCCAATTATCGGGGGGACGTTTGGTTGTTAACCGAGAAGGATGAGGGCGCGCGCCTGGACGGAAGTCGGAACGACTTGTTCGTGCTGAAGCTCACCGAGCATAGCGGGGGGGGCTATTTGTGGGACCTTGACCAGTTGATCGCTAGCGGATTTGCGGTAGTGAGGGATGAGCGCGAGGCATTCGATGCGGAGGCTATTGGCGGACCGGTGGTACGCCGGGTCACTGCGGCTCCGGAGGCGGCACAACGTGGACGCATGTCCCTCAATGAGCGCCGTCCTTGGCAACCGGCAAGCGCCAATGCGAGCCTGACAATCGATTATGACCTGACTGGCCCGGAGCAACAAGGCCTCTCTCGCGCCGAACGGCGCCACCTGCTTGAGGCCGCCTGACTCAACATGATCGATATCGTTACAGATCTCCGGCCGCTGCTAGGCGCAGCGCGTGATCAGGGAGCGCGGCCAACCTGCCTCGCGTTCGCAGCAAGTGATGTGCATGCAGCGCTCCGAGATGGCTGGTCACCTTTGTCCTGCGAGTACGCATTTTATCACGCCCACAAGCGAAGCGGCACAACCCCAGAGCGTGGCACAAGCCTATCTTCAATGCTTGATGTGCTTCGCCTTGATGGCCAGCCTGCAGAAAGCGGCTGGCCCTATCTCGATGTCATTCCTGCTGATCTTTCCCATTGGGTGCCTCCAGCCAACGTCGGTTCGCGATTTGGACGCAATGGAGTGGCAGGCACGTGCGTCGTTCCTTCAATCGTTTCAGCGTTGGATAGCGGCACGCCGGTGCTGCTTCTGACTATGCTGTCGCAGTCGTTCTTTGCGCCTACGAATGGCGGGCTCGTACAGCCTGCCAATGATGAGAAGCCCGACCCTGCATTGCGACACGCTGTCGTAGCAGTCGGACATGGGACTACCAGCGACCAAACAGCCATCCTCATCCGCAATAGCTGGGGTGCCGAATGGGGAGAGGAAGGCCACGCTTGGCTGACCGAAAAATTCTTGACGCCGCGCCTGTTTGCGACGGCCATCCTAACGGAGGATATCGATGTACCTTCCCGTGCCGCCGCAGCCTGATTGTGTCTCAGCCTGGCTAGAGGCTGTGCGCCTAGTTAACGCAAGGCCGGGCCATCACGATCACAATGTTGTGATCGACGTCGCAGATCCATTGGCGCGAGCCAGTATTTCTGATCCGGTGGTTGCTGCGGTTGATGCATTCTTCGAACATCGTGACACCAAGCGCATCGCGACGGTTGCGAACACGATTTTTCCTGAAGCTCTCTATCGGCGATACGGCTCACCATCCTTCTTTGATCGATTTCGGGAGAATGTGCTGCCAAAGGTCCGCTCGCAGGGTAAGAAGAGCTGGTCGGGATACTACTTCGAGAGGATGATGCAGCTTCCGCAACCGGAAGGCAAACCGATCAACCAGTTGACCGAGATCATTGGGCGACTGAAGGATCCGAATGTCCGAGCGCTCAACAAGTTTGAACTCAGCGTGTTTGATCCAGCCCGCGATGTGGATGGGTCACCCTATGGCGGTCAGTGCCTTAGCTTCGCCAGCTTTAAGATTATTGGCGAAGGCAACCAGCGCAGGCTGACTCTAACAGCGATGTATCGGAATCACTACTATATCGAGAAATTGCTCGGCAATTTGATCGGACTAGGCCGTCTGCTGCAATTTGTGGGCGAGGAGTCCGGGATTGCAACGGGATGCCTAACGGTTCTCTCAACGCATGCGACGGTCGATGTGAAGAACGGGAAATGGAATCGCGGCGACATCGACACTCTTCTGATGAATTGTGATCAAGCAAATGCCTTGGCGCTTGCAGCGTAACTTGCATTGAGCGGAAGTTCCGGCGTCGAGACGGGATCGTCGGCAATGCCATAGAGATCACACATTCCATCTATGAATTCACGTTGCCCACCGTAACTGGGATGACGGATCGCAGTGATAGGAATATCTAGGCCTTCGAGCGCCATATGCGCATCGCGGCCAATCGCAACGATGCGCTTCGGCTGGATCATCGCCATAAGTGACTGCAACAACGGCCAGGTCGCTTCACGTTCGCCGCGGGTGTGGCAACGATTGGACATCGGGTCCCCAGCGTCATGGGGATGAAAAGGAAACACATTCCAGAGCATCACCGGTTTGCCGATCCGGTTAAGAACTTGCCAGACAATCGCAGCAGTCCTTTCGGCAACAGCCGGACCGTCGGTGGCACGTTCTAGGGAAATCCCTCCCATAAGGGCCGCGGCTTGGGTGAGATGGATTTCGTCGGTCAGCGGTACGCCTGTTCGGCGACCGCCGCGGTAGCCAAGATCCCGAGCGATCCAGATTGTCTCGACCTGGACATCGAGTGCGGCCGAAAGCACGCTTTCGAGATTGGCGCGTCGGCGGGCAGCTGCGTCACTGCGGTCGTGAAGCTCACAGCGATCCCGCCAGGGATTGAAAACCGACGGTAGATCTGTAGTTGCCAGTGCCGAAACGAATGTCTTTGGGGTCATAGCGGCAAATCCTTGATGCGGAGCCTACGGTGCTCGAAGTCGATCACGATTCGCGCACGTCGGTTTTTCTGGAGGAAACGGAAAGCCGCATAACCCTGGAGAATTGCTTCTTCCCAAAGCCAAAGCGGACAGCGATCAACTTCGTATCCGGCGACGAATTGGCGGATATGCTTGAGCATGTCCAGCGGCAGTCCACCCCGCTTTACTCCTTCAAAGAAACTGAGCTGTTGAGCCTGGCCAAAAAGCCATGACGTGACACCTTCTTCAATGAGTATGGCGCGCGCACCATCTTCAGCTTCGTCCAGCTCTGGGTCGCTCTTACGCTTGAGCCGCAGCAGGGCGCGGATGACAGGCGACCAGCCCAGCACCGCCACATAGGCGTAGTGGAACACGTCGTGGAATCGATAATCGTCCTGTTCGATCGCATTGTCGGTCAGGCGGTCGCCGACATATACCCCGCGCGAACGTTGAAACACATAGTCTTGG
Source organism: Sphingomonadaceae bacterium (assembly GCA_024236155.1). Taxonomy (GTDB): domain Bacteria; phylum Pseudomonadota; class Alphaproteobacteria; order Sphingomonadales; family Sphingomonadaceae; genus Parerythrobacter_A. The sequence continues at coordinate 69,578 of JACKLA010000001.1, forward strand.
CCGCGGACTGTCCGCTCGTAGACATCGATCTCCATCATGCGAGGCAGCTGCTCTTCAGCGTCCCTGCCGTCATCAAACGGCGAAGGGTAGATGCGCTCGCGTGGCCAACGGTCGAAGATTTTCTGCAGATTCTTGAATGCCGCGATCTCGAGCGTGACGCCTGAATCATTTGCGGCATCGATCAAGCAACGCATGATTGCGACCAAGCGGGCCGCGATTTCTGGTTGATGCCGGCTCGAGTTTCGGCTTTCAACCTGATGAGCGAGTAATCCCACCTCGCCAGCCAGTGCCAGCAGACTATGCTCGAATGCTGGTGTCGGCTCACGAGATTGCGGCATGTGCTCCGGCTGCAATTCGTGAAAGGTAAGTGCCGCGTTGTCCCCTACCACGAAATCAGCATCCGGCCTTTTTGCTGCGGCGGCGATATCACTAAGGGCCAAGCGATGACGGCGTGCAATGGCTCCCAAATACCAGAGAACGTCGCCAATCTCTTCGGTGACCGCCGGGGCATAGCCAAGGTACGATGCCGGATCGCGTTGCTTTTTCTTGGCTTCGGCAAGGAGGCTGCCAGTTTCACCAAATAGGCCGAGCATCGTGAAACCGATTGTACCGGAACCTTTTCTTTGATCAGTCCGCGCAGCTTCGTCGGCATATTGCTCGACGGTCAGCGCTTCAAACTCGTCCGCAATCATACGCGCTTCCGCCTATCTTTAATCGCACCCTCGGGAACGACCACTCCATAGGCTGCCAACGCTCTTAAGACGACCATGCGGATCGGCTCGCGACTATCTAGCGCACGCTGCCCCAGATCTCGCTTGGTCGCGGTTGGCACTTGGATCTGGAGATGTTCGTCTCCGCCATCTTCAGATCTATCGATTTGTTTCATGAAATCATAAAATCATATTTTCATGAAAATTGAAACCCCATCGCATCCACTTGGAAGTTTCGTGCTTCATGTGCGAATGTCAGTTGTGCGAACCGGGATCAGGGACCCTGCGATGAACTTACTCAACTTCGAAAAGACGAACCCGGACCAGCATATTTATCGGATCATGCCGCAAGATTATGTTTTCGGCCTATTCGCGCAGCGTCGCAATTTTTTGAGCCGGATTCACAATTGGAAAGATAAGTTCGAGAACTTCCAGTTGAAGCTTGGAGGCATATTGGACGGCGAAGCCTTCGCCTACGGGTTTGCCGAGGATTTTGTCGGTCAATGTTGGACGCGTGATGCTTATTCGGAAGCGATGTGGGGAGTCTATGCCAACGACCCGGCAAAGCGCTTCCTTCGCATTCGCTCAACGCCAAAAAAGCTTTTGAGCGCACTGGTTAAAGCCCACCCTGAGACGGCGCAAGATCGATGTTTTCTGGGAAAAGTCGAATATAGACGAGAGGCCGAGCTTGAAGCCTGGCTGCACCGAGACGAGCCTCTAAAATTGTCAGCGGCAGAATTCGCGCGACCACTGCTGATGAAGCGTCGCGCCTTTCGACACGAGCGCGAGGTTCGTTTGCTCTATTTAGGTGACAAGGAAGACCAAGATGAGCGGGGTCTATATTCTTATCCGGTCGATCCGCACACCATGATTACCCAGATCATGGCCGATCCTAATCGCGACCGGCATCAGTGGGCCGTCGACAAGGCCCTCATTGAGGCGGCGACGGGATTTCAGGGCGATATCAAACGATCAAAGATTTATGATCCTCCCGAATGGCAGCCGCCGAAATACCGAACGTAGCAACCAATGTTCTGATTTGCGCATTTCAGATCGTAATTGTGCCAGGCAGCTTTGACCCGATAGACGCCAGAAGAGTTATGCCGCTAATGGCCCAGGTCCTGACCTTGAAGCCAACCAAGATTCCTAGCGGGGCGATGGTGCTTGAGGCTTATCCGGAGGGATCATTCGAATCTTCCTCGGTGCAGATAGTCATATTTTCGCGAGCAACGCCTCTGAACCATGGTGACCAGCGATCTGCCTGAGCGCATCCTTGATTCCTGTTTTGCGCGAAATATCGATAGTTGCAGCCGACAGTCGCTGGAGGCTGTGCGGCACCGCAAATGTACCTGTCACACCCGGCACTTCTAAGAGTTCGCCATGGTGCGGGTAAAGCAGAGTCAGTGCCTCACACTCGTAGAGCTGACCATAAGCCATCATCTGGTAGACATCAGCTTGGGAGATGCCCTGTTTGGCGTCTTCGATTTGCGGGGAAATGCGTTTCCATTTTGTGTCGATGACCTGGATTACCCGACCACCATCCTTGATCAATATGTCAGGCTTGGTTTGAAAGAGGCGCCGGCCATCCTCGACAGATTCCAGGCAGAACAGCCGCCCGCCCTGTAAATGAACGGTCAGACCGCTGCCAACGAGGGCGCGGCGCATCATCCGACCGACATATTGTTCGAACAGAGTGTTCATCTCAAAAAGTAGCGAGAAGCCAGCCTGAGTGCCCATCGAGGTGGTCTGAAATCGATCGCCTAGAATGAACTTCGCAAGCGCGAACAGATCCTTCCATCGCGCATTTGTGCGGTCGAGCTGAACATCCTGCCAGCGTAGGGCGCTCACCGGAACCGACGAAACTTCGGCATAACCAAACGCCAGTTCCGATAACCGCCTCTGATTATCACTCGTGCGCGCAAGGCGGCCGAGTCTATCGACTGCTGCCTTCATGATTTGATTCAAGGCTGTATCCGTCGAAAGCTCGTCATATCTGCAGGCGAGTTTGGACGGATCAACCGCCAGAACGGTGAACTGACGCCCAATATCGAGGCGTCCCCTTAGCGCTCGAAGGTCATCCTCACAGTCGATGTAGCGTCTGGGAACGCCTTGACGGACGGCGTCCAGCAGCTTTGTGCTGAACAGCCGAATGAGGATTTCGAGTAGGCTGTCCTTCTGCCAGCCAAGTTCGGTCATTGCGCCGCCATCGATCTGGATGTCCAGAGCGACGGCGAGCAGGTGCACCAGTCTTTCACGGATCAGCCCGCGCTTGTGCGCGCCGTCAGTCTCCGCAGGGAAATCGATCTTCGGTAGTATTTCAAGTGTGCAGCCTTCTCCCGCAACAATCCCCACCACCTGCCCGGCGCGCAGAGATTTGCGGCCCAGCGTCAGTATTCGTCCGCCGCTTTCACCGCCCAGCGGAGACCGCTTAGCTACGCCTGCAAGCTGGTCAGCCGCCCAGGCGGGGATTTCGTCATGCCCATCGCCATATGGCAGGGACTGCCATTCGAGGACCGAGCGCTGGATCACGACAGGCCCGAGTAGGCATCCGGCGGGAATGCCGATCGAACATTCCATCGCCATCGAGAGGGTGCCTCGCCGTCTTCATCGAGCCCGACCGGCGGCTTGAGCTCGACCCGCTCGAGGAATCTGCTCCCGTCCCGATCACCAAGAACCAGTGCAATCTTGTTCCAGTCATCGAAGAAGTATTCCGACAAGAGGGGAATGATCCGCACTCGCATGCACGCATCTACATCTGCCCGGCTCTTGCAGGCCATGAAGTAGGCGTGACCGATCTGGTGTTCGCGATCGAACATATACTCGATCCGCTCGTTCAACTTGCGTAACACCATGGGCAGGTCGACCCCTGTCAGCGCAGCAGCATCTTCGAGGACATCGGGCTCGGGCATCACTTCGCGGAACTCGAACCGGCGTCTCAATGCTGTGTCGAGCAAGGCGATGGACCGGTCGGCTGTATTCATCGTGCCGATGACGTGCAGATTGGCCGGGACTGAGAATTCTTCGCCGGAATACGGCAGCTTCACGCTCAGGGCGTTGGGCTGCCCGGCACGCTTGTCCTGCTCCAACAGGGTGATCAGTTCGCCGAATACCTTGGAGATGTTGGCCCTGTTGATCTCGTCGATGATGAGCACATAGGGTTCCGGCTCACCGCTGGTTGCCACGGCATCGCCGCCAGACGCGACTATCTGTTCGAGCGCATCCCAAATCACCTGCCGCCCCTGCATCTGGTATGCGGAAACCTGGCTAAGCTGTTTCCTGTAGATGCGGTCCCGCGGCAGGCTATCTTCTGTGTGCCACAGCCAGCGAACGCTGCGGCGGTGATTGTATTCGCCGTCCGGTCCGGGAACGAAGCGATAGTCGCTGGTCACTTCGGCAACGGCGCGGAACTTCATGTTGCCATCCGAAATGACAATCAGCGATCCGACCTCCATGTTGCTGCGGAAGGTATAGATCTGCGACATGTTGGGGTCGTTGCCATGAGCATCGGGATGGTCTTGCCGCCAGCGCTCCTTGATCGCCTCCCAATTGTCGAACCGCTGATCCGACCAGTCGACTTCGCCGCCCCATCCGAGGACCACGTAGCCTCCCTCCAGCGCGCCTTGGTAAATGGCATCATCTTCGGACGCCCAACTCCTGCCCAGCGACATCTTGAATATCTTTCGGCTTCCATCGAACGGCGGAAGATCATGCGAGAGCGCGCGGCCCTTGTTCTCGCCTGCGACCCGCGCCATTTCCTTGAACACACCATCGCGTGCCACCAGTGAAAAGCCCGCAGTGTCGGGCGAGCCTTCGTCACCGGTTTCCGCCTGCTGTGGCCGTAGCCCCTCTACGAAGTCTTCGTAGCTGAAGCTCTGATGGAAAGTTACGAAGCCGATCCGTCCCTTGCGGGACAATTCCTGGTAGCGCAGCATCAATTCTTCGCGATCGGAGGGGACAGTGCCATCGCACAGCCGCACCGCCTCGCTGGCCGTGGCGTAGGTCTTGCCGGTGCCGGGCGGGCCATAGAGAATCAGGTTGGTTGGTTTTGTCCCTATCGCGGGCTTGCCTTCGGTTGCCGGAGCCATCTCGCCCCCTTTCGTGCTCACGATCTCAAAGCCCAAACGCTGCAAGATGCCATTTGCGGCCTGCTCTCCATAACCGCCGTAAAACTCCTTGGCGCTTTGCGGCTTGCCCTCCGGCATGAAGCCATAGGCCGCGCCGACGATTGCCTTGGCCGGGAACAGAAACCCTTCAGGCTCCCGCCGTGTCCAATAATCGCGAGGTTTGCCGAACCGATACTGGGCCAGAAAGGCCTCGACGCCGATCTCCTCGCACTCGTCCATGGCCTCCTCAACCGCTTCGCGCGTCAGGTCCGACACTTCTGGCTCCTCCCAGTTTTCTGCCATGGCAACCCAGATGAAACCTTGCACATCGGTCAGACTGCCGGTCCGCCAGTTCCAGTCATCGAGCTGGTCACGAATGCGGTTCATCGCCCACTGGAACTTCTCGAATTCCGCCAGCTCGAATTGCGGAGAGGCGAAGAATTTGTGCCCCATCAGGGCCTTGCCGAGCCGGTCGAAAGTGCGGACTTTGAACCAGCAGGCATCATTCACGTTGATCGTGCCGTAGACCGAGATCGCAATGCTGAGCACCTCACCCCGCCGCATACCCGGCATGCCTGCTGCCTTCAGGCTTTCAAGCTCACGGGCACATTCCAGCAAGCCTTGGTTGTCACCCGCTTGCAGGCGCGCCAGGCGGGCAACCGTCTCGTAGAAACGCGTCTGGATGTTGGCAGGTGCCTTGGAGATTTCCGCCTGCGTGCGCCAGCTGAGCGGAAGGCCTTGCTGCGTGCCCTGCACCAGCGCCTTGTAGACTGCGCGGCCGCATTCTTCTTCGGTCTGGTCGAAATTGGTGGCAGCGGCGATCACGCTTTCGCGCGCGTCGCGCTTGTAGCTGCCCTCGGTCTCCCAGAACTGGCCGATCTCTTCCGCGAAGCCTGCGAAGTCGGGCATCCGTTCCTTGAAAACGCCCATCATGCGGCTAACTTCAGAGAAGAACTGATCATCCCCCAGCTTTGGGGTTCGAGGCTTTCGGCCCGCCTGATCATCGTCGCGATAACGCTGATAGAAATTCAGGGTGGCCCGGTAACTCGCGAGGTTGGAATAGAGGTCCCCATCGATCGGGAGCTTGGAGGGGTTGGCTGCCTGATCGCGCTTGTCCTGAGCGGAGTATTTCAGGGTTGCAGCGATGGCCGTGAACTTGTCCCGGTCAAAATGCTCGTCCAAATCGCCGTACGCCTGATCAAGTCGGCGGGCCTGGGCCATCTGGGTGTTGACGGTGTTTTCCGCATAACCCGCACGGGTCAGCCACAGCTTGAAATCATCTTCCCTCATTGGCTTGTATCACCCGTCACGCCGCATACCGCCCATCTTTCAGCCGACGGGCCATGCCGATACCAGCCAGCGCCTCGAGCACGGGACGGACAGTGGCGGCGCGTTTTCCTTTGAAGGAACGGGCAACGTCCTGTGGTGCGAGCGGCGTTTGTGCGGTCGATAGTATCGACTGCACGGCGCTGACCTGTTCGGGCAGCGTTCCCGGCCATGGGATGATATTGTCCGGCACATGTTCGGCTGCGAGCACGGGCTTTGCCGGTTTGACGCCTGACCCGGTATCGAGCCAATCGTCGGACGGCGGGTTCTGATATTCGGGACGCAGCCAGCGTATCAGGCCGCGGGCTTCCTCGGCGGCGCGTTCCTTGTTGAGCGCGACGAGCCGCGTGAGGATTTCCTCGTCGGAAAGGTCGGCGGGCCAGCCATAGGCTTCGGCAACCAGTGCATCGATGGCATCGTGGTGCTGGCGGATCAGAGTGACGAGCCCGCGATCATGCATGTCGCGTTCGGCATCGGTCAGCTTACGGCCTTCGCGCAGGGTCTCGAGCACGTTGTAGAGTTTGGTTAGGGTCAGGTCTTCGTGCTCAGCTAGCACCCGCTTGCGCAGGGCATCGAGCGCTTCAGCCTCGGCCCGGACTTTATCTTTAAGCGGTTCAGAAACATCGGCGGGGAATGGGAAGCGGTCGAAGCACGCTGTTTTATTGTAGCGCGGACGATCCTCCAGTGTCCCTCCAGCCTCAAGTGCCCAAAGTACACTGATCCGGCTCGACAGCACGCCGAGATGAAAGGCATCATCGAGTGCGATACAAACCAGCATGTTATCCGGAAGGATCGACATGGGCAGGAACTGGAACACCCGGTGTTTTGCCGTCTCGATGGTGGCGATGTAGCGCGATACTCCGCATAAGGCCTTGCGGATTTCAGGACGTGGTTTGCCGAAGAGCCACCATTTTTCAGCATATTGCTTCGCGTCGTTCGTCTTGCTCTTGGAAGCTTGCCCGTCGCGCTGTGGTCGAACTGCATGCGAGAGGTGCTGATAGATTGCCGGATGCTTATTGCGCACTTCGGCCTCGCTGAGGCCGTAGAGGTCGATCACCTTCACACCGCGCGGGCGCGCAGCGAGATCACGGCCATTGCGATAATCGAAGATTACGGCATCGCCATCTTCAACTCCAGTGCGCATGTTGGCTGGTTGCTCATTAGTGATTTGAGCCGACAGACCCTCTGCCTGTTCAGGCGTCACGATGAAGCCATTGCCCATCAATTGAACGCCTCGAGAAGCGAGCTTGTCATTCGCCTTGAGCGGGCGGGCCGAGGAAACATCGGCCCCAATCCGCAGATCGGCGCTTATCAGGCCCATATTGATGCCAAACGCAATGGTGTGCGGCGCGCCGCTTTCATCAATGACCGTCTGCACCATGCCTGGATCGCGGCCTGATTTGCCCTGCGGTTCAGCCACCGTCATGGCGATGCGCACGGCGGCACCATCCTTTTCGTCCACCCATGGATGGTTCGGGATAGCAAATCTCAGTCCAACACCGCCCTTCGCCTCAAGATGCTTGGCAATCACCCTTCGGCTGAACACCTGCGTAATCGAATTGGTCGTGACGAAGCCGAACCGCCGCGTACCAGCTTTGCGCACTGCCGTTGCCGCCTTGTCCCACCAGTGCATGACGAAATCGGCGCTCTCCGGAACATCCGTGGTGGCGAACAGCGCATGGAAATAGCCATCGCCCAATCGGTCCCGCACGTCCTTGCCGCCAATGAATGGCGGGTTGCCGACAATGAAATCCGCCTTGGGCCACTTTGCCGCGCGCGGCTTCACGTAGCGATAAACCTCAACCCGCGCGCCCTCGTCGGGCACCTTCTTGCCCGTGACGGGGTGGAGCTTCATCGTCTCGCCATCCCAGCGAGAAATGGGCTTGCCCGCGTCATCGCGTTCAAGAATCTTGTCGTCGTAGTCGATCAGAGCGTCGCGATGTTCAATCGTTCGCACGTCGCGCAGGATAGGTTCTGGCGGCGTGCGGTCCGCGCCGTTCACGCGGAAGTGCCATTGCAGATAACCGATCCACAACACCAGTTGCGCGATTTCGACGGCACGTTCGTTTACTTCAATCCCGAGGAAGTTTTCGGGCGTGATAGTGTGGCCGGTTAGCTCGGCGACATATTGGTCATCGCCCAGCTCGACCAGCAGATCGAGCACTTCGCCTTCCAGTTCCTTCATCCGCGCCATGGCGACATAGAGGAAGTTGCCGGTGCCGCAGGCAGGATCGAGCACTTTCGTTTGGGCAAGCCGGGAATGGAACGCCTCGACAAAAGCCTTGGCCTCGTCCTCCTTCCCCTCTTCGATCAGGGTCGCCGCGGCTCCGCGCACCCCGTCCCAATCGGCACGCAGCGGCTCCATGATCGTGGGGCCGATCAGTCGTTCGACATAAGCACGGGGAGTGTAGTGTGCGCCAAGCTTGGCCCGCTCTTTGGGATTCAGCGCGCGTTCCAGCAGGGTGCCGAAGATGGCCGGCTCCACCTCGGTCCAGACGTGTTCGCCCGCCTTGATCAGCACTTCCAGCTCTTCCGCATCCAGCGGGATCGCAGTGCGTTCCTTGAACAAATAGCCGTTGAACTTCTTCAGCGGCACGCCCAGCGCTGGCGAGAACTCGCCCTTGTCCATCGCCGCCCACAGCGCGGAAAGCTGATGTTCCAGATGTTCGGGATGGGCGCGCTGGTTCTTCAGCAGGTTGGTGAAGCTCTTCTCCGGGATCAGTCCGCTGTCTTCCGCGAACATTGTGAACAACACCCGCATCAGGAAACCGCTGGTGGTCTCGGCATTGTAGCCGCGCTTCTCAAGACGCCGGGCGACCGTGGCCAGCAGATCGGCAATGTCGCGGGTAACGCGGGCAGCGCGGGCAGCGGGGTCGAGGTTCTTGGGGTCGGTCCAGATAGCACGGAGCCGCTCTCGCACGGCTTCGTCGTGCAAGTCCTCCAGCATGATCCGGTAGCGCGCCCGGTCCGGGAACTGCGCATAGGCTTTGCCCGTCCCGGTGAAGTCGGCATAGACCTCGATGCAATAGCCGATGTCGGTAACGAGAAGGACCGGCGGCCAGCCATGATCGACGGGAAGGGCCTTGGCATAGCGTTCGGCCTGGCCCTTGGCCTGCACCATGGCCTTGGCCCATCCCGGCGTGCCGCGCCGCGCGGTGCCACGCTTGACGCGGGCGCTGGCGGTCTGGCCGAAGATATCGAGATCGTCCTCGCCCTTGTCGGCCGCCGCCCGGTCAGCCTCGCTGCCCTGCTTGGCTTCGAGGATGTAACAACCGCGCTTGTAGCAGTCGATGCGGCCAAAGCTCTGTGTGCCGTCGCCATTGTCCTGAAAGACACGGCGTTCGAAAACGTAATCATTATGCACGTCATCAGTGCGGCTGCCAGTGGGCGGTTCTACCTCTAGCAGATCGCACAGGCCGTTGATGAAGCTCTGCGTATTGGCAAGCTCACTGCCGCCGGTATCGCGCCACTGGGAAATGAATTTGTCGATATCGGCAGGGCTGGTCATCGGGAACACGATAAAGCACAGCCGCCCCGCAACGGCAACGCGACTTGTGTTGCGATGACAATAATCGATCTACTTGAAATCGGACGAGTTCATCCTGAATAGCAGGTTTGATTCGGATTTTGGGCGCGTTTGACTGACCGGCCCGCTACGCCAGCGATACTTTGGCTACGCCGCGCTTTCCTAGCGGCAAAAGCTTGTTGCTCTCAGGTGATTTGATGTCTCTTTGATCTGCCTCGCAAGCGCAGCCGATGGTCGGTTGCCGCAATCCGGGGCAGCCCATGAGCGTTATTCCGATCCGATCCGAAGCATCATCGCGCGGCGCGCGCATGTTGCGTACGGCTTTGGGTGCAGAGATTGCGCGCTGGCTCGAAGAGCCTGCCGTGATCGAGGTGATGCTCAATCCCGACGGTCGCCTGTGGGTCGACCGTCTGGGCGAAGGCCTTGCCGCAACTGACTGCCTTATGGGCGCCGCCGATGGCGAGCGCATCATCCGTCTGGTCGCGCATCATGTCGGTGCCGAAGTCCATGCCGGAGCGCCGCGCGTATCGGCGGAATTACCCGAGGGCGGTGAGCGTTTCGAGGGACTGTTGCCACCCGTGGTTGCCGCGCCCAGCTTTGCCATTCGCAAGCCTGCCGTCGCGGTGTTCACACTCAATGACTATGTGGCGGCGGGCATCATGGCAGACTGGCAGGCCGATTTGCTCGCTGACGCCGTTGTGTCGCGGAAGAACATTCTGGTTGCTGGCGGCACATCGACTGGCAAGACAACGCTCACCAATGCGCTGCTGGCCGAAGTTGCTTCCGGCTCTGACCGCGTCGTCCTGATCGAAGATACGCGCGAACTGCAATGCGCTGCTCCCAATCTGGTGTCGCTGCGGACCAAGGATGGCGTGGCCACCCTGTCCGATCTGGTCCGCTCTGCCTTGCGGCTGCGACCGGACCGCATCCCTATCGGCGAGGTGCGCGGCGCAGAGGCCCTCGACCTGCTCAAGGCCTGGGGCACCGGCCATCCGGGTGGAATCGGCACGATCCATGCCGGGACTGCTCTGGGCACGCTGCGGCGGCTCGAACAGCTAATCCAGGAAAGCGTGGTCACTGTGCCGCGCGCGCTGATCGCCGAGACCATCAACGTTATCGCTGTGCTCGTGCGTGATGGCACCGGTCGGCGGCTGTCCGAACTGGCCGAGGTCCGCGGGCTCGATGCTGCCGGCGAATATGTCCTTGCACCCCTTTCCCCCACTCAAGGAGACCCTTCGTGATTCACGTTCTATCGCGTGCGCGCTCGCGCCTGCACGCTACAATACTCACTACCTGCGCGGCACTCGTCGTTGCCACGCCCGCCCATGCAGCAGGCTCGTCCATGCCATGGGAAGCGCCGCTGCAGGCCATCCTTGAATCCATCCAAGGCCCGGTCGCCAAGATCGTCGCGGTGATCATCATCATCGCCACCGGCCTGGCGCTGGCTTTTGGTGACACATCGGGCGGGTTCCGGCGGCTGATCCAGATCGTCTTTGGCCTGTCGATCGCCTTTGCCGCATCGTCCTTCTTCCTCTCCTTCTTTTCCTTCGGCGGCGGGGCGCTCGTCTGATGGAGAGCGGCGCATCCAGTTTGCCCAATGGCTTCGTCGTCCCGGTCCACCGCGCGCTGACCGAGCATATCTTGCTGGGCGGCGCACCGCGCGGGCTCGCGATCGCCAATGCAACGCTGGCCGGAGCCATTGGTCTGGGCCTGCAGTTGTGGATCGCTGGGCTCGTTTTCTTCGCGCTCGGTCACATGGTGGCGGTCTGGGCAGCGCGGCGCGATCCGCAATTCGTGGACGTGGCCCGGCGTCATCTGCGCTTTCCTGCTCATTGCGGGGTGTGAGGGATGTTCTCGCTGCGCGAATACCGAAACAAGGCCGACCGGCTCGCGGACTTTCTTCCCTGGGCAGCGCTCGTTGCACCCGGAGTGGTGCTCAACAAGGACGGCAGCTTTCAGCGCTCGGCGCGGTTTCGCGGGCCCGATCTCGACAGCGCAACGCCTTCGGAACTGATTGCCACAACCGCGCGGCTCAACAGTGCGTTGCGGCGTCTGGGCTCTGGCTGGGCGATCTTCGTCGAAGCGGTGCGCCGACCGGCGCTGGACTATCCGGTCTGTGCCTTTCCCGATCCGGCATCGGCACTTGTCGAGCGCGAACGCGCTGCGCAGTTTGCTGAGGAAGGCGCACATTTCGAGAGCCGGTATTTCCTGACCTTCCTATGGATGCCGCCCGCCGAGGACGCCGCACGCGCTGAAAGCTGGCTCTACGAGGGCAAAGCCGAGAAAGGCGTCAATCCGCGAGAATTATGTGACGGCTTCGTCGATCGGACCGACCGGCTGCTGCGCCTGTTCGAAGGTTTCTTCCCCGAAGCCCACTGGCTCAATGATCACGAGACGCTGACCTATCTGCACAACTGCATCTCGACGCACGTGCAATCCGTCCGCGTTCCTGAAACTCCGATGCATCTCGATGCACTGCTCGCCGACGAGCCGCTCACTGGCGGGCTCGAACCGCGTCTAGGCACGGCGCATCTGCGCACGCTCAGCGTGATCGGCTTTCCGAGCGCGACCTTTCCCGGCCTGCTCGATGAATTGAACGCACAAGGCTTCGCCTATCGCTGGTCGACCCGCGCGATCATGCTCGACAAGAGCGATGCGACAAGGTTGCTCTCAAAGATCCGCCGCCAGTGGTTTGCCAAGCGCAAATCGGTCGCCGCGATCCTCAAGGAGGTGATGACCAACGAGGCCTCGGTGCTGGTCGACAGCGATGCGGCCAACAAAGCCGAGGATGCGGACACGGCCTTGCAGGAACTCGGCGCAGACCATGTCGGGCTCGCGCTGGTGACGGCCACGGTTACCGTCTGGGACACTGATATCGCGCTCGCTGCTGAAAAGCTGCGTCTGGTCGAGAAGGTCATCCAGGGCCGCGATTTCACCTGCGTGACCGAAGGCATGAACGCGATCGAGGCCTGGCTCGGATCGCTGCCCGGCCATGTCTATGCCAATGTCCGCCAGCCTCCTATCTCGACGCTCAATCTGGCGCATATGATGCCGCTCTCGGCGGTCTGGGCCGGGCCGGAAAGTGATGCCCATTTTGCTGCGCCGTCGCTGTTCTATGCGAAGACCGAAGGCTCGACCCCGTTCCGCTTTTCGCTGCATGTCGGCGATGTCGGGCACAGTCTGGTGGTCGGCCCCACCGGGGCGGGCAAGTCGGTGCTGCTGGCCATGATGGCGCTGCAATTCCGCCGGTATGATCGCTCGCAAATCTTCGCCTTCGATTTTGGCGGCTCGATCCGCGCGGCCGCGCTCGCTTGCGGCGGTGACTGGCAGGACTTGGGATCAAGCCTTTCAGATGACAGCGATGAAGCCGTGATGCTGCAACCGCTCGCGCGGATCGACGAGCCGGCGCAGCGGGGCTGGGCATCAGAATGGCTGCAGGCCATCCTTGCTTGCGAAGGTGTGACCATTGACCCGGTCACCAAGGACCATCTCTGGTCGGCACTAACCTCGCTGTCGACCGCGCCAATTGCCGAACGCACGCTCACGGGCCTCGCCGTCCTGCTCCAATCGCAGGCATTGAAGCAGGCGCTCGCGCCCTATTGCATCGGCGGCCCGTTCGGGCGCCTGCTCGATGCCGAAAGCGAGCGGCTTGGCGAAGGCAGCTTCCAAGCCTTCGAAACCGAAGGGCTGACCGGATCGGCCGCGGCACCTGCAGTCCTTTCCTATCTCTTCCACCGGATCGAAGGGCGGCTCGACGGGTCGCCTACGCTGATCATCATCGATGAGGGCTGGCTGGTGCTCGACAGCCCGGCCTTCGCCGCGCAATTGCGCGAATGGCTCAAGACCCTGCGCAAGAAGAATGCGAGCGTGGTGTTTGCCACGCAGAGCCTTGCCGATATCGAGAGTTCAGCGATTGCGCCCGCGATCATCGAAAGCTGCCCAACCCGTATCTTCCTGCCCAATGAGCGCGCGGTCGAACCGCAAATACTGGGCATCTATCGCCGATTTGGCCTCAATGATCGTCAGATCGAAATCCTCAGCCGGGCAACGCCCAAGCGCGACTATTACTGTCAGTCGGCGCGCGGCAACCGCCTGTTCGAACTGGGTCTGGGAGAGGTCGCGCTCGCCTTCACTGCCGCCTCGTCCAAAAGCGACCAGCTCGCCATAGCGCGGATCATCGAGAATTCCGGCCGCGCAGGTTTTGCCGCTGCCTGGCTGCGCCATCGCGGCCTCGACTGGGCCGCCGACCTGCTCGGCACCCCCGAGCCCACATCCCTTACCCCCAGCCCCCAACAAGGAGACCTCCCATGATCCCCCGTAAGTACTTCCGCAGCATTTTGACCGGTGTCGCGCTCGCCTGCGCAGGCTCCGGCGCTCTCGTGTCCGCGCCTGCCCACGCGCAGTTCGGCGGCATTGTCTATGATCCGTCGAACTATGCCCAGAACGTGCTCACCGCTGCGCGCACGCTTGAGCAGATCAACAATCAGATCCGCATGCTGCAGAACCAGGCCAGCTCGCTCGTCAACGAAGCGCGCAATTTGCAGAGCTTGCCGCTTACCGTCCTGCAGCCCCTGCAGGACCAGATCCGGCAGACGCAGCAATTGCTCCAGCAGGCGCAGCGCATCGCCTACGATGTGCGCGAAATCGAAACGACCTTCGATGCCCAGTACAAGAATATCCCGCTCAATGCCTCGCAGCAGGCGATGGTCAATGGCGCCGAGGCGCGTTGGCAGAACAGCGTGGCCGGCTTCGAAGATGCGCTGAAGGTCCAGGCAGGCGCGGTCGCCAATCTCGAAGGCTCGCGCGCGGCGGTCAGTGAACTGGTCAGCGCCAGTCAGTCAGCCACCGGCGCCTTGCAGGCCGCGCAGGCAGGCAACCAGCTCTTGGCGGTGCAAGCAGGCCAATTGGCCGATCTCACTGCCACGCTGGCAGCAATGAGCCGGGCGCAGGCGCTCGATGCAGCCGAAAGCGCAGCGGCCAAGGCGCAGGCGCGCGAACAGCTGCGGCGCTTTCTTGCCAATCGTCCGCGCTACCTGCCCAGCGGGCCGAAGTGATCGGTCATGGATAGCAAGCTCCTCGCGCGCGTCGGTGCCGCCGTCTTCGTCGGCCTCGCCTTCGCAATGACGCTCGTGCAGATGCGCGAGGAGCCTAACCCGCAGCCCGACTCCTCGCCAATCGCATGGGTGCCCGACGGCGACCCGCTGCCCTTACAGATCAAGGCCTGTGCAGAGATGGGCGAGTTGGCGCTGTCCTCACCCGATTGCCGCGCTGCCTGGGCCGAAAAACGAAGACGCTTCCTGGGCGTGGATCATCCAGAGGCCTATTCTGAGCTCGCTGATCCTGCGCACCCGCTCATAGCGGACATCTCAACGTCTACCCCGTTTGGCGAACAGCGAGGGGAGGACTGACATGGGCGGCACCGGCGTCGTCGATCGTTTTCTGGCGATCTTCTCCCAATATATCGATAGCGGCTTCGGCCTGCTTTCAGGCGAGGTCGCCTTCATCGCGACTACGCTGATCGTGATCGATGTGACGCTAGCAGCCCTGTTCTGGAGCTGGGGCGAGAATGACGACATCATCGCCCGGCTCGTCAAGAAGACGCTCTTCGTCGGCATTTTCGCCTATATCATCGGTAACTGGAGCGCGCTTGCCAACATCATCTTCAACAGTTTTGCCGGGCTGGGCCTCAAGGCCAGCGGCTCGGGGCTGGGTGCCGCCGACCTATTACAGCCCGGGCGTGTGGCCCAGGTCGGGATTGATGCCGCCTGGCCACTGATCGAATCCATCGCCGATCTGATGGGCTATGTCGGCTTCTTCGAGAATTTCCTGCAGATAATCATTCTGCTGCTCGCCTGGGCGGTGGTGATCATCGCCTTCTTTATCCTCTCGATCCAGCTCTTCGTCACGCTGATCGAGTTCAAGCTGACAACGCTGGCTGGCTTTATACTCATCCCTTTCGGTCTGTTCGGCAAGACCGCCTTCATGGCTGAGCGCGTGCTCGGCAATGTGGTTTCTTCGGGCATCAAGGTGCTGGTGCTGGCCGTGATCATCGGCATCGGCTCAACGCTCTTTGCCGAATTCACCAGCGCGATCCCCGGCGAGCCAACGATCGAGGATGCGCTTGCCATCGTGCTTGCAAGCCTCACGCTGCTCGGCCTGGGCATTTTTGGCCCCGGCATTGCCAACGGCATCGTGGCTGGCGGGCCGCAATTGGGAGCGGGCGCTGCAGCAGGCACCGCCTTGCTGGCGGGCGGAGCCGCCGTGGGCGGAATTGCCGGAGCCAAGCTGGCCGGCGGCGCTGTCGCCAGCGCTGCCTCGTCGGTCGCGCAAGGCACATCGCGCGCCGCAGGCGGGGCGACCATGGCCTATGCTACCGGCTCCGCAGGCAAGACCGGCGGCGCGGCTGTCGCAGGCGGTATGGCCGGTGTCGGGCGCGCCGCAGGAGGTGCCGCCATGTCGCCGCTGCGCAAAGCAGCGGACAGCGCCAAAAGCAATTTCCGCGAAGGTGCGCGCGCCTCGGTCGGCAATATGGGCGGACGCATCGTGCCTGCACCCGGCAGCACGCCATCCGGTCCACAGCCCGAAAACGGCCCGCCCGCCTGGGCCAAATCCATGAAGCAACGCCAGAGCCTCGGCCACTCGGCTTCGCTCGCCGCGCACACGGTGCGCTCCGGTGACGGCCAAGGCGCAGGCTCCTCCATCGACACGAAAGAGAAGGACTGACCTCTCATGTTCAAACGCCCCTCGATCCGATACGATAAGACGCCGCAACCTGAGACGCCCTATCAGCGCGCGGCACAGGTCTGGGACGAGCGCATCGGCTCGGCCCGCATCCAGGCGAAGAGCTGGCGCTATGCCTTTTTCGGCGCGCTCGGCCTATCAGCAGCGCTGACCGGCGGTCTCATCTGGCAGAATGCGCGCGGCACCATCGTCCCCTGGGTGGTCGAGGTCGACAAGCTTGGCGAAGCGCGCAGCGTCGCGCCTGCCAATGCGGAGTTCGCGCCAACCGATCCGCAGATCGCCTTCCACCTTGCCCGCTTCATCGAGCATGTCCGTGCCATCCCCGACGATGCCATCGTTGTGCGCGAAAACTGGCTCAGAGCCTATGACTTCGCGAGCGACAAGGGCGCGCTGGCGCTCAATGACTATGCGCGCGCCAATGATCCTTTTTCCGTGATTGGACGCGAGCAGGTGGCCGTCGATGTCACCAGCGTGATCCGGGCCTCGCCAAGGAGTTTCCGGGTCGCCTGGGTCGAGCGCCGCTACCGCGACGGGGCACTCGCTGAAACGAGCCGCTGGACCGCGATCCTCGGCATCACCGTGCAGCCGCCCAACAATCCCGATGCGCTCACCAAGAACCCGCTTGGCATCTTCATCACATCCATCAACTGGTCAAAGGAGCTCGGCTGATGTCCCGCTCTCATATTGTCTTCCGCAAAGTTTTCGTCAGCCTGCTTGCCGCGCCCTCGCTGGCGCTGGCCGTTCCGGCCTCGGCGACCCCGGCCCCTTCGGCTGTGGCCATGCAGTCAGCCTTGGCAGCGCTGATGAAAATGCGCCCGCTCACGGCGATCCAGACCTCCGATGATATCCACCTCCTTTCGCGGCAGGCCTCCCCCACTGCTGCGCGCCGCTCCCGCCCGCCTGACCCCGAGACGCAAGTGGGAGCGGCAAATGATGCTGCCCGTATCCAGCCCGAGGATGCAGGTTTCCAGAATGCGATCCAGCGCTATGCCTATAGCGAAGGCGCATTGTTTCAGATCTATGCCAAGCCAGGGCAAGTGACCGATATCGCGCTGCAGGAAGGCGAGAGGCTGGTGGGCCCGGGCCCGGTGGCTGCGGGCGATACGGTACGCTGGATGATCGGCGATACGCTCAGCGGCGCGGGCGCAACGCAGCGGGTGCATATCCTCGTCAAGCCGACCCGGCCTGACATTACCACCAATCTCGTCATCAACACCGACCGGCGCACCTATCACGTCGAACTGCGCGCCAACCCCCGCGTTTACATGGCCTCGGTCAGCTGGTCCTATCCCGAAGACGAGTTGATCGCATTGCGCCGGGCACAAGCCGAAGCCCTGCGCGCGGCGCCGATTGCGGACGGGTTCACGCTCGAAAACCTCAATTTTGATTACCGGATATCGGGCGACAAACCCGATTGGCGGCCGCTGCGCGTGTTCGATGATGGGCAGCGCACGCTCGTGGAATTTCCGCCCGATATTGCCCAAGGCGAAATGCCGCCCTTCTTTGTCATTGGTGAGGAGGGCGAGGCCGAACTGGTCAATTACCGGGTCGACGGGCGCTACCTGATCGTCGACCGGCTGTTCCAAAAGGCTGAGCTTCGTCTCGGCGCAGGGCGCAGGCAAGTGCGCGTGAAGATCACCAATCGGTCGCGGAGCGAATGATGGAAAGCGCTTCCGATCCCGAACGGCCCGTCGATGCCGAGTCCATCACCAGCCTGCGCGGCGACGCCCCGCGTGTGGTGCGCCTGTCGCGCAAGGCAATTGGAATTGCCAGTGCCATTGGACTGTCACTGGTGGGCGCAGCTTTGCTCTATGCGCTGCAGCCTGCCTCGCAAGGGGGCGAAGAGGAGCTGTTCAACACCGATGGCGTTGCGGTGGCCGATGGTCTGACCTCGGCTCCCAGCGATTACTCGCAGGTGCCACAGCTCGGGCCGCCGCTGCCCGGCGATCTGGGCAAACCGATCCTCGATGCGCAGGAGCGCGGCGCAGTCGCGGAATTGCCGCCCATCGGTGCGCAACCTCCGCCGCCTCCGCCGCAAGGCATCAGCCCAGAGGAAGCGGCGCGTCAGCGGATCGAACAGGAACGCGAAGCGGCTAGCGGTAGCCGCCTGTTCTTTGGCGGCGGAACGCCCGCTCCCAGTCTGGCGCAGGCGCTCCCGCCCTCCGATCCATTGCCTGCATCAGCTCAGCCTTCGGTTTCTGCAGGACAGCCTGCTTTTCTTGATCGTCCCGCCGAGCGCCGCACCGTTTCATTGCAGCGGCTCGATGCCGCGCCATCGGGGGCGCTGTTGCAGGCCGGTTCAGTCATTCCCGCTGCGCTCATCACCGGTGTCCGCTCCGACCAGCCCGGGCTTGTAACCGCGCAAGTGACTCAAAACGTCTATGACAGCCTGACCGGACGCCGCTTGCTGATCCCGCAAGGTGCACGGCTGATCGGCGAGTACGAATCGGATGTCGGCTTTGGCCAGCGGCGCGTGCTGCTGGCGTGGAACCGGCTTACCCTCCCCGATGGGCGTTCGATCGTACTGGAGCGCCAGCCCGCGGCCGATCCTTCCGGCTTTGCCGGTCTCGAAGACGGGGTCGATTACCATTGGGGCGGGGTGCTCAAAGCCGCGTTGGTCTCGACCTTACTCGGCGTCGGTAGCGAACTTGGTTCCGGCAGTGACAGTGATTTGGCGCGGGCGCTGCGGCGCGGCAGTCAGGACAGCGTCAACCGCGCAGGCGAACAGATCGTCTCGCGCGAGCTCAACATCCGCCCGACGCTGACCATTCGTCCGGGCTTTCCTGTGCGGGTGCTGGTCACCCGTGATATCGTGCTTGAGGGTGGATCGTGACGCGGCTCAAGCTTTCCGACATCACCGACGAGAAGCCCGTCAAGCTGACCATCGAGATCCCGGCGCGATTGCACTGCGATCTGGTTGCCTATGGCACCGTCCTGAATGGCGCAGAGGAAAACGGTGCACCAACACCCGAGCAGTTGGTCGTCCCGATGCTGGAGCGGTTTATGGCGACCGATCGCCAGTTCGCGAAAGCGCGGCGGAACATTCAGCCAGCCCCGGCTAGCGGATAGCGTTCATCGAGCAGCTTGAAGAAGCGGGCGAGTGCGGGATTGTCGTTATCCTCGCGCCACCAGGCAGCAAAGTCGAGATGTGCTGCACCGTTTGGGTCGGTAATCTCACGGAACACGACATCCGGCCGGGCAGCGCCGGTCGCGCTTTCGGGAACCACAGTGATGAACTTCCCGAACGGAACCATCGCGGCGATGGTTTCGGCACTCGTCTCCTGGGTGATGATATTGGCCTTGAAGCCATTGCCACCCAGTCGCTGGCGGATCACTTCGGCAATCCTTGGCCCGCTTCGTTCCCGCGGCATCACGAAGACCGACTTGCGCAAATCGGTCCAGAACAGGCTCTCACTCTTGGCCAGGCGATCTTCCTTGGGCAAGACGACCATCAGCCGTTCGGACCACAGCCAGCGCTTGGTAACTCCGGGTTCCTCGATCTGGCTGGCATGGATGGCGATGTCGACGATGCGGGTTTGCAGCCCTGATATCATGCGTTCGGGACTGGCTTCGAGCGCATCGAGTTGCACATCGGGAAAGCGTTCGAGCACATCGCCAAGCAAAAGGCGCAGATTGCCGGTGCTGAGCGAGCCGGAAAAGCCGACCATCAGGCGACCGACCTCCCCGTATCTCACGGCCTTCGCTGTCGTCAGCAGATTGTCGGCATCGGTGACGATCCGCCGCGCGACTTCCAGGAAGGCCTTGCCGGCATCTGTCGGGACAACGCCTCGAGTAGAGCGCTCAAACAGAGTGATCCCGAGGCGATGCTCCAGCGCCGATACCTTCTTGCTTAATGTGGATTGCTTCACATTGAGCTGCTTGGCCGCGCGCAGGAAGCTGGCCGTATCTGCTGCAGTAACAGCGAAGCGAAGCTGGCGAAGGTCGATCGTCAAAGACTTCGCTCCACCTTGCCCTTAGTCATTGTTGTGGCCCCATAATTTGAACGAATGCTCCGTTGCCGGTGCTGCACACGTCATGCCAATTACCGGGGCTGAGTCAATTCACCGCACACCCGGCACAAGCCGTCGCGCTTACATTTTGCTTACAACAACAAGCGCAATGAGCCGTGTAAGCGCCCTTCATTGGCGCCTACAGGCTGTATACACTTGAATATATGAAGGAAAAATGGAGCGGGCGAGGCGATTCGAACGCCCGACCCCAACCTTGGCAAGGTTGTGCTCTACCCCTGAGCTACGCCCGCTCACTGGCGCCTTACCGGAATCAATGATCCCGGTGGGGAGGCGCGCAACTAGCAACGCTTTTGGCAGGCATCAAGCGGAAAAATGCAGCTTTTTGCCCGGTCCATCGCCACGGGCGGATTAACCCTTCACATTGCGGGTGAAAGGCCCACATTGGTGCTTTCCGAATCCAGCGTGACAAAGCGACAGGGGACGTAACTTGGCGAGCATGGGCCTCAATATCGAAGAGCAGAAGGCAGTCGGCAAATTCAAGAAGGATGTTGTCGAACCTTCGATGACACAGCTGGTGGTGCTCGATTTCTGGGCCGAATGGTGCGGGCCGTGCAAGGCGCTGGCCCCGGTGCTGGAAAAGGTTGCGGCGGAATATGCCGACAAGGGCGTCGTGCTGGTGAAGGTCAATGTCGATGAGGAACAGTTCATCGCTGCCCAGTTCCAGGTCCGCTCTATCCCCACGGTCTATGCGATGTTCCAGGGACAGCCGGTCGCCGACCTGACCAATGCGCGCAGCGAGACACAGCTCAAGCAGATGCTCGACCAGATCCTCGAGCAGTTGCCGGTCAAGCCGGGCGAGGCCGGCGCAGAGGCGCAGCAGGATGTGTCGCAATTCGTCGAGATGGCAGACGGGGTTCTGGCCGAGGGCGATGCCGAACGCGCCGCTGGCATTTATGCGCAGGTCATCGATATGGCGCCGACCAATGCCGCCGCGCAGGCCGGGCTGGTCCGCGCACTGGTTGCGTCGGGCAAGGTCGAGGAAGCAAAGCAGGTGCTCGACGCCGCATTGCAGGATCCGCAGGTCGCAGGCGATCCGCTGATCGAACAGGCGAAGATCGCGGTCGACCTCGCGGGCACGCAGGTCGACGAGGGCGAGCTACAATCGTTGAAGCAGCAAGCGGAAGCCAATCCGGCGGATATGGATGCGGGGCTGACGTATGCCGAAGCGGCCTTTGCTGCCAATCAACGCGATGAAGCGGCCGATACCTTGCTACGCATGGTCGAGGCGGACCGCGAGTGGAACGAGGGCGCAGCACGCACCAAGTTGCTGCAAATCTTCGAGGCTGTCGGGCTGGAAGACCCATGGGTCGTCGTCACCCGCCGCCGCCTGTCGAAAATCCTGTTCGGGTAACCCCTTGTGGCACAGCGGCTGACCATCTTCCCCCTGACCGGTGCGATCCTGTTCCCCGGGCTGCAATTGCCGCTGCACATCTTCGAGCCGCGATACCGCGCAATGGTCAGCGATGCGCTGGCGCGCGACCGGCGGATCGGGATGATCCAGCCGCAACGCCCGACCGAGGGCGCACCGCTGTTCGAGATCGGCTGTGTCGGCAAGATCGGCGAGTTCGAGGCGCTGGAGGACGGGCGCTACAACCTGGTATTGGAGGGCGAGAGCC
Source organism: Sphingomonadaceae bacterium (assembly GCA_024236155.1). Classification (GTDB taxonomy): domain Bacteria; phylum Pseudomonadota; class Alphaproteobacteria; order Sphingomonadales; family Sphingomonadaceae; genus Parerythrobacter_A. The sequence goes on from JACKLA010000001.1 coordinate 91,631, forward strand.
GGTTCCGCATGCTGCGTGAACTCGATGTGACCACGCCGTTCCGCCAGATCGAGGCCGAACTGATCGAGGACAATGACGACGAGGTCCTCTCCAGCATCGAACGCGCGAGCTTCGAGCGCGAGGCAAGGCGTTTCGCCGATGTGCAGGGCTACAGCGTGGACTGGGATTCGGTCGAACGGCTCGACGACGTATCGCTGATCGACGGCGTCTCCCAGATCGCTCCGTTCGACCCGGCGTCAAAACAGGCGCTGCTCGAAGCCCGCAATTTGCGCGAACGATGCGAGCTGCTGATCCAGCTGATGCAATTCTTCACCCACCGCGACGGCGACGACGAGATTATCACGCTGCAATAGCCCTGGCAGCCAGGGTCAGATCCCGAAGCTGCCTTTCAACCCGTCGATCACATATTGCGCCGCCAAGGCCGCCAGCAGCACGCCCAGCAGCCGTGTAACCACCGCCTCGACCTTATCACCCAGCAGGCGGATCAGCGGACCGGCTGCGATAAGCGCAGCTGCTGTCAGCACCAGCACGGCGGCAAGGGCGCCGAGCACCACCAGCGTCTGTTCTGTCCCTTTCGCCTCGTTGGTCAGCAGCATGACCGCAGCGATTGCTCCCGGCCCGGCCAGCATCGGCATCGCCATCGGGAAGACCGAGACATCCTCCACCTCAGGCGTTGCGGCGATCTTCTCGGCGCGTTCCTCGCGTCTCTGGGTGCGTTTTTCGAACACCATCTCGAAAGCGATGAAGAACAGCATCAGCCCGCCCGCGATACGGAAGCTGTCGAGTTCGATATGGAGCGCGCCGAGCAGGTCCTCGCCGAACAGCGCAAAGATCACCAGGATGATCGCGGCAATGAAACACGCCCTTATCGCCATGCTGCGCGCCTGTGCAGGCGATGCGCCCTTGGTCAGCCCGGCATAGATCGGTGCGCAGCCGGGCGGGTCGATCACCACGAACAGGGTGATGAAGGCGGAGATGAAGAGTTCGAGCATCATCGTCGGTTCAGCCTATTGCGATTCCGGTACCGGGAAACGCTCGTCGAGAGCCGTTTCCCACTGCCCGTCGACGAGATACCGCGCCTCGATACTGCGGCCACCATTGGGGTAGTGATACCATGACCAGTGCAGCGTGCCATCGGGCGACTGCGCGCCACCCGATTGCGTCCCGGCCGGGCGCAGGTTTGCCCAATTGTCCGGCGCCGCCCCTCCCGACCCCGGGCAATCCGCGACATATCCCTGGATGATCTCATCGGCCGACACGATGATCCCGGCCCCGTCATCGGCAAGCTGGCCGTCCGGCTGCAGATCGTCGAGGGCCCCGCTGTCATATACCCATTTGTAGCTGCGATCCGCCTGCTGCTGCCACACGGTGACAAAGGTGCCGATCCTGCCATCGGGATCGCGGAAACGCCCGCGGCTGACCGCAAGCCTGCCGTCGCAGCTCATCCACACCGAACGCGCCGCCCACTGGACGGCTTCGGGCGGATCGGCCTGTGTTGCCAGCCATTGGCCCGCATCGATCGCACCGGCTTGTCCGTGAATAAGAGCGCCCGGCGCCATGAAGGCCCGGAAGGCCGTCCATTGGCCATTTTCCCTTGCCGCCCGGGAAAATTCTATCTCGCGGGCGACAATCTTCCCCGGCTGCGCCGCGCCCGGTGCATCGGCCAGAACGCGATCGATCCGCTCCAGCGGCATGCGAGGCGGCCCGGCGGAACAGGATGCGAGCAGCGAAAGCGCGACAAGCGAGGCAAAGGGCTTGATCATCGCAGCCTCATATCCGCTCGCCCGATACTTGTCGAAGGGGATTGTACCTTCCGCTCAAAGCCCCTCGGGCACGTCCAGGCCTGCATTGCGGTGCGCCGCGACCAGCGTGTTTCGCAGCAGAACGGCGATGGTCATCGGGCCGACACCGCCCGGCACCGGCGTGATCGCGCTGGCAACCTCGCTCGCTTCACCGAACGCCACATCGCCGACCAGTCGGCCCTTCTCGGCCCCCGGTTCGGGCGGCAGGCGGTTGATGCCGACATCGATCACCGTCGCACCGGGTTTGAGCCATTCGGCCTTGACCATTTCGGCCCGGCCCACCGCCGCAACCACGATATCCGCGCGGCGAACCACCGCAGGCAGGTCTTTCGTCCGGCTATGCGCGATGGTCACGGTCGCATTGGCATCGAGCAGCAACTGCGCCATCGGCTTGCCGACGATGTTCGACCGGCCGATCACCACAGCCTCAAGCCCGGAAAGGTCACCCAGCCGGTCCGCCAGCAACAGCATGCAGCCATAGGGTGTGCAGGGTACAAAGCCGCTCTGCCCCACCGACAGGCGACCGGCGTTGATGACATGGAAGCCATCGACATCCTTGTCGGGCGAGATCGCTGAAATGATTGCCTGCTCGTCAAGCCCGTCGGGCAAGGGCAGTTGCACGAGGATGCCGTCGACTGCATCGTCATTGTTGAGCTGATCGACAAGACCCAGCAGGTCCGCCTCGCTCGTATCGGCTGGCAGGCGATGCTCGAAGCTGAGCATATTCGCCGCGACACAGGCCTTGCCCTTGCTGCCGACATAGACCTGGCTGGCCGGATCATCCCCCACCAGCACCACCGCAAGGCCCGCCTTGCGCCCGGCCTTTGCCTCGAATGTGGCGGCCATATCCCCGACCCGCTCGCGCAGCTTCGCCGCGAATGCCTTTCCGTCTATCCGTGAAGCGGTCATCGGCTCAAAGCCCACCCAGCACGATCAGCACGGCATTGATCAGCAGGATCAGCACCATGGGCGAAAAGTCGATTGCCCCGGTATCCGGGAGCACTCGCCGGATCGGCCTGAGCAGCGGATCGAGCAGCGCGGCAATCGAACGTTCTACCTGCCACAGGAACTGGTTGTCGCGGCCAACTATGTTGAAAGCGAACAGCAGGCCCAGGATGAACCAGATGATGACGATCATGCTCAGCGTATTGGCGAGCATGTAGAGAATTCCGATGAGGGCTTCCATTTGGTCCTCTGAAGTTGCCAGTCCCGTCCTAGACGAGGTGGGGATGGTGTATCAACAAGGCAATACGCCCGCCAATCCGCATCGATCGGTGTTTATCCCGCACGGACCAGCGTACCCGCGCCGCGACTGGTGAAGAATTCGAGCAGCATCGCGTGTGCCACCCGCCCGTCGAGCACCACCGCCGCATCGCAGCCCGCCTCGACCGCTGAAACACAGGTTTCGAGCTTGGGGATCATCCCCCCGCTGATCGTGCCGTCATCGCGCAAGTCTGCGATCATCGCGGGGGTCAGGTCGGTCAGCAGCCTGCCCTGCTTGTCGAGCACACCCGCCACATCGGTCAGCAGGAACAGTCGCGCAGCGCCCAGCGCCGAGGCTATTGCCCCCGCCATTGTATCGGCGTTGATATTGTAGGTGTGGCCATCCTCGCCCGCGCCGATAGGGGCGATGACAGGGATCATGCCCGCCGCCACGGCGGTATCGATGATCGTCGTATCGACATGGCTCGGCTCACCGACGAAGCCCAGGTCGATGGCCTGTTCGATCTGGCTGTCGGGGTCTTTCATCGTGCGCTTTACCTTGGTCGCGGTGACAAGGCCGCCATCCTTGCCCGAAATGCCCAGCGCCTTGCCCCCGGCATTGGCGATCCACCCGACCAGTTCCTTGTTGATCGCGCCGGACAGGACCATTTCGGCCACTTCGGCAGTCGCCTTGTCGGTCACCCGCAACCCGTCGACGAAGGTGCTTTCCACACCCAGCTTCTTGAGCATCGCACCGATCTGCGGCCCCCCGCCATGGACCACCACCGGGTTGATGCCGACCGCTTTCAGCAGCACGATATCCTCGGCAAAGTCGCGCGCAGCCTCCGGGTCGCCCATCGCGTGGCCGCCATATTTGACCACGAAGGTGCGCCCGGCATAACGCTGGAAATAGGGCAGCGCCTCGATCAGCACTTCCGCCTTGGCCAGCATTGCAGTGTCTTCGCTCGCGCTCATCCGCAGGTCCTTTCAACCGCGCCCCTAGCGGCTGGGGATTGGCGAGGGAAGCGCCTTTGCCGTGGGCATATCCGCCTGCGATAGGGGCATATGGGCAAATCACCCCGCTTCGATGCCAAATGGCAGCGCCGCCGCAGCTGGCAGAGACGCTGGCGGGTGCTGCGCGTCTGGCTCCTGCTTGCCGCGATCCTGGCGGCCAGCTGGTGGATCATGCGCTGGCCGATATTCGGCGGCGAGTGGGAGCAGGTGGGCAACCGTTTCACCATCTGCGCCGAGAACTACAGCACTGCCTGCGTGATCGACGGCGACACGATCATGCTGGGCGAACGGCGGATCAGGCTGACCGGTTTCGACACGCCCGAGATCGACGGGCAATGCCTCGCCGAACGCAAGCTGGCGCTGGCGGCACGCGGAGCACTGCACGACTGGCTCAATCGCGGCCCTTTCACCATGGATGGCGGCACCGACCCGCCGCGCGACACATATGGCCGCGAACTGCGCGCGCTGCGGAGAGAGGAAGCAGGCAGCGACGAATGGCTGGCCGACTGGATGGAAGCACGCGGGTTCGCGCGCACCTCCGGCTGGGGCAATCCCGACCACGACTGGTGCGCCGAAACGCCGCCAGAATAACTCTCCACACGCCTCTTGCCCTTTGTCCCGCGAAGCGTAGACTCGGCGATGCTCAATTCGAGGGGGATGCGAATATGTCTGACGACCTTACCCAGCCACCCAATTCCGGCCCGCCCGCGTCGGGTGGCTTCGACGCCAACCATCCAACGATTATCAGCCTGTGCTATCTCGGCGGATGGGTGACAGGAGGTCTTACCGCGATTGTGGGCATCGTGCTTGCCTATGTCTGGAAGGACGAGGCTCAGGAGTGGGAACATTCGCATTATACATACCTCATCCGCACGTTCTGGATTGGACTTGTCGCCTCAGTGGTGGCGTTCATCTTGTGGATCGTGCTGATCGGCTTTTTGCTGTCGATGCTGGTCGGTGTGTGGTTTGTCGTGCGCAGCATCTTGTCGCTGGTGAAAGCGCAGAAGCGTGAGCCGATGCCCGATCCGGAGACATTGCTGTTCTGACATCCCGGGCTGTTCCGATGCGCTGGCCGGTGATCTGCATCCCGCTGATCCTTGCGGGCTGCGGCGCGCCGCCAGAGGTCGAGCATGATTTCTGGTCCGCGCTGCAATCGCATTGCGGCAAGGCCTTTGTCGGCCAGCTCGTGAGTGAGGACGAAGCCGATGCCGATTTCCGCAATGCGGAGATGGTGATGCATGTCAGCGAGTGCGGCGAAGATCGTGTCGCAATCCCGTTCCACGTCAAGCCGGCGGGCAGCGATTGGGACCGGTCGCGCACATGGCTCGTCACCCGCACGGAGCAAGGTTTCCGCCTCAAGCATGACCACCGCCACGAGGATGGCGAGAGCGATGCGGTGACCATGTATGGAGGCGACAGCATCCCGCCCGGCACCAGGCAAACACAGGATTTCCCGGTCGACAGTGAGAGCATCGCCCTGTTCGAGCGCGAGGGGCTCGCAGCTTCGGTGACCAATGTGTGGAGCATCGAAGTCGATCCTGCGGGCACCGAGAACGCCACTTTCGCCTACCAGCTGCGCCGATACGAGGCGGAAGGCGCGCCGGAAGACCGGCATTTCCGCGTCGAATTCGACCTGACGAGACCCGTCCCCCCACCGCCACCCGCATGGGGGCATGAAACCGCTGCAAACACCGAAACCGAGGAGTAAGCTGCATGGCCGCGATCATCATCAAGTACCAGCTCGCCGACGGCGTGACCCGCGAACAGTTCGAGGAATGGGTCCGCACCAAGGACCAGCCCGCCATGCGTTCGCTGAGCCGGGTCGACAGCTTCGAGACATACCGCGTCAGTGGCAAGCTGATCGGCGAAGGCGATACATCCGTGCAATATGTCGAGCTGTTCGACGTGCCCGACCTCGCCGGCTTCACCGGTGAAGACATGCCCGGCGACCTGGTGCAGGGGGTGATGGGCGAATTCATGGGATTGGTGAAAGACCCCGAATTCCTGATCGCCGAGAAGGTATGACCGGGCGGGCGATTCGCCCTGCCTGATCGACCGGGCCGTACAGCTTCGCGTGGCAAAGCCTGAACAGATGGAACAAATGGAACACTGTTCAGGCGCTCTTTCTGCTTCCCGGCATGCGGCGCCGCTTCGCTGCATAAGCGAGTGCGGGCAGGCGGGATATACGGCCCTTTCCATCCGGCGATCCTAGCCGACGCGCGGCGCTGTAGGACAGCGAACCATTGCTGCTTCCTGTGAGCCGGTTGCAGAGCTAGGATGTGGGCGATTCAAACAGGGGAGCCACCGTGGACGATCTGACCCAGCCTCCATCCCGGGCATCACGGCCGACAGACAATGGCGTGACGATGCAGCGCCCCTTTCTCGTCGCGCTTCTCTACCTGCTCAGCATCGTGATCGGATTTACATCGATCATCGGAGTGATCCTCGCCTATATCTGGCGGAGCGATGCCAGCACGCAGGAGTGGGAGAAGACGCACTACACCTATCTCATCCGCACGTTCTGGGTCAGCTTCGCGATCGGGATCACGCTGATGCTGCTGTGGTTCGGCACGATCTTCGGCATGATCGCGCGGGTCGAGCACACACCGGCTGTGGCGCACCAGCCGCCCCCTGCAATGTTCTTTGTCGCCATCTTCGGTGCGGTTGGCGCGTTCCTGCTGAGCATGGTGTGGTTCTGCATACGCAGCATCCTGTCGATGGTGAAGGCGAGCAATCGGGAGCCGATGCCCCGCCCTGGTACCTGGCTGTTCTGAGCGACGATGCGGAGCTGGCATGAGCGCGATCGCCCCGGCCCCGCTGCCCGCCATCAGCCTGCTCGCGCGGCATCGCGGGCCGGAGTGCTATCGCGATGCCTTCTGCGCGCATGTGCCACGCGCGGTTAGCCTCAGCGAGTTCATCGCCGCCTTCTATTCCAGCCCTGCCTTCACGCCGGAACGCATGCTGCTCCACCTGATCGGCAAGGGCGCGAACCGCACCGACATCACCGCGCTCGCCGATGGGCAGAGCGAGAACTTCGCCGCATGGAGCGTCGAGGCGCGGGAGGATCATGCCATCCTGCTGCGCGATTTCCAGGACCGCACATGCTCATGGCTTTGCGTCGAGCCTGTCGAAAACGGCACAAGGCTCTGGTTCGGCAGCGGCGTGCGCAAGCCGCAAGGACTGGCGTTCCGCGCGCTGATGGGCTTCCACCGCGCCTATTCGCGTTTGCTGCTCAAGGGGGCGGTGCGAAAGCTGGATTGACGAGTGTGGGTTCAGCCTGTCGCTAATCGCCCGCTTCGCCGAAGGCGCGAGCAAATTCAAGCAGGTCACGCGCCACCCTTGCCGCTTCAGCCTGCTGTTTCACGGCAATGATCAATGCATTGAGCGCCAGCCACACCTGATACCGTTCGTGATAGCGCCGGTTCAGAATTTCGCGGGCAGCCTCATCGGTCGAGCGGGCCAATATCTGTTTGATCCGGCGGTTGAACTCCCATGAATCCTCCTTGTAATCGCCTTCCAGCTTGCGCAGGCGTTCGAGCTTCTCCTCCAGATCAGCACCTGCCATCGCCTCCTGCAGTTCAGTCAGGAACGGATTGTCGAGCATTCCCTTCGGTCCGGCGAGATAGTCGAACTCGGCATCGATCACTGCCTTCGCCCGCTGTGCCTCCGCATCGTAATATTTCGACTGCTCGATCAGCGTTTCGGATGTCCTAGGCATGGAATCCCCCCTTTTCCTCCCTGAACGCTGGATAAAGAGTACAAGCAGGCGAAGCAAATCGGCTTGAAGGGACGGCGAATACGCATCGGCCCTTAAGGATTTGGCGATGCGCCGCGCTTAAACTGCGGCGATGGGACGCATCCTTCCTTTCCGCCGCAACCCGGCCCCGCGCAAGAGCGAGCTTCCCGTATTGCCGGTACTGGCGCTTGCGGCGATGCTCGGCACGGTGAGCGGGCTTTACCTGTTCGGGCCGGCGGGCGGCGAGAGCCGGGCGGCCGTGCCCACACAACTCGCCGCGCTTCCTTCAGCCGGGCACCCGCCTGCCGGGCGCACAATCCGCTTCAGCCGATGCGACTTCGGATCGCGCAGGAACTGCGTGGTCGATGGCGACACGGTGTGGCTCGACGGCGAAAAAATCCGCCTGTCGGATATCAACACGCCGGAGATTTCCGACCCCGATTGCGCTTACGAAAAGCAGCTAGGCGAACGCGCGACCGAGCGGCTGATTGTGCTGCTCAACAGCGGGCAGGTGACGCTGGTCCAGGCCCCCGGCGAGCGCAACCGCGACCAGTACGACCGCCTGGTGCGCGAACTGCATGTGAACGGCGCCAGCGTCGGCGACACGCTGGTGCGCGAAGGGCTTGCGGAGGAATGGCAGGGGTTTCGGCGGGACTGGTGTTAAAAGCGCCATATTTGCACCAGCATCGCCGAAACCGCCGCTGCCTACTTGCGACAGCGCATGTCATGGCATCGTCGACAAAGCTGTTGGCTTCAGGCCCTGAACCCCCGATACTCTCCTGAACAGGGGGGATTCGATTGACTTGCATTTATGAACCTAACTCCGGCCGACACTGCACCACATCGCCATGCGGCGTCTGCCCCAATGTAGGAAAGAACTGGGGCAAGCCATCAAATGCGACGCGCAAGGCCCCACGAAAACCCGCCAAATCCGGCGGTAAGCCGGGGTCTCCCATCGGGCCGCTGATCGGGATCGGCGTGACCATCTTCGTCGTGGGATCGATCGCAAGTGGAGGCAACGATCAGGGGACCTCGCAGCAGCCGCCTCCCCAAGCACAGGTCGCGCCTCCACCGCAAAGACAGGCGATCGCCCCACCAAACCCTAATGCCAGCCCGAGAGCAATACCGCCCCAACAACCCATCAACGTGTCGCCGGAAACACGCAAACGGGTGGACAATGTGTTCGGTCGCTCGCAGTCGCCACAAGCCTCTGTTGAAACGCAGGCTCGGCGTTTCTTTGCCACACCCGAGGCCGGAGAAACCAAGCCCTTGAGAGTGGGTTATATGGGTAACAACATCCACGGCCTCGGCCCGACGTTTGCCGGATCCAACGGCAAGGCAAAATTCCTGAAGATTTGTAATTTCTCAAATTCCGGACCGTCCTATGTTGCGGAGGCAATCTCGTTTCGCAATCCGAAGACGGGTGCGATGCAGGAGCATACGCGGGGCTGGTACGGTCTTTCGACTGGTCAATGCGTCGTGTTACGCACCCACGAGGGGCGCAGCCGCGTGGCATTCACCGCGATGTCATCCAAGCGCGACAGTTTTATCGCTGGCACAGCGCGAGCCTGCGTCGATACGAACCGCCCGTTCAGCAGTACTCATGCCCTGTCGAACGGCAACGATTGCCCGGCGGGCATGAAGCAAGTCAGCTTTATGCGCGTCGAGATTCCGGCAGGCCGCAATGCCGAGAGAATTTCGATAAGGGACTCTGGTAAGAACTGACCAAAGGGCAAGGTGCTGGCGGAATGGATCGACGCGGAGCTGCCCTATTCTTCGCTCTGGTTCTTCCCGAGGCTATGGGCGGTGAATGTCAGCTGGCATGAAGAGCCGGATCGGTCGGACTATAGTGATGCGGTGACAAAGGGGCTGTGGCGTTAGAGTAAACTATTTCGCCAAACCGTCGCGATGAGGACATTCAACACGAAATACCTCATATTTAGAATGGGATAACCTTCGATTTGTAAATCTCTAGGATGCGGCCAGTGGCCTTGTCTATCTCCGGAAACAGGGTGCTAGCCTCGATTCCGAGTGACCCCAAGCGCCGTCTTATCTCAGCCTTCGCCCGTTTCAGGATCACCACTTTCTCAGTCCGAATAGACTTCTTATAGCTGGGACTCTTTCCAGCGTCCAAGCCATAGAGAATAAACGAACCAGATTGCGCGCTCATTCGTTGATTGGCTCTCTTCGCGGTAACAACAACGGGGCGAAAGAGATCAACCTTTTTAATGCGACTCTCGAAGTAGGGCTTCTCAGCTTTGATGAACTGTATCAGGCGCCCAGTAGGCTGCAATTCGCGAAGGTCTGCAATTGTTGAGGCAGTTGTCGTCTCAAGCGTGTCTCGCTCGTCTTGCTTGAGATTGGCAAGGTTGGCCATGCAACTCACCACATCAGAGTCGTAGAACTTACACCGATCATCTGACGCAACAAACGCGAGTACTGCCCCATCGCTGTCATCGTACTTCTCTTCCCAAACTGCAAAGAACAGAGCTACCAAAGGGTTGCGAGTTACATCGAGAAGTCTGGTGGGAAGGCCATAGTGCTGCATCCGAACAAGCCGATCAAACATTGAATGATCGGTCAAAAAGTCTTGAGGGAACAGGCTGATCAACTCCCTGATCATTTCTGATTCGAATTCAGCGACATTAGGTTTTTGGCGAAAGAGGCTCGGCTCAACGCCCCATGAAGCGTCGGCATGACCTCGAAAAGTTACATTGGTCCACGCCTCTCGACTGAGCTTGTCAAAAGCTTTGAGCGCAGACTCAAAGTTGGAGACTTCTTCTGCCACATACTACTCCGCCGCCACGCTCCCAGCGCCGCCCGCGTCACCAAACATATCCGGCCCCTCGTCCTCACCCGCTTCATTCGCGGCGGCACCCTTGGCCTTGCTGCGTTTGTCGAAGGTGCTCCACACGTCCTGCCAGTTGCCTTTCGTGGCGCCCTTCGAATATTCCGTCGCGCGGGTTTCGAAGAAGTTGGCGTGCTCCACGCCATTCAGCAGCGGGGCGAGCCAGGGGAGGGGGTGGTCGTCGACCATATACATCGAGGGCAGGCCGAGCTGGCTGAGGCGCCAGTCGGCGATGTAGCGGATATATTTCTTGATTTCTTTCGCGGTCATGCCCGGCACCGGGCCGTCCTCGAACGCCAGGTCGATGAAGGCATCTTCCAGCCGCACCGTCTTCTGGCACATGTCCATGATGTCTTCCTTGACCGATTTGGTCAGGCAGTCCCGCTCTTTACAGAATGCGTGGAACAGGCGGGTGATGCCTTCGCAGTGCAGGCTCTCGTCGCGCACACTCCAGCTGACGATCTGCCCCATGCCCTTCATCTTGTTGAAGCGCGGGAAGTTCATCAGCATGGCGAAGCTGGCGAACAGCTGCAGCCCTTCGGTGAAGCCGCCGAACATGGCCAGCGTGCGGGCGATATCCTCGTCGCTGTCGACGCCGAATTCCTGCAGGTAATCGTGCTTCGCCTTCATCTCCTCATATTCGAGGAACATGCCATATTCGCTTTCGGGCATGCCGATGGTGTCGAGCAGGTGGCTGTAGGCCGCGATATGCACCGTCTCCATATTGGAGAAGGCGGCGAGCATCATCTTCACCTCTGTGGGCTTGAACACGCGGCCATATTTCTCGTGGTAGCAATCCTGCACTTCCACGTCGGCCTGGGTGAAGAAACGGAAGATCTGGGTGAGCAGGTTGCGCTCATGATCGGTCAGGTTCTGCGCCCAGTCGCGGCAATCCTCGCCCAGCGGGACTTCCTCCGGCATCCAGTGAACCTGCTGCTGCCGCTTCCAGAAATCGTAAGCCCACGGATATTCGAAGGGTTTGTAGGTCTTGCGGGCTTCGAGCAACGACATGTTGTGTCTCCGTGGGTGAAAGCGAACGACTCATATAGGGAATCACGGAGCAGAATCGAAGGCAAGGGAAAACGATTCGGCGGGGATAAAATCGGGAATTACACGAAGACTGCGAGCGCGACGATCACGCCAACAATCACCAGTGCGCCAACGAAGCCGATCACCGCCTCTTTCGGCAGGTACAATTCGGTTCGCTCACGCTCCGGGCTGTGCCACCAGCGCCACAAACCATACCCCGCCAGCAGCACGGCGAACACTGCGGCGCCCCAGACCATTCCGCGAGGGCCGTGCGCCACCCAGTCGATGATGGCCTGCTGCACCGGATCGAGCATGATCGCGGCGAAGAAGGCGATCGTTGCAAGTTCGATGCCGATGCGGCGGAACCGGCCTGATCCACTCCCGTCATCGGAAGCAACTGACGGATCGGCACCCACTTCTTCTGCATCGTCACTGGCGAGTAACCGCAGGACGACGAGTATCGACGCCCCTGCCATGACCAGGAACATAAGGAACTGGTTATCATTGCGGTCGGCAACCATCCACAGCGCGCCGCCAATCGTCATCATCAGGAGCGTCTGCGGCAATGCGGCGCGCTCGCGACCGGTCAAGGCGTTGGGTACATAACCTTCAGGCTCATCGGGCCAGTCATGGGCATTGGCATGGCCGCGGGCGATCATCAGCCGCTTCTCCAGCCGGTGCCAGATGATCGGCCAATCGCTAAAGACATAGCCTGCCAGACCCAAGGCGAAACCCAGCAGCGCACCCCAGGCGGCGGTGCCTAGTGTGGCCGGAGCAAGGAGTTCGGTTGGCAGCACATCACCTGTGCTGCCACACCGCGCCTGCTATTTCCAGAACCAACGGTCCTTCGCGCCGCGTTCCTTGCGGTTGGCCCACATCTGGAAATAGAGCCACAGGCCCGAAAAGGCGAAGAACAGGAGGGCAAAGCCCGACAGGATCGAGATTGCCGTGCCTACCGGCCCGAACTCCTCACCCGAATGGAGGTGGTGGAAGAAGCCGGTGAGCGAGCCGAAACCTTCGCTGTTGCGCGGGGGCATGCAGCGCCAGCCCTCCGGGCAGACGAAGCCTGCGGGTGGCTCGCTGGCTGCCAGCTGCTCTGCTGTCTGCACCGGCTCGGGCCAGAGCGCGGCAGCATGGCTCAATATGCCGGTTGCCGCGATAAACAGCATGAAAATACCGAAAAACAGGGAAATCCAGCGATGCCACTTCCGCATGTGCGCGTCCTTAATTGCGAATCATTCGCAAGTTCCAGAGAGCAAGGCGCGCGCGATTGCAAGCGCGAAATCGTCGCGGAATGTGTCAGTCGGTGCGGCGGTGCGGCGCGATCAGCCGAGCACCGAGCCGAGATAGATCCCCAGCCCAAGCGCTGCCGCGCCAATCAGCGCCATCAGCGGCCCCTGCTTCTTGGCCTTGGCCGCCTTGGCCGGATCCTTGACGATCTTCTCCGCTGCAACGCTCATTACCAGTCCGGCCACCAGCAGGCCCAGTCCACCGTAAGTCAGCATGTCTCAATTCTCCGCATCGCGGCCAGCCTGAATGCCGGGCCGAGCAGGCATGATGAACCACGAAACAATCCGGTGCGGAATGCCACGAATGTGGGTGAAGGGGGCGATGATGCTAGGCAGCGTAGACAAAAGCTCCCTGCGGGCGGGCGGGCCGTCAGTGGGGAGACGGGTTGAGTGGACCCACCCTCCCGCAGGGTTCGGCTAACCCGCCCTGGCAAACGCCAGCAGGGCGAGCATGCAGCCGAAGAAGGTGAGCAGCGGCCCGGCGGTGAGCGCGGTGCGGCGATTGGCCTCGTCCGGCATACGCCCGGCAAAGGCGAGAATCCCCACCCCCGCACTCAGCAGGATCGCGCCCATATTGAGCAACATCGAAAATCTCCCGTCGCGGCGTGGTTTGCATTGCACACGCCCAATCCTTGCCGCACCGCGAGGAGTCGGCACAACGCCATGAATGTGGGTCAAGGCCGTGAATTTCGGGCGGATTTATGGGGGTGCCGACGCTACAGGCGAAGAGGGGGTGGGCAGAAACTCCGGACAGCCGACGCGGCGTCGGCGAAGAAATCGCCCACGCCGCCGATCGGTTCGATCAGGTCCTGACCTGCCTTACTGACAGCTCAAACATTCCTCATAATCGGTCTGCTCGCCGCCAGCGGTCAGCTCGTATTTCGCGGCGTCGGCGGTGTTGTCCGCTTCCACGCCGCCAGCGAAGCCTGCGCGCTGGACGCTCTTTGACCGGAGGTAATAGAGCGATTTGATGCCCTTCTCCCACGCCTGGAAGTGGAGCATCATCAGGTCCCACTTGTCGACATCGGCCGGGATGAACAGGTTCAATGACTGCGCCTGGTCGATAAACGGCGCGCGGTCGGCGGCGAATTCGAGCAGGTAGCGCTGGTCGATCTCGAAGCTGGTCTTGAACACCGCCTTTTCCTCGTCGGTGAGGAAATCGAGGTGCTGGACCGAACCGCCCTTCTCGAGGATCGAGTTCCACACATTGGTCGAATCCTTCGACTTCGCGCGGAGCAGTTTTTCGAGATAGGGGTTCTTGACCACAAAGCTGCCCGACAGCGTCTTGTGGGTGTAGATATTGGCCGGGATCGGCTCGATACAGGCGCTGGTGCCGCCGCAGATGATGCTGATCGATGCAGTCGGCGCGATCGCCATCTTGCAGCTGAACCGCTCCATCGCGCCCATTTCTTCCGCATCGGGGCAGGCGCCGCGTTCCTGCGCCAGCAGCAGCGAGGCTTCTTCCGCCTTGCCGCTGATGTGCTTGAACATCTTGAGGTTCCACACCTTGGCCATAGTGCCTTCCATCGGCAGGTCCTTGGCCTGCAGGAAGGAGTGGAAACCCATCACGCCGAGGCCGACCGAGCGTTCGCGCATGGCGCTGTATTTCGCGCGCGCCATTTCGTCGGGCGCGCGGTCGATATAGTCCTGCAGCACGTTGTCGAGGAAGCGCATGACATCCTCGATAAAGGTCTTGTCCTCGTTCCACTCGTCCCACTTTTCGAGGTTGAGCGAGCTGAGGCAGCACACCGCCGTTCGATCATTGCCGAGGTGGTCGATCCCGGTCGGCAGGGTGATTTCCGAGCACAGGTTGGAGGTCGAAACCTTGAGGCCCAGTTCGCGGTGATGCTTGGGCATCATGCGGTTCACCGTGTCATTGAACACGATATAGGGTTCGCCCGTCGCAAGGCGGGTTTCGACCAGCTTCTGGAACAGGCTGCGTGCGTCGACCTCGCCGCGCACTTCGCCGGTCTTGGGCGATTTGAGCTGGAACTTTTCACCTGCGCGCACCGCTTCCATGAATTCATCGGTGACGAGTACGCCGTGGTGAAGGTTGAGCGCCTTGCGGTTGAAGTCACCCGAGGGTTTGCGGATTTCGAGGAATTCCTCGATTTCCGGGTGCGAGATATCGAGATAGCAAGCAGCCGAACCGCGCCGCAGCGAACCCTGCGAAATCGCCAGCGTCAGGCTGTCCATCACACGGACGAAAGGAATGATGCCGCTGGTCTTGCCGTTGAGGCCAACCGGTTCGCCAATGCCGCGAACATTGCCCCAATAAGTGCCGATACCGCCGCCTTTCGAGGCGAGCCATACATTCTCGTTCCACGTGCCGACGATGCCGTCGAGGCTGTCGGAAACCGAGTTGAGGTAGCACGAAATCGGCAGGCCGCGATTGGTCCCGCCGTTCGAGAGCACGGGGGTCGCGGGCATGAACCACAGGCGGCTGATGTAATCATATAGCCGCTGGGCATGTTCCTGATCGTCGGCATAGGCATCGGCGACGCGCGCGAACAGGTCCTGGAACTTCTCGCCCGGCAGCAGGTAGCGATCGATCAGCGTTTCCTTGCCGAATTCGGTCAGGTTCGCATCACGCTCTTCATTCTGGACAATGGTGAAGCGGCGGTCGTTGACCTTCTTGCTGTCCTCTTGCGGTTTGGCTGCGGCCTTGATGGCTTCGGCCATGGCTTCGCCGGCCTTTTCCGCCACCAGCTCTTCAGAGCCCTTGTCCGCCTTGTCCATGCTTACCGCAGCCTTCTGTCTTGCCGGTGCTGCCTTGGTGAGCGTTGCGCTGTGATTGCCGTCCTGCTCGAGCCCCATGGCCGCTTCGTCCCCGGTTCTTAATTCCATTGTCGCCCCGCCTTTATTCAAACACCGTGTCCCGCCACGATGTTCCTCATCCGTTCGATTCGGCAGGAAGCGTCCTGCCTAGCACTTTTTCGGGTCGGGGATGGAGAGATACTTCTCCCCCGCCTTTCCACAGGAAGACCGAATCATCCCCTCGTCGCGCCTTGGGCGCGTCCGCCGAAACAACAAGGTCTAGTAGGTGCCCCCGGGACCCGAACCACTAGATACTGAATCAGACCGGACTCACGCGCAATAGGGTAAATCGCGATTCATCATGTTTCAGCCAGGTTACACGCGGGTGTGTTAGTTGTGTGCAACGCAGCGACGCGGCGGAATTCCTAGGCTCGTGCGACACGCAAGCCCAAAAATGAATCTGGGAAAAAATTTATATGCGGAAAATGGGTGTTGCGGGGGTTTGATTCAATCGAATCCTGTGCCGCAATTTTCGAATCCGGTTGCACGGGCGGATGTAACACGCTCGAATGGCTGGAACGCCGTTGCGGCGCGTGAATCGCGGAAAAGGACACGAATCATGTTCAACATCATCGGGACCATTTTTGCGGGCCTGCTGGTCGGTGCGCTGGCGCGCTTCTTCTATCCCGGCGCGGTCGAGATGGGATGGATTGCCACGATCCTGCTGGGCATCGGCGGATCGCTACTGGCAGGCCTCGTCACCCATCGCGGGCGCGAGGGCTTCCACCGCGCAGGCTGCCTCAGTTCGATCCTCGGCGCGATGGCGCTGATCCTGATCGGGCGACTGATTGGTTGGGGTGGCTTCTAGACGGACTTCGCATGCGCTGAAATCGCGTCGGCCATCGGCTCGACCAGTTCCAGCGGCAGGTCATGCCCCATGCCGGGGAAGGTCCTGAGCTTGGCGCCCGGGATATGCGCAGCCGTATCCTCTCCGCCCGGCAGCGGCACCAGCGGGTCGGCCTCGCCATGGATCACCAGACTGGGCACCGTCACACCTTTCAGCCGTTCGCGCCGGTCGCCATCGGCAACGATCGCTGCCAGCTGGCGCGGCAAGCCCTGCGGATAGATGCTGCGGCGGATCGCGCCGAGCACATCGGAGCGTAGCCGTTCATCGCTCAGCGGATAATCCGGGCTGCCGATCGTGCGCCAAAGATGCATGCCGTGTTCGACCAGCACCTCTTCTTCCATCGACTTCGGGCGCTTGGTCAGCGCCTTCATCGCTTCGGGTGTCGCCTGCGGCAGTTTGCGGTGCCCGGTGGTCGACATGATCGAGGTCATCGACAGCAACCGCTCAGGGTGTTCGATCGCCATGGTCTGGACGATCATTCCGCCCATGCTGGCCCCCACGACATGCGCGCGCTCGATACCCAGCGCATCGAGCAGGCCGATGCCGTCGGCCGCCATATCGGACAGCGTGTAGGGCGATCTGATTCTCAGGCCGAGCTTCGACCAGATCACCATCTTGAGGATGCCGGGGCCCTTCACTCCGTCGAACTTGTGGCTGAGGCCGATATCGCGATTGTCGTAGCGGATCACGCGATAGCCGCGTTCGACCAGCGCATCGACCAGTTCCATCGGCCACAGCGTCATTTGCGCGCCCAGCCCCATGACCAGCAGCACCGGCGGATGGGCCGGGTCGCCATGTTCGTCATAATGGATGGTGATCCCATTAGCGGTTGCTTCGGGCATGCTCTCTCCTGTCCTTTCGCGCGAATTGGCCATAGTCTCCGCCCTGCGGCAAGGGTGCAGGTGACATTTTTTTGACGCGCGAATGAACCGGATCGGTCCACGCTCGCACCTTATGGGCATGAAAGCAGAAGGGGCATCCATGACGCGATCGACCGCAAGGCTGTTCGACGAATATCTCGTCGCCAGCGCGCAGGCAGGCGGGCTTTCGGGTGGCCGGGCGGCGATGGAACAGCTGGCAAGACGCTGGCACCCAAAGCTGGTCGGCCATGCGATGCGCCTCACCGGCGAACGCGAAATGGCCGAGGATGCGGTGCAGGCAGCGTGGGGCGAGATCGTGAAGGGCATCGCCCGATTGCAGGACCCCCGCGCTTTCCCGGCCTGGGCGTTCCGCATCGTATCGCGCGCCTGTGCGAAAGAGATCGGACGCGCGGTGCAACGGCGCGAGCTGGCCCATGCCTATTCTGCCGAGCCACAGGAAACGGCAAGCCAGCCGGTCGAGCCTTCGGGTGGTGACAGGCTCAGATTTGCCATCCGGCAACTGCCACCGGGGGAGCGCGCGGCCATCGCGCTCCACCATTTCGAGGAATTGCGCGTGGCCGAAGTCGCGGTTGCGCTCGACGTGCCGGTCGGCACCGTCAAGTCGCGGCTCGCCAATGCAAGGACAAGGCTGCGCGCCATATTGGAAGGAGAAAATCCATGACCGACCCTATCGATGCCATGATCGACGAGGCACTCGACGCCGAGGAACGCGAACTGTTGCGCCAGATCGGCGAGGAGCCGGGTTATTTCCGGCAGATCTTCGGCCTGTTCGACGGCAGGCTGGGCTGGGTCAGCTGGCTGATCATGTTCTGGCAGACGGTGATGTTCATCGCCTCGGTCTATGCCGCCGTGCAATTCTTCAACGCGAGCGACACGCTGGAGGCGCTGCGTTGGGGATTGCCTGCCGGGGTGCTGCTGATCCTCGCCGCAATGCTCAAGCTGACGCTGTGGCCGAGCCTGCAAGCCAACCGCGTGCTGCGCGAGCTGAAGCGGGTCGAGCTGCAGATTGCACGCGCCAATATGCGCGGCTGAGGGCCGGAGCTATTCGGCCTGAACCTGAGGGAGGACGGGAACCAGCAATGTGTTCCCGTCCAGTTCCTCCTCATCGCTACAGGTGACCTCGACCAGCTGGACCGGCTCGAAACCGAGCGGGCTGCGGGCGAAATCGGCGGGGGTATATTTGCACCCGGCCGAAACGAAACGCCGGAGGGTGAACTGCTCGCGCGTGCTGATCGATTCGAGGCGCGAGTAGTCGGGCACCGAAACGGCCATCAGATTGCTTGCGTTCAGGGTGAAGCCGACCGCCGCCTCTTTTGGCAACAGGAAGAACGGCCCTTTGCCATAGCTGAGCGAAACCGTCCCCATCGTCTCGAGCACGCTTGGCGCGCCGCTCCAGTGTTCCCCATTCGACACCGCACGCCACGGAACCCCGCCACGTTCGCGCAGCACTGCAAGCGGGTCGGCAAATTCCATCCCGTCTTCGCGCATCATCGCGCGTCGGTCATCGTCGCCCCGATCCCCGAAAATCGTGGTGATCTGCACCGAA
This sequence comes from Sphingomonadaceae bacterium, assembly GCA_024236155.1. GTDB lineage: Bacteria > Pseudomonadota > Alphaproteobacteria > Sphingomonadales > Sphingomonadaceae > Parerythrobacter_A. The sequence goes on from JACKLA010000001.1 coordinate 110,643, forward strand.
TCGACATGCCACATCACCTGCTCGCGCGTTTCGAGATTGGTCGCGACCAGGAAAGTCTCGTGCCGGCTTTCGAAATGCGAACCGAGATTGTCGGTCGTGGTGCGCAGCGCAAAGAACTCAGTATCGCTCAGGCCAAAGGGCTGGTCTTCCATCGAGATCACCGTTGGCGGTGTCGCGTTGGCGGGGCCTGCAATCGCGGCGATTGACAGCGCGAGGGCAGCCCGAACCCTCACGGCACCAGCACCGTGTCGCGTGCCTCGCTGTCCGTCTCCGGATAATCCAGCGTGTAGTGCAGCCCCCGGCTCTCATGCCGGGCGAGCGCGCTTTTGACGATCAGTTCGGCAGATTGCAGCAGGTTGCGCAGTTCGATCAGGTCGGTCGTGACGCGGAAATGACCGTAATAATCGTCGACCTCCTCGCGTAGCAGCTTGATCCGGTGCGCCGCGCGTTCGAGGCGCTTGGTGGTCCGCACGATACCGACATAGTTCCACATGAAGCGGCGGATCTCGGTCCAGTTCTGCTTGATGACGACTTCCTCATCGGAATCCGTCACGCGGCTTTCATCCCAGTCCTTGATCGCTGGCGGGTCTGACAGGTCATCCCAGTTTTCAAGGATGTCCTTCGCCGCCGCTTCACCGAAGACGAAACATTCGAGCAGCGAATTGGAGGCAAGGCGGTTCGCGCCATGCAGACCGCTTTCGGTGCATTCGCCCGCCGCCCACAGGCCGGGAAGATCGGTGCGGGCGTCGAGCCCGATCAGGATCCCGCCGCAGGTATAGTGCTGAGCGGGTACGACCGGGATCGGCTGCTTCGTCATATCGATGCCGAGACCCATCAGCTTCTCATGGATCGTCGGGAAATGTTCCTTCACGAATTCGGGCGGCTGGTGGCTGATATCGAGGTGGACGTAGTCGAGCCCGTAACGCTTGATCTGATCGTCATTGGCACGCGCCACAATATCGCGCGGGGCCAGTTCCATCCGTTCCTTGTCGTAATCGACCATATAGCGATGGCCGGTTTCCGGGTGCAGCAAATGCCCGCCCTCGCCGCGCACTGCCTCGGTGATGAGGAAGTTCTTGACCTCAAGATTGTACAGGCAGGTGGGGTGGAACTGCATCATCTCCATATTGGAGACCCGGCAACCCGCGCGCCATGCCATGGCTATGCCGTCACCTGTTGCACCGCGCGGCGCGGTGGAGAAGAGGTATACGCGGCCCGCGCCGCCCGCCGCCATGATTGTGGCCTTGGCGGTGTGCGTTTCAACCTCTCCGGTTTCCTCGTTGAGCGCATAGGCGCCCCACACGCGCCCCTCGCCAGAAAACTTCTCGCCATGCCGCCCGGTGATGAGGTCAACGCAGCTGCGCCCCGGAAGCAGGGTGATGTTGGGATTGGCCTGCGCGGCGTTGAGCAATGCCTCCTGCACCGCCCAGCCGGTCGCATCATTGACATGGACAATCCGGCGATGGCTGTGCCCGCCCTCGCGCGTGAGGTGCAGGTCGCCGCTTTCGCGGTTGAAGGGCACACCCAGCTCGATCAGCCGTTCGATCGAGGCCGGGGCGTTCTCGATCACGAATTCCACCGTCTCGCGCCGGTTGAGCCCGGCCCCGGCGATCATGGTGTCGCGGATATGGTTTTCGAACGTGTCGCCAGCGTCGAGCACCGCAGCGATCCCGCCTTGGGCCCATGCCGTCGACCCGCCGGTGAGCGAGCCTTTGGCGAGGACAAGAACCTTCTTGGTTTCGGCGAGCGCCAGCGCGGCGGTGAGCCCGGCAGCGCCGGAGCCGATAATCAGGACATCGTGAGATTGCGTGGTCAATGTGTGTTCCCGTTCGGGCCGGGCCTGTCGAAGCCCCGCCTTTCTTCGCGCCCAACGCTATAGGAAAAGACAGCCCTTCGACAAGCTCAGGGCGAACGGCTGGATCAGGCAGGAAACCTGCACAGGCTACCCAGCACCCGTCAGCTGGACGAAGACATCCTCCAGATCCGGCTCGCGCGTGGTCACGTCTTCGATGCCGTAGCCATGCTCCTGCACCTTCGCCAGCACTTGCCCGGCGCTCATCGTGTCGCGGTTGTAGGTTATCTCCAGCGTGCGCGGTTCGACCACTTCGGCCTTGGCGAAACCTTCTTCCACCACAGGCCCGGCGAAATCCTTGTCGACCGATACGCGAACGATCTTTTCGCGCGCCATGCCGACGAGTTCGCGTGTCGGCTTGTGCGCGATCAGTTCGCCATGATTGATGATGGCGATCTCGTCGCACAATTCCTCGGCTTCTTCGAGATAGTGGGTGGTCAGCACCACCGTCACGCCATCGGCATTGAGCTTGCGCACCAGCTCCCACAATTGCGTGCGCAGTTCCACATCGACCCCGGCGGTCGGCTCGTCGAGCACGAGGATCGGCGGCGAGTGGACCATGGCCTTGGCAATCAGCAGGCGGCGCTTCATCCCGCCCGACAGCGTGCGGGCATAGGCATCGCGCTTGTCGCTCAGATGCACCGCAGCCAGCAATTCCTCGCTCCGCCGGTCAGCCTTGGGGATGCCATAGAACCCGCCCTGGTTCTCCAGCACTTCATATGGCGTGAAGAACGGATCGAAGACGATTTCCTGCGGCACAATCCCGATCGAGCGTTTGGCATTGCGGCGTTGCTCATCGATATCGAAACCCCAGATCTCCGCGCTACCCGAAGTCTTGGTGACGAGGCCCGAGAGGATGTTGATCAATGTCGACTTGCCCGCACCATTCGGGCCGAGCAGGCCGAAGATACCGCCTTGCGGGACATCGAAACTGACACCTTTCAGCGCCAGCTTGCCTTCCTCGCCCTTCACTCCGGCATAGCGTTTGACGACATTATCGATGCGGATGGCGGGCGGGTTGGTCATGGAGAGCGCCCTAAGCCCTTCGGGCCGCGCTGCAAAGAGCGTTGGTGCCGCAGCTGTTTCACATGACGTTGCGAATCCGCGCAGATCGCACTATCGGCAAGGCCATGAGCATCGCACCGCCCGAAACGATCAAGGTCACCACCCGCCGCGTCAGCTGCGACGGGGCCAGCGCAATCCGTGGTGGCGCAAATTATCGCCCCGCTGCACTCGGCCATCCGAAGATCTATCTCGAGATCGACGAACACGGCTATGTCGATTGCGGGTACTGCGATCGGCGTTTCGTGCTCGAAGGCGGTCCGGCGGATGGCGTCGACCAGGCCGGCCTGCCCGATATCTCCGAAGGCGGCGATCCGGGTCATCGCTAGGTTTTAAGACGCGCGGCCCCTATACTGGGCAGCATGACTGCAACCGATCCCCGCGCGCTGCTTTACGGTGACAGCCTGTCACCGGACGATGCCCGGCGCATCACCGCCGATATCCTGACCCGCTGCGACGATGGCGAGCTTTACCTCCAGCATGCGGCCAGCGAGAGCTTCGTCTACGATGACGGGCGGCTGAAATCGGCCGACTACTCGCGCGATGCGGGCTTTGGCCTGCGCGGCGTTTCAGGCGAGATGACCGGCTTCGCCCATGCGAACGAGATCAGCGAGAAGGCGATACGCCGCGCGGGCGAGACACTGCAATTGCTCGATCCGGCCAAGGGCGAAAAAGCCGCTCCACCGCGCAGGAGCAACCGCCACCTCTACACCGACGCCAGCCCGCTCGACCTTGTATCCTTTGAGGAGAAAGTCGCGCTGCTGCAGCGGATCGACGCGGTCGCGCGGGCAAAAGACCCGCGCGTGTCGCAGGTCACCGCAGGCTTCTCCGGCAGCTGGAGCGTGGTCGAAGTGGTGCGACCGGATGGCTTTACCGCGACCGATATCCGCCCACTGGTGCGGCTCAATGTCTCGATTGTCGCCGAGGCCAACGGGCGGCGCGAAACCGGCGGCTTCGGCTTCGGCGGGCGGTACCTTTATGACCGGCTGTTCGACGAGACGGCATGGCGGCGCGCGGTGGATGAGGCAGTGGCGCAGGCACTGACCAACCTTGAAAGCGTCGATGCCCCGGCGGGCGAGATGCCCGTCCTGCTCGCGCCGGGCTGGCCGGGCATCATCCTGCACGAGGCGGTCGGCCACGGGCTGGAGGGCGATTTCAACCGCAAGGGCACCAGCGCCTTCTCGGGCCGCATCGGAGAACGGGTCGCGGCGCCGGGTGTGACAGTGGTAGACGATGGCAGCATCGCCGACCGGCGCGGATCGCTAAGCGTGGATGACGAAGGCACGCCGACTTCCGAGACGGTGCTGATCGAGGACGGTATCCTGAAAGGATACATGCAGGACAGGCTGAACGCCCGCCTGATGGGGGTCGAGCCGACCGGCAATGGCCGCCGCCAAAGCTACCAGCACGCGCCCATGCCGCGCATGACCAACACCTTCATGCGCGGTGGCGAGGACGACCCGGCGGAACTGCTTTCGCGGATGAAACGCGGCATCTTCGCCAAGAGTTTCGGTGGCGGGCAGGTCGATATCGTCTCCGGCCGCTTCACCTTCTCCTGCACCGAAGCCTATCTGGTCGAGAACGGCAGGATCGGCGCCCCGATCAAGGGGGCTACACTGATCGGCGACGGGCCAAGCGTGCTGACCAAGGTCGAAGGCATCGGCAACGACATGGCACTCGACGAGGGCATCGGCATGTGCGGCAAGGGCGGCCAGAGCGTTCCCGCCGGTGTTGGGCAGCCGACACTGCTGGTTGGAGGGTTGACTGTCGGCGGCACGGCCTGAGGGGTGCGCTGATGATCTGGGTGCGTTTGCGCTGCGCGTTGCAACTCCCTCCCAGGGATCGCTGGAAGAAAACAGCCTTCGCTGTGGCCGTTGGTGCAACTGCGGTTGCAGTGTCCGCACAATTGTCCGGACTTGTCGAATGGCAACCCGAGCCTGCCAATCTGGCAATGGCGCGGATGGCACTCGTTCTTTTCGTCGCGCCCGCACTGCTTGAAGAAGTGCTTTTCAGGGGTGTCCTGCACCCGGCATACGAAGCATACGAAGATAGCGTCCGTTTCCCAAAGATGCTGCTTGCTGCGGCCCTCTTCGTGTTGTGGCATCCCCTCCAATATTGGACCGGGTTGGGACCGCCATGGTCGGTCGTTTTCGTGAGTCCAGCTTTCCTTGTCACTGTGACCGTCGCGGCGCTCGCCCTCGGCATCGTGCGAGAGTTCTCCGGATCGATCTGGCCTGCAGTCGCGTTCCACTGGGCCATGATCTGCGCCTGGAAATTTTCTTTTGGCGGTCCATTTTGAATGAGTCAGGCCCAATTCAGGCAATTGTGCTATAAGGGTTGGAACAGGAGTATCGCCATGAAACATGCACTCCCCTTCACACTCGCTGCAGCATTGCTTGCCGCGCCTGCCGTTGCCGATGAAAACGCCGAGGCTGCAGCCGACCAGCCGACCGCTGGTGAAATTGAGTTGGCCGAACTGCTCGAGGGGCGCGAAGCCGGGGAACCGGTGCGTTGCCTGCGCCACGGCCAGCGTGACCGGCTGACCGTGGTCGACAACACCGCACTGGTCTTCCGCGATGGCAAGACGCTGTATGTCAACCGCCCCAAAGGCGCGCGTTTCCTAAACGACTGGGACATTCCGGTGTTTCACCAATTCTCGTCCAGCCTGTGCGCGCTCGACCGGGTCGAAATGCACGACAGGTTCAGCCGGATCGGCGGGCCGGTGTTGTTCCTCGGTGAATTCGTCCCCTACACCAAACCCGCCAAGGAGGGTTGAGCCATGAAATTCGCACCCATTACATTTGCCGTTGCGGCCGCCGCCATGCTGTCTGCCCCGTCGCTCCACGCTGATGACGATGCAGGTGAACAGGCCTCGGAAGGCGAGGCAAAGCTGGCAAAAATGCTCGAAGGGCGCGTTGCGGGCGAACCGCAGAGTTGCATCTATATGCGGCCCGGTGTCGACCTGACGATCATCGATGGCACCGCGCTGGTCTACAAGAGTGGCAAGACGCTTTACGTCAACATCCCGCGCAATGCCGATGACATCGATGATCGCGATACGCTGGTGACCCGCCGCAGCTCGAGCCGACTGTGCCGCACCGACATCGTTACGACCCAAGATAGCTCGATCGGCATGTATACCGGCAATATCTTCCTCGGTGATTTCGTACCCTATCGCAAGGTGAAGAGCTGACCGCGCTGGCCGATCAGCCGCCGTTATCGGCGGCTGCCTTGCGACGTTTCGCCTCCGCCTTTTCGGCAAGCGATTTCTCGAGATAGGTGAGCCTGCCGCTTACCATGTCCTTTTCCAGCGGATAGACATCCCAGCGGCGCGAATTGCTCGGCTTTTCGAGCATATAGGCCAGCACGATCTTGCGCCCGTCGGAGCGCAGGTTGATCGAGCCATAGACCGTGACATTGGTCTTTTTCTCATCCTCCTCCAGCCGGGCGATTTCGGTTTCCAGCGCCGTGCGTTCGGCCGGGGCGGTAACGCCGGACAGCTTGCCGCGCAGCTTGGCCGCCTGATACCACGGCGTATCCTCGCGGCGGGTGAATTCGAGCGTGCTGCGCGAAAGTTCGGTCGAGAAGATCAGCGGGCGCTCTCCCCTGCCGTGCAGCCCGATCGCGCCCAGCGTATCGCAGCGTGGATGGGCGTGGGTTTCCTCGTCACCGCTCGAAATCACCGTTGCCGCAGGGCTGATGCCTGACAGGAACAGGTCGGTGAAATCGGCGCTGCCGTGGTGGCAGGCCTTGACCACATCCGCCCCGAACCGATCCCCGACCGCTTGCCGCACGGCAGCACGCGTTGCATCGTCGGCTGTCGCCGGTTCGACGAACCCGCCCCCCGCAGCCAGCGTCATCAGGAAACATTCCGCCGGGCTGTTGAGATCGCCGCCGAACAGCAGGCTGACATCGCGATAGACCAGCCGCAGCAACACTGAATGGCCATTCTTGGTCTTGCCCGAATCCATCTTGTCGGTCCGGGCGGCCGGCTCACCGGCGAAAGTCCTGAGGCGCGGTGTGCCGTCCGCAGCCGGTTCCACCACCGGGCCGACCACCTCGATCACGCATTCTGTGGCATTGCCAGGCGCGAAACCGGGCAGGTAACTGCGCCCGCCGGAGATTTCCCCATGCGCGGTAGAGAGCATGGCGATATCGGGGAAGCGGCGATTGCCATTCTCGTCCACGCTCGCACGGGCAGTGTCGAGCAGGCCGGGGTATTTCTTCGCATTGCCGGTGCTCTTCTTGATCCAGCGATTGCGGTCGGCAAGCAATGCGCCAAGCTTCGCATCGTCGGTAACAAGATCGACCACATAGCTTTGCCCGGCGCTGGTCTTGCGCTTGCCCAGCAGCAGGTCCTTCGAAGTCAGCTGGTCGCCATCCGACGATACGCCGAACTGTTCGACCAGCCCGTTGTGCCAGATATGGCTCGCCTGCACCGCGCCATCTTCGAACAGGCGGCGGAAACCCTCATAGTGATCCATGTCGGGGTGGGTGATGATCAGCCCGTCGAAATCGGTATGCGCGTGCTCGAAGTTGCGGAACCGCCACCTGAGGTAGCGATACATGTTCTCGCCCTCGCCCGCATCGATGACATATTTCTTGTCATCCGGGGTAACCAGCAAGGCCCCGTCGCCCTGCCCGACATCGACGAACACCACTTCGAGCAGGCGTTCTGGCTGCAGGTCCTCGGGATACATGTAGCCGGAGACACCGCGCACCCGCACCGGGACCATCCCGGCAACAAGCGCACCAACTTCCCCATGCTCCGCAGGATCGAGCGGCGGCTTGAGGTGTGCGCCATCGCCCTCGGCCACGAAGTCATATTCGGTAACCGAAACCCAATCGCCCCACAGCAGGTGCTTGGCGCGCGTGAGCGTCAGCTTCTTCGTTCGCGAATTGCGTCCGATGGTGTGGACATGCGCAGTCGGATAGCCGGCATAAACAATATCGCCGGGTTCGAATTCATCGGCCATGGCAGACCCCCCCTGCCGTTATGCCCTCATCGACTTGGGAAGATACGCCAGCTGCGCGAGTCGCGCCAAATCCGCGCCGATCAGGCGTTCGCCATCCCGTTCATCCGCGCGAGAGTATCCTCCGCCTCGTCCATGATCCGGTCGATCAGTGCCTGGCAGGTCGGGATGTCGTTGATCAGCCCGGCAACCATGCCGCACGACCATGCACCTGCTTCCATCTCGCCTTCCATCATGATCCGCGGATAGACCCCGGCGACCTGTTCGATGATATCCTCGAACTTGAGGTCGGCACCCTTTTCCTTTTCGATCCGCAGCAGTTCCTCAACCGCAGCATTGGTCATCACCCGTTCGGTATTGCGTAGCGGGCGCATGACGAGGCGCGTGTCGAGTTCGCTCGCCGCGACGATCGCCGCTTTCACGTTTTCATGCACCGGTGCTTCCTTGGTCGCGATAAAGCGGGTGCCCATATTCATGCCCTGCGCACCCATGGCGAGCGACGCCACGAGGCTGCGCCCATCGGCCATGCCGCCGGAGGACACGAAGGGGATTTCCAGCTCATCCGCCGCGCGCGGCAGGAGGATGAAGTTCGGGATATCGTCCTCGCCCGGATGACCGCCACATTCGAAACCATCGACCGAAACCGCATCGCAGCCGATTTCCTGCGCCTTGAGCGAATGGCGCACGCTGGTGCATTTGTGGATCACCCTGACCCCGGCATCCTTGAAATAGGGCAGCACCTGCACGGGGTTGTTGCCAGCGGTTTCGACAACTTTCACCCCGCCCTCGATGATCGTCCGCACCAGCCCGGGATAATCGGGCGCGTTGACCGTGGGCAGGAAGGTCAGGTTCACCCCGAACGGCTTGTCGGTCATGTCCTTGCAGCGGGCGATTTCATTGGCCAGCTTCTCGGGCGTGCCCTGCGTCAGCGCGGTGATGATGCCCAGCCCGCCCGCATTGGAAACCGCCGCCGCCATCTCGGCAAAGCCGACATAATGCATGCCGCCCTGGATAATCGGATGCCGGATGCCGAACATTTCGGTGATGGCGGTTTTCATAGTGCTTCTCTCCCCTGGCACATTTGCCGAATCATGTGGCTTCCGGTCTGTCCCGAAGACAGGCGCAGCGCAAGTTTGGCTCCGATCATTCGCCCCGGGCGAGGCGCAAGCCCTTGCCCGTCAGCCGAAACCGCAGGGTCATCAACAGGCCGAAAACCGGCCCCAGCCAGCAGAACACCGCCCATGGCAGGTAGGCCAGCGTGGCGACGCCAAGCGTGCTCGCCATGAACAGGGCAGAAACGGTCCACGGCATCAGCGGCTCTGTCACTGTTGCCGAATCCTCGATCGCCCGACTGAGGTTTTCCGGCGCGAGACCGCGCTCTGCATAGCTTTGGCGAAACAGCCCGCCGACAACCAGTGCGGTCACCCCGCCGTGGCTGGTGATCCCGACCATGGTCGCGCCCGCCGCCATCGTCGCCGCGACCAGCCCGAACGCCCCGCGCACGGCGGACAACATCACCTCGAGCAGCCGGTCGAGCGCACCCGACACCCGCATGGCTGCTGCCAGCAGGAAGGCAGCCACCACATAGACCAGGGTGGGCGCCATCGACATAAGCCCGCCACGCTCGACGAGGCTTGTGACCTGTTCGCTTGCGGCAACGCCCGGGGCGGCAAGCGCCAGATCGAAGCCGCCAACGAAAGCACCTATCCCCGCTGCCGCCGGGAAGCCCTGCAAGGCGATGCCGATGAAGATCGCAACCAGCGCCGAGCCGACAATAACCGGGGCTGGCGGCCAGCGCAGTGCAATGCCGATTATGGCAACGAGCAAGGGCAGTGCAGCCCACGGGCTGAGCACGAACAGCGATGCAAGTTCGGCGCGTATTTCACCCGCCGGACTGACCCCGATCGCCCCGCCGGGCGCCAGCAATGCATAGGCTGCGAGTGCAAGCAGCGCAGGCGGTATGCTGGTCGCGAGCATGTGGCGGACATGGGCGTAGAGCTCTGCCCCGGCACCGATCGCGGCGATATTGGTCATGTCGGACAGGGGCGAGAGCTTGTCGCCGAAATAGGCTCCCGAAACCACCGCTCCGGCAACCGGGGCCAGCGGCAGCCCCATTGCTTCGCCAGCGCCCATCAGCGCGACGCCGATGGTGCCGGCAGACCCCCACGACGTGCCCGTCACCACCGACATCAGCGCGGTTGCGAGGAAAGCTGTCAGTGCCATCCATTGCGGGCTGATAATGTCGATCCCCAGCACCACGAGAAGCGGTATGGTTCCCGAAAACATCCAGCTGCCGAGCAGTGCGCCAATCGAGAGGAGGACGAGCAGGGCGGGCAATGCCTCGGCAATCAGCGCCCCGGTATCGCGCTGGATCTCGCCCCAGCCATGCCCGCGCCAGCGCGCGATCACCGTCGCGACAATTCCCGCAGCAAGCAGCGCGAGCAGCAGCGGGTCGCCGCCGAAACCGAACACCGCCGCGCCCGCAACAATCCCGCCCGCAAGCACTACGATCGGCAACAGGGCAAGCGTCAGCGGCAGAGGGGCGCTTTCGTCGTCGTTCATGCCATGGCCTGCCCGAGATCGGCAATCAGCGCATCGCGCCCCTCAAGCCCAATCGAAAAGCGCAGCATGGTGCGAGGCATCCGCAATTCCTCTGCATCACCCGGATCACGGCGCCACGGGCTGGTGACGAGGCTTTCCACGCCGCCCCAGCTGATCGCCTTGCCGAACAGTTGCAGCCGGTTCGCGACCGCGATGGTCGATGCATGGTCGGGCAGGTCGAATTCGACCGAGAACAAGCCGGAATGACCGCGCATCTGGCGGGCAAACAGTTTCGCCTGCACACCATCTGCAAGCGCCGGATGGAATACGCGGCGAACCTTCGGGTGGCTTGCCAGATGCTGGGCGATCTCCATTGCATCGGCCTGCTGCTGCGCCAACCTCTGCGGCAGCGTCATCAGCCCGCGCAGGTGGAGCCAGGCATCATGCGGTGCCATGGCCGCGCCGAGCAGCATGTAGCCGCGCCGGAATATCCGCTCGACCAGCTCGTTTGACCCAGCCACCGTACCCCCCAGCGTGTCCGAATGACCGCCGATATATTTGGTGCAGGAGTGGAGCGACAGATCGAAGCCGAGCTCGAGCGGCTTCTGCAGAAGCGGAGTGGCCACGGTGTTGTCGATGACAGCGAATATGCCGCGTGCGCGAGCGAACGCGGCGATTTCGTGCAAGGGCAACAGTTCGAATCGCATCGACCCGGGACTCTCGCAATAGATCAGCCGCGTCGTGGGTGTGATCGCTTGCTCGATGCTGTCGATATCGGTTGCGAAACAGCGCGAATGGCCGACGCCGAAACCCGCCAGCCGTTCAGCCAGTTCGATTGTCGGGCCATAGATATCGCCGCAAAACAGCACATGATCGCCCGCTTCGAGCAAGGCAAACAGTGTCGCCGCAATCGCGCCCATACCGCTGCCGAAACACTTCGCCGCTTCCGCCCGTTCGAGCCGCGCGATGACCTGCTCGAGTTCGCGCACAGTGGGATTCGTGCCGCGCGAATAGACGCTCACCTCGTGCTCACGCGCCTGCGCAGCGAACAGTGCCTCCAGGCTATCGAACCGGAACAGGCTCGCCTGCACCACCGGCGGCATGACCGGCCCCGCCGCATCGCCAGCGCGCAGGCAGGTCAGCCGGTCTGCCGGGTCGAACACATCGGGCGAGCCGCTGTCCATCGCCGTGATATCAGCCCTTGGGCTTCAGAAGCTTGTCGGGGCGAATTCGCCGGGCTTCGCCAAACAGCGAGTAGGTCTTGTTGACGTAGTTCGAGACATCGACGATCGAATCGAGATACTTCTCCAGATCGCTGGTCATCTCCTGTTCCACCAGCCGCACATGCGCACCGGGGTTCTCGGTCTCGAACCGGACATAGAACCACGGCTCACCGCGCCGTAGCTTGAGCGGCTTGGATATATCGTGCCACTCGAAACCCCAGCTCAGCGGGCGTGGCCAGATATGGACCGGGAAACGCCCCCCCATCTGCAAGCCCGGGCGCTGTTCGGGAAACCAGTCGAGATAGGGCGGGGTCTGGACGATGTAGCACGGCTCATCCGCGACGAAGACATAAGGCGCAACGATCTGGATAATCGGGCGTTCGGGATGACGCCACTCGCTTTGCGGGTGAAGCATCATCATATTCGCCCGGCCCTGGGGACGCATTCCCGACTTCTCTCCATCGGCATCGACCATCTGCAACTGGCCATTGGGCTGGCGGGCGAAGGACAGCGTGATGTCGATCGGGCATGGTACGACGAAATGCCGCCGGTCGAAATCGATCGCCGCAGGACAGACCTGCACCGACTTGGCCGAACCGGGCTTGGGGTCGTTGCGCGAAAACGGTTTGGGCGGTGCCCAGATCGCATCACCGCCCTGCGGGAAGCGGACCGTCCAGCCGACGGTAACAGAGCGCGACTTGCCCTTTGCCTCTCCCTCGCGCCGATCGGCATCTTCGGCAAATTGGTCTTCCCAGCTCATTGTCTCTCCATCGGATAGGAACAGCGCATCATATGCCGGATCGACGAGAACGGGCGGCGATGCAAGGGTTGCAGTCAGTCCGGAGGCAACAATACGGCGAGCGAATTGCGCTCGTTGGCTTCGGGAAATGCCGCCAGGCCGGCCACTTCGAAGGCAGGGTCGCGATGGTCGCACCACATCAATCGGTAGCCGGACTCGAGAAAAGGTGAGACGATCTGTGCGTTGGTTCTACCAAATGGGGCCAGCTTTGGCAGCTCATCGCATTCGAGCAGCACTATCGCCTTGCGCCGGATCAGCAATTGGCTGGCCTGGGGCAGGAACTGCGCCTGCCAGCCTTCGGTGTCGATCTTCAGTATGTCTGTCGCATTGCCCGGCGCGCCCAACAGGTCGGAGAGCGCACGCGTTTCGACCCGGCACAACCGATAGGCTTCTCCGCCTGCCTCGCCATGCGGGAGATAATGGAAATTGCGGGCCGCCAGATCCAAAGCGCCGCTGCTATCGGACACCAGAACATTCTCAACCTTGGCATCGGCGACGGCGTTGGCTCGAAGCACCATTTCGACATAAGCTGCCAATGCCGGATTGGGCTCGACCGCGGTAATCTCGACCTCTTCGAACGCACAAGATGCCAGCGCAGAGAAATAGCCAAAGGCGGCCCCAATATCGAAAAAGCGTACCCTGCGACCAGCCAGTGCAGCACCCAGAGCGAATAGCCATGCCACCAGCGCAGGTTCATGGATGGAGTCTGCGGCATGTTTGCTTGCCAGCCAGTCTGCCGGCAACATTGCATTGGCGGTGACCGCATGCGGAAAGCGCGCGATTTTTCCGGCGATGGTGATCTCGCTGTGCATCGGATAGGCCGTGAACGCAGGGGCCAGCCGCGCGAGGTCATCGGGCGTGGGAGGCGCGATGTTCATGCCTGCGCCATAGCGCAATCCCTGCGCACCGGGCAGCCCTCGCACTGCGGCGCAAGCGGGCGACAATGTGTCTGGCCCAGCTTCTTGAGCAACAGGTGATGCTCATCCATATCGGCCGCCGACCATTCGATGGGGAGGACCGGCATCAACGCGTCATAGGTGCGTGCAGTGTCCGCCTTTGGCGACACCAGTCCCATGCGCTGCATGATCCGCCGGTGATGCCCGTCGATCACCATCGCCTTGCGGTCGAGGGTTGAGGCATTCATCACGCCTGCACTGTTCTTGCGCGCGACACCGGGCAGCCGTTCGAGCCACGCCATGGCATCGGCGGTGCCGTATTCGGCAAGATGCCGCAAATCGACCGCACCGCGTTCGGCGATGATGGATTGCAGGCAATCCACCAGCCTTTGCGCTGCAACCCGCGGAAAGCTCTGCCTTTGCAGGCGTGCCTCGATTTGATCCACCGGAGCCGAAGCAACCGCTTCCCAGGAACCATATTCCGCCAGCAAACCATCGGTCGAAGCGTTCGATGCAGCCGTTTTGGTCTGCGCCCCGATCACCCCATGGACCAGCACCCATTCGGGCAAGCGGCGCTTGTCCGGCGGACGCACGATCCGCCCGAACCGGTCGATCAGTGCCTCCTGCATCCGCCGAAGCACGGCGGTTCGGGGGTCGGAACCAAGCTCAAGCTGCATGAAGCAGGCGATAGGGAGGCATCGCAGGCGCCGACAAGCCCCGTCTTGCCGCGAACCATCGATTAGGGTATTTACCCTAATTCCTGGAGAGGCCTAAATCCTAGGGAGGAGAGCAACAATGGCTACGGCAGCAGACCTGACGGTCAAACCGGCAGAAATCGGCCCGATCGATGTCTCGCGGAAGGAACTTTACGTCGAAGACACCTGGCAGGAACCCTTCCGCCAGTTGCGCAGGCACGCGCCGATCCAGTTTGTGCCCGATTCGCATTTCGGACCCTATTGGTCGGTTTCGACCTACAAGCCGATCCAGCACATAGAAGCCCTGCCCAAGCTGTTCTCATCGAGCTGGCAATATGGCGGCATCAGCATCGCCTTCGATCCCGACAGGCTGATGCCGAACGAGATCCGCCAGCCGATGTTCATCGCGATGGATCCGCCGCACCACACAGCGCAGCGCCGCACGGTTGCGCCTAGCTTTGGCCCGTCCGAGGTCGCCGCGATGAAAGAGGAATGCCGCCAGCGAACCGGCGAACTGCTTGATACGCTGCCGGTCGGTGAAGCGTTCGACTGGGTCGAGAAGGTCTCGATCGAGCTCACGACCGGAATGCTCGCCAAGCTGTTCGATTTCCCGTGGGAAGACCGCCACAAGCTGACCGAATGGTCGGACTATGGCGGCGATGTCGAAATGATCCGTGATCCGGAAGGCATTGTCGAGCGCAACGCCAAGCTGCAGGAAATGGGCGCCGCATTTGCGGGCCTGTGGCAGGAACGCATGACCAATCCTGGCAAGGACCTGATTTCGGTCATGCTCCAATCCGAAGCGATGAGTTCGATGAGCCCGGAGGAGTTCATCGGCAACCTGATCCTGCTGATCGTGGGCGGCAACGACACGACGCGCAATTCGATGTCCGCCTATGCCTATGGGCTGAGCCGCTTTCCCGAAGAACGCGCCAAGCTGGAGGCCGACCCATCGCTCATCCCCAATGCGGTGCAGGAACTGATCCGCTGGCAGACCCCGCTCGCGCATATGCGGCGCACGGTGGAAGAAGACACCGACATGTTCGGGCCGATGATGAAGAAGGGTGACAAGGTCGTGCTGTGGTATCTTTCGGCCAACCGGGACGAGGATATCTTCGACGATGGCGAAGCGATCCGGGTCGATCGGCACAATGCGCGCCGCCACCTCAGCTTTGGCTATGGTATTCACCGCTGCGTCGGCGCACGGGTGGCGGAGTTGCAGCTCCACACCTTGCTGGAGGAAATGGCTGCACGCCGCCTGAGGGTGAATGTGCTGGGTGAACCCGAACGTGTGCCTGCCTGCTTCGTCCATGGCTACAAGCACCTTCAGGTCGAACTGTCGCATTATTGATGAAGACGCGCGACCGGATAGTCCTGACCGCACGGCAGGTCTTCAACCGTGATGGTTATGGCGCGGTGACCACCGCAAGCCTGGCCGAAGCCTGCGGCATTGCCGAGGGCAATCTGTGGTATCACTTCAAGACCAAGCGCGACCTGCTTGGCGCGATTGCCGAGGAATTTGCCGAGCGCGTGAAGGCGCGCCTGGCCTTGCGCCCCTCACCCGATGATCCGCTGGGTTCCTATTGCGTCATGCTGGGTGCGCTGATGCAGGAACTGCGCGACTATCGCTTCCTCTATCGCGACCAGCAGCATTATGGCGAGCATGTCGAACCCATCGCCAGCAATGTCGCAAGCTGGCTGGTACAGACGACCGATCGGATCGAGGCGCATCTGCGCTCACTGGTCGAGGCGCGGCTGCTCGACTGGCCTGCAAGCCGACTGCATGATCTGGCGGTCAACGCCACGATCATCATGCGCTATGGATTGGAGCACTATACCGAGCTTGGCCAGCCGCAGGGCGGTGTACGCAAGACGCTGTTGCAACAGCTCAGCCTGTTCGAAGACCGGCTCGATGCCGATGCGGCTGCCGAAATACGCACAGAGGTCGACCGTATCGGCGAGGAAATGCGCGCGGCGGCCTGAAGCGCCGTGCCTAGCCCCAGCCGGTCGCAGCGACGATCTTCTTGCCGACGAACCACGAGAACGGCACCGAAACCACGAACCCGCCAGCCGCCGCCAACGCAATCGGCTTCCAGGTCGCGTTCATGTCCATGGAAAGAACTGCGATAACCGCGATCCCCATCAGCGTGGTCGCAACGACGGGCAAAAGGACGAGCATCATACGAAACATGGCAGGATCTCCACCGGGAATATCACCAAGCTACCCTGCACGGCTCGCATGAGACTTCATTGATGCGGATCAATCTTGCTGCTGCGCCCTTCGCGGCCTGCGCAAGGCCAGCACGAGCACGGTTAGCGTCGCCGCAGGCAACCAGACCCACACAATCTCCGACAGCAGCGTTTCCACCCCGCGCGAGGAAAAGAAATTCGCGCCGATGGGCGAGACGCGGATTGGGGTGACCGGCGCAAAGATGCGCGAATTGTCGAACGGCCACCACAAGGCTGCGCCAAGCCCGCCATCGGTCAGCGTATCGAGCAAACCGTGGCTTGCCATGGCAAAGGCGAGGAACAGGAACGCCGCAAAACTGCGTGCCTCTTTCCAAACGAGCGAAACCCCTCCAGCGACGAGCAAGGCGAACGCGACCGCATGCGTTGCACCGCGATGGCCCCAGGTGTCTGCGTATTCGATGCCAAATTTGAACCCGATCACATCGGCATCGGGCAGCATCGCCAGCACCGCTCCGGCAAGCGCCAGCCGGGGCGAAATCCGCGAAGGACCGACCACCCCGGCAACGGCGAGCGGGACTATGGCATGGGTGATGATGGTGGGCATAGCCTAGCCCAGCCTTCGCCCAATCGTCACGACGTCCTGCAACTCATAGCCAAGAGCATCATAAAACCCCCGGGCAGCCTCATTGTCACCTCGCACCATCAATTGGACTTTGGGCGATCCGACCGTTTTCAACCAATCTTCTGCGGCACCCATCAACGCGCGACCGATGCCGCCACCCTGTCGATCCGGCGCGCAGGCCAGATAGTAGACCCAGCCTCTGTGCCCGTCGAAGCCGACCATAACCGCGCCGACCAAATCATCATCGTCGACCGCGATAAGGATGGTGGACGTCACATTCGCAGCCGCAAGATCGAAGTCCTTCCCCGGATCGTTCCACGGGCGGGTCAGGCCCGTCTGCTGCCAAAGCTCAACAACTGCCTCTCTGTCGGCTGCGGTTGCAGAGGAGACGACTACTCCCACTCAATCGTTCCCGGCGGCTTCGACGTGTAGTCATACACCACCCGGTTGATGCCTTGCACCTCGTTGACGATGCGCGTCGCACAACCGGTCAGGAAGGCGGCGTCGAAGGGGTAGACGTCTGCCGTCATGCCGTCAGTGCTGGTCACTGCGCGCAGGCCGCAGACGCTGTCATAGGTGCGCCCGTCGCCCATGACGCCGACGGTCTTGACCGGCAGCAGCACGGCAAAGGCCTGCCAGATTGCGTCGTAGAGGCCCGCCTTGCGGATCTCGTCGAGATAAATCGCATCGGCCTTGCGCAAGATGTCGCAGCGTTCCTTGGTCACTTCGCCGGGGATGCGGATGGCGAGGCCGGGGCCGGGGAAGGGGTGGCGGCCAACGAAGATTTCGGGCAGTCCCAGCTCGCGGCCGAGCGCGCGGACCTCGTCCTTGAACAGTTCGCGCAGCGGTTCGACCAGCTTCATGTTCATCCGCTCGGGCAGGCCGCCGACATTGTGGTGGCTCTTGATCGTGACCGAAGGCCCGCCGGTGAAAGAGACGCTCTCGATCACATCGGGATAGAGCGTGCCTTGCGCGAGGAAGTCCGCCCCGCCGATCTTGTTCGCTTCTTCCTCGAACACGTCGATGAAGGTCTTGCCGATGAACTTGCGTTTCTTTTCCGGGTCGGTTTCGCCCGCAAGGCCCGCCATGAAGCGTTCCTCTGCATCGACCACCACCAGCGGGATGTTATAGTGATCGCGGAACATGGTCTCGACCTGTTCGCGCTCGTTGAGCCGCAACAGGCCGTGATCGACGAAGACACAGGTCAGCTGCTCGCCGATCGCCTCGTGGATAAGGATTGCGGCAACCGAGCTGTCGACCCCGCCGGACAAGCCGCAGATGACCTTTCCGTCCCCCACCTGCTCGCGGATTTCGCGCACTTTCGTCTCGCGATAGGCGGCCATGGTCCAGTCGCCCGCAAGGCCGCAGACCTTGTGCACGAAGTTCGCCAGCAGCTTTCCGCCATCGGGCGTGTGGACGACCTCCGGGTGGAACTGGGTGCCGTAATATTTGCGCGCCTCGTCGGCGATCACCGCGAAGGGGGCACCATCGCTGGTGGCGACGATTTCGAAGCCGGGGGCGAATTGTGTAACCTTGTCGCCATGGCTCATCCACACCTGGTGGCGCTCACCTTCGGCCCACAGCCCATCGAACAGCGCGCAGGTTTTGGTCACGGTCAAGAAGGCGCGACCGAACTCGCCACCTTCCCCTGTCTCGTGGCCGGGACGGACCTCTCCGCCCAACTGGTGACTCATCACCTGCTGGCCATAGCAGATACCAAGGATCGGCAGCCCGCTGTCGAACAGCACCTGCGGCGCGCGCGGGCTACCTTCTGCCGGCACGCTTGCCGGCGAACCGGAAAGGATAATCCCCTTCGGCTTCATCCGGTGAAACGCCTCTTCGGCAAGGCTGAACGGGGCGATTTCGGAATAGACCCCCGCCTCGCGCACGCGGCGCGCAATCAGTTGGGTCACCTGGCTGCCGAAATCGACGATAAGGATGGAATCGGGGAGATGATCTGCGTCCATGGCCGCGCGTTACGGCGCAGGCGGGAAGCTGTCCAGCGCTCGGGCCGCGATACCCGCAAGATCAACCGTTTTGGGCGAGTGTAACCGATCGTGGATCGGCTGCGAACTGGCCAGCAAGCACATGGTGCTTTGCAAATTGTCAGACCCAATTATCGAAGGAAATTCACTATGCGTAACCTTGCCAGCAGGCTGTTCAGCCTCGCCCTTGCGGTCACCTTCAGCAGTGTTGTGCTGAGCCCGGCGATCGCCTGAACCCCACCCGAACCGACGCGGAATCACCTGTTGCGTTTTTCTCAACAGAAGTGAGAGTTTTCTCATTTGTGAAAAGCGAGGCGTAATATTATTTCCGCGTCAGAGCCGGACGACAGGACTTCCTCCTCTCCCAACCTGTCGCCGACCAGCAGGCACCTGAACCCCTCCATCGTGAAGGTGTCCTGGCCACGCGAACAGCCCGGTAGCGACACTGCGGCCCGCCTGGCGAAAATTGAGACGCGACTGTCCGGACATTCAGTCCTCCCCCCCCTAGTCCGGGCAGTCGCGTCCCCCCTTTTTTCGATGATCAGTCCGGCAGGCCCAGCTTCTCGGCCATCTCGCGCAGGTCCGTCTTGAGCAGCTTGCCGATATGGCTGCGCGGCATCTCTTCGATTGCGTGCAACCGGGCGAGCCTCTGGGTCTTGCCGAGCCTCGCATTGACGGAAGCGAGGATAGCACCGGTATCGCCATCCCCCTCGCAGCGCACGAAGCCGATCGGCGTCTCGCCCCACTTGCGGCTCGGCACGCCGATAACCGCCGCTTCCAGCACGCCCGCTTCTTTCAGCAGTTCGTTTTCGAGGTCGACCGGGTAAATGTTGAACCCGCCCGAAATGATCATGTCCTTGGCGCGCCCGACCAGCTCGACGAAGCCCTCTTCGTCGACCCGCCCGATATCGCCCATCCGCTGCCAGATGTCCCCGGTTTCGGGATCGGTCCAGTATCCCTCTCGCGTCTTGTCGGGCTGGTTCTTGTAGCCTGCCATCATCGTCTGGCTGCGACCGATGAGATTGCCGGGTGTTCCGGGGGCAACAGGGTTGTCCGCATCGTCGAGCACCCGTAGCTCACTCCCCGGCGCGGGGCGCCCGACGGTGTGCAGCTTGTCGGGAAATTCGTGGCAGGCGAGCAGGCACACCACGCCGCCTTCGGTCATCGAATAGATTTCGATCAATGCGCCCGGCATCCGCCGGAGGACCTCGGCCTTGAGCTCAGCGGAAAAGGGCGCGGAGGTGCAATATTTGAGCTTCAGCGCAGACAGGTCGAACGCATCGAAGCGCGGTTCGTCCATCAGGCGCTGGTACTGCACCGGCACCAGCATGGTGACGGTCGATTTGTCCGCCTGCGCATGCTCCAGCCATTTGGCCGTATCGAATTTGCCCATCACCCGCACCGTGCCGCCAGCCAGCAGCGGCGCGAGGAAGGCAACCATGGTGGTGTTGGAATAGAGCGGGGTCGAAGCGATCGAGCGCACCGGCAGGCCCGCCTCGAGATAGCTGGCCGCTGTCGCTGCGAATTGCCGCCAGCGCATCTGGTGCGAATGGACGATGCCCTTGGGCACGCCAGTGGTGCCGCTCGAATAGATGATGTTGAAATGATCGGCCGGGGTCGGTTCAAACGCCGGTGCCCGCGAAGCTTCGGGCGCCATCCACGCCTCGACCTGCTCCAACTCGATATGGTCGAGATCGGGCAGGAAATCCGCGCCCAGCTCTTCGCGCTTCGCCGCATCGATAAACAGGTGCCGCGCGCCGCTATCGGCCGCCATGCCCGCCAGCTGCTCGCGGCTGGCGCTGGTGGTCAGCGGGGCGGCAACCCCGCCCGCCCGCACTGCCGCGAGGAATACCAGCGCGTATTCGATCGACGAATAGCCGAGGATCGCCACCGATTGTCCACGCGCCAACCCTGTCTCGACCAGCCGTGCAGCGATCCGCTCGATCCGCTCGACCATTGCGCCCCATGCCAGCTCACGATGCTCGTCCCGCAATGCAGGCGCATCGGGCTGCAGGCCGGCCCAGTCTGCAAGGATGCGTGAATAGGAGCCGAAGCCCGCCTGCAGTTCGTCGAGCATCGACACCGATTTCTCCCTCATGCTTGTCATGCGGGCGCATCTATGCAGTCTGGCACGATCTTGCCAAGGAGATTGCGGATGAACCTGCGCCCCCTGTCGCTCGCGCTCACCACGTTGTGCCTGGCCGCAACAGCCCAGGCCGACAAGCCACCGCAAACACCGCGCGTGCTGTTCGTTTTCGCGCACCCCGATGATGAATTGTTCGTCGCTCCGGCCATCGCCCGCGCCGTGCGCGCCGGGCAAGATGTCGCGGTGGTCTATGCGACCAGCGGCGACCAGGGGCCGGGTGTTTCGTCGATGGAACGCGGCTCCGCCCTCGCTATCCACCGCGAAGCGGAAGCAAGCTGCGCGATGGAGGCACTGGGCGTCTCGCAGACCAGCTTCCTCAAGCTCGGCGACGGCACGCTGGGAATTGCAGCGCATCACCCTGAAAGCCCCGCCCGCCTTTTCGGCTACGGGCTGTCATCCATCTTCGACGGGAGCGATATCGACATGGTCGTCACCTGGGGACCGGACGGCGGCTATGGCCATGCCGATCACCGGATGGTGAGTGCGGTCACTACCCAGCTGGTGCAGGCCATGCCGGAAGGCGAGCGGCCTGACCTGCTCTATCCCGGTATCCGCGCGGGCACCCTCCCGCCTGACGAGGCGATGAAAAACTGGGCCGTCACCGTACCCGAATTGCTCGATGTTTCGGTCGAATATGACGAGGCCGACCTCGCGGCTGCCCATCGCGCGGCGCAATGCCATGAGAGCCAGTTCGATGAGCAGACGCGGCAGGCGATGATGCCCGGTTTCGACCAGTCGATATGGCAAGGAGTAGTGCATTTCCGCAGCGCCTTCGGGCGTTAGGCAGCGTGGGCAAATTCCCCATGGATTTGGGCCGAACCCCTGCGGGGCCAGTCGAGAAGCCGCCATTTCCGCGTCCCTCGTCCTTGAATATGCCCAGCATGTCCTGCGTCCTCGCTCCTCGAACTGGCGACTTCTCGACTGGCCGTGACCACGGGGAATTTGTCCACGCTGCCTGGCGCATCAACACTCGATCACATTGACCGCCAGCCCGCCCTGGCTGGTTTCCTTGTATTTGCTCGACATGTCGAGCCCGGTCTGGCGCATCGTCTCGATCACCTGGTCGAGGCTGACGCAACTCTCGGCACCGGTGCGGTGCAGCGCAAGGCGCGCGGCATTGACCGCCTTGACCGCGCCGATGGCATTGCGTTCGATGCATGGCACCTGCACCAGCCCGCCAACCGGGTCGCAGGTGAGGCCGAGATTGTGCTCCATGCCGATTTCGGCCGCGCTGGCGACCTGTTGCGGACTGCCGCCCCACAGCGCCGCGAGACCGCCTGCCGCCATCGAACAGGCGACCCCGACTTCACCCTGGCACCCCATCTCTGCGCCCGAGATCGACGCGCGCTGCTTGTAGAGCAGGCCGATCGCCCCGGCGGTGAGCAGGAACGTCCGGCGGCTTTCCCGGCACGCATTGTTATCGGCGTCGAGGCAATAGAAGCGCATCACGGCTGGGATAATCCCCGCCGCACCATTGGTCGGTGCAGTGACCACCCGGCCACCGGCAGCATTTTCCTCATTCACCGCCATGGCGAAGCAATTGAGCCAGTCGAACAGCTCTTCGCGTTCGTTCGACTGCGGGTTGACCGACAGCTTCTCCCACAGGTCGGGCGCACGGCGGACGACTCTCAGCCCGCCCGGCAATATCCCGCGCTGCGACAGGCCACGGCTTATGCAGCCATCCATCGCCTCGCCGATACGGTCGAGTCCGGCGAGCGTCCTGTCGCGCGGGCGCATCGCATCCTCATTTGCAAGCACCAGCTCGGCAATCTGCAATCCGCTCGCTTCGCAGGCAGCAAGCAGATCGGCCGCAGAGCCGAAATCATGCGGCACGCTGGTGCCGGTCCCGATGCGGTCATCCTTCGGCTTGCGCTTGAGCTGCGCTTCGGAAGCGACGAAACCGCCGCCAGTCGAGTAATATGTGCGCTGCATCAGGCGCTCACCGGCAGCGTCATGGGCGGCGAGCACCATGCCATTGGGATGGAGCCGGGGGATCACGTGCCCGGCGAGATCGATATCGGCCTGCGGATCGAAAGCGATGTCGCGCTTGCCGCCGAGCGACATCCGCTTCTCGCTGCGCAAGTCGGCCAAAGCGGCGGCTGCCTCGTCCGGGCAGGTGGTTTCGGGCGCAAATCCCATCAGCCCGAGCATCGTCGCATCGAGCGTCCCGTGGCCGACACCGGTCAGCGCCAGCGAACCCTGCAGTTCGGCCCTGACGCGCGCGACCCGATCGAGCTTGCCGCCCTTCGCCAGCGCGCGGATGAACATGCCCCCGATCCGCATCGGCCCGACTGTATGCGAGCTGGACGGACCGATCCCGATCCGGAAAATATCGAGCACCGAAAGCATGGATCGCCCGATGCGCCGTGCGGTGCCGGAGGTCAACCGGTTTCAATTGAAACGGGTTGACCTCCGGCCCGTCAGGTCGGTCAGCTGCAAGTGCCTTCCTTGCTGGCCTTGAGGTTCATATGCATTGTCACGCTCTCGCTGCCATCGGGGCTGCCCATCGTCTGCTCGATCCTTCCGACGACATAGCCGCCGTCGAGTTGGTTCGCGACGAACGCCACCTTCGCCGGTGCCTTGCCTTCGGCAGTGCAAGTCAGCTCAGCGCGCAGGCGTGCTTCGGTGTAGTTGCCCGAGGGTTCTTCCGCAGCCAGCCTGTCCACCACGCAATCGGCATTGGTGGCCGCCTCGACCAGCGCAAGATAGCTTGCCTTCGCAGCCTCGGCATCGACACAGACGCTGTTTTCGGCTTTTTGCCCCTTCATTGCCTGCGCGGCCTCGGCGCCCGGGCCGGTGCCCGTCACCTTCCAGATATCGCTCGCGACCGTCCACTGCCCCGCGTCGATCGGAGTCGCTTCCGGCGCTGCTGCAACCGCAGCATCGGCACCCTCGACCGATGCCGTATCTGCCGCAGTGTCCGCCGCTTCATCGGCGCTCCCGCAAGCAGCCAGCAGCGCTGTTGCCATCGCCGCTCCGAGAAAACGGATTGCTGGCCTGGGATTACCTCGTTCCATCATCGTGATGTTCTTCCTCTCTATTCGATGTGGTCCTTAGGGTGCGCGGGAACATGGCATGCTCCAATGCCATAGACTCGGCACCAGACCGGCCTGTCAGAAGGCTGTGGAAGAGGGTTGGAAGCGCTTCCTAATAAGCGTCGGAAACCCTATATGCTGGCTATGCAAGAAGACACTCCAGACGCAGGCCGCAGCCAACCCGAAAAGCAGGTCCAGAAGGGCGAATATGGCGCCGACTCGATCAAGGTCCTCAAGGGCCTCGATGCGGTCCGCAAACGGCCCGGCATGTATATCGGCGATACCGATGACGGGTCGGGCCTGCACCATATGGTATTCGAGGTGTCGGACAACGCCATCGACGAAGCGCTGGCGGGCCATTGCGACCTCGTGCTGATCGAGCTCAACCCCGATGGTTCGGTTTCGGTCGAGGACAATGGCCGCGGCATCCCGGTCGATATGCACAAGGAAGAAGGCGTGTCGGCGGCGGAGGTCATTATGACCCAGCTGCACGCAGGTGGTAAGTTCGAAAACACCAGCGATGACAATGCCTACAAGGTTTCGGGCGGCCTGCACGGCGTGGGTGTGTCGGTCGTCAACGCGCTGAGCGAATGGCTCGAGCTGGTGATCTGGCGCGACGGCAAGGAGCACTGGATGCGCTTCGAGCACGGCGATGCGGTCAACAGCCTCGAAGTGCGCGGCGATGCACCGCAGGTGGCCAGCAATGGCGATGCCAATGGCCTCAAGAAGGGAACCCGCGTCACCTTCAAGGCATCGACCGATACCTTCAAGAACGTCATCGAGTTCGATTTCGACAAGCTCGAGCACCGCTATCGCGAGCTGGCCTTCCTCAATTCGGGCGTGCGCATCCTGCTGCGCGACAGGCGGCACGAGGAAGTGCTGGAACACGACCTGTTCTACGAAGGCGGGATCGCAGCCTTCGTCAAATATCTCGACCGCAACAAGCAGCCACTGATCGCAGAGCCAATCGCCGTCAGCGCCGACAAGGACGGCATCGGCATCGATGTCGCGCTGCAGTGGAACGACAGCTATTACGAGAACGTCCTCACCTTCACCAACAACATCCCCCAGCGCGATGGCGGCACGCACCTCGCTGCCTTCCGCGCGGCGCTGACCCGCACGCTCAACAATTATGCGAGCGCGGCGGGCCTGATGAAGAAGGAAAAGGTCACGCTGTCGGGCGAGGATATGCGCGAAGGGCTGACCGCAATCGTTTCGGTCAAGCTGCCCGATCCCAAATTCTCCAGCCAGACGAAAGACAAGCTGGTTTCTTCCGAAGTGCGCCAGCCGCTCGAAAGCCTGATGGGCGAGAAGATGACCGAATGGCTGGAAGAAAACCCGGCCGAGGCGAAGGCGATCGTCCAGAAGATCATCGATGCCGCTGCCGCGCGCGAGGCCGCTCGCCGCGCCCGCGAAATGAGCCGCAAGGGCGCGATGAGCATCGCCAGCTTGCCCGGCAAGCTGGCCGATTGCCAGGAACGCGATCCGGCCAAGTCCGAACTGTTCCTGGTCGAGGGCGATTCGGCAGGTGGCAGCGCCAAGCAGGGGCGCGACCGCAAGACGCAGGCGATCCTGCCCTTGAAGGGCAAGATCCTGAATGTCGAACGCGCGCGGTTCGACCGGATCATTTCATCGAAGGAAGTCGGCACGCTGATCCAGGCGATGGGCACCGGCCTGCGCGATGAGTTCAACCTCGAAAAGCTGCGCTATCACAAGATCGTGATCATGACCGACGCCGACGTCGACGGCGCGCATATCCGCACGTTGTTGCTCACCTTCTTCCACCGCCAGATGCCCGAAATCGTCAAGGCCGGGCACCTCTTTATCGCCCAGCCGCCGCTCTACAAGGTCGCGAAGGGGCGCAGCGAGGTTTACCTCAAGGACCAGGCCGCGCTCGATCGTTATCTGGTCGATGGTGGGCTGCAGGGCCGGGTGCTGGAGGCACATGGCGGCGCACGCACCGGCGAGGATCTGCGCGCGCTGGTCGAGCATGCACTGCGGATGCGCAACCTGCTCGCCTTCGTGCCGCGCAAATACAACCTCGCAGTGATCGAGCAGATGGCGCTCTCGGGCGCGCTCGATCCCTCGCTCAGCGCCGCGCAGCGCGAACAGGCGCTGGCACTCGCCGCCGACCGGCTTGCCTCGACCGACGAAGACGCCAAATGGTCTGCCGCCATTCGCTACAATGGCAATGTCCATTTCGAACGGCTGTGGCGCGGGGTGACCGATGTGCACGAGGTTGAGGCCAAGTTCCTCGACAGCGCAGAGGCACGCAAGCTGCATGGCCTCGCCGAACAGAATGCCGAACTCTACGCCCGCCCGGCGCAGCTGGTGAAGGCCGGGACCGAGGCCGAGGTGGAACCGACCGGCGAAGACGGTGAGGAAGAGATCGTCGTCAACAACACCAACGCCATCACCCGCCCAACCGAGTTGCTGGACGCAGTGCTCGCCGCAGGCCGCAAGGGCATGTCGATCAGCCGCTACAAGGGGCTGGGCGAGATGAATGCCGAACAATTGTGGGAGACAACACTCGACCCCGAGGCGCGGGTGCTGCTGCAGGTGAAGGTGGAGGATGCCGACGTCACCGACGAGATTTTCACCCGCCTGATGGGCGATGTGGTCGAGCCGCGCCGCGAGTTCATCCAGGATAATGCATTGAATGTAGCCAATCTCGACGTGTAAGACTGGCTTCCGGCAGGGAGGCTGCAATGCGCAAGACACCGGGGATTTTTGCAATCATGGCGGCAGCGGGGCTGTTCGCCGCAAGCCCGGCACAGGCCGACGACGCGAGCGACAAGACCGATGCCCTGCTCGGCAACTGCCTCGGCGCACCAGCCGATGCGGATCGCACCGTGCTGCGCGACCTGTGCCTGCATGCCTTCGACGGCGCGATCAAGGAGGCGCAGCGCCCCGAAGTCCACGGCAAGGGCATGACCCGCCTATACTGGGCGCAGGCGGCAAGCGTCGCGGGCATTCTCGTCCTGCTCTACGTTGTGGAAGAGGACGGGTTTGGCCCGAAGACCTGCCGTGTCGCGCAGCAGGGCTGGAGATCATGGAACCTGATCGACCCGGCGCCTGAGCCGGACGATCCGATCATCAAGCTGCCCATCGGCCTGAGCAGCGCCACCGCGCATTGCCAGGAACACTGGAATGCAAACCCATGAGCACCGATCGCACTGCGCTTGAGAATCGCGGGTTTTTCCTGTTCCTCGCGCTCGTCACATTTGCGCTGCTCTATATTTCATGGCCCTTCGCCGCGCCGATCCTGTGGGCGACGCTGGCGGCTATCATGTTCCAGCCGCTGTACCAGTGGTTCCTTGCGAGGCGACCGGGCAAGAACAACCAGGCAGCCATCGCGACATTGCTGGTGATCACCTTTGCCGTGATCCTGCCATCGCTGCTGATCGGCAGCGCGATCGTCGACCAGGCAATCGGCGTGTTCAACGCCTTTCGCGAAGGGCGGATCGATGTGCGTGACTGGTTCGACCAGATCATGGCTGCGCTGCCGGGCAATGTGCGGGCATCGCTCGATGAGTCGGGCTTCGGCAACCTTGGCGAAGTCCAGCACCGCGCGCAGGAGTTTGCCGAGGAATCGGTGGGGCTGATCGCGCAACAGGCCCTGGCTATCGGCGGCGGAGTGTTCGGCTTCGTGCTGGCGTTCGGCGTCGGGCTCTATGTCAGCTATTTCCTGCTGCGTGACGGGCAGGCGATCGGCAACAGCGTGGTTCGGGCATTGCCGCTCGAAAGCTCGATTGCAGAGCGGCTGGCCGAACGCTTCCTCACCATCGTGCGCGCAACGATCAAGGGATCGGTCGTGGTCGGGCTGGTGCAGGGCGCGCTGGGTTCGATCACGTTCTGGATCGTCGGTGTGCCCTCGTCCTTGCTGCTGGGCTTGCTGATGGCGATTGCCTCCTTGCTCCCTGCGCTTGGTCCCGCGCTCATCTGGATTCCGGTCGCGGCCTACCTGCTGGCAGTAGGCGATATCTGGCAGGGCGTGGTGGTCATCGTTTCGGGTGTCGCGGTGATCGGCATGGCGGACAATCTACTGCGCCCGCTATTGGTCGGGCGTGACACCGGTATCCCCGACTGGATGATCCTGATCACCACACTGGGCGGGATCGCGGCAATGGGCCTTTCGGGCATCGTTCTCGGCCCGCTCGCCGCCGGACTGTTCCTCGCTGGATGGGCCATCCTGCGCGAACAGCGCGAAGCCGCAGCGCCTGCCCCTGTCCCCGAAGATTGAGCATCGCGCAAACCTTTGACGCCATCGTCCTTGGTGGTGGGGCGGCGGGCCAGTTCTGCGCAGCCATGGCCGGGCAGCGCGGCAAGCGTGTGCTGGTGCTCGAGAAAGCCGAGCGGGTGGGCAAGAAGATCCTCATCTCGGGCGGTGGGCGGTGCAATTTCACCAATAGCGATGCCGGTCCGGCCAATTACCTGTCGGCCAATCCGCATTTCGCCAAATCGGCGCTTGCCCGTTACACCGCACGCGATTTCCTTGCGCTGGTCGAGGCGCATGGCATTGCGTGGCATGAGAAAACGCTCGGCCAGCTGTTCTGCGATGGGAGCGCGCAGCAGATCGTCGACATGCTGCTTGCCGAATGCGCAAAAGGCGACGTGACCATCCTGACCGGGCAGGAGGTGAGCGAGGTGGAGCATCGCGATGGCGCGTTCCTGGTGACCGCCAACGGTGCGCTTCACGGCGCCCATCGCCTGGTCATCGCTACCGGCGGGCCATCGATTCCGAAGATGGGGGCCACCGGCTTTGCCTATGACCTCGCCCGCCAATTCGGGCTGAAAGTGGTCGAGCCGCGCCCTGCGCTGGTGCCGCTGACGCTGGGCGGCGAGGACGTGTTGTTCCGCGAATTGTCGGGCGTGTCGGCCGAAGTCGATGCCACGGCGAACAAGGCCAGCTTCCGCGAGGCTGCATTGTTCACCCATCGCGGATTGTCCGGCCCGGCGATCCTGCAGGTCAGTTCATACTGGCGGCATGGCGATCCGGTTGCGATCGACTTCCTGCCCGGCCTCGCGCCCGGCTGGTTGCATGAAGCGAAACGCAACACGCCGCGCATGCAGTTCCGCAGCCTGCTGCGCGATGCCCTGCCCCAGCGCCTAGCCGATGTGCTGGCCGAGCGGCTCGGGATCGAGGGCGACCTCGGCAATATCGCGGACAAGGCGCTGCGCAGCGCCGAAGATCGCTTGCGCCGCTGGAACTTCCATCCCAACGGCACCGAAGGTTTTGCAAAGGCCGAAGTCACCGCAGGCGGCATTTCGACTGCCGAGCTGTCCTCGCAGACGATGGAAGCGAAGAAGGTGCCCGGGCTCCATGTCATCGGCGAGGCGGTCGATGTGACCGGCTGGCTGGGCGGATACAACTTCCAGTGGGCCTGGTCCTCTGCCCACGGCTGCGCACAGGCGCTCTGACCGCTGTCTTTACTTTGCCGCATTGGCAGCGCATCGCATGCGCCATGACCCGCACAACCTTCGCCACCGCGCTGCTCGCCCTTTCGCTAACCGCCTGTGCAACCGCACCCGATGGAGCGGGGAGCGTTGCACCGCCGCACCAGACCGTAGAGCCGGTGACGGTCAAGATCGTCGGGCTGAACGATTTTCACGGCAATATCGAACCATTGCGTCGCCCTCTCACCCTGCCCGACGGTGCCGGCAATCAGCAGGAAGTCCGGGTTGCCGGGGCCGCCTATCTGGCCAGCGCAGTCGCCGCTGTGGAGGCTGAAGCCGAATACAGCATGGTCATCGCCGCCGGCGACCTGATCGGTGCCAGCCCGCTCGCCTCGTCCTATTTCCTCGACGAGCCTGCAATCGGCGCGATGAACCGGCTGGGGCTCGATTTCAACGCCGTTGGCAACCATGAATTCGACCGTGGCTGGCGCGAACTGAAACGCATCCAGGAAGGCGGCTGCGAGAAGCACAGCCTGCGCGAACCCTGCGCGGTCGAACCCGATTTCGGCGGCGCGGACTTCGCATTCCTGGCCGCCAATGTGGTGATGCCCGATGGCAGCACGCTGTTCCCCGCCTACTCGATCAAACGCTTCGATACGCCCGCAGGCGAACTGGCGATCGGGGTCATCGGGTTGACGCTGAAGGACACGCCAACGCTGGTGACGCCCAGCGGGGTGGCGGGCCTGACCTTCGGCGACGAAGCCGACGCGATCAATCGCGCGGTCGAAGCGCTCGAGGCCGAAGGGGTCGATGCCACCGTGGTCGCGATCCACCAGGGACTCTATACCGAGGTCGGCTTCAACGACAAAAGCTGCGGCGGCGTTTCGGGTGCCTTGCTCGATATCCTCGCCAGGGTCGATCCGCGTGTCGACCTGGTTATCTCGGGCCACACCCACCGGGCCTATGTGTGCGATTACTCGGCCATCGATGCGTCACGCGAATTCCTCGTCACCAGCGCAGGCTATGGCGGCTCGTTCCTGACCGACATCACCCTGACGGTCGATCCGGCGCATGGCGAAGTGCTCGCAAAGAGCGCAGACAACCGCGTGGTGCAGGTGAGCGGCCCGGCGGTGGAAGGCGATACAACGACTTCCAACCCCGCCTTCCCGGCCTATGCGCCCAATGCAGAAGTTGCCGGCTATGTCGCACAATATGTCGCCGCTGCGAGCGAGGCCGCGAGCCGTCCGGTAGGCAGGATTTCGGGCGAGGCGCGCGACCCCGGTCCCGCAACCGAGGAAACCCAGCTCGGCAACCTTATCGCCGATGCGCAGCTGTTCGGCACAAGCGAGGCAGGGGCGCAGATTGCGCTGATGAACAATTCGGGCGTGCGCACCGCGCTGGTTCCTGCTGCCGACGGCACGGTGAGCTATGGGGATATTTATGCCGTCCAGCCCTTCGGCAACACGCTGATCACCAAGAGCTTTACCGGTGCCCAGCTGATCGCGCTGCTCGAACAGCAGTTCGATGATGAAGGCTTCGTGCAGACTTTCTCGACATCTGAAGGGTTCGAATTCAGCTACGATATGCGCCGCCCGGCTGGCGGCAGGCTGGTCTCGGCCACGCTCGATGGTGAACCGATCGATCCGGAAAAGACCTATCGGGTGACGATGAACAGTTTCCTTGCCGCCGGTGGCGACAGCTTCACCGTGTTCGAGCAGGGAACCGAGGTTACCGTCGGCGCGATCGATCTCGATGCGATGGAGGCTTACCTGCGCGAAGTCGACATTCGCCAATTGCCCGATCTTGGCAGGGTGACCGAAATCGGCGGGTGATCACTTGGAGGTGATCATTTGGCGGCGCGGAGGCCCGCAACACCTTTCGCACCGCCATCGACGCCCGAGAGCCCGGCAAACAGCGTGTCGATGATGCGCGCCAGCTTCTCCTCGCTCAGCCGGTCTTCGAGCATGGCGATGTGATAGGGCTGGATATAGCAATTCGCGATCTGGTTGATCAGCGACAGCGCCTCGTTGATTGCCAGTTCGGGAAAATAGCCTTCCGCCTGCGCCTCTGCGATCAGTTCGCACAGGTAATGATCAGCCAGATCGATAAAGCTGCGCGCGCGCTCGAAATGCTGTTCGCCCATTTCGATATAGAGCCGGAAAGCAGCCGGATCGCGGCGATAATTGTCGCGCAGCAGGATGAAGCGGCGGGCGAAGAATTCGTAGAGCTTGCGGCGGATCGGCAGGTCGCTCGCCATCACCTCGTCCATCACGGCGAGCTTGGGTGCGAACCATTCGGCGACGACCGCATCGAACAGCGCCGCGTCATCTGGGAAAAGCGTGTCAAGCCGGGTGCGGGCGATGCCCAGTTCCGCGACGAGTTTTGAGCGGGTCATTTCCTCGCCCCGCCGTTCCATTGCAGCCATCGCCGCGCGAACGACTTTTCGGCGCTCCTGCTCGAGTTCCTCTTCGCTCACGGTTCGATCCCTCAACTGCCTCGTTGGGCAATTTAGGAGCTGGATCGCCGCGTTAAACCCCCAAAACGCGCTCGCCGGTCAATTCTTCGGCGGGCGCGGCAAGAATGGCGAGGTGCGGGCGATGTAGTCAGCATATTTGTCACCGCGCTTCTTTTTCATCCCTGCTTCGAGCAGCGCCGCGCCCGACCATTTGGTCAGGGTAAAGGTGAGGAACAACGGCCCCGCCACGGTATAGAGCGCCCACGTCCAGCCGAGCGATGCCGTGACGAGCCAGATACCCCACCACACACAGGCATCGCCAAAGTAATTGGGGTGGCGGGTATAGCGCCAAAGCCCTGTGTCGAGGATCTTCCCCTCATTTGCCGGATCGGCCTTGAACTGCGCCAATTGCCAGTCGCCCGCCCATTCGAAGAATATGCCTGTCACGAAAACCGCGATCCCCGCCCATGCGAGCGGCGACAGTACATCCTCGCTTCCTGCTGCAAGGATACCGACCTGCGCAGGCGAGGAAACGAGGAACAACAGCACCGCCTGACCGAGCCAGATCTTGGTCAGGGCCGCGATGGCGAAGCGGCCTTTCTCGCGGTCTTTCTTCAGGATACGCCGGTATCGCTGGTCTTCGCCTTCGCGGCGCCAGCGACGGAGCAGGTAGATACCGAGGCGCAAACCCCAGGCCACAGCCATTGCCATGATCAGTGCCGCCACCAGGCCGCGCCCTGGCGACTGGACGTAGCTGGTCAGCGCCATCAGCCCCATGCCCGCACCCCAAAAGCTGTCGATGAAGGATACGTCGTCGATCTGGACCGAAATCACCCACAGGATCAGCACGATCCCGGCCAGCAGCGCAGCATTGGTCAGCAGCGCATCAAGCATGCTTCGCCTCCGCGACCAGCCGCAATGCCTGCGCCTCCAGCACCTTGTAGCGATCGTAATCGGGCAGTTTCGAACGCATGAAACGCGCCAGCTTCAGCAGGTCATCCGCATAATTCCCGCTCGGGTAGAGCGGCGGGCCAAAACCGAGGATGCGGCGCGCATTGCAAACCCATGCCGGAACGATGGGAACATTGGCCGCCTGTGCAATATGATAGAAACCGGATTTCCATTCGCCTTCGCTCGAGCGCGTTCCCTCGACAGCGATCACCAGCGCCAGCTTGTCACGCCGGGCGAATTCTTCCGCCACCTGCTGGGTCACATTGGCCCGGCGCGTGCGGTCGACCGGTATGCCGCCCATGTCGAACATGAAATTGCGCATGATGCCCTTGAACAGCGTGTGCTTGCCCATGAAATTCGGCTGGACTCCCTCTTCGGCGGTCGCCCCGATGAAGAACACGAAATCCCAGTTCGACGTGTGCGGCGCGCCCGCAATGACAAATTTGTCGAGATCGGGAAGATGCCCGTCGAGCTTCCACCCTTTCCAGCGATAGAGCACCATGATTATGCGGCGCACGATGCGCGACAAAAGCGAGGCCTTCCGCTTCTCGATGCGATCTGGCGTATCCGGCAAACTGTCCTCCCCCGGCAGGCCTAGCAGCATGCTTCGCCGATGCGCTAAGGAAAAGTGCGATGCTGCAATTCCTGTCGACAATCTGGCGGGGCCGTGAACATCGCCTCACTTAGCGAGATGCGAACCACACGATAGCCAGTGTGATCAAGACCACCAGCGCCAGCTTGGCAAGGAAGCCATAGATCAGCCAGCGAGGCATGCCCGTATCGGGCTTGCGACCTTCGTCATCTTCGCCACTCATCGCCATCACATCCTGAACACGCCGAATTGCGGGCGCTCTTCAATCGGTGCCTCCAGCGTTGCCGCGAAGGCCAGCCCCAGCACATCGCGGGTCTGGACCGGGTCGATCACGCCATCGTCCCACAGGCGGGCGGTGGCGTAGTAGGGGTTGCCCTCATCCTCGTATTTCTGGCGGATCGGGGCCTTGAATTCCTCAGCCTGTTCCGGCGTCCAGCTATCGGCATCGCGGTGAACGGTCGCCAGCACCGATGCGGCCTGCTCGCCTCCCATCACGCTGATCCGCGCATTGGGCCAGGTGAACAGGAAGCGCGGCGAATAGGCACGCCCGCACATGCCGTAATTGCCCGCGCCAAAGCTGCCGCCGATCACCACGGTGATCTTGGGCACAGTGGCGGTGGCGACGGCGGTCACCAGCTTGGCGCCGTGCTTGGCAATGCCCTCGGCCTCGTATTTCCCGCCAACCATGAAGCCCGATATGTTCTGGAGGAACAGCAGCGGGATACGCCGCTGGCAGGCGAGCTCGATAAAATGTGCACCCTTTTGCGCACTCTCGCTGAACAGCACGCCGTTATTGGCGAGGACCGCGACCGGCATGCCCCAGATATGCGCAAAGCCGCACACCAGCGTGCTGCCATAGTGCGTCTTGAATTCGTGGAACTCGCTGCCGTCGACAATCCGCGCAATCACCTCGTGCACATCATAGGGCGCGCGAACATCCTCCGGCACCAGCGCGTATAGATCGTCGGCGTCGAATTTGGGCGGGCGCGGATCGACAATACCGTCACCCGGCTGGCCTGAGACCCCCGCCTTCGCGGGGGCGCAGTGGCTGACGATATCGCGCACGATCGTTAGCGCGTGCTCGTCGTTCTCGGCCAAATGATCGACTACGCCCGATTTTCTGGCGTGAAGATCGCCGCCGCCAAGGTCTTCTGCACTGATCTCCTCGCCCGTTGCCGCCTTCACCAGCGGCGGTCCGGCAAGGAAGATCGTGCCCTGTTCGCGCACGATCACCGTCTCGTCGCTCATGGCCGGGACATAGGCTCCGCCCGCAGTGCAGCTGCCCATCACGCAGGCGATCTGCGGGATGCCGAGCGCGGACATGTTCGCCTGGTTGAAGAATATCCGCCCGAAATGCTCACGGTCCGGGAACACCTCGGCCTGGTAGGGCAGGTTCGCTCCGCCACTATCGACGAGGTAGATGCACGGCAGGCGGTTTTCCTGTGCGATCTCCTGCGCGCGCAAGTGCTTCTTGACCGTCATCGGGTAATAGCTGCCGCCCTTCACGGTTGGGTCATTGCACACGATCATGCACTGACGGCCCGAAACGCGCCCGACCCCGCAGATCATCGACGCGCCGTTGACGTCCCCTTCATACATCCCGTTCGCCGCCAACTGGCCAACCTCCAGAAACGGCGACCCCGGATCGAGCAGCCGCTCCACCCGGTCACGCGGCAACAGCTTGCCGCGGCTGACATGCCGCTCACGATGCCGCTCGGCCCCGCCGAGCGCCGCCTCCGCCACCTTGGCGCGCAAGTCGTCGGCCAGCGCCTTGTTGTGCGAAAAACGCGCCTTCGCCTCAGGGCTTTCGCGGTCGAGTTTCGAAGTGAGAACGGGTGCAGTCATTCAAACATCCTCTAGATCGTCCGCTTCGCTGCGCAAGTCGTCCGGCACCGCTGTTCCTTCGAGCCAGCGCCCCTTCATCCACTGCCTGGCAGCCGTGTGGGTGCGCGCAGCATAATCCGGCGTGTCGAGCCCGATCAGCGGCAGGTCCCAGCGCGCGGCGGTTTCGGCGATGCCCGCATCGTCTATCGGCCTGCCGTCACGCACCAGATGGCGCGCGAGTTCGAGCTCCTGCCCCCAGAAATAAACGCTGTCGGCGCGCACATTGTCCTGCATTTCGCGCACTTCCTCGGGCCGTTCCCAGCTGACCATATCGAGCCAGATATCGGGCATCAGCAGGTCGACATGGCTGTCGGGTTTCCACTCGAGGGCATCGGCCTCGACGATCTCGATCTTCGTGCCGATGCCATCGGGCAGGCGTTCGAACAGCTGCAACTGGCGATGCATGGCGAGGACATCCTCGTCCATCTCGACCACCGTTACCCGTTCGACATCCGGCTGCATCGCGGTCATCCCCGCAACCCAACCCATGCCGAGTCCAAAAATGGCGACATGCCCCTTGGCCAGATCGACGCCGATCTGCTGGCTCTCGGTTTCCATCGGGCTGAGCGACATCCACACATTCTGCCGCCGCATCAGGATCGGCATGCGATAGACCTGCTGCAATCCGGTCCAGTATCCCATGCAGATGGAAAACGGCACCTGCGCCAGCGTCCACGCGCCCGACATCATCGGCGTATAGTATTCGACCAGCGGATCGTCGGGAAAGCGCGGCAGGCTGTCGATATCGACATTGTCCAGATCGGGAATGCCACCACGCGGATCGGGTTTGCCACCGAGTTGGTCAGTCACTGCGCACCCCCGCCTGCACCAATGTTTGCATCCGGGAACCCCGGGCCGATGGCTAGCAAAGCCACTTCACCCCGCCGCCCCGATCAGTTCACGCCCGATCAGCATCCGCCTGATCTCGTTCGTTCCTGCACCGATATCGAGCAGCTTGGCATCGCGCAAATAGCGTTCGACCGGCCAGTCCTTGGTATAGCCCGCGCCGCCCAGTGCCTGCACCGCTTCGGCGGCGACCTTGAAGGCGTTTTCGCTCGCCAGCAGGATCGCACCTGCCGCGTCGAAGCGGGTCGTCTGTTCGTTGTCGCAGGCCTTGGCTACGGCATAGGTGTAGGCGCGCGCCGATTGCAGCGCGACATACATGTCGGCCACCTTGGCCTGCATCAGCTGGAAGCTGCCGATCGGTTTGCCGAACTGCTTGCGTTCGCGCAGGTAGGGGATGACCGTGTCGAGGCAGGCCTGCATTATGCCGAGCTGAAGCCCCGCGAGCACCACGCGCTCGTAATCGAGCCCGCTCATCAGCACGCCCACGCCGCCATGCAGCGGCCCCATCACGTTTTCTTCCGGCACTTCGCAATCGTCGAACACCAGTTCTGCCGTGGGGCTGCCGCGCATGCCCATCTTGTCGATCTTCTGTCCGATACTGAAACCGGGCATGTCTTTCTCGATCAGGAAAGCGGTGATTCCGCGCGACCCGGCCTCGGGCGAGGTCTTGGCATAGACCACCAGCGTATCGGCATAGGTCGCGTTGGTGATCCAGAACTTGGTGCCGTTGAGGATATAGCCACCCTGTACCTCGTCCGCCTTGAGCTTCATCGAGACCACATCCGACCCGGCGCTGGCCTCACTCATGGCGAGACTGCCGACATGTTCGCCCGAAATCAGCTTGGGCAGGTACTTGGCCTTCTGCTCTTCGTTGCCCCAGCGGCGGATCTGGTTGACGCACAGGTTCGAGTGAGCGCCGTAGCTCAGGCCGACGGAGGCACTGGCGCGGCTGATTTCCTCGACCGCGATGACATGTTCGAGGTAACCTAGCCCCAGCCCGCCATCTTCTTCACCCACGGTAATCCCGTGCAGGCCCAGCTCGCCCATTTTGGGCCACAGCTCCTGCGGGAACCAGTCTTCGCGATCGGCTTTCTCGGCCAGCGGGGCAACCTGCTCGTCGGCGAAACGGGCGGTCGTCTCGCGAATCATCTCGGCCGTCTCGCCCAGCTGGAAATCGAAATCGGGGGTCGCGCGCATGGTTACTCCTGAAACTACAGGTGATGCGCATAGCCGAGGCTTGGCCTGCCCGCAAACGGCAGAATGAGGGTGTATTTCGGCCCGCCTTTGACCCCGCGCCCTGCGGCGCATAGGGTCGCACCGTGGCCGGAACCGCCCCCCGCATCTCGCTCGAACATCTGGGCAAACGCTTCGGCAATACGCTGGCGGTCGACGATGTCTCGCTCGAGATTGCAGGCGGCAGTTTCCTTGCGCTGGTCGGCGCGTCGGGTTCGGGCAAGTCGACCCTGCTCAAGACGATCAACCGGCTGGTCGAACCAGACAATGGCTCGATCCTGATCGACGGAACCGACATCTGCCGCGCCCTGCCGCACGAATTGCGGCGACGGATCGGCTATGTCTTCCAGGGTATCGGTCTGTTCCCGCATATGGATGTGAAGGAGAATATCGGTATCGGGCCGCGCCTTTCGGGCCAGCGCCTGCCCGCCGCCCGGATTGCCGAACTGCTCGAACTGGTCGAACTCGACGCGACATTCGCCGCCCGCATGCCGCATGAACTGTCCGGTGGACAGCGCCAGCGCATCGGCGTTGCGCGCGCGCTGGCGGGTGACCCGCACCTTTTGTTGATGGACGAACCCTTCGGCGCGCTCGATCCCGTGACCCGCGCTGCCCTGGGCAAGCGTGTTCAGGACCTCCATCGACAGCTCGGCCTGACCACGGTCATGGTGACGCATGACATGGCGGAGGCGCTGTTGCTGGCCGACCGCGTGCTGGTGATGGATGCAGGCCGGATCGTTGCCGATTGCACTCCGGGCGAACTGCTCGCAGGCGAAGGTGGCGATGTGGCACAGAACCTCGTCGCCGTTCCGCGCGAGCAGGCAAAGGCATTGGCCGGGCTTACGCCATGAGCGGGATATTCGATGTCCTCCTCACGCTCGGCCCCAAGCTCGCTGCGCATGTTCTGCTTGCCGCATCGGCCATCGCGCTGGGGATCGCCATTGCCCTGCCGCTGGCGGTATGGGCGGGCCGCAATGCGGGCGTCCGCCGCTTTGCGCTTGGCTTTGCCAGCCTCGTCCAGACGATCCCGGCGCTGGCCCTGCTGGCCTTGTTCTTCCCGATCCTGCTGTCGCTACGGGCGGTGTTTGGCGAGGGCCTGCCGACGCTCGGCTTTCTCCCGGCTCTGCTGGCGCTCACCCTCTATGCACTGCTCCCGATCCTGCGCAATGCGGTGACAGCGCGCGAGAATATGGCCGCCGATGTCATCGAGGCTGCCGATGGTGTGGGGATGACCGGCTGGCAGCGGCTGCGGCTGGTCGAGGCACCGCTCGCCGCGCCTTACGTGATGGCGGGCATCCGCACCGCCGCCGTGTGGACCATCGGTGCGGCGACGCTTTCGACCACTATCGGGCAACCGGGATTGGGCGACCCGATCTTCGCCGGATTGCAGACCCAGAACTGGGCGCTCGTGCTGGCGGGATGCATTGCGGCGGCCGCGCTGGCCCTGCTCGCCGACACGCTGCTGGGGCTGGTCGAGCGCGGGTTTGCAGAGCGGCGCAAATGGCTGGTGTGGGGCGGGCTGGGTATCGCGCTGCTCGGCATAGCTGCGAGTGCGTGGGCACTGCGACCGCAGGATCGACAGGGCGATACCATCGTGATCGGGGCGAAGAGCTTTTCCGAGCAGTATATCCTCGCCCGGCTGATCGGGTCACGGCTGGAGGCAGCGGGCTACCGCGTCGAATATCGCGACGGGCTGGGCAGCGCGGTGGTGCATGAGGCCGTGACCACGGGCGCGATCGATATCTCGATCGATTACACCGGCACGCTATGGACCAACCAGCTGAAGCGTGAGGACAATCCGGGGCGTGAAGAGATTTACCGCACGCTGGTCGAGTGGGAACGCGAAACCAGTGGCACGTTTGTGCTCGGCCGACTGGGTTTCGAGAATGCCTATGCACTCGCCATGCGGCAGGACCGCGCAAACGGACTCGGCATCCGCACCATGGAGGATCTCGCCCGCGCCTCGCCCCGCCTCACGATCGGCGGCGATGTCGAATTCTTCCGCCGCCCCGAATGGTTCGCGGTGCGCGACGCCTATGGCCTAAAATTCGCCCGCCAGCGCAATTTCACCACCACGTTCATGTATGACGCGCTGACCGGCGGCGAGGCCGACGTGATCAGCGCCTACACCTCCGACGGACGGATCGCGGCAGACCGGCTGGTGGTGCTGGAAGATACCAGGGGTGCATTCCCCTCCTACGACGCGCTGGTCCTCATCGCCCCCGATACGGCAAAAGACGCACGCCTGATCGCCGTGCTCGAACCGCTGGTTGGTGCAATCGACGTAAAGGCCATGCGCGATGCGAACTTCGCAGTCGACCGGCTGGAAAACAAGCAAACCCCCGCGCAGGCAGCAGCCGAACTGGCGGAGCGAATAGGACGCTAGGCAGCGGGAAAACCGACGCCGCCGGGCCAGCGTTCGCTGGCAAGCCCCATTACCTTGAACAGGCTGCCCATCTGGTTGTCGGCCACCAGCCGGTCCAGCGCGGCGTCGATTTCCTGTTTGTAGTGCGGTGCCTTGTGGGCGAGATTATCCGCCCGCGTTTCGATCCCCAGCGCGCGCAGCCACTCGCCCTGCGTCACCGTGCCGAGGTGGCGCACATCGCGCGACAGGGCGATGCGCGCGAGCGTGGCGAAATCGACATGGGCGGTCAGGTCCGCCTCTCCCGGCGCTGCGAAGGGATCGACCTTGCGGTGCTCACGCACCGCCTGCAAACTCGATCCGGTGCGCATTTCGGCGTGACCATAATCGATGAACAGCGCGCATCCGCCCTGTTCCGCCAACCGGCCTGCAACCTCGAACAGGATTGCAGCAGCCGCCGGGCAGGTTTCGAGGATCGTGCCTGCATCCGCTTCGCGCATATCGACCGGGACCGCAGGGTCCATCGTCTGCCCGCCCGAAACGAAGACGAAATCCTCGTCCTGCAGCCCGACCATGCGTTCGCGCCAGCCATGTTCCGTGCACACCAGCTGGCGCACCGGCAGCGCATCGAGGAACTCGTTGGCGACCAGCAGGATCGGCCCGTCGACCGGCAGGGTCGAGAGGTCGTCATGCCAGATTGCACCGGGCAGCGTGGACAGCTGGATATCCTTCAACGCCTGCGATGTTTCGACGAAATGCACCCTCGGTTCGAGGCCGTATCGGCGCGCCGTGCGCAGGGCATCCTTCGCCAGCGTGCCGCGACCGGGGCCGAGTTCGACATAATGCACTGGCTCGTCTCGCCCGGCATTGATCCACATATCGGCCAGCCACAACCCGATCAGTTCGCCGAACATCTGGCTGATCTCTGGCGCGGTGATGAAATCGCCCGCGCCGCCCAGCGGGTCCTTGCCACCGTAATAGGCGGCGTTGCTCTCCGCCATATAATGCGCGAGCGAAATCGGGCCGGTGTTGCGGATCAGCCGGCGGAAACGCTCACCAAGGCCGAGCTGCTCGAACTCGCTCATGCGTCCGCCGTATCGCCCGCTTCACGCTTGCCGCTGTTTTGTTCGGGGCGGCGCAGCGTCCAGACCATCACCGCCAGCCCGGCAAGGATAAGCGGGATCGACAGCCATTGCCCCATCGAGAGGCCGGTCTGCTGCGCGAATTCGAGCAGTTGCGCATCGGGTTCGCGGAAGAATTCATTGATGAATCGTGCCAGCCCCATCCCGGTGGCGAAGGTCGCCACGAGGAAACCGGTGCGGTAGCGCGCCCGGGTTTTCCAGAACAGGAACAGCATGATGAGGATCAGCGCGAGTCCTTCTAGGCCCGCCTGATACAGTTGCGAGGGATGGCGGCCCGGCCCGTTGATCAACGTGCCGTTGATATATTCGGGAAAGCTCATCGCCCACGGCACATCGGTGACGCGGCCGTAAAGTTCACCGTTCACGAAATTGGCCAGCCGCCCGAGGAACATGCCGACCGGAACATTGACCGAGACATAGTCGCACACGCGAATGAAACTGAGTTTCTCGCGCCAGCTGACCCAGCCAATTGCGATCACCACGCCAATCAACCCGCCGTGAAAGCTCATCCCGCCATCCCACAGCCGCAGCAGTTTCCACGATACCCAGCCATCGCCCGTGAAATCGCCGAACAGGCTCTGGTCGTAAAATGCCGCATAACCCAGCCGCCCGCCAAGGATCACGCCGAGAAAGCAGTAGAAGAACAGGTCCTCGACATGGCGCTGCGCCATCGGTGCGCCGGGCTGCCTGATCATTTTCGACAGGTGCCAATAGGCAAACAGGATGCCGAACAGGTAAGCCAGCGAATAGAAACGCAGCTCGAAAAAGCCGAGGTCGATCCCCTTGCTCAGGCCCAGCGAGGTCCATTCCAGCGGCACATTGGAAACTGCAGCGGTTGACGTAGCGGCAAGTAGTGACAGCACAGGTTTGACCCCCTAGAGACTGTGGCAGATCACGCGATGTCCGTGTCGCGCGTTCCTTAGGTGCTGGCAGGCCTTTGGCACAGGCAAATGACGGGGGAAACCCTCGCTTTGCAAACCGGGCCCGCATTTCCCCCCGCCCCTTCGGAAAGCAAAGTGCATCCGGACGGATTGAGGAGAGAGACGCCCATGCCCACCGCACTCGACAACCAGCTTGCTGCCATCGTCGAAGAACTGGTCAAACCCGGCCAGCCTTTCGAGACCGTACCCTTCGAGCGGTTCGGGGTCGAGATTCCCGCTTTCAAGAACGCACCGCCCACGCTGGCCCATTACCTCGCGCATTTCTGCAACGAACACCGGGACGTCGATTTCCTCGTCGATGGCGATTGCCGCCTGACCTTTGGCGATTGCTGGGAAGCGGGCAGCCGGGTTGCGGCAGGCCTGGCGCAATTGCACGGGGTGAAGCGCGGCGACCGCGTGGGCATCGCAGCGCGCAATTCGTCGAACTGGATCGTCGCCTATCTGGGCATCATCCTCGCCGGTGGCTGCGCCACGCTGCTCAACGGCTTCTGGAGCGGTGACGAGCTGGCCTATGGCATCCGGCTGGCCGAATGCGATGTGGTGCTGGCCGATGCCGGACGGGCGAAGCGGCTGGAGGGCACCGACCACAGCGCAAAAATCGTCCTGTTCGACCATGATTGCGATCCGGCCACCGGCCTCGCCGCAAGCTGGGCCGATGGCAGCACCGCAATGGACATGCTGGGCGAAATCGGGCCGGACGATGTGGCCACCATTCTTTACACCTCGGGCTCGACCGGCGATTCCAAGGCCGCCTGGTCAGATCACCGGGCCGTGGTGCACGGCATCTTCAGCTATGTCTCGCAAAGCGCGATGGCGAAGGTCGTGCTCGAAAGCCAGGGCCAGGACGTCAGCGCACAGCCCTGCGCGCTGGTCGCCGTGCCGCTGTTCCACGTCACCGGTGAAGTGCCTTTGTTCCTCCAGTCCTTTGCCATCGCCCGCAAGCTGGTGATGATGCCCAAGTGGGATGCCGTCGAAGCCATGCGGCTGATGGAGAAGGAAGGCGTAACCTATTTCGTTGGTGTGCCGCTGATGAGTTACGAGATGGCCAGCCACCCCGATCGCGACAAGTTCGACCTTTCGGCCTGCAAGAGCTTTGCCGCTGGCGGCGCACCGCGCCCGGTCGAGCACGTAACCAAGATCAAGGCCGCATTCCCCGGCGGTTTTCCGCTGCTGGGATATGGCCTTACCGAAACCAACGCGGTCGGCTGCGGCAATCTCAACGAGAATTACCTCGCCAAGCCCGGTTCGACCGGGACGCCGAGCAAGCCGATGGTGGACCTTGCGATCCTCGACGATGATGGCAACAAACTGCCCGGTGGCAGCGTGGGTGAAGTCTCGATCCGCTCGCTGTGCAATTTCCGCGGCTATTGGCGCAACGATGCGGCGACCGAAGCCGCCTTTACCAAGGACGGCTATTTCCGCACCGGCGACCTCGGTTATCTCGACGAGGACGACTATCTGTTCATCGTCGACCGCAAGAAGGACATCATTATTCGCGGCGGAGAGAACATCGCCTGCCCCGAAGTCGAAAGCGGTATCTACGAGCATGAGGCCGTGGCCGAATGTTCGGTCTTCGGCCTGCCCGACGAACGGTTTGGCGAACTGCCCGCAGCAGTCTATCACACGCAGGACGGGAT
The DNA here is from genome assembly GCA_024236155.1 of Sphingomonadaceae bacterium. GTDB lineage: Bacteria > Pseudomonadota > Alphaproteobacteria > Sphingomonadales > Sphingomonadaceae > Parerythrobacter_A. Next base: position 154,102 of record JACKLA010000001.1, read on the forward strand.
GGATCTTTCACCGCAGGAACTGCGCGACTTCCTGCTTCGGAGCCTGGCCCCGTTCAAGGTGCCGCTGGTCGAGCATATCTGGCGTTCGCAAGAAGCCCTGCCGCGTCTCGGCACCCAGAAGATCGACAAGCGGACTGTGCGCAAGCAGTTCGGCGGAGAACTGGTGGAAACTTGACCAAGCTGAAAGTACCCAAACAGCGGCAGATTATCGATCGCCGCGCGCTGGCGGACGCGATCGGGGCGATCCACGCCGAACAGGGCGAGAAGGGCCGCATGGCCATTGTCACCCTGCTGCGCGAAGCGATGGACAAGGGCCGTGCAGAGCTTGCCCGGCGGCTTGAGGCGAAGCCTTCCGCCGGGCATGAATGCTGCGCGGGCCACGCCTTTATGGTCGACCAGGTCGTGCGCCTGCTGCATGATCATGTGGTCGAGAATGTCTACCCGCCGGGCAACCGGTCTTCGGCAGAGCAGCTCGCGGTCATGGCTGTCGGCGGGTACGGGCGGGCCGAGATGGCCCCGCATTCCGATGTCGATATCGCCTTTCTCACGCCCACGCGCCGCGCGCCGTGGTGCGAACAGGCGATCGAGGCGATGCTCTATTTCCTGTGGGACCTCGGCCTCAAGGTCGGTCACTCGAGCCGCACGCCCGACGATGTGGTGCGCATGGCGAAGGACGACCTCACCATCCGCACCGCGCTGCTCGAAGGGCGCTATGTCTGGGGCGACCGCGATCTCTACGAAGAATGTCGCCGCCGCTTCTGGGGCGAAGTGGTCAACGGGACGGAGCGCGAATTCGTCAGCGACAAGCTGGAAGAGCGCAATGCGCGCCACAAGCGGATGGGTGACAGCCGCTATGTCGTCGAACCCAATGTGAAAGACGGCAAGGGTGGCCTGCGCGATCTCCACACGCTCTACTGGATCGGCAAATATATCCATAAGGTCGGGGTGGCTGCCGAACTGGTCGATGTCGGCCTGTTTACGGCAAAGGAATATCGCAGCTTCCGCCGCGCCGAAGGTTTCATGCTGGCGGTGCGCTGTCACCTGCACACGCTGACCAACCGGCCCGAGGACCGGCTGACCTTCGACCTCCAGCGGCAGGTTGCCGAGCGGATGAATTTTGCCGACCGCACCGGCAAGAGCGCGGTCGAGCGGTTCATGCAGTTCTATTTCCTCCAGGCCAAGCGCGTCGGCAGCCTGACCGGCGTGTTCCTTGCCCATATCGACGAGCAGTTCGCCCGCCGCCGTGCGCGGCGCGGGCTGCTCGCCGGGTTCAAGGCCCGACCACGCGATCACAAGGGCTATCGGGTGTTCGGCGGAAGGATTGCCGCGCCGGGAGACGACTGGTTCCGCAAGGATCCGGTGCGGCTGATCGAGATCTTCCAGATTGCCGAGGCCGACGGGTTCGAGATCCATCCCGAAACCATGCGCCAGGCTGATCGCGACGCGCATCTGATCCGCGCCGATGTGCAGAAAGACCCGCGCGCCAACGCGCTGTTCCTCGAACTGCTGGCAGGGCGCAACGATCCCGAAACCGTTCTGAGGTGGATGAACGAGGCAGGGGTGTTCGGGAAGTTCGTGCCCGATTTCGGCAAGGTCAACGCGCAGATGCAGTTCGACATGTACCACCACTATACGGTGGACGAGCACACCATCCGCGCGATCGGGCTGCTGTCGAAGATCGAAAAGGGTGAACTGGCCGAAGATCACCCGCGCTCAAGCCAGCTGATCCACCGCGTCGCATCGCGCCGGGCGCTGTTCGTGGCGGTGCTGCTGCACGATATCGCCAAGGGGCGTGGGGGCGACCATTCGGTGCTGGGCGGCGAGGTGGCCGAAGAGCTCTGCCCGCGCTTCGGCCTCGACGAGAACGAGACCGAGCTGGTCGCCTGGCTGGTCCGCTACCACTTGCTGATGAGCGCCACCGCACAGAAGCGCGACCTGACCGATCCCAAGACGATCGAGGATTTCGTCAGCGAAGTGCAGAGCCTCGAGCGGTTGCGGAACCTGATGATGCTGACCGTGGTCGATATCCGTGCGGTCGGCCCCGGAACCTGGAACAGCTGGAAACGGCAATTGCTCGGTGAGCTTTATGACGCCGCACAGGAACGCCTGCGGCTGGGGCATATGCGGCACGGGCGCGAAGGGCGGGTGGCAGCGAAGAAGGAAATCGTCTCGACAATGCTGGGCGACCGGGCCGACCTGATCGACAAATACGACAAGGTCTTCACCGACGCATACTGGATCGCCGAGCCGGAAGACGTGATCGAGCGCAACCTGGTGCAATATTCGGTTGCGCGCGGTCTCAAGGAAAAGCTCTCGATCCATTGCGAATATTACGAGGCGCGCGGGGCGACGCTGGTGAGCGTGATCGCCGCCGACCATCCGGGCCTGTTCTATCGCATCGCGGGCGGCATCCACCTGGCCGGGGCGAACATTATCGACGCGCGCATCCACACCACGCGCAATGGCTGGGCGGTCGACAACTTCCTAGTGCAGGACCCGCTCGGCAAGCCGTTCCACGAGGAATCGCAGCTCGAACGGATCAAGACCTCGATCGCCGATGCCCTCGCCAACCGGATCGAATTGGCCCCGCGCCTTGCCAGGCGCCCATTGCCGCGCACCCGCGCCAAGGCATTCAAGGTGCGCCCGCGCGTGGTGTTCGACAACAGCGCCTCCAACCGCTTTACCGTGATCGAAGTCAACGCACGCGACCGGCCCGCTCTGCTCAACCGGCTGGCACGCAGCCTGTTCGAAAACCAGCTGGTGGTCCATTCGGCCCATGTCACCGCCTATGGCGAGCGTGCAGCCGATACATTCTACGTCACCGACCTGCTGGGGGCCAAGATCACCGCCGCTGACCGGAAAGGCGCAATCGAGACTGCCCTGCTCGAAGCGTCAAGCGACGAGCGCCAGGCAGAGCTGGAAGAGGCATAGCTGCAACACCGGTCAGCGAAAAATGGCGGTTTGCCGAGTGTTTATTGGTTCGGGCCGCAATTGCGCGTAATCTGTTCCTCACAAAATTGAACGTAACCCTTTGGGAGAGGTGTGACATGAAATCCTTCACTTCGCTTCAGGCGATTGCCCTTCTTGGTGCCGGTATGATCCTGGCACCGCAGACCGCTTTCGCTCAGGATAACGGCGAGGCAGCTGCGGAAGAATTCGATGATGGTATCATTATCGTCACCGCACAGGGCCGTGAACAGTCGCTGGCCGATGTGCCGGTTGCGATTTCCGCCGTCTCGGGGGAAATGCTCGAGAAATCCGGCGTCACCGATATCCGCGAACTCAACCAGGTTGCGCCCTCGCTCCTCGTCTCCTCGACCGGCAACGAAGCCAACGGCTCAGCGCGTATTCGCGGCATCGGCACGGTGGGCGACAATCCCGGCCTCGAAAGCTCGGTCGCGGTGTTCGTCGATGGCGTATACCGCTCGCGTTCGGGCAATGCGCTGAGCGAAATCGGCCCGATCGACCGGATCGAAATCCTGCGCGGCCCGCAAGGCACGCTGGGTGGCCGCAACTCGTCGGCCGGCATGATCAGCATCTACACCGCCCAGCCCGAATTCGAACTCTCCGGCTACGGTGCTTTCACTTACGGCAATTACGATGCGATCCGCGTCGAGGGCGGCATCAACGCCCCGCTCGGCGATAGCGTGGCAGCGCGCATCGACGGTGTCTATTTCCAGCGTGACGGCTTCTACAACGACGTCACCAACGGGACCGATGTCAACAATCGCGATCGCTACCTCGTCCGCGCGCAGGTGCTGTTCGAGCCGAACGACCAGATCGATTTCCGCCTTGTTGCCGACTATTCGAAGAAGGACGAGGCGTGCTGCGCCGCAACCTTCGTGCAGTCGGACTTCGCTCCTCTCGCCCGCGTCAGCCCGGGTTTCGATCCGTTCGCCCGTCCGACCTCCGGCCCGGCCCTGACCAGCACCAGCAACCCGATCGTACCGGTCCTGCTGGCACTCGGGCAGGATCCGCGCGCGCTGACGCAGAGCACGTTCGATCGCGATATCTACCCAACCGCCGGTCGCAGCTACGAAGGGGAAACCGAAGATTACGGCATCTCGGGCGAGCTGAACTGGAATCTGGGGGCGGTCGAACTGACTTCGATCACCGGTTATCGCGAATATGAAAACACCCAGGGGTCTGACACCGACTATACCACGGTGGATATCCTCTATCGCGCTCCCGGCGATTTTGCCGGGGCCCGGCAGTTCAAGACCTTCACCCAGGAGTTCCGCCTCAACGGTTCGGCCTTCGATGACCGGCTCGACTGGCTGGTGGGCGCCTACTACGCCAACGAAAAGCTCCAGGTTCGCGACAACCTGCGGTTCGGCTCGCAATACGGTACATTCGTCTCCTGCCGTATCGCGATTGCGATCAACCCGGCGCTGGTCAATCCGGCAGCGCAAAACTGCTTCGGCCCCAACATCGCCGCGCTTACCGGTGCCAATGGCGGTGCAGGTGCTTTCGGCGCGGCGACCCCCGCTTTCGTCGCCGCAATCAACAACCTCGGTTCGATGAGCGATCTCGGCGGCACCGGTGACGTGTACAACCAGAAGAGCGAGAACTTCGCGCTCTTCACCCACAACATCATCCACCTGACCGACACGGTCGACCTGACTCTTGGCCTGCGTTACACCAACGAAACCAAGGATTTCGACGCGACGTTCAGCAATGACAACACCATCTGCCCGACCAACCGCGCGCTGCTTGGCAATTTCCTCCAGGTGCCGGCGCTCGCAGGCCTGGCGGGTGGATTGATCGCCCTGTCGTGCCAGGGCAACTCGACCGCCGAACTCGACGGCGTTTCCGTCGCCGACACGCGTGACGAAGATGAGTTCACCGGCACTGCCGTGCTGAGCTGGAAACCCACTCCCGACCTGCTAACCTACGCGTCCTATTCGCGCGGGTACAAGGCCGGTGGTTTCAACCTCGACCGTTCGGCACTTGCCAATCCGGTGTTCCTTAACGTGAACAGCCTCAATGTCGGCAATCTGCAGTTCGGTGAGGAAACGGTCGACGCGTTCGAAATCGGTGCCAAGTACTCGACCCGCAAGTTCAGCCTGGGCATCGCGGCATTCCGGCAGGAATTCTCGAACTTCCAGCTGAACACTTTCAACGGTTCGGTCTTCCTGGTGCAGAACGTCAACAGCTGCGGCACGGCCCTGGGCGGCGCCGACAGCGATGCCAGCGCCACGACCGGCGCCTGCCAGCCGACGACGTCAAGCCCGGCGTAATCTCGCAGGGGATCGAGCTCGAGGCCTCGCTCAACCCGACGCGCGATTTCGGTGTGACTTTCGGCCTTACCTATGCCGATACGAGCTACGAGAACGACCTGATCGGCAACGACACCGGCGCGCCGCTCGACCCCGCGCTGCGCTTGCTGCCGGGTGACAATCTGTCGAACGCTCCGGAACTGACCACAACGGCATCGCTGTCGTGGACCCCGCAGCTGACTGACAGCGGGATCGAAGGGCTGGTCTTCCTCAATGCCCGCATGGTCGATGACTACAACACCGGTTCCGACCTGCTCTACGGCAAGGAGCAGGACGGCTACTTCATCGTGAATGGCCGCATCGGTGTGACCAACATCGCCGACCGCTTCTCGATCGAAGGCTGGGTCAACAACCTGTTCGACAAGGACTACACCCAGGTTGCGTTCAACACCCCGTTCGTCGCTCCGCAGCAGACCTATTCGGCATTCCTTGCCGAACCGCGGACCTACGGCGTCACGATACGCGGCAAGTTCTGATCCGGACGATCAGCGAAACAAGGAAAGGGCGCTCTTCGGGGCGCCCTTTTTCGTTGGCGTCAGCCGCGCGTGCCGAACAGTGCGGTGCCGACGCGGATATGCGTCGCGCCCAGCATCACGGCGGTGGGATAGTCGCCGCTCATTCCCATGCTTAGCCCGTTCACCCCGTTGTCCGCCGCCAGTTTGGCGAGGAAGGCGAAGAAGGGTGCAGGTTCGATATCGAAGGGCGGAATGCACATCAGCCCGGCAAGCGGGATCCCGGTATCGCGCACCGCCGCAAGAAATCCGGGCAGGTCTTTCGGCAGGCAGCCGCCTTTCTGGTCTTCCTCGCCCACATTGACCTGCACGAAGCAGGGCACGCGCTTGCCCGCCTTGTCCATCGCCTTCACCAGCGCGGTGAGCAGGCTGGGGCGGTCGAGCGAGTGGATGCAATCGAACAGTGCCACCGCTTCATCCGCCTTGTTCGACTGGAGCTGGCCGATCAGGTGCAATTGCGCATCGGGATAGCGTTCGAGCAGCGCAGGCCATTTGCCCTGCGCTTCCTGCACGCGGTTCTCGCCAAACAACCGGTGCCCCTGCGCCAGCAGCGGTTCGATTGCCGCTGCATCATGCGTCTTGCTGACCGCAATCAGCGCAATGTCTTCCGGCTCGCGGCGCGAAGCCTTGCATGCCTTGGCGATTTCCGCGTGGACCTGTTCGAGCGGGGTGGCTGCCTTTTCCATCGCGCGCGGCTATAGCGCCAATGTGGCAAAGCTCCAGACCTGTCCTGACCTGTGGCTGCTTTCGGATCAGCGGAACGATACCGCGCTGGAAGCGGCGCTTACTCGCCTCCCGCGCGGTTCGGGCTTTGTCTTCCGCCATTATCACCTCGATACCGAGATGCGCAGGGCGCGGTTCGCAGCTTTGCGAGAACTGGCGAAGAAGCATGACCACCAGGTTGTCCTTGCCGACAGCCCGGTCACGGCGCGCAAATGGGGCGCCGATGGTGTCTATGGCCCCGCATCGAGAATGCCGCATGATGACAGCCTGCTGAAACTCGTCACCGCGCACAACTGGCCCGAAATCGTCGCCGCCGACCGTGCCGGGGCAGATGCGATCCTGCTCTCACCCGTCTTTCCCACCGCCTCACACCCGGGTGACCCTGCGCTCGGCCCGGTGCGGTTCCGCATGCTGGCGCGCAAGGCAAAGGCTCCGGTGATCGCGCTTGGCGGCATGACGGCACAGTCGGCAAAACGCCTCGACTGGCCTCGCTGGGCGGCAATCGACGGACTCTCCTGAGACGCAGCCCGTCGCTCCGCGCTTGACGCAGAGTCCGCGCGGATTCATGGTGTATCGCAGACATAGGACAGGGGTAAGCAATGGCCAGCAGAGCCATCTCGAAATCGCCGAAAGCGGACTGGCGCGTCGCCTTCCGCCGCTCGCTGCGCCGCGCGCTGCAGATGACCGGTGCGGTCGCGCTGTTCGGGACCATGGTGTTTCTCGCCCTGTCGCTGGTCAGCTATACCCAGACTGACCCCAGCCTTTCGACCGCCGCATCGGAGACGGAAGTCGCCAACTGGATGGGCCTGTCGGGCGCATGGGCGGCGGAACGGCTGCTTTTCCTGTTCGGCTGGTCGAGCGTGCTGATCCTCCCGCTGCTCTATGTCGGCGCGCGCAAGCTGTGGCGCGATGTCGAGGAGGAGGATATCGACAACGAGACGCGTTGGTGGTCCCCCGTGCTCATGCTGCTGCTGGGCATGGCTCTGCTCTCGACCGTGCTGGCGCTCGCCGTCGATCCGCAGCGCGGCGAATACCCTGCATCCTTCGGCGGTATCACCGGCCTGCTTGGCGCGGACGCGGTCGAGGCGGTTTCCGCCAAGCTGGCCGGCAGCGCAAGCGGATGGGTGGTTCTGGGCTTCGCGCTCGCCGCACTTGTCGGCAGCGTCACGCTGGTGACACGCGTCTTCGCGCTCGACTGGGCGCAATTGCTCACCCTGCCGCAATTCCTCAAGCGTCGTCCCGAATTGCCCGAGGCGGTCGAAGCCTACCTGCCCAAACGCAAGGAGCGCGCCGCCCGCCGGGAAAAACCGCAGGCCGAACCGGTCATCGACGCCACCCCGCGCCGCGCGCCGGAAATCACCGATCCCACCGCGCCGCCCAAGAAGGCCGCAATGGCCAAGGCCAAGCAGCGCGACATGTTCGCCAATTACGAACTGCCCAGCCTCGACCTGCTCGAAGACCCGCCCGAAAACACCGCCCCCAAGCTCGACAAGCTGGCACTCGAACGCAATGCCCGCCTGCTCGAAACCGTGCTCGATGATTTCAACGTCAAGGGCGAGATCACGGCCGTGCGCACCGGCCCGGTGGTAACGATGTACGAGCTTGAGCCCGCCCCGGGCATCAAGGCCAGCCGCGTCATTGGCCTCGCCGAAGATATCGCGCGCAACATGTCCGCCATCTCCGCCCGCGTCAGTCCCATTCCAGGCAAGACGGTGATGGGGATCGAGCTGCCCAATGCAGACCGCCAGATGGTCGCGCTCAAGGAACTCGCCGCCTGCGCCGCCTTTGCCGATGCCAAGGGCGCGCTGCCGATCATCCTCGGCAAGGATATCGCGGGCGAGCCGATCGTCGCTGATTTGGCCGCCATGCCCCACCTGCTGGTCGCGGGCACCACCGGTTCGGGCAAGTCGGTCGGTCTCAACTGCATCCTCTTGAGCCTGCTCTATCGCTTCACGCCCGAGGAATGCCGCCTGATCCTGATCGATCCCAAGGTGCTCGAGCTCAAGACCTACGACGATATCCCGCACCTGCTCAGCCCCGTGGTGACCGAACCGCACAAATCGGTCCGCGCGCTCAAATGGGCGGTCGAGGAGATGGAGCGGCGGTACCGGATGATGTCGTCGATCAACTCGCGCAACCTCTCTGGCTTCAATGAGAAGGTTCGCGCGGCTGCCGCCAAGGGCAAGCCGCTCGGTCGCCGCGTCCAGACCGGCTTCGACCCCGAAACGGGCGAGGAGCTCTACGAGGAAGAACAGCTCGATTACGCACCCTTGCCTCAGATCGTGCTGATCGTCGACGAATTGGCCGACCTGATGGTCACCGTCGGCAAGGAGATCGAGGTGCTGATCCAGCGCCTGAGCCAGAAATCGCGTGCTGCCGGTATCCACCTGATCATGGCAACGCAGCGTCCTTCGGTCGATGTCATCACCGGTGTGATCAAGGCCAATTTGCCGACCCGGATCAGCTTCAAGGTCACCAGCCGGATCGACAGCCGCACCATCCTGGGCGAACAGGGCAGCGAGCAGCTGCTCGGCAAGGGCGACATGCTCTACAAGCCCAACACCGGCGCGATGGTGCGCGTCCACGGGCCGTTTGTTTCGGACGAGGAAGTCGAGGCGGTGGCCGACCACTGGCGCGCGCAGGGCAGCCCCGAATATGTCGATGCGGTCACCGAAGAGCCGGAAGACGGCGGCGGCCTCAATTTCGAAGACGAATTCACCGCCTCGGACAATCCCGAAGAACGCAAATATCGCCAGGCGTGCCAGATCGTGATCGAGAACCAGAAGGCATCGGGTTCGTGGCTCCAGCGCCAGATGGGCGTCGGCTACAACACCGCCGCCAAGTGGATCGAGCGGATGGAAAGCGAGGGGCTGGTCGGCCCGGCGAACCATGTCGGACGGCGCGAAATCTTCCGCGACCAGGACGGCAATCCGCTTTAATCCTGCCGATCGCCGGTCGTGCGCTCGCCGATGTCGGGGCGGTGGCCGGAAGCAGCCAGCAGATAGGGAATGGCGTGGCTCGCCATGCCTGCATTGCTGTGCGCGATGCCGGGTGCGTAGGCGATGCGCCATGCGAACGGCAATTGCCTTTCCCTCGCGCGGTCGCGGGCGGTCGCGAAAAAGGTCTCTCCCCTTGCCAGCCGGGTCAGGCCCTGCCGGTCAGCCGCCTCGTTGCGCCTTAGATTGGGATCGTCGCGGTCGGTATCCGCCGTCCCCAGCAGGACCGTAAGCGGGCGGGAAAAGGCTGTTGCAGGATCGACCAGCCCCCCGGCAACGCCGCCCCAGCCATAGGGGAATGTCCTTTCATCCGGCATGGTGTACCAGCCCGAATTAGCCGCCACTGCGACCCTGAGCCGAGGAGCATCGGCGAAAGCAACATAGCGATGAACGAACTGGCCTCCTGCAGAGTGTCCGTAGAGGGCATAATCGCGCTGCTGGCCATCGAGACGGCAAACGATGTCATCGAACAGCGGTTCTATCGCGGAAAAGGACCATTGCGCACGCGGGCTGGCCTTCTGCATCTCGTCGAAAATATTGCCGAGATTATACGACGCAGTGGTTGGGAAATGCTCGCGACCGAAATTGGGCACCACGACAATGAACCCGTGCTGCTCTGCAAGATCGCGCCACTCGTCGCGGTAGCGGTCGCCATCCCGGTTTACGCCATGCATTACGAAGATGATCGGACTATCGGCCCCGGCGCTCTGCGGGTGATGCAGGAAAACCGGCAAGGTCGGTCCCGCCCATCCGGAAAATGTAATTTGCGAAGACCCACGGGGAATCGGCTCACAACTGGACGCAGCCGCCGGTACGGCAAATAGCAGCAGGACCGTCGACCAGGCCAAGTGCAACAAGCGACGAAAAATCATGGTTCCCGCTCCGTCACGTAAGTCGTCCCAACCATCGTGCGGTGCGCGGGAAACGGCAAGCACAATTCATCTGTCCCGCCCCTGCTCCCTCGCGCAAACGAAAAAGCCCCGCCTTGCAGCGGGGCTTCTTGTCGTTGGGCACTCGATGGATCGTGAAATCCACCGCCCAAATAGCTTGTTCAACTTGCACCGCGTGCAACTGCAACGCGGCGCAAATCCGGGAGGCTTACTTCAGTTCTGCACCGTCAAGCGAGGGGAACTCGGTCGAAGCCTTGTCCATCGCAGCCATCACATCGTCCGGGTTGGCAACAAGGCCGATCTTGGCGAGCGGGCCGTCCTTCTTCCACATCTTCGCCCATTGCGCGACGAACTGCTTGAGGCCGGGAACCGCATCGAGGTGCGATTTCTTGACATAGACGAACAGCGGGCGAGCACCGGGATAGGTGAAGCTTGCGATGTTTTCATAGGTCGGCTCGACGCCGTTCATCGACAGGCCGTGAACCTTGTCGAGGTTTTCCTCGAGGTAGGAATAGCCGAACACACCGACCGCATCGGCATTGGCGGCGAGCTTGGAAACGATCAGGTTGTCGTTTTCGCCGGTTTCCACGAAGACACCATCCGAACGCACTTCGGTGCAGATCTGGTCGTACCGGTCTTCGTCGCTTTCCTTCAGTTCCTTCATCGCCGGATCGGCCTTGCAGCCTGCTTCGAGGATCAGTTCCTTCAGCGCATCACGCGTGCCCGAGGTCGAGGGCGGGCCGTAAACGAGGATCGGCTTGTTGGGATAGGACGGGTCAATATCCGACCAGTTCTTGGCGGTCTGTTCCTTGCCATAGGGCTTGGCAGCCAGCGCCTTGTAAACCGCTTCCGGGGTCAGGTTCATGGTGATCCCACCCTGCTTCGAAGCGAAGGCAATCCCGTCAAGGCCAACCTGGAGTTCGGTGATTTCAGCAACGCCATTGGCACCGCAGGTTTCGAACTCGCCCTTTTTCATCCGGCGCGAGGCATTGGTCATGCTCGGTGTGTCCGCTCCGGCGCCGGCGCAGAACAGGGTGAAGCCCTTGCCGCTACCGGTCGATTCGATGATCGGCGAGCCGAAATCGGGGTTGTTGAGCGCGAATTCTTCGGAAACCTTCTTGGCGAAGGGGAAGACGGTCGACGAGCCGACGGCCTTGATGGTCACGGTGCCGTTCGATGTTCCGGAATCGCAAGCAGCGAGTGCGAGCGAGGAGAGCGCGGCGAAAGCGAGGGTGTTGGTAAGTTTCATTGCAAATGGTCCCTGTTGGAATTCATTGGCCGCCGGTTATGCGGCCAGTGTGACAGCAAAATGACAACTACAAAATGAGGGTCGCGTCAGAAGTCGACCTGCGCGCGGACGCCGAAGCTGTCGACGCTGTAGGAACGGCTGCCGGTGGCGAGCGCATATACCGCGTCGTCATATTCCAGCATGCCGTAATTCGCCATGAAGCGGGTGTAGGCGGTCGGGGTCCAGACCAGCGAGAGATAGTACCCGTTCTGCTGGCCGCCGGTGATCCCGGCATCGTTGAGGTCGAGATAATCGTAGCGCAGGTTGACCTGAACCGCGCCGAGGCCTCCCTTGTCGACCGGGTTTTTCGGCTTCACCCGATCGAAAATGGCACCCTTGTAGCCCCGGCTGTCACCCCCGGTGAGGAAGAACCCGGCTTCTGCATATCCGCCAAAGAAGGTCGGATCGGTCAACGCACCGGGGCGGTTGACCTGCTGCCAGAAACCTTCGGCAGCGGCGTGGAACGGCCCGGCGATCACCGCCCCTTCAAGGCCAAGCCCGAATTCGCTCTCGGCGTTGAGATTGCCGGTATTGACGAAGCGTTCCGACGTGAAGTGGACCAGCGGACGCTGGCGATAGCGGACGGTCATACCCGATTCGAGATCGGTATAATGGACCGAACCGCCAAGATGCAGCTGGGTGTCGCCCATCTTCGGCATGAATAGGACGCGCCCGTCGGCACCCCAGTTCTTGTTCGACAGGTCACCGATATTGTCGCCGAACAGGCCGGTCTGCACCAGCACGTCACCCGTGCCATAGGATGCCGAAACGCCAAGCCGACGCTCGAAGCCGAAGGCATCGGTGAAGGCGGCTCGCTCGATAAAGCTGCTGAAACGGCTGCTGGTGAGTTCTTCCAGCCCCTGGAAATTGTTGTGCTGGCCGACTGCGACTTTCAGCCCGTCATCCTCGTATGTGAGGATTGCATCGGTCACCTCGGTCGCATTGCCCGCAAAGTCGAGTTCGAACTTGTAGCCAAAGCCACCCGGGATATCGCCCTCGACCCCAAGGCGCGCGCGGCGGATCTCATTGCCGAACCCTTCGCTGCGCCCCGTCGAATCGGGAACGGAGGTAAAGCCACCATCGGCCTGGATGCGACCACGCGGCTTGAAGCTCCAGCCGCCCTTGCCTTCGATAAGCGGCCCGCCTTTCCAACTGATCTTGGTTCCGTCATCGGCTTCGGCCTTTTTCGCAGCAGCCCCTGCCGTCTCGGCGGCGCTGGCGGCCGTCGTGCTGGCGGCCGTCGTGCTGGCGGCTTCGGCCTTGGCTTCGGCAACGTCGAGTTCGGCTTCGAGCGTGTCGATCCGTGCCGCCATCCGCGCCATTTCCGCCCGCATCTGCGCGATCTCGTCCTGCACCGACATCTCGGCAGTCGCTTGCGCCTGTGCCGCACCGGGCAGGGCCCAGCCGGCCCCAACCGCTACGGCAAGGACCGATGCGTGAAGTCTGGATTTCATTTCGATTACCCGTCTCTGACCTTTGTTTGACTCTCAGATGACACCGCTATGGAGGTTTTATGACAGTTTCGCGACGGGCGCTTCTGCTATCCGTCGCGAGGGACGGGATAGCCGGTCCATGGCTTGATCTGGCGGATCGAGAAACTCGAATGCATGGCCGATACGCCAGGCAGGCGCGACAGGCTTTCGCGATGGATCGCGTCAAAATGGGCGAGGTCACGCGCGGCGACACGCAGCATGTAGTCGTCCTCCCCCGACATGAGGTGGCATTCGAGGATCGCCTCGAGTCCCGATGCCGCCCGTTCGAAACTGTCCATCGCATCGCGTCCCTGACTGATGAGCTTGATCTTGACGAAGGCCTGGAGGTGCAGGCCCACTGCAGCGGGATCGATCCGCGCCGAATAGCCGGTGATGACCTTGCGATCCTCCAGCGCGCGCACCCGCCGGTGGCAGGCAGAGTGAGACATGTTCACCTGCTCGGCGAGACGCGCGAGCGATTGCCCCGAGTCTTCCTGCAGGGCGGTGAGAATGCGACAGTCGGTGGGCGACATAATATCTCTGACTTTTCGGATTTAGTGGGACATTATGACGATTTTTTGATCTGTTTGCTCAATTTTGACAAGTATTTTCACTTCTTCGGGCATATACTCCCGACAAAAGAACCTGTATCCGGAGAGTATCGACATGCGCATCGGCTGCCCCGCAGAGATCAAGAACCACGAATACCGCGTCGGCCTGACGCCCGAAAGCGCGCGGGAACTGGTAACCCGCGGCAACGAGGTGTGGATCGAAAGCGGCGCGGGCATGGGTATCGGCGCGACCGATGACCAGTATCGCAGCGCGGGCGCGAAGATCGTCGATGGGCCGGACCCGATCTTTGCCGAGTGCGAAATGGTGGTGAAGGTCAAGGAACCGCAGGCGGTCGAACGCGCCAAGCTGCGCGAAGGGCAGATCCTCTATACCTATCTCCACCTCGCACCCGATCCCGAGCAGACCGAGGATCTCGTCAAATCGGGCGTGACCGCAATCGCCTACGAAACCGTCACCGGCCCGCGCGGCAGCCTGCCGCTTTTGAAGCCAATGAGCCAGGTTGCCGGGCGCATGAGCATCCAGGCGGGCGCGACCGCGCTTGAGAAGGCGCATGGCGGGCGCGGCGTGCTGATCGGCGGCGTTCCCGGCGTGCTGCCGGGCAAGGTCGTGGTGATCGGCGGCGGCGTGGTCGGGTTCAATGCGGCGCAGATGGCAGTCGGCCTCGGCGGCGATGTCGAAATCCTCGATCGCGACCCCGAAGTGCTCGAGAAGGTCGGCACCTTCTTCGAGGCCCGCGCATCGACCCGCTTCTCGAACCACACCAACCTCGAGGAAGCGGTCAGCCAGGCGGACCTCGTGATCGGTGCGGTGCTGATCCCGGGCGCGGCTGCGCCCAAGCTGGTGACCCGCGAGATGCTGGGGCTGATGAAGCCGGGCGCAGTGCTGGTCGACGTGGCGATCGACCAGGGCGGCTGTTTCGAAACTTCCAAGGCAACCACCCATGCAGAACCGACCTATGTGGTCGACGACATCGTGCATTATTGTGTCGCAAACATGCCGGGCGCGGTTGCGCGCACCAGCACCTATGCGCTCAACAACGTCACCCTGCCGCATGCGCTGCGGATGGCCAAACTGGGATGGAAGGAAGCCATGCGCGAGAACGCGCATCTGGCCGAAGGGCTGAACGTCCATGCCGGCAAAGTGACCTACAAGGCGGTGGCGGACGAGCTGGGGTACGAGTTCCAGTCGGTTGCGGACGTGCTCGCCGCATAGGCAGAATCCGGCGGGTTTACCCGCTGCTAACCCTGTCATGCCTATACCCTGTCCATGCGACGGGGGGTCATCAACGCTGTTCTGCGCGTGTGCGTATTGCTTTTCGGCCTGCTTGCCGCAGGCACGCAGCCTGTTGCCGCGCGCACGCTTGGCGAGAACGATATTGCCCGCACCTGTTATGCAGGCGGCGCCATCGATGAAAGCCTCGCTGCGATCATTTCCGACGGTGCACGCTGGAAATGCAATGAGTTCGAAGAGGATATCTCGCCCGAACGCTTGCTGATCAGCTACGAGCTGGCAGCCGATGCAGGCCAGCCGGAAAGCTTCAAGCTGCGTAGGAGCCGGCTCGAAACGGTCCACATCGTCGGCATCGACAGCACCGGAAAAACGGCAGTTTCAGATTATCCGATGGCCACCCTCGATCCGGCAGGTATTGAAGGAATGGTATCAGTGCCGGTCCCCAAAACCGGTGGGAAACTGGTCCGCATTGTCGTCGCATTCGATATGCCGACGACACCCGCGCTGCTGACGTCATCGAGCCTCGACACCAGGCCGGGCGGCGTCGATTACGGCACTTTCAGGGACTATATGATCGTCAGCGCGATTTGCGGCATGCTGCTGCTGCCGTTCCTGTTCAATTTCGCTTTCTGGCGCGTGCTTCGGGAACGGTTCCTAATCTGGCATACGGTGCTGACTTTCGCGATGCTGCTGGCCGTGAGCAGCTCTTCGAACCTGATGCGCGTGACATTCGATGTTTCGAACCGCCTTGTCAGCGATGCCGCGACGATCAGTTTCGGAGCAACTGTGGCCGCCGGTTCGATGTTCGCCGCAAGCTTTATCGAAGAAGGCAAGCTGCACCCCTGGCTGCGGCGAGCCCTGCCATTCGTCGCGCTCTATTCAATCTCGCTCAGCCTTATCCACGCCGCGTTTCCCTATGTTCTGCGGCCGATCCAGGTCGATCTCTACCTGATGGGCTTCCTGCCCGTCCTGGCAATCCTCATCACGGTATTTTTCAACGCGCTTTACCGGCGCAGCCGGGCAATGCTGTTCCAGGTCATCGGCTGGGCGCCGCTCGTCGTCGTGGGAATGATCCGGCAGTTCACCTACCTGACCGCTTTCGTCCCCATCAACGATGCCATGCACCTGTTCTATTTCGGTTGCGCATTCGAAGTGCTGGCGACCGCGATGGGCGTGGCGGACCGGATGATGATCCTGAAGGTCGAGCGGGATTCGGCACGGGTCGAGGCAAGGTCGATGGAGCAACTGGCCGGTTGCGATCCGCTGACCGGCCTGCTCAACCGGCGCGCCCTCGACGAGGGTTTCTCGGAGCATCATGCCGACGGGTACGAGACCTTCGCGCTGATCGACCTCGACCACTTCAAGTCGATCAACGACCAGTTCGGACACGATATGGGCGACCGCGTCCTGAAGACTGTCGGCGAAGTGCTGAACGGCGAGAAATCCTGCATTGGCTACAGGCTGGGTGGCGAGGAATTCCTGCTGATGATGCGCGGCGCCAACACGGCCAAACGCGCCGAAGCCCTGCGGCAAGCGCTGTCGCTGCGCATCGCGCGCGAAGTCGACGGGCTCGACCGCGTGGTGACGGCCAGTATGGGGTTGCTGGTCATGCCACGCAGCGCCGTTCCGAACGCACAATTCTCTAATGTCTACAGCCGGGTCGACATGCTCCTCTACGAGGCGAAATCGCAGGGTCGCAACCGCACCGTCAGCGAACGCTTGCAGGCCTTCGGGCGTCGCAGGGAAGACCGCCGTCTGGGGCGGCGCCCCACACAAGCTGCCTGAATCAGCCGTCGGCGTCGACGCGAAAAGGCGCGATGATCTCGGGCCGGACGCGCGCAAGCCTTCCGCTCTCGCGATGAAGCATGGCCCATGTCGTCAATGCCGAGACGATGATCTTGCCATCAGCATTGCGGAAATCGACCCGGCGGGTGGATTTCGCACCCTGCGCATCGCCCGGGATCCAGGTCTCGCCCGTCACACTGTCGCCCTCGGCGATATTGCCGCGATAATCGATCTCATGCCGCACCACCAGCCAGACGAAATCGCGCGCATCCTCTGGCCGCGCCACCGCATCCCAATGCGCGGTGGCCATATCCTGCACCCATTGCACCCACACCGCATTGTTGACATGGCCCATCACGTCGATGTGCTGTGGTCCGGCAATGAACTGGAGCGAAAAGAGTCCGCTCATTCCCCCGCCAGACCCAGCTGCCACAGGATAAAGGCGTATTCCTCCGCCGTTTCGTAGAGCGAGGCGAAGCGACCCGATTTGCCGCCGTGGCCAGCGCCCATATTGGTCTTGAGCAGCAGTTCGTTGTCATCGGTCTTGGTGTCGCGCAGCAGGGCGACCCATTTGGCAGGTTCCCAATAGGTAACGCGCGGATCGTTCAGCCCGGCGGTCACCAGCATCGGCGGGTAAACCTGCGCGCTGACCTGGTCGTAGGGTGAGTAGCTGAGGATATAGGCGAAGGCCTGCTTGCTGCGGATCGGGTCACCCCATTCGGGCCATTCGCCCGGCGTCAGTGGCAGGCTCTCGTCGAGCATGGTGTTGAGCACGTCGACGAAGGGCACATGCGCCACCACCGCGCCCCACAGATCGGGATCGGTGTTGACGATCACACCCATCAACTCGCCGCCAGCCGAACCGCCGCTGGCGGAAAGCATGCCCTTCTCGGTGTAGCCCTTGGCGACCAGCCCCTTCGCCACATCGACGAAATCGTTGAAGGTGTTGGTCCGCTCGTTGAGCTTGCCTTGCAGATACCAGCGCCGCCCTAGGTCATCGCCGCCCCGGATATGCGCGATGGCGAAGGCCATGCCGCGGTCGAGCAGGCTGAGCCGCGAAGAGGAAAAGCCCGGCGGCACGGCGTAACCATAGGCGCCATAGGCATAGAGATGCAGCGGCCCGGCCCCTGCTGGGCGATCCTTGCGATAGACCACGCTGACCGGGACCATGGTCCCGTCGCGCGCCTCGATCGTCAGCCGTTCGGTGGTATAAAGCGATGCGTCATAACCGCTGGGGATTTCCTGCTGCTTGAGCAGTTCGAGCCGCGCATCGGCGAGGTGAAAGTCATAGACCGAATCCGGCGTGACCATGCTCTCGTAAACGAGCCGCAGCTTGTCGACATCATATTCGGGATTGTTCGACAGCCCTGCCGAATAGCTCGCTTCGGGGAAGGCGATCGGCGTGATCTTCGACGCGTCGGCGTAGGAACGCACCTGAACCTGGTCGAGCCCGTTCAGCCGCCCTTCCGTGACGTAGAAGTCTTTGTAGAGTTCGAAACCGGTGAGGTAGAACTCGTCCGATCCGGCAATGAGCGTTTCCCACTCGCCTGGCGCATCGAGGTTGGCCGTTGCAAGGCGGAAATTGACATGTTCGTCATTGGTGTGGACGTAGAGTTTGCCGTCGCGAATATCGACATCGTATTCGACGCCTTTGACGCGCGGCTTGATCAGGATCTGCTCGCCGGTCGGGTCATCGGCGCGCACCAGCCGCACTTCGCTCGTCTCGTTGTCGCCAGTGGCGATGACCAGCCAGTCTTCCTGCGCCGAAAGTCCTGCCCCGACCCCGAAACTCTGGTCCTCTTCCTTGTAAAGCGTCGCATCGCTTTCAACCGGGGTACCGATAACGTGCAGCTTCGCCTCTAGCGTGCGCCACTCTTCGGTCGAGGGGCCGTAGACCAGCGCTGTGTCCTTCGCGACCCAGGTCAGGCCGCCGCGAAGGTTGGTCAGCTCGTCGGCCAGCAACTCACCGGTCTCGAGATCCTTGATCCGCGCGGTGTAGCGTTCCGAACCATTGTCATCCGACGAATAGGCAAGGAACCGGCCATTGTTCGAGACCGAAAGCGCCCCGAGCCGGAAATAGTCCTTTCCTTCGGCCAGTGCGTTCTCGTCAAGGATCAGCACTTCATCGCCACCAGCGGCGGGGCGCCGATACCATTTGCGATATTCCTGCCCTTCGTCGAATTTCGACCAGTAGATCCAGTCGCCATCTTTCTGCGGGACCGAGGAATCGTCCTCCTTCACACGGCCCTTCAGCTCTTCATAGATCGTGTCGACCAGCCCCTGCTGCGGCGCCATCCGCGCTTCGAACCACGCATTCTCCGCCTTGACGTAATCGAGCACATCCTCGTCATCGACCACCGGATAGGATTGGTCCTTGAGCCAGTGATAGGGATCCGAAATGGTGATCCCGTGATGGGAATAGCTATGCTCGCGTTTTTCCGCGACAGGAGGGGCAGTAGGGGCGTTTTCGGTCAATTCCATATCCTTCGAGCGAACATCGTCCTGTGCCGCCAACGGCTGGGCTGCAAGCACTGCGAAAAGCGCAATCGTGGCGACTTGTGCGAGTTTCATGCCGGATATCCCTGTCGGTTGGCGGGTTCGGGTGCTATATAGTCTCGGACGAAACTATGTTGCCCCACGATAGGCGACAAGGACGAAAAACCAAACCAGGACCGACATAATGCTGATGCAAACTCACGAAGCCCGCCTTTCCGCCCTGCGGGAGGAATTGAAGCGGCAGGACCTCGACGGTTTTGTCGTTCCGATCAGTGACGAGCATATGTCCGAATATATTGGTGGCTATGCCCAGCGGCTGGCATGGCTGACCGGTTTCGGCGGATCGGCCGGCGCGGCGATCGTGCTTCGGGATCGTGCGGCGATGTTCGTCGACGGGCGCTATACCATTCAGGTGCGCGAACAGGTCGACGGGCAGTTCTACGATTACTGCCAGGTTCCTGCAGAAAGCATGGGTGACTGGCTCAAGGTCCACGCCCCCGAAGGCGCAAGGATCGGTTACGATGCCTGGCTGCACACGCGCGGCTGGGTTTCGGCGACAGGCAAGGCAATCGCGAAGAAGGGGATCGAGCTGGTCCCCGTCGCACGCAATCCGGTCGATGCCGTATGGGCCGACCGCCCTGAACCATCCAAGGCAATAGCCGAAATTCACGCCGACGAATTCGCCGGACGATCGAGCGCAGAAAAGCGCAGCGAAGTGGCCGATTGGCTAAAAGAGGAAGGCTATGACGCTGCTGTCATTTCAGCCCTCGATTCGATCGCCTGGTTGCTCAATATCCGGGGCACCGATGTCGAGCGCACACCGGTTGCGCTGTCCTATGTCCTCGCCCACGCCGATGGCACGGCAGAGCTGTTCATCGCCCCTGAAAAAGTCACGCCTGAGCTGGAAAAGCACCTCGGCAATGCCGTGACGATCCGCAACCGGGCCGACTTCGAGCCCGCGCTGGGCGGAATGAAGGGCAAGACCGTGGCGGTCGATCCCGATTTCGGCGTGGCGGCAATCTACCAGCTGCTCGAAGAAGCAGGCGCAACCCCTGTGACCGAACGCGATCCGGTAATCGTCCCCAAGGCAGTCAAGAATGCAGCCGAACAGCAGGGGCACCGCGATGCACAGGCCCGCGACGGAGCGGCGCTGGCAAAGTTCCTCCACTGGCTTTCGGTCGAGGCCCCCAAGGGCGGCGAAACCGAATTGTCGGCCGTCGCCGCGCTGCGTGGCTTCAGAGAAGAAACCGGGCTGCTGCGCGACCAGAGCTTCGACACCATCTCTGCCGCCGGTCCGCATGCCGCGATCCCGCATTACCGGGTCGACGAAGACAGCAACCTGCCAATCGCGCCGGGCAGCGTGTTCCTGTGCGATTCGGGCGGGCAATATCGCGACGGGACGACCGATATCACGCGCACCGTGTGGATCGGCAACTCCGACGAAACCGCAGAACCGACGCAGGAGCACAAGGACCGGTTCACCCGCGTGCTCAAGGGCCATATCGCGCTCGCCATGGCACGCTTTCCGGCGGGCACCAGCGGGGGCCAACTCGACGCGCTGGCGCGGCAGTTCCTGTGGCAGGCGGGCGTCGACTATGCGCATGGCACGGGGCACGGTGTCGGCAGCTATCTCGGTGTGCACGAAGGGCCGCAACGTATCGCCAAGGCAAGCGGGCCGCAGCCGGGCACCGGCGAACCGCTGCGCGCAGGCATGATCCTGTCGAACGAGCCGGGATATTACAAGGCAGGCGATTTCGGCATCCGGATCGAGAACCTCGTATTGACCGTGGCTCAGGATATCGACGGGGCCGAAGGGGACTATCTCGGTTTCGACACGCTCACCTTTGTGCCAATCGATCGCACGCTGGTGGACCGCGACCTGCTGACCGCAGAGGAGATCGGCTGGTGGAACCGCTATCACGCCACGACGCTGGATATCCTTGCCCCGCAACTGGAAGGAGATGTCCTGGCCTGGGTCAAAGAGGCGTGCCAACCGCTCTGATCGCGCTTGCGAGACCCATTATGTTCCTATAATGTTCCCGCCGGTCGCGAGTCGCAAACAGGAGAGATTGCATGATCGGTTACGTTACGCTGGGCACCAACGACCTGCCGGGCAACGCGCCCTTCTATGACGCCCTCGCCAAGGAAATGGGGGTCGGGCGGATGATGGAGTTCGACACTTTCATCGCATGGGGAGAATGGGGCGGCGGCGCGGGTGTCGCGCTGACCAAGCCGTTTGACGGAAACACCGCCTCGGTCGGCAATGGCACGATGGTTGCGCTGCAGGCGAAGGACAAGGATCAGGTCCATCGCCTTTACGATATCGCCATGGCCAATGGTGGCAGTTGCGAGGGTGCGCCGGGACCGCGCGGTGAGCCGGACGAGAATGGCAACACCTTCTACGCAGGATATTTCCGCGACCCTGATGGCAACAAGCTCAACGCTTTCTGCATGGTCAATGATGGCTGACAAGCACCGGCTGGCGGAAAACTGGCTGCATCTGGGGCTTGGTGCGACTGCCATGCCCCAGCCACCCTTTACCGGCCTGGAATGGTACGAAGCCTATGGCGCGCGCCACGCCAGCGACGGGGCGGAAGGACGGCTGGTTTCGCAGCACAGCTTTACCAAGAGCTGGGACAGCTGGGAAATGCACCCCATGGGTGACGAGGTTGTCATCTGCATCGAAGGTTCGATCAGTCTGCTGCAGGAACTGCCCGACGGCAGCAGCAGGTCCGTTATGCTCGAAGCGGGCGATTATGCGGTCAACCCGCCCGGCGTCTGGCACACTGCCGACGTCGCCGGGCATGCGACCGCGATCTTCATCACCGCAGGCGAAGGTACACAGCACCGCCCACGATGACTTTTCGCGGAGGTGAACGGCGCGCTGCGGGTGATACAAATTGCGACAATTCTGGCCCAAAACGGCATATTACTGCGACAATCGCCGCCTAAATAGGGTATCACGAGCTGCGGCGATGCCACTCCAGTCCCCCTCCCCCCAAAGGTATCGTCGCAGCTCAATCGTGATTTCGATTGGAGAGACTGATGCGTAAACTGACTTTGACCCTTTCCGCCGCGGCGCTTGCGCTGGCAGGCGGTGTTGCCGTTGCTGCCGGCCCGTTCGGCAAGCAAAACCCGGACACCAACAGCGATGGCGTGATCACAGCTGCAGAACATGCCGCCCACGCGACCAAGATGTTCGAACGGATGGACGCCAATGGCGATGGCACGATCAATGCCGAGGACCGCGCGGCCAAGCAGGCCGACCGTTTCGCCAAGATGGATGCCGACAGCAATGGCGAAGTCAGCCAGGCCGAAATGAAGGCCGCACACGAAGCGCGCAGCGCGCAGCGGCAGGAACGCCGCGAAGCCATGCGCGAACAGATGGAAAAGCGCGGCGCGGAACGCTTTGCAAAGCTCGACACCGATGGTTCGGGCGGACTGAGCGAAGCCGAACTCGAAGCCGGGCACGAGGCGATGAAAGAGCGTTTCGGCGAACGCGGCGGCAAATGGCAGCGCGGTGAACGCGGGCAGCGTGGCGACCGCATGGGTCATCGCGGCGGCAAGCGCGGCGCGATGGCAATGCTCCGCATGGCCGATACCGATGGCGACAAGTCCGTATCGCGCGCGGAATTCGACGCTGCGATCGCCAAGCGGTTTGCCGCCATGGATGCCGATGGCGACGGCAAGGTAACTGCCGAAGAACGCGATGCGGCCCGCGAAGCCCACAAGGGCAAGTGGATGGAACGCCGCGAGGCACGACAGGGCCAGTAACCCCCGCTTGCATCCGCAAATGCCGAAAGGTCAGGCGCGGTGGAGAATCGATGAACGACACCGCGCCCATCTCCCTGCTGCTTGTCGATGACGAGGCCAGCCTGCGCGAACCCCTGGCGGAGTATCTCCTGCGCCAGGGGTTCGACGTCGCCCAGGCGGAAAGCGCCGCAGCGGCCCGCAGCCTGCTGCGCGAAACGACGCCCGATCTCGTTCTGCTCGACATCATGATGCCGGGCGAAGACGGGCTTTCGCTGTGCCGCCACCTGATCGAAGCACGCGAATTGCCGGTCATCCTGCTCACCGCCAGGGGTGAGGCGACCGACCGGATCATCGGCCTCGAGATTGGGGCAGACGACTATGTCACCAAGCCGTTCGAACCGCGTGAACTGGTCGCCCGTATTCGTTCGGTCCTGCGCCGCGCAGGCCGTGCGTCATCCTCGCCCGATGATGATGCCACCTACGAATTCGATGGCTGGCAACTCGACCCGCTCAAGCATCGCCTGACCGACCCGGAAGGCGTGCTGGTCTCTATTTCGACTGCCGAATTCCGCCTGCTGCGCGCCTTCCTCGATCACCCGCGCCAGGTCCTCGACCGGGACCGGCTGCTCGACATGGTGCAAGGCCGCGAGGCGCATCTGTTCGACCGTGCAGTGGACAACCAGATCAGCCGGTTGCGCCGCAAGATCGAAGTCGACAGTCGCAATCCTGTGCTGATCCTGACCGTGCGCGGCGGTGGCTACCGCTTCGCCGCGCAGGTCACGCGCCTCCCCGCCGGAGCCAGCTGACATGCGCGTGTGGCCGCGCAGCCTTCGCGGGCAAGTCCTGCTCGCCGCCACCCTGGCGCTGTTGCTGGCGCAGGGAATTTCCGCGTTGCTGCTTTATCGAGCGGCGGAAAATCGCCGCGATGGGGTGATGCTCAACGCTGCTGCTTTCCAGCTTATCCGTCAGCCCGATGAGCGCATAAGCGATCGGTTTGAAGAAGCAAAACGCGAACGACGGAACCGGGGTGAGCCGCGCATGCCGCCGCCACCCGATCTGCCGCGCATGCCGCGTCCGCTGAGGCTCGAATGGGTTGGCACACCCTCGCAATTGCCCGGTGACCGGCGTGACAGTGACAGGGAGAAGGAGTTGCGCAGCCTCCTCGCCGCGCAGGGTGTCCCCATTGGTGAAGTCATGGTGTTCGAACGGGCCGTCGCGGCGGATCCCTATATCTCGGCCAATCCGCGCATCCAGCGGCGTATCTTGCGTGACGGATTGCAGGATCGCCAACTCCTCGTCGCCGCACTGCGCCGCGAGGACGCGACGAGCTGGGCGGTCGCTCGCGTTCCCGAACCCCGGATCCAGAGCGGGGTTCGCCGTACCATCGTGTTCCAGACGCTCGTCATCTTCCTCGTCCTTGTGACGTCGCTGTTTTTCCTCCTGCGCCGGATTACCCGGCCACTTGCCACCCTAACGGAGCGAACCGAGCGTTTCGCAGCCACGCGGCAGGCGGGCGATCCCCTTCCCGCCGAAGGGCCCGACGATATCCAGCGCCTCATCGTCGCGCATAATGCGATGGAAGCGCGCATCGCCGCGCTGATCGACGAAAAGGACGTGATGCTTGGCGCGATCGGGCATGATCTCAAAACGCCGCTTACGGCGCTGCGGGTGCGGATCGAAAGCGTCGAAGACGAGGCGGAGCGGGCAAAGATGGCCGCCGGGATCGAGGACATCACCCGCTCGCTCGACGATATCCTCTCGCTGGCGCGCGTCGGCAAGAATGACGATCAGGCCGAACCGACCGACCTTGCCGCGCTCACCGCATCGGTGGTCGAGGAATTCGAGGATATGGGCGAGCCGGTGACCCTCGCCGACACTTCGCGTCTCGTCCTGCCGGTCCATGTCACCTGGCTGCGACGCGCCCTGCGCAATTTGATTTCCAACGCGCTGCGTTACGGCAATGAAGCGCGTGTTACGCTCACCGATGATGGCGAGGCAGTCATACTGGGCGTGGAGGATAGCGGTCCGGGCATCCCGGAAGATCGCATTGCCGACATGCTCGAACCCTTCACGCGGGGCGAGGCGAGCCGCAATCGCGCGACAGGCGGAGCCGGTTTGGGCCTCACTCTGGCTCGGGCGATTGCCGAGCAGCACGCAGGGCAACTAATCCTGTCGAATCTGCCGGAAGGCGGGCTGCGCGCAGAAATCCGCCTGCCGCGCGGCTAAGGCAAGACTATCGCATCAGCCCGCCGATAAGGTTGCGCACGAAACGTCCCGCGACGCTGCCACCGAATTCGGTTGCGATAGTGCCCGCGGCCGAGGTTGCGGCAGTCTTCATCGGGTTGGCGCGCGATTTCTTGCCCGTAATCTTGGCAGCAACCACTGCAGCCGCCGAACTGGCCGCCGCGCCCATTGCCGCCTTGCCGGCCTTCTCCCACATCGATGTCGTCTTGCGCGGGCGCTTGGCGACTTCTTCCTTGCCCTTTTCCTCCACCTCGTCGGCCGTCTCGGCTGCGTCGGCTGCCTTGGCCAGCAGCACTTCCTCCGCGCTCTCGCGGTCGACCGGCGTATCGTATTTGCCATCGACCGGGCTGACCGACTGGATGATTGCGCGTTCCTTGGGCGTGACAGGCCCAAGGCGGCTGCGCGGCGGCTTGATCAGCGTCCGCTGCACCACGGTCGGCGCGCCATCGTCGTCGAGCGTCGAGACCAGTCCTTCACCCACCTTCAGTTCGGTGATCGCTTCGGCCACATCGAGATCGGGGTTGATGCGGAAAGTCTCGGCTGCCGCCTTGATCGCCCGCTGGTCACGCGGGGTGAAAGCACGCAGCGCATGCTGCACGCGATTGCCGAGCTGGCCTGCAACCTCTTCCGGGATATCGATCGGGTTCTGCGTCACGAAGAACACGCCGACGCCCTTCGAACGGATCAGCCGAACAACCTGTTCGATCTTTTCCTGCAAAGCCTTGGGCGCATCGTCGAACAGCAGGTGCGCCTCGTCGAAGAAGAACACCAGCTTGGGTTTTTCCGGATCGCCGACTTCGGGCAGCGTCTCGAACAGTTCGGCCAGCAGCCAGAGCAGGAAAGTGGCGTAGAGTTTGGGGCTGCGCATCAGCTTGTCAGCGGCGAGGATGTTGATGTAGCCGCGCCCCTGCTCGTCACACTGGAGGAAATCGTCGATTTCCAGCGCAGGCTCGCCGAAGAACAGGTCCGCCCCCTGGCTTTCAAAACTCAGCAACTGGCGCTGGATCGTGCCGACGCTCTGCTTGCTGACATTGCCATAGACGCCCGACAGTTCCTTGGCATTTTCCGACGCCCAGGCGAGCACCGACTGCAAATCGCCGAAATCGAGCAGCAGCAGCCCGTTCTCGTCGGCATGGCGGAAGACGATCTGCAACACGCCTTCCTGCGTATCGTTGAGATCGAGCAGGCGGCTCAAAAGCAGCGGCCCCATTTCCGAAACCGTGGTGCGGATCGGATGGCCCTGCTCGCCATACAGATCCCAGAAAATCGCCGGATTGTCGGAATAGCCATAGTCGTCCATGCCGAGTTCCTTCGCCCGGCCTTCGAGCTTGTCGGCATGTTTGAACGTCGGCGATCCGGGCATGGAAACGCCCGACAGATCGCCTTTCACATCGGCCACGAATACCGGGACACCTTCGGCAGAGAAGCTCTCGGCCAATCCTTGCAGCGTCACTGTCTTGCCGGTGCCGGTCGCCCCGGCAATCAGCCCGTGGCGGTTGGCCCGGCCAAGATCGAGATATTGCTTCTCGCCATTGGCCGCGAGGCCGAGGAAAATCTGTCCCATCGCGAATTCGCTCCCCATGAGTGTTGCCGCCCCTGTGGCGCACAGCGCCAAGCCCGGTCAAGCCGCGCGATGTAAACCGCCCGCACACGCATCGAGCCGGTTCCATTTTCGCCCGCGCGCACTATGGCGGGAAGCCATGGCCGGGAGAACACCCTTCGTACTGCTCGATGACGCACGTGGACCGCGCGGCGCGGACAGTCATTATTTTGCCGCTCCCGAGCAGGTATTCGTAGCGCGGCGGGCCGATGAGGTGGAGGAAATACTCGCCCGGGCCGATGCGGCGCGGCGCGAAACCGGCCACACCCTGGCAGGCTATATCGCCTATGAAGCCGGGCTGGCGCTCGAACCCAGACTGCACTCGCTGGCCGACGCGCGCACCGGCGCTGCCGGGCCGCTGGTATGGCTTGGCCTGTTCTCCGGCAGCCAGCGCATCCCGGCTGGCGAGATGGACGCATTCCTTGCCGCCCGTGCAGAGGGCGAGGCATCGATCGGGCCGCTCGCCCCGCAACTCTCACCGGGCGGATATGGTGAGGTGTTCGACCGGTTACAGGATGCGATCCGGGCAGGCGATATCTACCAGGCCAACCTGACCTTCCGCCTCGCCGGAAGCTATCGCGGCGATCCGATGGCGCTGTACACCGCGCTGCGTCCGGCAGCGGCGGCGGCCTATTCGGGGCTGGTGTATGACGGTTCGCACTGGCTGCTCAGCCTCTCGCCCGAATTGTTTGTCCGGCTGATGGAAGGCGAAGCCAAGGTAAAGCCGATGAAGGGCACCCGTCCGCGCGGTCGCACGCCCGAGGAAGATGCCGCGCTGGCGGAAGAACTCGCCGCATCGGTCAAGGACAAGGCCGAGAACCTGATGATCGTCGACCTGATGCGCAACGACCTGTCGCGCGTTGCGCAGGCGGGCAGCGTGCGGGTCGAAAAACCCTTTGCCATCGAAAGCTATCCCACGGTCCATCAGATGGTCTCCTCGGTCCATGCGACGCTGGCAGAAGACAAGGGTGCGATCGACCTTGTCCGGGCGATCTTTCCCTGCGGCTCGATCACCGGCGCGCCGAAGATACGCGCAATGGAACTGATCGACGAGGTCGAGCGCGATCCGCGCGGGGCCTATTGCGGGGCGATCGGCCGGATCGACGGCGATGGCAATGCCGCGTTCAACGTCGCCATCCGCACGCTGAGGCTGACGGAGATCGAGAACCAGCGCGGCCATGCGGTGCTGGGCGTTGGCTCGGCCATCGTGGCCGATAGCGAGGCGATGACCGAATGGCGTGAGAGTGTGATCAAGGGCGCTTTCGCCCGTGCCACCTCGCCCGATCTGCATGCGGCGCAATTCGACCTGATCGAAACCATGCGTTTTTGCCCGGAGCAGGGCATCGAACTGCTCGAGCTGCATCTAGAACGTATCAAGGCGAGCGCAGCGGAACTGGGTTTCGCGTTCGATCGCCATGCGGTGCGCAATACAATCCATGCACTGTGCTTCGAACTCGAGCGTCCAGCCCGTGTCCGGTTGCTTGCGGCGCGCAGCGGCGCAACTTCGCTGACGGCATCCGACCTGCCGCCACCGCGCGCAGAGCCGATCGACTGCATCGCCCTGCCGCTGCCGGTCGATCCGGGCGACTGGCGCCTGCGGCACAAGACGACCGACCGCGCCTTTTATGACGAGGCGCGTGAGGTGGCCGAAGCAGAGGACGCCGGAGAGGTGCTGTTCGTACTCGATGATGGCACGCTCACCGAAGGCAGCTGGACTTCGATCTTCGTCGAGCGCGACGGCAAATTGCTCACCCCGCCACTCTCGGCCGGGCTGCTGCCCGGCGTCTTGCGTCGCTCGCTGATCGAGGCGGGCAAGGCGGAAGAAATGGCGCTTTCGCTGGACGACCTTGCCGATGGCTTCCTGCTGGGCAATTCGCTGCGCGGCCTGATGCCGGCGAGGCTCAAACCATGATCGAAATTCTCTATGAAGACGGTGAGGCGCTGGTGATCGACAAGCCCGCCGGCCTGCCTATCGAACAACCGCGCAAGGGGGGTGCGAGCCTCGAGGATCATCTCGATCAACTGAAACTCGGCTTCCAGCGCCCGCCGGTGCCGGTTCACCGGCTCGACACCGACACTTCGGGCTGCCTGCTGCTGGCGCGCAATCCCAAGGCGCTCAAGCGATTCGGACGTGCCTTCGAGGATCGGCTGGTCGGGAAGCGTTATCTGGGCGTGTTAGCTGGCGAGATTGGCAATGATGAGGGAACTATAGAACTTGCCCTGTCGAAGATCAGCAGCGCCGAAAAGGGCTGGCGGATGATCGCGGCAAGGAAGGGCAAGCCTTCGGTCACCCACTGGCGCAAATTGCAGGTCGAGAACGGGCTGACCCTGGTCGAATTTCGCCCCGAAACCGGGCGGACGCACCAGATCCGCATTCATGCGCTTGCCGGGCTGGGCGTGCCGCTGCTGGGCGATCCGGTTTACGGCAAGCCCGATTCGCGGGTGAAGCGCGCAATGCTCCATGCCGCTGGTCTGACGGTGGAACGCGACGGAAAGCCCGCGATTGAGGCCTGCTCGCCGCTTCCCGCCGATTTCGTGTCGCTCGGCTTTTCGGATGGCCAGAGATAGTGGGGCGCATCGCCGACAAGGCACTCGAAATCGCGGAGGAGAAGTTCATCGCCTCCTCCGGCCCCGGCGGGCAGAACGTCAACAAGGTGGCGACCGCAGTGCAGTTGCGGGTCGACGTGTTCCAGCTCGGCATGCCGCCCGACGCGTTTGGCCGACTGAAGGATATCGCCGGAAGCAAGCTGACCAAGGGCGGTGAGATCGTGCTGACCGCGAACGAATATCGCACGCAGGAACAGAATCGCGAAGCCGCGAGAGAGAGATTGCTCGCCCTGCTCGACGAAGCACTCACCCCGCCGCGCAAGCGAGCCAAGTCGCGGGTCAACCGGGTGGGCAAGGTCCAGCGGCTCAAAGCCAAGAAAGCACGCGGCGAGGTCAAGGCGGGCCGAGGCAAGGTAAACCGGTCCGATTGGTAAGCTGATCGGAGGGCGCGGGACGCTTGACTTTTTCCCGTGAATCACCCAATGGGCGCGCCGGAACGGCGGTGCTGCTCGCGCCGCCCTATTTATTTTGGCCTGAAACGGCCCTCAAGGATCTTTAGGAACACGCCATGGCGAAGCCCGCAACCGTCAAGATCAAGCTCGTCTCGACCGCCGACACGGGCTTCTACTACGTGACGAAGAAGAACCCCCGGAACATCACCGAGAAGATGACCTTCCGCAAATACGACCCGGTCGTGCGCAAGCATGTCGAGTTCAAGGAAGCGAAGATCAAGTAAGCTGAACGGCGGGAACCGCAAAAGTTCAGTGACCGTTCAACGCTCCGACGCTATTAACCGGAGCATGAACATGATCTCCTACCTCAAAACGAAGCCTGTGCTCGGCGCGATTGCCGCCGCGCTGGCCATTGGCACACCCGCTGCGACCGTGACTGCGCCGACTGCGGCCGTTGCGGCCCAGGGCGACCTCGACCGTGCAGTCACCGCCCTGCGCGGGATTTCGACCATGAAGGCCGATTTCACGCAGACCGATCGGCAGGGCCAGACCGTTGCCGGCAAGCTGACCCTCAAGCGCCCCGGCAAGATTCGCTTCCAGTATGAGGATGGCGTGCCACTGCTGCTTGTCTCGAACGGCAAGTCGCTGACGCTGATCGATTACGAAGTGAACCAGGTCCAGCGCTGGCCGATCAGCAATTCGCCGCTCGGGGCGCTGCTCGATCCCAATCGCGACGTGAAACGCTATGGCAAGCTGGTGCCGACCACCAATCCCGATGTGATCAGCGTCGAGGTCAAGGACCCGAACAAACCTGAATACGGGGTGATCACACTGATCTTCGTGCCCAGCGGCAGCGCGCCCGGCGGACTGCAGTTGACCAACTGGGTTGCGCTCGATGCGCAGAACAACCGCACCACCGTGCGCCTGCGCAATCACAAATACGGAGTCGCGGTTCCTGACAGCACCTTCACCTACAAGGATCCGCGCCGCTCGACTCGTCGACCCCGGTAAACGGATGGGCGACTGGCCGTTGTAAGAATGCGACAAGCTGCAGCCGGTTGTTCATTGGCGAGCAAGCCGCCCGGTCCTAAATTGCAACCAACAAAGCGGCTGGAGGCGGGTTTCCCCCCTGTTGCCTCAGCCTCCCTCGAAAGGCCGCTTTGTCCAGCGTGACGAACGCTAACATGAAACCCTCGTGCCAATGCCCCCGGCGCGAGGGTTTTTTGTATGCGACAGTCGGATAGGCTGGACCATGCGGGTTCGCCCGCTTATCCCGCCCGCATGGTTTCTATCACTACCTGGAACATCAACTCCGTCCGCCTACGGATGCCCATCGTCGAACGCTTCCTGAAGGAGCACTCGCCCGATGTGCTGTGCCTGCAAGAAATCAAATGCCAGGAACACCAGTTCCCTTATGAGGCATTCCGCGCACTGGGGTACGAGCATTTCGCCGTCCACGGGCAGAAGGGCTATCATGGGGTGGCCACCGCCAGCCGCATCCCGCTCAGCGAATTCTCGCGCCATGACTGGCAGGCCAATGGCGAGGCCCGCCATGTCGGCGTCGAGCTGCTCGGCCCCGGCAAGGGGATGATCGTCGAAAACGTCTATGTCCCTGCCGGTGGTGACGAGCCGGACCGCACGATCAACCCCAAGTTTGGCCAGAAACTCGATTTCCTCGAACGCATGACCGGATGGGCCGATACAATCGAGCGTCCGACGCTGATTGTGGGCGATTTCAACATCGCCCCGCTCGAAAGCGATGTGTGGAGCCACAAGCAGTTGCTCAAGGTCGTCAGCCACACACCGATAGAGGTCGAGACGCTGCAACGCTTCAAGGATGCCCATGGCTGGACCGATATCGGCCGCGAACACATCCGCGATCCCGAACGCTATTACAGCTGGTGGAGCTATCGTGCGAAGAACTGGCGCGATGGCGATCGCGGGCGACGGCTCGACCATATGTGGGCCAGCCCGGACCTGGCGCAGCAGGCCACTAGCCACAGCGTGTTCGAGGATGCGCGTGACTGGGAAAAACCATCCGACCATATCCCCCTGACGACGGAGTTCGATCTCTGAGCCACGCTGCGCCCTCGCCTGCGCGCCGCGTGGCGCATGCGGTCGATGCGCTGCGGCACGGCTGGCCGATAGCGATGGAAGGCGGGCCGGTGCTTTTGCCGGTCGAGACTGCGGTTGCACAGGGCGCGACATCGGGTTCCATGCTGATTTCCGCAGCGCGCGCGGCCACTCTCAAGCTCACCAACCAGCGCGAGGCAGCCAACCCGCACGCACCCGTACTGATAACCGGTGGTGAGCCATTCGACCTGCGCATCGCGCGACCGATAACCGACCCGGCGCTCGACCTTGGCAATCCTTTCAAAGGGCCATTCAAGGCAATCGAACTCGACTGGAGAGAGCAGGCGACAGCCGCGATGGAGCTGGCGCGGATCGCCGGTATCCTGCCCGCCTTCCTCGTCGATCCGGTGGACGCGGGCGAGCCGGAACCTGTCGCCGCCGCAGACCTCGAACAGTGGAGCGACACCCACAAGCTGCGCATTGCCACCCGCGCACGCCTGCCCGTTTCAGCCAGTGAAGATGCCGAGATCGTCGCCTTCCGCAGCGCCGATGACATGCGCGAACACGTTGCGCTGGTGATCGGCAAGCAATCGTCCGACCATACTCCGCTGGTGCGGCTGCATTCCGAATGCCTGACCGGCGATATCTTCTCCAGCCTCAAATGCGATTGCGGGCCGCAGCTCGACGCCGCCTTGCATGCAATGGCCGATGAGGCTGCGCAAGGTGGCTGGGGTGTGCTGCTCTACCTGCGGCAGGAGGGGCGCGGGATCGGCCTGATCAACAAGCTGCGCGCCTATCGCCTGCAGGACCAGGGGTTCGACACGGTCGATGCCAACCGGCGGCTGGGCCTGCCCGACGAAGCGCGGGATTTCCCGGTCGCCGCGCGGATGCTGGAACTGCTTGGTGTGCGGGCAATCCGGTTGATGACGAACAACCCGGCCAAGGTGACTGCGCTCGAAACTTCGGGCGTCACAATATCCGAACGCGTGCCGCACAAGCTGCCCGACAATCCGCACAACGCCCGTTACCTCGCAACCAAGCGCGACCGCTCGGGGCATTTACTGTGAGCGCGGTGGCGATCCGCGCGGAACGTGTCGGCGACGAGCCAGCCATCCACCACTTGACCGCTGCCGCATTCCGCGATGTCGAGCACAGCGATGGCTCCGAACCCGCGATCGTCGACCGGTTGCGTGAATTGGGCCACCTTGCGCTTTCGCTTGTTGCCGAAGACGGGCAGGGCGCGATAATCGGGCATGCTGCTTATTCACCCGTCACGATCGACGGGAAAGACGAGGCGTGGTTCGGTCTTGGGCCGATTTCGGTCGCCCCTGAACACCAGCGCAGGGGTATCGGCTCCGCACTGATCGAACGCGGCACAGCCGAACTGCGCGAGAAGGGTGCAAGGGGCATCGTGCTGCTGGGCGATCCGGCCTATTATTCGCGCTTCGGTTTCGAACACGACCCCCGGCTTTCCTACCCCGGCCCGCCGCCGGAATATTTCCAGCGACTGGTACTGGCAGGCGAAACACCCGCCGGAACGGTGTGCTATTCACCGGCATTCGGGTGACTGCTGGCGGCAATGGGAGAATATCCATGAAACGACTGCTGGTGCCGTTTGTTGCACTTCTTCTCGCCGCCAATGCGCCGGGCGAACGGGTGGCTGACCTGCTTGATGCCGGCAAGGATGCCGAAGCCCTCGCGGCAGTCGAAGAGGCCGCAGAGGCGGGCGATGCGGATGCGATCGCCATGCTCGGCTCATTCTATGAAGAGGGGCGCTTCGTGGAGCAGGATGCTGGCAGGGCCGCGACGCTGTTTCGTTCGGCAGCCGAAAAGGGACACGCGAACGCCCAGTGGCGGCTGGGTGTGATGATCGACGAAGGACGAGCCGATGGCACACTGGCGGAAGCACTATCGCTGTTTCGCCAGTCTTCGGAACAGGGCAATAGCGATGCGATGACAAGCCTCGCCGTCATGTATGCCGGTGGTCGCGGGGTGACGCAGGACTTTGCCGAGGCCCGCAAATACTACGCCATGGCCGCAAAGAAGGGCAATTCCAACGGACTGAAGGGCCTGGGCGTGTTGTACTATGGCGGCGAAGGCGTTGCTGCAGACCAGGTTGAGGCGATGGCTTACTGGCTGCTAGCGCTCACTGCCGGAAACCGGGCGTCATCGGGCTATTACCAAGCCGTATCGCAGTCGTTCGACGACCATGAACTGCACGCGGTGATCAATCGGGCTAACGAACTGGCCGAAGAATATGGTTATCCCGGTGGCTTCACGCCGTGGAATGTCAGCGACGAAGGCTAGGCAGCATCTAGCGGCGTTCGAACCGTTTGAGCCCCACGCCCAGATTGTTCGGACCAAGATCGATATCGGCCCCGCTCCAGTCCGCCACGAACACGGTTTCACGGTTGAGGTTTGGCGCAAGGCGGGCATCGTTGCCGGCCACCAGCAACCCATCGGACGGATGCAGTTTTTGCTCTGCCCCCACCGCGATGAATGCCGAGTAGTTTTCCTTGCTGCGGCCCTGGACGAACCAGTTGTTGGTGATCTGGCCGGTTGCCCCTGCGGGCAGGTCAATCATGTAATTGGTGTTCTGGCCAGCACTGTCATCGAAGCTGGAGGCGGCGATCTCGACGCGCGCTGCGCGCGCTTTCAGGTAATGTCCGCCCGAACCCCGTTCGAACCGGCTGCGGGTTACGCGTAGCTGGCCGTAATCGCCGACATAGACCGAATGAGCGCACCCTCCACCGCCTTCGCAGGTGCCAAGGCCGGAAAAGGTCGACTTGTCGATCACGATCCTTCCATTGGCATCGTTGCCGGTCAGGATGCCCTGCTGGCTGTCGCTGAACCAGCTCTGCGACACAGTGAGATTGCCCTGTTCGAGACGGATACCCGCACCGTTGAAGTCGGGCACCGCCATCCGGCGAAACACGAGGCCGGATATGCTTGCCTCACGTCCACGCAGCACGAGCGCCGCCTTGCCTTCACAGGTGACGCCATCGAAAATCGCCTTGCCCGGCTCAACCGCAAGATAGGAAATCGAACCGCCCTGCTGGACCGCACATTGGCGGTGTGTGCCGCTGGCAATCGAGATAGTGCCGCTACCATTGCCGATGGCGTTCACGGCATCCTGCAATTGGGCGTAGCTGCGACCGTTCTCGACCACGGTGAATGGTCCGGTGGACTGCGCGAGCGCCGTGCCTGCCGGGATGGCCGCGATGGCGAGGGTGGCAACAGCCAGCGCGAGTTTGGAAGCTCGGCGGGACTCGACAGGATAGAGGCGGTTTTCCATGCCTCCCGCGATAGCGGCAAAGGGTTAATGCCGCGCTAAGCCTTGCGCCGCTCTCCGTCCGTCTCGCCGCTGCGCCAGCGCCACCCGCCTCGTGTCCGGCGCTTGACGACCCACACGAACAGGGCTGTCGCACAAACCATGCCGGTCACACCCAGGGCGATTTCGGCATAGGCTCCCCACTCGACCAGCAAGCCAAAGCCAGGCATGATCGCCGCATAGGCAAGCAGCAGAACCCAACCCTGCCAGGCAATCGGAAAGCCTGCCCCATAGCCAAGCCGCTTGGCGGCAAACCAGTCACCGGGTTCGAGGAACTTGTGCAGCATTCCTATTCTCCCTTTGGCGGGCGACCGCGCCGGGCAGGGCGGGATTTTTCGACCAAGATCCCGCGCGCCTTCAGGGCCTCGCGCAGCAGTATCTCGATCTCGGCATTCGCGCTGCGAAGCTCATCGGCGGCGAGCCGCTCGACCGCGGCGTGAACCGCCGGGTCGAGCCGCAGGGCAAAGGCTTTCTTCTTCGGTGAGGCCATCGGCCTGCTCCCGTCGTCAGCGTCGGATCAGTAAAGCGAGCCTGCATTGACCACGGGGTGCGCTTCCCGGTCGCCGCACAGCACAACCATCAGGTTCGATACCATCGCCGCCTTGCGCTCGTCGTCGAGCTCGACGATCCCGTCTTCGGCCAGCTTGGCGAGCGCATCCTCGACCATGCCGACCGCGCCGATGACCACCTTCTGGCGGGCAGCAATGACGGCATCGGCCTGCTGGCGGCGGAGCATGGCCCCGGCAATCTCGGGTGCGTAGGCGAGGTGGGTCAGGCCAGCCTCGTCCACCACGATCCCGGCCACACGCAGCCGCTCGTTGAGTTCGGCGCACAGTTCGGAATTGACCACATCGGCGCTGCCGCGCAGCGTCGTCTCATCCTCGCCGCCCAGGTCGTCATAGGGATGCCGCGCGCCGACAGTGCGCAGGCCCGCCTCGATCTGGATTTCGACGAATTCCTTGTAATCGTCGACATCGAAGGCGGCCTGCGCAGTATCGGCCACACGCCACACCACATTGCAGGCAACTTCTATCGGGTTGCCGCGCAAGTCGTTGATCTTGACCCGGTCCGAATGGACATTGTGCGCGCGGGCCGAAATCTTCTTGCGCATCATCCACGGCCATACCCAGCGCAGCCCTTCATGCCGCTCTGTCCCGCGATATTCGCCGAACAGGGTAATCACGGCTGCCTGATTGGGCTGGATCATGAAGAATCCGCTTGCGACCAGGATCAGCGCAATGATCGAGCCGAACAGCAGACCAGCAAAGACCAGCTTGGCGGCCTTCATCGCGCCTTGCGGCGGGATGCCCTGACTGACCGTCCAGACCGCCAGTGCCGTCACTGCGACGAGAACCAACAACATGATATAGCCGTTGTAACTGCTTGCTGCACGCTCACGGCTGATATTCATACCACCACTTGCTTCGGACATCTTTCTGCCTTTCGATATAATTATGATATCATATTTATATCGTTGGCGCAGAAAGTCAATCGAAACCGGTCAGTGCTGGCGGATCACCTGCAGGAACGCATCGCCATAGGCATCGAGCTTCTTCGCTCCGACCCCGCTGAGATTTCCCAGCTCTGCGAGCGAGGACGGCCTGAAACGGCCCATTTCGCGCAACGTCGCATCGTGGAAGATCACATAGGGCGGCACCTGTCCCTCTTGCGCCAGCTCGCGGCGCAATTCGCGCAGGGCATCGAACAGCGGATCGCCAACCGGATTTGGCGCTGTATCGCGTCTCCGCCGCCCCCCTTCGTGCTTTGGTGGCATGACGATCATCACCTCGGCATCGCCCTTGAGGATATCGCGCGCGTCTCCTCCCAGGGCGAGCCCGCCATGTTCGGTCGCCACCAGCGAGCCGCGAGCCTGTAGCGCGCGGGAAAGCGGCTGGAGCAGGCGCGCTTCGTCACCATTGACGATGCCGAACACACTCAGCCGATCGTGCCCGCGCTGACGCACGCGCTCGTCCTCCGCGCCAACCAGCACCTTCTGGAGGTGGCCGAAGCCGAAACTCTGACCCGTGCGATAAACCGCCGATAGCAGCTTGCGCGCGGTTTCGGTCGCATCGGTCACACCCGGCGGGGAAAGGCAATTGTCGCAATTGCCGCACTCGCGCGGCGGATCTTCGCCGAAATGGCGGAGCAGGATCGCGCGGCGGCACCCCGCCGTCTCGACCAGTCCGGCCAGCGCGTCGAGGCGCGTGCGTTCCTCACCCTGCCTGGCCTCGGGTAGCTCTCCCAGCCGCTGGCGCGCCTGCGCGAAGTCACCCGCGCCCCACAGCATCTCGGCCCGTGCCGGATCGCCATCGCGGCCCGCGCGCCCGGTTTCCTGGTAATAGGCCTCGATCGACTTCGGGATGCCCGCGTGGGCGACGAAACGCACGTCGGGCTTGTCGATCCCCATGCCGAAAGCGATGGTGGCGACGATCACCATATCCTCACTCGCAACGAAGGCCGCCTGGTTGGCAGCGCGGACTTCGGGGTCGAGCCCGGCGTGATAGGGCAGCACTTTGCGTCCGGTTGCATCCGCCAGCTTTTGCGCAAGGTCTTCCACCTTGCGGCGGGTCGGTGCGTAGACGATGCCGGGGCCGGGATGTTCGGCCATGATCTGCGTGATCTGGCGCACCGGATTATCGCGATGGCGAATGGCGTAGCGGATGTTGGGGCGGTCGAACCCGGCCAGCACCAACCCGTCTTCGGGAATGCCCAACTGCTGGAGGATATCCGCTCGCGTGCGCTGGTCGG
The DNA here is from genome assembly GCA_024236155.1 of Sphingomonadaceae bacterium. Taxonomy (GTDB): domain Bacteria; phylum Pseudomonadota; class Alphaproteobacteria; order Sphingomonadales; family Sphingomonadaceae; genus Parerythrobacter_A. The sequence continues at coordinate 192,094 of JACKLA010000001.1, forward strand.
CGGTTGCCGTCAGGGCAAGCCGCGGGACATCCGCAAAGGCATCCATCAATGGGCGCAACTGGCGATAGTCGGGGCGGAAGTCATGGCCCCACTCGGACACGCAATGCGCCTCGTCGATGGCGAACAGGGCGATGCGCGCGCTGGTGAGGAAATCGAGGAATTGCGGCTGGCTCGCGCGTTCGGGGGCGACATAGAGCAGGTCGAGCGCGCCCGCCCGGTATGCGTCCATCGTCTCGCGCCAGTCGGCATCGGCGCTGGTCAGCGTGGCCGCGCGGATGCCATTTGCACGCGCTGCACGCAGCTGGTCGTGCATCAGCGCAATCAGCGGCGAAATGACCACACAGGTTCCATCGAGCATGACGGCAGGAAGCTGGTAGGTGAGCGATTTGCCCGCACCGGTGGGCATCACCGCCAGCGTCGATTGCCCGCCGAGCACCCGCTCGACCACATCGGCCTGCCGCCCGCGAAAGGCATCGAAACCGAACAGGCGGCGCATGGTTTCCCGCGCGGATTCCAATGCCCTTGCCCCAGTCGCTTCACTCGCCATGCAGTCTCCTTGGCAGAGCCGCAGCAGGTCGCAAACCGGGGATGCCCGAAATTTGGCCTTTGCGGTGGGGAAAACGCGCGGTTAAGCTAGGCCTCGATAATCGCGCCGGATACCCATGCCGGATACCGGCGCTTTCGCCCAACCGATAAACGGGAGCCAATCACCATGAGGAAACTCGCCCTGACCGCCGCCGCTTCGTCCCTCGCCCTTGCGCTGGCCGCATGCGGCAGCTCGGACGACGCTTCGGAAGATACCGAAGTCGCCACCGTCGAGGAGCCTGCCGAAGAAGCGATGGAAGACGTCACCGAAGAACCGGTCGAAGATGTCGAGGTAGCAGAGGAAGCCGAAAGGCCGGTCAGCCGGACGGTCCAGGCCGAGGCCGAGGAAGCTGCTGACGAGGGCCAGGCTGCGGTCGACGATATCATGGCCATCGTAAACGAAGCCGAGTCCGGTTCGGACGACGAAGACACTGTCGAACCGATGTAATACTCCGGACAGCTGAAGATTACGGCTTTAGGCGGGCGGATCGCGACAGGCGACCCGCCCGCTTTACGTTTCCGTAAAGCGCATTATGGTGTGCCGCATGACCCGATACAGAGCGATTCTGGCGCTTGCGCCCGCCATATTCCTTGCCGGTTGCGGCTCATCGGACAGCCAGGCCGGGCCGGGCGGGGTAACCGCCAACGAAGCGCAGGCGCTCGACGAGGCTGCCGAGATGATCGAGGAACGCCGCCTCAAGCCGGATGAAGCCGAAAACGGGCAAGCCGCGGATTCTGGGACCGAAGAATAATCGGGCCGGAAGCAAGGCATAAAAAGGCCAGTAACAGGGTCAAAAAAGCAGGGAGAGCGCGCCGATGGCAGACAGCGGCATGGAACCGGAAATATTCGACCAGTTCGCCGACCAGCTTGCCCGCTATGTCCGCGAACGGCTGATCCCGGCTGAGAAGGATGTGATCGAGAATGATCGCATCCCTGACAACATCGTGCAGGAAATGCGCGAGATGGGGCTGTTCGGCCTCTCGATCCCCCAGGAATATGGCGGGGCGGGCCTCAACATGCAGCAATATGCCCGCGTGATAAACATCCTCGCCTACGCCGCGCCCGCCTATCGTTCGATCATCTCGATCAATATCGGCATGTTCAGTTCGGCGTTGAAGAACGGCGGGACCGAGGCACAGAAAGCCGAATGGTGGCCGCGCGTAGCAGCGGGCGACATTGCCTGTTTCGGGTTGACCGAACCCGGCTCGGGCTCTGACAGCGCAGGCCTGCAGACGACGGCGAAGCCCGACCCCGATGGCAAGTCCGGGGCAGGCGGCTGGGTCCTCAACGGCACCAAGCGTTACATTACCAACGCGCCCAGCGCCAAAGTCGCGCTGATCATGGCACGCACCGCGAAGGAGAACCTGCCCAAGAACGCCCATGTCAGCGCCTTCATCGTACCGATGGACCTGCCGGGCGTTTCCACCGGATCGCCTGACAAGAAGATGGGGCAGGCAGGCGCACATATTTCGGACATCATGCTCGATGATGTGCATGTGCCGGGTGATGCGCTGCTCGGTGGCGAAACCGGCAAGGGCTTCCGTTTCGCCATGATGAGCCTCGACAATGGCCGCATCTCGGTCGGCGCGATGGCGGCGGGGCTGGCGCGGCGCGCGCTCGATTCCGCTGTCCGTTATGCCAATGAACGCAAGGCCTTTGGCGAACCGATCGCCAACTTCCAGCTGATCCAGCAGATGCTCGCCGAGAGCGAAATGGAAATCTACGCCGCCGAATGCATGATGGAGGATGTGACCGCACGCGCCGACCGGGGCGAGAACGTGCTGCGCAAAGCCGCAGCCTTCAAGGTCTTCGCCTCCGAAATGTGCGGCCGCGTGGTCGACCGGGTAGTGCAGGTCTATGGCGGCGCGGGCTACCTCGCCGAATACGACGCGGAGCGTTTCTATCGCGATGCGCGCATTTTCCGCATATACGAAGGCACGACCCAGATCCTGTTGCTCCAGATCGCCAAGCACATGCTGCGTGAATGGCAGGAAGGGCAGGGCTAGGCCATGTACGACCTGCTATCCGACCTCTCGGTCATCGAAGTTTCGAGCTTCGTCGCTTCGCCAACGATCGGCCTCTATTGCGCGCAAATGGGGGCGGAGGTGATCCGCGTCGACCACAAGGCGGGCGGGCTCGATTACGACCGATACATGCTGACCGAAGAAGGGCGCTCACTCAGCTGGGAAAACCTCAACCGCGCGAAGAAGAGCGTTGCGCTCGACCTGCGCAGCGGAGAGGGGCGCGAGCTGTGCGTCGAGCTGGCGCGCAAGACGGGCACGCTGGTGACCAACCTGCCCGAGCAGAGTTTCCTCAGCCACGACGCCGTATCCGAGGGCCGCGAAGACATGGTCTCCCTGCGCATCATGGGCTGGCATGACGGGCGGCAGGCAATGGACTTCACCGTCAATGCCGCCAGCGGATACCCGCTGATGTGCGGCCCGGAAGAGTGGGATCCGGCAACCGCACCGCCGGTCAATCAGGTGTTGCCGGCATGGGATTTCATCACCGGGGCCTATGGCGCTTTTGCGCTGATGGCGGCGGTCCACCACCGCATCCGCACCGGCGAGGGAAGCGAACTGCGCATCCCGCTCGGCGATGTCGCAATCGGGACGATGGCGAATGCCGGGGCGATGGCGGAAATGCTCTATCGCGGCGCCGACCGCGAGCGGCTGGGCAATGCCATCTGGGGCGCATTCGGCCGCGATTTCCGCAGCCGCGATGGCCAGCGTTTCATGGTTGCCGCATTGACTCCGAAACAGTGGGACGGGCTGGTCGCCGCTTTCGGTGTCGAACTGGAAATCGCATCGCTCGAAGGCGAACTGGGTGTGCGCTTTGCCGATGGCGATACGCCGCGCTTCACCCATCGCAAGCGGTTGTTCGACCTGTTCCAGCATACGGCAGGCCAGCGCGACTATGCCGACCTCGAAGCCGCCATGGCGCAACAGGGATGCACCTTCGAGCGGTATCGCACGATGTATGAGGCGGCGAACGATCCGGTGCTGGTGGGCAGCAACCCGCTGTTCGGCCCCTCGCCCGCCAACCCGAGCGGTTTCGAATATCCCGCCACCCGCAGCTTCGCCAAGCGCCACGGCCATGTGGCGGGCGACCCTGCCCCCGCTCCCTATCTCGGCCAGCACAGCGAGGAAGTCCTCGCAGATCGCCTCGGGCTTTCCTCGGGCGCGATCGGCAAGCTGGTCGATGCCGGGACGGTTGCCCTTTCGGACAAGGACTGAAGACATGACTGAGCTGCGCCGCCCAGAACTCCGGAAGGTAGCCATATGTTCGCCCCTGCGCACCCCTGTAGGCCGTTACCTCGGCGCCCTCGCACCGCTCGAAGCCGGTGCGTTGGGTGCGGTGATCCTCAAGGCACTGATCGAGCGCAGCGGGGTCAGTCCCGAGCGGGTCGATGATGTCGTGTTCAGTCAGGGCTATGGCAGCGGCGAGGCCCCGGCCATCGGGCACTGGAGCTGGCTTGCCGCCGGGCTGCCATTGGAAGTGCCCGGCTATCAGGTCGACCGGCGCTGCGGATCGGGCCTGCAGGCGGTCGTCAATGCGGCGATGATGGTCCAGACCGGCGCGGCGGATTGCGTCGTCGCGGGCGGCGTCGAAAGCATGTCCAATGTCGAACACTACACAACCAAAGCCCGCCACGGCGCGCGCATGGGCGACATGGTGCTGTGGGACCGGCTGACGCGTGGGCGGCTGATGAGCCAGCCGATCGAACGCTTCGGGGTCATCACCGGCATGATCGAAACCGCCGAGAACCTCGCCAAGGATTATGGCATCACGCGCGAACAGGCCGATGCCTTTGCCGTGCGTTCGCACCGGAACGCCGCCGCCGCTTGGAACGCGGGCAAGTTCGATGAGCAGCTTGTTCCGGTCGAGATCCCGCAGCGCAAGGGCGATCCACTGGTCTTCGCCAGGGATGAGGGATTCCGTCCCGATGCCAGCATGGATAGCCTCGGAACCCTGCGTGCAATCGACCTCAAGCGCGATCCCGAAGCGATCGTCACCGCAGGCAATGCCAGCCAGCAAAACGATGCGGCGGCGGCCTGCCTGGTGGTGGCAGAGGACAAGGTCGAGGAACTCGGCCTTACCCCGATGCTATGGTTCACCGGCTGGGCAGTGGCGGGCTGCGACCCGAGCCGGATGGGCATCGGCCCGGTACCGGCGGTCGAACGGCTGTTCGCGCGCACCGGCATGGGCTGGAGCGATATCGAGATGGTCGAACTCAACGAGGCCTTTGCGCCGCAGGCACTGGCCGTACTCAAGGGCTGGGGCTGGTCGGAAGACGACAGCCGGATGGACATGCTCAACGTCAATGGATCGGGCATTTCACTCGGCCACCCGATCGGTGCGACGGGAGGGCGCATCCTTGCGGATATGGCGCATGAAATGCACCGTCGCGGCGCGCGTTATGGCCTCGAAACCATGTGCATCGGCGGCGGGCAGGGCATGGCGGCGATCTTCGAGCGCGCCGCCTGACCCTTGCGTTCAATCGACCGGATAACCGGCGATCGGCTGCAGGACCGTATAGTTTTCCTCCTGCGGCTCACTCCCCAATGCGGGGAAGTCGAGTGGTTCGGGTTCGACATGCGTATCGGGCAGTCGGTCGAGCAGGTCGCGGATAAGCGTCAGCCTCCCGCGCTTCTGGTCGTTGAAATCGACCAGAGTCCATGGCGCCCAGTCGGTGTGTGTCGCGGCGAGCATCGCCTCACGCGCAGCGGTATAGGCCGCATATTTCTCACGCGCAGCAAGGTCGATTGGTGACAGCTTCCAGCGTTTGAGCGGATCGTCGAGCCGCTCTGCCAGCCGTTCTTCCTGCTGTGCCTGATCGGTCGTCAGCCAGTATTTGAACAACAGGATACCGTCATCGACCAGCATGCGTTCGAACCGGGGCGTGTCGTGTAGGAAGCTCGCCACCTGCTCATCGCTGGCGAAACCCATGACCTTCTCGACGCCGGCGCGGTTATACCAGCTGCGATCCAGCAGCACGATTTCGCCTGCGGATGGCAGGTGGCTGACATAGCGCTGGAAATACCATTGCGTGCTTTCGGCGTCGCTCGGCTTGCTGAGCGCGACGATCCGGCACTGGCGCGGATTGAGCCGCTGGCTGACCGCGCGGATCACGCCACCCTTGCCCGCCGTGTCGCGCCCTTCGAAGATGACGCAAATGCGCGCACCGGTGGCCTTGGCCCAGCGCGCCATCGAAACCAGCTGTTCCTCCAGCGGCTCGAGCAGTTCCTCATATTCCTTGCTCTTCAGCTTTTCCAACCCGGCCTCCCACCGTCAAAATCCTTGCGTCATCCGGCAAAATGGTATCAATTGTAACTATGGCTACAGTTGCAGAACCCGAACAGGACTTTTCCATCCTGCCGGAATTGCCGGCGGATGTCTTCACCGCACCGCTCAAAAAACCCGCCCATGTCGGGGATGACTGGCTGGAACCGGGCCAGACGGCCTATTCCAGCGATGACGATGCGATCTGGAACGACCTGTTCGCCCGCCAGATGGATGTCCTGCCGGGACGTGCTGCCACTGCCTTCATGCAGGGCCTCGAAAAGCTCGACCTCGGGCGTGGCGGTGTTCCCGAATTCGGCAAGCTGTCGGAGGAACTCGGCGCGCTGACGGGCTGGAGCGTGGTTCCGGTGCCGATGCTGATCCCCGATCACGTGTTCTTCTGGCATCTTGCCAACCGCCGCTTCCCGGCAGGCAACTTCATCCGCACGCGTGAGACCTTCGACTACATCCAGGAACCCGACGTGTTTCACGATGTGTTCGGCCACGTCCCGATGCTAACCGACCCGGTGTTCGCGGACTATATGCAGGAATATGGCCGCGCCGGGTGGAAAGCGATGCGCTACAACCATCTCAAGGCTCTCGGCTCGCTCTACTGGTATACGGTCGAATTCGGCCTGATTCTCGAGCGGGGCACGGACCTGCGCGCCTATGGGGCAGGCATCCTCTCCGGCCCGACAGAAGCGGTGTTCTCGGTCGAGGCGGAGAGTCCCAATCGCATCATGCTCAATGTCGACCGGGTGATGCGGACCGACTACGTTATCAGCGACCTGCAGCCGACCTATTTCGTGATCGAGAGTTTCGAGGATCTCTACCGCCAGACGGTGGAGCGCGATTTCGACCGGCTGTATCGCAATCTCGGCGCAAGCTTCACCTATGCCAATACGGCGGTGATCGATGTCGACAATGTCCACAGCCGGGGCACGCAGGAATACCACCTGCGCGGCGGACGTGGCAGCGGGGCGAAACCGGTCTGACCGCGGCTATCGGCGATTGCCGGTATCGCCAGCCCGGCCCGCATTGCGGTTCAAGGCAACGAGCAACAGCACCAGCGCGCTGGCGAGCGCGCTCGCCACGAAGCCACGCGGGCTGAGGCCCGCAAGGATCGGGCCATCGTACACCGCCAACCCGGCCAGCGTGGCGCTCACCACACCAATCCCGATCAGGACATAGTCGTTACGGCCATTGGCAGGCTGGTTGATGATCGATGCCAGCCAGCCCAGAACGGCCCCGACGGCAACAAGCAATAGCAAACCCATTGTTCTCGGTATCCGGTTTTCGTCTGTACCGGATAAAATTCACAGCGGGCCGGTTGGTTCCGGCCGCGTGGGTCAGCGCATGCCGAGCCAGATGAGGCCCGCGCTGCCGACAAGGATGCGGTACCAGGCGAAGGGCGCAAAGCCTATGCGGGTGACGATCTCGACAAACAGCTTCACCACAACCAGCGCGACGACAAAGCCGACCACCGAACCGATGCCGATCAACTGGTAATCGTCCGAAGTCAGCGCGCTACCGTGCTTGTAGAGCTGGTACACGGTCGCCCCGCTCAGCGTCGGCACCGCGAGGAAGAAGCTGAATTCGGCGGCTGTCTTGCGGTCGACCCCGAAAGCCATCGCGCCAAGGATCGTCGCGCCCGAGCGGCTGACGCCGGGGATCATTGCGAGGCACTGTACCAGGCCGATAATGATCGCTGTGTGGAGCGGCACACCCGCCACCCCCGGCCCTGTCGCGGGCGGATTGGCCCAGCGTTCGATCGCGAGAATCGCGATACCGCCGATAATCAGCGTCCAGCACACCAGCACGGCATTGCCCAACATGGTCTCGATCGCATCGCCGAATGCCAGCCCGAGTATGACCGCCGGGAAAAACGCCACGAGCAGGTTGCGCACAAAATGCAGCGCACCTTTCTCGAATCCGAGCAGGCCCTTCGCAACATCCCAGAAGGTGCGCCAGTAGAGTACGACGATCGCGAGGATAGCCGCTGGCTGGATGGCGATATTGAACACCTCCCAATCCTCCTGATCGAAGCCGAGCAATTCGGTCGCGAGGATCAGGTGCCCGGTCGAGGAGACGGGCAGGAATTCGGTCAGTCCTTCGACAATGCCGAGGATGATGGCGGTCAGTATCGGGCTCATGGCTGCGCCTCATGCCGCCTGCGGCGTCCAAGTCAAATCCTATCGGGGTCCCCCTCCACGAAAAAGCGCCCCTCCGGCCAGCGGAAGGGCGCCTGTTTCGTGCGACAGTGCTGCGCTTACCAGATCGAGACGCGCTCTTCCGGCGGCAGGTAGAGTTCATCGTCCGGCGTCACATTGAACGCCTTGTACCACGCGTCCATGTTGCGAACGACGCCATTGGTGCGGAACTCTTCGGGGCTGTGCGGATCGGTCCGCAGGCGCTGCCCGGCATTGGCTTCGGTCTGCTTCGAACGCCACACCTGCGCCCAGGCCATGAAGAAGCGCTGATCGCCAGTGAAGCCGTCGATCACCTTGTCTTCCTTACCGCCCAGATGCAGCTTGTAAGCGCGATAGGCGAGGCTGAGACCGCCGACATCGCCGATATTCTCGCCCAGCGTGAGGCGGCCGTTGACACAGGTTTCCCCGTTATCGAGCGGGCAGTAGCCATTGTACTGCTCGACCAGCGCATCGGCGCGCTTTTCGAACTCGGCCCGGTCTTCATCGGTCCACCAGTTGCGCAGCAGGCCGGTGCCATCGGACTTGGAGCCCTGGTCGTCGAAACCGTGCCCGATCTCATGCCCGATCACCCCGCCAATACCGCCATAATTGACCGCCGGATCGTTGGTCAGCGCGAAGAAGGGCTGCTGCAGGATTGCGGCCGGGAACACGATCTCGTTCTTGGTCGAGTTGTAGTAGGCATTCACCGTCTGCGGCAGCATGCCCCATTCGGTGCGGTCGATCGGCTTGCCGAGCTTGGAGATATTGTCTTTCCAGCCCCATTCTGCCGACGCCATGCGGTTGGCCAGCGGGTTCCCCGCGACAATCGCCAGACCCGGATAGGTTTCAAGGTTGTCGCGATAGCCGATCTTGGGATCGAAGCTGTCGAGCTTGGCCATCGCCTCCTGCTTGGTGGCTTCACCCATCCAGTCGATCTCACCGATGCTTTCGCCGACTGCCTTGCGCAGGTTCGACACCAGCTCTTCCATCGCCGCCTTGTTGGCAGCCGGGAAATAGCGCGCAACGTAGGACTTGCCGAGCACTTCGCCCAGATGGCCTTCGGTTTCGGCGATCGCACGTTTCCAGCGCGGACGCTGTTCCGACTGATCGCGCAGGGTCTTGCCGAAGAAGGCAAAGTCCGCTTCGTCGAAGCGCGTCGGCAAGACCGAAGCGTTGCTTTCGAGGAATTCCTTCACCGTCCATGCCTGCAGCACCTCCAGCGGGGTTTCCTGCACCAGCTGGAACATGCCCGGCGTTCCGCTGCCGATCTTCCCCAGCGTTTCTTCGCTCAGTTCGAGTTCGGAGGCGCGTGCCGCGCTTGGCGGCATGTCGAAAACCACAAAACGGTCGGTATCGGCAAAGCCGCTGGTCGCAAGCATCGTCGCAAGCGGGAATGATCCGGCCAGTTCGCCCAGCTCATCCGGCGTAACCGCATTGTAAGTCAGGTCGCGATTGCGACGTGTCGCGCGATCCCAGCTGACGGTGCGGGCAACCCGGTCCTCGAAATCATAGACCGACTGCGCCATTGCCGCCGGATCCTCATATCCGGCTTCGCCCATCAGGAAGGTGACATATTCGCGATACTTGGCCTGGATGTCCCGGCCCTTGTCGCTTTCATCGAGGTAATAGTCGCGATCGGGCAGCCCCAATCCACCAGCGGCAACGTAAACCGAATAGCGGGTCGGTTCCTTCTGGTCGACGGTGACAAAACCGCCCAATGGCGAGGAATAGCCGGGGGTCGACCATATGGTGACCAGCTCGGACAGTGTATCGGCACCCTGGATCGTATCGAGATAGGGCTGCGCCGGGGCAAGGCCAGCCGCATCGATCGCATCGGTATCGAGATAGGCGTTATAGGCGTCGACAATGCGCTGCTCATCGGCGGAGAGCGAACCGTCCTGCGCGACCAGTTCGTCGACCAGCGCCTTGACGTCCGAAGTCGACTTTTCGCGCAGCAGATTGAATGCGCCAAAGCGGCTGAATTCGGGTGGCAGCGGGTTTGCGTCGAGCCATTCCTGGTTGACGTAGCCGAAGAAGTCGTCGCCCGGATCGATCTCGTCGGAAATCAGTTCCGGATCGATGCCCCAGGTACCGAAGCTCATGGTCGGGACGGGGATTTCCTCACCCTTTTCGGCGTCGTCGGCAAATGCCGGGGTTGCAAGCGCAAGCGCGGCGGCGCTGGCGCCAATGGCGAGCATGGTGCGGATCATGTGGTCTACTCCCGAAAGTCTCATACGCCGGAAAATGGGCGCAAGTCCGTGACGCTGCCATAGGGTCATGCCGCAGGCGATGGGGCGCACTTGTCGGTGCCCACCTGCCGTTGGTCGAAAACCGGCCGCGATTTCGGGGCTGGATCGCGCCTAGGCCGCTTCGCCGGCAGTAAACTGCAGGCTGGCAAGATGGCTGTAGAGACCGCCCGCCACCGATAGTTCAGCATGCGTGCCCTGTTCGACAATGCGCCCCTCTTCCATCACCACGATCCGGTCTGCCGCGCGAACGGTGGCAAGCCGGTGCGCGATAACCAGCGTGGTGCGGTTTTCCATCAGCCGGTCGAGCGCCTGCTGCACCAGCCGCTCGCTTTCGGCATCGAGCGCGCTGGTCGCCTCGTCGAGCAGCAGGATCGGCGCATCGCGCAGCAGGGCGCGGGCGATCGCCACCCTCTGCTGCTGACCGCCGGAAAGCCGCGTGCCGCTTTCACCAAGGAAGGTATCGAGTCCGTCGGGCAGTTCGCGCAGGAAGCGTTCGGCGTTGGCCGCGCGGGCGGCCTCCCAGATATCCTCGTCGCTCGCCTGCCAGTTGCCATAGCGCAGATTGTCGCGCGCGTCGGCGCTGAACAGCACGCCATCCTGCGGGACGAGCGCGAACCGCTGGCGAATGTCGGCCGGATCGGCGCTGGTCAGCGGCACGCCATCGAGCCGGATCGAGCCTGCCTGCGGGTCGTAGAACCGTTCGGCGAGCTGGAAGATGGTCGATTTGCCCGCGCCCGAAGGGCCGACAATGGCCACGGTTTCACCCGGTTCGATCTCCAGCGTGAAATCCTTGAGCGCCGCAGTTTCAGGCCGTGTCGGATAGCGGAAGGTGACATTGCGGAACGACAGGTTCCCGCGCGGCGGCACCGGCAGCGCCAGCGGGCGCTCTGGCACGGTAACGGTCGGTTCTTCCTCAAGCAGTTCGTTGAGCCTGCTCGCCGCCCCCGCACCACGCAACAGGTCACCATAGACTTCGGTCAGCGAACCGAATGCACCCGCAACAAGGCCGCCAACCACGACAAATGCGAAAATAGTCCCGCCGCTGATCTCACCGCTTGCGACGCCGTTCGCACCGCGCCACATCAGCAGCGTAATAGAGCCGAAAATCAGCAGGATGATGATCGAGGTCATCACTGCGCGAATAAGGATGCGCCGTTTGGCCACCGTGAAGGTCTTCTCGACCGCAACGCCGAATCGGTCGGCCTCCCGATTTTCCTGGTTGAAGGCCTGGACGATCTTCATTGCACCGAGGACTTCGGTCACCATCGCACCGACATCGGCCACGCGATCCTGGCTGGTGCGCGAGACGTTGCGCAAGCGTCGACCGAAAACCGTGATCGGAATGACAATCGCGGGAATCACCAATGCGAGCCCGATGGTCATCTGAGGTGCAAGCCAGAACAGATAGATCGTGCCGCCAATCGCCATGAGCGAATTTCGCAAAGCGACCGAAACCGTCGTGCCGACCACTTGCTCGATCAGCGTCGTGTCCGACGTCATCCGGCTGGAAATTTCCTTCGGACTGTTCTCTTCATAAAAGCCGGGAGCAAGTCGCAAGAGGTTCCGCTGCACTTTCAGCCGGATATCGGCCACCACTCGTTCACCCAGCCAGCTGACAAAGTAGAATCGCAGTGCCGTTCCAAGGGCCAGCACACCCACAATCATCAGAAGATAGCGGAACCAGCGGGCGATATCCGCCGGATCGCCGCCAGCCGCGAATCCACGATCAATCACCAGCTTGAACCCGGCAGGAATAGCCAAAGTCGCCGCCGCAGTGATGACCAGTGCGACAAAGGCAAGCACAACTTGCGTCGGATATTTCGCAGCCTCAGCATAGATCATCCGCAGGGGGCGAAGGTTGCGCGAAGGTTTTGCCTCGCCCTCCACTTGGGTTTTCTTGCGTCGCCGGGAAAGAAATGATGGCGCTGAAGCCTGCTCAGTCCCGGCGGTATCGTCCTGCGGCGCTTCCATGCGGCGGAAGTAGCGATGACACAGGCGGATTTCCACCACCTGCACGCGCTTTTCCCGCCTGACAGAAAATGATGCATTGCACAAAACCGCTTGAAGCGGCAGTGTGCGCTGCACAAATGGTCCGACAGAGACCTTATGATACCAGCCAGCAGGGGAATCGGGTTTGCTTTATCACGCCTATGAATTGCAGCGTTCGTGGCTCAGCAGTGCCAGCGCATGGGCCTCTATCGGGGCCGAAATGCTGTCCAATCCGCGCCTGCCGCTCGGTTATCTCGGCATGGGTTCGACCATGGCTTCCGCGCTGGAAGTCTTCGCCCACGCAGCCGCGCCTTACGGCAAACCCGCGTTCGGGATCGAAGAGGTCGAAGTGGGCGGCAAGGTCTTTGCCGTCGAAGAAGCGACCGTGGTCAACAAGCCGTTCGGCGACCTCAAGCGGTTCACCCGCGAAGGCCTGCCCAAAAACGCCCCGCGCCTGCTGATCGTGGCCCCGATGAGCGGCCACTATGCGACGCTGCTGCGCGGCACCGTCGCGCGGATGATCGAAAGCTGCGAGGTCTACATCACCGATTGGGCCGATGCGAAGCTGGTGCCGACGCATGAGGGCCACTTCGACCTCGACGATTACATGGACTATCTGATCGAGTTCCTCGAGTTCATCGGTCCGGGCGCGCATATGATGGCGGTGTGCCAGCCCTCGGTGCCCGCGCTCGCGGCAACCGCGATCATGAATCGCGACAAGCACCCGGCAACACCGAAGACACTGACCATGATGGGCGGGCCGATCGACACTCGCGAAAGCCCGACCACGGTCAACGACCTGGCGATGGAACGCCCGATCGAATGGTTCCGCCACACGGTGATTGCGACCGTGCCGATGCAATATCGCGGCGCGGGGCGGCGGGTTTATCCCGGGTTCCTGCAACTTGCCGGGTTCATGAGCATGAACCTCGGCAGCCACATGATGAGCCATTACGAGATGTTCAAGCATCTCACTATCGGCGACGATGAAAGCGCGCAGGCGACCAAGGATTTCTACGACGAGTACCGCTCGGTCTGCGACATGACGGCGGAATTCTACCTCCAGACGGTCGAGGAAGTGTTCCAGAAACACTCGATTCCCAACGGGACATTCGAACATCGCGGCAAGCGGGTCGACCTGGGCCATATCACCGGGACGGCGATCCTCGCGGTCGAAGGCGAGCGCGACGATATTTCAGGCGTCGGCCAGACCAAGGCCGCGCTGCATTTCGCCACCGGTCTCGCCGAATCGAAGAAGGGCTATTACCTCGCCGAAGGTGCCGGGCACTACGGCATCTTCAACGGCAGCAAGTGGCGCAACAAGGTGGCCCCGACGGTTGAGGCGTTCATCGCCAAGCATGGCTCGGCAAAACTGAAGGCGGTGGCCTAGTTCCTAGGTTTGCTCGGGAGTATTCCCACCGCCGAGAATCCGCTTGATAATGCGGCGCGCGACGAGCAGCAGCCAGATCGTCAGCGCGAGCAGTACCAGCGCGATACCGCCGGCGACATAGGGATATTCGTAAGCAGTGTAGAGCAGGCCGACCGTCGCCACGTCCTCGACACTGGACAGCGCGAAATTGCTCACCGGCTCCGGGCTGGTGTTGACCACACCGCGCGCACTCGCCTTGCCGGCATGCGATGCCAGCGCCGCGCCGCCACCGAGCACAAAGGCGACGACCTGCGTCGCCGGGTCGGACGGGTCGACGATCGCCAACGCCAGCAGGGCGCCGCCAATAGGCCGGACGAATGTGTGCACGGCATCCCACGCCGAATCGAGCCACATCACCTTGTCGGCGAAAAACTCGGCCACTGCTGCGATACCGGCGATGCCCATGACCCACGGGTTTTCGAGCACGCCGAGGCTGGCAAGATGTTCGGGCAAGGGCAGCACATCGAACCGCATCGCCAGCCCGGTCGCGAATATGCACAAGTAGAGCCGCCAGCCCGCCAGCAGGCTGACACTCCCGGCAATGCCGATAATCTCCATGATCCCCATAGGTGCGACCTCCTCTCGGGCCGACAATGCGCCTTCAGGCCTGCACGGGCAAGTCGCTAGCTCGCCTCGCCGACCATTTCCGGCTGTTGGGGACATGAAAACTCAGCCTTGCGCGTCGCATCGGCAAATTCGCGCGCCTTCTGGTTCGCATCGGGCGTGTTCCCCGCGATCTGCACCACGCGGCAGCCGGGCGATCCGCTTCTGCCCACTGTCTCGACCGCCAACACCGTGCGACCGGCCTGGCCGGTTTCGAGCGAGACGTCCTTGAAGCGGAAAATTACCGCAAAGGGTTCGCCGCCCTCCAGCCGCCATTCGATCGTATCGCCGATATCGTTGAATGCCGAAATCGTCTGGAAACCGTCATCGTCGACCCCGGCGTCGAGATCGAACCGACCATCACCCTCCTGCACGAAGATCGCGGCTTTGCCGAAGCCATGGCACTGGAAGGTCGCCGAGGAACCTTCCTCACGCTCTTCGCTCAACACATCGCATTTCTCGAGGTCGAAATCGGTGTAGGTCGAGGCGAACAGCGGCGCGGCATCCTGCGCCGCCTGTTCCTTCGTCGGCCCGGGTTCCGCGTCGGGCACCTCATCCGAACGGTCGCATGCGGCGAGGCAAAGCAAGGCGAGCGGTACAAGCGAATATCCGGCGAGTTTCATCCCATTTCCCCACTACCCTGCTGCCCAAACGCAACGGGCGGCATCCGGTTTCCCGGATACCGCCCGCATTTTCAAGGCCTGGGCCAGAAACGGGGTTCGGATCAGAAGACCTCGAACAGGCCCGCTGCGCCCTGGCCACCGCCGATGCACATGGTGACAACGGCGTATTTCGCGCCCCGACGCTTGCCTTCGATCAGCGCATGGCCGGTGCAACGCGCGCCGGTCATGCCGAAGGGGTGGCCGATCGAGATCGAGCCGCCATTGACGTTGAGCAGCTCGTCGGGAATGCCCAGCTTGTCACGGCAGTACAGAACCTGCACGGCAAAGGCTTCGTTGAGTTCCCACAGGCCGATATCGTCCATTTTCAGGTTGAAGCGTTCAAGCAGCTTGGGAATGGCGAAAACCGGGCCGATGCCCATTTCGTCAGGCTCTGTGCCTGCAACGGCCATGCCGACATAGCGGCCAAGCGGCTCGAGCCCGCGCTTTTCGGCCGTCTTGGCCTCCATCACTACGCAGGCGGAAGATCCGTCGCTGAGCTGGCTGGCATTGCCGGCGGTGATTACGCCGCCTTCGCCCATCACCGGCTTGAGGCTGGCAAGCCCTTCGAGCGTGGTGTCGGGACGGTTGCAGTCGTCGCGCGTAGCGGTGACTTCCTGGTAGGAGACTTCCTTGGTCTCCTTGTCCATCACCGCCATGGTCGCGGTGCAGGGCACGATCTCATCGTCGAACTTGCCCGAGGCCTGCGCAGCGGCAGTGCGCTGCTGCGACTGGAGCGAATATTCGTCCTGGTATTCACGGCTGATATCGTAGCGCTTGGCCACGACTTCCGCCGTACCGATCATCGGCATGTAAATATGCGGGTGCATTTCAAGCAGCTCGCGATCAGGCTCGATGAACATCTTGCCGCTGCCGACCACCTTGGAAATGCTTTCCAGGCCGCCCGCGACGCAGATGTCCATATTGTCGGTGATGACCTGCTTGGCAGCGGTCGCCACGGTCATCAGGCCCGAGGAACACTGGCGATCGATGGTCATCGCCGGAACGGTTACCGGAAGGCCCGCGCGCAACGCGGCGAGGCGCGCGACATTGCCGCCGGTCGAGCCCTGCTGCACCGCGCAGCCCATAACGACATCGTCAATCTCGCCACCCTCGAGCCCGGCGCGCTCGACTGCGGCCTTGATCGACCACCCGCCCAGCGTCGCGCCAGTGGTGTTGTTGAAAGCACCGCGTGCCGCCTTGGTCAGCGGGGTGCGGGCGGTGGAGACGATTACTGCGTCACGTGACATGAGAAATTCCTCGGTTCATCGCGCCGATACGAGCCGGACGCGCGGGGGGTTGGGAAACAAGATAGGGGCCGCCAGCCGCCCTGCAACGGCGCGGGCAAGCGACCGCCGGATCAAACGAAAATCTGGGTGATCCATTCGCAGATCAGGGCAGGCTTGTCCTCGCCCTCGATCTCGATGGTGATTTCGCAGGTCTGCTGCCACTGACCGGGGCGCTTCTCGACCATTTCGAGCAGCTTCCAGTGACCACGGATGCGCTTGCCGCTGCGAACGGGCGAGATGAAACGCGTCTTGTTGCCACCATAGTTGACGCCCATCTTCACGCCTTCGAGACGCGGCATGTCCGAATTGGCCGAGAGATAGGGGATCATCGACAGGGTCAGGAAGCCATGCGCGATGGTGCCGCCGAACGGCGTCATCTTGGCAGCTTCTTCATTGACGTGGATGAACTGGTGATCGCCAGTCGCGTCGGCGAACTGGTTGATGCGTTCCTGGCTCATATCGACCCATTCGCTGGTCGCGATCGTTTCGCCGGTTTTCGCTGCAATATCCTGCGGGCTCATGCGCCTCTCCTTGAATGGCCGCTATCGGGTGATGCGGCGCACCATGGCGCATGATCTTCGTTAGCGCAACGAGGTTTCCGTAAACGTCAACCTGCCGCTACGGCATCGCCTGCGGGAAGTGCGGCACTTGCCTGCCGCAAGGCACGGCGCTGGCGGGCCTCATGCGAATCGATCCGCTTGCAATAACTCCAGAAGGCGCATTGCAACGCGACGATCATCAGCACGAAGGGCTGGTAGGCGATGCCCTGGAACAGCGACCCGACGAGATAGACGATCTGGGCATATTCCAGCGCGGTTGCGAGCGGTGCGATCCATTCGCGCCCCTCTGCCTCGCCATTGCGTTGCCGCTTGCGCCAGCGCCGCCTGAGCCGTTCCATCTGCCACAGGCCAAGCCCGTGGAGCAACAGCCACATGAACAGCCCCGGCCAGCCTTGCTCGCCCAGCATCTCGAACACAGCGGAATGATAGGCGCGCGCCTCGTCGGTCACCTCCTGGTATTCAACTGCAGTCGTGTTCCCCTGCTGCTCGCGGATCGGCATATTGTAAGTAAAGCTGTTGCCGCGAAACGCGTCGAAACCGCCGCCGGTCGGGTTCTCCGTCGCGTAGTCGATGGTCCATTCCCACACCGCCACACGGGTAGAGGCCGATTCGTCGCCATCGGTGCTGCCGAGGGTCGACATGCGTTCGTAATAGCTGGCGGGCAGGAAAGGCAGGGCGACAAGGCCCAGCGTCACCCCGGCGACAATAAAGGTCAGCCGCCGTTTCACATCGCGCAGCGCAAGGACGAGGAGCACAGCGATACAGATAAGCCCGGTACGCGCCTCGGTGCCGACCGGCATCAGCAGGCAGGCGAAAACCAGTCCGGCGGAAAACAGCTTCACGCGCCATTCGGGCGGGAAAATCGTGCCGTATTTGTTGAACCAGACAATCAGCGGGATGATACAGATCGCCACCGTCGCCAGCGTCGAGCTTTCGTAAAGGCCGCTATTGTCGTTGACGAAGAACAGCTGCGCTTCATAGCCGCCCCCGCCCAGCACAACCTTGATCCCGGCGCTGATGATGATGGCCGAGACGGTCAGGATCATGATGAGCAGCGCGCCCTCGAGCCGCGCGCGGGTGGTAATGGTCAGCGGCAGGAAGATCGCAAAGAACAGCGCCTTCCACACCCAGCTCCATTTTTCGGCGGCAAATTCGGGGAAATCGGCCCGTCCGGTGGTCCACATGCAATAGAGCAGCAGCGCCAGCATGATGCCCTGCCGCACGGTGAAGCGGCTGCCATGTTTGGGATCGGTCAGCAGCCAGCCGGCAAAGGCTGCGACGAACGTCAACAGCGACGGCTGGAGCGCGGGCATGAGCGTCCAGCCCATTTTCCCCGGCGCAAGGATATCGACATAGAGATAGGCCAGCACCCACACGAAAGGGCGCCGGAACCCGACCGCAATGAAGCCGACAAGGAAGGCAAACAGGGCAAGGTCAAGCATCGGCACTGCCCTCGCTCGCCTGCGCATCGATGCGAAGCGGCTTCTTGGGCCGATCGTCGAGTTCGTCTTCGTGATCGAGATCGTCACGCCCGATCAGGCGCAGCAATGCGATCACGATCAGCGCATGCGTCAGTCCGAGGGCGAAATAGTCGATCACGGTGGTCGTCGGGGCCTTTGCGGCGGTTTCAGTCCGCACGCGTTACCAGCGAGCGGTTGACGCGGCGTTAAGCCTATTGTGGCAAAGCGCCGGACCATGACCCGTGTGCTCCATGTCCTCGACCATTCGCTGCCGCTCCATAGCGGTTATACCTTCCGCACGCGCGCCATCCTCAAGGCCCAGCAAGGCGAAGGAATGGAAGTGCGCGGCATCACCGGGCTGCGCCATGCGTATGACGGGCCTGCAGTCGAAACAGTCGATGGCCTGACCTTCCACCGGACGCCCGGGGAAGTCACCGGGCCAGCTGGCTTGCGTGAATGGCGCGAAATATCGGCGCTGGCGAAGGCCATCGAGCGGGTTGCACAAGAGTGGCAGCCCGACATCCTCCATGCCCATTCCCCGGCCCTGTGCGGCGAAGCTGCGCTAACGGCATCGCGCAGGCTCGGCATCCCGCTGGTCTACGAGATCCGCGCCTTCTGGGAAGACGCGGCGGTTGGCAATGGAACCGGGCGCGAGGGCTCGGTCAAATACCGCCTTACCCGGGCGATGGAAAACCATGTGGTCGGCGGGGCCGATGCTGTGTTCACCATCTGCAACGGCCTGCGCGACGACCTGATCGAGCGTGGCTTCGATGGCGGCAAGATCGGCATTTCGCCCAACGGCGTCGACCTCGCGCTGTTCGGCGATCCGCCGCCGCGCGACGATGCGCTCGCCGCAGAACTGGGCATCGGTAACGGCGAACCAGTGATTGGCTTCATCGGCAGCTTCTACGATTATGAGGGGCTGGACGACCTGATCGCCGCATTGCCGACCCTGCGCCGGTTGCAGCCGGGCGCAAAACTGCTGCTGGTCGGCGGCGGGCCGCGCGAAAACGCCCTCAAGGCGCAGGCTGCCGACTCACCGCCGCGCGATGCAATCCTGTTCACCGGGCGGGTCCCGCATGACCAGGTCGAGCGGTACTATTCGCTGGTCGATGTGCTGGCCTACCCTCGCAAACGCAGCCGCCTGACCGACCTGGTCACGCCGCTCAAGCCGCTCGAGGCGATGGCGCAGCGCCGGATCGTTGCTGCATCGGATGTCGGCGGGCACCGCGAACTGATCGAAGACGGCGTTTCGGGCGTGCTCTTCCCGGCAGACGACCCCGCAGGCTGCGCAGCAGCCCTGTCCGATCTGATCGACGAACGCGCCGATTGGGATGCCATGCGCGAGCGCGCCCGCCACCATGTTGCCGAGCGGCACGACTGGGCCAGGAACATTCATCGTTATCAAAGCGTTTACCATCATTTGCTAGCCCGTGGAGCCAATGGGGGAATTTCCGCTGCCGCCTGAGGCCGCGAAATACGCCAAAACAACGGGGGCAAGTGCCGCAGTGAGCAAGAAGAAAGCCAAATCCGGGAAGCAGCTGCCGATCAGCGCCCATCCGGCGTTTCCGGCTGTCGTCGCGCTGTGGTTTGCGGCGCTGCTCGGCCTCGGCTGCCTGGTCGTGCCCGTGGTGCTGTTCGAATCCCTGTTCAGCGCAACGGGCATTGCCAGTGTCGTTCCCGCCGCTGCAGCTCCGCTCGGACCTACGGCGCGTATCCTTATCGCGCTGGTCGCCGCACTGGGCGGTGCCGGTGTCGGACTCTACCTCGCGCGCAAGGTTGCAGCATCGAGCGGTACGGCAAAGGCCCCGCGCAAACGCGAGTTTGCCGCGTCTGAGGCTGAACCGGCGGAAGCGCCAAAACGGCCCATTTCGGCTCGCGAAGAACTCGGCTCCGACAGCCTCGACGAGCCCGTCACCGATGAATCGGAAATGGCACCGCAGGCACCGGCTCCCATGCCCGGACGCCGCCGGGCACTGTCGGTGACCGACGAAAACGAGCGCAGCGAATATCTCGATTCCGTGCCGCTCCCGGGCGGCGACGTGTCGATCGACGACGATCATTTCGATCGCTTCCGTCGGCAGGACGATGCGCTCGACCTGCATGAATTTGCAGCGGACGAGGATGAGCACGAACACGAACGCGAAGAACAGGAACTGCTCCGCACACTTTCTCTCGCGCGCAATGCGGTGACCGATGCCTCGCCCGATACCGCTGCACCCGATCACGCTGCACCAGAGCCTGCAGTGACCGAACCCGCTGCACCTCGTTCGTTCGACGCTCAGCTGCAGGCGAAAACCCCGCCGAGCTTCGGCACCAAGGCTGTAGCCGACGCCCCACTGCCGTTCGAGGCCGGTGAACACGGCGAATCCCATTCCGGCCCGTCTGTCGATGGCCCGGCCGCCAGCAATCCAATCGAAAGCCTGCAAGAGGAAGCCTCTGCCATGACCAACAACGATCGCCCCGAAGGCGAGGCGGCCTACAACCCGCTGGCGGGGCTTGCTGCGCCTGCCGGAGAACCGGCGGTCGCCTTCCGCGCCCCGGTCCTTCCCGAAGGAAACGGCGACGGCACCGCTCAACAGGCACCCGCTGCGCCTTTTGCCAACCCCGTCGCTGCGTCCGCAGATCCTGCGCCAGCCGCTTTCGCCGCTCCCCAGCCTGCCGCACAGGCAGCAGAACAGCCCTTGCAGGAACTGGGCATGGTCGAGCTGGTCGAACGCTTTGCTCGCGCATTGCAGGGATCGGGCGCATCCACCACGCCGATGACAGCCCCCGTGCCCCAGGTCGCAGATGCTGCTGCCCCGGCATACGCACCGGCTCCAGCACCATCCTTCGCTGCCGCACCGCTGGTATCGCCTGCAGCAATGCCAGCACCGCACTTTGCCGCTACTGCCGAGAGCGAAGCGCTGCCGGTTGCACAGCCAGCCTTTGTCGCCCCCGAACCGGCACCAGCTGCCGCAACCGCCAGTAGCCCCATGGTCTTCCGGCGCCAGCTTAATGCCGAAACGGAAGTGGACCAGACGCCCGCCAGCGCGCCCGTACAGGAACCCGCTGCCTCCGCAGTGCCACAGGCCCTGAGGCCATTTGCGCCGAGCGAGGTCGAAAGCGACGAAGACGAAGAGGCCGCGCCGCTCGGTCTTTCGCTTCCGGCCTTCTCCGCTCCTGCGGCGGGGTCTGCGGCAGCACCCGCATCGATCCCCACCGCATTCGAGGCACCGAGCCCGTTGGATGCGGCAAGCGATGCCGACAGTGACGGCGAAGATGATCCGGAAAGCGAAGCCTACTCATCGCTGCTCAGCATGAAAGGTCGCTTCGGTTCGCCGCAGCCCTTCGTGCGGATCGATGATGACGACAGCGATGTTCCCGAACAGCCGGTCGTCGTATTCCCCGGCCAGGACAATCGCCGTGCCGAACCCGCAAGCGATGGCCCGAGCCGCGATCCGCTGGCAACGCCGCCAGCCGCATCCACTGCTGCGACCTTCCGCCCGTTCGACGGACCCGCGCCGGCTGCAGCACCGGGCGCGACGCCTGCCCCGCACGCCAATGCCGGCGAGACCGAGCGCGCATTGCGTGAGGCTCTCGAAAAGCTCCAGCGCATGTCGGGCACTGGCTGACACCGGCCACACAGCGACCATTTCGACCAGACCCGTCCGGCCAGCACCGGGCGGGTCTTTTCTTTCGCGAACCCCAGCTAGGTTCGTGCATACGATATCTTGCCCCTTCGCAGTTGCAAAAACCATATCCTGTCTCCATGACACAGGTTCACGACAGTTTTGCTGCGCGTGGCGGCAGGATTCGCTGCGTTTAGTGCCTGAACTTCCCGTCAGGGCGGTTCCGGCACCCGATACGATGGGGTTTGCGCATGGGGTACGAGGCACCCGAAGGCCTGGATAACCAAGGCCTGTATGATCCGCGAAACGAGCATGACGCCTGCGGCGTCGGCATGGTCGCGCATATCCGGGGCGAGAAATCCCATTCGATCGTTTCGCAGGCGCTGGAAATCCTCGCCAATCTCGACCATCGCGGTGCCGTGGGTGCCGATCCGCTGCTTGGCGATGGCGCGGGCATCCTGTTGCAGATACCCGACCAGCTGATCCGCAAATGGGCCGATGGCGCGGGCCACGACCTCCCGCCGGCCGGGGATTATGCCGTCGCGCAATGCTTCCTCCCACAGGACGACGATGCGCGCGCTTTCGTGACCGAACAGCTCGGCAAGTTCGTCGCCAAGGAAGGCCAGCGCATCGTCGGCTGGCGCGATGTGCCCACCACGCTCGACGGGCTGGGCAAGGCGGTGATCGAGAGCATGCCGGTCATGCGCCAGTGCATCGTCGCGCGCGGTGACAATTGCGCCGACCAGGATGCGTTCGAGCGCAAGCTGATCGTGATCCGCAAGCAGACGCTCAATCCGCTGGCCAGACTGGCAGAGAAGCACGGCATGCCGGAACTGGTGAAGACCTATATTCCCAGCTTTTCAAGCCGAACCATTGTGTACAAAGGCTTGCTTCTGGCGAACCAGGTTGGTTCGTTCTATGACGACCTGCGCGACGATGACTGCATGTCGGCGCTGGGGCTCGTCCACCAGCGCTTCTCGACCAACACTTTCCCCAGCTGGCGGCTCGCCCACCCCTATCGCTTCATGGCGCATAACGGGGAAATCAACACGGTTCGCGGCAATGTGAACTGGATGAATGCCCGCCGCCGCACGATGGAAAGCGAGCTGCTTGGCGCAGACCTCGACAAGATGTGGCCGCTGATCCCGCATGGCCAGTCGGACACTGCCTGCCTCGACAATGCGCTCGAACTGCTGCTGGCGGGCGGTTTCAGCATCAGCCACGCAATGATGATGCTGATGCCGGAGGCATGGGCCAAGGATCCGCTGATCGACCCGGCCCGCCGCGCCTTCTACGAGTATCACGCTGCCCTGATGGAGCCGTGGGATGGCCCGGCCGCCGTTTGCTTTACCGATGGCCGCCAGATCGGTGCCTGCCTCGATCGCAACGGCTTGCGGCCCGCGCGCTATTGCGTGACGAAGGACGACCTCGTCTGCCTTTCGTCCGAAAGCGGCGTGCTGCCCTTTGCCGAGGAAGACATCACCCGCAAATGGCGCCTGCAGCCGGGCAAGATGCTGCTGATCGATCTTGGGGAAGGCCGCATCGTCGAGGATGCCGAACTCAAGGCCGATCTCGCTGCCGCGCATCCTTACGAAAAGTGGCTCGAGCAGACCCAGTACAAGCTGGAAGATCTCGACACGATCGAGCCAGAATTGTCCGAAGTGCCCGAACCTGCAACCAGCCTGCTCGATCGCCAGCAGGCCTTCGGATACACGCAGGAAGACATCTCGCGCTTCCTCGAACCGATGGGGCAGAACGGTGACGATCCGATCGGTTCGATGGGCACCGACACGCCGATTGCCGTGCTGTCGAACAAGAGCCGCCTTCTCTACGATTACTTCAAGCAGAACTTCGCGCAGGTGACCAACCCGCCGATCGACCCGATCCGCGAAGAGCTGGTGATGAGCCTGCTGTCGATGATCGGCCCGAGACCGAACCTGCTCGGGCGCGATGCGGGCACGCACAAGCGACTCGAAGTCAGCCAGCCGATCCTGACCAACTCCGATCTCGCCAAGATCCGCTCGGTCGAGGCTGCACTGGACGGCGCATTCCGCACCGAGACGATCGACATCACCTGGGATGCGAGCACAGGTGCCGACGGGCTGGCGCTGGCGCTGAAGGAAATGTGCTGGGCCGCGACCGAGGCAGTGCTGCAGGACCACAACATCCTGATCCTGTCCGACCGGGCGCAGGGGCCGGACCGTATCCCGATGCCCGCCGCACTCGCAACCGCTGCGGTCCACCATCACCTGGTGCGGCAGGGCCTGCGGATGCAGAGCGGGTTGGTGGTCGAAACCGGCGAAGCGCGCGAAGTGCACCACTATTGCGTGCTCGCGGGTTACGGTGCGGAAGCGATCAACCCCTATGTCGCTTTTGAAACGCTGGAGGATTTGCGCGCACGCAAGTTCCCCGACCTCACCGCGCGCGACGTGCAGAAGAACTATATCAAGGCGGTCGGCAAGGGCATTCTCAAGGTCATGTCCAAGATGGGCATCTCGACCTACCAGTCCTATTGCGGTGCGCAGATCTTCGACGCGGTCGGCCTCTCCAGCGAGCTGGTCGATGCCTATTTCAAGGGTACCGCGACCACCATCGAGGGCATCGGTCTGGCCGAAGTCGCCGAAGAAGCTGTGCGGCGGCATGCCGTCGCATATGGCAACGATCCGCTCTACAAGGGCATGCTCGAAGTCGGCGGGATCTACCAGTACCGCCTGCGCGGCGAGGACCATGCATGGACCCCGGCGAACGTCGCCCAGCTGCAGCACGCAGTGCGCGGCAACGACCCGAAGAATTACGAGGAATTCGCCCGTTCGATCAACGAGCAATCCGAACGGCTGTTGACCATTCGCGGGCTGATGGAACTCAAGCCCGCCGACCAGCCCTTGTCGCTCGATGAGGTCGAACCGGCGGTCGATATCGTCAAGCGGTTTGCCACCGGCGCGATGAGCTTCGGTTCGATCAGCCACGAGGCGCACTCGACACTCGCCATCGCGATGAACCGCATTGGCGGCCGCTCCAACACCGGCGAAGGCGGCGAGGAAGTCGAACGCTTTTCTCCCATGCCCAATGGCGACACGATGCGCAGCCGGATCAAGCAGGTCGCTTCGGGCCGCTTCGGGGTGACGACCGAATATCTCGTCAATTCGGACGATATCCAGATCAAGATGGCACAGGGCGCGAAGCCCGGCGAAGGCGGCCAGCTGCCCGGCCACAAGGTCGACAAGCGGATCGGCGCGGTGCGCCATTCGACCCCGGGTGTCGGCCTGATCTCTCCGCCGCCGCACCACGATATCTACTCGATCGAAGACCTCGCGCAGCTGATCCATGACCTCAAGAATGTGCAGCCTTCGGCGCGTATTTCTGTCAAGCTGGTGTCCGAAGTCGGCGTCGGAACGGTCGCGGCGGGCGTTTCCAAGTGCAAGGCCGACCATGTCACGATTTCGGGCTACGAAGGCGGTACCGGCGCTTCGCCGCTAACCTCGCTGACCCACGCGGGCAGCCCCTGGGAAATCGGTCTTGCCGAAACGCAGCAGACGCTGCTGCTCAACGATCTGCGCAGCCGCATCGCGGTGCAGGTCGATGGCGGGCTGCGCACCGGGCGCGACGTCGCCATCGGCGCGCTGCTCGGCGCGGACGAGTTCGGTTTCGCCACTGCCCCGCTGATCGCTGCGGGCTGCATCATGATGCGCAAGTGCCATCTCAACACCTGCCCGGTCGGCGTCGCGACGCAGGACCCCGTGCTGCGCGCGCGCTTCACCGGCCAGCCCGAACATGTCATCAACTATTTCTTCTTCGTCGCCGAGGAACTGCGCCAGATCATGGCGGAAATGGGTTTCCGCACGGTCGAGGAAATGGTCGGCCGTGTCGACCGGATCGACATGCGCCGGGTGGAACGACACTGGAAGGCGCATGGGGTGGACCTCAAGCGCATCCTGCACCCGATCGAGCTGCCGGAAGATCGCAAGCTCTACCACACGGAAACGCAGGATCACGGCCTCGCCAACGCGCTCGACATCGAGCTGATCGAGGCCTGCAAGCCCGCGATCCAGTCCGGCCAGCCGATCGAGATCACACGCGAAGTCCGCAATGTGAACCGCACGGTCGGCGCCATGCTGTCAGGCGAAGTCGCGCGCGCGCATGGCCATGGCGGGCTGTCGCCCGACACCATCCGGATCAACTTTACCGGTGTTGCGGGGCAAAGCTTCGGCGCCTGGCTGGCCCATGGCGTGACCATCAGCCTGACCGGCGATGCCAACGACTATGTCGGCAAGGGCCTGTCGGGCGGGCGGATCATCGTGCGCCAACCCGATGATGTATCGCGCGAGCCGACCGAGAATATCATCGTCGGCAACACAGTGCTTTACGGCGCGATTTCGGGTGAAGCCTATTTCAACGGCGTTGCTGGCGAACGCTTTGCCGTGCGCAATTCGGGCGCGGTTGCAGTGGTCGAAGGTACCGGCGACCATGGCTGCGAATATATGACCGGCGGCGTCGTCTGCGTGCTCGGCAAGACGGGGCGCAACTTTGCAGCGGGGATGAGCGGCGGCGTGGCCTATGTCTACGACCCCGATGGCGAATTTGCGCAGCTGTGCAACCCGGCGCAGGTCGATCTTGAAGCCGTGTCGGCCAAACCCGACGAGGATGAGGGAACCGGCCTGCCCAAGCAGCGCCCGGTCAGCGTCAACGACCTCGGCATGGGCGACATGCTGCGCCACGATGCAGAACGCCTCAAGATCCTCGTCGAGCGGCACAAGCTCCACACCGGCTCTGCGCGGGCGAGCGAGTTGCTGGCGGATTGGGACAATGCAATCGGCAAGTTCGTCAAGGTCATGCCCACAGATTATCGCCGCGCGCTGCAGGCGCTCGAGGCCGAGCGGAACGAAGCCGCCTCGGTGGCAGCGGAATAGGGAGCAGGGAACATGGGCAAGGAAACAGGCTTCCTCGAACTCGATCGCAAGGATCGCACCTATCTCGACCCGAAAGAGCGGCTGACGAATTACAAGGAATTCGTCGTCCCCCTGCCGGAAGAGAAGCTGCGCGCGCAGGCCAGCCGCTGCATGAATTGCGGCATCCCCTATTGTCACAATGGCTGCCCGGTGAACAACATCATCCCGGACTGGAACCACCTGGTCTATGAAGGCGACTGGCAGAATGCACTCGAAGTGCTGCATTCGACCAACAACTTCCCCGAGTTCACCGGCCGCGTCTGCCCCGCCCCGTGCGAGGCGAGTTGCACGCTCAACATCACCGACCAGCCGGTGACCATCAAATCTATCGAATGTGCGATCGTCGACCGCGGGTGGGACGAAGGCTGGATCAAACCGCAGGTGCCCGAAAGACAGACCGGCAAATCGGTCGCGGTGATCGGGTCGGGCCCGGCAGGGCTGGCCGCCGCCCAGCAGCTTGCCCGCGCAGGCCATGCGGTGACCGTGTTCGAGAAGAACGACCGGATCGGCGGGCTGCTGCGTTACGGCATCCCCGATTTCAAGATGGAAAAGCACCTGATCAACCGGCGCGCGGTGCAGATGGAAGCCGAAGGGGTGACCTTCAAGACCAGTGCCGAAGTCGGTGTCGAAGTCAGCTTCAAGGCGCTGCAGGAAAATTTCGACGCCATCGTCCTGGCCGGCGGCGCGGAAGAGCCGCGCGTGCTCGAAATCCCTGGCGCGGAACTGCCCGGCGTGCGGTTGGCGATGGAATTCCTTACCCAGCAGAACAAGCGCAATGCAGGCGATGATGAAGTACGCGCCGCGCCGCGCGGTACGCTGACTGCGACCGGCAAGCATGTGATCGTGATCGGCGGCGGTGACACCGGCAGCGACTGTGTTGGCACCAGCAACCGGCAGGGCGCGGCGAGCGTGACCCAGCTGGAGATCATGCCCAAACCGCCCGAGCATGAGGACAAGGCGCTGACCTGGCCCGACTGGCCGGTCAAGTTGCGCACGTCTTCCAGCCACGAGGAAGGTGCCGATCGCGACTGGGCGGTCCTGACCAAGCGCGTGGTCAGCGAAGGCGGCGACGTGACCGGCCTCGAATGCATCCGGATCGAATGGAACGGCGGCAAGTTCGAAGAAGTGCCGGGCAGCGAATTCACCCTCAAGGCCGACCTTATCCTGCTCGCCATGGGCTTCACCGGGCCCAAGCGGCGCGGATTGCTCGACAAGGCCGGGGTCGAACTCGACGGGCGCGGCAATGTGGCAGCGAACACCCAGGACTATGCGACGAGCGAGTCCAACGTGTTTGCATGCGGCGATATGCGGCGCGGCCAGAGCCTGGTCGTGTGGGCGATCCGCGAAGGCAGACAGTGCGCCAGAGCCGTCGACAAGGCGCTGATGGGCGTTACCGACCTGCCGCGTTGACGCTTTTTTCCGGGCGGGTCAGCACAGAGGCCAATCCCGGGCCGTGTCGCATTTATACAATTTTTCCGAAGCGTGGTTTCAGGGTGTTTCGGCCAGCGCAGAAACCTCGGTCGCGCAGTCCGCTTCGACGGGTACGGCACTGGCGAGGCTCTCGGCCTCTGCCTTGGCCGCCTCGAGATCGGCCCGGAAGGAAGGGTCCGCCATCAACCGGGCGAAAGTGGCGCTTGCGATCACTCTCCCTTCCTCGACATCGCTGGTCCAGTGGACATTGCACACCGCACGACTGGTGCCATAGGCGCGCCCGCGCGCAACCAGCTGAGTCGCGCGATCGGGGAACACGCTGGCAAGAACGAGACCGGTGCCATAACCGATCGCGCTATGGCCCGACGGGTAGGACCCGTTCCCGCGCAGATCGGCCTCATCCAGCGGTGTGCAGCTGGGCGCCCCGTTCACCATGAAGGGCCTCTCGCGCATGTAGAGTTTCTTCACCCCGCTGGTCGACATGCCGAAATCCGTCCCTGCCCGGCGAAGCAGCTGCGCAAGCCTGGGCGTGTCGCTGTCGCTTATCACCCGACCGGCGGCACAGGAGAAGGCGCGGGTAAACCAGCCGGGCCCAAGGTCGGCATCGCTTGCGGCAAGCTCCCACCGCGCGCTGCCCGCCAATGCGAGATAGGCGGTGCTGTCGGCCGCATCGCGCATCGCACGCGCCGAACCTTCCGCCGGGGCCGCAGGGGCAAGCAACTCACCCTGGGGGAGCGGCCCGCCGATATAGGGCTGGCCCAGATCGTATTTCACCGGCGCTTCTTCGGCTGAAGCTTGCGGTTGCTGGACCGCTGAACAGGCCATCACCGGCAGCATCAGGCTGGCCGCGATCCTTAAATCCCGTTTGCGCATCACACCTTCCCCTTTTCCGACATGTCCAACATGCCCTGCATGCACCCGGATGCATTGCCTGCGCAATCCGGAACTCGGTTCACATCCCTGCCCTCGACTGCCCCGCCCCCGACTGCCCTACCAATCGATCGGCGACCGGCCATTTCCGGAAAGAAAGGCATTGATCTGGCTGAAAGGCCTCGAGCCAAAGAACCCGCGATGCGCCGAGAGCGGGCTGGGATGCGGACTCTTCAGGACCAGGTGCCTGCCCGATTGCGCAATCGCCGGGATGCGCGCCGCCTTGCCCTGCGCATGGCTGCCCCACAGCACGAAAGCTGTCGGCTCTGCACGTTCCGCCACGGCGGCGACGCAGGCATCGGTGATCGCATCCCAGCCCTTGCCCGCATGGCTGCCTGCCTTGTGCGCCTCGACCGTCAGCGAATTGTTGAGCAGCAGCACGCCCTGCCGCGCCCAGTGTTCCAGATTGCCATGCCCCGGTGACGCGACGCCCTGATCGCTCTGCAATTCCTTGTAGATATTGACCAGTGACGGCGGCATTTTCACCCCTTCGGGCACAGAAAAGCAAAGGCCATGCGCCTGCCCCGGGCCATGATAGGGATCCTGCCCGAGAATCACGACTTTCACCGTATCGAGCGGCGTCAGTTCGAGCGCCCGCAGCCGCGATCCGCGCGGCGGGTAGACCTGCTTGCCTGCCGCTTCTTCCGCCTTCAGCCAGCCGCCCAGCCTGCGCGCGTCGGGAGTCGCCAGAACCGGATCGAGCACCGCTTTCCAGCTTTCGGGTATCGCCTCGCTCATCGTGCCCGGATACCGGCTGGCGGCGTGCGGTTCCAGCGCCCCTTCCCTCCAATCCCCAATCGGCCTAAGGGCTGGGGCCTATGGCAGTGCATTTTCACGAAGAAGACTTGCCCGAAGGCGTGCTGGCGCCCGGGCCTATCGCGGTCGACACCGAGACGATGGGGCTGATTACCCATCGCGACCGGCTGTGCGTCGTGCAGATCAGCGACGGCAAGGGCGACGAGCATCTCGTCCGCTTCAAGGTCGGCAGCAGCTACGACGCGCCCAACCTCAAGGCGGTGCTGGCCGATCCGTCGCGACTCAAACTCTATCACTTCGCGCGCTTCGACCTTGCAGCGATCGAATATTATCTCGGCGTGATGGCCGCGCCGGTGTTCTGCACCAAGATCGCCAGCAAGCTGACCCGGACCTATACCGACCGCCACGGCCTCAAATATATCGTCGACGAATTGCTGGGCGAGAATATCTCCAAGGCCCAGCAATCGAGCGACTGGGGCGCGCCCGAAATCAACGAGGCGCAGCGCGATTACGCCGCGAGCGACGTGCGTTACCTGCACCGACTGCACGATGTGCTGGCGACCCGGCTGGAACGCGAAGGGCGGACCGAAATCGCGCAGGCCTGTTTCGAATTCCTGCCCACCCGCGCGCGGCTCGACATTGCGGGCTGGCCCGATCACGACATCTTCAGCCACATGTAAGGGAGCGGCGGCTAGCCGCGCATCATGGTCATCAAGCGACGGATCGAAACCGACGAGGCGAAGGAGCGGCGCAGCCAGCGCCAGCACTTCGCCGCGCCCGGCGGTTCGCATGACAGGCTGGTGAGTTTCCTTGGCAAGGTGCTGCCGATGGGGGTCGGTGTCCTTGCCGCCTTCATGGTCATCACCCCGCTCAGCCCGCGCGGCGAGATCAGCTTCCTGCTCGATCGCAACAAGGTGTCGGTGATCCAGGAGCGGCTGCGGGTCGACAATGCGATGTATCGCGGTTCGGACAATCAGGGCCGCCCCTTTTCGCTGCGCGCAGGCGAAGCGGTCCAGCAATCGAGCCGCGAGGGGATCGTGCGGATGGACGATTTGCTCGCAACCGTGGTTCTCAACGAAGGGCCCGCGCGGATCGACGCCAAATCCGGGGCCTATGATATCGAAGGCGAAGTGGTCTCGATCGATGGCGATGTGCGGATGACCGCCGCCGATGGCTATCGCATGCGGGTCAGCGGCGTTGCGGTGGACCTTGAGAACAAGCGCATGGTCGGCAGCGATGGTGTCGAAGGGGAAATCCCCGCCGGTTCCTTCTCCGCCAACCGGCTCGAAATCGATATGGGCGCACGCACGCTGGTGCTTGACGGCGCCGCCCGCCTGCGCATGATCCCCGGCAAATTGAGGATGCCATGACCAAATCCTATCTCGTCACCGCCGGGCGCAACGCCGTGATCGGCTTCGCCCTGACCGCCGCAGCTTTCGCCGGTATCCAGGCGGGGGCGCAGGCGATTGCCGGGCACAATTCCAAGGCTCCGGTCAGCTTCGATGCCGGGCGGATCGAATTGCAGGACCGGCAGAACCGCGTTGCCCTGTCGGGCAATGTCATGCTGACTCAGGCCGGGTTGACGGTGAAATCGAACCGCATGCTGATCAACTATACCGATGCCGGATCGCTCCAGATCCAGCGCATGACCGCGACCGGCGGCGTGCAGGTAACGCGCGGCAATGAGAGCGCGAGCGGCGATATCGCCGTCTATGATTTCAACCGCCGGATCATCACCATGGCGGGCAATGTCCGCCTGCGTCGTGGTGCCGACAACCTCAGCGGCGGGCGGCTGGTGATCGACCTCGCCAGCGGCGTGTCGAGCGTGGATGGCCGCGCATCGGGCTCCTCCTCGGTAACCGGCGAAACGACCACCACCGGCAATGGCCGCGTAACGGGCACCTTCACCGTCCCGCAGGATTGAGTCTTGCTAACTCCCTCGTTGCGCCAGTTTTTGTTCTATTTGCGCGCGGGATTGCTCGTTCCATATCAGTGTCGGGATGATCTTTTTTATGTGCGCAAGATCGCCTGGTAGAAGTTCGCCCTGTATATAGCGATCCATCTCCTGGTTGAATCTGCCAAGTTCTGATGTTTCAGATCCATTCAGAATCGGCGGGGTTGATTGCGCCAGCAATGCCTCCTTGTCAGCAATAACGGCTGATACGGACATATACACCCGTAGTAACGGACTTTGGCTGTCTTGATTTGCGACAATCAGGCGCTCGATGCGGTTGTCCCAGAACGAACGGAACCGCTTCGTTTCTTCGCACCCGTATGCGTCTGCAATTATTGCCAGTTCTAGCGCGGGGTAGGTCCTGCCCCGCGAAAATCCCTCGATTGCGTAACCGCGGGCATTCTCGCAAGACCCTTCCCCTATCAGCATCTTGGCGGCGACGGTGTTGGCATATGTATTTTTCGGGGCTGCGCGAAGTATATCCTCGATCCTTTTCCACTCGGGCTGTTCTCTCTTTATCACCCCGCCACCAGCCCTGACTTTCTGGACATCGAGGAAGACCTCGCGTGCTGCAAAATAAGGATAGTAAGTGCCGTTGGGGAACTTCTTGAGGCAGTAATCGAGCGGTCGCAACTCGGTCTCACCTTCCGAACGGAAATTTTCAATCGACAGGAAGCATTCGAAGTCGTTCGCCGGCTTTCCTGCAATTTTCTTCGCCAGATATTCGCTCAGGCTGCCCGCAGGCGAGACTATGCTTGTCACCTTATCGGAAATCCCATCTCGCAGGTCATCGACGTCGCTGTATCGCGCGCTTTTCTCCGTAATTATCGTTCCGCTCCGGTCACGCAGGCTCACGAATGCGTCGAATTCGCCCTGGTTCCGACGGGAAATCGAGACGAGCAAACTATAGTCGGATGATGCCGCAAATTCTGTCGCCAAGGTCCGGCTGACCAGCGATTTCTGGAGCAGGGTGTCGATGTCGTTCGACAGATTGACTTTGAGATCGTCTGTTTCTTTTGCGGTGATGAGGTCGGCAGCGACCCGAAGTTCTGTACTAATTGTAGGTGGTCCGGTGATTTCGGGCGAAAGTGCCTCCACTTTCTGATCGGAAATCCAGCCACCAACGATCGTGATGGCGACTAGCATTAGGAACGAGCCAATCACGTACTTCGGCCAGGAGTTCGTCCAGTGAACACCGGCTTGGCCGGGATGATGTGTCGGCTGCGTCTGAGGATTCATCGCTGGTTCGATTGGCCGAATTGGCTCAGGGGTTCCCGGTGCCAATTCTGGGTATGCAATAGCGACAGGGGCTAATCTCAGTCGGTACTCACCTGACCGAATGTACACTGCATGTTCGGCACCGGGCTTGTGCAGGCGATAATATTGGAGAAGTGACTTTCGCAAGCGCCCGACCTGAACGCGAACCGAACTGTCAGTTGTCTCGTCGAAGTCATCACCCCGACCAAGACCATCGACCGCAATCATATACTGTGAGGGCGACGGATTTCCAGCCTGCACCGATTGAGCCAGAAAAGCCAATATTCGTGATTGAGCGGGAGCGCGAGCGAGCGCCTCGCTTTGCAGAATACGTTCGACTTCGCGGGCGACGGCGTCCGCATGATCTGGCGAATTTGGTAACATGACCCTGTAACCCGAGTGACACCGGAATTAATTTCGACTTGGGTCCTCATCGTAACGCTCGAGCGCGGCACTTTAATTATTATCGATATAACAGTGCTTTGCGCGCGGTGTTACGTTACATTTACCGTGTAAAACTCCCAAAGTCCAGACCCAGGCCCCATCAAATGGGTCGTCGAGGCCAGTTGGTCCTGCCCCGGCACGTTGAGGTGGTTGGTCCTGCCTCAGCAGATTCGAAACCGGGCCATTTTGGTGGTTGGAGTTGATGATCATGCAGTACAATGATCGCCGGGTGTCATCCCGCCCGAGTATCCGATACCAACCAGCGTGCATTGAGATCGACGGGAATACATCCGTCGCTCTGATGCGCGACCTGACCGAAAATGGTGCCGGTTTCGAATGCGATATGGATTTGATGACGGGGCAACCGATCCGCTATCGCTGGGGGAACAAGGACTTCCACTACGGCAGAGTTGTCTGGGTCGAAAACGGGCGTTTTGGCGTCGAAAATCGTTCCGATATTCCAAAGCCAACGCACGATGATTGTTACCGCTATCGCTCAGTGCGGGTCCCGACGGCGATTGGCGGAGTTGCATATGTTGATGGCAAGCGCAAAGATTGCGAAGTGTTGAACATCGCGCAACGCGGCGTCTGCATCTCAATTTCAGGGATTGTCGAGAGAGGCTCTCTCGCCACAATAAAAATCGGCAAGCATTGCCTGGAAGCGGCAACAGCCAAATGGGTGGAAGGCGAAAGGCTGGGATTCGCGCTCTCCCGCCCACTCCGTCTAGGCGAAATTTCCGCGATGTTGGCGGCATAATATGGCCAACTCTGCCCAACATCAAAAACCGTATGTTCTGAACATCTGCATTACTGCCATCGCTGTGGCCTCTTTGCTGCAATCACCGGGAGTGAGCGCGCGAGAAGCTCAGAATAGCGGAAAAACACATTCGACAGAGCAGCGGAAACCACCGAGCGCGCGCGCCTCTGGCAGAGCGACAGCAACCATTGCCACCCCTCTTCGCGTGAAATTCAATGCCGATTCAAACACCTTCGCACTAGAGCGGGATGTATTTCATTCCACCTATCGGCAACCAGACGGCACAACCATACTCAGCTTACAATAGGCCTTTATTGTAGACATAGCTGGATTTGTTTTACTTGCGCGGCGCGGCGGCGCGGGCGATTTCAGCCAGCCCCTGTGACAGCAGGAGTTCCGCCGACTGGTTGTTGCCCAGCAGCGCGCGGTGGAGTTCGACCAGCCGGTTGACCAGCCGGTCTAGCCGCTGCCCGCGCCAGCGGCGAATCTGCTTTTCGATATCGCGCACGTCTTTCCAGAAGATGCGGCGGGCGCGCTTTTCCTGCTCGATTGCCCCCGATATATCGCCGCGCGGGCCGATCTTCGCTGACAATTGTGCCAGCTGCGCGGTACGCCGCTCGAATGCGAGCAGCACGCCCACCGGGTTGAGCGACAGTTCCTGCACCCGCTGCAATTCGGCCTGCAGCTTGTTCACATCACCCGCGAGCACGGCATTCACCACCGGCATGAAACCGTCGTCTTCGGTTTTCGCCCCGATTTCGTCGAGATGCTCGACCGTGGCCGAAACCGGGCGCTCGGGCGAGGCATCGAGATAGAGCGCCAGCTTCTCGACCTCGGACCCGGCCAGCCGGATATCCATCCCGGCGGCCCGCGCGATGCGTTCGGCGAGGTCGCCGTTGAGATGGACCCCCAACCCGTCACCCATGCTGCGAATGGTTTGCGCGATATCGCGCAATTCGGGCGGGTAGAACATCGCCACCAGCGCATCGTCGCGCTTTTCGAGCAGCTTGGCGATGCGTGATTTGTCGGTCGCAGAGGCGGCGACGATCAGCACCGGGCAGGCATCCCCAGTGCCGAGCAGCAGATTGCCGACCGCATCGAGCGCCTCGTCCCCGCTCGTGCGCACCCAGATATGCCGCGCATCGCCGAACAGCGATCCCGACCGCGCCTCGTCACCCAGCAGGACCGGGTCCTTGCGCAAATCCGCGCCGGAAATCTCCACCCTTTCGCCGGGATCGTCGAGCAGAGAGGCGATGCGGCCCGCAGCGGCCGACGCCCCTGCCTCGTCCGGCCCGCAGAAATAGAACACCGAACATTGCTTTGCAGCGCGCTGCGCCTGCCCGGCAAAGTCACGCTGGGTTGCCTTCACGCCCCGGCCTTCACTGCCGCTCGCGCAGCACGAGCGAGAGCTGCGTAACGATACGGCTGGCAACTTCCTGCGTCAGGTTTTCAAGCGCGCGATCCTCTGCCGCGATAGTGGCATATTCGCTCGATACGACATCGATACCCGCATCCGCACCGGAAGTCCGATCGAGCAGGATTTCCCCGCTGACGATATCCACCAGCTGGTAACGCGCGCGCAGGATGCGCCGCTCGCGCCCGACGGTGTCATCGCTCAGCACGCCCAGTCCCTCGATCTGGTCGTCGAGCCGGACGTCGAGCCGGTATTGCGGGGTCGGGTTGCCCGCGATGCCGAGCCGGTCGTTCAGCGCATTCTGCATCAGCCAGCCAGCCTTGCCCTGGATCGGCGAGACTTCGACCGCCGCCAGCCCCTGCGCGACCTGCCCGTTGCTGCCGCCCGCATACATCGGCTGCAATCCGCAGGCAGACAGCGCCAGAGCAAGGGCAGAAAGGGCGAGAATGCGGATCACGTTACGATATTCACCAGCCTGTCGGGCACCACGATGACCTTGCGCACCTCTGCGCCGTCGATCGAACGCTGCACCTTCTCGCTGGCAAGCGCAAGCGCCTCCAGCTCATCCTTGGGCAATCCCTTGGCGACACTCAGCGTATCGCGCAGCTTGCCCTTGTGCTGGACGGCGATGGTTACCTCGTCATCGACCAGCAGTGCGGGATCGACCGTGGGCCAGTCGTCTTCGGTGACAAGGCCAATCCCGAGGTTGAACCTGTCGCGCGCTTCTTCGGCGAGGTGCGGCATCATCGGGCTGACAAGGATTGCCAGCTTGCGGATCGCGTCCGACCGGCTGGCCGAAAGCTCTGCCTTCTCGATCGCGCCGGTCAATTCGTAGATCCGCGCCACCGCCTTGTTGAAGGACAGGGCTTCGATATCCTCGGCCACTGCCGCCACGGTCTGGTTCAATTTGCGATCGAGCGCCTTGTCGTGGTTGGCATCCGCCCCTGCGCCGCCATTGCCGCATTGCGCGAACAATCTCCACAGCCGCTGGACGAAGCGCCAGCAGCCTTCGATGCCCGCTTCGGACCATGGCAGGTCGCGTTCGGGCGGGCTGTCGCTGAGCATGAACCAGCGCACCGCATCGGCGCCATAGGCCGCGATGATCTCGTCCGGGTCGACGACATTCTTCTTCGACTTGGACATCTTGATGACGCGGCCGATATCGACCGGCGCACCATCGTCCTTCAGTGTCGCGCCATCGCCGGTCCGCTCGACTTCGCCCGGCGTGAAATAGCTCTCGCGACCATCGATCACCCGGGAATAGGTTTCGTGCGTCACCATGCCCTGCGTGAACAGCGATGCGAAGGGCTCCTTCACATCGATCATCCCGCAATGGGCGAGCGCGCGGGTCCAGAAGCGAGCGTAGAGCAAATGCAGGATGGCATGCTCAATCCCGCCGATATATTGTTCGACCGGCAGCCATTTGGCGATCTCGTCGCGTTCGAACGGTTTGTCATCGGGCTGGCTGGCGAAGCGCAGGAAATACCAGCTCGAATCCACGAATGTGTCGAGCGTATCGGTCTCGCGGGTCGCCGCGCCGCCGCAGGTCGGGCAGGTGGTGTGCTTCCACGTCGGATGGCGCAGAAGCGGGTTGCCCGGCGTCTGGAAATCGACATCTTCGGGCAGGGTGACCGGCAGCTGTTCCTTCGGCACCGGCACCACACCACACGCATCGCAATGGATAAAGGGGATCGGCGTGCCCCAGTACCGCTGGCGCGAAACGCCCCAGTCGCGCAGGCGCCACACGGTCTTGCCTTCGCCCCGACCCTGTTCCTCGATCCGGCGAATGATCTCGCGCTTGGCGGGCTCGACCTCCATCCCATCGAGGAAATCGGAATTGACCAGCACCCCGTCACCGGCTTCGGCCTCGCCGTCGAACGGCTTGCCCGCATCCTCAATGCTCGCGGCGACGACGCGCGGGATTGGCAGGCCATATTTGGTCGCGAATTCGAAGTCGCGCTGGTCATGCCCCGGCACCGCCATGATCGCGCCGGTGCCATAATCCATCAGCACGAAATTCGCGATATAGACCGGCAGGTCGGCGCCGGTGAACGGGTGCTTCGCGGTGATGCCGGTGTCGAAGCCCAGCTTTTCGGCGGTTTCGAGTTCGGCAGCGGTGGTGCCGCCCTTCTTGCACAGCGCGATGAATTCGCGCGCCGCATCGCTGTCCACCGACTGCGCAACCGGATGGTCCGCCGCCACCGCGACGAAGCTCGCCCCGAAAATCGTGTCAGGACGCGTGGTATAGACCGGCAGCTTTTCGCCGTTCGACAGGTCGAAACTGAACTCCAGCCCCCTCGATTTGCCGATCCAGTTTTCCTGCATCAGCCGGACCTTGTCGGGCCATGTGTCGAGGCCGCCCAGCCCCTCCAGCAGTTCTTCGGCGAAATCGGTGATCTTGAGGAACCACTGGGCGAGCTTGCGCTTCTCGACCTCGGCACCGCTGCGCCAGCCCTTGCCGTCGATCACCTGCTCATTGGCGAGCACGGTCATGTCGACCGGGTCCCAGTTGACCTCGCTTTCCTTGCGATAAACTAGGCCCGCTTCGTAAAGCGCGATGAACAGCGCCTGCTCGTGGCCGTAATATTCGGGATCGCAGGTGGCGAATTCCCTGGACCAGTCGAGCGCGAAGCCGATCCGTTTCAGCTGTGCCTTCATGTTGGCGATATTCTCGCGCGTCCAGCCGCCGGGGTGGACGCCCTTTTCCATCGCCGCATTTTCCGCCGGCATGCCGAAAGCATCCCACCCCATCGGGTGCAGCACCTCGTGCCCGCGCATCTTCTTGTAGCGCGCAAGCACGTCGCCCATCGTGTAGTTGCGCACATGGCCGATATGGATGCGCCCCGAGGGATAGGGGAACATCTCGAGCACGTAGCTCTTGGGCTTGTTGCTATTGCTGTCGGCTTCGAAGCATTTTGCCTCGTCCCACGCAGCCTGCCAGCGCCCGTCGGCGCTCGACGGATCGAAACGGTTATCGGTCATGCGGCCCTGTTACGGAATTGCCTGCTGATTGGAAGACCTTTGGTGATCAGCATGATTTTCTCGACGCCGGAGCGAAAGCAGGTCCGCACGAGAACCGGCGCGCAGCGGCC
Organism: Sphingomonadaceae bacterium; assembly: GCA_024236155.1. Classification (GTDB taxonomy): domain Bacteria; phylum Pseudomonadota; class Alphaproteobacteria; order Sphingomonadales; family Sphingomonadaceae; genus Parerythrobacter_A. The sequence continues at coordinate 230,982 of JACKLA010000001.1, forward strand.
AATAAGGCCGTGAGCACCGGAAGCGCAGGGCGGGCCTGTTTGCAGCCCGGCATCGGGAAAATCAGCCCGAAACGGCCTGTCGGCGCAGCTCGCGGGCCTTGGTCAGGATGATGTCTTCGAGCTTCTGCACCGTTGCAGCCTGCACCGGCGCTTCGACCCAGGTCGTGCCCTGCAGCACCTGGCGGCTGGCGGCAACGCGCAGCGCATCGGCACGCAGGTCCTGGTCGAGGATGGAGACCGTCAGCTTGACCCGTTCGCGCGGGTTGCTCGGGTTGGCGTACCAGTCGGTAACAATCACGCCGCCCGAACTGTCGGCACTGAGCAGCGGCGCGAAGCTGACCGTGTCGAGCGAGGCGCGCCAGAGGTAGGAATTGACCCCGATCGTGGTCACCTGCGAAGCCGCGATATCGGCCGAAGGACGCTCGCGCCCGCCACAGGCCGCAAGGCTGGCAAGGGCCGCGCTGGCCAGAAGGGTGCGTCCGGCGAAACGGGCGAAACTTTGGTGGCGTGATGTCATGGGTATTTCCGGACTCTCTTTCCTGCTTGCCCTGCCTCTAATCGCGCCAGGCCCGAGCGGCAAGTGCCGAGCCAAAGCGTTCCGCGACAAAAGGCTCCTGGGCCGGGCCCCTGAACTCGGCCCCATGGTCGGGCCCATGGTCGGGCCCATGGTCGGGAAGTCGCGTTTACTCACCTGCCCGGCTTAATCCGCGATGAAGCTGGACAAGGCTTGGCGGACAAATTGTGTGGGCGCATTACAACACATTGTCCCATGCTGGCATGCAACATACGGAATCGCTGGCATCGCACGCAGCATCGTCCTAGCGTCGCGACTCGGAAGACAGGGTGGATTCGTTTCCGGTCATCGCCGGTTCAGCGAATTGCTGCTTCAAACGGGATAGAGGTAACGCAGCGAATCATGGCGCGGAAACTGGACAGACTGGCAAAAGCCAAGACGGGCATCGCGCTTTGCGCAATTGCCGCGTTCGGCCTTGCCCTGCCCGGCGCCGGCCTCGCGCTTCCCTCGGTTGCCACCACGGCTTCGGAAAGCAGCTTCGGCCTGTTCACCCCGGCATCGGTCGATCCGAAACTCGCCCGGCGGGTGTCGGACAATATCCGCAGCAAGGGGCTGGCTGCCCGCTTCACACCGGCCGGAACCAAGACCGGCGGCGAACGCACCGTGACGGTTGCCGTCCGCGTCGACGAAGGCGCAGCGCGTGCAATCATCGTTCGCCCGGCCGCCGTTGCAGCGAATGCGGCACCGGGCCGTGGCGCCGGGTTGCTGTCCTCGACGCGCTACAATCTCGGCATTGCACGGGGCTTCCAGGGCTTCGCCAAGACGCCCAGCCTCAACGATCCGCTGCGCAAGCTCGACATGCCCGACCTGGCAGAGTTCGAACCGGCCAGGGGTTCGGCGATCGACAAGCCAAGCCGGTTCCAGCCGCGCATTTCGCTTGAGAAGGACGAAACGATCGGTCGCGCGCCGCGCACGCTTGATGCGCAGGCCGAACAGTCGGTCGATCTTGGCGGCGCCTATCGCATCACGCGCAATCTGGATGTAACGGCCGGTGTCCGCCTGTCGCAGGACCGTGACCGCCTCGCACCGCTGACCGACAACACGCAGGACAGCCAGGCCGTCTATGTCGGAACCCAGTTCCGCTTCTGATTTGTCCTTATTGCAATCCGCATGACGGATTGCAGTTAGCAGCACCGAACGCAGCATATAGTGAATTCGTATGACAAACCCCGCTGTGGCGGGGTTTTTCTTTGCCAGCACGCGAATCTCTCGCTTACAAACGACGCTACGGAATCAGGGCAGAATCAGTACACAAGGGAAGAGGGTTATATGGCACGTGTGGCAATCGTAACGGGCGGGACACGCGGTATCGGGGAGGCAATCTGCCAGCGGCTCAAGAAGCAAGGCCACACCGTTATCGCCAACTATGCGGGCAATGAGGAAAAGGCGAAGGCCTTCAGCGATGCGACCGGTATTGCCGCCTACAAATGGGATGTCGGCGACCACGAGGCCTGCATCGAAGGCTGCGCGAAGGTCGAGGCCGATCATGGCCCGATCGATATCGTGATCAACAATGCCGGCATCACGCGCGACGGCACGCTGCACCGGATGAGCTTCGACGACTGGAACGACGTGATGCGCGTCAACCTCGGCGGGTGCTTCAACATGGCCAAGGCGACTTTCCCCGGCATGCGCGAGCGCGGCTGGGGCCGGATCGTCAATATCGGCAGCATCAACGGGCAGGCCGGGCAATATGGCCAGGTCAACTACGCCGCCGCCAAATCGGGCATCCACGGCTTCACCAAGGCGCTGGCGCAGGAAGGCGCGAAATTCGGCGTCACCGTCAACGCGATAGCGCCGGGCTATATCGACACCGATATGGTCGCCGCCGTGCCGGAGCAGGTGCTCGAAAAGATCGTCGCCAAGATCCCCGTCGGACGCCTCGGCCATGCAGAAGAAATCGCCCGCGGCGTGGCCTTCCTCACCAGCGACAATGGCGGCTTCGTCACCGGCTCGACCATGAGCATCAATGGCGGCCAGCATATGTATTGATGGCACGAAGACTCTTACTGCTGGTCTTTCTGGGCTGGGAAGGATGGTGGCTGTACCAATATGTCAGTCGCCCCATCCCTGACGAGGAGATGCAGTCCGTGGCCGCAATTGCCTGCGGTGTCATCCTGCCCTCCGCATTGCTTGCTCTCTATCTTATAGTCCGGGTCGGCATATGCCTGTTCCGATCCGGCAGGAAAATCAGGTGAACTCACCCTACCACCCCCCGGTCAAACGCTCGGTCGAGATTGCCGGGCACAAGACCTCGATCAGCCTCGAACCGCTGTTCTGGGACATGCTGCGCGATGCGGCCGCCAGCGAAGGTGTGCCGATCAACGCGCTGGTCGCCCGGATCGACGAGGAACGGATCAAGTCGCCCACCCCGCCGGGCCTTGCGAGTGCGATCAGGGTGTGGCTGGTTAGCCGAAGCTAATCGTCGCCCACCCGTTCGATATCCGCGCCGACGAGCTGGAGTTTTTCCTCCAGCCGTTCATATCCGCGGTCGAGGTGGTAGAGGCGGCGGACCTGGGTTTCGCCCTCTGCCGCGAGCCCGGCGATCACCAGGCTCATCGACGCGCGCAGGTCGGTCGCCATGACTTCCGCGCCGGTCAGCGTGGACACGCCCTTGACGATCGCGGTGCGGCCCTCGGTGGTGATATCCGCGCCCATGCGGCTAAGCTCGGGCACATGCATATAGCGGTTTTCGAAGATCGTTTCCTTGAGAACGCTGGTGCCTTCCGCCTTGCACAGCAGCGCCATCAGCTGCGCCTGCATATCGGTGGCGAGGCCGGGATAGGGAGCGGTTGTGAGGTTGGTCGCCTTGAGCGGGCCATTCGCCGCAACGCGCACGCCGCCCTTCACTTCCTCAACCTCGCAGCCGATCGCCTGCAGCGCATGGAGCGTCGCCTGCATCTCGTCCGCCCGCGCGCCGCCCAGCACCACATCGCCGCCGGTGATCGCCGCCGCGCAGGCATAGGAGCCCGCCTCGATCCGGTCCGCCATCACGCGATAGGTCGCGCCATGCAGCCGCTTGACGCCGTGGATGGTCAGGTCCGAAGTGCCGATGCCTTCGATCTCTGCACCCATCGCCACCAGCAGGTTGCACAGGTCGACAATCTCCGGCTCGCGCGCGGCATTGAACAAGCGGCTGGTCCCGTTCGCCAGCACCGCGGCCATCAGCGCATTCTCGGTCGCGCCGACCGAGACCACGGGGAAATCGAAATCGCCACCGGGCAACCCGCCATCGGGGGCAATCGCCTTCACATAGCCCGCCGCCAGCTCGATCTCCGCGCCGAACGCCTCAAGCGCCTTCAAATGCAGGTCGATCGGGCGATTACCGATCGCGCAGCCGCCGGGCAGTGAGACCGTCGCCTCACCCATGCGCGCCAGCATCGGGCCGAGCACGAGGATCGAGGCGCGCATCTTGCGCACCAGGTCATAAGGCGCGACCGAAGAAGTGATCCGCGTCGCCTCAAGGCTCATCACCCGGCCGAAATCTTCCGGGCGCGAACCCTGGATCACCGTGGTCACCCCAAACTGGTTCATCAGGTGCTGGAACCCATCAATATCGGCGAGGCGCGGCAGGTTGCGCAGTGTCAGCGGCTCGTCGGTCAACAGTGCGCAGGGCAGCAGGGTGAGCGCGGCATTCTTCGCGCCGGAAATCGGGATGGTGCCGGTCAGGCGATTTCCGCCGCGTACAATGATCTTGTCCATGCCGAAGCGTTTAGCCGGATTCGAGGCGCGGGCAAGCCGTGCAGCACGGGATTTTGTTTCACGCAGAGACCGCAGGGGAAAGGAGAGGCGCGGAGAGGGCGTGCAGGGCGGCACAGCCGCAATACCCCGTCAGCGTTTGCGCCCATCGGCAGGGTTGCGGATTGGGACTGAGCCTTCGGCCCGGTCCAGGACCTCCGCGTCTCTCCTTTCCTCCGCGCCCCCTGCGCGAAACCCAAACGAGCACGAAGGTTGACGCTGTAACAAACGCCTGCGATTCCCGCGTCCCATGACCAGCCCGAAACCGATCAAGAAAGCCGTCTTCCCCGTCGCGGGTCTCGGCACGCGCTTCCTGCCTGCGACCAAGGCGATCCCCAAGGAACTGCTGCCGATCGTCGACCGCCCGCTGATCCAGTATGCTGTGGACGAGGCGCGCGAGGCGGGGATCGAGCAGATGATCTTCGTCACCGGACGCGGCAAGACCGCCATCGTTGAGCATTTCGACGTCGCCTATGAGCTGGAAACCACGATGGGCGAGCGGGGCAAGGACATGGGTGTGCTCGAACCCACCCGCGCCACGCCGGGCGACATCATCACCGTGCGCCAGCAGGTGCCGATGGGCCTCGGCCATGCGATCTGGTGCGCCCGCGCGATCGTGGGGGACGAACCCTTCGCGATCTTCCTGCCCGACGAGCTGATGATCGAACACAAGGGTGGATCGGGCTGCATGAAGCAGATGGTCGATGCCTATAGCAAGGTCGGCGGAAACCTGATCAGCGTGCTCGAAGTCCCGCGCGAGGAAGTCTCAAGCTATGGCGTGATCGACCCCGGCGCGGATATTTCGGACACGCTGACCGAGGTGAAGGGGCTGGTCGAAAAGCCCCCGGTCGACGAAGCCCCGTCGAACAAGATCGTCTCGGGCCGCTACATCCTCCAGCCCGAGGTCATGCGGATTCTCGAAGCGCAGGAAAAGGGCGCAGGCGGGGAGATCCAGCTGACCGATGCGATGGCCAAGATGATCGGCAAGCAGCCCTTCCACGCGGTGACTTTCGACGGCCGCCGGTTCGACTGCGGCAGCAAGCTCGGCTTCGTCGAAGCGACGCTGGCGCTGGCACTGGAGCGCGAGGATATGGGCGCCGATGTGCGGGCGATGGCGGAAAGACTGCTGGCGGGCTGATCAGCTTGCGCTACGCTCTTCGTCCATTTTGCGAGAAATCCATTCGAGCAATTCATCGTCGAATTCCCAGTTCTGGATCATATGTTTGGGATGCAGCGCCGCGTTAAGGCATTGCAAGTGGGCCCATCCGCCTCGCTTGGAGGTAGAGATGTCATCCTCGTGGATTATGACATCAAGCATGTGAAATGCGCCATCGCCCATGGGCTGGTCGCAAAACATGCAGGGTGAGGGATTGGGCTGCGGCTCTTTCTTCCTGGCCTTGGCCGGTTTTCTCTGCGGCTTGTTGAGCCGCTCCATCAATTCGGTGAGCGCGCGGGCAAAGCCCGGCATCTCCCCGCTTTCGCTCCACAGATCGAGCAATTCGCTCTTGCTCATAACCGCCGAGAGATTGTCGCGCACAGCATTGAACAGCGCCATTGAAGGCTTGCCGAATCCTGCCAGACGACCGGCCAGATTATCAGGCAGATCGGGCGAAGCGTGGCCGCGCATCGCCGCAATGCATTCGGCAGCGACAATGACCCGGCACGACTCGTCGGCATCGACCGCCTCGCCACTGCCAGCCACGGTCAGGGCCGCGTCCAGATCGGCAACCGACTGGATCTCTGCGACATAGTCCAAAGCCGCATCGTTTTCGAAAGAACCGGAACCCCAGGTGCCCATAAATTACCTCCCGGACACACTGTGCCCGGGAGGCGTTAACAATCAACCTGACTGGCAATTATTCTGCAGCGGTCGTGTCGCTTTTCGGGCCATCGCTGTCATTGGTTATCGCAGGTGCGCCATCGGCGGTCTTGACCGGCTTCTCTGGCGTTTCAAGTGCAACACCATTGACCATCGAGCCGAGCGAGGATCCATCCAGCCCAAGCTCTTTCATCAGCCCGTCGAGCACCGGAGCCTGCGCGCGGTAGGCGAGGGCTGCGCTGACTGCGTCGGTCGCGAGGTTGCCCGTTCCGCCAGCGCCGACCGACGATGAGCCCGCCTTGCCGCCGCCATTGGTGAGGCCGTCAACCTGCACGATCTTGATGCTGTCGATCGCTTCCATCGGCTTGGCGCTTTCGCGAATCACCTCTGGCAGAACCTTGAGCAGCGCCATCTTGGTCTGCAGGCTGACCTGGTCCATCGAGAGGATGTTCGCCGCCTCGTTGATCGCGCGCTGACCGGCAGCCTCGACTTCGAAGCGGACGCGGGCAGCCTCTGCGCGCAGTTTCTCGGCCTCGGCTTCACCTTCCGCCTCGCGGCGGATTGCCTCGGCGCGGTTGGCCGCCGCATCGCGTTCGGCCTCGGCATCGACCTTGATCTTGATCGCATCACGTTCGGCCTGCTTGGCCGCTTCGATCAGTTCGATCTTCTTCATACGCTCGGCGATCTCGCTTTCGCGGCTGGTCGTCACCTGCTCTTCGGCCTGCACGGCCTTGGCGCGGGCTTCGTCGGCTTCGGCCTTGGCCTGGCTTTCCTCACGGCTCTTGTTCTGCACCGCGATCTGCTGTTCCTGCCGGGCAATTTCGAGCGCACGGACCTGGTCGATCCGGGCTTCCTCGACCAGCCGGTCGGCCTCGATCTGCTGCGCATCGACCAGCTTTTTCGCTTCGATCCGCGCAGCATCGGCTTCGCGGCTGCGCTCGGCCTGTTCGCGGGCGATTTCGGAAGCCTGCGCGGCGCGGCGGATTTCCACCTCGCGCTCCTGCTGGAGGCGGGCATATTCCTTGTCGCGCCCGATCTCGAACGACCGTGTATCGGCTTCGAGGTTCTTGGTTTCCATCTGGACCCGCGTGTCCTGCTCGATATCGTTGCGCAGTTTCTTGCGCGCCTCGATCTGTTCGGTCAGCTTGGTCAGGCCCTCTGCGTCGAAGGCGTTGTTGGCGTTGAAATGCTCGATGCTGGTCTGGTCGAGACCGGTCAGCGAGACCGATTCAAGTTCCAGCCCGTTCATCGACAGGTCGTTGGACGAGACCTGCTGCACTTTCTGGACGAAATCCGCCCTTTGTTCATGCAGTTCGTTCATGCTCATTCCCGCCGCGACACTGCGCAGCGCGTCGACGAACTTGCCTTCGACAAGATCCTTCAGCGCCTCGGGCTGCATGGTGCGCATCCCCAGCGTTTGTGCGGCCATGGCGATGGCTTCGGCATCGGGCTTCACGCGGACGTAGAATTCCGCTTTCACATCGATCCGCAAGCGGTCGAGTGTGATCAGCGCCTCCGTATCGCGGCGAACGACGCTGAGGACCAGCGTGTTCATGTTGACCGGCATGGTTTCGTGGAACACGGGCAGCACCAGCGCCCCGCCATTCATCACGACTTTCTCCCCGCCTACGCCGGTGCGGACGAAGGCGATTTCCTTCGACGCGCGGCGATAGAGTTTGAGCAGGAAGATGAAGATCGAGAGGATGGCAATTGCCCCCGCCACGATCATGATTGTTCCAGTGCTAAGCAGGTTTTCCATTTCTTCTCCTTATCGTTGAACTGTTGTCAGGCAGTGGGCGCCAGCCGCCGTTCGGCGGTCGCCGTGCCAAAGAAAGTCTGCCCTTCGCGGCGCACGAGCAGGACCTCGTCACCCTCGAGCATTTCGCTTGCGTCCTCGTGCGGTTCGACCATCACATGATGCGCATGGCCATGCCGGTCGCGCACCCTCGCCCGCGCGGGGGAACCGCGCTTCGAAATGCCGGTCGAAATCGTCGCCCTGCGCCCGACAAGGCTGTCGAGCCCGACCGCGCTGGTTTCGTCTTGCGGCATGATCCGCCCGAGCGGGCGCACCGCCACTGACGTTGCCGGGATAGCCCCGACAAGCGCGAGAACCGACGCAAGCAGCGGGTCGAAGGGCGCACCGAGCAGGCTATCCGCCAGGCCCTGTATCCCGAAGCCGATCCCGGCGAACAGGAACAGGAAAGCGACCAGCCAGACGAAAAATGGCACGCGCCCGATACCGAGCAGCGTCGTGATTGCGCCGCCCGTTCCGGCTGCACCGGTGGCGTCGAGATCGGTGTCGATATCCGCATCGATATCGATCCCGGCATCGAACACATCGCCCACGCCGACAATTTGCAACAGCGCCAGCACGAGCATCAGCCCGAGCGCGATCGCGAACGGCATATTATAGTCTGCGAGCCATGTCATAGGCACACTCCTTCGCACGCCGGGAACAGGCCCGGCGCCTTGAAAACACGATGTTTTTCCATGCCAATTGTGTAGCAGAAACCGGGACGAACCGACAGGAAAATCGGACATGTCGATGCCGATTTTTGGCCGATTTCGGCTGGCGCTATTTGCGCTCTACTGCGCCGCAACTTCACCTTTGCAGCAAAGCATTTTCCTACACGCCTCGCGATTGCTAGCCTCACCGCGGCTCTTTGAAACCTGTGAAGACACCGCACCACGCGCCGGAAAAGCGCACACCAGCTTTTCCATCGCGCAACTGTGCAACTTTAGTGAATTTTGGCCGGGATATTCAGCTGAGAGTGATTGAAAATGAACAAAATTGCGCGAATCGCGCGTCAGTTCAGCGTCAGCCCGCCATCCACGATCAGCGTCTGGCCGAGAATATAGGACGATAGCGGCGAAGCGAGGAACAGCGATGCGCCCGCCATGTCGGCCGGGGTGCCCATCCGGTGCAGCGGGATGCGTTGCAGCGCCCCTTCCAGCCGCTTGGGGTGGTCGGTCGTGACCTTGGTCATCTTGGTCGCGACGAAGCCGGGGGCAATGCCGTTGACCCTGATCCCCTCGCCAGCCCAAGCAGCGGCAAGGTTTCGCACCAGCGCGACCGCCGCCGCCTTCGATGCGCCATAGGCCGGATTGCCGATCGTTGCGTGGAAGCCGGCCGTCGAGCTGACGATCTGGAGCGAACCGCCCGCAGAGGCCAGCGCCCCGCGGAACTTGCGCGCGCAGTCCATCACCGAGTTGAGGTTGACCTGCACGACCCGGTCCCACCCCTCACGCTCGAACTCGGCGCGGCCATATTCGACCGCTCCCTGGCACAGCACGCAAATATCCAGCCGGTCGAGGCCGGGCGCCGCATCGACCTGCGCCGGGTCGGACACGTCGACCTGCGTGTATTCAAGGCCTGCAAGGTCGCAGCCCTCCTCAGCCGCGTAATCGCCTGCCGATGGCCGGGTGCCCCACACATGGACCTGCGCGCCGCGCGAGCGGAACGCCTGCGCAATGCCATTGCCGATACCGCTCGACCCGCCCACAATGAGCGCCTGCTTCCCGGTGAAATCGAGCGGACCCAAATCCTGCGAGCTCACGAGGTGGTAAACCGGATGGGCAGCTTTTTGAGGCCGCCAACAAAGGTCGACTTGGAGCGCGCGAAATCGCCCGCCAGTTCGACCGTTTCGATCCGGTCGAGCAATGTCTCGAACAGGATGCGCATCTCCAGCCGGGCGAGGTGCAGGCCAAGGCACTGGTGCGCACCGGCACCGAAGGCGAGATGCCGGTTGGGGCTGCGCGCTGCGTCGAATCGGCGCGGATCGTCGAATACCGCCGGGTCGTGGTTCGCCGCGACATAGTTGATCATCAGCCAGTCGCCCTCGGCAATCGGCTGCCCGCCGATTTCCGTGTCCTGCGCCGCAGTGCGCATGAAATGCTGGACCGGGCTGGTCCAGCGGATCGCCTCTTCGACGATCCCCGGCAGCAGCGATCGATCGGCCTTCACCCGCGCCCACTGCTCCGGGTCCTGTGCAAGGGCGAGCATCGCGCCCGCCGTGCTGGCCGATGTTGTGTCATGCCCCGCCGCTGCAACGATGATGTAATAGCCCATCATGTCACGGTCGTTCAGCGGTTCGCCATCGACCACCGCGTTGGCAATGGTGCTGGCGACATCGCCGGTCGGATTGGCCCGCTTCTCGGCAGTTAGCGCGGCGAAATAGGCTTCAAAATCCTTCACCGCACCGGCAACGATCTGGGTGATCACTTCGGGCGGCAGGTCTTTCATGCCCGACTGGTTGAGGTCTTCATCCTGCCCGCCGAACATCTGCTGGGTGAGCATCAGCATGCGCGGCTCGTCCTCCTCCGGCACGCCAAGGATCTGCATCACGACGTGCAGTGGATAGGGCGCGGAGACGAGCTGGGTGAAATCCGCTTCCGGCCCGGCAGCTACAAGCCGGTCGACCGCCGCATTGGCGATAGCCCTGATCTCGTCCTCGATGCCGCGCAGGTTCTTGGGCATGAACCATTCCTGCGTCAGCTTGCGATACTTCATGTGGATCGGCGCATCGAAGGTGACGAGCGAGGCAACCATATGTTCACTGCCCCCGCTGAATGCCTTGGCGAATTCGATCCCCTCGGTCAGGCTGAACACCACGGTGCGCGGATTGTTGAGGAAGGTCGCATTGTCCTTCGACACCCGCATCGCATCCTCATAGCGAGTGACCAGCCAGAACGGCGGATGCTGACCATCGGGTGCCTCGATCCATGCAACGGGGTTTTCGGCACGCAGGCGGTCGAAAGTGTCGAGCAGCGGATCCCAGTCGGCATAGCTTTGCGGATCGATGACAGCGCGTGCGGTTGCCGGATCGACGGTTGGCCGGGCCTGCGTTGCCATCACGCGTCCTCCCCCGCCCTCGCCGCATATTCGTCGCGCAGTTCACGCTTGTAGAGCTTGCCGTTCGCCTCTCGCGGCAGTTCGGGGCGGAAATCGAACAGGCGCGGCATCTTCACGCGTGACAGCTGCCCATCGAGGAACTCGCGCAGTTCCTCTTCCAGTGCTTCGCCAGCTTCGGCCATATCCATCGGCTGGACAACCGCGACGACTTTTTCACCAAGATCAGGGCACGGCGCGCCGATCACCGCCGCATCCATCACCTTGTCATGGGTGACCAGCAGGTTCTCGATCTCCTGCGGGTAGATATTGACCCCGCCGCTGATGATCATGTGGCTCTTGCGGTCGGTCAGGTAGAGATAGCCGTCCTCGTCGAGATGCCCGATATCGCCGAGGGTCATCCAGCCGTTCGGATGCATGGCATCGGCGGTCTTTTTCGGATCGTTGTGATAGGTCGGCAGGATCTCGTTCTCGAAATAGATCAGCCCGTCCTGTCCGGCAGGTACTTCTTCCCCGTCAGGGCCGCAGATATGCAGCTTGCCATAGATCGCAGGACCAACCGAACCGGGGTGGGTAAGCCATTGCTCGCTGCCCAGCAGCGTCATCCCGATGCCTTCGGAACCGGCATAATATTCGATGATCACCGGCCCCCACCAGTCGATCATCGCCTGCTTGACCGGCACGGGACACGGTGCCGCCGCATGGATTGCGCGGTGGTGCGAGGACAGGTCGTATCTCGTCCGCACTTCCTCGGGCAGCTTGAGCATGCGGACGAAATGGGTCGGCACCCACTGGCTGTCGGTGACGCGGTATTTCTCGATCACCTCGAGCGCGAATTCGGGATCGAACTTCTCCATCACCACGACTGTACCGCCCAACCGGTGGACACAGGTGCCCCAGCCCATAGGTGCCGCATGGTAGAGCGGGGCGGGCGAGAGGTAGACCATGCTCCCGTCCGAGGGCATGCCCGCCCCCATCGTCGCGAGGCCCATCAGCGCGACCGGCGCAGTGACGGAGGGGTCTTCGGGTGGTCTGGGCCGCACACCCTTTGGCCGACCTGTCGTGCCGGAACTGTAAAGCATGGCGAGGCCGGATGCCTGGTCCGGGATCGGACCGGCAGGCTGGGCGGCAAGCGCTGCTTCGAAATCTTCATCGCCCGCCCCACCGATCACGAGCACTGGCAAATCGGGGCAGGCTTCGCGGATACCCGCCACGACAGCATCGTATTTGCGCGAGGTAATCAGCAGCTTTGCCCCGCTATCTTCAAGGATATAGGCGATCTCGGGCGCAGTCAGCCGGGTCGATATGGGTACCAGCAGGCAGCCCGAGCGTTGCGAGCCCCAGATGATATCGAAATAGCGCGGATGATTTTCGAGCAGCACGCCATAGGCATCGTTCGGTTGCAGCCCACGCGCCCGCAGCAGCTGGGCGAACCGGTTGGCCGATGCATCCATTTCGCCATACGTCACCGCCTGTCCGGTGCCTGCCATGATAACGGCCGGACGATCGGGGCTGGACTGCGCGTGAAGGATCGGGTGCATGTTTCGCTCTCTCCCTTGCGGCTTCTTGCAAACCGATTGGTTGTGAGTCGAAACCTACCTGTCCTGCGCCTGTCGGCAAGCAAAAAGGGCGCCGGATTGCTCCGCCGCCCTCAGCTGCGACACCGGGTGCCGCACAAATACCGGAACGCTTAGTTGGGGCCGCCCTGACCGCCGTCACCGCGTTCGACCTGCGCCTGGCGGGTGCCACTCTCGGTCATGTAGGGGACCGGATTGACGGCCTGGCCATCGACGCGGACTTCATAATGCAGGTGCGGCCCGGTCGAACGACCGGTCGAACCGACGAAACCGATCAGTTCGCCCTTCTTGACCTGCTGGCCAGCCGCGACATTGAGGCGCGAAAGATGGGCGAAGCGGGTCTGCATCTTACCGCCATGCTCGATCGAGATGTAGAGACCGTAGCTGCTGAAACGGTCAGCACGGCTCACCACGCCATCGGCGGTGGCATAGACCGGAGTACCCGTGGGTGCAGCAAGATCGATGCCCTTGTGCGCCCGCCGACCACCGAGGACCGGATGGGTGCGCATGCCATAATCGCTGGTCAGCGTGGCCCGATCGAGCGGCATGCGCGAGGGAACCGAAACCGAGGCGGAAGCAGTCGGGGCGCGACGTTCGGTCGTGCCGTCAAGCGATTCCCACTGGGCGAACAGTTTGCTGAAATCCTCATCACCGTCGGTGATGCCGGTGGTGCCGATTTCCTTGACCGGTGCAGGCAAGTCTGCGGCGGTGGCTGCGCTGGTGTTGGCAAGAGCCGGTTGCGCTGCGAGCGAGGCAAACCCCGCGAGCGCAATTCCCACAGCCCTGGTAACGCGCGAAAAACTAAAAGCGACCAATGTCCCGTCCTTGTTTCTGACCCGATCCCGCGGGCCGTTAGGCGACAATTTTTTACGTCACGGAACTTTTCGTGACTCTATGGATTGTGGGTTTGACGCCTGATTTTCAGGACGCAAGGCTTTGGTAGAAGTCTCGCGACAGACCGGCTGCAAGACGCGCCGAGTCGTTGAACGGCGGCTTAATGGCTCCCCGAAAGTGGCTCTTTACGAGGGTTTTCCAGTGATTCTGCGGATGCAGCCGATGCGCATTACAAAACGCGATAAAGTGTTTTGTCCCGAAACCGACATGGCGAATCTCGTCGTCAAGGATTCTCTGGAGGATATTCACGCCTGTCGTGTCGCCCTGTGAACGCACCCTGTCGAGCGTCGCGGGCGTTACATCGAGCCCGCGCGCCTCGAGCACCATCGGAACTATCGCCAGCCGCGCCGCGACATCATGCCGCGTTGCCTCGGCAGCCTGCCACAGCCCGGCATGGGCGGGCAGCGCGCCATAGCAGCTCCCAAGGCTGCGCAGCTTGCGCTCGAGCAGGGCGAAGTGCATCGCCTCGTCCGCAGCAACCGACAGGAAATCATCGGCGAATTCCCGGCCCATCTCCGCACCGAAGCGTCCGACGATATCGAGAGCAAGATCGATCGCGACGAATTCGATATGCGCCAGCGCATGCCACAGGGCGATCCGCCCGCGTTCGGACCCGCCCTTGCCGCGTTTGGGCATATCGCGCGGTGCGAGCAGTTCGGGACGCTCGGGCCAGGCGGGTCTGTCAGGCAGTGCCTGGTCGAAACGAAAATCCAGCCGCCCCAGCCGCCAGTCGCGCGCGACCTGCCGCGCCGCAAAAGCCTTGACCTTGGGATCGGCAGTCAGAAGCGCGGCCCGCAGCGCGGAACCAAGAGCTTGTGGTGCAGCGGTCAAAGCGCCTGCACTGCGGCCAGCACTTCAGCAGCATGGCCGTTCACTTTCACCTTGTTCCACACCTGCACGATCTGGCCCTCCGCATCGACGAGGTAAGTCGAGCGGACCATGCCCATAAAAGTTTTGCCGTACATCTTCTTCTCGGCCCAGATACCCAGCGCGTCGGATAGACCGCCTTCCTCTGCATCAGTTGCCAGATCGACCGTGAGATCGTGCTTGGCGATAAAGTTCTGGTGCTTCTTCGGCGAATCCTTGCTCACGCCAAGTATCGCACAACCAGCCTGACCGAACTCTGCCTTGAGTGCGGAAAAATCCTTCGCTTCACTGGTGCAACCCGGCGTGTTGTCCTTGGGATAGAAGAAGATCACCAATTTGCCGCCCCTGTAATCGGATGGCTGGACGCTGCTGCCATCCGGCTTTTCCATCGCAATGTCGGGCATGGGCGCTCCGGCCGTGGTGAAATAGCTCATTGATCTGTCTCCAATTCTTGTCCGAAAATCTCTTTCCACTCCCGCGCAACGCATTGGCGTGCTGCTTCGAGCGCGTCGAGCTGGTCCCCTATCGTTGCGAAACCGCAAACATGCGCCAGGGCAGCGGCTGCGCTGGGGTGCGGGACATCCAGCGACGGCGCAAGCAACCGCGCCGACACCAGTGTGCGCCCCATCAGCCCGTAGGCGTCGATCATGGCATGCGATAGCAGGCCGCTCGCCACCAGTTCCGCGATCGCATCACCAAGGTCGGGCCGGAACGCCACCCGATCGCGCAGCTGGAGGAAGTGGACGATGAACTCGATATCGACCAGGCCGCCGCGCAACAGTTTGACGTCGAGCGGCCCGCCGGGCGGCTTGTGCGCAGCCATATCCGTGCGCATCGCCAGCACATCCTCACGCAGTTTTTCGGCATCGCGCGGCATTGCAAGGATCCGCGCCACGATCCGCTCGAGCGCCTCGCACTCGCTTGGGGGGCCGCCCACGGCGCGCGCTCGGGTGAGGGCCATATGTTCCCATGTCCACGCCTCTTCGCGCTGGTAGCGTTCGAAGCTGTCAAAACTCACGGCCAGCGGACCTTGTGCGCCCTGCGGCCTCAGCCTTGTATCGATCTCGTAGAGAGCGCCTTCCGCTGTCGGTACGCTCAGCGCCGCGCTCACCCGTTGGGCGAGCCGGTTGAAATAGAGCGTGGGGCCAATTGGACGCTGTCCGTCGCTCTCACCCTCGAAATCGCCGCTGAACAGGTAAACAATGTCGAGATCGGACGCATGGGTCAGCGCGCCGCCGCCAAGCCGCCCCAGGCCGATGATCGCCATGTTTCGATCGGCAAACCGGCCATGGACCCGAGCAAATTCCCCTTCTGCGGCGCGCAGCGCAACGCGCAGCCCGGCTTCTGCGAGGCGGGACAGGGCGGCTGCAATCTCGAGCGGATCATGCCCACCCGAAATCAGTTGTACGCCCAGTGCAAATCGGGTCTCTCCGGTAACGACACGAATCCGGTCGAGCTGCGCCTCGTAATCGGCATCGGGGCCGACCGCCTCCATTCGAGCGACCAGTTCGCCGACTTCTCCGGGCAAGTCGAAGGCACTTCGATCGATCAATGTGTCGAGCAGTTCGGGCCGCCGCCCCAGCGCATCGGCGAGCGGCTCGGCAAGCGTCAATATGCGGACCAGCTGTTCGAGCAGCCCCGGCCTCGCTTCGATCAGGCGGAACAGGTTGATCGCGCTCGATGCGGACTCAAGCAGTTGTTCCCAGCGCAGCAAGGCGCGTTCTGGATCGGGTGCTTCGGCCAGCGATTCGAGCAGCGCCGGACGGATCGCCTCGAAGGCGGCCAGCGCCGCCGGGCTGCGCAGGCTGCGATAGCGCCCATCGCTCCAGCCACGTACACGCTCCGCAGTTCCTTGCGGATCGACGAAACCCAGCTGCCCCAGCTCTTCCGGCAGGCTGGCGACCGTGCTTCCGGTGTCCCCGCGCTCGACATCGATCAGCCGGTCGAACCGCTCGGCAACCGGTTCAGTCAAACTACGGCAATGCGCCAGGAAGGCATCGGGATCGGCAAACCCGGCAAGGCCCGCAACCTGCGCCAGCCCATCGCCTGCGGGTATCGAATGGGTTTGCCGATCCTCGACCATCTGCAGCCGATGTTCGATCACCCGCAAGCCGTCGTAACAATCGCCCAGCACCTGCGCATCTTCGGAGCCGATAATCCCCGCAGCAGCCAGCGCATCGAGCGCCGCGCGGGTTCCGCGAACCCGTAGCGATGGATCGCGCCCGCCATGGATCAGCTGGTGGGTCTGGGCGAAGAACTCAACCTCGCGGATGCCCCCGCGCCCCTGTTTGAGGTTGAAGCCCGGCCCCGGCTCGCGTGGACCGTCATAGTTGGCGCGAATGCGCACGGTCAGCCGCTCGATTTCCTGTATCGCCCCGAAATCGAGGCTGCGCCGCCACACGAAGGGGCGGATGGCCGCCAGGAAATCCTCACCCGCTGCAACGTCGCCCGCGCAAGATCGAGCACGGATGAAAGCCGCACGCTCCCACGTAAGCGCACTCGACTCGTAATGCGTCAGTGCCGCGTTGCAAGACACGGCAAGCGGGCTGACTTCCGACGCAGGGCGCAGGCGCAGATCGACGCGAAAGACGTATCCTTCCTGCGTAGTGTCGGCGAGAAGGCGGACGATTTCACGCGCATAGCGTTGCGCCGCCTCTCCCGGCTCATCGCGTTCTCGCCGGCGCAGGCGTTCGGGGTCGAACAGCAGGATCGGGTCGATGTCCGAGCTGTAATTGAGTTCACCTGCGCCATGCTTGCCAAGCGCCAGCGCGAGGAAGCCATCGGACGATGCTCCTTCCACCCGCCGATCGATCACCGAGGTGATAGCTGTGTCGAGCGCGCGATCGGCAAAACTCGATAACTCGCGCATTACCCTGTCGACGGGAAAGGCCCCGGCCAGGTCGCCGATCGCCAGTGTCGTCGCGAGAGCAAGCCTTTCGCGGCGTAACGCCACGCCCGCATCCTCGCTCGAACCGGCACGGCTACTTGACCATTCCATCGCACCCGCTTCGTTGCCCGCTGCAAGAAGCGTTTCCAGTTCGGGTTGCCGGTCCAGCGAAAGAGCGAGAAACGGTGCGCATCTGCGCGCGCGTTCGATCGCTTCGGGCCAGTCTGCACTCATGCGCCTGCCCTGCCTTCCCGACGCGCGCGACGCAAGCATTGCGCTTGCGGGCAAGGCAGGGCTTTGCAATGGAGGCGCATTGCAATCCAGCAGGGATGAGGAAACTTCCATGATCCGCACGATATTCGCAACCGCAGGCGCGCTGACGCTCGCAGCCTGCAACCTGGCCGATGGCGGCGCCGACAGCGCATCGCTCGATATCCCCGAAGTGACCGATGGCGACCTGTCCGAAGCGACGATGAAGGATGTCACGCGCGAGCTGTCATCCGATGCATTCGAGGGCCGCATGCCGGGCAGCGCAGGCGAGGAAAAGACCGTCGCCCTGCTGACCGAGAAGTTCAAGGCCGCCGGGCTCGAGCCGGGCAATAACGGATCGTGGGTGCAGAAAGTCCCGCTGGTCGAGATCACCGGCAAGGATTTCGCCCCGCTGACCATTTCGGGCGGCGACGGCGAACCGATGGCACTCGAATACGGCAAGGACTGGGTCGGCGTGACCTATCGCGAGGATGCCGCAACGAGCCTTGCCGACAGCGAGCTGGTGTTCGTCGGATATGGCATCAATGCACCCGAGAAGGGCTGGAACGACTACGCCGGCGTCGACATGAAGGGGAAGACGGCGGTCATCCTCGTCAACGATCCGGACTTCGGGACCGAGGGGCTGGAAGGTCCGTTCAACGGCAAGGCGATGACTTATTACGGGCGCTGGACCTACAAATATGAAGAGGCCGCGCGGCAGGGAGCTGCGGGTGCCATCATCATCCACGAAACCGAACCCGCCAGCTATGGCTGGAATGTGGTCGAATCGTCATGGTCCGGCCCGCAGGCCTACGCCCAGCGCGGCGAGAATGCACCGCCGCTGACGCAGATGAACGGCTGGGTGCAAAAGCCGGTGGCCGAGAAGATCTTTGCTGCAGCAGGCAAGGACCTGTCAGAACTGGCTTCGGCGGCGAAAGGCAAGGGATTCAAACCGGTATCGCTGGGCCTCAAGGCCGGGACGAGCTTCAAGAACGATATCCGCAAGTTCGAATCGCAGAACGTGATCGGTATTCTCAAGGGCAAGACGCAGCCCGAGGAATATGTGATCCACACCGCGCACTGGGATCATCTTGGCCGCTGCACCGCTGCGCCTGATGGCGACGACATCTGCAACGGCGCGGTCGACAATGCCACCGGCACCGCCGCGCTGGTTGCCTTGGCCGAAGCGCATGCAAAGGCTGGCGCAGCCGATCGCAGCCTAGTGTTCCTTGCCGTAACCGCTGAGGAATCGGGCCTGCTCGGCGCCTATTATTACGCTTCGAACCCGGTCTTCCCGCTCAGCCAGACCGTGGGCGGCATCAATATGGACGCGTTCCTGGTCGCCGGGCCGAGCAAGGATGTCACCGTGGTCGGCCCCGGCAAGTCGCAGCTCGACCAGTTCCTCAACAAGGCACTCAAGGCGAGCGGGCGCACGCCGACCCCCAACCCGAACCCCGAGGCCGGTTACTACTACCGCTCCGACCATTTCGCCTTCGCCAAGCAGGGCGTGCCTATGCTCTATGTCGATGGGGGCGAAGATCTCGTCGATGGCGGCACGGAAGCGGGCGCTGCGCTGGCAGCAGAATATCGCGAGCAACGCTATCACGGGCCAAAGGACGAGTTCGACGAGAACTGGGACTGGTCGGGCGTGATGCAGGACCTTCAGCTGTTCTATCACATCGGCCGCATGCTTGCGATGAGCACCAGCTGGCCGAACTGGAACGAGGGCGACGAGTTCAAGGCCACCCGCGATGCCAGCTGCGAAGCAGGCGAAGGCTGCTGAACCGCCAAGCCGGGATGGCCGATCGATGAACATGCTCATGCCGCCCGAATGGGCGCAGCAGGACTGGTTGTGGATCGGCTTCCCGCATGATGCCGAGGAATGGCCGGGTTATCTCGCCCGCGCGCAGGAACAGATTGCCGCTTTCGCCAATGCAGTTGCGGAGAGCGGGCAGCAAGTGCGCCTGCTGGTTCGCGATACGGCCAACGAAGCGCGGGCGCGCGAACTGTGCAGTCCGGCGGTCACGCTTGAACGCCGCGCATATGGCGACGTCTGGCTGCGTGATACCGGACCGCTGGTGCGCGCTGACGGTTCGGCGTTGCGCTGCCAGTTCAACGGCTGGGGCGAGAAATACCTGATGGATGGTGACCAGGCCATCGGAGCAGAACTTGCACGCGATGCCGGATTGCCCGTGGTCGAAGGCGACTGGATCCTCGAAGGGGGCGCAATAGACGGCGATGGCACCGGGCTGGTCGTCACCACCGAGCAGTGCCTGCTCAACCCCAACCGCAACCCCCTGCTTTCGCGCGCAGACATCGAGCAGCACCTCGCGGCTGACCTCGGCTTCGACCGCGTGCTGTGGCTCGGTGACGGTCTGATCAACGACCACACCGATGGCCATGTCGACAATCTTGCGCGCTTTGTCGGGCCCAACCGTCTGACCCTGCCGCGCGCGACCGGGCCAGACGATCCCAACGCGGCGATCTATGCCGATGCAAAGAACCGGGCGCTGGAATTCGGCGTCGAACTTGCGGAAATCCCCTCACCGGGGTTGGTTACGCGCGGCGACATGATCGAACCGGCGAGCTACGCCAATTTCGCCATCACCAGCCATCTCGTGGTCGTGCCAACCTTCGGCTCGGTGCATGACGATGACGCAGTGGCGGCAATTGCAAAGCTCTTCCCCGACCGCGAAACCATCGGCCTGCCCGCAGATGCCGTACTGGCGGGCGGCGGTGGATTCCATTGCGCCAGCCAGCAAATGCCAAGGCTGGGGAATTAGCGAATTGTTAGGAGCCATGCGTGACAATCACGCCATGGCACAGGCACGCACTCTCGCAGTCCAGGCAGGCACTCAGGTCCATGAGGCAATACGCCTCGTGATCGTGTGCGGATGTGGTGCCGCGCTTATGCTGGCAGGCACTGCATTCCCTTTCTAGCACCCCCAGACCAGGGTCGAGCCGGTTTCAGCCCGCCCACAGCTTTACCAGCGCGGCCATGGCCGTAATCGCCAGCACCAAGGCCACAAAACCGCGCCAGACCTGATCGCTGACCTTGCCGAACGCCCTGGAGCCCAGCCAGTTGCCCACCAGCACAGCCGGGAACAACAGCAGCGCAAGCCACAGCAGTTTCCATTCGAGCCGCCCGATAACCGCGCCCGACCCCGTTCCAGCCAAAGCCGCTATCGTGAAGATCAGCAGCATCGATGCCTTTGCCGTCTGGCGCGGAATTGCGCGCCCGACATAATAGGGGACGACCGGTGGCCCGGGCATCCCGGCAAAGCCGGTCAGCAAGCCACTGGAAATACCTGCCAACCCGGTGGTCACTGCTCCTGGGCGATCGGCCGCGCGCTGAGGCAGGAGGATCACAAAGAAAGCCGACAGGGCCACCAGCGCGATCAGGAACCGCGCGACGTCGGGCGGGGTCGCCGCCAATGCAACCATTCCCGGCGCCGTGGTGACGAACACAAGCCCGCCAATCACCAGCGCCGATCGTTCGGCATTGGCGAGGATCGAGCGAAGCTCGCTCAGGCCGACAAGCAGCGCAACCAGGTTGGTTACCAGCACCGCCTGCACCGGGGTCAGCGCGAGCGCCAGGACCGGCACCAGCAGGATCGCAAGACCGAAGCCCGCCAGCCCGCGCACGAACGCCCCTACCAGCGTGGTCACCAGGGCAACCGCGATCTGGAGTGCAGTGAAGCCGGCGAGTGCCTCCACCCCGCGTCAGTCGGTGGCGAGATCGGGCGGCGTGGCAGCCGTCTTCAACATCGCAATCGCCTCGTCGAGCGGCATCACCTTCTGGTGTTGTTCGCCCAACGTGCGGACGGCCACTGTGCCCTCCTCGGCTTCGCGCATGCCGACCACCAGCAGGTGCGGCACCTTGGCAACCGAATGTTCGCGCACCTTGTAATTGATCTTTTCGTTCCGCAGGTCGCTCTCGACGCGGATGCCCGCCGCTTCGAGTTTGGCGACCATATCCTTCGCATAGCCGTCTGCATCGGAAACGATGGTCGCAACCACCGCCTGCACCGGCGCAAGCCAGCACGGCAGACGACCGGCGAAGTGCTCGATCAGAATGCCGATGAAGCGCTCATAGGAGCCGAAAATCGCACGGTGGAGCATGACCGGGCGATGCTTCTCGCCATCCTCGCCGACATAGGTCGCATCAAGGCGTTCGGGCAGAACGCGGTCGCCCTGGATCGTGCCGACCTGCCAGGTGCGGCCGATCGCGTCGGTCAGGTGCCATTCGAGCTTGGGCGCGTAAAAAGCGCCTTCGCCCGGCAATTCTTCCCAACCATAGTCATCGTTCGCCATGCCCGCTTCTGCCACAGCGTCACGCAGTTCCTGCTCGGCCTTGTCCCAATCCGCCTCGCTACCGAAACGCTTTTCAGGGCGCAGCGCCAGCTTGATGGAGTAGGTGAAGCCGAAATCCTTGTAGACGCTGTCAGCCAGCTCGATGAAGGCACGAACTTCCTCCACCACCTGGCTTTCGGTGCAGAAGATATGCGCATCGTCCTGCGTGAACTGGCGCACGCGCATCAGCCCGTGCAACGCGCCGTGCGGTTCGTTGCGGTGGCAGCAGCCCATCTCGCCCAGCCGGATCGGCAGGTCGCGATAGGAGGTGATGCCCTGCTTGAACACCAGCACGTGGGCCGGGCAGTTCATCGGCTTGATCGCCATCCAGTCCGCGTCGGAGGCGACCTTGGGTGATGCAGCCGTCTCGCCATCATCGCCCACTTCGGGAACGATGTCAGGCACGGCAAACATGTTCTCGGCATATTTTCCCCAGTGGCCCGACTGGGTCCACTGGCGCACATCCATCAGCTGCGGCGTCTTGATCTCGCGATAACCCGCACCGTCCATCTTGCGGCGCATATAGGCCTCCAGCTCGCGCCAGATGCGATAGCCCTTGGGATGCCAGAAGACGCTGCCGTGAGCCTCTTCCTGCAGGTGGAACAGGTCCATCTCGCGGCCCAGCTTGCGGTGGTCGCGCTTGGCAGCCTCTTCCAGCCGCATGAGGTGGGCATTGAGCTGCTTCTTGTTGAGCCAGCCGGTGCCATAGATGCGCGTCAGCTGGGCGTTGCGCTGGTCACCGCGCCAATAGGCCCCGGCGACGCGCATCAGCTTGAACGCATCGGGGTCAAGCTTGCCCGTGCTGGCAAGATGCGGGCCGCGGCACATGTCGAGCCAGTCGTCGCCCGACCAGTAAACCGTCAGTTCCTCATTCTCGGGCAGTTCCCTGGCCCATTGGGCCTTGAAGCTCTCGCCATCGGCTTCCCACTTGTCGATCAGCTGCTGGCGGCTCCAGGCTTCGCGGCGCAGCGGCTTGTCGGCCCTGATGATCCGCCGCATCTCTTCCTCGATTGCGGGCAGGTCGTCCATGCTGAAAGGTTCGCGCCCCTCGGGTGCCTTGACGTCATAATAGAAGCCATCCTCGGTCGCCGGGCCGAAGGTGATCTGGGTTCCGGGAAACAGCGACTGCACGGCCTCGGCCAGCACATGGGCAAAATCGTGACGGGCGAGTTCGAGCGCGTCCACCTCGTCGCGTGACGTCACCAACGCCAGCTCGGCATCCCCCTCGAAAGGGCGGTTGATATCCCGCAATTCGCCATTCACGCGCGCGGCAATCGCCGCCTTGGCAAGTCCCGGCCCGATAGCGGCGGCAACATCGGCAGGCGTGCTGCCGCGTTCCATCTCACGCACCGAACCATCGGGCAGGCTGATCTTGAGCAGTTCCGTCATCGTCTCATCCGTTTCCTCGGCGCGGCGTTCCTGTCCGGCCTCGACTTGACGTGGCCCATGGCACAGGTCGACCCGCGCTTGAAGCGGCGTTTGGTGGAAATCCGCGATTTCGGGAGCAAACGCCAGCCACCCGAAACCGGGTGGCGGTGCGTCGCGTCAGATTGCGACCGACCGCCCCCGGAAAACCGGGGTGATGGTGGTAGTGTTCAGGGCAATGCACTTGCGCATGGCCGGTAATCTAGGGGCGAAGGCGTAAATATTCAACCAATGTCGAGTTTCTGGCTGCCCGCCACGCTCGATATCCGCTTGGCCGATGCCAGCCGGGTTGTTCGGCTGCGGATCGTTTCGAGAAAACGGTACTCGCTCGTCGCACGAGCAGGTGTCAGCTCGACCGCCATATAGCCACGATGGGCCGTTTCCGCCCATTTGAGTTGCGGATTGGTTTCGACAGATTGCCGCGCGAGGCTCTCGGGCGGAACCCAGGAGAGGTAGCCTTCGAAGCCGGGTGAGCAAACCGAATGTCCGGCGAACTCGATTCCGGCAGCGGCACCTGCATTGTCCAGTTCCGATGCCCAGGCATTGTGGCTGTCACCCGCGAGCACGACGAGGTTGGCGTCGGCCTCTTGCGCAGACCTCAGCAACCTTTCGCGTGCGGCAGGATATCCGTCCCACGCATCCATGTTGAACGGCAGCCCGACCTTGCCGTTCAATGCGCCCGCCGTGATCCGCTTGCGCAGGTAACCGGGCACCGCATCGGTCATGCCTTCCGCCAGTCCGGGCGAGCTCCTGAGGCTGGCCATGATCACTTGTTGGAGCAGCACCTGCCAAGTCTTGCCCGACCGCCGCGAGGTTTTGAGCCCGTCAGCCAGCCAGCCCTCCTGCACCTCGCCCATCAAGGTGCGCGAGGAATCGCGCCATTCTCCGTCGCGGAAGGCTTCGAGTGCGGCAAGCGTCTTTGCCGGATCACCGCCGCCCCGTTTGGCAATATCGCCGAGATCGAACGGCTTGGTCCGCGCGGTCAGGCGCGTTTCCAGCCTGAACAACGTTGCAAGATCACCGATTTCGTAGGCTGCCCAGGGCTCGTCCGACACCGGCAACCATTCGGACCGCGCCTGCTGCGCCGCGCGCTTGCGCACGTCCCATGATCCCTCGGTTGCCGGATCGTGGTTCTCGGCACCCAGCGCATAGCTGTCGTTAGCTGCCTCGTGATCGTCCGATACGTGAATCATCGGATAGAGCTGATGCAGTCGCTGCAGGTCCGGATCGCTGTGATAGCTGGCAAAACGCTCGCGATAGTCGGCCAGCGCAATCGTTTCGTGGTCGGGTGCAATTGCACGCCCGGCAAGTGCCTGTTCGGGCGAGGGGTAGGTGCCGATCGGATACTCATAAAAATAGTCGCCGGTGTGCAGCACAACGTCGAAATCGCCCTGCTCGGCGATATGGGCATAGGCGTTGAACCAGCCGAATGCCTTGTTCGAACAGCCGACAACCGCCATGCGGAAAGTCTCGACCTTGCCGACCGGGAGCGTGCGTGTGCTGCCGGTACACGACATCGCACCATCAGGGGCAATGAAGCGGTAATAATACCAGCTGTCAGGTTCGAGGCCGGTCACGGCCGCCTTCGCGCACCAGTCACGATCGGGCGAGGCAGCCACTGTCCCGGAAGCAACAACCTGCCCGAAACCGTCATCGCGGGCGACTTCCCACTGCAAGTCGGTTTCCTGCCCGCCGACATAGCGTGTCCACAACAGCGCACCGGAAGGTCCGGGTTCGCCGCTTGCCACCCCATGGGTAAAGCCTTTCGCAGACTGCGCCGCGAGCGGCGCGGCCGCAAGCGCCCCACCGACGATGCCAAGCTGGAACAAGGATCGCCGCGAGAGCGCGAAAGCGGAGGATGGCTTGGGTTCGGTCATTGCAAAGCGATAGGCCGGAAATGCGACGCGGGAAAGACGGTTTTGCGTTCCGTGCGAAGACAAGCTCACACGACGTAGTGTAAAGTCTAGTTGACAAATCAGCGAATCTCTGTCAACTAGGCTTTACATCAAGGAAAAGGAACTTGTCTAATGTACAAGCTTGCACCCCAAATAGGCATTGCCGCCGCCATGATCGGGTCGGCACTGGCCGGTCGTTACGAACTCATCTCCGAGCAAGCATCGACCACAATGTTCTTTGCGCTGCTGGCGCTATCAGTCACGACGCTGCCGCGCGGGAAATCGCGCTGCGCATCGGGTTGCTGAGCGATGAAGATCCGCAGCGCAGCACAGCGCACTTACCTGAAGCGAATGGCAGTCGTTTCGGTCTTCTACCTTGCGGCGACCTTCACCGCCGCCTCGCTGATCGACAAGGGCGCGCCGGTGAACTGGCTCACCGCCATGCTCGCAGTCCTGCCCGGGCTGGGCGTGGTCGGCTATATCTGGGCAATAATGCGACTGATGATCGAGGAGCAGGACGAGTTCTTCCGCATGCTGATCGTCCGTCAGTCGCTGATCGCAACCGGCATCGCGCTGTCCGCCGCATCGATCTGGGGTTTCCTCGAACAGTTCGCGGTGGTCGATCACATACCCGCCTATTGGTGGCCGGTAATCTATTTCTTCGGCTTCGGAATCGGCGCGCTGGCGAACAAGATCCAGTACGGCACGGCGGGGGAGTGCCTGTGAAGAATCGCCTCAAGGTGCTGCGCGCGGAGCGCAACTGGAGCCAGCAGGACCTGGCCGACCGGTTGGGCGTATCACGCCAGAGCGTTAACGCGATCGAAACCGGGAAATACGACCCGTCGCTGCCCCTCGCCTTCAGAATCGCCGACGTTTTTGGACAGGCGATTGAAGAGATCTTCCAGCGCGACTAGGAACAAGGCCGATGAGATATGCCCTCACTCTGCTGCTCCTCGCACTGGCAGGCTGCCACGGCACGCCAGACGATAGCGCTGACGCGGTTCCCCGGCACTTGCCCGAACTCTACTGAGCTTGCCCTTGCCCGCCTGTCGGCAATCGTCGAAAAGCGCGGGCATGAGCGACATCCAATATCTCGAACTGGCCGACGGACGGCGCATCGCCCATCGCTATACGCCGGGTGACGGGCCGACACTGGTCTTCCTCCCTGGCTATATGTCCGACATGGACGGCGGCAAGGCGACAGCGCTGTTCGACCATGCGCGTGCCAACGGGCGGTCTTGCCTGCTGCTCGACTATTCGGGTTGCGGACAAAGCAGCGGCGCATTCGATCGGGGCACGCTGACCAGGTGGCGGGACGAGGTGCTTGCATTGGTCGAAGCCAAGGGCATCGACCGTGTGATCCTCGCCGGATCGTCCATGGGTGGCTGGCTGATGCTGCTCGTCGGCCTCAGGCTGGGGGTACGGCTGGCCGGAATACTCGGTATCGCTTCGGCACCCGATTTCACCGACTGGGGACGCAGCGCAGAGGACAAGGCGCGGCTGCGCAATGGCGAAACGATCTATGACGAGAACCCCTACGGCCCGGAACCCACACCGATGCATCCGGGCTTTTTCGGCGACGGGCAGGCCAATCTGCAATTGGCTGACACGATCGCAATCGATTGCCCCGTCCGCCTGCTGCACGGGCAGCGCGATACCGATGTACCCTGGGACACCTCGATAAGACTGGCAAAAGCACTGCGTTCGGACGATGTACAGGTGACGCTGGTCAAGGACGGCGACCATCGCCTGTCGCGTGATCAGGACATAACCCTGCTGCTGCGGCTGGCCGACACGCTGCACAACGCGGTTGCCTGACCCGGAGAAACCATGCCCGCCACACCAGTTCTCACCTCCCTGCTGATCGCTGCGATGATGCAGGTCGGCCCCAATCCCGACCCCGATTCGGTCACCAATGCAATTCCGCGTTCACCGCGCGAAGCGAGTGCCGAGCCAGCTCGTCCGCAGCCGACGGTGTCGATTGTCCCGGCCTGCCCGCTTGGTGAAGGGGTCGAGCCTGCCGAAGTCGCCCGGATTGCCCAGCAGCGTGTGCAGCTATCGAGCGGGCGCGACCGGATCGGCGCGATGCAATGTCTCGCCATGGCCGAGGCGGAGCTGGGAGCGTGGGACGATGCCGCAGCGCATTTCCTTGCCGCACGCGATCTCGCCGGTGAGATGCCCGAATGGCAGGCCCGGATCGGCTCCCAGCGTGGCCATGCGCTGGCCGAGGCGGGAAGGATTCGCGATGCACGCAGCGCGTTCGAAGCCGCCATTGCCGATGCCATGCTGGCAGGCGACGCGATTACTGCGGGCCAGATCGCTGCCGACCAGTCGATCATCGAAGTGGGTGCGGGGGATATGGCTGCCGCGAACCGCACCCTCTCTGCAGCGCGCGAACGCTCTCCCGGCGAATACCGCGTCTGGCTGCTATCCGCGACGCTTGCCCGGCGCGAAGGCGATCTTTCCACTGCTCAGCAATTCATCGAAACCGCCGCTACGCTCAACGCGCTCGACCCGGAGGTCGGCCTTGAGGCAGGGGTGATCGCAGCCCTTGCAGGCCGTTACGATGCGGCGCGGGCAAGCTTCCGCTCGGTGGTCGCACAGCCGCATGCAGGGGCTGCGGCAAAGACCGCGCAGGACTATCTCGACCAGCTCGGCCAGGAAGAAGAAGAAGAAGCAGAAGGCACAGCAGGAAACATTGGGGAAGACGGGGCGAAATGAGCGTCACGCTCTCGATCCTCGATCTCGTTCCAGTCCGCGAGGGCGGAACGCTGGGCGATGCCTACGCAGCCGCAGCCGAGCTCGCAAAATCCGCCGAAAGCTGCGGTTACCATCGCTTCTGGGTTGCTGAACACCATGCGATGGAGGGCATAGGCGGGGCGGCTGCCTCGGTCGTGTTGGCGCATATCGGCAATGCGACCTCAACCATCCGCATCGGTTCGGGCGGGATCATGCTACCCAACCACACGCCGTTCCAGATTGCCGAGCAGTTCGGCACGCTCGATGCGCTGTTTCCGGGGCGAATCGACCTTGGTCTTGGGCGTGCGCCGGGTGCGGGGCCGGAACTGCAGCGCGCGCTGCGCAAGGATCTCCACCGCGCGGCGGAAGCCTTCCCGAATGACGTCGTCGAACTGCGCGCGCTGCTGACTGGCGACATCGACCTGCCCATCCGCGCCACGCCGGGGCATGGGGCAAATGTCGAACTATGGATGCTCGGGTCGAGCCTGTTCGGCGCGCAACTGGCGGCCAGGCTCGGCCTGCCCTATGCCTTCGCTTCGCATTTTGCACCCGATCATCTCGATGCCGCGCTTGCGCTCTATCGCCGCGATTTCCAGCCTTCCGATACGTTGGGCCAACCGCATGTGATGGCTGCAATGCAGTGTTTCGTCGCCGACACGGATGACAAGGCAGAGCTGATGGCATCGTCGCAGTTGCAGGCCTTTGTCCGCCTGCGCACCGGCAATCCCGGCAAGCTGCCGCCACCGGTCGAAGGGTATCGCGACAGCCTGCCGCCATCGGCGCGCGCCATGCTCGAGCATGTCGGACAGGCCAGCGCGATTGGCGCGCCAGCAACGGTGAAGCGGAAAATCGCGGCATTCCTCGACCGGACCGGAGCCGACGAAATCATCCTTGCCGGTTCAACTTATGACCCGCAGGACCGACTGCGTTCAGTCGAACTTGCGATGGATTGCCTACCCGGCTGAGGCCAGCCGCAAGGCAGGGGTTATGTGGTACGAGGCGGCATGCTAAAGGGCGGAAAGGCTGTGCTTGCAGCCAGGAGAAGATAAGCCTATCGCGCAGCATAGCTGCACGGTGCGGCAACAAAATAACAGGGGTTCAACCCCTACGGAGCATGCGCGATGGGTGCGAAGAAAGCCACCTCTTCCCGTCAACCGCAACGACGCCTGGCGGGCAACGCCGGGATGGTCGAAGCCCTTGCAAAGCATATGCGATCATCGCTGCTGCCCGGCGACACACCTTTCGCCAAAGGCCAGTTGGACGATGCGGCACGCTTCGTGCTCGACACTGCCGCGCGGCGCGAAAGCCAGCGTTCCGCGATGGGCATCGCCTCAGCCAGCGACGAACGCCGCTTTACCCGCATCGCGATCGTCAATGACGACATGCCCTTCCTTGTCGATTCGATTGCGGCAACCATTGCCTCGCAGGGCCTGACGATCGACCGGCTGCTCCACCCCGTCCTCCCTGTCCGCCGGTCAGGCGATGGCGAACTCGACGAGATTCTCGCCGGCTCGGGCGACAAATCCACCCGCGAATCGATGATCTATATCGAAACCGCCCGGGTCGATGCGCGCGATCGGCGGGCGCTTGAGGGCGCGCTCAAGGCAACGCTGGCCGATGTCCGTGCGTCAGTGACCGATTGGCCTGCAATGCGCGAGGCGATGCGCAACGACTCCGCACGGATCGGGGACAACGAGGGAGCCGCACTGCTCGACTGGCTCGAAGGCGGCATGCTGACCCAGCTGGGCCACCTGGTGCGGCACCGCGATGGCACGCAAAGCGGGAAGCTCGGCATTTGTCGCAAGAGCGCGAAACAGGTGCTGGCCGATGCCTCGTTCGACCGCGCCTTTGCGTGGTTCGACGACCCAAAGCTGGGCAAGGGCCGGGTGCCATTGGTCATCAAGGCGAATGTCCTGTCGAACGTCCACCGCAGAGTCCCGCTCGACCTGTTTCTCGTCCCGATCGAGGAAGACGGCAAGGTTACCGCGATCTCGGTTCACTCGGGGGTCTGGACCAGCGCCGCACTGGCAGCGTCTCCCGCCGAAATCCCGGGCCTGCGCGCCTACCTTACAGAGTTGATGGCCAAGTTCGGTTTCGATGCAGGCGGCCATGCCGGCAAGGCGCTGGTCCATGCGCTGACCGCGCTGCCGCACGACCTCGTGATCGGCTTCTCGCGCGAGGATATCGGCCGCGTTGCCACGACCATGATGAGCCTGGTCGACCGCCCGCGTCCGCGACTGTCGCTAGTCGAGGCGCCGCTCGCGCGCCATTTGTTCGCTTTCGTCTGGTTGCCGCGCGACCTGCTTTCGACCCAGCTGCGCCACCAGGTCCAGTCGCTGCTGGAGGATTCGACCGGTGCCTCTCTGCTCGACTGGAGCCTGATGGTCGAAGGCGGCAATCTTGCCATGCTGCGCTTCGTGCTCGACCTGCGTGCAGGCAGCGCGAAGCATGACGAGAAGGCAATCGAAGCGCAGCTCCAGTCGATGCTGCGTGGCTGGGCCGAAGAGGTCGAGCACGAGCTGGCGCAGTCGGAAGAGGCCGGGCGCGCCGCCGCGATTGCCGGACGTTTCGCCGATGCCTTCCCCGCCGCCTATCGCGCCAGCTATGGTGCGGCTGAGGCAGCCCGCGATATCCGGCGCATGCGCCATCTGATGGCGCTCGATGCGGATCGCGACGACAGCACATTGTTCAAGCGCGATGCCCGGCTGTTCCGTCACGAAAGCGATCCGGCAAACCGCCTGCGGCTCAAGATCTACGAGCACGAAGGTGCTCTGCCGCTGTCTGATGCCGTCCCGGCGCTGGAGAATTTCGGTTTCGCGGTAATGGAGGAGGTTCCTTCCCCCCTCGATGAGGGGCGACTGGGTACGATCCACGATTTCTCGCTCGAATTGCCGGCAGGCGACGATGCGGCAACGCTGCTCGAACGCGCGGCGATCATTGAAGAAGCCATCGCATCGGTCCTCAACCAGGAGTCCGAGAACGACGCCTTCAACAGGCTGGTGCTCGGCACCGGCCTGTCGGCCGCCGAAGCCGACTGGCTGCGCGCCTTCTATCGCTACCTGCGCCAGACAGGCATGGGCTTTACCATCTATACCGTGGTCGACGCCCTGTGCAGGGCACCCAGCGTCACCTGTGCACTGGTCGAGCTGTTCCGCGCGCTTCACGATCCCGATTTCACCGATGACCGGGATGTGGCGGCAAAGGCAGCAGGCGACCGGATCAAATCGGGTCTCGCCAGGGTTTCCGCGATCAATGACGACCGGTTGCTGCGGCTCTACCATGCTCTGGTCGAAGCGATCCTGCGGACGAATGCCTTTGCACCTGCCGCGCAGGAAGCGCTGGCATTCAAGATCCAGTCCGATCTCGTACCCAACCTGCCCAAGCCCGTGCCATGGCGTGAGATCTTCGTCTATTCGCGCCGGGTCGAGGGCATCCACCTGCGTGCCGGACCGGTTGCGCGCGGTGGCCTGCGCTGGTCCGACCGGCGCGACGACTTCCGCACCGAAATTCTCGGGCTGATGAAAGCCCAGCGGGTCAAGAACGCAGTCATCGTGCCGACCGGCGCGAAGGGTGGCTTCTATCCCAAGCAGTTGCCCAACCCGGCGATCGACCGTGATGGCTGGGCCGCGGAAGGCCAGGCAAGCTACGAAGTTTTCATCCGCACGCTGCTGTCGGTCACGGATGACCTCGCAGGAGAAAGCGTCACCCACCCCGAGCGCGTGGTGATCCGCGACGGCGAAGACCCCTATTTCGTGGTCGCCGCCGACAAAGGCACGGCGCGCTTCTCCGATGTAGCGAACGGTATCGCGCAAGCGCAGGACTTCTGGCTCGACGATGCCTTCGCCAGCGGTGGCTCCAACGGATACGACCACAAGGCGATGGGCATCACCGCCAAGGGTGCCTGGGTTTCGGTCCAGCGGCATTTCCTCGAAATGGGCGTCGATGTGCAGAGCGACCCGGTCGATGTGGTCGGCTGCGGCGACATGTCGGGCGATGTGTTCGGAAACGGCATGCTGCTGTCGAAAGCGATCCGCCTGAAGGCGGCCTTTGACCACCGGCACATCTTCCTCGATCCCGACCCCGATCCGGTGGCAAGCTGGAAAGAGCGTGCGCGCATGTTCGACCTGCCGCGCTCGAGCTGGGAGGATTACAATCCCAAGCTGATTTCCAAGGGTGGTGGCGTTTTCTCGCGCTCGCTGAAACGCATCCCGATTTCGGCTGCGGTGCGCAAGCTGCTCGCGATAGAGGACAAGGAACTGGAGCCCGACGCACTGATCTCCGCTATCCTCAAGGCCCCGGTCGACCTCGTCTGGTTCGGCGGGATCGGCACCTACATCAAGGCCTCCGGCGAGAACAACGTCCAGGTCGGCGACCCGGCGAACGATTCACTGCGCGTCGATGGCACCGAAGTGCGCGCCAAGGTGCTCGGCGAAGGTGCGAACCTTGGCATCACCCAGGCCGGGCGCATCGAATTTGCCCTTGCGGGTGGACGGGTCAACACCGATTTCATCGACAATGCCGCCGGTGTGAACTGCTCTGACAACGAAGTGAACATCAAGATCGCGCTGGCTGCCGCAACGCGTGCAGGCAAGCTGTCGGGAAAGAAGCGTAACGCACTACTCGAATCGATGACCGACGAGGTTTCTGCGCTGGTGCTCGAAAGCAACCGGTTGCAGGCACTGGCCCTGTCGATCGCCGAAGCGGGCGGCGCCCCGGCGGTTGCATCGCAGCTGCACCTCATCGAAACGCTGGAAGATCGCGGCGCGCTCGACCGGCAGACCGAAGGTATCGCTTCAGGTGAGGTGCTGGCTCGCCGCGCAGGTGACGGCATCGGTCTCGCCCGGCCCGAACTGGCGGTGCTGCTGTCTTCGACGAAACTGGTGCTGCAGGATGCGATCGAGAAGACATCGCTACCCGACGATCCGAGCCTGGTTCCGCTGCTCGTCAGCTATTTCCCCTCGGCCATGCGCAAGACATACCGAAAGCAGATCGAGAGCCACCAGCTCCGCCGCGAGATCATCGCGACGCAGCTGGCGAACCTGATCATCAACCGCATGGGGATCGTGCACCCGTTCGAATTGTCGGAAGAGGAAGGCGTTGGGCTTGCGGATATCTGCGCCGCCTTCGTATCGGCGGCACAGCTGTTCAACGCGGGCGAGCTGTGGGCCGAACTCGAGACTGCGCAAATGCCCGAAGAGGCGCGCATCTACCTGTTCCGCCACACCGCAGGCGCATTGCGCAGCCAGATGGCCGACCTGATCCGCGCAGGGGCCAGCATCACCCTGCCGGCCGAGATGATTGCCAATCTCGACAAGCGGGTGTCTCAGCTTTCCGCCGCCACCGGTGAATTGCTGACCGCCGCCTCGCGCGAGCAATCGGCCCGGCTGGTAGCGGAATTCGTCGCGATGGGTGCGCCCGAGAAGCTCGCGGCAAAGGTCGCGCATCTCTACGACCTCGATGGCGCAGTCGGTCTTGCCTCGCTGTCCAGATCGGCCGAGATCGATGCGCGCAGGCTGACTGCCGCTTTCACCGACCTCGGCGAGCGGCTCGGCCTCGACTGGGCGCAGAGCACTTCGGCGATGATGAACCCGTCGGACGTGTGGGAACGGTTGCTGGTCGCCGGCCTGTCGCGCGATTTCCAGCAGATGCGACTCGACGCACTGCGACGCCTTGCCCGGCGCAAGGGGGCCAAGGACGATCCGGCGGGCGCGGTCGCGATCTGGGCGGACGAACATTCCGCCGCGATCCGCCAGTTCCGTTCGATGATCGGCCGGGCCCAGTCGAACACGCCGGTTTCCCCCGCCATGCTCGCGCAAATCGCCAGCCAGGCACGCAACCTGCTCGCCCGCTGATAGATTTCGTTTCGCCCCTGTGCGCTTGACGCAGGGGCGAATTGCGTCAATCCGGCGCGCATGGAACAGTATGACGTAATCATCGTGGGGGCGGGGCATGGTGGCGCACAGGCCGCCATCGCGCTGAGGCAGAACGGCTTCGAAGGCTCGATTGCGATTGTCGGGCGCGAGCCCGAAGTGCCCTATGAGCGGCCACCACTGTCGAAAGAATACCTCGCGCGCGACAAGCCGTTCGAGCGGATCCAGATCCGCCCCGAGCAATTCTGGGCCGACAAGGATATCACGCTGCGGCTGCGGATGAATGTCAGCGAAATCGATCCGGTCGCACACACCGTGACCGTGGGTGGCGGCGAGAAGATTGGCTACGGCAAGCTGATCTGGGCTGCCGGCGGCGATGCGCGCCGCCTGTCCTGTGCAGGTGCTGAACTGGCAGGAGTCCACACCGTCCGGACCCGCGCCGATGTCGATCGGATACAGGCAGAACTGGATGGCGGCGCGCAGAAAATCGTCGTCATTGGCGGCGGCTATATCGGGCTTGAAGCTGCTGCAGTGTTGCGCAAATTCGGGCGCGAAGTTGTGCTGCTCGAAGCCCTGCCGCGCCTGCTGGCACGCGTAGCCGGGCCGCAGCTGTCGCAATTCTATCTCGACGAACATCGTCGCCAGGGGGTCGATATTCGCCTGGAGACAATGGTCGACTGCCTCGAGGGCGTAAACGGCAAGGTCACCCGCGTGTTGCTGGCAGACGGCAGCGCGATCGACGCCGATATGGTCGTTGTCGGTATCGGCATCGTTCCCTCGGTCGGCCCGCTGATCGCCGCCGGGGCGAGCGGTGCCAACGGAGTCGATGTCGACGAATACTGCCGCACAGTGCTCGACGATATCTATGCCATTGGCGATTGCGCGGCTTTCGCCAGCGAGTGGGCCGATGGTGCGGTGATCCGGGTCGAATCGGTGCAGAATGCCAACGACATGGCGACGACGGCGGCCAAGGCGATCTGTGGCGACAAGCAGCCCTATCGCGCTTTCCCGTGGTTCTGGTCGAACCAGTACGATCTCAAGCTGCAGACTGCGGGCCTGTCGATCGAGCATGACGAAACCGTGCTGCGGGGCGACCCGGCAGAACGGAAATTCTCGGTCGTCTATCTCAAGGAGGGCCGGGTGATCGCGCTCGACTGCGTCAACAACACCAGAGATTATGTGCAGGGTCGCAAGCTGGTCGAGGCGCGGCTTTCACCCGATCGCGATGCGCTGGCCGACGCGGAAACGCCGCTCAAGGAACTGCTGTAAGCTTCGCGCGTGCCCAGGTCGCCGCTTCGGCGACCACAGGGTCGGGATCGTCGCGCAACGCATCCACGACCGGTGCCAAACTGGCGTTCCCGCTGTTGCCTGCTGCGATGAGGCAATTGCGCACGAAGCGATTGCGCCCAATTCGCTTGATGGGTGAGCCTGAGAATTTCTGCCGGAAGGCTGCGTCGTCGAGCCGGAGCAATTCAAGAAGATCCGGTGCAACGAGGTCCTCACGCGGGGCGAATGCCTTGTGGCGCGCAGCGGTTTCGGCAAACTTGTTCCACGGGCACACGGCAAGGCAATCGTCGCAGCCATAGATACGGTTGCCCATTGCCTCGCGGAACTCCTCCGGGATTGGGTCCTTGTGTTCGATGGTGAGGTAGGAAATGCACCGCCGCGCATCGACGACATAGGGCTGCGGGAAGGCATCGGTCGGGCATGCCTGCTGGCACGCCGTGCATGATCCGCACCGGTCGTCATGCGGTTCATCGGGCGCAAAGGGCACCGTGGTGTAGATCGCGCCAAGGAACAGCCAGCTGCCATGCTCGCGGCTGACAAGGTTGGAATGCTTGCCCTGCCAGCCGATGCCCGCTGCCTCGCCGAGCGGCTTTTCCATCACCGGTGCGGTGTCGACGAATACCTTGAGTGAAGGTTCGTCCAGACCGCGCCTGCCCGCTTCTGCGACCAGCCAGCGGGCCAGCGCCTTGAGCGCCTTCTTCACCACATCATGGTAGTCGCGCCCCTGTGCGTAGACAGAAATGCGCGCCTTCTCCGCTTCGCCCTCCAGTGCCAGAGGGTCGACTTCGGGCGCATAGCTCATGCCCAGCGCGATCACGCTGCGCGCCTCGGGCCACATCGATTGCGGACCCTGGCGCACATCGGCGCGATCCTCCATCCACTGCATCGAGCCATGATGTCCGGCAGCGATCCAGTCATGCAGCCGGGCGGCGCGCAGTGCATCGTCTTCAGCAGGCGCAAATCCGACCGTTGCAAAGCCCAGCCGTGCAGCTTCTGCTTTCAAATCGTGCTTAAGCGCATCTATGACCGGCGCGTTAACCACGCTTGGGGCACCTCCCGTTCATGCGCAGCGACTAGGCGGCGCGGATGGATATGCCGCTAAGCGATACGCTGCCGAAGGACAACTGCGTGGACGTCGACACAGCAGAGGACACCAATCGCCCGCTTGCCATCGAGGCGCGGGGGCTGGTCAAGAAGTTCGGCGACACGCTGGCGGTCGACGGGGTCGACATCTCGGTGCGGGAAGGCGCGATCTACGGCATCCTCGGCCCCAATGGCGCGGGCAAGACGACCACGTTGCGGATGCTGCTGGGGATTATCGATCCCGATGCCGGCCTGCGGCGCGTATTCGGACATGACTGCCCACACGAGATCGCCAAGCTGATCGGCTATCTTCCCGAGGAGCGCGGGCTCTACCCGGCGATGAAGGGGGTCGAGGCAATCGCCTTTATGGGCGCGCTGCGCGGCCTGCCGCTGGAGGAAGGGCGCAAGCGCGGTGCCGAACTGCTCGAAAATCATGGTATGGGTTTCGCCATCGAGCGGCAGATCCGCCAGATGTCGAAAGGGCAGGCGCAGACGGTGCAATTGCTCGGCACGCTAGTCCATCGCCCCAGGCTGGTGGTGCTCGACGAACCGTTCAGCGGACTCGACGCGATCAACCAGGGCAAGCTCGAACGGATGATCCGCGACCTTGCCGATGGCGGTACCACGGTGATCTTCTCGACCCACGTCATCCACCATGCGGAACGGCTGTGCGAAAGCGTGGCAATCATCGCCGGGGGCAAGGTGCCCTATGCCGGCAGTGTCGAAGCAGCACGCGACCGCATACCGGCGCAGGTGCGGCTGGAAACACGCGCCCGCGAAGGCGCATGGCTGTCGGCCCTGCCACAGGATGCGCGGCGCGAGGGCGACTTCTTCTATTTCTCACTGCCCGAAGCCGGGATCGAAAGCCTGCTCAAGGCGCTGATCGATGGCGAGGCAGGCATCCTTTCGCTCTCGATCGAGCGCGCCGGTTTGCATGACGCCTTCGTCCATATCGCGGGCGAAGCGGCAGCGCGCGCGCTCGAAGCGGACAATGCAGCGGAGATGGGCCGATGAGCAGCACCACCCAAACCGCGCGGCTCACCACCTTGCAGGCCGCATGGGTCATCGCCCGGCGCGATTTCCTCGCCATATTGTTCAGCCGCGCGTTTATCTTCTTCCTGCTCGGGCCGCTGTTCCCGATCATCGTGGGCGGTCTTGCCGGGGGAATCGGCAGCCGGGTCCAGCAGCAGACCTCGATCATCGAGATCGGCGTTGCGATGAATGAGG
The DNA here is from genome assembly GCA_024236155.1 of Sphingomonadaceae bacterium. Taxonomy (GTDB): domain Bacteria; phylum Pseudomonadota; class Alphaproteobacteria; order Sphingomonadales; family Sphingomonadaceae; genus Parerythrobacter_A. The sequence goes on from JACKLA010000001.1 coordinate 268,315, forward strand.
CGGATACGGCTCTCATGGTCGCATCCGCATCCCAGCTGCACAAGGAACTGGGCTCGACGATCCCGCCGCTGGTACCCATCGCCGAAGCGGACAGGGCAGTTAAACCGGCCGACATCCTGCGCGAGAAGCGCGGCAATTATGTGGCCATCATCGATGGCACACCCGCTGCGCCCGTGCTGACGGCGACAGAGGACCAGCTGAAAAAATGGCGCGGACCGGTCGGGCTGGTCGCTGCGACTGCCAGCGGCACTTCACCCAGCACCTTCCCCAAGATTACCAGCGAAACGGTCGCCACCAGCGGCGCGAATGTGAAACGCAATCGCGTGCTTACAGCGCAGGCGGGGCAGATGCTGCTGTTCCTGCTGACCATGCTGCTGGGTGGCATGGTGCTGTCCAACCTCGTCGAGGAAAAGGGTAACAAGATCATCGAGGTTCTTGCCGCGGCCATTCCGATGGATTCGGTGTTTCTCGGCAAACTCTTCGCCATGCTCGCCGTGTCGTTTGTCGGCATTGCCGTGTGGGGCGGGGTCGGCAGCCTGATCTATTTTGCCGGGGGCTACAGCATGGCCGATTTTGCTGCCCCGGCGGTTGGCTGGCCGCTGTTCTTTGCGTTGGGCGTGATCTACTTTGCCATGGGCTACCTGATACTCGGTTCGCTGTTCCTCGCTATCGGTTCGATGGCGGCAACAGTGCGCGAGGTCCAGACGCTGTCCATGCCGGTTACCATGTTGCAACTGCTGGTATTCTTTTTCGCCAGCTACGCGATGGCCAACCAGGGATCGATGATGGAGCTGGCAGCCGCTATCTTCCCGTTCAGTTCGCCCTTCGCCATGCTTGCCCGTGCTGCGCAGTCAGGTGAGATCTGGCCCCATGCACTGGCCATCGCCTGGCAGGCGCTGGCCGTCGCGGTGCTGGTAAAGGCGGGCGCAACACTGTTCCGCCGCAGGGTTATGCAGTCTGGCCCACGCGGCGCAAAGGGCAACAGGAAAGGTTTGTTTCGCCGCCTGGCGGAGCTCGCCGGCCCGGCCTGACGGGATAATCGAACAGCTGGCCCACAGAATAGGTCGCAAATCGCAACTCACTATTGACATCGCTGTCAGTTAGGTCAGGATACCGGCCATATCGACTCCCGCCAACCAGAGCGGAGAGCGCGTGAGGAGAGTATTGATGGCTACGCTTGCCCCCCAACGCCCCGAATGCCGCAGCGAACCGACCGCTTACGAGGCGCTCAGGAAGCATTTTGAAGAGCATCCCGAGCACAAGCTCCAGCATACGCATAAATGGGATGTGAGCCGTTCGGACATCTACGCAGACAACACCTGGCACTCGATCTTCCGGGAAATGCGCGAAGCGGGGCCGCTGCATTACATCGATGACAGCCCGTTCGGTCCCTATTGGGCAGTCGTTGGGCACAAGGCAATCCAGCATATCGAGGCGCTGCCCGAAACTTTCTCTTCCAGCTGGGAATATGGCGGGATCACCATCCTCAACCGCATGAGCGACGAAGAACTCGCAGCAGCCGGGATCGAGGAACGGCGCGAACTGCCGATGTTCATAGCGATGGATCGGCCCCAGCACACCGGCCAGCGACGCACAGTCGCGCCCAAATTCACCCCCAGCGGCATGGCCGAAATGGAAGGCGAAATCCGCCAGCGCACCGGCGAACTGCTCGATTCGCTGCCGCGCGGTGAAGTGTTCGACTGGGTCGACAGGGTCAGCATCGAACTGACCACCGGCATGCTCGCCATCCTGTTCGGCTTCCCGTGGGAGGACCGCCGCCTGCTGACCTTCTGGTCAGACTGGTCGGGCGACACCGAACTCGCCACCGTGCGCGAGCTGGACGAGATGCGCTGGGGCTTCCTCCACGAGATGGCAGCCTATTTCCAGTCGCTGTGGATAGAACGCACGCATGACAAGGATCCCGGTGACGACCTGATCTCCATGATGATCCACTCCGACTCGATGAACCAGATGAGCCCGGAGGAGTTCATGGGCAATCTGATCCTGCTGATCGTCGGCGGGAACGATACCACGCGCAATTCCATGAGCGGGATCATCTACCAGCTCGACAAGAACCCCGACCAGCGCAAGCTGTTCGAGCAGCAGCCCGACCTGATCCCGAATGCGGTACAGGAAATCCTCCGCATGCAGACACCGCTCGCCCATATGCGCCGGACCTGCACCGAAGATACCGAGGTTTTCGGCCAGCAGATCAAGAAGGGCGACAAGGTCGTGCTGTGGTATCTCAGCGCAAACCGCGACGAGGAAGTGTTCGAAAACCCCGACAAGCTCGACATCACGCGCGAGAATGCGCGGCGGCACATCGCCTTCGGTTACGGCATCCATCGCTGCGTCGGCGCACGGCTGGCCGAACTGCAGCTGCGCGTACTGCTTGAGGAACTGCACAAGCGCCGGATGCGGGTGCATGTCGCAGGCGATATCGAGCGGGTGCGGGCGAACTTCGTGCATGGCTTCCGCAAGCTGGAAGTCGAGATTACCGAGTTCTGACCGGACGGGTTGAAACCTTTTTCGCAGCAGGCCCGTATTATCGGGTAGAGAGATTCCGCGCGAAAGGATTTGGCCCATGGAACCGCACCGCCCGAACCCCTGTCGGCACAGCCGCCGCTCCGTCCTTGGCTGGCTGGGTGCAGGATGCGCCATACCGGTCCTCGCCGCTTGCGGCAGTTCGCCAGCCGAGGCCAGGAGCTGGCCGGTCACTCGCAGCGATGCCGAATGGCGCAAACGGCTGACCAGCGCGCAGTACAGAATCCTGCGGCAAGCCGCGACCGAGCGGCCCTACAGCTCGCCGCTCAACAAGGAAAAGCGCAAGGGCACCTTCGCCTGTGTGGGTTGCAGCAACCGCCTCTATTCCTCGAGCACGAAATACGAAAGCGGCACCGGCTGGCCGAGCTTCTGGAAGCCGTTACCGGGTGGTATCGCGACCGATACCGACTACAAGCTCGGCTATCCACGCACCGAAGTGCTGTGCGCCGATTGCGGTGGGCATCTGGGGCATGTGTTCAACGACGGCCCGCGACCGACTGGCAAGCGTTACTGCATGAATGGTGCGGCGATGAAGTTTATTCCGGCATAGCTGCGGGTTTGACTCGCCACAGCCTGAAACTCTCGGGCGCATCGATGTCGACCGGTTCGAGCCAGACCGGCGCTTCCCCAGCCAGCAACTGCGCCATCAGCCCTTCCGGGTTCGCCCCGGCGAGTATGCGGGGTTCGGCAAGATCGGTGCATAGCGCGAGGTAGTCGGCGCCATGCGCAGCGATCACTCGCTGTGCCTTGTCGGGTGAACCGGTGAATGCCTCGATCACGTCGCGCATCGCACCCTGGGCGCGGTGGTGGCTGGTCGCCACGACCGCGTGATCGCTTTCGAGCAGGATGGCCGGACCGATGTCGAACGGCGCGAAGATCGTGCCTTTGGGCAGCCCCGCAAGCTTGGCCGCCTGTTCGGCGACGCGACATTCGGACTGGCGGACAGGCACGGGAGCCTCTTCCTGCGGCAGCATCGACTGCACCAGCCGCACCGGCCCGGCAGGCAGCAGGATCACGAAAATCGCCAGCGCCACCCCCAGCTTGCTGCCAGTCGTATCCGCCTTGCGCAGGCGGTCGAGCAACTGGACGGTGAGCCAGCCCAGCGGCACCGCCGCGATAGCCGAGGCAAAGGCCGCCGAACGCCAGACAGCCAGCGACAGCAGGATCATTGCCGATAACAGCACGGCGTAATCGCTCCACCACGTCGCCAGCCAGTCGCGCGAGCGGGCGCGCAATGCAAGCGTTGCAGCAAGTGCAACCAGCAGTTGGGCGAGAACCGGAAGCGCCACGAACAGGTCCTGCTCCCACAGTGGGCGGCCCTCGGCGATATTGCGGTACCAATAGTCATAGACCACCGGATCGAGCGAACCGAACGGGCTTTGCAGGCATTCGGGCGAACTGATCGCGAAGAAACCCGCCCCGGCCAGCCCCGCCGAGGCGAAAAAACCGAGCAGGGCGAGTGTCGGCACGCGCGGCACCAGTGCGATCATACCCGTTCCCAAGGCCGCAACAACAAAGAAGCCGAGATGCGCGGGCGAAACCGCATCGCAATGTTGAACAAGATCGGACAGGCCGCGCATCGCACCGAACAGCATGACGAGCGAAAGCGCCAGTGACTGCATGAAGGCAACCAGCCACCACCGCGCATGATAGTCCCTGATCCAGCGCAGCAGCAGAACAGCCCCGAATGCCCCGGCAACCGGGAGCATTTCGAGTGAGATGGTGATGCCCGCTGCCATGGCAATTCCTGCAAGGGCGCCCCCGCGCACCGCATTGCGTCCAGCGATTGCCCACAGGGCGAGTGCAGCCATGGCAATCTGCCATCCGTGATGGTCGATCCGCATCGGCTGGAGCTGGAATACGAGCGGGGCGAGCAGCCCGCAGGCGAGGCAGCCGAATATGGCCTCACGCAAGCCAAGCAGGCGCCACGCAATCCGCCCGACAGCCAGCAGCACCAGGCCGAGCGTGAGCAACGGCACCGATACGATCGCTATCGTCTCGGCCATTTGCGCACCGAACAAGGGCGTCAGCAGCACTATCAGGGCGGCGATCGGCAGGTCGACCAGCCGCGACCAGTGCATCAGCGTGCCATCTGAAGGATCGACCCGATATTGGTGCAGATCCCAGAAACCCTGCCCGGCCAGCAAGTCGCGGACCTGCACCAGTCGCAGTGCATCGTCGGGATCGGGAAATTCTCCGGCCACGATCCGCTGCCAGCCGAGCATCAGGAACAGCACCGAAAGGCCTGCCCATACGATTGCGATGCGCAAATTCGGCTTCTCATGCCGACGCAGGCGCCGGTCGCTCTCCATCCTAGGCCTGCCCGGCGGCAGGCGCGCGGAATATGATATGGCTGCGCAGGAGCCATGTCAGCGTGAAGCTGGCGGCAATCGCGACCAGCTTGGCAACTCGCGGATCGAATGCGAGCCAGTCGGCCACACCGACAATTGCCGTGGTGAGGCCCAGACCGAGCAGGGCGGAAACCACGAACATCGCCTTTTGCTGGGTGCGCTTCATCCCGCGTTCGGCCACGCTATCGGCAAACACCGTCCGGCTGGACAGCAACCAGTGCGCGGCGATGCCTGCCGTGTACCCGACAGCAGAGGCCAGTGCTGGCAGCATCCCGCCAGCCAGCAGCAGCAGGAAACAGCCGACATCGACTGCAAGCGCACCGACGCTCGCCGCGAGGTAACGCGCGAAGCGAATGTCCTGCAATTTGCGCAGCGCGTCGATCACTGGCGCGTCCTTCCCTTGCGTCAGGCGACCTTGCGGTCTTCGTCTTGCGGCTTGAGCCGTTCCGGCACATCGCGCACCGAACCCAGCGCGGCGGTCTGGTCTTCGTTCAGCACTTCGCGGGCCGGGATCGCCTTTTCGGCGCCTTCATCGCCCGCCTCGTGATATTCGGCATCCTCGTTGACGCACCACGTGTCGTAGATGCGCTCTCCCGCAAGGATGTTCTCGACCGTCAGCATGGCGGTCATCATCGCGTGGTCCTGGTTGTTATAGCGATGCATCCCATTGCGACCGACGAGGTGGAGCGAAGGGTGCTTGTCCTCCAGTTCCACGCGCATGGCTTCGACATTGGCGGCATAGTCTTCGTCATAGACCGGATAGGCCTTTTCCTGACGGACCACCGCGCCCGACCTGACCTTGCGGCGATCGACCAGTCCGAGGATTTCCATCTCGTCGGTCGCCAGCTTGACCAGGTCATCGTCATCCATCGCCCAAAGCCCGTCACCCTCGAAGCAGAAGTATTCGAGGCCGACGCAGGCCATATCCTCGTCGGGGATCATTTCCGGCGACCAGCTGCGGAAGTTCTGCACCCGGCCGACCTTCACCTTACTGTCGTGGATATAGATCCAGTTGTCGGGGAACAGGTCCTCCCCCTCGACTATCAGCGCAACAGTGAGGAAATCGCGATATTTGAGTTTCGACGCATTCCACGTCGTATCGGGCAGCGGATGCAGGCGCGCTGCAAGTTCACGCATCGGAGCGGAACTGATTGCGTGTTTCGCCTTGACCACCAGCTTGCCCTTCGGCCCGGTTGCGGTCATGCGCCAGCCGCCCTGCCCGTCGGACGAGAGCTGCTCCAGCCCATGCCCCATGATGACATGGCCGTGGCCGCTGGCGACGATCTTGTCGCGCGCGGCTTCCCACATCATGCCCGGCCCAAGGCGCGGGTAGCGGAAGGTTTCGAGCAGGGTTTTCACCGCCTGCCCGTCATTGGGCCGCTTGTTGAGGCCGAGTGAACGCTTGAGACCATCAATCACCGCATTCCACAGGCTGAGGCCCTTGATCCGCTGGGCGGCCCAGTCGGCGCTCATCTCGTTGCACGGCATGCCCCACACCTTCTCGGTGTAGGTCTTGAAGAAGATCGAATAGAGCTTTTCGCCGAACTGGTTGGTGGTCCAGTCCTCGAAACTCTTTACATTCTGGCGCGGGAACAGCTTGTAGCGCAGGTAGCTCGCCATGCAGGCGGTCGAGCGCCAGATGCCCAGGTTCCACAACGCCTCGAAGGCCCGTAGCGGATAGCTGTAGAACTTGCCCTCGTAATAGATGCGGCTCATGCGCGGGCGCTGGATGAAATCATCGGGCAGGATCTCGTTCCACAGGTCGACGACCTGCTGGCTTTTCGAGAAGAAGCGATGTCCGCCGATGTCGAAGCGATAGCCCTCGTGCTCGACGGTGCGGCTGATCCCGCCGACATAGGTCGCGTCCTTTTCGATAATCGCGACGCTCTTGCCCTGTTTGGTCAGCAGGTAACCGGCGGTCAGGCCCGCAGGACCCGCCCCGATGATCGCGACATCGACACTCAACTCACTTGGCAGTTCGCCTGGCTGCGAAGCACTCATTCCGGCCCCCGTTCAAATCTGAAACCGGGAGTGAAGGAAAATGGTTAGGAGATGGTTAAGATGCCGCCTCGCCCTGCGCCTGGCTGGCGGGCAATCCGGTCGTGGCAGGCCGCAAGGAACGCGAACCACTGCGTTGCAGCCGTTCGATAAGCGCCGCAAGCTGGGCAAGCGAGAAGGTCGTGTCGAACACCATCCCGTAGCGCCCGTCACGCCGCCAGCGCACCCGTGCCTCGATCTTGGGCAGCCCGCGTGCTTCAACCAGGACGGCCTGGCCAAGCGCAAGCATACTGTCGGCTTCGATCAAGGCGCCCTGACGGGACAGGTTGGCGATTTTCGCCGGAACAACCTGTCCGCCGGCCTCAAGCTTGATCGGCAATTCGATATCGAAGCGCAGGTCGCGCTTGGGATAAAGGCTGCAATGACCGACTACGCTGTCGACTTCCACCTGGTCGTGGAACTGGAAGCCGGCCTCGGTCCCCTGGTTCCACACCAGTTCTATCGAGTGCCTGTCACCGGTTTGCAGTTCAAGGACCACCGGCCCTTTCCACTCGATGTCGTGAAACAGGCGGATGCTGACACCGGTGGCCGAAATATCGCGGATCACGCAAACGAACTGCGCCTCGCCGACATGCAGCTTGGCGGGCCGGATCAGCAGGGTGAAGCGCGGCGCCACACGGTCTTCGATATCGACCGGCTGCATTTCGGCTTCGCCTGTGTCAGGCAGCGGAAAACTCATTACGTCAGACCCTTTCGCCGTGTTCGGCATCACCATGCCTTGTGAGACGAAAGGGTTAGCAAGCCTTGGCTAGGGTATGGCTAGCGCGCTGTTAGGGGAAATTACCGAGGGGTAAAGAAATCAGCGGCTGGGGAGCTGGTGCGGGTGGTGGGACTCGAACCCACACGAGCAAGGCTCGGGGGATTTTAAGTCCCCGGCGTCTACCATTCCGCCACACCCGCATGCGCAGGCTCTCGCAGCGCAAAGCACGCGCGGGGTCAAGAGCAAGCTGGTAGTTGTGCGGCAGTTCGGCGCATCAGCCTTCGTTGAGGCGTTCGCGCATTTCCTTGCCGGGCTTGAAATAGGGCACGCGCTTGGCCGGCACATCAACCGTTTCGCCCGTGCGCGGATTGCGCCCTTTGCGCGCCTCGCGCTCGCGGGTCGAGAAAGCCCCGAAGCCGCGCAGCTCAACCCGGCCGCCTTCGGCCAGCCGCTGGGTGATCTCCTCGAAGAAAATGTCGACCACCTGTTCGATCTCGTCAGCGCGCAGATCGGGGTTGTCCTTGGCGAGCGTCTGCAAGAGCTCAGACCTGATCATTTTTCTCTCCTCACAGGAGCCGATTTGCCGGTTGTCCAGTCAAATCCGCGCCTGTCCGAATTTGCCACGCATCGCGCGGCGCAAACACGCTACCCTTGTGCCATATGTGCCAGATACGCGGCCCGCACGCAATCACATGACAATTGTTTATTCCAACTCCGTACCACATTGCGCCAACGCGCAATTTTCGGCGCGCTCAGACTGACTGCAGCAGCTCCGCAGCATCGATCCCGAGGCGCTGCATGCGCGAACGGATTTCCGGCCATTCCTGCTCGACAAATTGCCGCCGCTCGGCACGCCGCAGCTTGTCGGCCGCCCCGCGCACAACGAACATGCCCACGCCGCGCTGCACCTCGACCAGTCCGTCGATCTGGAATTGCTGGTACGCCTTGGCCACCGTGAGCGGGTTGGCGCCCTGTTCCGACGCGAAGGCACGAACCGAGGGGAGCATATCCCCTTCGGAATATTCACCCTCGATAATCGCCGCAGCGATCCGATCGCGAAGTTTCAGATAGACGGGCCTCGACTGGCTGGTCATCGGGTCCGGCTCGTGCTTGCAGGGTTCATCGCAAATTCCTCATCGAAGGTGCGTCAGTGCCATAATACAGCGGGGCGCGTCAAGTTCCCTCTCATGCATGCATGAGCCAAGTCGTTGGCAGAAAATGCCGGTTTCGACTGAAACTAAAGCTTCACATGACGGGACGAGACGCTAGGGTGCGCGTCATTAATGAGCCCGACAATAAGCGGCTCGGACAATTCAGGGAATGCAGGCATGTTTGAATTTGCAAGCTGGGGCTACGGCGAATGGGCGGCTTCTGTCGCCACGCTGGTTCTGGTCACCTTTCTCGTCGGCGGGGCATGGGCTGTAACCCGGCCGCAAGAAGAAGTCCTTGGTCACCCCAAGGGCCTTTACATGCTCTTCTTTGCCGAGATGTGGGAGCGTTTTTCCTACTACGGGATGCGTGCACTGCTCACGCTCTATCTTGTCAAGCATTGGTTGTATTCGGACGGCAGCGCCAATCTGATCTATGGTGCATATACGTCGCTGGTTTATGTTACCCCTGTCTTGGGCGGCTGGTTGGCGGACCGCTATCTCGGTCAGCGCAAGGCAGTGGTTTTCGGCGCGGTCCTGCTGACTATGGGCCACTTCTTCATGGCGTTTGAAGGTGATGGCTCGGGCTATCAGAACGATGCCGCTCTCAACGTCTTCTGGCTTGCGCTCGCACTGATCATTGTCGGATCGGGCTTCCTCAAGGCGAACATCTCGGTGATCGTCGGCCAGCTTTATCCCCGCACGGATGTGCGGCGCGATAGCGCTTACACCATCTTCTACATGGGGATTAACCTCGGGGCCACCTGTGGTGTTCTCATTGCGGCCTTCCTTGGTGAAACGGTCAGTTGGTCACTCGGCTTCGGCCTGGCCGGGGTCGGGATGCTACTGGGCCTGGTGGTGTTCGTGATCGGCAAGCCGTTGCTGCGGGGTAATGGTGAACCGCCTGTGCCCGCCAAGCTCAGGGAAACGGTTGCCGGAATCAAATTCGAATGGCTGCTCTACATCGTTGGTTTTCTCGGCGTGGCCGTGATCTGGGCGCTGATCCAGTACCAGGAAGCAGTGGGCTGGATACTGCTCCTCTCGGGCATCGCGTTGATCGCCTATGTGCTGTTCGAAGCATTCAAGCTCGACAATGAGGCCCGCGACCGGGTCTTTGCGATGATCTTTCTGATCCTTTTGATGCCGCTATTCTGGGGCCTGTTTGAACAGGCCGGCGGTTCGCTCAACCTGTTCACCGATCGCCACGTCGATCGGGGCAGCATCCCGACAACCTTCTTCCAATCGATCAACTCGATTTACATCATCTTGTTGGGTCCGGTCTTCGTCGGCTTGTGGCAATTCCTTGCGTGGCGCGGCATCGAACCCTCCACTCCGGCCAAAATGGGCCTCGGTATTGTCCAGATGGGCCTCGCTTTCGTGGCGATGGTTTGGGGTGCGGAGAATTTCAGCACGACGGGTGCAGGCGGCGAAGTGTTGATGCCGGTGTTGTTCCTGTTCATCTTCTATCTGCTGGCGACCACTGGCGAACTCTGCCTGTCTCCGGTGGGGTTGTCGGCAATCAACCGGCTGTCGGCACGCCACATGGCCAGCCTGATGATGGCGGCGTTCTTCTTCGGCACTGCGGGCGGCAACTACGTGGCCGGCTTCATGGGCTCGCTCATGGGTGAAGGCGAAGGGGGCAACATGACCCGCGAACTGGCGCTGGAAGCCTATTGGAAGATGGGCCTCGTTGCTGTCGGTGTAGGGATTGTCGTCATAATCGTTAGCCCGCTGGTCAAGAAACTCATGCATCTCGATGCCCTGCGTGACGATGACGATGCTTCGGATACCGACCGCGTGTTCGGCGACAGCGAAGTCGGCGAACCGCAGGCTGCGGGCATCCACCCGGCCAGCAAGAACGACTGACTGCCTTCAACATTCGCTTAGGGGGAATACCAGCGATGCGCATTCGTGCCTTGACCATATTGGGGGGCGCGATTGCGCTCGCGGCGTGTTCGACCGACGGAAGCGGTGGCGAGGTGGCAAAATCCGCCAGCAGTCCCGCTGCATCCGTCGAAAGCGATGCGCCGTTCCCCTCGACCTACAAAGCCTATCCGGGCGAGCCGACCGCGCTGGTCGGTGCAACCGTCTATGACGGGGCAGGCGGGGTCATTCCCGGCGGCACGGTGCTGTTTTCGGATGGCAAGGTCGAGGCAGTCGGACTGAACCTGGCGACGGATGGCTATGTCGTGATCGATGGTACGGGCAAATTCGTGACCCCCGGCGTGATCGACATCCATAGCCATCTCGGTGACTATCCCACGCCATCGGTCGACGCTCATTCGGACGGGAACGAGGCTACCAGCCCGGCAACGCCCGAGGTCTGGGCCGAGCATTCGGTCTGGCCGCAGGATCCCGGCTTCAGTCGTGCGCTGGCCAATGGTGGGGTGACCGCGCTGCAGATCCTGCCCGGCTCGGCCAACCTGATGGGCGGGCGGGCGGCCACGCTCAAGAATGTGCCCAGCCGCACGGTGCAGGGGATGAAGTTCCCCGGCGCGCCCTATGGCTTCAAGATGGCTTGCGGCGAGAATCCCAAGCGGGTCTATGGCAACCGCGGCCGCATGCCTTCCACCCGCATGGGCAATTTCGCGGTCAACCGGCAGACCTGGCTCGACGCCAAGGCCTATGCCGATGGCGACCGCAAGAAGCGCGATCTGGCCAAGGAAACGCTGGCGGGTGTGCTCGACGGAGAAATCCTCGTCCACAACCACTGCTATCGTGCCGACGAGATGGCGCTGGTGATGGATATGGCCAAGGAGATGGGCTACAAGGTCAGTGCCTTCCACCACGCGGTCGAAGCCTACAAGATCGGCGACCTGCTCAAGGAAAACGACGTTTGCAGCGCGATCTGGGCCGACTGGTACGGCTTCAAGATGGAAAGCTATGACGGCATTCCGGAGAACGGCGCGTTGCTGTGGAAGGCGGGCGCCTGCGTGGTGATCCACTCGGACGACGAGAACGGGATCCAGCGGCTCAACCAGGAAGCAGCCAAGGCGCAGGCAGCAGGTAGGCGGATCGGGCTCGACATACCCGATGCCGAAGTGGTCGGCTGGTTTACCCTCAACGCCGCGAAGGCAATGGGGATCGACAGCATGACCGGCAGCCTTGAAACCGGAAAGATGGCGGATGTGGTGCTGTGGAACGGCGACCCGTTGAGCGTCTATTCGCGACCGGAGAAGGTATGGATCGACGGCGCGCTGCTATTCGATGCAGATAATCCGAGGCTTCGTCCGGTAAGCGATTTCGAACTCGGCCAGCCCGGCGAAGGAGATGTGAAATGATCCGTCACGCATTCCTCACCGCTGCCGCTGCGCTTGCACTGACCGCACCCGTGGCGGCGCAGGACTTCGCAATTACCAACGCCACCGTCGCAACCGGTGACGGCAGCGAGCCGATCGAAAACGCCACCGTGCTGGTACAGGGCGGCAAGGTCGTTGCCGCAGGGACCGATGTTGCCGTGCCAGCCTCCATGCGCGTGATAGACGGGTCGGGGGGCTGGGTCACACCGGGCATCTTCGTCTCCGCAACCACGCTGGGGCTGTGGGATGTCGGCGCGGTGAGCGACAGCAACGATTCTGCTGCGGGAAGTTCGGATTTCGGCGCTGCACTCGACGTGGTGCCTGCGCTCAACCCGTCCTCGCAACATGTCGGGGTTGCACGCACGAGCGGCGCAACGCGGGCAACGGTCTATTCGCAGCCAACCGGTTCGATCTTCGGCGGGCAGGGGGCGGTGGTCGACCTTGGGGCTGACGCCGAAATGGTAACCAAACCCCGCGCCTTCCAGATGATTGCGCTGGGCGAGAGGGGTGCCCGGATTGCCGGCGGGAGCCGCACGGCCACCTTCGTCGAGCTTGAGACTGCCCTGCGCGAAGCTCGCGAAGTGGCAATGGGTCGCCGCACGCCGGAGGACGCACGCCTCACCCTGCAGGATGCGGAAGCACTGGTTGCCGTATTGTCGGGCAAGCAGGCGCTCTATGTCGTGGTCGATCGTGCGTCGGACATCCGGCAGGTGCTCGGCCTCAAGCAGAAGTACCGCGATCTTGATATCGTGCTGCTCGGCGCCGCCGAAGGCTGGATGGTCGCAGGTGAGATCGCTGCGGCCAATGTCCCGGTCATCACCGACCCGCTCGACGATCTTCCGGTCAGCTTCGAGCAGCTTGCCGCGACGCAGAGCAATGTCGGGCGGATGGTCGACGCGGGGGTGAAGGTAGCCATTGGAACGCTTGACGGCGGGACCGGCGGCCAGCCTGCAAACGCAGCGCAGTTCGCGGGGAATCTCGTTGCCCTGCAGAATGTGCCGCGTGCCAGCGGGCTGACCTGGGGTGAAGCCTTCGCCGCGATCAGTTCGGTCCCGGCGGAGATTGCAGGTTTCGGCGGCAAGCTTGGCGTGCTCAAGCCGGGTGCGGCGGGCGATGTGGTGATCTGGGACGGCGATCCACTCGAACTCTCCTCAGCCCCGATGCGGGTGTTTATCGACGGGGTCGAGCAGCCGCTCAGCACCCACCAGAGCCGCCTGCGTGACCGTTATCGCGATCTCGACGAAAGCGACCTGCCCAAGGCTTATGACTGGTGACCATTAGCGGGCGTGCAGTGATGACGCTTGGCAGTGTGGCACTCGCCGCGTTGGGCTTTTCCGCTTCGGCACAGGACAGCACGCCTGATTATTCGCAAGATTATGCGTGGCAGAGTGCGCAACAGATCGCGCTGGCCGAGCGTTCCGCCAGCAGCGACTGGTATGGCATGGAAGACGGCTTGCTGTGGCGCCGGGTCGAGGGCGATGGCAGCGGCAAGCATCCGCGCGTCAACGATACGGTGACGGTCCATTATGCGGGCACCTTCGTCGACGGCAGCACCTTCGACAGCTCGTGGGATCGCGGCAAGCCGGCCACCTTCCCGCTCAGCAGGTTGATCAGGGCCTGGCAGATCGCAATTCCGCATATGGGCGTTGGCGATACTATCGAGATCGCCGTGCCCGCCAGCCTCGGCTATGGCCCCACCGGCAAGGGGTCCATCCCCGGCGGCGCAACCCTGCTGTTCAAGGTGCAGCTGATCGCAATCGAATAGGCGGTCTATTGCTAGTTAAGTTTTAATTTGCTACTTATTCTGCTTCTTACCGGGGAGGTAGCTTGATGGAACCTGCGCTTCTTTCGCTGACGGCAGCCAGCACTGCACTGGTCGGCAGCCATTTCGCCATGTCGCACCCGCTGCGCGCCGGGATGGTCCGCATGCTCGGCCAGGGCGGTTTCATGGCGGTCTATTCACTGGTCAGCCTCGCTTTCATGGCATGGATGTTCTTCGCCTTCCGCGCCGTCCCGCCTGCCGCGCCGCTATGGGGTGGGACGGGTGACGCGGTGTGGGTTGTCGCCTCGCTCCTCACCCTTGTGGCAATGGTCCTCTATGCCGGATCGATGAGCGGAAACCCCGCGCTGCCCGCTCCCGGCGCAGAGAAAGCCGCCCGGGCCGAACCGAAAGGTGTGTTCAGGGTAACCCGCCATCCGATGATGTGGGGCTTTGCGCTCTGGGCGCTTGGCCATATCGTCGCCGCGCCGACCCCGCGCACGCTGGTGGTGGCCCTGGCGGTCCTCATCCTCGCGCTCGTCGGTGCGCATCTGCAGGATCGCAAGAAGGCTGCGTTGATGGGTGAGGCGTGGGCCGAATGGGAAAGCAAGACCAGCTACTGGCCGCGCTGGGGCAGGCTGCTGTCGGTCGGACTGTTCCCGCTGATCGGCGGCACCGCGATCTGGCTCGCCGCGACATGGGCGCATATGCCGCTCGGCAGCTGGGACGCGGGCGTCTGGCGCTGGCTGTGATTCGCCCTTGTTCAGCTTCGGAGGTCGAAAGCTGAGCAAGTGGAACACATGGAACACAGTCCAAGGGCTGGAAATTCATCCACCCCGACCAGCGGTCCATGCAGGCATCGACAATGTGAAAGAGCGGCCCGGGGATAGCATTTCGCCCGGCATGTAGGACAGCGTTACTGCCCTGCCAGCGCCTCGACCCAGGCCAGTCGCGCCTGTTGCGACAGGGGCTGGAAAGCCAGTTCATGCCCCATGCCATCGAACCGTTCGAAGGTCACTTGCGGATTGAGCTTCGACAGGGTCTCGCCGTGGGCAAAGGGCACCACCTTGTCTGCCGTGCCGTGCTGGATCAGTATCGGCATACCCAGCTTCGGCAGTTTCGCCGCATTGTCGAAATCATCCCGCAACAGCCAGCGCACTGGCAGCCACGACGCAATCTCACTCGCGCGGTCAGGCAGGCTGGTGAATGGCGCGACCAGCACCAGTGCCCGCACCCGATATTCGCTCGCCATCTGCACCGCCGTGCCGCCGCCGATCGAGTTTGCGGCAATGATCGTATCGCCCGGTGCGATCCCCTGCCCAGCAAGCCAGCCCATCGCCGCGCGTCCGTCACGATAGAAGCCCTGTTCCGAAGGCGCGCCGGGGTTGCTGCCATATCCGCGATAATCGACCAGCAGCAGCCCGTATCCCGCCTGCGCGAAAGCCTCGTTCGCAGCCATATTGCCAGCCAGCGTGCCGCCGTTTCCATGGAAATAGACCAGTGTCGGCTTTCCCGCATCGGCGGTGCGGGCGAATGCACGCAAGGCCAGCCCGTCAGATGTATCGAGCGTGACTTCGCGATAGCCCGGCCCGGGCTCGAAACGCTCCTGCGATGCAGGATAGATCAGCCGGTCCTGCATCGCCCATGCGAGCAATGAAACCAGCAGATAGATTCCCGCCGGAATAGCAGCCAGGATCAACCAGCGGCTCACTCCCGTTACTCGCCGGTGAACTTTGGCACGCGCTTTTCGAGCAGGGCGTCCACACCCTCCATATGGTCGGCGGTGACATGCATCAGCGCCTGCGCATTGGCGGCCATTTCCAGAGCGGTATCATAGCTGGTGTGCCGCCCCTGCCGCATCAGGTTCTTCGCCTGCCGCAGCGCGTGCGGCGGCATGGCGGCGACCTTGGCAGCGAGTGCCTGCGCTTCGTCCATCAGTGTATCGGCTTGGGCCACGCGGCTGACGAGGCCCCAGTCGAGCGCGGTCTGCGCATCGATCACATCCCCGGTATAGAACAACTCCGCCGCACGCGCCTCGCCGATGATGCGCGGCAGGATCCATGTGCCCCCATCCCCCGGAATGATGCCGAGCTTGAGGAAGGTGACGCCGAATTTGGCCTTGTTGCTCGCGATGCGGATATCGCCAAGGCAGGCAAGATCGCAGCCCAGCCCGATCGCCGGCCCGTTGACCGCCGCAATCAACGGCACACGCAGCCCGTAAAGTGCGCGCAGCACCTTGTGGATGTTGCCCCGATAGCCGTCGGAGATGGCAGGGGCAGTACCACCAAAATTCCCCGTCCGCTCCTTCATCGCCTTGATATCGCCGCCCGCACTGAACGCCCGCCCCGCGCCGGTCAGGATCACGCAGCGCACGTCCATATCGGCATTCACCGCGTCGCAAGCAGCGGCAAACGCATCCCCATCGCCCGCAGCGCCAAGCGGGTTCATCGTCTCGGGCCGGTTGAGAGTGAGAGTGGTGATGTGGTTGGCGGTTTGGACGGTGAGGAGGGGCATGGGCGTGTCTATCGCCGTTGGACAAACTGGGCGAGGCGCATGCCCTTTCGCACCTCAGTCGCATAGCTATTATCGATATCGGAAGCCTCAACAACTTGGTTCGCCGCACTGCCAATTTCGTCGGCAAACTCGATTCCAAACAGGTGAATTTGTGTCACACGCTCACCTTTGCCAGCGTTCGCAACGCGCTCGCTAAGTATCTTCGCCAATTGGCTGATTTGCACAATCCACCTCCTAAGCCCGCGCTTCCTCAACGCCCGCCGAATTATGCCGCAGTGCCTTCAGCACCGTATCGACGATCTGCGGTGCATTAAGGCCCGCCTCGTCATATTGCTTTGCCGGATCGTCCTGGTCCTGGAAGATATCGGGCAGGCGCATGGTGCGTACTTTCAACCCTGCATCGGTCAGGCCTTCGTCGCTGGCGAAGGTCAGCACATGCGCGCCGAGGCCGCCGATGGCGCCTTCCTCGACCGTGACCACGACCTCATGCGTGCGCATCAGCTTCTCGATCAGGGCGGTGTCGAGCGGCTTGGCGAAGCGCAGGTCGGCAACTGTGGTCGAAAGTCCTCTGGCCTCGAGCTGGTCGGCGGCCTTTTTCGCCTCCTCAAGCCGCGCGCCGAGCGAGAGGATCGCCACCTTGCTGCCTTCACGCACGATCCGGCCCTTGCCGATTTTGAGCTTTTGCAGCGTATCGGGTATAGCAACCCCTGTCCCCGCGCCGCGCGGATAGCGGAAGGCGATGGGGCCGTCGTCATATTCGGCGGCGGTGTAGGTCATATGCGCCAGCTCCGCCTCGTCGGCGGCCGCCATCACCACCATATTGGGCAGGGTGGCGAGATAGGTGATGTCGAAGCTGCCCGCATGGGTGCAGCCATCGGCCCCCACCAGCCCGGCACGGTCGATCGCGAAGCGCACGGGCAGGTTCTGGATCGCGACGTCATGCACCACCTGATCATAGGCGCGCTGGAGGAAGGTCGAATAGATGGCGGCAAAGGGCCGCATCCCTTGTGCCGCCAGACCGGCCGCGAAGGTGACGCCATGCTGTTCGGCAATGCCGACGTCGAAACTGCGGTCCGGGTGCGCCTTCGCAAAGCGGTCGACCCCCGTGCCGCTCGGCATGGCAGCGGTGATGGCGCAGATACGCTTGTCCATCTCGGCCAGCTTTGCCAGCGTATCGCCAAACACGTTCTGGTAGGCGGGCGGGCCACCGCTCGACTTCTTCTGCTCACCTGTGATGACGTCGAACTTGGCGACGCCGTGATATTTGTCGGCGCTGTTTTCCGCCGGTGCATAGCCCTTGCCCTTTTGCGTCACGACATGGACCAGCACCGGGCCCTGTTCGCTGTCGCGCACGTTTTCCAGCACCGGGATCAGGTGATCGAGATTATGCCCGTCGATCGGGCCGACGTAATAGAAGCCCAGCTCCTCGAACAATGTCCCCCCGGTCACCATGCCGCGGGTGTATTCCTCCGCCTTGTCGAGCGCGCGGTGGACCCGGCGCGAGAGCTTGGCAACCGCTTTGGAGGCGAGACTGCGCAGGCCGAGATATTCGCTGGAGGACACCATCCGGGCGAGATAGGCCGAGAGGCCACCCACCGGCGGGGCGATCGACATGTCGTTGTCGTTGAGGATCACAAGGAGGCGGTTGCCCGCCTGTTCGGCATTGTTCATCGCCTCATAGGCCATGCCTGCGCTCATCGACCCGTCGCCGATCACCGCGATGCCGCGCCCGGGCTTGTCCTGCAGCTTGTTGGCCACCGCAAAACCCAGCGCCGCGCTGATCGAGGTGGAGCTATGCGCCGCACCGAAGGGGTCGTATTCGCTCTCTGCTCGCTTGGTGAAGCCGCTGAGGCCGCCGCCCTGGCGCAATGTGCGGATACGGTCGCGCCGCCCGGTGATGATCTTGTGCGGATAGCACTGGTGGCCGACATCCCACACCAGCTTGTCATCCGGCGTGTTGAACACATAGTGCAGCGCCACGGTCAGTTCGACCACGCCAAGGCCGGAACCGAGATGCCCGCCCGACTGGCTGACGGCATCGATCATTTCAGCGCGCAATTCGTCCGCGAACTGGCGCAGGTCTGCCTTGTCGAGCTGGCGCAGGTCCGCCGGGTAAGTGACCTTGTCCAGCAAGGGGGTCTGGGGGGATTGGGACATGCCTAGGCTCTAGCCGCAGCGTGGGGGCTTGTCGATTCCACTGCACAGGGCGGGAATGCTGTTTTTACAGCACCATCTGCGCATGGCGGTGCATGGTCAGGAGTACTGGGTCAGGGGCCACTGCCCGCACCGGCATCGCCTTCACCCGGCTTCGGCTCGGGGATCACCTTGTTGCACCCGCCATCGCCATAGGTGACCAGCCCGCCCGCCTCGCGCTGGAAGGTGAGGTGACCCGCATTGGGCGGCAGGCAGATGCGCCCGGTCGTCTCCAGCCGGCTGCCGAGCGGATAGAAGGCAAGGCCCAGCTTAGACCCCCGGATGACCCGCATATAGGCGGGCGGAACACCGCGCACGGCACCGGTGCGGGGCCGCATTGGGCGCCCCCCTCCACCGCCGGTCGATGCACCTACCGGTGGACGCATTGCCGCGATCTGTGGCTGCGGGCCGCTGCTATCGAGCATAAAACAGCCCGGCCCGTTGAGCACCCTGGTCCCGTCGGACGCAAGGATGGTGACCTGGCTTGCCTCCCTGATGCAGACACGCTGATCGAGTGGAAACCGCTTCCCGGGTGGGAAACGCGCTGCGTCGAGGCCGCTCGAACGCAGCACGACGACCGGGCCTGCATCGCCTTCTACGTCAGGAGGGGTGTCCGGTGTTTCGTAGCCTTCACCGCCCGCACATTCGCCCGCGTCGACCACCAGCGCTGAGCCATCGGCGCGGCGGAAAGTAACCGCTCCGCCGCCTTCCGGCACGCAAACCCATGCGGTTTCCGGGAGGATCGTTGCGGCGGGATAGAAGTCTGCTGCCTGACCTTCAGACGTGGTGACAAACATCTGCGGGCCGGGCGGCGGCAAATCGTCGAGCACGATCTCGCCCAGCGGCTCCTCGACAGGCGGCGTGTCATCCTGTGCCAGTGCGGTCGCTGGAAGCGACAACAGCGCAGCCCGCGCCAGGCCCGCGCGGATCATGTCGGCCCTTCCCATCCGCCGCCGCGCTGCCCGGATGGAGGCGGTTCCCTGATCAGCTTGTTGCATCCGCCACCGCCATAAGTGACGAGGCCGCCGTCCATTTTCTGGAAAGTCACGAAGCGCGCATTGGCGGGCAGGCAGATCTTCGCGTCAACCGCTACGATCCGGCCAAGCGGATACCACGCCAGCGCATTGGGTGATCCGCGCACGACGGACATTTGCGACGCGCGAACCGGCGGCGGTGGGGGTGGCGGCGGTGGCGGTGGTGGGGGCGGAGGAGGCGGTGCCGACGACATGGGAACGAATTCCGGTCCCGGCGGCAATTCTTCGGGCGGCTGCTTGGCGCAGGCGGCAAGCACTGCTGTTGCAGCGAGGGCTGCGCACAGGTTCCGCCAGGCGTGATAGCCGGATTCACTCACCTCGATGTCCCCCCTGCTGCGCGCCCATACGGGCCTGCAGCGCAGCGCAGGCTATCACAGCCAGCGCATCGAATCCAATCCTTCGACCGGGTCACGGCCCGTTGCCGCCACCACCGCGCTGCCCGGTCTTTTTCAGATCGTCGAACGAGGCGCGGCAGGTTCCGCCCTCGACGGTCACGAGCGCGCCGCCTCCCAGCGGCTGGAAAGTGAGCGAACCGCTCCCCTTGGGCAGGCAGACCCGCGCCCCGATATCGACCTTGCTGTTCAGCGGATACCACGCAAGCGCGCCGGGCGATCCGCGAATCACGGTCATCTGGCGAACCACCGGGCAACTGGCCGATGCCGCGACACTTGAACCATCGGGGCAGATCTTGCGTGCCACCTTGCGCGGCGCGACGACTTGGGCAGGCGGGCTGCGTTTGAGCGTGCCGCCGCTGAGACCGTATGTCATCTTCCCTTCGGCCTGCTCCCTCGCGCGCTGTTGCTCTTCGCGGGCACGCTGCTCGGCTTCTGCGCGGGCACGCTGTTCCGCCTCTGCACGCTCAAGCCGTTCGAGCGACAGCGCCAACAGCTTTTCGCGAAATTCCTCATCGGAATAGATATATACGAAATCGCACCCCGGTCCGCGCAATTGCTGGTCCAGCCCCTGCGCAACGACCGAAAGATGCGCGCCCTGCGGCAGGCAAACCAGTTCCGACGCGAGGAATGTCGAACCGACCGGATAGCGCGCCGCAACGTCATCACTGCCGCCGACAACAGCGACCTGGATATTGTCCGGCGGTTCAAGCCGCCCCATCGCGACATCGACCATTCCGTCGGCATCGGGGGTGGTCGTGCAAGCCGCCAGGAAACCCGCCAGCAGCAGCATCGAAAATGGCGAGCGCATGTTATTTGGAACCAAGGACATGGGCCACTCCCCCCGCAATCTTGTCCCACCGCTCGAGCAACGAGGCAAGTGCCGGTGGCTTTTCCTGCCAGGCGTGCAGGGCAGCGAGCGCGGCGGTATCGCCATCGAGCGCCTGCGCAACCTGCGCCGCCAATCCGGCCATTTCACCTGTCAGTGGCTGGAACACGGCAATCGGCGTATCGACCCCCGACAGCACGATCCTGCCAAGCGGGAGATAAGCGAAATCGGGCGCCGCATCGCGCATTGCGCCGCTCACAAGGATGTCGCTGGCAAGGTATTTGTTCGCCCCTTCGAGCCGGGCGGCGGTGTTCATCGCATCGCCCAGCGCGGTGTACTGGATTCGCTGCCGCCCGCCGAAGTTGCCGACGATCACCGGCCCGCAATGCAGCCCGATCCTCGTCCTTCCGAGTGTTTCGCCCTGTTCGGCCAGCTTGGCACGGAACCCTTCAGCGCAGGCGTGAAGCGCAAGCGCGCAGGCAACGGCATTCACGGCATCTTCGTCACGCGCGATCGGCGCACCCCAGAAAGCGACGATCGCATCACCGACATATTTGTCGATCGTTCCGCCATGATCGAGGATCACCTCGCTCATCGCATCGAGATAGCGGTTGAGAATCGAAGCGGTGGTGCGCGGTGGCTGCGAGTGGTTGATCCGGGTGAAACCCTCAAGATCGGTGAACAGCATGAACAACTCGCGCTCTTCCCCTTCGAGGGTGAGCTTTTCAGGGTCCTCGAGGATCTCCTGCGCAACCGTCGCAGGCAGGTATTTGCCCAGCGCGCCGCGCGCAAAGGCCCGCTCGCGCGAGGTGCGCGCA
The DNA here is from genome assembly GCA_024236155.1 of Sphingomonadaceae bacterium. Lineage (GTDB taxonomy): Bacteria > Pseudomonadota > Alphaproteobacteria > Sphingomonadales > Sphingomonadaceae > Parerythrobacter_A. Next base: position 289,954 of record JACKLA010000001.1, read on the forward strand.
CCGGTGAGCACGCTGAAGCCGACCAGCGAAATCGCGAGGGACAGCGCCCAGCCCGCCATAGGCAGGGTCAGCAGGTCGATATCGATCGAGCGAAACAGCGGCGGCAGGCTCGCCCAGAGCAGCAACAGTCCCGCTATGGCCAGGGCAAACACCACGCGATTGCGGTCCAGCCCGCCCACGAAAGCGCCCGCACCAATGAAGGCCATGGCGACAAGGGCAACCGCCCAGAGCGGCAGGGCGGAGGGGAAATTCCCGTCGAGCGCCTGCCGCAGCATATGTGCGTGGACCGCCACGCCGGGAATTTCCTGCTCCCCCTCCATCCGCGTGATCGGGGTCGCGAAACGGTCGGCGTTGAAGATGCCCAGCCCAATCAGCACATGCTTGCCCGCCAGCAGCGGCGCGAGGCCCTGTGCCGAAGCCGGATCGCGGAAACCGCTGAGCGAATATTCGACGAACATGCCCGCTGCTTCGCTGCGTGGGGGCGGGATGGTCGCCGGATCGGCATCGGGCGGAACAGGGTCCTGGATGAAGCGGGTGAAGGCAATCGACCCGGAATAGCCGAAATCCTCCAGCGTCATCCCGGCCATCGCGGCAGACATCGGTATCTGCGCCCGCGTGCCCGGCTCATTGCCATCGCGTGTGGGCCAGTTGCGCGAGATGTTGTCATCATCGTCGCCAATCATCGGCGAACTGCGGACCAGCCCGTCCGATGCCGCGCGGCGCCAGAATTCATCCTGATAGGGAACCGCATCGCCCGCCGTCGATGCAGTCCAGAAATTGCCCCCGTCGCGCGCGGGATCGGCATAGAGCATGGCGACCGGGGTCGAGACATTCGCCAGCACATCGGTCAGCCTTTGCTGGTCCTCGGTCGGCTGGATGAAAAAGAAATCGACGCCGATCGATTTCGCCCCGGCCCCGTCTGCCGCCTCGATCGCATTGGCAATGATGTTGCGGTCTATCGGGCTGGTCTTGCCCGAATCGCGTGCGGTCGGGTCGTCATAGAGCAGCAGCACGATATCCGGGTCGCGTTCGACCTCGGGGGCGAGCGCATATGTATAACTGTCATAGGCCAGTCGTTCGAGACTATCGAGGACCGGTGCTTTCCAGCTGATGAAAGGCGGGACCAGCGCGGCGAGCAGGATCAGGGCGACAATCGCCCATTCGCGCCTGCTTCTCTCCGCGCCTAGCTGCACGCGGCGCAGAGACCCCTGATTTCGATAATCGGTCGTTCGGGCCTGAAGCCCTGCGCCTGCGCCACGCCGCGCACCGCATTGGCGATGGCATCGTCATCGACATGCGTCGCTTCACCGCAATTGTCGCACACCAGGAAAATGCAGTCGTGCAGGCAGCCCGGATGGCTGTTGGCGAGGAAAGCATTGGCGCTTTCGACCCTTAGCGCGAGGTTGTTCGCCACGAACAGGTCAAGGATGCGATAGACGCTGTTGGGCGCCACGCGCTTGCCGCGCTTGGCCGAAAGATTGTCCGAAATATCGTAAGCCGAAGCGGGCTTTTCGTGCCGCGCCAGTTCCTCGAACACATCTGCGCGCAAGCCGGTCCATTGCTCGCCAGCGCCGGTCAATGCCTCGCGCGCAGCGTCGACCAGGCTCTTGCCCGAATGTTCGTGATGGGTGTGTTCATGCCGTGCCATGGCGCCAATATAGCGCGCCACGGCACGAACACCAGCCGTCCGGCTGCCGGCTCAGTTGCGGGTGAAACCGGCCTTGTAATGCGCGGGGTACATCCGCTTGAGCGCGGCGACCTTGGGCGCATCCCACCGCACGATATAGCCGTGCTTCGGGTTCTTCAGCGCAAAGTCCTGATGATAGGCTTCGGCCGGGTAGAATCTGCGATAGGAAATGACGTCGGTGACGATTGCCCCGCGCCATTTGCCCGACTGCGCCATCTGCTTCAGGTAAGCCTCTGCCACTGCGCGCTGTTCGCCGCTCATCGGGACCAGCTCGGCATTGTACTGCGCACCGCGATCCGGCCCCTGCCGGTTCTTCAGTGTCGGGTCGGCCACCACCGAGAAGAAGATGCGCAGCAGCTGGTCATACCGCACCACCTTGGGATCGTAGGTGACCTTTACCGCTTCGACATGGTTGGTGCCGCCCGCGCTGACGCGATCATATTTCGCGGTCGCCGAATTGCCGCCGTGATAGCCGGAAACAGCGCTCTTCACGCCCTTCACATGGCTGAACACCGCCTCGACGCCCCAGAAGCAGCCGCCGGCAAAGACAGCCGTTTTGGTGCCCAGCCCTTCATTGGCGAAGCGTTTGGCCGCAGGCGCGGCAACCGGTCGCTCAAGCGCGATAGCAGGCTGCGAGAAGCCCGCTGCCAGCAGGGCAAGGGGAAGGAACGCTCCGAAGAGCCGCTTCATTCGGCGGCCTTCGCTGCCGCCTCCGGCACCGGTGAGCCGAACAGCTCCGGGCCGGTCTGCGCAAACAGGATCAGCGCCCCGGCGGCAAAGCCGATCAGGAAATTGCGGGTCACTTCGGAGTGGAGAAAGCTCATACTCGGTCTTCGATTCGTTCAGCGTTGCAGCAGCCATAACGGCGAACCTCTTGCGATCGGGTGAATGGCGGGGTTGCCACAGGTTCATTCGCCCCGAACGCGCCGGAGGTTACAGCCGATCTGTGCCGCACACTCAGTGGCGGAAGTGGCGCATTCCGGTGAAGACCATGGCCAGCCCCTTCTCGTTCGCGGCAGCGATCACCTCGTCGTCGCGGATCGAACCGCCGGGCTGGATGATCGCGGTCGCACCCGCTTCCGCAGCAGCAAGCAGACCGTCGGCGAAGGGGAAAAATGCGTCCGAAGCGACCGCGCTGCCAACCGTGCGCGGCTCTGCCCAGCCATAGGTTTCGGCGGCTTCGGCGGCTTTCACCGCCGCAATGCGCGAACTGTCGCGGCGGTTCATCTGGCCAGCACCAATGCCTGCCGTTGCACCGTCCTTGGCATAAACGATGGCGTTCGACTTCACATGGCGCGCGACGGTCCAGGCGAACAGGCAGTCTTTCAGTTCCTGCTCGGTCGGGGCGCGTTCGGTGACGACTTTCAGTTCTTCTTGCGTGATCGTGCCATTGTCGCGGCTCTGCACCAGCAGCCCGCCGGTGATCGGCTTGACCGCGAGGCCTCCCCGGTGTGGATCGGGCAGGTCGCCCGTCACAAGCAGGCGCAAATTCTTCTTCTTGGCGAAAACCTCGCGCGCAGCATCGGACACCGAGGGCGCGATGACCACTTCGGTGAAGATCTTTGCAATCGCTTCGGCAGTCGCGCCGTCGAGATCAGTGTTAACGCACACGATCCCGCCGAAGGCCGACACGCTGTCGCATGCCAGCGCCTCTTCCCACGCTTCGAGCAGCGAGCCGCGCTGCGCCACGCCGCAGGGGTTGGCATGCTTGACGATCACCACCGCCGGATCGCCCCCGGCAAACTCGGCACACAGTTCGAGCGCGGCGTCGGCATCGTTGTAATTGTTGTAGCTGAGTTCCTTGCCCTGCAACTGCTCAGCCTGCGCGATGCCTCTCCCGTGTGGACCGACCGGCAGGTAGAGCGCCGCCTTCTGGTGCGGGTTCTCGCCATAGCGCAGCTCGACAGGAGCCTTGCCGTTGACGGCGAGGAAGCCGGGGAACAGCTGCTGCTGGTCGGCGAAACCGAACCACTGGCTGATCATCGAATCGTAAGCGGCGGTGGCCGCGAAAGCCTTGGCCGCGCACCGCTTGCGGAAATCGAGCGTGGTTGCCCCGTCCGATACCTCAAGCTCGCCCAGCAGCTCGGCATAGTCGCCCGGATCGCTCACGATGGTCACGAACTGGTGGTTCTTCGCAGCCGAACGAACCATGCTTGGGCCACCGATATCGATATTCTCGATGATCTCGGGCCGCTCCGCCCCGCGCATCACGGTCGCCTCGAACGGATAAAGATTGACCACCACGAGGTCGATCGCACCGATCGCATGTTCTTCCATCGCGGCGGCGTGCTCGGGATTGTCGCGCACCGCCAGCAGACCGCCATGGACCATCGGGTGCAGCGTCTTGACCCGTCCGTCCATCATCTCCGGAAAGCCGGTGAGGTCGGACACGTCCTTTACCTCCAGCCCCGCCTCGCGCAGCGCCTTGGCCGTGCCGCCGGTCGATACCAACTCCACTCCGCGCGCGGCCAGCGCCTGCCCCAGTTCGACCAATCCGCTCTTGTCGGACACCGAAAGCAGTGCCCGCTGAATTTTCACGTCGCTCACGGCGATATCACCCCATTTTCTTGAGCAGCCAGGAGAAGCTTCCCCCGCTGCGCGATGTCATTCCCTGGATCACCAGCTGCTGGATCGGCTGCGGACGACCATTGCCGTCCACCCACATGCTTTCCTCGATCGAAAGCTCGCCATTGCCGTCGCCACCGGGCATGCGGAACTGCCAGTATGTGCCATCCGGCGCAGCCAGTCCCGCCCCCTTCTTGTCTTCCGACAGGCGGATTTCCACGCCTGGCCCGATATGGAACCGGATCGCGAAGCCGATCTTGCCGCGCTTGCCGCGCTTGCCCGCCGGGACCAGCAGGTCCTCGCCGCGCAATTCCGAGCCGTCGTCACGCAGGATGAGCACCCGGCGATGAACAAGGCCGAAGCGTGCGGCATAACCGTCATGGCTCGCCTCCAGCCGGGTCGCGGAACCTTGCGCATTCTTGAGCGTGCGGCGGTCGACCTCGACCTCGTTGACGCCCGCGCCCAACCGCCCGTTAATATGCACCGCAGTGGAATTGGCATCGTCGAGCACCAATGTGGAATGGGCAGCGGTGGCGCGCAGCCCCTGCTCGATCCGCGCGGGCACCTGCCCCCCGGCAAAGGCCGCGCCGCCGCAATTGACCACCAGCCGCTGGCCGTGCGGGCAGAACTCGAACGCCAGTGTCGAGGCGCAGCCGAACCGCGCATGGCGCGAAAGCGGGGGCGGGGCGGCATCGAAGATCAGCGTCGACTTGTTTGCCAGCACCCGCTGGTAACCCCATTGGCGCACATCGGCGAGCGGGCGGGTGCGCACGCCGCTTGCATCGACCAGCGCGGCCAGCCGGTCATGCCGCACCGCGCCTGCACCCTGCCAGCTGCCCAGTGCGCCATCCGAATGGACCAGCGTGAGCAGCGGCGGGACGAGCAGCTGCAGCATGGAGTCGATCACTTCAGGCGGATCGCGATCCATCGCGCGATAGCAGGCGGCAAGATCAACCAGCAGTGCGATGGCATCCATCTGCGCCAGCGGGCTGCGCGATAGCGTACCGCCATCATCGGCCACCAGTTCTCCCAATGCGCGGGCAAGCCCGGCCTCGCCGAACAGGCGGCGCGGCTTGCCTTCGGGCAGCAGCAGCCCGGCGGCGATCAGCGCGCACCATCCGGCAAGCTCGCCCAGCCGGTCCGATGCATCTTTCACATTGCGATCGAGCCAGCGTGCAGTCTGCGCAATCGCCTCAAGCCTTGCCTTGCGCTTCGCCTTGTCATTGGTCGAGAGGACCAGCGGCGCGTGGACCAGCCAGCCCAGCACCCGCAGGCCGACATTCTCGACCCGCCACGCCGGGCCTTTGCCCGGCTTGGGGTTGTCCTTGAGCCACGCGTCCATGATGCGGCAGGCCGTCGGCGCGCCCTGCTCGCGCGGGGCGGAAACGGCGAGGTCGCGCAACCAGGTGAAGCCATGGACAGTGCGCTCGAACGGCGCGGTGAGATGCGCTGCCGGGGTGAAATTCATCTGCGCGATCGGCGCTTTCACCCCGTGGACGAGAAAATGCCCTGCCCTCAGCGCGACACCGGCGGCCCGGTCGCCCGCCAGCGGCGTCTCGACCGTTGCCAGCAGGCGCGGGCGTGCGGGCTTGGCGAATGGCGAAGTCAGTGTCGAGGCGGGGATGCCCAGACGATAGGCCATCCGGATCAGCCGTTCGGCTGCACTATGTGCCGGATTCGAGAAATCGGCCACCACGAGTGAACGCCCCGGCTCGAGCGTTTCGCGCCGCGACGAGGAATGTGCGGCGCTTTCGCCCGCGACCAGTGCTTCTTCGCTTTCGTTCAGGGGGACCGCCTTTCCGGCAGCATCGAAATCGAGTTCGGGCGCGTCGGTCTCGCGAGTTGCAGGCTCAACCATGCGCGTCGCGGCATCGACCATCAACCTTCCCCTCGCAAAGCTGCGATATTCGCAGCATATTGGCCCGGCCCACCCTTGAAGGTCGCGCTGCCGGCAACCAGCACATCGGCCCCCGCATCGACGCACAGCCGGGCGGTTTCCGCATTGACCCCACCATCGACTTCGAGATGGATCGGCTTGCCGATATCGTCGATCCTTGCCCGGATCGCCTCCACCTTGCGCAGCTGGCTGTCGATAAAGCTCTGCCCACCAAAGCCGGGATTGACACTCATCACCAGCACCAGGTCGGCAAGGTCGAGCAGGTAATCGAGCGCCTCGACCGGCGTACCAGGGTTGAGCACCACGCCCGCCTTCTTGCCGAGCTTGCCGATTGCCTGCAGCGTGCGGTGCGTGTGCGGCCCCGCTTCCGGGTGGACGGTGATGATATCCGCGCCCGCCTCGGCGAATTCCTCGAGATAGGCATCGACCGGCGAGATCATCAGGTGGACATCGAACAGCTTGCTGGTGTGCGGGCGCAGCGCCTTCACCACAGCCGGGCCGATGGTGATATTGGGCACATAATGCCCGTCCATCACATCGACGTGGATCCAGTCTGCCCCGGCTGCGTCGATCGCGCGCACTTCCTCGCCCAGCCGTGCGAAATCGGCTGACAGGATCGAGGGGGAAATAAGCGGGCGGGCCATGGCCATCAGCTTTCAGGGGCGGTGTGGGTCACCCTCCCGAGTAGAGCGCGCGATTCGGCGCCACAAGCTGGGCCACCGGGCTTTTCCACACTGGCCCCATGGCAAGATCCCGTCTTTTTGGTAAAGCCGGGTCGATGGAGACACTGCGCAAACCCGTAACCGATCTGATCGAGACCGATGTCGATGACGAAACGATCATCGTCCAGCTCGACAAGGGTGAATTGTTCTCGGTCGAAGGGAGCGCAAGGGCCATCTGGCGCGAGCTCGATCGCTCGCCCACTCGCAAGGAGCTTCTGGCGCGGCTGGCAAGCGAATATGGCGTCGATCCGGCAGCCATCGCTGGCGATGTCGATAGCTTCCTCGAGCAGGCCAGAAATGCCGGGCTTGTAACATCTTAACCCACCGCATTGCGCGACGGTTACGGCAGGCGTATGCTGCTCGAGTCAGACCGGGACACACAGAATGACGAATGAAACGCCACAGCAGGACACGCGCTGGCGCAAGCCTGAGCTGAAACGCGTCGGCTCGATCTCCGATGTCGCCGGACGCCCTGTTCCGGTCGACCAAGACGCCCTGAACCGAAAATCCTGACAATCGGTATCCGGCTCGACGGCGCATGATCGCCGCATGGCACAATTGGCACCACCAGAGCGCAGCGCGGCTTCTCGGGCTGCCCGAGGAATTTGCACGTCATGCGCCCGACTGTGCCGTGCCGGGCGGCGTCGCCCGTGCCGTTTCGGTTACCGGCTGGATCGACGGGCCAGGCGACCTGCTGGCCGAGGTCGGCGGCGATATATGCCATGCCTATGCGCTCGCACTCGATCGCTGGGGTAAAAAGGCCGACGCCCGGCTGACCGGCAACTACGCTGCGGCGGCGATCATGCGCGACGGCAGCGTGCGCCTGTCGCGCTCGCCATGGGACGCACCCCCGCTGCATTACGCCTGCGACAGCCAGCGCGTCGTCGCATCATCGCAATTGCGATTGCTGTTTGCCGCCGGGATCGAACGGCAGCTCGATTACGAGCGCATCACCGACCAGCTTGCCTACGATTTCCGCGATGGCGAGGTGAAGGGCTGGTATCGAGGCATCTTTGCCGTTCCGCTCGGTTCCGTGGTGCGCTGCGCGCCCGATGGCTGGCAGGTCGAACGATGGTACGATCCAGCCGATTTTCTCGTTGATCGCCGGGTAGCCCCCACCGATGCGGCTGAACGGGCGCTTTCCCTGTTGCGAGAAGCAGCCCGGCTTGCGCTGAAACGCAGCGAGAAGCCGGGCCTGGCGCTGTCCGGCGGCCTCGATTCCCCGCTAGCGGCCACGGCGCTGCTCGACGAATTGCCGCCGGGGACATGGCTCGACACAATCACTTTCGCACCCGATCCCCGCTGGAAGGGAAAGGGTGCACCGGGCACGATGGGCGATGAAACGCCGCTCGTCCGGCACTTTGCCGAAATGCATCCGCGCATCGCGCCGCATTTCGTGCTTCCCGACCATGCCGCCGCCGACGGCACGAACCGCGAGATGCTGCGCGCGATGCAGCTCTTCGCACCCGGCCTCGCCAATGTCGAACCGTTCCACGCGGTGTTCGCAAAGGCGCGCGACCTCGGCTGCGATACACTGCTGGTCGCCGACCTTGCCAATCAGAGCTTCAGCCAGGACGGACGCTGGGCCTATGTCGAATACGCCTGGAACGGGCGCTGGGCCGAACTGACACGGTTGCTGGCCAACCGCCCCGGCGACGGACGCTCACTTCTGCGCAAGCTGCTGGCGCTCAGCGTGATGCCACAGCTGCCTGCCCCGATGCGCAGCAGGCTGCGCTCGCTGGTCCACCCGCAGCGCCGCGATATGGTTGCACTGCTTACCCCGCCTTCCCGGCAAGCAATCGCCCAGCAGGCGCAACGGGCTGCGGAGCGCGGCTCGGTTTCCGACTGGTCCGATTTCACCTTCCCACATGACCGGGCAGCAGCCGTTCGGCACGATCACCTTGCCGCCGATGGCGAGAAGGCAGACGTCATGCTCGCCTTCGAGCAGGCCTATGGCGTGTCGCGGCGCGATGTCACTGCCTATCGCCCGCTGATCGAATATTGCATCGGCCTGCCAACGGCAGCCTTTGCCAGCGGCGGCACCGAACGCAGGCTGGCGCGCGAGATGGCACGCGGTCGCCTGCCCGAAGCACAGCGGCTGGGCACCGAATACGGGCAGCATCGCGCCGATTGGCACCTGCGCATCGGCGAGCAACGGGAGCAGTATCGCGCCGCGCTGCACACCATGCGCGGCCACGAATTCCTGGGCCGGGTGCTCGATATCGACCGGCTCGACGCCCTGCTGCGTGACTGGCCAGACGAAAGTGGCGGAGATATCGAGCGCGACTGGCCGCGCATGCTCGCCATCCCGCGCGCGATCCTCGCCAGCCAGTTCGTCGGCGTGATCGAGGGGCGAAACGACCTTTGACAGCACGGGCAGGTTCGGGGCAGGTGCCGATGCGAGTATGAGCGCGCCGCTACCCGACCTGATCCGTCTCGCCCGTGGGCCGCGCCTGTGGGCGCTGGTTGGCGCAAGCTTGCTTGGCGCCATGCTCGAAGGGGCGGGCTTCGTACTGCTGGTTCCGCTGGTCGATGCAACCCTGGGGGGCGAGGCGGGAGGCCGCTTGTCCGAGGCGCTGCGCTGGATCGGACCGCTTCCCTCGCTCGGCACATTGCTGGCGATCTTCGTCGCGATCCTTGCGCTGCGCGCAGCGGCCGAATTCGCGCGCCGGTTGCTCACATTCGATATCCGCATGGCGGTGGTCGACGGGCTGCGTAACCGCGCCATCTCCGCGCTCGTTGCCGCCGACTGGCGCTATCTCTCGCGCCAGCGCCAGAGCGACAACCGCGCCTTGCTGCTGACCGCAATCGAACGCGCGGGGCTGGCGTCGAGCAGCCTGTTCGCGCTGGTCACGACGCTGTTCAACCTCGGCGCGGTCGCGCTGGCGGCGCTGGTGATCTCGCCGCTCTTTGCCTTGCTGGGCGTGGTCGCAGGCGCACTGGTGCTGCTGCTTTATCGCGGCCTCAGGAGCAATGCCGCGCGGCTGGGCGAGGCGCTGACCGGGCGCAACAAGGCGGTGTTCGGCAATCTGGAGAAAACGCTCGACGGGATGCGGATCATCAAGAGCTTCGGCGCAGAAGATCGCATGGCCGAAGAGGCGCGCGCAGGCTTTATCGCCATGCGCAAGGTGCAGCGGCGCTATATCGCGCAATCGGGGCTCGCACGGCTGGCGTTGCAAATAGCCGGGGCGATCGCGCTGGCTGCCATCGTGTGGTTCGCGGTCACGCAGTGGAACTACGACAGCGCCATGCTGCTGCCGCTGATTGCGATCTTCGCCCGCGCAGTGCCGCAGCTCGCCGGATTGCAGGAGCAATGGCAGGACTGGTCGCACGCCGCCCCTGCGCTGCACGAAACCTGGACGCTGATCGAACAGGCCGAAGCCGCGCGCGAGGTGCCGGGCGAGATATCTTCGACACCTCATTCGCTCGAGACCGGCTTCGCCTTGCGCGGCGTCACCGTGCACCACCGTGAAGGCGCGCCTGCGCTCGACAATGTCACGCTGGAGGGCCGGGCGGGATCGATCATCGCGCTGACCGGGCCCTCTGGCTGCGGCAAGAGCACGCTGGCCGATGTGCTGGGCGGGCTGATTGCGCCAGATGAAGGCGAGGTCGTCCTCGACGGGCGCGCACTCCGGCCGGGCGAACGGCGCGAATGGCGCGCCAAGGTCGCCTATGTCCAGCAGGAACCCGTCCTGTTCCATGGAACGGTGCGCGACAACCTGTTGTGGGCCGATCCCGGCGCGGATGACGTGCGGCTCGAACAGGCGCTCCAGCGCGCCCATGCCGGTTTTGTTTTCGACCTGCCGCAGGGCCTCGACACGCCGGTGGGCGATGCGGGTCGGCATCTCTCGGGCGGCGAGCGCCAGCGCATTGTGCTCGCACGCGGCTTGTTGCGTGACCCCGCACTGCTGATCCTCGACGAGGCGACCAGCGCCCTCGATACCGCCGCCGAACGCGAAGTCGCCGATGCGGTGGAAGCGATGCGCGGCAGTTGCACGATCCTGGTGATCACGCACCGTGGATTGCTCGCCGAACTCGCCGACCGGCATCTGGTGATGGAGGCGGGGCGTTTCGTAAATTTGCAAAGCTGAACAGCCGGAATTGGCCGAATTCAGCCGCAATTCAGGGGCGAATCGCTAGGCGATTTGCAACACGGGGCATCCATCATCATTATTGCCCGCAAGTACCCTGGCACATCGCAGAGTGCCGCAGATACGGAATTTCGACCTATGAGCGTACAGCAGACCATCCGTTACGGAGCCATGGCGCTTGCCACGGCGGGCCTTGCTCTCGCCGGTCCGGCGAGCGCGCAGTACCGCCAGAAAATCTCCCACGATCCGGGTCGTTGCAACTCGGGCGCGTCGGTCAAGATCAACATCTCCGGCATCAAGTCGTCGAGCGGCAAGATCCGCGTCCAGAGCTATCGCGGGACCAAGGCCGAGTGGCTCGAAAAGGGCAAGTGGATCAACCGCATCGAACTGCCCGCGCGCGCCGGTTCGATGACGGTGTGCATGCCACTGCCGGGTGCGGGTGTATACGGTATTGCCGTGCGTCACGACGTGAACGGCAATGGCAAGACCGACCTCCGCTCCGATGGCGGGGGCATGTCGAACAATCCCTCGATCAATATCTTCAACCTCGGCAAGCCGAGCTACAAGAAAGTGCAGTTTTCGGTCGGCAACAGCCCGAGTTCGATCAGCATCTCGATGAAATATATGTGAGGGGCTAACTGGCGCGTCTCGCGCGCCACAGCCTGAGCAGGACACCGGGCGCGGCGAGGAGCGGATGCTTCTCGCGCCACGGAGTCACTTCTATCTGCACGCCTGTATGCCGCTCGATCTTCCATGCGGCATAGCGCGCCGCGCCTTCGAACGTGGTGCTGGCCTTGGCCAGTCGGATGAAGTTGAGCGGCTTGCCCCAGCGGCGGCGCGAGGCCCACCAGCGCAGCAAGCGCGCCTTGTCGCCATCGGCAAGGCGCGGAGAAAGCGCGCCGTTGCCTCGCGAGAACGCAATCCCGTCCGCCTGCCATGCAAGCGGGAGCAGTCCGTCGAAATGGGCAGCGTTGACCGACAGGATTGAATCCTCCCGCCCCGCCTTCTCGACCCGGAACTCAGCCTGGTAAGTCGCGCGGAACAGCGCGCGCCAGTAATCGCCTGCGGTCCCGCTTTCAGGCCCGAGCGCGGCAGCGAGGCGGGCCGCCGTCTTCGCCGCTTCGCCCAACGCATCCACAACCGACACACGGCAGGCTTCGTCACGCATCCAAATCAGTGCGCTCGGCTGTACGAAACGCGCCCAGATCGTGGTGTCACGCGACTGGCCCGAGGCCGCGCGGGCAAACTGTTCGAGCGACATCGTAGCCACCTTCGCGCGCAGCGTGGTGCCCGCATGGTTCCATTCGTGATAGCTGACGCGCGGCCATATGCGTTCCTGCTGCGGGCCGGGCATCAGCAGGTAGAAATCGAGTACGCCCTCGAGTTCGCCCGTGCGCAGGTTGGAACCATAGAACAGCGCTGCATCGGCCCCTGCATCCTGCGCCAGCCGTTCTGCAAATGCCGCCACTTCGGGGCGCACTACGGCATCGAGCCGCGCTGAAATCCGGCTTTCAAGTGTCTCGCTCACGGGACGACGAAGCGCAATTCCGGGCCGCTTTCCACACACAGCTTCCCACCGGGAAACGCCTCGCCATCGAGGATGTAATCATCGCCAATGGTCAGTTCGAAGCGATCGACTGCCATCTGATAGAAGCCACGGCTGGCGCTTTCCTTGCCCGGCCCGGCGAACAGTATCTTGGGCAATGCGGCAAGCAAGCGGCGGCGCGGCCGGTCCATCGCGACCAGTTTCAGCCCCTTGCGATGCTCGCCGAACAGTTTGAGCCCGACCGGGAAACGCTCGAGCGTGGAGGCCAGCATCACCGCACGCCGCCCCTCATATCCCTGCCCGCTATGCGGCAGCGGTGTGCGCTCGTCACCGAGCAGGATCTCCATCTCTGCTCCGCGCCGCCATTTGTTGGCATCGCTGCCAAACAACGCCTGGAGCACGCCCCATGCCGCCGTCACCCCGACGGCCAGGCTGTCAAACGCACCGAGCCGATGGGCATCCTGCCCCGCCTGTATGCCGAGCGTGAAACCGCCTGCCCCCATGATAAAGCCCGCAAGCGGGGCCTCCTCACTGCCAGGGCGGGTGACGAGCAGCGGCCTGCGCACCACGCGTTTGCCGCTGGCGAAGGCGTCGATCGCATCGCACAGGTTCCAGCCCGACGGCGCGCCGAGATCGACATTGAGCGCATTGGTCTTGCCCTTGGGAAGCACCGCCAGCGCAGGCCATTTGTCGCCGAACACCTCCATCCCCCCGGTCAGCACATCGCGCACTGTGCCGTCACCGCCATTGACGATCAGGTAATCGACACCCTTGGCGGCAAACTCCGCCAGCGCAGCGACAATCCCGTCACGCTCGCGCGGCTGGGCCAGGTGGACATAGGGGCGCGAGGCAAGGTCGAGGTCCTGCCCCTTGTTGCGATGGCTGCGCGGATTGTAGATGACGCCGACAACCGGCTCGCGCGGCGCATCGTCCGCCTGCGCATGCTGCAATTCCTGAGGGTCGGGCCGGGCCATTGGCCGCCCCTTAGACGTTTTACAGCCTCGATAACCACTTTTTTCTGCCGACCCGCACGGCAAAATGGGGTATCGTCCCGCCCATGCTGCACCCCGACCTGCTCGATTCCGCCCGTAGCCTTTCCGACCGCATCGTGGCGCTGCGCCGCGCGATCCATGCCGAGCCGGAACTCGGCCTGCAGACCCCCAGGACCAGTGCCAAGGTCAGGGCCGCGCTCGCCCACCTGCCGCTGGAATGGAAAGAGGGTGGCGCGACGACCGGCATGGTCGCCACGCTGAAGGGAGCAGCGCCGGGCAGGCGTGTGTTGCTGCGCGGCGATATGGATGCGCTTCCGATGCCCGAGGAAACGGGGCTCGACTTCGCTTCCACCATTGCGGGCCGGATGCACGCCTGCGGGCATGACACACACACGGCGATGCTGGCCGGGGCTGCCGAATTGCTGGCGAGCAAGGCAGGCGAATTTGCGGGCGAGGTGCAGTTCATGTTCCAGCCGGGTGAGGAGGGCTACCACGGCGCGCGCTTCATGCTCGACGACGGGCTGATCGATCCGCTGCCCGACGCTGCATTTGCGCTGCATATCATGCCCAATGCACCGCATGGCGTGGTGGCAGGCCGTGCGGGCGCGCTGATGGCGGCCGCCGACCAGCTCGACATCGTTATCACGGGCAAGGGCGGCCACGCCTCCATGCCGCATGACACAATGGACCCGATCCCCGTTGCTGCCGAGATCATCACCGCCTTGCAGAGCATGGTCACGCGGCGTTTCAACGCTGCCGATGCAGTGGTGCTGACCATAACCCAGATCGAGGCGGGCACCGCACACAACATCATTCCCGACCATGCCAGCTTGCGCGGCACCATGCGCACCCTCTCGCCGCACAATCGCGCAAAACTGCACCAACTGGTGCGCGAAGTGGCGAGCGGGATCGCGGCGGCACACGGGCAGGGCGCCCAGGTCACCGTCACCGAAGGCTTCCCCGTCACCATCTGCGATGAGCGCGCCGTCGCGCTGGGGCGGTCTGTCGTGCAATCCGCACTGGGCGAAGCCAGCTGGCGTGACCTGCCCGCACCGATCATGGGGGCGGAGGATTTTGCCTATGTGCTGGAGAAAGTGCCCGGCGCGATGTTCTTCCTCGGTGTCGCGCAGCAAGGCGACGACTGGCGCCAGTGCTGCGGCATCCACTCCTCGCGCATGATGGTCGATGAAAGCGCGTTGCCGCACGGAACCGCGACGCTGGCCGGTTGCGCGTTGCATTTCCTCGAGCGAGGTTTCGCCTGATCGGGCCACGCTTTACGTCGCACGGCAAAACCGACACATTCGATCCGTGACGAGGCCGAGCGAATCGGCCCGCATCGACGGAGAGGATGCCGGATGAGCGATACAGCGGCTGGAGAACGCTATTTCCCGACCTATGGCGAGGCGCTGGCCGCCCACGCGCAGGAAAGGCCCGACCAGATCGCGCTGCGCTATCGCAACCGCACCACCAGTTTTCGCGATTACGATCGCCACGCAACGCAGATCGCCAACGGGCTCGCCGCGATGGGGCTGAGAAAGGGCGACCGGATCGCCTATTTCGGGAAGAACAGCGACCATGCGGTCGAATTGCTGCTCGGTGCAGCGCGGGCGGGCGTTGTGTTCATCCCGATCATCTGGCGGCTGGCCCCTGTCGAGGTCGATTTCATCATGCAGGACGCGGGCGCAACCGTGCTGTTCCGCGAGGACGAGTTCAGCAAGGTCACATTCGGCGGGCGGATCGTCTCGATGGAGCAGGAGTTCGAGGCCTGGCGCGATGCGCAGCCCGATGCGCCGGTCACCACCGAAGTCGGCCCGCAGGATGCGCTGATCCAGCTCTACACCTCCGGCACCACCGGCCTGCCCAAGGGCGTGGTGCTGAGCCACCACAACGGCACCAACACCCGCCCGCTGATGAAGCAGCACGATATCTACTGGTATTGCGCCGATCCCGGCGACAGCCTGATCTTCGCCATGCCCTACGGTCATATCGCCGGGGTCGGCAGCGCATTGGGTGCAACGCTCGGCGCGCAGGAACTGATCGTCCACCGCGAATTCGATCCCGCGCTGCTGATCCGCGACGTGCAGGAACACCGCGTGAAGTGGATGTTCCTCGTCCCCGCCGCGATCCGCCTGCTGCTCGCGCATCCCGATGCGCAGGATGCCGATTTCTCGAGCGTGAAGGGGCTGACCTATGGCGCAAGCCCGATCCCGCTCGACCTGCTGAAGGAAGGCGTCGAGCGGCTCAAATGCGATTTTGCGCAGCTTTATGGGCTGACCGAAACCTTCGGCACTGTCGTCAGCCTTTCGCCCGATGACCACAAGCCGGAGAATATCGTTGGGCGCGAGCAGGTGATGAAATCGGCCGGAAGGCCGCTGCCCGGCACCGAAGTCGCCATCCTCGACGAGAACCTGCAACCCTTGCCAGCGAACACCATCGGTGAAGTCGCCATCCGTGGCCCGGCGGTTATGCTAGGCTACTGGAACCGCCCGGAAGAAAATAAGAAGGCGCTGATCGGTGATGGCTGGTTCCGCACCGGCGACGCCGGGATCCTGTGCGAGGAAGGCTATCTCTACATCCAGGACCGGATCAAGGACATGATCATATCCGGGGGCGAAAACGTCTATCCGGCGGAAGTCGAAAGCGCGCTGTTCGGCCACCCCGACATCTCGGACATCGCCATCATCGGTATTCCGGACGAGAAATGGGGCGAAGCCGTGAAGGCGGTGATCGTGCGCCAGCCGGGCAGCGATCTCGATGAGGCAGGCGTAATCGCCTACGCCAGAGAACGCATCGCCGGGTTCAAATGCCCCAAATCGGTCGATTTCATCGATGCCCTGCCACGCAACCCCTCGGGCAAGATCCTGCGGCGGGAATTGCGCGCGCCCTATTGGGAGGGGCAGGAGCGGCAGGTTAGCTAGGTAGCGTGGATCAATTCCCCATGGATCACGCTGCCTGGTTACCGCCGCGACAATTCGCGCGTGTAGTCCACCAGTTCGAGCAGCACGCCGGGATCGCCGGTATGGACCTGCGCTTCCCATTTGGCGTCGGTCGCGATCTGGTCGAGATGGGCCTCGGCGTCGGGCAGGCGGGCGATCATCGCTTTCGAGATGCGCTGCAAATCTGCGTCGGACGGCTCCTCCTGACAGAACAGCTCGCAGATTTCCTTGTCCTCGATCGCCAGCGCAGCGGGCAGGGTCAGGATACCGTCGCGCAAATCCTCCTCGCCACCGCCGCCAAGCGATTCCAGCCCCTTCACATCGCCGACATCGTCACAGCCGTGATAGAGCATGCCGATAAGCCGCCCGAACTTGCGCAGGCTCTCGTCACGCGTGGCGAGGCAGGCGCAGGTCTCGAACATCGATCCGGTATCCTCGCCCGCGATCATCTCCCAGTCTTTGACGCCCAGCGGTTGGCGGCGCAGCCGCCATTGCGCGCATTCGGCAACACCCAGCCGCTTCACGAGGTCGGCGAACAGGCGGATATCATGCGCATCGTCCGCAACCATCGCGAAGCCATCCGCCGCGATAAAGCCCGACGCCATCAAAGCGGGAAGGTTGCCATACTTCGCATGCATGGTCGGCTTGCCGCGCCGTTCATCCGACAGGTCGAGTATGTCGTCGATCACCAGCGTCATATTGTGCATCATCTCGAGCACTGCCGCCGAGCGGATCATGCTGTCGGGAATCTCGCCGCCCTTCTGCGCGCGGTAACAGCCGAAGATCGTCAGCGGGCGGAAATATTTGGAACCGGCATCGAACTGCCATTCGAGCAGCGGCTGCATTTCGGGGCTCGATTCGCCGATCCAGCCGAACAGATAGGCGCGCAGCCGGTCCATTTCCGCAACAAAACCGAGATCCGCGACGATGCCCTTGGTGACTGTGTCCAAGCGAAAAGCTCCCTAGCGTTTGACGCGCCAGCGGCGCTTCGTCGAATTGGAATTGGCGGCCCCATCCTGCATCGCGCCCAATGCCCGTCCGGCAAACCCGGCCAATTGGCCCAGCACGCCCTCGAACGCCTGCCCGGCAGCCGTCGCAGGCGGGGCGCGTTTCTCGCCGCCGACATGCGAGGCGGCGAAATCGGCAATCTCGCCGAGCACCATCAGCGCGGCTGCACCGAGCCCGATTTTCTCGTCCCCTGGGTCCTCGTCGTCCTTGTCGACGAGGCTGCGATAGAACCAGTATGCCCCCTCGCCCGCTTCGGTCGCCGCCTTGGGCAATACCAGCGCGAGGTTCTCGACCAGCGTCGCCAGCGCTTCACCCGAGTGGTCGTCGCCCGATGCCCGGGCGTCGCGATAGCGTTCGAGCGCGACCAGCGCATAAGAGGCATATGCCATCGGCAGCATCAGCAATTTTGCCGCGCGGAAAGTCGTCGGCGAATAGACCGTGTGCCGCACGTCATCGATTGTCTTGCCACGCAGCTTGCCGGCAAGTGCCGCATCCTGCGCCTGGACGGCTGCGGCAGCCAGCGTCCCGCTCTGCACCGCGCCTTCCATCGTCGCCATTTCGACATCGATACGGCACAGGTCGCCACCAAAGGCGAGGCGCGGCAGGGTTTCGGGGTAGGCCGTTTTCGGCCGCCATGCCCAGCTGCCGGTATCGTCGAGGAACAGCTTGAAATCAGTGTTGAGCCTGATGTGCGACTTGTCCCAGTCGATAATGCAATCCGGGTCGCCCCAGTGCGTCACACCTGCGAACTGCGGATAGTATTTCGCCAGCTCGGCCAGCATCAACAGTGCCGCCTGTTGCGGGTCCTCGGCAGGGATAGCATCGCCATCCGATGCCGCAATGATCAGCGCGGTCTTGCCGCCGAACAGTTCCTCAGGCCACAGCTGCGAGATGTCGAGCGCCGTCAGCCCATAGTTCGATCCGGCGAGGCCGATATTGTCGGCGGGGAAATCCTCCAGCTTCTCTTTCAGGTAGAGATCGAGGACCGGGATCGCCGCACTCGACAGGCGGCGCAGGTTTGCAAGCTCGGGTTCGGCATCGACGATCCGCGTCCCGCCGATCCCGGTCTTCCGGCACAGGGCGAGATCGGCCATCGCATCATGCGGGACGGCCAGCACGCCGAAATCGAATGTCCTGGCGGTCGTTTTCTTCGCCTTGCCTGCCTGCCAGCGCACGATCGGCCTGCCATCATCCTCCAGCCGCACCGATTGCACATCGGTGCCGGTCAGGATCGTGCAGCCGAGTTCCTCCAGCTTGGCCCGGAACGGTTCGACCAGCCCGTCATTCAGGCTGTTTTTCAGCAGCCAGTCGAATGGTGAATGATCGGGGAAGCGCAGGCTGTGCTGGAGGAAATTGCCATAGGTTCGTGCCGAAGTCCGGTCGCTGTCGATCGACCAGACCAGCGTCAGCAGGTAGTTCTGCATCTCCGCCACCGCCTCGGTCGCATAGCCGCGCGAGTAGAGGAAGCCGTTGACGTCGAGCTTCTGCAACTGATTCAGTCCATCGCGGTCGAACTCCTGGCTGGCAAGGTCCACCCCCGAATAGCCGAGCAAGACCAGCTCTGCCGGTGACATCGCGCCCGATTTGAGATTGGCGAACACCGCTTCGAGCGAGGTCGGGTTGAGCATGGTAACATAGTCGCCCGACCCTGCGGCCAGCAGCATGCTGCCGGGATGCGCGGTGAAGTGATCCTCGCGCTTCAGGCCCAGGTCCTGCTCGAACAGCTGCCAGAAATTGGCATACCAGTCGCAAAACATGTGCGGATAGACATCATGCTCGACGCCATTGATCCGCTCGGAGGACGTGTTGCCGCCAAGCCGGTCGTGGCGCTCGAACAGCGTTACACGAAAGCCCGCCTGCAGCAGCCTGAGCGCCGCCGTCATGCCGCCAAGCCCGCCACCGACGACCGCGACTTCCGGCGCGACTTCCGGCGCGACTTCAGGTGCGGCGCTGGCCGATTTCGCCCTCGGTGACGGGGCGCGGGCGGCTTTCGACCCCGGCTTTGCGGCAGGCTTCTTCGCGGCGGGTTTTCCGGCCTTCTTCGTCGTCGTCATTCTCGTGCCTCAACAAATGCGAACGGGCCGCGCAGGCGGGGGTTTTCGTCCATCAGGAAAGAGGGGCCAAGCTTGCCGATCGCGTGGGCGATGTCGCCCAGCCATGACATGTGCCAGCCGAGATCGTCAGCGGTCGATGCGCGCCAACCACGCTGCCATGCGAGCAGGTCCTCGATTGCGCCATTGGCGGTGAACCCGCGCCCGCTCATCGCATCGCGCAGCGCGGCCGCGCCGCCGCGCAGGAAATGGTCGGCAAGGCTCCACAGCAATTGCCCGGTCATCGCCAGCGGCTGGACATTGAGCCCGCCGAAACTGGTACCCGATATCTCGCCGAAGCTGCGCTCGACCTGTGCCTTCTCGAACCCCTTGCGCGTAGCGATGAACACGCTTTCGTGAAAATGGCGATTGCGCAGCAATTGCGCGAGCAGCACGAGATAGCGCATCGCCGGATCGAAATATGCGCGGAAATCGCGTTCAAAGCTGGCAAACTGCTCACTGTCGAATCGCCCCGCTTCGAGCGCAGCCGCCACGCTGCGCGCGCCGAGGATCGAGCTTTCCATGCCCTGTGTGATCCCCTCACCCGTCATCGGGTCGACAAAACTGCCCGCATCGCCGACCAGTATCCCGCCATCGAAATGGTTACAGGTCAGCCCGCCATACATATGCACCGCGCCGCCCAATGGCTTGGAAGCGATGCGTGCATTGCGGCAGCCGGGGTGGCGATAACGCAACCGCTCCACCGCATCGCGAAAGCACTGCTGGACCGACATGCCGAACCGGTCGCAAGTCTCGGTCAGCAGGCCGATCCCCATATTCGCGCGGCCGCCGGTCATCGGGAACATCCATCCGTAGCCGGGGATCTGGTCTTCATCGAACCAGATCGTCGCCTCGCCATCCTCGATATCGAGATTGTCGAGATAGACCCGTTGCGAGGCGCCGATATGCCGACGGTCGGTACGCCGCAGGTCCTTCGCCTTGGCGACCATCGACTGCACCCCGTCCGCACCCACGATCACGGGCGCTTCGAGCCGCAGTTCCTGCTTGCCCGCCCTGGCGGTCAGGACATTGCTCTCGCCTTCGCGCTCGAGCCCCTTGGCCGCCGTACCGCGAAACACGGTCGCACCGGCATCCTCCGCATTCTGCAGCAGCACCGTGTCGAGCTGGTCGCGCGGGATGATATAGCCGTGCGGCGGCATGCCATGCGCGCCGTCATAATAGGGAATGTCGCCGTGATAGGGCAGCCGGGCTTCGTAATAGACCCGGTTGCGGGTGATCGGCAGACGCTTGCCGAGGTCGAGCGCCCCGGTGCAGCCCATCGTCTCGATTATACGAAGGCCCGCCGGTTCGACGAAATCGCCGCAAACCTTCTCGCGCGGGAAGACGGCCTTCTCGACCACGGCGGCCTTGATGCCGCGCTGCGCCAGCGACCAGCCCATGGCCGAACCCGCCGGTCCGCCACCCACCACAATGGCATCGAAACGCCTAGTCTGCGCCATTCAGTCCCGCCGAGTCCCCACCAGCACGCGTGTAAACCACTGTAAAATTATTTAACACTATCGCGCGAAGGGCAACGTGCGAACGAAAAAATTGCGGTGGATTAATCAGTTGGGCGGCAAGGTCGGGGCAGGCATCACCGCACCCTTTTCAGCTTGAAGCGAGTTCCTTCATAGGTGCGCACCGCATTGCCACGCTCCAGCTGCTGGTGCACCGACCACTGTTCGCGCTGCATGTCTTCACCTGCTGCGACCCGGCGCTGCTCCAGCATCATCGCCAGCTTGAGCTTTGCCAGCTTGCGGTTTGCATGCTGTGACCGTTGCTCCTGGGCGGTTGCGACCAGCCCGGTCGGGCGGTGTGTGGCACGCACCGCACTGTCCGTCTTGTTGACATGCTGCCCGCCCGGACCGCTCGACCGCATAGCTTGGAAATCGATGTCGGCATCGCGCAGGTCAGGCACCTGCTCGGGCAAAAGAGCTGGCGCGACACCGACAAACCAATTGCGCCGTTTGTGCCGGGGGCGGAACGGGCTGGTCCCCACCCACAGGACGGTGCCAATCCGGTCCCTCGCAAATGCGCTGGCACCGGCACCCTTGATGCGGATCAGAAGTGAAGCGGGGAGTTCCTCCATCGCATCCAGCAACTCACAGGACAGCCCGGCTTGCGCAGCCTCTTTCGCATAGGCCTGCGCCAGCTGCCCCACGACCCAGCGAAACACGCAAGGCCGCCTGCACCAGGAACAAGCCCGACAAGGCGACCTGGACCATTCCCCGCGAGCGCATGAAAGCGAGAGAAATGCATGTCGCCCCGCCGTCGGAGTCAGCAGTTTCTGTTTTTTGCGCCAGCTAAACAACCTCTGCCAAATGCGCTCCACTGGTGGTTTCCGAGAAGCGAAAACTCCTGCTAGAAAAGCGTTCGATAAGGTTCACCGCAGTGCGGGTATGCTGGCTAAGCTTGACGGTGGTGAACGCTCCTCGGCCAGCCATCGCGAACGGCAGCAGCAGCTGGTCCTGCAAATAAGGCCCGGCAAATGCCTGCGACGCAAGATAGCCAGCCATCCGTTTCGCGGCGGTCTTGGCCAGACGTTCCGCAGGCACGCCGAGCCTGCCGAAGCCGGACATGATTTCGGTGACATGTTCGAATTCGGCTTCCATGAGCAGGGCGTTCCCAGGGCCATTCTCAGCCGGGAGTTGCACGGGAGCGAAGGCTTCGCCCGGCCATGCGGCCAGCACCTTGTGCGCCGCGTCCAGTTCGCGGTCAGCGATGTCGAACGGGATCCCGGCCACCAGTGCTTCCACCTTACCCGCCTTGAACGCACCGCGATCGATACATTCGATCGGGCGCAGTGGTGCAGGATCGATGTCCACGACTATTCGACCACCGCCGCGCGGATAAAACCCGTGGCGCTCAAGCGTGATGGAAAGCTTTGGCCCCATCCGCTCCAGCACCGGCAGCAGCGTCTTTTGGAGGAACTCGAAGGGCGGCGCGGCCATGGCGTGGGTACCGCCCTCGATCACCAACCGCGACGGCGCATCGGCGAGCATCAGCGGTACCAGCACGGTCTGGAGAACCAGCCCGGTCGAACCGGCGGTGCCGACCGCGAAATGATATTCGCCCGGCGTAACGCTGCCGGGCCGAAAAGTCAGTTCGCGGGCACCAACATTTAGCCCGGAGCATTCCGCTCCGCCGATGGCGCAGGCCGCTTCGAGCGAGGTCACATGCTGGCGCATCAGGCCGGGCTTGGCCCGCCCGCCGCGAATGTTGGTGATGGTGAAAGGCTCGCCGGTCAGCAGCGACAAGGCCGCGGAATACCGCAACACCTGCCCGCCGCCTTCGCCTTCGGAGCCGTCAATCGTGATCATTTTATTTCCGGTCCTTCGTGTGCTCGGTTAGGAGCAGTCAATTCGTTGTGAGGCAGGAGTTTGCTTGTGAGGAAAGAGCTTGTTGAAATATTCTCTGACCAAGCAAATGCCGCAGTAGTGCGGCATCCAGGTCGCAATTATCCTGGACTGCTTTTGCAGGGCGACAGCCTGTACAGCTTGTATCGGGATGTCGATGAGCTTTGCCAAATGCTTGATCCCACTGTTGAGGCCTTCTTGGAAGCGGATGATTTGAGGAACCGCCTTCGGGCATTCTTGGTCCATTACAAGAATGTGTTAGCAGAGCATGAGATAACGCTACCTTTCAGCGACTTCGACTGACAAGCAGACCGAGTTGGCAGCGTGAAGGGTCTTAACCCTTCACGCACACCACCTGTTTCAACGTATGGACGATCTCAACCAGGTCGGCCTGCGCGGCCATCACGGCTTCGATCGGCTTGTAGGCCTTGGGCGTTTCATCGATCACGCCCTCGTCCTTGCGGCATTCGACACCGGCGGTATCGGCGATATGCTCGTCGAGCGACACCAGCTTCTTCGCCTGCGTGCGGCTCATGACGCGCCCCGCCCCGTGCGAGCACGAGTCGAAGCTCTCGGCATTGCCCAGCCCGCGCACGATGAAGCTCTTCGCCCCCATCGATCCGGGGATGATGCCCATCGTGCCCTTCGCCGCGCGCACCGCCCCCTTGCGGGTAACGAGCACGTTTTCGCCGAAGTGGTTTTCCCGCGTCACATAGTTGTGATGGCAGTTCACCGCTTCGCATTCGGCCTCGAACGGCTTGGCGATCTGGCCGCGCAGCGCATCGAGCACATGCGTCATCATCACGCGCCGGTTGAGCGCCGCGAAGTCCTGCGCCCATTCGACCGCTTCGACATAATCGTCAAAATGGTCGGTCCCTTCCGGGAAATAGGCGAGGTCCTGGTCAGGCAGGTTGATATGCCACTTGCGCATGTCCTGCTTGGCCAGCTCGATGAAAAACGTGCCGATCGCGTTACCCACCCCGCGCGAGCCCGAGTGGAGCATGACCCACACGCGCTGCTCGGTATCGAGGCACAGCTCGATGAAGTGGTTGCCGGTTCCCAGCGTCCCCAGATGCACGAGGTTGTTCGTGTTCTTGAGCCGCGGGTACTTGGCGACGATCCGGCCGAACCGTTCGGCAAGCTTCGCCCAGGCATCGACCACCGCCGGGGGCGGATCGCCCCACGAGCCACGGTCGCGCTTGCCACGCCCCACACTGCGCCCGTGCGGCACAGCCGCTTCGATCGCCGAGCGAATTCCCGCCAGGTTGTCCGGCAGGTCGCTTGCCATCAGCGAGGTGCGCGCGGCCATCATGCCGCAGCCGATATCCACGCCGACAGCCGCCGGGATCACCGCGCCCTTGGTCGGGATTACTGAGCCGACGGTTGCACCGATCCCCACATGCACATCGGGCATGGCCGCAACATGCTTGAAGATGAACGGCATCTTCGCCGCCTTGGTCAGCTGCTCGCGCGCCTTGTCGTCAACGGGAACACCGCGGGTCCACATCTTGATCGGCGACCCGCCTTCGACTTCCCTGTATTCATACGTCGTCTGGGTCATCGCGACCTCCTCATGCTTCTTCATAGGTGCTGGCGACAAGTTTTGGCGAGACTTCTCCGCATGTTGCCATGCAGGGGCGGGTTCGAACCGCCTGGTTACCGATGTAGTCCCGACCGGCATTCGCCAGCGCTGATATAATTCTGCGCTATCGCTTCGCTGCGTGAGCGCGGGGTGCTGGCGGCGAGTGATTGATGAGACGTTTTACTGAGCTACTCCGGTTGCCCGGGGGCGGACTCGGACCGCCGACCTCCTGCTTTCGCAGGTGCTCTAACCATGTAGTCCCACCGGCATCCGCCAGCGTTAATTGATCCTCGGGTTCACGGCGACGAGGTTTTTGGAAAGACGTTCCTGCTCTACCGCTGAGCTACAGGCCCGTAATTGGTGGACCTGGCGGGATTCGAACCCGCGACCTGGCGATTACAAGTCGATGTAGTCCTTCCGGCATTCGCCGTGAGTTTGGAAAAGGTCGTGACGACGAAAATTTGCCGAGACTGGCGGCCCTTAAGCTACATACCCTGCGGGATTTGAACCCGATCTCCTCGGTCCGTTTCCGAAGCCAAGGCGCTTTGCCCAACGGGGCCTTCTTCGTGGTGGATGTAGTCCCGGACGGCATTCGTCACGGCCCTTTCCAAAATGATATTCGATATTGAAGGTCGCGGCGACGAGGATCGGGAAAGACGGGCGCTCTCTTGCGAAAGCCACCATCGTGGCAGGATGTAGTCCTTCCCGGCATTCGCCGCGACCTTCTGGTTTTCAAACCTCCACTTCGTTGACGATCTCGACCCAATCCTTCGCTTCACCATTGGCGAAACGTGCCATTGCGTCGAACACCGCGTCGGTGAACCCACCGACATTCATGATGTCCTTGCGGGTTTTCGCCTGCGTCGAGCCGTAAGGCTGGATGTCGATACAGATCAGCTTCGCGCCCGGGTTACGGGCCTTCAGCCGGTTCCACTCCTTCATCGTCGCCGAAGCGTCGCCGAAGGACCCCCAAACTCCTCGGGGACGCGGCGCATCGAACCAGGACTCATTGTCCGAGACGATGACTACGCAATCGACCATCGCCTTCTCGCGGTTCAGCAAGGCAAGCGGGGCCGAGACATTCGTTCCGCCGCCGCCGACCCCTGCCAGCTTGGCGGCATTCACCGCCACGCGGACCTTGGGATCGAGCTTCAGCGAGACCACGTCCACTTCAAACGGCAGCACACGGGTCTGCGAATTGCTCCGCAGCATCGCGGCTGAAACCAGCGCGGCGATGTCGATGCAGCGCACAACCGAAGTCGCGCCCTTGCGGTAACCGGTCGCAGGCGAACTCATCGAGCCCGACACGTCCGGACACACCACGACATTGCCGTCCAGCACCGGGACCTTCGCAAGCGACAGGTCCAGAGCCTTCTCAAGCGCAGCCTGCACCGCCAGCGGGACACCCCCAGAATCTTTGGCACCGACCTGCGTCAGTGCTGTCATCAACTGGTAGGGCATCGGCTTAACCCGAGCGATGGCAACGGGATCGGCCAGTCGAGCAGCAACCATCTCGGTCACGCCGTCGATCTGGAACACTCCCTTACGCGCCAGCGTGTTGAGGTTCATCCGCAAGGCCTGCCACCCGATGCGTTCTGCCAGCACAGCCCACTGCTTCGCGGTCAGTTCGAAGGCAGTCAGCCATTCAAAGGGCACGTCGGGCAGGGGCCGCGAACGGTCAGCCTTCCATGCTTCGAAATCGGCGATCTCCTTCGGCAGCGCCGCGACATCATAGGGCTTGCCGATCAGCCAGCCATAGAAGGCGCGCCGCTCGGTCGAAGCCGGAGCCGGGTGAACCATCTTTACGATATCCGCCAGGCTCGGATCATTGCCCGTCGCCGCCTGCATCAGCTGGCGGGTCGAGGCATTTTCCAGCCATTCACGCACCAGCCGCTTCGGCCGCGAGCCAAGCGAAGTCCGCCCGGTCTGGCCCGACCGCATGATCTGCACGAAGTTGCGCAGCATGCGGCCGTTATCGATCACGCGCTTGAACACCGGGACCATGAGGTCCGGATCGGACATGGACAGCACTGCGGTCAGCAATGCCGGCATATCCTTCATCGCGCCCGACTGGCGAGCATAGATCGCACACTTGGCGACCCATTCGGCATCCACCGCCCAGGCCGCTTCGAGCGCCTTGGCGAGCCGCTCCTGCGCATCGGAATAGAAACCGTCCGACAAAGTGCCGGTTGCAGCAAGCTGTGCGAGCAACGCCTCAGGGCCATAGGCATAGGCGTTACCGCCTGCCTGGTTGACCGTGTCAGTACGCGGCAGGACCCGTGCAAGGGCCGAGGAAAACAGGTTCTTGTTGGCCATAGTCCAACTCCATCGTGCAAATTCGTTTTCGGGGCTTTGGGCGGCCGGCCCATTCCGACCGCCCCTTTTCCCGCGTCATGCCGGGTGTTCGACCAACCCGACATCGGATGAAGTGCATGGGTCGTGCCAGTTTTTGCATGAGCAACTGGAAAATTTCTATCTATTTGCTTTTTATATATTTATTTTCCTCTCGCGCCATCTTGCAAGAGAGGCGTGACTGCTGAGATTATATCTTCTTGTATCGTTTCTGATAAAATTTTATCATATACCAATGAAACCGATCACCGTCATAGGATTTCTCGGCTCGACGCTCGACGCTGCCAAGTTCGGACCGTCACGCTGGAACAAGTGGCGCCCGACGGTCAGCATCTGCATGCAGGAAGATCTGCGGGTCGATCGCTTCGTGCTGGTCCACGGCAGCTATCACCAGCGCCTCGCCGAATTTGTAATGCAGGATATTCGGGATGTTTCGCCTGAAACCGAGGTCGTCCCCCATGTCATGGATTTTGCAGATGCATGGGATTTCGAGGAGGTTTACGGCAAGCTGCTCGATTTCGCGCGCGAGTTCCCCTTCGATCCGGACGAGCAGGATTACCTGATCCACATCACCACCGGCACCCACGTGGCGCAGATCTGCCTCTTCCTGCTGACCGAGGCGCGCTATCTGCCGGGCAGGCTGTTGCAGACCCAGCCGCGCGGTCGCGCGCCGCAGCCGATCGGGACCTGGGCGGCGATTGATCTCGATCTGTCGCGCTACGATTCCATCGCGACCCGTTTTGCCGAGGCGAGTGCTGAAAGTGCGAACTTCCTCAAGTCCGGGATCGAAACCCGCAATGCGGCCTTCAACCTCATGGTCGAAGAAATCGAACAAGTCGCCGTGCGTAGCCGCGCGCCGATCCTGCTGATGGGCCCAACCGGCGCAGGCAAGAGCCAGCTCGCACGCAAAGTCTACGAGCTCAAGAAGCTGCGCCACCAGGTCGAAGGGCCATTCGTGGAGGTCAACTGTGCAACGCTGAAGGGCGACAGCGCAATGTCAGCCCTCTTCGGCCACAGGAAGGGCGCCTTCACCGGCGCGGTTCAGGACAGGCCGGGTCTGCTCAAGAGTGCCGACAAGGGTTTGTTGTTCCTGGACGAGATTGGCGAGCTAGGGCTTGACGAACAGGCGATGATCCTGCGCGCGATCGAGGAAGGGCGCTTCCTTCCGGTTGGCGCAGACAGCGAGGCAAAGAGCGAATTCCAGCTGATCGCCGGGACCAATCGCAAGCTCATGGACGAAGTCGCCGCCGGGAACTTCCGCGAAGACCTGTTCGCGCGACTTAACCTGTGGACTTTTGCCCTACCCGGCCTGGCCGAGCGGCGCGAAGATATCGAACCCAACCTCGATTACGAACTCGAGCGTTTCGCGGAACGTGAAGGTACGCGCGTCACATTCAACAAGGAGGCACGGGACCGCTATCTCGCTTTTGCCGAGAGCCCTTCCGCACGCTGGCAGGGTAACTTCCGTGATCTTGCCGCCAGCGTGACGCGCATGGCGACGCTCTGCCCGACTGGCCGGATAGACCGCGATGCGGTCGACTTCGAAACGGGCCGACTTGCACAGCTCTGGTCTGGAGAGAAGGCCGAGAGGGACGGCCTGACCGACCTGCTCGGTCAGGATTGCCTGGCGGCGATCGACCCGTTCGACCGGGTCCAGCTTGAATATGTGGTGGAGGCATGTCGGCGCTCGACCAGTCTTTCTGACGCAGGACGCACCCTCTTCGCTGCCTCACGCGAACAACGTAAATCAACCAATGATTCCGACCGGCTCCGAAAGTACCTCGCCAAGTTCGGATTGGAGTGGGGTGCAATCGTCGAATGATGTAAACGGCTGCCTGCACATGTCGGGCGCGAATGAGGATGACCACGTTGTCGAGGTTGTACCCCATGAAGCGAGGCCCCGAGCCTAAAGACCAATCAATCCCGCCTGAGCGACGCCCCCGCATAGGGATCGTGGTCGGCAGGCGGTAATTCGCCGCGCGGGTTGTCGGGTTGTTCCGTCACGGGAGATGGTGCGGGTGGCAAGGCGTTTCGTTGCCAAGCACCACTCAATGACGCCGCTACCAGCGGTGCGCCCAGCAGCAGGAAGCATCCCACGATCACCTGCAGGCCGCGCCTGACAGGCAAGCGCCCTCCAAGCATCTGGAACCCAACGAATGCGATAGCGATGACACAGGCGCTGGTGGCGACCGTGCCAAGCAACGTGCCTGTCATCCAGTCAAGCGCGTCGCCCAGCGGATCGGCGGGGCGGGCTGCGAACAGCGAGGCGGAGGATAGCAATGCGCTCACCGTTCAGCCCTTGACCAGCACTTGCGACACGCGTCGCCTGCCCTCGCGGCGTTCGAGCTGGACGAAGATATCGATGCTTTCGCGCACATAGTGCCGGACATCGACCCGCGACAGGCGCGATCCGGCTTGCAGGACCAGCAAGGCGAGCTGCTCGATCGCCCGCTGAGGCGTGTCGGCGTGGATGGTGGTCATCGATCCGGGGTGGCCTGTGTTCACCGCGCGCAGGAAAGTAAACGCCTCGCCGCCGCGGAGCTCGCCCAGAATGATGCGATCGGGGCGCATGCGGAGTGCGGCGACCAGCAGCTCTTCGGCGCTCACATCGGCTTCGGCCATGTGCCCGCGTGCTGCGATCAGCCCGACGGCGTTTTCGTGTTTGAGTTTCAGCTCCTCGGTATCCTCGATCAGGATCAGCCTTTCCTCTGCCGGTATCTCCGCCAGCAGCGCGTTGAGGAAGGTTGTCTTGCCGGTCGAAGTGCCGCCAGAGATCAGGATATTGCGCCGCGCCCGCACGGCTTCACGCAGGAAATCCGGCGCTTCGCTTCCATGCAGGGTGTAATAGCGATGCTCCGGCTCAAGCTGTGCCTCACCTCCCTGCAAGTGCTCGAACGCCTCTGCATCGGCCCAGTCGCCGAGCGACAGGTCGGCCGACACATGCCGCCGGATTGCAATTGCATGGCTGCCCCGAGTCGCGGGTGGCGCGACGATCTGGACCCGCGCACCTTCGGGCAGGTTGGCGGCGAGCAGCGGTTGCTCGCGACTGATCCCTTGCGAAGAGTGTGCCGCAATCTGACGCGCGAGCCGTTCCAGCAGCTTGGCATCGAGCGCCGGTTCAAGCTGCTGCGAAATTCCTCCGCCAAGCCGTTCGACCCACACCTCGCCCGGGCGATTGATCCAGATATCGGTTACATCGTCCTGCGACAGCCACGGCGCGAGCGGCGCGAGGAAACTGTCGAGATAGTAGCTCGCATCCATCAGCGGTCGACGCTGGAGAAATCGAGATCGCGCGCGACGAACACCGAAACGCTAGTGCCGTGCCGCACCTTGAGCGTCGGCTGGATGCGGCCGCCGTCCTGGATCTGGACGTTCTGCGTGCTGCCGGGGAGCGCGACCAGCACGCCATCCGTCGCCTTGCTGGTCGCGACACCCACACCGATATCGAGCACCGATTGCAGCAACGCGCCGCCGAAGCGCTGGAAGAACTTGCTGTCGACATCGCCTTTCACACCTGCACGCCCAAGCGGATCGGAGGCCGGGGAATCGAGCGCGATCGTCACGCCATCGGGGCGGATCAACCGGGTCCAGCGAATGCTTGCCCGTTTCTGCCCGGCCTGGAGGTCCGCCTCATATTCGCCATAGAGCCGCGAACCGCGCTGGATCAGCACGCGGCTGCCATCGAACCCACGCACATCGCGCTGGACGAGCGCGCGCACGCCGCCGGGGCGGGTGGAGTCCAGCGCAGTCTCGAGCACAGCAGGGATAACCGTGCCTTGCGGGATGGTGAGCGAAGGGTTCTCGAACCGGCCCGCTCGTACCCGGTCGGTCGATCCCGGTTGCGGTGCTGCACCGACATTGCCCTGATTGCTGAAGGTGGAGTCGAACACGACCGAGGGCAGACGAGGCGAAATTGGAGGATCTGGCAGCACGATCGGTGCAGCTTGAACGCTGGGGCGGCTTTGGGAAGCGGCAGGCGAGGCGACACGGACCACCCGAACCGGCGGCGCGCTCGGCTGCGTCAACTGACGGGGTGACACCAGTGCCTCACGCCGATCCGCCGCTTGCCATTCTGCGGGAATTGCCAGCGGCGGTGGCGAAGAAATGCGCTGCGCCGGATCGACGGCAGCGACAACCGGATTGGCGGAATTTTCCGCTTCCCTTCCGGCATTGAGTATCCAGAACACCGCAAGCCCCAAAAAGGCTACAATTGCCAGCCCCGTCGCGAGGCCCAACCTGTCCGGCTTGCGCGAGGCGACGACCGGCAGGCCATCATCGGGCATGGCGCCCGTCATGGTGGCTGGAGCACTAGCCATCGCTGCTCTCCGGCTCACGATTGCGCCTTGCGGTGGCCTTCTCCTTGTCGATCCTGAACACCAGCTCTTCCCATACCCGGTCGATCACGAAGATGCCGTCGCGCATATAGCCATCGACGACCTGCTCGTCGCCGGTCGGCCCGATGGCGAATATTGCCGGCAGCGATTGCTCGGGGGCGAAAATAATCCGCGTGCGGATGCCATCGTCGGTGATGTCTTGCGGTTGCACTTCGCGGTCGCCGCGAAGGCGGTAGCCCCAGGTTTCATCGGAGGACTCGGTCAACCTTATCGGACCCGGATCGTATGCGACCGGGGCGCCGTATTCGACCTTGACCAGCAGTGCTGCCAGCAATCCTTCGCCCGTGCGCAGATCGAAGGCGTAGTCTCGCTTGTCCGACGTGACGCGCATGGAGGAAATCGCGCCGTCGACCAGCGGCAAAACCTGGAAGCTGTCGAGGTCGGGGGAAACCTTGACGTCGAAGACCCTGTCGGTCCCGACGACGATGCGTTCGATCCGTTCTCCCGGTTCGAGCATCACGGTGAGGCCGGTTTCGGGCAAGGCGGTGAGGTGGATTGTCTCGCCCTGCTGCCAGGTCACCCGCTGCAGGCGAGGGCTGTCTGCCTGCGGTTGCGGGACCAGTTGGGCCGCTACCGGAGAAGCCATAAGCGTGGCCGCAAGGGCGAGGCTTCGGATCACTCCGCACCCTCCGATTGTGCTTCATCGGATGGCTCGACACGCGCCGGGGCGCTTGCGGGCGATGCCTGTGCAACAGGAGCCTGCTCGAGCTCCGGCATGGTTTCGGCATCGCGGCGATAGCGTGTGACCTGGAAGCCGAGCGGGTTGAGCAGGCGATCATCCTCGCTCATCGCGGCGCCTGAAAACTGGTAATCGATGATCGATGCCCAATATTGCCGCTCCTGCTCACGCGCGCCGGGATCGGTTCGCGTGGTGGCAAAGCGCACCATCGACTGGCCGGGCTTGAGCGAGGACACACTCAGTATCTCTACCTGTATCCGCCCGCCCCGGGGCATGAGGGCAAGCGGGCTTTGCGGGTTGGATGCCTGCATCAGCGCGCTGTAACGCTGGCGAGCGTCATTGGCGCTCCACAGCCCGACCTTGCGGAAATCCTGCTGTATACTCGCCCCGTCGAAGCTCTCGCGCGCAATGACATATTGCGCCAGCATCGACCGTGTCAGTGCCGCATCGGGAGTGACGACCTGCTGGTCGATGGGAGACAGCCGCTCGACATTGCCGGTCTGCCTGTCGACGAGGATGGTGTAGGGTTCGACCGTCTTAAGCGGCAGCAGGATAACGAGGGCAATCGCCAGCAGCAGCGCGATCACACTTGCCACGGCAGCAACGATCCATGCAATGCGGCGCGAACGTTCGAGTTCCCACGTGACGCTGCGCGTCCAGCTTTCGTCACCACCCTCTATGTCGTCGTCCATCATGTAGCCACTGCCGTCGCGGTCGAAGTCGGGATTGCCGCTCACCCGGTCCGGACTGTCATTCCTGCCGCTTCCCAGGCTCATGCGCCTTGCCCCCTTGGTCCGCCAACCCGGTCGCCCAACCGGGCTGCACGCCGCCACGTAGAACCAAGTCTAGCAGGAGCAGCGCCGGGCCGGCTATTTTCAGGCCGGGCATCGCCCGATGGTCCACCGCTGCCCTGGCGATCGCCATAGCGTTCGATCGCGAGCCGGGCTCCACTTGCCTGCTCGATTGTCACGAGCCGGTCGACGCTATCAGAAATCCGCTCGACCCGCGACCTGGTGTATGCCGGAGCGAGGTGCTGCTGTGGCAATGCGGTCGTTCCGCTTGCCGCACGGGGGCGCATCAATGGCAAGGGCGGCATGGAAGGCCAGCCACGATTGAACGCGACCTTGGCAAGCAGCCAGATAATGCCGAACTTCACCAGCAGGAAAGCGAGAGTGGTCGCAAGGATTTCCAGCGGGGCGAAAGGCGTCGCATAGCCCAGCAAACGCACGCGCACGGCATCGGCCAGCCACGGTTCCATGATCGCAAGTTCCACGGCGAGCACCAGAGTCAAGCCGATCGATCCGGCCATGGTCAGCACCAGTCCCCGCAGCCATCCGGCAAATATGCCCCGGCTCGCCTCGAACAGCATCAGCCCGGCGACAACAGGCGTCAGTGCCAGCAGCAGCCCGGCAAGCAGCCGCAAGAGCGCGAGCGAACCGACCGTGCTCGAAAGGAATACAAGCCGCGCGTAACCGGTCGAACTGTCATCCTGCAGCGCCGTTCCCGCAAACACGGGGCCGGCACCGGTATCGCCGAGCAATTGACCCGAATTGCGACCGGTCCCGATCTGCATGATCTGCACCAGCGCATCGTCGGCTGCCTGCAAACGCGAAACCAGCGACGCCCCCGAACCGAGCGATGATGCATCGCCGACAAAGCCGTATATTTGCGAAGGGCCGTAAAGGACCAGGTCGTAAATCACTGTCCTGAATGCAGGCCACGAGAACGCCAGTGTCAGCACGATCCCGACCTTGAGGGCATCGTAGATGGCATCGCGCCCGGACGGGTCGGGGCCGAACAGGAAACGCAGCCCGTAAAGTGCAACGAACAGTGTCAGCAGTCCGGTGATGATGATCGAAGCAAGCGATCCCGGCTGGCCGAGCGCGCTATAGCCATAGCTACCGATCACCTGCGCCTGGCAGTCGAGATGCTCGAGGCTGCGGGTGAGGAATCGGTCACCGGTTATGACGCTGGGGCAGGCCATGCTCAGGCAGCCCTTTCAAGCAGGGTGTCGAGCCAAGCGGATGGCTCTGGCCCGGTCTCCTGCACGATCTCGTCGAACAGGCGGACGGTGCTCTCGCGCCCGGACAGGATCGTAAGCAAGCGGTCCTCACCGGTCAGGTCCAGCCGCGCAACCACGCTTTCCTTGCCATGCTTGATCAGGAAGCAATGCGAATTGTCGGGCAGGGTGCGCACAAGGTCGAACTCATGCCGCGAAAGGCCGAAGCCGTTGATGTAATCCTCGGCCCGGGCCTTGGGGTTGATCATGAATATCTGCGTCGCCGCCTGCTCGATGATCGCTGCGGCAATCCGGCTTTCGAGCGCGTCCTGCGCGCTCTGGGTGGCAAAGCCAACGATGCCGTTGCGCTTGCGGATGGTCTTCTCCCAATCCTTGATCCGCTGGACGAAGACTTCGTCGTCGAGCGCCTTCCAGCCCTCGTCGATGACGATGATCGAGGGCTTTCCGTCGAGCCGCTCGTCGACCCGGCGGAAGAAGTAGAGCATAGCGGGGGTGCGCAGCGCGGGATCGTCGAGGATCTCGGTCATGTCGAAACCGATGGTCTGCTCCGACAGGTCGGTGGTATCGCGCTCATTATCGAACAGCCACGCACGTTCGCCGTCGCCCCACCATGGGCGCATGCGCGAATAAAGGTCGCCGCTCACCGGCCTGCCGCCGCCGCGCAGCAGTTCGACGAAATGGCGCAGGCGGCGACGCGCGACAGGTTGCGCGAAGCTGGTGTCGATCGCATCGCGCAGCAGGTCGAGCTCGGTCGCATCCACGCCGCCTGCAAGGATCGCAAGCCAGTCGAGCAGGAAGCTGCGGTTCTCCGCCGTGTCCTCGATCTGTAGCGGGTTGAGCCCGCTCGGGCGTCCCGATGCCAGCCGGTCATAGGTCCCGCCGATGGCGCGCACGAACAGCTCCGCACCGCGATCCTTGTCGAACAGGATGGTGCGCGGTGCGAACCGCTGCGCCTGCGCGAGCAGGAAGTTGAGCAACACCGTCTTGCCCGAACCCGATGGCCCGATGACGGTGAAGTTGCCCAGATCGTTCTGGTGGAAGTTGAAGAAATAGGGACCGGCGGCAGTCGTCTCGAACAAGGTCACCGCATCGCCCCAGTGGTTGCCATGGGGTTTGCCGACCGGGAAATTGTGCAGCGAGGCGAAGCTCGCAAAATTGGTCGTCGAAATCAGTCCCTTGCGCGAGATGTAGCGGAAATTGCCGGGAAACTGCGCCCAGAAGGTCGGCTCGACCCCGATGTCTTCGCGCACGGCGTTGATGCCCAGGTCGGCCATCAGCGCAATCACCTCGGCGACATTCGAATTGAGCGTTACAAGGTCCGGTGCATGAATCGCCAGCGTGGTGTGATGCTCGCCAAAGCCCGCACGCCCCGCGGCGACTTCATCCTTCGCAGTTGCCAGCTCGTCACGCAGCGAGAGCGCCTCGTCCTCCGCCGATTGCATGCGCCGCAGCACGAGGTTCATCCGCGACAGTGCCTCGCCGCGTTCGACGAAGGCAAAGCTCTGGCTGATATCGAATTCGAACGGCAGGCGGCTCAGTTCGTCGAACATGCCGGGCATGGTGCGGCCCGGCCAGTCCTTGATCGAGACCATCGCGGTGAAATTGCGCGGCAGGGGGCCGGCAGGCGCGAGTTCGACCGCATCTCGGCCGAAGCTGATCCGTCGCCCCGGAATGTAGTGGCCGATATCCCCGCCTGGCATCTGCACCGGGCGCATATCGTGATTGTACAACCACGACAGGAATTCGAGCGGTTCGGAACGCTTGCCTTCCGGCGTGTCGTAGACCGACAGGATATGCGGCGAATACTGGCCAAGCGCCGTCACCATGGCCGAGACAGCGTTCGACAGCGCGTGCCGGTCGGTCTCGGTCCTTTCGGCATTGCGCCGGGTCGAGCGGCCGAGCCACTCCTGCGCCCGGTCGAGAAAGCCGACCTTGCCCTGCAACGGACGACGCACCACGGTGAGGAACAGCTCGTTCACATAGAGTGACTTGTCGTCGATCCGTTCACGCCAGGCATTGTCGAGATAGTTGCAGAAGTCCGACCGCCCGGTCGGCTCGAGATCGACCAGTGCCGAACGGCGCACCATATGGTGATAGACCGCAAAACGTGACGATCCGAGCGCGCGCAGCATCGCATCGCGCAGTTCGGCGCGGTAATTGAGTTCGTCGCTGTCGGCCGTCTCGAACAGCAGCCCGCCCAGTCGGATGGTCTGCATCAGCAGCCCGTCGCGCGTTTCGATCGTCCGCGTGTCGATATGGCGTGCATAGGGCAGGTGCGCGCCAGCCGGGGCCTCGCGCAACATGACCTTCGGGTCACGGGTCAGGGGCGGTAGGAGTTGCATCGCCACAGCGAGTAGTTCTTGACGCGCGGACAGTTGCGCACGCGGGTCAGCCACAGGTCGACAAAGCGCGGCTCACGCAGGCACAGCACCATGCCGATGGCATGGATCAAAAGCGCCGCAAGCAGCACCCACCAGCTCTTGAAAATCAGGAACAATTCGACCGCAATGACCGCGTTGATCACGAAATAGGAATAGGTGACGCCCGCGAACATTTGCGGTCGGGTAAGGCCGGTAAACAATGTGTCCTGGCGCAATTCCTCAGCCAAGCGGCGAATCCCCCTCTGTCCAACAGGGAACTGTGAGGAAATGCGCGACTTTTGCAACCGGGTTTTGATCGCAGATGGCAAACCATGAAACCATGGGAGTTGGCTGTTACCCGCATGACTTTTCGCTGCACGCCGTTTTCGTTGCCGTTTCGCAATACCGCCGCGATTGTTTTGATGGAACGTAAGCGGCAAACTCCCCGTGTTAGCGAAATGCAAGCTACCAACGATGTTTCCGATCTAACGGATCGAGAAGCGTATGATCCAGATGCGTCCCGAGCAGCAGCAGAGCGAGAGCAGCTTATGTCGGGAGAGGATTTGCGCAAAGCTTGCAGTTCATCTGGAAGCGAGTGGAGTGCTTGTGGTGCGTTTATTCGAGGCGTGATAACAGCCTACCAAGCCGGTGTGCCACGCGCGGGAGGAGAGCCGCCTTATTGCCTTCCGGATCGCTATTTCGCGTTCGAATGGACGCACGATATCTTAGGTTTTCTGGAAGCCAACCCGCACTTCAACGACGCACCCGCTGTGAGTGTGGTGCTGTTTGCGATGGAAGCGGAGCATCCCTGTGTGAGTTGACGCAGGATGACTGAGCGAAGCACTTTTCGTCTGCACCAACGCCTGAACTTGCAGAGGTATTTGCTTTGACTTGTTTCGGCTGGACGCTGACAATTTCCTGTGCCTCGTAGCGCGTGCTATCGTCTGACACGCAGAATGTGAGTCGGGGACGGGGGCGAGAACGTGGGGTCACACTCCAATGACATTGGCGCTTGGCTTACGAAAGAAGAAGGGGAGCGGTTTCAATCCTTAGCGCACGCTGTGGGCTTGGACGAAAGTGCGCTGGCAACCCTTCTCGTTGTTCGAGAATTGAACACTCATGCCCTAGCATCCAACCGCCCAAAACCAAGTTCGAGGAGGGTGGCCAAGGAAAAGCGGATCACCGCGCGGCCAACACGAGATGAACTGAAGGTTCAGTTCCGCGAATATTCGAAGTCGTTAGGATCAAGCATGGATGCAACGGCGGCGGCGCTTTTCCGACAGGAAATCGCGGAAAATTGGTTGGGGAACGCAGTCGGATTGACTGGGAATCAGGTTGATTCCCGCGACTGAGCGTGAGAAAGAGGTGATCGAGTTGTTGGAAAGGCAAGGTGGACGTAATGGCTCTCGCAATTGTCGGCGCCATGATTCCTGACGGAGGCTTGGCAAAGGTAGACTGGCCGTCAGTTCAGTTTGCGCAGTTCGAACATGATGAAAAGTATCATCGTGAGATCAGCCGTCTCTCGGTGCAGGATCGCTTGCGTCATATGGCATTGCACTTCGCGAAGTATGCGGGGCGCTTACATGACGAGCCTAGCAATGAAGTTATCAAGCGGACCGCCGTTGATACGCTGATTATCGCAATTTCCTGTGCCAACATTCTCAACCGGGATATTTCAACCATCACTCCTTCAGTGGCAAATGGCTGCGTGGGGCTTGAGCAGTTTAGCCGGACGCTTTCCGTCGCTGCTGGTGAGATGGCGGGTGCCTGCGAGCGGATTGACCATCTCGAAGACTTTCCCTTTCGTGCTGCAATTGGGGAGCAGGTTGATGTAATCTTGGTTGCCGCATTCGGATTTATTGCTAGCCTTCAACTTAACCCCGTTGGCGAAATGGCTTCTCGACTCTCTGGCATCAAAGCGAAATCAATCTTTCACGGGAGGCTGTAGGGTTCGAATATGGCTTTTTGGAGCGGGGCCAAGCTGCGGACAGAGGTCGCCAACCAACAGATCGTCAAGCCTTTCAGCAAGACCAAGATTGATTGTTCTGCTTACACGTTGACACTTGGTGCAGAAGCGTTCGTATCTCCGAGTTTTGGCGACAATTTACGAGAAAACCTCAAGCTTGCGCTCGACGAGCCAGCAATTGAGTTAGTCGGCGGTCGCGAGATCACCAAAGGCGGGGGTGAGGTAGTGATCCCGCCGGGGCAATTTGCATTCCTGCTTACAGAAGAAATCATCCAAATGCCAAAGGACGTGATGGGGTTTATCTCCCTCAAATCGTCTGCGAAGTTTCAAGGGCTGATTAATGTTTCCGGATTTCATGTTGATCCGGGTTTCGCAGGGCGTTTGATTTACTCTGTTTTTAACGCAGGCCCCTCCGCGCTGCACTTTAATCGGGGGGACGATCTCTTTCTGCTTTGGCTCACAGACCTTGATGGGCGAGCGACCAAGCCATTCTACAAGGACAAGCCGGGTTACGTGGATATTCCATCGAGCCTAGTTTCTCAGGTTTCGAGGGAGACCTATTCGCTACAATCGCTCTCCGATCAAGTCGATCAACTTGCCGATCAAGTGAAGCTATTCAAAGCAGTCGCTAGCGGCGCTGCGGCAGGCTTGGCGTTGATGATTGCAGTCCTAACATACATCGGACTTCAGCCCGCAAGCCCGAGCAATGTTGAAACGGCAACCCCCGAGGCGGCATTGCCTTCACCCAACGTCACACCAAGGGTCCCGCAGCTTCCGCGACCAGCCGAAACCCAGTTACCAGAAGCGCCGGTGAATCAATCTGAGGGCAACGGCCAAGCCGCAAGAGACGTCGAGTAACCAACCATCAAAGGGTGTTTTGGGTGGCCGTCTTTTACCATGCCGAGGCAGTGGAGCGCCCTGCCTGATGCGCCAGCCAATGTAACAATTGTGCGCCATTGATTGCGGAGGTTCGGCGGCAATTTCTGCAATGCCCCCCATGCACAAACAATATTTTCGGCATCATCTAGGATGCGTCGGAGTTGCTCTTCGTTCTCCGGCCCAACGGGGTCGCTAACAGTAGACAATCGTGAAATGTCTGTCGCCCGGAAAGCAAATACATTCCCGACAATTACTCGTGACCAACCAAATCGAGTCGCAAACCCCTTCACTTTTCGAATGGTCTGATCGTCCAATTCAGCATCAGCCGTGGATGGGTTGACCATGATGAATGCGCCTACTGGCCCAAACAGCCCCAGATCGCGCTCTAGCCTATATCGATATGAACCACAGGGACTTAGAACCGCACTCATCGAGCGAGCCTTGGGCTATCCGCAAAATGGCGCATCTGGCCCCTCGTTTTCCATACTTATTCCATACAGCGCGATTCGCTTGGGTATAAGCCATTGAAATGATGGCGCACCCGACAGGATTCGAACCTGTGACCTCTGCCTTCGGAGCTGTAAAAATGGCGCATTTTGTTGCAACGCAGCAGAACGAAAATGAACCATAACCAATTATTTTTACAGCTTTAACTTCGTTTTCGGGCGCTGCGAACGGTTCGCATCTGTTGCACTGCGTTCACCCCTCCTGCACTTACATTTCACTTACGGATTCGTTACCTTTGCGGTCAAAGGAATGATCGCAATGGCTGCTTCGTTGAGCAATTCTCTAGCACAAAAGGCGCTCCCGAGGGCGAAGCCCTATGAGCTGCGCGATGCGAAGTTGAGCGGCCTGCTGCTGCGGGTCCAGCCCTCCGGCGTAAAGACATGGTATCTCGAATTCGAGCGCGGCAAGCGCGTCCGGCTCGGGCGTCTGACGAGCATGGGATACAACGCAGCAGTTGAGGCTGCGCAGAATGCGCTTGGCCCTTATTGGGCCGGTGTCGATCCGCGCATCGAGCGCCAGAAGCGCAAGCAGGTCTCGACCTTCGGCGAGTTCATCGATGAGCATTACGCCGATTGGGCTCGGGTTCACCAGAAAACGGCAGAGGCCACGATCAAGCGGCTGAAGGTAGCCTTCAAGAAGTTTCTCAAAACACCGATGGCGACGATCTCGCCGCTCGATATGGAACGCTGGCGCGCCCAGCGTATGAAGGATGGCGTCAAGACCAACACCGTCAATCGCGACATCACGGCGATCAAGGCGGCGCTCAACCGGGCCGTCGAATGGGAACTGATTGCAGTGAACCCGATCGCCAAGGTCAAGAAGGCGCGCGAGGACAAGGAAGTCCGTGTTCGATACCTGGACGAAGCCGAGGAGTATCGCTTGCGCGCGCAACTCAAGAAGCGCGAAGACAGAATGCGGAATGAGCGAGATACGGCCAATCAGTGGCGGCGTGAACGTGGCCGAGAGCTCTTACCCAGCTTGCGCGCGGTTCCTTTCACCGATCACCTGATGCCAATGGTCCTCCTTTCACTCAACACCGGTATGCGGCGCGGCGAACTGTTCGACCTCAAATGGGCGCACGTGAATTTCGACAGGCGGATCGTCACCGTGTCGGCTGAGACTGCGAAGTCGCGCAAGACGCGGCACATCCCGCTCAATGCCGAGGCTTATGAGACGCTCAAGTCCTGGCGTTCGCAATGCGACCTCGGCAACAGCCGCGTGTTCGAGAGCGAGGCCGGTACCCGCTTCGACAACGTGAACTCATCGTGGAAAAAGCTGCTCGACGACGCGAAGATCTTGGAATTCCGCTGGCACGACATGCGCCACCACTTCGCCTCGCGCCTCGCGATGGGCGCGGTTGACCTCAACACCATCCGCGAGCTTCTCGGCCACAGCGATTACAGCATGACTTTGCGCTATGCTCACTTGGCCCCGGAGCACCGACGCGAAGCGGTCGAGGTTCTCGACAAGCCCAGGCCACACCTCAAGATCGTGGCCACGAACTGAAGGCGGCACCGAACATCTTCGGGCACCCCGCCTAGCGCGGCAAGTGCCCGCCTCAGAACGTCTCCATGCGGACATTCAGCAGGTCATTTGCGAAGGATCGCACAATCAGCGCCTCCAGTTTGCCGATCAACGCGGGTGGGACCGAATAGGCGCTGACGTAGCAGGCGATATCCCAAAGGGGCACCTCTTCGCGGACAATCTTGCGTTGAATCTCCGCAGAAGTCCGAAATTGCGTCTTAGTGCTGGGATGCGTCACCCTCTTGATAGACTGCACCTCTTTTCGGTTGCGATTGAATGCGTTGTTCAGCTCTGTCCAGAGTGATAGCCGGTGGGCCTTACCAGCGTAAATCGCCCGACCTCGACTGTCGTGGAAGATGTAGACCCCGTGGGTGGCCTCCAATTCCTTGCGAAGCCCAGTCCAGTAGGGATGACTGTCCCCATTGTCCGTCTTGGTTGAGAAGATTTGCCAACTCTTTCCTTGCGGCGTCTCACAACGATCAAGTTCCAGAAACTCAACGACTGGCACAATGGAACTGTCGGCGAGGTCATCGGCGGCCTTTTCCCCTGCCTTTTCCAGGAGATTTGCCACTTGCTTGGCCGTGAGTTCCTTCCCACGATAGCCCTGCAATGCTGGCTGCGTGACACCGAGTTCGCGAGCCAAGACACTATCGGTGACAGATTTCGTGCCTTTTCGGCTTCTAATGCGCCGCGCGACCTCTTCCAGCAGTTCATCTCCGTTCATCCGGTTCCCTCCATTTGTGTGTCGCATTCTGGATTAGCTATTGGCTAGCCGCTTCTATTTGCCAGCATTCAACCGCTCTTCGAGCGCTGCAATTCCCGCCAGGAGCTCCTCGAATGTTGGCGGCTCCCGCATGAACATCACCGCCATTGCGTCGTAGTCCCGCTTGAGGTCATCGGCGATCACATCCGAGGGCGAAAGCCGCAGTGATCCGACAAGGGCGGTCTCATAGGACGCCGACTTGTCTGCAAACATCAGGCTCTTGTTGTGCACGACTTCGGCCAGCAGGTTTGGCTGCGCCAGAGCTTCGCCATCGATACCGGCATGCGCCAGCATGAAGGTGTCGTAATAGTGGCGTGACATTCCGTCGCGAAGCTTGCCGCTGTGATGCAGCATGTGAAGGATCGTCACCTTCTCCCAGAATGTGCGGGTCGCGGCCAAAGTCGGAATTTCGACGGTC
This sequence comes from Sphingomonadaceae bacterium, assembly GCA_024236155.1. Taxonomy (GTDB): domain Bacteria; phylum Pseudomonadota; class Alphaproteobacteria; order Sphingomonadales; family Sphingomonadaceae; genus Parerythrobacter_A. Next base: position 332,288 of record JACKLA010000001.1, read on the forward strand.
GCGTCCGGCAATTCATCAGGAAACTCGGCGGCGAGGTAGGGTGTGATAGCTTTCAGTTCTGACGGTTCTGTGTCGCCGCGCGCGCCGAATTCGAGTTTGATGCGCGGCCTGATGTAGCCTCCGTCGGCACCACCGCCATAGTCGTTGCCGTAGTTCAGGCCGTAGCCTCTTGTTTGTGGGTAGTTGAAAAGCAGCGTCTGACGATCATTATCTTCCGGATCGAGTTCGAGGCTCCAGCCATCGGTGACCCCCAGGGCTGCTTCGATTTCCCTGGCAAGCGCCGACATGATGTCCTCGGCGACGTAGGTCTGGGCTGCCTCCTTGAGCGCCTTGGTCCTTCGCTTTCGCTCGTTGCCACTAATCCCTTCTTCCATCGGCGAGTTCACTTCGCTGATGCGCGGCGCGCCCTTGCTGATGACAAGATCGATGTCTTCGGAAAAGCGGTGGATGATATCATAGGCTTTGGAGAGCGAAGTCCCGCCCTTGAACATCAGTTGGCCGGTCAGCTCTTCGCAGTTCATGAGCCGTCGCAGCGTCCAGCAAACCCAGAAGTCCTTCTCGATGATCGTCGGCGTCAGGTCGCGCCTGCTGGCCGCTTCCTGAATGAAGGCGCGGCGGTCTGCCGCCTCCCTGCGGGCGAATTCATCCATGACGGGCCTCCGCGATCCGGAGTACAACGTCGCCCATCCAACCGGTCATCTTGGGGCGTGCATTGATCAGGGCCTTCATATCCGCGTCGTCCAACCTGTCCGCAAATTGATGGATGACATCGCTATCCATTCCGTCCTTGCCGACATGGGCTATGGCCTGAAGCACTGTGTTGGCGTGATCGGATGCGTTATCGAGCAGAGGCGCGCGCGCATGTTTGAGCGCCACGGTGCGCCCTGCCACCTTTTTCGTGCGCGTTGCGCCATCGGTTGCATAAGCAGACTTTGCGGGAACCTGCGTGGACAGGCCGAGGCGGTTTGCCGCCGTTGCTCCGGCGGGGCCGATCCTGTCACCGCTCTTGCTTGCCAAGGCACGGGCAAGACTGTCTGCATCGGGGCTGAGCGCGCCCAGTTTGTCATGCAGCCTGGGATAGTCGTAGACGCCGCGTCCGACCCTGCGAATCTGGCCAGATTTCGCGAGGCGTGACAGGGCCATATCGACAGAGCCGCGCGTGCCGAAGTCGATGAAGTCCTTGGGCGTAAAGGCCCAGCCACGGCCTTTGCCCCGCACTCGCTTCATGATTCTGTCGGCCATCGCAGTCATTACGGGCCTCCTTTCTGTTAGAAATTAGCATAGATATTTCTAACAAGCAATTAGCTCGGATTAGATGAGGTTGCCCGTATCCGCGTGCCCCTGTATAAGGGTAGCAACAGAACCCGCCACGCCTCTCGACGATGCGCACCAGGCGAGTCTTCTTTTGCCCGAAGGCCGGGCGCTAAGCGCCCGGTTCCTTCTTCTCGTCGTCCAGCGGCGTGCGCAGGACGATCCGGCCATTGATCGGGACCACTTCCAGCTGAAGCGAAAGGCCCTTGCGGTCGCGGTGGAACCACGCGGCTCCGATGCGGGTCCAGAAACCCTTGTCGCCCTTGTTGGCGACATGCCAGGCGAGGAAGTCTGGCGGATTTGTTTCCTGCGAGGGTGCGGTATTGCTGCGTGCCATGATGATTTCCTTTCGTGTCTGGTGGCTCGTTGCACCAAACAGAAAGGCCGCACGGCCAAGGGCAGGATTCATGTCCAACACGGGTGAGCGGAGCGAACCGGCGCGGGCCGGGCATTGAAGGCTGACCGCGTGCGGCCAGTAAGGGTGCTCAAAACAAAGCCGAAACGACGCGAAGGAAATCCATCGCTTGCGGCATGGCGTGATCAGGAAACTTCGTAGGACTTTTCCAGCAGCGGCTTGGCCTTCTCGAAATCGGCGGAACTCTGGATCGTGATCTCAAGATCGCCAGTGCCGAAATGACCGATACCGCGCACGTCACGCGTGAAGCCCTGCTCAAGCACGACAGAGTCAGGATCGACCTTGACATAGACCAGCAACTTCTTGGCCTGATTGCGGAACTCAAGGCTGGCGAAGTTCTTGATGCGTCGGAAGGCCACATAATAGGCGGTCGTCTTGGTTTCGACGTCGTCGCCAAGTGCCAGCATGAAGTCCGACATCAGGTGGTAGAGGTCGGTCAAGGCCTGGGGAGCCTCCGCCATCTGATCCTCGATGGTTTTGTAGTTTGGCTTGGTGCCAGTTGGCGCAGCGGGCACAGCGACTGAAGTCGGCCCCTTCGCGCTAGCCGAGGTAAGTTGCTCCAACAGCAAAAGGTCGCCTTCAAATTTTCGGTAGCGGATGAGCGAAATATTGCGGTTCATCTGTTTGACCGCGTGCTCGTCATACTTCCCGAAATCCCCGGCAATGCAGATCAGGCGCGGCCCTGACCAATCAACGGCTTTGGCCGCGTCCTTGCCGAGCTTTTCCAGCACAAGCCATTCGAAGTCCTTGCGGTGTCCCATCAGCCAGTCGAGGTAGAACAGGCCCTGATTGATCACGTTCTCGTTCGACGAACGCTTGTATTCGATCACCACCGGGCTGTTGTTCTCGTCGATCCCGAGACTGTCCATCCGGCCACCCTCATTGGTTATGAATTCGCTCGCAAGAAACCGGACACCGAGAAGGCTCTCAAGATTGGCTTCGAACAAAGTCTGCAGCGACTTCTCCAGAGCAACCGCTCCGCCGGACAACTCGGCAACGCCGCCCTGAGTCATTCGGTAAAGTTTGATGTCGCTCATATCGGCTCTCACCTCGGCAGCTTGTAGTGGGCGCTCATTAAGTGCTTGTAGTCGCGGGATCGACAGCGTCGCAATTGCAATATGTTCGATCAATACTCTTGGCCGAATACAGTGAAAAGGAAGCCCAAAACGGCGATCCCAAAGGATCGCCTCGCGATCCAGCAAGAACGGCACCCTTGCAACGGCGCGAAGCCGACGGAGGTCCTGCGCGCGCAGTCAGTGCGCCAGCGGGCCTCCGGCAATGAGAGAGGCAAGAGTGCCTGCGGGTTAGCTCAGGAATGCCGCGCCCTCAGGAGCGCAGAATGCGCGGGACAGAGCGCGTCCACCAGAAATTCCCGCTCCGCTTCAAACTGCTCCTGATCGTCACCCGTATGGGCCGGGACTACAGGCCCGGTCCGCGCCAGCGGATAGAGCAGGTCGCCCGCCAGGGCAGCCACCCCAGGCCATCACCACTCCTAAAATCACAGTTTGAAGTTGTTCACACCAAAAAACTTGCGCAACGTCGCGACCTGGCATAAGGGCATCTTCATGAAGCGATTGTGCGACATCTCTGACATCAGCATGGGAGCGACGCCCGCGCCAGACGGCGATGAGGCTCGCTATCTGCGCCTGGCCAATGTCGTCGAGGGCCAAATCGTCGGTGATGCTGTCGAAGGTGGGAGTCCGGTCAAGGGCTTCGATTCGCAGCTGCGCATCGACGACATCTTGGTGCGTGGTCGCGGGCCCGATCTCTCGGCAGCCATGGTGGGTGAGCAACATGTCGATGCGTACCCGACAGTCGAACTGTTCGTCATCCGCGTAGATCGCGATGTCGCTGAACCGGCCTATGTCGTTGCCTACATCAACCAACCGCACATTCAGGCGAATCTGGCGCAAGGGGCACAGGGCACGGGCTTCGTGCGCCTCAATCGCCCTACCCTTGCCGACCTGGAAATCCCGCTGCCTCCCATGATTGAGCAGCGCATGATCGGTTCACTTGCGCTCGAAGCGCAGCAGGAGCTGACGATTCTTCAAGAAATCATGGAGCGCCGCAAACGCCTCCATTCCGAACTTCTCCATCGTGCGATGGCGAAGGCCCGTGCCGAGGACGGCAATCCCCAGCACGGGCGCATAACCGGTCTGAACGACGCGCAAACGTCCTCAGACCTTCTTTCCGCTCACACAGAAAGTACCCCTTAAATGAACATTCTCTCTCAGAACCGCAACCGGCTTCGTACCGTTCACGTCACCTGGCACGCCCGTCCGGGCGAATGGCAGGTCAAGGAAGGTGGCAGCAGCACTGTCCTGACGCGTTCGCCGACGAAGCCCCCGGCCATTGCCTATGGCCGGTCCTACGCCCGCTCGATCAAGGGCGAGCTGTTCATCCACAACATGGACGGGACCATCGCCGAACGCGAGAGCTACGGCAACGATCCGTTCCCGCCGCGCGGGTGAAGAAAGGTGGGGCGGCCGCAAGGTCGCCCCGCTCACCCTTGATAAGAATTGAGGCAAGATATGACGACCAAACTTGATCAGGACGATCTCAACAACGCGGTGTGGGCAGCATGCGACACGTTCCGTGGGGCGGTGGACGCGACGCGCTACAAGGATCTGATCCTTGCCGTGCTGTTCTGGAAGTACCTTTCGGACCATGCGGAATGGCAGCGCAAGGACCTCGCCCAGCGGTACGGCCCCGATGACCCGCGCGTCGAGCGACAGATGAAGCGCGCTCGCTTCGTCCTCCCGGAAGGCACCGATTTCCAGACCATCCACGCCAAGCGCCTTGCTGACAATCTGGGCGAGCTGATCAACAAGGCTCTGGAAAAGATCGAACTTGAGAACGAAGCGAAGCTCAAGGACGTGTTTCGCCCCATCGATTTCAACTCGGAGACGCTGCTCGGCGCAACCAAGGAGCGCAATCGCCTGCTCAAGCTCCTGCTGGAGGATTTTGCCAAGCCTTCACTGGTCCTGACGCCAGACAAGGTCAGCGAGGACGCGATCGGCGAAGCCTATATCTACCTGATCAGCCGCTTCGCATCGGACGGCGGCAAGAAGGCGGGCGAATACTATACCCCGCGCAAGATTTCCGAGATCGTCGCCCGCCTGGCCGATCCGAAGCCCGGCATGAGGATCTGCGATCCGGCCTGCGGCTCCGGCGCGCTGCTCATTCGTGCGGGTGAGGCGGCACAGTCCGATGACCACCGGCTGTTCGGGCAGGAAGTGAACGGCTCCACCCACGCTTTGGCGCGCATGAACATGTTCCTCCATGGCGAGGACAATGCGCTGATCGAATGGTGCAACACCCTCACGTCGCCCGCCCTGATTGAAGACGACCGGCTAATGCAGTTTGACCGTGTCGTCGCCAACCCTCCGTTGAGCCTGGACAAATGGGGCGCGGATGTCGCCGAAACCGATCCCTACAAGCGGTTCAAGCCGGTGATCCCGCCCAAGAGCCGTGGCGATTACGCCTTCATCCTGCACATGCTGGCAATCGCCAAGCGGGGCGAAGGGCGGGTGGTCTGCATTGCCCCGCATGGCGTTCTGTTTCGCGGCGCGGCGGAAGGGCGCATTCGCGAAGACCTTGTGCGCCGCAATCTGCTCGACGCGGTGGTCGGCCTGCCCGCGCAGCTTTTCCCTTCGACCGGCATTCCCGTGTGCCTGCTCGTGTTCGACCGGGCGCGCGAAGAGGGCGGCGCGCGTGCGAACGTCAAGGACGTGGTCTTCGTCGATGCCTCGCGCGAATTCGTACCGGGCAAGCGCCAGAATGCCTTGGGCGACAAACAGGTCGAACACATCGTCTCGACCGTGATGGAACGCCGCACCGAAGACAAGTATTCCAGCATCGTCACCTTTGCCGAGATGGAAGCCAACGGCTTCAACCTCAACATTCCGCGCTACGTGGATACCTACGAGCCGGAGCCCGAAATCGACGTGGCAGCGCTGCAGAAGGACATTGACCGTCTGGAGACGGAACTGGTCGAGACGCGCAAGCGGATCAAGCTGCACCTCGCGGAGCTCGGGATCGATGGCTGAGCAAAGCGAAACTGAAAACGGCGATGGAGCCGGGGTCTGGGGCAGCGCTTATCCACCCAGCATCAACGCTGGAATTCCCAAGCTTGGCGAACTGCCTGCCGGTTGGTCACGCTTGCGCATGAAGGACTTGCTCGACGTGATCGAGCGTCCGGTGAAGCTGGTAGACAGCAAGTCCTACCAGCTCGTGACCGCAAAGCGCAGCCGGGGCGGGATTGTTTCGCGCGGAACGCTTCGAGGCGATGAGATCAAGGTGAAGCAGCAGTTCGAAGTGCGCTCTGGCGACTTCATTTTGTCCAACCGCCAGATCGCGCACGGTGGCTGCGGCATCGTACCGCCTGAGTTGGACGGTGCCGTGGTGTCAGGCGAATACACCGTGCTCCATCCCAAGCCGATGCTTGACCTGCGCTTTCTGCACTATCTTTCGCACTCGGCCTATTTCCAGCAGATTTGCTTTCATTCAGGGGTGGGCGTCCACGTCGAGAAGCTAGTCTTCCGGCTGCACGACTGGTTGAACTGGCAGATCGACATTCCTCCGCTGCGAGAACAGCAGCGGATTGCTGAAATGTTGGCCGATTTCGATAGCGCCATCGAAGCAACCGACGCGCTCTCAAAAGCGAAACAAGACCGCAAGCGGGCGCTGATTGATGCCACCTTCCCACAATTGCCTCAGTCGAGAGGCTACCGGAAAGTTAGGTTCAAAAGGCTTGGCGAGTTTGTGCGAGGTGTGACCTATAACCCAAACGGCGATCTTTGCGCTGAGGGGACGGGAGTTGGAATCTGCGGGGCTACCCAAATTCAGGATGGTCGTTTGCTGTCGGACGGCAAGCTGGTCTGGGTAAACCCCCAGGTCGTCGCGGACAAACAGCGATTGCAGAGCGGCGACTTTGCGATCGCCACGTCTAATGGAAGCAAAGCCTTGGTAGGCAAAGCTGCCGAGATCAAGGCTGTGGATCGTCCCTTGGCCGTTGGCGGCTTTTCGGCACTTCTTCGCCCAAAGGGAGACACAGAGCGACAGCTCGCGCGACACCTATTCCAGTCATCGCGATACAAGCGATTTTTGCATATCCAGTTGTCGGGCAGTAGCATCGGCAACCTTTATACATCCGCACTTGAAGAGGCGGAATTTGACGTCCCCTTGGCAAAGCTTGAGCCTTCGCTTTGCCTGCTCGACGAACTCGGCGAAGAAATCGAACTGCTGACTGACAAGTCCAATACTCTGCGCCAACAGCAGCGTGGTCTGATGCAAAAGCTGCTCTCGGGCGATCCCAAGCATCGATGTCTGACCAAGGAGGAGGTTGCCGTATGAGCCAGCTTTCCGAAGCCCTGGGCGCGCTGATCGAGCAGCCTGCAACGCCCTCAACGCAGATTCGTCCGGTCAGCCGCATCAGCTTTTCGCTGACAGACAAGGATGCATTCGAAAAGTCAGCCAGGTTCGCGGTCGACTGGCTGGAAGCCAAAGTTGGCGGCGCACTTCCTAACGACGCGAAGGCGCTGTCGAGCTTCGATACGCGCGACTCAAAGGGCCTTTACCCTTGCCACGCCGTGCGTCTCGACGATCACACTGGCAGTATCTGGGCGGCACGCATCGACGAACCGGGCTCGAAACCCAGTGCCGGGGAAACTTGGTCGACCGAGATGTTCGTTGAAAAGCCGGTTGGGGGCCTGGTCCGGTTTGGCGCGCAGCTGATGGTGCGGCGCCCGGCGAACAGTCCAGACCTGCGACCGAGCCGCCCCAATGTCGTCCCGAAATTGTTGGCCACGTTGTCCGGCGAAGCCGATGGAGAGGCAATCGGCGACAGTCCCGTAGCACTGATGTCACACGACGATGCCGACACGCTCGCCAACCTCATCTATCGGCCTGGTCGTAGGCTTCCCATCATTGCCGTTTCGACTGACGAATGGGGCGGAGCGCAATTGAATCTTGAGGCGCTCGGGCGTCGGCTTTCCGGCGCAGCCCACCTCTATTCGCTCCATCCCGAAACCAGCTGGGAACTTACCCGGCTGGTGGACAAGCGCATGTCCACCTTCAACGGGGGCGTTCGCATCTACATGCCCGGTATCGTCGAGGACGACGAAGACCCCTACCAGCATCCTTTGTGGCTGCCCCCGCCTTCGGGCGAGAACACGTATCTCATTGGCCAGCTTGCCGAACGGATCTTCCCGCTCGGCTTCCACGACAACGAAGGTAAGACGCGCTTCTGGCACATCGGCCAGCTCCGCAAGGCCGCTTCGGCCACCGTCGCCATGGAAACGGTTGGCAGCGAAACTGAAAAGCTCGAAGCACAGGTCGCCGCATTGCAGGACGAAGTTGCTGAGCTGAAAGAGCAGCTAGAAGTTGCGGCAGGCCTTGAGCGCATTGCCTCCTCAGCCGAGAAGGCCGCTCAACAGGATGTCCAGCGTATGCAGGACGAGATCGGTCGCCTCAAAGCGGAAAACTATCGCCTCCGCTCTTCGGCCCAGCATGCGACGGTCGTCGAGGAGAAACCCGCAGAGCGGGAGCTCGCCAGCTATGACGATCTGGAGGACTGGGCCGACGAAGTGCTTGGCCCCCACATCTTCATTCACAACAAGGCCATCCGCGAGTGCCGAAAGAACGGGCATCCCGACATGCTGGAGAGGATTGCCAACACTCTGCTGGCAATTCGTGACCACTGGATTCCGTTCAAGCTTGAAGGTGGGCTTGAGCGGAAAGAGGCCGCAACAAGCGCGCTGGCTGCACTTGGGGTCGAAGACGAAGGCTGCTTCACCCGCCGCGAGAAGGCCAGCGAGAAGCCGGAATATTCGGTTAGGGAAGGCACGATCACCTGGGTCCTGTACGACCACTTCAAATACGGAAACTCGCGCCAGAATTCCGAGCAGTTCCGCATGTACTACGCTTGGGATGAAGAGGGGCGCCGCCTGATTATCGGCAAGATGCCGTCCCATCTGCCCAACGACATGTCATGACCGATTCCCCCGAATTCGCCCTGTCCGAAAGCGGCGGCGTCCAGCTTCAGGTGCTGACGACGCTGGCCAACTTGGGTTGGTGCTACCGCACTCGCGCGGAAATTGACGCGATGCGAAAGGGACACCGTAGTTCGGTGATACTAACCCCGCTCGCTCAGGAAGCTTTGGCGTCGATCAACAGCATCGATCAGGACGGTGTGGATCACCCCTTCACAAGCCAAGCTATCGACGAAGGGCTTTCCCGTTTGCGCGATCTGCGGTTCGACGGGCTTCTCCGGACCAATGAACTGGCTACCGACTATCTTCAGCTCGGGACAGCCGTTCCCCAGACGATCAATGGACTGACCCGCGAGCGGCAGTTGCGCTTCGTCGCCTGGGGCGAAAACGAGTGGCAACGCAACAGTTTCGACATGACCGCCGAATATGCAGTCGATGGGCGCAATGATACAATCCGCTGTGACATCGTGCTGTTCGTCAACGGTATCCCGTGGACGGTTATCGAGCTCAAGCGCTCGGGCGAAAAGACATCACAGGGCGTTAGCCAATCCATCCGCAACCAAGGCCAGGCCGAAGGTGCACCGCAGCTTTTTGTGCCCGTCCAACTGCTGATCGCCGGCAATCCTGCCGAACCGCGCTATGGCACTGTCGGTACACCTGCCAAATTCTGGTCGGCGTGGCATGAACCGGCGCACGGTGGGATGAGCGAGGCGGATATTGCCGCGTTGGTCAACGCTGAGCCGCCCGAAAGCGTCATGGCCGCGATCCATTCCGATTTTGCCCCTCACGCCCGTCGCCATAACGCGCTACGCGAAGCCGGACATCGCTGGGTGACTGAGCTAGACAAGACGATTGTCGGCCTATGTCGCCCTAATCGCCTGCTCGATCTGGCCCGACGCTTCACCCTCTTTGACAAGGGCACGAAGAAGGTCGCACGATACCAGCAGGTCTCAGCCGTCTATCGAATTCTCGAGCGCATCGAACAGCGCGACGAAGCCGGACGCCGCAAAGGCGGAGTCATCTGGCACACGCAGGGTTCGGGCAAATCACTCACGATGGTCATGCTGGCGCGTGCGCTGGCGTTCCATTTGAAAGACGCGAGCCCTCGAATTGTGATCGTTACCGACCGGCGTGATCTCGACCGGCAAATCAAGAAGACCTTCGCTGCCACAGGCTTCGAACCCGCTCAGGCGCGCACCGGCGAGCATCTGATGAAGTTGATCGAGGACGGCGCGCCGCTCGTGACGACCTTGGTCAACAAGTTCCGCTCAGGCGTGCGGAAACGGGCGCTCGCGTCCGACAGTTCGGACATCTTTGTTCTCGTCGATGAGAGCCATCGCAGCCAATACGGCAATGACGATTCGATGCACGAAGACATGCGCCGGGTGCTGCCGAATGCCTGTTATATCGGCTTCACCGGCACGCCGCTGTTCAAGGACAAGGCGCGAAACACCTTTCTGAAATTCGGCGAGCTTATCGATTCCTACCCAATCTCGCGTGCGGTGAAGGACAAGGCTGTTGTGCCGCTCCTTTATGAGGGTCGCATTGTAGCGGAAACCCTAAACGCCGCGGCGCTCGATGCCTGGTTCGAACGTTCGAGTGACGGCCTGACGGCGGAACAGAAAGCTGAACTCAAACGGCGAATGAGCGCGCCGGGGGTGATCCAGACAGTTGAAGCGCGACTGAAGGCGATAGCCTGGGATATCCGACAGCATTATTTGCAAGGTTTCAAGGGAACCGGGCTGAAGGGGCAGGTTGTCGCACCGGACAAGCAATCTGCGGTGATGCTCAGGACGTTATTCGACGCGCTCAACGAGGGCCAAGTCGATCAGGTCACAGCTGAGGTGATTATCTCTGCGCCCGACAAACGCGAAGGCCACGATCAGGTTGGTGTCGCACCGAAGAAAGAGGTGAAGCGGTTCTGGGCCGAGATGATGGCCCGTTACAAGACCGAGGACGAATACAACGAAGCGATCGTAGCGGAGTTTGATTCACCCGAAAGTCCCGACCTGCTGATCGTAGTCAGCAAATTGCTGACTGGCTTCGACGTACCGCGCAATACAGTTCTGTACCTGACACGTGTGATCAAAGAACACGATCTTTTGCAGGCCATTGCCCGCGTCAACCGCGTATTCGATGCCGACGACGCGCCGCCAAAGCCTTTCGGCTATATTGTCGACTATTGCGGCGTACTGGGCGAGCTTAACGAAGCTCTCGAGAGCTACGATGCCCTGATCGGCTTCGACGATGCCGATATCAATAGCGCACTTTTCGCAATTCGAACCGAAGCCGAAAAACTGCCGGGACTGCATTCGGAATTGCTCGATCTCTTCGCTGGCGTGGCTAACCGCTACGATCAGGAAGCCTATGCGCAAGCGTTGGCAGATGAGGCGATGCGCGATCTTTTTCATCGCAAACTTTCGGCGTTCGCCTCGACGCTGAACGTCGCCTTGTCATCACGCCAATTTGTCGAATCTGCGCCGCGCGAACGATTGGACCGTTGGAAGGCTGACCTCAGTCGCTTCGAACTGCTGCGCCAGGATGTGCGCCGCCGTTACGCCGACACTATCGATTGGGCACAATACGAAGGTCGCGTCCGTAAACTGCTCGCCGAACATATCACTGCGCACCGTGTCGATACCGTTGTCGATCCATTCAACATTTTTGATGAAGGAGCCATTGAGGAGCAAATGGCGGGCGGGCGGAGCGCTGCGTCCGTTGCTGATGAAATAACCAGTCAGATCAGCCGGACCATCACTGAAAACTGGGATGAAGATCCCGCCTTCTACGAAGCATTCTCCAAACTGGTGCAGGACACGATCGACAGCTTCCGGCAAAAGCGGATCAGCGAACAGGAATATCTGAAGAAGGCACGTGGGCTAAAAGATCAGGCGCATGCCCGTGCGGAATCGAAGGAAGTTCCGGAGGCGCTTCGCGGCAATGGTCATGCCGTCGCGTTCTGGGGCGTAATCGCAAAAGAGCTCGGCGAACTGTCGCAGGAGGCTGAGGAATATGCCCCTGACATCGCGCTCAAACTGCTGGAAATTGTCGAGAAGCATCGCCGAGTAGGCTGGCAAGATGATCGTGATCAACAGAACCGAATGCGCGCTGCTGCCGACGACTTCTTCTTTGATACCGCGCCAGAGCAATTTGGGCTTTCACTCGATCCCGAAAGGATCGACGGATTGGTCGATCAAATTCTGACTATCGCTCGTGAACGCTTGCCCAAATGACAGAGAGAGGCGTTGCAGCGTGGGGCGGGCGGTCAATTCCGTTTTCGGTCGTTCGGTCCGAACGCAAGACAATGTCAATCACCGTGAACCCTCACGGTGATGTTATTGTCCGGGTCCCGAATGTTGCCGATATTGAGGAAGTGATCGAACGCGTTGCGAAGCGCGGCGGTTGGATAAGCTACCATCAGATGAACGCTGAACGCTGGCGGCCCCGAACGCCCGCACGCACATATGAATTGGGTGAGACACACCTCTTTCTCGGTCGGCAGTATCGGCTATCTGCTGAAATTGGATTAGCGCAGTCAGTCAAAACTTCGGGCGATCGCATAGTCCTAACAATGCATCGACCGAACCGCATAGCAGAACGCAAAGCGCTACTAGACGGTTGGTATCTCACACAGGCCAGAGAGATAATCGGCAAACGCCTCGACAAGGTGTTCGAGCCATTTGCCGTTTTGGATCATCCACTCCCCCGCTTGATCGTTCGAGATTTAACTCATCGCTGGGGAAGCTTGACGTCACGTGGAAACCTCGTCGTTAGCCGCCATATCGTCCGTGCTCCTCGGCAATGCATCGACTATGTTCTTGTTCATGAGCTTTGCCATCTTGAGCACCGCAACCACGGTGCGGAATTTTGGAACCTTCTTGATCGCATGATGCCGGATCATCAAAAACGAAAAGCAAGGCTCGAGAAGATTTTACTTTGATTGTCGTCACTCCAGGCAACTTTCCAACCACTCGGCTGCCTTCGCCGCCGCGCTCGCGGCGGTGAAGATCGCCCGGTTGTCAGCCTTGAGCACCTTCAGCCAGCTGGCGAGGTAGCTGGCGTGATCCGGGCGCGGGCTGGTGGAAAGGCCAAGGTCGCCGCAAAGGAAGGCTGAACCAAGCTCGGCCACAAGTTCTTCCATGGCATAGGCATCGTCACCGAACCGCTTGCCGAAGGTCCGGGCAAGACGGTGGTCAGCGCCAGACCAATGAATGAGCTCGTGCATCAAGGTTGCGTACCAGTTCTGCGCCGCGCTGCCGCTGGCCGTTGCGAAGAACCGCTCGCGGTCTGGCATGGTGATCGTGTCGGTAGAAGGGGTGTAGTGGGCGCTGTCGCCATGGATGCGCACGCTGGCACCGGTGGCAGAAACGAAAGCGTCCGCCTGCAGGATAGGGTCGAAGTCTTCGCCATCCGGTACTTCAGGCAGGGCGTAACCCTCGACCTGACTGGCGTTAAACACGTGCGAGGCCTGCGCGAAGATGCGGGTCGAGCTGCCTCTTTCCTCGGCCTGATCGTCATCGCGCTTGTCGAGTACCTTGTAGAATACGATGGGCGAAGCCTTCTCGCCCTTGCGAACCTGGGCACCAAGTGACTGCCACTGGCGATAGGTCGCCCAGAGACCGTGCCCGAAGTCCTGCGCTTCGGCGCTGGCCCAAAGGGCGAGCACGTTGACGCCGCGATAGGCTTTCCCGGTCGCCGCATTCACGGGGCGCGAAAGCGGTGCGGTGCTGCGATGCCAAGGGAGCGAGAACGTATCCGTGCCGCGTTCAAGGGCTGTGATGATCTGGTTGGTGATCGTATCGTAGATGCTGGCTGTTGTGGTGCTGGCCATGGTGAAAGTCCTTTGTCCAATCGTTGGGAACGCGGATGAAGGGACGGGCCGGATTGGCCGGACGGGTCAGCGGTTACGCGGAACAGGCAACACGGGAGGGCGTAAGCCCGAATGGAGCGGGCAGGCTGTTGATCCCGCCCGGCACGGCCTGTCGAAGAGGAGCAGTTCATTCCAACGGCAGGGCGAAGGACGCCATGGCCTGTCGCCGCCAAGGCTTTTGATCAGCCCAACCCGGCACCCATCGCCTTTGACTTTCCGGCTTCGGGCGTGCTCGCGGTCATAGCGGTCTGCTTCTCGCCAGCGCGCTCGTAAATTGCGCGGACAAGCTGGGTCTTATTGTCGGTGACAACCATGGCCTCCGCTTTGGCGCGCGATAGCGCGACGTAGAGCATCTTCTGGTCGACCAGATTGGTGGAGCGGCTGTCGGCGTGGATCAGGACGCGTTCGGCAGTCTGGCCCTGGGCGGCGTGGGCGGTCTGGACATAGGCGTGGCGTAAATGGGTGTCGCGAGGATCGGAGAGATCGAGCTTTTGCTCGCGTCCGTTGGCGAGCTTCACCGTTGCGAGGCCACGGTCGGAATCGATGCGAGTCACGGCCCCGCCAAGGCCATTGACCCGTCCAGCTTCGCGGTCGTTGCGGGTGAACTGCAAGCGGTCGCCGGTCCGCAGCTCCATAGGTTTCGGCTCGAACACCTCGGCTTTGCTCGCGCCCCACTGCCGGGGATGCCAGTCCAGCGTCCGTCCGTCGCGGCCTTCGAGCGCAATGCGCCCGCGCTCCGGATCGATAGCGGCAATCGCGAAGCTCTCGCCCCGGCGCACGCCCTTGGCGGCAAAGTCGCGGTTGAAACGAACGTTATCGCCAATGGCATAGCTTGCTGCCTCGCGCGCTTCGACGCGGGTAAGACCTTTCGCCTCCAAAGCATCGAACCGCACGGCTTCCGCTGAAAGCTCGCCGCGCGCGGTCAGCTTTGCTCGGATCATGCTGGTGAGCCTGTCGCGGCCCTCGCGTGATGGCTCTATCACCAGTGTTCGGGCACGCTCTGCTGTAGACAGGGCCAGATAGTGCCGGGCCATCTCCCCAAGGCGCTCATCCGGCGTTGCGCCCTCGATCACCTTGCCGCCACCACGTTCCAGCGCGGCCAGCGCCTTGCCTGCATGGCCTTCGATTGAGGCCATCACGGCTTCGCGGGTGTCGGCATTGGTCTGCCGAACCACCTCGGCGAGCTTGGCGGTCGCCATGCCTGCTTTCTGCAACTGGGCGAAGGCTGCCCCCGCGCCGACCGATCCCAGCTGCTTCACGTCGCCGACAAGAACGAGCCGGGCTCCGGCTTTGTCGGCACGGTTCAAGAGTTTCGCCATGTCGTGAGCCGATAGCATCGAGGCTTCATCGACGATCCAGACGGCCTCCTTGCCCGCTGTCTTAGCCTCGGGCGCGAGCAAGTGCCGCGCCACAGTGTCACCGCGTATGCCGAGCGCTTCGCCTAGCACGGTCGCCGCCGATGCAGTTGGCGCAAGCGCGGTCACGGCAAACCCGTGCCGTTTGGCCTCGCGAGCATAGGTTGCCAGTACGGTCGTGGTCTTGGCTGTCCCGGCATAGCCCTGGACGGCAGCGACGCTGTCCCGCGAGGTGAGCAGGTCTGCGGTCGCGCGCTTCTGGTCCCCGGTCCAGACATAGCCGGATCGGGCTGACTGCCGTGCTGCTCGCTCGATGGTCCTTGCCGCTGCCAAAGGACTGGAAAGTGACTGCGCCATGCCGCGCCCGGCCTCTTCGAGGCGCAGCATGGTGCGCTCGGTCGCGATAGCCTGCGGCGTCGTGAACCCGGAAAACTCCGCCCCGCGCCGGTCAAGGAAAGTGCGCGGGACAAGCTCGCCGCGCTCTCCGGCCTGGGCAATCGCAGCACTGATGGCGCGGTGCCCGGCTCTACCGAAAGCAAAGTCACCGGCCTCGCGTGCCAGCGTGCTGACCGAAAACACCGCCTCGCGTTCGGACAGCTTGGCAGCGGCCCAGGCCACCGCCTGCCTTGCCAGCATTTCCGGGCTGGCGGTTGCTTCGCTGCTCTTGGCCCGCTCTCTCGCTTGACTGATTAGCCTGTCTCGCGCTGCCTTGTCGAACCCGTTGGCATCGGCAGTCGCCCGCCAGTCGGCGCGCCAGGTGCGATGATCCGCACTGGTCTTGGCCTCGCGCGTATCGAGCGCGGCGATCTGCTTTTCGGCAGCACTGGCTTCCGCACGGCTCGTACCCCGCTCGGCAAGCCGGGCATCGATGGCTGCGGTGCGCTGGCTCAGTGCATCGATGGCCTTCTCCGGAACCCCTGCGATCTCGAACAGCGAGTCTTTCCCGGCCTCGATCCTGTAACCCAGCGCGGCAACGCCGTGCGCCAGTTCTTGCCGGTAGATCGCGCCGATTTCCTTTTGCAGCTGGTAGAAGGCGCGGGGTTCAAGACTGCGCCAGTTGCCATCCTTGTCCTGCGTGGCGTTGATCACGACCGCATGGGTGTGCAGCTGCGGGTCCTGTGCCCGGCTCGTGGCATGGCGGAAGGTGGCGATGGCGAGATTGCCTGTCGCCTCGCGCCGGACCTCGCCGCCCGCTCTGATCCGGGTTGCAGCCATGTGCTTTTCGACATGGGCAAGCGTCACTTTCACCGCAGCGCCATGCGTCTTGATCAGCCGCTTGTCTCCCGCAACCTCGGCCATGATCGAGACGGACTTCGGCGCGGACAGGGTGATATCCCAGCCTGGCCGGTGCTCGACCTTGGCATCGCGGGTGGTGCCAAGCTGCTGCCCGGCAATGCGGCCTTCAAGCAACTCGGCAAACTTGTCGCGATCGACCTCGCCCGTCAGACCCAACTTCTCCGCCGCTTCGCCAAACCAATCAGACGGAGCCATGCCGCCTTCGGCATAGTAATCGTCAGCTTCGTAATAGCTGGCTGCCTGACCGGCACTCGACAGGGCCGAGACCGAGGCGACCATCAGACCGGTCCCGGCTTTGCGTCGGGCTCGGCACCCTTGGCAATCTCGCTGACCCGGCTCCACAGCGTTCCCGCCGGATCGCCTGGCACGTAACCGGGCTGACGAGGCTCGCCACGCCGGGTGATATGATCAGCGGTGAGACTAATGCGCGCGACCGGCAGGCCATCGGGAAGAAGCAGATAGCCCTGATGCGGAGAAAGCCGCAGTTCGCTTTCGAGCACGGCAGGCCGGAACTGGCGCTGGGTGGCGATTGTCGTGCGCGGCACCTCACTCCCAATCGACAACGTATCGGTGGCGACACGCAATTCCACCTCGCACTGGCCGATTGTCTCGCTCGCCCATTTGCGGGTTTCCTGATCGACGGTTTGCAGGAACAGCTTGGTGTTGCAGCAGGCCAGCATGGCCTCGGCGATGTTCGCGCCATAGCGATTGCGCATCTGCCCGAGCGCCTGAAAGGTCAGCACGATCGCAGCACCGAACTTGCGTCCTTCCGGAAGAAGGCGAGCCAGGTTCTCGACGCGGGGCAGGTCGGCCAGCTCGTCGAGCACGAACCAGATGCGGCGGTCTGGCGATGGCGACAGACCAAGCACCGCACTCGCCGCGCATTCGAGCCAGCACGCCATGAGCGGCTTGGACGCTTCGAAATAGTCTTCCTTGCGGGGGACGAAGATCCAGGGTTTTGCACCCTCGCACTCGTCCAGCTTCGCGATGAAGTCTCGGAAGGCAAATCGCTCTTCTCCCTCATCTTCGACCTTGAGAAACTGGATCAGGTTTGCCGCCTTGGCGAGCATGAAGAGCACGCTGCCGGTGGCGCGGTCGGCGTCATTGGCAAAGGTGCGGGCTGACGAGGTGTGCCCCAGCCACTCCTTCAATTGCTCCTTGTCCTTGACCTGCAAGGCTTCGAGCAAGGCTTCGAGGCTGCAGTTCTTCTCCGCCCAAAGCGAGCGGATCATGTTGGCGACAAGAATGCGGCTTGTTTCCAGCCAGACATCGTCATCCTGACTGCTCGTTTCCGAAACGAGCTGGCGCGCAATCCGGTCGGCATCGGCGGGGTGCGATATCTCGTCGAATGGAGTCCAGAAGGCGCAGCGCGCATCGAAGGGATTGAGAATGACGTCGCCGCGCGCGGGGTTGTAATAGTGCGCGATGAATTCGCCCGACGTGTCATAGACCAGCGCTGCTTCACCACGCATTTCGATTCCGTCGAGCATCTGGCGCAAGGCAGTGGTCTTGCCGCTGCCGGTGGTGCCGAGAAAGGCAAAGTGACGGGTCTCGATCCGGCGCGGAACGGGGACCGGACCAATCCGCAGGGCATCCCTGCCACAGAGCAAAGTGGTCTGAGCCGCAACTTCCTCTTCATCCGCCACGCGGGTGCCGCCAATGACCCGGTCGGCGAGCGTATCCTTGCCCTGTTCGGACATGGTTCGCTGGAGCAACCAGACGGTTAACAGCCCTATGGTAAAGCCCGTGATTGCACCGCCAGCGATCACTTTGACGACCTGCCAGAAGGTCTCGGTGAAGAGCGGTTCAGAGGCGAACCAGGCGGCGGAAACGGTCCAGCGCTGGCCTTCCATCGCAATGTTCATCTTGATGTCGCTGCCCCCAAGGGAACCGAGCAGGGTCAGCAGGTTGGCCCACGCATACTGCAATGCGGTCGTTATCGCAGGGCCATGCAGCAAGAACTGCGGGGCGATGATTGCTCCGGTCGCTGCTGCACCAAGCGTGATCGTGGAAAAGAAGCGAAAACGTTGCTGCCATTGCGCCATGCGTACGCGCCACAGGGCATGGGCCCGGGTGACAAAATCGATATTCGAATTCATGGCTCGATCTCCAGGGCAAGCGAGCGCTGGCGTTCGAACGCGGCGCGCGCTTCGGCTGCAATTGTCTCGTCGGATTTTTTCGTGCCCAGCGCCGCATGGCGGGCATAAGCGTAGGCCGCACAGGCGGTGAACAGGGTACGGTCGAGCACCCGTTCGGCCTCGGCCAGGCGCGTCGATATCGCCCCGATCTCGCGCGCCAGTTCGGCAAGATCGATCTCCTTGTCGGTGCCGTGAAGCATGGCGAGAAAACCTGCTTCCACTACCCGCGCCAGCATGGCGTATTCCGAAAGACCGCGACGCTTTGCGAAGTCAGCCAGCACCCGGTATTGCGACGGACTGAGACGCACCGTCTGCGCCCGCGCGCTCATCGGTCTGCTCCGGTGGAGATGCTATCCGCCATCGCAAAGAATGGCGGAATTGCACGGGTCTTGGGCAAATGGCCTGAACGCGATGCTATCCGCATCCCTTCAAACCCGCAGAAGTCCTCGATGCACACGTGCGTGGGGTGTGTATGGAAATTGCGGGTCCGATACGCAGTATCGTGGCCCTTCCTCTCTCCAGTCTTTCTCCGGTCAATTGGCATGGGCGTCTTGCTCCATGCTTGCCGTTGGAGGCGTCGCAGACAGGATCAGATTGCGGGCGACATCGTCGTCGAAATACCGTTCGCGGGACTGGCGAGAAGGCAACTGGCGATCCGCCATATCGGGGCGTGTGAACCAGCGAAGCAGGGCCAGGTCGATCGCAGACCGAACCTCATCTGCGAGCTGGTTGGTTTCTTCTGGCGTGAGGTCCAGCCACCCGAATTCGGTGCGAAGCTGGCTGCCAAGCGGATATCCGGTTCCGTCCCGGCTCCTGTAGACCGGGCCCTCGACAGTGAGGCAACAATCTTGCCCCTCAAACCGCTCGCGGACGGGGCGTTCGTACCAGAGCCAGGGATGCAATGTGTGGCGACGGGCGCGCCCATCGGCATTGTCTTCAACGAGCAATTGGACAAGCTGGGCCGCACGTTCTTCGTCGTCGCTAGGAAGGCTGGCGATCAGCCAGCCATGCTTCTTCAGGGCTGCGTTGATCAGGGAAAGGATGGACATGGGGGAGATGCTTTCTGCGGGCCATTGCCCGCCTTGGGGGTCAATAGCTGCGCAGGGGGAGGGCCTCGATCCACTCCTCGATGTCAGTGGAACGCCAGCGGATACGTCCGCCGCCAATGTCGATGGGATGAGGAAAGGCACCTCGGCGGATGCGTCGCCAGATCGTTGTCCGGCTGCGAATGCCAGTCAGGCGCATGACCTCATGGCAGGTGAGTAGTTCAGTATTCGGCACGACAGATTCCTTTGCTTCAAGGTTCTGTCAGCGAAGCCGTGTTCCCCCACGACGATGGGTTGTCCTTCAAATTGCCGTTGCGAACCGTGCGATAAGACGTTCAACTCAGCGCCACCAAGCTTCGGTGACGCGAGCAATGCTATGCGAATCGCAATGATGTAGGAAAGAACAAAAATAGAACAAACGCCGTTCCGCATTGGCGGGTGGACGATGTTGGATCGCTATGGACAGTCCGGGACTGAAAGATTTTTCTCAGAAGCGCGCGGAAAGAAACCTGATCTACCTCATGCTCGCTACGCTGCCACTTCTGTAGGGTAGAATGCGGCGTCCATCTGCGTTTCCTTTCTGCAGATCGCAGATTTTCGGCACTTTTTGCCGGTTGCAGAAAGGATAAAATGGCGAGATATCAGTTTCTTGCTCCATTTTCTTTCTGCTAAACCGGTGAAATCTTTCTGCATTTAATCCGCAAGTTTCCATTGTGGCGCAGCGCGTGGACCGGTGTTCACGATCACCCCTTGCCGCCTAAGTTTAGTCAGCAAGTTGGCGACCTTTTTCAGCTTCTGCTCGGTGGTCAAAGCGTCGCTCAGCTTGTCGAGAAGAAGCTGATTGATATCCTGTCTGGACGCCGTTCCCGCACCTGCAAGATAGTCCGCAAGCAGCTTGGCGTAGAATTCATCATCTTGCGCACGTGTTCGGACATAATCAGCCATCGTGGATGTCGCAGCTGCCACCTGAGCAGATACATGAAAGTTTGGCTTGCGGCCTTCAATCAGTTTGCTGCGGCGCAAATGCTTGATCGCGTCATCAGTGATCGGAAGGCCTTTTTGTACCCGATCCAAAGCCAGAACATCGACCAGATCAAGTCCGGTCCGCTGCATCAGAAGACGGCTGTATGCAGGATCGACAACCCGCCCATGAATCGTCAAGCGAACCATATCGTCGATTTGCAAGTCGAAATCCGGGAGGGGGAAAAAGCGCTTACGTTGACGCTGATAAATGTCGTGGATCCCGTATCCCATGTGGTCGATCATGTTCAGCTCGGTCATCGCTTGAGCTAAGAACGGATTGCGATAACGAGGTGGACGTTTGTCCCCTGAGACATAGTCTTCGGGTCTGCCCTCGTAGAAGTTGCCCATGTTCTCGAACACAAGTCGGTCTGGATGCTCAGTCACCACGACGCGCGCGTTTCGCGCATAATCTTGATGGGCAATGCAATTGTGCAATGCCTCAAGAACGACCTTCTGGTCGTACTTCGCCACCTCGTGAGCGAGAAGCTCGTTTTCAGGCAACAACCGAACCTGAATGTTGCGGATTCTGGCAAAAAGGCGCGATGTAGCGAGCAGGAAAGGGGGCCCGAAATGCTCGTAGGCACGCTCTTCTCCAGTAAGATTCCAAGTGATCTCGGCAGGATGTGGGTTGAGGCGCCAAGCAGCTTCCGCCTTACCGAGCAGGAGGATGGCTGTGCGAGTAATCCTGCCATTGATCGTTACGCGCGCTCGGTCGAGTAGGGCCGTATCACTCCAACTGGCGACATCCAGATTAGCATGCTTTGCTGCGAATCGCTCTCGCGCTTGGGCGAGTGCCTCGGGATCGAGATCATCGAGGCTTGCCCCTTCAACAATCTGAGCAGTCCAATCATTGGCAAGAGTCTGCGCTCTGATTTCATCCAGTTTATCCTGGCCAAGCGCTACGAGACTTTCACCTGCACGACCGTAGTAATGCCCATTCCATGCGATAGGCATCCCGCGTGGTGCAGCTGGGACCTCGAATAGGATTACCCGCCCATCAGCATGATGCAGCACGTGAATGTCCCGGAAAGTGAAGCTACCTGTACCATTGAGGACTTGCATCTTGTCAGCCTGCAAGCGCTCCAAATCTTCTTTGTAGGCGGTTCCGACGACCGCCCGACTCTTGTTGTCCACCCCAAAAACGAGCCAGCCTCGGGCCCTTCCACGCAAGTTTGCCTCATTTGCCAAAGCCGAGACGTATTCGCCCAACTTCCCACTAGAGAAGCCCTCTCCGGCACGCTTAAACTCGACGACTTCGTCCTCCCAGTTGGAAATGAGGATATCCAATAGTTCTGCGAGAGGGGCTTGGTCCATGGCTCCCAATCGATAGCAATCGACCCAGCATACGGGAAGGCCGCGCAGGGATTACCGACTGATATCCATTCGCTACTTCCGAAATCCAATTTCGGAATTGGGTCAAGTAAGACCAGTGTAGCGGGCCCAAATGAGCATGCTGGAGACTGCGCAAATGAGCGATTCGGACAGGTGGCGTGCAGATCGCAGGACGCTGCTTCACTGTTCGCCCGAAACTGACTGAAAATCTGTGAAAAAGTGCCATTCTGCACTTATATTTCACTTACAGGCTCTCCCGGTGAAATTGTGCAGCGCATCAAATGGCGGAAAAGCTGGCGCACCCGACAATGCTAAAACTTCTGTCGCAGGCAGTGTCGTGACGTCCCTAACTACTCTGTAAAATCAGGGATTTGTCTTCTACCCTGTTCACGGTTGATCGCCCCCGTTTGCCTGCATTTCGTGTCCCATGTGGGGTCGAATGTTGGAACAATTTTATGGTGTGTATAACCTATGGCACTGACAGCATTGAAGGTGAAGAACGCCAAGCCCGGTCGCTACGTTGATGGCCGTGGCCTGTGCCTTTTCGTAAAGGAAAGCGGTTCGCGTAGCTGGGTCTTGCGGATGCAGCACAACGGCAGGCGGCGCGACTATGGATTGGGATCGGCGCTCGATGTGACGCTGACCGAAGCGCGGGACGCAGCGGCGGCCCTGCGTCGCCAGGTTCGCGCCGGGATCGATCCGGTTGCCGAGCGACGGAAGTCGCGCAAGGTGGTGCCCAGCTTCGAAACCGCAGCGCGCGCATGCTACGAGGCGTTGAGGGACGGCTGGAAGAACCAGAACTACCGCAACTGGATTTCCAGCATGGAGAACCACGTTTTCCCGCTGATCGGCAGGAAGCCCGTCGATCAGGTGGACAGCACCCATGTCGTCGAGGTGCTCACGCCCATCTGGCTCGAAATCCCCGACACTGCTCGCAAGATCTTGCAGCGCATCGGTGCCGTGCTCGACTTCGCGCATATCAGGGGGTGGCGGGAAGAAGAGGCCGCGCTGCGCTCAGTCCGCAAGGGATTGCCGCGCCAGACCGACAAGGTCGAACACTTCAAGGCCATGCCTTATGCGGACATTCCGGCGTTCATGAAGGAGCTGGCGACCGCATCACCCACCACGGGCCGCGATGCCCTGCGTTTTACGATCTACAACGCCGTGCGGTCGAGCGAGACGCGCAAGGCTGTCTGGACCGAGATCGACTTGGACAAGGCGATATGGACCATCCCCGGCGAGCGGATGAAGGCAAAGGAAACGCATGTGGTGCCGCTCTCCCAAGCGGCAGTTTCCATTCTGCGGCGACGCTGGAAACTGCGCACGAGCCACGATGGCCTCGTTTTCTCGAACAATGGCGAGAAGCCCATCAGCGACATGACAATGACCAAGCTGCTACGCGATGCCGGGATCAAGGGCGCGACCGTCCACGGCTTCCGCTCCGCCTTTACTGATTGGGCGGCAGAGAAGACAAACTTTCCGAAGGAAGTGGCGGACAAGGCCTTGGCGCACAAGCTGAGCAACCAGGTCGAAGCCGCCTATCGTCGCACCGACTTCTTCGACAAGCGCCGCGATCTGATGGCAATTTGGGCGGAGTTCTTGGACTCCACGCTGGTGACCATGTGATGTGGTCAAACCCCGCACCATACATCAGCCGCAGTTGATCGCTCGCTGACACGAAAACAAACAACTCAGATAGTTAGTCGCTCTGGCCATTGAGCAGGTGGCGCAGAGAAGTCGGGGTTACCCAACTTGGTGTCGCTATTTCCTTTGCCTTCTGCGCAAACGCTCTCGCTTGGCTCAAATCGCCTTGAGCTTCTCGCAGCAGCGCAAGCGAAACAAATGTGCCAGGCGCTCCGCGCCCAACCTCTTCTGGTTTAACAGAAAGCGCAAAGGCCATTCGATTGCTGAACTGTGACATCGCGTTGTTGCGGAATAGGGTCGCCGCGCCAGTCGCAGCATCATTTATTGCCGCGACGTCATTTGTGTAACTCCACCATGTATCGAGGTCATCGGCGCTCAAACGTTCGCGAAAGGCGCATTCGATTTCCTTGAACTTTTTAGGATCAACCTCCCCTCCGATGACATTCGGAATGGCAAGAGGTTGGACACCGAGATTGACGGTGAACTTTCCGCCATATCTCGACCCCTGAAGATTAACGGCCAAGGCGAACCCATCTTTCACCAACCGGAAATTTCGTCCCGACCCTTTGAAGCCGTATTCTCGAATGACAGGCGCAAGATGTTCTCGCCAAGCGTGCTCAATAGAATAAGGCTTTTGGGTGCTGCATTTTGATGGGCGGGATTGATCGTCAGCGGCAGATGACCCGTCACCTTCACGAGCCTCATGCTTTCCGAGGCGATTCCTTATCCAATCGAATGCTGACACTGGCAGGTCCATTAGGGTCCGATCGCGCAAGCTCGCAAGTCATCCGAATAATGCAAGAGAATTTGCGGCTTATCACGTACCCTAGCCGCTGCTGCTTCTGACCAATTCATGCAAGCTGGCAGTGGTAACGCGCGTTGCCGTGCCGATCTTCACCGCTTCGACTTCGCCAGTCGCGATCAGCTCATAGAGCTTCGTGCGCCCAACGCCTATCATTCGGGCAGCGTCATTGACCCTGACGCAGATCGGCTCGAGTGGTTGATGGCCGCTCATTCCGCCGGTTCCTCTTCACGATAGCGAGCGGGATCGGCGATCCAGCGATTGATTGCTGACTCATGCCAGCCCGCGCCGTGGATGCTGATCTTGACCTGTGACGGGAATGTGCCCTCGGCGATCTTGCGATAGATGGTGGAGCGGGAAAGACCGGTGCGGTCGAGGATGGTCTTGAGGCGGATGATGCGTTCGGTATTCGACATGGGGCATTCTCACTTTGACACTGGCAGCCCCTCTTCGGAACATAATGAGAACTTTTCGGAAAGGCGCAAGGACCATGTTCAGTTGGAATTCGGGCAATTCTTCAACGATTTTCGTGATTTTAACCGCCTACGGACGGTCCGAGACCTTTACGGACAGACCGCTCCGTTGCCTTTGGTTTTGAGAACTTTTTCGTTCGGCCCGATTTTGTGGCTGACGCGCGCGAATTTGCGACGGCAGCGACGGATTTCCGCGCCATAGTTGCCGGATATCGCGCGAATCGGACTCCACTTCACGGAAGCTAGCTGCCGCTGCTTCATGTAAAGACGGCAACGTCGGTCTCTGCCTTCATGTCGCACCAACTAGCAAATGCCGTTCGCCATGCTACAGTAAACGCATGGCGTTTCTGGACAAACTGGGTGTTTCGCTCCCGATTATACAGGCTCCGATGGCGGGGGTGTCCACACCGGAACTGGCCGCGGCGGTCAGCAATGCGGGCGCGCTCGGTTCGATAGGTGTTGCCGCCACAGATGCAGCTGGCGCACGGAAGATGATCACAGGCGTGCGAAATCTCTGTGGCAAGCCATTTAACGTCAATGTCTTTGTCCATCAGCCGATGCAGACGGATATCGACCGCGAAAGGGCGTGGCTTGCAGCGATGGCGCCGCTATTCGACAAATATGGAGCGGAGCCTCCACAAGCGCTTCGTCCGATTTACAAGAGCTTCATCGAAGACGACGAGATGCTGGCGCTGTTGATCGAAACTGCACCGGCCGTTGTCAGCTTTCACTTTGGCCTGCCCGATACCGCGCGGATCAGCGCGCTCAAAGATGTCGGCTGTGTGTTGCTGGCAACTGCAACAAATCTCGCCGAGGCGGCGGCCGCGACTAAAGCGGGAATCGATGCTGTCGTGGCGCAGGGATGGGAAGCGGGCGGCCATCGCGGAGTCTTCGATCCGGATGCGCCTGACGGTCGGCTTGGCACCATGGCGCTGACCCGCTTGCTGGTGCAGCGATGCGGTTTGCCCGTCATCGCTGCCGGGGGAATCATGGATGGCCAGGGCATCCGCGCCGCGCTTGATCTTGGTGCCGTCGCGGCTCAGCTGGGCACCGCCTTTGTTTCCTGCCCGGAGAGTAGTGCCGATTCCGCCTATCGTGAGGCGCTGGCCGGTCCTTCCGCGATGAACACGGTTATGACTTCCGCAATTTCCGGGCGCCCCGCACGCGGCCTGCCCAACCGCTTTACGCAATGGGGTGAAACTGTAGGTTTGCCGCATCCCGGCTATCCCATGACCTATGACGCAGGAAAGGCACTGATCGCGGCGGCAAAGGCGGCGGGTGAGACCGGCTACGCGGCCCAGTGGGCCGGACAAGGCGCACCGTTGTCTCGTAGCATGCCAGCCGCCGAACTCGTCGCCCTGCTGGCTACGGAATTGAATTCGCCAAATCGCAGGGTATGAGGGAAATCACCGAAATCTCCATCATTCCCAACTTCGGCCTGCCTGCTAATGGTGGACTGACACCGCAGTTCAACGGCAATGGGCTTGCAGATAATCCAGCAGCACACCAGCGTGATTGATGACCGGGTTATGAGCCGCGTAAAGCAGCGTCAGATCGCCTTTCGACCTAAGCGCGCACAAATGCGCAACGGCATCCGGGTTCGCATCGAGTTCTTGTGCGTAACGGACCTGGAACTCCTGCCAGTTCGCCGGGTCGTGGCCGAACCATTCGCGCAGCCCGGTGCTCGGCGCGATGTCCTTGTACCATTCGGTGAGGTCGGCGCGTTCTTTGCTAGCCCCGCGCGGCCACAGGCGATCGACAAGGACGCGCTGGCCGTCATCCGGCGACGGCGCTGCGTAAATGCGCTTTATGCGGAGCATGTGCATCATATCCCCCAGATGGTCAGCCATCCTGATGGATCGTGCGCGCGCGCCACACCATAGGCAAGCGCGTAAGCTGCCATCGCCGTGGCCAGCAGCAGAACCTGCCGCATACGGGTCTGTTCTGAAAGCAGAAGCCAGTAGCCGGCGGCAAAATAGATCACGACGAAGATCAGTTTTACCCAAAGCCAGTGATTGGCAAAAAGAGCCGCTGGCAGAATGCTGAACAACATTGCTGCAACCGTCAAGACGGTCCCGTCAATCGCCAGACCTATGCTCCAGGCAAGCACACTGCAGGGCCAGTGCATCCCGCAGATCAATCCAAGCCCGCGGATCGCCATGCACAGTCCGCTCATGGTGATGGCCCAGATGTGTACGGAGTGAATCTGCGGATAGAATTCTATCATAATGGCACGCTGGCTGAAGACCGGACGGCTCCTCATCCCGCCCGGCCTCCATCCCTATTCAGCCGGAACCGCGTCCGCCAACGCCGCCTGATCGGTGGTATCGCGCCGTGGCCTGATCCATTGCAAGGCAACAAAGGCAGCCAGCAACAGCGCCCCGGCAGCGAAGATCAGGTCCCCCGGCATCCGCATCCAGACCAGCAGGTGGATCATCGGTTGCCCCATGAATTCCGCCGAACGGGCATAGGCATAGCCATGCTCCAGCACCGCCTGCAATTGCAGCACGCCCATCGGCAGTAGCGTGAGCAGCGCCATTAACGCGAGGCCGATATTGAAGCACCAGAAGCTGCCGCGCAGCCAGCCGTGATTCCATTGCACATCGTCACGCAAGCCGCGCAGACAGAACAGCATCAGTCCGATACCCAGCATTCCGTAGACACCGAACAGGGCGGTATGTCCGTGCAGCGCCGTCAGGTTCAGCCCTTGCATGTAATAGAGCGCGATCGGTGTATTGATGAGGAAGCCGAACAGGCCCGCACCCACGAGATTCCAGAAGCTGACGGCGAGGAAGAACATGATCGGCCATTTGTAGCGCTGCATCCACGGCGTGGCGCGGCTGTGCTGCCACGTCTCCATCGCCTCCAGCCCGATCAGCGCCAGCGGTACGACCTCCAAAGCCGAGAAACATGCGCCAATCGCCACACCGGCCATCGTCGTGCCGACGAAATACAGATGGTGAAACATGCCGAGGATGCCGCCCGAAAGGAACACCACGGTTGCGAATAACACGTTGATCGTGGCCGTGCGCCCGCGCACCAGCCCTAGCTTGACGAAGAGGAAGCTGATGACGGCAACCGCAAAGACTTCAAAGAAGCCTTCCACCCACAGATGGACCACCCACCAGCGCCAGTACTCTATCTCCGACAAATGGCTGTTCGATCCGTACATCAGGCCCGCCCCGTAAAACAGGCCGATCGCGATTGTTGACAGAAACAGCAGGAAGACGATGGATGACATATCGTCCTTGCGCTGGATTGCTGGCCATAGAGCGCGACCGACCAGTAATAGCCAGACGATCAGACCGACAAACAGGAACGCCTGCCAGAAGCGCCCGATATCGACATATTCCCAGCCCTGGTGGCCAAACCAGAAATTGCTCGCCAGGCCCATTTTCTGCATCACAGCAAACCATTGTCCGGTAAATGCGCCGACCACGATGATCAGCAGGCAGATGAACAGGAAGTTCACGCCCGCCCTTTGGAATTTTGGTTCATGACCGGAAATGGCCGGGGCAATGTAGAGCCCTGTGCCCAACCACGCGGTGGCAATCCACAGTATGGCAAGCTGGGTATGCCAGCTTCGCGTCAGGGCATAGGGCAGGTATTGCGACAGATCGAAGCCATAAAGATCCTGTCCTTCAACCTGATAGTGCGCCGTCGTCGCGCCCAGTGCGATCTGGACCAGCATCAGGGCGATAACCACCCAGAAATATTTGGCACTGGCTTTCATCGAAGGTGTCAGCACGATACCCTTTAGCGGGTCACGCTCAGGCGGCGTTAAGGGCTCGTCCTTGCCCGTCCATGCGGCATAGTGCCAGCCCAGCAAGGCGATCCCGGCGATCAGGAACAGAATCGAAAACATCGACCACATGAATGTGCCCGGCGTAGGCGTGTTTCCGACCAGCGGTTCGGAAGGCCAGTTGTTGGTATAACTGACCTCCGCCCCAGGCCGCTCGGCAGCGGTAGCCCATGCGCTCCAGAAGAAGAAGGCGTTCAGCTTCTCCCGGCTTTCTGAATCGGGAAGCGTGTCCTCCTTCATCGCATAGCTGACACGTAGATCATGCGTTGCCGGGTCAGCGGAAAACAGGCTGTCGTAATGCCGCGAAACCAGGGCAATCGCAGTCGCCCGATCATCACTGATGGTCAGGTCACCGGTTTGTGCATTATAGCCGTTTTCGCGCAACGATGGCTCGATCCGCGCTTGCAGAGCTGCCTGCTCATGCGGCTCCAGGGCGGCAAAGTCCGTCGCGCCCTGGGCTGCCGCTGCTGCATCAAGCCGTGCTTCGGCCTCGCGATGAAGCCAGTCAGCCGACCAGTCGGGCGCCACGAGAGCGCCATGCCCCCAGATGCTTCCCAGCTGTTGCCCGCCCATGGATTGATAGACCCTCTGGCCGGTTTCGATGTCGTCGCGCGTAAACACGACTTGCCCTGATTGGGTAACGACACGTTCCGGCACAGGCGGCGCGGTCCGCATCAGGTCGGAACCGAGCCACAGCATCACGCCGAAGCTGGCGATTACGATCGCTGCCAGCCCCAGCCAAAGTCGTTTAGTCGTGGACATGGAGTCCCCCCTTTGTGTGTCGAAAGTCAGTAAAGCCCGTGGCTGCCCGCAGCCGCGCCAAACACCGTGATCAGGCTGAGTGAGAGCAGGACGCGGTGCATGGTAATCATTCGCCTAAAGTCTCGCCCTGGCGTTGGTGATCGCGCCATGCGTCGGTGCAGGAAGAGCGGCTCGATGATGAAGAGCATCACGAAGAAGATGGCCCAGACGCAGATCATGGCATGCATCCACCAGAAATGCGGATCGGCAAGCCGGCTCCACATGTCGGTCCGCCATACCATCCAGAAGCCGCTCGCCCCTGCCAGCAGCACCCACAGGCGAGCCTGCGGCGCGAAGCTTCCTTCGAAACGATGGAACGCCCCCAGTCTTTCACCTTCTGGCAATCCGTGCATGGCGGGCAGCAACACCAGAGTGACGAAGCCCACCCCGCCGATCCACATCAGGACAGCCAGAACATGAATGGCGTGGGCCAAAGGAAAATCAGTCACGCGCCGTCGCCCAATGGAGGTTCGCGATAGAACTCGACCTTCATCTTCATCGGCCCCGTCAGTTCGACATGATGGACGGCTTGCGGCGCGATAACAGCGGGGTTTTGCGGCGTGACGTGAACCGTACGGGCGGGCTCATGAAAGACGAGGTCGACCGATCCTTCCAGCACGACCAGCAAGCCCCAGACGCCGTCCTTCGTGTTATGGGCGTTACGAATTGCGTCGGGCAGGGACTGCTCATCGAAACCCGGCGTAGCCTTGTATGGTTGCGCTGGCATCACGCGATTTCCTGCTTTCCTGGAGCAGGAATGAACAAGGAATGGTTCACGTTTTCAGTGACTTTCCGCGCAACAGGGCGCGCAAGCAAAGCGGGTATTGCACCTTCGAGACCTGCCGTTGCCGGAAGCGTCGCCATGACCGACTCCAAATAATGTATTTCTAATACATATATTAAGAGTTTGCTCGGCTGGCAAGCAGCATTATCTTGATATGATCACGATCAGGAAACCTGTGCCATGCGGCTGACCCGCTACACCGATTATGCCTTCCGCGTGCTGTTCCATGTGGCAGTAAACGATGGGCGTGCGGTGCCGATTGCGGAGATCGCCCGCACTTTCAATATCTCCCAGAACCACCTCGTAAAGGTCGTTCATGACCTGGTGAAAGCCGGATACCTAGAGAGTATCCGTGGACGCAGCGGGGGGGTGCTGCTGGCACGGCCAGCCACCCAGATCGGTCTTGGCGAGGTGGTCCGACACACCGAGCCGGATATGCGTCTGCTCGATTGCGTCGGTTGCCTCATAGCGCCTGCCTGCCACCTTCCTCGCCCGATGCAGGAAGCGATCAATGCCTTTGTTGCGGTGCTCGACAGTTATACCCTGGCAGACATCGTGAATGAGAGCGATGGCCTGGATCGGTTTCTTGCCAGACCAAAGGAATAGCGCCCGAACGGATACCAAGAGCGAGACCTGTCTTCAGCCTGGCCACTCTGCTCTCGGCCAATCTCTACCAAGCGCCCAACCTCTGATTGATCCGTATGCTCATCGGACAGTGGGGGTGTGAACGGCTTCGGGCGTAACAACCATGTCCATCGGGATATCGTGAATATGGCGACGGAAAGCAGGCAGCAGCTGAAAGGGATAACCTACCCCGATCCGCCTCGGCATTTGCGGCAAGGCGGCCAGCGTCCGGTCGAAGAATCCGCCACCATAACCAAGCCGGAAACAATGTCGATCGAAGCCTACGACCGGCGCAATCACGATATCCGGCACCACGTCGGCACCTTCTGCAGGATAGGGGATGTTCCAAACCCCTCTTGCCAGCTTGTCGCCTGATTTCCATTCGCGAAACGCCAGCGGCTGGTGTTTGGCAACTACCACAGGCAGAGCAGTACGAGCCCCCTTTGCCGCGAAACCCTTCAGCAAGGGCTTCAGGTCCGGCTCGTTGCGAAATGGCCAATAGGCGCTGACAACCAGTCCCTCTACATCGCCGACACATGTTTCAATTCGCGCCGCGATCCTTGCGTCCATCGTCGCGCGTCGTGACGTTTCGAGTTCGAGACGCTTGCCGATCAAGCGCTCGCGCTCCACTTTGCGCCATGCGCGCATTGCCGATGTCAGTTCACCAGCCATTTCGGCGGGCTCCGCAGCGAAATCCGCGCCCAGTTCGTGCAACATGCACGGCGAGGATGCGAATTGCGGAGTATCGTCGTCGTCTTGGTCCGTCATACGCTTTGCCAGTGATCCAGAACCGTTAGCCGGACGCAAGCATAGCCGGAGTTGGCGGAGAGTACGAATTTCGAACTTTACCCCGTCGGCTCGCAAATCAGAGTGATACCGATTGATTCATGCCGGATTGCCCGCCAGCACAATGATCAGCGAAGCCACCATGCCAAAAAAGGCGATCGCCATCGGGACAACAAGAATTTGGCCGTAAACTGCCTTTCGATCCATCGGTCCGAAATGCGTCATCAGGAGACCATTGCGATCAAGCGGGGATGCGCCCTTGCTGGGGTTCTGCGCCACGACAGTGCGCGCCACGGCAAAGAATATCACCACATAGACAATGGAGACGGAAATCGAGAGTATGGCCTTACCACTCGAACCCAGCGCTGCGAGCATACTGGCGAGAAAAAGCGCATAGCAGGAGATCATTCCCAGCCAGATTCTGCCGGGCAGCTCGAAACCGCGAGCTTCGGGCTGGGCAACCTCATGCTCTTGCGGCACAACTTCAATCTCGGACAGCAGACTTGAAGCGACTTCGACAGTTGTGAATTCACTGCGATCCTGGGGATTCTCAAACATGGGGCAGGTTCCTTCCCTGGTTGGCTCCACCAACGCCTTCGCGATTGATGGCGATTCCGGTAAGCAGGCTTTCGGCAATCATGCGGGCGCGCCCGCCAACCAGGCTGGCCGCCTGCGGACTGGCGTCCATGGCGCGCAAATTGGCGTAGAACAGCTCCAGCCATTGGCTAAAATGCGCCTCCTGCAAACCGGGGATAGCGATGTGCTTGACCATGGGATTGCCGGAGAATTCGCCGCTGTTGTGCAGTACTGAGCGCCAGAATTGCTTCATCCGCTCAAGATGGGTCGGCCAGTCAGCCACCCGCTCTGCAAAGATCGGGCCGAGCAGTTCGTCCGCACGGATGCTGGCATAAAATCGCTCCACCATGTCCGAGATGAAGCGCGCATCGATACCGATTTCTTCAGCAGTGGCGCGCTTGGCCTGCCGCGCCTTCAAAGCGTGGTCGCGGGCACTGCCAGCTGCAACGGATGGGGACATTGTGACGACTCATATAGTGGTATTTTCGATACCTATTTAACCCGCTTGAAGGTAAAATCAATATTCAATATACCTGATTTATGCAGCTCAGCCTGAAAACAGATTATGCCCTGCGCGTGCTGATGGCCCTGGCATCGACGGAAGAGGTTCTCTCGGTCGACTGGATGGCGGAGCATTACGGCATTTCCCGCAATCACCTGGCCAAGGTGGCACAGCAGCTGAACGCCAGCGGGCTGGTGAAGACGATACGCGGGCGCAGCGGCGGAATGCAGTTGGCCCGCGATCCGGCGAATATCAATGTCGGCTCTGTCGTTCGGGAGTTCGAGCGCCTCGACGGGTTCGTCGCCTGCATGAGTGGCGGAACCGCTTGCACGATAGACGGTGTTTGCGGCCTGAAGCCAGCTTTGGGCGGTGCGCTGGAAGCCTTCCTGTCGCACCTTGATCGCTTTTCTCTCGCCGATATCACTCGCAAGCCGAGCAGTATCAGGGAACGGTTGCTAGCTCAGACCCGCTGACAATTGTGAACTAATTGGCCTTTTCCGACATCTTGCGCTTTGCCGCCTTCCGCTCGACCGCGCGGAACACCGCATCCAGATCGTCGATATCAATATCCAAAACTTCGTCCCAATCACTGAGCACTTCCTCAATATCCGAACGGCGGTAGGTTCCCGGATGGGGGAAAGGCATGGTCCGCCGCGGCACTGGATACTGAACATGGGGCCAACGATGCCCAGTGAAGTTGTTGTATAGCCAACCTACCAGCACGAGAATCAAGACGTTCGCCGCGATTGGTAACATATAGTTGAAATCCCAAGCCTCCGCACCCGTCGCACCCAGCGAACACAGTAGTGCACAAGCACCGCCTGGCGGATGCAGACATCGCGCAATCGTCATCACAGCAATTGCAGTGCAAACACCGGCTGCGGCGCTGAAGACCGGATTCCCAAGGAGCATTCCTGCTGCCAGCCCAACCATCGCGGAAAGCAGGTCTCCACCGATTACCGGCCACGGCTGGGCAAGTGGGCTAGCGGGTATCGCAAAAACCAGGACCGCCGATGCTCCTAGCGGTGCGATGAGGACCGGATAAAGACCTTGCGGCGTACCGAAGAACAACACGCCAACCCAGCCCGAGAGTGCAATCCCGATTCCTGCGCCAACTGCACCCCGCAACCAGCCCAAGTGGCCGGTCACCCGCTGGGTCTCGAGTCTCGCGGTGTGCTTCAGGATTGTCTTGAGCATCAGAGTCCCCTCGGGTTGCAGTGCTGGGCTCTAACGCGCATGCGAATGACACAACGCGAATAAGGGGCGGACAAGTGTAAGAGCCTTAAATTGCGGTAGCTGTTGCGGAAACGACGAATGGGTCCGAATCTCCAGTTATCGGATTGCAGGACCGACATGCGCAAGCAACGTAAATATCAAGCGACTTCCACGGGCTTCCCTCGATTTGCTTAAACCTACCGCTCCGCCTCGAACGCCCGCTTCCCCTTGCGACGGAACAGCACCAGTGCCTGCGCACCTTCGGCACCGCGCAGCTTGGCGGCAACCGTGAGGAATGCGCCGTAAAGCGCGGCGCGATCATCGTCGGTCAGTTCGACCAGATCGGCCTTCGCTACCAAGCCGCCCAACTCGATCAGTTGCCGGGTGCGCTCGCGTCGCTTGATTTGCCATTCGCGCATGTCGGTTCGTGCCATTGCTGCCTCAAGCCGATGCCGCGCCGCCGTCGAGCGGGAGAGTGCCTTCCGACTGTTTGCTAGGTCCGCTCGCAGTGTCGCATGACTCACCCTGAAAGAAGGCCGCGCCGCGCTTGCGCCAGCCCTCCCCGGTCGCCTTGTCGTTGTTGGCCGCCGCATCGAGCAGCGCGCCCGCCAGCACATCGGCATCGAGCGTGTCGGCTCCGGTTGCCGTGACCAGCGCGCCGAGGTCGCGCACGCGGCGTTCCTTCAACTGCTTTGCCTTGTCGGCCAGGGCCTTCAGTTCCGAATCAAAATCGCGGGGTTTGCGCATGGGATATCTCCATCGTTGGTGTGATGGAGCCATGATAATCTCTGAGCTTTCCCAAAGCAGTAAGGTCGCCGGGACAGTGTGATACCGCCTAGTCCCGATCAGGATTTTATCATGAGAGGGCGCGCTTATACGTCGTGCCGACGTGCCGTTTGCGGTGTAACTGGATTGCCGACATGGCAATCTTTCACTTCAGCGCAAAGGTCATCGGAAGGTCGAGCGGACGTAGTGCCGTTGCGGCGGCGGCCTATCGTGCAGGCGAACGGTTGCACGATGAACGCATCGACAGAACCCATGATTTCACCAACAAGGCAGGCGTTCTTCATTCCGAAGTGATGCTGCCCAAAAGCGCGCCCGAAGCCTTCGCGGACCGGGCCACTTTGTGGAACGCGGTCGAGGCCGCCGAGAAGCGCAAGGATGCGCAGCTTGCCCGCGAGGTCGAGTTTGCCCTGCCACGCGAGCTGACGAAGAAGGACAACATCAGGCTGGCGCGCGAGTTCGTGAAGGCCGAGTTCGTCGAGAAGGGCATGATCGCCGACCTCAATGTCCATTGGGACATTGGCGAGGCCGGCAAGGCGAAGCCCCACGCCCATGTCATGCTGACGATGCGGGAGATCACGAAAGACGGCTTTGGCGCAAAGGTTCGCGACTGGAACAAGACCGCGCTGATCGAGCGATGGCGCGAGCGCTGGGCCGATCATGTGAACCGTGTGCTGGCGGAACGCGACATCGACGCGCGGATCGATCACCGCAGCCTGGAAGCGCAAGGCATTGCGCTTGAACCGCAGGACAAGATTGGTCCTGCTGCCTCGCGCATCGGTGGACGCGGGCTGGAAGCTGAGCGGATCGAGGAACACCGTGCAATTGCCCAGCGCAATGGCGAGCGGATCATAGCCAATCCCGCGCTGGCACTGGATGCGATCACGCACCAGCAGGCCACGTTCACCAGGCGCGATCTCGCCGCATTTGTTCACCGGCATAGCGACGGCAAAGAGCAGTTCGACGCGGCCTTCAATGCCGTGCGCGCATCGCCCGATTTGATCTCCTTGGGTAAGGACGGACGCGGGCAGGACCGGTTCACTTCACGCGCGATGATCGAGACCGAACAGCGGCTGCATCGTGCGGCTGACATCATGGCGCAGCGCACACAATATGGCGTCGAAGTTGTGCTTCGAAATGCCGCATTCGCCAGCGCGGCGAAGCGCGGCCTGGTCCTCTCAGGCGAACAAAAATCCGCCTTCGAGCACGTCACCAACAACGAGGGCCTTGCGGTCGTGGTCGGCTATGCCGGGACCGGCAAGAGCGCCATGCTGGGCGTAGCGCGCGAGGCTTGGGAAAGCGCGGGCTACACCGTGCGTGGCGCAGCCCTGTCAGGCATTGCCGCCGAAGGCCTGGAAAACGGCTCCGGCATCGCATCGCGCACCATCGCCAGCCTTGAGCACCAATGGGGCAAGGGGCGCGAACAGCTCACTGGCAAAGATGTGCTCGTCATCGACGAAGCGGGCATGGTCGGCACGCGCCAGATGGAGCGCGTGCTCACCCATGCCGCCAAGGCCGGAGCGAAACTTGTCCTGGTCGGCGACCAGCAGCAGCTTCAGGCAATCGAGGCAGGCGCGGCGTTTCGGGCAATCCACGAACGCCACGGCGGCGTCGAGATCAGCGAGGTTCGCCGCCAGCTTTCCGCATGGCAGCAGGATGCGACCAGGCACCTCGCCACGGGCCGAACGGGCGAAGCTATCCGGACCTATCAAGAACAAGGCATGGTCCATGCCGCCGACACCCGCAAGGTCGCACGGGCAGAACTGATCGAGCGCTGGAATCAGGAGCGGCAAGCCAGCCCCGGCGACAGCCGGATTATCCTGACGCACACCAATGACGAGGTGCGCGCGCTGAACAGCATGGCGCGGGACAAGATGCGCGACGCTGGCGCACTGGGTGCGGATGTCACCTTCAGTTCAACACGCGGCGAGCGGCAATTTGCATCGGGCGACCGCATCATCTTCCTGCGCAACGAGCGCGGACTCGGGGTAAAGAACGGGACACTTGGCACGGTTGCGAAAGCCAGCGCACAGAAGATGGCTGTCCGCACCGATGATGGCCGCGAGGTTGCGTTCGACACGAAAGACTATGCCCATATCGATCATGGCTATGCGGCCACGATCCACAAGGCGCAGGGCATGACGGTGGACCGCGCCCATGTGCTCGCCACACCGGGTATGGACAGCCATTCCGCCTATGTCGCCATGTCGCGCCATCGCGACGGGCTGGCGCTCCATTATGCCCGTGATGACTTCGCCGACCGGTCCAAACTTGTCCGCACCCTGAGCCGTGAGCGCGGGAAGGAAATGGCGGCAGACTACAAGCCAGAGCAGGCCTTCGCCGAACTGCGCGGCATCAGCTTCCGCGAGCGGATCGTGGAGATGGTTCGGCAGGTGCCGGAGAAGGCCAAGTCGATCTTCGGAAACTTCCGTCCGCAGGCCCGCCAGCTTGAGTCGCTTCCAGCGCAGACGAACACGCAGAACGAACAGCGCCGGGCCGTCGAACGCTACGCCCGTGCGCTCGGCGATATCGGCACGATGCAGGCCCAGGGCTTGCCCGTGCTCCCGCACCAGAAGGACGCGCTGGAAAAGGCAGGAAAGGCGCTCGACGCGATCTGGGCCCATGCCGCCACTGATCTAGCCAAAGCGCTGGAACGGCGTCCTGAGTTGATTGCAGAGGCCGCTGGCGGGCGCAGCCAGGAAACCATGCGCGCCATGCAGAACGAAGCCGCTGTGCGCACCGACCCCGCGATGCGATCCGAGCGCTTTGTCAGCGACTGGCAGGGGTTGAGCGCGGCCCGCAAGCAGCTTGAGCAGCAAGGCGACCGTGCGGGCGCTGCCCGCGCCTCGGCCAAGCTGACCGAGCTGGCGAAGGGGCTTGAACGCGACCCGCAAGTCGAAGGCTTGCTGCGAGGCAAGACCCGCGAACTCGGCATCGATCCGAAGCCCGAACGCAGCATCGCCAATGAACTTACCGCAACCCTTTCTCGCGAGCGCACCCGCGCTTTCGACATGGGCATTTAGGAGAAACGACATGGAAGACGACCACATCGAAGAAGTGCAACTGAACCTCGAAGTCGAGGAACCGCCAGCGCCGACACCAAAGCCAGATGCTGTGACAGAAACCGATCCGGCAACGGAAGCCTTCGTCCGTCTCGAAGGCGAAATGGCAATGGTGCGCCATACGGTCCAGAACATGGCCAGGGAACGCGCCGACATCGTGATCCCGGATTACACCGCCACGCTCAGCCAGATGGCCGATCAGCTGGCACAGGTCTCCAAGACGTTGAGCACGATCGGCAACAAGCCTGCCATCGAAATGACGCCGGAAGACATTGCCGTCCAGATCAAGCGTGCCTCACTCGACATGCTGCGGGACAGCAGCGACCTGTTCCGGCAGGGCCGCAAGGATCTGGACAATGCAACCGGACGGCTCGCTGCAATTATCGGGCGTGTCCGAGCCGAGGACGAACAGAAGCGCCAGACCTGGCGCTCTGCAGGTATGGGGTTGGCTGCTGGTATCCTGCTGTGGTCTATCCTCCCTGGCACCATCGCCCGCGCCATGCCCGAATCTTGGCATTGGCCAGAATGGATGGCGGAAAGAACTCTCGGGGAATCGTCGCGGTGGAACGCGGGGAGCAGGATGATGCAGAGTGCCGATCCTCTCGCGTGGCAAGTACTTGTTGCGGCGGCGGACATGCAGCGCGATAACCGGGACAAAATTGAAGATTGTAGGAAACGTGCGAATTCGAGCGGGAAGAACGTATCCTGCACACTCCAGATTCGGGCGCAAAATGGAGACGACTAGCGCGCCGGAAATTGCCTTCACGCACCAGAAAGCGTCCCGGAAAGCCCCAGAATGCGCTGGAAAAGCCCGCACATTGTGTGGGGTCAATCGTAGGAACGCTTTCTACAACTCTTCCGAAATTTGTTTCAAAACAACACGCTAAGGCAGTTGACTGGCGCACCCGACAGGATTCGAACCTGTGGCCTCTGCCTTCGGAGGGCAGCGCTCTATCCAGCTGAGCTACGGGTGCTGATCGCCTTGGCGTGAACCATTGCGAGGCGTGCGGGCGCTTAGCAAAGGGTTTCGCGGCTTGCCAGCGCAAAGTCGCCCGGCCTAGGGCAAGAGCGATGGCCAGCGCATCCGCCCGTGACGAGCTCTTCCGGTCCAGCGTCGTGGTGACCGGGACGCATTATTCGATGACCACGCTGGCAGGTCGCATCCTTGCTGCCGCACCTGGGTTCCACATGGTGCATGAGCCAACCAATGCGCGGCCCACGCTGAGTTACGATTCGATCAGGCCCGGCGGCTGGTATCGCGACTATGCCGGGGCGGATTATGCCGAGCTGCGCGCTTTCCTCATCCGTGCGATGCGGGCCGATGGTCTTGCGGGCGAGATCGTGCGAAGGGCGTTCGCGGTGCGCAGTCCGCAGAACCTTGCGCAGGTTGCACGCTATGTCCAACGCAAGCTGCCGATGCGGCTGGCGCGCAAACGCGCCATCTTCAAGGATCCGTTCCTCGCCTTTTCCGCACGTAGCCTGCAGCGCGAGGACGGGCTGAAGATCGTGCTGACCGTGCGCCACCCCGCCGCTTTCGCCGAGAGCTTCATCCGGGCAGGCAACGGGTTCGATTTCGCCGACCTGTTGCAGGACAGCGTCCTCGACACAGTTCCTGCCCTGGCGGGCGATATCCGGCTTTACGCAGAGCACCCCCACTCGCTGGCGGAACAGGCAGGGCTGTTGTGGTCCGCAGTCTACGGCTTTGCCGACGCCGGACTGCGCACCGACCCGCGCAGCTTCACTTTGACGCAGGAGGCACTGGTGGAGGACACCGATCCGACAATTGCGCGCCTGCTCGACTTCGCCGGGACCACGCGCGACGCAGCGGTGGACCGTGTGCTCGCACAGGCCTTCGGCGGCAGCGGGCGCGATTTTGCCGGGCGCGGCGATTATACGCGGCGCGATCCTGCGCAAATCCTCGGCAAGTGGCGCGAACGGCTGTCGCCCGAGGATATCGCCGCGCTACGCAAACGCACCGCCACCCTCGCCGAAGCCTATGGCTATGATGCGCAAAGCTGGGCGCATTAGCGATTTGGCAATCCGCACCGCGCTATGCGGCAGGATATGGGACCCGAAGGCACAAAATTTGCGAAACCGCCCGAGGCCAGTGCTGCTCGCGCTGCCTCCAGCCAGCTCGCCCGGCAATGGGCGGCGGTGCAGGATGCAGCAAGTGCCGTCGCCATGCTCGCTGGCCTGGCTGCCGAAAAGCCGGGGCCGCGCGAACGCAATTTCGTTGCGCAGGTGCAGACGCTGGGCGGGGCACGGCTCAAGCTGGCCGAGAACCATGTGGCGGATATGGCAGCTTTCATGCAGCCCGGGCTGGCCGCCTTGCTTGCCGTCAACGCGCGCGGACAAGATGCAACGGCACCTGCGCTTTCCCTGTGGCGTGAATATTATTTCGCGCGCGAGGCGCTGATGGCGCTGGTGCCCGACAGTGGCACGCACGGCCCGCGCCGCAGCGCGTAAATCTGCGGCAGAGCCCGGTCGGCATAATCTGGCACCTTGACCGGGTTCTTGCTATGTTCCAAACGAGGGTATGGCTTCGATACCTTCCATCGATGTGATTCCCGCCGCTTCGCCCGATGCGCTGGCAGTGGCGCGCGGCATCACCCGGCTGTTCGCGCGAAACGATATCTGGGTGCTGCCCGAAATGCCGCTGAAGGGCGGAAGGCGGGCCGATCTGATGGGGGTGGATGCAAAAGGGCAGGTGGTGATCGTCGAGATCAAGGTCAGCCGGGCTGACCTGCTGGGCGATGGCAAGTGGCCCGACTATCTCGAACATTGCGACCGCTTCTATTGGGGCCTGCCGCCGGAACTCGATCGCGGCCCGCTCGAAGGTGCGGATTTCATGCCCGATTGCTGCGGGGTGATTGTTGCCGATGGCTATGATGCGGAGATTGTGCGCCCCGCACCCAGCCGCCCGCTTGCCGCTGCCCGGCGCAAGGTCGAGGTTGAACGGCTCGCCCGCGCTGCGCTGCGCCGGATGGTTGCCGCAAGCGATCCCGATTTCGGCCTGCGCCGGCCTTAGTCTGCTTAGCCTGTCTGTCGCAGCGCCGCCGATTGGTGCATAAGCAGCTGCAATGCTGACTGCAGCCCTCCTCTCTGCCCTTGCGATGACGGTGATTGTCGGGGTGCGCTATCTCCTGACGAGTGGGCTGTTTGCATGGATCACCGCACGGGTGCGTCCGGGATTTTACGCCAGGCTCGGCTCGCAGATGCGCCGGGAAATCGGCTGGTCGCTCGCCTCGGCGGCGATCTATGGCGTGCCTGCCGGCGTGGTGGCATGGGGATGGCAGGAGCGTGGCTGGACACAGATCTACACCGATTGGGGCGACTATCCGCTGTGGTATGCCCCGGTCTCGCTTCTCGCCTATCTCGCACTGCATGATACGTGGTTTTACTGGACCCATCGCTGGATGCACCGTCCCGCCCCCTTCCGCATCGCCCATGCGGTGCACCATGCCAGCCGCCCGCCGACAGCCTGGGCGGCGATGAGCTTCCACCCGATAGAGGCGATTACCGGCGCGGTGGTGATCCCTGCACTGGTGTCCCTCATCCCGATCCATGTCGCCCTGCTGGGGCTGGTGCTGGCCATTATGACGGTGATGGGGGTGACCAATCACATGGGATGGGAGATTTTCCCCCGTGCGGTGGTTCATTCACGGTTGGGTAACTGGCTGATAACCGCTAGCCATCACCAGCGCCATCACGAGAGTTACCAATGCAATTACGGCCTCTATTTTCGTTTCTGGGATCGCCTGTGCAGCACCGACCGGGGGCTGTCGGACGCCTATCTGCCCGGGCGCTAGGCCTGTCGGCGTTCGTGGCCGGGGGCCTGATGGTGCAAGGATGGTCAGCGGCAGACACCGCCACGATCAAGGTCAGCGTTACCGACCTGCGCAACACCAAGGGTGTCGTGCGCGCCTGCCTGACGCCCGACGCGGACGATTTCCCCAAATGCAAGAAGGCCAGCGCCAACAGCGTTGTCGTCACCGCCGGAAAGACGGTCAGCGTCACTTTCAGCGGGGTGAAGCCCGGTCGCTATGCGATCGCGCTGCTGCATGACGAGAACAACAACAACAAGGCTGATCGCGCATTGCTGATGATGCCCAAGGAGGGTTTCGGGTTCTCGCGTGACGCCAAGGTGCGCATGGGTCCACCCAAGTTCGACGCGGCAGCTTTCACGGTCGAAGCGGGCACCTCCCACCAGACCATCCGCATGCGATATATGCTCTGATCGGGGCCGGGCAGGCGGGCGACGAACTGACGCCACGAAACCCGATCGAAATGTAAACGCACTTAACGCAATGTTTACTACGGTCCGCCACAAGGCACCTTCGAGTTATTACGAAGGGGGCTTGCAAGGCTCATGGACACGCTGCGCGGAAACTTCGGGCTGCCAGATGACAGTAACGACGAGCGCGACTGGGATAGCGGCGAGGACGAAATCGACCGCGAGCTTCCGCCTGCCTCGATCGGCACCGACGAGCGCCGGATGCAGGTGCGTGCCTACAACCATTGGGCGGGCCTGCTGGGTGACCGCTCCTTCCCCTCGATCGAGGATCTCGAACCGGAAACGCTGACCGATTTCGGGCCCTTCAGCGTATTGCTCGACTTCAGCACCGGGATCGAAGACCCGGCCATCCAGTTCCTTGGTGAGCAACTGGCGGAAGAATGCGGCACCGATGTGCGGATCGCGCAGCTATCCGATGTGCCCAGCCGCTCGCTGCTCAGCCGCATCACCGACCACTATTTGCAAATCCTGGCCAACCAGGCGCCGATCGGTTTCGAGGCCGAATTCGTCAACCAGCGCGAGGCAACGATCCTCTATCGCGGCATCCTGCTGCCCTATTCGAGCGATGGCGAGACGATCGACTTCATCTATGGCGTGATCAACTGGAAGGAAATGGCCGACCAGGCGACGAGCGACGAACTCCTGCTCGAGATCGACCAGGCGCTCGACGCCGGGGGCGAAGACGAGGACGTGCTCGATCTCGAAGCCGAACTCGACGACACAGCCCCTCCGGCAGAGGATATGTCCGACGCAACCGATTGGGCCGATGGCCCTGGCAGCGCGATTGCCGACCTGCCGGACGCCGATCCGGCCGAAAACGCCTCGTCCGACGATGACTGGCCGATGCCGGAATTCGGCCTCGATGGCGACGAACCGGAAGAAGAGATCGACGAGGACTACGACCCGGTGGCGATCTTCGGCGAGGAAGCGAACAGATACGCTGTCGACTATGGCAACCGCACCGAGGAAGATGAGGAATATGAAGAGGACGAGGCAGTCGTCTCGCGCCTGTCCTCGCTGATCGGACCGCGCGGTGCAGGCGGCCCCGCCCTCGGTTACGACGAGGATGAAGAAGACGATTGCGAAGACGAAGACGATTTCGGCGAGCAGCCGATGTTCGCCCCGCGCTCACCGCTGCTGACCAAGAAAACTGCATTGCCGCCGATCGACTATGACAGGGCAGGGCCGCAGGTCAGCTATGACGATCTGCCGGAAGTGGCCAACGGTGCCGCAGGCGATGACTGGGCCGACGAACCGTTCGAACTTGGCAATGAATTCGTCGAGGAAACCGATGGCG
Organism: Sphingomonadaceae bacterium; assembly: GCA_024236155.1. Taxonomy (GTDB): domain Bacteria; phylum Pseudomonadota; class Alphaproteobacteria; order Sphingomonadales; family Sphingomonadaceae; genus Parerythrobacter_A. Next base: position 375,511 of record JACKLA010000001.1, read on the forward strand.
GTGAAACGCCCGAGTCCACAGTCGAAGCGCCCGACGAGGCGTTCGCCGAAGCCGACCAGGCAGATTTCGACGCGCCGGCCGGGCCTGACGCGGACGAGATCTCGGACGCCTCGGAAAGCATGGACTTCGATCCCGAAGCCGGTCTCTACGATTGCCTCGCCGAAGCACGCGAGCTGGCGCAAGCAGCCCGCAGCTCGGAAGACCGCAGCCGCAGCGCGCTCTACGCCGCCGTTGGCCGCGCCTATGACGTTTGCCTCGCGGCAGAGAATGACCCGGAAGAGTTTGCCGAGCTGGTCGCTGAAAGCGGGCTGACCGTGCAGGACCGCGCGCCGATGACGCCGGTGGTCAAGCTGGTGTTCGGGGTCGACTACGACAAATCGCGCCTCGCCGAATATGCCAGCGTGCTGGCCCATGCACGCCGACTCGATGTGGCGCGTGGCGAACTGGCTGGCTTCCTGTCGCAGGCCGAAGGCGGTCTCAAGGGTGTTGTCCAGGCCGAGCGCCAGTTGCGCAAGGAGGAGGCAGGCAAACCCGTTGCCCCGCGCGACGCAGTACGCCCCGCTCTGGCGAAGAAGCTGCGCAAGCTCGATACGCTGCCCCTCGATGAGATCGACCCCGAAGGCGATGAATTCGGCGTGGTGCTGATCCGCCGCATGGAAGACGGTTCCGTTGTCATGCTGGGCGAGGTGTCGGACGATATCGCGCTGGTCGAAAAGGTCGCCCGCAAACTCGCCTGAAGCGCGAAACCGCTTTATTCTGCAGGCCTGCCGCGTTAGCCGCCTTTCCATGACAAGGAAGGGCCGCAAACGCATGGGCTGGGCACTCGCCATTCTCGCAGCGATCGCGCTCGGCGGTTATTTCGGCCTGCAATATGCCCTCGCCCGCAACGGCCCCGCCGTGCTCGATACGCTCGACCGGATCACTGGCGGCAAGCGAGGGGCGCACATGCTCAAGCGCCAATCCCTCGGCAGCGACAAGGCACAGAAGCTGGTGGTCTATGGGCCTGCCGAAAAGGGGCCTAGCGAAAAGAGGCTTGGCGAAAAAGGTGCGCAGCGCCCCGTGCTTGTCTTCATCCATGGCGGCAGCTGGCGCAATGGCGACCCTGACGACTACGGTTTTGTCGCGCGCACCTTTGTCCGCGAAGGCTTTGTCGTCGTGCTGGCAGGCTACCGATTGGGCGATGCGGGCAAATTCCCCGCCATGCTCGAAGACACCGCAAGTTCCATCGCATGGACGAAGGCCAATATCGCGCAATATGGCGGCGATCCCGATGCGATCTTCGTCGCAGGCCATTCCGCCGGGGCCTATAATGCGGTGATGGCCGTGCTCGATCCGCAATGGCTGGGCGATGCCGGTGTTGCAGGTGTGATCGGGCTGGCCGGACCCTATGATTTCTATCCCTTCGACAGCGATTCGACCCGCGCGGCATTCGGCGATACGCCCGATCCTGCGGCCACCACCCAGCCAATCGCCTTCGTGCGCGGCGATGCGCCGCCGATGCTGCTGATGACCGGCGAGAAGGATACCGTCGTCAAGCCGCGCAACAGCAAGGTGCTGGCCGAAAGGCTCAATGCGGCAGGCGCGCGGGCCGAACTGCGCCTGTTCGGCGACATGGATCACTATGACATACTGGTAAAAACCGCGAGTCCGTGGAACGACCGGCGCGTGGTCGATGCGATCCGCGATTTCGCGTTGCCCATCGCCGATGCAAGGCACGCCCGAACAACAACTTCAGTTCCGGTTCAGGGGAAAACCCGCTAGCACTCTCGCCATGCGCTTGTTCGCCCACCTGCTGGCCCTGCTCGCCACCGCAACCCTGCTGGCACAGCCTGCCGCTGCACAGGCGATCTTGCGCGATGCCGAGACCGAGGCGCTGCTCAACGACATGGCAGCGCCACTGGTCGAGGCCGCCGGGCTTGAGCCGGGCAATGTCGATGTGGTGCTGGTCAATGACCCGTCCATCAACGCTTTCGTCGCAGGCGGGCAGGTGGTCTATATCCATGCCGGGCTGATCGACGCGGCAGATAGCGCCAACGAAGTGCAGGGCGTGATTGCGCATGAGATCGGCCATATCACCGGCGGGCATATCATCCGCTCGTCCGAGGGGATTGGCCAGGCGACCAATATCTCGCTGCTCTCGATGCTGCTGGGTGTCGGCGCCGCGCTTGCGGGGGCTGGCGACGCGGCGATGGGCATCATCATGGCCGGACAGCGCGCCGCGCTGGGCAAGTATCTCGCATTCAGCCGGGTGCAGGAATCCTCGGCCGATGCGGCAGGGGCGGAGTATCTTTCCAAGGCCGGGATCACCGGCAAGGGTTCGCTCGACTTCTTCAAGAAGCTGCAGAACCAGGAATTCCGTTACGGCATCAGCCAGGACGACGACCAGGCTTTCGTGCGTACCCACCCGCTATCGGGCGACCGTATTTCCACGCTGCGCGAAAGCTATGTCGTCGATCCGGCATGGGACACACCGCCCGATCCCGCCCTGCAGGAACGGTTCGTGCGGGCGAAGGCCAAGCTGTTCGGTTATCTCAACACACCCGAACGCACGCTGCAGGAATATCCCGAGAGCCGGAAGGACGTGCCCGCGCGCTATGCCCGCGCCTATGCCTATCACAAGGACGCGCTGATCGATTCCGCGCTGTCCGAAGCCGACGCGCTGCTCAGCGTCGATCCGGACGATCCCTATTTCCTCGAACTGAAAGGGCAGGTCCTGCTCGAATCGGGCCATCCCGACCTCGCGATCGCGCCGCTGCGCAAGGCAACCGAGCTGACTCTCAACCAGCCGCTGATCGCATCCATGTTCGGCCATGCGCTGATCGCGACCGAGGACAAGTCGCATTACGATGAGGCGGAGCAGGTCCTGCGCGCCGCCGTTGCGCGCGACCGGCTCAACCCTTTCGCATGGTACCAGCTGGGCGTGGTCTATGCCGCCAAGGGCGACATGGTGCGCGCGCGGCTCGCCAGCGCCGAGCAGCAGGTAATGACCGGGCAATATGCCGCCGCGATCAACAGTGCGCAGATCGCCGAATCCGGCCTGCCGGTCGGCTCGCCCGACTGGTTGCGCGCGCAGGATATCGGCCTGCAGGCGCGCGCCGCGCTTGAACAGGCGCGCGAGCGCCGCTAGCGCGCCTGCCCATGGAAAACTTCCGCACTTCGGCTTTCATGGCGCTGCTGGCGCTGGTGTTCGGCTTCCTTGGCGCTGCCACATGGCAGATGACTTTGGGCAACGGGATGACCCGGTCATGGATGATCGAGAATCCGGAAATCCTGCATGACCTTGCCGACGCCTATGACCGCAAGCAGGCGCGCGAGCGACTGGCGGATATTGCCGACGATGTGAACACGCCCTTCCCCGGCGCGGTGCTCGGCAATCCCGATGGCAAGGTCACGCTGGTCGAGTTTACCGATTATGGCTGCACCTACTGCCGCCAGAGCCGCGAACATGTCGACGCGCTGGTCAGGGCCAATCCCGATCTCAAGGTGGTGATCCGCGAATGGCCGATCTTCGAAGGCAGCGATATCGCCGCGCGCATGGCGCTGGCCGCTGCAAAGCAGGGCAAGTTCACCGCCTTCCACGACGCGATGTTCCGTCTTGGCCCGCCAAGCGAGGCCAGCGTCCAGCAGGCCGCCACCGCCGCCGGAATCGATATGGAGCAGGCCAGGCTGGTGATGGCCTCGCAGGAAGCCGACATCGAACTGGCGAAGAACATGGGCCTCGCGCGCCAGCTGGAGTTCACCGGTACGCCCAGCTGGGTGATCGGTGACCAGTTGCTACAAGGCGCAGTGGGCGAGGCCAACCTGGCCCAAGCGATCGCCGAAGCGCGCGGTTCGTGAGGCACGCGCTGGCAGCTGCGCTGCTGGCGATAGCGGCGGGCGGCGTTCCCGCCAGCATCTCGGGAAAAACGGGTCCGGAAGACTTCCGGCGCGATTTCACCGCGCTGCAGGCCCTCGATGCACGGGTCCATGCGATCGGCTGGAAGCTGCGTAGCGGCAATGCCGCCTTCTGCCCCGACACCATCCACGACACCGGCCTGCTGCTGCAGGATGCAGGCGCCTATTCCAAGGCCGCCATGCTCCGCCGCCAATTTTCGCTCGAGGGCGACATTTTCGTGCAGGCCACCGCGCCCGGATCGCCCGCCAGCCGCATCCTGTCTCCGCTTGATGTGATCGAGGTGGTCGGCGGGCAGGCGATGCGTGACTTGCCGTGGTCGAAAGACGAACCGTGGAAACGGTTGCTCGATGTCGAGGCATCGCTCGAGGCGAGCGCCGCAGACGGGCGCCCCTTCCCGATCCTTGTCGCAGGCCGCGCCGGGATAAACCAGCTCGACACCACACCCGCCTGCCGCACGCGCTTCGAAGTGGTTTCGGCGGGCGACGATATCGGTGCCGACGGCGAACGGGTACGTGTCGCGCGCGGCTTTATCGGGCTTGGCTATGTCGAAGACGAACTCGCCGCGGCAATGGCGCATGAGCTGGCGCACAATATCCTGCGCCATCCGCAATGGCTCTCCGCCCACGGACGCAAGCGGCGCGATGTACGCGAGACCGAGCGTGAGGCGGACCGGATGATGCCATGGCTGCTTGCCAATGCCGGGTATGACCCGCAAGCGGCGGTGCGTTTCATGCAGCGATGGGGGCCAAAGAACGATGGCGGCCTGCTGCGCAAGCGCACCCATGACGGATGGGACGAGCGGGTCGATATTATCGCGGCAGAGCTCCCGCTGATCCGCGCGGCCATGGCAGGTGGCGGAGAGGCCGACTGGACGCAGCGCTTTGTGCCGCGCCCGATCGGCTAGCGCCCGACCGATTCACACTTCTCAGGCAGCTTCCTCGTCGCTGACATACATCGAGGCAAGCGGCTTCGCGAGCACGCGACGAACCATCGGCTCGAAAAACTCAAGGCTCTCGCTGTCATAGTCCGGGTCGAACGCGGCCTGGTCGTATTTCTCGCAGAATTCGGCGCAGGCATCGTAATAGGGATTATCGGCGAACCTGTCGCGCAGGTTCCGGTCGAGGCCGAGGTGGTGGAAATAGTAATAGCCCTGGAACGCGCCGTGATTCTGGCAAATCCAGTGTTCTTCCTCGGTCACGAAAGGCTTGATGATCGCAGCGGCGACATCGGGGTGGTTGTAGGTGCCGAGCGTGTCGCCAATGTCATGCAGCAGCGCCATCACGACATAGCGTTCGCCCCGCCCGTCGCGATGCGCGCGGGTCGCGGTCTGGAGCGAATGTTCGAGGCGGCACACGGGAAAGCCGCCAAAATCGCCCTTGAGCAGCCTGAGATGATCGAGCACCCGGTCGGCCAGCCCGCCCGCAAATTCGAAATACTGCTTCGAAATGATCGCCCAGTCTTCCTGGGTGCCTTCCTTCATTTCGCGGAACTTGGCATGCTCGCCCCCGGCATGCAGCGCGTCACCGGTCATGTCATTCATCGCTCTCTCCCTTCGGGGATCTTTCCCTTTGAAGCGCAAGCTACAGCAAACCGGCAGCACAGTAAAACCTTTCGATTCTGTGCCGGGCTGAATTCAAATGTGACCTTTTGCCGGTTTATGCGTTAAAGACACCCCATGGCCGTGCTGCCCTTTCGCCCTACGCCCTTCTTTGCAAACAAGAACCGGGCCTTCTGGAACCTGCAATTCGCAGGCTGGGGCGGCGCGTTCCTGCTGCGCGCGGTTTCGGGCCTTGCCAATGGGCAGGACAGCGCGTTCTTCCTCACCATCTTGATAGAATCGATTACCGGCTTCTCGATAAGCCTCGTGCTGTCAGTGATCTATCGCCAACTGATCAACCGCCGCCCGCTGGTTGCCTGGGGTGTGAGCGGGCTGGTGATGTCCGCCGCAGTGCTGCTGTTCGCCTTTATCGGCACCTGGGTCACCAGCCTGACGCGCGGGCCGGGCGACGCAAGCTTCACCGCGCTGATCATCGGATACCTGATCTATCCGCTGACCCTGCTCGGCGCGTGGTCTGCGCTCTATTACGCGATCAATTTCTTCCTCCAGATCGAGGAACAGGCCGACCGGCTCGAACGGCTGGAGGCGGAGGCGACCTCGGCCCAGCTCGCCATGCTGCGCTACCAGCTCAATCCGCATTTCCTGTTTAATACGCTCAATTCGATCAGCACGCTGGTGCTGCTGAAAGAGACAGCGCCAGCCAATGCCATGCTCACCCGCCTCTCCAGCTTCCTGCGCCAGACTCTGGTGACCGACCCCGGCGGCAAGGTCACGCTGGCGCAGGAGGTCGAGACGCTCAAGCTCTATCTCGGGATCGAGAAGATGCGGTTCGAGGAGCGGTTGCGCACCGAATTCGAGGTCGAGCCCGAGGCAGCGAAGGCCCAGCTGCCCGCCATGCTGCTGCAACCGCTGGTCGAAAACGCGATCAAATACGCGGTCAGTCCACAGGAAGAAGGCGCTCGAATCAGCCTTGCCGCGCGGCTGGTCGGCCAAAGGCTGCGGGTCACCGTATCCGACACCGGTCCGGGCTTGCCTGCCGATGGCAAGCAACACAGTTTGCCCGACGCCCTGACGGGCCATGGCCACACGGTTTCGACCGGCGTGGGCCTTGCCAATATCCGCGACCGGCTGTCGCAGGCTTATGGCGAGGACCACCTGTTCGAAATCCGCACCCCGGCAACCGGCGGCTTCGCGGTTACGATCGAAATTCCTTTCGAGACCGAAACCGACGAAGAGCCGCTGCCGCAGGTCACGCGCGTTCAGGAAACGACTTCACCGGCGCTGCTACCCCCGGCAGTGACCAGCCACCCGATTGGAACATAGACAATGACCATCCGCACCATCCTCGTCGACGATGAGAAGCTTGCGATCCAGGGCCTGCAGCTGCGGCTCCAGCCATACGAAGACATCGAAATCATCGACACCTGCGCCAATGGGCGCGAGGCGATCCGCAAGATCAAGACCGAAAAGCCCGACCTCGTCTTCCTCGACATCCAGATGCCCGGCTTCGACGGCTTCAGCGTGGTCAAGGGCATCATGGAAATCGATCCGCCGCTGATCGTCTTCGTAACCGCCTACCAGGAACACGCGATCCGCGCCTTCGAGGCCAATGCGGTCAATTACCTGATGAAGCCGGTCGACGAGGACAAGCTGGCCGACACCATCGAGCGTGTTCGCCAGCGTATTGCCGAAAAGCGCAGCTCCGAAGAGGCGGAAAAGCTGATGAACGTCCTGACCGAGGTTGCTCCCGAAGCGGCGGAGGAATTCACCGAGGGCGAGGCCGAGACGAGCGAACGCTTCGAAAAGCTGATCAACGTCAAGGATCGCGGCCAGATCTTCCGTGTCGAAGTCGATTCGATCGAATATGTCGAGGCGGCAGGCGATTACATGTGCATCCACACCGGTGACAATTCGCTGATCCTGCGCGAGACGATGAAGGACCTCGAACGCAGGCTCGACCCGCGCAAGTTCCAGCGCGTCCATCGCTCGATCATCGTCAATCTCGACCAGGTGCGGCAGGTCAAGCCACACACCAATGGCGAATGTTTCCTCGGGCTGGATTCCGGAGCCGAGGTCAAGGTGAGCCGTAGCTATCGCGACGTTGTCGCACGCTTCGTGCATTGATCCAGACAATCGACCGTTCGCCCTGAGCTTGTCGAAGGGCCGTTTTTCCTTTCAAGTGCAGGTCCGTAAGTAAGAACGGTGCTTCGACAGGCTCAGCACGAACGGGGGTATTCTTGTTCCAATTGACCGGCTTCGACCTCGACGCATTTATCCGCAGCACGCTCGCCGAGGATCTTGGCGAAGGGCTGCCCGGCGGCGGGCATGATGTTACCTCCGAAAGCGTAATCCCTGCCGATGCGCGGTTTGCCGGGGTGATGGATACGCGCGATGCCATCAGCGTGGCGGGCCTGCCGGTGGCAGAAGCCTTCTTCCGCACGCTCGACCCCGAGATGACGGTAGAGATTCTGGTTGAGGAAGGGGCTCAGGTCGCAGCTGGAACCGACCTGATGCGGCTAGAGGGCAATGCCCGCGCCATGCTGACGGCGGAACGCAGCGCGTTGAACACCGTCCAGCACCTCTCCGGCATCGCCACCATGGTGCGCGAATATGTCACCGCGATGGACAATCCGGACTGCACGCTGCTCGACACGCGCAAGACCATTCCAGGCCTGCGCCATCTCGAAAAATACGCCACCCGGATGGGCGGCGCGGCAAACCACCGTATGGGATTGTGGGATGCGGCGATGATCAAGGACAACCACGTCCTCGTCGCCGGAAATGTCGGTGAGGCAGTGCGCCGCGCGGTCGAGGCGGGGGTCAGGGAAATCATCTGCGAGGTCGACCGGATCGACCAGATCGAACCCGCGCTGCAAGCGGGCGCAACCCGCCTGCTGCTCGACAATATGGAACCCGACACATTGCGCGAGGCCGTTGGGATTGTGGCAGGCCGCGTCCCGACCGAGGCCAGCGGGGGGATCAACCTCCAGACGATCAGGGCCAAGGCGGCGACAGGCGTGGACTTCGTCTCGGTCGGTCGCCTCACCCAAAGCGCCCCTGCGGCGGATATCGGGTTAGACTTCACGCCGTTATGAGATGGTTCGCCGCAACAATCGCGCCGGCCCTGCCGACAGCCGCGAATGCCCAAGCCTACCAGTGCCGCATGCCGCAGAGCATCTCGGTGCCGAAGATCACACCCGAAGCACGCGAGCGGCGACTGCCAGTCACCGGCTATACACTCGCTGTCAGCTGGAGCCCGGAATTCTGCAAGGGACGTGAGGGCGAGGCACGGCACCGCACACAATGCTCGGGCCGCAACGGGCGGTTCGGTTTCGTGGTGCATGGGTTGTGGCCGGAGGGGCGCAGCAGCTGGCCGCAATGGTGCCGCACTTCGCGCCAGCTCTCGCCCGCAGAGGCACGGCGCAATATGTGCATGAGCCCGTCCGCTGCGCTGCTTGCCCGCCAGTGGACCAAGCACGGCAGCTGTATGGTCCGCAAGCCCGAAACCTATTTCAAGGTCACACGAATATTGTGGGATGGCCTCACCATGCCCGATGCCGACCGCCTCTCGCGCGAGAATGGCCTCAAGGCCGGCCGCCTGCGCGAGGCATTCGCCATCGCCAACCCCGGTTGGCCGGAAGAAGCGGTGGGAATCAAACTCAACCAACGCGGCTGGTTGCAGGAACTGCGGCTGTGTTACGCCAAGGACTTCATGCCGACCAGATGCGATGCGCGCAGGTTCGGGGCGAAGGATGGCGCAGCGATGAAGGTGTGGCGGGGGCTATAAACATTACAGATGCCAAGCGAAGGTCAGTTTCTTCGACTTCCGAGCAAAATCACCATCCCCGCCCAAGCCGCCAAGACCGGAATGCTTGGCAGGACATAGAATGCAAGTGCCCGCAGATAGTCTGCCAGCTCGATTGGCCCAACCAAGCCAGCACCGAGCGGGAACAGAACGGTTATGATCAGGACAGCCATGAGAGCGGTGGCGGAAACTATCCGCAGAGCTGCGAGCGTGCTCCGCTTCGCTTCCCGCGAAATGATCAAGGGTAACAAGTAGAAGGCGGCAATGCCGACGAGATAGGGTGCTGCCCCAACCCAATCGTCTGCTGACATGCTAACGCCGCTCCTGGAAAAACGCGCGCAACAGTTCCGCCGCCTCCGCCTCGCCCATGCCGGAATAGACTTCGGGCCGGTGGAGGCATTGCGGGTGCTCGAACACCCGCACTCCGTGTTCGACCGCGCCGCCCTTCGGATCGCTCGCCGCGTAATACAGTCGCACGATGCGGGCGTGGCTGATCGCCCCGGCGCACATGGCGCAGGGCTCGAGCGTGACCCATAATTCGCAGCCGTCGAGCCGTTCGTTGCCGAGTGCCTTTGCTGCATCGCGGATGGCGGCGATTTCGGCGTGTGCGGTTGGATCGTGGTCGGTGCGCGGGCTGTTGCCGCCCTGCCCGATCACCGCTCCGTCCCTAACCACCACCGCGCCAATCGGTACCTCGCCCGCCTCCGCAGCCGCACGGGCCAGTGCTAACGCCTGTTGCATCGGTTCGGGGATCGGCCAGCGGGTCATTACTGCAGGCGCTAGACACCTTGCGGCAAACCCGCAATCCGCTTGACGATTCGGGGCCTCACCGCTATGCGCGCGCCTTTCCGGGCAAAACCCGACCATTCGTGGCCATCGAATCGGTGGCCCCCAACCTTGAGTGAACGAGAGATATCATGTCGCGCATTTGCGAACTGACCGGCAAGGGCCGCCAGGTGGGCAACAATGTTAGCCACGCCAACAACAAGACCAAGCGCGTCTTCCTGCCCAACCTGCAGAACGTCACCCTGCTGAGCGAAAAGCTGGGCCGCGGTTTCAAGTTCCGCGTGTCGACCCACGGCCTGCGTTCGGTCGAGCACAATGGCGGGCTCGACAACTGGCTGCTCAAGACCAAGGACGAGAAGCTTTCGGCCAACGCGCTCAAGGTGAAGCGCGAGCTGAAGAAAGCCAACAAGGCTGCCGAAGCCGCCTGATTTGCTGCGGCCAGCGCATCCGCGCTGACCTTCTCTGCACTGAACTGGCTTGAAGAAAACGGCGCGCGGTTTATCCGGGCGCCTTTTCTTTTGTCTTGCGCGCCAACTCGTTCAAGGGATTCCATCGTAGCTTGAGCAACAATGTGCGCTGGAACACGGCGCTATTATCGTCGGAAATCAGCCACAGCACGAGCGAGCCGCCGTCCTGTGGTACCACCGCCAGTCCCTCGTAATTGTCGCTCGGCAGCGGGTCTGTGATCGTCGCGAGCAATTCCCCGCGCCATTCGCCATCCTCCTCTATCTCTGCCAGATCGGCCACCAACAGCGCCGTGGTGAAGCCGGGAGGGATCCCGAAGTCGAGCCGCCGCAGCAGCACCAGCATGCGCCCATCGGGCAGCTGCACCATATCGACCGGCTTGAAACCGGAAGGCGGGACAAAAGTGAAGGCGATCCCCTTCTCGCTCTCCAGCGGATCGCTGGCGAACAGGAAACCCTGATGGTGCCGACCCATCCACTTGCGTGGCCCCTCTGCCAGCACCAGGAATCTGCCGTCGGACAGGCGGGCAAAGGCCTCCGGCCCCGAATTGGCACCGAAGCCCTCCATCGCGGCGGGCCGCACCTGCTTCACATTGCCGAAGTCGCGGTCGCGCCGCTCGATCGTATTGGTCCCCTCGTAGGCGAGCCAGACGCGCCCCGTCCTGGGATCGCGCGTAATCGCCTCGATATCGATCAGGTTCTTGAGTGTATCGGCATCGCCAGCGATCCAGCCGAACTGCGCACCAATTCCCTCATCGCCCACGCTAAAACGCAGATAGCGCCCACGGTCGGAGGCGGCGAAAAGTTCGGTGTTGGGGTTGGCAAGCAGCGCCGAATAGCTGCCGAAGTGTTCATTGCGGCTATTGAGTTCCCACGCGCCAAGCACTTGCAATGGCCCGGTCCTTTCCGGCACATCGGCAAGGCGCGTAACGCTCAACCCCGATTGGTGATCGGCAGGCTGCGGGCGCGAACGCAGCCAGGTGCCCGGCGCGAGAGCCGCCGCCAGCGCAAAAATCAGGATCAGTCGGCGCATGATCGTGCGCTAGCCCCTTCGCAGCGCCTTACGCTCAGTTCATCGGCCCGACGAAGAGCAGCGGATCGAGCCGTGCATCGCGCCATTTGAGGCCCCAGTGGAGGTGCGGCCCGGTGGCGCGACCGGAAGAGCCGATATTGCCGATATGCTGGCCCTGCTTCACCACATCGCCTTCCTTCACCACGATCTTCGAGCAGTGGAGGAAGGCGCTGTTGAGGCCGTTGCCGTGGTCGATCATCAGCAGATAGCCTTCAAGGCTGAAGGGTGTTTGCGCGGCCAGCACGACCACACCATCGGCAGGGGCAACGAAGGGCGTGCCGGTGCTGCCGGTGATATCCATCCCGGTGTGATAGCTGCCCGGTTCTCCGCGATAGATGCGCTGCGAACCGAACCGACCCGAAATCCGCCCGGTCACCGGCCATGCGAAATCCTGCGTCCAGCCATCGCTTTGTGCATTCACGCTCCGCGCGGCATTGATCCGCTTGAGTTCCGGCTCGCGAATCTTCCAGAAAGCATCGCTCATCCCGCCGCTGCGCCGCGCGACATTGACCCGTTCGATATTCCATTCACGCGGCGAGACAGGAATCTCGCGCGTGATCCGGCCACCATTGCCCAGCGTTGCGACCAGCGTCTTGCTCGAACCGCTATCCCGGTCGAAAGCCGCAAAGAAGCGCCGCTGGCCATCGAGCATCAACGGCTCACCATCGAGCGCAAGCGACACCGTGCCGGTGGGCGCAGTGCCGCGCAGCCATCCGCCTTGCGTCAGTTCGCCATCGAGCGTGAAAACCGGGTTCACTGCGCTGTCAGCCATCGGTTTCGATGGCGTCGGGCTGACGTAAACCGGTGTCGCCTGTGCATTGCCCTCGATCTCACCCGCCACATCGTCGATCGCCGAGGCAGTGCAGGCGACCAGCGCCAGCGCGGCAAGCGACAGACCCGCTGCAAAGCGCATCACAACCGCGCCGCTCACTTGCTTTCGGTCAGCCGCCTGGTTGCGGCCTCTGCGCTGGCATAGGGTTCTTGCAGATCGACGCTCCAGTACCGCAAGTCTTCGAGCGGAACGGCCTCGCCGGTTACCGCGCAAAACACATGCTGGCCGGGTCGCAAAACGCGGAACCCGTTGGGGCCGTAGGAGAGTTTGGCTTCGCTATCGCCGGATGACATCAACATAGGTGCGCCCTAGCATCGGGTGGGACGCCGCACAATCAACCGAACAGGTCGTCCTGCTGCGGCCCGGCGGCGGGTTTCGGATTTGCCTTACGCACCGCAGCTTTAGCCTTTGCTGAATGGCCGGTTGTACCCATCGGGACCGCGGCCAGTGTTCCGTCGGCGAATTCGATATCCAGCCTTGCCTCGCCCGCTGCCGCCTTGCGGCTACGCAGCAACGCTCCCCGCTCGCCTCGTACCAGTACGAAGCCCCGTCCCAGCGGCGCTTTTGGATCGAGCGAGAGATAAAGCCGTTCGAGCGCCGAAAACCGCTCGCGCTCGCGGGTTACCCGCTGCGTGGCAAGGGCAGGCGAAAGACGCGCCCGGCCCAATCCTTCGCGTGCATCGCGCAGGCCGCGTTGCAGCGTTGCTGGCGAAAGCCGCAGCTTCGCCAGCCGCTCGCGCCCGTGCGCAGCGCGATCCCGCAGGCCACGCCGCAAGCGGTCGGAGAGATCATCGAGCCTTTGTGCTTGTGGCTGGAGCAGGGTTTCGGGCGTCGGTAGGCGCTGCGCCCGCGCCTCCAGCCGCTCGCGCCCCAGTGTGACCGGGCGCAGGATTGCGCGTTTCTGCCGGGCAGAGAAATCCTCCAGCGTCGCGGCCAGCTCGGCACGCACCGGCACCGCGATCTCGGCGGCGGCGGTCGGCGTCGGGGCGCGGCGATCGGCGGCGAAATCGGCCAGGGTGGTGTCGGTTTCATGCCCCACTGCGCTGATCACCGGGATCGGGCTTTCGGCGATGGCGCGAACCACCGTCTCCTCATTGAAACCCCAAAGATCCTCGATCGAGCCGCCCCCGCGCGCAACGATCAGCAGGTCGGGCCGGGGCACCGGGCCGCCCTCGACAAGCGCGCCGAATCCGCGAATGGCCGCAGCGACCTGCTCGGCCGAACCCTGCCCCTGCACCAGCACCGGCCACACGACGACATGGCTGGGGAAACGGTCCGCCAGCCGGTGGAGAATATCGCGTATTACCGATCCGGTGGGCGATGTGACCACACCGATGGCACGCGGCAGGAAGGGCAGGGTGCGCTTGCGCCCTTCGTCGAACAGCCCTTCTGCCGCGAGCCGGGCGCGGGTCTTTTCGAGCAGCGCGAGCAGGGCACCTTCGCCTGCAACCTCCATCCGGTCGATCACGATCTGGTATTTCGAGCGCCCGGGATAGGTCGTCAGCTTGCCGCTCGCGACCACTTCCAGCCCGTCTTCAGGGTTGAATGACAGCCGCCCGGCATTGCCGCGCCACATCACCCCGTCGATCACCGCCTTTTCATCTTTCAACGCGCAATACATGTGCCCCGAGGCGGCGCGCTTGACCCCAGAAAGCTCGCCGCGCAGCCGGACATAGCCGAAGCGATCCTCCACCGTGCGCTTGAGCAGGTTCGATATTTCGGTGATCGACAGCGCCGCAGCGTTGTCCCCTTCGGCCTCCCGCGCTACCAGCCCGCCACCACCGGAATAATCGTCATCGGAATAGGGGTCTGGCATGAATATCCTGCTGCTTGGATCGGGCGGACGCGAACATGCGCTGGCGTGGAAGCTGGCGCAATCCCGGCTGCTGTCCGGAACCGATGATAAGTTCTACGCCGCCCCCGGCAACCCGGGAATTGCCGATCACGCCGAATGTGTCGCTCTCGACGCGACCGACCACGCGGCAGTGATCGCATTTTGCGACGACAAGCGCATCGGGCTGGTGGTGATCGGGCCGGAAGCCCCGCTGGTAGACGGGCTGGCCGACAGCCTGCGGGGCGAGGGCATATCGGTGTTCGGCCCCTCGAAAGCCGCAGCGCAGCTTGAGGGCAGCAAGGGTTTTACCAAGGACCTGTGTGAGCGCGCGGGCATTCCCACCGCCGGCTATATCCGCACCAGTTCGCTGGCGCAGGCAACCGTGGCGCTCGACAAGTTCGAGGCGCCCTATGTACTCAAGGCCGATGGCCTCGCAGCGGGCAAGGGGGTGGTGATCGCCCCGACCCGGGCCGAAGCGACCGAGGCGCTGACCGCCATGTTCAGCGGCGCATTTGGCGGCGCGGGCGCTGAGGTGGTGATCGAGGAATTCATGCAAGGCGAAGAGGCAAGCTTCTTCGCCCTGACCGACGGGGCGACAATCCTGCCCTTCGGCACCGCGCAGGATCACAAGCGGGTGGGCGATGGCGACACCGGCCCCAACACCGGTGGGATGGGCGCATACAGCCCCGCCCCGGTACTCACCCCGACGCTGCACGGCGAAGTGCTGGAAAAGATCATCATCCCCACGGTCAAGACCATGGCCGATGAGGGCATGCCCTATTCGGGCGTGCTCTATGCCGGGCTGATGCTGACAGAGCAGGGTCCGAAGCTGATCGAATACAATGCGCGCTTCGGCGATCCCGAATGCCAGGTGCTGATGATGCGGCTCGAAAGCGACCTCGGCGAATTGATGCTCGCCTGCGCCAATTCGAGCCTCGCCTCGCAACCGCCGGTCAAGCGCAAGCCGGATAGCGCACTGACCGTGGTGATGGCCGCGAACGGCTATCCCGGCACGCCCGAGAAGGGCGGCGCAATAGATCTGGGGCATGCCGAGACCGGCGGAGCCAAGGTCTTCCATGCAGGCACGACGCGCGGCCAGGACGGCACGCTGCGCGCAAACGGCGGCCGCGTGCTCAATGTCACCGCACTGGGCGGCAATGTCACCGAAGCGCAGGCGAAAGCCTATGCCGCAGTCGACAAGGTAGACTTCGCATCCGGCTTCTGCCGTCGCGATATCGGCTGGCGCGAAGTCGAGCGGGAGACCCGGCAAGAAGCGGAATGATCGCAGGGTGCGCGATAAACCGATTTCCTACTCGCGACGTGCCGACTAGCCTGCTCACCGCTCTTTGATTCGTTTGGATAGCCAGCAAACCGCTGAAGCCCCGTCCGCCCGGCGGGGCTTTCGCGTTCCGGTGCCTCTCATTGGCGTTCGCAACACCCACGACACGTATGTATTTCATCAACTTGCGTGGAATCCTTCCGCTTCACCGAAAGCGGCAAGTGTGAAGAAATTAACTACAAGAATTTACCAGTGGGTCAGTGCCCCAGCGGTATGAAGGGCCATGGACCAACGTCGCCCCCCTCGGCACGACATTCGCATCCTTGGCCGGTATCGCACGGGCCACGGAATGCGCCGCGACGTTACCATGCTCAACATCTCCGAAGAGGGGTGCAGCTTTTACGACCGCCATTCGATCCTGCGTCCGGAACAGGCGATTTCGCTGCGGGTCGAAACCCTCGGGCCGTTCGATGCCTATGTTCGCTGGGTCAACAACAGCCTGGTCGGGGTGGAATTCGTCAAGCCAATCTATGGCCCGGTGTTCGAGTATATCCGCGACACGCTCGACAATTCGAACTGGCGCCCTCCGGCGGAGAGCTGACCTCACCGCCGGACCCTGGACGAATTCAGCCCAGTTTCGCCGCCATCAACGCCTTGAGATCGGCTTCGGGCCGTGCGCCGTAGTGCGAGATGATCTCCGCCGCAGCGATTGCGCCGCGGCGCAGGCTGAGCTCGAGCGATTCCTCCCGCACATGACCGAAAAGGAACCCTGCCGCAAACAGATCGCCCGCGCCGGTGGTATCGACCACTTCGTCGATCGGCTCCGCAGCCACTTCGGCGCGTTCACCATTCGCCATCGCTACCGCACCATCGGCGCTACGGGTAACGACCAGCGTCGGTACCTTGGGCGCGAGCGCCGCAAGGCCCGCTTCGAAGTCGTCCTCGCCGGTCAGTGCGGCGAGTTCGGTGTGGTTGGCGAAGAGGATGTCGATCAGCCCATCCTCGATCAGTGCGCGAAAATCGTCACCATGGCGATCGATCACGAAAACTTCGCTGAGGGTGAAGGCAACCTTGCGCCCGGCAGCCCGCGCCGCCTCGATCGCCCGGCGCATCGCGGCGCGCGGTTCTTCAGGATCCCACAGATAGCCTTCAAGATAGAGGATTTTCGCTGCCGCGACCGCCTCTGCATCGAGCGTTTCGGGCGGCAGGAACTGGCTCGCGCCAAGGAAGGTGTTCATCGTGCGTTGCGCATCGGGGGTGACGAAGATAAGGCACCGCGCCGTCGATGGCTGGCCGGCGCGCGCAGGGGTGTCGAAATCGATCCCGACGGCACGGATATCGTGCGCGAAGACTTCGCCCAGCTGGTCGTCGGCGACCTGCCCGATGAAGGCGCACTGTGCGCCCATGGCGGAAAGCCCGGCCAGCGTGTTCGCCGCCGAACCGCCCGAAATCTCGCGTGCCGGCCCCATGGCATCATACAGCCGTTTCGCGCCGTCTTCGTCGACCAGGGTCATCCCGCCCTTGTTGAGATCGAGTTCCTCGATCAGGTCGTCGGTGCAGGGGGCCATCACATCGACGATGGCGTTGCCGATGGCGATTACGTCGTAGCGCGGTTCAGTCACTGTTTGTCCTTGGAAACTGGGAAATCGTGCCGCGCGCCTAGCCGCTTAGGAGGCTCAGGCCAAGGCTTTGCGATTGACAGGGCGCATCGCACGGATTCAAGAAGCCGGAACAATGCTTTCACTCCCTGCCGCCCTGGGCCGTGCCGTCGGCCAGTTGACCGATCCGGCCATTCTCAAGGTGCTGGCCAAGAGTATCGGCCTGACCCTGGTGTTGCTGGTCGCAATCGGCGTTGCGGCGGGCACCGGAACCGATGCACTGCTATCCTATTGGGAGTTCGATTTCGGCAGCGAAGCGGGGGCGCTGGTTTCAGTGCTGCTGGTGCTTGTCGGCGGGTTCCTGCTGTTCCGCATCATTGCCCTGGCGGTGATCCAGTTCTTCGCTGACGAGATCGTCGAAGCCGTCGAACTCAGGCATTATCCCGCCGAACGCGCCAACGCGCGCAAACTGGACTGGCGGGAAGAGATGGCTAACAGCCTGCGTTCGACAGGCCGGACGATCCTGGTCAATTTCGGTGCACTGATCGTTGCCATTCCGTTGCTGCTGACCGGAATCGGCCCGGCAGTCCTGTTCTTCATCGTCAACGCCTGGTTGCTTGGCCGTGAGCTGCAGGATCTTGCATGGATCCGCCATCGCCATGTTCGGGACGCCACCCCGCCGATCGGGGGAATGGAACGCCTTGCGCTCGGCGCAACCATTGCCGGCCTGTTGCTGGTGCCCTTCATCAACCTGCTTGCACCAGTTCTCGGTGCTGCAGCAGCCTGTCATCTCGTTCATCGCAGGAAAGGAGCGGCCATGCCCGCAACGTCCCATGCAGCGTAGGCTCGCCATCGCACTCGCAGCTGTTCCGCTACTCGCTGCCTGCACCAGCGGCAGCCCGCAGTCGAAGCCAAAAGTTTCGACGAGCGCGCCTGCCACCACCACCGCACCACCCGTCCGCTATACGCCGCCGCCAACCCGGCCGCAGCCCCAACCGAGCAGTACGCCAGGCTTTCGCGCACCGCGGATCATGACCCTGCCCGGTGTCGAGGGCCTGATCGGCGCCACCTCTGCGCGCCTGGTCCAGCAGTTCGGCGAACCCCGGCTCGACGTGTACGAAGGCGATGCCCGCAAACTGCAGTTCAGCGGCGATGCCTGCGTACTCGATGTCTTCCTATACCCCACCAGCCCCGGGGCGGAACCAACCGCCACCTATGTCGATGCGCGGCGCGCGTCCGACGGGCTCGACGTCGATCGGGTATCATGCATCCAGGCCTTGCTGAGGCGATGAAGGCGGTAACCTGGATTTAAGCCTCTCACCCCATAATCCCGCGCGACTGACGAAGGGATTTTCGAGAGATGAGCATCCAGTTTGCCGACCTTGCACGCTCCGTCGCGACTGACGGGCAGGTTTCGCCCGAAGAAATGCTGGCGCTGCGCCGTCTTGGTTGGGGCGACGGGGTTATCACCCGCGAAGAGGCGGAGGCGATATTCGTCATCAATCGCTCGCTCAATGAGACCAGCGGCGAGTGGGTCGATTTCTTCGTCGAGGCGCTGGGCGAGTTCGTGCTCAATGGCAGCGAGCCCAGGGGCATGTGCGACGATGAGGAGGCCCAATGGCTGATCGGTGCGCTCGATGCCGATGGCAGGCTCGAAACCATGGCCGAGCTGGAACTGCTCGTCCGGGTAATCGAAAAGGCGCGCAATGTTCCCGACAGCCTGAAACATTATGCGCTGAAGCAGATCGAGGCTGCCGTGCTGACCGGCACCGGCCCGACCCGCTGCGGCGGAGACCTTTCGGACACGCATATCAGCGGCGCGGAATGCCGCATCATGCGCCGTGTCGTTTTCGCCAGTGGTGGACACGGTCCGGCAGCAGTCAGCCGGTTCGATGCCGAAATGCTGTTCCGCATCAAGGACGCGACGCTGGGCGCGAGCAACTCGGGCGAATGGCAACCCCTGTTCGTCGACGGTGTGGCCAATTATCTCAAGGGCTTCACCCTCGCCAATGCGCAACTGAGCCATGAGCGCATGAAGGAACTTGAAGCCTTTATCGCCGACAACAACCACGGCGTCGACCGCTTCATTGGCCGCGTGGTCGGTGAGGTACCCCAGATCCGCAACCACTTCGGCAAGGTCTTTGGGCAACGCGCGGACTGGGGCGTGACTGAGCGGGAAGCCGAGGGCAATCTCGTGACCGAAAATGAAACCGCCTGGCTCGACGCAATGATCGAGGCCGACGGCGAAATCGACGCGCTCGAACGCGCGCTGATCGACCGGATCAAATCCGAGATCTGAGCACCGGAAGCACAGGGCGGTGCCATTTGCAGCCCAAGTCGGCGGAATTCACACCATAAAGCTCTCACCGCATCCGCAGGCGCCCTTGGCATTCGGGTTTTCGAAGGTGAAACCGGCGGTGAAGTCGTCCTCCACCCAGTCCATCGTGCTGCCGACAAGGTAAAGCACGCTCGCGCCGTCGATATAGAAGACACCCCCCGGCGTTTCGATCTTCTCGTCGAACTTCGCCTCTTCGGTGACGTAATCGACCGAGTAGGCGAGTCCCGAACAGCCGCGTCGCGGGGTGGAGAGCTTGACCCCGATCGCATCTTCGGGCGCTTTCGACATGAGCTCGGCGATCCGTGCTTCGGCGGCCTGTGTCAGCTTGACGGCGGCGGGAATAGTGCGGGCTTCGACCATCACAGCATCCCCAGTTCGAGGCGGGCTTCGTCGCTCATCTTGGATGGATCCCAGGGCGGATCCCATACCAGCGTAACTTCCGCATCGCGCACGCCGGGAACGCTGGCCGCACGCAACTCGACTTCGCCCGGCATGCTCTCGGCGACCGGACAATGCGGCGTGGTCAGCGTCATGATCACCGTCACCGCGCTCTCGTCATCCACTTCGACACCATAGATCAGGCCGAGATCGTAGATGTTGACCGGTATTTCCGGGTCGTAGATTTCCTTAAGCGCAGCGATCACTGCACCCTGCAATTCCCCTCCGGCACCGCCTGCACTCTCGCTCTCGGGCTGTTTCTGCAGGAAGCCTTCGAGGTAATCGCGCTTGCGCTCCAGCTTGGCGGCAGGCGGCTCGTCATCGACTGCGTCGGAAACGCGGGCACGGGGGGGCTTCACGACCGCCTCGTTCGGCGCAGGTGCGGCGATGAAATCCTTTTCGTCTGTCGCCTTGTTCATCCGAAAATCCTCTTGGTTCGTTCGATCCCGCGCAGCAGCGCGGCGATATCGCTTTCGTCGCTGTACAATCCGAAGCTGGCCCGCGCAGTGGCGGGGACACCGAGATGGCCCATCAGTGGCTGCGCGCAGTGGTGCCCGGCGCGGATCGCAACATTCTCTTCGTCCAATATGGTGCCAAGATCGTGCGGGTGCACGCCCGCCATCTCGAAACTGACGATCCCCGCACTCTCGTCCGGTCCAAACAGGCGGATCGAGTTGATCTGGCGCAGTTCGTCACGCAGTTGCGCCGCCAGGCCGCTTTCATGCACAAACAGCGCCTGCGGGCCGATAGCGTCTACATAATCGAGCGCAGCATGCAGCGCGGCGGCCTCGGTAATCATCGGTGTGCCCGCCTCAAACCGCTGCGGCGGCGGGGCATAGGTCGTTTTCCCGAACGTCACCCGATCGATCATCGCACCGCCACCCTGGTAGGGCGGCATGCCATCGAGCAGTTCCTCGCGTGCCCACAGCACACCGATACCGGTCGGGCCGTAGAGCTTGTGCGCGCTGAAGACGTAGAAATCGCAATCCAGTTCCTGCATCGCCAGCCGCATGCGTGGCGCGGCCTGGCAGCCGTCGAGCAGCAGCCTTGCGCCCACCGCATGCGCCGCTTTCGCCGCGCGCTTCGCATCGAGCACCGAGCCGAGCACGTTGGAGACATGCGCCAGCGCGACAAGCTTGTGCTGCTCGGTCAGGTTCGTTTCGAGCCAGTCGAGATCGACCTGCCCATCTTCAGTCAGCGGGCAGACATCGATTTCCGCCCCGGTGCGCTGGGCCAGCATCTGCCATGGGACAATGTTCGAATGATGCTCGAGCATGGACAGCATGATCCGGTCGCCCGGCGTGAGGTTCGCCCCGCCCCAGCTTTCCGCCACGAGGTTGATCCCCTCGGTCGCACCACGCACGAAGACGATTTCGTTCTCGGACTTTGCGCCGATAAACTCGGCCGCCCGCCGCCGCACCGCTTCATAGGCGCGCGTCATCTCGGCCGAACGTGCATAGACCCCACGATGGACCGTCGCATAGTCGCGGCCCAACGCATGGCTCATCGCATCGATCACCATCTGCGGCTTCTGCGCTGTCGCGGCGGTGTCGAGATAGTGCCACGGCTTGCCGTCAGCGGTCAGCAGGCCGGGGAAATCGGCCTTGCGGTCGAGAACGACGGTTTCGCTCATACCGCGTCGCCCAGTGCATCGAGCGCAGCTTCGAGCAGGCGTTCCTGCTCACCCTCATCCTCCAGCGCGACCAGCGCACCCCCGATGAAGGCACGCACCAGTAGGCGCTTCGCCGCTTCGGGCGGCAGGCCTCGCGCGGCCATGTAGAACCGCGCGGTTTCATCCAACTGGCCAACAGTCGCGCCATGCGCGCACTTCACATCGTCGGCAAAGATCTCAAGCTGCGGCACCGCATTTGCGCTTGCGCCCTTTTCCAGCAGCAGGCCCTTGAAATCCTGCGCTGCGTCGGTCTTCTGCGCATCGCGCGCCACATCGATATTGCCGAGGAAATTGCCGGTTCCCTGACCCCAGTGCACGCTGCGGACGGTCTGGTTGCTGGTCGCCTCGGGTTCTGCATGGAGTGTGCGGGTGACGAATTCGCGCACTGCCGTACCGCCGCCAATGGTCACGCCACCGAATTCGAAATGCGCGCCCCTGGCCAGCCGGGCCTCGACTTCGACGCGGCAATAGTCACTGCCAGCGATTACCGCGAACATCTCCGCCCGCGCGCCTTCGCCCAGCGTCAGGCGCACACGGTGCAGTTCAGGACCGTCGCTGCCGACGACCATTGCGTGGCAGCGCGTTTCACCCGGAGCGAGGGCGATATCCTTCCACTCGTCGAGCGCACCCGCGCCGAGCCGGGCGAGCGCGCCGATATCGGCATAGCGCCAGGCCTCGTCGCGATTGGAAGGCAGGGTCGCAGCCTCAGGCATCTGCCATCACCGCGTCATAGCCCTCTTCTTCCAGCCGCAGCGCGAGTTCGGGCCCGCCGGTCTGGACGATCCGCCCACCGGCAAGGATGCTGACCCTGTCGGGCGCAACCACGTCGAGCAGGCGCTGGTAATGGGTAATCAGCAGCACAGCTTTATCATCTTTGCGCATAATCGCGTTGATGCCTTCACCCACCACGCGCAGTGCATCGATATCGAGGCCACTGTCGGTCTCGTCGAGTATGGCGAATTTCGGGTCGAGGATGCCCATCTGGACCATCTCGGCGCGCTTCTTCTCGCCGCCTGAAAAGCCGACATTCACATTGCGCTTGAGCATGTCCATGTCGAGCCTGAGTAACGCGGCCTTTTCTTTCGCCAGCTTGAGGAACTCGCCGCCCGAAAGCGGCTCCTCCCCACGCGCCTTACGCTGCGAATTGAGCGCCTCGCGCAGGAACTGGACATTGGACACGCCTGGGATTTCGACCGGATACTGGAAGCCGAGGAACACCCCGGCGGCAGCCCGCTCGTGCGGTTCGAGATCGAGCAGGTCCTGCCCCATGAACTCGACCGATCCGGCAGTAACCTCGTAACCCGGTCGCCCACCCAGCACATAGGCAAGCGTCGACTTGCCCGCGCCATTGGGCCCCATGATCGCATGGACCTCGCCAGCGGCGACTTCGAGCGTCAGCCCGTTGAGGATTTTCTTGCCGTCTATCTCGGCGTGAAGATTGGTGATCTTGAGCATGGTTGTTTCGGAAATTCCTATTGCGCGGCGGCGCATTGCTGGCGTTCGAAGAAGATGCGGTTGGCGAATGCTGCCAACTTGCGTTGGTATTCGGCGATTTCGCGGCGATCCTCGTCGGTATATTTGCGCTTCTCGTAGAGAGACTCGATCCGCGCGGTATTGGCCTGGTCATATTCCGCACGCGCCGCGTCGATCTCTGCGACGCGCGCGAGACATTCGGCAGAATCGGCGGGATCGAGCCTCCGTTGCGCCGGCGGATCACCGACATAGCGGCGCGTCTGCTCAATATTGAAGGCGAGCGTCTTGTCGAGATCGCGCCCGCGCGCGATGTGGATCGCACGGATGGTTTCGAATACGGCGGCAACCTTGTCCGGCGGCGTAGTCTTGCCCACGGCCGACCTCGCCAGCCGCTCGTTCGCTTCCTGTTCGAGCGTTGCGCCTTTTTCAGCGCAACGCGGCAGGTCGGCACGATGCTGGGTCTCGAAATTCTTGCCGCCGCCATATTCGTAGCCGCCGGAACGCAGGCAATTGTAGTAGCCATCGACATAGGGGACGATCACCGCCGGGTATTCGACCACCCATGTCTCCGGATTGTCGGGATGGATCGCCACGCCGACTTGGGCGGATGCCTGCAACATAAGCAGGGTGACCAGTGATGAGGCAATCATTCTGCAGGCTCCATTTTGATCGTCAGCGGTGCAGCATTACGCGAGGCCTGCAGCGCGCATTGCGTCGCTACGGGGCAGTCGTGCACTTCCACTGCGGTCAGGTTGTTCATGGCCTTCGGACTCGCCATGAACTCGCTGTAAGGATGTGTGACTTCGAGCGTCAGCCCGTTGAGGACTTTCTTGCCGTTTATCTCGGCGTGAAGATTGGTGATCTTGAGCATCGTTTCCTTCGTCACGATTTCTGTCATTTCCCTGAGGCGTCGCACGATGAGCTGCCTATCGGCTGTTCGAGCCCTACTGCTCCCAGGCTTTCCTCGAACTCCGGCTCCCATGCAGGAGCGGTGATGCACACATGCTTCAGTGTGCCACGATAGTAAAAACGCTTGCCGGGCGGGACGATCACCACATCGTGCGCCTTGACGGGGTGCGCCTCGCCTTCGATCACCCATTCGCCTTCGCCCTCGATGATGAAGTAGATGAAAGCGCTCTTGTGATGGCGGAATTCCTCGGCATGGCCGACCGCAGTTTCCTGATAGGCAATGGCGGCATGCGGACATTCATCCCTGCCGGAATAGATCCACATATCGACACCGCTCTTGGACAGTGCGATGGCCTTGTCTTGCGAGATGATCATCCGCGATCCTTCGGGCGGCTGTTGCGATGGTGTTCGCGCCGCGCCTCCTGCTTGTCGGCGATGCGCATGCGCATCCCGGCGGTGATGCGGGCGAGCACATCGTCCATATTCTCGATAATGTCCTGCGCGCGGATCCGCATCACCCGGATGCCAACCGCGTTGAGGCTCTTGTCGCGCCGCTTGGCAAGGGCTTCGTTCTCGCCCTCCTCGTCGATATCGATCGCCATGCCGAGGCTGTGACAGCCGAAATCGACGATCGCGCTGCCGATCACCATGTGCCGGGTGAACTTGTGCCGCCCGAGATCGGCCTTGGCGAACCGTTCGGCGAGCAGCTTGTGCGCCTCGGACGAATGCCGCCGCATCTCGCGCGCCTGCTCATGCAGCGCATCGAGCCGCTTCTCGGAGATTTCCCAACCGCGGCCCTTCTTTTTGAGTGCGGGGGCTTCGGTGGCTTCCGACGGATCGGGCAGCTTTAGGGTTTTGCGGTCAGTCATATCAAGTGATCGCAAGAAAAACCGAGAGTTCAATTCGTACCATAGGAGTTCCATTCTTCCTCAATCTGCCGCCGCTCTTCCTGCGGGAGAGAATCAAGAATCTGTCGCCCCCTCCGCTCGGCATCTTTGCGTCGCCATTGGCAGAGTTCTGCGAGCTTATTCTCCTGCTCTCGCATTATTACCTCAGCAAACTCATATGGATCTGAATCGGTGGAGGACCACTCACATCCTTCTGGGCGAAAGGCCTCGTATTCTTCGCGGCTGTATCGATCTCGAATGAGATCATCGATTTCCGTACATGCCTGCTCGCGTGTCTCCTCATTTTCCACTTCACTCAGAAGCTCGGCTACTCTACTTTCACCCGCAATTTTGGCTTGTTCCTCAGTGCAGTAGCTTGGAGATTCAAAGACAACCTCGCTTGGCTCATCAGTGCAAGCGAACAGAAAAAATGCGATGAGACTGATTGGGCGGCGAAATGACATCACCCCACACTCCTCTCAAGCGAAATCGCCTCATTAAGCCCCTCCCCTTCAGGGGAGGGGTTGGGGTGGGGACTGTCGCCCCGACCCAGCGTCAAGCTGATCACGTCCAGAACACCTTCCATATTGCCCATCACATCAGGGTTGCGAACATGCAGCACCGTCAACCCGAATTGGCGAAGGTAAGCATCCCGGCGCGCCTCACGATCCAGGTCATCGTGGGTATCCCCGTCGACTTCGATCGCAAGCTTGGCAGTGGGGCAGTAGAAATCGACTATCGCCCGCCCAATCACTTCCTGTCGTCGAAACTTCCGGCCAAGGAACTGGCCATTCGACAGGTTCCGCCACAATCGCTTCTCGGGTTCGGTGGGGTTGTTGCGCATAGCTCGGGCGCGCACCTTTAGCGTTTCGAGCTGTTCGTGTGACAGGCCCCACCCCTTGCCCCTCCCCTGAAGGGGAGGGGTTTTCGGGTCCACGCCTTTGTCGACGAGCGCGTTCAACCGACCGAACCTTCCAGACTGATCGCCAGCAGCTTCTGCGCTTCGACGGCAAACTCCATCGGCAGCTCTTTCAGCACCTCTTTCGCGAAGCCGTTGACGATCAGCGCCACCGCCTCTTCCTCGCCCAGGCCGCGTTGCATGGCGTAGAACAGCTGGTCGTCGCTGATCTTGCTGGTGGTCGCCTCGTGCTCGATCTGGGCGCTGGGGTTCTTGACCTCGATATAGGGCACGGTGTGCGCGCCACAGGTGCTACCCAGCAGCAGGCTGTCGCACTGGGTGAAGTTGCGGACATTGTCGGCATTCGGCCCCACGCGGACGAGGCCGCGATAGGTGTTGTTGCTCTTGCCCGCCGAAATGCCCTTGGAGATGATCGTCGAGCGTGAACCGCGCCCATTGTGGATCATCTTGGTGCCAGTATCGGCCTGCTGATAATTGTTGGTCACCGCGACCGAGTAGAATTCGCCCACGCTGTCTTCGCCGTTGAGCACGCAGCTGGGGTATTTCCACGTCACTGCGCTGCCTGTTTCGACCTGCGTCCACGAAATCTTCGACCGCGCGCCCTGGCACAGCCCGCGTTTGGTGACGAAATTGTAGATCCCGCCCTTGCCCTCGGCGTCGCCGGGATACCAGTTCTGCACGGTCGAATATTTGATCTCGGCATCTTCCAGCGCGACCAGTTCGACCACGGCGGCGTGGAGCTGGTTCTCGTCGCGCATCGGCGCGGTGCAGCCTTCGAGGTAGCTGACGTAGCTGCCCTTTTCGGCAACGATCAGCGTGCGTTCGAACTGGCCGGTGTTCTCGGCATTGATGCGGAAATAGGTGCTCAGCTCCATCGGGCAGCGCACACCCTCCGGAATGTAGACGAAGGTGCCGTCCGAAAAGACCGCGCAATTGAGCGTGGCGAAGTAGTTGTCGTGCATCGGCACGACCTTGCCGAGCCACTTCTTCACCAGATCGGGATATTCCTTCACCGCCTCCGAAATCGACAGGAAGATCACGCCCGCCTTCTTCAGCTCCTCGCGGAAGGTGGTGGCGACCGAAACGCTGTCGAACACCGCATCGACCGCAACCTTGCGCGCGCCCTTGACCCCGGCGAGAACTTCCTGCTCCGCCACCGGTATGCCGAGCTTGTCATAGACCGACTTGATCTCCGGATCGAGCTCGTCGAGCGATGCGAGTTCGGCCTTCTTCTTCGGCGCCGCGTAGTAATAGGCATCCTGGTAATCGATCGGCGGATAGCCGAGCTTGGCCCATTCGGGCTCTTCCATCGTTTGCCACAGGCGGAACGCCTTGAGCCGCCAGTCGAGCATCCATGCCGGCTCGCCCTTCTTGGCCGAGATGAAGCGAACGGTATCTTCGCTCAGGCCCTTTTCGGCGAATTCGGTTTCGATGTCCGAATGGAAGCCGAACTCGTATTCGGCCGCCTTGGCGGCCGCTTCGCGGGCGTCACGGTCGGTAAGTTCGATCTCTTCGCTCATGCCAATTCTCTTTGCCCCACCAGCCCTGAAACGAGCTGTGTCAGCGGGATATTCGCCAGCGCGCCGCGCAATGCATTGTTGATCACCGGCCAGTGCGGCTTCACCGCGCAGCCATGATCGACCGCGCATTCGGCGCCGTCGATACAGGCCGTCAGCGCAATCGGACCTTCGACCGCCTCGACGATATCGGCCACGGTGATCGCCGCCGCCGGTCGACCAAGCTGCAACCCGCCGCCCGCCCCGCGTGTCGAGCGCAGCAGGCCCGCGCCGGTCAGCTTGCTCACCACCTTCTGCACGGTCGGCAGTGGCAGGCCGGTTTCCGCCGCCAGCTCGCCCGCATTGGTGCGATGGCCGCCGCAATGCGCAGCGGCAGCCGTCATCGTGACGACCGCATAATCGGCGAGGTTGGACAGGCGCATCGGGGTGGATTTTCCAAATCGGACCAAATCGTTCCGATTTCACCTATGCCTGCACGACAGGGCTTTCAACCCCAAAGCCCTTGTTGCGAGTCGTTAGCAGTTTGCCGTGTTACTGACCCATCACCGGTTCAGGCCGCGCCTTTACCTCGGCAATCCACCCTTCGACATTTTCTTCGAGGATATCGAGCGGCACCGGGCCGCTCAGCAGCACGACATCGTGGAATCCGCGAATATCGAACCTGCCGCCAAGCTCAGCCTGCGCCCGCCCGCGCAGCTCCATGATCTTGAGCTTGCCGATCATATAGGACGTCGCCTGCCCCGGATAAACGACATATCGCTCGATCGCCTTGCGGATATCGCCTTCGGGATTGGGCGTATTCTCGGTCAGGTATTCGATCGCCTGCTCGCGGCTCCAGCGTTTGTGGTGGATCCCGGTATCAACGACCAGTCGACAGGCTCTCCACAGCTCCATCCCCAGCCGCCCGAAGTCCGAATAGGGATCGGTGTAGAAGCCCATATCCTTGCCCAGTTCCTCCGAATAGAGGCCCCAGCCTTCGGTATAGGCCGTCACCCCGCCGAAACGCCGGAAGGGCGGCACATCGCCCAGCTCGGTCTGGATCGTGCGCTGAAGGTGATGCCCCGGCAGCCCCTCGTGATAAGCGAGTGCCTCGAGCTCGTTCTTCGACATGTCGCGCAAATTATAGAGATTGACGTAATAGGTGCCGGGGCGCGAACCATCGGCTGCAGGACTGTTGTAGAACGCCTTGCCTGCGCTCTTTTCGCGGAACGCCTCGACCGGTTTGACCACCAGCGGTGCCTTGGGCAGCGTGGCGAAGAATTCGGGCAATTTCGCTTCCATCGCATCAAGCCTCACCTGCACATCGGCAAGATAGGCTTCGCGCGTGTCGTAGAAGAAGCGGTCACTGGATCGGGTGTGCTCGAAGAATTCCTGCAGCGTCCCCTTAAAGCCGACCTGTTGCATGATCTGCCGCATCTCGCCGTGGATGCGCGCAACTTCACGCAGGCCGATATCGTGGATCTGGTCGGCGGTGAGATCGGTGGTGGTGTAGTTGGCAAGCAGCGCCTTGTAGTAACCCGCGCCATCCTCGAACCGCCAGATACCATCATCGGTCGGGGCAAAGCCTTGCTGGCGCTTCATCTCGGCAAGCAACCGCTCGTAGGCCGGGCGGGCGGAGTTGAACCAGGCAGACTGGGCTTCGCCGCGCAAATCACCACCCTCATCATCGGACAGGTCGAGCTTGTCGATCTTTGCACTCAAATCGGCCAGAATCGGATTCGGCGTCTCGGATGAGAGCAAGTTCTCGATATCCGAAATCACATAGGGATAGACCCAGTCGGGCGGCATGATCCCCCGGTCGGCGCGCTCGCGCGATTGCTCGGTCAGCTGGTCGAGCGCCGGGCCGATGCCCTCGATCCGCTCGATATAGGCCTGCGCATCGCCGACATTCGACACGCGGTGGATATTGATCAGGAACGCCGGGAAGCTGCTCTGCGCTCCGTTCATCTGGTCGAAGATGTAGCCATAGTCGCGATAGGGCCAGCCGGTGGCACTGCGCTTCGCCACGGCATCGAACAGGCGATAGGACAGTCGGTCTTCCTCGCCCAGTTCTGCAGCGCCATAGCCTTCACGCATCGCCTGCGCGGTCGATTGAAGCAGGTCCTGCCCACGCTGTTCGGCAGCTTCCGAGCTGTCCCCCCACTTGCCGTAATCCTCATCGCGTATCCCACGATAGGCCTTGCTTTCGGGCGAGAGCGCGAGCTGTGCTGCATCATATTCTTCGAACAGCGTGTTGATCGCCGGCTTCGGGGCTTCCTCGGCTGCCTGCACGGCGGCATCGGCAGCATATGCTTGCGGTTCGCCCTGGCCCCCGGCGCAACCAGCGAGTGCAAAAGCCGACAATGCGCCGGACAACAGGACTTTGCTATGCAGCGACATCGATCATGCTCCTCATCTGTATCGATGAGACCCTAAACTCGGCAGGGGTCATTTGACCAGTGGCGATGGCGTGCGGAGGAGCGGATAAAAAAGGGGCGGCTCCCCAGGAGAGAGCCGCCCTCGAAGTCAAGGAACTCTAGCATCGCTGCTTCGAGCCCTTCGGGTCGCAGCGCCGCTATAGGGTGAGTCAATTTTGCGCGATTGTATGGATACGACAGTTCCAACCGATTCATGGGCCGATTTTGAAAGGAAGTTTTCATACTTTGCCGTTGCAGTGCAAAAAACGTCGCAATCGACAGCCTGCTGCATGGCTGTATAGGCTGTCGCCCATGATTTTTCCGCTGCTGCGCCCGCTGCTCTTCACCCTTGATCCCGAACGCGCCCACCGGTTGACCATTGCCGGGCTGCGCAGTTTGCCTGCCGCGCCCCAGCCACGATTCGGGGCCGTCCAAACCGAAATTGCAGGCATCCGCTTCCCCAATCCGGTCGGCATGGCGGCGGGGTTCGACAAGGACGGCGAAGTGCCCGATGCGGTGCTGGGCCTCGGCTTCGGCTTCACAGAGGTCGGTTCAATCACCCCGCTTCCGCAAGCCGGCAACCCCAAGCCACGCCTGTTTCGCCTTGCCGAAGATCGCGCGGTCATCAACCGTATGGGATTCAATAATGGCGGGGCGGAAGCAGCGGTCGAACGCCTGAGTGCCCGGGCGCAACGCGGCGGCGTGGTCGGCATCAATATCGGCGCGAACAAGGATTCGACAGACCGGATCGCCGATTATGCCACGATGACGCGGATCATGGCCCCGTTGGCGACCTATCTTGCGGTCAATATCTCCAGCCCCAACACGCCCGGCCTGCGGGCGTTGCAGGACGAAAGCGCCCTGACCGACCTGCTCGATACCGTATTCGAGGCGCGCGAGGCAGGGGGGCCGCCGGTTTTCCTCAAGGTCGCACCCGATCTCGACCCCGCCGATATCGATGCCATCGCCCGGATTGCACTCGACAAGGGGCTCGGCGCGCTGATCGTTTCCAACACGACGATCGACCGGCCCGAACTGAAGTCGCGACAGGCCGGCGAAGCGGGTGGCCTGTCAGGCGCGCCGCTGAAATCAAAAGCGCTCCAGCGAATTCGCGATTTCCGCAAGGCGACCGGCGGCGCAATTCCGCTGGTCGGGGTCGGGGGCATTTCCAACGCGGACGATGCGTGGGAGCGGATCCGCGCCGGGGCCAGCCTGGTCCAGCTCTACAGCGCGATGGTCTACGAAGGACCCGGTCTTGCCGCTCGTATTGCTGCAGGGCTGGAAAGCCGAATGAAGCGCGATGGCTTCAAATCCATTGCCGAGGCGGTCGGGACCGAATAGCGTCCGCTGCCATGTTCAGGCGTTTTACCCTCACGATCGTCGGCGCGGCATTGCTCCCTGCATGCTCGCAAACCCTCCCTCCGGTCGAAGCGACCACAACCACCGCCGCCCCGATACGGCATGGCACCGTTTCCGCCGCCGATCCGCGCGCGGAAGAGGCCGGGATGGAAATGCTTTCACAGGGCGGGAGTTCGGTCGACGCGGCAATCGCAACCATGCTGGCGCTGACAGTGGTCGAACCGCAAAGTTCCGGCATTGGCGGCGGTGGTTTCCTCGTCAGGGGGACGCCGGGCGGTGTGGTCGAGAGCTTTAACGGGCGTGAGAAAGCCCCCGCCGGGGCCGATCCCGAATGGTTCCTCAATGAAGACGGATCGCTGCCGCCCTTCGGCGAATCGGTTCGCAGCGGGTTGAGCGTAGGCGTACCGGGCAACATCGCTCTCGCAGCCCTCGCGCATGAGAAGCACGGAAAATTGCCGTGGGCAACGCTGTTCCAGCCTGCAATCCGTCTCGCGCGTGAGGGCTTCCGGGTAAACCCGCGACTCAACAATTCGCTATCCAGCGCCCGGGACCGCGCCACACTGACCGAGGACGGCAAGGCGCTGTATTTCGATACTGCGGGCGATCCCCTGCCCGTCGGGCACCTGGTGACCAATGAAAAACTTGCGCAGACGTTCGAGCGCATAGCCGAGCGCGGGCCTGAAGCATTCTATGAAGGTGCGAATGCTGCCGTTCTCGCGGCCACAGTTTCCGCCGCAACGCCACGCGACGGGGCGATGACCAAAGACGACGTCGCGAGCTATGAAGCGCAGGTCCGTGCGCCGGTCTGCGGCAGTTATCGCGGCTATCGCATTTGCGGCGTGGGGCCGCCGACATCAGGCGGCATCGCGGTGTTGCAGATCCTTGGCCAGCTCGAACGCTTCGATCTCGCGGCGATGGGCAAGGAGAGTCCCACTGCGTGGCACCTGTTCGCCGAGTCGCAGCGCCTCGCCTATGCCGACCGCGAGTTGTATCTGGCGGATGCAGATTTCGTCGCGGTACCGGTCGAAGGCCTGCTTGCGCGCGAATACATTGCCCGCCGCAGCTCATTGATCGATCCAGCCCGTTCTCTGGCAGAGGTCGCTCCGGGCAGACCGGAAGGCGCGCCGATAGCACTGGCCGATGGCGACGAACCGGAAGAACACGGCACGTCGCATCTCGCCGTGGTCGATGCCGATGATGTGATGGTCAGCTACACCTCGACCATCGAGGGGCCGTTCGGATCGGGCCTGATGGCTGGCGGCTTCTTCCTCAACAACGAACTGACCGATTTCAGCCGCGCGCCGATTATCGACGGCAAGCAGGTCGCCAACCGGGTCGAGGGCGGCAAACGCCCGCGCAGTTCGATGGCGCCGATGGTGGTGTGGAGCCCCGACGGAAAGCCGGTGCTTGTCGTGGGTGCTGCGGGAGGCAGCACGATCCCGGTCCAGACAGCGCGCAGCATCATCGGCGTAATCGATTTCGGCCTGTCCGCCGAAGAGGCGCTCGGCCTGCCGTTCATCATGGCTTTTGGTGACACGCTGATGGTCGAAGAGGGAACCTGGCTCGAAGCGGCAATCCCTGCCTTCGATGCTTTGGGCCATGGCAAGATCTCGTCACGCCCTGCTCCGGTGAAGGGCAACGCCATCCTGCGCGAGGGGGAAGAATGGATCGGTGCGCGCGATCCGCGCCTGAAAGGGCAGCTGGACTTGCCCTGACGAGGGTGGTTCGCAGCGGCTTGCCGCTACGGCAGCGTAACTCTACAGCAGGCGCAACGATAGCAATCGAAACGTTCCGGCGAGAACGGGCCAGTGGGAGCAGGCATCTTGCAACTATCCGAACTCGATACGACGCAGAATCTGGTCGAGCTTTTCCTTCGTCGTTCCGATGAAAAGGGCGATGCGCCATTCCTTGGCGCAAAGCGCGATGGTGCGTGGCAGACTCAGAGCTGGCGGGAGACGGCTGAGCAGGTGTGCCTGCTGGCCGAAAACCTGCGCCGGATCGGTATCAAGGATGGCGACCGGGTGATGCTGGTATCCGAAAACCGCCCTGAGTGGTGCATTTCGGACCTGGCCGTTATGGCTGCCGGCGCGATCACCGTTCCCGCCTACATCACCAACACCGAACGCGATCACGTCCATATCCTCGACAATTCGGGCGCCAAGGCGGTGATCGTTTCGAGCGAGAAGCTGCTCAAGCCCCTGCACGGCGCGCTGCAGGCGAGCGGGGTGGCCGAGCATGTGATCGGCATCGAGGATCTTCATCGCCAGCAGTCGGGCAGCTTCGACTACCATGGCTGGGATTCGATGCTGGCGGGCGACCCGGCCGAGGCGCGCAAGGCGGTGGAGGAACGCATCGCCGGGATCCAGCGCGACCGCACGGCCTGCATCATCTACACCAGCGGCACTGGCGGGGCCCCACGCGGAGTGTTGCAACACCACGGCATGATCCTGTGCAATGTGAAGGGCGCGGCGGAAATCCTGCTCAACGATTTCGGGATCGACGACGACGAACGGTTCCTCAGCTTCCTGCCGTTGAGCCACGCCTATGAGCACACCGGCGGGCAATATCTGCCCATCGGTGTCGGTGCCGAGATTTTCTATTCGGAAGGCCTGGAAAAGCTTGCCAGCAATATCGAGGAAGTGCGCCCGTCCATCATGGTTGTCGTGCCGCGACTGTTCGAAGTGCTGCGCAGCCGGATCATGAAACAGGTCGAGAAACAGGGCCGCTTCCCCAATTACCTGATGGACCGGGCGATTTCGATCAGCGAGAAGTCGGTCGAAGGCAAAAAACGCCTGCGCGACCGGCCGATGGACCTGATCCTCGAGCGCACCTTGCGGCCGAAGATCCGCGAGCGTTTCGGCGGCAGGATCAAGGCAATGGTCAGTGGCGGGGCACCGCTCAACCCCGATGTCGGCAGCTTTTTCGAGGCGATGGGGCTGACCATGCTGCAGGGCTATGGCCAGACCGAGTCCGGCCCGGTGATCAGCTGCAACCGCCCCAAGGTCGGTCTCAAGATGGACACAGTCGGCCCGCCGATGGAGGGGGTCGAGATCAGGATCGCCGAGGATGGCGAGATCCTCGTCCGCGGCGAGCTGGTGATGCACGGTTATTGGCGCAATGAGGCCGAAACCCAGCGCACATTGAAAGACGGCTGGCTCCACACCGGCGATATCGGCCATCTCGACGAGAAGGGCCGGATCAAGATTACCGACCGCAAGAAGGACATGATCGTCAACGACAAGGGCGACAATGTCGCGCCGCAGAAGATCGAGGGCATGCTGACCCTCCAGCCCGAAATCGCCCAGGCCATGGTGAGCGGCGACAAGCGGCCTTATGTCGTCGGCCTGATCGTACCCGACGCGGAATGGGCGCTCGACTGGGCGCGCGCCAATGACGAGAAGTTCGACCTTAAGGCGCTACAGGACCTGCCTGCCTTCAAGAAGGCCGTGGGCGATGCCGTCGCCCGGGTGAACCAGGACCTTTCGGTGATCGAGAAGGTCCGCCAGTTCACCTTCGCGGACGAGGCCTTCGCAATCGAAAACGAGGAAATGACCCCGAGCATGAAGATCCGCCGCCACAAGATTCGCGAGCGGTATCAGGAGCGGCTGGACGGGCTGTATCGCGGCTAGTCCTCAATGCATCGCGATAAAGTCGCGCACGCTCAGGTCGTTGTGGATGCGGATGGCAGCGGCGAAATGTCGCCAGATCGAGCGCACCATCACGCCGCCTCTTTCTCGATAAATTCGGGGTAGAAGCTCGGCTTGGCATCGCTCCAGCCAGGAGCAGTAGCAGCGGCTTCGCTCAGCGACTGCAGCAATTGCTTGCGGCGTTGCGGGCGAATCTGCGGAAGCGCGGCGGCGGCGCAGAAGGCGCTCGGCAGCCATGGGCGGACATCCGCGCCCAGCAAGCGTTCGTAGAGGAAGCGAAAGGCCGAGAAGCCCTCGATCCGCTCCTGCGCAAGATCGAATGCGGCAACGCGGGTCAGCTTGCCGATAAAGCTTTCGATCATGTCGAAACCGCTGTCGCTCGGCACGCTGTCGCGCAGCACCTTGAGTTCCTGGTAGGCGACATACTGGCTACGGATGGCCGCGTTCTCGCCCGCATCGCGCGCCCACAGCTTGAATGCATCCTGCCGCCCCAGCCCGATATCGAGGCTGCGTTTGATGTAGCGCTGCTCTGCCGGTGTGAAACTGGCGAATTCACGCATTTCAGCGATGGTCAGCGATGCAGTTGCGGTCGACATGGCGATCTGGTTCCCTGTTGCAGGGCCGTTCTCGCCGAATATGGTTAACGTCCGGTAAGCATGATGGTCAGATCAGACCGGCAAGCGGACTTGAGGGATCGGCATATTTCCGCGTTGCCATGCGTCCGGCAAGATAGGCTTCGCGCCCGGCCTCGACGCTCAGCTTCATTGCCCGCGCCATGCGGATGGGATCTTTCGCTTCTGCGATGGCGGTGTTCATCAGCACCCCGTCACAACCCAGCTCCATCGCCACCGCCGCATCGCTCGCGGTGCCAACGCCTGCATCGACCAGTACCGGCACGCTTGCGCCCTCGACAATCAGGCGGATCGTCACCCGGTTCTGGATACCGAGGCCCGACCCGATTGGCGCGCCCAGCGGCATCACCGCCACCGCGCCCGCATCTTCAAGCTGCTTCGCCGCGATAGGATCGTCGGTGCAATAGACCATCGGCAGGAAGCCTTCCTTGGCCAGAACTTCGCAGGCGCGGATGGTTTCGACCATATTGGGATAAAGCGTGCGCGCTTCGCCCAGCACTTCCAGCTTGACCAGATCCCAGCCGCCCGCCTCGCGCGCCAGCCGCAGCGTGCGGATCGCGTCTTCCGCTGTGAAGCACCCTGCAGTATTGGGCAGGTAGGTGATTTTCCTGGGGTCGATATAATCGGTCAGCATCGGCGCCTTGGGATCGCTGACGTTCACGCGGCGCACCGCCACGGTGACGATTTCCGCGCCCGAAGCTTCGACCGCTGCCGCGTTCTGCTCGAAATCCTTGTACTTTCCTGTACCGACAATCAGCCGTGAATTGAAGGTGCGGCCAGCAACCGTCCAGTTGTCAGCGCCCTGCCCCCCGCCAACGAAATGGACGATTTCGAGTACATCGCCCTCGCCGAGTGCGACCTGCGCCAGCGTTGAGCGCGGCGCTATCTCGCCATTGCGTTCGACCGCGACTTTCTCCGGCTCGAGATCGAGTTCGCGCACGAGCTCGGCGACGGTGGCGGCGGAAGTACGGCGGGTTTCGCCATTGACGGTGACGCTGATCGGCTGGGTCATGCCCTGCCAGATAGCGTTCAATGCGAGTGGCGCAAGTTCAGTATGTGGCCGAGCGAAACGAGGCCAACGCCGATAATCGTCAGGACAGCTTCGTAAGCGCCATGCGGCAGGGCCAATGCGCCGCCCATGAAGGTCAGGCCCATCATGGCGATGACGAAGGGTGCTGCGCGGCGGTGCTGGATCGCGCCCCAGCCGATCGCGACGGCTGCCACAACCAGCGCAATAGCCAGCCCAACCTCGTGAATGATCGGGTTGAGCAGCAATTCGCCGCCGATCCCGAGCGAGGACACGATCACAATACTGGCAAGACAATGCGCGGCGCACAGGCCGGAAAGGGCCACACCCGCGCGGTCGAGCCGCAGGCGAATCGAGGACAGGGTGCGTCGCATTGCTGCGACTATGTATGAGATGGTGTATCATTCTGCAAGGTCTTGTTTGGATTGAGGGACATATCGGGCTGCACAATATGTCCTTGCCTCGCGCTGCGCTCACTAGCATTGGGGCGCGATGAATTCCGCGACACCGGATATTGCCTTAACGCCCCGGCGCCATTCCGCATGGCGCCCCCGTGCAATCGCCAACTGGCTCTATTTCGTGGCCTGCATGGTAGTGGTCATGGTCATTGTGGGTGGCATCACCCGACTGACCGAATCCGGCCTGTCGATCACTGAATGGAAACCGATCACCGGGGCAATTCCGCCTTTGACCGAGGCGGACTGGCAGGCCGAATTCGAACTTTACAAGCAGATTCCCGAATATCGCAATGTCACCGGCCCGGCGGGCATGACGCTGGCCGATTTCAAGTTCATCTTCTTCTGGGAATGGTTCCATCGCCTGTGGGGTCGCCTGATCGGACTGGCCTTCGCGCTCCCGCTGGCGTGGTTCTGGCTGCGCGGGGCGATACCGACCGGCTACAAGCCGCGCCTGCTTGCCCTACTCGCGCTTGGCGGACTGCAAGGCGCATTCGGCTGGTTCATGGTGCGGTCCGGCCTGTCGGGCGAAATGACCGATGTCAGCCATTTCTGGCTCTCGATCCACCTGCTCACCGCACTGTTTACGCTGGGCGGCCTTGTTTGGACGGCGCTTGACCTGCGGCGGCTGGCCGATATTCCCAACGCACGGCCCGCGCGCCTGACGCGCCTGTCGGTCGGCGTGGCGCTGGTGGTGTTCGTGCAGTTACTGCTCGGCGCATGGGTGGCCGGGCTCAATGCCGGACATGCCGCCTATGACTGGCCGCTGATGAATGGCCGCCTGGTTCCGGAATACGACACGGCAAAGGGCTTGTGGTGGGCGGCGACGCATGACCCCTTCCTGATCCATTTCCTCCACCGCTGGTGGGCATGGATTGCGGTCGTCGCGCTGGTCGTGCTGGCGCGCAGGTTGCGCGCCTTTGCGCGCAAGGCATCGGTCGCGATCCACACTGCATTCGGGACACAGATCCTGCTCGGCATTGCAACGGTAATGACCGAAGTGGAACTCTGGGTGGCGGTGGCACATCAGGCGGTTGGCGCCATGGTCGTCGTCGCCACAGTCTGGGGCATGCATATCCTTGGGCGAAAGGCGTGACCGCGCTTATCTGGAGCCCCTTCGGCAATGAGGAACAGGCGCGGCAGGTCGCCAAGCTGCTGCTCGAGGAAAAGCTGATCGGCTGCGCCAATATAATGCCCGGCATGGTGTCGATCTTCGAATGGGAAGGCGCGATCGGCGAAGCCGCGGAAGTTGGTGTGCTGTTCAAGACGCATGCCGACCTGCTGGATCGCGCCATCGCCCGCATCGAACAATTGCATCCCTATGAAACTCCGGCCATTATCGGGTGGCAAGGCAAATCTGCCGGGGTCGCAACCGGTGAATGGCTTGGCCTTTTGACAGGTCGACAGACGGGGGCAGTCGATGACAGGGATGGACCGGCGTAGTGCGATTGCACGACTGGGGGTGCTGGCGCTGGTGACGACATATGGCGGTCGCGCTCCGAGCGCCTTTGCCGGGGAGCCTGTCCTGTTCAAACCGCCCGGCGGTGTCGCGCTTCTGGAACGACGCGTGGTGCGCGGATTGTCCGACGGCGCTGCGATAACCGTGTCCCGCCGCTGGGAAGTGAGCTTCACGCCATTGGGGCGCGGCTTTCGCATGCAGGGCAAACAGATTGGCGTCGAGGTGGATGCGCCTGAGAAGCTCGCCGCACTCGCAAAGGTCAAAGGTGAGCGGGTCGAGGCCGGATTCCTGCCGCTATCGCTGTCAGCCGATGGCCTGATCGTGGAAAGCCCCGAGCGCACATCTGCCGAGAGCGTCGAGAAGGCTGCACTGCTTGCATCGCAGATGATATCTGCCAGCAGACTGTCGAACGGGGAAAGGGATAGCGCAAAGGCCTTCCTGCGCCAGCTGCATTCGAACGTCCGCCAGTCGATCAGCCAGTTGCCGCGCGATCTCTTCCTGCCGCAGCAACTGAGCTATTCGGAAGTGCAGAGTTTCGCCGTGCCCGGCGGCGGCGAGGGCGAGCTTTCGATCGCCTTCGAGGCAGATCTGGCCCCGTCGCGCCAATGCCTGGCCCGTGCCGAACGCAGTGTCAGCACTTCGCTGGGCGACATCCTCCAGCGATCGAGCGAAAGCTGGGTGCTGGCCGCCGCATAAGCCCTCGCTCGATTGTCACGGTATTATTTTACCTCTCCCAAAACACGCGGAAATGCTTGACTTGCAGCCCCTGAACGAACAAATGGCGCTCGCTTTGGGGCCCGGTCATTGACTGCGGCCCGATTCTTTCACCCGGGGTTTCCGGGCGGATTGCAACACTGGAACGGATACATCAGCCATGAAGGCTCTCACCAAGACGACCCGGTCGATCAAACCGGCCGAGGTCGAAAAGAAGTGGCTCCTGATCGACGCCGACGGCCTCGTTGTCGGCCGCGTCGCATCGATCATCGCCAACATCCTGCGCGGCAAGCACAAGCCGAGCTTCACCCCGCATGTCGACTGCGGCGATCATGTGATCGTGATCAACGCCGACAAGGTGAAGTTCACCGGCAAGAAACTGTCGGACAAACGTTATTACAAGCACACCGGCTATGCTGGCGGCATCAAGGAAATCAGCCCCGCCAAGGTGCTCGAAGGCCGTTTCCCCGAGCGCGTGCTCGAAAAGGCTGTCGAGCGCATGGTCCCGCGTGGCCCGCTTGGCCGCGCACAGATGAAGGCGCTGCATCTCTATGCCGGCACCGAGCACCCGCATGACGGCCAGAAGCCCGAAGTGCTCGACGTTGCCTCCATGAACCGCAAGAACAAGGCTACTGCATAATGGCCGACGAAAAGAACACCGTGTCCGACCTGTCGGAACTCAAGGACATCGCCGGCGACGCCCCTGAAGCGGATGCCGCGCAGGTCGCCGAATCGACCGCTCCGCTGCGCGAGCAGGAGCTCGACAAGCAGGGCCGTGCCTACGCAACCGGTCGCCGCAAGGACGCGACTGCCCGCGTGTGGCTCAAGCCCGGCACCGGCAAGATCACTGTCAACGGCCGTGACCAGGAAGTCTATTTCGCACGCCCGACGCTGCGCCTGATCATCGACCAGCCCTTCACGATCACTGATCGCCAGGGTCAGTACGATGTCGTCGCCACCGTCAAGGGCGGCGGTCTTTCGGGGCAGGCCGGTGCGGTCAAGCACGGCATTTCGCAGGCGCTTGCGAAATACGAACCCGCGCTGCGTGCAACCGTCAAGGCTGCGGGCTTCCTGACCCGCGACAGCCGCGTGGTAGAGCGCAAGAAGTATGGCCGTGCGAAGGCACGCCGCAGCTTCCAGTTCTCGAAGCGCTAAGACATACCCGATCTTACGATCACCGATGGAGGGCGGTTCCGCAAGGAGCCGCCCTTTTCGTTTGCGCGCAGCCGTGATTGCGAAGCGGATCAACGCTGCATCAGCATCAGCGCCCAGGCGAGACCGGTCGCGGTGAGGAATAGCGGCCATGACCACAACACTTCATGTGTGCCGACAGCCATATGGTGGATGGCCAGGTGCCCTCCGCGCGAGCCGGTAGAGCCGATCACCAGCGATACTATCGCTGTCAAAAGTCCGCCGATCGGGACAGCCTTGATCATCTCCATCGCTCAACTCCGGCTGGCCAACTCCTGCTGGCTGGTGCCGGACATGATCACCAGACAGGCTTTCAATTCCCTCACATGTTGGGATGAACAGCCAAGGTTACGCGCCTGTCAACCACCCGAAGCGAAATCGCGGCGAGTGACTTCGATCCGGTGATCGGCAGTGATGGTGACCTCATTGAACGAAGGCCCGGCGCCGCGCAGGCGGGTCGACAGGGTTCCTGCACCTATCATCCGCATCGCATGGTTGGCGCGCGATCGCTCCATGTCGAAGGGCAGGTGAACATGGCCGGACAACACGGCGCTCGCACCAGCCGCAGCGAGTTCGGCAAAGGCCATGTCACCGCGAATCGTCGGATTCTTCCGATTGTCATCTGCCGGCAGCAGTGGATGGTGGCAGGCGACGAGCTTGGGTCGCGGATCGTCCTGCACGGCGGTGAGCGCAGCCAGTGCCGCATCGAGCTTGCGCCGGGTAACCACCCCATCAGACCAGGGCCAGCGCAACTGCGCCGGGACATTGGTGTCGAACGGCACAACCAGCGCATGGTCAAGCGACAGCTCGACCCCCACCGCAGCCTCCAGCACTTCATAGCGCGCATATGGCCGCCGGAACCGCTCCCACAAATTGTAATAGGGCATGTCGTGGTTACCCGGTTGCAGCATGACCGGCGTTTCGAGCGATGCAAACCAATCCTGCGCCGCGCGATACTGCGCCCGCGTTGCCCGCTGGGTCAGATCGCCCGTGCACACGATGGCGTCGGGGCGCTCACTGTGCACAGCCTCTTCGAACCATGCCATGGCGTCGCGATGCTCGACCCCGAAATGTACATCGCTGACATGGAAGATACGGTTTGCCGTCCGGGTCATCGCGTATTCCTAAATCCGACCCGACAGGATCAACCAGGCAGAACTGCCGTTGAGTGCGGTGTACACGCCATAGGCCCAGACTATTCCCGGCCAGCCGAGATTGGCGAGTGCGAGCGCCGCGAGCAGGATCAGGAACTCGCTGGCAAATGCAAGCCTGCGCCCCCATCCGCCGGCACGAAAGGCAAGCTTTCCCAAAAGCGGGTGCCCGCTTTCCATAACGGCGCGGTGGACGGCGAAATTGCAGATCCCGAAGATGAAGATGACGATCAGGGCCATCCGCTGCCTGTCGCACAATCGTTCGTCCGATGCCAACCGCCGTTTGTCGGCGATCGCATGCATTCCATCCGCGAACCGTCACACCGGTCGAACAAATCACGCCTGTAATCGAGCTTCTACTGAAAGAATCATGCGCAGAACGTACCTCAACATTCGCGGCAAGCCTTTCACCCCCCTTCAACCGGAAAGGCCCGCAAGTGGAGGAATGATGATGAAAAGCCCCCTGATCGCCACCCTTTGTGCAGCACTTGCCCTGGGCGCTGCCGCCGTTCCGGCCCAGGCCGGTGAAATCAAGGTTACTTACGCCGATCTAAACCTGGCCACTGCCGCCGGACAAAAAGCGCTTGAGGCACGGATCGACCGCGCCGCCAAGGATGCTTGCGGATATGGCGAGCTTCACACCGGCACGCGCATTGCCAATCGCGAAATCATCACCTGCTATCGCAAGGCCAAGAAGCAGGCGACCGCGCAGATGGCTTCGGTCGTCGCCAGCGCCCGATACGGCGGCTGATCCGCCGCCTGACAGGACAACGTCTCGCGTCCCCGAAAACAGCGCGCGACGGATAGGCCCGAGCCGGTTCAGTCCCCCGGCTCGGGCCATTTTTTTGGGCCAATTTTTCAGGACAGGCCGGAAAACCGCGAGCCAGACCGGATCAGCGCCCGGCCATCGCCTTGACCTTGCTGAGATAGGTGCGCCCGATACGCAGCGCATCGCCGCCTTCAAGCTCGACCGACCACACGCCAAGCCCGTCATGCCGCAGCCCGCGTATGGCATCGCGGCGCAGAATGGTCGAACGATGGATGCGAATGAACTCCGAAGGATCAAGCCTTTGCTCGAGGCCCGCAATGGTCTGGAGCAACAGGTAGGTCCGGGCGGATTCGCCCGGCTCGCCAACGAACAGCCGGACATAGTCGCGCTCGGCATCGATCCGGCTCACCTGGCCGACATCGATGCGCAAGAGTTCCGAACGATGCGG
The DNA here is from genome assembly GCA_024236155.1 of Sphingomonadaceae bacterium. Lineage (GTDB taxonomy): Bacteria > Pseudomonadota > Alphaproteobacteria > Sphingomonadales > Sphingomonadaceae > Parerythrobacter_A. The sequence continues at coordinate 418,035 of JACKLA010000001.1, forward strand.
AACCCACAATTCACTCAGCCACTCGCTCGCTTTGCCCCCCTGCCCGCCGCGACGGGCCAGCGCGCGCTCGATTGCGCGTTCGAGGCGGTCGGGCGCTACGGGCTTGAGGACGTAATCGACAGCGTCGAGATCGAATGCCTCGACGGCGAAATGGTCATGCGCGGTTACGAAGATGACGGCCGGGCGGCGGTCGCGTTTCGCCAGCTTTCGGGCAACGGTGAGACCATCCATCTCCGGCATGGTCATGTCGAGAAGCACGAGGTCCGGCTCGATCGCATCGACCAGCCGCAGGGCAGCCGCGCCATCATTGGCGGTACCGACGACAGAGAGGTCATCCAGCTTCGCACAGATGACCTGCATGCGCTCGACCGCCAGCGGTTCGTCGTCGACGATCAGCGTGCGCAGGGTTTCGGAGGTTTCCTGTTCAGCCATGGGTCCTCAGCGGCAGGCGGATTTCGGTGCAATAGCCGGCCTCGGTCGGGCCGGACGTGATGCTGGCATCGGCACCGTAAAGTGCTTCGAGCCGGTCGCGGACATTGGTCAGGCCGATACCGAAACCCGGTTCTCCCAGCCCTTTCGCACCCGGTCCATCATCGCAGACGGTAACCGCGAGTCGGCCGTAATCCTCACGCGCGGCCACGGTGATCGTGACCGGCTGGTTGATCGGCGCGACTCCGTATTTGACCGAATTTTCGATCAGCGGCTGCAGTATCATGCCCGGAATACGCGCTTCGGACAGTTCCGGCGGCAGGTCGAATCGCGTCACCAGCCGGTCGGGGAAGCGCACCGACTCGATTTCAAGATAGTGCTGCTGCAGTGAGAACTCGTCCTCCAGCGCGACGAATGCGGTGGGCTCATCAGCCAGGCTGTGGCGGTAGAAATTGCTCAATGCCTGGATCATCGCCTCTGCCCGTTCGGGCTTTCCGGTCATCACCAGCGCGCTCAGCGAGTTGAGCGAGTTGAACAGGAAGTGCGGGTTCACCTGGTAGCGCAGGCTGCGCAGTTCCGCCTGCTTCGCGGCACTGCGGAACCGCTCCCCGCGTCTTTCTGCCGCCCGGGTCTGCGACACTGCGAGCATGGCAAAATAGAGCGATGCCCATGCCACCAGCAGGAAATAGCGGCCCAGCGCGAGATCGATCAGTTGCAACCACTGCACGCTGGCGCTTTCCTCGCCCGGCAGGAGAGTGCGGTCGCCCTCATCATCGGGCGTGCCGGTCGGATCGCCCCGAGTGGCACCATCATCGACCACGCCCCCGGTATCCTTGCGCTCCCAACGCGAGGTATTCTGTTCCTTCATCGCGGCGGCGATCTGCTGCTGCACCGGCGCGAACATCAGCTGGTTCACCTGTGCGATCAGGCCTGATGCGGGCAGGGCGAGCAGCAGCACGGCTATGATCTTGGTGCGCATCTGCCGCTGGTCGAACAGCCGCAAGACGAGCCACAGCACGGTTGTGACCGCGATCCCTGCGACGCAAACGACCGCGCGCCGCCACAGCATGTCTTCGTGCAGGTCGAGCCCGACCGACTGCTGGATCTCATAAGACAGGATCAGCCCGCGCAGCGTCGTCAGGATGAAATAGGTCAGCCACAGGCCGACGATCGAAAGCAGCACTGCCTTTGCGGACAGCCCGCCGTCTTCATTAATCTGGGGTTCACGCGCCATTATCCGCCGCTTCTATCCTGCAGCAGATGTAAAGGCCATTGCTACTGTCGGGCAGATTCATCCGTTCGTCGAGCGCGCACGCCGTTCGTCGGTGGTCCGTGGCTGGTTGTCAGCCGTCGAGCAGATGCTCTTCGGCTATGCGCTTCTTCCACTGTGCGGGCGCGAGCGTATGGACGTTGTTGCCCTGCGCATCGACCGCGACTGTGACCGGCATGTCTTCGACGGTGAACTCGTAGATCGCCTCCATGCCCAGATCCTCGAAGCCAACAACCCTGGCTTCCTTGATCGCCCGCGCTACCAGATAGGCTGCACCACCGGTGGCCATCAGGTAAGCGACCTTGAACCGACTGATCACGTCGACTGCATCGGCACCGCGTTCGGCCTTGCCGATCATCGCCAGCAGGCCCTGATCGAGCATCATCTCTGTGAACTTGTCCATCCGCGTCGCGGTTGTCGGCCCGGCAGGCCCGACAACTTCGCCCAGAACCGGATCGACCGGCCCGACATAATAGATTGCACGACCCTTGAAGCTGACGGGCAGTTCCTCGCCCTTGGCCAGCATGTCCTGGATGCGCTTGTGTGCCGCATCGCGCCCGGTGAGCATCTTGCCCGAGAGCAACAGCCGGTCGCCATGCTCCCAGCTGGAAACCTCTTCCGGCGTCAGCGTATCCAGATTCACGCGCTTGGCCGCACTGTCGGGCTGCCAGTGGACATCGGGCCATTCGTCGAGTTTGGGCGGTTCGAGATAGGCCGGGCCGCTGCCATCAAGCGTGAAATGCGCGTGGCGGGTCGCCGCGCAATTGGGGATCATCGCAACCGGCTTGCCCGCCGCATGGCACGGCGCATCGAGGATTTTCACATCGAGCACGGTCGACAGCCCGCCCAGTCCCTGCGCGCCAACACCCTGCGCGTTGACCGCGTCGAAGATGTCGATCCGTAGCTGCTCGAGGTCATTTTGCGCACCGCGCTGCTTGAGTTGCCCCATGTCGATCGGTTCCATCAACGACAGCTTGGCAAGCTTCATGCAGTGCTCCGCCGTGCCGCCGATGCCGATGCCCAGCATACCCGGCGGGCACCAGCCCGCGCCCATGGAAGGAATCTGTTCGAGCACCCAGTCGACGATATTGTCGGACGGGTTCATCATCTTGAACTTCGACTTGTTCTCGCTGCCGCCCCCCTTGGCCGCGACATCGATGCTGACGGTATTCCCGGGCACCATTTCGACCGAAAGGACACAGGGCGTGTTGTCGCGCGTATTGCGCCGGGTGAAAGCCGGATCCGCAAGGATCGAGGCGCGCAGCTTGTTGTCCGGGTTGGTATAACCACGGCGCACGCCCTCATCGACCACATCCTGCAGGCTCATCGCCGAATCGAGACGGCAGTTCTGGCCCCATTTGACGAAGACATTGACGATACCGGTATCCTGGCAGATCGGTCGGTGACCCTCGGCGCACATGCGGCTGTTGGTCAGGATCTGCGCAATCGCATCTTTTGCCGCCGGGCCTTGTTCGGCTTCATAGGCAACGCCGAGCGCGCGGATATAGTCCATCGGGTGGTAGTAGGAGATAAACTGCAACGCGTCGGCGACGCTTTCGATCAGGTCGCTTTCGCGAATCACGGTCATGTCGCTCATCGAATCCATACTCCTTCCGGTCGATTGCGGCCTCCCATAGAACCGCCTCGCCCCTAGCGTCAAAGAACTTGGCCGACCGCCCCTAACAGCCTAAAGCCCAAAGCGATTGACCAACTGTGTTATTGGTGTAATACACATGAGTGTGATGGAATTCGAGACTGCCCGCCGTTCGATGATCGACAGCCAGCTGCGCACCAGCGGCGTGAACGAAGATTTCGTGCTGGCCCGCATGGCTGCGGTGCCGCGCGAGGATTTCGTGCCCGCCGGTTCGCGCGGAGTTGCCTATATCGATCGCGCCATCCCGCTCGACAATGGTCGGCGCATCGCCGCGCCGCTGTTCTACGGGATGGTGCTGGCCGAAGCGCAGCCGAGCCTCGATGATACCGTGCTGGTGGTCGATGCAGGCAGCGGATACCTCGCCGAACTGATCAAGCCGCTGGTGGCATCGGTCGACAGCATCACGCCCGATGAGGCTGTGGCAAAATCACGCAAGCGCAAAAGCTACTCGCTGGTGCTGGTCGATGGCGCGATCGAGCATGTGCCGGAAGAACTGGCAAAGCGGATCGGCGATGGCGGACGGATCGTTGCCGGTCTTGCAAACGGGAACGTCACGCGGCTGGCTGTCGGGCGCCGTTCAACCGGCAGTGTCGCACTGTTGCCGCTCGCCGAGATCGGCATCCCGCGCCTCGCCGAATTCGACAAACCCAAGGCGTGGAGCTTCTGACAATGTCATACCGGGGAGGGATCGCAGCCTTGCTGGCCGGCGCCGCCTGCGTCGCATCCCCGGCGCATGCCGATACGCTGCGCGAAGCGTTGCAGGAAACCTACCAGACCAACCCCACTCTCGAAGCCGCCCGCGCCGGACAGCGTGCGACTGACGAAACCGTCGTAATCGAGCGTTCGGCGGGGCTCCCCAGCGCATCGGCAACGGGGGCCTATACGGAAATCGTAACCGGCGCTTCGCAGTTTGGTCCCGATCGTTTCCTCACCGGCGGTGTCGATGTTGGCGTACCCGTATATCAGGGTGGCGCGGTCAAGAACTCGATACGCGCAGCGGAAAACCGAATCGAAGCCGGGCAGGCGGATTTGCGGGCAACCGAATCGGCGATTTTCAGCCAGGTCGTTGCCGCCTATATGGATGTGATCCGCAACGAAGCCATTGTTGGCCTTAACGCTGGCCAGGTTCAGGTCCTCTCTGTCAACCTGGAGGCGACATCCGACCGGTTCGAAATCGGCGATCTGACACGCACCGATATTGCACAATCCCAGTCCCGCCTTGCTTTTGCAGAGAGCGATCTGCGCTTCGCCCAGTCCAACCTGATCACCGCGCGTGAGAACTATATTGCGCTGGTCGGTTCGGCCCCCGACGATCTCCAGCCGCCGCCGCCATTGCCGGGCTTGCCCAATTCAGTCGACGATGCAGTCGATGCCGCGCTGGAAAGCAATCCGGATCTGATCGCCGCCCGCGAACGAGCAGTCGCAGCCGGTTATGACATCGATGTGGCCGGTGCCGGGCGCCTCCCGACCGTTTCCGTGTTCGCGGGTTACGATTACACCAATACGCTCGGGTCCGTTCGCAGCAGCGTACCGACAATCCCCGATTCAGCGATCGACCAGACATCCAACGATGCCTCTGTCGGCGTTTCGGTCCGCATCCCGATCTTCCAGGGTGGGCGCGTGGGAGCGCTGGAACGGCAGGCTCAGGCGCGCTCCTCTGCCGCACTCGAACAGATCGTGGCAACCGAACGTGACGTGATCGCGCAAACCCGCGCAAGCTGGTCGAGCTGGCAGGCCGCCCTTGCAATCATCGAAAGCTCGCAAGTTGCCGTGCAGGCGGCCGAACTCAGCCTCGAAGGGACGCGCGCAGAAAATTCGATCGGCAACCGCACAATCCTCGATGTGCTCAATGCCGAGCAGGAATTGCTCTCCTCGCGTGTCCAGCTGGTGACTGCGCGCCGGAACGCTTATGTCGCGGGCTTCAGCCTGCTGGCCGCAATGGGCCGGGCAGAAGCACGCGATCTTGGCCTCGAAGGCGAAAGCGGCGTGTTGTATGATCCGGTCGCCAATTACGACCGCGTGAAGCACAAGTTCTGGGACTGGGACCGCGATCCGGATCCGGTCACCCAATCGACACGCACCGTTGACATTCCCGCGCCCACCGCAGACATTCCTGCGAATGAATCACCTTCCGGCAAGTAGCCGGGCATTCGGGGGCTGTTGAGGGAATGCGTCAGGACGGCGAAGCTTCGGTCGAGGAAATCCTCGAATCGATCAAGAAGGTCATCGCACGCGACAATCGCACTGACGCTGCGGCCACCCGCCAGCGGCGCGAAACCGCTGGTGTGGTCGAACGCGAAGCCGATGAGGTGGAGGATGACGAGATCCTCGATCTTGGCGAGGCCGATTTCGTATCCGAAGCCGACACCGACGACGATACCGATGAGGTCGAGACGCTGGTGAACGCCGCCGCGCGCAAATCGATGCGCGACAATCTGGCCGCGCTGGCAATGCTGGCAGAACCCGGCGCACAGCCGCAAATCGTTCGCTCGGGCGAAACCTCGCTCGAGGGGCTGGTGCGCGAGATGCTTCGCCCGATGCTGGCCGAATGGCTCGATGCCAACCTTCCCGGGATGGTCGAACAGATGGTGCGTGACGAGATAACGCGGATCGCGGGCAAGAAGGGCTGAGGCCTTCCACCCCAGCAAATCGCTTGCGTCGCGGGGCTGAGCGTTTAGTTCTCCCGCACATGATCAGAACACTCGGCCTCACCGCCTCTTTCGCCGCGCTGGCCATTGCCGCGCCTGCGCTTGCCGACCATCATGCCGGTTCGGACGACACCGCCGCCCGTCCCGCGATGAGCGCACAGGACCTCGTCACCATGCCGCGCCTTGGTGCGCCTGCGGTGACATCAAACGGGCGGTTTGCACTCTACACCGTTACCGAAACTGATGGCGAAACCTACAAGCGCGACGCAAAGGTGTACTTGCGCGATCTGTCTGACCTCGACGCAGACCCAGTCGCCATCGATCTGGGTGGCGGCGCGTGGGATTTCAGCTTCGGTTCGGACGACTGGCTCTATTTCCTGTCCGACCGCACCCTGGGCGAGGAAGAGGAAGGATATACTCGCGTCTGGCGCGCCGCGCTTGAAGGCAGCGGCAATGTCACCGGACCGATGCTGGTCCTCGACCCGCAGAATGGCATCGACGGCTACAAGCTTGCGCCCGATGTAAAGAAAATCGCGGTGTGGGCGGAAATCGCCCGCGACTGCGAAGCCTTTGGCTGCGATGGCGATGGCGAAACGCACCTGCCGGGGCCGGGAACCGGCCGCCTGTATGACGGGGCCGATGGCTTCTATCGCCACTGGGACCAGTGGGAAACGCCGGGCACTTTCAGCCGGGCCTTTGTGTTCGGGCTGGAAAATGGCGAGGCCGTGGGCGACCCGCTCGCACTCGATGGTTCGCTTGGTGACGATGCGCTGGTTGGCGACACCCCGACCAGGCCCTTCGGCGGCGGGGAAGATCTTGCCTGGGCTGCCGATTCGTCGGGCGTATTCTTCACTGCACGGCAGGCCGATGGCAAAGAGCCTTATTCGACCAACACCGATATCTGGTGGAATGCGCTCAGCGGCGCTGCACCGACCAATCTCACCGCGACCAACGAAGGTTACGACCTGCTGCCGGTCCCCTCGCCGGACGGCAAGTATCTCGCCTATGTTGCCATGGCGCGCCCTTTCTACGAAGCAGACAGGCAGGTCATCCACCTGCGCGATCTCAAGACCGGCAAGACCCGCGCCCTGACCGATGCTTTCGACCGCAGCTTCGGTTCGATCGCGTGGACGCCCGATTCAAAGTGGATCATCGCCACCGCGCAGGACGTACTCGACACGCCCGCGTTCAGGATCGACCCCAGGACCGGCAAGGTCGAAACGCTCGACCTGATGGCGGGCAATGAAGCACACATCGCCAATGTCCAGCCGCTGCCGGGCGGACGGCTGCTGTTCACCCGCGATGCGATCAGCTCACCGTCCGAACTCTACCTGTCGAGCGGCTGGAAACAGGCGCGTCCGCTGACATCGGTCGGGGCGGCTATCCTCGGCAACCGCGCTTCGGTTGTGACCACACGGTTCAATTTCACCGGCGCCGGTGGGGACACCGTCTGGGGCCAGATCACCAAGCCCGAAACGCATGACGGGAAGCTACCCGCAATCCTCTACGTCCATGGTGGTCCGCAGGGTTCGTTCAACGATGGCTGGTCGAGCCGGTGGAACCCGCGCGTCCTCGCCAGCCAGGGCTATGCGGTCATCTCGGTCGATTTCCACGGCAGCACCGGATACGGGCAGGCATTCACTGACGCGATCAACCGGGACTGGGGTGGAAAGCCGCTGGAAGACCTGCAAAAGGGCCTCGCCGCAGCCATCGCACAGGATGGCGACATCGATGGCGACAATGCCTGCGCCATGGGGGCGAGTTATGGCGGCTATATGATGAACTGGATCGCGGGCAAGTGGCCCGACCGGTTCAAGTGCCTCGTCCAGCACGACGGCCTGTTCGACATGCGCAGCTTCTACTATTCGACCGAGGAGCTGTGGTTCCCCAAATGGGATTTCGGTGGCTCCTATGCGCAGCAGAAGGAACTCTACGAAAAGTGGAATCCGGTGAATTATGTCGACAACTGGCAGACACCGATGCTGGTTGTAACGGGCGAAAAGGACTTCCGCGTGCCCTACACGCAAGGCCTGCAAAGCTTCACCGTGCTGCAGGAACGCGAAATTCCGTCGCAGCTGCTGGTCTTCCCCGACGAGAATCACTGGGTGCTGAAACCAAAGAACTCGCTGCAGTGGCACAACACCGTGTTCGGCTGGCTCGACCGCTGGCTGGGTGAGGATAGCGGGCAGGAGTGACCAAGCCAGCCAAGCTGCGCAAGGCACGCCGTGCGCTGGAGACAATCGGCGGCGACACGCTGGAGCGACACATCTTCCTGTGCGCAATTTCCGAGAAGCAGAAATGCTGCAAGCGCGATGAGGGCAAGGCCGCCTGGGCCTTTCTCAAGGAGCGCCTGAAAGAACTCGGGCTGGCAGGGCCGAAGACCGATGACGGGAAAGGCGGTATCCAGCGAACCAAGGCCGATTGCCTGCAGGTCTGCGCCGCCGGGCCGGTGGCCGTCGTGTGGCCGGACAATGTCTGGTACCATTCCTGCTCGCCCGAAGTGCTCGAGCAGATCATCCAGCAACACCTGATTGGCGGGCAACCCGTCGAGGACTATCGCCTATGACTGGAGGTCGTCGATCTCGTTGTCCGGCATACGGTGGTCAATCGATGCATCGTGCCCCGTTCCGTTCGACAGGAACACCAGCCCCATCAGGGCGCCGGTCAGCAGCATGGTGAAGCCGATCCCGATCGCAATCGCGATATAGTAATGCACCGTCGCCGGGCTTTCGCCGTCGTAAAGTAGGGCGATAGCAATCGCGACCGTGCCAATTGTCGCCAGCAGCATAAGCCGCATCGCGCGCCTGTATCGTGCCCAGGCGAAGGCTGCCTTTTCGGGATCGTCGAGAGGGGAACGGGCAGTCATCGCGCTGCCTCATGCGCGGGTTCGGGCTGCTCCGCAACCATGCATTCCAGCGCCGGGTGTCACAGTTTGGCGGAATCGGCCTTTCGTGGCACAATTGCACAAGGAGAAGGAGGCCAAAGGATGGAGATAGCCCAGCTGATAGCCGGACGAGCCAGCAGCGAAATCGTAACTTGCGATGTCACCATGTCGGTCAGGGAAGTCGTCGGTATCCTCGCCGAAAAGCGCATTGGCGCGATTCCGGTGATGGAAGCCGGCAAGGTCGCGGGCATCTTTTCGGAGCGCGATATCGTCTATCGCCTCGCGAGCGAAGGGTCTGCCTGCCTCAACCACGCGGTTGGCAGTGTGATGACGGCGCCGGCGATCACGGTCGATCCGCGCAAGACAGTGCTGGAGGCTCTTGGCCTGATGACGCGGCGGCGCATCCGCCACCTGCCGGTGGTCGAAGGCGATCATATGTGCGGCTTCATATCGATCGGCGATCTGGTCAAATCCCGCATGGACGAAATCTCGACCGAGGCGGAGGCCTTGCGCGAATATATCCAGACCGCTTGAGCGCGCGCCCTCCCGGCACTACATCGCTCCCATGGCCGAACCGCTCACCCTGACCGATGCCGCCGCGAAGCGCGTGGCGTGGATTGCCGAGAGGCAGAACAAGCCGGCGATGCTGCGGCTGTCCGTCGAGGGCGGTGGTTGTTCGGGCTTCCAGTACAAGTTCGACCTAGCCGATACCGTGGAAGGCGACGATTCGGTCAGCGAAACTTCCGGCGTGAAGCTGGTGGTAGACCCCGTCTCGCTGGATCTCGTGGCGGGCAGCGTGGTCGACTTCGTCGAATCGCTTGGCGGCGCGGCATTCCGGGTCGAGAATCCGCAAGCGGCAGCCGGGTGCGGCTGCGGATCGAGCTTCGGGATTTGAGTTAGACCTGTGGCGTTTGTTCGGGCATCAACCCCACGATGAAAATCGCCAGCTTCAATATCAACGGGATCAAGGCCCGGCTGCCGCGCCTCAAGGAGTGGCTCGTCGAGACACGGCCCACCGTCGCCTGCCTGCAAGAAATCAAGACGATGGACGAGGGCTTCCCGGCGGAGGAATTCGAGGAAATCGGCTACAAGGCGATCTGGCATGGCCAGAAGAGCTTTAACGGGGTGGCGATCCTCGCCGACGGGGTGGAGCCGGTCGAAACGAAGCGCGGCCTCGGCATCGATGGCCCGAAAGAGGGTGAGGGCGAACAGGCGCGCTATCTCGAAGCCGATGTGAACGGTGTTCGGGTGGTGTGCATCTATTTGCCCAACGGCAACCCGCATCCCGGGCCCAAATTCGATTACAAGCTGGCGTGGATGGAGCGGCTGCGGGCACGAATGCGCGAGCTGTGGGAGCAGGAAATCCCGGTCGCGCTGGTGGGGGACTTCAATGTCATCCCGCAGGACAAGGATGTTTGGTCGCCCAAGGCCATGGCGTCGGACGCGCTGATGCAACCCGAATCGCGCGATGCCTATGCGCGGCTGCTGGCCGACGGGTGGACCGACGCCATCGACACGCTCAACCCGCGCGGCGGGGTGTGGACCTATTGGGATTACCAGGCCGGCGCCTGGCAGCGTGATCACGGTTTCCGGATCGATCACCTGCTGCTGACCCCCGAGCTGGCCGACCGGCTTGTCGCGGCCGGGGTCGACAAGGACCATCGAGGTCGTGAAAAGGCGAGCGATCATGCGCCCGTCTGGGTCGAAATTCGCGATTGATGCGAAAAAGGCCCCTTCCCGAACGATGCGGGAAGGAGCCCCTTGCGACCCTGAGGCTGGCTCAGCGGTAGAAGACGTGTGTGCTGATCGTAGCGCGCGCCTGCTTGGTGCGGCTCCACTTCGGGCTGACATAGCGCGCGTGGAAATAGAGCGAATCCCTGGCTTCGCTTTCCCACAGGCCTTCATGCGCGATACGCGCGATAGCCTTGGCCTGCGTCCATGCCTGCGACCCACGGCGGATACGCGGCATCGAGCCGCTACGCACGAAAGAGAACTGCTTGGGCTGGTAAACCACCCCGCAATAGCTCGACGGGAAGAGATCCGATTCCGCACGGTTGATTACGACCTGCGCAACGGCCAGCTGGCCATTGAGCGGTTCGCCACGCGATTCGAAATAGACGGTGCCGGCAAGGCATTCCATTTCACGCGAAAGCGTATCGGGCGTGTTTACCGACGAAACCAGTTCACGCAGCGATCCCGCAGAGGGCACAGCCTCCACAGCGGGTGCTTCGGTTTCGGTCGGAATCGGCTGGACGATCTCGCCAGCCTCGAATTCGGGCACGACCTCTTCAGTCAGAGGTTCGGCGGTGATTTCCTGTTCGACGCCCGCCTGGGCATTCGCGCCGGAAATCTCGGCGCTGGCAAATCCGGTTGCTACCGTCGCGGCCAGCGCGACAAAACCGGTCATTCGGGTCTTGCGACTCATAACATATCGTCATTGAGCGGTGGACGAGCACTGGCGCAGGTTGGGACCTGTTTCGCGTTTCTTGCGTTGTAAGGGTTGGGTCCGGTTGTTCAGCCTGCCGGCTGTCCCCCGTCTGCGTGCTTGCTGCGTGGCCGAATTGCCGCGCGTGCCGCCTGCGCACTCGGAAGTTCGTGGGGTCACATAGTTTCAGTTGAAATCAAGTCAACTCATTTATGCTGCAGTGCGACAAAACGTTCTGCATCCGCGATATCCAGCTCCACGATCCAGATATCACCGTCCTGGTTACGGCGCTTGGTCAGGTAGTCGTTGAATTCCCAGGGGTTTTCAGCATCCTGGGCGCGGGTCAGCGAGAACTTCCGTTCCCCATCGAGGCTCGGCATGCGCTCGTAAAGCTTTGCATTGGCGCCGTTTTCCATCGTCACAATCAGGATTGTGCCCGCGTCGCGCTCACCCTTGGCGAGAACCGTTGCGAAGCCACCAGCCGCCTGCACCGCACGAATCAGCGCACCAATTTCGACATGCGCCGGAAGGCGATCGTCCACGCTTCAGTCCCTGGCGCCGGAATAGCCGGGAAGGCCCGAAAGCGCGATGTGGGACCGCATGAACGTGCCGGTTCCGCGCCCGATTTCATCGCCTTCGGCATCGACCAGCCTTGATTCAGCCACGAAAACCCTGCGCTTCCCGCTGATCCAACGACCTTCTGCAACCACCTCGCCGACCTTAACCGGCTTGGTGAAGTGGAGATTGAATGACGTCGTCAGCAGGAAGCGATCGCTCACCAGCGTGTTCGCCGCGTAGAAAGCCGCATCGTCGAGCATCTTGAAATAGATCGTCCCATGCGCCGCGCCCGCTGCGTGATAGGATTGCTCGGTCACCTGGAAGACCAGCCGCGATTGCCCGCGCCCGGTGATTTCGAGCCGCGAATCGAACAGCGCGTTCACCGGCGCCGACGCATAGAGTGCCTCAAGCGCCCGGTAGTGGGTTTCCGCCCCCGCAGCATCGCTGCCGTGCGGATCCGGGTTGCTCGCTTCAGGCGGCGTCACGGTCCGAGACATTGGTCAGCAGCGCGTATAGCGCCTCGGGATCCGATGCATCGGCCATCGCCTGGTGCATCGCCTCATCACGCACCAGCCGCGAGATTGCCGCCAATGCATGAAGGTGGCTTGCCCCCGCATTCTGGGGCGAAAGCAAACCGAAGACGAGATCGACCGGCATGCCATCGGCTGCAGCGAAATCGACTGCATTGTCCAACCGCATCAACACGGCAACAGGCCTGGGAACACCGTCGATCCGGGCATGCGGGATGGCCACGCCGCGGCCGAAACCGGTGCTGCCGAGGGATTCGCGCTCCTGTAGCGATTCGAGAACATTGTCGCGTTCGACGCCGTAAGCCACCGCAAAACGATCCGCGATCGCTTCGAGGATTGCCTGCTTGCTACCAAGCGATGCCGTAAAAACGGCCTCGGGAAGTAATTTAAACTGCGCTTCCATAGTTCCAAAAAAATATCTTGATTCAATGCATTAGGAAACCGACAAGCCTCAAAGGCCGTTCCTGTCGCATCAGTCAAACCCAAAGGTGCAACGGGGCGTTTCCAGCCTGCCTGCACCCGGTTTTGCTATCCGGTTGGTTCCGTCGGCCTCTTCAGCCAGAGACGGATCAGTGTGGTTCGACCCAGCCGATCGAACCGTCGCGGCGGCGGTAAACCATATTGTGCCGCCCGGTGCCAGCATTTTTGAAGAACATCGCATTGGTATCGCGCAGGTCGAGCATCATCACTGCATCGGCAACGCTTGCTTCGGGGATATCGACCCTGGTCTCGGCAATGACGAGCGGTGCGTCGGCAGCCTCTTCTCCTTCGTCGGAAACCGGCTCTTCATAGGCGAACACCGTATAGGCCGCCTCTTCCTCGCGGGCGGCATAGTCGGCCTGTTCGTGGCGATCCTGCAACCGTCTCTTGTAGCGGCGCAGCTGCTTGTCGATCTTGGCCGACGCCTGATCAAGCGCCTGATGTGCATCATGCGCTTCGGCATGGCCTTTCACGATCATGCCCTGCATCACATGGGTCACGATATCGCAGCTGAACGCGCCAGCGGGCGCCTTGCCGAAGGTAACGTGGGAGGAAAGCGCGCGATTGAAGTATTTTTCGACAATTCCGTTCAGCCGGTCCGTGGCGTGATCCTGCAGCGCAGCGCCGGTTTCAACCTGGTGACCAGAAATGCGGATATCCATTGTCGCTTCACTCCTTATTGGCGAGACCTCCCGATCCCACTCTACTTACCCCAAAGTGGGGATTCGATTTGCGCGATAAAGGCCTTGTGGCGCGCAATTTCTTCCTCGCTCGCAGCATGCGCGCGCGGTTCGCGAAAAACCCGTTCGACCTGCGGGCGTTGCTCGACAATCTCGGCCTGCATGCTTGCGCCCGTCTCGGCAGCAAGTTCCAGCCCGATCTGTCGTCCGCCGGTCAGCTCGACATAGACCTGCGCCAGCAGTTCGGCATCGAGCAGCGCGCCATGCTTCACACGATGACTGCGGTCCACACCGTAGCGCGAGCAAAGCGCATCGAGCGACAGTTTCGCGCCGGGGTGGCGCTTGCGGGCGATGGCGACCGTATCGACCATCCGGTCGAGACCGACCGCATCATGTCCGCACATCTCCAGCTCGGTGTTGAGAAAGCCGAAGTCGAACCCGGCATTGTGCGCTACCAGCGGTGCGTCACCAAGGAACTCGAGCAAATCACCGGCAAGCTCGGCAAACAGCGGTTTGTCGGCGAGGAACGCGCTCGAAAGTCCATGCACCGCCTCGGCCCCGGCGGGCATATCGCGTTGCGGATTGAAATAGGCGTGGAAGGTCTCGCCGGTAGCCACCCGGTTGACCATTTCAATGCAGCCGATTTCGACCATTCGGTCACCCGTCTTGGGGTCAAGTCCGGTGGTTTCCGTATCGAAAACGATCTCGCGCATTGGCGATATTATCGGACCGAACTTGGCGGCAGGCAAGAGGGCATGGCGAGTATTTTTCTCGCTTCAACGCCGCTCTCGCTTTTCGGCAAGGAGCGGGAGCAAACCGCGCAACTGCGCCTCGGTCTCAGCCAGCGTCGTCCCGGTATCGATCACATGATCGGCCATCGCGCGCTTATCCGCATCGGGCACCTGGAGCGAGAGGATGTGGGCGAATTTCTCCTCGGTCATATCCGGCCGGGCGAGGACGCGGTGCCGCTGGACCTCTGCCGGAGCGGAAACGACGACGATCCGGTCCACCTGCTTGTGACCACCCTTTTCGAACAACAGCGGAATATCGAACACCACCAGCGGAGCACCTGCATGCTCGAGCAGGAACAGTTCGCGCTTGCGCGCAACCGCGGGATGGACAATTGCCTCCAGCCGCGCGAGCGCATCCTTGTCAGCAAAAACCATCCTGCCGAGCGCATCGCGGTTCACGCCATCGACCCCGGTCGAACCGGGAAACGCGGCTTCGATCGTTTCGAGCAATTCTCCCTGCGGCCCCTGCATCGCCCGCACTTCGGCATCGGCATCGAACACCGGCACGCCTGCACGCTCGAACATGGCGGCGACGGTGGATTTGCCCATACCGATCGAACCGGTGAGACCAATGATCACCGGCCGACTCATGCCGACAACCTTGCGCGCAGTTCCCCGTCGCAATCGCGTGGCGGTTTCGCTCCGAAGAACAATTCGAATGCGATGGCGGCCTGCCCGATCAGCATGGAAAGCCCGTCGATCGTCCGGCTGCCAGCCCGCGACGCAATGGAGAGCAGCCGGGTTTCGACCGGGTGGGTGACGATATCATAGGCGATACTGCCGGGCGGGGCGTGACTCCAGTCGAAGGCAAGTTCGGGCTGGCCATGCATGCCGAGCGGACTGGCATTGACCACCAGATCGAGAATACCCGCGCGATCATCGAAGGCGAAATCGGTCCGTTCGGCAAAATGATCGAGAGAAATCGCGTGATGCTCACCTTCCGGTGCAAGCTCGTCGAGCATGGAGCGCGCCTTGTCCGGGTTGCGCCCGGCGAGAACCAGCGTGAAGCCATTGTCGGCCAGCCCCGCAACGATTGCACGCGCTGCGCCCCCGGTCCCCAGAATGCGCGCCATGCGGAACAAATGGGTCTGCGCCAGATCGCTGCCCAGCGGTTCGAGGAATCCGGCGCAATCGGTGTTATAGCCAGCAAGCATGCCGTCTTCATCGCGAACCACGGTGTTCACTGCGCCGATCCGGGCGGCGAGAGGATCGACCCGGTCGAGCAGCGGTATGATCGCCTGCTTGTGCGGCATGGTGACATTGCAACCGCGCCAGCGAGGATCCTGGCGCCGCGCCGCAAGATATTCCGTCAATCCATCGCTCGTCACCAGTTGCCGCTGGTACACGGCATCGAGCCCGAGCCTGCCGAGCCAGAAATTATGGATCGCTGGCGATTTCGACTGTTCGATCGGATCGCCGATCACCTCCGCATAAGGCAGGATTTCCAGCCGCTCTTCCGGACTCATCGCGGCAGGACCCCGTGATCGCGCAGAGCGGCGAGCACTTGCAGCAGCGGCATGCCGAGAACGGTGAACTGGTCGCCGTCGATACGGTCGAACAGCTGCACCCCGGCCGCCTCGATCCGGAAAACCCCGACGCAATAGGAAACGGCGGGCCATTCAGCATCGAGATAGTCTGCGATGAACCCTTCGCTGAGCGAGCGCACCGAAAGCCGCGCGCAATCATGGCCGACCCACTGGACCTTGCCGTCGCGCACCAAAGACGCCGCGCTGTGCAGCCGCATTTCGCGACCCGAAAAAAAGCGCAAATGCTCCGCCGCATCCTCGCGCGAGGCTGGCTTGTCGAACCGGCGGCCATCGACCTCGACCAGCGAATCGCTGCCAAGGATGATCCTGCCCTTGTGTGCAGGTGACACTGCGGCCGCCTTGGCCGTGGCGAGTGCCTGTGCAATTTCGGCTGGTGGTGCATCCGCCATCTCGCGTTCGAGCGCGCGCTCGTCCATATCCGCGCTGTCGATGTCATATTGCAATCCGGCTGCATCGAGCATGGCCCTGCGCGATGCACTCTTTGACGCGAGGACGAAGCCTGTGCCCTGCAAAGCCGACCCGCTCATATCGGCTTGCTGCCTTCGAACAGATCATCGTCACGCCGATTGCGCTCGCCGAGCAACCGGATCACGGCTGCAGCGGTCTCCTCGATCGAACGACGGGTGACATCGATCACCGGCCAGCCATTGTCGGCAAACATGCGCCGCGCAAACTGGATTTCGTCGCGAACCTTCTCATTGTCGACATAGGATGTTTCAGTCCCCTCGTTGAGACTGAGAAGCCGGTTGCGACGAATTTGCACCAACCGTTCCGGCGCGGTGGTCAGCCCCACCACCAGTGGTTTCTTGAGCCCGAAAAGGTCGGGTGGAGGAGGGCTTTCGACAACCAGCGGAATATTCGCCGTCTTGTAGCCGCGATTGGCAAGGTAGATGCTGGTCGGCGTCTTCGAACAGCGCGATACGCCCGCCAGCACGATATCGGCCTCTTCCCAGTTCTCCCACCCGATCCCGTCATCATGCGCGATCGTGTAGTGGATCGCTTCGACCCGGCGGAAATAGGCATCATCCATCAGGTGCTGGCGACCAGGCCGCCCATGCGCCTCCTGCCCCAGCTGCGCTTCCAGAGCTTCGGTCACCGCATCGAGAGCCGGTACGGCTGGAAGCGAGAGCTGGCGGCAATGCTCTTCCAGCCGGGCCCGGGTTTCGGGATTGACCAGCGTGAACAACACCAGGCCCGGATTGCTCGCCAGTTCGGGCACGATCCGGTCGAGATGCTGGCGCGAGCGAACCATGGGCCAGAAATGACGCACGATATCGGCATCTTCGAACTGGGCAAGCGCGGCCTTGGCGACCATTTCCAGCGTTTCACCGGTGGAATCGGATACGAGGTGGAGATGCAGGCGGCTCATTCAGCGCGAAGATCCCGAAAGGGCTGTGGACAATGAGCGGCATAAACCATGGCACAGGCCTGACGACAAGTTTTGCCCCTGATTCCATGCCCGATCCGAGTCTTTTGTCATGGGTGTTTCTGGACAGCCTCGTGTGTTTCTCGACAGGTTGGGGAAAACGGGGAGAAGTTGTGTTTGACTCAAGGTCTGTGCGGATTCGCGCTAACCACCAAGCCTGTTCAAAGCGGGAGAAATCGGGCAGGGCGCCGCTGTCCCCGATATCCACAGGGCCAACAGACTCCATCAATCCTTATTATAAGAATCTATTATTTAGTTAGGACGACCCGATGCCCGGTATTCTGCTCGAAACCCTGCGCGGCAAGCAAGGGGACAAGGTGCCCATGTGGCTCATGCGTCAGGCGGGGCGATACCTGCCCGAATATCGCGAATTGCGCGCGCAGAAGGGCGGTTTCCTCGAGCTGGCATATGATAGCGAGGCAGCTTCCGAAGTGACCTTGCAGCCAGTCCGGCGGTTCGGCTTCGACGGGGCGATCCTGTTTTCCGATATCCTCGTGATCCCGCATGCGATGGGGCAGGATCTGTGGTTCGAGGCAGGCGAGGGGCCGAGGCTTGCACCGCCGCTGGTCGATGGTGCGTGGCAAGGGCTCGAAAGCGTGAAAGAGCGGCTCGACCCGGTCTACGAGACGGTGCGGCTCACCCGGGCTGCATTGGGCGAGGAAACCACCATGCTCGGTTTTGCGGGGAGTCCGTGGACGGTGGCGACCTATATGGTGGCGGGGCAGGGTTCGAAGGACCAGGCCGATACCCGTGCCCTCGCCTACCGCGATCCGGCTGCCTTCGGTTCTTTGATCGAGGCAATCGAGAGTGCAACGGTCGATTACCTGATCGGCCAGATCGATGCAGGGGTCGAGGCGGTGCAATTGTTCGACAGCTGGGCGGGAAGCCTTGCGCCCGACCAGTTCGAACGCTGGGTCATTGCGCCCAATGCCCGGATAGTCGCGAAGCTGAAGGAGGCGCGCCCTGATGTGCCGGTTATCGGCTTTCCCAAGGGTTCGGGTGCCAAGCTTCCCGCCTATGCCCGCGAAACCGGGGTCGATGCGGTCGGGGTCGATGAAACGGTCGATCCGCAATGGGCGGCGCGTGAGCTGCCTGCCGACATGCCGGTGCAGGGCAATCTCGATCCACTATTGCTGCTCGCGGGCGGTGAAGCGCTGGGCATTCGCGTAGAGACGATCCTGCGAGCCTTTTCCGACCGACCGCATGTGTTCAACCTTGGTCATGGCATCGGCCAGCACACACCGATTGCGCATGTCGAGGCACTGGTAGCACAGGTTCGCGGCTGGAGGGGGTGACGCGGGCGGCCAGAGCGCCTATCTCGCCCCCATGATTGACGCGCTTGCCAATATCTATCGCTGGATTCTTGCCGGACATATCATCTTCGTGATCTTCTGGATGGCGGGGCTGTTCATGCTGCCGCGCTTTTTCGTCTACCATCAGGAAGATGGCCCGCCAGGCAGCGAAGCCGACAGCGTATGGATCGAACGCGAGCGTCGCCTGCTCAAGATCATCCTCATGCCATCGATGATCGCAGTGTGGCTGCTGGGTATCGCGATGATTGTCGCGAGCTACCAGTTCGGGCGACCCATCCTGTCCGAGGGCTGGCTCCACGCCAAGCTGCTGTTCGTGATCGCGCTGTCGGGCTATCACGGCTGGATAAGCGCCTATGCGAAGAAGCTTGCGCGCGGCGAACGGACGCTTGAGGGCAAGAAGCTGCGTCTGCTCAACGAAGTCCCGGGGCTTGCCGCCGCGATCATTGTTATCCTGGTGATCGTCAGACCGTTTACCGGCTGAGACGGGCCGGCACTTTCGCCGATCATGCTCGATTGACGAGCGCCGCACGCGGGCGTATTTGCGCGACATCTACCGGCTGAGGCTCCACCCCTTTTCGTTGTTGGAGCCGGGTCTGCTTTCTCCAAGCCCATATTGACCTGCCGGCCACTCCTGAACTGGATACGAAAATGCATCTCAAGGAACTTAAAACAAAAACCCCGGCCGAACTGGTCAGCATGGCAGAAGAACTCGGCGTCGAGGGTGCATCGACCATGCGCCGGCAGGACCTGCTGTTCTCGATCCTGCGCGAGCTGGCCGAGGACGAGGAATATGATGAGCAGATCATGGGTATCGGCACCATCGAGGTGCTGCAGGACGGCTTCGGCTTCCTGCGCAGCCCGGAAGCGAACTACCTCGCCGGTCCCGACGATATCTATGTCTCGCCCAACCAGGTCCGCAAATGGGGCCTGCGCACCGGTGACACGGTTGAAGGTGAAATCCGCGCCCCGAAGGAAGGCGAACGCTATTTCGCGCTGACGAGCCTTTCCAGCGTCAATTACGAAGACCCTGAGCAGGTTCGCCTGCGGACCAATTTCGACAACCTCACCCCGCTTTATCCGGAAGAGAAGCTATCGCTCGACACGCTTGATCCGACGGTGAAGGACAAGTCGGCCCGCGTGATCGACATCATCAGCCCACAGGGCAAGGGCCAGCGCGCGCTGATCGTCGCTCCGCCACGCACCGGTAAGACGGTGCTGCTGCAGAATATCGCCAAGGCAATCACCGACAATCATCCGGAAGTGTTCCTGCTCGTCCTGCTGGTCGATGAACGCCCGGAAGAAGTTACCGACATGCAGCGCAGCGTGAAGGGCGAGGTGATTTCCTCGACCTTCGATGAACCTGCTCAGCGTCACGTCCAGGTCGCCGAAATGGTGATCGAAAAGGCCAAGCGTCTGGTTGAGCACAAGAAGGACGTGGTGATCCTGCTCGACTCGATCACTCGCCTGGGCCGCGCCTACAACACCGTGGTCCCATCTTCCGGCAAGGTGCTGACCGGCGGTGTCGATGCCAATGCGCTGCAGCGTCCCAAGCGCTTCTTCGGCGCGGCGCGTAACATCGAGGAAGGCGGTTCGCTCTCGATCATCGCCACCGCGCTGATCGATACCGGCAGCCGGATGGACGAGGTGATCTTCGAAGAATTCAAGGGCACGGGTAACAGCGAAATCGTGCTCGACCGCAAGGTCGCCGACAAGCGCATCTTCCCCGCACTCGATGTCGGCAAGTCCGGCACCCGCAAGGAAGAGCTGCTGGTCGAGAAGGACAAGCTCTCCAAGATGTGGGTCCTGCGCCGTATCCTGATGCAGATGGGCACGGTCGACGCGATGGAATTCCTGCTCGACAAGATGAAGGATTCGAAGACCAACGAGGACTTCTTCTCGACAATGAACCAGTAAGCGGTTGCGCTGCGCGATGGGAATGAGCCACGATTTGGCGACAATCGCCATCGTGGTATCCCGCGTCGAGGCCCTATGCCTTGCGGATATGCTCAATGCCGAAGGAATAGCCGTCTATATCGGCGGCTATCACCACGGTACGGTTCAAGTGATTCCGATTACTTTGGGTGGATACCGGCTCATGGTCCCGGCGACCCAACACGGTCAGGCCAGCGATCTTATCCGCGAGGCGGGTGTTGAAAGTAACTGGTCTTTCAACCGCAATGTGCAGCGAGCGGGGATCAGGGTACTCTCGATATCGGTTGGCCTGCACGCAGGTTTCGCAACGCTCGGCGCGATATTCAGCGGATTGCCCCTTGCGGTTGTCGCGATGTTTTTTCTGGTCGGATTGCAGGTGCCGCTGAGTCCTCAAGCGCGGGGCGACTACTATCTGTCGCGCAACGATGAGGGCTAGCGGTTTCCTGTTTTCATCTTCTCCAGCATCGCGGCCATCTGTTCCCACACTTTGTTCACTGCCTTCAGCGGGCGCACCATCACCTTGAAATCGGCGATCATGCCGTTTTCGTCGAAGCGGATCAGGTCGATGCCGTTGACATGGATTCCGTCCATCTCGGTGGTGAATTCGAGCATCGCGTTCTCACCATCGACCAGTTCGCGGACATAGGCGAAGCTGTCATTGCCGAGCGTTTGCCCGGCCGCCGAGAGATAGGCGACGACGATTGCGCGGCCTTCCTGCGGGGTATGCACCACAGGCGAATGAAACACCGCATCTTCGCGGATGATTGCTGCCAGTGCGGCAGGATCGCTGCCGTCGGCAATCACCTTGTGCCACCGTGCAAGTCCTTTTGACGCGCTCATTTTTGGAAAGCCCCTTCCAGGTTGTAGTCTTTATGCCGGTGGCTAGATCGCCCGCCTGAAGCTGTCAGCCCGTGCTGCCTTCCAGTGCCGCGCAAACGCGGTGCTTTCGGGATCGGCCAGCAAGGCACCATCCTCGAGGAACGGATAGATCTTGTCGATCGCGTCGGATCGCGCACCATTGATCCGCTCTCGCATGTCCATCGGCCGGATATGCCACGGATTGTCCAGTCCCATGGCGACAACAATCTCACGCAGGGAGTGCAGTGTCTGTTTCTGGAAGCGTGCGACGCGCGGGCCCTTGTCCTCCACCACCAGGCCTTGCTGCCGCCATGCGGTCTGGGTTGCGATGCCGGTCGGGCAATGGCCGGTATGGCATTGCATCGACTGGACACAGCCGAGCGAGAACATGAAAGGCCGGGCGGCGTTGCACCAGTCTGCCCCCATCGCAAAGGCCTTGGCCATCTGCGCGCCGGAATGAATCTTGCCCGAGGCGGCAATCCTGACATGGGGTTTGAGCCCCGTCCCGACCAGTGCGTTGCGGACGAAAACCAGTCCCTCGCGCAGGGGCATGCCGACGCTGTTCGACAGCTCGAGCGGGGCTGCGCCCGTTCCGCCCTCCGCCCCGTCCACAGTCAGGAAATCGGGCGTGATGCCGGTTTCGAGCATGGCCTTGGCGAGCGCGAAGATCTCGTGCGGCTGGCCGACGCAGAGTTTGGCACCCGCCGGCTTGCCACCCGACAGTTCGCGCAGCTGGGCCACCCATTCAAGCAGTTCGATCGGGGTCGAGAAGGTTGCATGCGTGGCGGGAGAAAGACAGTCTTCGCCTTCGGGGATGGCACGCGCCTCGGCGATTTCCGCAGTCACCTTCGCACCGGGCAGCACGCCGCCATGGCCGGGCTTGGCACCCTGGCTGAGCTTGATCTCGATCATCTTGACCTGATCGTCCTGCGCGCGCTCGGCGAAGGCACCTGCATCGAACCCGCCGTCCTTCGCCCGGCACCCGAAATAGCCGCTGCCGATTTCCCATATCAGGTCACCCCCGTGCGAACGGTGGTATCGGCAGATGCCGCCTTCCCCGGTGTTGTGTGCGAAGTTGCCGATCGCAGCGCCCATGTTGAGCGCCTCGATTGCCCGTGCAGAGAGCGAGCCGAAACTCATTGCCGAGATATTGAGCAAGGAAGAGGAATAGGGTTTTGCCGTATCCGGTCCGCCGATGTCGAGCCGCCACTGCTGCGGCGCTGCCTCATTCGGCCCGATCGAATGGCCCAGCCACTCATATTCGTCCGAATAAACGTCGAGCTCGGTGCCCATCGGATGCGCATCGAGCTGGCCCTTGGCGCGGGCATAGACGAGGGCGCGGGCCTGGTGGCTGAACGGCCGCCCGTCGAGATCGTCCTCGACGATATAGGCCTGCGCGAAAGGGCGCAGGTCCTCCATGATCCACCGGATACGCGCGATCAGTGGATAGTTGCGGCGCAATGTGTGCTTGTGCTGGACGAAATCCCACATGGCTATCGCGAGCAAGGGGACCAGCAGGAACAGCGCCGGGCGGGCTGGGGGCCACAGCCCGGCCAGTATGGCCGGCACGAGCAGGAGCGCGGGGATCAGGTAGCGATAGGGCGACATGGCCGCTCGTTCACTCAGCCGAGGTGCTCGGCAAAAAATTCGACCGTCCGCCTGTCAGCCAGCTGGGCACCTTCCTCATGCCGCCGGTTGCCGTGCTCGGTGGCAAAGCCGTGGTCGAGCCCTTCATAGTCATGCAGTGTAACACGTGGATGATCATCCAGTCCTTCGTGCATGGTCTTCTGTGCGTCCGGGCTTACCAGGTGATCGGCGGTCGGGACATGCAGCAGTAGCGGGTTGGCGATGGCGTGCGATTCACCCAGCATCTGGTCGATCATCACCCCGTAATAGCCGACCGAAGCATCGATATCGGTGCGCGCTGCGGCCATATAGGCGAGCTTGCCGCCAAGGCAGTAACCCACGCAGCCGACTTTCTCGACGCCGGCTTCGGAGCGGACCCAGCGGATCGTCGCTTCGATATCGCGGACTCCGTCATCGGGATCATATTTGCCGAACAGGTCGAATGCCTTGTTCAGTTCGGGCTCGACATCGGGGTCGAGCTCGAGGTTTGGTTCGAGCCGGAAGAACAGGTCGGGCGCGATTGCGAGATAGCCTTCCTCGGCCCATTTGTCGCATTTGCGGCGGATACCGGGGTTCACGCCGAATATCTCCTGGATGACGATGATCGCAGCCTTCGGCTTGCCTTCGGGCTTCGCCAGATAGGCGGTGAAACGCTCACCATTGCCAAGGCCCGGGATGGTCACGGTTTCGCTCATATCTGCCCCTGTCGGTTCGATTTGGGTTTTTGCAGGATTCGGCTTATCGCTTGCGGCACGACAATGCCAAACCCAGATTGCATCCAGCATAGGGATTGAACGGAGAAAACGCGATGAAGGTCCAGATCGAGATCGATTGCACCCCGGAAGAAGCGCGGACCTTCATGGGCCTGCCCGATGTTGCCAAGGCGAATGACATCTATGTCGATACCATGGCGAAAGCGATGAAGGGTGTGACCAATCCCGATCAGCTGCAGCAATATGCCAAGCAGCTTGCGCCGATGGGCCAAATCGGGATGAAACTGTTCCAGAACTTCGTCGAGGGCGCGGCTTCGGCCGGTATGAGCGCGACCAAGCCCACCAAGGGTAAATCCGACGACTGACAGCCTGAAAGCACCGGCAATGGATACGATTTTCGCGCTTTCGAGCGGGCGTCCGCCTGCCGCCATTGCCGTGGTGCGCGTGAGCGGGCCGGGTGCGGGACAGGCGCTGGAAACGCTTGGCGGTCCGAAACCCGCAGCGAGGGAAGCGAAGTTGCGTGTTCTGCGCGATGCGAGGGGGGAAATCCTCGACCGTGCGATGGTGCTGTGGCTGCCCGGTCCCGACAGTGCGACGGGGGAGGATACTGCCGAATTGTTCCTTCATGGCGGCGCTGCGGTCATCCGTTCTGTCGAAAGCGCGCTTGCGTTGCTCGCCGGGCTGCGCAAGGCGGAACCGGGCGAATTCACGCGACGGGCCTTTGCCAATGGACGGATCGACCTAGCTGAGGCGGAGGGCCTCGCCGAGCTTCTTGAAGCAGAAACCGAGCTGCAGCGGCGCCACGCGCTGGCAATGGCAGGAGGGGCCTTGTCGCGGCAGGTCGACCTGTGGCGCGATGTGGTTCTGGACCTTTCGGCCCAGGTCGAAAGTGCGCTCGACTTCTCAGATGAAGATGATGTCGACGAACTGCCAGCTGCGTTTTCCGGGCAAGTGTCTGATCTTGCATCTGAAATCGGCCAATGGCTTGATCGTCCGCGCGCCGAGCGTCTGCGTGAGGGATATCGGGTGGTTCTGGCTGGACCGCCAAATGCGGGGAAATCAACTCTTTTCAATGCGTTGATAGAGGATGAAGCGGCGATTGCCACGCCAATTCCGGGCACGACCCGCGATGTGCTCGAGCGGTCGGTGTCGCTCGAGGCTGTGCCGTTCACTTTCGTCGATACGGCTGGCTTGCGCGACGCAAGCGACGACGAGATCGAAATCATCGGGATCGAACGCGCTCGTGCGCAGGCGGCGGGGGCCGATTGTGTGCTGTGGCTCGGCCCCGAAGGTGAAGGACCGGATGGTGCGTGGGAGATCGCGACAAAGCTCGATCTCGATGAGCGCGCGAAGGGTGATGCAGCGTTCCGGGTTTCAGCCATTCGCGGTGACGGGATGGACAAGCTGCGCGCGGCACTCATCGAACATGCGCGAAAATCCATGCCGGCACCGGGCAGCGTTGCCCTGAATGCGCGGCAGGCCGATCTGGTTGCCCAACTGCACACCGCGCTTGTTGCGATAGACGTGGCGAGTGACCCGTTGATCGTCGGTGAAAACCTGCGCAGCGCGCGCAGGGCGCTCGATGCGCTTGTGGGGCGCACGTCGACCGAAGATATGCTCGACGCGCTGTTCGGTCGTTTCTGCATCGGAAAATAGCCAATGTTCCACGTGGAACATCGCTTTGCTTTGACCTGAATCGCCCGCGCAGCTAATCGCGCCTCATGCACAGCTTTGACATCCTTGTTGTCGGCGGCGGCCATGCCGGTGTCGAGGCGGCCTGCGTGGCTGCGCGGATGGGTGTGCGAACCGCTCTCGTGACTTTCGACGCCAATGCGACCGGGGCGATGAGTTGCAACCCCGCAATCGGAGGGCTGGGCAAAGGCCATCTGGTGCGCGAGGTCGATGCCTTTGATGGCGTGCTCGGGCGTGCGGCCGATGCCGGGGCGATCCACTACCGGATGCTCAATCGCTCGAAGGGCAGCGCGGTATGGGGTCCGCGTGTGCAGGCGGACCGGCGGCTGTTCAAGGCGGAGGTGCAGCGGATTGTTGCGGCAGAGCCAAACCTCAGCGTTGTTGAAGGTGAGGCTGCGGAACTTCTGATGCGGGGCGGCCGGGTTACAGGCATCCGTTTGGGCGATGGAACTGATCTGTCGGGCCGGGGGGTGGTCCTTTGCACTGGGACTTTTCTTGGCGGCACGCTGTTTCGCGGCGAGGAAAGGCTGGTTGGCGGGAGGATCGGTGAGGCCTCGGCACAAAGGCTTGCGGCGCAGATGCGCGAAGCAGACCTGCCAATGGCCCGCCTCAAGACGGGCACGCCGCCGCGGCTCGATGGGCGCAGCATAGACTGGGCGCGGCTGGAAGAGCAGCCTTCGGACAGCGACCCATGGCTTATGTCGCCAATGACGAAGGCCAGGATCAATCCGCAGGTGTTCTGCGCGATCACCCGCACCAACACACAGAGCCACGACATTATTCGTGACAACCTCGACCGCTCACCGCTGTTTACCGGGGCAATCGATGCGCAGGGGCCGCGCTATTGCCCGTCGATCGAGGACAAGATCCATCGCTTTGGCGACCGCGAGGGGCACCAGGTCTTCCTCGAGCCTGAAGGGCTTTCGACCCATCTCGTCTATCCCAACGGGATCAGCACCTCGCTGCCGGCCGACGTCCAGCTTGCCATGTTGCGCACGATGGATGGGCTGGAGACGGTCGAAATGGATGTGCCGGGTTATGCGGTGGAATACGACCATATCGATCCCCGCGCGCTGACGCGCGGGCTTGAGCTGCGCGCCTTGCCCGGTCTTTATTGCGCGGGGCAGATCAACGGCACGACGGGGTATGAGGAAGCGGCCGCACAAGGCCTGGTGGCGGGCATGCATGCCGCTGCTGCGGTGACGGGCAGTGAGCCTGCGTCGCTCGACCGGGCCAACAGCTACATCGCAGTTATGATCGACGATTTGACACTGCATGGCGTGAGCGAGCCTTACCGCATGCTGACTTCGCGCGCCGAGTACCGCCTGCGCCTGCGCGCCAACAATGCGACGACCCGCCTTACTCCGTTGGCGCTGGAGGCTGGCTGCCTTGGTGCGGCTCGTTCGGAATGGTTTGCGCGACGTGAAGACCGACGTGTTGCCATGGGCGAGGAGCTTGGACGCGGCGTGGCGGCGGTGGACCTGGTTGAAGGCGGACTTGATGTGTGCCGCGACGGCGGGGTGCGGCCATTGTCGGAATGGCTGCGGTTTGGCGGTGTCGACGTCGACCGGCTTGCGCCATGGCTGTCGCCCATGTTCCACGTGGAACATGAAATTGCCGACGAGCTGGCCGAGGACGCAGCCTATGCGCCCTATCTCGAGCGGCAGGAGGCAGAACTGCGCGACTTGCGGGCGAGCAATACAGTGAAACTCCCGCCAGACTTTCCCTATGCCGAAGTGCCGGGGCTGTCGAACGAGATGGTCGAACGGCTGAGCAAGGCGATGCCCGAAGACCTTTCCTCGGCCGGTCGTGTCGCGGGCATCACTCCTGCGGCTTTGTCGGCAGTGCTGGTTCATGCGCGCCGACGCGAACAGAGGGCTGCATGACCCTCCTGACGAACGAGCAGCAAGCGCGCGATTACGTCGCAAGCCTGTGTGATGCTCCGGCGATGGCGAGGGTCGAGCGGTTCGCCGGGCTTCTCCTGACCGAAAACACCAACCAGAACCTCATCGCCAAACCGACCGAATCGATTATTTGGCAGCGCCATATCGCCGACAGCGCACAGCTGCTCGCGCATGTTTCACGTGAAACAGAGGTAAAATCGGGCGACAGGCCATGGCTTGATCTTGGGTCGGGGCCGGGCCTGCCCGGTTTGGTGGTCGCGGCGATGCGCGCGGATATGCCGGTTGTCCTGGTCGAATCCCGCCGTAAACGATTTGAATGGCTGGAAAAGACGGTCGGCGAACTCGGCCTTTCCAACTGCCGCGTCGAGGGTTCGCGGCTTGAGTTGGTCGCCACGGTTCCGGCGGGGGTAATCAGCGCGCGCGCTTTCGCACCGCTGCGCCGTATCCTCGATCTATCCGCAAGGTTCTCCACAACCGACACTGTGTGGCTGTTGCCCAAGGGGCGTTCGGCGGCGCAGGAAGTGGATGAGCTGCCCAAACGGCTCAAGCAGCTGTTCCACGTGGAACAATCGGTGACCGATGCGGAAGCGGGGATAGTTGTCGGACATCTGACCCGCACGGCACTGGCGCGGCTCGACGGAGGAAAGAGATGATCACCATTGCGATCGCCAACCAGAAGGGCGGGGTGGGCAAGACCACCACGGCGATCAACATCGCGACCGCCATGGCTGCTACGGGTTGGAAAACGTTGCTGATCGATCTCGACCCGCAGGGCAATGCATCGACAGGGATGGGTGTCGATGCGGCCCATCGCGAAAGCTCGACCTACGATGTCCTTGTCGATGAGCGCCCGCTGGCGGAATGCATCCATCAGACGGATATTCCCGGCCTCGACCTGATCCCGGCAACGGTGGATTTGAGCGGTGCGGAAGTTGAGCTGGTTTCGGTCGATGACCGGACGCACCGCTTGCGCAGCGCGCTGGAGAACCATCACGGGCATGACATCTGCTTTATCGACTGCCCGCCATCGCTCGGCCTGCTGACGCTCAATGCACTCGGTGCGGCCGATACGCTGCTGGTGCCGCTGCAATGCGAGTTTTTCGCGCTCGAGGGGCTGAGTCAGTTGCTCCAGACGGTCGAGCAGGTGCAGCAGCGTTTCAATCCCGATCTGGGGATCGTTGGTATTGTGCTGACCATGTTCGACCGGCGTAATCGCCTGACCGACCAGGTGGCGGACGATGTGCGCGATTGCCTGGGCAACCTAGTGTTCGAATCCGTCATCCCGCGCAATGTCCGCCTGTCCGAAGCGCCGAGCCACGGCATGCCGGCGCTGATTTACGACCATAATTGCACCGGCAGCCGCGCCTATATCGCGCTGGCACGCGAATTGATCGGAAGACTGCCCGAACGGAGGAAAGCGGCATGAGCAATCCCGGCGAACCTATCCGTTTCTCGGTTCCGCTGCGCAATGCGGCGGACAAGCCCAAGCGTCTCGGCAAGGGCCTTGGCGCGCTTATGGGCGAGACACGGCGCGAAGAGCCGCTGGTAACCGACGGCAGGACGAATGCCGATCCGGGTGCCAGCACATCGGGTCTCGCATCGCTCCCGGTATCGTCGATCGAACCATTGCCGGGGCAGCCTCGCCGCCGTTTCGACGAAGAGGCACTGGCGGAGCTGGCGGAATCGATCGCTGCGCGTGGGGTGATCCAGCCGGTGATCGTGCGGCCACTGGCAGGCGGTCGATACCAGCTGGTCGCGGGTGAACGCCGTTGGCGGGCGGCGCAGAAGGCGCGTTTGCACGAGATTCCGGCGCTGGTTCGCGAGCTTGATGAGCGGGAAGTGATGGCGCTTGCGCTGATCGAGAACATCCAGCGCGAAGACCTCAATCCGGTTGAAGAAGCGCAGGCTTATCAAAGGCTTGCCGATGATGAAGGGATGACGCAGGCTGAGATCGCCAAGCTGGTCGACAAGTCGCGTAGCCATGTTGCCAATCTCCAGCGCCTGCTTGGCCTGCCGGATGAAGTTCTGGATATGGTGGCGGCAGGTTCACTCAGCATGGGCCATGCGCGCGCACTGATCGGACATGACGATGCGATTGCGCTCGCAAAGGCAGCGGTATCGAAAAAGCTGTCGGTGCGGGACATCGAGAAGATGGTTCGCTCGGGCAGCGAGACGGCGCGCCGCGCGCCGCGTGTGTCGCGCGATCCGGCAAAGGACGCGGATATCGCCGCAGTCCAGGCGCATCTCGAGGAATTCCTCGGTCTTTCGGTCAAGATCAAGTCCGATGCGGACCCGCGCACGGGTGCGGTTACCATCCGTTATCGCACACTCGACCAGCTCGACCTGATTTGCCAGCGGCTGACCGGCGGGGATGTCTAGGAGGGCCAGGGCCTTCTTGAAGCCAGCTTAATCCTTTGAAATCAAAATAAAAGAAAAGCTACGCCGCGCAGGAATTGCGCGGCGCAACTTCTTCTTCCCAGCAGATCGGGCGGTTCGGCCCGGATCAGTTGTTCTTGATATACTTGGTCGGCTGCGGCGCTCGCTTGATCGGGATGGTCTTGGTTGCCGGAGCAGGCTCGATCACGCGGTGGCGAACCACCTCTTCGACCTGGACCTCTTCATAGACCGTCACCGGTTCGTCGACATATTCGACATATTCGCGGACTACAGCCCGGCGTTCGACTGGGACCATCACCGGCACATACATCATCGGGGCCGGGTAATAGGCCTGACCGTAATATGCCTGCCCATATTGGGGCTGGGCGTAACCATATTGCCCCGCAGGATAGGCCCCGTAATGGTGCCCGTATCCACCGGACATGTGCTGGTTGAGGTATGCCTCGCAATATTCGCGGGCATCGTCCTTGCGCGTCGCGGCATCGATCGCCGAACCGATGGCAAGACCGGCGAGTCCGCCAACGCCTGCCCCGATCAGCGTGCCTGCCAACCGGTCGCCATCGGCAACCCGGTTGCCGATTACGCCGCCGACAGCAGCGCCAAGGATCCCGCCGCCGACACCGCCATCACCGCGTCGCGCATTCTGGCGATAATTGTCGCGGCACTGGTCGAGCCATGCGTCGCGATCGAACGCGGCGGGCTGCGGCGGCGCGGCATAGTATTCGTCATGCGCCATCGGGGCGGGGTGGTGCGGCGCCGGATAGGCTGGTGCACGATACGGTTCGGCATATTCTTCCGTTTCGTACTCATATTCATAGTCGGCGCCTGCCTGCGACTGATAAGTATAGCTGGGCGCGGCCGGGATCGGCTGGACGACCGGCTGTGACTGGTAGATGACCGGGGGTGCAGCCGGAGGAGCAGGAGGTGCCGGAACGGCGTATTCGTAGCTCGGACCTTCATAGGTCATCTGGGGCTGCGCTGCGGCCGGCGATGCAATCGCTACGGCGATTCCGGCGGTTCCAAGAGCAAGCACATGGCGGCTGGTCATCATATTTCCCCTGACTCGGGCCCGGCAGAATCCGGGCATTAAGGGAAAATATACCATGCAAATGCCTGAGGTCGTGCGGTTTGCGGCCCGCTGTCCCGTTTCGGGGCGAAAGCGTCAGATGCGGGTGGCGATGCGCGCGGCGAGTGCCTCCACTCCCGCTGCATCTTCAGCGTCGAACCGCCCGGTTTCGGGGCTGTCGATATCGATTACGGCAATCACCCTTCCGTCACGGAAAATCGGCACAACCACTTCGGAATTGCTTGCCGCGTCGCAGGCGATGTGGCCGGGGAAGGCGTGGACATCCTCGACCAGCTGCGTCTTGCCGCCAGCGGCGGCGGTGCCACACACACCCTGTCCGAAAGGGATGCGAATGCAGGCAGGTTTGCCCGCGAAGGGTCCAAGCACCAGCTCGCCCTTGTCGACCGCAGGATCGACGCGGTAAAAGCCCGCCCAGTTGATGCGCGGCAGATATTGCCACATCAGCGCCGCGACATTGGCCATGTTGGCTATCGGATCGCGCTCGCCGGCGGTCAGCGCGTCGGCTGCCTCGCACAGCTGGCGATACAGTTCGGGCTTGGGCAGGGTCTCGTCGATGGCGATTTCGTGCATTTCGCCCATCTAGGCGAGCAATCGATTGCCGCAAGCCCTTGCAACGCCTATTCGCTTGGCCATGAGCAAGCTGCGCAAATTCCTTATCGCCCTCCTGATTGTTTTCGTCGTGCTCGGCCTCCTTGGCTGGTGGCTGACACGCGGCGACGTGAGCGACGTGCCGTTCGACGATGTCACCGGGGTCAAACCGGTCCTCGACAAGCCCGATGGGGAAACCGTGCCGACGGTCAACATAGCCGAACCGGTCGGTTGGGCGGATGGCGAGAAGCCGACCGCTGCTAAGGGGCTTGAGGTCGCCCGGTTTGCCGAGGGACTCGAGCATCCCCGGATCATCCATGCACTGCCCAATGGCGATATTCTCGTGACGCTTACCCGCGCGCCGAAGACCGAAGGCGGTGGTTTTACGGCCTGGGTGGCGGACAAGCTGATGGAGCGAGCCGGGGCGACCGGACCTTCGCCCGATGAGCTGGTGTTGCTGCGCGATGCTGATGGCAATGGCAAGGCCGAGATTCGTTCGGTCCTGACCAGCGATCTTTCCTCTCCATCGGGCATCGCGTGGCATGACGGTACGCTCTACGTTGCAAACCACGATAGCCTGGTCGCTTTCCCCTATGAGCTTGGAGCAACTAAGATCGCCGCCAAGCCGAAGAAGCTGATGGACCTCCCCGCTGCCGGTAATCACTGGATGCGCAACATCGCGATCGATCCCGAGGGCGAGAACATCTACATCGCCGTCGGTTCGGCCTCGAATATCGGCGAAAACGGGATGGACGTCGAAAAGGGCCGCGCGGCGATCCATGAATACAATATCGCGAAGGGCAGCAATCGCCCCTATGCGGCGGGCTTGCGCAATCCCAACGGGCTGGCGTGGAATCCGTGGCACAATGAGTTGTGGACCACCGTCAACGAACGCGACATGCTCGGCTCGGACCTGGTGCCAGACTATATGACCAATGTGCCGGTCGGCGCGCAATATGGCTGGCCATGGGTCTATTGGCGCAACAACGTCGATCGCCGGGTGCAGGGCCCGATCCCGACCTATGTCACCTCCTATGCGCGCAAGCCCGAATATGCGCTCGGGCCGCATGTTGCGGCGCTGGGACTGATGTTCACCGGAGAAGGGCACCGCATGGGCGAAGCCTTCGGGAAGGGCGCATTTGTCGCGCAGCACGGTTCGTGGAACCGCAAGCCGGCCTCGGGTTATGATGTCGTGTTCGTTGCCTTCGACAAGAACGGGAATCCGGCGGGCAAGCCGCTGCCGGTGCTAACCGGTTTCCTCACCACAGATGGCAAGACACATGGCCGCCCGACATGGGTCGCCTGGGGTCAGGACGGTGCGCTGCTGGTCAGCGACGATACCGCAGGCATTATCTGGCGGGTAATCGACCCCAAGGCCAAGCCTGCCCCGGCGATTGCCGAAATAAAGGTCGATCCACTCAAGCCGCAGACCGAGCTGCGCGGCGATCCGGCTGCGGCCTTTACCGACGATTTCGCCCGTACCGTGCCGATGCCGATCAACTGATCGGGAAAATCAGAGCGGACGTCCCGCGCGTCCGGCACATTCGACGATAAACTGCCACGCCACGCGGCCAGAGCGGGCGCCCCGCTGTCTTGCCCAGAGCAAGGCATCCGCCTCGCTCCATTCGAGCGAGAAGTGGCGGGCATAGGCACCGACAATTGCGAGGTAGGTGTCCTGATCGCAGGCATGGAAACCAAGCACGAGACCGAAACGGTCTGCCAGCGCCAGCTCGTCATCGGCCGCATCGCGTTCATGCCGGGGTGAATGTGTCGTTTCGAGCTCGCGCGGCAGGATGGCACGGTGATTGGTGGTGACGGCCAGCCGCACATTGCCGGGGCGGGCTTCTACGCCACCTTCGAGCAGGCTGCGCAGGCGACGCGGCCCGGCAAGATCGCCCGGTGCAAAGCCGAGATCGTCGACGAACAGCAGGAACCGGCGATCGACATCTTGCAAGGCAGCAAACAGTGTGGGCAGGCTGTCCAGCCGGTCGGCAGACAGCTGGACCAGCGCAATCCCGTTGCCGGTGGCCGCAGAAACGGCAGCACGGATCAGCGCCGACTTGCCCATGCCCCGGCTGCCCCACAGAAGCATGTCATGCGCTGCAACACCTGAAGCATGACGCGCGATATTCTCGCTCACGCGCTGTTTCTGCAAGTCGATCCCATGAAGCAGGCCGAGCGGTGGGGCGACGATCTGCCCAACCGCGCGTGCGACATTTCCATCCCACACATAGGCGGGCGACGCGAGCCAGTCCGTGCTTCCCGTTTCTTGCACGACTAACCGGCGAGCTGTTCGGCGGTGAGTGCGTAAAGCAGCTTCGCACCATCGGTGGCCGAGGCCTTCAGTCCACCCGCCTCGGGCACGATATGATCCAGGAAGTAGCGCGTGGTCACCGGTTTGGTGGCCGCCAATGCGGGCGCTGCACCAGCTCCGATCGCGCGGGCCTGTCGGACCATCTGCCATCCCGCAACTGCAACTGCCGACATGGTGCAAAAAGCTACGCTGCCGGCGAGCTTGTCATCGAGTGAGGCGGTGTCGCGCATCCATTCGGCAACAGCGATGCAATCCTGCGCCAGCGCCACCAGCGCAGGCTCTTCGGCGCAGTCGCGCGCAATATCCGCCATCAGCGCGGCGTATACCGCGCCATCGTCATAGCCCAGCTTGCGGGTGACGAGGTCGGCTGCCTGGATACCATTGGTGCCTTCGTAGATCGGGGCGATGCGCGCGTCGCGATAATGCTGTGCCGCCCCGGTCTCCTCGATAAAGCCCATGCCGCCATGGACCTGCACGCCGAGGCTGGAGACTTCCATCCCTGCATCGGTGCCCCAGGCCTTGATCATCGGGACCAGCACATCGCCGCGTCGCCTGGCATTATCATCCCCAAGCGAGCCACGGTCCACCTGCCCGGCGGTAAAATAGAGCAGCGCCCGCATCGCTTCGGTGAGCGATTTCATCCGCAACAGCATGCGGCGCACATCGGGATGCTCGATAATGGCGACTGGCGAACGGTCGGGCGAGCCAGCGCGTGCCGACTGAACCCGCTCCTGCGCGAAGGCCATCGCCTGCTGCGTTGCGCGTTCGCCAATCTGCACGCCCTGGTTGCCGACATTGATCCGGGCGTTGTTCATCATTGTGAACATGGCCATCAGCCCGCGATTTTCGCTCCCGACCAGTTCGCCGATGCATTCGCCATTGTCGCCATAGGACATAACGCAGGTTGGCGATGCCATGATCCCCAGCTTGTGCTCGAGGCTGACGCAGCGCAGGTCGTTCTTCGCGCTGGGCGATCCATCGGCGTTCACATGATATTTCGGCACCACAAAGAGCGAAATTCCTGCGCTTCCTTCAGGTGCACCGGGCAGGCGCGCGAGGACGAGGTGGATGATGTTCTTCGACAGATCGTGCTCACCCCAGGTGATGAAGATCTTCTGCCCCTGGATACGGTATTTGCCCGCATGCTCGCCATCGGTGATCGGTTCGGCGGTCGAGCGCAGTGCGCCGACGTCGCTACCCGCCTGCGGCTCGGTCAGGTTCATCGTGCCGGACCATTCGCCGCTTACCAGTTTCGGCAGGTACCTAGCTTGCAACGCCTCGCTGCCGTGGTGTTCGATTGCCTCGATTGCGCCGACCGAGAGCATTGGCAGGAGATTGAAGGCCATGTTCGCAGTGCCGAGATTTTCCAGCACATTGCAGGCGAGGGTGAAGGGCAGGCCCTGCCCACCGAACTCTGCGGGTGATGCGATTGCGTTCCACCCTTGCTCGACATAGCTGGCATAGGCTTCGGCGAAGCCATCGGGCAGGCGGACCACGCCGTTTTCCAGCTTTGCCCCTTCGAGGTCGCCGACGCGATTGAGCGGGGCGAACTCCCCGGCTGCGAACTGCCCGACACCTTCGACAATGGCTTCGACCATGTCTTCTTCGGCAGCGGCGAACTTCTCGCTTTGGGCAAGTTCGGCGATGCCCGCGTTGACGCGGATGGCGAGCAGTTGGTCCTGCGTGGCGGGGGCATAGGATGTCACGGTGTTATCGAGTCCTCTTGGCTTTGGCGTGCTTCACCTATAGCGGGCGGGCATGACCGGCAAGAACGCTACGGAACGGCTGTTGGCTGACGAGGCGAGAATCGCGCGTGCTGCGGCGATTCTCGAGGCTGGCGGGCTTGTCGCGGTGCCGACGGAGACGGTCTATGGCCTCGCCGCGCGTGCTGACAGTGCCGATGCGGTGGCCAGGATCTATGCCGCCAAGGGCAGGCCGGATTTCAACCCGCTGATCGTGCATGTGCGCGATACCCGGCAGGCGGCGCGCTATGGGGAATTGTCCGAAACCGCGCTGCATCTGGCTGCGCAGCACTGGCCGGGCCCGCTGACCATGGTTGTGCCCTTGCGCAGCGATGCCGGTCTCGCCCCTGCCGTTACCGCGGGCCTGCCAACGATTGCGCTTCGCTCGCCAGCCCATCCGGTCATGCGGGCGTTGCTGGAGCAGGTCGATTTCCCGCTCGCGGCACCCTCCGCCAATCGCAGCAATGCAATCAGCCCGACCAGCGCCGACCATGTTCTCGCGACGCTCGATGGCCGGATCGAGTGCGTGCTGGATGGCGGGGAAGCCAAAAAAGGCATTGAATCCAGCATTATTGCCGTCCGCCAAGACGGCACATTGGAAGAGCTGCGTCCCGGCCCGGTCGATTTCGGGGGGCTGGTTCGTCCCTCGATATCTTCGATCGAGGCGCCCGGCCAGATGAAGTCGCACTATTCGCCGGGAAAGCCGGTGCGGCTGGATGCGGTGCAGGCATCGGACGACGAGTTCCTGATTGGCTTCGGGGCGGTGGCGGGGGATTGCAGCCTGTCGCCGGGCGGTGACCTGTCCGAAGCGGCAAGTCGGCTCTATGCCTGCCTGCATCTCGCTGCCCGAAGCGGCAGGCCACGCATCGCGGTCGCGCCGGTGCCTGACGAGGGCATCGGTCGCGCGATCAACGACCGCCTGCACCGCGCAGCGGCCTAGCTTGCGGCTTCAGTCGCCGCTCTCAGGCGGTTCGGGTGGGATGTAGCGCATCAGCTCCTGCATCTCGGCATAGGTTTCGCGGGCCTTGTCACAGGCACGGTGGTCACCGTCTTCGCAATCCTCGCGCTGTTTTTCATAGCGCCGTTCCAGCTTGCCCAGCTGTTCCTCGCGTTCGCGCAATTCGCGCCCGCGCTTCTCGTCGGCTTCGGACTGGCTGGTAGTTGCGAGATCCACTGCCTTGCCTGCGACACGCACCGGTGCAGTGACGATATCGGCTGCTGCACTGGCAATGCAGCCGCCAAGCAGTGGAATGCCGACTGCGATCAGCAAAAGCGAAGGGCCGCGCATGGAATTCTCCTTCCACGCGCGGCCCTATCACATTCCGGCGCTGGCCGGGCCTGAATTATTCCGCCGGTTCTGCTTCGGCCTGGGCTGCGTTGCAACGTAGCTTGCCTGCCCCGACCGAATTGCCTTCGCAGGTTGCGCTGCCGGTTACGGTAACATCGCCCGAGCCAAGGATGTTCGCGTCGACTGTTCCGTCCGAAGCGAAACTGGCACCGCCCGACCCCGCGACGTTGATGTCGGCCTTGTCCACCTTCACGCCTGCAAGATCCGCGCTACCCGATCCTGCAACATTGAGGTCGAGCCGCTCGACTGTGCCGCTCGCTGTGATCGACCCCGATCCCAGGACGTTCAGGTCGAGTGTTTCGGCCGTCAGCTTCGCAACGGTGATCTTGCCCGAACCGGCGCTGTTGATGTCGAGCTTGCCAGCCATGCTGGCCGCGTCGACTGCGCCCGATCCCTTCATGTTGATGTCTTCGAGCGCCGGCAGGGTGACGCGAACGGTTGCCGTGCCGATGTTCTTGCCTGCGTCCTCGTCGCGCATCACCGCAAGGGTGCCGTCCTCAAGCACGAAGCGAAGCGCCTCGACCGCCTTCTCGTCGCCTTCGGTGCTGATCGTCAGCTTTTCGCCTTCGGTGACGACAATCGTGTCGGGACCGAACAGCGCGACGCCGGTCGGCGCATCGCCCGAGGTATCGAGATCGGCCAGCGGCACACCGTCCTTGCCGTTGATGTTGATGTCCATGTCGCAGCCGGTCAGCGCCAGGCTGAGCGCGGCAAGCGGGGCGAATATCCGGGTGAAATATCTGGGCACTGGTATCCCTCCTGTCGTGTCTGTCGAATTCAGCTGGTTTTGGCGGCCGGGGCCTTGCGCTTCTTCGCGGGCTTCCTGGCCGGTTTCGCTGCCTTTGCGGGTTTGCTGGCCTTGTTGGCCGCCGCTGCACTTTTCGGCTTTGCCGCAGCGCCGCCCGATTTCGGGGGCTTGGGCGGTTTCGGCGGCCGGGGCGCTTCTGGTTCGCCATTGTCCCTTGTGTTGCGATCGTCCCGGGGCAGGCAGTTGAACCGACCCGATCCGAAGGATTGCACCCTGCAGCGCGCGCGGCCAAAGACGGTGATGTTGCCCGAACCCATCATTTTCGCCTCGACCTCGCCATCGCATGCCAGCCGCGTCGAGCCCGATCCCGTGATTGTGATCTGCGCTTTTCCTGCCTCAAGCTCGGCAAGGTCCGCCCCGCCAGAACCCGCAGAAACCAGCTTGAGGCGTTCGACGGAACCCTTGGCCTGCAGGCGGCCCGACCCGAGCAGCTTTGCCTTGAGGCGTGTGCATGCAGCATTGTTCAGCGCGATCGATCCGGAGCCGGTTATGCAGACGACGGCATCCTCGGCCAAAGCGTCGATTTCGATGAAGCCCGCTCCGGCGAGCGTGACCGAACGCGGCGCGGGCATGGTAATTTCAACGGTGGTGGGCCCGGTTTCACCGGCACCTCCGTTTCGGCGGGCGACCACCAGCTTGCCATCGCGCTGTGAAAAGCGGATCGCATCGGTCGCTTCGCCTTGCAGCTGGATGCGAAAGGTCTTGCCCTCGGTAATCTTCACCCGGTTGGGTCCGAAGACGACGACCTTTTCGGGCGGGGCCTGCGTCAGGTCGAATTCGTCAAGCGAAACTCCGACCCAGTCTCCGTCGAAGCGGAATTTGCCGTCGTCGAAACGGAATTCGGTGTGTTCGAACTTTCCGGCCATTGCCGCAGCGATGATCGGCCCGACCGTCTCGAAAATATCGTTGAGCATGGGATGTCTCCAGCAGATGCGTGTTGGTGATATAATACACTACGCATCTGGCTTCAATCCCGCATACGAAAAGGGGCCGCCCATAGGGGCAGCCCCTGTCGAAACCGGTCGACGGTTGGTCGATCAGCTTTCTTCGGTATTCTCGTAATATTGCGGCGCGTGTTCGCGCAGCACGTCGAGAATCTTTTCCAGCGCCGTCGGCTCGTCGGTCTTTTCCATCGCGGCGAGTTCGCGGGCGAGGCGGCTCGATGCCGCTTCGAAGATCTGGCGTTCGGAATAGCTCTGTTCGGGCTGGTCGTCGGGGCGGAACAGGTCACGGGTCACTTCGGCGATCAGCACGATCTCGCCCGAATTGATCTTGGCTTCGTATTCCTGCGCACGGCGCGACCACATGGTGCGCTTCACCTTGGGCTTGCCCTTGAGCGTGTCCATCGCCTCTTTCAGCGTCTTGTCGCTGGAAAGCTTGCGCATGCCGATCGATTCGACCTTGTTGGTCGGAACCCGCAGGGTCATGCGTTCTTTCTCGAAGCGCAGGACATACAGCTCGAGCTGCATGCCGGCGATCTCTTCATTCTGCAGTTCAATGACGCGGCCGACCCCATGCTTGGGGTATACGACATAATCGCCCACGTCGAAGGCGGGAGCCTTGGCTGCCATAAACAGTCCTTTCTTGCGGTCGGGGCCAGGGGCGACAGTAAAAGGGGCCTGCGGCCGCTTCGATTGCCGAAGCGGTCGAACCCCGATTGTGCTGTTGCGAGTGGTCCGGACCTTTCCTGTCTCATCCGCAGGCCGGTATTACCGGTGCGGTTGTTGGATTATATAACACAATCGCAACAAAATTGCGAGTCCTGCGCAAGCTGGGTCGCCGTAGGATGCAATTGTTCCGAAGAATCAGGAAATTATAAGGAAAATCAGTCGCCTTCGCCGGGTTCGGCAGAGAAGTACTTGTCGAACTTGCCTTCTTCGCCCTTGTGCTCGTCGGCGTCGGCGGGAGGTTCCTTCTGGCCGGTGATGTTCGGCCATTCGGCGGAGTACTTGGTGTTAAGCTCCAGCCATTGTTCGAGATTGTCCTCGGTATCGGGCAGGATTGCTTCGGCAGGGCATTCGGGTTCGCACACGCCGCAATCGATGCATTCCGACGGGTTGATGACGAGCATGTTCTCGCCCTCGTAGAAGCAGTCGACCGGGCAGACCTCGACGCAGTCGGTGTATTTGCATTTGATGCATGCGTCGGTGACGACATAGGTCATGGTGGCGAATTCCCTTCAGCTGGTGCCGTGTTGCCTGCTGCTAGTGCCGTTTCCCCTTGCCGGTCAAGCACGCGATAACATTCCGCCGCCTCGCTTGCCGGGCCGCGTCGTTCGGGGAGGGTGACCAGCTCGACAATAGCGATCCGGCTTCCGAGTGCGAGCGTCAGCACGTCGCCGGCTTCCACTGCATGGCTCATGCGCCCGACCCGCTGGCCGTTGCAGCGAATATGCCCTTTCGCCACCAGCTGCTGCGCCAGGCTGCGCGATCGGGCAAAACGGCAGCGATATAGCAGCAGGTCGATCCGCATCAGCGCATAAGGTCGGCCAGTCCGGCAAAGGCACTGCCTTCGCGCGGGCGGGCAGGTTGCTGTCGTTCGGCCTTGCGCCGCGACGGACGCCATTCGAAACGGTCGGGTTCAGCCGGGCCGAACGCACCTTCGCGCAGCCTTTTTGCCGGGAGGTAGCGGAAGCCCGCTGCACCCAGCAGCCGCTGGAAACTGTCCGGCGTCAGCCCGGTCGAGATTGCCAGCGCCGGATCGACGACAAAGCGGCGCTCCCTGGTCTTCGCGCGTGCTTCATGCGCGGCGCGGAAGATCTTTTCCGCAATATCGATCCGAACCGCCTGCTTGCCGGCCGGACGATAGCCTGAGGGCAGCTTCTTGTCCCCCTCGATCACCGGGATCATCGCCGGATCGAGCGCACGCCGGTCGACACCCAGGGCATGGAGCAACTGGCGCGCGCCGGGCTTGAGGAGGGCCGGGGCAAAGATATCCAGCGCGCCGAAGGTGACACCAAGACGGCGCAGGAAAGGCCGCATTTCCTTGGGCAAATGTTCGATCCCCGCCTTCTCGCGACTGACATAGCCATGCCCGGCAATCAGGTTCATCAGCAGCGCGCGCGCCTGCGATCCGGCATCGGGATCGTTTGTGGCAGCCTCCATTCTCGCCAGCGCCTCGAGCGGGGCGAGTTGTTTCGCGAGCCATTCGCCGAGGGCAGCCAGCAGTTTTTCGCGCGCCGGTTCGGGCAGGAGAGCGAGCTCGCGCTCGGGTACGATGCGCGGGCTGGTCGGTGAATTGCCAAGCTCGAGCCTGGCAAGCGTCTGGCGGTTCCAGCGGATCGCGCCTTTTGCTAGCTCGACACCCTCAAGGCCGCCCGCGACCAGCGTATCGGCGCGTTCGGACAGGATGCGCGGCAAGGCCTTCTCGCCCGCAGCGAGCAACATCTTGCGGTCGGCATGGTTGGCCATGTGATCGACCGTAAAGCGGAAGCCGTCGACGCGACCGATCGGCTCGTCCTCGACCGAGAGAGTGCCGTCGTCGGCCATGGTGACGGGGAGCATGGAGGCATCCTGGCCCAGCGATTTCATCAGAATTGCAGTCCTTCGGTTGACGAAGCGTTCGGTTAAACGTGCATGTAGCGCATCGGACAGCTTCGCCTCTACCCCCCTTGCGCGTGCGGCCATCTCGTCACGCGCGAGCACCCAGTCGGGGCGCTGGCAGATATAGGCCCAGCTGCGGATCGCCGCGATCCGCGCCTGCAGCGTATGGATATCGCCCTGCATATTGTCGAGTTCGGCAATGCGCGCGGCGGCATAATCGGCGCCGATATAGCCGGTTTGCAAATCCTGCCATAGCCGGGTGACGAAACGCGCATGCTGGTCCGCACCGACCTGCCGGAAGTCGGGCAGCGAGCACGCCTCCCAGAACCGGCGGACTGCACCCGGCCGCTTGACGGCAGTGGCAAGGGGTTGATCGGCCAGCTTTTTAAGCACTGACAGGTCGATCGCTTCGGGTGCCAGCATCAGCTGGGGGAGATCGGGCGCACGTTCGAGATCGCCGATAAGCGTGGCGATTGTGTCGAACCTCGGTTCCGCCTCGCGCCAGAACAGGCGGGTGATCGGCTGGAAGCGGTGCTCCTCGATCGCGTAGATTTCTTCCTCGGTGAATTCGGCGGGTTCGGCATCGTGCTGTCCGGCCCCCGACAGCGTACCGAAAGTGCCGTCGCGCTGGTGGCGTCCGGCACGTCCGGCAATCTGCGCCATCTCCGCCGGGGTCAGCCTGCGCTGGCGCACCCCGTCGAACTTGGCAAGCGAGGCGAAGGCGACGTGGTTCACATCGAGATTGAGCCCCATGCCGATGGCATCGGTGGCGACGATGTAGTCAACCTCACCCGCCTGGAACATCGCAACCTGCTTGTTCCGCGTTTCGGGGCTGAGCGCACCCATCACCACCGCGCTGCCGCCGCGAAAACGCCGCAGCATCTCGGCTACCGCATAAACCTGCTCCGTGCTGAAGGCGACAATCGCGCTGCGTGGCGGCAGGCGTGAAAGCTTGCGCGGGCCGATATGGCGCAGGGTCGAGAAACGCGGGCGTCCGATGATTTCGGCCTTCGGTTCCAGCGCGCGGACCATCGGTTCGAGCGTTGCCGCGCCGAGCAGCATCGTCTCCTCCCGCCCGCGCGCATGGAGCAGCCGGTCGGTGAAGATATGCCCGCGCTCGCGATTGGCCGCCAATTGTGCTTCGTCCAGCGCGACGAAAGCGTGCCCTCCACCGTCACGCGGCATGGCTTCGGCGGTGCAGAGGAAGTAGCGTGCTTGCGCAGGCTCGATCCGCTCTTCGCCGGTAATCAGCGCGACCTGTTTCTCGCCCTTTATCGCAACCACCCGATCGTAAACCTCGCGCGCCAGCAAGCGCAGCGGAAAGCCGATCGCCCCGCTTGAATGGCCGCACATCCGCTCGATCGCGAGATGCGTCTTGCCAGTGTTGGTCGGGCCGAGGACGGCCCTGAGTTCGGAATGGGGGCGCAACGAAGTCACACTGCGGGTTCTGGCAGTTGCGCATAGGGGCGACAACCGCTGGCCGCATGCGATCAACACCCTGTCGACAAAGCGACTCTTTTCACCGCATCTTTAGCCGGTGTTAACTTTAAATCGGCACAGCAATCGCGCACAGGGACCCGACGGGTCGGGTCGCAACAAAAGGGCGGCCTTCAATGGAGGGCGCGTTGTACAAACCGCGCGAAATCGATGAAGCCGGTGATGCCGGACGCGAAGGCGATGCACCGTGGCGCAGCGTTGCGCTGGCGCATTCGCAGATCGTCGAGAACAATCGCCCCCGCACGCTGCAGCGCGCCGAGAACCTGCGCGAACGGTTCGATGAATGGCGCTTCAATGCGTCGGAGAAGCTCGAAAAGCTCGACCTCGCACCCGACCTGGCCGAAGCGATCGGATCGCGCCGCTGGTTCCGTGGTGTGGGCACACTGTTGGGGCTTTCGGCATTCGCACTTGCATTGTGGCCCGATTTCTCGCCGGTCGAAGCGGCGCCCGCAATGGAGATCGACGGTCCTGCGCAGGACGAATTCCGCAGCCAGATGATCCTCCCCCTCGCACTGGGCGGGGATAGCGGTCGCCATATGGGGGCAACGCCCCGAGTGGCCGAACTCAAGCGTGCGCCCGAACGCCCGCAG
This sequence comes from Sphingomonadaceae bacterium, assembly GCA_024236155.1. GTDB lineage: Bacteria > Pseudomonadota > Alphaproteobacteria > Sphingomonadales > Sphingomonadaceae > Parerythrobacter_A. The sequence continues at coordinate 461,308 of JACKLA010000001.1, forward strand.
GTCCAGTTGCTGGCAACGCTGAGCCAGGGTGACAGCTTCAGCCGCATGCTCCAGCGCGCCGGTGTCGGTGCCAACGATGCTGCGCGGGTGGCTGAGCTCGTGGCGCGCAGCGTGGCGCTGGGCGATATCGAATCCGGTACGCAGGTCGATATTACGCTTGGTCGCCGCCCTGCGCCGGGCGAACCGCGCCCGCTCGATGCGCTGAGCTTTCGCGCACGGTTCGATCTCCAGCTCTCGGTCGAGCGGATGGGCGGCAACCTTGCGCTCAAGCGGATCCCGATCCGCGTTGACGACACCCCACTGCGTATTCGCGGCACAGTCGGCAGCAGCCTCTATCGTTCTGCGCGTGCAGCAGGGGCGCCGGCCAGCGCGGTGCAGCAATATCTCAGGACTTTGGGCGAGCAGATCGACATGGATCGCCAGATCCGTTCGACCGACACATTCGACATCATCGTCTCGCACCGCCGCGCTGCAACCGGCGAGCGGCAGGCAGGGCAATTGCTCTATGCCGGGATCGAACGGAACGGGAAGCCCACGACCGAGCTGATGCGCTGGGGCAAGGACGGGCAGTTCTACGAAGCTTCGGGCGTGGGCGAGCAAAAAAGCGGGCTGATGCGCCCGGTTCCCGGCGCGGTCAGCTCGCGCTTTGGCATGCGTCGCCACCCGATCCTCGGCTATCGCCGGATGCACTCGGGCCTCGATTTTCGTGCCAGCCACGGCACGCCGATCGTCGCGGTTACCGATGGCACGATCAGCGGCGCTGGCCGGATGGGCGGCTGCGGCAATGCGGTGCGCGTCAACCATGGTGGCGGTTTGCAGACCCGCTATTGCCATATGAGCCGGATCGCGGTGCGCAGCGGCCAGCGTGTCAGCCGCGGGCAGGTGATCGGTTATGTCGGGTCGACCGGCCTTTCGACCGGGGCGCACCTCCATTACGAAATGTATCGCAACGGGCGCGCGATCGATCCGGCAAGCGTCCAGTTCGTTACCCGCGCCCAGCTGAGCGGTGACGAGTTGCGCCGCTTCCGCGATACGCTTGCCCGCCTGCGCACAGTCGAGGCGGGGGCGGCGCTGTCCGACCTCGAAAAGACCCCGACCGAAGCCGCATCCGAAGAACCGGTGCGCGAGATCGACAAGCTGGACCAGCCCAGGAAGGTCGGCTGAGCGCGCCATCTGCGTTTGCGCGATTGAACGGCCCGGCCAATTGCGGCACACAGCGCCGCATGACCGGAAGCTATCCCAACACACGCCTGCGCCGCACCCGTGCCACCGGCTGGAGCCGCGCCATGCATCGCGAGACTCTGCTCACCCCGGCGGATCTGATCTGGCCGCTGTTCGTGACCGAAGGCACGGGCATCGAAGAGCCGATTGCAACCCTGCCGGGCGTTTCGCGCTGGTCGGTAGACGGGATCGCCGCGCGCGCAAGGGAAGCGGTGGAGCTCGGCATCCCCTGTATCGCCCTGTTTCCCAACACCCAGCCCGACCGCCGCTCGGATGACGGCAAGGAGGCGCTCAATCCGGATAACCTCATGTGCCGCGCCATCAAGGCCGTGCGCGATGCCTGCGGATCGGACATCGGCATCCTCACCGATGTCGCGCTCGATCCCTATACCAGCCACGGCCAGGACGGGCTGCTCGACGATGAAGGCTATGTCATCAATGACGATACCGTTGCCGTGCTGGTCGACCAGGCTGTGAACCAGGCCGATGCGGGCGCGGATATCATCGCTCCGTCGGACATGATGGACGGGCGGGTGAAAGCTATTCGCATGGCGCTGGAAATGAACCAGCATCCCAATGTCCAGATCATGGCCTATTCGGCGAAATATGCCTCCGCCTTTTATGGCCCGTTCCGGGATGCAGTGGGGTCGGGCGGGCTGCTCAAAGGGGACAAGAAGAGCTACCAGATGGACCCTGCCAATGGCGATGAGGCGATGCGCGAGATTGCCTTCGACATTGCCGAGGGCGCCGATAGCGTGATGGTCAAGCCGGGGCTGGCCTATCTCGACATTATCTGGCGTGCGAAACAGCAATTCGGCGTGCCGGTTTTTGCCTATCAGGTCAGCGGCGAATATGCGTTGATCGAGGCAGGCGCTGCAGAGGGTATCGCCGACCGCGATGCATTGCTGATGGAAAAGCTGGTCGGTTTCAAACGCGCGGGCTGCTCGGGCGTGCTGACTTATCACGCGCCCGTCGCGGCACGCCTGCTCAACCATGGCTGACGCGATGAGTGGTTTTCGCCATGAAACCGAACGCCTGATCCTGCGCGACTGGCGCGAAGAGGATTGGCCACCGTTCTGGCAGGCGACCAATACGCCTGCGGTGATGCGCTGGCTGGGCGGCGTGTGCGACGAGGCAAAGAAGCAGGGCGCGCAGGAACGCCTGCTTTCCTATGAACGCGAGCACGGCCACACATTCTGGGTCATCGAGCGCAAGTCGGACGGGGCGATCCTTGGGTTTTGCGGGCTCAAGCGGAGCAACCAGCAGGGCGGCCCGATCGGCATGATGGAAGTCGGCTGGCGGCTGCGCGAGGATGCCTGGGGGCGCGGCTATGCGAAGGAGGCTGCCATCGCATCGCTCGAAATCGCATTCGATCGTTTCGCGGTGGATGAAGTCATCGCGCTTACCGTGGCGCGTAACGAGGGCAGCTGGGGCCTGATGGAGCGGCTGGGCATGCGTCGGCGCGAAGAGCTCGATTTCGAGAATGCCGATTTCGATGCCGCGAACCCTGTGATCATTGTTTACTCGATCGACCGGGACGACTGGCGATCGCACGATGCCTGACATTGTCGCCGAAACCGACCGTTTGGTCCTGCGCACGATCGAACCGGGCGATGCAGCCCGGCAGTTCGAGCTGCTCAATACGCCTGCCGTCATGGAGCGGTTGGGCGGACCCAAGGAATTGCACGAGATCGAGGCGAAGCACGCCAAATCCATGGCGCTCTATGCGCGCGAAGGGTTCAGCTTCCTGTTCATGATCGAAAAGGCGAGCGGCGAGGTAGTCGGTCACTGCGGGATGAAACGGGTCGACAACCCGCTGGCCAAGAATATCGGCGATCACGAGGTCGGCTGGCTGGTGCGCGAGGATCGCTGGCGGCGGGGTTATGCCGAAGAAGCGATGCGCGCAGTGCTCGACTGGGCGTTCGACCGGATCGGCGCGCCGCATGTCGTCGCCTTGACCAGCGCGGCCAACACCGGCAGCTGGAAACTGATGGAAAAGCTCGGCATGGAGCGGCGCGAGGATCTCGATTTCGACGACCCCGCCTATCCACCGGAAGATCGCACGACGATCCTCTACAGCCTTGCTGCCAAGCAATGGGAGAATCCGCAATGAACCGCCCGGGGGTCAATATCATCCCGATCCATGGCAAGACGCCGAAGATCCACGAAACGGCCTTCATCGCCCCCGGTTGCACGATCATTGGCGATGTCGAGATCGGCGAGGGATCGAGCATCTGGTACAATTGCGTGCTGCGCGCGGATGTTTTCTCGATTCGTATCGGCAAGGGCACCAACGTCCAGGACGGCAGTGTGCTCCACTGCGACCCGCCGCGCCCCGGAGATCCCGATGGCTCGCCGCTGGTGATCGGTGACGATGTGCTGGTTGGTCATATGGCGATGGTCCATGGCTGCACCATCGAGGATCGCGGCTTCGTGGGGCTGGGTGCAATCGCGATGAACAAGGCTGTCATCGGCAGCGACGCCATGCTGGCAGCGGGTGCCATGCTGACCGAGGGCAAGGTGATGGCACCGCGTTCGCTATGGGCCGGGCGTCCGGCAAAACCGCTGAGGGATTTGAACGACGCGGCTGTTGCCGGAATGCGGATCGGTGTGGCGCATTATGCGGAAAACGCCCGGAATCACGCGGAAGCGGTCGCTGCCGCGCTGGGCAATGGCGAAGCCCAGGGTTGAAACCCCGCCCGCCGAGGCGATCCTTGCCCTGGCGGACAGCGAAGGGCGGCTGGCCTTGCGCGTTACACCCGGTGCGCGCAGCGAAGCGATGGCCATTGAGAACGGTCGACTGACCGCCCGCGTGCGTGCGAAGCCGCAGGACGGTGTGGCGAATGCTGCGGTGCTCAAGCTGCTGGCAGCCGCGCTCGACATGGCCCCCTCGCGCCTCACCTTGTTGCGCGGCGCAACTTCCCGCGAGAAGCTTATCCAGCTCGATCGCTAGCCGAACGCGTTTCGACAACAAGTGCCACAAGCAGCAGTGCAACGGTGATGGCGACCGGGCTGCAGACCGCCAGTTGTGCGTCGCGCAGGTGGAGGAACGCACCGAACGCGGCACCCAGCGCCAGCGAGCACCATAGCCAGCCATAGCCGCGCATCGTCCGATCCGGCTGCCCGGCAATTCGCGCCGCCAGCCCCTGGGCAAACCGCACCAGCGCACCCGTCATATAGGTGACGCCCACCGTGACTTCGCCATCGCGGGAGAACACGTTGTTGGCAAAACCCATGGCGGTCGTCGCCAGCGCGAGGAACCACAGGTCGTGGCCCGACAGCGAAGCGACTGCAGCGAGGCTGAGGAAGGCCGCAACCACGGTGAGCAATATGCGCTTGTGGTGTCCGTTCCATTTGCGCGCAATCAAAGCGCCCGCCGTAACGCCTATGACAAAGGAGCCCAGGATTGTGAGCGGCAGGCTCGCCATCTGCGGCTCGTGCGCAAGATCGACCCCGAGCCTTGTGGTGTTGCCCGACATGAATGATGTGAAATATCCGCGCGCGACAAGGAAGCCGTTAGCATCGACTGTTCCTGCGAGGAACGCCATGCCAAGCGCAAGCCCCTGTCGTTGCCGATCATACCGATGCATTGCGCCCTCATGCCGAAACCCGGCGGAATTTCAATCCTTCACCGGGGCGGGCAGCCAATGCACCGGGTCAGTTGGTCACCATCGCGCGGGCCATCATGTCCAGGCGTTCTGCCATTGCCTGGCCTATCACCGAGTCCTTTGGGCAGTGATCGGCGATAGCGCGAGCCATGGCGTCGGCCCATTGATCGGCAGTTGCGGCGGACACGCCAAGGCCGCGATGCGCGCTCATCATGCATTTACCCGGATTCTCGTCGAACCAGTCGCGCGGACCGCCTGCCCATGCGCTGAGCCATCCGGCAAGCGACCGTCGCATTGGGGAAAGGTCGGCGGCATGCATGGCGCGAAGCTCGGCATAGCGTTCTTCGCTGTCCATCAGGTCGTAGAACCGGTCGACAATCCGGGCGAGCGCTTCATGGCCGCCGAGCGCCTCGTAGGGCGTTTGCGGTGATTTCAACTCTGCACTCAAGATCGCCCTCCGACCAGCCTTTGGCACAGGATGATATGCCTCAGGCGTTGCGCCCGCTCCTTGATCCAGCGCAAATCGCGGGCGCTATGCGTGTTGCCGGCGTTCCGCCAATGTCGGGCGATCAGCCTTTGCTGTCGCTTTTGTCGGTATCGGTCTCGGGCGATTTGGGCGCGGGCTTCTTCGCGGCGGGCTTCTTGCGAGGCTTCTTTTTCGCTGCTGCCTTGGGCGGGGCGGGTGTGAGTTCGAAGCTCGGCTTGCTGTCCTTGATGGTCACATGGACCTCGCCGCCATCGGCGAGCTTGCCGAACAGCAGTTCCTCGGCCAGCGGCTGCTTGATCTTTTCCTGGATCAGGCGGGCCATCGGACGGGCGCCGTAGAGCTTGTCGTAGCCCTTGTCGCCCAGCCAGTCGCGCGCATCCTTGTCGAACTGGATATGCACGTCCTGTTCGGCCAGTTGCAGCTCGAGCTGGAGGATGAATTTGTCGACCACGCGGGCGACGGTGCTCTTGCCGAGATAGCCGAAGGGCACGATTGCATCGAGGCGGTTGCGGAATTCCGGCGTAAACATGCGTTTCACCGCTTCTTCGCTCGCATCTTCCTTCGACACATCGCCAAAGCCGATGCCCTGCTTGGCCATGTCCGACGCACCGGCATTGGTCGTCATGATCAGCACGACATTGCGGAAATCGACCGTCTTGCCGTGATGGTCGGTCAGGCGGCCATTATCCATCACCTGCAGCAGGATGTTGAACAGGTCGGGGTGCGCCTTCTCGATTTCGTCGAGCAGCAGCACGCAATGCGGGTTCTGGTCGATCGCATCGGTCAGCAGGCCGCCCTGATCGTATCCGACATAGCCCGGAGGTGCGCCGATCAGGCGGGAAACGCTGTGGCGTTCCATATATTCGGACATGTCGAACCGTTTGAGCTCGATCCCCATGATGCTGGCGAGCTGGCGCGCGACTTCGGTCTTGCCGACGCCGGTCGGGCCCGAAAACAGGAACGAGCCGATCGGCTTGTCCGGATCGCGTAGCCCAGCGCGCGAAAGCTTCATCGCGGTTGCCAGCTTGTGGACCGCCGCATCCTGCCCGAACACGACATGCTTGAGGTCGCGTTCGAGATTCTCCAGCGCCTTCTTGTCGTCGCTCGAGACAGATTTCGGCGGGATACGCGCCATAGTCGCGATGACCTGCTCGATCTCACGCGCGGTGATCTTCTTCTTGCGACGGCTCGGCGGCACCAGCATCTGCATCGCGCCAACTTCGTCGATCACGTCGATCGCCTTGTCGGGCAGCTTGCGGTCATTGATATACCGCGCCGACAGTTCGACCGCCGTCTTGAGCGCATCGGGCGTGTATTTGACCTTGTGATGATCCTCGAACGCACTGCGCAGTCCGCGCAGGATCTTGATCGTATCCTCGATCGTCGGCTCGTTGACATCGATCTTCTGGAACCGCCGCAGCAGTGCGCGATCCTTCTCGAAGTGGTTGCGGAATTCCTTGTAGGTGGTCGAACCGATGCAGCGGATCGACCCGTTCGACAAAGCCGGCTTGAGCAGGTTCGAAGCATCCATGGCCCCGCCGCTGGTCGCGCCGGCACCGATTACCGTGTGAATCTCGTCGATGAACAGGATTGCATCGGGCATGCTCTCGAGTTCGTTCACGACCTGCTTCAGCCGCTCCTCGAAATCGCCGCGATAGCGCGTACCGGCGAGCAGCGCGCCCATGTCGAGCGAGTAGATCACCGCTTCCTTGAGCACTTCGGGCACTTCGCCCTCGACGATCTTGCGCGCAAGCCCTTCGGCGATGGCGGTTTTCCCGACGCCGGGATCGCCGACATAGAGCGGGTTGTTCTTGCTCCGGCGGCACAGGATCTGGACCGTGCGGTCGACTTCCGGCCCACGGCCGATCAGCGGATCGACCTTGCCGGCTTCGGCCTTGGCGTTGAGGTTGACGGTGAACTGGTCGAGCGCGGTTTCCTTCTTGCCGTCACTCTTCTCGCCTTCGTTCGCCTGGGCTTCCTCCGCACCCTGCGGCGGCTTGGATTCGAGTTGCTTGCCGCCCTTGCCAATCCCGTGGCTGATGAAGCTGACCGCGTCGAGGCGGCTCATATCCTGTTGCTGCAGGAAATAGACGGCATAGCTGTCGCGCTCGGAAAACAGCGCGACCAGCACGTTCGCGCCGGTCACAGTGTCCTTGCCGCTCGACTGGACATGGAGGATCGCGCGCTGGATCACCCGCTGGAAACCGGCGGTCGGCTGCGGATCGGCATCATCCTCTGTCTTGAGCGACTGGTATTCCTGGTCGAGATATTGTTTCACCACTTCGGTCAGCTCGCCGAGGTCGACGCCGCAAGCGGTCATCACTTCGGCCCCATCGGGATCCTCGATCAGCGCCAGCAGCAGGTGTTCGAGGGTGGCATATTCATGCCGCCGGTCGGACGCATTCTGCAGCGCATTGTGGAGCGTCTTTTCGAGGTTCTGGGCAAAACTTGGCATTCAGCGGTCTTTCGTCGGTGGAGACGGATATCCCCTCAACAGGGAATATGAGCAAACATGGTTAACGCGGTCTAAACGTGAGGCGCCCGCGGCCATGCATTCGATATAGGAAGGGGCCGCGCGATTTCGACCCCGGAAGATCACGCTGAAGGCTTCCCGAACAGGGCGTCGGCAACGGCGCGATGGGCGCTGGCCTTGTCGCGGTGCGCCTCGACCCGGGCGATCTCGGTCCTGAGCAGCGCGATGCGTTCGTCCAGCTCATCCTGCGAATAGGGGGACAGGTCTTCGGCCGCCAGCTTGCTCGCGGCATCGCCCTTGGGGCGGGGGAGGTCGTCCAAATCCATCGTTATGTAACTTCGGGCGATGCCTGCTTGCTGTCAATCACCGGCATGTCTATCCCCACGCAATCATGCGCAGCCTGTCGCAAGGGGGCAACAAGCCTGCGCATGCGGAGGACACATGGCGCAGGACATTCCCGCGAAAATGAGCGCAATCGGCTTCGACCAGCCGGGCGGCCCAGAGGTGATGCGGCCGGGTGAGGCGGATGTGCCGCAGCCCGGTATGGGGGAAGTGCTGATCCATGTCGCCTATGCAGGGGTCAACCGCCCCGATGTGATCCAGCGCATGGGGCTTTATCCTGCGCCGCCGGGCGCTTCACCGATCCTCGGGCTTGAGGTCTCGGGCACGGTGGTCGCAATCGGTGAAGGGGTCGAGCCGGAATGGCTCAATCGTATCGTCTGCGCTTTGACACCGGGCGGCGGCTATGCCGAATATTGCACCGCTCCGGTCGACCATTGCCTGCCCGTAGGCGATGCGATCCCGCTGGCAGAGGCTGCGGCGACCCCCGAAACGCTGTTCACCGTGTGGCACAATGTCTTCGAACGCGGAGTTGCCCGCGAGGGTGAGCGGATGCTGGTCCATGGCGGCACCAGCGGGATCGGCACCATGGCAATCATGCTTGGCAAAGCCTTCGGGCTGGAAGTCATCGTAACCTGCGGCAGCGATGCAAAATGCACGGCTGCCAGGAAATTCGGTGCGAGCCATGCGATCAATTATCGCGAGGTGGACTTTGTCGAGGCGGTGCAGGACATCACCGGCGGCAAGGGTGTGGAACTGGTGCTCGACATGGTTTCGGGCGATTATGTGCCGCGCAATCTCAAATGCCTGGCCGAAGACGGACGGCATGTGACCATTGCCGTGCTCGGCGGGATGAAGGCCGATATCAACATGGCCGTGGTGATGAGCCGCCGCCTGACCCTGACCGGCTCGACCCTCAGGCCCCGCAGCAACCAGTTCAAGGCGCTGCTCTGCGCCGAGATCGAGGCCAATGCATGGCCGCTGTTCCTCGACGGCGAGATATGCCCGGTGATGGATCGCATCTATCCGCTGGGCGAGGCGGCCGAAGCCCATCGCCGGATGGAACAAGGCGAACATATCGGCAAGATCGTGCTGGAAGTGGCTGGCGGCTGAAGCCGCTTGCAAGTGACACAAAACTGACTCGATTACGCCGAACAGTCACCGGAATGTGACGACGGTGTCACAAGCGGCTGCCAATGGCCTTGGGCGAAGTGAAGGCTTCGCCGAGGACTACCGCGATGACCGATACAGTTTTTCCGTCCCTCCCGCTGGCCGCAAATGTCGCCAGCTTTCCCGGCCCGAAACCGACCATTCCCGAGCGTGTGATTGGTGAGCGGCGCAAATTCCGCACAATCTGGATCAGCGATGTCCATCTGGGCACCAAGGGCTGCAATGCCGAACTGCTGATCGACTTTCTCGACCACACCGACAGCGAAACGATGTATCTTGTCGGCGACATCATCGACGGCTGGCGGCTGAAGAAGAAGTTTTACTGGCCACCCGAACACAACGACATTGTCTGGCGCATCCTAAAGCGCGCGCGGCGCGGGACGCGCATCGTCTATATTCCCGGCAACCATGACGAGATGATCCGGCCCTTTGCGGGCATGAATTTCGGCGGTGTCGAAATAGAGCGCGCCGCCTTCCACGAGACTGCCGACGGGCGGCGGCTGATGGTGCTGCATGGCGACGAATTCGACACGATCATGCTCGCGCATCGCTGGCTCGCCTTCGTCGGCGACGCGCTTTACCACCTGATGATGAAACTGAACGGCTGGGTCGCCGCTGTGCGCAAACGGCTGGACCTGCCTTACTGGTCGATTTCGAAAGCGGCGAAGCACAAGGTCAAGAATGCCGTGGAGTTCATCTCCAAATACGAGGAAGTCGTTGCTCGTGCCGCCGCCGAACGGGGCGTTGACGGTGTCGTCTGCGGCCACATCCACACGGCCGAGATACGCAGTTTCGACGGCACCGAATATTATAATGACGGTGACTGGGTCGAAGGATGCAATGCGCTGGTCGAGCATTTCGACGGGCGGATGGAGTTGCTTCATTGGCCGGACGAGGTGGCACGGCGCGAACCCGTACCGCAGTCTGGCGATGACCCCGACGAACTGGAGGCTGCATGAACCGGATGAGCCAGTTCCCGGTCGAGCCGGGTATGGGCGGATCGCCCTGGCCGCAGCGGATAGCCATCGTCACCGACGCATGGCTGCCGCAGATGAACGGCGTGGTGCGCACGCTTACGACCACTTGCGAAATCCTGCGTGAATGGGGCCATCAGGTCGATGTGATATCGCCAGAGGGGTTTCGTTCGATGGCCTGTCCGACCTATCCGGAAATCCGCCTGGCACTGGCGTTGCCGGGCGCTGTCGGGCGCGAACTGGCGCGGCTCGATCCCGATGCCGTCCACATCGCGACGGAAGGGCCGCTGGGCCTGGCTGCGAGGCGATACTGCATCAAGGCAGGCAGGCCGTTCAGCACGGCCTATCACACGCAGTTCCCGGACTATGTTGCCAAGCGCACAGGCCTCTCGCCCGATATCTTCTGGCGCTATATCCGCTGGTTCCACACGCCTGCCGAGCGGGTGATGGTCGCGACCGAGAGCATCCGGGAGGAACTGCGCGCGCACGGGATCACGCAGCTTCACCACTGGAGCCGGGGGGTCGATCTCGGCTGCTTCACGCCCGAGGCAACACCGCCCGGCGAATATGCTGAACTGCCGCGCCCGATCCAGCTCTATGTCGGCCGGGTTGCGGTGGAGAAGAATCTCGAGGCTTTCCTCGGCGGGGGTTATCCTGGCAGCAAGGTGGTGGTCGGGGACGGCCCGGCCCTTGCCGAACTGCAAGCGAAATATCCCGACGCGCATTTCCTCGGACGGCGCAGCGGGCGCGAGCTTGCCGGGTGCTATGCCGGGGCCGATGTCTTCGTTTTTCCGAGCCGGACCGATACGTTCGGGCTGGTGGTGATCGAGGCGCTTGCCTGCGGAACGCCGGTTGCGGCCTTCCCTGTCGCGGGGCCGAAGGACATCGTGACCGATGCGACCGGCGCGCTTTCGGAGGATCTCGACCGGGCGATTGCCGCCGCGCTGTTCTGCGATCGGCGGGATTGCGCGCGGTACGGGGCGGGGTTCAGCTGGGAAGCGGCAACGCGGCAATTTCTTGCCGGGCTGGCGACCGAGGCAACGGAGCTTGTCGCGCAGGCAGAGGCCGTCGCCGCGTAAAAGCTTGCCCAAACCCACCCAATCGCCTAGATCATCGGGCACACGGCCGCTCCGCAAGGGGCGGCCCTTCTATTTTGAGAAACGACAGGACACGCCACCATGGCCGACCAACCCAAGCCGCTCATGCCGCATGCGACCGCCACCTGGCTGGTCGACAACACCGGCCTCAGTTTCGAGCAGATCGCAGAATTCTGCGGCCTCCACATCCTCGAAGTGCAGGCGATGGCCGACGATCTGGCAGGCAGCAAATACACTGGGCGCGACCCGCTTCATTCGGGTGAGCTGACGCAGGCGGAAATCGACAAGGGCCAGGCCGACAGCACCTATCGCCTGCAGATGCAGAAGGCGCCGGTCGAAGTCACCCGCACCAAGGGGCCGCGCTACACGCCGGTATCCAAGCGGCAGGACAAGCCCGACGGCATTGCATGGATCCTGCGCAACCATCCCGAAGTGTCGGACGCGCAGATTTCCAAGCTGATCGGCACCACCCGCAACACCATCACCGCGATTCGCGAGCGTAGCCACTGGAACATCCAGAACATCGTCGCGAAGGATCCGGTTACGCTCGGCCTGTGCTCGCAGCGCGAACTCGATGCGGTGGTTGCCAAGGCGGCCAAGAAGGCCGGCCTGACCGAAGGCGAAGAAGCCGTCAGTGCCGACCGCGCGAGCGACAAGGATCGCCTGATCGAAGAACTGCGCGCCGAACGCGACGCCAGCGAAAAGGCTGCGGCCGAAGCCGCACAGGAAGCCGAAGCCGCTGCATGGCTCGAAGCCAAGCGTGCCGAAGAAGCGGGCGACAGCGAAACCTGACGTAAATCCCTTTGCAAAAACAGGAAAGCCGCTGCGGGCGAGAAGCTCCGGCGCCTTTTTCCTTGCGCGCAGAACATGATCCGCGCATCTTGCTGACATGGATGTCAGTAAACTGCCTTATCACCACCCCACCCCATGGGACACGCAGTTCGATCCGCTGCCCTTGCCGGCAATGTTTGCGCGCGCGGCGGCGCAGCGCGGCGACAGGGCGCTGGTCCATTTCATGGGTCGCACATTCAGCTATTCCGAGCTGCTGGGTGAGGCGCGACGGTTTGCCCATGGGTTGCTCGCGCGCGGGATAGGGGCAGGAGACCGGGTTGGCCTGTTCCTGCCCAATGTGCCCGCCTATGTCCCGGCCTATTACGGAGCGATGATGGCGGGGGCGACCGTGGTCAATTTCTCCCCGCTCTACACGGTCGAAGAACTGTCGCACCAGGTCGAGGATTCGGGCACCCGCTTGCTGGTTACGCTCGACGCCCCCGCGCTGTTGCCGACGGCGCTCGATGTGCTCGACGGCTCGTCGCTCGAGCAATTGGCGGTGGTGCAGCTGTCGACCCAGCTGCCCATGCTCAAGGGACTGGCCTTTCGCCTGCTCAGGCGTAGCCAGATCGCGGCGATCCCCCGGCGTGCCGATGTATGCGGTTGGGATGATTGCCTGGCAGGTGGCAGCGACACCTCCCTGCCCGCACTCGACGTGAACGATGTGGCGCTGCTGCAATATACCGGCGGGACGACCGGGCGACCCAAGGGCGCGATGCTGACCCATGCGAATCTTTCGATCAATGCGCAGCAGGTCGCCGCGATCAACTCGTTCGGCACCCCGGAAGACGATGTGATCATGGGCGCGCTGCCGCTGTTCCACGTCTTTGCCAATACTGCGGTACTCAACCACGCCGTGGTAACCGGCGCGGCGATAGCGATGGTTCCGCGGTTCGATACGGTGGAAGTGCTCAAGACGATAGAGCGCACCCGCCCGACCGGCTTCCCCGGAGTGCCGACCATGTTCCAGGCCATGGTCGATCATTCCGCCCTGACCCAGACCGATCTTTCCTCGCTCAAGGTTTGCATTTCGGGCGGCGCGCCGCTGGCAGGCCCGTTGCGCGACAAGTTCGAGGCGATGACCGGCGTTCGCCTGGTCGAAGGTTACGGCCTGACCGAGAGTTCGGGTGTCGTTTCGGCCAATCCCTATCAGGGAATGCGCAAACCGGGGTCGATCGGGCAACTTGTGGCGGGGACCGAGATACGCCTGCTCGACAAGGAAGACCCGTCGAAGCTTGCGCCGGATGGCGAGCCGGGGGAACTGGCAGTGCATGGCCCGCAGATCATGCGCGGATACTGGAATTTGCCGGATGCAACTGCAGAGGTGTTTGTCGAGCGTGAAGGCAGGCAATGGCTGCGCACCGGCGATGTCGCGCAAATGGATGCGGATGGTTTCCTGAGCATCGTGGACCGGATCAAGGACATGATCGCCGTTGGCGGGTTCAAGGTGTTCCCGAGCCAGGTCGAAAGGGTGTTGGTGCAGAACCCGGCGATCAAGGAGGCCCTGGTGATCGGCGTGCCTGACGAATATCTGGGCGAAACCCCGCGTGCCTATGTGACGCTGGATGAAGCCGCCAATGCCGATGAGCTGAAGCAGTGGGCCAATGCGCGGCTGGGCAAGCATGAACGCGTATCAGGCGTTGTGATCCGCGATGAACTGCCCAAAACAATCATCGGCAAGCTCGATCGCAAGGCGCTGCGCGCGGAAATCCTGGGCTAGGAGCGCTCGGGGGCCAGGATCGCCGGGATCATGAAAAAAGGCGCCGCTTTGCGCGGCGCCTTTCCTCTCCAAACCTTGAACTTGTACGCGCGGTCAGCTGGCCAGCGTGAGCTTCGGCTCCTGCTCGTCGCCCTTGGCTGTATCGGGTGTCATCGGTGAGCGTGCAGCCTCGCTCTGTCCCGGAACGCGGTGGCTGAAGCGGCCATCCACTTCGGCACCCTGCTCGATGGTGATCGTGTCGTAGTGCACATCGCCCTCGATCCGCGCAGTGCGCAGCACGACGAGCTCGCGCGCGGTGATCGAACCCTTGACCGCGCCGGCGAGCCGTGCGCTCTCGGCCTTCACCGCCCCCTCGATGCAGCTGGCTTCGCCCTGCACGAGCGAGGCGCATTCAATGTCGCCTTCGATCTTGCCGTCGACATGCAGCTCGGTCGTCGCCTTCACATTGCCGGTGATCACGACGTCCGTGCCGATCACGGAGAAGGTGCCGTTGCTCGCCATCGACTTAGCCACCGGCCTGCTGGCGCGGCCCTGCGGTTCGGGCTTCTTTGAGAACATTGGGGGCTTTCTCCAGGAAGGGGCGCGGGTTGACCGCGCGATCATTGATCCGCACTTCGAAATGGAGGTGCGGCCCGGTCGAACGACCGGTGTTGCCGATTGCGCCAATCCGGTCGCCTGCCTCGACCGCCTGCCCCACCTTGGCGTTGAAACTCGACATATGGGCGTAACGCGTCATCAGCCCGTTGCCATGGCTGACTTCCACCACATTGCCATAGCCGGACTTGCGCCCGACGAAACTGACGCGGCCCTTGGCAGCCGCGTAAATTGGCGCGCCGATCGGACCTTTGAAATCGAGCCCGGAATGCATCGCGGCCGAACGGGTGAAGGGATCGCTGCGATAGCCGAAGCCCGACGAAATCGACGCGGCGCTGGCCGGCAGGACCTGCGGAATGCCCTCGAGCGTGCGCTCCAGCGCAGCCATGCGGGCGAGGCTGAGGCCCATGCGTTCGAACCGCGGATCGAGATCGCCATTGGCAGACGAGGCAAGCAGTTCGAGCGGACCACCCATCGCCTGCTTGTCGGCTGAACGCAGCATGTCTTCGGGGTTGAGCCCAAGTTGGCGGATCGCATCGGCAGCGCGCGCGGCGCGCCGATCGGCATAGCGGGTCAGGCGTTCGACAAAGGCGATCTGGCGCGCTTCGATCTGGGCGAGGCTGCGCGCTTCGGGAAACAGCGCGCTGACCTTGTCGACGGTTTCAGCCGCTTCGGTTGAAGAATCGGAAACCGTTTCACCCTCGCGAATATCCTCGGGCAGCATGTCCATGCCGCTTTCGATGACCTTCTGGCGGGCTTCGAGGTCGGAAATGACCTTGCCGATATCCTTCGAGTAGTCGTCGAAGCGTTCCTCGGCGCTGGCAACCTTTGCCTCGCGGTCGAGCAGCGAGGCGCGTTCAGCCTCGGCGCTATACTGGCTCCACGCCATGACGGCCATGGATATGGCCCATGCGAGCAGCGCCGCAACCGCTATTGAAGCGGCGACGATCTGCACGCGCGAAGAAATCTTGATGAAGCGAACCTGGCCCTGCGAACGCATGAAGAATTCGCGTTCGGGAAACCAGTTCGCCAGGCGTCGCCCCCATCCGCCTGCTGTCTGATTCGTGTTCAAAGCGACCCCGTCAGTCTCATTTTAGATTTGTGCGGGCCCGCTAGCATGCAAAGGCACGCCCGTCGAATCGAGCGCATCCGCGAAGGGGCGAGTCGATGGACTCGCGCGACGAGTCGTTTTTGTACAACCCGTCGTCACGAAATAACCATGTGGCGGGCGAAATGTTCGGACCGGTGCTGGAATATTCCTGCCCGGCTGATAGGATTGCCGCCATAATGGCGAGCAGGTCTGTGAAATCTTTTTCTATCAATGGAATAGAGATACAGCAATGCGCGTAGGGTTGCTCGGCGGCAGCTTCAATCCGGCGCATGGAGGCCATCGGCGAATCACCCTGTCCGCGATTGCGGCGCTGGGCCTCGACGAAGTGTGGTGGCTCGTTTCACCGGGCAATCCGCTCAAACCGGCAAAGGGTATGGCCCCGCTCCACGCGCGGTTTCATTCCGCCCTGAGTCAGGCGAAGCGTGCACCGATTCGCGTCACCGCGATCGAGGCGGAGTTCGGCACACGCTATACGGTCGACACGCTGCGCAAGATCGGCGCGCGTTTCCCGCAACATGAGTTTGTCTGGCTGATGGGGTCGGACAACCTGGCCCAGTTCCATCGCTGGAAAGACTGGCGCGGGATCGCCCGCGCAATGCCGATTGCGGTCATTGCGCGTCCCGGCTATGACCGTACTGCTGTTGCCTGCCCCGCAATGGCATGGCTCGGGAAGTTTCGTGTTCCGCTCGCCACTTTCGCAAATCGGGGCAAATGGAGTGCGCCGACACTGGTGACCATGCGATTCGACCCCGACCCGCGTTCGGCAACGGCCATCCGCCATGCCAATCCGGAATGGGCTTCGCGCATGCCCCGACAGGCCCCGCGCGATCAGGTGACCCGTCGTCTCATCGGACAGGACCAGCCGGTTTGAGTTTCCGGCCCACCACGCACCGGCATTCCGGCCAATCACACAGGAGCAATGATTTCGCCTATGAACCAGGCGCATACATCTATCGATACCAAGGGAGCCGCCAGCGTGACTGATGGCAACCAGACGCCCGTTGTCGAAGCCGAACCCGGCTCGCTGCTCGCCCTCGTGCTCGAACAGCTGGATGACGATCAGGCTCAGGATGTCGTGACCATCCCGCTGGAAGGCAAATCGAGCATTGCCGATCACATGGTGATTGCTTCGGGCCGTTCGACCCGGCAGGTCGCCTCGATCGCGCAAAAACTGGCGGAAAAGGTCAAGCATGACGGCTTTGGCCCGGTCCGGCTCGAAGGGCTGCCTGCGGCGGACTGGGTGCTGATCGATGCGGGCGATGTCGTGGTCCACCTGTTCCGGCCCGAGGTTCGCAGCTTCTACAATCTGGAACGCATGTGGGCGTTCGGGGATGCCCCGCCGGTGGCAGTCGGCAACGCCTGACAGATCCGGCGCCGGGCGGGCGTCTTTGCGAGGAAGCGATCATGCTGCTCCATATCGTCGCTCGCGGAAAGATCGCCCGTTCCCCCGAGGCCGATCTGGTCGCACGGTACGAGAAACGCCTGAACTGGCCGGTCAAACTCACCGAACTGCCCGAAGCCGGCGGCAAGACCGCCGAACCGCTCACTCCGTGCCGCACTGTCCTGCTGGACGAGCGGGGGAAGGATCTCTCCTCCGAGAAATTCGCCGACATCCTCTCACGCTGGCGCGATGATGGCGTGCGCGAAGCGCGCTTCGTGCTCGGCGCGGCGGATGGACATTCGAAAGAGGAGCGCGACGAGGCCGACTTGCTGCTGGCATTCGGCTCGGCGACCTGGCCGCACCTGCTTGCCCGGGCGATGCTGATGGAGCAACTCTATCGCGCGACATCGATCCTTGCCGGGCATCCCTATCATCGGGCAGGGTAGCGAGATGCGCGCCAGCACGATCTTCGCCGCTTCGCTTCTTGCCTTGCCGATGCTGGCAACGATGGCGATTGCACAGGGCAGTGCGAGCGGTGGCGAAGATCCCGATGCGATCCGCGAACGCATGCGCGCCGCACAGCGTGAAGCGGCCGCCGCCGGTGATCGCAGCAAGAAACTCGAAGCCGAAGCCAGGGTGGCGATCGAGGCGGCGGAAAAGACTGCACGCGAAGCCGCCGCGCTCGCCGCGCGTATCCAGCAGGCCGAGGCGGGGATTGCTGCGGCAGAGGCGCGGATGGCGCTGATTGCGCGCGAACGCAGCGATCTCGATCGGCAATTGGCGGAGCGGCGCGAACCGCTCGTCAGGCTTACCGGCGCATTGCAGAAACTCGCGCGCAGGCCGCTCGCCTTGTCGGCATTGCGCCCCGGGTCTTTGCGCGAGACGGTTTACCTGCGCGCCATGCTCGAAAGCACCATTCCCGAAGTGCGCAAGCGCACCGCCGCCCTGCGCGCCGAGATCGACCGGGGGCGGGCGCTCGAGCGTGAAGCGCAGCAGGCGCTTGCCGTGCTACGCAAGAGCGAAGGCGAGCTGGCCGAACGGCGCGAACGACTGGCAACCATCGAAACGCAGCAACGCCTCGAATCGCACCGTGCGGGCGGCGATGCCGACCGCGAGGTTGAACGCGCACTGGCGCTGGCAGAGGAAGCGCGCGATCTCGACGCGCTGGTCGAACGGCTCGATGCGGCAGGTAACGTGCGGAAGGAGCTGGCAGCCCTGCCCGGCCCGGTCATGCGTCCTGACGATCCGGGCAATCCATCGGCAGCAGTGTCACCATCGGCGACCGCCAGCGCCACGGGCGCGACACGGGCCGCATTCCAGCTGCCGGTGACCGGGCGAACCGTTACAGGTTTCGGCGAACAGGGCGAGGGCGGCGTGCGCAGCACGGGCCTTACGCTGGCACCGCGCGAAGGGGCCCAGGTTATTGCCCCGGCAGGCGGGAGGGTGGCCTTTGCCGGGCCCTATCGCGGCTATGACCGGATCGTCATCATCGAGCATGATGGCGGCCTGACGAGCCTCGTCACCGGCCTGGCGCGGACCGATGTGTCGGTCGGCGAACAGCTTGTCGCCGGGGCCCCGCTCGGCGTGGCCGGTGTTGATCGTCCGCAGGTTACACTCGAAATCCGGCGCGGCGGGAAGCCGGTTAACCCGCTCGGGCTGATCCGCTGAGCGGCCGACGGATTCCGGCCATTCTGCCAACGCCTTTCATACTTCGACCGGCGACCGCACCGATACGGGACGGTGACGCAATCCTCATCTGGCGTTCAGCCCTCGGGAACGATAGGTTGCCACGAAACTGAGAGGCTGAATCGATGAAATTTGCCGCGCTTGCACGCTCCGCCGCACTGGTAACCGCCGTTGCCCTGATCCCGGCGACGACAGCCGGGATCGCGCAGGTCGATGGGCGCGTTGGGCCGGAATTCTCGAAGCTGTTTGCGACCTACCAGCGGATCAAGGCCAACTATGTCGAGCCGGTCGATGACGAGAAGCTGATTCGCGGCGCGATCGACGGTATGCTCGCTTCGCTCGATCCGCATTCGGCCTATCTCGACGGTTCGGACCTCCAGCGGCTCGAAACCATGATTGACGGCAACTACTCGGGCCTCGGCCTGTCGGTGGTGATGGACGATGGCGCGGTCAAGATCATCTCTCCCTTCCGGGGCAGCCCGGCGGAGGAAGCCGGCCTCAAGGCAGGCGACTTCATCACCCATCTCGATGGCGACCTTATTTACGGTGGCGATCTCGATGACGCGGTGAGCCGGATGCGCGGCCCGGCAGGCACCTCCATCCGCCTGACCGTGTTCCGCAGCGGGCGTGACGAACCCTTCGACGTGACTGTGACGCGCGGCGTGATCGAGCTGGAGCCGGTCACCTACAAGATCGCCGACGGCAATATCGGGATCATCTCGGTCAATGAATTCTCGCGCGATGTCGGGGCCGATGTTTTCGCGGCGTGGAAGGCGATGGAACGCGACGCGACCGGGCGAATGAATGGCCTTGTTCTGGACCTGCGTTCGAACCCTGGTGGCTCACTCGATGAGGCCGTGGCGCTGTCCGACCTGTTCCTCGATCGCGGGCGCATCGTTTCGCAGCGCGGCCGTGCACGGGGTGAGACGATCTTCTACGATGCCGAAACCGCCTTCCGGGGCCAGATCGCGCGTGATGTGCCGATGGTGGTGCTGATCGATGCGGGCTCGGCTTCGGCTTCCGAAATCGTTGCCGGGGCGCTGCAGGATCACCGCCGCGCGGTCGTGATGGGTGAAACCAGCTTCGGCAAGGGCAGCGTCCAGTCGCTGCTCATCCTCGATAACACCAGCGCGCTCAAGCTGACCACCGCGCGCTATTTCACGCCGTCCGGCCATTCGGTGCAGGAAGGCGGGATCAAGCCCGACATCAAGGTGCCGCAGCTGTCCGATCCCGACCTTGCCAAACGCGCCAAGTTCCAGCTGCGCGAGAGCGACCTGCGCGGTCACCTGATCAATGAGGCGGCGCTGAAGGATGAGGAGCTGGAGCGCGACAAGAATGCCGACCCACGCTTCACCCTTACCGCAGAGCAGGTGAAGGCGCAGGGCATCGATGATTACCAGCTTCACTACGCGCTGCAGACCCTGCGCCGCACTGCGCCGAACACGGTTGCGCGGCGCGATTGAGGCTCCTAGGCCCGCGGCATGAGTGACTCACCACCGGTTCGTCTGGCGCAGAAAATGGCGCTCGGCATACCGGCGCTGCTGATCGGCGGCGCCTATCTTTCCGAATTCGGGTTTGGCCTGTTTCCGTGCGAGATGTGCTGGTGGCAACGCTATCCGCATTTTTCGGCGATCGCGTTTGCATTGCTCTCGTTCTTCGTGCCGCCGAGGAAGCTGTGGATCGCGCTTGCGGCGCTTGCCATTCTCGCTTCGGGGGCAATTGGCGGGTTTCATGCAGGGGTCGAATATGGCTGGTGGGAAGGGATCACCGGCTGCGCCACCACGCAGGTTGCCGATGGAACGGATCCGCTCAAGGCCGTGTTCGATGCTCCGCTGACCCGCTGCGACGAGGCGGCCTGGGATCTGTTCGGCATCAGCCTGGCAGGGTGGAACTTCCTGATTTCGACCCTGTCTGCGCTGGGTATTCTCATGCTGCTGTCGCGGGGGAAGAAGGCATGACAATCTCACGCTCCGCTCGCCCGGATACCAAACGCATGATCCGCGTGGACCAGGCGGGTGAGTTCGGCGCGACACGTATCTATGCCGGGCAACTGGCGGTGATGGGGGGTCGGCATCCGATGTCACCCGAAATCGCCCATATGGCCGCTCAGGAAGAGGAGCACCGGGCAAAATTCGATGCGCTGATGGCTGCACGCGGCGTCCGCCCCACGGCGTTGCAACCTTTCTGGTCGGTCGCGGGCTTCGCGCTGGGGGCCGGCACCGCGCTGCTCGGCCCGGAAGCTGCGATGGCATGCACAGCCGCAGTCGAGGAAGAGATCGACCGCCATTATTCCGCGCAGCTTGACGAGCTCGCCGAGGATGGCTCGGACCCCGAACTGGCCGGGATGATCGAGGAATTTCGCGAGGACGAACGCCAGCATCGCGATACGGCCCTGGCGGCAGGGGCCGAGAAAGCGCCAGCATATCCGCTGCTGTCGGGCGCGATCCGGCTTGGCTGCCGGGTGGCGATCAGGCTGGCGGAACGGGTCTGATCCGGCGCGCTGCACGGCTTTGCGCCTTGCATGCGCGTGCTGCCGCTTCATATAGAGTTCACCGCATGGCGGCGATTGTGCCACCAGCTTGCCCATCGGATGGAAATCGATATGAAACCGCTGCTAGCAATTGCTGCTCTCGCCTTTGTTGCCACGCCCGCGATCGCGCAGGATGATGGCAGCGAACTGCCCGACGACGTGCAGACCGCCATCGTCTATGGCGACGATGCGGCCCCCGATTGCCCCGACGGAATGATCTGCGTCGTAGCGCGCCTGCCGGAAAATGATCGCTATCGTATTCCCGAAACGCTGCGTTTCAGTACCGATCCGGAAAACACCGCGTGGTCGAAGCGGGTCGAATCGCTCGAACTGATCGGCAATTTCGGCGCCTTGTCCTGTTCGACCGCAGGTGCAGGCGGGTTCACCGGCTGTACGCAGGACCTTATTCGCCGCGCCTATGGCGAAAAGAAGACCAGCGAAGCGGTGCGCTTCAGTGACCTGATTGCCGCCGCACGTGAGGAACGGCTGGCAGAAATCGATGAAAACGCCGCGGACGAACAGGCGCGGGTCGAACAGATCGAGCGCGAATATTTGGAACGGCTGGAGAAAGAGCGCGCCAGCGAACTGCCCGATGAAGGGGCGGACGACCTGCCGCAACCCGCCGACCAGACGGGCCCGGACGAGGGCTGAGGGCGCGGCCAGAAGGCAAACGCGGTTTTAACCTTGCGCTGCTAGGGGCGTGTCCATGTCGACCCGCACCATCCTCACTGTCTTCGGCACCCGCCCCGAAGCGATCAAGCTCTTCCCCCTGTGCCATGCGCTGGAGGCCGATCCGCGTTTCAACTCGCGCGTCTGCGTTTCGGGCCAGCATCGCGGCATGCTCGACCAGGTGCTCGAGATTGCCGGGGTTGTGCCGCATCACGATCTCGACGTCATGCAGCCGGACCAGTCGCTCGATGCGCTGACGGCGCGGCTGCTGACCGGCCTTGGCGAAGTGATGGATCGGGAAAAGCCAGACTGGGTCGTGGTGCAGGGCGATACTGCCACCGCCATGTGCGGTGCGCTGGCGGCCTATTACCGCAAGATTCCGGTTGCGCATGTCGAGGCGGGCCTGCGCAGCGGCAATATCCACCATCCCTGGCCGGAGGAAGTGAACCGCAAGGTCATCGGCAGCTTCGCCGAACTGCATTTTGCCCCCACTGAAACCGCTGCCGAGGCGCTGCGGCGCGAGAATATCGATCCCTCGATCATCCATGTCACCGGCAATACGGTGATCGACGCGTTGCACTGGATCACCGCGAAGATCGAGCGCGAGCCGGAGCTGGCGAAAGACCTCGCCCCGCTGGAACAACGCTTTGCCGGGAAACGCATCATCGGCGTTACCAGCCACCGGCGCGAGAATTTCGGCGGTGGTATGGAGGGCATTGCCGAGGCCATCCGCCGTCTCGCCGCGCGCGAGGATGTAGCGATGATCTTCCCGGTCCATCTCAATCCCAATGTCCGCAAGGTGATGAATGAGGAACTGGCCGGGCTGGACAATGTCGCGCTGATCGAACCGCTCGACTACCCACATTTCGCCCGCCTGCTCGATATCGCCGAGCTGATGCTGACCGATAGCGGCGGTGTGCAGGAAGAGGCACCCGCGCTCGGCAAGCCAGTGCTGGTGATGCGCGAGACGACCGAACGCCCTGAGGGTGTCGAGGCAGGCACGGCCAAGCTGGTCGGCACCGATGCCGATACCATTGTCGCCGAAGCCACCCGCCTGCTGGACGATCGGGAAGCCTATTCGGCGATGGCCAAGGCGCACAATCCGTTCGGGGACGGCAAGGCCACCCAGCGGATCGTCGAGCTTCTGGCCTCGTAACACCAGCATTACCGCTATGTTTACCACTGGCGGATAAGGCTGGCTGCCGAACTCAAACGGCAGGACTACAATGCGCGGCGATACCAAACCTGAAGTGTGCGTAATCGGGCTCGGCTATATCGGGCTCCCGACGGCGGCCATCATTGCCCGGGCCAATTGCCCTGTGACCGGCATCGACGTGTCGGAGCACGTTGTCGAAACGATCAATCGCGGCGAGATCCATATCGAGGAAGTCGATCTCGACGGGCTGGTGCGCGGCGTCGTCCAGCGTGGCATGCTCAAGGCCTCGACCCAGATCGTGCCCGCCGATGTCTTCGTGATCGCGGTGCCAACCCCGTTCGAGCATGACGGCAACCATACGCCAGACGTATCCTATGTGATGTCCGCTGCAACCGAAGTCGCCGGTGTGCTCAAGAAGGGCGATTGCATTATCCTCGAATCGACCTCGCCGGTCGGCACGACCGAGCAGATGCGCGATTTGATCGCAGGACTGCGCCCGGACCTCAAACTGCCGGGGCTGACCGGCGAAACGCCGGATGTCTCGATCGCCTATTGTCCCGAGCGGGTCTTGCCGGGGAAAATCCTCGAAGAACTGACGCATAACGATCGTTCGATCGGCGGCATCACCCCGCGTTGCGCGCGCAAGGCGCTCGCCTTCTACAAGCGGTTCGTGCGCGGCACTTGCGTCACCACCGATGCGAAATCGGCGGAAATGACCAAGCTGGTCGAAAACGCCTATCGCGATGTGAATATCGCCTTCGCCAACGAGTTGTCGATCATCGCCGACCATATGGGTCTCGATGTGTGGGAAGTGATCAAGCTCGCCAACCGGCATCCGCGTGTGAACATCCTCCAGCCCGGTCCGGGCGTCGGCGGACACTGCATCGCGGTCGACCCCTATTTCATCATCCACGGCGCGCCCGAGCAGTCACCGCTGATCCGCACAGGCCGCGAAGTGAACGATGCGAAAATGCACCATGTTGTCGCTCGCGCCGAGCAGCTTATCGCCGACAATCCGGGCGTCCCGGTTGCCTGCCTCGGCCTCGCCTTCAAGGCGAATATCGACGATTTCCGCGAAAGCCCGGCCCGCTTTGTTGCCTCGCGGCTGGCGCGCAAGTTCGGTTCGCAGATATCGATCGTGGAGCCTTACGCGGGCGAATTGCCGGTCGAATTCAAGGATAGCGGCGCCGAACTGGTCGATCTCGACCATGCGCTGGAAAACTGCGGTATCCTGATCGTGCTGGTCGACCATGACGTGTTCAAGGTCGTGCCGAGCGAGGAACGCGCAGGCGCGCTGGTCTATGACACGCGCGGCATCTGGCCCGATGCGAGCATGGAACCGGGCGACAAGCCGGGTCTGCGCCTCGCCAGCTGATCAGACCCCATAATAATCCCGGTACCAGCTGACGAACTGACGGATGCCTTCGCGGTAGTCGGTCTGCGGCTGGTATCCGGTCAGCCGCTTGAGCAGGTCGGCATTGGCCCAGGTCGCGGGCACATCGCCCTTCTGCATGTCCATGTAGTTGCGCTTGGCCTCGATCCCGCATTCCTGCTCGATCGCCTCGATGAAATCGAGCAGCTTGACCTTGTCGCTATTGCCGATGTTGACCACGCGGAACGGGGCGACGGTTGACAGGCTGTCGCCCGGCTCGATGTCATCCTTGCTCTCGGGCCGCACCGGGGCCGCGTCGATCAGCAGCCGGATACCGCGCACAAGGTCGGTCACGAAGGTGAAGTCGCGATACATCTCGCCGTGGTTGTAGATATCGATCGGGGTGCCTTCGAGGATCCCCTTGGTGAACTTGAACAGCGCCATATCCGGCCGGCCCCACGGGCCATAGACGGTGAAGAAGCGGAACATGGTGGTCGGCAGGTTCCACAGATGGGCATAGCTGTGGCCCATCGACTCGTTTGCCTTCTTGGTTGCGGCGTAGAAGGTCATCGGGGTCTCGACCCGTTCCAGCTCGTCGAACGGCATTTCGTCATTCGCGCCATAGACCGAGCTGGTACTCGCCATCAGCAAATGGTCGACCGCCAGTTCGCGCGCGCATTCCATGATGTTGAAGGTGCCGATGATATTGGCATCGAGATAGGCGCGCGGGTTCTCGAGGCTGTAACGCACGCCCGCCTGTGCCGCGAGGTGGACGATGACATCGGGCTTCTCCGCCATCATCAGCGCGTGGAGTTTGTCGAAATCCTCCAGCATGCCGACATGCGCGCTGAAATGCTGGTTCTGCAGCAGCATCTGGTGCCGCCGTTCCTTGATGCGCACATCGTAATAGTCGGTCATCCCGTCGAAACCGACGACCTCGAAGCCTTCCTTCAACAGTAGCTGGGCGAGATGGAAACCGATGAAACCGGCGGTGCCGGTGACGAATACCTTGCGCATGGGAGGTGGGCCTCTTGGGTTAGCGTGCGCCGAAGCCGCCTGCGACCACTCTCAATGTCTTGAGGGCAATCAGCACGTCGAGCCAGAGCGAGATGTTCTTCACATAGTAGAAATCGAAACGGAGCTTGTGCGTGGCAGTGTCGACGCCGGTGACATGCCCCTGATTGACCTGCGCCCAGCCGGTGAGGCCGGGGCGCACGATATGGCGGTAGGAATAGAACGGGATTTCGTTCTCGTACCATTCGGACAGGCTGATGGCTTCGGGCCGTGGGCCGATCCAGCTCATTTCGCCCTTGAGGATATTCCATGCCTGCGGAAGCTCGTCGAGCCGCACCTTGCGCAGGAAGCGTCCGACGCGGGTGATCCGGTCGTCGTCGTCCTTGGTCATCGCATCGTCGCGCAGCGCGGCTTCGTCTTCCTCGACGGTGCGTTCGCGCATGGTGCGGAACTTGACCATGCGGAACACTTCGCCGCGAAAGCCCATGCGATCCTGGATGAACAGCACCGGCCCCCTGGAATCGAGCCGGATCACCAATGCGATTGCTGCCATCGCCAGCAGGAGCAAGGGGGCAAAGACGATGGTGACGACGATGTCGAACGTCCGTTTCGCGGCCATATAGGGCAAGTTGGGTATCAGCGATCCGAGCACGTTTTCGCTCAGCCGGTCGATCCGCACCTGCCCGGTCTCCAGCTCGAGGATCTGGCGATAGTGGTAGACCGGTATCCCGCGCAGCGCCGCCTTGGCGAACAGCCGCTCCCACTCGGGTGGATGGTCGAAGTGAAGGTCGCCAATGATCGAGCCATCGACGGCATTGCTGTCCACCAGTGCTTCGAATTCACCGAGCGAATCCACCGCGACATGCTCCCTGCGGCGATGCATCTCGGTCACCCGCCCGCCGGGCACGATATAAAGCGCCTTGTTGCCCAGCCGGGTGATTGCAGTCAGCACGTAGCTGGTGATCGTCGTCGCGACGAAGCAGCTGCCGAACAGGCCGATCGAATAGGGGCTGCGAAGTATCCCGATAGCAGCGGCGGCGACTGCGAAGACCATCACATTGACCGGCACGACATAGGAAAGCAGCCGCGCCTTGGCATATTGGCGCAGGCGCGAAAGGATATACCACACGGCGATCGAAGCGGCCCCGGTGGCGATCAGCGTGCCATAGACATAGGGCTGGTCGAGCAGCTCGCTGCGCCCGAGCAACCACAGCCCGGCGGGGATCGCCATGCCGAACAGCAGGTAACACACCAGCTGCACCGGCTGGAGGCTGAGCGGATGGGTGCGCTGGAGCGTCCGCGGTGCCGCCTGCTGCATCAGCATTGTTTCTTCCCCCGGGCCGCCCCCGCGGCGGCCATGCTCAGGATAGACCTATTACGTGCCGTGTGACTAGCGTATGACCTTGTCAGGCAAAATCGTTCTCAAGGAACGGCTGCGCCTTGACCACCTCGTCAATGCTTTTCAACTGGGTCAGCAGCTCCTTCAGCCGGTCGAGCGGCACCGCGTTCGGCCCGTCGGACTTGGCGTTTGCCGGATCGGGGTGAGTTTCCATGAACAGGCCCGACACCCCGACTGCAACGGCGGCGCGGGCGAGCACGGGTACGAATTCGCGCTGTCCACCCGAACTCTTGCCCTGTCCGCCGGGCAACTGGACCGAATGGGTCGCGTCGAACACCACCGGGCGGCCCGTCTCGCGCATGATCGCAAGGCTGCGCATGTCCGATACGAGGTTCTGGTAGCCGAAGCTCGCGCCGCGCTCGCATACCATGATGTTGTCGCCATCATGGCCGGCTTCCTTCGCCGCAGTGACCGCCTTGTCGACCACATTGACCATATCGCCCGGGGCCATGAACTGCGCTTTCTTGATATTGACCGGGATACCGGCAGCGGCGACCGCGCTGATGAAATCGGTCTGGCGCGCAAGGAAGGCGGGTGTCTGCATTACGTCGACCACTTCGGCGACGGCTGACACCTGTTCTTTCTCGTGTACATCGGTCAGCACGGGAACGCCGATCTCGCGCTTGACCTTGGCGAGGATTTCCAGCCCTTCTTCGAGACCCGGTCCGCGGAAGCTCTTGCCCGATGTGCGGTTCGCCTTGTCGAAACTGCTCTTGTAGATGAAGTGGATACCCAGTTCGTCGGTGATCGCCTTGATCGCTTCCGATGTGCGCATCGCCATATCTTCGGATTCGATGACGCAGGGGCCGGCGATCAGGAAAAAGGGCTGGTCGAGGCCGATCGGCTTGCCGCAAAGCTGCATATTCTAATCTTTCATAATTTTCAGCGTTTTGAACGCATTAGTCGGGATGTCATGATCCCCGCGCCAGTCGAAAGGCGCTTAGCCGCCCCTTAGGACAAAAATGTGACAATGCAAAGCGCGGCCTGAAACCGACCTAGTCGATGCCCATGACTTTCAGCGATGCCTCGATATGCGGGATATCGCTGGGGTTGTTGAGCTCCCAGATTTCCCATTCGGGCTGGTGCACCTCGACCACGCGGATTGCCGCGCCCAGGTCGAGGAAGCGCAGCTGCTCGAGGCCCTCCAGCTGCTCGAGCTGTGTTGGCGGGTGTCCGACATATTTGCGCAGGGCGGCAGGGCGGTAGGCGTAGAGCCCGATATGCAGCAATACCGGCAGCCTCGCATCGTCGGCCTTGCTCACATCGAAATGCGGGATGATGCGTTTCGAGAAATAGTGGGCGTTGCCCGCGCCGGATACCGCTGCAAAGGTGCCGCCCACAATGCCGAGTTTCTCGTCGGCGACCAGCTTGTCGTAGAGCGTGCGGGTGCAGCGCACGACCGGTGTGGCGACATCGACCGAAGGGTCGGCACGCATGGCTGCAATCAGGTCCTCGACGAACCAGTCGGGGATCAGCGGTGCATCGCCCTGCAGGTTCACCACGATCTCCGGTTCGCGATCAAGATTGCCGAGCAATTCGGCGCAGCGTTCGGTGCCATTGCGGCAGTTGGAGGAGGTGAAGATCGCTTCCGCGCCGAATTCGCGCGCTGCATCGAGTATTTCGTCGCTGTCCGATGCGACCACCACGCGGGTGGCTGAGGGAACGCGCTGTGCCGCCTCCCAGCTGCGCCGGATCAGCGTCTTCGCCTTGCCACCAGCGCCGCGCAGCTCGGCGAGCGGCTTGCCGGGATAGCGCTGCGAGGCATAGCGGGCGGGGATAACGATCAGTATGTCGTCGGACATTTCGAGAGGCTCCGTTGGCGGTTTCCGGCGCGCTAGGCGCTGGGGGCTGCTGAGACAAGCTCGGCGATGGCCTGGCGATAGCGGTCGATGACGATGGCGACATCGTATTCAGCCTCCATCCTCGCACGCCCGGCATCGCCCATCGCCTGCCGCTCGGCGGCAGAGAGTGCGGCAAAGCGCCGGAAGCTTTCGGCAAGGCTTTCGGCGCTGCGAACCTCGCACAACAGCCCCGATACTCCATCGGTAACCACTGCGCGGCAGCCGGGCACGTCGGTTGTGATGACCGGGCGCCCCATCGCCGCCGCTTCGATCAGCGAGCGCGGCGCGCCCTCGCGATAGCTCGGCAGGACGACGCAGTGGGCCTGTTCGACGAATGGCCGCACATCGTCGGTCGCGCCGAGATATTCTACCGAGCCATCGTCAAGATAGGGCTGGAGTTCGGCTTCGGAAATCGCCGTGCGATTGGCTGCGCCGAGCGGGCCAAGCAGCTGGAAACGGCAATGCGGATGGTTCTTGCGGACAGCGCGTGCGGCGTCGAGATATTCCATCGTGCCCTTGTCGCGGATCAGCCGCGAGATCATCAGGAAAGTCAGCCCCTGGGCGTTGTCGGGCAGTGGGGTGGCGGCAAATTGCGCCAGATCGATCCCCGAACCGGGCAGCAGGCGCATCTGTTCTTCGCGCAAGAGGCGGTTGGCGAGCAGGAAATCGCGATCATCCTCGTTCTGTACGAAGACAATCGGCAGCTTGCCCATGCCGTGGCGGTAGAGGGCCTTCCCGGCGAGGAACATCGCCCTGGAACCGAGGAAGATCGTCCCGAGCCCGGTGACGTTGGGCAGGAATGGGATGCCCAGCCGTCGCGCCGCCATCGCGCCGAAGATGTTGTTCTTGATCGTATAGCCCAGCACCACATGGGGCCGGATCGCGGCGAAATGCCGCCGGAAATGCCCGACCATGCCAAGGTTCTGCGCGACGCCCAGGCCGCGCACATCCATCGCCAGGTCGACGAACCGTGCGCCGATACCTTCGAGCTTGCCAGCAGTTTCGTCGCGCGGGGCGAGGATCGTGACGTCATGCCCGTCCGCCACCAGTGCTTCGACCAGCGGGCGGCGGAAATTCCAGATATTCCACGCCGCGTTGACGGTCAGGCAGATGCGCATCGCGCCGCTCGCGCCTTATGCCACGCCGGCGCGCAGGCAGTCATGGATATGGACGAGGCCGACGAACTTGCCGTCATCGCCCAGCACCGGCAGCGCGCTGATATTGCGCTCGTTCATCAGGCCGGTTGCCTCTTCCAGCAACATTTCGGGATCGGCGGTGGTCGGCGCTTTCGTTGCGGTGGCCATCGCGTCGCGCTCGAGCAGGCCATCCATGTTTCGCCGCAGATCGCCATCGGTGATGATGCCTGCGAGCCTGCCATCGCTTCCCACCACACCCGCGACGCCGAAGCCCTTGGCACTCATTTCGAGCAGGACCTCGCTCATCGGCTGGTCGCCACGCACGACCGGCAGTTCGCCGCCCGTGTGCATCACGTCGCGCACCCTCAGGAACTGCGCGCCCAGCTTGCCGCCCGGATGGAAGACGTGGAAATCCTCTTTCTGGAACCCGCGCATCCGCATGACGGCAACCGCCAGTGCGTCGCCCAGCGCCAGCGTGCAGGTGGTCGAGGTGGTCGGTGCCATCCCCACGCTGCATGCCTCCGCCGCATCGGGCAGTTGCAACAGCACTTCGCCATGGTGCGCCAGCGTGCTGTCGGCATTCTTGGTCATTGCGATCATCGGGATGTCGAACCGCGCGATATAGGCGAGCAAGCCGTGCAGTTCGGCCGTCTCGCCCGAGTTCGAGATCACGATGCACACGTCGTCCCTGGTGATCATGCCGAGATCGCCATGGCTCGCTTCCGAAGGGTGGACAAAGAAGGACGGTGTGCCAGTGGAAGCAAGCGTCGCGGCAATCTTGCACCCGATATGGCCCGACTTGCCCATGCCGGATACAACCACCCGACCGCAGCAATCGCGCACCAGCTGCACTGCGCGTTCGAACTCGTCGCCGAGCCCTGCCGCCATCTGTTCGAGCGCGGCGATTTCGGTGCGGATTACTTCGGCACCGCTCGCAGCGGGGCTGGCGTCATGGGTCATTGTCAGGTCTTTCAATTGGTCGTGCAAGAGCCACTTAGCGCCGTCAGTCGATCAGTTCGAGGCCCAGTGCGGTCAATTCCTCGTCGCTCTTGCAGGTAAGCACCCAGTCCCGCCTGAACTTGTCGGCAACAATGGTATCACGGCGCGCGAAGCCTTCTTCGCGAATATGGAACCAGCGATAACCGAGGCCGCCGAGCAGTTCCATCATCTCTGGCACGCGTTTCGCCCGGCGCAGCACTTCGCACACCATGTCGGGCCGGTGCTTTTCGAGGAAGGCCTTGGCGCCGTCGAACACTTCCATCTCGAAGCCTTCGACATCGATCTTCAGCGCCACCGGGCCGGGGCTGTCGAGATGCAGGTCGTCGAGCCGCTTCATCGGCACGCGCACGCCGTGATCGGTGCTCCAGCCGATATCGACCGAGGAGGCCAGTTGGCCGCTCGACTGGGCATAGGGAATACGGATCTCGCCATCCTCGCCGCCCACCGCAACAAGGCACGGATGCACCCGGTCGCCGAGATCGTTGTGCAGCACATTCTCCCACAGGAGCAGGTAGTTCTCGCCGACGATCTCGTAGGCATAGGCGTGCAGGTTCGGGTTCACGCGCGCCACCGCCAGCGCGAACAGGCCGGTATAGGATCCAATATCGAGAAAAGTCCCGGCATTGCGTGAAAAGGCAATCGCGGCATCCAGCGCATTGCGATCCTGCGCGCTGTCGAGCTGCCCGCTGCCCCAGAAGATCTCCTGCGCGACATGGCAGCGATGCGGCTGCGCGAGGGACACTTCCTGCCCGCCGTCGAGTTTGAGCCGACTGAGTGGCACATTGACGGGCAGGCGCTTCTGCCAACTACCCGGCAGTACGCGCGCGATGCCGACTGCCAATTTGCTGATCGGCCGCAGGGTTAAAGCCTTGCGCAAGATAGATTTCATGCTGGTTCCATTCACCGGTATTGTATCGTTTGCCAGTACACGGCAGCGGCTATTGCCATTTTGAGGTTGGTTCAGGCCCGTTTGCTGGCAAGTTTGCGAGCCATGCCGGTTGACACGTTGGCCAAGGAGTCTCTGATGCGCGGGAGTACGGGTTCTTCGAAAAAGCGGGTCACACTGTAGCTCAAGAACAGCATAAAGGCGAACATGCCGCAAACGACGACCACCTTGTTTGCCTCGGTAGCAAACCGGTTGAGCAGAACATATCCGATGTAAGCATGCAGCAGGTATAGCGGGTATGTCATCAGGCCGAGCCGTCGCGCACCGGGCAGGCGCAGGCCTTTCAAACGCGTTTGCCCGAAGAAGAGAAACGCGAGAATGAAAACAGCGGTTGCAGCTCCCACGATGATCGGATTCAGCATAAAGTCACCACGGTTCAACGACATTTGGGCCGCGCGTTCTACCGACGCCATAATCGCAAAAGCCGATGCAACAAGCAGCGGCAATGCTCGCCACAACGACCATCCCGACTGCTCGATACGCTGCAGCAAAAAGCCGATTACAAAGAGATAATTGTAATTGCCGATGAGCGGCAAATTCGCGCCCAGAACGTCAAAAGCGATGATCGCGAGCAGCCACAACACCATCAGCTGTTCGAGGCGCGCCTTGAGTCCCAACAAGATGGCAACGAACACGAGTCCGTAGAAGCCGAGTTCATAAGCCAAGGTCCAGTATACGCTGTCGATATGATCGAAGCCGAGATACGGTGCCAGCATTGTTGTGTTGACGATGAATTGTGCCAGGCTCACTTCGAATTGAGGGCCGCCGAGACACACGCGAACCAATGTCGTCGCGACGAGACAGAGGAGGAACGTTGGCCAAAGGCGCACGAAGCGCGAGATCGCGAAAGTCGGTGCATCTTTTCCGCTCGATGTAAGCGCGATGACATATCCGCTGATCAGGAAAAACAGGTCTACACCAAGATAACCATACTCTGCCGCGTTGCTGATTGCGCCAAAACGATCATAGTTTTCGATCACACCGCGCCGAATACCATTCGCCGTGTAATGAAAAACCATGACCGAAAACGCGGCCAGAAAACGCGCATAGTCAAGCCAGTCGACACTGTTTTGGGCTGGCCGCATCAGTCGGCAGCCCCGTCGGGTGATGAAACGGGAATGACGGCTTGTATCGTCATGCCGTTTCGGCGCTGCTGACACGCAATGGCTTCAAGCCCGAACAAGGGCCGACCGGTTCCCCCGTCTCGAGCGAAAAACCCTGATCATGCCACGGACACCAGATGTGCCCATCGTCAATGTATCCGCAGGACAGATCGGCACCCATATGGGGGCATCGACGCTGGATATGGACAGCCTGTCTGTCGTCAACTTGCACTGCGATGGTTTTGTCATCGACAATCCGAATCTGATCGGAGCCGAACTGGCCAGAAGCACGGGAACGGTCCTGCGTCTCCGCAAACCAGTTTCTGTGCAGTAGTGCGTCAAGGAACTTCAGCCGTCGCCCTTCCTCACCCGGTCGACCTGTGCCCAGCCTTGTTTCCAGGCGGAGAGCCAGGTTGCGCGGCCTCAGTTTGTCGACAAGGTATGAGAACTTGATACGACGATTGTCTTCGGACCGAATTGCGGCGGCAGATGCATAGTGCAACTGAGCGCCCAGCCGAGGGTGCAAGGGCGGAGAAATGGTAAAACGAGTGGTAATTGCCACGCGCGTCATGTCGGTACGGTTGAGCACGCCTCCATGCAGATGCTGGCTGTGGAACAAAAGCATGTCGCCTGCTTTGCAGGGCAACCGCAGCGGCCGACCGGTGACCTGATCTTCGCGCACATGCTCGCCACCGCGAGGGACGGGTTTGCCAAAGGCATCGGGGTAGACGACCATACCGTTGCCTTCGTCGACATCCTCGATGGCGATCCATATGTTATAGGCGTTGAGTGCAACATTCTGCCAGAGATCCAGGTGGGGACCATGCTGGATCAACTTGCCCGGACGCTGTTTAAGCGTCGTATAGTGCTGTTGCATCAAGTCGTTCGGCAAATAGAACCGCAAGACGAAATTGTGATTCACGTAGAAGCTGGAATGCCCGCTGAACTCGCGAATGAGTTCCTCGGTTGCTCGCATATATGTCGCGCGAAGGTTTTCCGTGGCGCGGGAATGGACGTCCTGAATCAAGTCTACGGAAAGGTGCTCGTGGATGTGTTCCAGCCCCACTTCTTCCAGCTTATTCCGCATTTCGGCGCCGGCAAGATCAGCGATCTGCCGGAATATTTCGTCGCGCGTAAGCCGGTGCAATTTTGTGAGTGCGGTGCCGCCACGGGCAATCACAACCGAGCCGTCATCGAGTCGGTCGATCAGCTTATCGCGATCGATCAGCTGGCCGGGATTGCCTGCTTCAAACAAGGCAGCAGCTTCACTGCTTTCGTTCATCGAACATCCTTTAATGCTGGAAGCCGGGCAGGCGGCTATCAAAAGGCCTTATGCTTGGCAACCCAACGCCGTATTTTGGCCCATCGCGTATCGACATTGTGG
Organism: Sphingomonadaceae bacterium; assembly: GCA_024236155.1. Taxonomy (GTDB): domain Bacteria; phylum Pseudomonadota; class Alphaproteobacteria; order Sphingomonadales; family Sphingomonadaceae; genus Parerythrobacter_A. The sequence continues at coordinate 495,549 of JACKLA010000001.1, forward strand.
CGATATCCCCGAGACTTGTTCTTCAGATTTGTGGGAGCGCCAATGGCATCAAGCATTGGCGGGATAATGTTCCCATCATTTGCGGCGCGAGCTGCGTCGTAGTCGATGACAGTCAGGTTATCAGGACCAAATTCATCGGCCCAAAGCTTGCGAATGTGATCATAGTCGACCAGCCAGCTATCGTCTTCGACATAGCGATGACTATCTGGCTCTTGCGAGGGCAAACGGCCCGGCACTTTCAATATCTGCCTGCGCATCGAGTCGAGGTACGCTTGTCGATTGCGCAGAACGAGCAATACACGGACGTCGAATCTTTCTGCTTCGATCAGCTGGCCTAGCGTGCGCAACTCGTCAGGGTATCGGAGCAAGGCCAACCCTTCTGCTGAGAAAATCGGCTCGGATTGCGGATGGGCCGCGTAGTGTCGGGAGACATTGTTGGCAACTTCGTGCCTGAACGATTCGATGTCTGCGATTTCGTACTTCTCCTTGGAGAACGACATGCGCTCGGGGCGCATCGCTGCGACATGAAGTTCGAGGTGGTTTTCGATCTCCTTCATGCCCTCGTAGAACGAGAACCCCGCATTCGAGAGCACTCGCGCGTGGTCGCGCATGAAATACTGGAATGCCGTGCTGCCGGTCTTGTGGGTCCCGATGTGCAGGTGCAGGCGCTTTTTGGAGGTCATCGTATTTTCATTTCTGAGTTCAACTATGTTTCGGCAGGCCCAACGCGCTGGAATCGAGTCCGGTCTTCTTCCGCGCGACGAGCCACAGCAGGAGATTCCAACTGCAAGTGGCAGCGAAGTTCGCGCTCGCTGCACCGACGATGCCGAAGCGGGGGATCAGGATCAGGCAGAGCACGACGTTCAGCGCCAGCGCTGCCAGCGTCGTGCGCATCACGAGGAATTCGAAGTGATGCATGACGAGTAGAGTGCGGGCCATGCCGATGGCGGCGCTGAAAGTCAGTCCGCTGGCAACGATCAGCGCAGGCAGTGCCGAGACGGCGAAATCCGGGCCGAAGAGGAATGCGAAAACCTGCTCGCCGAATGCCAGCAGGATCAGCGGCAGGGGCAGGGCCGTGGCAAGACCAAGCCGGGCCAGCCAGGTGGCGGTGGCTGCCATCCCGCCAGTATCGGCCTGCTTGCGCATCCGGGCAAAACGCTGCCCGGCAAGCATGTTGAGCGCGACATAACCGAAGCTTGCCAGCATCGCGACCTGCAGCGCAGCACGATAGTGGCCGAGATCGGTCGGCGGAACGAAATTGCCGAGCAGCAGCATGTCGATATAGCCGTTAAGCTGCACCAGTCCGGCGCTTCCGGCGAGGGCGGCGGCGCTGGCGATCCACGATTTGCGGATGGCAGGGCCGACGGCAATCGGCGCCACTTTCGGAGCGATTGCGTTGAGGACCAGCTGGCCGAAAATGGCGGCAAGGCAGGCGGCCGCTGTCAGTGCGCCAAACAGCTTGGGCAAGTCACCGGATGCATCATCCGATCCGATCCACAACCATGCCATGCCGATCCCGGCAAGCAGGAGGAGGGGACGGACCAGCATCTCTGGAATCTGGGCCGCCGCCGGGCGATCAATGCCGCGTATCGACGCCATGCGCATCGCCGAAACCTGGTCGCACAACAGCGCGAACATCAGCAACCCGATCGCTAGTGGAGCGACCGGCTGCAACGCACGGGCAACCGGCGCGCCAGAGAGGTAAATCGCCATGAGGCCGATTGCTCCGGCGATGCCAGCTATAGCCAGCGCCCCGACTGCGCCGGTGCGGGCCATCGCACGCGCTTCGCCATCGACTTGGCCATGGGCCGATACGGTGCGCAGCAGCAAGGTCGCCCAGCCGTTGGAAATCGGCACCGCCGCAATGGCCATGAGCGCAACGCAATAGGCATAGACCCCGAGTGCATCGGCCCCGAACCAGCGCGCAATGGCAATCGTGACGCAAACCGACAGCCCCGTCCCCGCCACACGCAGGAGCGCTACCGAAACCCCCTGTTGCATGAGCTTGCGCAACATCAGCCGACCTGCCTGCCTTGCCACGCCTGGAACATCAGCACATTCCACAGCAGCGTTTCGTGGTCGCGCTTGCCTGACAGGTGCTCGCTCCAGCGCCTGCGGACCATATCGATATCGAGCAGGCCCGAGCGGCCGAGCGCATCGCGCGACAATTCGCTTTCGGCCCAGTCGCGCAGGCCGGTGCGCAGCCAGCGTCCGACGGGAATGGCAAACCCAGCCTTGGGCCGATCGACCAGTGCGCGTGGTACGCGATCATACAGCATTTCGCGCAGCAGGCGCTTGCCGATGCCCGCACCGGCGCGCATTTCTGCAGGCAGGCTCCAGGCAAAACGGAACAGGTCGCGTTCGAGATAGGGCGTGCGGGTTTCGAGCGCGACAGCCATCGCTGCCCGGTCGACTTTCACCAGCACATCGTCGGGCATGTAATTGGCTGTGTCGACCAGCATGGCGCGGTGGGCGAAGTCGAGCGCAGCCGTGCGTGGGTCCTGCCGGTCCGACAGGCGAGACAGCGCAACGTCGCGATTGAGCAATTCCTGCGGTGCGTCGGCGGTGGCAAGCAGGCGGTCGTGGAATGCGGCTTCGTCCCTCGTCGAGATAGCGCGGGCAAGCTTCTGCACTTTTTCGCTCGCCCGCCCTGCGGCCAGTTCGCTCGACAGCCTGCCGCCCAACCTGTCGACCAGGCCCGATGGGACGGAAGAAAGCGCACTGCCCAGGACTGCACGCATCGGGGCAGGCATCCAGGCAACCCGGCTCCACGCCTTCGGTCCGGTGAAATAGCGATTGTAGCCGCCGAAGATCTCGTCCCCGCCATCGCCCGATAGTGCCACGGTGACATGCTGTTTCGCCATGCGCGAGACGAGGAAGGTGGGCACCTGGCTCGAATCCGCAAAGGGCTCGTCATGCACGCCGGAGATATGCGGGATCGCATCCTGCACCTCTGCGGGTGAAAGCACGAGTTCGGTATGATCGGTGCCAAGGTGCTGCGCCACGGCCCTGGCTGCGGGCGATTCGTCAAACCCCGCCACATCCATCCCGATCGAGAATGTGCGAACCGGGGCGGAGGCATTCGCCTGCATCAGGGCGACGGTCATCGAACTGTCGATCCCGCCCGAGAGGAATGCACCCAAGGGCACGTCGGACATCATCCGCCGCGCGGTCGATGCGAGCAGCAGTGCGTCGCCGGCCGCACGCGCTTCTTCAAGCGAGCCCGCAAATATGTCTGACCGTGCCGATAGTGCGTCGGCAACCGGATCCCACCATGAAGTCGGCTGGGCCAGCCGGTTTGCTTGCATATCGTCGAGCGTGATCGCGACCATATGCGCCGGGGGCAGCTTGGCGATGCCCTGCCAGATCGACTTTGGTGCCGGGATGTAGGAATATTTGAAAAAATCGCCCAGTGCGTCGAGGTCCATTGCAGGTGCAAACCCGGGCAAGGCCTCCATCGCTTTCAATTCGGATGCGAACAGCAGGCTGCCATTGGCCATGCCGTAATAGAGCGGCTTTTCGCCGAAGGCATCGCGGATCAGCGTCAGCTGCCGCTCCTGCCGGTCGAACAACGCGATGGCGAACATACCATCGACCTTGTCGAGCACAGGCTGGATGCCGTCGCGGGCGAAGGCCTCGAGCAGCACCTCGCTGTCCGAATGGCCGCGCCAGGCAATCGGTCCGTGACGCGCTTCGAGGTCGGCGCGCAGGGCCGGGTAGTTGTAAATTTCACCATTGAACGCCAGCGCCCAGCGGCCATCATGCGAGAGCATCGGCTGCGCGCCGGCGGGCGACAGGTCGATGATCGAAAGGCGCAGGTGGCCAAGCGCAATCTGCGCCTCCTGGTCGAGCCAGAAGCCCTCTGCATCGGGGCCGCGATGGGCTATGGCGTGCGACATGGTCTCCAGCGCGCGGCGCGGGTCGGCGCCCACACCGTCAAATCCGAAGAAGCCTGCCAGACCGCACATTTTTAAAAGATCAGCCCCAGACGAAGTGTTCGCGGCAACCGGCATACCCGGCTGCGCGCCGCAGATAGACCGGCAAGTCGCGATTGCACAGGCCTTTGAACAGGCGCGGCAGCAGTGAAAAGCCCGAAGCCTTTTCCAGCCCGTCCGCGTCGGCCGGAGCGGTGCAAACGGCGATATCGCGCTTGCCATATGCGAAACCGACAAGAAGGCGATCTTCGTCGACTATGGCGTGCGGGTATTGCGGCGAGCGCCAGCCGAGGCCCGAATACTGGTTCTCCGGAGCCAGCCGATAGAGCGTGTGATAGGATTTCCCGCCATCGTCGCTTACGGCGAGATTGAGCAGGGCGCGATGCACATCGGGTTCGAAATTGCCGACCAGTGCGGTCCTGCCATCGTCCAGTTCGACCGGCAGGAACTTGCTTGCATCGGAGGGAAAATCGAGCGGGTAGGGATCCTGCCAATGACCATCCTTCACCTCGGTTGCCCACATGCGGCGATCGGCGGTGTTGTTGTTGCGCAGCAGGACATGCGAACTGCCGCTGTCGTAATCCAGTGTGACCGGTTCGTCGGGCAGGTACAGGCCCTGCTCACCGCGTTCGGGCTTTGCGGGAACCGGCATCGCCTCGCCGACATTCCACGACATACCGTTATCGTCGCTGATGGCGAGATAGGTCTCCCGATCCTGGTCGCGGACTGCCATCACCTGCGCCTCGCCGAATTGGCGCGGGGCATAGTTGTTAGCGTAACCGTCAAGCACCCGGCGGTTGAATTGCCACCCTGTCTCCGGCCCGGTCCATTCGCTTTCGAGGATGGCGATATTGCGTTCAGCCGTGAACTGGGCCGGATCGCGAAATTCCTTCCCATTGCGGAAGAACGTGTCGCCCGTGTGCGTGGCATACCAAGCGTAGAGCTTGCCATCGCGTTCGACAAAGCCGCGCGCGATGATCCCGTGGCCGGACGCAGGATCGGCAAGCGGGCGAGGTTCGCTCCAGCTCACACCATCGCTCGACGTGGCAAATTGTACAGCCTGCCCGGGCTGCCCCTCGGCCCCATACCAGTGGCTGAACATAACGAAATATTGCCCGTCGAAGCGGGTCAGATAGGTATGGTTGCGGTGCGGGGTGCGCCCGTTTGCACCCTTCGGCCCACCTGTCGCGACCTGCGCGCACTGCATGGGCAGGTCGCTTACCTGCTTTGCGGTCATGCGCGGAATGGCGCGCTCGGGAACACCAAGTTTATCCGTCACCGGCGCGCGCGATGCCGGACCAAGCACGAACCATGCAATGCAGGCGACGAGTCCGGCAGCCAGCAAGAGGCCGCCGCGAAACAGCCAGCGCCATGCCGTCCTGAAAAGGGTGCTGCGCGTGCGCATCGGCGCGGGCCTATTTCCGGAAGCCGACCGCGACCCAGTATGGCATCGTGTCGGAGAATTCCACCTTCTCCAGCCCGCAGCTTTCCATCATCGCCTTGATTTCGTCGCGCGTGAAGCGCTGCTCCAGCGGGGTGCCGAAACGGTCGCGGCTGTCGGTGCGCATGGTGAGGAAGCTCTTGTCGCGATAATAGGACAGCGGCAGCCGGTCGGGGTTTGCGCCGAGCTTTTCCGCCAGCGCCGCGCCGCGCGCCAGCGGCCAGTAGATGCCTGCCGCCGCGACATCGCTCGACAGGTTTTTCAGGCCCGAAGGCATGCGTGAAATTCCGCCCCTGATCAGTTCGCTGCCCTTCCACAGGGCGCGGAACCATGCCGGACGGTTGTCGAAGCGGTAATAGAGGTAGAGCAGGAAAGGCGCGCCCGGCTTCAGCAGCCGCGTGCAATCGGCCAGCGCCGCCTGTGTGTCGGGAATGTGATGGAGCACGCCGAGCGAATAGCCGAAATCCTGGCTGGCATCTTCCAGCGGCGCTGTATCGGTGGTGGCGTGATGGAACTTCACATTGTCCATTGCCGCCAGATTCCGTTTGGCGACGCCCAGCGCTTCGCCCGCGGCATCGATGCAGTTCAGCGTGCCGACACGCGGCGCAACCACGCTGGCCCAGCGGCCCGAGCCGCAGCCCATGTCGAAGCCTTGCGCATCGGGCGGAAGGCTATCCCACGGGAAAACGCCGAAATAGTCGGTGAAGATCTGCTGTTTTTCTGCATCGGTCAGCCCCGACTGGTCATGGCTGGCCCACTCGTGCCCGAAGGATGCGACGGTGCGCGGATCCACGTTTGAACTGGACTGGTTCACTTGTTTTCCCCCTGACAAACTTGTGTCAGCATTTCTTCCCACCGGTCTGCGATCGAGTGCAGCGAATAGTGTTCGACCGAGGCCGGCCCTGCAGCGCCGAGTTGCTCGCGCAAATGTGCTTCCGCCATCAACCGGCGTAGCGCATCGGCGAGGGCGGATACACGATCCTCGCCCGGCTCGACCAGCAATCCGTTGACTTCGTTCTCGATCAGCTGGGCTGTGCCAATGCAATCGGCAAAGCCCACCGCCGGGCACCCAGTAGCAAGCGCTTCGGCGGTCACAAGCCCGAATGATTCATAAAGCGACGGGATCGCGAAAATTGCGGCACGGCGGTATTCAGCCGGGATATCGCGAACATAGCCGGGCAGGGTAATGCGATCTGCATATCCACTATGCGCAATTTCCGCTTCGATCGCAGGGCGCAAATGCCCGTCGCCAGCAATGCGCAGCTGCCACTCGGGAAACTCGTCGGCCACTTGTGCAAAAGCGCGGATCAGCGTGGGGTAGTCCTTTTCGGCCATCAGCCGCCCGACCGACAAGATCAGTTTTTCCGGCTGGCGGCTTGCCGCATCCTGGCTGAGCCGTTCGAAATCGATCGCGTTGGGCAGGGCATGCATCTTTGCCCGCCAGCGTTCGGGCTGGGCCTGCCGGGATGCTTCGGAAGGTATGGTGATCGCGGCCGAACGGGCGAAGATGGCGTCGCGCAGCAGGCGCTGGACCCGCCGGCCCTCGTAATGCACGCCGTCGGTATGCTCGCTGGCGATGAATGGGGTGCGGTCGCCGATCAGCCCGAGTCCGACCGGGACGAAGGTCGAATGCATGAAAGCAATCACCGCGTCGGGCGCCAGCCGCCCGACAAGCTTGCGAGATAGGGCCATGATGCCAGGGATCTCGCTCGCCCGGGTCGGTTGCGCCGGCTGGCTGTTGGCGAGCGAATGGACCGGAATGCGCTGGTCCAGCGTGTAGAAAAAAGGCTGGTCCGGCGGGTCGAATGTCGCAACCGACACTTCGTGGCCCCGGTTTGCCAGTTCGTTGACCACGTCGACGAACACGCGCTCCGCACCGCCTCCGGCCACCACCAGCCCCTTGATCGCGAACAAGAGCTTCACGTTTGTCGCCTTAACCCTCGCCCATCGCGATAAGATATCTAAGCGGCAAGCGCCTTTGGTGGCCTTGAAGCGATGTTGTTGCCTAACACCAGATAATCGACGTCACACCGCTGAAAAGTGCTAATTGCATCTTCGGGAGTGCAGACAATTGGCTCTTGGATATTAAAAGAAGTGTTCAACAGAACCGGCACGCCAGTTTCGGCCTTGAAATCTTGCAAGAGTTGCCAGTAACGCGGGTTAACCTCACGCTGAACAGTCTGTGGACGGGCGGTTCCATCAACATGAACTACCGCTGCAATCCGGTTCCTACGGTCTTCCGGTACTGGGTGAACCGTAACCATGAACGGATCGAAAAAATCTTCCCCGAATACTTCGACAGCGTCTTCGGCAAGCATAGAAGGTGCGAGCGGACGAAACCATTCACGCAACTTCACCTTGTGGTTCAGCACCTCGCGCATATCCGCCATGCGCGGATCGCCCACAAAACTACGATTGCCGAGCGCACGTGGCCCCCATTCCATGCGTCCTTGGAACCATGCAATTAGATTTCCATCAGCAAGGATTTTTGCAACTTTCTTCGTCAGTTCGTCTTCCGGAACCGTTTCAAACGGCAGTCCAGATTGCTCTAGCGCCTCTAGACAATCCTGATCGCTGAATCCTGGTCCAAAATAAGCATTGTCCATGGCTTTGCCGCGCGGCAGGCCCAACTTGACGTGAGCTATGAAGAGGGCAGCACCCATAGCACAACCGGAGTCTCCTGCCGCCGGCTGGACAAAAACTTTCTTGAAGCCAGACTCTCGCACAAGCCGACCGTTCATTACCGAATTGTAAGCGACGCCTCCCGCAAGACAGAGATTGTCTTCTCCGGTCTCGCTTTTTAGCGTTTGGCATAGTTTGAGCACGATCTCCTCCACCACTTTCTGAGCGCTAGCCGCTAGATCCATGTGGCGTTGGAGAATCTCTTCGTCGGGCTTGCGCGGTAGGCCGCAAGCTTCCACGAACTCTGCTGAAAATCGATGGCTTTTTGCAAGGTGGTGGTCAAGCACGGAGACGTTAAACTCAAAATCCCGATCACCCTTCATCGTCAGGACATTGTCCTTAAGAAAATCATAATAGACCGGTTTGCCGTAAGCTGCGAGACCCATAACCTTCCATTCATCGCCTTCAAACATATTAAAGCCGAGATAATTGGTTACGGCAGAGTAAAACTGCCCAAGAGAGTGTGGGAGCTTGACATCAGCGATATTACGGATTCTCTGATTGTCGATGCCATGCGCAAGAACCGTCGAAGATTCTTCGCCTGCACCATCCAAAGTAAGGATCGCCGCTGATTTAAACGGCGAAACATAGAATGCACTCGCGGCATGGCAATCATGATGGGAAATGAAGTGAAACTTGAAATCACTCTCTCCGAAGGTGCCGCGTATATATTTTGGAATGCCAAACATCGACATGTATTTGCTGACGCGCGGAAGGCCGCTGTTTACGCGTGCCGCAAACAAACCATCACCTTTCTTGAACAGGCTGCCCAACGCCATTTTTACGCGCGTTTTCACTAGCCATGGTTTCCAGTACAGGCCAACATGACTCACCTCATTCATGGTGATCCCGGCTTCGCGTAAACAATATTTGACCGCTTCGTTGGGAAAGCCAACATGATGTTTCTGTCGGGAGAATCGCTCTTCTTCCGCAGCCGCGATAATCTCGTTGCCCTTCATGAGGACCGCAGCGGCGTCGCCCATCGTTGCCAAACCTAGGATGTACATTCAAATGCTCCAAATCGATTGCTATCGGTGATCGCGACCTACAATTCGCTAAAATATCCGTCCACTCGCCGCGGTAGGCCGAAATATCAGAACACCGCGAAACCAGCCGATAGCGATCTGTCTTCAGGTGGCATGCTCAAGTCTGGTGACTTTGCAACCGCTTTCGCATAGGGCCTTTAGGGGCTCACTCCAGAGCGTTCAAACTTTTTTTGGCTGGGAATGTTCTTCAATGTGGCCCTACTTAGCACTTGGCGGGGTGCTTACCTCGCTTGCCATTTTTCGGCTAAGAAATCAATCAACAAGCTTTGCTTGGGGCATCGTGTTCGTGTTGCTCGTCCTGTTCGTCGGGTTGCGCCACCATGTCGGTATGGACTGGAGCAACTATCTACGCATGCTTCACGATGTTCGGGTCTCAGCAAGCTGGTCCGAGGCCTTGATCGTGGCGGAGCCATTTTATGCCATCCTGTTGGCATTTGGGGACTGGACTGGTGGAGGAATCTATTTAGTCAATCTCATTTCCACCGCGATTGCGCTGGGCGGAATATTCCGGTTCGCCCGCAAAACCCCCGAGCCTTGGCTCGCCCTGCTTGCGGCGTTTCCTTTCCTCATCGTTGTAATCTGTATGAGCGCCAACCGACAAGCGATTGCGGCTGGCATCATCATGATGGCTGCTGCTAGCTGGTACCGGATCAGCGTGGTCAGCAAGTGCCTCATCATTCTCCTGGCGGCGCAGTTTCATCAGAGCGCACTTTTGTTCTTTGTGTTTGTCGTACTCGAACTCGGCATCCCTATTGCAGCGAAGGTTGTCGCGGTAGCTATCACATCCGTGGCAGCGGTGTACTTTCTCCAGACCACCGCGATTGGAGATTATTACCTTCAATCCTATGCTGGTACTGGTGAAGGTGAGCAGATTGAGGCTGCTGGCGCTTGGATCCACGTATTGATGAACGCTCTACCTGCGGCCTTCTATTTTGCGATGCCCAAAAGCCGCAAGTTGATATTCCCTGTTCCGTTGCTGAGAAACCTTGCATTTGCCGCAATGGCTACTTTTCCTATGGTGTTCATCGCTTCTGCGGCCGCAGGCCGCATTTCGATCTATTGGTTCCCAGTTTCCATTTATGTCTGGGCCGCCCTGCCTGGAACGCTACCGGTTCGTCAGCAGGCGCTGGTGCGGTTGGCGATTTGCGCCTTGCAGATGACAACCCTATTGGGCTGGCTTTACCTCGCCAACACATCAAGCGCACATATTCCGTATTCAAATGCATTATTCGTCGAGCCGTGGAACTTGGATATCAGCACCAGTCGCTAAATATTCCGGAATATGAGAATCATAATGCAAAACAATCGGTTAGTTGCAAGTGGTCGCCCGGCTCCATGGCTGCCCATGCTCCACTGAACGCCTGCGCGCGTCGTTTCGGGTCGAGCACGCGGACGATCGCATCGTGCAGCCTCGCTTCATCCTCCACCAGCAGCGGATGGTCGGCATAGAGCAAGTCGTGCTGGAGCGGCGTCAGGCTGGCCACGATCATTGGCTGGCCCAGCCGCAAGCCATCGGTGAGTACGGTCGAAGGTGTCGTCACCGCGGCCGAGAATTCGCCCAGTGCGGCATAGGGTAACGTGTCGGGCCAGCGGGTGAAACCGGCCTGCGCGACTGTCGCTTCCAGTCGTTCGCGCTCGGCAGCGGGGACCAGTTCGATCTGCGGATGCGGACGCCAGAAGATGCGCGCCGGATCCTGCCCCAGCCTATCGGCCGCGCGGCTCACCCACCGCACGAGTTCGCAATCGGGTTGTGAACCCGTCGTCGCGAAAGCGGGGTGTTGCAGGTGGGTATAGCTGGTGAGCAGCGCCCAGTCGCCATTGCCGGGCGATACTTCCGGCCGCTTGAGCGGCAGGTGGGTGCATGTGCCATAGGCTGGCAGGCGCGCCCCGAGCCTCGCGTCGGCACCGCTGGGGAATACGGCGACATCGGACAGGCCGGCGAACGCCCAGCCGATATTGGTTCCGTGGACAAGGTGGACTGTGCGCGTTCCGGTGTGCTGCATCGCCTGTTCGAGCTGCGACAGGTCTCCGGTACCGGTATGCGCGAACAGTGCATGGCGGATTTGTAGCCCGCCTGTCGCATTGCACCACCAGCGGGCGTGCGCCGCGCCCAGTGCCATGCGGAAGGCGATGGCAAGGCGATCACGGAAGCCGAGGGGCGCGGCATAGCGGCTCGTCTCGCCGATCCCGCTTGCCAGCAGGGCGACCGCGCGCGGAAGCGAGGCCAGCGTGGTCGCCAGGGACAGCGGGCGGATATAGTGCGCCCCGGCGATCGAGCCGACGGGATCGAACCGGTGGGCAGCTTCGCCCAGCGCGGCCGTGGGGCGTCCGGGGATCAGGATCGGCTTGGCATGTGCGTCGTACCGGGCGAGCGCATCGCGCAAGTGCCGGGTGCGCGTGCTGTCCTCTCCATGGGTGGCAAAAACGGTTTCGCCCTGCGCCAGGACGAGGCGGGCTTTCGTCGGCGACGTTCCGCCATGGCGCAGCACAAGGGTCACCAGCGTCACCAGCGCAATCATGCTCGCCGCGATCTGTGCCAGCGTGTTGCCTGTGACGGTGCGGCCACCGGCAATCTGCTGGAAATGCATCGCTGAATGGCCCGCGAGCTCCAGTTGCCATAGCGGTTGCCCAACGCGCTCGACCGCGCGGCTGGTGCATGCCGTTGCGTCGATCACCGGGTCGAGTTGCGTTTCCTCAGCCACCGCGAACCGTGGATGCGATGTCCGTGAACAATTGCTCCATCGCACCGCGCCCCTGCTCGAGGAAGCGGGTAAGGCTCGCCTCCTCATCGCCATGCCAGCGACCGGCCCGGTCGAGCAGTGCGCGGTCGATGGTGGCGATGTCGGCAACTGCGCGCCAAGGTTCGAGACCGGCATCGCGCAGGGTCGCCTCGATCTTGTGGGTGTTCGACCCGATGGCGAGCAAGGGCGTCATCGCCCCGAGCGCGAAGATCATCATGTGGAACCGCCCGGTGACGATCAGCTCTTTCGATGCCACCTGCGCGGTGAAATCGTCGCGCCCGGCTATCTGCTTGCGATAATCCTGCAAGGTTGCACGCATTGCATCGCGGGCATGTGCCGGGCGCAGCAAGGCGGCGATACCCGGGTCATATCGCTTGAGCCAGCGCAGCAGCTCCATCGGGCGCGGCGATAGCTGCACGATCGGCAGCGGATCGGCGCCAAGCGCCCACATCCTGCGATAGAGCGCCAGCGCTTTCGGCCCCTGCACGCTGTCGCAATAGCCCACGCCGGACCGGGAGTCGGCGCGTTGCGGGCGGTGATAGAGGGCGAGGTCGGGTATCCGGCGCGTGGCCACACCATGCCCTGCCAGTTCTGCCTCGCTCGCGCTTTCGCGCACGGTGACGATGTCGAACGCTGCGAGCTTTTCCAGGCTCTCGCCGGAATTTGCCTGCCATGTCGTGTTGAGCAGGAACGCCCGCTTGCCATGGCTCCTGGCATGGGGTCCGGCGGCAAGCAGCTTCTGCCCGGCGGGCCGGTCGTGGTGGATCGTGCCTTCACCGTTGACCATCACGCAGTCTGCGTCGTCGATAGCTGCGGTGATTGCCGGATCGGCCTGCCAGTCATGATGCGCCGGGCTGCGCGCGGTGATTTCGATCCCGTTGGCTGCGCATAGCGCGTCCACCGTGCCGATCACGCTGGTGCAACCGTGATGCCGGTCGACCCGCGTATCGTTGAGCAGGACCGCGCGGATCGTCACAACCCGTTTCTCACAGCCCAATCCTCACAGGCGTCCGTCGCTTTCTTCCCGCGCGAACAGGCCCTTGGCATCGAAGAACACCGCGCCATCCTTGCCGAAGCCGCGCACTTTGTCAGCGCCCATATCGGCAAACTGGTGGTGCCCGACGGCGAGGAGGACAGCGTCATAGGTGCCCGGGACAGGGGGCTGGGCAAGCGGGCGAATGCCGAATTCATGTTCCGCCTCGTCGGCATCGATCCATGGGTCGTAGACGTCGACATTGGCGTTGAATTCGCGCAGCCGGTCGATCACGCCTGCAACCTTGGAATTGCGCAGGTCGGGGCAGTTTTCCTTGAAGGTCAGGCCCAGCACCAGCACCCGCGCGTCAGCCACCGGCATGCGGCGCCCCAGCATCAGGTGGACGACCCGTTCGGCAAGGTAGGCGCTCATCGAATCGTTCACCCGCCGCCCGGCCAGGATCACTTCGGCGTGGTGGCCGACCTGCTGCGCGCGGTGGGTCAGGTAATAGGGATCGACGCCGATGCAGTGCCCGCCGACGAGGCCGGGGCGGAAGGGCAGGAAGTTCCACTTCGTGCCCGCCGCTTCCAGCACGTCGCGCGTGTCGAGGCCCAGCCTGTCGAACAGGATCGCCAGCTCGTTGATCAGCGCGATGTTGACGTCGCGCTGGGTGTTCTCGATCACCTTGGCGGCTTCGGCGACCTCGATCGAGCTGGTCTTGTGCGTTCCCGCAGTCACCACCTCGGCATATAGCGCATCGACCGCATCGGCGACTTCGGGTGTCGAGCCACTGGTCACCTTGACGATGGTCGCCAGCCGACGTTCCTTGTCGCCCGGATTGATCCGTTCAGGGCTGTAGCCGGTGAAGAAATCCACGTTGTGGGTGAGACCCGAGACGCGCTCGAGCACCGGCACGCACACCTCGCGTGTTGCGCCGGGGTAGACGGTCGATTCGTAAATCACCACCGCCCCACGTTTCAGCGCGCTGCCGACCGTTTCCGATGCCTTCACTAGCGGGGTGAGATCAGGCCGGTTGGCGTCGTCGATCGGGGTCGGGACGGTTACAATGAACACATCGCATTGCGCCAGATCCGCCGGATCGCAGCTATAGGTGAGCTGTGTGGCGGCGGCGAGATCCTCCGCCTCGACCTCCAGCGTCTCGTCCACGCCGCGCGCAAGATCGGCGACGCGGTCGGCGCGAATGTCGAAACCGATGACCTTGCGCTTCTTGCCGAACTCGACCGCAACCGGCAGGCCGACATAGCCGAGGCCAATCACCGCAATCGTCTTACCCGTAAGGTCCATCGCACACCCTGATTCAAAATTTTACCTCGGCAATGGCGCGGATTCCAGCACCTCAGCCGACAGCGCGCTGCGTTGGGGAAGCGCGTCAGTGCAGTCAAGGGTGCATTCATCTGTCGTGCCACAACAGCCCAGCCTCTTGACATGGGTCGCTTCGGACCCGAAACGCCGCCGCGGTCGCAATCTGGCCGGAAATCGATGGACCGAGCTTCCCCCCGATGAGAATCATCCGCAGCGATAATCCCGGCGCCATAAGGCATGGCTGGGTCGCCTTGGCATTGCTGGCGATCATCGTCTGTGCGCTGGGCGGCAGCTCGCGGGCGGATGCCGCGCAGCTGGTCGGCCTGCGCCCGCTCGCCGCACTGATGCTGGTCCCCGCTATTTACTGGCTCGATCGTGAGAAATTGCGCGATGTCAGGACGCCGCTTTTCCTGCTGCTTGCCCTCGCGGGCTGGATGGCGATCCAGATCATCCCGCTGCCGCCCCTGCTGTGGCAATCGCTGCCCGGGCGCGAACCGCTGGCTGAAATGGGGGCCGCACTGGGTGTTGCCGACATCTGGCGCCCCATTTCGATGGTCCCGGCGCGCACGCTCAACGCGCTTGGCAGCCTGGTCGTCCCGATTGCCGGATTGCTGCTGGTTGCCGCATCGGGCATTTCGCGCCGCAACCTGCTGCTGCTGCTGATCGGCATTGGTTCGATCAATGCATGCCTCGGTATCCTGCAGGTGATCAGCGAGAGGTCGGGGCCGCTCTATTTCTATGCGATCACCAATTTTGGTTCGCCGGTGGGCCTGTTTGCCAACCACAACCATGCCGCCGTGCTCTCTGCGCTCACCCTGGTCCTGATTGCCTATTGCGCGACCATGCCGGAGATCGGCTTTGCCCGCAGCATGCCGCGGATCGGTTTCGCCGCGCTCTATATCGTGGTCCTGATCGCGGCGCTTATCGGCGGATCGCGCGCGGGCCTGCTGACCACCATCGTCGCACTTCTGGCGAGCGCGGTGATGCTGTGGCTCGAATTGCGCCGGGCGAAACGGAGGCGGATGCGCGCGAACGAGCCGGAGACGCGCTTGCTGAAGCCGGGGGTTGTACTGGGTGTGGCGCTCGCAGCACTGGTCGCCATGATCGCAGCCTTCGCCTTGGCCGATCGCATCCCGGCGGTCGAGCGTTTGACCGCAAGCGGTACGTTCGAGGACTTGCGCTGGGGGCTGCTGCCTACGCTGCGCGAAATGGCGCTGACCTATGGCCTGTTTGGCAGCGGGTTCGGCTCGTTCGAGGAGGTCTACCACATCCACGAGCCCGACGCGCTGATGCTCGCCTCCTATGTGAACATGGCGCATAATGACTGGGCGCAGCTGGTGATCGAAGGCGGCATCCCGGTCGTCCTGATCGTGATGGCGCTGCTTGCCTGGCTGCTGCGATCGCTGCGCGCGGTGCTGGGGAGCGGTGAAGCGGGTGTGACGCGGCTGCTGCTGTGGCTGTCGGTCGGCGCGATCATCCTGTTCGGTAGCCTTGTCGATTATCCTTTGCGCACACCGCTCTTCCAGCTTGCGGCGATCTGGCTGGCTGCGCTGTTCGCGCTCGAACGCGGCGCTTATCGCGAAGAACGCTAGCGGTGGGGCGGCGAGATGTGTCTTGAACGCAATGCCATGTTCCGGGCAGTTCGTTGCCAGCAGAAACAGCTTTCACTATGGTCAGGCCGACGGTAAGGCCTTCGGTAGCGGGGATATGAAGGGTCTGATGACAGGAATTACCAGCAAATTGAGTGTCATGCTGGCGGCCATGCTGGCACTTTCCGCCTGCGCGAAGGACCGCTCGGTCGGGTTGTCGCCTGATATTCAGGTTGCGCAGTTGTCCGAATTGCCCGCGCCCGCTGGGGTCAGGGCCTATACGGTTGGCAGCCAGGAACGGATCGAGGTGACCGTGCTCGATGCCGAACCGCTCAGCGGAACCTACCTCACCGATGCAGAGGGCTATATTGCCTTCCCGCTCGTCGGCGACCTCTTTGTTGGCGGCAAGACCCCGAACCAGATCGCCCAGATGATCGCCGACCGGTTGCGCGGCGAATATATCGTCAACCCGCAGGTGCGCGTCCGTCCGGCCGAATTGCCGACCCCGTCGATTTCGATTGGCGGCGAAGTCGTCCAGCCGGGCACTTATCCCGCAGCGACTTCGCAGACGCTGATCCGCGCGATCAACAATGCCGGCGGCCTCGATGAATATGCCAAGTCCGACGATGTGCTGGTGATGCGCACCGTTGGCGGCCAGCGTTATATCGGCGTGTTCAACATCGAGGGCATCCAGCGCGGGAATTATCCCGATCCGATGATCTACCCGGGTGACATAGTGACCGTCGGGGATTCCCCGTCTCGCCGAACGCTGGAGAGCGTCCTCCAGTTCATTCCACTGTTGTCGACCAGTGCGATCCTGATCGATCGCACGTTCAACTGATCGCGAGTCCGAAATGAGCAAGACCACGACAACCGATGGCGACTATCCGACCGTGACCGCAGTCGGCGACGATGGTGGCTCGGAAACCTTCGGCCTCGACCTCGAACGGTTTTATATTCAGGCGCTCAACCAGCGGTTCTGGATTCTCGGGATTATCGCACTGGGGTTGCTGGCAGGCTTGCTTGCCACGCTGCTTTCGACCGAACTGTTCCGCTCGACCGCCCGGATCGAGATTTCGCGCGTTACGGCAAATGTCACCGAGGCAGAGCCGATCGAACTCGAGTCGCGCGGCGCGGACATCCAGTATTTCAACACGCAATACGAACTGCTGGAATCGAAGTTTCTTGCCCAGCGCGTGATCGATGCCGGCAACCTTGCGCGTGACGAGGAATTCCTTTCCGCCTTCGAACTCGACAAGGGCGGCGAAGTGCCCGAATCGCGGATCGAGCGCATCCTGCTCGCCAATGTCCAGATCGAGCCGGTACCCAATTCCAGCCTGGTCGATATCCGTTTCTCCAGCCCGGCGAAGCAGGTTTCGGCGGATCTTGCGAACCTGTGGGCGCAGGAATTCCTCGATGCGAACTACCAGAAACGCTTTGGTGCCAATGTCGAGGCGCGCGAATTCCTCGAGGAACAGATCGAGGAACTGCGTGAGCGCCTTGCCCTGTCGGAAAAGGAACTGATCGACTACGCCAATGCCAACGAGATCGTCATTCTCGACACTGGCGGTGAAGGTGAGGACGGAACCGAGAAGAGCACCAGCACGCTTGTCGGTTCGGAACTTGCCGCGCTGAATACGGCGCTGGCGGAAGCGACCACCCGGCGGATCGCTGCGGAATCGGCCCTGCGCGCGGGGACACGAAACGAAGCTGGCGCGGCGGCTTCTGCAGGCCTTCGCAGCAAGCTGGCCGAAGCGCAGTCGCAACTGGCCGAGCTGCGGTCCAAATTCGGTCCCGGCTATCCTGAGATCAAGGCCAAGGAAGCCGAGATCGCTTCGCTGAGGCAGGCGCTGAGCGGCGAGAGCACGATCGACAATCGCGATGCGCAGGCGGCCTTCCGCAAGGCCTCGCTCGAAGAGCAGCAGCTTCGTTCGCGGCTCAATGCGGTCAAGGGCAACTTCCTCGGCCAGCAGAACCAGTCGATCCAGTACGGCATCCTCAAGCGTGAGGTCGATACCAACCGCCAGCTCTACGAGGCCCTGCTGCAGCGCTTCAAGGAACTCGAAGCGGCCGGTGCGGGCAAGAACAACATGACGTTGATCGATGCCGCAGAACCGGCTGCAGGCCCCTATGCGCCGTCGCTGATCCGCAACCTGCTGATCGGGCTCGTCCTGTCATTGGTGGCGGCCGCAGCGCTGGTCTACCTGCGTGAGACGATGGACCAGACAGTGCGCGACCCGAACGATGTTCGCCGCCGCCTCGGACTTGCGCCGATCGGGCTTATCCCGCGGGTCGATTCGGACGATATCGTGGCCGATATCGAACAGCGCAGCTCGGAAATTTCCGAAGCCTATGCCGCCGCGCGCACCAACCTCGCCTTCCTCACGCCCAATGGCGCGCCGAAGACGCTCATGCTTACTTCGACCCGCCCGAACGAGGGCAAGTCGATTTCGTCGGTCGCACTCGCGCGCAGCTTTACCCAGCTCGGCAAGAAGGTGCTGCTGATCGACGCCGATTTGCGCCATTCGGGGCTGAGCGATTTCATCGGGGTCGATGCCGATCCGAACCACGGTCTCAGCGCGGTGCTGTCGGGCAACAATGGCGAGCTAAGTTCGGCAATCGTGCCGGTCCAGCCGCATGGCTTCGACCTGCTACCGACCGGGCACAAGCCGCCCAACCCGGTGGAGCTGCTCGCCAGTGACCGGCTCGCGCAGGTCGTCCGGCAAGCTGCCGAACAATACGATCAGGTCATCGTCGATGGCGCTCCGGTTCTCGGCCTTGCCGACGCGCTCGAAGTGTCGAAGGCGGTCGATGGCGTGCTCTATGTGATCGAGTCGAACGGCGTGAACATCCGCGCGATCGAAAATGCGCTCAGCCGCCTGCGCTCGGCCAACGCGCATGTCTTCGGCGCACTGGTCACCAAGCTCGACGAGCGCAACTCCACCTACGGCTACGGCTACGGCTATGGCTATGGCTACGGCTATGGTTATGGATACGGCGATGGTGCGGACGCGAAACCGGCGTAAACCCTCTTTCACCATTGCCGATCCGGGCCGCCTGGTGGTGGCGCTGCTGGTTTGTGTGTTGATCGCGGGCTTGCTTGCGCTCCAGGCGCTGAGTAGCGTCTCGACGCGCACTGCCCCGCAACTGGCGGACAAGTTGCTGATTCCCAACGGCCTTGCCGAAGAGCAGCACGCTTCGCAGCTCCTCATGGCCGGGGTGAAGACGCAGGACGATGTGACCCCTTCGGCGCAGGCGGCCTCGCCGGTCGCGCTTGAGGCGTTCCGTGCAGAGGCACTGACCCCCAAGGCGCACGCCATCCTCGCACTGGCCGAAACCGATCCGGGCAAGCGTTCGCGTATCCTTGCCGCTGCAACGCGGATCAACCGGCGTGACCTGCTGTTGCAGGGGCTGGTGCTCGAAGAACAGGTCGGTGCGGGCGATTATGTCGCCTCGCTCGGCACGCTCGACCGCCTGCTCAAGGTCCACCCGGAACAGCAGGCCGCCCTTTTCCCGGTTCTCATGCGCGCTCTGTCGCAGGATGCTGCGCTCCCGGCTTTCGGCGAAATTCTCGACGGCAGCGCCGAGTGGCACAATGATTTCCTCGACTTCGCCGTGCGTGACAAGGCGGCCTTGCCTGCACTTGCGACGCTTCGTTCAGGCGGCAAGCTGGGGTCCGCCGATTTCGAGCGCAAGCTGGTTTCCGGCCTTGCAGACAGTGGCCAGATCAACCGGGCTTACGCGCTGTTCCAGAAGATCACCGGCAAGCAGGCGGCGAGCGGCGGTGCCGGACCGATCGACTGGAGCGCGGATTTCGCGCCCTTCGACTGGCGCTTTGCCGATGATGGGGGGTTCCGTGCGCAAATGGCGCGCAACGGCGAGAAGATGGAAATCTATGTCCGCGGGGGCAAGGGTGGCATTATCGCCGAACGCCTGATCCGTGCACCTTCGGGCCGCTTCGGCATCCGGTTGAACCACCGCATTTCACCTGCCGACCAGGTGCGTGACGTGCGGCTCCAGCTGCGCTGCGCCGGTAGCCGCGATCCCTTTTACGACGAGCGTTTCGAACGCGGCGAAAACCTGTTCAGTGTCGGATCGAGCCCGGCCGGATGCGGCTTCCTGAGCGTGGCTATCCATACCCGCGCATGGTCCGGACGTTCGGCGTTGCGCGGTACGATCGATGCGCTGGAGATCATCAAGCTGGCGGACGCACCGAAGGCCCCGGCAGAGCCCGATACCGACGGGGAAGAGGGCGACACCGACGAGGAGTGATCCTCGTGCCTAGCCCTGATCCAGCGCAATATCGGGCGCGTCTTCCTGCTTCATGCCCACAACGTGATAGCCCGCATCGACATGATGCGTCTCGCCCGTCACGCCAGAGCTGAGGTCCGACAGGAAGTAGAGCCCCGATCCGCCGACATCGTCGATGGTCACATTGCGGCGCAGCGGTGAGTTGTATTCGTTCCATTTGAGAATGTAGCGGAAATCGCCGATGCCGCTGGCGGCCAGCGTCTTGATCGGGCCGGCACTGATCGCGTTGACCCGGATATTCTGCGGGCCAAGATCGTTGGCAAGGTATTTGACGCTGGTTTCCAGCGCTGCCTTGGCCACACCCATCACATTGTAATGCGGGATCACCTTTTCCGCGCCGTAATAGGTCAGCGTCAGGATCGATCCGCCATCGGGCATCATTTCTGCCGCGCGCTTGGCCACGGCGACCAGCGAATAGGCCGAGATGTTCATCGTCAGCAGGAAATTGTCGAGGCTGGTGTCGACATATTTGCCGCGCAGTTCGGTCTTGTCGGAGAAGCCGATAGCATGGACCACGAAGTCGAGCGTGTCCCACCGCGCGCGCAGCGTGGCAAATGCGTCGTCCAGTGCGTCCATGGTCGACACGTCACATTCGAAAGTGAAATCCGAACCGAGTTGTTCCGCCAGCGGCTTGACCCGCTTGGCCAGCGCATCGCCCTGATAGGTGAAGGCCAGTTCCGCGCCCTGTTCGCGCAGTTGCTTCGCAATGCCCCAGGCGAGGGACTTGTCATTCGCCAGCCCCATGATGAGGCCGCGTTTGCCCTTCATCAGCTGACCCGCCGTCGATCCGCTCATTATCCGTCCTTCTGCATCATTCTAGCCGTCATCGGCGTCACTTCCCGCCGCCTCTTCCTCGGGCGTTTCGGCAAGCGCCGCGTTAAGCTCCGCCCCTACCACCATTCCTAAGCCCACCAGCCAGAAAAAGAAAAGTGCGATCATGATCCCGGCGAGGCTGCCATAGGTCAGGTCATAGGTGAAGAACCGTTGCAATATCGGGGGGAGGGCAAGCGTCACGGCCATCCACCATGCCGTCACCAGCACCGCCCCCGGCCATTTGGGATAGCGTTTCTCGCGATAATGGACCGGGGTAAGCGTGTAGAACAGCAGATATATCGAGGCGAACAGGCCGATGGCCGTGACGAGGCGCGAGAAGGAGAGCCCCGCCAGCGCATCGGACAGGCTTGGGGCATATGCGGTGATGACCTGCTGGACTGCGCCGATCATCACTTGTGCGATCAGGCTGATCATCAGCATCACCACCGCCAGCACGATCAGCCCGAACGAGAACAGGCGGTAACGCCAGAAGGCCAGCGTCGCCTCGGTGCCATAGGCCCTGCGCAGCACTTCGCGGATGGTTTCGATCAGGCTGGATGCGGTCCACAGGCCCACCGCTGCACCGGCCCACAGCAGCCAGCCGCTGCGCGCGTCGATGACATTGCGCGCCACGGGTTCGATCACATTGGCGACCACGGGAGGGAGCGCCGACAGCACGGCTGTGATCGTTGCTGCCCGATCGTTTGCATCGCCGACAAGCGAGAACAGCGCCGCGCCAAGGATGAAGAAGGGGAAAATCGCGAGGATCGCCATATAGGCGAGATTGCCCGCGTGGATGAATCCGTCGTTCCACGCCCCGAGCGCCGTCCGCTTGATGACTTCGAACACGCGGGTGCCGGGGCCAAGCCGACGGTTGACACGCTGCCGCAGGGAACCCGCCTCACGGCGGCGGGCTTCCGGCGACAGGAAATGGACGAGCCGTTCTTCCGGTTCCTTCGACCCGTGGTCGGACAAATCGCTACACCCCGAGCTTGCCGCGTGGTTCGCTCTCGTCCTTCCATCCTTCGAGCCGCTTGGCAAGTTCGTCGATATCTTCCGGCAGCTGGATTTCGAGTGTCACCAGCTGATCGCCACGGTTGCTGTCTTTTTTGGAGAAACCCTTACCTTTCAGGCGCATCACCGTGCCGCCATGGGTGCCGGGCTTGATCGTCAGGAACACCGCGCCATCGACCGTGGGGCACTTTACCTTAGCCCCACCCACCGCTTCGTCGAGCGTGATCGGCAGGTCCATCCGCACGTCGTCGCCCTCGCGGCGGAAGAATTTGTGCTTGTCGACCGCAATGGTGACAATGCCATCGCCCGCTCCGCCCGGGCCCTGTTCGCCCTTGCCCTTGAGACGCATCTGGGTGCCGTCCTCGACCCCGGCAGGCAGCTTGAGGTCGATCGTCTTGCCGTCGGCCAGCGTGATGCGCTGGTCCTTGCGTGCGGCGGCATCGGTGAAGGAAACCCGCAGGCGATAGGCGATATCCGCACCCTTTTGCGGCGGCGGAGGGCGACGTTGCTGGCCGAAGCCTCCCCCGCCCGGCGAACGGCGACCGCCACCTCCGCCGAACAGGCCTTCGAATATATCGCCGAGGTCGATCCCGTCATTGCCGAAGCCCTGGAAATCCTCGGCGCGGAAACCGCCCTGCTGGCCGCGAAACCCGCCACCACCACCGCCCATCCCGGCGAACGGGTTGGCCGGATTGCCATCGGCATCGATCTCGCCCCGGTCGAACTGGCCGCGCTTGGTCTTGTCGCTGAGCAGGTCATAGGCCTGCGTCACCTGGCTGAATTTCTCGGCCGCCTTGGGATTGTCCTTGTTGCGATCGGGATGCAGCTCCTTCGCAAGCTTGCGATAGGCACTCTTGATCTCCGCCTCGGTAGCCGAGCGGGAAACGCCAAGGGTGGCATAGGGATCGGATGCATGTGTCGCCATTGAGCGTGTTAGCTAGGTGCTACAGTGCATTGGCGCAAGCCGAATGGCGTAGGCAGGTCAGAGAGACTGTATATTGCGCGGATCGCGACTGCGCTTCCGATTGCCGACCGCGAACCCGGAGAGCCAGACAGTAGTTGCTACCGTGGCGAAGAGCAAAAACACCGTGGCTGTTACAACCAAAGGACGGGGGTCGTCCGAGAAAAACTGATCGAGAACCCACGGGCCGAATGTTGCTAGGGCACTATATCCAATCAGCTTGAACAGAGGCATTCGGCCAAGGTGTTTTTCGGTCAATCCGCGACGAAAGACATGGCGAATGAGGAACGCACCAGCAGCTCCAATGCCTAGTACGAAAAGGCCAGCCAACAAGGTTTCCGGCGTGGGCATTCCGCTATCATAGTCGAAAGGTTTGCGCCCCGCTAGCGTCAGCGGCCACTTTCCTACATTCACGCAGGCGGCTAGAGCCGCTCGGAAATGATCCATGCTACGCCGTCTATTCCGGCAAGCCGCCGCACTTGCGTTTCTTTTGAGGACCAGGAATCGATCCTTAGGACTGTGTTCCATGTGTTCCACTTGGAAAGGAAAACTCATTGAAAGCTGAACAGAGCGCCCTTCCAGACAGCGATCCGTTCGCCCTGTTCGATAGCTGGTTCGCCGAGGCGCGGGAGAGCGAACCGAACGATTCGAATGCCATGGCGCTTGCGACCGCCGCGCCTGATGGGGCGCCTTCGGTCAGGATGGTGCTGCTCAAGGGGCATGGCGAAAATCTGGGCGGATTCGTGTTCTACACCAATGCGCAAAGCCGCAAGGGGCGGGAAATTCGCGCCAATATGCAGGCTGCGCTGCTGTTCCACTGGAAAAGCCTGCGCCGCCAGATCCGCATTGAAGGTCCGCTCGAGGAAGTGAGCAGCGAAATGGCCGATGCCTATTTCCATTCGCGCCCGCGCGTCTCGCAAATCGCATCAGCCGCCTCGGACCAGTCACGCCCGCTCGCCGAACGCGCGACCTATTTCGAGCGGCTGGCCGAAATCGAGGCGGAATATCTGGAAGGCGATATCCCGCGCCCGCCGCACTGGACCGGGTTCCTGCTCAGGCCGTGCGCGATGGAATTCTGGCTCGACCGCCCCGGACGGATGCATGATCGCCGCAGGTTCGAGCGGAATTCAGCAGGTGGCTGGGACAGCACATTGCTGTATCCGTGATCGCGTGAGTACCCACCGGCCTTTCCTTGCGCGCAGTGCTGCATTCGCCTCGATTGCCGTGGCGATCCTGCTTGTCACCCTCAAGACCTGGGCGACATGGCGTACCGGCTCGACTGCCATGCTCGGAAGCCTTGCGGATTCGGCGCTCGACCTGATTGCCAGCCTCGCTACGCTGGTCGGCGTATGGATCGCCGCCATGCCTGCCGATGAGGACCATCGCTTCGGTCACGGTAAGGCAGAGGCGCTGGCTGCGATTTTCCAGGTCATGCTGATCGCGCTTTCCGCTGCAGGCATCGGTTTCCGGGCGGTGACGCGGCTGGTTGAAGGTGGCAGGGTCGAGGCCGCGCCCGAAGGGATGGTGGTGTCGGCGATTGCCATCGCCCTGACTTTCGCCCTGCTCGGCTGGCAGCGATATGTGATCCGGCATACACGTTCTGTCGCGATTTCGGCCGATCACGTGCACTACCAGTCGGACCTGTTGCTCAACCTCGCGGTGATCGCCGCGCTCGCGCTCGATCAATATGCCGGTTTCACCCGCGCCGACCCGCTGTTCGGCATTGCCATCGCCGCGTGGTTGCTGTGGGGCGCGTGGCGTGCGGGGAGCGAGGCGATCGACCATCTGATGGACCGTGAATGGCCCGACGATCGGCGCGAGGCATTCCTTGCCGTGCTGGCGAAGAACCCGGATATTCGCGGCGTGCATGACCTGCGCACCCGCACCAGCGGGACCGACGATTTCGTCCAGTTCCACATGGCGGTCGATCCGACGCTGACGATTGTCCAGGTGCACGACCTGATGGACGAGGTCGAGGAACGGCTGATGCGCGAATTCCCCGGTGTCGAAGTGCTGATCCACCCCGATCCTTATGGGCAGGTGAATGAGTCGGGGATCGCCGCAGAAGAATTGCTGCCTGAGGGTGCAGAAGGGCGTGTGGCTTGAGGATTGCCTATTGGCATATCGATGCCTTCGCCGCGCGTCCCTTTGGCGGCAACCAGGCGGCGGTTATGCTGCTCGACCGATGGCTTGCCGACGATGTTCTCGCTTCGATTGCCGCCGAAAACTGCTTTCCGGCAACCGCTTTCCTTGTGCATGACACGAGTGGCGAGGCGGACTGGGAAGTGCGCTGGTTTACGCCCGCCAACGAAATTGCCCTGTGCGGCCATGCTACGCTCGCCAGCGGGCATTTGGTCCTGACCCACCCGGACTTCATGCCCGGTGCCGACCATGCTTCCTTTCGTTCCTGCCGATCGGGCGTGATTGAGGTCCGGCGCGGCGATCCGGGCTACGAGCTGGCGCTTCCGGCGATCCCGACCGAACCGGGTGAATGGCCCGAGGCAGTGGCGCTGCTCGGTAAGCAGCCGCAGGAGGTCTGGCTCAGCCCGAGCCGATACGGCATCTACCTGTTTGAGAGCGAGGACCAGCTGCGCGCGCTTGCCCCCGATCTGCGCGGATTGGGCGTGCTGGGGAACGACCAGTTCATCTGCACCGCGCCCGGTACCAGAACCGATGTGGTCAGCCGCGTCTTCGTGCCGGGTGGCGGGGTGGACGAGGATAGCGTGACCGGATCGGCCCATGCTGCCCTGACCCCGTTCTGGACGGCGCGACTGGGGCAAACCGGCTTCACCGCGCATCAGGCCAGCGCACGGGGCGGGGACCTGACCTGCCGGCTCGAAAATGACCGGGTGTGGCTCGGTGGGGCTTGCGTCACCGTGGTCGAAGGCAGTTTCTACCTCACCGGGTAAAGCGCCAGGACGTCGGCGGCTTCCTGCAGCATCGCCTCACGCTCCGGCCCGTTGGAATGGCCGAGCCGCACCAGCGTCAGTTTCTGGTCGGGCGAGACGATGACATATTGGCCCATATGCCCGATCATCGCGAACACACTGTGCGGCGCGCGGTCGGGGAACAGCGGATGCTCTGCCTCGCCGGTCGGACGGTTGAGCCATGTCTGGAGGCCATAATGCGCGCTGCGCGGGCTGGGCGAAGTCATCAGCTCGACCCATTTGCGCGGCAGCAATTGCGATCCGCGATAGGAACCCTTGTTGCGCAAGAAATCGCCGAACCGCGCCCAGTCGCGTGCTGTTGCATGCATCAGGCTGCCGCCGATCAGCGTACCGCTCGCATCATATTCCGGCACCACCGATTCCATCGCCAACGGGGCGAAGACGCGCGCCTTGAGGAAAGTGTCGACGGCATTGCGGCGGATATCGGGATCGTCGCTGTCGCTCAGCACCCGCGCGGCGATATCGGCCAGGATAACCGTGGTGTTGCTTGAATATTCGAATTTCGCGCCCGGTTCCGCCTCCATCGGCTGCGTCTCCGCCCATTCGGCCATGTCATCGCGCCCGTCGAGGAACAGCATGCGCACTTCGGACGATTCGTGGGGCGGATCACCCGCTTCGGTGTGATCGAGGCCGGATCGCATCTGCAACAGCTGGCGCAGGGTGATCTCGCCGCGCGGGTCGCCGGGCCGCTGCCAGCGCGGGATCGGCACCGATTCGTCGAGCCGCAACCGCCCGTCGGCCACCAGCATGCCGATCATCGCGGCGGTGACCGTCTTGGCCATCGACCAGCTGACGAAGCGCGTGTCCTTGTCGTATCCCGGCGCATAGCGTTCGGCGACGACTTCACCTCCATGCATCAGCACGACCGCGCGGGTTTCGCCCAGTCCGTCCTTGGTGAACAGGTCGTCGATTTCGCGCGCAAGCTGGTCTTTCGGGGCGCCAGCTTCGTCGGACAGCACGGCGTGCCTGGCCGCTTCGGTCAGCGGTGGGCGCGTTTCCGGTGCCTCGCCGCATGATACGAGGGCTGGCAGCATGGCCATGCAGGCGATAAGGGACGGGCCGAAAGAGGTGCGGGCAAGAGGCATGCGCGCCTCACTCGCGCAAGCAGCAGGGGTTGGCAATGGCGAAATCGGCACGCAACGCGGCGCAGGGGCGCAGGTCGCGCCGTTGGGTATGGGTTCTCGCGCTGGTCGCGCTGCTGCTGGGTGCCGGGGCCTGGGCTTATAGCGGTTCGATATCGGGCAATGCGCAGGCGGGAACGGCCTATATGGCGCGCGTCGCCTGCTCGTGCCGTTTCGTATCCGATCGCAGCCTCGAGGATTGCGGCAAGGACAAGCTCGACGGGATGGAGCTGATTACGCTTGTCGAGGATGCCGAGGAAAAGAGCGTCACTGCACGTTTTCCCCTGATCGCGGGCAACACGGCACGCTACCGCGAAGGTTACGGTTGCGTGCTCGACAAGTGGGAAGACTAGGGCCCTGACCTAGGCGTCGACCTGCTCGGTTCCGGCGATCCAGCCGCCGCCGATCACGCGCTCTCCGGCGTAGATAACAGCGGCCTGTCCAGGCGAAACGCCATATTCGGGTTCGGCGAAGTGCAACTGCACCGTGCTCCCTTCGCCGAGCGAGCCTTCAACCTCGACCGGGACCGGCTTGGCGAGTGAACGCACCTTGGCGCTGAGCGGGGCATCGGGCAGTGGTCCGATGCGGTTGGTCTCGATCACGCTGGCGGCGATGACCGCCAGCATCCGGCGCGGGCCGACGCGGACTTCGGCGCTCTGTGCATCGATCCCGATCACATAGAGCGGCTCGGGCTGGCCGCCGATATCGAGGCCTTTGCGCTGCCCCACAGTGTAATGGATGATCCCCTTGTGCTGGCCCAGCCTCTCGCCGGAAGCAGCGTGGACGATCGCGCCGGGAGCGCCGCCTGCAGGGCGCATCTTCTCGACGATCTTCGCATAATCGCCGTCGGGCACGAAGCAGATGTCCTGGCTGTCGGGCTTCGCCGCATTGCGCAGGCCCGCCTGTTCGGCCAGTTCGCGGACCTGTGTCTTGGGCATGCCACCCAGCGGGAAGCGGAGGAAGTCGAGCTGCGCCTCGGTGGTGCCATAAAGGAAGTAGGACTGGTCGCGGGTGGGGTCGAGCGCGCGGTGCAGTTCCGGCCCCGCCGTGCCGACAACCCGGCGCACATAATGCCCGGTCGCAAGGCAATCGGCACCCAGTTCGCGGGCCATGCGCAGCAGGTCGGTGAACTTGGGCCCCATATTGCAGCGGATGCACGGCACCGGGGTGCGCCCTGCGAGGTAATCATCGGCGAACTGCTCGACCACTTCCTCGCGAAACGCGCTTTCGTGGTCGAAGACATAATGTGCAATGCCCAGCCGGTCGGCCACGGCCCGCGCATCGGCAATATCGTCGCCTGCGCAACAGGCGCCCTTGCGCCCGGTGGCCGCGCCATAGTCGTACAGTTGCAGCGTAATGCCGATGACTTCCGCCCCGCTCGCAGCCGCAAGTGCGGCGACGACGGACGAATCGACCCCGCCCGACATGGCGACGACGATCCGGCACTCCGCCGCCGGGCGGGGGAGATCGAACAGCGCGGCAGTGTCGAGACCGGCATCGAAAAGGGAGGTTGCACTCATCGGGGTGCCTTTAGACCTCTGCGATGCGCATCGCCACCCCTTCGCTGGTGCGGGAATTCGCCGCCCGATCACCCTAACGCGCGGTAAATCCCGGCTTTACCCGATCTTGACCACTGCCGCTTAAAGCAGAAGGCATGATTGAAGGCACTCCCATCGATTCCGGCCTTGTGGCAGGACGGGAAACGCAGGACCTGCGTCGGCTCGACTGGGCCGAACTCGTCGCGCGTTTTGCCGCTGCGCACGATTTGCGCGCGGGCTTGCGTGGTCACAGCCGCCGCAATGCGGGCAGTTTTGCCCGCTTCGCCAGCAGGGCGCCTGAAACCGTTAACACCGCCCCCCTCCACGTTAACCATCCCGATTTAGGGCATGGCAAAACCGACGCGGCAATAAGGGTGGACGAGGCACAGCCCGACAAGGGCGATGCCGCCACCTGCGATAGAGAGTTGTAATGATCGAGAACCAGAAAATCCGTCCTGCACAGGTGATCGGCCCGCTCGGCGAGCCGCTGACGCTGGACGATCTTCCTGCACCGAGCACCAAGCGGTGGGTGGTTCGTCGCAAGGCGGAAGTCGTGGCTGCGGTCAATGGTGGCCTGCTGACCATCGACGAGGTGCTCGAGCGTTACAGCCTTACGCTGGAAGAATTCGCATCCTGGCAGCGTGCAGTGGATCGTTCGGGCATGCAGGGCCTGCGCGTCACGCGCATCCAGCATTATCGCGACCTATACGAACGCCAGCTCAAATATTGATCCCGACTGCGTCCTTCTAAAAAATGTAAATCCAGTCGCGATTTTTTCCGAACTGGTCTAATTCCGTCCTGTGTCCCGCCGGAACCGGTTGGGACTTGGTCCGTTTGAGGCGTATCGCCTGGTGCGGATCAGACAAACAGGAGGAAGTTAAATGGATTTCATTATCGCCATTGTGATGGGCGGCATCATTGGCTGGCTGGCCAGCCTTGTGATGAATCGCGACGCCTCGATGGGCATCTTCTGGAACATCATCGTCGGCTGCGTCGGCTCCATCCTCGGCAGGTTCCTGTTCGGTTTCCTTTCGGGCGACGGCCATCTGCGTGGCAATGCGTTCGATCCGATGACCCTGCTGGTTGCCTTCCTCGGCGCGGTGGTGCTGCTGGGCATCGTGAATCTCGTCCAGCGCGGGCGTGTGCGCTAAACGCCACACTTAGTCGAAAAACCGATGAGAGGCGGTGCGGCATCGGCCACGCCGCCTCTTGTCGTTTGCGCTGGATCAAATGCTTCGGCAGGCGGAATCCGGCCATTCGTCGGGCGTCCAAGTCGTCTGTCGAGCGGTGTTGTTACATGGAAAGTCGCGCCTTTATGCCGTCTTGCACATGGTGACATAGGGGTCTAACACACTCAGCGCCGTGGGGCATTGAGCCAATCGAGGATGGGCGATGAATTACGAGACAGCGGTGTCAGCCGAGTCTGAGGGAAGTCTTGGCATTGAGGGAGAGGCTGCGCCGCGCAAGGGGCGCAAGCTTCTGATCGGCCTCGCAATCCTGCTTGCACTCGTCGTTGCGGCGGGGGTGGCGTTTCAGCTTCTCAGCGGCGGCACGGCCGCACCGGCCGATGATGACGACAGCCAGGCGCCGGTTGTTTCGGTCATTTCCCCTGGCGCCGCCACGATCGAGGGTTCTATCAGCGCGACTGGCTCGCTGGCTGCCCGGCGGGAGATGCCGGTCGGCGTGGCGGGTGAAGGCGGGCGCGTCGTCTCCGTACCCGTCGATGCAGGCGATTGGGTCCATGCAGGGCAGGTGCTGGCCGTCATCGACCGGTCGGTCCAGAATCAGCAGATTTCGAGCTCGGCGGCGCAGGTCGATGTGGCAAAGGCGGATGCGCAGCTGGCGCAGGCCAATCTCGACCGTGCGCTCCAGCTGGTCGAGCGCGGTTTCATCTCGAAGGCCGATGTCGATCGGCTCACCGCGACGCGTGACGCAGCCGTGGCGCGCGTGCGTGTGGCGCAGGCGCAGGTCGGCGAGCTGCGCGCCCGCAATGCCCGCCTCAGCGTAGTCGCCCCGGCATCCGGGCTTGTGCTCGAACGCAATGTCGAACCCGGCCAGGTGGTAAGCGCCGGGTCGGGTGCGCTGTTCCTCATCGCCAAGGGCGGTGAGATGGAACTCATGGCGCAGCTGAGTGAAGACGATCTTGCGAAGGTTTCGACCGGGGTGGAAGCGGCCATCGTACCGGCCGGGACCGACAAGCAGTTCACCGGCCAGATCTGGCAGATTGCGCCGACGATCAATGCGCAAAACAGGCAGGGTATTGCTCGCATTGCCCTGCCTTACGCGCCAGAACTTCGCCCCGGCGGTTTTGCGACTGCGACGATCAAGAGCGGGTCGATGGTTGCCCCGATGTTGCCCGAATCCGCAATCCTTTCCGACGACAAGGGCTCATATGTTTACGTCATCGGCAAGGATAACAAGGCGCTGCGTCGCTCGGTCGTGCTGGGCACCGTGACCGATGATGGCATTGCCATCGTCAAGGGATTGTCGGGCAAGGAACAGATCGTGCTGCGGGCCGGCGGCTTCCTGACCGAAGGCGAAACGGTCGTTCCGCGCAAGCAGGCCGAATAGGGAAAGACGATGGATTTCCGGAACATTTCCGCATGGTCGATTCGCAATCCGGTGATCCCGCTGGTGTTTTTCACCGCGTTGCTTTTCGCCGGCTTGCTCAGCTTCGCCCGCATGGATGTGGTAAACAACCCGGACATCGAATTCCCCGGCGTCAATGTCACGATCATCCAGCCCGGTGCGGCCCCTACGGAGATCGAGAACCAGATCACCCAGCGGGTTGAATCCGCGGTCCGTTCGCTACCGGGCGTTCGCAATATCTCGTCGACCGCAAGCGAAGGTAACTCCAACACTTTCGTCGAGTTTGAAGTTGGAACTGACGTCAATGCGGCGGTGTCCGAGGTCAAGAACGCGGTGGACTCGGTTCGCGGCAGCCTGCCCGACGGCATTCTCGAGCCACGGGTAAACAAGGTCGAGATCGCGGGTGGCTTCCTCGGTATCTACGCCGTCGAAGCAGACGATATGACCATCGAGCAGTTGAGCTGGTTCATCGACGATACTGTCGCCAAACAGCTTCTGTCGGTCGAGGGTATGGCCGAGGTCAACCGGTTCGCCGGCGTCGACCGCGAGATCGAGGTGATCCTCGATCCGGCGCGGATGCAGGCATTGGGGGTCACCGCAGGGCAGATCAACGGCCTGTTGCGGCAGGACAACCTCGATGCGGCAGGCGGTGCGACTGAGGTAGGCGGCACCCGCCAGTCGGTGCGTGTGCTGGGCAGCACCGAGACCGCCTATGAGCTTTCGCAGCGCCAGTTGCGGGTCGGCGGCGGCGGTACTGTGCGCCTGGCCGATGTGGCCAAGGTGCGCGACGGCTACAGCGAACGCACATCGATCAGCAAGGTGCGTGACCGTGAAGTGGTGAATTTTGCCATGTCGCGCTCGCGCGGTGCGTCGGATGTGACCACCTTTGACGGGGCGAAGGAAATCATCACCAAGATCGAGGAAGAAAATCCCGGCGTTCGCTTCATTCCGCTGTTCAACACGGTCAAATATACCGAGCAGCAATATGAAAGCTCGATTGCCGCAATGATCGAAGGCGCGATCCTTGCGGTTGTGGTGGTCTTCTTCTTCCTGCGTGACTGGCGTGCAACCGTCATTTCCGCGATTGCCATCCCGCTCTCGGCGATCCCGACCTTCTGGTTCATGGATCTGATGGGTTTCAACCTCAACCAGATGTCGCTGCTTGCGCTGGGCCTGGTTGCCGGAGTGCTGGTCGATGACGCGATCGTCGAGATCGAGAACATCGTCAGACATATGCGAATGGGCAAATCTGCCTATCAGGCGTCGATCGATGCGGCGGACGAGATCGGGCTGGCGGTTGTTGCGACCAGCTTCTGTATCGTTGCCGTCTTCCTGCCCGTCGGCCTGATGCCGGGTATTACCGGCCAGTTCTTCCAGAATTTCGGCCTGACGGTTGTTGCAGCAGTGCTGATGAGCCTTGCTGTGGCGCGTATGATCACGCCTATGCTGGCGGCCTATTTCCTGCAGGCGAAAGGCCATGCCGAACACGGCGAGGGCCCGTGGATGGATCGCTATATGCGCGTCCTCGAATGGACGCTCGACAGTTCGAAGATGCACCGCGTGCGCGCTGCGCTGCCGGGTATTCGCCATCGCGGCTGGTATATTTTCGGCCTGATCATCCTTATGATTCTACTGATTATCCTGTCCGGGATGGCCGTGTTCAAGTCTTACGAGGCACTGAGCGGCTTGGGTATCCCGGTGAAGATGACCGAGGCTGTGGTACCCAGCAAGGATTCGGCGCTGTGGACCATTGTCAATCGCCCGCTCGAGCTGGTCCAGATCGTGCTGGTGCTTGCTATCGGGTTCTTTGCCGGTTTCATCCTCGTCAAGGGCTTCGGTTTGATCGCCCGCCTGTTCGGCAAGCGGGACAGCTGGCGTTACCTCGAAGCGCGCTTTCTCGACCATCGCATCTGGATGATTGGCATCGGCTTCTTCTCGTTCCTGATGACCATCCTGCTATTCGGCAACACACCCTTCCAGTTCGAACCTGAAACCGATCAGGACAACAGCCGGGTCGAGATAGAAATGGTGCCGGGCACGACACTGGAATCAACCGAGGCTGTGGCCGATCGCGTGGCCGCACTCCTTTACGAGCAGCCAGAGGTCGAACGCGCGCTCGAACGCGTGCGCGAGGGCAATGCGACAATCTACATCACGCTGAGCGAGAAGCGGACCCGCAAGTCCTACGAATTCGAACGTGCGCTGGCGCCGGAACTGGCGAAGTTCCCCGATGCACGGGTCAGGTTTCAGGCGCAGGGCGGCCCAGGCGGGCCGGGTAGCGGCCGTGACCTGACGATCATGCTTGCCGGGTCCAATCCTGAACTGCTCAACCAGACGGCAGGCAAGCTGGTCGAGGAGATGAAGGCGCTCGATACAATTGTCGCTCCGCGCATCACCGCCGATATTCCGCGCCCCGAAATCATCGTGCGCCCGCGTCCAGATCTTGCCGCCGACCTCGGTGTGACGACGATCGCGTTGAGCCAGGCCATACGTATCGCAACCATCGGTGAGATCGAGCAGAACGCTGCCAAGTTCTCCCTGTCCGACCGCCAGATCCCGATCCGGGTCAAGCTGGCCAAGACCTCACGGCAGGAAATCGATACGATTGCGAACCTTCCGGTGCCCACTGCCAATGGCGGCTCGGTGCCATTGGGTCGGGTTGCCGATATTTCATTTGGCGCCGGCCCCACCAGCATCCAGCGTTACAACCAGAACCGCCGCGTCTTTATCGGGGCGGACGTTGCCAATGGCGTGCTTCGCGGCAATGCGATGGAGCAGGTCGATGCGCTCCCTACGCTCAAGGACCTGCCTTCCGGTGTCATCCGCGATGCCGTGGGTGAAGACGAACTTCAGAACGAGCTTCTGACAAACTTCCAGATCGCCCTGCTTGCGGGAATCCTGCTGGTCTTTGCTACGTTGGTGTTGCTCTACAAGCGATTGATGAGCCCGATTGTGAACATGTGTTCGCTTCTGCTGGCCCCGCTTGGCGGCATCTTCCTTGTCTTCATGTTCGGACAGCCGCTGTCCTTCCCGGTGCTGATCGGTGTTTTGCTTTTGCTCGGCATTGTGTCGAAAAACTCCATCCTGCTGATCGACTTCGCGATTGAATCCATGGCCGAGGGCAAGGAGAAATTTGCCGCGATCATGGATGCTGGCCACAAACGCGCCCAGCCGA
The DNA here is from genome assembly GCA_024236155.1 of Sphingomonadaceae bacterium. Taxonomy (GTDB): domain Bacteria; phylum Pseudomonadota; class Alphaproteobacteria; order Sphingomonadales; family Sphingomonadaceae; genus Parerythrobacter_A. The sequence goes on from JACKLA010000001.1 coordinate 529,749, forward strand.
TCGTGATGACGACGGTCGCGATGACGGCCGGCATGGTGCCGACTGCGCTCTCGCTCTCGGGCGACGGTGCCTGGCGCGCGCCGATGGGTACGGTGGTCATTGGCGGCCTGATCCTTTCGACTGTGCTGACCCTGTTGATCGTGCCTGCGGGCTTCAGCCTCGCTGATAGTCTTGAGAAGCGCATGGGTCCGTGGATGCGCAACAAGTTCCTGACCTACCGTCCGGGTGATGATGGGCGGCCGGTCCCGGTTGCGCCAGAGCCAGTGGTGCCGAAGGGCGACGGTCCGGCGGCACCGGTCCCGGCAACCCGCATCCCGCCCGATGGCCACCCGGCGGAGTGAGCGAAGCGCCCGATAGCCCCCCGCAGCTGATCGGCACCCGCCTGCCACCCGATCGTGCCCGGCGCATGCGCTGGACCGCCACCATCATGCTGGTGGTGATGGCGGCGGTCTTTGTCGCGACCCGGCCCCTGCTCGGCCTGCACCCTGCCTGGGGCTATGTGCATGCCTTTGCCGAGGCGGCGATGGTCGGCGGATTGGCCGACTGGTTTGCGGTGACGGCACTGTTTCGCCACCCGCTCGGCGTTCCGATCCCGCACACTGCGATTATTCCGGAGAACAAGGACCGGATTGCCGACACCATGGCGCAGTTCCTGCGCGAGAACTTCCTTATCCCAACGGTCGTCGCCCGGCGCATGCGGCATATGAACATCGCCGGTGCTGCGGGCGATTTCCTCGTCGCACCGCAGGGCGAAACCCGCTCGCGCATCACTGGCGGTGCGGCAGAGCTCATTGCCGAAGTGCTCGAATCGCTCGACCCGGCCCGGCTGGGAACACAGGTCCGGTCCGGGTTGAAGGTGCAGCTGGCGAAGCTCGATATTTCTCCACTGCTGGGGCGAATGCTCGAAAGCGCGATTGCCGACCGCAAGCATCTCCCGCTGATGGATGGACTGATCCGTTGGGCCGGCCTGACGCTGGAGGACAATGAGGAAACCGTGCGCGAGATCATCAGCAACCGCGCCAATTCGGTGCTGCGCTGGACCGGCCTCGACGGGCGTATCTCGAACTCGGTGCTTGACGGGCTGTACCGCCTGCTGGCCGAGGTGCTGGTCGATCCGGACCACCCGCTCCGTTACAAGATCGAGGAGGGGCTCGAAACGCTTGCGCGCGACCTCCAGCATGACGAGCAGACCCGCGAGCGGGTGGAGGCGCTCAAACGCGAAATGCTCGAAAACCCGGCGATTGCGGAATGGTGGATGGGCGTGTGGGAACGTATCCGCCAGTCGCTGATCCGCCGCGCCCGGGACCCCGAGAGCGCGCTTGGCGGAGAGCTGCGCACGAGCCTCGCCGAGCTGGGCCAGGCACTGAAAGCCGATCCGCGCCTGCAAAGCCAGGTCAACCGTTTCGCCCGCCGCACCGCCGTGGGCGTCTCGAGCCGCTATGGCGACCAGATCGTGCAACTGGTGTCGGAGACCGTCAAACGGTGGGATGCGCGCACCATCACCGACCGGGTCGAGGGCGCGGTGGGCCGCGACCTCCAGTTCATCCGCATCAACGGCACGCTCGTCGGCGGGCTGGTCGGGATGACGATCCACTTCGTGGACGGGTGGCTTTGAGCCAAGAAAAAAGCCCCGCCGGTCCGGGCGGGGCTTCAATTCATTCAATCTAATACCGTCAGAGCTTTTCGGTCAGCTCCGGCACGATCTTGTAGAGATCGCCGACAAGGCCGATGTCGGCGACCTGGAAGATCGGGGCGTCTTCGTCCTTGTTGATCGCGATGATCGTCTTGGAATCCTTCATGCCGGCAAGGTGCTGGATCGCACCCGAGATGCCGATGGCGATGTAGACCTCGGGCGCGACGATCTTGCCTGTCTGGCCGACCTGGTAGTCGTTGGGGACGTAGCCCGCATCGACGGCAGCACGCGATGCACCGATACCTGCGCCCAGCTTGTCAGCCAGCGGGGTGATGGTGGCTTCGAAGGTTTCCGCGTCCTTCAATGCACGGCCACCCGAAACGATGACCTTGGCGCTGGTCAGTTCGGGGCGTTCGCTCTTGGCAATCTCTGCGCCGACGAAGCTCGAAGTGCCTGCATCGCCCGGTCCGCTGACAGCCTCGACCGTGCCGCTGCCGCCTTCGGGCGCCGCCTTGTCGAACGCCGTGCCGCGCACGGTGATGACCAGCTTGGGATCGGAGGATTCGACCGTGGCAATCGCGTTGCCAGCGTAGATCGGGCGGGTGAAGGTCTTCTCGCCTTCGACCGACAGGATATCCGAAATCTGCATCACGTCGAGCAGGGCTGCGACGCGCGGTGCGATATTCTTGCCGGTGGTGGTGGCGGGCGCAACGAAAGCATCGTGGTGACCCATCAGGTCCGCCACGAGCGGCGCGACATTTTCTGCCAGAGCATGTTCGTAAGCCGCATCGTCTGCGACATGGACCTTGCCCACACCTGCAACCCTGGCAGCCTGTTCGGCAACACCGCCACAGCCGCTCCCGGCCACCAGCAGGTGCACTTCACCCAGTTTCGATGCAGCAGTGACCGCAGCCAGCGTTGCATCTTTCATTTCGCTGTTGTCGTGTTCGACCCAGACGAGAGTTTTCATGTTGCTGTTTCCTTCTGCCCGGGTTCTTACGCGATGCCGAGAGCTTTGATCTTGGCGACCAGCTCATCGACGTCGGCGACCTTGATGCCCGCCTGCCGCACGGGAGGCTCGGAGACATTGGTCGTCTTGAGACGCGGTGCGATGTCGACGCCGAAATCGGCAGGCGACTTGGTATCGAGCGGTTTCTGCTTCGCCTTCATGATGTTGGGCAGCGAGGCATAGCGCGGTTCGTTGAGGCGAAGGTCGGTGGTGACGATGGCCGGAAGCGAGAGCTTCACGGTCTCGAGACCGCCATCGATCTCGCGCTTCACGACCACGCTGTCGCCCTCGACCTCGACCGTGTTGGCAAAGGTGCCCTGCGGGCGGCCCATCAGGGCGGCGAGCATCTGGCCGGTCTGGTTGCTGTCGTCCGAGATCGACTGCTTGCCCAGCATCACGATGCCGGGCTGTTCCTCGTCGGCAATGGCCTTGAGGATCTTCGCAACCGCCAGCGGTTCGACATCGATGTCGTCCTCGACCTGCACCAGGATCGCACGGTCTGCGCCCATGGCCAGCGCAGTGCGCAGCGTTTCCTGCGCCTTGGCCGGGCCGACCGAGACAGCGATGATCTCTTCTGCCTTGCCCGCTTCCTTGATGCGAATCGCTTCTTCGACCGCGATTTCGTCAAACGGGTTCATGCTCATCTTGACGTTGGCCAGGTCCACGCCCGAGCCATCCGCCTTGACGCGCGGCTTGACGTTGTAGTCGATCACCCGCTTGACGGGCACGAGGATTTTCATGGGATATCCTTCCTCTCAAAACTGTGCGGTGCTCGCCTAGCTTGCGTTTACGTAAACGTCAAGCTGGTGGCGGGCGATCCGAATCCACGAATACTGTCTTTCGCCCTCGCTGTGGCGGCGTGCAAGGTCAAGTCTGATCGCATCCCGCTTTACCTGCAAACGCTTGGGCGATAGCTGTCCGGATGACAAGTCGACCGCAGGGCGGAGGGTAATCGATGAAGCCGATACAGACAATTCTGGCTGCGAGTTTGATGCTGTGCGGTGGCCAGCTGGCTGCGCAGGAAACGCGTGTCGGTGAGGAGGGCTTCGAATCGCCACCTGCCGGCATCTATGAGATGTACTGGCTCGAAGGGCTGTGGCTGGGCACGGGTATCGGCGGCGCGCCCGCGACCGAAAGCTGGCTGCCGCCAACCGGAACGACGATGGTCGGCACTTTCGTCCAGCAGACCGACGAAGGCACGATCCGTTTCAGCGAGCATATGTACCTGATGGAGGAGGGCGACAGCCTCGTCCTCAAACTCAAACATTTCAACGCCGACCTGACCGGGTGGGAAGACAAGGAAGGGATGGTCACATTCCGCCTGCTCGAACTGGAACCCTGTGCTGCCTATTTCCACGGCCTGACCCTGCGGTGCGAAGGCGATGATGGACTGGTCGCCGCCGTCCGGATGAAAAGCGACAAGCCCGAGCCGCAGGAACTGGTGTTCCGCTTCGAACGCGCACCCCAGCCTTCGGTCACCTATGACTGCGATGGCAGCACGGCGGAAATGGATGCCTGCATGCTCGAAATCCTTGAACGCTCGCAGCAGCGCAAGGCGCGCTACCTTGAGGCGGCGCTTGAACGCTTCGCCGACGATGAAGCCGTAGTGACTGCCATCCGGATGGGCGATTCGGCGTTCGAAGCCTACCGTGAGAATGAGTGTGGCGCGGTTTACGAACAGTGGCGGGATGGCACGATTCGCAACATGATGTCGCTGACCTGCTCCATTGGCCTGACCGACGAGCGCACCCGCACGATCTGGAGCAGCTGGCTGACTTATATGGACAGCTCGCCGCCGACCCTGCCCGAGCCACGCCCGACGCGCTGAACAAAAAGGGCCGCGACGGTTGTTACCGGCGCGGCCCCTTCGAACGGTCTGGCGTAAGGTCAGGCGGCCTGCTTGACCTCGGCGACGATCTTGCGCGCTGCGTCGCCCAGATCGTCAGCACTGACGATCGGCAGGCCGGAATTGTCGAGGATTGCCTTGCCTTCCGCAACATTGGTGCCTTCGAGGCGGACCACCAGCGGAACCGACAGGTTCACATCCTTCGCCGCCTGGACGATGCCGTTGGCGATCACGTCGCACTTCATGATGCCGCCGAAGATGTTGACGAGGATGCCCTCGACCGCCGGATCCTTGAGGATGATCTTGAAGGCTGCGGTGACCTTCTCGGTCGTCGCGCCGCCGCCGACGTCGAGGAAGTTGGCCGGGAACGCGCCGTTCAGCTTGATGATGTCCATCGTCGCCATGGCAAGGCCAGCGCCGTTGACCATGCAGCCGATATTGCCGTCGAGCTTGATATAGGCGAGGTCGTACTCGCTTGCTTCGACTTCGGCCGGGTCTTCCTCGGTTTCGTCCCGCAGGGCTTCGACATCCTTGTGACGGAACAGCGCATTGCCGTCGAAGCTCATCTTGGTGTCGAGGACGAGCAGGTTGCCATCTTCGGTTTCGACCAGCGGATTGATCTCGAGCATCTCGCAGTCGAGATCCATGAAGGCGGTGTAAAGCTGCCTGGCGAGCTTCTGCGCCTGCTTGTTGAGGTCACCCGTCAGCTTCAGTGCGAAGGCCACCGCGCGGCCATGGTGCGGCATGAAGCCCTGTGCCGGGTCGATGGCGATAGTGGTGATCTTTTCCGGGGTCGAATGGGCGACTTCCTCGATGTCCATCCCGCCTTCGGTCGAAACGATCATCGCAACGCGGCCCGATGCACGGTCGACCAGCATCGAGAGGTAGTATTCCTGCGCAATGTCGACGCCATCGGTCACGTAGAGGCGATTGACCTGTTTGCCCGCGTCACCGGTCTGGATGGTGACCAGAGTGTTGCCGAGCATTTCCTTTGCATTCGCCTCGACATCCTCGATGCTCTTCGACAGGCGAACACCGCCCTTGCCATCGGGGCCGAGTTCCTTGAACTTGCCCTTGCCGCGACCGCCTGCGTGGATTTGTGCCTTCACGACATAAAGCGGGCCGGGCAGCTGCTTCGCACCTTCCACGGCTTCTTCGACGGTGAGGGCGGCGTGTCCGGCCGGGATGCCGATGCCATATTTCGCGAGCAGTTCCTTGGCCTGGTATTCGTGAATGTTCATGGGAAATCCGTTGTTGCGAGTGCGAAAAGGAATCTGCGCGCGGCATAAGCATGCTTTCCGCTGCTTGAAAAGTGCTCTCTCCCCGCGCAACACTGTTTCGACATGATCGATCGCAGCCGCCTTGAGTCCATCGTCCGCGAAGCAGGGCGCATGGCGTATGATTTCTGGCCCGGCGCGGGCGGTATGGTGAAGAGCTGGGAGAAGGAGCCGGGCAGCCCGGTCAGCGAGGCGGATATTGCGGTCGATGGGTTCCTTCGGCGCGAACTCGGCAAGCTGCTTCCCGCCGCCGGATGGCTTTCCGAAGAGACTGCCGACGCTCCCGAAAGGCTCGAAAAAGGGCTCATATGGCTGGTCGATCCGGTCGACGGGACGCGCGATTTCATCCGCGGCAGGGGTGGCTGGGCGGTCTCCGTGGCGCTGATCAGCGAGGGGCGTCCGCTGATCGGACTGCTTGATGCGCCTGCCCGTGGCGAGCATTGGCTGGGCCTTGCCGGGCAGGGTGCATGGCGCAATGGAGTGCGCTTAAGTGCTTCTGAAAGAAGAGAATTTCCCGGCGCACGCGTGCCCGCAGACAATCTCGCCAAGGTCGACCGCATCCTGCAGCCGGTCGACAAGCCCAACTCCATTGCGCTGCGCATTGCGATGGTTGCTGCCGACGAGGCCGACCTGGTGGCGACGCTACGCTGGGGGTTCGAATGGGATATCGGCGCCGCCACGCTGATTGCGCGCGAAGCGGGTGCGACCACAACCGATGCCTTCGGTTGTACACTGGCCTATAACAAGCGCGATCCGCGCGCCTTCGGATTGCTGGTCAGCTCACCCGGGATCCATGGTGCTGCTGTCGCGCATCTGGCCGAACGGGCTGCGGCGATCGCCGGGAAAGAAAATCCTTAGCCAGCCAAGAAAAAAGGCGGCCCGCGAGGAGCCGCCTTTTCGGACTGCCCTGCTTCGAGCGATCAGTTGCCCTGCGCTGCCTGCACGTCGGCCTGCGAAATCGGGGTGATCTTGATCTCGACCCGGCGGTTGAGCGGCTCGGCAACATTGTCCCCGGTCTTTACCCGCAGGTATTCATAGCGTTCGCCGAAACCCTGGGTTGCGATGCGTGAGCGCGATACACCCTTCGCTGCGAGGTAGTTGGCAACAGCCTCCGCACGCTGTTCCGACAGGCGCTGGTTGAGCGCGTCCGAACCCGTGGTGTCGGTGAAGCCGTAAACGTCGATCAGGCTGTCGGGATATTTCACCAGGTTCGCCGCCACTGCGTCGAGCACTTCGTAGAAGCCGGGATTGATCGATGCCGAGCCGGTGGCGAAGGTTACGCCGTCGGGCAAGCGGACAAGGATCGCGTCCTGATCGCCGATTTCCTCGACATCGACGCCGGTTCCGGCGGTTTCCTCGTCGAGTTCCTTGATCTGGTTGTCGAACTGCTTGCCGATCACGGCACCGGCGGTGCCGCCGATACCCGCGCCGAGAATGCGCGCCGTCTTGCCGCCCACCGCATCGCCAAGGAGGTAACCCAGAGTGCCGCCGAGGACCGCGCCTGCGGCTGTGCGGGAAACCTTTTTCTCGCCGGTGTTGGGATCGGTTACGCAACCCGATACCGTGACGAGAGACATGGCAGCAACGCTTGAAATCAATAGCTTGGAACGCTTCATAGGGGCCTCCCCTTTCTCGCAAATTTGTGGCAGGTGCCGCGAGTACCTTCTCGCGTTTTGCCCGCCGTGGCAATAATACGTTTGAGCGGCCTATCGCGTTCCTGAACAAAATGCCTGATGACACGATTTTACGCCGGGCTGGCGCTGGCGGGCTTTTGTGCTAGCGGTGGCGCGGTGACACCCTTTCCCTGGACCGACCTGCTGATCATCGCCGGGCTGATCGTGCTCAATGGCATTTTTGCGATGTCGGAGCTGGCCATCGTTTCGGCGCGCACCGCCCGCCTGCAAGCCGCCGCAGAACGCGGCAGCAAGAGTGCGTCCACCGCGATGGCGCTCGCGTCCAATCCGGGCAAGTTCCTCTCAACGGTCCAGATCGGCATTACATTGATCGGGATCATTGCGGGTGCCTATTCGGGCGCCAGCCTTGGTGCACCGATGGGGGAAAGGCTCGCGGCCATGGGTTTCCCCGGACAATATGCCGAGGAAGCCGGCTTTGCGCTGGTGATTGCGCTGACGACCTATTTCAGCCTGGTGGTCGGCGAACTGGTGCCCAAGCAGGTCGCCCTGCGCGCTGCCGTTCCGATTTCGCTGCTGATGGCGCGGCCCATGGCGATGATGGCGCGGATTGCGGCGCCGCTGGTCTGGCTGCTCGATACATCCTCGGGCCTGCTGATTCGCCTGCTCGGCGTGCGTCCGGCGGGGCAATCGAGCGTGACGGCTGAAGAGCTGCATATGATCTTCGCCGAAGCCAGTCGCCACGGCGTGATAGAGGCAGAGCAGAGCCAGATCCTCGCCGGTGTCGTCAGGCTGGCCGAGCGCCCGGTGCGCGAGGTGATGACCCCGCGCACCGAAATCGACTGGGTCGAACTGACCGCCACACCCGAAGAAATCCGCGAGGCGATCGAGGAAAGCCCCCATTCGCTGTTGCCGGTGGGTATCGGCTCGACCGACCGGATCGTCGGTGTGGTCAAGGTGCGCGAAGTGCTGGCGCTGATGGTGGCGGGCAAGCCGGTTTCGCTGCGCCGCCTGATGAAGCGCGCCGAAGTCGTGCCCGACCAGCTCGACGCAATGGATGCGCTGCGGGTGCTCCAGCAGTCCGAAGTCGCGATGGCGATGGTGCATGACGAATATGGCCATCTCGACGGGATCATTACCCCGGTCGACCTGCTCACCGCGCTGGTCGGCCATTTCGAGAGTGATCGCGATGAAGGCGATGCGCCGCCCGTCACCGAGCGTGACGATGGCACACTGCTGGTATCGGGCAGCATGTCGGCAGAGGAATTTTCCGAGCGGCTCGGTCTCGACTATGGCGAGGATCGCGAATTCGCCACGGTTGCCGGGTTTGCGCTGTCGGTACTCAAGCGGCTGCCCAAGGAAGGTGAAAGCTTCACCGATCAGGGATGGCGCTTCGAAGTGGTCGACATGGACGGGCGCAAGATCGACAAGATCCTGGTCTCACGGCTCGACGAAGTAGGGGATGGTGCTGCTGGGGAGGATTGAACTCCCGGCCTCACCCTTACCAAGGGTGGGATTTTGAACCTCAGCGGTCACTGGCGTACGTATAAGCTACTGACAAATGGTCTTTATAGACCGGCGGAGTTCATGTATGTTTTTCATGTTTTTTTGCGGATACATGGAGGTTTCGCTCACATGGTCGATCTCAGTAGGATCGGAAACAGGGAGCGGTTGAAGCCGAGGGCTGGCGACGAGCCACATTGGCATCGTCTGCGGGCGGGTTGCTTTGTTGGTTACCGGCCTCCCAAGCGTGGGGGAAAAGGAAACTGGTTCGCTCGAGCCTATGACGCCGAGAATGTTAGGTACAAGCGCAAAGCCCTCGGCAATTATGGTGCTCTGGCGGGCCATGAGGTGTTCACTGCTGCGCGCAAGGACGCTGAAGCTTGGGCGCAGCTAGTCGAAGCAGGCGGAGTCCATTCCGAAAAGATTGAAACGGTGGAAGATGCTTGCAGAGCCTACCTTCACTATCGACCCGGAAAGATTGCAGAGGGTGTTTTCCGCCGACACATTTTTGATGATCCCATAGCCAGAGTTAGACTTGACCGGCTGCGTCTGCGCCACTTGCGCGAATGGCGGAAAAGGTTGGAGGCCGCGCCTGCGATTGTGAGCCGGTCAAAGGTAGGAGAGCAACGAACAAAGCCTCGTGCACCCTCGACGGTGAACAGGGACATGGTTCCTCTTCGCGCCGCCCTTCGGAGAGTGCTCGCGCCAGGAACGCCTAATACGGACTCGGCTTGGCAGGAAGCGCTTAAGCCGTTTAGGGGTGCAGATCGACCACGGGAGTTGTACCTCGACCGCGATCAGCGGCGGAAGTTGCTCGATGCAGCTGATGGGGAGGTGACTCCTTTCCTACATGCCCTTTGCTTGCTCCCGTTGCGTCCCGGTGCATTGGCTAGGCTTCGCGCTGGAGATTTCGACAAGCGAACTCACTCGTTGTTGATCGGGCGAGACAAAAACGGGCGTGCGCGCAAGATTACCGTCCCTGCGACCATTGCTGAATTTCTCGCAAACGAAGCAGAGAAGCGAAAGGCGTCAGAGCCGTTGTTTGCGCGCCAAAACGGTAAGGCATGGGATAAAGATGCGTGGAAGTACCCGATCAAGCGAGCCGTCGATATTGCAGAGCTGCCTTCAGCAACGTCTGCTTACACCTTGCGGCATAGCGTGTTGACTGACTTGGTGAGGGTGGGGCTGCCGATCCTGACCGTTGCACAGATGGCAGGTACCAGCGTTGCGATGATCGAGCGGCACTACGGCCACTTGGTGCGCGACGATGCAGAACAGGCGCTCGCTCGAATTGCGATTTAGGCCGCGTCGTTCGAGGTCGAGTTGCCAGCCAAGAACCAGCGTCAATTCATTGAAACCACTCCTCGTCCCAATCATCTTTGCCTTCATTTAGATCTATGGCAAAAGCTCGATCAAATGTCTGCGGTTTCAAATCATCGGCCTCTGCAGCAAGATAGAAGCATCCGGGGTAAGGGCCGCAAATATCTTCCCTATCGCCATCTGCTCTTATGCCCTCGATCATTCCTTCCTCAAAGCCAGACTCGATCACTCTTCTCCTGACTTTGTCCTCGATCTGAGCAAGAGGAATGCGATGAACGAACGCTTCTAAATCAGCGGGATCAACAAAATGTCGATAGGCGTGCCAAAGGTAGCAGGCGTTGCGTCTTCGATTCTCAGATCTGATGGCATCCATTCGGTGCGCAAAAATTGCGATCAGTGCTCGATGGAAATATGTGTTTTGTCCACCTGCTCCGCGCACTGCCGCCTGAAATTTTTCAATGCGAACCTCGCAATGTTCTTCAAAGCTTGAACTGATGCCTATCAATTGCGGTTGATATAGCTCAACCCGCAGCCATCTGTTTGCGTTCTGCGGCGCCCCCCTCTTATCAAACCGGCCTTCAAGTTTGCCCATGTATCCCCGAACAATCTTTCGGCACAAATTGTCGAACTGGTCCCGTGCATCGGCGTCCCTAACATCACCAAGGAAAAATATTTTTGAAATCTCCACGTTGCTGAAGCTCCCCCAAATTCATGTCTAAGTACAAGAAGATGCTTGGAAGTGCGAAATTCTGCACAATTTCCAAGCGTGCGATGTCAAGTCAACGCCCAAAATAAATACCTTATATCAATAGTTTACAAAAGGCGAACTTGCTTCCAGATTGAGGCAGTCAGAGACTAATGCTGGCAAATGTGTCAAACTTGGGGATGCGCGATGAGGCCACTAGTCCGCGTAGAGTACGATTTCATGGTTCCCGCTCCAGCGACCGGGGACTCTGAACGTTCGCACGTTGCCAACCTAAGGCCTGAGCCTTCAACCGGCCATGCGCTGGCTCTCAGCATAGCTCAAACAGGCTACCTTCTATCAGTTGGACGAACCTCGATCTTCAAACTCATACGTGAAGGTGAACTCGCGTCGCTTAAGATAGGTCGCAGACGGCTAGTATTGCGACAGAGCATTACCGAGTACCTTTTGCGCCAGCTCGACAATCCCCGGGATAGTGGACCCTAAACGTTGCATTCTCCCAATCGCGGTAGGCGCGATGTTGCTAACGAACATCCTTCAGCGACTGCGGACCAGCATTCGTAGCCCATCGTGACCTTATACAACCAGTCGATTTGGCCCGAAGCCCAGTACGGTATTCTCGCGCCGCGTCGAACCACCTACAGACCGGCTCAATTCGACGGTGATCAAGCGATCGTCCGGGAAGGCAGGTCTGCGTTCGAGCGCGAGATATTCGAACAATGGCCGCTCATGCACGGCGACTACCACTTTTCGGTTTTCGGCCTTGGCTAGCGTGCGAAGCAGCGCAGCAAACTGGGCGAAGTGCATCTCGTCCATCGACTGCACCGGATCGTCCAGGATCAGCCACGGGCAGGGCGGCTCGACCGAGAGATGGAGCGCGATGAACAGGGTCAGGGCGGCGGAATTGAGGTTTCCCGCACTGAGCATCGCTCCAGGCCGGTCATAACGGCCACCGTCCCGGTGAATGGTTTCCAAGATGGCGTCGACCGGAGCCTTTGGGTCTTCTGGAAGCGTGAAAGCCAGAACGAATGGTTCGTTCGGGGCAAGACGTACGAAAAAATCGCACCAAATCCTTTTGTCCTAAATTTGGAGCGGTTCATCGAATAGGTCGGATTTTGCGGCTTTGGTAGCAATCCGTTGACTAATTGCCGTTTGCATCCGCGATTTGACCAATAGAACCTATGATTTGGAGTGCGCTGACGGCCCAGGTCAGCGCCAAGGATCAAAATCGAAGTTTGACGGTACAACGCGCGCGCATGCGTATTTTTCCTACATGATGGGAGATCTTCCTATGCTTGCACCAGCTATCCGCAACCGACTTGCTGACACAGATAGTGCGATTAGATCGATCAGGTTCGATATCGCCAATTCCATTGCCTATCACTCCCTGCCAAAACACCTGCAGGGGTTCATCGATGATCAGCTCTACGGTGAGTTCCAGATCGACAGCAGGACTCCCTCTTCAGTCCTCACTGCCCGACGAGCTTCTGCCGTTGCGTTGCAAGAGGCGGTCCGGCGATTCTTCGATGATCATAACGCTGACGAACCCGAGCCCTTCCTTGTGACTTTCGCATATCGAGCAGGCGAAGTTGCGCCCGGTCATCCCCTGCAAAATGTTCAAACTTCGATTCAGGTGGGAAAGGCTGCGCTATCGAAACATGAAATGGACGGCATTTTGACACCGGATGTCGAGTTCCGACTTCCATGGGGAGAGCGCAATCTTGTAATGCCATTCCACCTTCATGGGATCGTCTTTTCAATGCGCAGCTCAAGACGGAAGCTGCGCCTGCAACATACGGCACGGAAGTTGGATGAAGACATAGGTTTGCCTTCCCGGATGACGCGAGGCAGCTACCTTTCAGGCAAGTTGAAAGGAGAATTCCTTACGCGCGCCGAGAAGATGGCGACGTATGCAGGCAAGATTGTCGCTGCCATCAAGATTGAGGCGAAAGACAAAGATGGAGAGCTAATTTGTGACCGAGAGCGTGTCTTTTTTACGCCTCGAAACGCGTTTGAGCTGCTCCATTCCTGGTCGCAAATCCCTGTTTGGGAATCCGTCATCCCAGTGGGGCCGTTGGGTGAGGAGTTGCATCGGGCATGGCATGAGCGACTACAAGCGGCATCATTTCGTGACGCTTCTGGCTTCGCATTCGCAGCAAATGAAGCTGGGGAGTTGTGGCACGAGGTGATGTCAATAGTGAACTCGGGAGCGAGGTCAGGACTCGCTCTTTCTGCAATTTGACCCTCTTTTGCCATAAGTCGCGCCTCTTCCGGCCGATCCTTGCCATTCCGGAGTTTTTTGGCGGCGTTCACGGCCGACGGGAGGGGGCAAGCCTCCGGTGGTAGGGGCTCGGTCTGAGCAGGTCTTGGATCGTGTACGTGTGCATTGTATCGCTTGGTAGGACTCGATCTGAATAGACCTGTTGGTGGAACGGACCCAGGCTGGGCTTGGCAGGGCAAAGAAACACGGAAAACGGCTCGGTCGTCCATCGGCGATTTCCGAAGATCGGCTTCCTGAATTGCTCCGACGCCGCGCAGGAGGGGCATCACTTGGTGCTCTAGCAAAAGAATATGATGTCAGCCGTTCGGCAATTGCACGCGCCGAGAAGAGGGCCGGGTTGAAGAAGCAGGCTTAGTCGAGAGTCTATATCGTAGCTTGCTTCATTTGAGGTGCTCTGACAGTTTGAAGAGATAAAGTTGCAAAAACGATCATCGATAAACTTACGTTTACGGAAACTTGCCAAGTCTTAAATAAATCGCGAGGTTAGCTCTCGAATCGACTTAGCAGGCCGTTGACGAAGTCGGCGGTGGCTGATTCAGTGCGGCAGTGGGATTGTCTGGCGGGTTAGCGGCGATGGCGATGGGGCGTGATAGCGAGGTCCAGTCCGATTTGATCGTGACGTGGGCGGAGATACCGCGTTCACCGGGGCATGTTTTCTACGACAAGCTCCAGAAGCTGCTGGCCGAGGCGGGCTTCGATGGCTTTGTCGAGAAGACGTGCAAGCCCTATTATGCGCCGCGGATGGGAGCCCCGTCGCTGCCGCCGGGCCGCTATTTCCGCATGCTGCTGATCGGCTATTTCGAGGGCATCGACAGCGAACGCGGGATTGTCTGGCGCTGTTCGGATTCGCTGTCGCTGCGGGAGTTCCTGCGACTGTCGAGCCGCGACAAGGTCCCTGATCATAGCTGGTTGTCGAAGACGCGGAGCCGCCTGCCGCACGAGGTACATGACCAGATCTTCGGCTGGGTACTGGCCCTCGTCGCCGGGCACGATCTGGTGAAAGGCGAGCGGATCGGCGTCGATGGCTCGACCATGGAGGCGAACGCCGCGCTGCGTACCATCGTGCGGCGTGACAATGGCGAGACCTACCGCGAGATGCTGGTGCGCATGGCGCAAGAGAGCGGCATCGACACGCCGACGATCGACGACCTTGTCCGGCTCGATCGCAAACGCAAGGGCAAGAAGCTGTCGAATGCGGACTGGGCGAGCAAGACCGATCCCGACGCGAAGGTCGCGCGGATGAAGAACGGCTCGACGCGTCTGGCCTACAAGCCCGAACACGCGGTCGATCTCGACACGGGTGTTATCGTGGCAGCGCCGATCCACCCGGCCGACAAGGGCGACACGACAACGCTCGACGCCACGCTGGAGACGGCAGCACGCAACCTCGCCGACATTGGCCTGGCGCCGACGTCCGGGGATCCCTGCGATCTTGTGACCGATAAAGGCTATCATTCGCGCGAGCTCCTCAAGGGTCTCGACGGCGACATCTGGAAGACGCGCATCGCCGAGCCGGCACCGCCGAATGGATATCTGCGCTGGCACGGCGACGAGGCTGCCCAGAAGGCCGTCTACGCCAATCGGTCTCGCCTGAAATCCGCCGTCGGACGCAAGGCGATGCGCAAGCGTGGTGAGATGGTCGAGCGTAGCTTTGCCCACGTCCTGGATCGCGGCGGCATGCGCCGCGCGTGGCTGCGCGGGCGCGAGAATGTTCACAAGCGTTATTTGATCCACGTCGCCGGGTTCAATCTTGGCATTCTCATGCGCGCCCTGTTCGGTTGCGGCACTCCGAGGGGCGCCAGGGGCGCATCCAAGGCATTCTTGTTCGTAGTTCAGACCGATGTTGCGCTCGTCATCGCCCTCGTCGCCGAGTTCGACGGAGAAAGGGCCATGCTCCTCATCGTTTTTACCCCTGAAGGCGCTGACAGACCCGGCTGAAAACCGACTTCGTCACCGCGCTGATAACCGGCGTTGTTGGGTATGACCAGGACACGCTGGCCGTCCCGCTCTTCTAGCTTGGGAAGCACTGTAACCAGCGGCCGTTCTTCTGCGCGCCGCATGCAATCCGCTGAATCGCACGCTTCGGCCAGCAATTGCACATTCATCCGGGTCGGGAAAATAATAGTGCGTTCCCCGCTCTCAGCCAGACGCAAAACCTCTTTCGGCGCGATCCATTCTGCATCGACAGTTTCGTGTCCATCGCAGGCTGCGAGCTGGTTTGCGGGGGCGCGAACAACATAGAAAAAAGTGTCGAACCGCTTGGGCATGATTGGCGGAGTGATCCAACGGGCAAAAATACCAAGCGAATCGAGCTGCAGCTGCACATTCAAGTCACGTACTACCTCGATGAACTCAAGCTCTCCCCGATCGACCTTTGCGCGAATATCCAGGTCGCAGACCGTCTCGAACGGTCTTCCATTGCAATGGTGCGCCAGCAGAATTCCGGCCTCTTCGAACACTTCGCGGATTGCGGCGATGCGCAGCTTTCGCTGGACATCGTCGAACAGATCCCAACCGCTGGCATGGTCTGCCCAGGCAGGGTCGGCATCCCCCTGGTGCAGCTTGCCGCCCGGAAAAACCAGGGCGCCTGACGCGAAATCGATCTGCTGGTGCCGCTTGACCATAAGGACCTGAAACTCTGGGTCATCGCGGAGCAGGAGGATCGTGGCAGCCGGGCGGGCCTCAGGGACAGTTGTGTTGGTCTGCATTATTTTCTCCAATCAACGTAAGCCTAAGATTATCATGCGTTACCTCGATAAGAGGACTGACTTGCTGATCTACATAAATGGCACGCGCAGATGGAGCGCGATTGCTCGCAGGTCATTGGCTCGCGAGCACCACCGCCGCCCGCTTTGTTTGAGCGCTTCTTGGGGCGAGAAGGAAAAGCAAGCCCTTTTTGACCCTACGAGCAGCTCGGCAATGGCATGACCAGCATGTCCGGTAGAGGTTAAGTGAATATTTGATACTTCCTTTCTTAATTGCAGTAGCCATTACCGTATAGCAATTTTAGAGCTCAGGGAGAGAACACTGGTATAAAAGCACTTTGGAATACAGTGATCTTTGCTCTGGCATAGATAAGGTTATTTGGATTACCTGAATCACCAGCCGATCAGGGTTTCCTGCATACGCCCGACGGGGCGGTATTTGAAGCGCCATTCGCACTCCTTGATGAACAGGTGGAAGTGCTGGCGGGGGACGCCATTGTATGAGCGCAGGTGGCGCTTGGCTTGGTTCCAGAAGTTCTCGATTCCGTTGATGTGATTACGCAGAGGCGAACAGTTTGGCGTGGTTGATGCGCATGTGATGGAGCTCCGACACATCAAGCACATCGTAGCTCCCGAAGGTATCGATATAAACCACGCTGTCGGGCTTGATCTTGTCGCGGATGATCGGAATAAGCGTGTCTGAACGCGCATTTGCAATATCACGACGTAGACCTTGCCCTGCCTCTTCAACAGCCCAAACACTGGCACCCTGCCCGCCGCACCGCGTCCGCGCTGGCCCTTGCTGTGATCGCCGAAGTAGCTCTCGTCGCCTCGATCCCGCCCGCCAACAGCTCGGGCGCTTCGGCAGCTGACGTGATGGGGTGGACGGCCCCCGCACCGGGGTAGGCCTCGCCGCAAGGTTTGCGCGCCAGACAACGCTAATCCATGTAAATCATCGCTTTTGAAAGATTTTTCGTCAATTTGATTCAAAGAAACCCCTCGCCGGCGTGATCTTCGAACAGCGCGGCTGAACGAACGTAGCCGAGCAGGACCTCGACCTTCTTCTGCCGCGAGACCTCCTGCATTTTTGCCAGCGAGGCCTTGCTGCGGGCAGCCTCGGTCAGGAATCCTGCGCGCAGCGAATGCCCACCGACCGTCTCGGAATCGAGCCCGATCTTCTTGGCATAGCGCTGAATCAGCCGGGCAACCGAGCGGTCGGACATGGCTTCGCGGGTCAGCCGCCCCTGCGGATCGATCTGCAGGAACAAGGGGCCTGCCTCCCCTCCCCTGAGGTCGAGCCAGGCCTTGAGCCGGGCGACAGGCTTGAGGAGCTTGCCGGCCGGAACTGCGATGACCTGCCCTGCCCCCTCCTGATCGGTCTTGGAGTGGCGGATGGTCAGCTTGAGCCCTTCCTTGACCAACTCAAGGTCGCCGATCTGCAGGTCGACCAATTCCGAGCGACGCAAGGCCGCTGCGAGCCCGAGCGCAAGCACGGCCCGGTCGCGGATCGCGCGGGTCCCCTGCCCGTCCGCTGCCGCAATCATCCGCCCGAGATCCTCGGCGGTGATCGCGGCCTTCTTCCGACTTGGCCGGGCGCGTTGCGCACGGCGGATCCCGGCAAGCGTGTCGGCAATCACCCCGCGCGGATCGCGGTGCTGCGGCGCCACCTCCCCAGCGCGGCGGTGATACCAGGCGATCGCCGCGGCGTGGCGGGTGATCGTGCTGTCGGCCTTGCCGGCCGTGGCCTGCACCGCGAGCCAGGTCGCGACCGCCTCGGGCCGCGCCGGTATCGGATCGAGCTCGCGCTCGGCGCACCACGCCTCGAACTGATCCCAGTCACTGGCATAGGCGCGCAGGGTGTTTGCGGACTTCGCCCTGATGCGATAGCTCTGCGCAGCCGCGATCTCATCGACCAGACCTCCCGTCTGGACGAGCGCGGCAGAGGATGTCGCCGTCGCTGCGGGTCCAGCGACCCGGCCCACAACGGCGGCAGCATCCTCGTCAGCATCCATACTACTGCAAAGCTCCCGCTTCTGGCGCCAACCAGCGCCGAACTTGCATTTTGATAGCCGATTTTTTACTGTCCGTGAAGGGCCGTTATCGGCCAGTGACAGGCGCCGCAGATAGCCGTCAGAGCAGAGTATACTTTTTAAGCACTTCCTATATTATCGGCTTCCATGGTGCTGGCCCCTCCCCCGTGGCAACTGGCCCTCGCGCGGCTCGAGGGGGCGCTGCCGTTCCTCGGCGCGGAGGTCGCTGAAGGGTTGGCGCTCGCCTCATTGCGGCGCTTATGGCGCGTCCATGTCCGCGACTTTCCTCAGGAAAACCAAGGGCCTGAGCATGATCCCGGACTCGAAGCGGCCGAACTGACCCGCTCGTGGTACGCCGAGGAGCGGCGGGATTTTCTCTCGTGGATCGGGAGGCGCGGGCCCCCTCCCCTCGTCCGCGCCGCGCGGCTCGCGCTTGCCGCCAAGAGCGCGACCGAGAGCTTCACCAGCGCCTTCGCTCCTGCCGACCGGGCGCTCGAACGGCTCGATGCGCTGCTGCCGGCGCGCGACCCCATGGCAACGCTCAGCGAATGGCTCGAGCAGCTGCGCGCGGACGAGGTCGATTTCCTCGAACTCGGCAGCGAGGAGGTGGTGATCGAAGGCAAGGTGTTCCAGCGCTTTGCGGCGCGCGGCAGCGCCTGGGCGGCATCGCTCGCCGCGGCGATGCGCCCGCACCTGTTCTCGCTCGGCGCCGCCCCGCTGGCGCTGGCCGGACTTGCTCCACGCAGTCTGTTCAAGGCGGAACTTGAGCGCCCCCTGCCCGCGCTGCTGGCCGAAGCGATCGGCGCGGCCGCGACCGACGTGGCAACCGACCTTGCTGCAGTGCGTACAGCGCTTGCGTTGGGGGAAGAGCGCCTGGGGGGCCTCTATGCCTCGTCGCAGGCTCCCGCGGTGTGGCAGCTGATCGCTGGTCTGGGCCCCCTCACCCGCGCCGAACTCGCTCGCGCGCTCGGCGTGACCCGCCGCACGGCCTCGCAGGCCGCTACGGCGCTCGACAAGGCCGATCTGGCCATCCTGCGCCCCAGCGACCACGCCCTGGCCCCCAAAACGCCTCCCCGGGCCTCCTGAGGCGCCCTACGGGGCCAACGAGACCTCGCGGTAGGGGACACCGATCCGCTTGGGCGCAGACGCCCGGCGGCGCAGCAACTGGCGGGCAAAGCGCGAAGCTTCGTCTTCGCTGGCAAACGAGACCGCCCTCCCCTGCCCTTTGGTCCCGATCCGCCCCCAGGCGAACTCGACGATCGAGGCCCCGAACAGATCGCGGCTCAGCGCGACGGTGTAGCGCCGGGCGACGTTGCGCTCCGCGCATACCGCCTCGAGCCAGATGAAGCTCCCGTGGGTCAGGCTATCCATGCGCGCATGAATGCCGCAGCGGGATTGATGCGATCCAACGGGAATTTTGAATCAGTCGGGTCGGACTGATTCACGCAGGCGATTTGTTTCTGTCCCCACCGCGAAGACGGCAAACTTCAAGTCCAGTATTGATCCAAAACTGCGCGCACGGCCTCTTCCGCTTCTTGGCGCGTTGCCCCGCCCTTGCTCAGGAGAGTGAGGCGAATGCCTTTACGATCAGCCCCCTCAATCCGAAGTATCGGTTTGCCGCTCGCGCTCGCAACCGTTTCTCCCTTTCCTGACTTTTTGGGGGATCCTGACTTCTTGGGGGGGTCAACAGCCAGGGACAGTGCTTTGATCACATCAATCACCGGCATCGACTGTCCGGTTGCCTCGCGCTCTTCCGCCAGGCGCGCAGCCTCGCGGAAGGCACGTTCCCTGCGTTCCTCTGGTTTCAAAAGAGCTTTGAGAGCGATCGCGTTGCGAATGCCGAGCTCCTGCGGATCGGCAAAGGCCCTGGTCAGTTCTTCTGGAAGTCGGGCGAGATCAAGATATCGCGTGAGCCAGCTTTCCGACACCTTCAAGCGCTCGGCCATCGTTTTCTGGCGGCCGTCATAATAGGCTGTTAGCGCGCGCAGATAGTCCCTCGCCCTTTCAAGGTCCGTAAGATCGTCCCTGGCGCGGTTCTCGATGTCAGCCAGGCGGAACGCCTCTTCGTCTCCGATCTCTCGTACGTCGACGAGGAATTTGAAGTCAGGGTAGTTATGAGACCTGAGCCAACTGATCGACCAATGCCGCCGCGCGCCGCAGATAACCTCGAAGTCGTACTCTTCATCTCCTGATAGGCGGCGAACAATAGCGGGGATTTCCTGCCGACCTTGGGCCTTGATGCTTTCAATGAGATCCGAACACCGTTCTTCGTTTAGCAGGGCGTAGTCGCGATTATGGCCCGCCCACATCCGGCATCTGGCAGGATCCACAAGTTCATGGGTCCGATTTACAATCGCTCCGGACGCTAGGTCGGCCAGGCGGTTCGAACGCCCGGTAAGCACATTCGATGCAATACTCGATCGGCGGGGTGCCGCTGCAGCGTCCGTCAGGTCGATTCCTGCCGCCAAATCAGCCGCAAAACCGCTGTTTTTCTTACTCATGCGACCCTCCCGTCAGCAGAATTGCACGCGTGCAATTTTTCGGACCGGCGCGATTTCCGCGGCAAATTGCACGCGTGCAATTCCCGGTTTTCATGCCAACGCCTCCTGGCGAAGGCGCTTGTGATGACTAGGCCACATCGATCGGATATCGACTTCGATCTCAGCGTTCACGCCATCAAGATAGTTCAGGCACCTGTTACGCACAGCCGAGCTGGTAGCAGGACCATCGAGCTCATAGACCGTCATCAATCGCGCAGTTGCATTATCGATCTCGGCAGAATCCTTGAGTGGCGTTCGGACCATTGTATGCCCGAACAGCGTCCGCATCAGCTGTATCAGCTCCTTTTGCATCGACTTATTCTCGTCGACCTTTGACGCAACGAAGCGGAGAAAATTCAGCTCCGGCGCGAGACCACGGTCGGCAAGCTGCTCGATGGTCTCGTCCAACATCGAGAGGAATGCTGCCGTCGAGGAGAAATCCATGACGGTTGGCGGAACCGGGACCACCAGCGAATTGGCCGCGCGCAGCACCGAGAGCGAGATCGCCCCTAAGGCCGGCGGAGGATCCATCACGATAACGTCAAAACGATCCGAGATGCTTTCGATGCCCTCCTTCAATCGGTCGAGAAGGGAGGCATTCCCTTGGGCCATCCGCGCAGCGAGTTCGTACTCGGAATTGAACAGACGGAGGTTTGCCGGGATCAGCTCCAACCCGTCGAAATGTGTTTTGCGGAGTGCGTAGTCGAGGGACGAACGTTCGCCTTCGCGAAGGAACGGGTATAGGGTGTCATCCTCAGTCAGATCGAGATCAGGGACGTAGCCGAAAAGCGTTGTTGCTGATGCCTGGCTATCGCAGTCAACCAGAGCGACGCGGTATCCTCTAATGGCCAGATACTGGGCCAAATGCACCGCGACAGTGGACTTACCAACGCCGCCCTTGAAGTTCTGAACCGCGACGACACAGCATGGGTCGTCCGCCGTCCGGTACGGCCTCGTCCCGAAGACACCCCGCATATCGTTCAACTGTGCCAGCGTATATCGCTCGCGCCTGTTGTTGTCATTCCTCGCAGGCTCTGGAAGCCGACCGTCTTTCTCGGCATCGCGTATTGCAGCTGGGGTTCTGCCCACGAGCTCCGCAGCCTTGCCGATCGTGAAAGTTGGTTCGCGGCGATCATCAGATCGGGCGCTCCGTGCAGAATCCCGCAGCTTCTCGAGCACCGATGATGTCCGACTGGCCAACGTCGCGACCGACACCAGGCGTTCCGCTTCCTCTATCTGAAGTCCGTTCGACACATGTCCACCTTTCGCAACTGAGCGGGTGCTACACTCACTTGCGCTTTTGCGTCAAGAAATTCGGAATTTTCGAAAGTAGGAGCATCAAAAATGGGTCATGTTGCCCCTAGCGGGCTCTAACCTGACTCGGTGGGGGATGCCGAAATTGCACGCGTGCAATTTCCTCTCATTGCGGTCGACCGCGACGATTAACCCAGCCCTCGCAAAACCCCTTCCACGCAGCGGCCAGCTTTGCCCCACGGAGCTTTTCTAGTCGCTCACCCAACTGAGCGCGAAAGCCATCAGCCATCATATCCACATCCCAACCGCCGCCATACTGCCGGCCGATCGAGAGGAACTCGGACTCGTGTTCGCCATAACGCAGCGAGCCCCTCGGAAAGGTGACCTCTGCGGGCTTACTGCGTGCAACTGCCTTGCGCGGTGCCCGAATAGCCCCCTGCCCCACGGAGATGCTTTCAACTGCCCCCTCCCGGCGCGCTTGGCGGCCAGCGGAATGGCGATCCAGTTCATCGACTGTCTCAATCACCTCGGGCGCACCCTTTGGCTCAAACCGGAACTCAAGTTCGGTAACGGTTCTGCCTTGTCGTATCTCGCGCCACTCGACGCGGAAGTGCGCCAATTGGTCGATCTCTGACTTAGCCTTTTCGAGGACCTTTCTGCGAAGCTGGGCGAAGTCGGTGTAGACCTCTGGAGGAATACCGAGAGCGGCTCGAAGAGCCTGCATATCGCCCCGCCAGGTCGCCTGACGACGATGCAACCGAAGCGCTCCCAGTTCGTACAGCTTGAGCGCATAATTCGACCGGAATCCAAGCACTGCCTGCCGATTGAGTACGGCGTAAGTCTCTGATGCCTGGATCAGCTTGCGCGCATCAGGCGTGAACTCCCACTCGATCCACCCTGCTTCGCCGCCTTCTTCCTCGGTTTCCTCGCGAGACCGGGAGATTAATGAGAACAGCAGCGTTGCCTTTTTCCCACGCCAAGACTTGTCATCAACCGCGAAGAGCGTTCGGTGCAATTCCTGGAGCATGTCGGTGATCCGCTCATTCCCCTTATGGCCTCGGCGGATGTCTGCTTTGCGGATGCGGTGTGGCCGATCTTCCCAAGCATCTCCTCCCGCAGTCAAGATCATCAGGGCGAGTAGCCGAGACGCCGTAAGACTGAGCGATTCACCTTTGACGAATTTGATTTCGATGATGCTACCCGGCTTAGCGAACTCATCTCCGCCTTTCGCCTTCAGAGCTGCGGCAACGCGCATGGCACGACCAGGAGCAACTTCCTCCACGGCCTCATCAGTGGCTTCAGCTATTTGGCCAGCTTCACTTTCCATGCCATATTTCAATCAGAGCGTGATTCTCGGAGCCTGATTGCTGCCTGACCTGACCTCTTTCGTCAAGTCAGGTCAGGATGGTTAGGCGGTGACCACCCCCAAGCGGTCAGGATAGGATTGCTGCCGATCGCTCGACAAAGCCACGAAAACCAACGAGTCGGCGTACTCCCGGTTGAAATCGGAATTTCACCTTGATTTCGACCTCTTCGCGATTCAGATACTCGCGTCGTCACGGTATGGAATGCAAGCTCAGCTGGCTCCCCCAAGGAGTCAGGATAGCCCCAACCGGTCAGGTGAGTTCCCCCGACGGGTCAGGCCGTAGCCCCCACTAGGACAGGCAAACTCCCCCGTCTGGTCAGCTATTTGGTCGTAAGAGCTTGGAAATACTACGGTTCTAGCTCCCTGAATCTGAATCCTTAGAATCAAGAATCCTTCCGCTGCAAGCAGCGGCGTTGATAAAATGATTTTTGAAGGATCAGATGCCGATTCGCGGCTTCGAAATGAAGAGCCCATTCGGAGAGCACGGAACACGCAATCAGCTACAGGGGAGGGGAGTAGGGCTGAGCTGGGTGATTATGCCCTTCGTCAGCAATCATCCCACGTCGGGTCTCCGAGCTCTCGTCGCCCGCCTCGGTGGCAAGTGGTCCGGTAACACCGCGATGTGTCGTTGCCCCTCCCATGCAGACCGAACCCCGTCACTGGCGATCAGGCAAGGCGATCGCGGCATCCTCGTCACCTGCCATGCCGGTTGCGATGCAACAGATGTTCTCCGAGCGCTGCGCAGGATTGCTGATCTGCCAAGCATAGGACCCGCCGAGACATCAGGTCGGCAGGTTCGCCAGCCATCGGCCTTTCTCGCCATCTGGCAGGCAGGCCGGCAAATCGCGGGCACTCTCGCCGAACGGTATGTCCGGGAGGTTCGCAATATCTGGGCTCCGCTTGATGACCTGCGCTATCATCCGCGCTGTCCGAGAGGGCAGGGGAGGCTGGTCGAGTTTGAGCCCGCTTTGCTCGTCGCCATGCGTAAGGCCGGAGAGATCGCAGCAATCCAGCGGATTTTTCTCGATCCATTGAGTGCCAGCTACACCGACAAGCTCGAACTCGGGCGCGCGATCGGCGCAGCCTGGACCAACGGACCCGCTGCTAAAACGATCGGCCTTTGTGAGGGCTTTGAGACAGCCGCGGCATACACTTCGCTCACTGGCGTCCAGGCTTGGTCCAGCATGGGTGCCAAGCGCTTCCACCAGGTTGAGCTCCCAACGAGCGTCGAGCGGGTGATCCTGCTTGCAGACAACGACCCGGAAGGCCGCCGGGCAGAAGCGAGAGCGCGTGAAGCTTTGGTCCGACCCGGCCTCGCGATCGACACGGAGTGGCCACCGGGCGCCATGAACGACTGGGCACAGCTCCTGAAGCGGTGAGGGGAGGGGGGCTGCAGGGGATGTGCCGCCGGTCGGCAGCAGACCTGACAATTCTCCCGGAGACCTCCATGACCGCTACGATCTCACGCAGCAGCGCTATTCTCGGTGCTGCGCGCACGCTTGCCGCCAAGCTCCTGCTCGCCATTCCGATCGACCGGGCGGCGCTCACCCAGGCTATGACCGAAAGCGCAGGGGCAAGCGATGCGGAGGGTGCCTGGACCCAGCGCGAGAGCTTCGAGGCGCTCGAAGTGGCGCTGGCCATGGCAATCCCGGAACTCGTGGGCCGGCTGGATGCCGGTTCTGCGATCGGCACGCTCGAGGCACTTGCACGAGAACTGCCGACTCACACGGTGCGCAGCGAAGACCAGATCGCCTTCCAGCAGTTCTCGACGCCGCCGGCGCTGGCCTGCCTTGCCGTCCTTTTGGCCCGCCTGCGATCCGACGACGTCGTCCTCGAACCGAGCGCAGGCACCGGGATCATCGCTTCGCTGGCGAAGGGCACCGTGAAGCAGTGCCTGCTCAACGAACTTGAAGAGACCCGGGCTGACCTCCTCGAAGGTCTGTTCCCGGGCGCGGCGGTCTACCGCCACGATGGCGCCAAGATCGCTGCGCTGCTTGCTGGCACCGAGAGGCCGAGCGCGATCGTGATGAACCCGCCGTTCTCGGTGTCGCAGTCGCGCGGTGAAGACCAGAATACCGCGGCACGGCACCTGCGGGCCGCGCTCGACCACTTGCTGCCCGGTGGCCGGGTGGTGGCAATCATGCCCGACTGGTTCGCTCCCTCAGCGCGGGAAGGGGAGGTGTTCCGCCGCACCCTCGAAGGCGCGCGTGTCGTACTGTCGCTGCGGCTCGACAAGGGTGGCTACGCCAAGCACGGCACCGGCATCGCCGTGCGCTTGCTGGTGATCGACAAGGTGCCGGGCGACATGTCGGTCTCGACGATCAACCGAGCTTCGGTCAGCGAGCTCTTCGCGGCGATCGGCCAGGTTCCGTCACGTGCAGCCCTGCGCGAAACTGCGACGGCAGCGGCACCACGCCCCAAACTGAGCATGTTCCGGTCAGTGAAGAGCGGCCCGGCGCGGCCCGTGATCGTGCGGGCACCGCAGACCAATGAGGTCCGCCCGGTCGCCTACCAGGTGCTCGATGAACCCGCGGCAATGGGCGAGCAGCGCGGGGTCTATGCCGACTATCGCCCGTCGCGCGTGGTCATTCCCGAAGCGGGCGAGCATCCAACCCATCTGGTCGAGTCTGCCGCCATGGCGTCCATTGCCGCGCCAAGGCCCGGCTATGTCCCGTGCCTGCCCGAACGCACGGTCACCGCCCGGCTGCTCTCGGCCGCCCAACTCGAAACTGTGATCTACGCAGGCGAAGCCTGGAGCCGCGATCTCCATGGCCGATTTAGCCAGACCGCTGGCGAAGTCGCGCTCAAGGAAGATCCCGAGGGGCAGCTCTACCGCACCGGGTTCTTCCTCGGTGACGGCACCGGAGCAGGGAAGGGGAGACAGGCTGCGGCCTGCATTCTCGACCAGTGGCTCAAGGGCAATCGCCGCCACATCTGGATCTCGAAGAACGCACCGCTGCTCGAAGACGCCCAGCGCGACTGGACCGCGATCGGCGGTCTGCCATCGGACATCATCGACCTTGCACGCTGGAAGATCGGCGAGGAGATCACTGCGCCGGAAGGCATCCTGTTCGTGCCATACGGCACGCTGCGCTCGGCCCGCGTCGAAGACACCCGGCTCGACCAGATCGTGCGCTGGGCCGGTGCCGACTTCGAAGGCGTGATCGTGTTCGACGAGGCCCATGAAATGGGCGGCGTTGCGGGCGGGGAGGGGGCACTCGGTCAGAAGCAAGGCTCTCTCCAGGGGATCGCCGGGGTGCTATTGCAGAACACTCTGCCGCGCGCCCGGGTGCTTTACGCTTCCGCCACGGGAGCCTCGGACGTCAACAACCTCGCCTATGCGGTGCGGCTTGGACTTTGGGGTCCCGGCACGGCCTTTGCGAACCGCGAGCAGTTCATCTCCGAGATCCGCGACGGCGGCATTGCCGCGATGGAACTGGTGGCGCGCGATCTCAAGGCTTCGGGGCTTTATCTCGCCCGTGCGCTCAGCTTCGCCGGGATCGAGTACGACATCCTGCGCCACGACCTCAGCCTCGACCAGATCGCGATCTACGACACCTATTGCGAGGCCTGGACGATCATCCACCAGAACCTTGAGGCCGCGCTCGAACTGACCGGGATTGTCGATGGCCTCGAAGATCGCACCTTGAACAGCGGTGCCAAGGCCGCGGCGCGCAGCCGGTTCGAGGGCACCAAGCAGCGCTTCTTCAGCCAGGTGCTGCTTTCGATGAAGCTGCCATCGATCTATCCCGCGATAGACGAGCATCTGGCACAGGATGAAAGCGTGGTCGTGCAGCTGGTCAGCACGGCGGAATCGATCCTCAACCGGCGGCTGAACGAGCTCGAACCGGAGGAGCGCGAGACGCTCGACATAACAACCGACTGCAAGGAATACGTCGTCGACTACCTTGGCCGCGCATTCCCAACCCGCCAGATGGAGGAATACGTCGACGAACTCGGCGATGTCCGCTCGCGCCCGATGTATGACGACGCCGGCAACCCCGTTCATCAACCCCGAGGCCGAGGCAACGCGTGAGAGCTGCTCGAATATATCTGCGCCATGCCGCCGATCCCGACCGCGCTCGATGCCTTGCTCGAGCACTATGGCGTCACGGCGGTGGCCGAAGTGACGGGGCGGTCCAAGCGCCTGGTGCGCGATGGCTCGGGTCAGCAGCGCCTCGAAAGCCGCTCGCCGCGCACCAACCTTGCCGAGACCAGCGCGTTCATGACCGGAGCCAAGCGCATCCTCGTATTCTCCGACGCTGGCGGCACCGGGCGCAGTTACCATGCCAGTCTCGACGTCAAGAACCAGCAGCGCCGTGTCCACTTCCTGCTTGAACCGGGGTGGCGCGCCGACCGGGCAATCCAGGGCCTCGGGCGCACGCATCGCACCCATCAGGCCTGCCCGCCACTGTTCCGCCCGGTCACCACCGACTGCAAGGGCGAGGCGCGGTTCACCAGCACCATCGCTCGCCGCCTCGATGCGCTGGGCGCACTGACACGCGGTCAGCGCCAGACCGGCGGTCAGGGCATGTTCGATGCTTCCGACAATCTTGAGAGCATCTACGCCAAGCACGCGTTGCACGACTGGTATTGCCTGCTTGCCACCGGCAAGCTCAAAAGCACCAGCTTGCAGGAGTTCGAGACGATCAGCGGGCTCGAACTAGGATATTCTCGCGACAATCGAGCCCTGCGGTCATCCGACCTGGGGCGATGGGCGGGCGGCCCGCGACACGGTGATCCGCGCCCGCGTTCTCAATGAACGATCATAGTGCATGACCAAGAGACATGACGCCTCGCGAGCCTGCTCGAAAGATCGGGTGTCGTCACCGAGAACCGCCATCGATTTCGGCGCATGCGCACCCTGGTGCTATCACCTAGCGCTCAATGATGCCCTTCGCCTGACAGCCCGCGTTGCTGCCAACAGAATGCGGGCGTCGTGATACGAATCCTGTCAAAGTCCCGGGACGGGCCTTTCGGTACTGAGCCGTTCGGCTCGATCCATTCCGGCCATGAGGAGCCCTCCCGTGAACGATATCCAGATGATCCCGCTCAGGCAAGCTGCGCTTGTCCGAGGCCAATGTCCGCAAGAACGACAGCAACCTCTTCATCGAGGAGCTTGCCGCCAATATCGAGGCCAAGGGCCTCCTGCAGAACCTGATCGTGGTGCCCGCCAAAAGGCGCGGGTTCTTCGACGTCACCGCCGGCGGTCGGCGCCTGCGCGCGCTCAATGCATCTGCTCGAGGCGGGCAAGGTGGCCAAGACCCACGAAGTGCCTTGCAAGGTCATCGACACCGACAGCGCCGAGCAGTCCGAACTTTCGCTGATCGAGAACGTCATCCGCCTCGACATGACCCCGACCGACGAGATCCGCGCTTACAAGCACTTCGTCAACGAGGGCAGCGACCTCGACGCGATCGCCAAGCGGTTCGGCCGCACGCGACGGTTCATCGAGGGTCGCCTGCGCCTGGCTGATCTCGCCGATCCGATCTTCGCCGCACTCGAGGAAGGCCAGATCACGCTCGATGTTGCCAAGGCCTACGCGACCACGCCCAATCACGAACGCCAGATGATGGTGTGGAACGAACTGGCCGATTCCTGGCAGGGCAACCAGCCCGATTCGATCCGGCGCATGATCACCCACAGCGCTGTGCGCTCGTCCTCGCCGATGGCAAGGCTCGCCGGTGAAGCAGAATACCTCGCTGCGGGTGGCCGGATCGAGCGCGATCTCTTCACCGAGGACTCGAACGAGACCTGGATCGACGCCGAAATCGCCCAGCGCATCGCCGGCGAGAAACTCCAGGCTTTTGCAACAGAGGTCGCCGAGACTTCGGGCTATGCCTGGGTGCGCCCGGTTCTTGAAAGCCGAGTGCCCTATGCGGCAACCGAAGACCTGCACCAGGTCCATCTCGAACCCGCCCCGCTTACCGACAAGGAACAGGCCGAGGCCGACCGCCTACTCGAGACGATCTCCGCCCTCGAAGCCGAAAGCGACGGCCTTGATGAAGACGACGAGACTGCGGCTGCAGACTTCCAGTCACGCTGGGAAGCAGCGACCGAAGCGTACGACGCCCTTCACGACAAACCCCCGGTGATCCCCGAGGAGATGAAGGCTAACCTCGGCTGCTTCGTCATCGTGCGCGAGAACGGCGAGCCGGCCATTGCCCACGGCCTCTACAGCGACAAGCCGCTCGAGAAGCGCAAGGCGCGTGGCAGCGACGCCAGTGGCGAGGGTAGTGCGCCTGACGGAGGCGGCGATGCCGGATCGGCGCCCAAACCGCTTTCGCAGAAGCTGGTCGAGGAGCTCGCCGTGCAGCGCCGCGACATCCTCTCGGTCAACCTCGCAGCCAACCCGGCGATCGCGCTCGATTACATGATCTTCGCGATTGCCGATGCCGGGCTCACCTACGGCGCACAGGCGCTCGGCACCACGATCCGCGCGCCATCGCCCTCGCTCTACCTTGCCAGCTATCCGGAGTCTCCGGCGCACACGCTGATGGCCGACATGCGTGAGACGCTCGATACCGCCTGGACCGAACATGAGCGCACGGTCGAGAGGTTCACCGCGTTCAGCGCGCTCGATGACGAAGCCAAGGCCGCATGGCTGGCCTGGTGCGTTGCCCGTACGCTCGAAGCGAGCATGGGCGTGGCGCGCAAACCCGGCCAGTCCGGTCCCGAACCGATCGAACTCCACGATCATCTGGCATCGCTGATGGAGATCAACGTCGCCAATCACTGGCGGCCCACCTCGGCCAACTACTTCGACCGGGTGAGCAAGCAGACACTGCTCGCGCACGTCACCGAAGTGGGCGGACCGACCATGGCGGCAATCTTCATGGGCGCCAAGAAGGGCGACCTATCCGCATCCTGCAAGAAGCTGTTCGCCGGTGAGACCATCGTCGCGCCCGAGGTCAAGCAGGCAGCGCTGGCCTGGGTGCCTGAGGCGATGCGGTTCCGGGTGCTGGGTGACACCGGGGCAGGGGAGGCGCAGCCCGACGAAGGCGAAGGTGAATCTCCGAACGAAGCGCCCGAACCGGACGTCACAGATGCCGCCGATGAGGTCCGCGAAACGGTCGACGCCTGATTATCCGAATGCTTTGCTATCCCCGCCTGGCCAAGGTGCCGGGCGAGGATGGCTTGCGCCCCAACAACACGGGAGTATACCCATGACCCGTAAGCCACGACCTGACGTTGCGCAGGTCATCACTGACCTCATCCTCGAGAAGATCGCTGCAGGCACCGCGCCGTGGCTCAAGCCCTGGTCGGCGACCAGCACTCGCCCGATGCGACACAACGGGATTCCCTACACGGGGATCAACACGTTTTTCCTTTGGGCGGTGGCCGAGGCCTGCGGCTACGCCAGTCCCTACTGGATGACGTATAGGCAAGCTGCCGAACTTGGCGGGCAGGTCCGCAAGGGCGAGTCCGGTTCCTACAGCGTCTTCTACAGTACCGCCCACAAGACCGACACCGACCGGCAGACCGGCGAGACCACTGAAAAGACCATCCGGTTCATGAAATGGAACCACGTGTTCAATGCCAGCCAGATCGATGGCTTGCCGGCGCACTACTACCCGGAGCCACCGGACCCCAAAGCCATCGGCGAACTGTCGGCCGGCGTGCGTGACTTCCTCGATGCGATTCCGATCCGGGTCGTCCATGGCGGCAGCAGCGCGCATTACACGCCTTCGACAGACACGGTGACGCTGCCGCAGCCACAGGCGTTCCATTCAATCGAGGCGTACTTTTCGACCCGTTGCCATGAGCTATCTCACGCCTCAGGCCATGCCAAACGGCTCAATCGCCAGTTCGGCAAGCGCTTCGGTGATCAGGCCTATGCTTTCGAGGAAGTTGTGGCGAGCCTGGCGCAGTCGATCCTTTGCGCTGAATACGGCCTGCCGAACGAGCTGCACGACAGCCACGCTTCCTACATCGATCACTGGCTCAATATCATGCGCGGTGACAAGACCGCCATCCTCCATGCCGCGGCCAAGGCCGAGCAGGCGGTCCAGTGGCTGCGCCAGTTCGATCCCGCGCTTGCGGACCCTGAACGCAAGGCGGCCTGATCGCTGAGAGCACATCGCCAATCTCTTCAACCGCGCTCGCACGGCGAGCGGGAAGGGGAGGGGGTGGGCAGCCCATGCGCCTTTCCGGCGCAAGGGAGCCATGCGATGAACTACGATCTCGACTTCCGCTACCGCCGGGCGCTCCAGCCCGATGGGCTGTCAACGATCCCGACCGCGACCCAGGCAGTGATCGATGCAATGCAGGACGCGCGCAATGCCGGAATCGACCTGGCACGCGATCCGGCGACCATCCTGCTTGCCCGCCATGTCGGACGCATTGCGCTCGGCCACGCCCCAGATGCGACCTTCGCCGAAGATGCGCCGCTGCGCCGCCAATGCATCGAGCGGATCGACGAATTGAAGTCGAAGCCCGCGCTGGTGGCGCTCGCCCGACGCGGCGTCGGCTACGATCCGGAAGCCAAGCGCGCCTTCCACCGCGAAGCCCGCTCGGCGCTCAGGATCGCGGCACGGCAGCTGGGTCTCGATCCCGACCAGTATGACCTGCGCAGCAATTTTGCCGGCGTCGCCGTCTCGGGCGAGATCACGCTTCATGGTGACGAGATCTACGTCCAGGTCTCGATCCCCTGCATTCGCCCGGGCCGCGAGGTCATGTTCCGCCGCTGCAAGGGCCGCCAGGACTACCTCGGGGACCGCAATCACTTCTGCGACATCGCCGTACTCGCCGCCCCGCAGAGCTTCCGCTCACTGGTCGTCCGCGAGACCGGCCTTTCCATCAAACCGCGCGAGCAATCGCTGCTCTAGGAGAAAACCCCATGGGTTGGCTGTTCATGTCCCGCGGTGGAATGTCGCCGTTCGCCACGCCGAAGGCCTATCTTGACAACCAATGCACCTATCCGCCCGACCCGGACAAGGGCCGGGAGGCAGGCCTCCGGGTGCTCAAGTCGACGGTTCGTTCGGGCGCTTACTACGCCGCCTGCCAGAGCTACGACGTCGAGGGTCCCAAGGAGACCTTCGCCATCATCTGCTTGGTCAAATGGAGCCCCGGCGCGCGGAGCGGCGAAGAGTTCGGGTACAAGGATATGACTGAAACGATGGGACCGTATCATTACGATTGCCCGGCCTCGATCCTCGACCTGCTTGGACCTCCCGGCAACGAATATGCCGCGAACTGGCGTGAGGCTTGCCGGGCGCGGCTCGCGCTAACCTCGCGCCGAAAGCCCATGCCTGGCGACATGCTGGTGCTGGCCGAGCCACTCATGTTCACCGACGGGCAGAGCGAGCGCAGCTTCCGGGTGGTCCAGTCCGGCAAGAAGACTGTGCTGCGCCGGGTCAGTGACGGGATGGGCGTCAAGATCAGCAAGCTGATGAGCCGCGCCTGGACGATCGTTCCGCCCCCCGCTGCGCCATCGGCGTCGTGAACCAGCAGAAGGCCATTGCCGCCATGCCCAACAAGCCCGCCCCCGAGCGCTCACTCAAACGCGGGCGTCTGTGCAGCATCGAAAACGCCAACCGCGTGGCCACCCGGGTTGCCGAGCATATCGCGACCGACACGGCCGTCGTGAAGACAGGAAACCCGCTGCAA
The DNA here is from genome assembly GCA_024236155.1 of Sphingomonadaceae bacterium. GTDB lineage: Bacteria > Pseudomonadota > Alphaproteobacteria > Sphingomonadales > Sphingomonadaceae > Parerythrobacter_A. The sequence goes on from JACKLA010000001.1 coordinate 562,456, forward strand.
CCGTTTCGGGTGGTGCTGGCGAGCAAGGCGACTCCGGACAGAACCGTCTCCCGGGTCGTCACCTGTAACGATGACGAACCCGAGGTTCAGTAAGGCGTCGGGCCGCGCTCGACGAACCACGATTGCCCGAGCTCGAAATCGGCACTCGCTGAGACGACTGGCCCGTCGGGCGCCTCGGCCACGTAAGGGGAGACCAGATCCTTGCGACGCACCCTCGAGCGACTGAGCCAGGCTGCGGTGCGACCCCGCGCCTTCAACATCGCCAGCAGCCAGTCCATGGCATCCGCCATCTCGACCACGCCGCGCCCGGCGAGGCAGAAGTAGATCGCCCGCTGGAAATCGTCGCAAGAGTTGCTGAGGATCGCGGCAAGCTTGGCCCGCCCGCCGGGCGCATTTTCATGCACCAGTGACACCGCTTCGCGCAGTTCGCGCACCGAGAAGTAGGCGTCATCGACTCCGACCCCAATGCACAGTGCTGCAATGGCCCGACGAGCGGGCAGGACATTGAGGTCGCACGAGGCATCGCGCAGCTCGATGTCGAGATCAAAATGGTCAGTGTGGGCGCCGATGGGCATCGCAAGGTTCCTTTCGAGAAAGAACGTATCGTGAACGCTCAAGCGCCGTCAACCAGCAGGTGGAGGGGAGAGGGAGCGCATCGGTCGATCATTGCAAAGGAGAGTTTGATGACCCAAGTTGCCACGGCGGCCACCGCCGCCACCGATCGTACCGCCGAGATCGCGGCGCTCAACGATGCGGCCCGTGCGGGATCGCTTGTGACCTCGAAAACCGTGTTCACGCGGGCGCTCGCGGATATTCTCGTAGGCGAGGATTCCGATCCGGGCACTCGACAGCTCAACCTGATGATGGGCCAGCGTGCGCTGCGGCGGCTGATCAACGAGACGCCGATCGACCCCGGCAACGATCCGCATGGCGAACGCGATTTCGGCGTGGTCGAGCACCAAGGTCACAAGATCTTCTGGAAGGTTGACGTCTACGCAAACGACGGCACGTTCGCCTGGGGCTCTGAAGTGCCTTGGGATGCTCAGCAGAGCTTCCGCGTCGTGACTGTCATGCTGGCGAGCGATTGGTGACGCGATGAGCCGATATTCGTTGAAGCCGCTTCCCCATCGTGCGGACGTGTTCGAGGTTGCGGTCGGGTGGGATGCAGGTCTCAACACGTACTTCGCCATCGTGTTTGGCGCTCCTGATATGGACGGTGATCCTGAAATTGCTTCTTGGTCCGGATGCCAGACGAATGAACTCTTATCCCTCATTTCATTGCTGATGGTGACGCGGCGTTTCGCCTTGATAACTTACCCGATCGCCCTTCGGCTCATCGCGGATAGGCGCGCCCGTCGCGGCGGCAGTAGTTGGGTACATTTGACGACAGATCTCGCGCAGCTCATATTCTTAGCCTGCAGCTATCTATCGCTTCCGATGCGGAGCAAGCGAGGCAAGTCCTTATCCTCGTCAGCTCGGGATGGGGTCGGGCGGACATTCCCGAAGTATTTCCGCTGAACGCCACCGTACGGCAAATCCCCGGGGAGCTTGGTAAGCCGCATCTGGAACATTTTCGCACCGACAACCAACTCCACAGGGTTGTTGCCGTGGTTGAACAATTCAACAGAGAAGCAACCTCGGTACCCAGGTTGGACCAGCGTATTTACGGCTATTCCGAGCCGCGTATAGCTGCTCCGAGTGAGGAGATCCGCGTGGACGTCTGACGGGAGTGCGACATACTCCAAGGTCGTAGAGAGGACAACTTGTCCTGGATAGAGGACGAACCTCTCACCGAGTTCCCGGCGGGTAGGTTGAAAATACGACGTAACGGAGCGGAATCCACGGTCTTCCCTGGCGAAACCAATGTATGGACGCCTGGTCATGATCGACACTAGGAAATCATAGCCCAGACGAAGATCGGTCGTCACTTCGCCTATCTGATCTTCATCCAGCAAAGGTTCGATCCAAAGCCCGGCCGGGCCTGGCTTCCGCAGGCGATCTAGCAACTCATCACGAGTCATGATTCAAAGCCCAAAGCTGTCGCAACGAAGCATTGCGAATTGATTTTTCCGCCAAGTCATTGACGATCCGGATTATCTCCAGCCTTGTTGCGCCGACTGACCATGCCGCACCTGATCCGTGAATTGACTTTGCAAGATAGGACCAGCCCGCGGGAAAAATGCCATGAAGTTGTTCTATACCTTCCAGGACATGCGGCCGAATATCGTCAAACGCTGGCTCAATTGGAGGAACATCGAAGCGGCATTTCAATTCTGGGAGGCCGCGTCTTTTGAGTGCGTCCTGGTAGAATTCGAGCTCTTGGGACGTTTCCCCGGCCAGAAATGATCGAATCAAATCGATCCGCTGCTGCGTCGGAGGGTGAGTGAGCGTCATCCCGGCGTCAGGATTCAAGGCATCCAAACAATCAGCGATAGCAGAGCCCACGTAACACGCGGCAAATAGGTCAGCGAAATGCTCACGACGATATGATTCCATCGTCGGGTGGAATTTCTCAGGCATACTAGCATCTATCGGGGAGATAAGGAGCGACGTTTCTGTGATCTCTCCCATTTGGTCCACGAAATGACCGAGTTCGTGATAAAGTGCGCAACAGAACAGTGGCAAAGACTTGTATAGCCTGGGCACGCCGATGAAGATTAATCTGCTCTGAGGCAGCTCAGATTCGTAACGATCAAGCGTCGTTTCGACAAAATCCCAAGGATCACCGATCCGGAGGTGGAAATCCTTTTCTTCCGTCAGGGCAGTCGTAACAATGCAATCCCGCGCAAGCCATTCCGATATTGCAAACCTTAAACAATACTCGATCTCGTACGGAGATTCCTTGGTCGTGGACCCTTCGAGATAGCGATGAGTGGTCCAAACCTTGTCGACCAGTTGCCTTACGATTTCATCATCGTAGCTTGGCGATGCTGACAGGACATGATCAACGACAGCTAGGAGAGCTTGCGTGTGCTCTTCCAGGGCCCGATTGAAATAGGGCGTATGGGCGAGATCGGAGAGGCTTTCCTTGAGGAGCTCCAGATCAGTCCGAGGATGCAAAGTTCGGATCCAAGCTGCAAAGCACGTTATGTGCAATCATCGGGCTTATGTCCGCGAGGCCAGCAATTCCATCCAGTGCGTCCCGCAAGGCCGATCCGCGTCGCATATCGTTAGCCAAATGGACTGCCTGGGGGATCACGTCGGGAGTTACCGCTGTAGGATCGACCACCAAAATGCGCGCTTGCGAAAGGACTTGGTCGAAATGCTCTGACAGCCTCGTTGGGACATGGGCGCTCCCACGATCAACCAGCTGCAAAGCCAAGCGGAAATATTCCAGGCGGCGCAACGTGTCAGACGGCATTGCTGCAAACATGCGATTGCTTCTCCCCTAGTTGAATCAGTCCCCCGCTGATTCAACCAAGTCAAGAGGCAATCGCTCCAGCTACTGATGCTTCCCCACTTCAAATGGAGGTCGTCCGGTGTCCGCACACCAGTTCACCGCTCCCTTCTGGACCAAGAAGTGGCTGTAGCAGCCGTCGAGACGACGAACCGAAGGGGAAATCGTAGGCCTACCCAGCCAATCCGAGGATACGGACCAGCGCGGTCGTCGTGCGTGAGAAAGTGACAGGAGGTAGGGAACGCCACAGCCGCAAGGGCAGGGCATTGATATCCATTTTGCCCCACTTCGCGGCCCAACGATCACAACTTCGTCGTCATGGAGATCTTCGCGAGAGGGTACATCTTTGGACCATGCGGAGAGGAATTTCGGCCTTCCCCGAACAAGCCAATAGAGAGACCTGAGCCAGTTTCCCATTAGCCGACCCTTCCAAGGAATGGCTCGATGTCTCCAGCGCCCTGGATTCTCGGATTGCCGCAGATCCGGCAATGTTCAGTTTTCGCACCAGGGCGCACATCCTCAGCGAAACCAAACCGGCGCACACGATTGGCAATGGCCCCGTCTGTTCCGCGGAAGGCTTGCAGGCGCTGAATCATCTCTTCGAGTGCCATCGTGGCAACGGATGTGGTGAACGAAATAACCGCCGGAGCCGGGTTTCCTTCACCGCGGACATAGGCTTCAGCCTTGCGGCGCTCGTATTCAGTGGGGTCGCTTCGGCGCAGTGCTTCTTCTGAAGCAATCACTGGATCGATCACCCGCCGGCACAACAAGCAGGATGCGCCTGGCTCTAGGACAGTGACGCGGCCATCGCCGTCAAGGCGGGTTTCACCATGTCGTTCCGTGACTCGTAGCGAGAGTCCAACGTCAATCACCGGGATAAGGTAGTAATAGGCTAGACGGTTTAGCAGTCCCCTTCCGTCATGGTCATCGGTGCAGCCAAAGATGATATCCAGAGACTTCAGCGCGTCCCGACACCGCTCAGAACCGATCCAATCGTCAAAAGTGACGACATTGGTGCCCAGGCCCATCCGATTGATCTCGCGCTGGGCCACTTCAATTTTGCTGCGCCGCAGCTCGGCATCGTCTCGTGTCGCTCCATAGACTCGATTGAGATTTGAGACTTCGACCGTATCGGGGTCGAAGATAGCGATGTTGCCGACCCCAAGTCGCGCGAGCTGCTGGAGCAAGGGGCTGCCTGTGCCGCCGGCGCCCACCACTCCGACACGCAATCCTCGGACAAGTTCATTGAATGCAGGTCCAAGAGCCAAGCTTTGACGCGACCAGGCTTCGCCGTCGCCACCCGACGTTCGCGGTGCGTTGGCGAAAATGCGCCAGCGCCCTCCAATGGTTCGAATGAACAATGCGTCGTCTCGCCGTTGCGGGCTCGACCAAAGACGGGCCCGCATCGCCCCTCCGCCCGTGATCAACAGACTTGCAAGAAGTGCATCCGACCCATTGCGGTTTTGCGCCATGCGAATGAGTTCGGCCTCGTTGAGGTCGTCTTGTGTTGAAAATGTCTCCGGCCCGCATGGATGACTGTGGGCAATCCCTACGTTATGGCCAAGGCGTTCAGCATCGGCGAGCAATTGGGCATAACGCTCGGTGCTCCACGACACGTGTCGCGCGTCAGCCGATTTTATCTCACTATGAGTGACAGGCAGGACTTCCTTGATGCTGATTCTGACGCGTGGTTCCCCGGAAAACGGGTCACTTCCGATTCTGGACGTTCCGAAAAGGATGTAAGCTGCGCGCTCGATGTTGTCGGCACGGACCAGCTCCGCATTCAGGAGCCGCAGATGCGACTCCTGAATGGCAACGTCAACGACGCTCACGCAGCAATCTCCAGTGCACGTTCGATCCGCCGCAGCATGGTCCAAATACCGTCGACGCCGGGGCGCCATGCCGTGTTGTGCCGGGACCACCGTTGCCAACGCTGGCCAAGGAATTGGTGTGGTTGGTCAGCAGCACGCGGATACCCGCCTGCGGCAAGGCGCACCCACGGTGTCAGGTAGAACATGTCGGGGGCACAATCAGGATAGGAACCGGGCAGCAGGATAAGGATGTCTGCAGAAACAGTGTCGAAGCGCCCGGCGGGAAGATCCCGGGCTTTCAGAATGATCCCGCGGCTGCCTCCCTCGACATGCTCTTCGAACATAATGCCGTGAGCCTCGAGGTACTCGCGGTCTTCCTGAGGGAGTACGATACTCGATCCCTCCGTGGTCGTGTCGATGCCCGTGAAGAAGCGCTCCACGCCTTCGGCGGTCAGGTCGACTTGCTCGGTGTTACCGATCAGGCGATCGTCCCCAACACTCTGTGCAAGCCACACTCCGTAGCTGGTCGGCTCAACTCCTGCCAAGCGCTTCAGCTGGAGGCCGGTGATCATGGGGAGACCCCACTCGAAGCGCCGACCGTCCAGCGTGAAGCGGAAAGACCTGTCGCTTCTGAAGCTCATGAATTTTTCGCGTCCTGGGTGCGTCAGCTCGACGCTCTCATCAAGCCGCACCTCTTCGAGCTGCCCATCGACGAGAAGCTGAAACAGAAGATATTCGACCTCAGGAACGAGGTTGGCGGCCTGCAAGATCTGCTGACCGGTCACTACGGGATCGCGGAAATTGTGAACGGCATCGTCAACGACGACATCAAACGCGCCGCGGTCAGAGCCTGCGCGCGCTACGGTTTCAATGGTGCTCATCATGTCACTCCAAGCGGCGCAAGCGACCATCGCCGTTGCCTGAGTGGCCATATAATAGCTAAAAGATGGCTATGCAATAGCCAATCAGAGTGTAATTTCTGTTGACATTTTCCTCAAAATTGATATACGGGCGCGCCCCCACGAAAGGAGATCCTATGAAGAAAACCATGACGCTGAACCTCACAGATGCAGAAATGCAGGTGCTTGAGCAGCTCTCGGGAAAGAAGGATCTCACAAAAACTGCGGTCCTTCGCCAGGCGCTCAAGCTGTATCAACTGGTTGATGTTCGCCTGCAACAAGGCGGAAAGCTATTCTTCGAGGACGATGCCACGAAGGAAAAAGCAGAGCTGATGGTGCTCTGACTTGGCTTCGCACCCGGTAATACTCTTTGACCAGCTTGCGAGAACCTTTGTTCCGGCCGAGTTGATCGAATCGATCGAAGAAGCTCACTTGCAGGCCGTCGATACGACATGGATGCCAGTGCTTCTGCGTCGGCTGCAGCAACTTGTCGATCAGGGCACTCCAAGAGCTGATTGGCCGCAAAGCTCCCATTGGGATTGGCGGCAGAAGACCGAACGTATCAAGGGCCTTCTTGCCTTTAGGACCCTGGCACTCACGTGCGACGGGAAGCTCCAAGGTCTTATGCAGGTTAACACGGCCAGTGTTTCCCGCTTGCCCGACCAAACCGGAAAGCACCTGACGTACATCGACTATCTCGAATCGGCACCGTGGAATCGCCTTGAAGTTGTGACTCAACCCAAGTTCAAAGGCGTTGGAAGCGTGCTGATGAGGGCTGCAATCGAGATCAGCCACGAAGAAGGTTTTCAGGGTCGTATTGGCCTGCATTCTCTCCCGCGCTCTGAGCCATTTTACGGTAGGTGTGGGATGTCCGACCTGGGCATCGACGGGAATTATGAGAACCTCAGATATTTCGAGATGACGCCAGCTCAGGCTGCGACATTCTCGGGTAAGGAACCACTATGAAACTCGTGATTACGAAAGAGTGGTTGAAGCGAGCGATTGAATTGGAAGGCGACGATGAGGTCGCCGCCGGCGCTCTCGCACGCGATCCCACACATAATTCTGCTGACGAGCAGGCTGTAGGAGAAGCACTGGACCCCAGTCGAGTCGCATTCAGCTCGCTGGTCGAATACATGCGGCGCAAGCAAGGTTTGAGTATGGAAAAGTTGGCTGAAGAGGCTGAGATAGACCTGACAGAGGTCGTCAGCATCGAGCGCGACGCCCATTTCCGGCCCGAACCGCGCACCGTATTCCAGCTCGCTCGCACCTTCAAATTACCCAACAAGGCTTTGATGCAGCTGTCCGGGAACACCGCTGCGCGCGACCCAGCAGTCTACGAGCAGGCACTGCGTTTTGCAGCGCGCTCAGGTGGATCGGTGCAAAGCTTGTCCAGAGATGAAAGACGGGCTCTGGAGGAATTTATATCGTTTCTGGCCAAACGTTAGGATCCCAATGCACAACGTCCATTTGAGTAAAGCGACAGCTGCCGACATCGGGCGGCAAGTCGACAAAGTCTTGAAGGGCTTGGGCAATCCGGAGCCACCTCTGCAGCTCGACGATGTTCGCGAGCTATTGAGGCTGGACCGCGGATATTACTCCACGCAGGATGATAGCTTCTTGCGAGAGACCGTCAGCAGAATGAGGGTCGCAAGCAAGCAAATCCTTGAACGGCCGACGCTCCTGCTTGACGTTGTGCGAAAGTTTGATCTCCGGGCGCTCTACATTCCGGATCGCAAGCGTATTCTGCTCGATGAGGCCCAGCCCACTGCTAAGCAGAGGTGGAATGAGGCACATGAGATCGGCCATAGTATCGTTCCCTGGCATGCTGACCTGATGCTTGGCGATAACGAACAGTCGCTAACGCCCGGATGCCACGCTCAGATTGAGGCCGAGGCCAATTTTGCTGCGGGGCAACTTCTGTTCCTGCAGGATCGTTTCGTCACCGCAGCCAATGATTCCGGACCCACGCTGGACGCGGTGCGGGCACTGAAGGGAGACTTCGGAAACACATACACGACCACTTTCTGGCGATTTATTGAAGAAGCGCATGCCGGTACCCCAATGCTCGGGATGATTGGCAAACACCCTCGAAGAGAACGTGGACCTGACGCCTTCAGATATATCGTTGAATCGCCAGCGTTCCGGGCCATGTTCCAAGTGCCTTCTGTGGACGATCTCCGCGTAATGGTCTCGGGCTATTGTGGCATGCAAAGAGGAGGTCCGCTGGGCGATGCAGATGTGCCCCTTATCGATCGAAACGGTTCAAAACATATCTTCAGGTTCGAGTCGTTCTTCAATCGGTACGACTGTCTCACGCTAGGCGTCTATCAACGGCCGCATGCACTAGCGGTCGGATTTTAACGACACGGATAATCGCATTCAGGCTCCTTTCTCCAATCCCCTGCGGGCAGAGCCCGCAGCTTCGGCCTGACGGCCGAGAGGGAAGGGGGGTGGGAAGAGAGTGACCGGACAAGGGGTTCGGTCGCAATCGATCCTACCAGGAGAACGTCCATGAACATCGGTGAAATCCGCAAGAACGCCAACGGCCAGCTGATCGGCTCCGTCGAAACGCTCACCATCACCCGCACCATTGGCCTCCGGCCCGTGACTTCGAGCAACCCGCGCGCGCCCAAGTACGAGATCGTCGCGCTCAACGACCAGCGCCGCTGGGTGATCGTCGGCGCACTCTTCGAACTGTCGTCGAACTCGACCGGCGAGAGCTTCTACCAGGGCAAGATCGACGATCCGTCGATGGCGCAGCCGCTCTACATCGCCGCCTTCCCGCGCGAGGATGGCACGATGGCGGTGGCCTGGCAGCGTCCGCGCCGCCGCAGCAGCCAGCTCGGCTCGGCCGAATACGGCGAGAGCGACATGTTCGGTACCGACGACGTCAGCGGCAACGACCGCGCCGGCGAGCAGGCCGGCGAAGCTCGCCACGACGATGGACTGGGCGCCAGCACCGCGACGCCTCCGGGCAAGCGCGGCCGCGCCTCGGCCAAAGACGGCGCCGAACACGAAGGCGCGCTGCCGCCCCTCGTCGACGCCTGATCGACCATCCACTCCACTGACGGGGACCCAACCGCGGGTCCCCGTCCCCGTGCAAGGCCGCGGATGAGCCCCCCGCGCGGCCTGAGGCGGAACGCGGGCCTGCCCCCTGCCCGGCGTTCCGCCTCTTCATTTGTATAGGGATCATTGGAGACATCATCATGCTGACCGACAGCGAACGTTTCGCCTTCGAGACCCGGCGCCACCACGCCTTCGCGAGCACCGGCAATGCCTATGACGCCTCGCAGTGCGACGAGGCGATAAAGACGGGAGACACCCTGATCGTGCTGGCTGAGCAGGTGGTGGCGATTGCCATGACCTGGCCGTTCGCGGTGACCGAAACGAGTGGAGCGCTCCACGCGCTGTCAGCGCCCAAACCCGGCGAAGACCTCGCCGCTCTCGCGCGATCGCTTCACGTGCGCGCTGCCGACTTCCGACACGCAGCTGACTTGGCCCGCCGTTTGGGATTTGCGCTCGACCCGCAACTGGTGCCGCTGCTCGACTTGTCTACCGGGTGACCAGCGTTCGCCTCTCTCAGAGCGGAAGCGACGTCTGTGCCTCGATCATCTCGCCGGCAGGCGCGGTAACCGCATCGGCAATCACCCGCGCCAGCTCGAGCGCGGCGTCCTCGCGCAGGCATGAACTCGGCGCGGTTATCCCGACGCGCGCCCAGCCCGGGGCGTCGAGGATCGCATGCGCGACAGCAGACGTATCGATTCGTTCCATGCGGGCAATGGAACATAGAGGGAACATATTTGCAAGAGGCGCGGCCCGGCGATTGACACAGGCCACCGTCCAACCGAGCATCGGGACATGTGCAACTTGTACCGCATGACCAAGGCAACCGCGGAGATTGCCCACCTGTTCGGCGCGCGGGCTGAGCAGGGCGCCAACTTCGCGAACGAGGTCTATCCCGGCTATCCCGGGCTGGTGGTCGCCGAGGGCGAAGCGCGAGTGATGACCTGGGGTTTCCCGCTTGTGCTCAAGGGCAAGAGCGGTCAGCCGCTGAAGCCCAAGGCGGTCAATAACGCGCGCGAGGACAAGCTCAGCACTGCGTTCTGGCGGGCGAGTTTCGAGCGCCGCCGATGCCTGATACCGGTCAGCGCCTGGGCCGAGGCCGAAGGCGCGAAGGGCGCGATGACTCGCACCTGGTACTCGCTCGCGGGCGATGAGGTCTTCGCCGTCGCCGGGATATGGCGGCCGACCGAGGAATGGGGCCAAGCCTATTCGATGGTGATGGTTGGTGCCTGCGCGCAGATGGCCGATGTCCATGACCGAATGCCGGTGGTGCTGGCGCGCAGCGACTGGGAGCAATGGCTGGCGGGCACCCCGGCCGAGGCCTTTGCGCTCTGCCAGACATGCTCAAGCGAACTTGAGGTCGAGCGCACCCCCGAGCGCTGGGCGGCCCGCCGGAGCTGAGCGCGAGGGGAGGGGGGCTTGAGCGGGGTCGGATCAACGACACCCGCGAAAGGACCTGACCCATGGGCGACCGCGCTCCCGTTCACATCACCATCGGCGGCGCATGCCCGCGCGAACACCTTCATGCCTTCGCCGCCCATGCGGGCGACTACGACCTGCGCGTCGAATGGGACGGCGAACCATTCGATCCCGCCGCGCTCGCCTCTGGCGAGCCGCTCGAGCTTTACGGTACCGAGCTCAACGGCGGGCAGATCCCCGAGATCGACGCCTTCTGCATCGCGCATGGCCTGCCGTTTCGCCGCTGGTCGGGCGGCTGCCTTGGCGCCTACCTTCCCGAGATCGTCCTGTTCGATGGCAGCGGGCCCTTGCGCGACTACACGGCGAGCGAGGACGAATGGGTCCTCTTTCCCCCGTCGTGGATCAGGAGCTTCACCCGGCTGCGCGACCTCAAGCGCGAGATGGCCCGGGCTGAGCTGACCATTCCCGCGTTCCAGGTCATCGGCGGGGACCAGTCATGATCGCCGTTTCCGACCCTGAACGCGCCGCCGCGCTCGCCCGATTTCCGCTCTCGCGCGTGAGCGAAGCGTTCCACGACGAGATGCTCGGCGTGCTCCCGCCGGTTCACGTCCGCGGCGCTGCCGGCTTCTACGTCAGCGAAGCTGTGACGGACGATGTCCACGCGCAGTTCGTCGCGTGCCACGGCCGCTTCTATGGGGCCAATGTTGCGCTGCGCGATCCCGCGAGCTGGATCACGCACGCCGCGATTGCCGCGTTCGATGCCGCCCATCCTGATCCGCCGGTGCTGGACTGGTATCCGGCGGACGCCGCCGATCGGTGAGGGGAGGGGGCTTGGGTCCGGTGTTCCTTTGGGGAGACCGACCATGCTTCGCACCTACACCGGCATCGGCGCGCGCGCGACGCCGCCCGAAGTGCTAGGGCTTATGACCCGCGCCGCCTTTGCGCTCATGAAGCGCGGCTACGTTCTGCGCTCGGGCCACGCGATCGGCGCCGACAGCGCGTTCGAACGCGGCGCGGGCAGCGCAGCGCAGATCTTCCTGCCGGTCCCGGGCTGGCGCGGCTCGGCGAGCACCTTCCATGCGGGAACGCTCGGTGCAGAACTGTGGGGCAGGGCGCGCGAGATCGCCGCCGCGCACCATCCCGCCTTCGCGGGCCTCTCGCGCTTCGTCCAGGACCTCCACACGCGCAACGTCTTCCAGGTGCTCGGTCCAACGCTCGATAGCCCTTCGGAATTCGTGCTGTGCTGGACCGCCGATGGCGAAGCCTCGGGCGGCACCGGCCAGGCGCTGCGCATTGCCGCCTCGCACGGCGTTCCCGTCTACAACCTCCAGCGGAGCCGCGAGCGCGCGCACGTCGAGCGCCTGGGTGATGGCGAGCGGCTTGGCGGAACCCGCCGCGAGACCGAAGCTGCCATTCTTGCCGTCATTGGTCTTACTGCAGATCAGTTCTGCCGGGCTGCGCTCCTGGCGCAGGGCGATTTCGACGCATTTGTGAAAGCTGATGCAGGCGAACGCGCTGAACTCCTCGAGCGGCTCACGGGTTCGAGCATCTATGCCGAGCTGGGCAAGGCCGCGTTTGCCCGCGCAAGCGAACACAAGCAGCAGATCGCTGCTATCACCCGTGGTATCGCCGCTCAGAACGGTCTCGACGACGCCGGGCGCGGGGAACTTGAAGCCGAGCTGGCCGCCGCTGCCGACGGTCTTGCCGACCTGCGGGCGGCGCTTAGCCAACTGGAGGAGGCCGAACGCTGGGAGCGCCGCGGGCAGGAACTAGCGGTGCTGGTTGCGACAGCTGCGGACAGCTACAAGACGGCCCATGATGCGCAAGTCGAAGCGTTGCCGCGGCGCGCCGCCCTGCTGAGAGATAGGGCTGCATTTGTCTTCGCGCCCAAGTGGCAGGCACTGGAGCGCGCGAGAGCGGGCGAACGAGCGCTTGATCATACTTTCGTCGTCTTGCGTTCCGAACTGGTCGGCCATGATGAGCGCGTCCAGCAAGCCACAGCACATGATCTAGCCAGCGAACTGGCGCTTGCCGGACACCGCGAAGCGACGCGCGTACTTCAGGACGAAATCGGCCGCGCCAGTCAGCTCGATGCGCTGCTCGCGCAGGCAATCCGGCAAGCCGAACTCCGGGCGTCGACATTTCGCGATGCGGGCCAGAATGCGCAGGAGGCGGAACAGGCTCACACCAAGGCTCAGCACGCCCTCGATCAGGCTACGGCAGAGGAGACGCGATCCAAAACCTGGCTGGCAGAGAACGCGAGCCTTGCCGCGATAGCCGGGCGCGAGGATGAGCTTGCCGAAATCTTCGGCGAACATGCCACCAAAGCTACCCGCCTCTCCACGATTTTGGGACAATCCGGCGACGCCGAGGCGGCATTGCTGCAGGCCCAATCTGAGTGGAACACTGCGCAAGACACGGCCAACCAATGCGCGAACACGCTCAAGGAGCGCGTACAGGACCGGGAAGCCGCCGAGCGCTCTGTTCCGGATGCAGCGATTGAGGCGAATCTCGCGGAGCAGCGGGACCGCCTGAGCAAGATCGAACAGCTGATCGAACAAGCCACCGCTGCAGCGACTGCGGCGAGCCAAACGGCGGCAGCACTTGCGCGAATTGGCGCGCGGCAACAAAAGAACAGAGAGGATCTTGAGGTCAATACCGTCCGCCGGGCTGCGATTGGGGGCGAACTTCCCGGTCTGATCGCCCGCCGCGACGAAGCCGGGGGATTGGCTGAACGCCTTGCCGCTGCAGCGGATGACGCTGCGCTGCGCCTGCGTCAAAGCCTTGTGCCGGGCGAGCCTTGTGCCGTGTGCGGCTCGAGCGATCACCACATTGAGCTGGTAAGCGGCGTCCTGGGTGAACAGGTTTCAGACGCGCGCCGGGAGGCACAGGCTCTCGCCAGTGAAGTTTCCGAACGCGAGCAGGAGGCTGCAGGGCTTGTGGCCTCATTTGCGCTGCTCGAAGACCAGCAACGCGACCTCGTTGCGGACGCAAGCGCGCAGCAAAGGGAGAATGCCGAGGCGGCCCAGTTCGTCGCCGACCTGCGCGGAAAGATCGCTGATGCAGCAGCGGCAGCCGGACTTGATTCGGAAACCGGCAATCTGGCCGAGAGCTTGGCGAGTGCCCGACTGGCGCTCGACGACGCCATGGACGCGGCCCGGGCGTCGCGGGCCCACCGGGACAATTCGATCAATGCCGAACGTCTCGCGAAAACGGCGACAGACGTGGCGCAAGAGCGTTTGTCGAAAGCCAAAGAGGCATTCGACCAGCGCAAGCAGGCTCATCTCGATCTCGAAGCCGAAGCTGGAAGATTACGATCGGATATTGGCCAGCTTGCGGGCCAGCTCGATCGCGCTTTCAAGGGAATATGCCATTGGCCCGACCTCGCCGACGGCCAAGCCTGGCTTTCCGACATATGCCGGCAATGGCGGGAGACAACTGAGAGCGCTGAAGAAGCCGGCGCGCTAGTTGCCACCGCAAAGGCTGTGGTTTCAGACAAGCTGATTGCCGCGCGGACGCAGCAGGAACGTCTTGAAGCAGCCCGCGAGGCCCATGAGGCAGCTCAGGCCGAAGCGGACCAGAGGGCCGAGCAGAGACGAGCTATACTCGGCGGCGAAGCGGTCGGCGACGTAAATGCCAGGCTCGCCCGAGAAGCTCACGAGCTCGAAACTGCTCGCAATGAGGCTCGTGATCGGCGTGCCGAGGCAGAACGAACTCGGTCGGACACACAGGCGCGCTTGCATCAAACCGAGCAGCAGATTGTTTCTGCGGGCGAGGCCATCGCCCGTGATGCCGCAGCTCTGACGGCGGAACTGGCTGCTGGTGCAATCGACGAAGCGGATGTCGCGAAGGTTGCGGCAGCCGGATCGGGAGTACTCGATGCCGAGGCCGATGCGCTGGCGCAGATTGATCGTGACGCCAGCAGCGCTGCGCTCCTTTTGGAGCAGCGGCAAGAAGATCTTGCCCGCCATCAGGCTGCCGCCGTCCCGGATATCCTGGGTCAGGCACTTACGGAGGCGCTCCAGGTGGCGCGCAACAATGCCGAAACCGCAGACCGGCGTCATCGCGAGCTGCAATTGCGGCTGCGCGAGGATGATGCTGTGCGGATTCGCACTGCCGCTCTGCGCACTGACCTTGAGGCCGCAAATTCAGCGGCAACCGTCTGGCTTACACTCGACGGCCTAATCGGGGATGCGACTGGCAAGAAATTCCGAAATTTTGCGCAAGGCCTCACCCTCGACCGCCTGCTTGTTCACGCAAATGCACGGCTTGCGGATCTGAAGCCGCGCTACAGCCTGGCGCGCGGCGAGGGCGGCGACATGATCATCGAAGTCATCGACAATGACATGGCGGGGCAAGTGCGCGGACTGCACAACCTGTCCGGCGGCGAACGTTTCCTTGTCAGTCTGGCGCTTGCCTTAGGTCTGGCCGAAATGTCGACGGCGCGTGGGATGCGGATCGAGAGCCTGTTTATCGACGAAGGTTTTGGTGCCCTGGATCCGGAAAGCTTGGGGCAGGCCCTCGCATTGCTCGAACATCTGCACGCTGGGGGACGCCGCGTCGGAGTTATCAGCCACGTTGAGGACTTGAAGGAGCGAATAGCAGCCAAAGTTGAAGTGACTCCGACCGGCCGCGGGACCAGCGAGGTACGTGTACTGGTTTCTGGTTGATACCGACCATTCGACCGCTACGGCGCTTACTATGGACGATCTTTTTTCTCCTCGCGGCCTATCGGGCCGGCCGCTCACGCGCAGCGACCTTGCGCCGCTTGCCGGCGCCGCGCCCCAGGTCCTGGTCGATTGCGATCTCGAAGAGGCGGACCTTTCCGGGCTCGACCTCACGGGCTGGCGGTTCGAACGCTGCAATCTGCGCAAGGCCGACTGTAGCGCCGCCAAGCTCGAAGGCTCGGTCTGGCAGGGTTGTCGCGCCCCATTCGTCAGTTTTGTCGGTGCCAATCTCAGCGAGGCTGCGTTCTCGGGCGGCGACTTCAACAATTCCGTCTGGCGGCGCGCGACGCTGACCTCGGCGAAGTTCGTTGGCACCAAGCTCACCGGGGCGGACTTCTCCGAAGCGCGCGCGATGCATGTCCATTTTGAGGAGGTGCTGCTGGTCAGCGCCAAGCTGCCCGGGTTCTCGTTCCGCAAGGAGACTTTGCGCCGGGTCGATTTCTCCGGCGCGGACCTGCGCAAGGGCGACTTCCGGATGACGGTGTTCGAGGACTGCAGCCTGCGCGAGGCGATGGTCTCGGGCTCGCGCTTCGAAGGCTCGGACCTGCGAGGCGCGGATCTTGGCGGGCTGCGCCTGGTCGATGCCGGGCTGTTCCGCGGCGCGACGATATCGCGCGAGCAGGCCGGGCAATTGCTTGGCGAGCTCGGGCTCAACGTCCGCTAGGTCTGGGGCAGGGGGGGCAGCCCCCGCTTTGCTCGAGGTTCTCGACCACGCCCTCGGCCAGCCCAAGACACAGCGCGGCTTCGTCGCGGGTCAGCACGATCTCGCCTGAGGCCTGATCGGCAAGTTTCCTGCCCAGCACCACAGACACTGCGCGGGCGACCTGCAGTGCGTTCGGCATTTCCCCTCGATCGTCCATCGGCTCGGCTCCTTGGATCTCGGACACGGTTCTGCCTGCGGCAGCGGGTCCAGCGCTTCGCGGCCTGTCGGGAATATACCGGACCTGGGGCTGGTTGGCGAGGTAAAGGCAGGGGAGGGGCACCCCGGCGCCCGCGCCCCACGCGGGCTGGGGGCGACCCGCTCTACTCGCTAGGGCGCGCGTCGGCGCTTACGCACCGCCGCCCACCCAAGCTCGCCGGCATGGGATGCCGGCCCTGCGGGTAACGATCGGGGCCAGGGGGGTGACGGGAAAGTTGGGGGCATTGGCGCTGCGGCGCACTGCGGCTAGGGTCTGCTTCATGCCCATCGTCCTCGCTGCCGCCGCCCTGTGTCTTTCGCCCTCGGTCCACGACGGCGACACGATCCGCTGCGGCCGCGAGCGGGTGCGCATCGCCAATATCGAGGCGCCCGAACTTCCGGACAGCCCCAAGTGCCAGGACCGGCGCCGATCCTATGCTTGGGTAGCGATTTTGCCGCGGGCGAAGCCTCGCGCGTGGCGCTGGTCCGGCTGCTATCGCGGGGCCGGGTGATGATCGAGCGGCAAGGGACCGATCCCTATGGGCGGACGCTTGCCACTGTCTCGGTCAATGGCGTGGACGCCGGCGACTACCTGATCGCGCAGGGGCTCGCGCGTCCCTGGCGTTGAATGGCCACCTCGAGGGCGGCTGATAGGACCTCAGGACGATCTTCACGGGTGCGGTACCCGCGCTTGAGGCCCGGGCGGTTGTGCGGATGGGGCTGGGCGCGGTGCGCCTCGTTCTGACAATATCGTCGAATTGGCCGCTCGGCGGCCAGCGAAGGTTTTATTTGGCGCGCACGCAGCGAGGGCAAATCCGGGGCAGGGCTGAATGGCGGCCAAGGCTGACGGATCCAGCGCCAGCTGCCCTTCCGGCATGAATTGACGAAACCGCCCTCCGTTTGCCGATGAACCCTGCGGCGCCAGTCCCTGGCCGCAACCCAAAAGCAGCGGACCGTGAAGCCCTTGCAGGGCTTACCGCACCACTCCTCGCTTTTGAGTTTCCCTCACATGCGTTCGGTGCGGGCCCGGGCCTATCGGCGCCGCCTGTCTGGTTCATCGGCGGGCGGTTCCGCCGAATTCAACACCGGAGATAGCTCATGAAGAACCTCGTCATCCTGATCGGCCGCATCGCGTCCGCCCCCGAAACCCGCCACGCCGGCGAGACCGCGATCACCTCCTTCACCCTCGTCACCGACCGGCCCAAGCTGGTCGACGGCAAGACGGTCAAGAACGAGGCCGGCTACACCGAAACGATCCCCGAGTTCCACCGCATCACCGCCTTCAATGGCCTCGGCACCTCGGTTGCCAAGCACAAGAAGAAGGGCGATCTGGTCGAGGTCCAGGGCCGCCTCCACTACTCGAAGTGGACCGACCGGGAAGGCGTCGAGCGCTACGCGGTCGAGATCGTCTCCGAGGAAGTCCTCTTCCTCTGACCCGAACCCGGGGAGGCGGCACTGCCGCCTCCCTTCGGGCGTCTGGATCAAGCCGTGGTGCGAAAAATTCAACGGCACCGGCTCTTTTCGCACTTGCAGCATGAACGGGTGCGACCCATATCCAGAGTGCCTTTCAGGCATCCTCTCCCAAGACTTTCACGGGGCCGGCAGCAATGTCGGCCCCATTTTTTTGTTCATGGCGCCCGCGAATGCGCGCCCATGAACTGGCAATTCCTCGCGACGCCCCATAGGGTCCGGCATCATCAATTCGAGGAAGCGTGACGATCATGGCCGATGAAACCCTGCTGGACCACGTTGCCGACATCGTCTCCGCCCATGTCAGCAACAATTCGGTCTCGGCCAATGATCTGCCAGACCTAATCCAGGCGGTCTATGCGTCGCTGGCCGCGCTGGGACAGGCACCAGAGCCGATCGACGAGAAGCTCACCCCCGCAGTCTCGGTCCGCGCGTCGATCAAGCCCGACGCTGTGACTTGTCTCGACTGCGGCGCAAAGATGAAGATGCTCAAGCGCCACCTTGGCACCGAGCATGGCATGACGCCCGCCGAGTACCGCGCGCGCTGGAACCTTCCGGCCGATTATCCGATGGTCGCGCCCGACTATGCCGCGAAGCGCAAGGAACTGGCGGTCCGGATTGGTCTTGGCCGCAAGCCCGGACAGACTCCGAAGGCCCAGGCCATGGCTGCGCTAGTGCCGGTGAAGCGCAAGAAGCTTGGGGTCGCGTTCGGCTGAGCTGCTTGCGGCGTTGCTGGCTCAGCTTGACTTTGTGCCGCAGATGCCGCATATAATGCCCCGCATCTCGGCATATGGTGAGGCAGATGGCAAGCGCGGCATTCCTGAGCGAAGTTTCCGGCGAGAAGGGCGTCTCGGTCGATCGCCTCTCGGCGGCCCTTCATATCACCAAATCGGAACTGGCGCTGGCCGCCGGATTGTCGCGCGATGCGGTGTCGAAAGCCGCGCGTAGCAACAGCGTGGTCACCCAGGCGCGCCTTCGCGAAATGAGCGAGATCATCAACCGGGTCATTCCCTGGGCGGGCAGCGAGCTTGCCGCCTATGCCTGGTACCGGTCGCAGCCGCTGCCGTCGTTCGGCGACGCGACGGCGGAAGAGCTCGTGCGCCAGGGTCTGGGCGAGAAGGTCCGCACCTATCTTGGCCGGATTGCCGCCGGCGGCTTTGCCTGATCTCCGGACGGGATCTTGAGCGTAACTCTACCTTTGAGCCGCTTCGACGGGGTGGTTTACCGCGCGCATCATCCGGCCTGGGCCTATGATCCGGAATCGGGCGAAGGTGCGCGGATCCACGGCGGCCGCTTCAACCGCGTCGGCATGCCTTGCTTCTATGCCGCGCTGAGCCTCGAAACCGCCTGGCTGGAGGCGCAACAGGGCTTTGCGTTCAAGGCGCAGCCGCTCACGATCTGCAGCTACCGCGCAGAGCTTTCCGACATTCTCGATCTGACCGATCTCGACACGCGCGAAGCGGTCGAGGTCAACCTGACGCAGCTCGGTTGCGCCTGGGAACGGCTTGCCGGCGAGCGCAAGCCGGTTCCGACCTGGGAGCTGGCCGACCGGCTGATCGATGGCGGCTGCGCCGGTGTGATCGTGCCGAGCTTTGCCTCGCGCGCCACGCCACAGGACCGCAATCTCGTGCTGTGGTCGTGGAGCCGAAGCCCGCCGCATCGCCTGCAAGTGGTCGATGACAATCAGCGCCTCCCGCGTGACCAGTCATCGTGGCCGAATGCCTGATCGGGTCCGTGTTTTGTTCGGATTGCTAAACCATCACCTAAGCCATTGATTTAACATAAGAAATATTATCAATCTGACCGATTGTGCCACGAAACGGCGCACGTGACACATTTGCGTTTTTGTGGCATAGGCTTCAAATCATGCCCTTACATGGGTCTCTCCAGAGATCCATTCGGGCGACCTGGAGCCCTGCCATGACGGTTCAAGTGACGATCACGCCTAACGGCCGGATGAGCCTGCCTGCCGATATACGCAAGCGGCTCGGCCTGGCCGGTGGCGGCGCCTTGCTGGTCGAAGAAACCGAGGACGGCGTCATCCTGCGGACTGTCGCCCAATCGATCGCTCACGCGCAGGCGCTCGCGAAAAAGTACACGGGCGGGAAGCCCGAGGCCTCGGTCGATGCCTTCCTTGCCCGCCGCCGTGAGGAATCCGGCGAATGAGCGAAGTGGTGCTCGATGCTTCCGCGCTCCTTGCCTTGCTCCGGGACGAGCCCGGCGCGGACAAGGTTGCCGATGCCATCGCGGATGCCCGCATGAGCAGCGTCAACTTTGCCGAGGTCGTCAGTCACTTCATCCATGCCGGTATGCCAGCTGGCGAAGTCGATGCGATGCTGAAGCCCCTGCCGATGGCCATCGTCGATGCGGACCACGGCCTTGCCACGATTGCCGGGAGCTTGCGCGCCGCGACGGCCGAAGTCGGCCTGTCGCTCGGCGACCGGTTCTGCCTTGCGCTCGCCCGCCGCGATGGCCTTCCTGCCCTGACCGCGGATAAGCAGTGGCGCACCGTGGCCGATGCCGCCGGTGTTACCGTTTCCGTGATCCGCTAAGCCATGGCGGTTTCAGGGGACTGGTCTGCCCGCCGCGAGGGTTGGACGCCGCAAAGCGAGGATGCGCGCGACGATGGCGATATCGACTACGCGCGCGTCATTCATTCCGCCTCGTTCCGGCGGCTCCAGGGCAAGACCCAGATCCTCAACCTTGGCGACAGCGACTTCTACCGGACCCGGCTCACGCACTCGCTCGAGGTTGCCCAGATCGCGGGCGGCATCACGCGCCAGCTTGAGAAGTCCTTTCCGCGCCATCCGGCCACGCCCCTTCTGCCCGATCGCGGCACGATCCATTCGATTGGCTGCACGCACGATTTCGGGCACCCGCCTTTCGGGCACGGCGGCGAAATCGCACTCAATTATTGCATGCGCGGCGCCGGCGGCTTCGAGGGAAACGGCCAGACACTCCGGATTCTCGCCCGGCTTGAGAACTTCTCGGCCGGGGCAGGCGCGAACCTGTCGCGCCGCACAATGCTCGGGGTTCTGAAGTACCCCGTCCCCTTTAGCCGGATTGCCAACCCTGCGCTTGTCCCTGCCCTGCTCAGTGGCCCGACGACGATCAAGATCCTCGATGGCCGCGCCAGCAAGCCACCCAAGTGCTATCTGGACAGCGAACAGGACGTCGTCGACTGGGTCCTTGCGCCCTTGTCATCCGCTGACTGCGAAGCCTTCCAAGCCTTCGCGCCGCAAGACGGCAAGCACGGCAAGCCCCTCCACAAGGCGCTCGATTGCTCGATCATGGATGCGGCGGATGACATTGCCTACGGCGTGCATGATCTTGAGGACGCGATCGCGCTCGATCTCGTCACCAAGGATAGCTTCGCTACCGCCTTGCAGGACAGGTGCCCTTCGTTTCTCGATGCGCTGAAGGCAAAGTACCCTGGCGAGAGCGAGAACGATGTCTTCACCCAGATGATCGATGGCCTGTTTGGCGGCGCCGCTTCGCGCAAGCGCTTCATCGGCCGCCTCGTCCATCATTTCCTGACTGCGGTCGAGTTCGTCGAGCGCCCCGGGTTTGCCGAGCCGTTTCTGCGCTGGGGTGTGCGCGTGGCTTCGCCCCAGCGCGAGTTCCTCGACGTGCTTCAAGACTTCGTCGTGCGCGAAGTCATTACCTCGCCCGCTGTCCAGCACCTGGAGTTCAAGGGCCAGGGGATGGTTGTTGCAGTGTTCGAGGCGATGCAGGCGGACCCACAGCGCCTGCTCCCAAGAGAGGAATTAGCGAAATACGAGACTGCAGACGGCGGCCTCCGGGCCCTCTGCGACTACGTCGCTGCGATGACCGACACGCACCTCCTGAAAACCTACGAGCGGCTGTTTTCGCCGCGTATGGGATCGGTGTTCGACCGGCTGTGAAGGCGTGCAAGCCGAATGGCCATGCCGACGTCACCTGCCTGCGACGTTACCAGTCTTACGGCAGGAGATGCCTTGTGCGAGGTGTTACAAAACCTCTGATCGAAACGCATCGAGATAGAGGATTTGTAACAGCGAACCACGATCACGGGCGACCATGTCGGACCATGCTTGGACGGGCCGTGATGAATTTACCCTGCAAAATATGGAATAGGGCAAATGCAGGGTAAACCTGCCTCAAAGCTGACTTTCACGCCGTCCTGTCAGCCCCTTCGGCGGCATTCGCCTGATCGAGCAGGTCCATGAACGTGCGCGCCGCCTCGCGGTCGCGCTCGTCCTTGAAGGCAACATCGAGGTCGGGCGCCGAGCCCAGCATGTAGAGCAGCGACCACATGGCGAACTTGCGGCCCTTGTCGGTCTCGAGGCCGAACTCGACCTGCATCCGCTCGATGCCGCTGGCCATCGCTTCGGGCGAAACCGCTCCGAGATCATCGGTCCCGAAGAAGCGCCGCATCTGATCGTCGAATTCCATTCGCGTGGCCTCTAACCTCTTAGGCTGGTGCGAACACCTTCATCCCACTGCGCGAGCATGCGCGTCCCGATCTCTTCGAACTCGGAATGATCGCGCATGTACTGCCGCATCTCGTCCATTGTTTCGACGACAGCTTCGGCAATTGCTTCAAGCATCCCGTTGATCGCCGCAGGCGATCCGATCTGTCTACTCGTCCCGAACGCGTAAAGTTGTTTGGCGGTAGGCCAGCGCGTCGAGCCATCAAGCGTAAGCGCCATCTGATCGGCATGGATATAGGCGGTTGTGGTCACGATGTCGTAGGCTGGTGCCAATGCAACCTCGCCTTCGATATCGTCATAGACAATCCCGAAGTTCTTGAGGTGCGCATCGCCATTGCGCAGCGCTGCATTCAGGCCAAGCATTCGGAAGATCGCTTCCGAACCGCTTGCCACCTGATCGGGTGAAGCGAATTCGCGGAAGCGCTTGAGCACAGCGGTTTCGTAAGAGCCGTGGTATTTGTCCGCTGTCCGGCGGGCGTTGAGCACACAGAAATCCTCGAACCCGCGATATCGACCGTCGCTGCGCAGATCGAACCGATCGATAACAAGCGCGCGTGCATCCTCAGACAGTTGATAGCGCGGGACGGGCAAGCCAGCTCGTTCCGCTGCACGAAGGCAGAAGAACTCATTTGCCGCGAGCTGCGGATACTGATCCTCCCAGAATTTGACGATATGCGTCGCGCCCTGGATGCTCGTGCGCTCGCTCGCTTGTCCAGGCTCACCCCACGCCGCATCGTCCCGGATGAGTAGCTTGGGCTGAACACCGCTGACGCCGGAAAATGCGGCGAACCGCTCCAACAGGTATTGGAACAGGCTGCCGTCGCGCCGACTTGCCAGCAGCTCGTCGACCGATTGGAACGGCACTGTCTGGTCGAGTGTTGCCTCCTCGTCGGTATAGCGCAGACGCCCAACCTGCGATCGGCCGACGATTGCAAGAAGGTCAAGATCGTCGAAGGTGCCCGTCGCCTTGGCGAAAGCCATGCGCAGCCGCTCACGCAATGCGCCTTCCGGCAGGTTCATCTCAAAGATCGGCGCGAGCCCGAAGTCGGTATCCCATGACGCGAGCCGTACAGGCATCGTCAGTGAGACGGCGTCTTCGGGCAGCGCCTCTTGAGCGTAGGCAAAAGCAGTACCCCTGCGGCCATTCGTTCCGAGCAGGCCTGCGGGCTTTCCGTCTGTCCAGACCTTGATCGTCATGGCTGCTCATCACGTTCGGCGAGGAGATCTTCGAGTGTCGGGCGACCGCGATTGGCTTCGGTCACCTTGAGGGTAAGTCCGATCGATGCCAGAATGCGGCTGATCTTGCCGAAACCCAATTCGGTGGCGCGACCGTTCTCAAGTGCGTCCAACGTTGAGCGGCCAATGCGCGCGCGACGCGCGAGCTCAGCTTGTGTCAGCCGCCGTGCGCTTCGGTGTTGTGCGATCAGCTGTCCAAGGGTCGCCAAATCGAGCATATTGCGTCATATATTGGGCATTTCTGAAATTTGCAAGGCTATTGCGCTATATATAAGGCAATTGCGACGAGTGCGTGGCGGAACCCTGAGTTAGAAAACAGCCCGCATATTTCTAACAAGCCTTTTCCATGGGAAACGGGGCGCTTGGAGCCCACTCGCTTTGCCGGTCGACTGCTGGGCTCCCTGAATTTTTGCATATTAAGCCCTCAATCATGCGAAAAAACGCGCCTTAAGACGCCGGGAGTGCGAATTTTCGCGATTTAAGGCTCCGTGAAACTCATGGTCGCCGCAGGCCTGCCGATCATGAGCATCGTCGATTTCACCGTTCATTGATGACGATGATCGGCGGGGCACCAAACACAGCCGGTCCGAGCATAATGAGCGGCCCCGTCAAGATTGTCGCACTCGGTCCCGCGCGCCCTTGCGGGCTGCGCTCCTGCGGGTGCGACGTTCCTCCGCATTGGGCCGCCGGCACTCTCGCCTTCGCCTCCGTCGCCGTCCCGAGCCCGTGCGATGCACCGGGCCACGGGCCGACTGACTGTCTCCGGCAAGGGGTCCGCCTTTGATGCTGGCCGCGCCGAGGACGGCGCATCCAGGGCGCCCCGCTTCCAGACTGAATTCTACTGCGTGCTGGCGATGTGCGGGGCGCAGAGGACATGGCGTTTTGCGGTTAACCCCGAACGCCCCCACCTTGGCAGCTTGGGGGGTTCGGGGGCAAAACCGCAATCTCTCTCTCATCTCGGTGGCTGAGCGAAATCAGCATCGCCATAGCATGACGCCTGGGAGATTGGCGGCCGTCAAGGATCGCGGGTGCCCCCCGATTTTGTCGCCCCTGCGGCTACGCCTTGGTTCAAAAAATCGGCTCCCCCCGCGCCCGCTGTTCGCGGCGGCAGCGCGTGCGCGCCGCCGTCCCTGACTGCCTGACTCCGGCGTCCCTCCGATGGGCATCTTTCATCAGTCCGATGAGAGACAATTCCTTTTGGAGGTTATCATGACGGACCGTTTCTCGAACTTCGCTGACCTTGCCGAACACTATGCGCGTGAAGTCGCGACGCCCGACTACGCCCGGGCATTCATGGAGCAGACCGAAATGGCCAAGCTCTCGATCGAGCACGAACCGAGCAGCAGCGAAATGCCCGACCCCGAGGTGGCGCAAGCGGCGATCGAGATGATGCTGGCAACGGTCTTCGACCTGTTCCGCGACACCCGGATGGAAGACTTCGCCAGCGAGGTCGCCTGGGGCATCGCCAACAGCTTCCATGTTGTGGCGAAGCGCCTCGATGACCGCGAGGATGCTTGTGCCAACCGGCTGCAGGAGAAGCTGCGCGAGTACGATCCGAGCGAGGTCTATGCGACCGATCTCGAGGACCTCACCATGCAGGCCCGCAGCCTCGCCGAATGCCGCGATGCGATGGAGTGCATGCGCGATCATGCCGCCCGCATCTACCTTGTCGAAACCGGCCGACCCTTCTCGCCGGTGCGCGGCTCGCGGGTCTCGTCCAAGACCAACGCCTCGATGATCGAGGCGCGTGATTATCTCGCGGCACAGAAGGCGCAGCGGCGCGAGCAGTTCGCCCCTTCAGGACCGGTCGTGGTGTTCTCGGGCGGACAACAGTTCACCGACATCGCGCTGGTGGAAGACTACCTCGATTCGATCCTTGCCCGGGTGCCCTCGATGGCGCTGGCAACGACGGCGCAGAACAAGGGCGCGGACGTGATCGCCGCCGCATGGGCCTCGCGTCACAATGTGCCGGTGATCCTGTGCAAGCCCGACACCTCACGGGGACCTTCGGCACCCTATCAGCGCAATGCGCGCATGCTCGCCTTCAAGCCGGTCGAGGCGGTGGTGTGCAGCGGCGGCGGCATCCAGGCGAACCTCGCCGATCGGCTGCGTGAGGCGCGCATTCCGCTTCACATCGTCCGCGATGCTTCGGTCCAGAACGAGGCTCCGGCGGCGCGGACCAAGGCCCCGGCACAAGCCGACCGTCCGGCGATGAAGCGTACCGTGAATGGCGACGAACTCCCGCCGTTCTGAACGGGGCCGCATCAATCCCAATCAATCCGAAGGGTGTCCGGTCTCACCGCCGGATGCCCTTCATTTTTGTCGCTCGGAACGCGCACCAGCACGGCCCGGCTCGCTCGCTTCTAGCCCTCGCCAGTGACGGCCTGGCGGCCTGCTGGCGGGGCGCGCGAAGCCTTCGCATCGGCCGGGCAGGCAGGACAAGTTCATGGGGCCACCGGGATGCTGACCAACAGGGTTAAACACTCTAGCAGAATTCCAAGCATGATGGCCGCCATTGGCCCGCGTCAAGAAGGGCGGTTCCCCCAATTTTTCCGCCCCTGCGGGCCAAAAAAATCGGCTCCCCCACCCCCGCTGCGCGGCGGGCCGCGGGCGGCCCGTTCCTGACCCGGACCAAGCTCGGCCATCCCCGAGGAGACCTCTTCAATTCCTTTGACAGGAGGCTCACATGAACGCGCTTACCAAAACCCTCGACATCCCGGCTTTCGATCCGATCAGCTATGACGCCGCCGTGCGCGCCGCCACCATTCGCGCCCAGCACAGCTTCTTCGACCAGCACGTCATCGAGGACGAGTTCGGCTGCTTCCTCGCCATCGACGAAGGCGACTACAACGCCCTGCCCCAGGACCTGATCGACCGGATCGTCCATTCCGTCCCCGGCATGATGGCCGACGACTTCGACGAGGCGAACATCGCCCGAGCCGCAAGCTTCATGAGCGTGGTGATGGATCCCGAATGGGACGCCGACTGCCCGTTCTGACATGGCAACGATCCCACAGCCGGAGGGCTCCGAAGAGGGGCTCTCCGGCCCCTTTTTTGCGTGTCTGGATAAAGCACAGCCGGGGCATCGAACCCCGGCTGCGCTGGCCTTTTGCAAGGCCGGTTTCAGCTGATCCGAAGTCGCTTTTCCGCTTCGTCGAGCCCGAGCTTGCCGAGAGCGGCGAAGAAGCCTTCGACCCTCTCGAATGGTGCCTTGCCGAGCGCCGATTTCTTCAGCACCTCGGCCATGGCGGCCTGCTCGTTTTCCCGCAGTTTCGCTTCGCGCGCTTCGAGCGCGCCCCGCTCCCTTGCGATTGCTGCTCGCTCGGCTTCAAGACTTCCTTTCCTGGCCATGATGATACCTCTTGGGTTGGCGCTGAAACCTCCCGCCTGCATCGATTCCAGCAGCGCGCGCACTTGGCAAGTCCTCACGCCAAGGCGTTGCAAGAAAAATCCGCATGGCAAGAAGTATAGCACGCCAATTGCAGGCCACTTGAACCGCTCTGGAAAGCCCGTTCCGCGATTCTGAAAGATCAAGAACCCCGCAAAGATCGACAGGCATGGGATCAAGGGGGAAGTGTGCAGACCGTACACGGCAGGGCCGTAGGAAAAATGGCGGAAATGCGTGGGTTGTAATTGGCGGGAATTGTCCGACTGGGTCCGACAGTCTCGCAAGCTCGCAGACCTCCGCCGTTTTCGTGTCGGACAGGGTCGGACAGCCGCCCCGGCGCGCGTCACGATTGCCAGAAGCGCTCGCCTCGCCTAAAAGAGTACCGCGCAATTCCCACCAGGCCCTGATGAGGGTCTGGTCATGGCAGATGAAGTCCGGCTGACGGTTCGGCTACCGCGCGAACTCGCAAATGGCGTGGAACAGGTACAGGCGGCGCGCGGCCTGACGCCTTCGATCATCCTGCGCGATGCGCTCACTCTCTACCTCGCGACCTTCGCCGGCAGCACCGAAACCGAGCGGCGACGGCAGTTCTCGTCTGAGTATCTGTTCCTCGGAATCGATCTCCTGATCCAGCGCCAGTTTCCCGACGCGCACGAGGCCCTGATGGCCGAAGCCGACCGCCGCGTGGAGGCACTCTATGCGGCGTCCTGACACCTGGTCCGATCAGGCCCGTCCGGGGCAACTCAAGCACCATTCGGCGCGCGGAAACATGCCGCGCAATGCGGGGAACTTCACCCGCGGATCGCAGCTCATCACGCATGAATTCCTCATGTGGTTTTCCTCGGCGAAAATGCCGCTGCTGGTGTGGTTCTTCACGTTTCTGCTGGCGCTCTCGATTGTCCTTGCGCTGCTGCTTCACGAGCACGAAGTTCAGATGATCCTGATGCGGATCTATGCCGCCGGGTGGGGCTTCATGGAGTTCAATCCGCGCAAGATCCTCAATCTTACCCTGCCCTCCGGCCGCGTGATTCCGGCGCCAGTTTCAATGATCGCCAGCCACCCCGATGTCGTCATCGCGTGGAACAAGCTGATGCGGGCGATCTGGGGCTCGCTGTTCATCTCGCTGTTCGTCGCGGTGCCGCTCTCGGTCTGGTTCATCGACCTCTCGCGCCGGCGCGGCAAGGCGATCCTCGAGGAGCGTCACCAGCGGGGTGCGATGCTGGTCGATGCCGCCGAACTCGCCGCCGTGATCAACCAGCACAATAGCGCGGCGCTTGCTCAGGAGATTGCCGAACGGATGCCAGGCAAGACCATGGGCGATGTCCTGAAAATGAGCTTCGCCGAGCGCAAGGCAGCCGGCGTCCACCACGTCTACAACATCGCCGGTGTGTCGTTTCCGTGGCGGAGCGAACAGGCTCACACGATCATGATCGGGTCGACCGGGACCGGCAAGACCACGCAGATGCGGGACATGATCGCGCAGATGCGAACTCGCCAGGACCGGGCCGTCGTGTTCGACCTCGCCGGGGCCTACGTCGAGGCGTTCTACAACCCCGAAACCGACACCATCCTCAACCCGATGGACGAGCGCTGCCCGAGCTGGTCGCTGTTCGACGAGGGCAAGAACCACGCCGATTTCACCGCGATCGCCTCGGCCATCCTGCCGACCGATGGCGGCGGCCAGGACCCGTTCTGGATGCTCGGCGCGCGCACCCTGTTCGTCCAGACCTGCATGAAGCTCATCAAGAAGGGTCAGGCGACCAACCAGGCGCTCGCCAGCCAGCTGATGATGGCCGACCTCGAGGAGGTTCACGAGCTTCTCAAGCACACCATCGCCGAACCGCTGACTGCCCCTGTCGCGGCGCGCATGGCCGAGTCCGTGCGCGCGGTGCTCAACACCAATGCGCAGGCACTGCTGTTCCTGCCCGAAGGGAAGGAGCCCTTCTCGATTTGCGACTGGATCCGCCATCAGGACAAGCCCGGCTCGATCCTGTTCATCACCTCCTCGCACAACGAGCTGGTGCTCAACCGCGCCCTGTTGTCGCTATGGATGAACCTTGCCGTCCACACCCTGATGCGGCTGCCGCGCACCCGTTCCTTGCGCACCTGGTTCTTTTTCGACGAGGTCCATGCGCTGCACCGCCTGCCCGCGATCGAAGATGGGCTGCAGACCGCGCGCGGCTTTGGCGGGGCCTTTGTTCTCGGCATCCATTCCTTCGCCAAGCTCGCCGAAACCTATGGCAAGGATGGCGCGCAGAACCTCGCGTCGCTCGCACGCACCAAGCTCATCCTGGCGGCTGCCGATCGCGATACGGCCGAGCACTGCTCGGACTATATCGGCCACCGCGAAGTGCGGATGATGGATGAGGCCTATAGCTACGGTTATTCGAACATCCGCGACGCCGCGACGATCACGCCGCGCTCCGAAGTGCAGCCGCTGGTGATCCCCGACGACATCATGCGCCTGCCTTCACTCCGCGGATTCCTGGTGTTTCCCGAAGGCTTCGACGCGGCCCGGATCAAGCTCACCTACAAGGACTATCCCAAGGTCGCCGAAGGCTATGTCCTGCGCGAGAATGTCGAGCCGCTCGAGTTCATCGCCATGCCCAAGGACGAGGGCGGCGAGGCCGAAACCGGCGGCCGGGACCGCAGCGGCGAGCCCGAGCTTGAGCCGCGCGGCGACGATCTCGTCCGCGATCCCGAAACATCGCCGTCAGCCGCGCTCGATGGCGAAGGTGTCGTGCCCGAAAACCTGCCCGACGGGACGACGCCCGATCCGAGTGTCGGCAAGCAAATGGCGTTTCGCTTGGAGCAAACGCCGCAGAGCGAACGCACCAGTGGCCGCGAGCAGGATCCGACTCAGAAGGCTGAAAAGAGTTCCGCGTCCAAGCCTGCCGCGCAGCGCACTCTTGGGTCCCGCGAACTCAATGACCCCGCCCTCCCCGACAAGGAATCCGAGCGCGGGACGAAGGCCGCCAAGGGGATCGAGGACCCTTCGCATTCCCGTGACGACGGACCGGAGCTCTAGGCCGTGCATTCCATCGCATCAGTCCGGTCATCAAGCGGCGCAGCCGACTACTTCGCCAACGACAACTACTACACGGCCGATGAACACGCGGAAGCTGGGGTCTGGGGCGGCGAAGGTGCGCGCGCACTCGGGCTCGAGGGGCAAGTCGAGCGCGATCAGTTCGAGGGCATCCTAAATGGCAAGTTGCCCGACGGCGAGATGGTTGGGCAGGTCGAAGGCCGTCGCTTGGGTCTCGACCTCACCTTCTCGATGCCCAAGTCCGCTTCGATCCTGGCCCTGGTCAGCGGCGATCGGCGCATCCTCGATGCGCACATGGCGGCGGTCAAATCGACCATGTCGCAATTGGTCGAAAAGCAGTTCGCCGAGAGCCGCAACTATGAGCGCAGCCGCAGCGGCGAGCCGCAGAAGACCGGCAACCTCGTCTATGCCCTGTTCGCCCACGACACGAGCCGCGCGCTCGATCCGCAAGGGCATATTCACGCCGTCGTTGCCAACCTGACCCGAGATCCCAAGGGGACCTGGAAGGCGCTGTGGAACGGCGAGATCTGGAAGAACAACACCACGATCGGCCAGTTCTACCACGCCGCATTCCGTGCCCAGTTGCAGAAGCTCGGCTACGAAACCGAGGCTGCCGGCAAGCACGGCTCGTTCGAGATCAAGGGCGTGCCCACCGAGGTGATCAAAGCCTTCTCGACCCGCACCACCGAGATCGAGGCGAAGATTGCGGAGGTCGGCGCGACCCGCCTCGAAACCAAGAAGCAGATCACGCTCTATACCCGCGATCCCAAGCTCGCGGTCGAGGATCGAGGCGCGCTCGTCGAGGGCTGGCAGCAACGCGCGGCCGAGCTTGGCTTCGACGGCAATGCGCTGGTTGCAGAAGCCAAGGCCCGCGCCGAGATCGAAGCCCGGCCGACATTCCGTGAGAGCGCGACAGCAGCGATCGGAGAGGTCGCGACCCGGATCAATGCGGCGTTGCGCGCGCCAAGCCCGCTTGCGGTGAGCGGCGCGGCCGCGCTGTTCCTGCCTGCCGAGATGATCAAGGCGCAGCACGCGACTGCCTCGGCGATCCGCCACCTCTCCGAACGTGAAGCTGCCTTCTCGCCGTCAGCCATTCTCGCGAGCGCGCTGGGGTTCCAGATCAAGGGCCTTGAGGGCGGCGCGGTGGTAGAGCGGATCGGCCAGCTTATCCGCGAAGGGCATCTCATTCCGGGCAAGTCCGACCGGCTCGACGGGCACTTCGATCTCGTGACGACGCCAGCGGCGCTCAGACTCGAGCAGCAGATCCTCGATGGCATCGATGGCGGGGCCGGCCAGGGCCGCGCGTTCATGCCGCCCGAGGCCGCCATGGCGCGTCTCCAGGAAGCGGCGCGCGAGCTTGGCCGTGAACGCGCCGGCGTCGATACTTGGCAGCTCAACGAAGGCCAGCTGGCAGCCGGGGTCGCGATCCTCTCCGGGCAGGACCGCTTCCTCAATGTCCAGGGCGTTGCCGGTGCGGGCAAATCGACCCTGCTCGGAGCGCTCGACAAGGTGCTGAGCGCCGAGGGCGTCAAGCTCGTCGGGCTCGCCTTCCAGAACAAGATGGTCGCGGATCTGCGCGGCGGCGGCGGTCAGGGCATGTCGGCTGACCAGATGCGCGAGGCGGGGATCGAGGCCTACACCATCGCCCGGTTCCTCAATACTTATGCCTCGGCCGCCGCAAGTTCGGGCGAACGGTTCGAGGCGGCTAAGGCCACGCTCGCCAACACCGTCATCATCACTGACGAAAGCTCGATGGTCTCATCGCGCGACATGCTGCGCCTGGTCACACTCGCCGACCAGCTCGATCTCGCCAAAGCCCCGTTCATGGGCGACCGCCAGCAATTGTCGGCGATCGAACAGGGCAAGATGTTCGCGGTCTCCCAGGCTTCTGGCCAGGCGACCGTGCGGATGGACGAGAACATCCGTCAGAAGAATTCGCCGCTCCTCCTCGCGGTTGCAGGCCTCTCGAACGAGGGTCACGCCAGCCTCGCGCTCGATCTCCTCGCTGCGCACGGGCGCGTGATCGAGGCAGGCCCGGACCATGTCGCGCGCGCCGCGGACCTGTGGTTGTCGCTGACGCCCGAAAAGCGCGAGGCGACCGCGATCTTCACCGCCGGGCGCGATGACCGCGCCGAGATCAACGCGCGGGTTCAGGCAGGGCTTCTGAAGGAAGGAACACTGAGCGGCCCCGGCGTTGGCCTCACCACCCTGCAGAGCGCCAACGCCACGCGCGAGGAGCTGCGCTTTTCTTCGACCTACCGCGTCGGCCAGGTGCTCGAGGCGCGGATGGACGTGCGCGAGATTGGCCTCACGCGCGGTGAGTATCAGGTCGCCGAGGTGCGCAAGGACGGCAAGGTCGTGCTCGAGCGCGACGCCAAGCGCAAGGTCATCGATCCCGACCGGATCAATCCCGATCACCGCTTCGACCGGCTCGGGCTCTACGAGCAAAAACAGATCAAGGTCCACGACGGCGAGACCGTGTTCTGGCGCGACAAGGACGCTGGCCGCGACATTGCCAAGTCGACCTATGCCACAGTGCTCGAGGCGCGCGCGGAAGGCATCCGCGTCGAACTCGCCGACAAGCGGCAGCTGGTCCTCGCCCCCGACGACCCGATGCTGCGCCGGCTCGATCTTGGCTATGCCCTCAATGCCCACATGGCGCAGGGCATGACCAAGGCGCAAGCGATCGAGGTGATTTCCTCCTCGCAGCGCAATCTCGCCACCCAGCGCACCCAGAACGTCCTCAACACCCGCGCCACTGACGACATGGTGGTCGTCACCAACAACCTTGAAGGTCTCAAGCAGCAACTCGACCGCACGCCCGGCAACAAGACCTCCGCGCTCGAAGTCACCGGCAAGGTCGAGGTTGAGCCGCGTCTCGGAAATCCAATCGATACCCGGCAAGTGCCCGAACTCAGGATGAGCCCGGAGCTCAAGGCCAAGCTCGACGCGGTGCTCGGCAAGGTGCCAGAGGCGCCGGCGAAGCAGTTGCGGCCGGAAAAGACTCTGGGGCTGGACCTGTGAGCGGGCGGTTCGCCTTGTCTGCCAACGCCGCTGCCCGCGTGTTCGACCGCGCTCATCAGACGCTGGTCTGGCTCGCGGTGCTGGTTTTCGTCCTGCCCGAGCCTGTGGCGCGCGGCCTCGTCGTGGCCGCGATGGTCGCCGTCGCACTGGCGGCAACCGCGGTTGCCCTGCTCGCCGAGGGCGCCCCTCCCCCATCCGTCTATCCTGGAAACTGACCCATGGCCTACGAGCACGACGAAATCGGCGACTTTGCCAGCGAGCGCGACGCGCAGGACTGGGCCGAGCGCAACAACATCGATCCCACCGATCTCCACTTCCGCGCTCGCGGCAAGCGGGGTGTCACCCTGAGCGTGCGCCGGTCGGCGCTCGGGGATTCATCGCAAGCCGACCTCTCGTTTGGTCGCCGCACCGGCTTTTTCTGAAAAACCCAAGGAGACTGAAAATGAGACATTACCTCTACCTCGTCCTGCCCCTGCTTGCCGCGACAGCCAGCCCTGCCTTCGCCGCCGAGGCGAACCCCCGCGATTCCGCCGCGGCCTCGGTCCCCGCCGCTGTCGCCCAGCGCGCGAGTGATAGGGAAGCGATGACCGAGCAGGTCCGGCAGAAGCTCGCGCGACTGCGCGAAGCGCTCGAAGCCCGCAAAGGGGACGCCAAGGCCGCCTCGCCGCGCACCCAGCATGAGGCGCAAGGCCTCTGCCCGGATTGCCCGGAGGAGGATGCGAGCGCCCATCACCATTCCGTCAGCGAAGAGCGCAAGGCGCCTTGCATCGAGTGCGTCGAGCACGCGGTCTACGCCTGACGGGGTGCGGCGCGGTCCGGGCCACCTCCCACCGGACCGCGCCGTTTTCTCAACGTCATTCTCGAACAAGGAGCTTGTTCCATGAATTCAGTTGCATCGCAGCAATGCCGGGAACCTGCCGTCGTTATGCCTACGGGGCAGTCCTACGATGCCGAGCTCACCGTCGATCGCTGGCAACTAAGCTACTTTGCCGGGCCGGAAGGGATCAGCCTTGGCGTCGGCGGCAGGCTCGAAATTAGCAAGGCGAGTCCCTGCGTGATCGAAGTATGGGAAATTCACCTTTGCAACGGACACGCGACGCAGCGCTACTTCAACAAATTCCGGGATATTCCCCAAGGGTCAGTTGGGGCCATTGACCTGTCCGATGACCCGTGCGGTGCGATAGTCGTGCGGCCAGACGATCCGGTATTGATCTACGACCTGCTCGAATTGCAGCGCACGCGGCAACTGTCGCTGCACCCTTGCCAGGAACTCAAGTTGCTGATGACGATCTCGGAGACCGTCCTTGACGACTTCTTCGCTGTCGGTTCGATGCGTTTTTATCTCTGATGCCCGCAATGCACATCGATAGGAGGTGTCATTGGGAATTCCCCTCGTCTCCTGCTAAAGACCGCCTCGCCTGGGATTGCTCCGGGCACGCACCCATCAACTGCGAACCAATCTTGCCAATGAACCGCCCTGTCCGCTTTACAGCCAACACGATAATCGGAACAATCGAGCCGGGCGCTCGAGGACCGATCCTGCGCGATGCCGAAGGCCTCGCCTGGCGGCTCCATTTTGGCGAGGAGCCAGTGCCGGAAGGCTTGCAGGGTCAGGTGAGCGTGCGCGGCAAGATCGTCCAGCCCGACAGGATCGATGTCGAGTTCTGTACGGTGCTGGGCGGGGACTGATTGTATTCGTTGCCCGACGCGCACGAGCAAGCCACACTCTATGTGCGTCGATTGTTAGGACGAGTGGGGTTCATGACCAGCAGTCACCGTGATTTCGAGCAGTCGAAGTGTTCTGCGATAGGGGCGCCTACCTAACTTGCGCCATTTCAGAGCTATTATTCGGCAAATTTAACTTGCCGAAATATTGACAGATTTCCAATACTCAACAATCGTTTGCGCGGATTTGGGCTTCGGGGGAGGCTTGATGCGAATGCAGCGACTGCTGATCGATCGAAGCACACTTGATCTGATCACGTCGGATGCCCGCGACTTCCTCAACGTGCTCAATGCAGCCGGCCTCCATCAGGCATCGGCAATAATGCAGGAGGTTCTCGAGCAGCTCGTGCTCGATCGCGCTCATCTGCCCGACGAAACCGGCGATGCGGGCTCCAGCTAACCCTGCTTGAGCTTCGCCGCCGGAACACCGAACGGGATCGTCCGGCCATCGGCGCCCGGCTCGCGCGATCCCTGGCCGTAGAGCCGGCCCTCGAACTCAAAGGTCGGCGCGAACCGGACGATGGTTACAGTCTCGCTTGCCTCACGTCCGGCAAGGTCTTCGATCGCGGCGAGTACGGCCTCGCGCGAGGAGTAGATGTCCTCGCGCATCAGCAGCCGCGCCATTGAGGCTGAACGTTCGGCGACCGCGCTCGCAATTTTCTGGTGCATGCGGAAGGACTGCTCGGCATCATCCGCGGGCTGCGACCAGACTATTCTGCGATGCAGCGCATTGGGGAGCACCATGCGCGCCATGTCGGGGATCTGCGGAATGCGCGACATGCGCATGACCTCCACATGGAACCGCAGGTTCTCGATCACCACGCGTTCCAGGCTCTCCGGGTCGTCAGGCGTCGCTTCCCTGGCTTCTGCGGCCAGTGCGACAAGCAGCGAGATTTCGGCATCGCTGGCGCGTTCGGCTGCCCGGAAAGCGGCCCAGCCTTCGAAATTGGCGCGCAGCTCGAACAGATCCTCGACCTCTTCGCGGCCCCAGGTGCGCACGGCAAACTCGCTCCGGCCCTGGCGGGTGAGGTAGCCTTCGTGGACGAGCGCACCCAGCACTTCGGCGACTGCCGCCGGGCGGCATTGATAGACTTCGCCGACCTCAGCCTTGCTGATCGTCTGCCCCGGAAGATAGCGCGCAGACAGCACCCCGAACCTGATTTCGAGGAACATGAGTTCAGAAAGGGACTGTGCTCTGGTCAATCGACCTCCCTCATGGGCGAGTTCTGGCTCACCGCATTGTTTGGATCTTCCTAGCACAATACCGTTTTGATTTCCGAATCCGGAGGCTTCGCATTATCCCCACCTGGTCTTCGCGCGGGGTTTTTGGGGCAGCAATGGCAAAAGCAAAATTGCCAGCCATGACAACGATTGCCTGCCCGGCGCAGATGATCTTTGCCGTGCTGCGCGAACCCAGCAAACGACGCCGCCATGACAGCGCGAGCGACATTCCCGGCTTCCAGGGGAATGATCCAGTCGAGGCCGAACGGATGGCCCAGGAACTGATCGACCTTGGCCTCATCGCACGCGACCACGGGCGCTACACCATCATCGACTGGACCATCGACAGGATCGTCGAGCATCTGGCGCTCGCCGGCGCAATCCAGGCACTGGCTGCTGCGCAGGTGGCGAGCCTGCACGGCAAGGCGGACTTCGGCCATCTCGAGGCTCTGAATTCAGCGCTCAAGGACTTCGACGATCTGGACCCTGTAAACCTGCTCCAGGGGGCCTACATCGACTATCAGTGGCACCTTGAACTGGTTCGCCTCAGTGGCAATCGGGCGGCGCTTGCCGCCTATGCAAAGACGGTCCCGCCGGCGGTGTGGATAGCCGGGGCCAACTACTTCCAGCTCGACGAAGCGCGTAGTTCCTTGGTCGAGCACGACCGTCTGGTCGCCTACATGAAGGCGGGCGACACCCTGCGCGCACGCGATGCGGTCTCATTCCACGTCGAGGAAGCAGCCGCTCAAATCCGCCGCGCCGGCGCGGCAAGGATCGAGAGCTATCCGGGCAAAGGCACCTGACTTTCCAGCGCTGCGGCGCTGCGAGGAGAGGGGGTTCTAGCCTTGTGCGGAGGGCTCGACCTGCTCCTGGCACATGATTGAAAATCCAGTCCGTTTGGGGTAATCATAGCCAGGGCGAGGAGACCCTCGATGGACCATAATCGTTACGGACTTGATGGAATGCCGATCTCGTGTCGTGGAGCGGATTGTGATCCGGTCACGGGCCTGCCCTTTCCAAAATTCTCAGCGGCTGCGAACGGCGGGATTCCGTATTTCCGGGTCATTTTGGTGGTGCTGATGTCAGCATTTGTCGGCTTTTTTGCGTGGCAGACACATTTGCTTGGCTAATGGTCAGGTCCGCCTTCGAGCCACATGGAGATGATCACGCTCGGGCTTGTCCGGGAAGCGCTCGAACTGCACGGCATAGCCCTCGCCAAGCCGTGACCGGACCTGCGCGGCCCATCGCTCGCCCTGTTCATCGGAGATGTTGTTTCCCCTGAAGTCCAGCGCGCGATCGTCATAGTGGGCCGATCCGGTCATGTGCTGGGTGCTGTCATTGCCGGAGGTGACCACGGGGGTCGGCAGACCAAGTGAACGGGCCTCTTCGGCAACCGCACCCATCGCCGGAACCAGGTCCCCATCCATATGGCCAAGCCGTGCACCAGGTTTAACCTTTATCCCGAGATTGCGCGCAAGGGCAGCGCCGTCGACCGGCCCGTCTGGCACGGCGAGCAGCGTCCCTCCTTCCAGCGGTGATGGCACAAGCCCTTCTACGCGGGGTGAAGTCGGCAATGCTGGCGTTTGCGGCATGCCCAGACCAGCATTGGTGCCGAGCGATCCATTGCCTGCGATCCCGGCGACGTCGCTGAGCTCGTTGATCCGGTGCGCGCGCAAGTCGCCCATCAGGTCGTCCATGATGTAGGTGATGGCCTGGTCGCGGCGCGTCAGATCGCGATAGTCGAGCCGCGGGTTGGAGAGATCGGGCAAGTGCCACTCGGGATGCTCGCGTTGGAGCGTTTCGTAGCGGTCCTGGATCAGGTTCGACATGTCGCTCGAGATCTGGAAGCCGTGGCTTTCGGCGTAGCTCGCCTCCGACATCATCCGGCTGCCGATCTCGCGATAGCGGGCAGCGGCCGCGCGGCGTTCCTCGGCCTCGGCGACGCGCCAGTCGTTGCCATCAGTGCTGGTGTGCGAACGGCTATGGTCGGTGTAGTCCGAGCTCTGGCTGTAGGTGCCGGACGACTGGATATCGCCACTCGAACCGCTGACGACCACCCGGTCGCTGGTCTCGTCTGACTTGTCGGTGCCACGCGTTGTCTGGTTGGTGGCTGAGCGCTCGGTGCCGGCCCGAGCGTCGTCGCCAACCTCCTTGCGCCCGAAAATGGAACCTTGGAGCGTAGCGGAAGCACCACTTCCCGCTATGTCTTTGCCAGGCGTTCCCAGCGTTCCAGAGCCAGTAAGGCTGGCTGATGAGCCAAATGTGCGGCTCGCAAAGTCACCTGAGGTTCGAGAATTGCCCTCGCGGAGAATAAGATCGTTGTTCGTAACCTCGCGGGTCGAGCTGCCCTTCGCCCCTTCGACGACCACGTTGCCACCGACATTGTGGGTATCCGAGGCGCGCGACCCGCTTTCTCGCCGGGCGCCCGTGACGTCGCTGGTGGCGGTGACAGCGCTACCGAACTGTCCCTTCGAGCTGGTCCAGCTGCTCGAGGTGCCGTTTTCGATCTTGTCGGCCTCGCTCAAATACCATTGGCCTTGCGACCTGAGGTCGGTCGCATAGCCCCGCGTCATCGTCGGCTTGAACGGCAGCTGCGAGATCGCGGCGTTGGTGTCGATGACCGAATGGCCCGAGCCATATTCGTTGAACATGCGCCCGTCCGCCTCGCGGAAACCCGAATGTGCCGCGCCTGACAGGAGGTTCGGTGCTTGATTCCACTGCGAGGTCTGGCGGTTCTCGCTGTTGAGATTGCCGTAGCTGACATCGCCATAGGCGTAGTTGCCGGTGGTCCGCTCGAGTGCGGCCGCATCCGAACCCGCCTGGACCGGGGCCAGCATCGAGCCCAGGTTGTTCGCCACCGACATGGTCCCGCGCATCACCATCAGCGCCAGCATCGGCACCGACAGCATCAGGAACCCCGCCATCGTGGCGACGTCCTGGTTGACCGCATCGATCCCGGCCCAATTGGCGAGGTTCACGCTGCCGCCTGAGACCGCTGCGGTCTGGGAGGCGAGCCGGTCCATTATGAACGAGTGGATGAGGACGTAGATCGGTCCCCAGGCCGCAAGATAGAAGAAGCCCGAGAAGTAGCCCTTCAGCGTGGCGATCCCGGTGCGCGGGAACAGCAGTAACGGAAAGACGATCGGGAACAGGGCGTAGAACACCACGGTCAGGACCACGCCGAGCACCGGTATCCAGATCAGCCCCTGCTCGGCTGCGGTGGTCATGGCGTTGCGGGTCTGGGTGTCGGCGCGCTGCAGCGCGAAGGAATCGGCGTCGGCATTGCCGAAGTCGAGCTGGGCCGCCTCGAAGGCATCGACCATGCTCTTCTGCTTGAAGAACTGGTTGCGGGTCATTGCCGTCCCGGTCAGCAATTGCGAGACCACCGGCACGTCATTGGCGAGCTTTGTTCCTGCCGCGGCTTCGGTGAGCTTGGGATACATCGAATGCGCGAACGGCAGCGCGTAGGCGTTGATCTGCGCGTCCCACTGGTTGTTGATCAGCGTCCAGGCCTCGGCGCAGGTCTTACCCTCGATGTCGACGGTGCCGGCGCCGGTGTCGGTCAGGTACTTCATGCCGCGGTTGGTCGCGGCGTTGACCCCGAGCTCGGCCCAGAGATCGGGCGCTTCGCTCAAGAGCTTGAGGCTCTTCGTGCCGAGGAGAATGTCATAGTAAGCGCACTGCTTAAGGTAGCCGTCGAGGTTGGCCTTGAACACCGGATCGCGGATCTCGAACCCGCGCGCCTTGTCCCACATCCGCGCGCCGTAAACGAAGC
Source organism: Sphingomonadaceae bacterium (assembly GCA_024236155.1). Classification (GTDB taxonomy): domain Bacteria; phylum Pseudomonadota; class Alphaproteobacteria; order Sphingomonadales; family Sphingomonadaceae; genus Parerythrobacter_A. Next base: position 602,030 of record JACKLA010000001.1, read on the forward strand.
CGCCGGTCGAATAGTTGAGTCCGGCCGGCATGACGAAAACCGTCTCGGCCGTGCGGGTGAGATAATCGCTGACCTGACTGGTGAACGAGGCCATCGCCGCAAGCCCGATCGGGACGTTGGCGACTGTCGCGGGCGCAAGGCCCGCGTTCATCCGGTCGGTCACCTTGACCGTGACGGTCGGGACCATCAGCACGGAGTAGATCAGCGTCGACTGGATGAACCAGCGAAACCAGGCCCGCCAGTCGAGGTCCATCGCGGTGATGAGGAGCGCGTAGATCAGCCCCATCACCATGACGACCCGGATCAGCGACTTGAACCCGCCCGAACCGGTCCAGGCGGCGATCGCGTTGAAGGTGTTGACGAGGTAGTCGCCGCCCCCGACCGTGAAGACCTCGAGCATGGCCGCCCCTCGCCTTCTACTGGACCTGGCTGCCGAGTGTGCGCGAGAAGCGCAGTGCGGCCGACATCTGAGGGCTAAGCTGGGTGCGCAGGGTCTTTTCGAGCATCTGCGTGCGCTGGATCAGCGCGAAGGTCTGGTCGAAACGCTGCGAGGTGCGCGCGGCGATCCCGAGGAAATTGCGCCGGGTCTCGTAAAGCCCCTCGCGCCATTCGCGCAAACTATCCGCATCGGCCCCGTTGAAGTCCGAACGCGCGTTCACCGCCATGTCGATGAACCGCATTGTCATGGTGGTGACGAGGTCGACCGCTACGATTTCGGAAAGGTCGTTGATCTCCTGGGCAGAGATGCCGAATTCGGCCGCCGCGCTGACCGTGATGATCTTGTAGACCGGCACGCTCGCCATGCCGAGCAGCTGGATCTCGGCTGGGGTTAGCGATGCACCGGGATCGCGGACCTTCAGCGCCATGCTCTCGATCAGCGTGCGCACCCGCGCCTTGATCGCCGCATTGGGCCCGATCACCATGTCGATCTCGCTTGGCGCCATGCACTTGGTGCTGTCGCCGCCGCAGCTCCAGTACTTGTGCGGGGTCGCTGAAGTACCGTCGAGCATGGCGCTGATCAGCGCCGGGTCGGCGGGGCCGATGAACTGTACGCGCGGCTTGCCGCCGGACCCTTGCGGATCATAGATCACCGTGCCGACCAGCGTCATCAGGAACTCGCGGAACTGGGTATCGAACCCGCCGTATTTCTTGCCCAATGCCTCCCAGGTGTAATTGTTGGGCATCCCGGCCTGTTCCTTCATGTCGGGATCGGAATTGGCGCTCTTCAAGGCCTCGCGCTGCCCGCCATTGTTGCATTGCTGGCGCGCGCGGGCCCAGTCGGAGACTGCGCCCTGGCTGTTGGCAATCGCCTCGCAGATCACAGAACTCGCCGTATCGCTCTTGGGCCAGAGGCCGCCGACCAGCGCCTGCGCGGTCTCGCAGGACGAGATGTTCATCTGGTTCATCTGCTGCACCTTCTGGGCGAGCTCATCCATGACCTTGCCGATCTCGGGCGAGATCGTGTCGATCGCGAGCTTGAAGGCAAAGCCGAGCGCGTTGTTGGCGGTGGCTTTGAGCATCGCGACGAGTTCGGCGGTGTTGATGAACGAGAACGAGCCCGCGAAGAGGTCGATGCCGCCGCACCCGGCGCGCGCGTGGGGCAACTGCAGGTTGAAGGGCTGGATGTTCTTTTGCGGGAAGCGCGACCAGACCGACCCCATCGAATAGTAGCCCGCCGACTGCCCCTGGTAGGCGCTGGGGCCGGTGACATTGGCCTGGACCCCCATGTCGGACATGAAGCTCTGCATCTCTCCTTCGACCCCGGCGGATGCGGGACTGGGCGAGGCAAGGAGAACCGCAGCGCCGAGGACGGCGCCAAGCGCGCGGCGCGAGGCCCCATGAAGCCGTGCGGCGAGTTTGCGGGCGCGCATCAGTAGTCGCTCCCCACCTTGACCTGCGTCAGCTGGAACACGCGGTCCATGATCTCGTCCTGACTGAGGATTCCGTAGCCGATCGGCATCGGCTGCTTGGTGACGGAATCGAACAGGACCAGCGCGGGCACCTGGCGGTCGGTGCCGAGGCCGAGCTTCTCGTATTGGCCGGAGTCGACCATGTAGCCGGGGAAGCTCGCCGAGGGGCCGCCATCCATCGACACCGCGAGCACCGCGAGGCCGTACTTGTCGCTGACCGACTTCAGAATCGGCGAGAAGATGTCGCAGGCGCCGCAACTCGAGGCGAAGAAGTAGAACACCCCGTAGCGCTGCGAGAGAGTGGCCATCACCCGGTCACGGTCGGACTTGCGCTCGTCGATCCAGGCGCGCTTGCCGAGCGTCGAGACCGGGCGCTGCAGCGTGTAGTCGAGCCCGGGGTCCTGCCACAGGGCGCGCTGCCAGACGTCGGCGAACATCGAGGAGCGGTCGAGCTGCTCGCGCTGGAAGCGGACATAGGCGGTGACGTTCTCCGGGCTCGGCTCGAGGATCGCACGCGCTTTCAGTTCTTCGAGCTGGGTGCCGATCGCGGCCAAGCGCTCGCGCGCCGGTGGCGGCGCGGCGGCGCTCTTGCGCGGCTCCTCCTTCGGCTTCTCGCAGTAGAACCAGGTGCCGAGCTTGCGCTCCTTGCAGTAGAGCGCGTCCTCGCTCTGGCGGACTTCTACCCCATCGCCGTCAGCGGCGAGCAGCGGCGCGGTGCCGGCGAGCGTCAGGCTGACGGTGACAAGCACGGCGATGGATTGGCGGTGAATCATGATCCGCTCCTCTCGAATTCCTTGATCAGGGACATGAAGACGCCGAGGTCGAGCAGCCGGCGGCCACCATCGAGCAGGCGTACAAGCGCGCAGTAGAAGCCGGACAGTGCTTCGCTTCCGGCATCGGCGATCGTGTAGGTTCCGGCCTCGAGCCGCGCCCATCCGCGCCGCACGAGGGCATCGAGCTGCGCGCTAAGGCTGCGCGCGCGTACCGGATGGTCGAACCAGGTCGAGATCTCGGCGGCGATCCCGCGTGCGGTAAGCGGGCCTTTGCGGGCCAGCGCCATGCCGACGCAGAACTCGAGCACGGACAGGTCGGGCGCCGCGTCGTAGGCACCGAACGCGACCACGCGCGCGCCGCCTTCGGGCACGGGATTGCGTCCGGGATCAGGGCTTGTGCGCGGCATAGTAGGCCTCGATCTTTGCCTGGATTTCGACGAGGGCGGCGGCTTCGTCGGGGAGCTTCGCCGCATCGACGAACTCGGAGTAGATTTCGGTGAAGTCCATCGCCGAGAGGTCGAGCTGCTGAAACTCGAAGATGGTGAACCCGTCGCAGACCGGCTTCTTGGGCGTGCCCCAGGTCTTCCCGATCTGCGGGCGGCCCTGCTCCTGCAAGATCCGGCCGATCTTCGACTGAAAGCAGCAATAGACGTCGCGCTTGGAAAGGCAGATGCCGAGGAAGCTCGACGAGCAGTAGGTACCGATCTTGTGGCAGAGCCCGGCATCGTCCTTCTGGTCGAGCAGAACCTCCGATGGGCTGCACAGCAGCGGAACGAGGAGCGGCACGCCCTTGCCCGAACAGCAATTGGCGAGCCCGAAGACCTTGTGTGCGCAGCTCTCGGCGGTGCCCTTGAACAGGGTCAGCGTGCTTTCGTCGAACTCGGCATTTGCCTGGCCGAGGGCATTGAGCGCAACGACCGCATCCTTGAACTCGTCGGAGGCCTCGCGTTCGATCGGCTCGCAGTCGCCATTGACGCAGTAAACGTCGCCGCCGCAGATGTACTGCGCTGGCTGCGTCGCCGAACCCGGGATCGGGCACTTGTAGACGCGCTCGGCCACCTTGCACGAACCATCGCCGCTCGGCGGATCGTCGAGGCAGGTCTCGTGGTCGAAGGTGCAGCTCGGCGTCGCATCGAGCTTGCCGCAGTCGTTTCCGCCGCCGACCACGGTCTGGCACTGGTAAGTTTTCGTCGTCTCCCAGCACGGCCGGGTCACCGGAACGCCGTCGACCAGGCGGGTCTCATTGGGCGCAGTGCAGGTTTCAGAAGCCAGCGTGCAGGTGCCGAGATCGACCGAGCAGGCGTTGTCGGTCCAGACCTGCGTGAACCATTTCGAGACCGAGCTCTCGGGGACGATCCCGGCGACATTGGCGCTGCACGAATAGACCTCTTCGGGCGCAGCGGGCTCGAGGCAATAGAGATAGCCCCCGCCCCCGAACGGATCGCCGATGAAATCCCAGGTCTTGCAGAGCTGGCGATCCGCCAGCCCTGCGGCAGCAGCAGTGGTCCGCGTGCAGGTCGGCTCCATGGGAAGCGTCCCGCACTGCTGGAGGCCGGTGACGTACTGGACCGGAAAACCGGTGACGGGATCGAAGGTCAGTGCGTCGGTGATCCCTTCGGTGTTGCAGCGATAGACATTGCTCACGACCTGGAAGGCATCCGCCGGCGGCGGCTTGGCGACCGTGCCCATCAAGTAGACGTTGGGATCGGTGACCGCCGCGTCGCAGTCGTAGTAGTCGACCGTGAGGTTGTATTCGGGAACGGGGAAAGTGCCGGTCTTGCGGCAGAGGGTATTGCCCTCGAGTGCTGTGCAGCCCGGAAACCCCGGAGCCGTCACGCAGAGGTACTGGTAAAGCGTCTCGTTCCAGGCGGCGACGGTAAGGCTGCGGGTGCAGGTCTTGGGCTGTTCGACCACGCTCGAGCCGACGTTGCAGGTCCACTCGGCGGTGTTGGTGGTCCCCGGACTTGGCGGCAGCGGCACGCAGTTCCCGGTCGAGCCATCCGCGCTCATGCCAGACAAGTAGGCGTTGGGATCGTCGGTGACCGTATTCGCGCGCGAAAGGTCGGCGCGCGTCACATCGACGGTCGGGCGCGTGGTCGAGTTGGCGGTGCGGTAGGCATCGCTGTTTACGCCCGCCGCCGCCCCGTCGGCGTACATGTTGCCGGGATTGTCGTAGTACTGGGTGAGCCCGGGATAGTTCGCCTGATAGCCGGGGATTTGTCCGGCGGCCCCCGGCGCATCGGTGATCCCCTGGTTGGCCCCGCGCACGCTCGATCCCAGGCTGCGCGCCTCGGCCTTGGCCTCGTCCACCGTCATGGTGGCCGGCGCGGAAGGAGGCGGCGGGGCGGGTGCTGGCACGCCGGGCTCGATTGCAGGCGGGAGAGGCGGCTGCGGCTCGATGAGGTCATCGGGCGGCGGGATGTAGACCTGCGCCGCCGCGCCGGTCGCGGCGATCAACCCCAGGGCGGCAAGCGCCAGAGCTGCAAAGCGCCGCCCACCCATCTCAATTTGCCTTCGCCAGCTGGGCGAGCGCGACGCGCGCAATCCCGGCGCCCGGACCCTTGCCGCCGGCAAAGCTCTCGAGCGCGTATTCGACGGTGACATTGCCGCTGAGCCGGTCATGGTCGGGCGTGGCGCTGGTGCAGTCGAGTCCGTCGCAGAGCTCGTATTCGCGGCTTGCGGCGACAAAGGTTGGTGCAGCTTCGACCTTGAAGGCACGAAACAGGCGCGGGTCGATCGCGATGTGGGCTTCCTGGCCTTCGTTCGTCACCACCCGCTTTAGCCCCTCGGCAAAGGCCTTGGTGCTGCCGCCGGGAAAGCCGCGAAACACGACCACGCCGCCCGCTTTTGTGGTGTCGGCAATCAGCCGGGTGAGCGAGGCTTGCGGCATCGACAGGCTGGCAAAGACCATGAACATCGGCCCCTCGCTCATCGGCGCGCGGGTATTGGCCGCGGCCCCGGCGAGGAGTTCGTCGAAGTCGACCGCCCCGTCCGGGCCCTTGGGGAGCGAGGCAGGATCGATCGCGGCGACTGCCGCTAGACCCTTCTCACGCAGCTCCTCGGCTTCGCCGTGATGGGCTTCACCCTTGCCGGCAACCGCATCGACCAGCGTTTGGGCATCGGCCGTGGCTTCCGCCCCCCTCGCCTTCACGGCCTTGAGGTCGAGGCCGTCGATGGTCTGGGCAAGCGCGGCCGAGACCGCGGCGAGCGCGACGAAGCCGGCAATTCCTGCGAGGTGTGGCTTCAGCCTGGTGCGCATGGAAGTCATCGGCGTCCTCACAGCATGCAGCAATTGCGCTTGCGCCAGACGAGGTAGCCAAAGTCCTCGCCCTTGACGGGGTAGCCCTTGCCGGTCTGGGGGATGATGGTGGTCGCGCCGACCGGCGCGCAGGCGTAGCGGCCCCTCACGGTCGAGATCGGGTTGGTCATCTGCAGCCGGTATTGCTGCTTGCGCATCACCGGCATCAGGTACTTGTGGCACAGCGCCTTCGAACCCATCGTCCCCCACGCAAGCGCTTCGCGGTGCATCTTGTAGAGCATGCGCTCGGCGACGAGCCGCGAGGCCTGGATCGGGGTGACGTGCGCCGCGACATGGCCGTTAAGGGGATACATCCCGCCATTGCAGCCCGCGCACCAGAACATCTGGTCGATCGGCAGCTTGGCGGTCGCCGCCACGCAGTCGGCGGCGCAGGCGGCGGTTGCGATCGGGTTGGAAAACAGCGCGACCTCGGGGTTGATGATCGAGGTGAGCGCCGAATCCTGCCAGAGCGGGTCGATCTCGGTGACATAGGCGACGTCGAAGGTAGTCTGCTCGAAGCAGAGGAAATCGGTCAGGATCTCCATCCAGTAGAGCAGAGGGTAGACGTAGTAGTGCGACTGCCACTGCGAGCTATTCTGCGCCTTGCCGCCGATCTGGCTGCGCCCCTGGACGTGGCCGTTGCCGATGGCGAAGCCGGGATTGAGGCGAATCCCGCCAAGGTTGGGAAAGCACCAGGCCTTGTTCGTGACATCGACGAGCCGCACTGGCTCCCAGAAGCCGACCGAAATGCCGATGCGCGGGATCGGCGAGCCGCAGGCGCACAAGGGGAACGAGGGGTTCTTGGGATCGGGGCGCGAGCCTTTCCAGATCGAGAGCCCGCCGATCGACAGTGGGAACAGACACGACCAGCACACGTCAGTGATCGGGTTGATGAACTTGCCGTGGCAGGTGGCCGTATCAGCGCGCGCGGGCGTGGTGCCGGCAAAAGCGAGTGCGAGCGCTGCCAGCATCGCGGCGAGTTTCCTTGCGGCGCCCCTCATGGCTGTGCTCCTTGCGCGCAGGCCTCATCCGCCTTCAGTTTGGCGCGGAAGTAGGAGGCGCCGTGGAGCGGGGCGGCGAGCGTCAGGATCAGCGCGGGACCTGCACCCCAAGGGCCGAACAGTGCTTTCAGGAGCGGGAGCAGCAGGACAGTGAGCGCCAGCATCCAGCACAAGGTCATCCACCAGCGCCGCATATGGCGCAGGCGCGCCGTCTCGGGCGCGGCCATCGGGGTCTTGAGGAACGCAATCAGCGGGTGGGTCATGACACCTTGCCTCCGCCAGAAAGAGCGGGTGCAGCCTTCGCCGGGGGCAGCGGGATCTCGCTCACCTTGAGGCTCGAGCCCGCGGCCGAGACCACTGCCGGGGTGTGGCGAATGCCGAACTTGCCCGTCAGCATGCCGCCCTGATCGAAATAGAATCGCCGCTGCCAGGGCTTCATCGCGTCGAACGGCGAGCCCGAGACGAAGATGATCTTGGCCGCGGTGTCGCTCCAGGTCTTGACCGCCCATGCGAGTTCGTCCGCATTATCGCCATCGACGAAGACCAGCGCCTGACTCAATTGCACCATGTCGAGCGGATTGACCCGGGTGCCGCGCGCGGCGATTCTGTTGCCCTTGGCATCGACGATGTCGTCTTGCGCGACGATCGAGGGATCGAACAGCCACTCGCGTTTGGCAGTCGCCGGGGTCATGCCATCGACCGGTTTGGGGCGGCGCACGCTCGCAACCGCCTGTTCCTGCATCTGGTGCTGCATGCGCTCGATCCCGCCATTGGCCTCGAGCGTCCTCAGCCGCGTCTCGATGGTGGTGAGAAGATCGGTCTCGATGATCGGAAAGGTCTGGCCCATCTGACCGTAGTCGGCCGCGCGCAGTGCCGCGACGAAGGGCCAGCCCACCAGGAGCCCGGCCGCGCCCGCAGCGCTCAAGAGTGCCGGGCGCCTCACAGCACCGAATCCCCGGTGCCGATGATCCGGTTCGCGCAGACGAAGCCGATGTCAGCGTAGCGACTGTCCAGCCCGTCCTTGTGCGCGGTGCCGAGATAGTAGCAGCGCTTGGGGATGCGGCCGACCGGTCCCGGCGCCAGCGGTTCGCCGCGCGAACTGGCGGGCTTCAAACGCGCGACTTCGGCGCCATTGATCCGCACCACATTGCCGTCGCGGCTCACTAGGTCGCCCGGCATGCCGTAGACGCGCTTGGCGAAGGGCGGTGAGACCTTGCCGAAATGCGCGGTGATGAGCGGGGTCTGCGGGGCCTTGAAGACCACGAAATCGCCGCGCTGGGGCACGCGGTGCTTGTCGATCCAGAACGCCCAGTTGGGGAGCGACTGGGTGGTGTTGATCAGGATCGCGTGTTCGTCGCGCCAGCTCGCCAGCGACGAACTCGCCGCGAGCGCCGCCGCGAGTCCGCCGATCACCAGCCAACGCCGGGCATCGGTGCCGCGACGATCGGCGACTTTGGCCCCGCGTTTGACCACGCGTTCGGCCGCGAGCTGGGTTGGCGCGTCAGTTAGCAGCATTGCCCGCAGCCCCAAGTGGTGCGCCTTGCGGAGCACCCTGCCCGCCCATCGCCGCGCGCATTGCGCCCATGACGTCGGCGCCCGAGGCGGTAGCTGCTTGCGGCATCTTTACCCGGGCATAGACCTCGCGCCGGACGTCGGCGGTGATGTCGGGGACATTGCCGGCAACGACCGCTTCGCCGACAAGCACGAGTTGGCCCGCCGCACCGCGTTTCTCGAGGTTGCGCTGGATCTCGCCCATGAACGCGCGGGTCTCGGCCGAGACCTGGTCGGGCGGGGTGGCCGAACGCGCCTGCGCCTGGACATATTCGCCGACGATTCCGGATAGCTGGACCTTGGCGATTGCCGGCATGTCGTGTCCGCCCAGCACGCTCTTGGTCACCCAGGCACCCCACAGGCCCGCCGCGACCAGCGCGGCCACCAGCGCGATCGGTGCCGCGCCAATCCGGGCACGGGGCATCGCGGTCGCCGGCGCTGCCGCCACCTCGGCTTCGAACAGCGGTCCCGGGGCTGCGCTTTCGCCGCTGCTGGGCACGATGCGGGGTCTACCTGCCATGGGGGTTCTCCTTGGGATGGGGGATGTTCGCGGCCACGCGCCCGAGCGAATGACGGCGGAAGAAGGCCACGAGGACGAACAGGGCAGCACTCGCGAGCCAGAACAGGAGGCGAAAACGGTCCTGACGCGCGCCGTCGGCGACGACGTAGCGCGAGGCGAAGTTCTCGATCTGCAGCACTGTGCCGGCGAAGCTGAAATCGCCGAGCATGACGAAGAACAGTAGCCACAGGGCGGCGACGCAGGCCGAGGTGACCGCGAGCCAGCCTGTCACCCGCAGCGCCAGGTAGCAGCCATCGGCGAAGCGCGACGGCCTGAATCCTTGTAGCGACGGTGCAGGGGCGGGCATCATTCGGCCGCCTCCGCCAGCTCGCCCTCGGCAAAGTCCGGCGCGCCGGGCTCGGCAGGGACGAAATCGGGAAAGGCGACCCGCTCGATCGCATCGGGGAGCGCGAGCCCGCCCCGCACTTTCTCCTCGATCTCAGAGAACACCCGCGGGCTCGAGGAATAGAGCGTCGCCGAATAGGGATCGAGTACGAGGCGCCCCACAGCGAGCGTCTCGGGGCCCTTGATGAGCACGTCGGAATACTCGGTGCCGTTGCGCTTCAGTGAGCGCAGCAGGCTCTCGGTATAGTGGTCCATCTCGAAGCGCTGGTGCTTGGCGAGATCGTTGATCGTCTCCTCCTTCTGCTGGAGGACGATCGACCAATCGGAGTTTTCGAGCGCGGCGAGCGAGCCTTCCGACTTGTAGAAGTCATTGAGCGACTGGGTCGCGGTGATGAGCGAGCCACCGTACTTGCGGCAGGTGCGGGCATAGGTCTCGATTGCCTGGCCCATCTGTCCGCCCCCCAGCAATTGCCAGGCTTCGTCGATCATGGTGAGCTTGGGCACCGAGCGGTCGAGATCGCGCATGACCCTGAGTGTCAGAAACATGAGCGCGGTCAGCGCGACCCAGCGCAGTTCGGGCTTCGAGGAGAGATCCGAGAGCTCGAACACGGTGAGCCCGGCGGAAAGATCGATCGAGCATGCGCCCTCGAAGAAGCGGCCATAGGTGCCGCCAGTGAGGAATGGCGACATTGCGTCGGCAAGATCGCCGGCAAAGGGCGAAGGGAGCGCGCGCAGCGCCGCGGCCACATCGTCAATTGTGCCGGCGCGCTGTTTTTCGCGCCAGACGGTGCTCACCGCGGAATCGATGAGGCCGCGTTCGGTGTCGGTCAGGCGGTCCTGCTGGCGCGCCATCTGGCCGACGATTGATTTGAGCATGGCGAGGCACTCGACCTCGTAGTCCTCGCCGTCCGCGTCGCTCGACAGCGCCTCGCCATCGACCATGTCGAAGGGATTTAGTGAGAAGCCCGAGGAAAGCTTGAACTCGACGAACGCGCCGCCGAAGGCCTTGACCATGTGCTCGAACGAGCGGCCATCATCGATCACGATGACCTTGGCGCCCGCGCCCGACATCGCCGCACAGACGTCCTGGAGGAACACCGACTTGCCCGAGCCCGACTTGCCGAACACCGCGACATTGTGATTGCCTGCAGAATTCTGGAACGGCGACCAGAAGAACGGCTGCCCGCGCCGTCCGATGAGCAGCACGTGGGGGATGAGCCCGCCGGTGTGTTCGCCCTGGAGCGGCGCGATCGAGGCCGCTGTGGTGGTCAGCATGGTCTTGAAGCGCTTCATGCGCTTGAGGTCCGCCGAGAGCCCATTGGGCAGCGACAGCGGCATCGCGGCGAGCAGCCCCATAACCTGGAGGTAGCGCTCGTCGATGAGGTCCCACCCGCAGGCCTTGTAGACCGATTTGACCATCCGCTCGTTGATGTCGCCCTTGCCGAGCGGCGAGAGCGCGCCGACGCCGTAGTAGACCTGAGCAAGCTTGCGGCCCTGGCGGATCTCGGCCTGGACATATTGCCATTCATCGCGCTGCTCGGAGAGCTGGGGGAGGAAGCGCGCCGAGCGGCTGTCGGCAAGGCTGGTGGTGCGCATGACCTTCAGGCCCGCGCGCGAGGCAACCGCCTCCTCGTCCTGGTAGACGAGGCCGAGCACGGTCATGACGTTGCAACCGAAGCGCAGCTTGTCGTTGATGACGTCGCCGATGATCTTCTGGACGTCCCACGGCGCCCATTGCTTGGGGAGGTTGCGCACCGAGAAGAAGCGCCAGTCGAACTTGTCGGGCACGACCTCGCCGATCACCGGCGCGCCGTCCTGGTTTTCACCCGTGGGTCGGAACCGCTCGGTGTGGAGCACGATCCGGTCAGGGGTGACCTGCGTCTCGAGATCGCGGCGCACACACTGGACGTTGATCGGGTCGAGTTCGGAATAGTGTTCGGGCCGATCGGCGTTATCGACCGCGGGGCAGAGGAAATCGTCGAGGAAGGCGATCAGTTCGACCGGACCCATGTCGCGGGCCGGGATCGAAAGCGACTGCAGCGTGCCCATCAGGCTCTCGCGCACCGATACGAGCGTGTCGGCGCCGATCGGACCGCTCAGCCGGGCGCCGATCGAGAGGATGACACGGGTATTGCGGAGATAGAACGGCGCATCGCGTGAGATCGACATCCAGGCAGCGCGGCGCAGCCAGCGCGCCCGGTGCATCGCGGCGCGGCCATAGACGCCTTTCGCCACCACGCGCGGCATCACCCAGTCGGCGATCCGCTCGCCGATCGACGGGCTCTGCCAATGGATCAGCTGGATCTCGCAGCCCGAGGGCACGGCGTCCGACAGGAACTGGGTGAGGATTTCGCCGCTGCGCTCGTCGGCCCCCATCATCGGCGCGAGTTCGAGGATGAACCCCAGGGACTCGGTGTTGACGAACATCCGGCTCTTCTTCTCGTAGCTGCGGTAGGGCAGCCAATTGGAGAGCATCGGCGCGCCGAGCACCGGGCGCTCGGCTTCCGGATGAGCGCCTTCGCCGAACAGCATGTCGAGGAACCGGTCCCAGAACCCGCGCGAGGCCATTGCCGTTACTCCTCGACCTTGCCCGGGAAGGCGGCGGGGCCATTGGCCGGGATGGCCGCTTGCGGAACGGAAACGGCGGAGGTTTGCGCGGACGCGGCTTTCGCCGTTGGCAGCGTGGCCGGTGGTGCTGCGAGAACCGGTGCCGAGGCAACGGATGCCTTTGCCGTTTGCGTCAGGCGCGCCTGGACCTCGGCCCGGATCGCGTCGATGGGATTGCCCGACTTGAGCGCGGCCGCCTTGGCGCGCGCCGCCGCGACCGCCTCTGCGCTCGGCGGCGCAGCGACTACCGGCTTGTCTGTGGCCAATGCCGTTGGCGGGGCAATCTCGGGTTGCGCCATGGGCAGCGCCGGCGCTGGCAGCAGAGCCGCGCTTGCCAGGCTTACCGCGCGCCCTTCCACCTGGTCGCCGGCATTGAGCGCGCCGCTGGACAGCTCCATCCACCCGCCATCGTCGACCACGGCGTGGACAATCCGCGGCTCGTGGAGGTTGCCGCCGCCATCGACGAACGAGGGAAACACCACCTTCAGCACCCGGCGTTCGCGGTGGATCATGCCGTCGCTCGCGGCCGCGAGACGGCCCGATCCTGATGGGGCCAGCGCGGCGGTGACCGGCCTCCCGGTATTCGGCTGCCGGATGTAGGGTCCGGCAGGCGAACGGACAGGAGTCATCGGCCGCGCGTTCTGGATCGCGCTCAGCGCCTGGTCGTCGATCACCGTCGAGGGCGCACAAGTCCCGCCCGGCGCGCTGCAGGCAAAGCTGCCCTTGATGTTCCCGCCGAACAGCGAGGTGCAGGCGGCGAGCTGGGTCGCAGCAATGCCAACCGCCGCGATCTTCGCGGCCTTGCCCAGACGGAGCGGCTGCCGCCGCTCGGCCAGGGGCCCGAGCCGAACCGCAACCCGCCAGAAGGCGAGGCCGGCGGAGAGCGAGAACCTATCCTGGTTCAGCGCAGCATAGCCTGCCGACCGCGCCCAGGCCTGGCTGCGCAGCTGCGTCAGTTCGCGTGGGGTGAGCAGACGTCCGCTCGGGGCCGCGAAGGCGGCGACGAGATCCTGCCACAAAGCGATCGCCTCGACCCGGGTCAGACGGACGTCGGGAAGCGACACCTGGCCGTGCGATCGTCTCGCGACGGCGCGGGAAAGACCCGCCCGCTGCTGCAGCGTCAGCCAGGTCACGACTTGGCACCCTTCAGCCACTGCTCGAGCACGTCGCGCGGGCGGAAGCCTTCGATCACTGCCCCGTCGGATCGGACGATCACCGGGGTGCCGGCAAGACCCTGTTCGCGGGCGAACGCTTCGTTGGCATCGAGCGGCGAGGTATCGCAGGCGCGCGTGTCGGTGATCGGCGCCCCGGCATAGGCGGCTTTGACTGCCTTGCGGCGGTCGCGGGCACAGAACACCTGGTTGGCCAGATCGCGGCTGCCGAGCACCGAGATTGGCCGCTCGATCACGCGCACGTTCATGCTTTCGAGCACGCCCGAAAGCGCCCGGCAGTAACCGCAGCGAAAGTCGCTGAACACCGTGACGGTCGGCCCCGAGCTTGCGCCCCAGACGATGCCGCCGGCCTCGGGCAGTGCGGCCAGCGACATCATCCGGGGGGCACCGCTCGCCTGCGGCGTGGAAACGCCGCGGCGGGGGGTCTCGACTTCCTGGGCTTCCTGTTTGCTCCCCGCAGCGCCGCCGACGAGGAGATCGGGATTGACCTCGAGCAGGCGCACGGCAGTCAGGTCCTGGCGGGTCTGCATGTCGTAGACGCGCCCGATCAGCAGGTAGCGCGCGGTCTTGTCGACGTAGAACAGCTGCGATCCTGCCGTGACCTCGCAGACCCCGTCGACCACCTGGCAATTGACGCGGGAGACCTGTGTGCGGGGCAGGCGCGTCTTGAGCAGTGCGGTCACGGCCTGGTCGGCTTCGCTCGGCACATGGGCTGCGGTCGCGGAATCGCCAGAGCCGGCATTGGCCCAGACCAACGATCCGCCGCTGCCGAGCGCGATCGCGGCGAGCGGCATCAGCATCTGCCTGACACTCGGCCTCGCTGGTATGAATGACTTCAGCTTCATCGCACCCTCCTCACCCGTTGATGAACACGCCCTCGAGAAACACGATCTCGACATCGATCCCGGTCGGCATCTCGATCACGGGTTGGTACTGTTCGGCCCGCTCGATCAGGTACTTGCTGACCATGTCACCCGAGGTGGCGATGCCCTCGCCGAGCCCGCCTTCGAGGATCTCGCCGGCGCCCAATTTCTGGCGCTGGCCATTGACGTTGACGTTGGTGCCGGTGAGCGTCGAATTGGTGTTGGCCGAGAAGCCGCGCCCGAACCCGCCGGCGAGCCCGGCAAGGAACGCCTGACCGATGAGAGAGCCCTCACGGCTCACCACCCTGCCCCGCACCCCGGTCTTGCCGCCAAAGGCAATGAACCCTTTGACGTCCGATACCGCGTAGCGTCCGTTCGGCTGCGGGCAGGTCATCCGCTGCAGCTTCACATAGACCTTCTCGCTCGAGAGATCGCCGCGTGCCGCGCCATTGACGAGGCAACCGGCGATGTTCGTCGTGAGCAGGCGCCCGTTGTCGTAGACCGAGCGCGCCGGTCCGGTGATGCGCAGCACCACCGGAAGCGGATCGGTCTGGCTCTGGACCCCGGCGGCCGCATCGACGCCGACAATGACCTTGGCGACCGCGATCGAGTTGGGCGGCAGGTAATTGGCGCTGTCGGTAAACACCGTATTGCCCTTGGGCACCGGGCTGCCGGTGCCGCTCGCACCTTCGCCAAACGAGACCAGGCTGACCTCGCTGCCGCGCCCGGGCAGACCCGCTGCGGCAATCGCGGCCTGGCCTGCGGGCGTTGCCGCCGCGCTCTGGTAGCTTGGCGGACTGGTCCGCCCATAGAGCGCGTTGGGGCCGGCCGGGGTTGCCCCGGGACCAACGACAGGCTGGCCCATGACCGGCGACTGGCGGGCGGCGGCAAGCGCTGCCTTCAATTGCTCGTTCTCGTTCTGGTAGGCCGAGAGCACCCGCTCGGTGTCGGGCGACATGCCCGCGCTCTGGCCCTGGCTCTGCGCCAGTTGCGCTTCCAACTGGTCGGCGCGCTGGGCACGGGCAGCGAGCGCGCGCATATTGTTGTCCATCGACATCATCTGCGCCTCGGACTGGGCGCGCCACTCCTTCTCGGCCATGTTCTTGTTGACCATCTCGTCGACCGAGACGTCTTCGACCTGGTGCTTGACGCTGGCGTCGCTCTTCTTGCCCTCGCCCGCGAAGATCCACGACGAACCGGCGATCAGCGCCGCAAGCCCGCCCGTGCCGAGCAGCAGCATCTGCTTCTTCTTGACCGCCTCGTTGGCAACAATCGCATCGCCGAGCGGCGAAGCCTCGCCGCTGCCCGCACCAGTCGCGGGACCATCGAGCGCCTTGGGGCCTTTGCGGAACGGGTTTTTCCAGTCCATCACTGGGCTCCATTCGATTGGATGAGGTAGACGGCCGCCGCCTGGCCGGGGGCGAGCTGGCTGACCGGGGTCATGAAGGCGACGCTGGTGCGGCCCGCGAGCAGGTTTTCATCGAGCGGCAGCGCCTCACGCCCGGTGTTGCGCACCCGGAGGATCAGACCTTTAAGCTCAGCGCCGCGGTATTCGCCGACCTGCTGGACCTCGAGCTTGCCGACCGCGACCGGCTCGAGCACGCTTTGGCGGATTTCGAAGCCATCGATCGCCTCGCTGCGGTACATCGCCTGTGCGAGCCGCACGGCGGTGTCTTCGGGCGAGGACTGCACTTCCCAGTCGCGCGCCCGCTCGGCCAGAACCGCGGTATTGGTGACGAAGACCTGCTCGGCATCGTTTCCCCGCACCTGGCACAGGAACTTGTAGACGAAGCCTTTGCGGGTCGTGCCGAAGAACGAGAGGTTGGGCTTGGTGAAGCCGTCAGGGACCGAGATGTAGATGTCGCCGCGCACAGGCTCGTTGACGATCTTGAAGTCTTCGGCCGGGTTGCCGGTGCTGATCTTCGAGACCGAGGCGAATTGGTCGCCGGCGAGGCTAATCCGGGTCAGGTCCTTGGCCGAGGCGACACAGGCCACCGTGCCGTTGTCGGCGACGGGAATGCTCTGGTCGGCGAGCGCGGGACTCGCGAGCGACAGTGCGCCAAGGCAGATGAGCGCCGCACCAAGCGGCCGCCCGATCATCGCGTGAGGCCGTCCAGCCAAGACTGCACCAGCGCCGATGGCGCCCCAGGCAAGTTCTGCCATCATGCATCTCCCCCATTGTCGCTGGTCTTGGACGAAGTGCCCTCGCCGGCACCGCTGCCCTTGCCGTCCTTGGTGACGCGGCCGAACCCGGCGAGTTTCAGGCTCACACCCGAGTAGCTCCACACGTAGCGGAAGGTCCGCGCCTCGGAGGTCACTTCCTTCGAGCCGACGACCGTGTGCAGCACGCCGTTCACTTCGCTGGTCAGCGCCTCGGGATCGACGCTCAGCTGCTCGATGGTGAAATACTGCGAGACGTTCGAGCCGTTCTGCTCGTTGAAGATCTTCATCAGCTCGGCCTTCATCCGACCGTGGGTCCTGGGATCTGTGATCGCGAGGATCGAATCCATCCAGTACTGCAGGTTCGACGGCGAGCGGTTGAGCGTCAGCAGCGCTGCATCGCGCGTGACCAGCTCGAGGTAGTCCTTATCGACGTGGTTCGATGACAAGGTGAGCGGTTTTGCCAGTACCGGCTGCAGCACCACCTCGCGGTCGCGGTGCGCCGCGGTCAGCGTCAACACGATGCTCAGGGCAAACAGCCCGGTCGCGGTGATCGCCAGCATGTTGCGCTGCTTCAGGAGACGCTGCGCCTGGCCGTGCGAAATCGAGAGGTCCATATCAGCCCGCCATCAGTCGAAGATGCGAGGGCGGTGTCGCTTTCAGCCCCATGAAGGCACCCGGCAGGTACCAGTAGGCCGAATGAATGATCCACGAGACGGCTCGTCCCGCCTTCAACTTGCGCAATCCCCACCAGGCCAGCACGCTTGAAATGAGACCGATGAAAATATGTTGAGACAGGATGCCCCACGCGAACGGAATGATCATCGCGAGGAACTCATCGAGTGTCCAAAACCCGATCAGCTCCGGATCATCGAGATGCGCGGGAACCGTGTAGCGATTCATGAACGACACCACCCTCTTGCCCGCCCGCCGCAGCCCGAGGCCGCGAGGGGACGAACCGGTTGGATCAGATCGTCGCGGTGACCGCGGCGGTGACGATCGGCACGCCGGTGCCGGCTCCGACGCCGACCCCGACGGGAATGGCGACCTGGCCGAGGCTGAACCGGCCCGAGGCGAGACCGACGATGCCGCCCGCCAGGCTCAGCACGGTGATGATCTTGCCGCCCGAGCCCTCAAGGAAGCCGGTGAACGAGGTCAGCGCCGTGTTGAAGGTCGTGTCGGCGCCGGCCATCGCCACTTCGCTGCCGAAGAGGCCCGCAACTGCGACCACCGCCGCTGCCTGGATAAGCGAGCCGCCCTTTCCTTTCATCGTGAGTTTCATTTCCATGTCCTTTTTCCAAAAGCCGCGATCATCACGGCCTTCAGAAAGAACAGAGGGGCGGCGGCCGGAGCAATTAAAGGTCCGTTATGGCCCGCAAACGAATCGGATGATTTCCTGAATTCGGTCTTGAAGGCGCCTCATGTTTCCGAATTGGGGAACCAGAATTGCCATGAGCGGAAACGCAGTTTCCGTTTTCGGCAACCGCGTTTGCGCAAAACGGGAATTGTGATTGCCGAACAAGGAATTGGCGCCGGCGACTCGCTTGAGGCGGTCCGGATTCGCCAAATTTACAATTTGGAGCCATTGTGTGGGCCGACACACGCACCGGAATATCCACCCATGGCCGCAGGAACGCGCAACGTCCGCATATTCTTGAGCGAGCAGTGCTTTGACCTGCTGGTCGATGCGATGGCGGCATATTCCAAGGAATCCCGCCGATTTCAGACGATGCGGATGACTGTCCAGGCAGCGTGCTCTCGCCTAAAATCCCACGGGATATCGAGGCAGGAGCTCGAAGACTTTCTCGCGGAGTACGCGATCGGCGGGGACATTCGCATATTTCTCGAGGTCGGCCCGGAGTGGTCCGGAGATTACAATGCAGTCCGCGCCAAGGTGAAAGAAATCAGCGCAAAGCCTGGATTGGACAAGATCCTCGTGCCGTTCGCCGTATACCTCGCCGTTAAACACAACCTGCTCTAGGTATTTTGCACGCGGTAAGTTACGCGCTTCTTAAGACTCTTGACAGGTTATGCCATCCCATAGACCTTTTGCCTTGGGAGGGATGGATAATGCCTCACAAGAACTTGACGCCCGAGACGGTCTTCAAGCCGAGCAGTCCACCGGGCAGTGAACCGGTCTTTGCCTTTGCCAATTCTGAGCCTCTGGATTGCGAGCAGGACCAATACAAGCAGCTGATCAAAGCTGAACTCGTGCGCCAGCGGCTACCACCGGCGCACCTCGCCGATCGCATGCAGATTCCGCGCCCCAAGCTTCACAAGATCCTGAAGCAGAACACGCCCCTCTCCGATACCATGCGCGACCGGATCTTCGTCGAGCTCGGGATCGACGAAGTCCGAGCCAGGTTCAGCGTGGCACTGCTCCGCGACTACAGGGCCTACAGCGAGAAGTCGGCCTTTGTCGCGGTCGAGAGCCTCAAGAGCTTCTATCTCGAACTCAAGACCTGCCGCCGGGGCTCGATCGACGTGGACCTTCGCCCGGCGATCATCCACGAGGCCGCCCGGCGCGCATATGACCTCCTGATTTCGCATCAGGAACGGGTGATCCAGAATGACCAGACCCTTCAGGCCTGAGCCGGTATTCGTGACCTGACATGCGGCCCGAGACAATCGCTGCCTGGACCCAGCTCTATGCCGCAGTCGGACTGCTTGCGGCGATCTGCTCGATCTGCGCGCTTCTCAAGACCATCCATGACATCCGAACCGGGGTCATTTCCCCGCCCGCCGGCGCCAGTCTGCTTAAACTGCTGTGGTTTCCGAAGGTGTGGCTGCACTTCCAGCTAAGCTATTTTTGCGGCTTTCCGAGCATTCTGGCGATCGCGATCCTCTATGCCCACTATATCGGGTTCGCGGAGTTCATTCCGTCGTAGACGGTCAGGCTGACCTCCCGGTAGCCGGAGGCGCGGACGGCAATGCGTGCCGCGGCAGCGCGCACCACCACATCGGAATTTGGCGAGCTTAGTGCAGCAAGGCGAGCCCAGTTCGTGGTGATCGTCCTCACGTAATTGATCGTTTCCGGGATCGCTGGAACATAACCCTGCGCAAGCGAACGTCGCTCAGGGCCAGCATTGTATGCGGCGAGCGCCAGATCGACGCGTCCGAAACGATCCAGTTGTTGTCGCAAATAGCGGGCGCCGGCACGCATGTTGGCGGCGCTGTCCCAGGGATTGGCAAGGCCCAAAGACTTAGCCGTGCCAGGCATGATCTGCATCATCCCCATGGCCCCTGCTGGGCTCACCGCCCAGCCTTTGTAGCCGGATTCCTGGGAAATAACGGCGTCGAGAAGATTCATGGGAATCCCGAACTCGCAGGCTGTCAATGCCATGGTTTCAAAGTGGGCGGCACGGCGTATCTCAACTTCAGGTTTCAACCACCAGGTGGGGGAATAACCGGTCCCAGAGCATGAAGAACGCAAGCGGGGTCCGGCAGATAGTTCGACGAGTTCCTGTGAATCCTGAGGATCAATTCCACCGATGCCTTGCCCTAAGGTCTCAAGATGATGCCGCAAAGCGTCGGCAATAGGAAAGGTCGATCCATCCCAGGAATGGTCATTGAGCCTAAGATCGTTGAAGTCTGTCAAGGTGGCTTCGCGAGCTTGAACCGCCGGCACACAAAGCAGCGTGAGCAGTGCTGCAAATCGAAACTTGGTAGACATCACAATACACCCTGAACCTGGCGTACTGTTCCGATGGGTTTGCGCAAAGCCAATCAAACAAAGCTGCAAGTCGGTGTCAAGCAGCACGGCAATGTGCTTGCCAAAGCGTTCCGACGGGAACGCAGCGTGTGGTTGCCAAGTCTGCGTAGGTCCACGATCCGACATTGACGCGACAGCTGGAACTCACCCTGAGTTGCCCAGTCCCGCTGATTCAGCACGGGACCGTTTTGGTTGATGCCATCTACACCAATCGTTAGGGCCGGTTCACGGACCGCACCCTTGAAAACCAGCAATTCCGCGCATCCGGCCCCAAGCTGCTTATCGCCGCAATTGTATATTGGAACACGCGCTACCGCGACCGAGTCTCCAATCACCTTCGATACTCGGGGGTGGAGATCAATGAAGCACTTCTGGCGCATGTCTCTCCCCTAGGCTGGTCGCATATAGGGCTGACCGGCGACTACCTGTGGGTAGATGCGTCGGCCTACGGCGACGGTGGCTACCTAGCACTTCGTTACCCGAGTGGCCGGCTCAATCTCGTTTGCATAGAATGTTCTTGATATGTCGAGTTTAGCGTTGCGATGTGATTTCCAGACTGTTGGCTTTGCCAAATCGAGTGCAGTCGCGTGTCCGGCCTGTCGGTGCAGCCCATTCACGGCTGCGGGCTTGAAGGATTCCACCAACACCAGCATCACCATCGTCTAGGCGAACTCGAAGTACTCAACGCTAAGCAGTATTGCCGTACCCGGTGGATCGATTGGCTTGCCTTCAATCTCTCCTCACACCTCAACTTCGTCCATCAATCTCCTGCCTCCAGTGCCCTGCTGCCGGTTTGACGGACACCGAGAAAAGGTGTTTTATCGAACTGGAGGAACAGCATGCAACGAAGGAAGCATAGCCGCGAGTTCAAGCTTGAGGCGGAGCGCGACATTCTAAAAAGCCGCGGCCCATTTTGCGAAGGAGCCCTTGTGAGGTTCGCCTTCATCGCAAAGCACTGGGAGATATGGCCGGTATCGTGGCTGTGGGGGGCGCTCGGTGTCTCGCGAAGCGGCTTCCACGCCGGGGCGGTCTTCCCAAGGATCAGGGTGAACGCTCGATCATCGCCGGCAATGTGCTAGATCGCCAGTTCATGGCGGATGCTCCCAACCGCAAGTGGGTGGCCGACTTCACCTATATCTGGACGGCGGAAGGCTGGCTCTACGTTGCCGCCGTGATCGACCTGTTCTCGCGCCGTGTCGTCGGTTGGTCGATGCAGGCGGAGATGACGGCGCAGCTCGTCACCGATGCGCTGATCATGGCGATCTGGCGGCGCGGCAAGCCCGATGCCCTGCTGCACCACTCGGATCAGGGCTGAGGTGGTTCCGCCTTCTTGGACAGTTTGGCGGCTGAGTTAAGCTAATCCCGGTTGTTGTTCATGCCGCCATTCTGGTCATCAGATCATGGGGGGCATGCCCCCCATGATCTGATTGCCCGATCCGCCTATAGGCCTCTGCCGGGGTTCTCCCGGCCAGGCCTGAGTGCGGACGCTGGGTGTTGTAATAGGCGATCCACCGGCCAAGGCCAGCCCGCAGCTCCGAGCCGGTCTCGAAGGCATGGAGATAGACGCACTCGTACTTCAAGGATCGCCAGAGGCGCTCGATGAAGACGTTGTCCATCCATCGACCCCGGCCGTCCATGCTGATGCGGACCTCTGCATCGCGCAGCACGCTGGTGAAGGCGAAGCTGGTGAACTGGCTGCCCTGATCGGTGTTGAAGATCTCCGGCTTGCCGAAGCGGGCCAGCGCCTCCTCCAGCGCCACGACGCAGAAGCCGCCATCCATCGTGTTCGACAGCCGCCAAGCGAGCACCTTGCGGGTCGCCCAGTCCATGATCGCCACCAGATAGAGGAAGCCGCGCCGCATGGGGATGTATGTCACATCGGCACACCAGACGTGATTGGGTCGCTCGACCGTCAGCTTGCGCAGCAGATACGGGTAGACCCGGTGCTGCGGGTGCGGATCGCTCGTACGCGGCCGCTGGTAGATCGGCGTGAGGCCCATCTTCGCCATGAGCCGCCGCGCCCGACGGCGACCAACCTCATGGCCTGCACGACGCAGGTGCCGCGCCATCTGGCGGCTGCCATACCACGGGCAGTCCAGGAAGGTCGCGTCGATCACCGCCATCAGTGCCAGCGTCTCGTCCGTTTCCGGCACCGGGGCGTAGTAATAGGACGAACGGCTGATCCGCAGCAGGCGGCACTGCCCCGCGATCGACAGGCGGTGGTGAGCAGGTTCGACCATCGCCCGCCTCCGGTCCACGCTCATCGACCGAAGGCTTTCGCTAAAAAATCCCGCTCCACGACCAACTGCCCGATCTTGGCATGCAGCTTTTCCACCTCGCTCTCGCTGGCGGCTCTGACCGCATCGCCAGCTCCGGAGAACGTGCCTGCCATCCCGTCGATGGCCTGCCGCTTCCAGGACGCGATCATCGTGTGGTGAACGCCATGCTTGGCTGCCAGCTCCGCCAGCGTCAGGTCGCCACGGATCGCCTCCAGTGCCACCTTGGCTTTGAAATCCGCGCTGTAGCGCTTCCTCGTCGTCTTCATTCCCGTACCAATCCATCAGGTCGGGATTAGCTTAGCATCCTGTCCGAAAATTCGGCACCACCTCAAAGGTGACGGACCGCCCAAGGGGGAAGGCACGAAAATGCCGTCCAATACCTGACTCTTCGGCGCGTTAAGTGCTTTCCGCATAAGCAAAAATGCCTCGAACAGCGATGCTGTCCGGAGTCGTCTCAGCGGACCTATTGCTCTCCCAGATACTCGGCCAGGCCGGCGTCAGCCGGGCGGCGGCGCCGTGCGCCTTCCGCATCGTCTATGCGCGCGAACGCATTTTGTACATATCGCACCCCAAGCCAGCGGAAAGGTTCGAATTCCCACCTGGGAGCCCGCGGACGATGGATCGGCAGGCCTTCGAGACCGCTCTTCCTGCCGCCGATAAGTCCGGCCAGAAGCTTCGCGCAAAGCGCGCTGGTCGAGACTCCGCGTCCGGTATAGCCATGGAGGGTGGCGATCTTGCTATCGGGATCGAAGTCGACCGTCGGGAGCCAATCGCGAGGGACGCCGAGATAGCCGCCCCACGCATGGGTGAACGGAATATCGGCGAGTTGCGGCCACCATTCGCGCACGCAGTCGCGCATCCATTCGAAAACGGGTTCGTCGCGGATGGCATTCTCGGGCATCGCCGAACCGAAAAGATAGGATGCGCCGCGGCTGCCGTAGAGAATGCGGCCATCGGCCGTACGCGTGAGATAGTTTTTGGTGTGGACCTGCGAGCTGATGCTCTCGCCTCCGTGCCAGCCGATGTCGCGCCACTGCGCTTCGGAAAGCGGTGCGGTAAGGACGATCATCGACGACATCGGCAGCAACGAGCGCCGATATCCGGGTATCTCGGTGAGATAGGCTTCGCATGCTGCCACGACCGCGCGGCGAGCGCGAACGGTCCCGCCATCCGTGACGATCGCCGCGTCTGCGCCGCTGCGAATGGCGGTTGCCGTCGTGGCCTCGCAAATGCGCGCGCCGAGGCCTTCGACAGCGCGCGCTAGCCCGCGAACGAACTTGCCCGGATGGACATTGGCGCCATAGGATGCCTCGAGCCCGCCGTAGATGTTCGTCGCGCGAACCCGGTCAAAGGCTTCGCCGGCATCGAGCAACCGATTGCCTCGGCCAAGGCCAAGCGACTCATAGGTGTTGAGCGTGGAAGCAAGGCCTTCCATCTGCTGCTGGCTTCGCGCGAGGCTCAACAGACCGGTCGAGCGAAACTCGGCATCGATACCCTCGGCTTCGAGCGTTCCGCCGATCTCCTCGACAATCTCTTGCTGGGCGATGTTCACATTTCGCGCGACGGTCGTCCCGAAGCGCTTTTTGAGCGGTCCAGGATCGACCGGAAAGCGCGGCGAACACCAGCCGCCATTGCGGCCCGACGCACCATAGCCGCAGATTTCGCGCTCGACGATCAGGACGTCAAGCGACGGATCATTCTTCAGCAGATAATAGGCTGTCCACAGCCCCGAAAATCCGCCGCCCAGAATGGCGACGTCGACCTGAATGTCTTCGCGCAGCGGCGGGCGCGGCGTCAGGTCGTCGCCCGACGTTGCGAGCCAGAAATCATTTGCGATCGGACGCGGCGCGCGTTGCCCGGCATCGCTCACGAGGCGCGCACTTCGTCATAGACCATGAAGATCTTGCGGCTGGTTTCGACCACGTCCCACACGCCGGCGCTGTTTTCGGGAAAATGCGCGACGTCGCCGGCTTCGAAGCGGATCGGGTCGCCGCCCTCGGGCGTGAAGATCGCGACACCGCTCAGGAAATGACAAAATTCGGCCTGCTTGATCTGGCGGACCCAGCGCCCAGGCGTGCACTCCCAAACCCCGAGCCGGGTCGTGGCGCGCGAGCTGGAAATCCTGGAAATCGAGCGGACTGTCGAAACCGGCTCGCCGAGCGGGACGGGAACCGGCGCAGCGGGTGAGGCATCTTCGAACAGTGAGGCGATGTTGAACACCGTTGCTGTCATGAGTTAGGCTCCAAAGTTTATGGAGTTCCGCAGTGGTTCAAAAGACGCCTGGCTAGGAGTTGTGAACCGCTCACTCGCAGGTGTGATTTAATCACCACCGCGTCAGAGCGGGCTCAGCACCCGATCGAGGAAGAGGCGTGTGCGCTCCGCCGACGGCGCGGTCAGAACCTCACGCGCGGGGCCGTCCTCAAGGATGACACCCTCGTCGATGAACAGCGCCCGGTCAGCTACCTCGCGCGCGAACGAAATTTCATGGGTCACGACAACCATCGTCATACCGTCCTGCGTGAGCTCGCGCATGACCGCGAGCACCTCTCCGACCCGTTCAGGGTCGAGCGCCGAGGTCGGTTCGTCGAACAGGATCGCCTGAGGACCCATGGCGAGGGCGCGCGCGATGCCGATACGCTGCTGCTGTCCGCCCGACAATTGACCGGGGTAGGCGTCGGCGCGATCGGCAAGGTCGACCCGCTTCAGCAACTCCATGGCCCGAAGCCGCGCGGACTCGGCATCCTCGCCGAGCACCTGGACCGGACCTTCGATGATATTCTCGATAACCGTGCGGTGCGGAAACAGGTTGAAGCGCTGGAATACCATCGAAACCTTGCGCCGGATGGCGGGCAGGGCGGCGTCAGTCAGCAGCGTACCATCGACGGTGATCGTGCCGGCGTCGTGACGTTCGAGCCCGTTGATCGTCCGCAGGATCGTCGATTTTCCTGAACCCGACGGACCGATGAGACAGGCGACTTCACCGGCGGCGATCGAAAAGCTCACATCGCGAAGGACCTGCCGCGTGCCGAAGGACTTGGCTATATTCTTGAGTTCGATCATCGCCAAGCGGCCTTTTTCTCGAGTGCACGAACGGCCATCGCAAGCGGAATGCTCGCGGCCAGATAGAGCAGGGCGATCAGCACATAGACCGTCCCGTTCTTGAAGGTCGAAATCGCGAGCAATTGACCCGAGCGCGTCAGTTCGGCGACCGTGATGGTGGAGGCAATGGAGGAGTCCTTCAGCAGCATCACCGTCGTGTTGCCGAACGAGGGCAGAGCAGTTCGCAGTCCGAGCGGCATCACGACGCGGCGCGTCACCTGCGCCCGCGACATTCCGAGGGCCGTGCCGGCTTCGACAAGCTGCTTGTCGACCGATTCGAACCCGCCGCGCAGATTCTCGGCCTGGTAGACCGAATAGGCGATACCGAGCCCGACGGCGCCCGCAACGAAAGGATCGAGGTCGATGCCCCACTCGGGAAGCACGAAGTAGACGCAGAAAAGCTGGACGATGATCGGGATGCCGCGCACCGTGTTGACGACAATCTTGTTCGTCCAGCGAAGCGGGGCGTGCTGCGACAATCCCATGAGCGCCCAGACAAGCCCCAGCGCGAGGCTCACTGCGAGCGCGCAGAGGGTGAGAAGGATGGTGGTGACAAGCCCCCGCCCGAGAACGGGCAGGAAAGCTATCGCGTCGGTCATGAATTCGGACATGATCTGCCTAGAGTCCCCATTTTCGGTTGATTGCGGGAATGGCCGCGGCGGACAGCCGTTCGATGGCCGCGTTGACGCGGTCGAGGCGCGGGTCGCGCTTTCGCATCACTAGACAAAGCTCCTCGAGTGCCGGGGGACGAAAGCCCTCGATGATCCTGACATTGCGTTTCGTCCCGACGCGAAGCTGGTAACGCAGGATCGGCTCGTCGCCATAGGCCACGGCGATGCGGCCGTTCTCGAGATCGCGCAGAATGTCGACGAGCGATTCATAGGTCGCTACATTTCGGGCGCCCGCCGCGTGGAGCTGGTCGATGAACCGCGATCCGACCTGCGCGCCCACGCGGAGCGAGCCGATTTCGGAAAGCGTGGCGAAGCTTCGCCTGTTGTCCTTCGACACCACGAGCGCACCGGCATAATGATAGATCGGATTGCTGAAACTCACGACGCGTTCGCGCTCGGGCGTGCGGAGCATGGCGGCCGCGATGACGTCGATCTTGTTGGCGAGAAGTGAAGGAATGAGAGCGGAGAAGGGCGTGATCGCGGTTTCCGGCCGGAAGCCGGCATCGCGCGCGACCGCGGTCGCCGCATCCACCATAGAACCCGTCAGCTCATTCGACCAGGGATCGACGAAACTGAAGGGGACGCCGGTGGGCGAAGAGCCGATGACGACCGAGAGCGGATCCCGTTCGCGACGCCGACACCCTGCAAGCAAAGCCCCCGCCAGGGGAAACCACATCATGTCTCGTCGGGAAAAGCTCCTCACTTCGCTTTTATCTCGGCCGCGATCAGTTTGAGGGAAACATAGTCGTCGACACCGAATTGTGATCCTTCGCGGCCGAAGCCGGATTCCTTGATACCGCCGAAGGGGGCGACTTCGGTCGATACCGCACCGGTGTTAAGTCCGACTATCCCATACGCCAGACCTTCGCTCACGCGCACTCCCCGGTCGTGATCGTTCGTAAAGACATAGGCAGCGAGGCCGGCCGTTGTCGCGTTCGCGATCCGAATGGCGTCGGCTTCCTCGTCGAACCGGATGAGGCCGGCAAGCGGACCGAATGTTTCCTCACGTGCGAGGAGGGCGTCCTCGGGCACGTCCACCAGCAGCGCGGCGCGGGCGAAATGTCCGCCGGCCGGTCCTGTGACCTGTCCTCTGGCGATTATGCGCGCACCTCGCGCGACGGCATCGTCGCGGTGCGCCGTGACCTTCCGCACCGCGTCGGCGTTGATCAGTGGTCCCTGGTTCGTCTCATCGGCAAGACCGTCGCCGGCGGAGAGCTTCGCGACCTCGGACGCCAGCGCCGCCGCAAAGCGATCGTAGATGCCATGCTGCACGAGAATGCGATTGGCGCAGACGCAGGTCTGACCGCTGTTCCTGAACTTGGAGGCCATCGCCCCCGACACCGCCGCGTCGATATCGGCGTCGTCGAAGACGATGAAGGGCGCGTTCCCGCCAAGTTCGAGCGAGACGCGCTTGACGGTGCCCATGCATTTCGCGGCGAGCATTTTTCCGACCGGGGTCGACCCGGTGAAGCTGAATTTTCGAACGCGCGGATCGGTCGTCAGCACGTCGCCGATGGCGGGTGCGTCGCCCGAGACGATGTTGAACACGCCTGCGGCGATGCCCGCGGCGTCGGCGAGGACGGCGAGTGCGATGGCGGAGAGCGGTGTGAGTTCGGAAGGCTTCAGCACTACGGTACAGCCCGCAGCCAGCGCCGGTCCGACCTTGCGCGTGATCATCGCGGCGGGAAAGTTCCAGGGCGTAATGGCGGCGACGACACCGACCGGCTGGCGGATGACCGTGAGGCGGCGGGATGCCGAGTTACCGGGAATGACCGTGCCGTTGATCCGCCTGGCTTCCTCGGCAAACCAGCTGATGAACGACGCCGCATAGGCAATCTCGCCGCGCGATTCCGCGAGGGGCTTCCCCTGTTCGAGCGTCATCAGGCGCGCAAGATCTTCCGTATTCGCGACGATGAGGTCGTGCCAGCGGCGAAGAAATTGCGCGCGGTCGCCGGCTCCGAGTGCTGCCCATGCGGGCAACGCGGCGCTCGCTGCGTCGACCGCGAGGCTGGCCGATTGCGAGCCGTGCCGCGCGACGTGCGCGATCGTTTCTCCCGACGCCGGATTCTGGACGCTATAGCTTTCCTCACTGCCCTGCCAGGCGCCGCCGATGTAGGCTTCGGTGCGGAGAAGTTCGGGGTTGGCGAGGTCGATCATAGTCGCAGGGCCCGCTCGATGGCCGCAAGACCTTGGCTTACGATCGCCTCGGGTGCGGTCAGCGGGACGAGAATGCGGATCGTCTCGCCGAATGTTCCGCAAGCGAGAAGAATCAGACCCTCGTCAGCTGCGCGGTTGGTGACGGCCTTCGCGCCGTTCGACGAGATGGCGGTGCCGCCACGGGTTTCGAGGATATCGAAGGCGACCATCGCGCCCAGCCCACGAATGTTTCCAATCGGCATGAGATCGTCCCGCTCGGCGAGGTCCCGAAGATAGGAGCTCAGATGTTCGCCGATGAGGTTCGCCCGATCGAGCAGGCCTTCGTCCTCGATGATGTCGAGAACGGCGAGACCTGCGGCGCAGCCGAGCGGAGAGCCGCCATAGGTGCCGCCGAGGCCGCCGGGTTCGACCTTGTCCATGATCGACGCCCGCCCGATGATCCCAGAAATCGGCAGGCCGCCCGCCATCGACTTCGCGAGCGTGACCAGGTCGGGCTCGATGCCGCTATGCTCGACGGCGAACATCTTGCCGGTGCGTGCGAAGCCTGTCTGCACCTCGTCCGCGATCAGGACGATACCGAACTCGTCACAGATCTTGCGCAGGCTGGCGAACAGTTCGGGCGGCGCGGCGTGAAAACCGCCTTCTCCCTGGACGGGCTCGAGAATGATCGCGGCGATTTCCTCGGGCGGCATATCCGCGCCGAACAGGAACTGAAGCGCGCGCAAACTGTCATCGACCGTTACGCCGAGGTGCGGCACTGGGAAGGGGAGATGATAGATATGCGGAACCGGCGCGCCGTGGCCGCGCTTATAGGGGGTCACCTTGCCGGTCAGCGCCATGGTCAGCGCCGTGCGCCCGTGGAAGCCGCCCGTAAATGCGATGACGCCCTGACGCCCCGTCGCCGCGCGCGCGATCTTCACGGCATTTTCGACAGCCTCGGCGCCGGTCGTAAGGAGCAGCGTTCGCGCTTCTTCCTCGAAGGGAGCGAGTGCGTTCAGTCGTTCTGCAAGTTCGACATAGGGCTCATAGGCCGTCACCTGGAAGGCGACGTGCAGATAGCTGTCGAGCTGCTCCTTGACCGCCGCCATGACCCTGGGATGTCGATGCCCGACATTCAGCACCGCGATGCCACCGGCGAAATCGACATAGCGATTGCCGTCGGCGTCCCAGACCTCGGCGTTTTCGGCGCGAGCGACGAAAACGGGCAATGCGGTTGCCACGCCTCGGGGCACCGCCGCCGCGCGGCGATTCAGCAATTCGATATTGAGCGACATGGGACCCTACCTTTCGCCGAAACATTCGGCGACCGGCCCCCCGTCTTGCAAGTTGACTAACCCCTCGCAGGCGTTGATTTCAGGTCACCAGATGGACACTGAGAAAGTTCGCGCTCGATCCAGCGCCGGAAGTTGGCAAGCGCTTCACCCCGCCACCGTGAACGGCGGCTTGTGAGCATGTAGGAGCCGAGAAAGACCGGGTCGAAGGTCCCGACCTCGACAAGCTCGCCTTTGCGCAGGCTGTCGTCGACAAGAAGCGCATTGGCGAGGGCAATGCCCTGCCCGCGCCGGGCCGCCGCAAGGGTAAGGTGGCCCTGCCAGAAGCGAGGACCATCGAGCTTGCCTTCGCTATCGACGCCATGCTGCTCGAACCAGCGGCGCCATTGATCGATGCTTGCTTCGTGGAGCAGCGAAGCGCCCAGAAGATCTGAGGGTTGCGAGAAGGCAGCCTGACCAGCGAGGAATTTGGGACTCGCGACGGCAAGGATCGGCGGGCGGGTCAGCGCCACCGAGCGGAAGGCATCCTCCTCCTCGGCACTCGTTCCGTCGATGACATAATGGATATGGGCATCGACATTGTGGTCGATGGCGCCGGCAGCAGTTTCGATCGGTTGAAGTTCTATCTGGATGTCGGGAAAATCGGCGGTGAAATCGCCGATGCGGCCGGTTAGCCATTCGGAGGCGAGGCCAGGGGCGCACCAGAGCACCAGTTGCTTGTTGTCGAGGCGCGGCTTGAATTCCATCGCAGCGAGCGCGATGTCGTTGAGTGCGCGCGTGATGGCGACGTGGAAGCGGTGCCCCGTTTCGGTCAGTTGCCCGTTGGTCCCCGACCCGCGATCGAAGAGCGGAGTGCCGGCCCATTCCTCGAGCGCGCGCAAATGGCGGCTGATAGCCGCGTGATCGATCGACAGGACGTCCGCCGCGCGCCGAATTCCCCCGCAGGTCCCGATCGCTTCGAAGGCTTTCAGCGCGGCGAAGGGCGGCAGTGCCCGCCGCTGCTCCGGCGACAGGCCGTAAGGCGCGACCTTCGGGCGCGGCCCGGAAGCCCCGCGCTGCTTTCCTTTTGCAGTCGTTGTCATGGGGCGGCGATAGCATTCTCGGCTTTGCGAGTCATGGGTCGAGGTGCGTTCGACTCTGTGGCATTGCGGGCTATTCGGCCGCCGCCGCAGGCGGGCTCCATTCGTCCCTGAGGGAGTGCATCTGTTCCGGGGTGATCTTCTCGGCAATATCAATGAAGGTGTGGATCGCAATTGCCGCAATGTCGCTCATACGGTCGGCATAAGGTTTCCCATAACCCGCGAAGATCGTCGAGCCTTCTACGAAGCTTGAGTAAAAAATGCAGAGCGTTTCAGCGTCGGTCTCGGACAATGCCGGGTTCAGACGGCGGAGGAGTGCAATCATTCGCACCCGGGCGCGCCTGTAGAATTCCTGGACGCTGTCGTTCACCACCGGGTCGTGATTGGCCATCGACCAGAGCTCGGGAAAGAGATGGGTCGTCTCGAAGGTCTGGATATCGCGAAGGATGGTGACGATCGCCGCCCGAAACTGCGCCCGGTCGCCGCCCTCCGTCGCCGTGACGAGCCGATCGGAGCGGTCCGAATAGCCCGCCATCACCGCGTCCAGCAAACCGCGGACCAGGTCCTCCTTCGTCGGAAAATGATAGGAAATATGTTCGACCTTGAGCCCCGACTCCTGCTCGACCCTCCTGAAGGTCAGGGCGGCGTAGCCGTCGTTAACAAGCACCTTGAGGGCAGCCTCGAGGATTTGCTCGATCGTTTCGGCCGAGCGCTCATAGTTTCCCGGCTTGAGGACGATTTTAAGCCATTTGTTGCTGCCCATGTTGCTTCATTGCCACAAAACATCCCTTTGCGTGATAAAAAAATTATGATGCTTGTCATAGATATGATGTTTGTCCTAAATCTGAGTCGAGCTCGGCAAACGGGCGGTCATCGGGAGAGGGAATTATGATTCGATTCGCGGCGCGTGGTCTGTTGGTGGGCGTGGCCCTCCCGCTCTTGGTCCTGGCGGGTGGGCCGGGTGCCGCGGCCCAGTCGGGCACGCCCTCGGCCACTGCCTCGCCAGCAACGGCGGGCGATATCACGATCTACCGCGACGAAATGGGTGTTCCGCACGTCTATGCGGATACGGCGCCGGCGGTCTTCTTCGGCGGCAGCTACGCCATCGCGCAGGATCGCCTGGCTCAATCCGAACTGGAATCGCGTGCCTTGCTTGGCCGCCTTGCCGAAGTGGCGGGGCCGAGCATGATCGAGGCCGACAAAACGGCCCGTATCGCGCTGCCGACCGATGCCAGCATGCAAGCGCAATATGATCGCCTGCCTGCCGACTATCAGGCGATCATGAAGGGAATGTACGACGGCTGGATCAAGCGCGTGCGCGAGGTGAAGGCCGATCCGGCGTTACTGCCCTACGAGTTCAAGGAATGGGGCATCGAACCTACCGAATGGACGATGCTCGAGTTCCTCAAGGTGATGGGGATGGTCTTCAAATATTACGGCACCGGCGGTGGTGGCCGCGAACTGACGAATCTCGCGCTCTACAAGGATCTCGTCGCCAAACATGGCGAGGCGGATGCGAAGAAGATCTTCGACGACATGCTGCCCCTTCAGGATCCCGACGCCGTGCCGATTTTCCCGGCCGCCGAGATCCAGACCTATCAATCGGGCCAGCCGCGCCTGACTGTGCTGCAGGGCGAACTTCCCCTCGAAAAGCTCGATCCCGCCGCCAGCGGTCCACCGCGGCGCGGCGCGAGCCGGGTCATCCTGATCGGCGCCGATAAGTCGGCGAGCGGCAACACGATGATCCTGCAGGCGACGGCGGATGGTCCCGATCTTCATCTCTCGGGCGGCGGCTTCGAGGCGGCCGGTTACGTTTTCGTGACGATGAGCCCGATCATCCAGGGACGCACCGACACCTTCGCCTGGAGCGCGACAACGGGCGAAGCTGATGTCGTCGACATCTACGCCGAGAAACTCAATTCGGCGAATCCGCGCCAATATTATTTCAACGGCGCCTGGCGCGACATGACGGTGCGGAAGGAAGTCATCCGCGTGCGGGGGGCGAAGCCCGTTACGTTCGAGATCGAGTCGACGGTCCACGGTCCCGTGATCCACCGCGAGAACAAGGAAAATGTCGCCTACACGGTAAAGAATGCGATGGCGGACAACGAGCTTAGCGCGGCCGCCGGTGTGCTCGAAATGAACCGTGCCAAGACCTTCGAGGATTATAAGAGCGCGGCATCGAAGTTCGCCGGCAACACGAACGTCAACTACGCCGGCAGCGACGGAAATATCGCGATCATGCATGTCGGCATGTTGCCGATCCGGCCGCAGGGCATCGATCCGCGCCTGCCGACACCGGGCACCGGCGAATATGAATGGCAAGGGTTTATCAAGGACTTCCCGATGGTGATGAACCCGAAGCAGGGCTATCTCCACGCCTGGAACAACAAGAGCACCGCCAATGCGACCTATGGGGACTCGTCGCGCTACGGCAAGGCGGGTCGGACCTGGCTCGGGCGCATGCTGGTCGAGCAAAAAGGCAAGCTGACCCGCGAGGACCTGCACGAGATTCACCGGCAGGTCGGGCGCGCCGCCGGCGGCGCGGACCTCACCGTGACCGATCCTCGCTTCTTCACGCGCTACCTTCGCCGCGCTGTGCAGGGCGACGCGAAGCTCGAGGCGGCCGTCGAAGCGATGGACGGCTGGAACAGCGTGTACGAGGACAAGGATGGCGACGGCTATTACGACAGCCCGGGCCTGACCGTATATCGTACCTGGATCAAGACCGCCCAGAATGAAGTGATCGGCCATACGGTCGGGGACTGGTGGCACAAGATCGAAGACGAAAGCTACATCAAGTATCAGACCGACGTCCTGCTGCGCGCAATCGAGGGCTCCGATGCCGGGGCGCCGATGACCTACGACTGGTACAAGGGGCGCTCGAAAGATGCGGTGCTGCGCAAGACCGTGGCCGACACGGTCGCAGCGCTCGAGAAACAATATGGCACGAGCGACGTTTCGGAATGGCGCCAGCGCATTTTCTATTTCTACTATGACCCGGCAGCGCAGGCGAAGAATCCGGACAAGCCGACCCGCTCGAGCGCTGCGACCGTGTCGGCCACGGTCAGCGCGAGCCTCGGCCGCGTGACCCTCGCGGCGGGACGTCTGGGTCTCCAGCCGCCCTATATTCCAGACAATGGGTCCGAGAACTGGAACATGCTGGTCGAAGTCAAGAAGGGCGATCCGGTTCTTTACGATTCGACGCCGACCGGCGGGCAGAATCTCTTCGTGTCGACCGAGGGGAAGGGCAATCCGAACATCGCCGACCAGGTGAAGCTGCACGAGACTTTCGAATTCAAGAAGGTCGATCTCGACCGCGCGGCCGTTGAGCGCGAGGCCGTCTCGACGACGAAGATCAGCTTCTCCGGCAACTAATCCTCAGGAGGGGGCGGCGCTTTGCCGCGTTCCGACCAAGAACCGGGAAAAGCCCGGCGTCACCACAGGGAGTTTGACAGTGACTAGAATGAAAACGACTATCCGGAGGGCACTTGTTCTGGGCGTATGCGGGCTGGCTATCACCAGCGCCCACGCGCAGGAACCAACTGCAAACAACACGGCACAGAACGAGGCAGAAGCCGATGACGGGGCGGTCGGCGAGATCGTCGTAACCGCGCGCCGCCGGACGGAAGCGCTCAGCGATGTGCCCGTGAGCATCACCGCCTTCTCGCAGGAGGGGCTCGACAAGATCGGGGCGCGCGACGTCGACGACATCACTCGTTTGACGCCGGGCGTCCAGTTCCAGCGCGATACTTTCGGTGCGAGCAACCGGTCGAGCATCTCGATACGCGGCATCAGCTCCACCGTCGGCGCGAACACGGTCGGCGTTTATCTCGACGATACGCCGATTCAGGTTCGCAACATCTACTTCTCCTCGACGAACGCCTATCCGCGCCTGTTCGATCTCGATCGAGTCGAAGTGCTTCGCGGTCCCCAGGGCACGCTGTTCGGCGCCGGTTCGCAAGGCGGTACAGTGCGCTTCATCAGTCCGCAGCCCGATCTTCAGGACACACATGTTTATGCCCGCGGCGAGGTCGCATCGACCCGCTACGGGGCGGCGAGCTATGAGGCCGGTGTTGCCGTCGGCGTTCCGCTCGTGACTGACAAGATCGCGATCCGTGCGAGCGGTTGGCATCGCCGCGACGGCGGTTGGATCGACCGCGTCGATCTCTACGACCAAGACAGGGTTCTCGAGAAGAACGTCAACCACAGCGAAGCGACTGTCGGCCGCATCGCGATCACGTTCGCGCCGACCGAGAATCTGACGATCACCCCGTCCTTCCTCTATCAGGAGGAAAAGTCGAACGGGGGCAATGTCTACTGGCTGTCGCTGTCCGATCCGGACAAGGGGATTTACCGCAACGCCAGCAATCTCGGTTCGACCGGCAAGGACCGCTTCGGAATTGCCGCGCTCGCGCTCAATTGGGAGCTCGGCGGAGTCGACCTTGTCACCAACACCTCCTATTTCAAACGCAACTCGGACTTTTTTCCCGACTATACGGGCACCGTATCGTCCACCTTGCTCGGAACGGCGCAGCCGCCGATCCCGGGTCTGACGGCGCAAGGCTATTGGCTCGACGACCAGGAGAATTTCACGCAGGAAATCCGCCTGCAGTCCAACGATTCGTCGGCGCGCCTCTCGTGGGTTGTCGGAGCCTTCTACTCGCACGCCAAGCAGCGCGCGCGTCAGTTCATCGACGGCTCGCAGTTTGACCGGATCCTCGAATATCTTGCGGGTTTCCCGATCTCAGTGGAGGAGTATTTCGGCAGCCCGCTGGTCGATGGCTTCGCCTACATCACCGACGACCGGACGAAGGACGAACAGCTCGCGGCCTTCGGTCAGCTCGATTACAAGCTGACCGACCGGCTGACGGTGACCGGTGGTCTTCGTGTTTCCTACACGAAGTTCGACTTCGTCTCGTCGACCGACGGCCCCTATTTCGGAAAATCGTCGGTCCCCGGTTCGACTTCGCAAACACCGGTCACGCCCAAGTTCGGCATTTCCTACGAGACGGACGGCGACGGCCTGCTCTATGCAAACATCTCGAAGGGCTTCCGGGTGGCCGGCGCGCAGCGGCCGGCCCCGGTCACCTGCGCGGGCGATCTCGCGGCGCTCGGCATCGACCAGATTCCGCAGACCTATGGTTCGGACTCGGTCTGGGCCTATGAAGCCGGTGCCAAGGGAACCTTCTTCGACCGCAAGGTGCAGGCGGAAGCAAGCATATTCCAGCTCGATTGGAGCAACATCCAGCGCAGCGTTTCGCTCGCCCAGTGCAATCTGTCCTACATCGACAATCTCGGCTCGGCCCGCAGCCGCGGCTTCGACCTCGCGATCACCGCGCGGCCGGTGCCGGCGCTGACCCTTGGGGCGTCGGTAAGCTACACCAATGCGAAGTATACGGTCGATGTACCTGTCGCACCGCCGAACTTCATTGTTCGCGACGGCGACACCTTGGGTATTCGCCCCTGGACGGTTTATCTCAACGGGCAGCTCGACTTCCCGCTGGGTTCAGGCGAGGCCTATATTCGCGCCGATTACAGCTATGAGAGCAAGAACAAGCAGGCGCCGCGCCCGAACCGCGTTGGCTATGACCCGCTGATTCCGCGGCCTCCCGAAACCCACCTCGTCTCGATGCGCGCAGGTAGCAACTTCGATGGCCTCGACGTATCGGTGTTCGTCGACAATCTGTTCGATTCGAAAACTAATTTCGGGTTGAAACGCGACACCAGCAATTCGCCGGTCTTCTACGGCGGTTCGTTCCGCCCGCGGACGGTCGGGCTCACCGTCTCGTATCGCAAATAGAAATCTCCTCCCTGGCCATGCGCGGTCCCGACGGGCGCGCATGGTCTTTTTCTCGGAAGTTTCCCATTCGCCGCTTTTCTACAAATATCGTCCTGTCCGCGCTTCTCGCAGCGGGCGCTCCCGTCGCGGTCATGGCGCAGGCTGCGAGCGATCGCGCCGATTTTGTCGCCAGCCTGTTCACGGGCAAGGAACAATATGAGAATTTCAATCGTATCGATGCGCTGTTTCCGACCGACAAGGTCGCAGCCTCCGATCATCCGGAGCCGCTCGAAACCGGCAAAGCCATAAGCCTGCCGGCAGCCTTCGCCTTCGACGGCACCGACCTGTCGACCGAAGATTTCCTCGCCGCGACCGATACCGCCGCCTTGCTTGTCCTGAAGGACGGCAAGATCGTCCATGAAACCTATCGTCTCACGGGCGGACCGGACGTCCGCTGGTTATCGATGTCGGTCGGCAAGAGCGTGGTATCGGCGCTTGTCGGCACCGCGATCGCGGACGGTGCGATCAAGTCCGTTGACGAACCGGTCACGACCTATCTGCCCGGTCTCGCCGGATCGGCCTATGATGGCGTGAAGATCAAGGACATTTTACAGATGTCTTCGGGCGCCCAGTGGCGGGAAGAATATTCCGATGGCGAATCCGACATTTTCCGTCTTGGAGCGCTTCTGGCATCGGGCGCTGCCATCTCGACCTTTCCGGCGAGCCTCAAACGCGATCATGCACCTGGAACCTTCAACCGTTATAATTCCGCAGATACGCTTGTCCTCGGCCTGCTGGTTGAAAGGGCGACCGGCAAGCGCTTGGCTCGTTACACGCATGAGAAGCTCTGGCAGCCTATCGGCGCAACCAGCGAGGCGTTTTGGCTGACTGATGATGAAGGGACGGCGCACGCTTACGCCGGGTTCAACTCGACGGCGCGCGATTATTCGCGCATCGGCGAGCTTTATCGGAACGGCGGTCGCTGGAAGGGCAAGCAGGTCATTCCAGCCGAATGGGTCCAGGCCTCGATTACGCCCGATGCGCCGCATCTGGTCCCCGGACACCGCGCATCGGCCGACAGCGATTGGGGCTATGGCTATCAATGGTGGTTGCCGGGCGGTGACGACAAACAGGATTATGCGGCGGTCGGCGTCTATAATCAGTTCATCTACGTCAATCCGCGCTCCCGCATGGTCATCGTCAAGCTATCTGCCAATAGCAGCTACGGCCAGTCGGGTTCCGAATCTG
Source organism: Sphingomonadaceae bacterium (assembly GCA_024236155.1). Lineage (GTDB taxonomy): Bacteria > Pseudomonadota > Alphaproteobacteria > Sphingomonadales > Sphingomonadaceae > Parerythrobacter_A. Next base: position 639,567 of record JACKLA010000001.1, read on the forward strand.
CCAGTCGCGAAGCCGAGACGATCGCATTTTTCCGCTCCCTGGCTGCCGAATATTGAGCGAAGACGGAAAGGAGGCGCTCGCGGCCGGGCCCGCCCACCCGCCAGAGGCGCAAAATCACAATGGGCACAGACAAGCGAACGCGCGACGAACGGACACCTTCGCGACTCTCGGTATCGCGCCGTCCCCTTGCGGTGATCGGCCGTGTCGCGGACGGAGCGACGGCGATCCGCCCCGACAAGCGGCGTCGGTCGAGCGTGCCCGCGAAATGTTGGAGGGTCTGCGAGACTGGATCGAGGACGTTTCCCGCGACAAGATGCGGCGCGGCAATGGAAGCCATCGGTCCCCACGGAAAGGGCGAACAATGGCGAAAGAGCTATTGCAGCGCTTCGGACTTGGCATCACTACCACAGAAGAGTCGGCCGCGCGATCTTGATCGGCGCCGATGACGGACGGGCGACGTCAATGCGCCCCGATCGACTGGTTCGGCAAGTCTCCGGCATCCCGCGCGGCCCGCTCGCCGACGGCGGATGCCGCATCGACCGCGACGATCTGGGCCAGGATCGACAGCGCGAGCGTGGACGGGTCGCGCGCGGCAGGAATGGTTCCCACAGACATACGCAGCCGCGCCGCAACATCTTCGTGCGGCATTTGCCGACGCAGCATTTTGTACCTCATTTCGTGGCGGCGGCGGCTTCCGACGGCACCGACATAGAATACGGGAAGACGCAGGAGCCATGGCAGAAGGGCCTCTTCCCACTCCCGGTCATGGAAAAGCGACACGATGGCCGTCCGGTCGTCGCCAATGAGCCCGGGCCGCCGGTCATTCGTTTCGAGCAGTACGACCTCATGCCCTTCGCAACGAAGTCGTTCGGTGATCAGCCTGTCGGGCGTCAGCGCGATCGTCTCCGTGCCGAAAGCGGCCGCGAGCCGGACGAGCGCCGCCAGGTCCTCGCCTTCGCCGAGCGCCACGATGCGCAGCGGGGGGCGATAGGGTCGCAGGAAGGCGCCCTTTTTCCAGCCTGCCGGTTTGCCGGGTGGAGCCTGCTGCGCGAAGGGCGCCGCGAGCGAAAGGGCGAGCGCCGCTGGCTGCCTGTCGCGAAGGCTCCGGATGACCCCCTCCAGTGCTTGCGGTTCCGGCGCGGGATTGAAGAGCAGGTCAAGGCCGCCGCCGCAGGGAAGGCGGATGTCGATAAAGGGCGATCCCGCACCGAAGCGCACCAGGCGGGGGCATCTCGCCGAATGTGCCGCGAGAGCCTCGGCGACAATCGCCGCCTCCAGGCAACCTCCGGAAAGCGAGCCCGCGAAAGAGCCATCGGTTGCAACAGCCATCTGCGCGCCAAGCGCACGCGGAGACGATCCGATGATGCCGGTGAGCGTCACGAGTGTGCCCTGCTTCCTTCGGGCGCCCCCACGAAGAAGGAACTCCAGGATAGCGATGTCCGACGTTGCGATCATTCGGAGACTGGGATCAAATCCCGCCTGGCTGGGGCGAGGTGGAGTGTATCGGGATGATTGAACCGGAAAACGTGGCAGCGGTCCTCCTCGCCGCGGGGCGATCGCTCCGTTTCGGAGAGGAGGATAAGCTCCTCGCGCATCTGCGCGGCGTCCCGCTCGTTGCTCATGCCGCTCGGGCCATCGAATCGGTGTCTCCCGGTCGCAAGATTGCAATCTGTCCCGACACAGCAGGACCGGTCGCGGCGCTGCTCGCCGCGCGCGGCTTCGAGATTGTGGCAAATGGGGAGGCAGAACGGGGCCTGTCGCAATCGCTCGCGCGCGGTATCGCCGTCGCCGGGGCGGCAAGACACGAGGCGGCCCTGATTTGCCTCGCCGACATGCCGAATGTCACGCCTGATCATCTGCGGGCAGTCATGGCGCGCTTCCATCCTGTAACGGTTCCTGTCGTCGGATCGATAGCAGGTGAGAACTGCTCGCCGCCCGCGCTGTTCGGCCGATCGCTCTTTGCGCGGATCGCCTTGCTCGAAGGCGACAAGGGGGCGAAGGCCATGCTGGCGGAGGGCGATCTCGTGCAGGCGCCTGAAGATCTTCTGGTCGACGTCGACAGGCCGGGCGACCTTGCGGCCGTGTGATCGTCAACTATCATAGCCAAAGGGCGTCTTCGGGCATCTCAGCGCGGCCTTTCAGCGCGCGGCGTTGTCGGCACGAGCATAGCAGGCAGGGCGGCCAGGATCGTCGTGATGGTCAGAATGACGAGCGCGGGCTGATAGCTTTGCGCTTCGTCATAAAGCCATCCTGCAGCGATCGGGGCCGAGAAGAGCGCCGCGAGATACCAGAGATACCAGATCCCGAAGGCGCGATCGAATTTCGGTGCGCTGAGCGTCCGGCGCAGGTTCGGGAGAAACGCTGCCTCGAAACCGCCGACCGAAATGCCGAATGAGATCGCTGCGGCGAACATGAGGGCGAGCGAAGGATGGACGGTCAGCGCGAGGAAGCCGAGGATGCCGCACAGCAGCAGCCCGAGTTCAAGCAGGACGAGCGGACGGAAGGCCATGCGGTCGGAGAGCCAGCCGACGCCGACCGCTGCGAACAGCGCAGAAAGAGCGGTCGCGCTGACGGCTGCCGCGCCATATCCTTCGAGTGCCGACTGACCATCGACGAGTGCGGCCTCGTTGGCAAGGATGGCGCCATAGGCCAGTGCGGCAAGGAGTGTCGCCGCGATAGTCGTCCATAGAGCCCGACGGAACGAGATTGCCTCGCCCGCTTCTGGCGCGTCAGAACCCGCTGTGTCCGTATCCGCGATTGGCAGGTCGAGGCTTTCGGGCTCGATTCCGCGCGAAACCGGTGAGGGCACTCGCGCCCAGGCGAGCAGCGGCGGTATCGAGACGAGCAAAATGGCAATCGAAAGAATCGTGCTCGTTTCACGCCAGCCGACCGTGTCGATCAGCCATTGGGTAAAGGGCACAAGTACCAGGCCCCCGAAGTGCCAGCCAGCATAGCAGCATGCGAGCGCGAGTCCAAAATTCTTGCGGAACCAATGGGCCGCGAGAAGCGTGACGCCGCAGGCCATCATGACCTTGCCAAGACCCATAAGAAAGCGCAGCACGAAAAGAAGGGTCAGACTCTCGCAAAAGCCAAGAAGAAACGTCGCAAAGGCGGCAAGAGCGACACCTGCGGCGATTACCCGGAACCCGCCGAAGCGGCGCACCGAAGGCTCGGCCAGCAGCGTGAGGGGGGCGGCGAGCCAGTAGATCGATACGAGTCCGCTTGTCGCGGCGCGGCTCCAACCAAATTCCTCGGTCAGGGGCGTAACGAACAAGGTGAAACTGTAAAGCCCGCACCCGTAAACCATCATGCCGGTGAGGAAAAGCGCGGCGACAACCTTCCACCCATGGTAGATGCCGCGGCGTTCGATCAGCGTTTCTGCGGTCATTTGCCCCTCCTCCCGGGGAACGGATGAATTCGGCTCTACCGTCTGTCCCCCTCTATAAGCCTTCACCTCGCGAGATTGATCCAAGTGGTCTTGATGTCGACATATTTGTCGAGCGCATGAAGCGATTTGTCGCGTCCGAACCCCGATTGCTTGAACCCGCCAAAGGGGGATGAAATGTCACCATGGTCGAAGCAATTGACCCACACGACGCCGGCACGAAGGTCGCGGGCTGCGGCGAAAGCCTTGTCGATATCGGCGGTCCAGACGGCGGCCGCGAGACCGTAGACGCTGTCATTGCCGATCTTGACCGCTTCGCCAAGATCGCGCGCGGATATAGTCGCGAGCACCGGGCCGAAGATTTCCTCCTGCGCGATCGTCATGTCGTTCGTCACATCGTCGAAAATCGTAGGCTCGACAAAATATCCCTTTGTGCCCGGCAATGCCTTGCCGCCGGTTACGAGCTTTGCCCCTTCGTCGGTGCCCTTGGCGATATAGTCGATCACCCGGCTCATCTGGCCCTCGTCGACGATTGGGCCCATCTGGGTCTCCGCGTCGAGCGGATCGCCGACCTTGATCGTTCGCGCCACGGCGATCACCTTCTCTAGAACTTCATCCTTTACGCTCTCTTCGACGACGAGCCGCGACCCCGCGTTGCAGACTTCGCCCTGATTGTAGAAGATGCCCCAGGCGGCGGCGGTCGCCGCAGCGTCGAGGTCGGGGGCATCGGCGAGGATGATGTTGGGCGATTTGCCGCCGCACTCGAGACTGACGCGCTTGAGATTGGATTTGCCCGAATATTCCATAAAGTAGCGCCCGACCTTGGTCGAACCGGTAAAGGTAATGGCGTCAACGTCATGGTGCAGCCCGAGCGCCCGGCCCGCCACCGGACCGAGCCCGGGCAAAACGTTGAAGACGCCGTCGGGTATGCCGGCTTCTACCGCGAGTTCGGCGATGCGGAGCGCAGAAAGTGGGGATTGTTCGGCGGGCTTGAGGATGAGGCTGTTTCCGGCCGCGAGAACAGGTGCGATCTTCCACATCGCCATCAACAGCGGAAAATTCCAGGGCACGACCGCCGCAACGACGCCGAGCGGTTCGCGGCGCATCATCGCGATCGCGCCCGGTTTGGTCGGGGCGATCTCGTCGTAGATCTTGTCGACCGCTTCGCCGTACCAGCGCGCGCATCCAACTGTCAGCGGCACATCGACCGACAGGCTGTCCGAGATCGGCTTCCCGACGTCGAGCGTTTCGAGCAGCGCGAGCTCGTCGCCATGCTTTTCCATGAGATCGGCAAAGCGAATGAGGCGCCGACCCCGTTCGGCGGGCGCGAGCCGCGACCAGCTGCCTTTCTCGAACACGCGCCGGGCGGCGGCGACGGCCAGGTCGGCGTCGCGCTGGCCACAGGCCGCGACGCTCGTCAGGAGGTTTCCGGTTGCGGGATTGATCGTATCGAACAGGGAGCCGTCATCGGCCTGGACGGTCTTGCCATCGATGAAGGCTAGCGACCGAAGGTCCAGTTTCGCTGCCGCATTCTTCCAGTTCATTCCCGTCTCCGCTCGGTCAATACGACGTCTCCCGCTCCTGTCGCGGATCGGGGCCTCGCGGGCCATCGTTATGCGATCCGGAGAGTGCGCGATGGTGTGTAAATTTATCCCGATGGTGTCATTTCGACACCGTGGAGGCATCGGACACCGTCCCGGTTAAAGGCGACTTGAGAGAAATTAGACGGCGAGTGTCTTCAGGATAGGAAGGCGGCGAATTCGCTTTCCCGTTAGGGCGCACACCGCATTGGCGAGTGCCGGCATCACAGCCGCGACGGGAGGCTCGCCAAGGCCTCCGACCTCGGCAGTGCTATCGACGATATGAATGTCAATGCGCGGCGCGTCGGTCATCCGGAACACTGTATAGTCATGGAAATTCGACTGTTCGACGCGGCCATCGGCGATGGTAATCTCACCCGAAAGGGCGGCCGATAAGCCGAATATCACCCCGCCCTCAATCTGGGCTTCGATGCCGAGCGGATTCACCGGCTGCCCGCAGTCGACCGCCACGATCACCCGTTCGACCCGCACCCCGTCGTCGCTTCGTCCCACTTCGACGACCTGCGCCATGAAAGTGTTCCAGAGGTGAATGATCGACACGCCCCTGGCGCGGTCTTTTCCCGGATCTTGGGTCCAGCGAGCTTTTTCGGCGACAAGATCCAGCACGGCGCGGGCCCGGTCGCTTTCGAGAAGCCTGCGGCGATAGATCAGCGGGTCGGCTTTGGCATTGCGTGCGAGCTCGTCAACAAAGCTCTCGACAACAAACGCGCTGCGGGCGCCGCCCACCCCGCGCCACCAGCTCGTCGGAACCAGCGTCTCGTGGCGGACGAATTCGACGCGGTGCCTCGGCAATTTATAGGGAGTGACAGCAGCGCCATCGACCGCGTCGCTGTCGACGCCGTCGAATTCGTCGCCATAAAGGCGCGCCATGATCGACGATCCCGCGATGCGGTGGAAGATCGCGACCGGCAGACCTTCCGCATCCACCGCCGCCTCGACCCGGTCGTGATAATAGGGGCGATACATATCATGCTGCATGTCCTCCTCGCGCGACCATATGAGCTTGAGCGGATATGGGCACGACTTGGCGACTTCGACGGCCCGGACAATGAAGTCGGGTTCGAGCCGCCGCCCGAACCCGCCGCCCATCAGCTGGTTTCGAAGCTTAACTTTTTCGACGGGTAGGCCAGCCGCTCCTGCCGCAGCGGCGCGCGCATCGGCGGGGATCTGGGTTCCCGTCCAGATTTCGAGTTCGCCGTTATGGAGATGAAGCACGCAATTGCCCGGTTCCATGGGCGCATGGGCGAGGAAAGGTTGCTGATAGTCGGCGGAGAACTTCGAATGGGCCGATGCAAGTCCGTCGGCGACATCGGCAAGGCTTGTGGTCCCCTCGGCACCGAAGCCCTTGCCGGTTGCAGCCGCTGCGGCATATTCCCCTTCAATGCGCGCCTGGTCAAGATCCGGCTCGGCGGCGGACGTCCAGACCGGGGCAAGCGCATCGAGTCCCTTTTTCGCGGCCCAATAATGGTCGGCGATGACTGCGACGGCGTCCGTAAGGACGACGATTTCAACAACGCCCGCGACCGCGAGCGCCGCCTGGCGATCGGTCGATTCGAGGCGACCTCCAAATGCAGGGCATTGGGCGATCGCACCGATCTTCATCCCCGGGAGCACGACGTCGATCCCGTAGATCGCTTCGCCCATGACTTTGAGCCGTGAATCGAGGCGCGGCGTCGGCTTCCCGATGACCGCGAATTTGCTGCTGTCCTTGAGCTGTGTGTCCATGGCCGGCGGCCGAGCCGCCGCCGCGCTCGCGAGCGCGCCGAAATGCGCCTCGCGTCCGGATGCCGCATGAACGACGCGGCCATCGCTTGCCGTGCAATCTTTCGCCGCGACACCCCAGCCGGCGGCAGCGGCCCCGACGAGCGAAGCGCGCATGTCCGCCGCGGCCTGCCGAACCGGAAAAAAGGTCTCGCGGATGGAGGTGGATCCGCCGGTTTCCTGGGTGACCTCGCCGAAGCGTCCCTCTTCGCCGTCGGGTAGTTCGACGGCGATCGTGCCGACACCGACTTCAAGCTCTTCGGCGACAAGCATGGCGATCGCGGTGTAGACGCTCTGGCCCATTTCGGTCTTGGGTAGCGACAGGACGACGACGCCCTTCGCGTCGAGGCGGAGAAAGGCATTGGCGGTAAAGCCCGCCGCGCCTGCGGTCTCGGTCGCTCCCAGCCGGAAAGGAATGACGAATAGCGCCGCGCTGCTCGACGCGGCCGCAAGAAAGCCCCGGCGTCCAAGACGGGGTCCGCCAGACGCCCCCCGTTTCATTGTGCCGTCTCGGCGGCAACCCGGACCGCAGCATGGATGCGCGGATAACAGCCGCAGCGGCAGATATTGGGCGCCATGCCGTCGCGAATATCGGCGTCGCTGGGATTCGGATTCTTTTGCAGGAGCGCAATCGCGCGCATGATCTGGCCGGGCTGGCAGTAGCCGCACTGGACCACGTCCGTATTGATCCAGGCGAGCTGGACGCGCTGCCCGACCGCAAGGGTGTGCGCGGCCTCGATCGTCACCACCTCATCGGACCCGACCTCTTCGATCGCGGTCTGGCACGCAAATCTCGCCTCGCCGCCCACATGGACGGTGCAGGCGCCGCATAATCCCGACCCGCATCCGAACTTCGTGCCGGTGAGGTGGAGAATGTCGCGCAAAACCCAGAGAAGAGGCGTATCTGGATCGACATCGACGTTATGGAGCTTTCCGTTGATCGTGAGGGTCCGGTCCATCGGTGCGCCGCGCGCGGCCTCCTATTTCAGCGTGACGAGGTAGGCGATCAGTTTTTCGCGCATCGTCTTGTCCGGAAGCTGCGCGACCATCTTCGTGCCTGGAATGAATTTCCCGGGGTAAGTGAGAAAGGCGTCGAGCGACGCCTTGTCCCATTTTACGGCCGCCTTCTTCTTCATTGCGGCCGAATAGTTGTAGGTCGTGCTCGCGGCCGTGCGTCCATAGACACCCGCGAGGTTCGGGCCAATGCCCGGCTTTGCGCCGGCTTTCGATGTGTGACACATTGCGCAGCGCTGTTTGTAGATGTCGGCTCCTGTGGGTTGGGCCGCAGCGGCAGGGGCGAGCCCCAAGCCTAGTGCGGCACAAAGGATCAGTCGGCGAAGCGCAATCATCAATCATTCTCCGGGAAAGTCAGCATAGGTTCAAAATGCCGTTCGAAACGTTGCGGGGGTGCGAGGGCAATCGCGAATGACCTCGGAAACTATGGTTTTACGGAGCGCCACGAGCGACTTGCGGCTATATTCGCGCTGCCTGAGGGCGCCGACTTCGGCTGCGTCGAAGCGGCGGGCGCCCGCCGGTGCGCTGCTCCCGCCGAGGTCGAACGTCACGAAATTGACAAGGTCGGCGAGCGCTTCATCATCTTGGACGGGTGCCCGTGCGACATTGGGTAGCCGCACCAGATATTCGCGGCCCTCCGGCGTGCACAGGAAATAGCCGGCACGGCCCTGGAGCTGCGGGACGCGGGCGGGGGCCGACTTTCCCCCGATCCCGTGGCAGCCGCCGCAAAATTCAATATAGTCCGATCGCGCGCTGTTCGAAGGGGACGCACCCCACGCCGCCCCGACCGCCACCATCGTCGCGGCCGGCAGAAGAAAGTAGCGGGCGCGCGGGTTCATTCGGCGACGCCGACCAGTACGGCCGTGGAGCAATGATATTCCATGCTGGTCGTACCGAAGCACCAGATGATGTCATTGTTCGTCTGCGGATGCGACGTCTCGGTCGCCCGGTCGGTATTGTCGCAGGCGCAGCGTCCGCAATCGGCGGTCCCGCAGCAATCGCGATAGGCGACCAGATAGGCCCGCCCATCGTCCGGGTTGATGCAGGTGCCGACCCACGACGTCGGGGACGGTTCGGTTCCCGGCGGACAGGTGTGGACGCCGCCTCCGCAGCAGGTACATAAAGATCCGTCGATCGCGCAGTAGCGCCAATAGTCGCACAGGGTATCGTCGCTCGTCTGCGCGTGACGGGCGAACTCGGTCTTCGCATGGCCCGACCGGTCCTTCGTGCCGGCCCATGCGCGGCTGACCGGGAGGACGGGAAAGACGGGCGCGGCAACGAGGACGGCCCCAAGTCTCGAGAGCAGGCCCCGGCGCGACGTCCTTCCCGCCATCTGTCGCAAGGCGCCCTCGAATTTTCCATCCAGCAGAGACTTTGACATCTGATTTGCCCCCTTAGTGCGCGGCCTGCGCCTTGCGCGTTTCGATATAGTCCTGCACCGAATGCAGGCCGGTCTCGGCCGACACGAACATGCTTTCGATATGCTCGCGGCTGTTCACGAGGCCACGCGACAATATCGTCCCGTCGTCGCCGAGCAGGACGGCGTGAGGAAGTTTGTCCACGGCGAAGGACCGTCCGAGCAGAGCGTCGTTCAGAAAATGATATCCGCCAAGGTCTGCGGTCTCGACGAGCTTTCTCTGAGCGCCCTCACGATCGTCGCCTGCGAAGATCAGCTCCACATCCTCCGAACGGGCGAGGCTCTTTGCGAAGGGAATGAGCTTTTTGCAGACTGGGCAGTGCGACGAGACGAAGAGGATGAGGCGCCGTTTGCCGGGCGCAAGCGCGCCGCCAATGTCGACGTGGTGGCCCTCGAGCGAATACGCCCGAACCTTTGGCGCCGGCCCGCCAACCGTCGGACCTTGCTTGGGCGTCAACGCCCCGGCGGGTGCGACCCGCTCGTGCAGGACCCCGACCTGCCGGGCGAGAGCGAGAATGGCGACGATCGCGGCGACGAGGAGAATCCAGGTCAGGATCTGCGAGACAATGAGGGCGGTGATCATGTGGAGCGCACTCCGGCGCGCGGCGTTGGCTGCATCCGCGATACGGCGCGATATATGCGGATCAGAAGCAAAGTTGCGGCGCCGCAGGTCAGGCCTGCGGCAGTTGCGATCGAAATCGAAGCCTCGCCGATACCCGTCGAGACGGTCAAAGCCGCCGCCAGCAGCAGGTTGCCGCCAGCGATCGCCCAACTGATCGGCGTCGCATCACCGCCGCAGCCGCATTCGAGCTCGGTGCGTCCGCGCAGAAGGTTGAGCGCCACGGCCAGTCCGAAAGCCGCGAACATTGTGGCGGCGCCGCAGACGACGGCCGGCACGCCGGGGAGAATGAGCAGGATCCCGAAGAGCATTTCCGCAATCGGCAAGGCCGCGGCGAACGGGAGCACGAGGGGTGCGGGCACGATATCATAGGCCGCGACAACCGGCGAGAAATCGTCGCTCGACCAGAATTTCGACGCGCCCGCCGCAACCAGCATCGTCCCTGCAAAGCCGTGGATCGCCCCGACGCCCGCGTCGGCCAGAAACGAAGGCAGATCGCCGGTCATGGCCCGACTGCGGGTACGAGCAGCATGCCGTGGCCCGCCTCTTCGATTTCATGCTTCGGCTCAAGGGTCAGCGCATCCCAGACGAACAGGGTCCCCTCGCTGCCGAGGAACAGTAGCGGCGCGGCGTCCTGACTGACGGCAAGATCGGTGATGCTCCCGGGCAATTTCACACGCTTCAGAAGCTTGCGCGTCGACGCCTCGAAAACCCATATCTCCTGGCCCGGAACCTTCTGCGACCAGAACTCGCCCATGTGCATGAGCACGAACAGGCGGTCGGCACGGCTGTTGTAAGCGAGTGGTTGGCGGCCGCCGGGATACCAGTTGACGTTGAGTGGCGCGGTGGTGCCGACGGGATAGCCAGCGGCCTCCTGAAGCGACCATGGCTCGCCGAGCTTCAGCGTCCCCTTGTTGCTCGCGCTGACGACCTTCCCGCTATACGTGAGGAAAACAGCTTCGGCGGTCAGCGCATTGACTGCGAAATTGTCGAACACGGGGTCGTTTTCCGCCGAGAAGAAGGCCTCGCTCGTCGTGACGACAGGCTCCTTGCGCTGTCCGACCGATACCAGCCCGGCGGTTCCGTCCGAACAGAGTGTGATACCGCCGTCCTTGCCAAATCCGGTTACGAGCGAACAGCCCGGAACCTCGACAGTCTTCGTCACGCGCCCGGCCCCGAGGTCGACAACCGCGATCGAATTGGCCGGGTCCATATTGTAAACGAATGCGTGGCGGCCGTCGCCGGATATGCCGACGAGATTTTTGCGATTGCCCACAAGCAGCCGGCCCGGAAGGCTTATTTCGCGCAGCACCTTCAGCGTCTTCGCGTCACGGACGGTGAGATAATCCTGGCGAGTGCCGCGATTGTGCTTTGTCCAGACAGTTTCAGCAGTGTAGAAATAGCGACCGGCAGGGTCAGCCGCCGTGCTCGCGAGCTGGGTGATATGCAACTGGCCGAGCATCTTGCCCGTCTCGCCGTCGAAGATGCGATTGGCACCTCCGGCCCAATTATCCTCGGTAATGATCCAGTGCGGCGAGACGTCCGGCAGGGCAAGCGTGTCGCTATCTTCGACCTCGAGCGGCGCCGGGGCATCGTCTTGGGCCGACGCCAGCGGCGAGACCGACATCAGCGACGCTGCAATCAATGGTCCGAACAGGCGCTTCATGACATCTCCCCCGACTGACAAATGGCCCGCGAAGTGCCCGTCGATCGCTGCCACGGCCTCGCCCTTCAAGAGTGAGGCAGTCTCCGGCGCGTTGGTCGACCCTGGCTGTCCAAGAGCCGCCGCGAGGCTTCGCATTCCATGAAGATTAGCTATTCCTCACGTCGTACCGAGGCAACTGCTTCACCTCGTTTGTCGAGGGTGGACAAGGCCGTGCGCCGCGCCCGCGTCGGCATCTATCAGTGACAATATTTGAATTTTAGAACAATCGGTTAAGTGAGAATTTGGGCTGACAGGCGTTGGCGCAATGGTGCCGCGCCATCACCATTGCAGCCGGTTTTGTCACCGTCTGGTTCGCGCGCGTCCGAAGCGTCATGCCGGCTATGCGGTGGGCGGCCATGCGCCCGTGCCGGTCACGCCCCACAGCCTCATTGCCACGGCGGTGACCGAGCGACACCAGGAGGGAAAAATAGGCACCAGTCGGGCCGAAAAATTCGCTGTGACGCTGCGGATGTGAGGTTCAAACAGCGGTAAGGCGTCGGCTTCGGCCCGACCTTGTTGTTGCGCGTGCGGCTGGCTTCGGGAGGGGCATTATGAACGGACTGGATCGGCGGACTTTTCTTGCTTCCTCACTCCTCGCGGGAACCGTCCTCGTGAACGGCCCGCGCGCATCGGCGCGCGAGGCGGAGGAATTGGCCGAGCGGCGAGTTTGGGACGTTATCGTCATCGGAGCCGGGGTCAGCGGATTGTCCGCGGCGGCCGAGATCCGACGGGCGGGAAAATCCGTTCTCGTGCTCGAGGCGCGCGATCGCATCGGTGGCAGGATGTGGACGGACCGTACCTCCATGTCGATCCCGATCGAACGCGGCTGCGAACTCATCCACGGCGGTCCCCACGTCTCGACCTGGCGATATGTAAAAAGCGAAAAGCTTCGAACGAAGATGTTCAGGCGCTATTTTCGCAAGGTGAATGCGGGCGATCCTTGGCAGCCGCGGGATATCGTCGCCCATTTTTTCTTTCCGCGGGGCAAGCCTGCGGGTCTCCGTCTCCCGCTCCCTGCGCCCGGTCCAGGTCAGACGGGCGAGGCCTATCTCCGGAGCCTTGGATTGCCGCCCGAAAACTGGCCGGTGAATGTCCATCGCCTCTTAGGGGGATTCGTGAGAAATATTCAGAGTCGCTTGTGTCGCTCGACGGCGATTGGGCTGGTTGCTGTCGCCTCATACCTCGTTGCTGATGGAGCTTCGTTCGCCCAACAGAGCACTGAGAACCATAGTTACGATGCTCTTGGTCGCTTGAGGTCTACGAATACGACTGGTGGTTCGAACAACGGGGATGCTCGGTCACTTTGCTATGATCAGGCAGGAAATCGAACAACCTTCAGGGCGAGCACAGATGGAAGTGTGGCAAGCTGTTCCAATTCACCGACACCGACACCGACGCCCACCCCAACTCCTACGCCGACTCCAACACCAACACCAACCAATTCACCTCCGGTTACTCAGAATGATAGCGTTTCAGGTGGCTGCGGGACTTGGACGATCATCAATTTGACCGGAAACGATTCCGATCCCGAAGGAAATTATCCACTCGGCCTTGTGTCTATTACGCAGAGTTCGGGAGGTAATTCCATGGCTACTATTTACTCGTCAACTTCCGCTGACGTGTATTTTGCTTCGTCAGCGCTCGACCAGACGACGTTCCTGTATACGGTTCAGGATTCACTCGGCGCAACGAGCACCGGAACACTGACGGTTTCAGTCACGAGTTGTAACGGGGGGCCGCCCCCGCTTTGACGCGCATCTTCATATCACAACAGACCCGAGAAAATCTCATTTGGGTGCAGGAAAGCCATGGCAAATAGAACCATTTTCAAGTCCGTTCTCAGTGCAATTGTAGCTGGAGGGCTTGTCCTGCCAGCGGCAACACCGGCACAAGACAACGACGACGCGAATGCGGATTTGAGAAGCAATGCGGTCTGCATGCTCCGCCCGTTTGGGGATGTCCCGCAAGTTCCGGTTGCAAGGCGCGGACAGCCTTTTCGGATCCTGACGATCGAAAGAGCAGCGTCAGGGCTCGAAGCCAAGGGATTTACGCGAGTAGATTGCACGGTCGCCGACCTCGTGCTCGCTGGAAAACGTGCTGGCTGGCGCGATGAGATTTGCGAACTGGCGAGCAAGGGCAATGAGGCCGTCCAGAACCAGCTCGAGCGGGCCTATGGCGAGCGACCTGCCGTGCTGTGCGCCATGGCCGAGGCGGTGGCGGGGCAATGGGAACGCCCCGGACGCGGCTCAGGTGAATAGCCCAGAGGCGCCGAATTCACGATCATTCGATATTGCAAGCAGGGGCAAGAAATGCGTGCCAGAAACTTCCTTCTCACTACAGCGGCCATCCTACCGGCTGCATTTGTTTCTGCACCGCTTGCCGCGCAAAGCATCACACTGGCACCGCCGCCCGTGCGTCAGCCGCTGGACGAGAACGGCGTCGACCTCTCCTCAGGCGAAATCATCGTACCGTCATCGGTTGTCGCCATAGGCGGGGCCGATGGATTGATCCACACGCGCTCGCGTGTATCGAACGGTTGGCGGCACAACTATATACTCTCGATTGCAAGCGACACCGGGGCGAACGGAACAACCTATATCGTCCAGATTGGCGGCTCAGCGCGGGAGTTCGACGAGGACAACGGGAGCTACACCCCGGTCGGAACCGAAACCGGGACGCTGACGGAAACCGCCACCGAGTTCATCTATGTAGATGGCGGGGGGACCGAATACCGGTTCAGCAAGACGTTAGTAGCCAATGGCGAAAGCTACTATGAAGCGGTTGAAGCGGTAGGCACGCTGATAACTACGCCTGCTGGAAACAAGACAACTCTTACCTATCGCGGCGACAGCTACAGCTTCAACGGGAACACCATCTATACAGTCCGCCTGCAGTCGGTGACCAACAACGCCGGCTATCAGCTCAAATATGAGTACGTCGCCGACACCCCGTCATCGAACGATCAAGGCGACAGCTGGTACGACATCGACCGCGTCACCGCGATCAACAATGCCGAAGAGTATTGCGATCCGTCTGCTGACAGCTGCACGTTGACGGGGGATTGGCCCTATCTCGCCTACTCCCGCACGGGCTACAATGAGGGGACCACACTGGGCTGGCACAACAGCGTCACCGACATCCTTGGTCGTGAGGCGAAATTCAAGACCGGCAACTATGGCGAGTTGGTTGCGGTAAAGCGCCCGGGCGAGGCCGATTATGGCATGGTGATCGGATACGATGCGCCGGGTGGACGCGTTGCTTCCATTACCCATCAAGGCACCCAGACCCGCAGCTATAGCTGGAGCGAAAACACCACCACCGAAGAGCTGACTTCGGTCTCAACCGACAGCCTTGGCCGCACACGGACTGTCGTAACTGACATGGCGGAAGGGCTGGTCAAGAGCGCGACCGATGCGCTCGGCAATACGACCAGCTATAGCTATGATGCAAACGGATGGCCTGACGAAATTACTGCACCTGAGGGTAACAAGGTCAGCATTACCCGCGATGCGCGCGGGCGTGTGACCAAGGTAACGCACATCGCCAAGCCGGGCTCGGGCCTTGCCAATATCGAAACACTGGCGAGCTATCCGGCGCTCACCAGCGGGATCAGCTGCTCCAACACTGTGAACTGCGACAAGCCGATCACCACCACCGATGCACGCGGCAAGGTGACCAATTATACCTATGACGCAACGCATGGCGGGGTAACGCAGGTCAAGCTGCCGCAGGACGCGGGCGGCATTCGCCCACAAACCGATTTCACCTACACCACCCAATATGCCCGGATAAAGAACAGCTCTGGCACGCTGGTGCAGTCACCGGATGGCATCGTTCGTCCCGACACGGTGACCAGATGCCGCACGGCTGCCGCCTGCTCCGGCACGGCGAACGAGCAGGTGATCGACCTTGCATACAACAACACCTCGGCAGAGAACCTGCAGCCCGTCAGCGTAACCCGCAAGGCAGGCAACGGCACTCTGGCGCAGACCACGGCGATCACCTACGATCCGCTGGGCAATGTGCTGACGGTCGATGGACCACTGACAGGCACGGTTGACACCAGCCGCAACCATTATGACGTGGCCGGGCAGCTGATCGGCAGTGTCGGGCCTGACCCGGACGGCGCTGGCACGCTCCCGCGCCTTGCCTCACGCGTCACCTATAATGATGACGGGCAGGTCACAATTGCCGAGAGCGGCACGGTTACCGGTCAGAGCGAAGCCGACTTCGCCAATTTCTCCCCGCAGACCAAATCGGTCACCAGCTATGACGAGTTTGGCCGGGTCGAAACGGTCGCGCAGGTCGGTACTGTAGGCAATACCCAGTACAGCATCGCCCAATATAGCTATGACGCATCGGGCCGCCCTGAATGCACCGCGCTGCGGATGAACGCGCCTTACACGTCGACCACACTCCCCGCCGATGCTTGTACCGCGATGACGGCAGGTTCTTATGGCGAAGACCGCATCAGCCGCACATATTACGATGCAGCAGATCGGGTGACTTCTGTATTCTCCGGCGTCGGAACCGATTTGCAGCAGCAATCGGTCGAAATGTCCTACAACGACAATGGCACCGTTGCCTGGGTAGAGGATGCGGCGGACAACCGCACCGCCTACAGCTATGACGGGCATGATCGCAGTTACAAGGTCACTTACCCTTCCGACGATACGCCGCATACGACCGACGCGACAAACTACGAACAGGTCACTTACGATGCGGGTGGCAACATCCTCACCCATCGCACCCGCGCGGGTGAAACCTTCTCCTACGCCTATGACGATCTGGGCCGGGTGACGGTGAAGGACGTGCCCACCCGCAGCGGGCTCGCTGCCACCCATACGCGCGATGTTTATTTTGGATACGACCTGTTCGGCGCGATGACCTATGCAAGGTTCGACAGTGCAAGCGGTGAAGGGATCGACTTCGCCTATAATGCGCTAGGACAGCTAACCTCGACTACGCAGAACCTCGACAGCACCAGTCGCACGCTGGCCTATCAATATGATGTCGCCGGACGGCAGACCCGTGTGACCCACCCTGACGGGGCTTACTGGCAATATCTCTTCGACGATATGGGGCGTCTCAAATATGTCAGGGATCAGGCAAACAAGTCGCTGATCACCCAGCTTTATCAAGCCTATGGCCCGATATCGCGTCGGACGCGCGAAGGCAGCGCTCCTGATGACTTCTTCTTCTACGATAGCGCCAAGCGGATGGACCATTTGCGCACCACGCATCCGACCTCAAGCTATACGGTCAATCAGGAATGGACCTTCAACCCCGCCCATCAGGCGACCACGGAGGAGCTGGACAACCAGCTCTATGCCTGGAACGGCCACCCTGCCTCGAACAGCCAGACGGCCTATAGTGCCAACGGCCTCAACCAGATCACCCAGGCGGGTGCCAATGCCTACAGCTATGACGGTAACGGCAATCTCACCTCGGACAGCCTGACCAGCTATGTCTACGATACGGAGAACCGGCTGGTCGGTGCATCGGGCCAGAACACGGTCGGCCTGCGCTACGATCCGCTGGGCCGCTTGTACGAGATCGATGATGGCAATGGCGGTGTGCGCCGCCTGCTCTACGATGGCGATGCGCTGGTGGCAGAATACAACACCAGCGGCACCATGCTCGATCGCTATGTCCATGGGCTTAGTGCAGGCGACGATCCGCTGGTGCGCTATGCGGGCAGCGGCACCTCTTATCTCGATGCGGAATATCTCTATACCGACCGGCTGGGCAGTGTGATCGCGCGCTACCAGCGCGACGGCACGCCGGTGGCGATCAACAGCTATGACGAATACGGCGTTCCGGGGCAGAGCACGGGCATCTACAACAATGGCCGGTTCCGCTATACCGGTCAGATATGGATACCCGAGCTGGGTCAATACTACTACAAGGCCCGCATGTACTCGCCCACCATCGGCCGTTTTATGCAGACCGACCCGATCGGCTATGCCGATGGGATGAATATCTATCGCTATGTCGGGAACGATCCGGTGAATTTTGTGGATCCGACGGGAACCGAGATCGTTGTGAATGGGTATAAAACATGTCCCATCGGATGGAAATGCCTTAGTGGTGATGAGCTTGCTGATCTCCTCCGCGAATGGGATCTAAAACTGACCACACCCTTTGGCCCGCAATTTACCGCCTTTACGTGGAAATTGTTGCTACCGCCCCTAAGTCGGTGAAGGAAGTGAAAGAAGAAGAAGAGCGGGATAGGTGCTTGGGTGGAGTAACATTCGTTGGTGTAAACGCCGATTGGATAATCGGACCTGGTGTCAGTGGTCAGGTTGGCGTTGCAATTCCTGATAACGCCCCGATTGAGTTATATGGAGCGTTCAGCGGGGGTTTGATTTGATGTTGGAGGAGTGTCGTAGTTGGACGTGTCGATAGAATTTCAAGATTTAACGAAAAAGACGTCTCAAGTGAGTGGAGGGCAGGTTTTAGCCCTGGATACATCAAAAACATGGACGGAGACGTTGTTGGAGTATTCGGAGAATTCGGCGGTGATGCGGGGCTAAGCTATCAAGAAACATTGGAAGGTGGCGTTACCGATGGCGTTGGAGGTGACCCAGCCTGCTGAAGTTAAAGCTATAGCTATCTTATTTGGTTCCCACATTTGGAGCACCTCCTGACAGGGAAAATGCTTGGCAGTCCGAACAGTGTGAATATCGATTTTCCACATTTATTACATATAAAATACCCTCTAGATAAATTAAATATCGCGGACAACATGATTCCAGAAATCATATAAAAGCTACGCTATTTGGATTTTCTGAATTGTTGCTCGCGTTGATTGAGTATATAATCAACAATCCAATTGCAGATCCTATAGTTAAAACAGAGACTATCCAGGCTAATTTATACATATAATCCCCTATTTAGATTTTTATTACTTATTAGTTGTTGCTAATCAGCTGAGTTTGACGGCTGTGATGGGATATGGCAGCGCATTAAGCGCTGCGTGCATAACGGCGGCGCTAGAATAACGGATGCGCTGAGGGTCGGCAATCCACCAATCTCTATTTTGGCGACACAGTACTTAATTCAGGCAATGCGTCTAGTTACTAGTTAGGGTTTTCCTACACCGATACGGAGAACCGGCTGGTCGGTGCATCGGGCCAGAACACGGTCGGCCTGCGCTACGATCCGCTGGGCCGCTTGTACGAGATCGATGATGGCAATGGCGGTGTGCGCCGCCTGCTCTACGATGGCGATGCGCTGGTGGCAGAATACAACACCAGCGGCACCATGCTCGATCGCTATGTCCATGGGCTTAGTGCAGGCGACGATCCGCTGGTGCGCTATGCGGGCAGCGGCACCTCTTATCTCGATGCGGAATATCTCTATACCGACCGGCTGGGCAGTGTGATCGCGCGCTACCAGCGCGACGGCACGCCGGTGGCGATCAACAGCTATGACGAATACGGCGTTCCGGGGCAGAGCACGGGCATCTACAACAATGGCCGGTTCCGCTATACCGGTCAGATATGGATACCCGAGCTGGGGCAATACTACTACAAGGCCCGCATGTACTCGCCCACCATCGGCCGCTTTATGCAGACCGACCCGATCGGATATGCCGACGGGATGAATATCTATCGCTATGTCGGGAATGATCCGGTCAATGGGATCGATCCGACGGGGTTGAATGAAGGTGACGAAGACGAAGACGATGATAATGCGTGCCCAAGCACCTGGATTTGCGTTACGGGAAATCACGATAGTTTAGCAGGTATGTTCAGCGGGATGAGTGTCATACCTCAGTCTGTACTAACGCCGAGGTTGGATGTAGCCCCAATGGACGGCGAGATTGTCGTAACTGCAACACGTATAGCAGATCCCGCAATTGTCGTTACAGGCCGTCCACACCGCTACGTATTAAATTACTTGTCGCCTTGCCCAGCATGGACAGTGTTTAACTTTTTCAAAGAACCTGGCAACAGCGCGCCAGGAGCTCCTGCGGCTCGCGAGGGGTTTACGCCTCGGGTTGTTCTGAGCGGTGGAAACCCAATTTCGCAAAATGTTAACTCCGTGACACGTACCATTGTAAACACGGCGCTGCCAGGTCATCGGTATTTTCCGGGCACCGTTACGATACAAGTTAGACCGGTGATGTATCGAGGCGTAACTTCACGAGAAACTTCTACAATTACTGTAACAGGAGTAGGGACGGGTGACCACGCAAGAGAGAACGAGATTTTGGGAAAGGTTATTTTCAGCGCCCTAGCAGCGGCAGCAGCAGCTCCAGAAGTTTGCGGGAAATGACGATGAGCAGGATCGCGATATCGATTGGTGGTTGGACACTTATCGGAGCCAGTGCTCTGCTCGTCTGTGCTTGTCATAGTTTGAGGCCGCAGACCGCTTACTTGACGATTCAAGTTTGCCTAAACAATGAATCCCAAAAAGGAGAATTCCTACAGCTCATGAAAGAAGTTGCACATCGGCAAAAATTACGATTTATTGATAATAGCGCGCAAACACAAAGGTATTTGACTGGTGTAAATGAAGATGATCTAGCTGTTATTAAAAACATACCTACAATCCATGCGGGTATTGAGGGTGAGAGAGGGTTGGGTGTTACGGCCAGCAATCTTGGATTACCTGCAAACCAAGTTGCTTTGGGTTTTACCGAAGGGTCTAACGGTCGCCGAGCCAGAAAATTGTCGGATCAGTTGGTGGAGGAGCTTGCGCAGCGCTGGAATGTCGAGACGGTTCCTCAAGGGCAAGGAGTCTTTCCCATGAAATCCTGTGAAGGAGAAAATTGATTTGGTGAAATATTCTAGGAATTCCGAGGACACAATACTCAATTTACACTTCGTACAGCCCTCGCCCTCCTACACCGCCACGGTCTGTTAGCATGCTGTCGACCTTCATCGACACCCCGGACCGCTCCGCCATTCCACCTGCCAATCGCACCGCCAGCGGCGCTGTGTGAGGGCATCTCGCAGTGCTGTCGCACAACCGTCACTCCTCAAGAGCCAAAAGTGATACGGTTTGGGCTAGATGGTGCGATAAGCCACTGATTACACTGATTTCGACGAATGTCGTCCTGCATACCCCCATCTTCGTCGTCAACACCAGCGCCCCGCCCAGCAGGCGACCACGGAGGAGTTGGACAACCAGCTCTATGCCTGGAACGGCCACCCTGCCTCGACCAGCCAGACGGCCTATAGTGCCAACGGCCTCAACCAGATCACCCAGGCGGGTGCCAATGCCTACAGCTATGACGGCGTTCCTATGCCCTACCGCTTCGCTGCTTAAGGGCAGGCAATCTCACCTCGGACAGCCTGACCAGCTATGTCTACGAGACCTAGGAAATGGCCTGCAAATGGCAACATCCACCAACTCAAGCAACGCCTTCCACCGCTAGTCCCGCCTGAGCGAGGCTCCCGCATAGGGATCATAGTCAGCAGGCGGCAAATCGCCGCGCGGGTCGTCGGGTTGTTCCGTCACGGGAGATGGTGCGGGTGGTGCGGCACTTCGTTGCCAAGCATCGCTCAATGATGCCGCTACCAGCGGTGCGCCCAGCAGCAGGAAGCATCCCACGATCACCTGCAGCCCGCGCCTGACCGGCAAGCGTCCGCCAAGCATCTGGAACCCAACGAATGCGATGGCGATGACACAGGCGCTGGTGGCGACCGTGCCAAGCAACGTGCCAGTCATCCAGTCAAGCGCGTTGCCCAGCGGATCGGCGGGGCGCATCAAAAAGAGTGGTCGAGTGGTTGACATTGTTTGGATGTATTAATCGCTTCGAAGACGAGATGACTGTCTGCGGGAAATCTCTTCGCGGGGTCAAGATACGAAGAACCGCAAGGGGGGCATGCCCCGTCAGCTCTTTTCGCAACTCAGTATACTTTCACACTAGCGCTGCGACTGCATGGCATCCCTCAACTCCGGTAAGTGAACCGCGGAAGGTGCTCGACAGTCAAATACTGCATAAAGGATTCTTGAAGGCGGTGACAGGCAGCGGGCTCACCTTCAAACCAGATTTGCTTCGAGAGGTTGGACCAGAACATGTTGCTCTCATCACAACAACGGACTTGGTAGATCCCATTGGGAAGTTCGTACACCCAAGCGAGTAGCTGCATGTCGATGACTAGCGCTTCAAAATCCTCAAGGTCACCATGGAAGCAAAACTTCATATTCTCATCCTCATTCAGAGGGGTGGAGTATATCAAATAATACTATAAAATCAATATTTTAAAGCGTTCGCAGGCGTTCGTAAGCGTTCGTGCAAGACTTATTTTGCGCTGGTCTGAATGAGGCTTATCCATCTCCAAGTTGGCGCGAGGGTGATTCGCATTCGCGGCGGCTGAGCGGTATTCGCGACCTATCAGCGCTCGGATGGCTGCATTGCGCCCTAATCCCGGTCATTCATATCCTCTCGAGCATTTCCCGAAAGCGGACATCGGATCGATCGAGGCGCAACGGCAGCGATCTGAATTTCTGCTGCGAATCCGGATCAGCCCGCCTTGGTCAGATCAATCCCCACCACCGCCAGCCGGACCTCATAGTTCGTACGATTCTCGAGTTCGGCAGCCTGCGCCCCCAGGCGCGCCAGAACGGCTCTAAAATCCAGCGTCGCGCCAGTGTCAGGACATTTCCAGTGTCGTGTCTTGTTCATCGTCACCAGAAGACATCCAGCCCGGCAGTTGTCGTGCTGCATGTATTGGCCAACCAGCTGCTCTGCGAGTGCCTTCTCCAGATCTTTTAGGGTGTAGCCTTTGTTGGCAAGCTTCATTTCGATCACGGCCTGCGCGTTCGAACGGACAGACAAAAGGCGGATATCCGTCTCCTTGTCATTGATCACCAAAGCCTCGCGGTCGACCCGGTAGGCTCCGTTTTCGTGTTCCTGAAGTCGCTTTGCGAACCACACCTGCATTTGCTTTTCTAGTCTTATTCCGAGCAGGATCGGGCGTTCGGAAAACTCATGCGCTGCTATGTCGTGCCGGAGGTCGGACAGTCGGTCCATCATCAGGCGGAACATGCCGTTGCGATCGGCAGGTGGCGCTTCGCCATGGGCTTCAACCTGGGCGATATCGGCGTCTGCAAGCGCTGGGCCTTCAGCTTCGCTCGCGGCCTTCTCGCGCGCGAGTTGGTCAAGCCGATCCCTGAAGTGCGCGAACAGAGGATCAGCGCGCATAGCCTGCTTAACTGCCCAGGCCTCGGGGCCGGTACGCGCCAGAAGTGCTCCCAGCACGGCGCTACGGCCATGCTGAGCCTCGTCGCGTGCTGTGGGGCTATATGTGCCAGTGCCCGCACGTTCGAGGTCTTCGGCCAAGCGGATCTCGGCATAGGCCAATCGGACCAGCGTCAGAAGCAACGGTGGGGTGAAGCGTGGATCGGATAGATCCGGGCAGAAGCGCGCGCTGCGTCGGTCACTGAACGCAGCGAACAAATTGACGCTGAGCTGGTAGCGCGCCTGCGGCGCGAGCGTCTCGACAAGCCGCTCAAGGGTGGCGATTGCCTCCTCTGGCGCGGTACTGAACAACATCATGAGCCATAGCAGAACGAAGGGGCTTTCGGGGGCGGTCTCCAGGCGCTCGCGGGCCAGATCATGCAATAGTGATCTGTCACCTGGGCTGCGCAGGAGATAGTCGATCGCCCGTTCGAGATGATCGTAGACCCGCGCCTGCTCGTGCTCGCCATCGAAGGTGGCGGGCGTAACGGACAGCCATGCGCTTACGCGGGGGGCGAAGAATTCCAGAACGCTGTGATCCGCGCGCGAAAAATCGGCGAGCAGCCCGGGGAAAGCAAAACTGACCGCGTCGCTAAGCTGTGCCGAGAGTTCCTCGCCCAACGTCCGGTCAACCACATCCGGGTGATGCTTGACGAGCTGGGTCAGCCATGGCGGCACGCCGTCCATCTCCTGGGGTGCCAGCCTGGCCGCATATTCTGCGTCCTTGGCGGTCAGGCCCTTCGCCCAGTCCGGATCTTCAGCTTCGGCGTAGACGCCAGCCAAGGCATGGACCCAGTGGTTCCAAACGGTATTGCGCTCTTCTTCGGCTCGTTCACTACGAAGCGGGACTTTGACCGTGCGCCAGTAGCGGCAAAACGCCGCACGGACCCTGTCGGTGATCGCCTCGCTGAAATGCGCCGTGATTGTCGAACGGTGCCAGTGCGCGCGCCAACCGCGGTCTTGCGGGTCCCGCTCTAGGACCTGGGTGAAATCCCAGACCACTTGCCTGTCTTTGGTCTTGGCAAAATAGGCGTCGGGATCGCTAACCACGTCATTGCGCCAGGTGACCCAGGTCTCGATGGCGGCCTGCCGTTTGGCTTCTCGCTTTTCAGCCTCCTTCTTCCATTTGGCTTCCTGCGCTTCGTAAGTCCTGTCGCGTTTTGGCGGAACAAGCCGTTCTTCGAGCTTCTCGGCCCATGAGGCCTCGCCTGCTGCTATCTCGCGCAGTTCGCTGACCCGCTCGTCGTCGAGCGTGCCGCCTGGCCTCAAGAACCACATTGCATCCCAGAACGCGGCCGCGCGGGTCTTTTGCTCGACACTTGTGTCACGGCAAATGGCAACCAGCCAGCCGAAGTCGTCATTGTCGAGTTGGCCGACCAGCGTGTCATGCGTCAGGTTCGCACCAAACTCGTTGCCGTTGCGGGATGGAATGTGCGCAGCGCAGAAGGCGCCTTCAGCCACATAGACGTCTTTGTGCCAGGAGCGCGGCGCCCGGTGGAACCGGTTGATGAGGTCCGCCCCTGGTTTTTCGTCGCCATATTCATGGCCGCCCAGGCGCGTTGCAATGACCGCCGCAGCGATCAGGTCACGCGAGGGGACCGCCTCCCTTGTCAGATCCGCAAGGCACAAAGTGGCAAGCGCCGAGGAGAGGTGGCTGTAGTGGCTCGCAAAATGCGGCCAATTGTCGCTGCGTTCGATGCTGGCTTCCATCAACCGTGTGAGCGCGGCGCGAAACTCCCTTGACTGGGTACTGTCGAGACACATGGCTGGGATCAAACGCGGCAGGGTCCACTCGATCCCGCCAACGGTGTGTTTGGTGACTTCGATCTGCCCGATCATCTCGACGAACTGATCGACTGTCATGTGCTTGGGAAACAACGCACCGAGCACACCTTCCTTGACCCGTGATGGCCAGTGCTTCTCGGTCAGAATCGAAGCGACCAGTTCATCAAGCCCGCCGGTGTCCGTCATTTCGGCAACCGCCGTGAGCGCGGTTACCCGATCGGTCTGGGTGGCATCGGGATCGTTGGCCACCTCTGAAGCGATGTCGAGGCAATCTTCCATCCGCCCCGCCTGCACCAGATCGATCAGCAACTCGCGCACTTCCGGATTGGTGCTGCCTTCGCCCCAGAGTTCTCGAACGGTCGGCGACAGTTCGGGCGAGGCGAAGCGCAGTACCTGTGGATAGGGAATGCGCACGCCGCGCCATTCGTCCTTGCCGTATCGCCGGACATATTCGGCCAATATTCGGCGCCGCGCGCTGACTGGGAAACTCTCGGGATCACCGTCGTCCATCAGCGCTTCGGGTTCGCGGCGAAGCAGTTCGTCGCGTACAGCGTCGTTCCCGATGGCTAGCCAGGCAGCAACCGCGCGCATTGACGGAAAAACGAGCTGTTGGCCATAGCACTCGCCAAATAGCAGGCCGAACAGTGCAGACTTGGCCATGTGCCCGTTCTGGCAGAACCGGTTCAGGCGCTGCGCCGCGAGATACTCGACTGCTGAACGATGATGGAAGCGGACGCGCCCATAGCTCGCAAACCCGAACAACGGGCGCTGGAGCAGTTCGGCTCGCTCGTTTTCCGACCAGTTATTGAGAATGATCGAAGGGTCGGTGGCCGACTCCTGCTCGGCAGCATCGAGCGATAGGTCCGAAAAACGGATCGTGCGCTTGCGTGTCAGGATCTGGGCAAGCGCAAGGCGTTCGGCCCCTTCCAGCGCCTTCGCATCGGACAGGGTGATGTAACGCTTGCGCTCACCCGTTTCCTGCAGCTTCCTGCGGATGTCCTCAGCGACCTGCTGGGATCGGGTGCCCAACTGCCCATGCTCTTTCCAATAGGAGCAAATCTCGATCAGTTCCTGCGGTCGCCGGGCAAATTCCCAGGCCCGCTTGCGATCGATTTCGGCAATGAGGGCAGACACGTCCTTAACGCCGCGCGAACCCGCCAGCCTCTCGATCTGGGGTTGGCTTAGCGATGTCAAACCTACAATGCGAACCCCGGTCTCAGGGTCAAGATCCCGAGGTCTATTGTTGCTTGCGTGATGCTCCTTACGCTCTTCCCCGCTGATCAGGCGCCGGAACGGTTCATCGGGAGAATCAACGACTTCGACTTCGGGAGGCGGAGGGATAACCGGCAACTCGCTAGCGAAGGCATCGAGGTCGAGCGCGATAGGTCTGCTGGTGACGACGATGCTGGCGCGGTGCAACTGCCCATCAAGGGCGGCGGCGAACTTGCGTAGCGCGAGCCGGAAATCGCCATGCGACAGAAGCAGTTCGTCGGCGGAATCCAGAAAGAAGTGCGCTTCAGTATGGCCATCCGTGAGCCAGTGGCGGTACCGGGCCAATTGCGCCGGCTCAAGCAGGAAGCGAATGTCGTTAGTGGAAATGCCCTCGAGGGTCAGGAAGAAAGCGGCCTTTCCTTCCGCAAACAGTCGTTTGGCCTGTTCCCGGCATTCGTGTGTCTTGCCGGCACCCGCTGTAGAAACAATCAGAACCCGTTTCGATCCAAGCAAGTCACCCCAGTCCGTCTGCCCGCCAAGGCCCATGGACTCATAGGCCTCTAGCTTGTCCGGATCAGCGATTTCTTCCCGCGAGAGATTGCGAAACGTG
Source organism: Sphingomonadaceae bacterium (assembly GCA_024236155.1). Taxonomy (GTDB): domain Bacteria; phylum Pseudomonadota; class Alphaproteobacteria; order Sphingomonadales; family Sphingomonadaceae; genus Parerythrobacter_A. The sequence goes on from JACKLA010000001.1 coordinate 665,873, forward strand.
CGAGCGAATTCAGAGTTCTCAGTGGGATTCATCGACTTGTTCATTGGCGACTAAATGAGCCTTGTGGCGGGTCCGCACAAGATCAGGATGAGTCGGCAAGAGCGGCGTGCAGTTGGGACGCACTGCTCAGAGGCAGGTATCCGGGATCGGTGCGTCGCTCCCTGAGCGGAGGACATGCCAATCCACGTCGGACTAGGCGGCTTTCATCCTGTGTCCGCGCCGAAGGTACGGATGCTCGCGGTTTATCCGACGCGCGAGTTCGAAATCCCCATCTTGACTGATGAGATATCGGTAGGCCCAGCTGGTCTGCAAGGAATTGTAATAATCCATATTGTCAGGAGTCGAGCTGACGGGTCGCCCTTCTGCGGCACGGTGTAGAAGCTCCTGCATCGATTGGGTTCGCACCGCGAATTCGTCGAGCACCCGTTTCATGCCTGCCGCGTCGAGCTGACCGAGTGCGACCTGTCGCAGCGCTTGGGTTTGACAATCGTGCCGCGCGCTCTCCAGATTCCTGTGGACTTCGCCCAATAGGGAAGGGCACCAGGCGCAGAGCAATAAATCCGCGCTGAGAGGCATGTAAATCTCTATGCCTTCCACGGCGAGGCCAAGGTTGCCGCATGGGCCAAAGTCGCGCGAGTTGGCGCGGACGACCGGGTTGTCGCCAAGATAGAAACTTGTCCCCGGCGCGGCCTCCATGAGTAGGAAGTCCTTCACGGCGATGACCTGCGCGAACTGGCCAAGGAAGCCCTGAATACTCGTCAGGTGATCTCGCTTGAGGCTGTCTTCGGTGCTCGGCTGCCAGTCTTCCCATCCCTTCATATCTTGCACGCGTCCGCCCGCACCCTCGACCATGTTGACGAGTTCCTCTTCCATCGCCTGCCATTGGTCGCGCTGCGCTTTGGTCCGCAAAAGCTGGAACGCCAGAAAAACAGCCAGCGCGCCTTTTTGCTGCGGGCCGCTCCTCAGGCGTCGCTCGGTTAAGACTTCGCGATATGCCGGAAGCACCTGATCTTCCGCGCCGCATGCGACAGGCTCAAACGAGGCGATGTATTCGTCGTCATAGGCGAACTCGTTGAAGCGCCGTTCCGCCATAATGTTCTTGATGGAAGTTGCGAACCCGCGATCCTCATGTTTGTCGTAAACATGCACACGCTCCTTGGCGGCATCGGCGAGGAATTGGCGAAGGATGAACTTGGGAACGTAATGCTGGTTCTGGGCGGCCATGGCGGCATAGTAACCGAGCGGCCCGAGTGATTCGAGCTTTATCCTGTTACACCACCAAATCCGACAGTCGCGGCTAGCGCGATGGCAACATGTGTGCGTGACTATCAGTCGATCTCAAAGTCGTCACACCCCGTACGCGCATCCAACGCTTCGATGGGGTACGATGTCGGCTTTCCCCGCTATCGCTGCTTGAACCAGAATGTCCGTTATCGGCCCATTTCCAGTCGTCGCAGGAACAACTTCGGATGCGAAAGTAGTGATCTAAAGTACTGATATGTTGTATATTATTGACAGCGTCGCCCAATCCCGCTAGAAACTGACTATAGCACCACGGCGGTGCGCATTCCCCTAGAATTAAGAGGCCAGCATGATCAGAGCACCCGCACGTGTGCTCGAAGCGGGCGACGTGCGTCGATTGCTCGACCATGTTTCGTTGCTTCGGCACCCCACAAGAAACAAGGTTATCGTTCTGGCCAGCTTCAAGGCCGGCTTGCGAGCATGTGAGATCAGCCGCCTTGCCTGGCCGATGGTTCTCACGACGGAAGGCAAGATTGCTGAGGTGCTCACTGTGCCCGGTGCCATAGCCAAGTATGGGGGAGGCCGGATCATCCCCTTGCAGCTTGAGTTGAGGCGAGCGCTCAGAGCACATCACCGAGACGCTGGCCGACCTGCCACCGGATACATTGTGCAGTCCGAGCGTGGTGACGCGATGAAGCCGCAGAGCATCGTGAACTGGTTTAGTGTGGTCTACCGCGATCTTGGAATTATCGGTGCATCATCGCACTCCGGCCGTCGCACGTTTATCACGCGGGCTGCTCGGTCACTGTCAAAGGTCGGTGGGTCGCTCCGTGATGTACAAGAGTTGGCGGGGCACAAGGCGCTGTCCACCACCGAGCGCTACATCCAGGGTGACCGCGACGCGCAGCGCAAGCTTATCAAGCTGATCTGATACCGCGCAGCCGGACTGCTGCAACTCCACCAACATTCTGATGAAGGAGACTGGCCATGAAGTGCCGGAACGATAACGCGTGCCTGCAATCCAACGAAGAACGGAAGTCGCGCATACGACGATTGAACGATGATCTGCGGAAAGGGCGGGGCAAGGGCGAACTGCTCGTCACACCGGGCGTGATCGATCTTGCGAATGGTGCGCTGCCCGATATCTTGGCTTTGCTGAGAGACTATGACGCATTCTCGACAGAATATGACCCGTACGGCGAACATGACTTCGGGGCGTTCAGCTATCGCGGTGCAAAGCTGTTCTGGAAGATCGACTACTATGATCGATCCCTGCGCTACGGTTCCGACGACCCAGCAAACGAGGCGATCACTACGCGAGTCCTGACGCTGATGCTGGCGAGAGAATACTGATGGCGGAGCAACACTTGCCGCCCACATTCAGACTTCCCGCGTCGCGCAAACTACGACCCATTCAGCAGGGTGAACTCGACGGCCTGTGCGGCATCTACTCACTCATCAACGCGATCCGCCTCATCAAGTTTGAAGCAGGTGTCTTTCGAGCCATTGAAAGCGAAGCACTGTTCTCCTTCGCAATTTACCGGCTCGCGAACACTGGCGACATTCGGGAACGCATTTGTACCGGCGTGCCGTGGGGAGTTCTGAAGCAACTCGGCCAGCACATGGCCAAAGTGGCTAGCGAAGAATGTGTCGAACTGCGCGTCGCCCCCGTCAAGCGCGGGCAGGCGAACAGGATAGCCACAATCAAACGCCACCTTCTGAGCGGCACACCGATCATTGCCTCCGTGCATCGGGACCAGCACTACACGGTGCTAGCCGGGTGGACGCCAACAAGAGCTGTCCTCTTCGACAGCAGCGGCAGTCATTGGGTGCCACTTGAGTCGATAAAGCGGACACTCTGTTTGGCTGTTTCAGTCAGCGGGACCCTTGGTGTTTGATGGCTTGAAGAATGTCTCAGGGTAGACGCCAAGCGCAGCGGCGAGCTTTCCCAGAACTTTGACTGATGGGTTTCGGCGGCCGCGTTCAATCCCGCCAATATAGGTGAGATCGAGTTCGCACTCGTGCGCGAGTTGTTCCTGAGTGAACCCGCGTTCGAGCCGGAGCCTCCGTATATTGGCAGCAACGATCAGGTTCCAGTCCATTCGAGGCTTGGACCGTCAATCGAGCTTGCGCTCTAGGGACTATAGTCCCTATCAAAAATAAGCGCACTGGGTGTTCGAGGGTGTCCGGCGCAAACCAAGGAGCTTGAAATGTTCAAACTTGTTGTTGGCGTTACGCTGGGTCTGTTGATCGCAGTTCCCGCCGAGGCGCGGACTTACACTGGTGGAATCCCGGAGGTGACGGCGATACTAAACGCCAACCCGCAGATCATTCCGGAGGAAGCCGAGGCGATCCATGCGAAGTCACTAAGCTTGAAGGCTTCTGAGGCTCGGATCGATGAGTTCTGCTCAGGCGAACCTAGCGTTTCCCGAACACGCCGATGCGACTTTGCCAAGGGGATTTACTTTCAGGATGTGCTGAGGCTGCTGGATCGTGCCCGGAACGCTGCCGAAGGCATCTACGAGAAGAAGATGAAACCTGAAGATCCGCGCTGCGCAGTTGCCAGAAAATTCAATGACCCGTCGTTCGTACCGAACGGCGTCGAATGTGAACTATGAGCGGGTATGAAGGAGGGAACTAAAGCCATGAGGTCGACTTTTGTTTGCATAACCGCACTGGCATTGACTGCTTGCGGCCCTACTCAAGAAGAGCAACAGGCTGCTGCTGAGGCCGCAGCCGCCTATCATCTCCTTGACCCCAGCAGCGCGCAGTTCCGTGAAGTGGAGTTCCGCGACGAAGACACTGTATGCGGTCAGATCAACGGTAAGAACCGCATGGGCGCCTACTCAGGCTTCACCAACTTCGTCTCGTATCGAACACCCAGCGGTGAATGGCTCGCTGAAATCGTCACAACTAGTTCATTTGCACAAGACCTGTATTCGACCCTGTGCATCGTTGAGGAGGAGCCAGTGCCCGACGCGGACCCTCGTCCTGACGCACAAATGGAAAGTCAGGCTGATCCTGCAGAGGCACCAATTGAGGGCTCAACAAGCAACCCGCAGAACGACAGCCCAGCTGAGGCGAGTTGCGTTGGCCAATGGGGCCTGGGCGATGATTACTTCTATCTCGATTACGCCGCCAAGGAGGTGAATTTCATCCAAATGGATACTGAAGACTTCTCGGCACGCTACCGGGTGAAGGGTATGGAGATTCGGTACGAAGCGGGCGGTGAAGAGTTCGCGATCACTTGCAATGGGTCAACGGCGACCGACACGAACTTGGTAACCGGAAGAACCCGGACATTCGAAGCGCTGCGAAACTGATTCGATTGCAGAAGTCCGCAAAGGTTCGCCGCTGCTCGCGGCGAGATTTAGCACGCAATTCTCCATGGATTTTTCATGGGCAAGCGCACGATCTGCCGTATCCCATTGAAAAATGGTGCTGCTGGGGAGGATTGAACTCCCGACCTCACCCTTACCAAGGGTGCGCTCTACCACTGAGCTACAGCAGCTAACCGGAATGAGGCGCGGCCTATTGTCGGCCTGTGCCCTGTTGTCAAGCCAAGCTTGAGCGTTTGCACGAATAGCGGCAAAGCATTTCGCATGAGTGAAGATCAGGACAACAAAATGTCGCGCGAAGACCGGCTGGCGGCCAAGCTGCGCGAAAACCTGCGCCGCCGCAAAGCACAAGCGCGCCAGATCGGCGGCGAATCACGCGAAAGCGGTCTTTCCAAAGGCGGCGAGGACAGCTAACGCGGCTTGCTCCTGACACACGGTGGAGCCATCCCCTTGCCCAAGCTTATTCTCGTCCGCCACGGCCAGAGCCAGTGGAACCTCGAAAACCGCTTTACCGGATGGTGGGATGTCGACCTGACCGAGAAGGGCGTGGCCGAGGCGAAAGCCGCCGGCGATCTGCTGAAAGAGAAGGGCGTACTGCCCACGGTTGCTTTCACATCGTTCCAGACGCGCGCGATCAAGACACTGCACTATGCGCTTGAGGGATGCGGGCGGCTGTGGATTCCGGAAACCAAGGACTGGCGCCTCAATGAGCGGCACTATGGCGGGCTGACCGGGCTCGACAAACAGGAAACCCGCGACAGGCATGGGGATGAGCAGGTCCATATCTGGCGTCGCAGCTTTGACGTGCCACCGCCCGACATGGATGCAGGCAGCGAGTACGATCTCTCCGCCGATCCGCGCTATGCCGGGATCGATGTGCCGAGGACCGAAAGCCTCAAGCTGACGATCGAGCGCGTGCTCCCTTATTGGGAAAGTGCGATCCTGCCGGTGCTCGCCAGCGGCGAGACTGTAATCATCTCTGCTCACGGCAATTCGCTGCGTGCGCTGGTCAAGCACCTGTCGGGCATTTCGGACGAGGACATCACCGGCCTCGAAATCCCCACCGGCCAGCCGATCGTCTATGAATTCGATGCCGATATGGTGCCCGGCGAACGCTATTACCTGAAGGACAGCTGATATGTCGGGGGAAGGGGCAAAGGTCGCGATCGTCATGGGCAGCCAGTCCGACTGGCCGACCATGGAATGCGCCGCGAAGGTGCTGGAAGAGCTGGGCGTTGCGACCGATATACGCATCGTTTCCGCGCATCGCACGCCTGACCGGATGTATGAATTTGCCAAGGGGGCGGAGGCCGAGGGCATCCAGCTGATAATTGCGGGCGCGGGAGGCGCGGCGCATCTGCCGGGCATGATCTCGGCGCTGACGCACCTACCCGTGCTTGGTGTGCCGGTGCAGTCGAAGGCGCTTTCGGGGCAGGACAGCCTGCTCTCGATCGTGCAGATGCCCGCGGGTGTGCCCACCGCAACCTTCGCCATCGGAGAGGCGGGCGCGACCAATGCCGGGCTTTATGCGGCGGCGATCCTTGCCCTTGGTGATGGCGATATCCGCCAGCGCCTGATCGACTGGCGCGCAGCGCGCAGCGCGGCAGTGAAGGAACGGCCCGAGGGATGATCGCGCGATGATCGCTCCGGGCGGGACAATCGGCATCCTTGGCGGCGGCCAGCTGGGCCGGATGATGGCGATTGCCGCCGCGCAGCTCGGCTATCGCTGCATCGGCTATGCGCCGCAGGGTGACAATGTGGCCGAGGAAGTCTGCGCCGATTTCTTCACCAACAAGTGGGAAGACGCGCAGGCAATGGCGGCCTTTGCGCAGAAATGCGACGTGATCACCTGGGAGTTCGAGAATGTCCCGGTGCCGCCGCTGCAACCGATTGCTAGCCTCCTCGCCACGCAGCCGCACGCGCTGGAAACCGCGCAGGACCGTCTGGCGGAAAAGCGTTTTGTCGAAGAGCGGGGCGGGCAACCCGCCGCCTATGCCCAGATCGATACGATGAGCGGGCTGTTGGCTGCGGTCGACCGGCTGGGCGCACCGGGCATCCTCAAGACCCGGCGTGATGGCTATGACGGCAAGGGCCAGTGGCGGATCGACACTGTTCGCGATGCAGAGGGTATGCGGCTGCCCGATATGCCCACGATCTACGAAGGGTTCGTTGAATTCGACGCGGAGTTTTCGGTCATTCTCGTGCGCGGGCGGGATGGAGAGATCCGTTATTGGGATTCCTCACGCAATATCCATGAGGGCGGGATTCTCGCGACCTCGAGCCTGCCTGCCGGGCCGGTGGTGGAGGCGCAGGTGGAGGAAGCCCGGGCGCTTGCCGCCAGGATCGCCAATGCGCTCGGTTATGTCGGCGTGTTGACGCTCGAATTCTTCGCGACGAAGGAAGGGCCGGTGTTCAACGAGATGGCCCCGCGCGTGCACAACTCCGGCCACTGGACGATCGAAGGCGCGGCGACCAGCCAGTTCGAGAGCCATATCCGTGCGATCTGCGGCCTGCCGCTGGGAGACACTTCGACCATCGCAAAGACAGTCGAGATGACCAATATCATCGGCAAGGATGCGGCAAGCGCGCATGAATGCCTGTCCGATCCGGCTGCGCATTTGCATCTTTACGGCAAGGCCAAGGCGCGCGCAGGCCGCAAGATGGGCCATGTTACGCGGATCACATACGAGTGAGCGAAGAGATTTTCCTCGTCTATGCGCGCGCCGCCAACGGCGCCATCGGGCGCGACGGGCAGTTGCCGTGGCACATCCCGGCAGACCTCAGGCGCTTCAAGCAGCTTACGCTCGGAAGCCCGATGATCATGGGGCGGAAAACTTTCGAGAGCCTGCCCGGCCTGCTGCCGGGTCGGCGCCATATCGTGCTGACCCGCAGGGATGACTGGCTGCCTGAAGGAGCTACGGTCGCGCGGTCGGTCGATGAGGCGCTCGCCATCGCGCACGAGGGTGCAACCGAAGGCCGCATCGCGGTAATTGGCGGTGCGGCGGTCTATGACGTGTTCCGCCCATTGGCGCAGCGGATCGAAGTGACCGAGGTCCACGCGGACTATGACGGCGATACCTTCATGAAACCGCTTGGGGCCGAATGGGAGGTGACGGCGCGCGAGGATCACGGGGCAGACGGCGACCTGCCGGCATTTTCCTTCGTGACCTATCATCGGCATGATCGGGAGGCTGCATAGTGATCCGCAAGATACTGGTTGGCCTGGCGCTGCTCATCGTTTTCGCGGCCACGATCTTCTTCGTCTTCGCCCCCAAATGGGCCGAGGAATCGATGAACAGGATCGACGGCGAGCCATTGATCGAAGTCTCCGCCGAGGCGGAGGCGCTGCACAAGACGCTGACCATCGTCGACCTGCATTCCGACACGCTGATGTGGGACCGCGATCTCAATGTACGCGGCACGCGCGGCCATATGGACATGCCGCGCCTGCGCGACGGCAATGTCGCGCTGCAGGTGTTCTCCAGCGTCACAAAGACCCCGAAGGGACAGAATTACGATTCAAACGGGGCTGACAGCGACAACATCACCCTGCTGGCGATCGGCCAGCTGCAGCCGATCCGGACGTGGAATTCGCTGCTCCAGCGTTCGCTCTACCATGCGCAGAAGCTGGAACAGGCGGCGGGTGAGGCGAGCGATCTCCAGCTGATCCGCGCGCCGCAGGACATTGACGGCCTGCTGGCCCGGCGCAAGGTCAAGGGCAATAGCACCGGCGCGCTGTTCAGCGCGGAAGGGTTGCAGAGCCTCGAAGGCGATCTCGACAATCTCGATGTGCTCTATGACGCCGGGATGCGGATGGCGGGGCTGACCCATTTCTTCGATACGGACCTCGCCGGCTCGATGCACGGGCTCGAAAAAGGCGGACTGACTGAAAAAGGCCGCAACGCCGTGATGCGGATGGAGGATATGGGGATGATCGTCGACATCGCCCATTGCAGCCACAAATGCGTGGCCGACATCCTTTCCATGGCGCGCCGCCCGGTGGTCTCCAGCCATGGCGGGGTGCAGGCGACCTGCGAGGTCAATCGCAACCTGACTGATGACGAGATTCGCGGCGTTGCGAAGACCGGCGGGATCATCGGCGTCGGCTATTGGGAAGGCGCGGTGTGCAGCACCGATCCACGCGCCACGGCGAAGGCGATGAAGCATATCCGCGACCTTGTCGGGATCGAGCATGTCGCGCTCGGCAGCGATTATGACGGGGCGACCACCGTGCGCTTCGACACCAGCCAGCTGACGCAGGTCACGCAGGCGCTGATGGACGAAGGCTTCAGCGAGGACGAGATCCGCGCGGCGATGGGCGGCAACGCGATCCGGGTGCTTTCGGAAGGCCTCAAGCCTCTCGGGGACACGGCCCAATGAGGTGGCTCGACCATCGCGAAGCCCTGCCCGAGAGCTTGCGCGGCGGGATCATCGCGCTGGGCAATTTCGACGGTTTCCACAAGGGTCACCAGGCGGTGGCGGGCGAGGCGATCCGCTGGGCGCGCGAAACGGGCCGCCCGAGCATCGTCGCGACCTTCGACCCGCATCCCGCGCGGTTTTTCAACCCCGATGTGCCGCCCTTTCGCCTGACCACGCTCGAGCAGCGGCAGGAGCTTTACCTCGCCGCCGGGGCGACCGCGATGCTGGTGTTCCATTTCGATGCCGAGCTGGCCGGAACCACGGCGGAGGATTTCATCGGCACGCTGCTAGCCGAACGGCTTGGTGTTGCAGGGGTCGTGACGGGTGAGGATTTCACCTTCGGCAAGGCGCGCGGCGGCAATGTCGAGCTGCTGCGCGAGGTCGGGGCGCAGCATGGGATCGAGGCGCGCACGGTGGGTCCGGTCGGGGATGGCGGCGAACTCGTTTCTTCCAGCCGCGTCCGCGAGGCACTGCAGGCAGGCGATCCGCAAATGGCCGCGCGCCTGATGACCCGCCCTTTCGCCATTCGCGGCGTGGTCCAGCATGGCGACAAGCGCGGGCGGACCATCGGCTATCCGACCGCCAATCTCTCGATCGAGGGATACCTCCGCCCGAAATACGGCGTCTATGCCGTGACCGGGCGAATCCTCGCCACGGGTGAGGAATTGCAGGGCGCGGCCAATATTGGCATCCGCCCGCAATTCGATCCGCCCAAGGAATTGCTCGAACCCTTTTTCTTCGATTTCTCGGGCGGTCTTTACGGGCAGGAAATCGAAATCGCCTTCCACCACTTCCTGCGGCCGGAGGCAAGGTTCGATTCGCTCGATGGGCTGCTCGAACAGATGGAGAAGGATTGCAGTCGGGCACGGGGATTGCTGGGGTAACTCCTCTCCCCTTCAGGGGAGAGGGAGGAGCCGCATAGCGGCGGAGGGAGTGGGGGCTGTCGCTCAGAGGCCGCACTCGGCTGACAAGCCCCACCCCAACCCCTCCCCTGAAGGGGAGGGGCTTTTTTGTCTCTCGCCGCCGAAAGCGAAGCGCAGGCTTTATCCGCGCACATTATTGCCGTAAGCGCCGCGCGCCATGACTGAAAAGCGCGACTACAGAGACACGGTCTTCCTGCCGAAGACCGATTTCCCCATGAAAGCCGGCCTTCCGCAGAAGGAACCGGGCATTCTGGCGCGCTGGCAGGAAATTGGCCTCTACGCCAAGCTGCGCGAGGAGCGCGCCGGGCGCGAGACATTCATCCTGCATGACGGCCCGCCCTACGCCAATGGCGACATGCATATCGGCCATGCACTCAACCGCATCCTCAAGGACATGGTGGTGCGCAGCCAGACGCTGCTTGGCAAGGATGCGCCCTTCGTGCCGGGCTGGGACTGCCACGGCCTGCCGATCGAATGGAAGGTCGAGGAACAGTACCGCAAGAAGAAGCGGAACAAGAACGAGGTCGATCCTAAGGAATTCCGCGCCGAATGCCGCGCCTATGCTCAGCATTGGGTCGATACGCAGCGCGAGCAGCTGAAGCGGCTCGGCCTGATGGCGGATTTCGACAATCCGTACCTGACGATGCAGTTCGAAAGCGAAGCTACCATCGTCGCCGAGCTGATGAAATTCGTCGAAGCGGGCAACCTTTATCGCGGATCGAAGCCGGTGATGTGGAGCCCGGTCGAGGAAACCGCGCTGGCCGAAGCCGAAGTCGAGTACGAAGACATCACCTCGACCCAGATCGACGTGGCGTTCGAGATCGTGGAATCGCCGATCAAGGAACTGGTCGGCGCGCATGCGGTTATCTGGACCACGACCCCGTGGACGATCCCGGTGAACCAGGCTTTGGCCTATGGGCCGGATGTTGAGTACGTTCTTTGCCGAACCAGCCTCTACCACCCATCGGGGGGCTACGACCAAGCAGCTCTGGATAAACTCGATGGCCTTGCACCTTGGCTTGGCGGCGAGTTTCTTGTTGCTCGTGAGCTTAGGGAAAGCCTTTCGAAACGGCTCACATCTGCAATTCGCAAACTGTCACCCGACATTGAGTGGTTGAGCGGCGTAGAGATTGAGCTTGAGCCTTCCACTCAACGCGCCGATGAGAGCTTCCGGCAGGAAGCAGATTACATTTTCAAAGGCTCCGAGCTCGCCGGAACCGTCGCTCGCCACCCGATGCACCATCTCGGCGGTTTCTACGCCAAGCCGCGTCCGTTCCTGCCGGGCGATTTCGTCACCACCGACAGCGGTACCGGCCTCGTCCATATGGCGCCCGATCATGGCGAGGACGATTTCGACCTGTGCCGCGCCAACGGGATTGAACCGCAATTCGCGGTGATGGATGACGGGCGCTATCGCGACGACTGGCCGTGGCTGGGCGGCGATGACGAGCGCCGCCGCAGCGTGATCAACAAGCCGTTCAATTCGCCCGAGGGCCCGATCTGTTCGGATCTTCGCGACGCAGGCGGGCTGCTTTCGGCGAGCGAGGACTATGCGCACAGCTACCCCCATTCGTGGCGCTCGAAAGCCAAGGTGATCTATCGCTGCACGCCGCAGTGGTTCGTGCCGATGGACAAGCCGATGAACGTGGGCGATTTCGACGTCGCCGTGCCCGAAGGCTTCGGCGCGGCGGTCGCGCTGTTTACCTCGAAAGATCATTCGACCCTGCGCGAAATCGCCATGCGCGAAATCGAGCGGGTGAAGTTCTACCCCGAGAAAGGTCGCCGCCGCATCGGCAGCATGGTCGAGGGTCGCCCCGACTGGGTGCTCAGCCGCCAGCGCGCCTGGGGTGTGCCGATCACGCTTTTCGTGCGCCCCGATGGCACCTATCTGCAGGATAGCGAAGTCAACGCCCGCGTCGTCACCGCCGTGCGCGAAGAAGGCGTCGATGCGTGGGATGTGGCGCGCAAGGCCGAGTTCCTCGGGCCGAACCACAATCCCGACCACTTCGAGATGGTCACCGACATTCTCGACGTGTGGTTCGATTCGGGCTGCACCCATGCCTTCACATTGGAAGGGGATCGCTGGCCGGATCAGCGCTGGCCCGCCGATCTCTATCTCGAAGGCAGCGACCAGCATCGCGGCTGGTTCCAGTCAAGCCTGCTCGAAAGCAGCGCCACCCGTGGCCGTGCGCCTTACGATGCAGTTCTGACCCATGGCTTCACGATGGATTCCAAGGGCAAGAAAATGTCGAAGTCGCTCGGCAACACGATCGACCCGCTCAAGGTGATGGAACAGACCGGGGCGGACATCATCCGCCTGTGGGCGCTGTCGGTCGATTTCACCGAGGACCACCGCATCGGCGACGAAATCCTCAAAGGTGTCGGCGACCAGTATCGCAAGCTGCGTAACACCTTCCGCTACATGCTCGGCGCGCTCGACGGCTATATCGGCGACATGTCGGACAACACCGAGATTCCCGAGCTGGAGGTCTATATCCTCTCGCTGCTGGCCGATCTCGATGCGAAGATGCGCAAGGCGGTGGAGGAGTATGACTACAACACATACACCCGCCTGCTGATCGATTTCTGCAACGAGGATTTGAGCGCCTTCTTCTTCGATATCCGCAAGGACCGGCTCTATTGCGATGCGCCCGATGCCGGCGCGCGCAAGGCTTATCGCGCGGTGCTCGATATCCTGTTCCACGCCCTTGTGCGCTACGCAGCACCGGTGATCGTCTTCACTGCCGAGGAAGTATGGCAGACGCGCTATCCCGAGGATGGCGAGCAGGGTGGCAGCGTCCACCTGCTCGACTGGCCGAGCATCCCGCAGGTCGCGGCTGACAATGCGCGGTGGGATGCCCTGCGCGCGCTTCGCGAACGGGTGACCGAGGCGATCGAGCCGCTGCGGCGCGACAAGACGATCCGTTCGGGTCTTGAGGCCACAGTGGTCGTGCCTGCCGCGGCTGTGCCCGAAGGCTTTACCGACGAACAATTGGCAGAGCTGTTCATCACCGCGTCAGTCACGCGCGGTGATAGCGATGAAGTGACCGTAACTCGCACCACCGACCACAAATGCGGCCGTTGCTGGCGCCTGCTTCCCGAAGTGACGGAAGACGGCGCGCTGTGCGGTCGCTGTGAAGAGGTCGTCTCGGAAATGGATGCTGCGGCATGAGCCTGTTCACCAAACCCCGCCTGATCGGCTTCGTGCTGGCACTGGTCGTTTTCGCGGTCGACCAGTGGGTCAAGAGAATCGTCGATGTCGATCTCGGCATGCGGCTGGGCGAGACAATCGACCTGCTGCCGTTCTTTGACCTCACTCGGGTGCACAATTTCGGTGTGTCGATGGGCATGTTCACGGCCACCAGCCCGGAAATGCGCTGGGGCCTTGTGCTGGTCACCGCTGCCATTGCGCTGGTCGTCACCATCTGGATGCTGCGCGAGAAGGCGCAGTGGGACATTGCCGGCCTTGGCCTGATCCTCGGCGGGGCACTGGGCAATATCGTCGACCGGGTGACGCTCGGCTATGTGCTCGACTATGCCGATTTCCATATCGGGGATTTCCGCCCCTTCCTGATTTTCAACATCGCCGATGCCGCTATCACCATCGGCGTCGTCATCATCCTTGCCCGCGCGCTGTTCATCCGCGATAAGGGCGAGCAAGCACAGACCGAACCGGCGTAAGCCAACCGGAGAGCCTTAGTTATGCGTATTTCGACCAAACTTATCCTGATTGCCGGTGGCAGCGCGCTGCTCGCGGCTTGCGGCGGCAACGGCATCCTCAGCCGTGAACGCCCGGATGAAATGGCCGTGCAACGCCAGGCTCCGCTGGTCGTGCCGCCCGATTTCAATCTCAACCCGCCAACCCCCGGCGCGCCGCGCCCGGCTGAAGGCACTGCGAGCGAGCAGGCGCTCGAAGCCCTGTTCGGCGGCCCGGCTCCGCGCAGCTCGGTCGAAACCAGCGCGCTTGACCGCGCAGGCACGGCTTCCCCCGGCATTCGCAGCTCGGTCGGCGATCCGGCGACCAACACCGTCGCCAAGGGCCGCGTGACGCGTGACATCATCGCCGCGCCCGAGGGTGACGGCCAGTTCGCCTCGGCGGTCATTCCCGGCTGACGGCAAGCGCCGCGATAGCGGGCGCTTCCTGCCGAAATTCGTTTTACGCTGGCGGTGCGTTGTTGCGCGCGCGCCCTCCTTGCGGCACGTCGCGCGTGAGGAGAGAATTGCCCGATGGATTTCCAGCTGACCGAGCAGCAGCGCGAGCTGCAGGATGCCGCCCGCCGCTTTGCCCGTGCCGAATTGCTCGACCTTGCGCGCGAGATGGAGGAGAAGGATTTCCCCGTCCCGCGCGACATGATGCGGCGCTACGGGGAAATGGGGTTCCTCGGCGTCAACCTGCCCCGGGAATATGGCGGGCTGGGCCTCGGCCATCTCGAGGCGCTGCTGGTGCTCGAACAATTTGCGATGATCTCCAACGCGGTCGCCTTCCCCATATTCGAGGCGCTTGTCGGGCCTGTTCGCACGGTGGAGAAGTTCGCCAGCGATGAACTCAAGGCGCAGATCATCCCGCAAGTTTGCGCGGGTGAAGCGACCGTGGCGGTTTCGATGTCCGAACCCGATGCCGGAACCGCGCTGACCGATCTGACGACCGTTGCGCGCGTGGATGGTGACCACTTGGTGCTCAACGGCTCCAAACGCTGGACCAGCGGCGCGGGCCATGCGGAGTATTATGTCACCTATTGCCGCATGTCCGACGCGCCGGGGGCCGGGGGCATCGGTGCGGTACTCGTGTCGAAGGATATGGCGGGAGTGTCCTTCGGACCCCGCGAAGAACTGATGGGGTTCCGGGGTATAGAAACGCGCGACATCGTGCTGGAGGATGTGCGCGTGCCCAGGGGCAATATTATCGTTTCTGCCGGTGGTTTCGGGCAGTTGATGAGTGCCTTCGGGCTGGAGCGATGCGGCAACGCCACGCAGAGCCTCGGAGTGGCCGCCGCCGCACTCGAACAGGCGGTCGAGTACACGCAGGAGCGTAAGGCGTTCGGCAAACCGATCATCGATTTCCAGGCGGTGCAGCTCAAGCTCGCTGAAATGGCGATGAAGGTCGAGGCTGCGCGGCTGCTGATATATCGCGCTGCCGCCAATTCCGCGCATGAGCCGAGCGGCCTGCCCAGCGTATTCGAATCGAGCGTGGCCAAATGCTATGCCAACGAGATCGTGCGCGAGGTCACCGCAGCCGGGCTGCAGGTGATGGGCGGCTATGGCTATCACAAGGATTATGGCATGGAACAGCGCGTGCGCGACGGTTTTGCCTGGGGCATTGCGGGCGGGACGACCGACGTCCAGAAGACCAATATCGCGGCGGCCATGATCGGGCGACGCTTCGACCAGCGGCGCTGATTTTGGTTGCCCCGTGCGAGGCGGAACCTAGACTTGGGCCCTATGGAAGAATTGACCAGCCTCGATCCGCGCTACGTCACGGTAGTCAGGATCCGCACCGCGCTTGCCACCTTGCCGATCCTGATCGCGGCCTTCGTACTTGAAGGGGCAGATATCCTGCCGTTTGGAGTGGTCATCGCCCCGGTGATCCTGCTTGCAGCCTTCATCATCTTCCGCATCCCGCTGCGGCGCTATTCGGCGCGCGGCTATTCGATGGGCGAGGATCGGCTGCGCGTGGTGCGCGGGTTGCTGTTCCGGTCTGACACGGTGGTCCCATTCGGCCGCGTCCAGCATATCGATGTCGACCAGGGCCCGCTCGAACGCGCCTTCGGCCTGTCGACGCTGACGGTGCACACGGCAGGCACGCACAACGCGTCGGTCCATTTGCCCGGCCTTGCGAGTGACGATGCCGTCGCCATGCGCGAGGAAATTCGCGCGCATATCAAGCGCGAGACGCTGTGAGCGAACCGGCAATCCCGATCGGGGTCCCGCAACGGACCAACCCCGTCAGCGTGCTGGCGCAGGGCGCAAGTGCGGTGCGCAACGCGCTGTTCCCGATGATCGCGATCTTTTTCGGATCGGGCAGCCGGGGTTACAGCGTGATGCTGGCGCTCGGCATTGGGGTGCTGGTGATCGCGGTTGGCACGCTGCGCAGCTATATCCGCTGGAGGCGACTGACCTATACCGTGGGCCAAGAGGATATCCGCGTCGAAAGCGGTGTGCTGTCGCGCGCCGCCCGCTCGGTCCCTTACGATCGGATCCAGGATGTCAGCCTCGAACAGGCGCTGATCCCGCGCCTGTTTGGCCTTGTCGAAGTGCGGTTCGAAACCGGTGCTGGCGGCAAGGACGAATTGAAGCTCGCTTTCCTCAGGGAATCCGAGGGCGAGGCGCTACGCGAACTGGTCCGTGCGCAGAAGGATGGGGCGGGAATTGCCGTTCCTGAAGCGAGCGGGGCAGGAGAAGCCAGTGGCGATGGTGTCGCAACCCTCGAAGCCGCGTCGGAAGTGCTGTTCGCCATGCCGCCGAAGCGCCTTGTGACTTTCGGCCTGTTCGAATTCTCGCTTGCGGTTTTTGCGGTGCTGGCGGGCCTCGCGCAATATGCGGACACTTTCGCCGGTATCGAGTTGTGGGATCCGGACCTGTGGATGGAGTGGCTCGCCGGTCCGGGCGACTGGATCGCGCATCTTGGCCCCATGGCGCAGGTCATCAGTGCGATTGCCGGGCTGGTGACGCTTTTCGTGGTCGGTTCCGTAACCGGGCTCGTGCGGACGGTGCTGCGCGACTGGGGTTTCGTGCTTGAGCGGACGGCCAAGGGCTTCCGTCGCCGCCGCGGCCTGCTTACCCGCACCGACGTCGTCATGCCCGCGCACCGGGTACAGGCGCTGGAGATCGGCACACGGATGATCCGGCGCCGGTTCGGTTGGCATGGCCTCAAATTCGTCAGCCTGGCGCAGGATGCGGGCGGGGCGAGCCACGATGTGGCGCCATTCGCAAAGCTGGGCGAACTGGCACCCATCGTGACGGCCGCCGGTTTCGCCATGCCGCCTGACGACCTCGACTGGCAGCGCAGCAGCAAGTCCTATCGCAATGCCGGGATGTGGATCGATGCGATCATCCCGTCACTTCTCGGCCTGGTACTGCTCGGGATTGCCCTGCTGACTGACAGCGACACTTTGGGCGGGCGCTGGTGGGTCGCGCTGATCCCGTTCGCGATTGGCATGTTCCTCGCGCTGCGGCAGTTTTTCCTGTGGCGCTACGCACGCAATGCCATCGATGACCGGCAACTATATCGCCGTTCGGGCTGGCTGGCACCTTCCACCGCCATTGCCAATCGCGTGAAGTTGCAATCGGTCGAAATCGCTCAGGGGCCGCTCGCCCGCTTGCGCGGTTATGCCACGCTGCATCTCGGCCTTGCCGGGGGAAGCTTTGTCATTGCGGGCTTGCCGCTCGATCGCGCGCAGCAATTGCGCGCCGCGATTCTCGATAGCATTTCAGCGACCGATTTTTCCGAACTGACCTGATTGTTCAGGCGCGCAGATCCGCCCAATCGGGATTCTCGTCGAACTTCTTTTCGACGTACCAGCATTGCGGGACGATCCTGAAGCCTTGTGCGCGGGCATCGGAAACCAGCGCATCGACCAGAAGTGCTGCAATGCCGCGCCCGCCTATCGCCCTGGGCACGATCGTATGCGTGGCGACCCTCATATCGTCGCCATGCGGCTCCCAGTCGAGATGCCCGGTGTGTTCGCTACCTGCGATTTCGGCGATATAGCGCCCGCCTTTGCCGCGCTGCCGGTGGGTGATCGTCACATCGGTCAAACTGTTTCTCCTGCTTGCCAACATCGCGCGCTGCGCTAGGGGCGTTGGGTGACAATGAAAGCACGCCAGTTCCTTTCCGACAATGCCGCAGCGGTGCATCCGCGCGTCTGGGAAGCCATGCGCGCTGCCGACGAGGCCGACGCACCCTATGAGGGCGATGCCTTGTCACAGGAGCTGGGCGCGCGCTTCTCCGACCTGTTCGGGCGCGAATGTGCGGCACTGTGGGTTGCGACCGGCACGGCGGCCAATTGCCTTGCGCTGGCAACATTGTGCGAACCTCATGGCGGGGTCGTCTGCCATCGCGAGGCGCATATCGAGGTCGACGAGGCGGGCGCTCCCGGCTTCTACCTCCATGGGGCGAAGCTAATGCTGGCCGAGGGCGAGGGTGCAAAGCTGACCCCCGAAGCGATTCGCGCGGTGATCGATCCGATTCGCGATGATGTCCACCAGATCCAGCCGCATGCCATCTCGATCACCCAGGCGAGCGAGTACGGGCGCTGCTATCGGCCCGATGAACTTGCCGCCATCGGTGAACTGGCCAAGGCGCACGGGCTTGGCCTGCATGTCGATGGCGCGCGGTTTGGCAATGCCGTCGCCTTTCTCGGCTGTTCACCCGCCGAAGCGGTCGGCCAGGCGCAGGCGCTCAGCTTCGGTTTCGTCAAGAATGGCGGGATGAGCGCGGAAGCGATCGTCTTTTTCGATCCCGAGCTGGCGCATGTCGCGTGTTATCGCCGCAAGCGGGCCGGACATCTCCAGAGCAAGGGTCGCTATCTCGCGGCGCAGGTGCTGGCGATGCTTGAGGATGACCTCTGGCTCGCCAACGCGCGCGCGGCCAATGCAGCCGCCGCCGAAATCGCATCGTCTTGCGGCGACCGGCTGATGCATCCGGTAGAAGCCAACGAGCTGTTTGTGCGTTGTTCCGCAGGTGAGCGTGAGGCGCTGCGCGCGCAGGGCTTCGGCTTCTACGACTGGGGTAGTGACGCCGCACGCTTCGTTACCGCCTGGAACAGCGATCCCGATGCCGCGATTGCGCTTGCCAAAGCGATTGGCAGTTTGTGACCGCGCCCGATTCCGGCGCGAACCCGCACGAGCTGCTCCGCCCTCGCATCGCCGTTCCGTTCCTGCTGGTTGCGCTCATCTGGGGTTCGACCTGGTTCGTCATCACCACCCAGATCGCCGAAGTCCCGGTTTTGTGGTCTGTCACCTGGCGTTTCGCGCTCGCAACACCTGCGATGTTCATCCTTGCCATGCTGTTGCGCCATCCGCTCGCCATGCCGCGTGCCGCGCATGGCCTCGCACTGGCGATGGGGCTGTTCCAGTTCTGCGGCAATTACATGTTCGTCTATTGGGCGGAACTGCACCTGACCTCGGGCATAGTCGCGCTGCTGATCGGTCTGATGCTCGTACCCAATGCGATCCTTGGGCGAATCCTGTTGGGCGAGCCGATCACGGCGCGTTTCTTTACCGGCAGCCTCGTCGCACTTTGCGGGATCGGCATGCTGCTGCTCAACGAGGCGCAGCTTGCTCCGCTTGACGGCAACGTCCCGCTTGGCGCCGGGCTTGCGCTGGTGGCCATGCTTGCTGCGTCGATCGCCAATGTGATCCAGGCGGGCAAGACGGGCAAGCTTGTGCCGCTACCCAGCCTGCTTGCCTGGGCAATGCTTTATGGCGCGCTGATCGATGCAGGACTGGCATTGGCAATTGAAGGCAGGCCGGTTTTTCCCGCATCGCAGGCTTACTGGTTCGGGACTGCTTGGCTTGCGGTGGTCGGATCGGTGGTCACCTTCCCGATCTATTACGATCTCGTGCGCAAGCTCGGGGCGGGCCGCGCGGCCTATAACGGCGTGCTGGTGGTGGTGATCGCGATGGTGATCTCGACGCTGTTCGAAGGATACCGCTGGACCGCGTTGTCTGCCGGAGGAGCCGTGCTGGCGATGGCGGGGCTGATTATCGCACTTCGCGCCCGACAGGTCGCCCGCGAGGGCTAGAGAAGACCGCGCAATCCTTCGCGGTAGGTCGCGTATTCCGGCCGCCAGCCGAGCACTCGCTTGGCCTTGCCGTTCGCAACGCGGCGATTTTCCGCATAGAAAGCGTGTGCCGCCGGTGGCAATTCGGCTTCCTCCAGTGTTTGCATCGGCGGCGGTCTGACGCCGAGCAAGCGGCAAGCCTCCTCGACTACGGCACTGTTGCTCGCGGGCAGATCATCGCCGAGATTGTAGGCTCCGGGTGGCGCATTCCTGTCGATCGCCGCCAGCACGCCAGAGGCGATATCCTCGACATGAATACGGCTGAACACCTGCCCCGGCATATCGATCCGCCTTGCCTTGCCCTCTCGCACCCGATCGAGTGCGGATCGCCCCGGCCCATAAATACCTGGCAGACGAAAGACTCTTGCCCCCAGCCCGATCCAGCGCGCATCACATTCAGTCCTGGCAGTGCGGCGGCCCGTTCCGGTGGGTGTGTTCTCATCGACCCACGCCCCCTCTGCATCGCCGTAGACGCCGGTCGAAGAGAGATAGCCAATCCAGCCCTGTTTCAACGCATCGCCATGACGGTCCAACACCGGATCGCCAATATCTGCAGGAGGGACAGATGACAGGACGTGGCTGGCCTGTGCAAGCGCGGCCCGGACTGCTTTTTCATCCGCGAAATCGATATTGCCTGCGCTGCCCGTCGCATCGACTTGCCAGCCGCTTGCCTTCAGCGCATCGGCAATCCTGCCCGCCGTATAACCCAGCCCGAAAATGAACATCCTTGCCATCGCCGCGTTGTAGCGGTTGGAGAGCCGCAGGAAAGAGAGTAACGCCCCGCCCATGGATATCGCCCGCAACCCCGCCGTCCCGAGTGAAAACACCCAGCTGGCCGATGCGCCGCCCGAACCGAAACAGCCGCCGCTGATCCTGCGCGAAGATTACAGGCCGTTCGGCTGGCTGGTGCCGCAGATTGCGATGGATTTCTCGCTCGGCATCGACCGCACACGGGTCGTCACGACCCTTGCCGTGGCGCGCAACGCGCAGGCGGACCGGGCCGATGCCATTCGTCTCAACGGCGACGGGCTGCGCGCACTCTCGGTCAGGCTCGACGGTCAGCCGAATGACGGCTGGGCAATGGATGGCGACGACCTGGTCCTGCCGCTACCCGGCGAAGCGCATGAGATCGAGATCATCACCGAAATCGATCCCTCGGCCAATTCGCAGTTGATGGGCCTTTATGCCTCGGGCGGGATGCTGTGCACCCAGTGCGAGGCTGAGGGCTTCCGCCGCATAAGCTTCTTCCCCGACCGCCCCGATGTGCTTTCCACCTATTCGGTGCGTATGAGCGGACCCAAGGTGCAATTCCCGATCCTGCTGTGCAACGGCAACAAGGTTGCCGAAGGGGAGGGTGACGATGGCACCCACTGGGCCGAGTGGCACGACCCATGGCCCAAGCCGAGTTACCTCTTTGCACTGGTTGCGGGCGATCTTGTCGCCAATAGCGGGACCTTTACCACCATGTCCGGCCGCGAGGTCCAACTGAATGTCTGGGTCCGCGACGAAGACCTGCCGCGCACCGACCACGCGCTCGAATCGCTGAAAAAGAGCATGAAATGGGACGAAGAGGTGTTCGGCCGCGAATACGATCTCGACCTGTTCAACATCGTGGCCGTCAGCGATTTCAACATGGGGGCGATGGAGAACAAGGGCCTCAACGTCTTCAACACGAAGTATGTCCTTGCTGATCCCGACACTGCGACAGACGCCGATTTCGACGCTATCGAAGGCGTCATTGCGCATGAGTATTTCCACAACTGGTCGGGCAACCGGATCACCTGCCGCGACTGGTTCCAGCTGAGCCTGAAAGAAGGCTTCACCGTGCTGCGCGACCAGCTTTTCAGCCAGGACATGCAGGGCGAAGCGGTGAAACGGATCGAGGATGTGCGGGTGCTGCGTTCGGCACAGTTCCCGGAAGACAGCGGCCCGTTGGCGCATCCGATCCGGCCCGACAGTTTCCGCGAAATCTCCAATTTCTATACTGCCACCGTTTACAACAAGGGCGCCGAAGTCATCCGCATGATGCGGACGATGGCGGGTGAAGAGCGGTTCCGCGCCGGGACCGATCTCTATTTCGATCGCCACGATGGCGAAGCGGCGACCTGCGAAGATTTCATCCGGGCAATGGAGGAGGGCGCCGGGCTCGACCTGACGCAATTCCGCCTGTGGTATTCGCAGGCGGGGACGCCCAAGGTCGAGGTTGCGCTGGACCATGGCGGCAACACCGCAACCCTTACTCTGAAGCAAACGGTGCCGCCCACGCCCGGCCAGCCGGACAAGCAGCCGATGCCGATCCCGCTGCGCATTGCCCTGTTCGACCGGGCGAGCGGCGAGCATGCGGGCGAGCAGCTGGTCGTTCTGGACGAGGCCGAGAAGACCCTTGCTTTCGAGGGTTTCGACAAGCCGCCAATCCTCTCGATCAATCGCGGCTTTTCGGCCCCGGTCACGATCGAGCGATCACTGCCGCATGAGGATCTGGTTTTCCTTGCGGCGAAAGACGATGACAGCTTCGCGCGCTACGAGGCGATGCAGGAACTGCTTGTCTCGCATATCGTCGCGGCGGCGGGCGGCGGGCTGGACGACGATGCGCGCCAGACGGGCCGTGAGGCGATCCGGCGCGCATTGGCCGCGATCCTTGCGGACGAGGCGATCGACGATTCGATGCGCGGCGAGCTCGTGATGCTGCCGAGCCAGACATACCTTGCCGAGCAGATGCTGGTCGCCGATCCGGGCCGCATCCATGCCGAGCGCGAAGGTTTGAAGGCATGGCTGGGGCGCGAACTGGAAAGCGAATTCGTCGCCCTGCACGAGCGGGTAAGCGAGGTACCCTACAGTCTCGACCAGGCCGCGCGCGGTGCGCGCAAGGTCAAGACGCAGGCGCTGGTCTATCTTGCGGCGGGCAATCCCGATCTCGCATCGGATATGGCCAGGGCCCAGTATGAAGCAGCGGACAACATGACCGACCGGCAGGGTGCGCTGATGGTGCTGACCGGGCTGGGCACCGCAGCGCGGACCGACAAGCTGATCGACTTCTATCGTCGCTACAAGGGGAACGACCTTGTGATCGACAAGTGGTTCACCCTGCAGGCGATCTCGCTCCACCCCCATGCGCTGGAGCATGTGAAGGCGCTGGCGGAGCATCCGGACTTCACGCTGCGCAACCCCAACCGGGTGCGTTCGCTCTATATGGCCTTTGCGGGCAATCCGCATGCCTTCCATGTCGAAACCGGCGAAGGCTACCGGATGATCGCCGACCTGATTCTCGCGCTCGATCCGATCAATGCGCAGACGGCGGCGCGATTCGTTCCCTCGCTCGGCCGCTGGCGGCGGATCGAGCCGGTCCGGGCGGCACTGATGCGGCAGGAGCTGGAGCGGATCGTGGCGGCACCCAACCTGTCGCGCGACACTTATGAGCAGGTGACCCGCTCCCTTGGCTGAGGCGGTTGTCGTCGACGTCCTGCGCGGCATCCCCCATGGGTTCATGACGAAATGGGGTGGTGTGTCGCAAGGCGAGGTCGCCGGGCTGCAATGCGGCTTCGGTGCGGGTGACGATGATTCGCATGTCCGCGAGAATCGCCGGATAGCCAGTGATATGGTTCTGCCGGGTGCGACGCTCGTCACGCCCTACCAGGTGCACTCCGCCAAGGCGGCCATCGTAACCGAACCATGGGCGTGGGAAGACCGGCCACAGGTCGATGCGGTGGTAACCGATCGCCCCGGCCTGTTGCTGGGCATAGTGACGGCGGACTGTGCCCCTGTCCTGCTTGCCGATCGGGACGCAGGCATTGTCGCTGCCGCGCATGCCGGATGGCGCGGTGCGCATGGCGGGGTGATCGAGGCGACGGTCGAAGCGATGGTTTCGCTCGGTGCGCAGCCATCGAGGATCGCTGCCGCTATTGGCCCCTGCATCGCGCAGGAAAGCTATGAGGTCGGCGACAGCTTTCGAGAGAATTTCCCCTTGGACGCCGATGCCGGATTCTTCGAACCCGGTCGCGAAGGTCACTGGCAGTTCGATCTGGAGGGGTATGTCGCGAAGCGGTTGCGCGGCGCAGGCGTTCCTCTCCCGCATGCTGTCAGCCAGGACACCTATAGCGCGAGGCGAGAGGATGACGGGGCGTTCGAATACTACTCCTATCGCCGCGCCACCCACCGTCACGAAGCCAATTACGGGCGGCAGATCAGCCTTATCGGACTGCCCGGATAAGCCACCAGTCGAAGCCGCCCCCGACCCATTGCGTATGAGTGCACAGCTCGTGCCAAAAAGGCAGTTGGCACATGGGGCTTTCCCGTCTATCAGCGCGCGCAAACCGGCATCGAAAAGCCGAGCAGGGGCGTTTCCGCGCGTGGAAGCGATTGATCACGACATCATGTGATCCCGGGGCTTGTCGAGACCGGCGGAACGAAACCTATCCCGCGCAATCGTGCGGGTTTGCTGTTAGGCTAAGGCAGGATCGATGGCTGACACGACTGGCACCGCGACACCCGACATGGTTGCGCCCGAAGGCGATGCAACCGGCGAAGGCGTTCGTCGCCGTGATTTCATCAATATTGCAGCGGTTAGTGCTGCCGGCGTTGGCGGGATCGCCGTCGTTTACCCGCTGATCAGCCAGATGGCGCCTTCGGCCGATGTGCTTGCCGAAAGCACCACCGAAGTCGACGTTTCGGCGATCGAGCCGGGCCAGGCTGTGAAGGCGGTATTCCGCAAGCAGCCGCTGTTCATCCGCCGCCTGACGCCGGATGAAATCAAGCAGGCGAACGATGTCGATGCCGGTTCGCTGCGCGATCCGCAGACGCTGAAGGAACGCACCAAGGAAGGGCATGAGGACATGCTCGTGACCATGGGCGTGTGTACCCACCTCGGCTGCGTGCCGCTGGGCGCGGCGGAAGGCGAAAACAAGGGCGAGTTCGGCGGATATTTCTGCCCGTGCCACGGTTCGCACTACGACACTGCCGGTCGTATCCGCAAAGGCCCGGCGCCGCTGAACCTCGAAGTTCCCGAATATGAATTCGCCGACACCGTGATTCGCGTCGGTTAAGAGAAGAGATAAGATTATGAGCTTCCCTTGGGCGAACCATTACGAACCGCAGCACCCGCTGATGAAGTGGGTGGACGACAAGCTGCCGCTGCCGCGCCTCGTCTATAACGCTGTGGGTGCCGGATATCCGGTGCCGCGCAACCTCAACTACATGTACAACTTCGGCGTTCTCGCCGGGTTCTGCCTGGTCCTCCAGATCCTCACCGGCGTCATCCTCGCGATGCACTATGCGCCGAACTCGCTGGTTGCGTTCGGTTCGACCGAGCACATCATGCGCGATGTCAACTGGGGCTGGATGCTGCGCTACATGCACGCCAACGGGGCGAGCTTCTTCTTCCTCGTGCTGTACCTGCACATTTTCCGCGGCTTCTATTACGGTTCCTACAAGGCCCCGCGCGAGATGATCTGGCTGCTCGGCGTGGTCATCTTCCTGCTGTGCATGGCAACCGCGTTCATGGGTTATGTCCTGCCGTGGGGCCAGATGAGCTTCTGGGGCGCCAAGGTCATCACCGGCCTGTTCGGTGCGATCCCGCTGGTGGGTGAGCCGCTGCAGGTGTGGCTGCTGGGCGGTTATGCGCCCGACAATGCCGCCCTCAACCGCTTCTTCTCGCTCCACTTCCTGCTGCCCTTCGTGATTGCGGGCGTCGTGATCCTGCACATCTGGGCGCTGCATATCCCCGGTTCGACCAACCCGACCGGCGTCGAAGTGAAGAAGGAAAGCGACACCGTTCCGTTCCACCCGTATTACACGGCGAAGGACGGCTTCGGACTGGGCGTGTTCCTGATCATCTACTGCCTGTTCGTGTTCTTCATGCCGAACGCGCTGGGCCACCCGGACAACTATATCGAGGCGAACCCGCTCTCGACCCCGGCGCTGATCGTTCCGGAATGGTATTTCTATCCGTTCTACGCGATCCTGCGTGCCTTCACCTTCGACCTGATCCTGCCGGCCAAGCTGTGGGGCGTGCTCGCGATGTTCGCCGCCATCCTGGTGTGGTTCTTCCTGCCCTGGCTCGACAAGTCGCCGGTGCGCTCGGCGCGTTATCGCCCGCTTTACCGCGTGTTCTTCTGGATCCTCATGGTCGACCTCGCCGCGCTGTTCTGGCTCGGCGGCGCGCATGCCGAAGAACCCTACATCATGTTCAGCCAGATCGCTGCAGCCTATTACTTCCTGCACTTCCTGGTGATCGTGCCGGTCGTATCGTCGATCGAGCGGCCCAAGCCGCTGCCCTATTCGATCACCGAAGCGGTGCTCGGCAAGGATGACGACGCGCAGCTCGATGCAGTGGCCGCGGCCAAGGCCTGAGAACGAAGGAAAGATAGAGACATGATCCGTCTGTTTGGAATTCTCACCGGCCTCGTTTTCGCGGGCGTTGCGCTGATCTCTTTCATCGCCGGGTTCATCACCTGGGCAGGTGAAGAACACGTCGAAACCGCAGAGCATGTGGCGCATCTCGCACCCCAGAAGCAGGACTTCTCGTTCAACGGCCCGCTCGGCCGGTGGGATACGGTCCAGCTGCAGCGCGGTTACAAGGTCTACAAGGAAGTGTGCGCAGCCTGCCACAGCCTGAAATTCGTCGCCTTCCGCGATCTCGCCGATCTCGGTTACAACGAAGACGAAGTTAAGGCGCTGGCAGCAGAGTGGCAGGTGCCGGGCATCGACCCGAACACCGGCGAAGCCAATCTGCGTCCTGGCCTGCCGAAAGACTACTTCCCGCTGGTCTATCCGAATAATGTGGCCGCCGCTGCTGCGAACAACAACGCCATCCCGCCCGATCTCTCGCTGATCACCAAGGCGCGGCATGACGGGCCGAACTATGTCGCTTCGCTGCTTACCGGTTACGAACCGACCCCGGCGAAGCTGAAGAAAGAGTTCAAGTTCGAAACGCCGGACGGCTTGCACTACAACCCCTATTTCGCGAACCTCAATATCGCGATGGCACCGCCGCTGAGCGCCGACGGTCAGGTCACCTATGACGATGGCACCGATGCGACCAAGCAGCAGATGGCAACGGACGTTGCCGCATTCCTGACCTGGACGGCGGAACCGAAGATGCAGCAGCGCAAGCAGACGGGCCTGTGGTTCATCGGCTTCCTGTTCTTCGCCACGGTTCTTGCATTCATGGCCTACAAGAACGTGTGGGCAGGCATGAAGCCGAAGAAGCCGGCGGAAGAATAATCCGCCGCTTCACCCGAATCCGAACCGCCCCCTGCATCGATGCGATGCGGGGGGCGTTTTCGTTTGGCCGACAACAAGCTAGGCACTGCGCATGACCAGAGACGAGCTCAAGGCGCTGGTACGCACCGTGCCCGATTTCCCCGAACCCGGAATCCAGTTCCGCGACATCACCACGCTTATTGCGCATGGACCGGGGCTGGCCGCATCGATCGGCCATATGGCCGATCACGTGACCGGAGCGCGGGCGTCGGCCATCGCGGGGATGGAGGCGCGCGGTTTCATTTTTGGTGCGGCAGTCGCAGTGCGGCTCGGGCTGGGTTTCGTGCCGGTGCGCAAGCCCGGCAAGCTGCCGGTCGAAACCATCGGGGTTGATTACGCGCTCGAATATGGAACTGACCGGCTGGAGATCGATCCGGCGGCGGTCGACCTGGGCGAGCGGGTGGTTATAGTCGACGATCTGATCGCCACCGGTGGCACGGCACTGGCTGCTGTCGAACTGTTGCGCCGGGCCGGTGCAGTGGTCGATCATGCGGTTTTCGCGATCGACTTGCCGGACCTTGGCGGCGCGGACAAACTGCGCGCGGCCGGCGTTGCGGTCGACGTGTTGATGGATTTCGAAGGCGATTGATCGCGCTTCGTGAGTTGACGGGATAGCTAAGAGGCGCAGGGACGCAGCGTGGAAGAGCAGGCACTTGTCATAGCACTGGTCGGTGTGCTCGGCATCGGCGCGCAGTGGCTTGCCTGGCGCACGGGCTGGCCGGCCATCGTGCTGATGCTTGCCGCCGGGTTCCTTGTCGGCCCGGTGTTCGGCATTATGAACCCCGAACACGCCTTTGGCGAACTGCTCGAACCCATGGTTGCGATCGGGGTTGCGCTGATCCTGTTCGAAGGCGGGCTGAGCCTCGATTTCCGCGAATTGCGCCACTCGGGCGAGGCGGTCTGGCGCATTGCCACTATCGGTGTCGTCATCGGCTGGGCGACCGGCGCGGCTGCCGGGCATTTCATTGCCGGGCTGGCATGGCCGGTCGCGATCCTGTTCGGCGGTATCCTCGTGGTCACCGGGCCGACCGTGGTGATGCCGCTGCTGCGTCAATCGTCGATCCAGACGCGCCCGGCCTCGATCCTGAAATGGGAAGCCATCGTCAATGACCCGACTGGCGCGTTGTGCGCCGTGATCGCCTACGAATACTTCCGCAAGATCGCCGAATTCCCCGGAGCGAGCCTGTTTGAAGTCGTCCCGCCGATGATCATTGCGGCAATCCTGTCGGGCCTGATCGGCTATGCCGCAGCGCGCGTGATCGCATGGTCGTTCCCGCGCGGGGCCGTGCCGGAATTCCTCAAGGTGCCGGTGCTGCTGACCACGGTGGTCGGCGTGTTCGTGTTGTCGAACCAGATCGAGCATG
The DNA here is from genome assembly GCA_024236155.1 of Sphingomonadaceae bacterium. Taxonomy (GTDB): domain Bacteria; phylum Pseudomonadota; class Alphaproteobacteria; order Sphingomonadales; family Sphingomonadaceae; genus Parerythrobacter_A. The sequence goes on from JACKLA010000001.1 coordinate 694,198, forward strand.
AAGCGGGGCTGGTCGCAGTAACCGTCATGGGCGTGGCGCTGGCCAATATGCATGTTTCGAGCCTGCGCTCGATCCACCCGTTCAAGCAGAACATCGCGGTTCTGCTGGTATCGGGCATTTTCATCCTGCTCTCCGCCTCGCTCGACTGGCAGGAGCTGCAATATCTCGATCCGCGCAAGCCGGAAGGCTTCCGCATCATGCTGTTCCTGCTCGCGCTGCTGTTCGTGGTGCGACCGTTCACCATCCTCACCAGCCTCGCCTTCAGTTCGGTGCCGTGGAACGAGCGGTTGTTCCTCGCCTGGATCGCGCCGCGCGGGATCGTGCTCGTGGCCATTTCGGGCCTGTTTGCGCTGAGGCTCAACGAATTCGGTTTCGGTGACGGCAATCTGCTAATCGGGCTCAGCTTTGCGGTGGTGGTCGCCACTATCGTCGCGCATGGCTTCACCATCGACCGCGTCGCACGCTGGCTCGATGTGAAGGGCACCACGCGGCCAGGCCTGCTGATTGTCGGCAGCACCCCGTGGACGATCGCACTTGCGAACCAGCTGGCGGGTCTCAAGGTGCCGGTGACCATCGTCGACCAGAGCTGGCAACGTCTTGCTGCTGCACGGCGCGAGGGCTTGCCGACCTATCATGGCGAGATCCTCAACGAAGCGACCGAGCACAATCTCGACATGGCACCGTTCCAGACGCTGGTCGCGGCAACCGATAACGAGGCGTACAACGCGCTGGTGTGCAACGAGTTCGCGCATGAGATCGGGCGCGATTCGGTCTACCAGCTGGGCGAATCGACCGATGAGACCGATCGCCATGCCATGCCCCCGAGCATTCGCGGGCGCGCACTGTTCGAATCGGGTTTTGGTGTGTCCGATGTCAACGAACGCCAGCGCCAGGGCTGGGTTTTCCGCAAGACGCGCCTGTCGGAAGAGTTCGACTTTGCCGATGCGAAGCAAGTGCTGCCCGATACCGCCCATATGCTGATGGTGCTGCGCGAAAGCGGGCGCTTGCGCTTCTTCACCCACGCGGCCCGGCCCGAACCGCGTCCGGGCGATACGATCATTTCCTTCACCCCGCCCAAGGCGCCATCGGCAGAAGAAGCCGCAGCGCGCCGCAGCGGCACCAAAGTCAAACCGCGGACGACATGATGTTAGTTACACCCCCCTCGATCAAGACGGCTTGTCTGGCCGCCCTTGCGCTTGCACTCGCTTCATGCGGGAAGCCGGCGACGGCACCGGCAGAGGACCCCGAACCGACTGCGGCCGAGACACCGACCGGCGCACCGACCAATTCGATCTTCGATCCCGAAGCCGGGGTCGAACCGTCAGAGGCCGAGCTCGAGCCCCTGGTGCAGGTAATTTCCTTCGCCAAGAGCGGCAGTGCACTCGGCAAGCCGATGCAGGACAAGCTCGCTGCCATGCTCGCCTCCGATCAGGGCAAGGCGGGTGGCAGGATTGTCATTCGCGGGCATAGCGATGCCGGGGGCAGCGACCAGGTGAACCTGCGTGTGTCGCTCGAACGCGCAGAGGCGGTGCGCGATTACCTGGTTGGGCAGGGCGCGGACGAAAAGCGCATCCGGGTCATAGCCTTCGGTTCGCAGAACCCGGTCGAGCCCAACGCGCTGCCGGATGGTTCACCCAACGAGGCCGGTCGCGCTGCCAACCGGCGGGTTGAAGTGACTATCGAACTGCCCGCCCCTGCATCGACTGGCCCTGCATCGACTGGCCCTGCGTCACCCGGCGCTGCCACACCTGTACCGGGCGAAGAACCCGGCTGAACCGGCGGCGCAGAAATCGCATTTCGCGCGCAGCAAGCTGTTGACGAGGGCGCCCCTGTGGTGGCAAGCGCAGCGGCCTGAGCGGGCGGGTATAGCTTAGTGGTAAAGCCCTAGCCTTCCAAGCTAGTTATGCGGGTTCGATTCCCGCTACCCGCTCCAGCCGCCCTTCCGTCAACGTCCATTTTGGTCCGTTAAGCGGCTGTTTTCTGCGGCTTTTCTCTGGTATAAAGTCCCAGAAAGTTCGGAGCGATCTCTCCCGATTTCAGAACGAAACGGGTACGATTGATGGTATCTCCGGACCCACGGAGAAAGGCCATACCATCATGCCCCAGAGCCCCTTTCCTGAGAATCGGATCAAGACGGGCCTGACCGCGAATTCGGTCAAGGCAGCGCGGCCCAAGGACAAGCCCTACAAACTTTCCGACCGCGACGGGCTCTATCTGCTCGTTCAGCCGAACGGCAATCGCTTCTGGCGGATGAACTACCGCTTCCATGGAAAGCAAAAGACCATGTCCTTCGGGCGCTGGCCGGAGGTGATGCTGGCCGATGCGCGCGAGAAACTGCTCGCGGCTCGTCGCCTGCTTGCGGACAAGACCGATCCGATGGAACAAGCCAAGCTCGATGCGATCCACGCCTCGATCGCTCAGGCGCATACATTCAAGGCAATCTCCGACGAATGGCTAGAGAAGGCGCGGCTCGAAGAGCGCGCGCCGATGACGATCAAGAAGTATGAATGGCAACTCGCCCTTGTCATGCCCACGCTTGGCAATCGTCCGATCACCGCCATCTCCGCTCATGAAGTGCTGCTAGCGTTGAAGCGGATCGAGAAGACGAAGAAATATTACACCGCGTGTAGTGTGCGGGCGACCTGTAGCCAGATTTTCCGTTATGCAATCGCCACGGCACGGGCTGAGCGCGATGTCTGCTCCGACCTTCGCGGTGCGCTGGTGACGCCCAAGGTAGTGCACCGCGCCGCCATCACCACCCCGAAGGAGGTTGGCGCACTTCTGCGGTCGATAGACGGCTACGATGGAAACCGGATCGTCAGCGTTGCCATGCGTCTGTTGCCGCATGTCTTCGTTCGGCCCGGCGAATTGAGACATGCCGAATGGCGCGAGTTTGATCTGCAGCGGGGCGTGTGGACGATCCCCGACTACAAGATGAAGATGCGCAGGCCGCATGCGGTGCCGCTATCGCGGCAGGCTATCATGCTGATCCGAGAGCTTGAGCATGACATACGCCTGAGCCCTTATCTCTTCTACTCCCGCCGTGCAGTTGACCGCCCGATGTCGGACAACACGATCAACGCCGCATTGCGTCGGCTCGACTACGGCAAGGATGAGATGACCGCGCATGGCTTTCGGGCCATGGCGGCCACTCTGCTCAACGAGATGGGTCTCTGGAATCCGGATGCAATTGAACGCCAGCTTGCCCATGCCGAGGCCAACTCGGTACGCCGTGCCTATACGCGAGGCCAGTACTGGGAAGAGCGCGTGCGCATGATGCAGCACTGGTCGGATTATCTCGACGAGTTGAAGGGCGGCGCCAAGATCCTCCGCCCGAACTTCGGGAATGACAATCGGGCATCATAACCGCCCCTCTCGCGCCTTCTCGATCAGATCGTGCAGGCTCTCAATGGGAACGAGCGTGCAGCGCCCGATCTTGACCGTCTCGACATCTCCGGCGGCGATCAGCTCGTAGAACTTGGATCGGCCAAGCCCGACCATCCTGGCTGCCTGAGAAACGCGAACGGCGAGAGGAGCGGTATCTCCACCATTCCTCATCCGCCGGGCCTGGCGATAGTGCAGCGACAATTGCTCCGGCGCTCCCTTTCTGTCATCGCGCCGGGTCATTCGCTCTCTCCCGATGCCATGCGCTTGAGCTTGCGATAATAGGCGGCATGCACCTGCTCGCGCAGCCCGGGATCGCGACTGTCGGCGAGCAAGCCATCTACCGCAACGCTCAGCCACACCAGCCTTCGCGCCATGAGGTCCATCTGCTTCTGGGATGCCGTCCGCAGCTCCTGCCCGCCGTAAAGGTCGGTCAACATGCTGCCGACCCATTCGCTCCGGCTTGTCTGACATCGTGCCGCTTCAGCGGTCACCCAGTCCGAGACGTGGGCGGGGACGTATGCCTGCAATGAGAATTTTCTAGCCATGATTCAGGTTCCTTGTTCTGGCCGAGGAACCTGGCTCACCTTGCGGAAGGTACGATGAGAATAAATCAGGAACAAACTGCAGTCAACAGACCATATTCATCGCCAAAACAGGGAGTTGAGAACGACACGGCGCCTAAGCCAATTCGCGGCTCGCAGACCACTCAGTTTCGCCCAAAGCCCATTTTTGGCCTTAACTGGCTGAAATACCTCTAATCTTTTCCCGCAAATCGCGGGGTATGGTGTGGATCAAATTCCCTATTGCCCGGGCTGGATTCGATTGCTTTCGCGTTCGAGGCATAGGGGTCTTGAATAAACCTCCTGGATGGAGCCTGCGGCAACTCCTGCTATCGCAGTCCGGCCAGAAAGCTCGTCGCAGTAAGTTCTACGTGCGCCTCTAGCGGCGGCCTGATGGCGAAGGCCTTCGGTTCACGGGCGAAGTTCCATAGGCGAACAAGGTGCCAGTCATCCCGTCGGGCATCCGCCACGGCCAGTTCATTGCGCGAAATGTGGAAGGGCGTGCGTTCCCAGCCGTTGGTCGTTTTCACCTCGATCAACCGCTCGCGCCCATCCGCCTCGAAACTGGCGATGTCGTAGCCATAGCCGTCGCCATCCTGGATCGCGGTCCAACGCACTTTGTCGGCCAGGTCCTCTCGGCCTGCTTGGCGTAAACTGCTCTGCTCGTGCTGAAGGACGATCTCCTCGCCAGCCTTGCCCAAGGCACGGTTTCGAGCGTCCCGTTCGGCAACATCGTATTTGCGGCCGATGGCCGCCATGAATTCCGGATCGACAGGCGGCGGTTCATTGCGCTGCGTCGGCGGAGGCCCGATCCAGAGCGTTGACGCTTCTCGCAATCGACACGGCTGCACTGCGCGTTCTTTTGGGGCGAGCCAATCCGGTCGGGTATCCAACCAACGCAGGACCCCATCGACCAATGCATTCTGGAAATTGGCGGCTGGTTTGTAACCCTCGATCCATGGCTGCCCGAGCCCAAGCAAGACCGCGCTGATATTCTGGTGTTTGAACTCGATCGATCCCCGGCTGCGCGGGATGATATCTTGCAGGGCACGATCGTGCTCGGCCTTGTTGAAAGCCTTGCCTCCAAGCTCGTCCGCCAACATCGCAAAATAGTCCGCAACGATCAGGTCGATTTCGGCGTCGTTCCAATTGTCGGCCAAGCGATTGCCCTCCCGACATGCATTTTAGCGGAAGCCAATAGAATGCCCAGGGCGAACGGACATTCGGACTTGTTGTCCCATCATTGTGGACTTCTGGAACTGGGCCGGAAGCGGTAAGTCTGGTTTGCGGTACAGGAATAAGAAAAGCGGATAATGAGTGACTACTGGATACAGGGTTAGCGCGCCAATAGCCCGCCCTTTGACTGCGCTGGTGCCGTTCCGGAAAGCCGCCGTTCGCACAATAGAGATAGGGGGCGACCTCCTTCTGGCACCATTTTGGCGAGAAATCGATTTGGTGCTGCCATACTCCAAATGTTGCTGACGGCCCTGTTGGTGTCTGGGGACACCATGAATAGCTCAAGGATCAACCTGGCCGTGCGCTCACTATCAGCTGCGGCAGGATTTCAAGCGTTTCTCCATCCCGACAATTCGATACCGCAGGCTTGTTTCCGGCAATTCAAAGCGACTGCCATAGTCTCTGAACATGGCGACGGATTGTCGCATGGTATCACAGGCCTCTTCCTGATCGCCGAGTGTCCACAACGCTTCGGACGCTTCGTGCAGCCTTATTGCGAAATTGATCGATGGCACATCCTGGAGTCCTCCTGGCCAGGAGGATACTCGCGCAAAATCCATTCCCGACTTCAGATCTGCTCTGGCTTCGGTTCTCGCGCCGGATGCGGCCTTTGCCCACGCCCTGGCCAGATAGATGATGGCCAGCTTTGTTTTGAGATTGTTGTCTTCTGAGTCTTGCCGATAGGCTGCGAGTGTTTTGCGATGAATGGGCGCAATCACCTGTATGGCCTCCTCCGCGCGTCCCATGCGCAGCAGATTGCGTGACAGGTTAAGTGCGATTGTTGTCTCGAGGGCCAGATCATCAACGCGTCCGGTCGATTCCGCGAGCCGGGATTGCGCTTGAAGTGCGGACCGGAAGATTGGGATAGCTCTTGGCCTGCGTCCGTAGAAGACCTCGAACCCGGCCTGAAGATTGAGAAGGTCGTTCCGGGCACTCTGAACGTTGGGACTACGGCGAATGACTGCCGGACTTGAGTCTACATACTCCAGCCCGGACCGAATGAGCCGATAGCCCTCCTCTGCTTCACTCGCACAGCAGGCGAGTGTGTCGGCACGATAGCGATAGGCTCTGGCTCGTGCTGTGACGGTATCAGCGCTTCGTATCTCGATCTGGTCGAGAAGCTCGATGGCCCGTCTGGAATGCTCCAAGGCAGCTTCGGTGTCGATGAAACCCAGCCCCTTGTCGCGGGCCAAAGCGATATGCGTTTCGGCCAGCATCAGCGTGACCTCTTCCTCATCCGACTGCTGATGGACCTTTTCGAGGATATCCTTTGACCGTTCCAGAAACGCGATACCGGAAATCAGGTCACTGCCGCTCGATGTGTGGACGGTCCCGGTCGCATGGGCCAGGCGATAATAGCCCCGCCCAGCAGCAAATAGCTCGGCCAGAGATGCGCCCGGATCGCTTGCTAGGGCGTCGAGATGGCGTTCAGCCGTTCGGGCGATCGTCAGGCGGGCGCCGGTGGTGCCGGGGGTGTCGCTGATATCATCGAACACGTCGAAGATGAGCGTGTCGGTCAAGGCGCGGGTATCAGCCAGGCGCTTGTCTGCCTGTTGGCGAGCCAGTGCTTCTTGCCGGGCGTACCAACCCGTGCCCGCGACGCCCGCGACGACAGCCAGCAGTGACAAGGCCGAAGCCACGGCGAGCGCAGGATTGCGCCCCGTCCATTTCCTCAGCGGATAGAGACTGCCACCGGAAAATGCCTCGACTGGCCTCCCCTCGGTGTAGCGGCGAACGTCCTTGGCCATGTCGACAATAGATTGATAGCGAACGGCCGCGTCGGACGAGGTGGCCCTGTTGGCAATGGCCTGCAGTTCAGGAGGCCGGGGCTTTGGCACAAGGAAGTTGAGCAAGCGGCCCGCCGAATAGATATCGGACAGGGTGGTAGCGGTCTCGCCGCGAAGCCGCTCGGGCGCCGCGTATCCTGGCGTCAGCGTGAGGTGCCGCAAAACCAGCGGCGCGCCCCCGTCCGTGTCATGACGCTCTGCGCCATCGGGATGGGCGATCCCGAAATCGATGAGCTTTGGCTGGTTGGGCATTTCGACCAGAATGTTGGCCGGGGTCAGGTCGCGATGGACGACGAGATGACCATGAGCATAGCCGACTGCATCACAAACCTTGATGAATAGCGCGAGCCGCTCCGGCAGGCCGCGAGCAGTTTGTTCAATCCATTCGGCAAGAGGGATTCCGTCGACCTTCTCCATGACAATGAAAGGCAGCCCGTCCTCGGTTTCGCCACCGTCATAGAGGCGGGCGATATTCGGGTGGTTGAAACTCGCCAGCAACTGCCGCTCCCGACCAAACCGCTCGGTCAACTGCTCCGATAGCAGTCCCGGCTTGATCAGCTTGATGGCGACCTCATGCTCGAAGTCACCGCGATCTCGGCGCGCGGCATAGACCGAACCCATGCCGCCGGAACCGATCAGGCCCTCCAGACGATAGGCACCGATACGCTCCGGCGGCTCCTGGATTGCCGCTTCTTCGATCGCGCCACCGGTGCGAATAGCGTTGTTGCTGTGCGCTTCGAGCAACTGAGTCACCCGGCCGCGCAGTTGGGGATCGTCGCCCGCATGCTCTGCCAGCCAGCGATCGCGTGCGTCCACGTCGATTTCCAGCATCGCTTCGAAAAGCTCAAGTGCTCGTCGTTCGCGTTCGATATCAGCCATGGTCGAGCGGGTTGGACATGGCGTCGGCGAGCCAGGCTCGGGCCACTTGCCATCGCCTCTTCACCGTCGGTTCGGACCAGCCGGTGACTTCGGCCACCTCCGGGACGGTCATGCCTCCGAAATAGCGCATTTCCACGATCTCCATCAGCTCGGCGTCGATTGCCTCCAACCTGACTAGCGCGGAATTGAGACGAGCGAGATCAACCGGCCCTTCGCCCTGTATGCGAGTGTTGAGCTCAACCTTGTGGTGGTGCCGCTTGTCGGTTGATTTGGCGCGCACGTGATCGACCAGCACATTGCGCATTACCCTCGATGCCAGCGCTACGAAATGCGTTCGTCCGCCAATCTCTGGGTTCTCGATGCGGAGGATTTTTTCCACGGCATCATTGACGAGGTCATGCGTGGACATCGAGCTGCCGACTTCGCGCCTCAGCCTGGCGGACGCAATCTGTTGCAGCTCGGGATACAGGCGCGCGATGGCCCGATCGCGGGCTGTGGTGTCACCCATGCCCCAGTCGACGATCAGCATCTCGGTGTCTTTTGCCAGCACGCCGGTAGGCCCCCTTGATGTCGCGCTTGCGTTGTTTCGTGTTCGAGGACGGGAGTCAAAGTCTTTTCAAAGACCTGTCTCACGCCAATTCGCAACTGGACCGGAAAATTCTTTTCGTTCCGCCTGATCCGCTTCCCTGCCCTTTCACGCTGGAAGGGTTGAGGAGGGAAATTGGGCCTTCCTGCAACCTTGGGATGGTACCATGGCATTCTCCGCTTCTCGTCTTCGCTCCAACAACAGCAAGTTCCTGTTCTCGACCAGCATGGCCGCGCTTGCCATGGGTTGGAGTGCCACCGCGCAGGCGCAGCAGGTGACGCCGGGGGTCAGCCCTAATTGTCCGATCGTGATGGGCGAAGCGATTTGTGAAGGCGATCTCGAGGACGGCATTTCCAGCGGTCCGGCCACCCCTGTTTTCGACACGCTGACAGTCCAGAACGCCAACGGCCCGATAGCGCCTCCGGGCTATTTCGCAATTGGCGTGGTAAAGGACGATCAGGACATCGCCATCAATATTGCCGACGATGTGGTCATCAACGTTTTCGACGATCCGGGTATAGCAGGGGTCGCACAGGGTTTGATCGCAATTGTCGACGGGGGCTTTGATCTGACCATCGATAGCGGCGCTGCCATCACTGCAGACGGCAATGGCAGCTTTGCCCTCGGCATCGAGGCGCTGGTTTTCAACGGTGACGGCAATCTTTCAATCACCAATCGCGGTGACATATCTGCGTTCACCGACTTCGAATCCGCTCTCGCCCTTTCGGCGCGGGCGCAGAATGCCACTGGCGATATCACGATCGTCAACAGCGGAGGCCTGTCAGCAACATCAGGTGGGATGGGAGAGCGCAGCCTCGTCACAGCAGGCATCCTTGGTTTCCACGACAATGGCGGCGGCGATATCAATATCACCAACAGCGGCGCGATCAGCGTTTCCGCGACGACAACGGACACCGATTTCAACGGCATTGCGGCAGGCATTGTTACCAACAGCTTTGTTGGGGCGAACGAGACCAAGATCATCAATTCAGGCACGATCTCGGCAGCCGGGCAGGCCGTGCACGGTATCGTCGGCTTCACCAGCAACGACAGCACGACCGACTTTGCTATTGTCGCCGTGGAAAACTCCGGCACCTTGTCGATCGACGGCACCGACAACTACGGGATACTTGTTCAGAGCGCCGGGACCGAGGTTCTCTCAAGTGTCGCCAACGTAGCCGATATCACCATGGCGAACGGCGCCAACTCGAACGGCATCTTCGCCCTGACACGTGCGCAGAGCGGCGGTGCCAGCGTAAGCAACGAAGGCGATATTTCCGGTACGGGCACATTGTTGCGGGGGATCGGCATCTCCAGCTTCAATGCCCCACCAGGCGGCACTTACGATTTCCTGCTCTTCAATGAAGGCAATATCACGCTCGATGCCTCCCATGCTCTCGGAATCACTGTGTTCGCCACTCGTGAGGACTTGACTTATGTCAACGTTGTCAACCGGGGCGACCTCGACCTATCGGCGGCGACCAACGACCTGTCGAACGGCATCAGTGTCAACCTGAACGCGGTCGATCCCAACGCCGGTGGAGCGGACGGGAGCAACCGTGCCATCGTGTACAACGCCGGTGACATCTCCATGGGTGCGGGTCGCGCGCTGTTCCTGATCGCCGACGACATCACTGCCACCAATGAGGGCGCGATCACGGTCGCGAACGGCACCGGCATCCTCGCGCAGGATTTTGTCGAACTCGCGTTGACCAACTCCGGCAGCATCACCACAACTGGCGCGAACAGCGACGGGATCGTGGCTGATGCGAGCCGGGCGGTCGACTTCGAAGTGCTGGTCACCGACACCGGTTCGGTCGCCACCAGCGGTATGGCCAGTGTGGGTATCCGCATTTCCGGCGCTTCCGACGACTATATCGAAGCACAGATTCAAGAGGCGACGGCGGCCACCACGGTCCAGAAGGCGCGGATCGCGGACCAGGCGCAGAACGCGGTCACGCAGTTCGTCACCTCCAGCGTTCCCGGCAATGGCGGTGTAGCAGTTTCTCCGGACGTCAAAGGAACGCTATCGTCACATACAACGGGGAACACGGGCACCTTCGTTCCGCAGGCCTTTGGTCGCGTGCTCGTCAACGGGACGGTGCGCTCGGACGGCGGTGCTGGTGCGATCCTCGGTGACAGCGCCCTGAGCGTCCACGTTGAAGATGCCGATGCGGTGATCGCCACCACCGGCGACGATGCGCCGGCGATTTCGGCCACAACGTCGATTCAGCTGATCGGCCTCGATGGATTGACCCTTACCACCACTGGCGACAACTCGGCGTTGGTGCGGTTGAACGGCGGAGGACAGGGCACACCTGGCGACAGTGCGGCATTCGTTGCACTGCGGAACCTTACTGCCTCGACTCAAGGCGACGGTTCGACGGCGTTCGTACTGGATTCGGGCGGCGGCCACTCCGTCGCCAATTTCGAGATCAACAATTTCGCCGATGCCGGTGCCAGCGCGGTCATCTCGACCATGGGCGACAACGCGCATGGGGTTCAGTTCGTCACACCCGATGGTGGCTCGACCTTCGCAGGCGAGGTCGAATTCACGCAGCTTTCGACCGCGGGTGCCAGCTCGCTTGGTTTCAACCTCGATCTCGGCGGCACAAGCTCGGCCAGTCTGGCAGTGCTCGACAGCAGCGTGACGACCGGGGGTGCCGACAGCGATGCTATCTATATTGGCATCGGCGACGGCAGCGATACCCAGCTGCTGCTCCGGCGCTCAACCGTGACGACAAGCGGCGATGGAAGTGACGCAATCGACATCCCGCAGGTGGCAAACGGCTCGATCGGCAACGCCGTAATTCTCGAGTCAGACATCTTGACCCAGGGCGACGACGCGCGCGCTTTGGTATTCGGTGAACTGGGCGGCAACACCTCCAGCCGCACCGCCTTCATCGCCGAGAGCAGCTTCGCCACCCTTGGCGATGGTTCGACCGCACTGCTGTTCGGCGCTTTTGGCAACACTTCGAGCAACACGGTAGCCATCTTTGACAGCTCGATAACCACGGCGGGCAGCAACGCCCGCGGAATCGATCACGCGCTTGCCGGCGATGGCAGCGCGATGGAAATCACATTGAGCGAACTCACCGTGACGACGACCGGCTCGACCAACGCCGGGGCTATCATCATGGAAGGCACAGTTGACGGCGACTCCGCGTTTTCAGTCGATATCAGCAACGTTGTCCTGTCGACGCAAGGCACGGTCTCCGACGGGCTGCTGATCGGGGGTGGCGGCTTTGATAGTTCATTGTTCGGCTTCGCAGTCGGCGACAGCTCGATCTCCACCCACGGCGATGGTTCGCGCGGGTTAATCGTCGAGCAATTCATTGCCGGCGACGGCAGCACGACCGTTGGCGATATCGCCAACGTCACTGTGACCACCCAAGGCGCCGACGCACACGGCGTCTGGATAGGTACGAGTGCTGACGGCGCGATGGTGACCTCCAGCACCGCCTTCCTTGCCGCAGATCTCGATGTGACCACTCAGGGCGACGGCGCGCGCGGGTTCTATTTTGCCGGGCTGACCGGCGCGATGACCGACAGCGATTTCACCCTGAACGTACAGAACAGCACGTTTACGACCGCAGGCGACAATGCCATCGGCTTCGAACTCGGCGGAATCGCGGGCGCTGTGACCAATTCCGCAACTGTGGTGGTGCTCGCTAATCTCGACATCACCACAGCGGGCGATGGCGCGCATGGTCTGGTGATTGGCCCTAACCTCGACGACTTCGGCACCTCCGACGACTTTGCCTATGACGGCATCACCGTCGCAACCAGCGGTGCGGGCGCGCACGCGCTCTACCTGCGTGATGGCGCGCAGTTCAGTGTGACGCAGGATAACGGGCTGACGCTCGATGCGACCGGAGCCAATGCCTTCGAAGCCTATGTCGGCAATGGCGCGCAGCTCGCCATCCTGAGCGGTGCCTTGCGCCAATCGGGCGGCGCTTTCGCCGACGCGCTGATTGAAGGCGGCACGCTCTCGGGTGGCGGTGCGCTCGGTTCGGTGACGCTGGTTGGCGGCACCCTCGCGCCGGGCAACAGCATCGGCACGCTGACCATCAACGGCGCGCTGACCATGGATGCAGCCAGCACCTTCGCTGTCGAGGTGAACAACGACAACACCTCCGACCTCGTCACCGTCAACGGCAGCGTCGCACTTGGCGGGTCAACACTCGATATCATCGAACTCGCTGGCTCGATGTTCACCGACACCAATTCCTACGAGTACACCATCCTTGCCAATGACGGCACCGACGCGGTCGGCGGGACCTTCGGGACGATCCGGAACCCGTTCGCCTTCCTCGATGCCAATGTTCTCTATGCCGGCGGCGATGGTAACGACGTTGTGCTGCAACTGCTGCAGCAACTGACCTTCCCCGAGGTCGCGCAGACCTTCAACCAGTCGCAAACCGCGAGCGTCCTCGCGCAGTTCGACCGCACGGCGGGTTCGGACAGCAATTTAGTGTACAACGCGCTGCTACAGAGCACCACAGAGCAGGCGTTGGCCGCGTTCGACAGCACCTCCGGCGAGATCTACGCCTCGTTGCTGGCGCAGGCGGTGGGCGACACCCTGCGCCATGGGCAAGGCGGGCTGGCACGGGCGCGGATGGCTCGCGGGACCGGCTGGGGCATTTGGGGCGGCGTCTCCTTCTCCAACAGTTCGATCGACGGCAACGGCAATGCGGCCGAAGTAAAGCAGGACGCTGTCGGTTTCGATCTCGGGATCGACTATGTCGGGGCCGACAATGGCTGGGCGCTGGGCATGGCCGGGGGCATGCGCGATGGCAGCCTGGAGGTCGCCGGTCGGGCCAGCAAAGCGGACTACGACAGCTGGTATCTCTCTGCTTACGGCCGCTACGGCACTGGCGGCACAGGCTTCACCCTCAGCGGTGCGCTCACCTGGTCGCAGACCGATGCGGCAGTCGAACGCGCGATCACCGTCAACACGCTGCAACGCACCGCGTTGGGCGATGCGGAAATCGACGCGCTCACGGCTTCGGCGGAGGTACGCTACGGCTGGGGCGCAGGCGGTGGTTGGGCCTTCGGGCCGCTGGCGTCACTCCATCATGGCGAGGCCGATCTGTCGCTGGCCGATGAAACCGGAGCCGGCAGCCTGTCGCTGCGCGCAGCCGATGCCTCGGATCAGCAAACAAGCTTTGGCGGTGGCCTGTTCGCCAACTGGCAGGGCACGCGCGGATCGTTCGACCTGTCAGCGCAATATGTCGATGCGGCAAACGACACGGTAGGCGCGCGGCTCGCCTTCAGCGGCGACGCGAGCGCTCCCTTCACCGTTCTGGCCCCGGAAACCGATGGTGCCGGTGTCCTCGGAGCTTTGTCCGGCAATCTCGACCTTGGATCGGGCTGGACGCTCAGCGCCGAGGCCCGCGCGCTGTTCGGGACCGACCGCGACGATATCTCCGGCAGCGTCAGCGTCGGCTGGCGTTTCTGAGCGCCAACAAGGCATCCATTCCTCCATTCGAGAAGGCAACGACAAATGACTGATGCACGCGAGCGGTTGGCTTTAGGCAAGAGCAGGCTTCTATTCGGCTGCGGTGTAGGTGCCTTGGCGCTGGGATTGGCTCAGCCTGCGCTGGCACAGGTCGAGCCCGATGATCCGGTTTATGAGATCGAAGGTGAGCGCGTGTATTTCGAAGGCGATCTGTCGCCCGGCGTCGAGGTTGACGATGCAGACGGCGTTTCGATCCTGGACCTGGGAACGCCGGATGCCGACATAACATCTGCAGCAGACGTCGACGGCATTTCCTTCGTTCGCGCCAACGGTCCGATTGCCATCGACTACTCGGGCGGCGGTTCGTTCAAGATCGTGACGACCGGACAAGGCAACGGCATCTTCGCATCAAATACGAATTCCATCCGGATCTCCAGCGAATTGCTTATCTAAGCAGAAGGCACAGGATCTGGCATACGTGCAATCCTCGATCCCGGCTCTCATTGGCGCAGACCAGGACGAGATAGCGGGCAACATCAGCGCCGGATGGCGGTTCTAGGCCGAAGATGCGAATCCGCTGGCTATACTCCGAGAGCCATTCTGGCGCGGCACATCAGTCTATTTGGGCGACCGGCACAATCGATTGGAGTAATTATGCAGGAGCGGCGGCTTTCTGGTGTAAGGCGAGCGAACGCGAATGACTGAAATTGGGGCGCAAAGCGGACGCTATCGATCACTGTCGGACTGATTCGGAAATTGCCGACCTGCAAACGCGATTCCCAGTTTCGGAATCTGATCCGTTTTCATTTTTTTTCCGATGGTATTGCTGCTGGATTGAGATCCGAAGGGTTCAGATTGGCAAACAATATCAATTCCTTGTTGGTCCTATTCGATTCCCGCTACCCGCTCCACTCACTCCCACCAGTATTTGCGCCGCTGGGCCGTGCCGGTCTCGACCTCGTTCATCGTCTTCGCGTCGTAGAGTCGACCGCCGAGCATCACTTGCGCGATCTTGTCGCTGTTGGCGATGTCGACCGAGGGGTCGGCGTCGAGCACGATGAGGTCGGCCAGCTTGCCCGCTTCGAGGCTGCCGATGTCGCGATCCATGCCGAGCGACTGGGCCGAGGCGATGGTGCCCGCCCGCAGCGCCTCGACCGGGCTCATCCCGCCGCGCACGAAGCTCCACAGCTCCCAATGCGCTGCGATCCCGGCCTGCTGGCCATGCGCCCCGATCGAAACTTTGACCCCGGCATCGGCGAGCTTCTTCGCCTCGCGCGCGTTGTTGTCGTCAACGAAAGCCCATTCGGGCGCAGTGGTGCGACGGGCGGTGTCGGCAAGCAGCATTTTCGGCGGGGTGTGGACCATCAGCGGATTCTCCCACACATTGGTTGCCTGCCGCCAATAGGGATCGCCCGCCATCCCGCCATAGGTCACGACCAGCGTCGGCGTGTAATTGGTTTGCGACTGGCCGAAGAGCTGGACGACGTCATCATAGAACACATCGGTTGGCACATTGTGCTCAAGCGTCGAATTGCCATCGACGACGAGGTTCATATCCATCCCGAACAGCGATCCGCCCTCGGCCACGACCTGCATGTTCTCGGCCATTGCTGCGCGCACCACCATCTGGCGCTGCTCACGGCGTGGCTGGTTGTAGTTCTTCACCGAATGGCCGCCCTGCGCCTTGATCCGGCGGACATGCGCGAGGGCATCGTCATAGGAATTGATCTCGGCATAGACGCTGGGCGCCTTGGCTCCGTAGATGATCTCACCGGTCGAGAAGAGGCGAGGGGCCAGCAAGGTTCCCGCCCGCTGGCGCTCGGATGCGGCGAAGACCTGGCTCGCGCTGGACGAGGGATCGTGCATGGTCGTGGTGCCAAGTGCGAGCTGCTGGACCAGCGACCAGTTTTGCAAAGGCACGATATCGCTCGTGCCATAGGGGCCGTGGGCATGAGCATCGACCAGGCCGGGCATGATCACCTTGCCCGTGACATCGATGATCTTCGGATTGTCGCGGAAGACCATCCTGGTCGTCGTGGCATCGTAGACTCCGGTGATTCGGTCGCCCTCGATCACGATCATGCCGTTCTCGATGACCCCGGCACCGTCACCCTGCATGGTCAGGATCCTGGCGCCCTGCAGCACGAATTTTCCGCCTGGCTTCGCAGCCTGTTGCGTCATTGCCAGCGACAGCCCGTCGGTTGGCGGGGTGAAGCCACTCTTCGCTTCTGGCGAGCTGGTGAACATGGCGGAGGTGGAAGCGGTGTAGAGCGTCGGCCCCATGCTCCAGTGAAGCTGTGCGCCGTCTTTCGACCAGCCAATATAGTCCGCACCGCCCTTGCTGGCGCGGGTCACGGGCAGCGGGCCGCCCGCCTTGTCGACCGAGACTTCAGCGCCGCCCGGCAATAATGGCATGGCGAAGACTTCGTAATTCTGGCGGAAGGCGATGAACTCGCCACTGGGCGCGACGCGGTAATCGCTGACCAGCTCGCCGCTGGCATGGGTGCGCTTGTCCTGCCCGGCAAGGTCGGTCGACACAAGGCTCAGGCCTTCGCCGCCTTCGACCATGAACAGCCGGTCGGACGAGGCTCCGAATTGCGGCGCGCCTGCCCCGCGCACGACCAGATCGGGCGCGCCGCCAGTTGCCGCCACGGTGTAGACCCCGGGGTTCTCGGAATAATCGGGCGAGGTGAGGTAGCCGCCACTGCCCTTCTCGAAGGCGATGGTCTTGCCATCGGGCGAGAATTGCGGGTTGCGATAATGGCCCGGCTGGCTGGTAACCACGCTCTCGCTGCCGCCGCGCGCATTGACCGTGACAATGCGGCCCAGGCCCTCATCGCTCCAGCGGACGAAGGCAATATGGCTGCCGTCGCGCGACCATGCCGGGAACAGCTCCACCGTGTCACCGCCGCCGTTCGTCAGCCTGCGCGCCGCGCCACCGCCGACTGGTTTGACATAGAGCTTGCCCAGCGTCTCGAACACCACGCTGCGGCCGTCGGGCGAAACGCTGGCGAATTTCGGGATGCTGGTGGTGAAGCTGTCGGGAGCCACATCGATCACCGGATGCGGTGCATCGGCGACGCCGCGCGTATCGGCCACCCGGAACGGGATTTCGCGCGCACTACCGCTGGCTACATCGACGCGGCGCAGCTTGCCGCCCGCCCAGAAGACGATCTCACTGCTGTCGGGCGTCCAGCCCATATTGGGATAGACACCGGTCACCGCCCAGGTCTCCTGCACGTCCATATCGAGCGCGCCGTAAACCATGCGTTCCTTGCCGCTGGCAAAATCCTTCACCCACAGCTGCGACTGGTCCTTGTCGCGGCGCACGAAGGCGATGCTCTTGCCATCGGGTGCGGGGGTCGGGCGAACCGCGCCGCCATATCCGCTGACCGCTTCGGTGATTTCGCCGCTTTCGACATCATAGCGGTCGATCTCGAAGATGCCCGCATTCGAATCCTGCGCATATTCGAAGATCGGCCCGCCGGTGTTGTTGCGGGTGTAGTAGATTGCACTGCCATCGGGGGCGTAGGTTGGTTCGCCCAGTTCCTTCTGGTGCGTTTCATTGGGCCGCTTGACCAGCTTGACCCCGCCGCCGCCCGATACGTGATAGAGCCATACCTCGCCCGTGCCGAGCGAGCGCCCGGTGGTGAAGTGCTTTTTCGCTGCGATAAATCGCCCGTCGGGGCTCCAGCTCGGCTGGTTGAGCAGGCGGAAGCTTTCCTTGGTCAGCTGCTGCTTGTTTTCGCCATCGGTGTCCATCAGCCAGATATTGTCGCCACCCGCCCGGTCAGAGGTGAAGGCGATCCGTTTGCCATCGGGGGAGAAGCGCGGCTGCACTTCCCATGCCAGCCCCTCGGCGATGCGGGTCGGATTGCCGCCCGAAATCGGCATGATGTAAATATCGCCCAGCAGCGAAAATGCGATACGGCTGCCGTCCGGGCTGACATCGACATCCATCCAGCTGCCTTCATCGACATCGATCGGCACCTGCTTGATCGTTGCGCCTTTGGGGGCGTTGACGTCCCACTTGTCATCAGCCTTCTCGTCGCTTCCCTCCGCGCCGTTCTCGCTGGTGGAAGTGCCATCGGCTGGCGGATCGCTCTCCTGGGCATAGGCAGCCGGAGTAACGAGCAGCAGAGCAAGGACGGACGCGACAGTGGATTTCATGGCACACTCCCCTAAGTGTTGAGCCGCTTTTGTAGGCAGGGCGGTGCTGCGCGTCCATTGCCGCTGGCAGATGGCTATCGGTTGTTCGACCGGCTGGCCGATGGCAGCATTTCGCACCTGCACAAAAATCGCAAGCCAAACGGCTTCGTTTCGTGTAGGGCGTTCGCTTTCGCCGCTGATGCGGCCCCGCGACCTGCGTTTGGCAGGCCCCAGACATTGCGAGACCCATGAATTTTTCCGAACTGCCGCCGATCCTCGGCGAAGCACTGGCCGAACGCGGCTATGACACACCGACCGAAGTCCAGTCCGCCGTTATCGCGCCTGAGGCATCGGGCCGCGATCTGGTGGTTTCCGCCCAGACCGGCTCGGGCAAGACCGTCGCTTTCGGCCTCGCCATGGCGGAGCAGATGCTGGCTGCCGATGGCAAGGTGCCGTTTGGCGTTGCCCCGCTGGCGCTGGTGATCGCTCCGACGCGCGAGCTGGCCCTGCAGGTCAGCCGCGAGCTGATCTGGCTCTATGGCAAGGCAGGCGCGCGGATCGCAACCTGCGTCGGCGGGATGGATGCATCGAAAGAGCGCCGCAATCTGCGCGGCGGGGCGCAGATCGTGGTTGGCACGCCGGGCCGGTTGCGCGATCATCTGGAGCGCGGCGCGCTCGACCTTTCGGCGCTGAAAGTCGCTGTGCTCGATGAAGCGGACGAAATGCTCGACATGGGCTTTCGCGAAGACCTCGAGGAAATCCTCGATGCGACGCCCGAAGGCCGCCGTACGCTGCTGTTCTCCGCCACCATGCCCAAGCCGATCGTCGCACTGGCGAAGCGTTACCAGCAGGATGCGCTGCGCATCTCGACCGTGGGCGACACGCGTGGGCATGGCGATATCGAATACCAGGCGGTGACCATCGCCCCGTCGGAAATCGAGAGCGCGGTCGTCAACCTTCTGCGTTTCCACGAGGCGGAAACGGCGATCCTGTTCTGCGCCACGCGCGACGCAGTGCGCCGCCTGCACGCGACCTTGCAGGAACGCGGCTTTGCCGTGGTGGCGCTGTCGGGCGAGCACTCGCAGTCCGAGCGCAACCAGGCGATGCAGGCGCTGCGCGACCGCCGTGCGCGCGTATGCGTCGCAACCGATGTCGCCGCGCGCGGGATCGACTTGCCTTCGCTCAGCCTCGTCATCCATGTCGAGGTGCCACGCGATGCAGAGACCCTGCAGCACCGGTCAGGCCGCACCGGGCGGGCGGGCAAGAAGGGCACGGCGGTCATCCTCGTGCCGTTTCCGCGCCGCCGCCGGGTCGAAGCCATGCTGCGCGGTGCGAAGATCGAAGCACGCTGGACCGATGCTCCCTCGCCGAAAGACATCCGCAAGCAGGACCGCGAACGGCTGCTCGAAACGCTGCTCGCGCCTGTCGAGATCGAGGATGAGGATCGCGCGCTCGCCAAGACGCTGATGGAGCAGAAGTCCGCCGAGGATATCGCTGCCATGCTGGTGCAGGCGCATCGCTCCAAGATGCCGCAGCCCGAAGAGCTGATGGAAAACACGCCCGAGGCGCGCAAGGCGGCGCAGAAGGAAAAGCACCGTCCCGGTTTCGAGGACACGGTATGGTTCCGCATGGATATCGGCCGTAGGCACAACGCCGATCCGCGCTGGATCCTGCCGCTGATCTGCCGCCGCGGCCATGTGACCCGCAATGAAATCGGCGCGATCCGCATCGGTGGCGAGGAAACCTTCTTCCAGATTCCGAGCGCGATTGCCGCCAAGGTCGAGGACGCGATCGAACGCACCTTTGCCTCGGAAGACCAGGAACGCCCGGTCTTCATCGAACGATCTGCCGAAGGGCCGCGCATGCAGGCGCGGGAGAATCGCAAGGGCGGGCGGCATGAGGGCAGGCATGATGGTGGCCGCAAGCCGTTCGCCGGGAAGCCGCGCCGTGACAATGCCGCCGGTCGCGCTGAACGTTCGGAGCGTCCGGGGAAGCGCGAGCGTGATGCCGATGCGCCGCGTGGCGAACGCAAAGCCTTCAAGCCGAAGGGTGCGAAACCGGGCGGCAAACCGTTCAAACCCGGAAACAAGAAATCGGCACACCGCAAGGGTGGGCCAAGAAAGCCCGGCTGACGGTGTTTAGCTGACCGCCATATTGTCGATCAGCCGCGTGCCGCCAATGCGCGCGGCCACCAGCAGCCGCATCGGGCGATCGATCCGTGCAGTGAGCACTTCGAGGCTCATCGCATCGGCCAGGTCGGCATAGTCTACTCTGTCGAACCCCGCGCCGAGCAACTCGTCCTCCAGCGCGGCGAGCGAGCGGGTGACGTCCTGCCCGTCTTCGATCCGGGCGATGGCTTCCTTCATCGCGAGTGGCAGGGTGCCTGCCGCCTCGCGCAATTCCGCGGTGAGGTAACGGTTGCGGCTCGACATGGCGAGGCCATCCGCCTCGCGCACGGTCGCGATGCCATGGATCGCGTCGACATGCGGGAAGGTCAGGTCGAGATCGCGCGCCATAGTGCGGATCACTGCCAGCTGCTGCCAGTCCTTCTCGCCGAAACAGGCGATATCGGGGCGGACCTGGTTGAACAGTTTGCACACGACCGTGGCAACCCCGTCGAAATGGCCGGGACGGTCCGCGCCGCAAAAGCCTGCACCCACTCCGGTGACGCTGATCGAGCTCGCAAAGCCTTCCGGGTACATCGCCTCGACCGTCGGCGCCCACAACAGGTCTACCCCCTCGGCTTCCAGCATCGCCGAATCCTCTGCCAGCTGGCGGGGATAGGCGTCGAGATCCTCGTTCGGGCCGAACTGGGTCGGGTTGACGAAGATCGACACCGCAACGCGGTCGGCAAGCTTCTTTGCCTCTCGCACAAGCGTTAAATGCCCTTCGTGCAGCGCGCCCATCGTGGGCACCAGTGCCAGCGTCCTGCCGCCTTCGCGCAAGGTGGAAGTCGCATTTCTCAACATGTCGAGCGTGGAGACGGTTTGCACGAAAATCGGCCCTCCGGTAGGTAACAGGCGGGGCGCAGATAGACATGGGCGCCCGAGTGTTTCAAGCCAGAGGACGCTTCGCATCGTGACAGACACCCGCCCGCACCGGATTACCTTCGCCAATGAAAAGGGCGGCACGGGCAAATCGACCACGGCTGTCCATGTCGCGGTTGCGCTGGCTTATCGCGGGGCGAAGGTCGCCGCGCTCGATCTCGATCCGCGCCAGCGCACCATGCATCGCTATTTCGAGAATCGTCTGGAAACACTGCAGCGGCGCGGAATCGACCTTCCGACGGCCAATTGCGAGGTGTTTCGCGGCGAGAGCATCGCCGATCTCGATGAGGAGGTGGCGCGCATGGGCGAGGGGGCGGATTTCCTGATCCTCGACACGCCGGGCCGCGACGATGAATTTGCCCGTCATGCGGCGACCGGGGCCGATACTCTGGTCACACCATTGAACGATAGCTTTGTCGATTTCGACCTGATCGGGCAGGTCGATGCGGAAACCTTCAAGGTCCGCCGCCTCAGCTTCTATGCCGAGCTGATCTGGGAAACGCGCAAGACCCGCGCGATACAGCAGCGCAAGGAAATCGACTGGGTCGTGGTGCGCAACCGTTCCGGTCATGTCGAGGCGCGCAACCAGATGCGTATCGAGAAGGCGCTTCACGAACTCAGCAAGCGCGCGGGCTTTCGCGTGGTGAAGGGCCTGTCCGAACGCGTGATCTATCGCGAGCTGTTCCCCAGCGGGCTCACCCTGCTCGACAAGGGGCACCTGGGCGAACTGGGCACCAGCCACCTCGTCGCGCGGCAGGAAATGCGTTCGCTGCTTGCCGGGCTGCATCTCAATATGCCCGATAACAACAGCGCCCCGCAGCTGGAACTGGCCTGACCCATGCTCAAGCTGGCGCTGATCGCTGTAGGGGTTTCGGTCTTCTGCCGCTGGGCGCTGGGCAAATGGCCGTGGGAATATCTGCGGACCGCCCCCACCCGCAGCCAGGCCGTGTTCCGCGCGCGCAAGCTGCTGGCGGTCGAGGCCCATGCAAACCGTTCTGAAATAATCGCCGCGCATAAGCGCCTCGTCACCATGGTCCATCCGGACAAGGGTGGCAGCAACGCACAGGTGCATGAGGCGAATGCGGCCCGCGACCTGCTGCTCGACGAATTGCCCGATGAGGGGACGCGATAGAATGAACCACCAGTTCCACCCCACCGTGCTGCGCGAATACGACATTCGCGGGATTATCGGCGAAACGCTTGGCCCGGATGATGCGCGTGCGATCGGGCGCGGCTTCGCGACCCTCTTGCGGCAGGCGGGGGGCAAGACGGTGGCGGTGGGTTATGACGGGCGGGTCAGTTCGCCCATGCTCGAACATGCGCTGATCGAAGGGTTGACGGCCAGCGGCTGCGACGTGGTCCGCGTTGGCATGGGGCCGACCCCGATGCTCTATTATGCAGAAGCGTCAGCCGAACAGGTGGATGGCGGCATTCAGATAACTGGCAGCCACAATCCCGCCAATTACAATGGCTTCAAGATGGTATTCCAGGGGCGCCCTTTCTTCGGCGAGGATATCCTGGAGCTCGGGCGGCTCGCTGCCGCCGGTGACTGGCTCGACGGGACGGGCGAAGTCACCAGCCGGGATATCATCGACGAATATGTCGAACGCCTGCTCGCCCCGCTTGGCGAAATCGACGCGGATCACCTCGCCACTCTCAGGGTCGGTTGGGATGCGGGCAATGGCGCCGCCGGGCCCGCGCTCGAAAAGCTCGCCGCGCACCTGCCGGGGGAGCATCACCTGCTGTTCACTGAAGTCGATGGCAATTTTCCCAATCATCATCCTGATCCCACTGTCGAGGCCAACCTGGCCGACCTGCGCGCGCTCGTCGCCGAGAAGCAGCTCGATTTCGGCGTGGCTTTCGACGGCGATGGTGACCGGATCGGTGCGATCGACGGCGAAGGCCAAGTCATCTGGGGGGATCAGTTGCTAATGATCTACGCCGAAGACCTCCTCGCAAGACTACCTAATGCGACGGTGATAGCGGATGTGAAGGCCAGCCGCGCACTGTTCGATCATGTCGCGGCGCATGGCGGGCAGCCGGTGATGTGGAAGACCGGCCACTCGCTGATTAAGTCCAAAATGAAGGAAACAGGCAGCCCGCTGGCGGGTGAAATGAGCGGTCACGTATTCTTTGCGGACGAATATTACGGTTTCGACGACGCGCTCTATGCCGGGGTCCGGCTGATCGCCGCCGCAGCACGGCTGGGCAAGTCGGTGACCCGATTGCGCGGCGATATGCCCGCAATGGTCAACACGCCCGAGATGCGTTTCCAGGTCGACGAGAGTCGCAAGTTCGCCGCGATTGCCGAAGTGGCCGAGCGTATCGCGGCGAGCGATGCGGTGGCCGATACGACCGATGGGGTGCGCGTGACCACGGACGACGGCTGGTGGCTGCTGCGTGCCTCGAACACGCAGGATGTGCTGGTCGCGCGCGCTGAAAGCGAAAGCGAAGCCGGGCTCGAAAGGCTGATTGCGCAGATCGACGAACAGTTGCAAATGAGCGGTCTGGAGCGCGGCGAATCCGTTGCGCATTGAACGGGCTGGCGGGGGCTAGCCCATGCCAAAGGGACGTATCACGATGTTTGACAGGATGATCAGCGGCGGCGCGAAACTGGGCCGCACAGCGTTGGCGCTTGGCGCCGGCCTCGCACTGATGTCGCAGCCACTGGCCGCGCAGGACGAGATGAGCGACGATGATATCTTCGGCGCGCTTTCAGCAATGATGGAAACCGAACCGCTGACCGAAGAGCAGCTCGAACGCCTGCCGCTGGCCGAGACGATCGTCGGCAAGATCCTGCCCGATGGCGCGATGGCCGAGATGATCGGCCCGATGTTCGACGGCCTGCTTGGTCCGCTGATGAACATGTCGGCCACGCCCGACACCAATGCCGTTGCTGCCGAACTTGGTATCGATGGTTACGGCATCGAGATGTCCGACTTTGAGGTGAAGGAAGCACTCGCGATCCTCGACCCGGCCTGGCAGGAACGCAAGGATGCGGAAGCCGAGATTTTCCCGAAGATGATGGCCCAAGTGATGACCGCGATGGAGCCGGGCATGCGCAGGGCGATGTCGGAACTTTATGCAATCCACTTCACCTCGCAGGAACTGAGCGACATCGACGCGTTTTTCTCGACCGAATCGGGTGCGAACTATGCGCGCAAATCCTATTCGATGGCAGCAGACCCGCGCATCGTTGCGGTCAGCATGGAATCGCTGCCAGCCATCATGGCTTCGGCGATGACAATGGAGCAGCAAATGGCTGAAGCCACCGCCGACCTGCCCGCCAAGCGCAGCTTTGCCGAGCTGGGCAAGAAGGAACGGATGCGTATCGCCGAACTGACCGGCTATTCGGTCGAAGAGATCGAGGCATCGATCGAAGCGGCGGCAGCAGTCGAAGAGGAATGGGACGAAGCCTACGCGGAGGATGCAGTCGAAGCCGCAGCCGATGCGGTGGAAGAGGCAGCGGAAGCAGCTGCGGAGGACGTCGCCGAGTAATCGGCATAGGGGCGGGCTTCACGTTGCCCTGTCCTACTCCGGCATAATCTGCTTGGCTGGGTGCATGATCGCCATCGCGCCTCTTTCAGTCGCGCCCGTCCGATGGGGGCCCGTAGCGGGTGTGTTTAGAACATCTGGACTGTGTTCCATGTGTTCCATCGGTTCAGCCTTTGCTGGCCGAGCATGAACGCGATGGCGATCCCGCCCGAGATCGAATCGTGGTTTGCCGGGCGTGGCTGGCGTATCCGCTCGCATCAGGCCGGGATGTTCGCCGCCGACCGGCGTGGCAAGCATGCACTGCTGGTGGCAGATACGGGTGCGGGCAAGACGCTGGCGGGGTTCCTTCCGACGCTGGCCGATTTCTGCCCTTCGCAAATCGCCAATGGCAACACGCCGGAGGGGCTGCACACGCTCTATGTTTCGCCATTGAAGGCATTGGCGCATGACGTGCAGCGCAATCTCGTTACCCCGGTTGAGGAAATGGGCCTGCCATTGCGGATCGAGACACGCAGCGGCGATACGCCGTCGGACCGCAAGCGCCGCCAGCGCGAGAAGCCGCCGCATGTCCTGCTGACCACGCCCGAAAGCCTTTCGCTGCTGCTCAGCTATCCCGACAGCCTCGAACTGTTTTCCTCGCTCAAGCGGATCGTGATCGACGAGGTGCATGCCTTCGCCACCGGCAAGCGCGGCGATCTGCTGGCGTTGAGCCTCGCGCGGCTGCAGGCGATTGCGCCCGGTCTCAGGCGCAGCGCGCTGTCGGCAACACTCGCCGCACCAGAGGCGTTTCGCGAATGGCTCGCCCCGTGGGGGGATATCGACACTGTCGAACTGGTCGAAGGCGAGCAGGGCGCCGAGCCGGAAATCGAGATCCTGCTGCCCGATGAGGAGCGCGTGCCATGGGGCGGGCACGCGGCGACCTGGGCCATCCCGCAACTGATGCAGCTGATCGCGGATAATCGCACGACGATCATCTTCACCAACACACGCTTCCTGGCCGAATACACCTTCCAGAACCTGTGGGATGCGAATGAGGGCAACCTGCCGATTGGCATCCACCATGGTTCGCTGAGCAAGGAAGCGCGGCGCAAGGTCGAGGGTGCGATGGCACGGGGCGAGCTGCGCGCGCTGGTCGCCACCGCCAGTCTCGACCTGGGGGTCGACTGGGGCGATGTCGATTGCGTGGTCCAGATGGGCGCGCCCAAGGGATCGAGCCGGCTGCTGCAGCGGATCGGGCGGGCCAACCACCGGCTCGACCTGCCAAGCCGCGCTGTGCTGGTGCCGGGCAACCGGTTCGAGTTCCTTGAAGCGACCGCCGCGCGTGAGGCGGTCGAGGGTGGGCAGCGCGATGGGGAGGATTTCCGCGAGGGCGGGCTCGACGTGCTGGCACAGCACGTCATGGCCTGCGCCTGCGCCGGTCCGTTCGATGAGGCTGCGCTGCTGGCCGAAGTGCGCTTGTCGCTAAGCTATGCATGGGTCGATGAGGCGGTATGGCAGCGGGTGCTCGGCTTCGTTGCGACCGGTGGTTATGCGCTCAAGGCATATGACAAGTTCCGCCGTATAGTGCGCGACAGGTCGGGGACGTGGCGGCTGGCGCATCCGGAGCTTGCGGCGAAACACCGGCTCAATGCCGGGATCATCATCGATAGCGAGATGCTCACCGTGCGGTTCAGGAACGGGCGGCAGCTGGGCAAGGTGGAGGAGCGTTTCGCCGCGCAGCTTTCTCAGGGCGATAGCTTTGCCTTTGCCGGAATGACGCTCGAGGTCGAGCAGGTGAAGGACATGGACGTGATCGTGCGCGCGTCATCTAAGGCGGCGATGATCCCGTCCTATGGCGGTGCGCGGATGCCGCTGACGACACATCTGGCGGAGCGGGTGCGGGCAATGCTCGATGATCGGGCGGGCTGGGGGCGCTTTCCCGACGATGTGCGCGAATGGCTGGAGGTGCAGGACTGGCGCTCGCAAATGCCGAAGCCGGGCAGCCTGCTGGTCGAAAGCTTCCCCCATGCGAAGCGGTACTACACGGTCTATTACACCTTTGAGGGGTGGAACGCGAACCAGAGCCTTGGCATGCTGATCACCCGGCGGATGAACGATCGCGGGATGTTGCCGGGTGGGTTTGTCGCCAATGACTATTCGCTCGGTGTATGGGGCCTGCGCCCGGTGGATGACCCCACGCCGCTGCTGTCGCCCGACATACTGGCGCATGAGTTTGTCGACTGGGTGCAGGATTCGCACCTGCTGCGCCGCGCCTTTCGCGAGGTGGCGGTGATCGGCGGGCTGGTTGAGCGCCAGCATCCCGGAAAGCGCAAGACGGGCAAACAGGTGACCTTCTCGACCGACCTGATCTATGACGTGCTGCGCAAGCACGAGCCGGACCACGTCCTGCTCGAGGCGGCATGGGCCGATGCGCGGGCAAGGATGACCGATGTCGGGCGGCTGGCCGATTTGCTTGAACGATCGGCCGAACAACTTGTCCATGTCGAACTCGACCGGGTCAGCCCGCTGGCAGTGCCGGTCATGGTGATGATCGGCCGCGAAAGCGTGCCGCAAGGCGCAGTTGATGACGAGCTGCTGTTGGAGGCCGAGAGCCTCGCAGCAGCTGCAATGCGGGTCGATCCGGTCGAGCTGGATTAGGCCAGTCAGTTCGCAGCGAACTGGCGGTACTTCTCATTGCCGACAAAGCCGAATTTGGTCACTCCGCTGGCCTTGATGGTTCGCAGGGTGAGGGCTGCGGTGGAATAGGAAGCGCCGCCTTCGGGCTCGAACTGGAGCTCCGGTTCGACGGCCATTTCGGTCGTCTCTGCAAGCAGGGCACCAAGCTGCGCCTGGGTGACCTGGGTGCCATTCCACAGCAGCCTGTCGGCGCTGTCGATGACGATCTTGTTCTGCACGCGATCGGGCTTGGGCAAGGTCTGGCAATCATTCCCGCAAGGCACGGGCAAGTCGACGTCGATCGAATGGGTGGCAACGGGAATGGTGATGATGAACATCACCAGCAGCACCAGCATGACGTCGATCAACGGGGTTGTATTGAGTTCGCTCATCGGAGCGTCGGGCGAAGACATCAGGGTTGCGGCCATGTCATACCTCCTCAGAAAAAGGTAATGACATATCATACCATAGCCATCCGGCGTGCAAGCTATATCGCGTTGCCGGATGCAACCCGGTCGGGCAGATGGAAGCGATTGCAGATACAAAAAAGGGGCGGATCGCTCCGCCCCTTGATCGTTGTGCTGGTCTGGCAGGTGCCTATTGGGCTTCCTTGCCAAACTGGCGATATTTTTCGTTCCCGACGAAGCCGAACTTGGTCACGCCGCTACCCTTGATGACCTGCAGCACCTTGACCGAAAGGTCGTAGCTTGCCTGCGGTTCAGGTTCGAACTGAAGTTCCGGCTCAGGCTTCATATCCTTGGTCAGGTTGAGGTTGCGAACCAGCTCGTTCTGGTTGATCGCAGCTCCGTTCCAAAGAATCTCATCCGCCTGAGTGAGCACGATCTTGTTCTGGATCGGGTCGATCTGATCGGGCGGTGGCGGGCTGTTATCCGGCACCGGAAGATCGATGTTCACCGCGTGGGTGGCCACCGGGATGGTGATGATGAACATGATGAGGAGAACGAGCATGACGTCGATCAACGGCGTCGTGTTCATTTCCATCATCGGCTCGCCATCGTCATTGCCGCCTGACATTGCCATGGTGGTTTACTCCTGAATTCGTTTTTCTGCCGCGCCGATCAACCGTTGGGGTCGACCGGGTTGGAGATGAAGCCGACGGTCGGGTAACCGGCCATCTGCACGTTGAAAATGGTACCGGCAACGCAGCGCCACGGAGCGTTCTGGTCGGCACGAATATGCACCTGAGGAACCAGGTCGGGGTTTTCCTGCATCGCTTCAGGACCACCGACTTTTTCGATCAGGTTTTCGAGCCGTTCGAACGCCTTGTCGAACAGTTCCTGCGAATCGACCGGGGTCACATTGTTGAAGAACACCCGGCACTCACCCTCGCGCGAGGCACCGGTGAAAGCCGAGTCGACGGTACCCGGTGAACGACCTTCAGCGTCGGTGGTGGTGACAGTGAGAAGCAGGTTCTCAACCTTATCGTCCGACTCGATCGATTCCATGATCGGAACCTTGAGATCTTCGATCGTCTTGATCGCAACCGGAACCGCGATGAGGAAGATGATCAGCAGCACCAGCATCACGTCGACAAGCGGCGTGGTGTTGATGTCGGACATCGGCTTCTCTTCGCCGCCGCCTCCCGTGGAAATCGCCATGACTTACATCCTATCCTGAGTATTGCTTGATCGGATTACAGGGCGGCAGCTCAGCCGCCGCCCCGTTCGATTCTCGATCAGGCCTTTTTCGCCGGAGCGGCTGCTGCCGGAGCAGTCGGCTTGGCCGGAGCTGCCTTGGTCAGGAGAGCCGGCTTGACCGCGCCCTTGGAGTTGATGTTCGCCAGCAGGTCGGTCGAGAAGCCGTTGAGCATCGCAGCGATGCGCTTGTTGCGGCTCTGCAGCCAGTTGTAGGCAAGCACGGCCGGAACCGCGACCAGCAGGCCGATGGCGGTCATGATCAGTGCTTCACCGACCGGGCCCGCGACCTTGTCGATCGAAGCCGAACCGGCGAGGCCGATGTTGATCAGTGCGCGGTAGATACCGATAACCGTACCGAGCAGGCCGACGAACGGAGCGGTCGCACCCGTGGTTGCCAGGAACGGCAGGCCGCCAGCGAGCTTCGCGTTGATCGAAGCTTCCGAACGGCACAGCGTGCCGTGCATCCAGTCATGCGCTTCGAGGCTGTCGGTCATCTTGCCGTGCTCTTCTTCGGCTTTCAGCGCGTCATCGACGAGCTGGCGCCATGCGCTGTTCTTTTCAAGCTTGCCTGCGCCTTCTTTCAGCGAGTTCGTGCGCCAGAAAGTCGAACGGACATCCTTGAACTGACGCATGATCTTGTTTTGCTCAAGATACTTGGTGATCAGGATATAGAACGAACCGACCGACATGATGATCAGCACGATCAGGATGGCCCATGCGATGTAGTTGCCTTCCATCGCGGCCCAGAAGCCGAACTCGGTCTTGACGTCACCTTCGGCCCCAGCGGCCAGGAATTCAGTAATCATTGCGAAAGTCCTCTCAAAAGGAAAAATCCAGTGGTTGCGACCGGTGCACCAAGGCACCGGTCGCGATCATTAATTCGGGTTACTCCGGAATCTGCCACCTGACAGTGTTGGAGTAGGACCCGGAAGTGGGGCGCCCTTCACCATCGGTCGCCGCGTTGAATTTCGCGCGGCGTGATACCAGGCTGCAGGTGGCATCCTTCAGTTCCTGCGGAGCCGAACCGCCGGTGACCGAACAACCGGCAACCTTGCCGTTAGCGTCGATCGAAAGCGAGAACGAAACCGTCCCAGCATATTCGCGGCGAACCCAGGCCTGACGATAGTCAGAGTTGGTCACCCATGAACCCGCATTGTTACGAGGGGCAGCCGGTTTCGGCTGAACCCGCGGTGGCGGTTTCGGGCAAGCGGTTCCCTGGCGCACGACCGTGCCGTCGGGGCAGGTTGTCGTTGCTGGACCACACTGTGCGTTGATCGCAACAGTCGAGCCATCGGCACACTGCTTCGTCGTCGGCTGGCGCTGCACATCCGTGTTGTCGCGAATCTGGGTGTCCGACCTCTGCTGCGGCGGATCCGAACGCACATTGACCTGCGGCGGAGGCACGAAGGGCGGCGGTACGGTTTCCGGCACCTCCTCAGGCGGGGGCGGCGGCTCTTCCTCAGGGGGCGGCGGCTCGTCGATATCCACTGTCGTCACGCGCTCAACCACATTCTGGACTGCCTCGTAAGCCAGTCCCGTGATGAGGCCGTATCCGACAACGATATGGATTAGCGCCACGATGATGATCGCAGTAATCTTGTTACCGCTCATCTCTTGGTCAGCGTAGGCCATTTAGTCGCATCACTCCATCGTCTTACGCCGGGCCGGGCCCGGCAGTTTACCCCAAGACAAGACCTGAAGCCTTGCCAGAGATTCTTCCCATCTGTCCACCCTGAACACCCGTTGCGAGACGCGGGTCGAACGACCCACCGGACCCAACAGGCCCGGCCAGGGCCCCTGCAGGTTACGGCCCCAAACCGCTCCTGCTTTCGGCGGACCCTTAGCTGCGATGCCAAGGTCAGGCAAACGCTTTGTCAGTTAATGAGCGGTTGACATGAGCGTTCCCGATTGTCGTCACGAAATTCGTTCCGCGTTCAGAAAACCGGCATTAGAAGGAAACGCATGACCAGATATTGCCCTAGCCTTTTGCCAGCCCTCGCGCTCATTGCCTTGCCTTTTGCCGCCGGTCCTGCTGCGTCTGCGCAGGAAGAAAGCCCCGCAATGACAATGACCTATGCGGATCTTGCCGACCTGTCCGATGGGGCGGGGCTGGTCCTCAGGGCGCAGGTGCGCAAACAGGCCGAACTCAAGCCCGAGCGCACACCGGGGCTGCCAGCCGGGATGGCGCGACTCTATGTCGAAGCACGAACAACGGCATTGCTGAGCGGCTCGGCGCCGGTCGGGGAATCGCTGCGTTATCTGGTCGATGTGCCGCGCGATTCGCGCGGCAAGGTGGAAAAATTCAAGAACCGGGACGTCCTGTTGTTCGCCCGCACGGTTCCGGGCAGGCCAGGGGAAATCCAGTTGGTCGCGCCCGATGCGCAGTTGCTTTGGTCCGATTCGCTTGAGGCAAGGGTGCGTGCGATCCTGCGCGAATCGGTCAGCCCCGATGCACCACCGCGCATCGGGGCGATTCGCGACGTGCTGTCGGTTGCCGGGACGCTCGTCGGCGAATCGGAAACCCAGCTGTTCGTGAACACGCAGGGCGATGGCCCCGCTTCGATTACGGTGGTTCGCAGGCCCGGCCAGCAGCCGTCATGGGGCGTTTCATGGTCGGAGATCGTCGACCAGGCCGCCTTGCCGCCCCAGCGCGAGACGTTGGGTTGGTATCGGCTGGCATGCTTCCTTCCTGAACGCCTGCCAGCCGGAGCCAGCCTCTCGACCGATCCGGTCGACCGCCGCCGCGCCGAGCAGGATTATCGATTCGTGCTCGAACAGCTGGGGTCATGCCCGCGGAACAGGGTATAGTCGCAATTCGAGCTAGACCGGGGGCAAGACAAACTGGTTCCCAAGCGGTACTCGGGCAGGCTACCCGAGTGCCATGAAACACAAGACCGGCATTTCGCGTATTACCTTTGGGCAGCCTCCGGGCAGACAGGCATCCAGCAAACAGGCGGCGAGCGGGGTGCGCCATGGCTGATCCCCTGCGCCTGGCGATTGCCGGTCTCGGTACAGTAGGTACCGGGGTTATCCGGTTGCTGCAGGAAAACGGTGCAATGCTCGCTGAACGGGCGGGCCGTCCGCTCGAAGTGGTGGCGGTGAGCGCACGGGACCGTGCGCGTGATCGCGGCGTCGATCTGTCGCCCTTCGACTGGGAAGACGACATGACCGCCATGGCAGCGCGGGCAGATGTCGATGTGGTGGTCGAACTCGTCGGCGGTTCCGACGGCCCGGCGCTGACCCTTGCACGCAATGCGATCGCCGGGGGCAAGCATTTCGTTACCGCCAACAAGGCGATGATCGCACATCATGGGCTCGAACTGGCCGGTGCGGCTGAGGGTTCGGGTTCTGCGCTCAAGTTCGAGGCTGCGGTTGCGGGCGGTATTCCGGTGGTGAAGGGGCTGCGCGAAGGTGCCGCCGCGAACCGCATCGATACGGTTTACGGCGTGCTTAACGGCACGGCCAACTACATCCTCTCCACCATGGAAGCGACAGGGGCTGACTTCACCACGACGCTGGGGGAAGCGCAGAGGCTAGGCTATGCCGAGGCTGATCCGACTTTCGATATCGAGGGGATCGATGCCGCGCACAAGCTGGCAATCCTCGCCAGCATCGCGTTCGGATCACGGCTCGATTTCGACGCTGTCGCCTGCGAAGGAATCTCGCGTGTGCGTGCGGCGGATATCCGCCAGGCCGATACGCTGGGCTATGTCGTCCGGCTGGTTGCCAGTGCAGAAATCGATATGTCGGACGGCCAGCCCGCCCTGCTGCAGCAGGTTCGCCCCTGCCTCGTCCCCAAAAGCCACCCGCTTGCCCATGTCACCGGCGCGACCAACGCCGTGGTCGCGCAGGGCAATTTCTCGGGCCGGCTGTTGTTCCAGGGTGCCGGCGCGGGTGATGGGCCGACAGCCAGTGCGGTGGTCGCCGACCTGATCGACATTGCGCGCGGCGATGCCGGGGCACCGTTCTCGGTCCCCTCGTCGGGCCTGGAGGAATTGCCGATTGCAGATGCCGGGCACCATACCGGGCAGACCTATCTGCGTTTCTCGGTCACCGACCGACCGGGTGTCCTTGCTGAAATCACGGCAGCGATGCGCGATGCCGATGTCTCGATCGAAAGCCTGATCCAGCAGGGCAGGGCCAATAATGGCGGTGAAGTGCTGGTGGCCATGGTGACGCATGACGGCCCGCAGAGCAATGTGGCACAGGCGGTTGAATTGCTCGCCGGTTCCGACAGTCTGACCGCCCCGCCACTGGTCATGCAAATTATCGAAGACTAGGCAGCGTGGACCAATTCCCCATGGTCACGGCCAGTCGAGAAGGGGGTTCGGCCCAAATCCGCCCTGACGGCGTTGCGCACGCTTGAAAGTGCGATGCACTTCCTGCGCGCACGCGCCTTGTCAGGACAAATTTGGACTCGAACCGTGATCCACGGGGAATTTGTCCACGCTGCCTAGCCCGGGTCCACTCTTGCTGCTTCGCCACCGCCCTCTTCGCGCTTGAAGTCAGGCACCGGCGGCAGGCCGAGCTCTTTTTTCTCGAATTCGGACATTGCGCGGTCAGGCTCATCGCTGTCGTCGTCCCCCAGCGGCTCGAGCCCCTTGCCAACGCGCTCGGCGTCCGAGCCTGCGGGGGCCTGCGGCAGGGCAGTCACGTCAATGATCAACGCCGGCGGCGGTGGACAGGGATTGAACAGGAAACCGCACAAACCGGACACGGTCGGCACGCCGGTAAATATGCCGCAATTCGGGCCGCAGGGATCGGGCGTCTGCGGATTGCCCTTGTTCATTGTCTCACGAGCGTAGCGGTCTTCGGCGGCCTCTGCGTTGCCGGAGTAGAAGAATTCCGAACTGTCGACCGGTTCGGCGCAGACCAGTATCTCGCCTTGCCCGGCAGCCTCGGCCTTTGCGCGTTCGCAAGCCTCGCGTTCTGCCTGCTCTTCCGGTGTGAGTACCGGAACGAGGATATCGATCACTTCACCGGATCGGGTGTTCGTGCCGTCTCCGGGCACGGGCTGGGAAAGGGCGATATGCGGCGTCAGGCACGCGAGTGCCGCCGCCAAAAACAGGAGGCCACGCATTATTGCGGCGTTTCTGCAGTTTCAGGCGTTGCGGCGTTGCTTGCAGGCTCGGCATTTTCGACGGGAGGAAGCTCGGGACTTCTCCCCGAACCCGGTGCAAGGCCCTGGCCTACACGGTCGGCATCCGAGCCTGGCGGGGTTTCCGGGAGCTTCGAAAAGTCGATGATATAGGCAGGGGGCGGCACGGAGCCGAATTTCACGCATACCCCTTGTGGGTTCTTCGCGCAGGATTCGGAGAAGTCAGGCGCGCGGATATCCTTCTTGAGGTGGGAATCGTCGCCATTTTCCAGGCGCGACGGAATGCGGTAGCGATCCGGATCTTCGGGTTCGTCGGCGCAGACGACAATCTCGTCACCCTGCTGCGGTTCGCACTCCGGTTCAGGTGCGGGCGGGCCATATGCGCTGCGGGCGCGCTCGAAGACCTGCTGCGCGGTTGCCGGATTGTCGGGAGCTGCCTCCTGGGCGAAGGCGAACGAGGTTGAAGCACTGATCGACAGCGCGGATGAGGTCAGCATTCGAAGCAAATCCCTATGCGTCACGCCCACCCTCCGCATGGGGCGCCACACTCGCATCGACCCATGAATTGGGGGTGAACCGTGTGCGGACTGCAAGGGAACGCCGCTCGACATTGGTGGATCGGCTGGCTAAGCGCCGCGCGAGATTTCTTGTGCGGAAGGTTCACCGATGGCGAATGCGAAGGTTTCACCCAGCCAGGTCCTCGACCGGGTCCTTGTCCTTGAAATGGTCCGGGTGACCGAAGCGGCGGCGATTGCCGCTTCGAAGCTGATCGGTCGTGGCGACGAGAAGGCCGCCGATGCTGCCGCCGTCGAAGCCATGCGCAAGGCGTTCGACGAACTCTATATGGATGGGACGGTCGTGATCGGCGAGGGCGAGCGCGACGAAGCGCCGATGCTTTATATCGGCGAAAAGGTCGGCGGTGCGCCGGGCAAGGGTCCGAAGATCGACATTGCGCTCGACCCGCTTGAGGGCACCACGATTACCGCCAAGGCCGGCCCCAACGCGCTGGCCGTGCTTGCTGCAGCCGAAGAAGGCTGCCTGCTCAACGCGCCCGACACCTATATGGACAAGCTGGCGGTCGGCCCCGGTTACCCGCCCGACATTATCAGCCTCGAGAAGAGCATTGAAGAGAATGTTTGTGCGGTCGCGGCTGCCAAGGGTGTCGAACCTTCGGACATCATTGTCTGCGTTCTCGATCGCCCGCGCCATGCCGATATCATCGCCGAACTGCGCCGTCTCGGTTGCGGTGTCGTGCTGATCGGGGATGGCGACGTGGCAGGCGTGATCGCGACCAGCGATCCCGATACCACGATCGACATGTATATGGGGCAGGGCGGCGCACCCGAAGGTGTGCTGGCGGCAGCGGCCCTGCGCTGCGTCGGTGGCCAGTTCAATGGGCGGCTTGTGTTCCGCAACGAGGACGAGAAGGCCCGTGCCCGCAAATGGGGGATCACCGACCTCGATCGCATTTACAAACTCGAAGACCTTGCAAGCGGCGACTGCATATTCGCGGCAACCGGGGTGACCTCGGGCTCGCTGCTCGACGGCGTCAAGCGACTGCGCGGCGGCAAGATGACCACTGAAAGCGTGGTGATGCGTGCATCCTCGGGCACGGTGCGCTGGATCAGGGGCGAACACAAGATCTGAGGTTCGCGGACCAGCACTTACCTTCCCGCATCGACACGGTTCTGCGCACCGGAACCAAGCGTGCGCTGGATCAGGGGCGAACACGAGTTTTTTGGCCGCTACGCAATGTCCGCCCTCTGGTCAAAAGGGTTGGAAAACACCGACCGTGCTCTGTTGCAAAGCCATGACGCTCGGCTAAGCCGGGCGCGCATCGATTCGCCGCGCATCCGAGGGACTTTTCCGACATGAAAATCATGGCCGCCAACTCCAATCTTCCGCTTGCGCGGGCGATTGCCGCCTATCTCGAAATGCCGCTGGTCGATGCCGGTGTGCGCCGTTTCGCCGATGAGGAAATCTTCGTCGAGATCCACGAGAACGTGCGCGGCGAAGACGTTTTCCTCGTCCAGTCGACCAGCTATCCGGCGAACGACAATCTGATGGAGCTGCTGATCTGTATCGACGCGTGCCGTCGTGCATCGGCCAAGCGGATCACCGCCGTGGTGCCCTATTTCGGCTACGCCCGGCAGGACCGGAAGCCGGGGCCGCGCACGCCGATTTCCGCCAAGCTGGTGGCAAACCTGATGACCGAGGCCGGCGCCGACCGCGTGCTTTCGGTAGATCTCCACGCCGGGCAGATCCAGGGCTTCTTCGATATCCCGACCGACAATCTTTATGCCGCACCGGTGATGGCAGCCGATATCCAGGCGCGTTACGGCGACCAGGACCTGATGGTCGTCAGCCCAGACGTAGGCGGCGTCGTGCGTGCCCGTGCGCTCGCCAAGCGGCTCGACAACGCGCCGCTCGCCATCGTCGACAAGCGCCGCGATCGCCCGGGCGAAAGCGAAGTGATGAACATCATCGGCGATGTGAAGGGCCGTCATTGCATCCTGATCGACGACATCATCGATTCAGGCGGCACGCTGTGCAACGCGGCGCAGGCGCTGCTCGATCAGGGCGCAAGCTCGGTTGCGGCCTATATCACCCACGGGGTGTTGTCGGGCGGCGCGGTGGCCCGCGTCGATGGTTCGGCGCTGAAGGAACTGGTGATCACCGACACTATTCGCCCGACCGATGCCGCGCAGGACAGCAGCAAGATCCGCATCCTGACGATCGCCCCGCTGATCGGTGAGGCCGTGCGCCGGATCGCCGATGAAAGCTCGGTCAGTTCTTTGTTTGATTGAACGCAGGCTTGAACGGTTCGCGCATCCACGGGCGAACCGATTCGGGGCTGATCCGTTCGAGCAGTTCCAGCCGCCGGGCCTGCCTGATTTCCAGGCTCAGCGTTAGCAGGCCCTGCCGGTTGCGCGTGAATTCACGCGGCGCCATGCCGAAAAATGCCTGGAACTCGTGGATCTGGTGCGCCTGATCGAAGAAGCGCAGGATGAATTCATCCTCTTCTTCCTGATCGGCGACACCGCAAAGTCGGGCGGCAAAATCAAGCACGCGCGCGCGCCGCATGACCTGCTTCGGGGTTTGCCCGAAATCGCGCTTCACGATCCGCTGCAAGGTTCGCATCGAAATGCCATGCGCATCGGTGAAATCGGCGAGCGAGCGATTGGGATCGGCGAAGGCTTGCAGTTCGAAACATTGCGACAATTCCTCGGGCTTTCGAGCACCGTGTTCGGCAATGTAGATCAGCAGCCATTCTTCGATCGCGGTCAGCCATTCGTTGGGTTCGAGATCGAGGTTGTAGAGGCCGGTCAGGTCCCGGTCTGCGATACCGGCAATTTCCATCGGCCTGATCCGGTCGACCAGCTCCGCATCGGGCACGCCCCATAACGCATGCAACGCCCCCGGGCGCAGCATGAGACCCGCGACCTTGATGCCGCCGACATATTCAAGGCCCCATGATTTGGAGTGCTGGCCGCACAGGAAAGTCTGGTCGCGGATATTGAGCGGGCCATCGCCGGTGCCTACCATCCAGTCGACGCCCACTGCCGAACGCAGGTAAGCTGCATCGTTGCACAAGGTCCCGAAGTGGGTGACGTTCGTGCGGTCATAGGCAAAAGCGACCATCGATCGGGCAACCCACGGCTCCAGCCCCTCGGCGGGGGGGCGGTTGAGCGCGAGCGGGACACCGTCGCGGGTGACGCCGGTTTCCGACTGGAACACGGTTTCGGAGGACGTTGAATCGCCCACATTGACCGAACCGTCATGTGCCATCGAAAACTGTCCCCTCGTCGCGCCAATGCATCGACTCCCGGTTCCGCTCGACGAAAATACCCGGCAAGGCAAGGGGGAGTTGCAAAATTCGGGCAATGATCGGCAAGGTGATGCAGCGCTTCAACATTGTCTTCCCGCGATTTTCCCCTTGCGATCTTGACCGACAGGCTGCCGCCAGCGATGCGAAGCTATGACCAACAGCAGCGACCAGATACTTGCCGAACGCCTTGCCGATGCTGCGGGCGCGGCGATCCGCCCCCTGTTCCGCGGCGAATGGTCGGAGGAGCGCAAGCCCGACACCACCTTCGTAACCGAAGCAGACCGTGCTGCCGAAGCCGCCATGCGCGCGATAATCGAAGCCGAAAGGCCGGATGATGGCATAGTCGGTGAGGAATATGGCACCCGCAACGAAGGCGCCGGGAGGCAATGGGTCCTCGACCCGATCGACGGCACGACGAGTTTCATCGCCGGGAGGCCGATATTCGGCACACTTATCGCACTGGTCCAGGATGGCTGGCCGGTACTCGGCGTGATCGACCAGCCGATCGCGGGTGAACGCTGGGTCGGGCGGATAGGCCATGGGACAACCTTCAACGGGAAGCCTGCCCGTGTGCGCTCGTGCAGGGAACTCGGCGATGCCGTGCTGGGTACTACCACGCCGCACCAGTTCTCTGGCGACGAGGTCGATGCCTTCATGGGGCTCGCCAAGTCGGTGGTGGAGCGCAAGATCATCTATGGCGGCGATTGCTACAATTACGGCCTCGTCGCATCGGGCCATGTCGATATCGTCTGCGAAGCCGGGCTCAAGCTTTATGACTTCGCGGCATTGGTCCCGGTGGTAGAGGGTGCCGGGGGCGTGATGAGCGACTGGCAGGGGAATCCGCTCGACGCCGGAAGCGATGGGCGCGTGCTTGCGCTGGGCGATCCGGCAAGGCTCGAAGATGTGCTGGAAGCCATGGGATAGGCTGGCCGGAGAATCGCTTGCATTCCGCGAATAATTCGCTATCTGCGCGCCCTTCACCGACACGTGATTCATCTGCCGGTCTGGCCGAAAGGGCTGCCAGGGCTGGTTGGACGTGTCCCTGAACAAGGAGACGAAAATGCCCAAGCTGAAGACCAAGAGCGGTGTGAAGAAGCGTTTCAAGCTCACCGCAACCGGCAAGGTCAAGCATGGTGTCGCTGGTAAGCGCCACCGCCTGATCAGCCACAATGCGAAGTATATTCGCCAGAACCGCGGCACCTCCGTCCTGTCCGAATCGGACTTCAAGGCGGTGAAGAAGTGGGCGCCTTACGGCCTCGACTAAGCCAGCGATATTTCAGGAGTATAGAATATGCCTCGCATCAAACGCGGCGTTACCACGCGCCAGAAGCACAAGCGGCTGCTCGATCAGGCCAAGGGCTATCGCGGTCGTCGCAAGAACACCATTCGCGTTGCACGCCAGGCGGTCGAGAAGGCCGGCCAGTACGCTTATCGCGACCGCAAGGTTAAGAAGCGCAACTTCCGCGCGCTGTGGATCCAGCGTATTAACGCAGCTGTCCGCGCCGAAGGCCTGACCTATTCGCAGTTCATGCATGGCGCGAAGCTCGCCGGTATCGAACTCGACCGCAAGGTCATGGCCGATCTCGCCATGAACGAGGAAGCGGCGTTCAAGACGGTGATTGCACAGGCCAAGGCAGCCCTGCCAGCCTGATCGCCATTGCGATTTGCAACAAGAGGGCGGCTCCGCAAGGGGCCGCCTTTTTTGTTTTGTCCGGACAGGAAACGCTGTTGTTGGAAATATCCGACAACATCGCTATGGCCGCGCCGGGTTGTAAGAACGCGACGCGATGAGGGGAAGCGCGGCGATGGGAACCGCTTGCGAAATCTCTGTCAGGTTCCATGAACCGCCAGCCGACCTGGCCGGGCTGTTCACGACGTTCTACCGGGCCGACTTCGATTGCCCCGGTGGCCGCGTGGAGGATGCCTTGCAGCCCGAATGGGGCGGCATGCGCTTCTTCGCAGGCGACTATCCGGAATCGCGCATTGGCGACGGGCCAACGCTTGCGGGAACCGATTTCTCTGCCATGGGTCCAAGCAGCCAGCCGATCGCTTTCAAGCTGGGCACCTGTTCGATGTGGGGCATCGACCTGCTGCCAATGGGTTGGGCGGCCTTCATGAATGTACCGGCCAGCGATCTTGCGAACCGTATCTATGACGGACGCAAGCAAGCCGATTTCGCACGGTTCGCCGCTTTGACCGATTCCCTGGAGTTCGGCTCCGCCGCAGAAGATCGTGACCGCGACCGGATCATCGAATTCTTCCGCAATATGCGGCAGGCCGGGCCAGAACCGGACCCGCGCATTCGCGCGATCCACCAGATGCTGCTCAACCCCGAATTGCCGAATGTCTCGTCGATGGCCGAGCAATGCGGGATGAACCAGCGCACGATGGAACGTGTGTGTCGCAAGCATTTCGGCTTTCCGCCCAAGCTGCTTCTGCGCCGCCAGCGCTTCATGCGCAGCCTGAGCAAGTTCATGCTCGATCCCTCGCTCGGCTGGATCGGCGCGCTCGACTCGCTCTATTTCGACCAGAGCCATTTCGTGCGCGACTGCCATACCTTCCTCGGCATGGCGCCGAGCGAATATGCGGCAATGGATCATCCTATCCTTGCGGCTTTCATGCGTGAGCGAATGAAGGCGCACGGTTCGGCGGTGCAAACGCTCGACAAGCCGGACTAGGCGAGGCGCTGTTTCTGCCAATCCCGCTTTGCCTTGCGGCGCGTTTCCGGCTAGCGGGCCTTCGCCATGGACGAATTGAACAACCGGACCCAAACCGCTGTCGCTGCAATCGAAGCGGCTGCTACGCATGACGCGCTCGACACCCTGCGCGTAGAGGCGCTGGGCAAGCAGGGCTGGGTCAGCCAGCTGATGAAGACGCTGGGCAAGATGACGCCCGAGGAGCGGCAGGAAAAGGCCCCGCAGATCCAGGGCGCGCGAACGGCCATCGCCGACGCGATCGATGCGCGCAAGGCCGCGCTCGATGCCGCCGAACTGGAACGCAAGCTGGCGACCGAAACAATCGACCTGACCCTGCCCGCGCCGCAACTGCCCAAGGGCAGCGTCCACCCCGTCAGCCAGGTGATGGACGAGCTGGCAGAAATCTTCGCCGATCTCGGCTTCGCGGTGAATACCGGGCCGGAGATCGAGGATGACTGGCACAATTTCACCGCGCTCAACATGCCGGAAAGCCATCCTGCACGCGCGATGCACGATACGTTCTATTTCCCCGATCACGATGCGGACGGGCGCCGGATGCTGCTGAGGACGCATACTTCGCCGGTGCAGATCCGCACCATGGTGGCGGAAGGCGCTCCGGTTCGCATTATCGCGCCTGGCCGGGTCTATCGCAGCGACAGCGACGCGACGCACACACCGATGTTCCACCAGGTCGAAGGGCTGGTGATCGACAAGGGCATCCATCTCGGCCACCTCAAATGGACGCTCGAGACCTTTCTCAAGGCGTTCTTCGAGCGCGAGGATATCGTGCTTCGCCTGCGCCCGTCCTACTTCCCTTTCACCGAACCCAGCGTCGAGGTCGATGTCGGTTTCGAGGTGGTCGACGGGCGGCGCGTGCTCGGTGGATCGGGTGATGCGCCTGGCCATGCATGGATGGAACTGCTGGGATCGGGCGTGGTCAATCGCCGGGTGATCGAATTCGCCGGGCTGGACCCTGACGAATGGCAGGGATTTGCATTCGGCGTCGGCGTCGACCGTCTTGCCATGCTCAAATACGGGATGGACGATTTGCGCGCCTTCTTCGACGGCGATCGCCGCTGGCTCGATCATTATGGCTTCAGCCCGTTCGACCAGCCGACACTTTCTGCGGGTGTAGGAGCGAAGGCATGAAGTTCTCGCTGACCTGGCTCAAGGACCATCTCGAAACCGCTGCTTCGGCGGCGGAGATCGCGGCTGCGCTCAACTCCATCGGCATCGAGGTCGAAGGTCTCGAAGATCCGGCTGAAACGCTGTCCGGTTTCCGTGTTGCCAAGGTGCTGACGGCAGCTCCGCACCCCGATGCCGACAAGCTGCAAGTGCTGACCGTCGATACCGGAGAGGGCGCCCCCCTGCAGGTCGTCTGCGGCGCACCCAATGCGCGGGCCGGGATGAAGGGCGTGCTCGGCCTGCCCGGAGCGGTGGTTCCTGCCAACGGGATGGAACTGCGCAAGAGCGCGATCCGCGGCGTCGAGTCGAATGGCATGATGTGTTCGGTGCGTGAGCTCGAGCTGGGCGATGAGCATGACGGCATCATCGAGCTGCCCGAAGACGCCCCGGTGGGTGAAAGCTTCGCTGCCTATCACGGCGCGTCGCCGGTGTTCGATGTCGCGATTACTCCCAATCGGCCCGATTGCATGGGTGTCTATGGCATTGCGCGCGATCTTGCGGCGGCAGGTCTCGGGACGCTCAAGCCGATCGAACTGCTGCCATTTGCCGAGGCTGGAGACTGCCCGGTCGAGATTCGCACCGACGATCCCGAAGGTTGCCCTGCATTCTATGGCCGCGTGATCAGGGGCGTGACCAATGGCGCATCGCCTGCGTGGTTGCAGCAGCGCCTGCTCAGCGCAGGCCAGCGCCCCATCTCGCTGCTGGTCGACCTGACCAACTACCTCATGCTCGGCTATGGCCGCCCGGCCCATGCTTATGATCTCGCAAGGCTGAGCGGTGCGGTGGTGGCACGGCGAGCGAAGGACGGCGAACAGGTCCTCGCGCTCAACGAGAAGACCTACACGCTCGATGCGGGCATGACGGTGATCGCCGATAATAATGGCGTGCACGACATCGCCGGTATCATGGGCGGCGAGCATTCGGGATGTTCGGAAAAGACAACCGACGTGCTGCTCGAAATCGCCTATTTCGATCCCGACCGGATCGGTGCGACCGGGCGCAAGCTTGGGCTGACATCGGATGCGCGCACGCGGTTCGAGCGCGGCGTCGATCCGGCGTTCCTCGGCGAAGGGCTTGACCTGCTCACCGGCCTGATTGTCGATCTGGCGGGCGGCACGGCGACGGCGAAGGTCGAAGCGGGAGCGCCGCCGGGCGATGCCAGGGTCGTGGAATTCGATCCCGGCTTGACCGCGCGCATTGGCGGGGTCGTTGTAGATGATGCGGAACAGCAGCGCATTCTGGCCTCGCTCGACTTCACGGTCGACGCTTCGTCCGCGCCATGGCGGGTAACCACCCCGCTGCGCCGCCACGATATCGAGGGCGCGGCCGATCTGGTCGAGGAGGTCGTGCGAATTCACGGTCTCGACAAGGTCGAGAGCGTTCCACTCGATCAGATAGACGGTGTTGCACGCCCGACTGCGACTGCCGACCAGCAGGTCGAGCGCAAGCTGCGCCGCGCTGCGGCTGCAAGCGGCCTCAATGAAGCGATCACCTGGTCGTTCATTTCTGAGGCCGAGGCCCAGGCTGCCGGGGGCGGGCGCTGGGTGCTCGACAACCCGATCAGCGAAGACATGAAGGTCATGCGCCCCTCATTGCTGCCGGGCCTGCTATCTGCGGTGCGGCGCAATCTCGATCGCGGTGCTGACAGCCTGCGCCTGTTCGAAATCGGTCGTCGCTATCTCGACGATGGGGAGCATCCCTCGCTTGCCTTTGTCCTCGCCGGCAACAAGGTGGCCCGCAACTGGCAGTCGGGCAAGGCAAGCGTCTTCGATGCCTTCGATGCCAAGGCCCTGGTCCTTTCGCTGCTCGAAGCGGCTGGTGCGCCGGTGGCGAACCTGATGGTGATGGGCGAGGCGGGGGAATTCTATCACCCCGGCCAGTCGGCGACGCTCAGGCTTGGTCCGAAGAACAGGCTCGCCAGTTTCGGCGCGATCCATCCCTCGACGCTCAGGGCGTTCGATATCGATGTGCCGGTCATGGCTGGCGGCATCCACCTTGACGCCCTGCCGCAGAAGAAGGGTGGCGGCGGTTTCGCACGCGCCGCCTATTCACCGCCTGCGCTGCAATCGGTGAAGCGCGATTTCGCTTTCCTCGTGCCATCGGACCTCGCTTCGGGCGAGTTGTTGCGGGCAGTGAAGGGGGCGGACAAGGCGAACATCGTCGACGCGCGCGTGTTCGACGTTTTTGCCGGACAGGGCGTGCCTGAAGGCCACAAGTCGGTCGCGCTCGAGGTGACTCTCCAGCCGGGAGAGAAGAGCTACAAGGACGACGAGCTCAAGGCGATTTCGGAGAAGGTGGTCGCCTCTGCAGCAAGGCTCGGGGCCGAATTGCGGGGCTGA
The DNA here is from genome assembly GCA_024236155.1 of Sphingomonadaceae bacterium. GTDB lineage: Bacteria > Pseudomonadota > Alphaproteobacteria > Sphingomonadales > Sphingomonadaceae > Parerythrobacter_A. The sequence goes on from JACKLA010000001.1 coordinate 738,245, forward strand.
TACCCGCCGCGGGGCCGGAATACGGCCCCGCAGACCCCGCTGCCCGGCCTAGTTAACAACCTGCGATGCGATTTCGCGTTCCCACTTCGCGTCGGCGGCGGCTTTATCCGCATCCTGCATCATGCGATCCATTTCCTGGCTTGCCTTGACCGCTTCATCGATCTGGCCCTGGATCTTGGGCATTTCGGCCATGGCGGCGGCCATCATCTCGGCCTGGAATTTCGACATGTCGAACTTGCGGCCGGTCAGCTTGGAATCGATCGCCTCCTCCATCGCGCGCAGATAGAGCTTGGCGGTCTGGGGGTGGTCTTCGAAGTTCTTTGCCACCGGATCGTCCTCGTCATCGGTCGGGCCGGCAATGCTGAGCACGATCTTGGTACTCTTGTCGTCGACGGCCTCGGTTTCCCCGATGAAGCGGAACAGCGGCTTGTTGTTTTCAGAAACGGTCCACACGATCGACCCGTCGCCGCGCTTGTAGGAGCGGGTGGTCGTATAGTGGCTGCCGAACAGGATGGACGGCGGCTTTGCGCCGAGCAGCTGCTGGCGCATGTCCTTGGCCGGAATCTGGTATACCGCGCCGGGTTCTCCGCACGATGCCAGCAGTATCGCGCCGGTGCAGGCGAGAAGAAGTGTACGTGGTTTCATGGATGCTTCCCCGTTTCCATCTGGCCATGGTGTTTAAGGGGAAATGCCTGCAAAACGGTAAAGTCCTGCCGGGTTCGCTGTGAGCATTCAGGGCCATGCTCGCTTGCCGATAGACGCGCGCGCGGCCTCGCGCTAAGGCGCGCGCCCAATGTCGAGCAATACTTCCTCTGCGGCTTCGCGCCGCACCTTCGCGATCATCTCGCACCCCGACGCGGGCAAGACCACGCTGACCGAGAAGCTGCTGCTGACCGGCGGTGCGATCCATCTTGCAGGCGAGGTGAAGGCACGCGGGGCCGCGCGGCGTGCGCGTTCGGACTGGATGAAGATCGAACAGCAGCGCGGCATCTCGGTCACCAGCTCGGTGATGACCTTCGAGCGACCCGACGATGATGGCAACACGATCACCTTCAACCTGCTCGACACGCCGGGGCATGAGGATTTCTCCGAAGACACCTATCGCACGCTAACCGCAGTCGACAGCGCGATCATGGTGATCGACGCGGCGAAGGGTATCGAGCCGCAGACGCGCAAGCTGTTCGAGGTCTGCCGCCTGCGCAGCGTGCCGATCATCACATTCGTCAACAAGGTCGACCGCGAAGGGCGGCCGGTGTTCGAACTGCTCGATGAGATCGCCGACATGCTGGCGCTTGATGTTTCGCCGCAGGCCTATCCGGTCGGCATGGGCGGTGAGTTCGAGGGCGTGCTCGATTTCGCGAGTAGTTGCGTCGCGCGGCCCGAAGGCCCGTCGAAGGAATTTACCGGTACGCGCGACTGCGACCCAGCCATCCCGGATCGGTTTTCAGAGGAAATCGAACTGGCGCAGATCGGCTATCCCGAATTCGACATCGAAGCCTACCGCAATGGCGACCTGACGCCCGTGTACTTCGGTTCCGCGCTCAAGAATTTCGGCGTCACCGAATTGATCGACGCGATCTCGCGCTGGGCCCCGCCGCCGCGGCCGCAGCCCGCCGGAGAAGAGCAGATCCCGCCGACGCGCGATGAGGTCACCGGTTTCATCTTCAAGGTGCAGGCCAATATGGACCCGAACCACCGCGACCGGATCGCCTTCATGCGGCAGGTATCGGGAACCTTCAAACGCGGCATGAAGCTGACGCCGAGCGGGCTGGGCAAGCCGATCGCGATCCACTCGCCGATCCTGTTTTTCGCGCAGGATCGCGAGCTGGCCGATACCGCCGAGGCGGGCGACATCATCGGCATCCCCAACCACGGGACGTTGCGCGTCGGCGATACGTTGAGCGAGACGAACACAATCCGCTTCACCGGCCTGCCCAATTTCGCGCCGGAAATCCTGCGCCGGGTCCAGCTGAAGGACCCGACCAAGACCAAGCAATTGCGCAAGGCACTCGACGACCTCAGCGAAGAGGGTGTGATCCAGGTGTTCTACCCTGAAATCGGTGCGCAGTGGATTGTCGGCGTGGTCGGCCAGTTGCAGCTCGAAGTGCTGATTTCGCGGCTGGAGGCGGAATACAAGGTCGAGGCCATGCTCGAAGCCTCGCCCTTCGCAACTGCACGCTGGATCAAGGGGGATGCCAAGGCGCTGGACGAGTTCGAGGGCTTCAACCGCGCCAATCTCGCCAAGGATCGGGACGGAGACCTAGTGTTCATGGCCAAGAGCCCATGGGATGTGAATTACCAGCAGGAAAAGAATCCGGAACTGGTCTTCTCGGCCACCAAGGAACGGTGACAAGTGCCTGGCAAGCGCCTAGCTTGCCGCCATGGCCGAATTCTCTGACGTGCTGGGCGACGATCATGTCGCGATGATCGCAAAACAGCCGGTGTTCTTCGTCGCCACTGCGGCAGAAGGCGCGCGGATCAACCTCAGTCCCAAGGGCTACGATGCCTTCCGCGTGCTGGCGCCGGACCGGGTCGCCTATCTCGATCTTGGCGGTTCGGGTAACGAGACCAACGCGCACCTGATCGCCGATGGGCGGATCACCATCATGTTCTGCAATTTCGAGCAGCCCGCGCTGATCCTGCGCATCTACGGCCAAGGCAGGGCGATACTGCCGAAGGATCCGGAGTGGGAGCAGTTCGCAGCGCATTTCACCCTGCTGCCGGGCAGCCGGCAGATATTCGATATCGCCGTGGAAAGCGTCCAGACCAGCTGCGGATGGGGCGTGCCGTTCATGGATTTCGAGCGCGAGCGCGATACGCTGAAGAAGTATCACGCCCAGGCCAATCCGGCGGAATGGGCTGCCAAGTATTCGACCCGTATCGCCAGTATCGATGGCCTGCCCGCTCGCCCGACGGATCGCTACATCGCGGGCGCGCACGAGGATTGACCTGCGCTTGCGACTGACTTTCGCCAGCTACAACATCCACAAGGCGGTGGGGACGGACGGGCGGCGCGATGCCGACAGGATCATCGCCGTCTTGCGCGAGATCGATGCCGATATCATCGCGCTGCAGGAGGTCGATCGTCGCATTGGCGAAAGAGCGACCGTGCTGTCGCGTGCGGCGCTTGATGACACGCCGTGGAAGCCTGCCGCCCTTGCGCGCCGGCCGCGCAGCCTCGGCTGGCACGGCAATGCAATACTGGTCCGGCGCGATTTCGAGGTGCTGGAAGAAGTTGCGATGGAATTGCCCACGCTGGAGCCGCGCGGCGCCGTCCGGGTGGATGTTTCCTGCCTTGGCCACCGTATCCGCATTCTCGGAACGCATCTCGATCTGTCCGGCTTGCGCAGGCGCGACCAGATTCGCGCCATCCTGTCGGAAGTTGGTGAATGCTCGCCGCCCTGCCCAACCGTGTTGCTGGGTGACTTCAACCAATGGGGCAACCGGACCGGGGCGATGCGCGAATTCGGGCCGGACTGGCATGTCCTCGAAACCGGGCGCAGCTTCCCGAGCCGCCAGCCGGTCGCGCGGCTGGACCGGATCGTCACCACGGGCGAGTGGGGCTGTCTTGAGCAAGGCGTCCACCACAGCGCATTGGCTGCGCAGGCATCGGATCACCTGCCCGTTTTTGCCCAGCTAGAACTGCCCAATATTTAGGCAATGCATAAAAATTAAGCTTTCGGTAAGGTCTGGCGCAACTTTATTAGGGTGCGGAGTCCCCGAAATAACCCAAAATTCCATTCTGGCACGCCTCTTGCTGCACCTGCGAAGCCGGTGATCGTCCGGTAAGCATCCAGGGGGCTTCGATGAAATTCATCATCGCCATAATCAAACCATTCAAGCTCGACGAAGTTCGCGAGGCGCTCAGCGCAATCGGCGTCGCGGGCATGACGGTGTCCGAAGTCAAGGGCTTCGGCCGCCAGAAGGGCCAGACCGAAATTTACCGCGGGGCGGAATATTCCACCAATATGCTGCCCAAGGTGAAGATCGAGATCGCCGCATCCGACGAGATCGCCGACCAGGTTGTCGAAACCATCACGCAGACCGCCAGCACCGAAAGCATCGGTGACGGCAAGATCTTCGTGCTCGACCTCGCTTCCGCCACGCGCATCCGCACCGCCGAAACCGGCGAGACCGCGCTGTGAGCGGCGCCAACGAGAAAAGGGATATGAACATGATCCGTAAATTCGCCAGCGCCACCGCAGCCTGCGGCTTGTCGCTTTTCGCGGCCACTGCCGCTTTCGCACAGGAGGCTGCCGAAGCGACTGCAGAGGCTGCGGCTCCTGCTGCTGAGGCTGCCGCTGCCGTCGCCAATCCCGGCAACAACGCCTGGATGATGACCGCTACGGTCCTTGTCATGCTGATGATCCTGCCGGGTCTGGCGCTGTTCTATGGCGGCCTTACCCGTTCGAAGAACATGCTCTCGACCATGACGCAGGTCGGCGCCACGGCCTGCCTCGCGATGCTGATCTGGGTGATGTGGGGCTATTCGCTCGCCTTTGGCGACACGACATACGAAGGCACGCTAGGCCTGTTCGTCAGCGGTGGTAGCTACTTCCTTTCGGGGATGGACGCCTCCAGCACTGCGGCCACTTTCACCGATGAAGTGATCAGCAAATTCGTCTTTGTCAGCTTCCAGATGACTTTCGCTGCGATCACCGCAGGGCTGATCCTTGGCGCGACAGCTGAACGGATGAAGTTCAGTGCGGTAATGGCCTTCGTGCCGATCTGGCTGACCATCGTCTACTTCCCGATCGCACATATGGTGTGGGCGGGCGGCGGCCTGTTGTTCGAAGATGGCGCGCTCGATTTTGCCGGAGGCACGGTTGTGCACATCAACGCCGGCGTTTCGGGTCTCGTCCTCGCTTACCTGCTCGGCAAGCGCCGTGGCTATCCGGCAGAGCCGATGCCCCCGCACTCGATGACGCTGACCATGGTCGGCACTGGACTGCTGTGGGTGGGCTGGTTTGGCTTCAACGCCGGTTCGGCGCTCGAAGCTGATGGCTCTGCGGGTTTGGCTATGATCAACACCTTCGTTGCGACCGCTGCAGGCGCGCTGACCTGGATGGTGATCGAAAAGCTCGCCGGTCACAAAGGTTCGGCACTCGGCTTCTGTTCTGGTGTGATTGCCGGCCTCGTTGCTGTGACCCCGGCTGCGGGCAATAGCGGCCCGTTCGGCGCGATCCTTCTCGGTATCGTCGCGTCGACGGTGTGTTACTTCGCTGTGGCCAAAGCCAAGTCCAAGTTCGGCTATGACGACTCGCTCGATGCGTTTGGCATCCACGGCGTGGGCGGCATTGTCGGTGCAATCGGTACGGCTGTGGTCTACCAGGCCTTTATCGGCGGACCCGCTGGCGACGATGCCAATTCGCTCGGTACGCAGCTCTGGATCCAGATCAAGAGCGTACTCATCACGATCGGCTGGGCTGGCATCGGCACTCTGATCGCTGGTTACCTTGTCAAGCTGACCATCGGCCTGCGCGTCGACGAAGAAAGCGAGGTCAATGGCCTCGACATCTCCGAACACGGCGAACGCGCTTACAACTGATGACAGGCAACTAACACCAAGGTTCGGCGGGGCCGGGAGATCCTCTCCCCTCCCGGTTCCGCCAAACGACGTTCCTCCTGCGAACACCAAACTGATAAGGGCCGGAGCCAGCCGCTCCGGCCCCTTTTTTATTCGCAGCTCGCTGAACGATGGCAGGCGACCATCCGCAAAGGTGCAGGGTCACCGGGGTCCGGCCAGCCTAGCCTAGGGCGGCTTTGACAAAATCCGCGCAGCGTTCGCCGATCATGATGCTGGGTGCATTGGTGTTGCCGCTGACAAGACGCGGCATGATCGAGGCATCGGCGATCCACAGCCCGTCGATCCCGCGCGCTTTCAGCCGCGTATCGACCACCGCGCTTTCATCTGACCCCATCCGGCAGGTGCCGACCGGGTGATAGACCGTATCCGCGCGGTTGCGGATCAGCTCATCAAGCGCCGCATCGTCGGCCAGGTCGATCGGGTGCCGGTCCTTCGGTTCATATTCCGCGAGCGGGCCAGTGTCGGCTATCCGGTGCGACAGGCGCACCCCGGCGCGCATGACGGCAATGTCCCGCTCGTCATCGAGGAAATTGGGGTCGATCTGCGGGGCGTCGGCAGCATCGGCAGAGCTCAGCCGCACCGTACCCCGGCTTTCGGGTCGCAGGACGCAGGCATGCAGCGAAAAGCCGTGGCCCTTCACCTTTTCGCGGCCATGATCCTCGAGCACGGCGGGCACGAAATGCCACTGCACATCGGGCGCCGGGGCATCGGGCATCACGGTCCAGAAACCGCCCGCTTCGGCATAGGGCGTGGTCATTATGCCAGTGCGCTTGCGGCGATGTTCGACAATCGCCTTTGCCATGCGTGCCGTTCCTGCCAGGCTGTCGCCTATCGGCACCGTGGAGGTCGTTTCCCAGCCGGAAACATAATCAATGTGATCCTGCAGGTTCGAGCCGACTTCGGGCTTGTCGAGCACGACATCGATACCGTGTTCCCTGAGGTGCTCTGCCGGGCCGATACCGCTCATCATCAGGATCTGCGGCGAATTGAACGCGCCCGCGCTCAGCACGACGCCACCCTTGGCATGCAGGACTTCGCGTTTGCGGCCTTGCCGGATTGCAACACCGGTGACGCGTCCGTTCTCGATCACCAGCCTTTCGACCAGCGTCTTGGTGCGGATATGGAAATTGCCCTGCTCGCGGATCGGTTCGACATAGGCGCGCGCAGCGGACCAGCGTTCGCCGTTCCTTTGGGTAACCTGGTAGAGCCCGAAGCCATCCTGGCGCTCTCCGTTGAAATCGCCGTTCTCGCGCAATTGCAACGCTGCGGCGCTTTTCACGAAGGCGTGGCTGGTCGGGTTTGCCCATTTCTGGTCGGAAACGAACAGCGGGCCACCGTCACCATGATAGCCGTCTCCGCCACGTTCGTTGCTTTCTGATCGGATGAAGTAAGGCAGCACATCGTCATAGGCCCAGCCGTCGCAGCCCAGCCTGGCCCAATTGTCATAGTCCCAGCGGTTGCCGCGAATATAGACCATCGCATTGATCGCAGAGGAGCCACCCAGCCCCTTGCCGCGCGGCTGGTATCCGATGCGCCCATTGAGCCCCTTCTGCGGGACAGTTTCGTAACGGTAGTTCGAATTCTTGAGCAGGAAGGGCATGAAGCCCGGCGTCTTGACCAGCAGGTTGTTGTTCCGCCCGCCCGCTTCGATCAGGCACACGCGGCGGGTGCCGTCGACCGCCAGCCTTCCGGCAACCGCACTGCCCGCGCTGCCGCCTCCAATGACGATGATGTCGTAGTCAGCCATGTCCTCTCCTTATGCGGGGGAGGTTAGGCTGCGTGACCGTCCTCGGCAATCAGGTTTTCGTTTGAGACTGGTTTTTGCGTGGCGGAGCGTTCCAGCCAACCGGCGCGGATCATGTCCGAGGTTTCGCGGCTACCGTCATGTGTCCAGCCGGGTTCGCGCAGCAGGTAGGACAGCTTGTGCCGCCACGGCGCCGACCACATGTCGCGCGCAATGCCGATCCATTCATGGAACACCGCCCACAGCAGGTTGAAGCTGCCAAGCTGCTTGACGATGCCATAGCGGGTGCATTCTTCGTCCGGGCGTTCTTCCTCGAAAGTGCCGAACATGCGGTCCCACACGATGAAGACCCCCGCATAGTTGCGGTCGAGATAACGCGGGTTGGTTGCATGGTGCACGCGGTGGTGGCTCGGCGTGTTCATCACCGCCTCGAACCAGCGCGGCATCTTGCCGATCGCCTCGGTGTGAATCCAGAACTGGTAGATCAGGTTGAAGCCGCCGCAGATGGCAATCATTACCGGATGGAAACCGAGCAGCACCAGCGGCAGTTTGAAGGCGAAGCCCAGTGTCAGGGCACCTGTCCAGGTCTGCCGCAGCGCGGTGCTGAGATTGTAGTGCTGGCTCGAATGATGGTTCACATGGCTCGCCCAGAACCAGCGCACACGGTGGCCGAAACGGTGGATCCAGTAATAGGCTAGGTCGTCGAGCACGAAGCATAGTGGCCAGGCCCACCATACCGCCCACCACTCGGCTCCGAAATCGAAGATACGGAATTGCCAGACCCACAGGAACAGCAGCAGGAACAGGCCACCGGTCAGTGCGCCTGCGACCGTGCTGCCAAGCCCGAAGGCGAGGCTGGTCAGCGTGTCGCGCGGTTCATAGGCGTCGGGCCGCTTCTTCCATGCCCACAGCATTTCGAGCAACACCAGCAAGACGAAGCCGGGGACGGCATAATCGACGGGGGAGAAATCAGGCATCGGACGCCTCCAGTCGACGCAAGCTGGCGGCCCATTCCTGCGCCGCCCTGCCGAGGTTGAGTGTGACCTTGCCGAAGGGCTTGTCCTCGGCGTGGATCGTCAGCAGGCCCTGATCCAGCCGTGCATCCGGGCGCCTTGTGATCAGCCGCGCGGCAAAGTGCGTGCCGTGTCGCCGCAACAGCAGGATGCGCCCGGCCGCATCGCGCATCAGTGCGCTGTAGCCCGCTCTGTCGATCGCGATATCGACCGGCTCGAAGCCACTGACGGCCTCGTCGGCCAGTTCACGCGCCTGATCTTCGCTGCGGATACGCGTATCGCCGCCCAGGCCGAGCCTGTGCGCGATCCATGCCAGCAACAAAATCGCCACGAGCGAGCCACCGATTTGCAGGATTTGGGCGAGCGGAATCATGCTGGCCCTACTGACACAAGAGTCAGTTGCAGTCGAGCGATTCGCGCGGGCTTGTGCGCCGCCCGCTTGTCGATAGAGTGCCGGCCCGAAGGGGATGGTTCATATGAAATCAGTCGCGATTCTTGCTGCAACGGCAGCACTTGCCCTGCCGCTTGCAGCACATGCGCAGCCAGTCGATCCGGTGGCCGAGGTTGCCGCGCAGGAAGGGCGGACGGAGAGGGTCGCGAAGCAAATCTGGGACTGGGCCGAACTCGGTTACCTCGAAACCCGATCGAGCGGGCTGTTGCAGAACGAGCTTGAAGAGGAAGGGTTCAAGGTCACGCGCGGGGTGGCTGATATCCCGACCGCCTTTGTCGGCGAATGGGGCGAAGGCGGGCCGGTCATCGCTATCCTTGCCGAATTCGATGCGCTGCCCGGTATCACCCAGTCGACCTCTGCCTCGCGTGATCCGATGGCGGAAAAGCATGCCGGGCATGCCTGCGGGCACAACCTGTTCGGTGCCGGTTCGCTGACGGCAGCAATCGCGGTGAAGCGCTGGCTGGAGAAAACCGGCACGCCCGGCCGTGTCAGGCTTTACGGGACGCCGGCGGAAGAGGGCGGATCGGGCAAGGTCTACATGGTTCGCGCGGGGCTTTTCGACGATGTCGATTTCGCCATCCACTGGCACGCCGATGACGAGAACAGCGCGGCAGCGCGCACCAGCCTTGCGAACCGTTCGGCCAAGTTCCGCTTCCATGGGGTATCCGCCCATGCCGCCGGCGCGCCAGAGCGTGGGCGATCCGCCCTCGACGGGGTCGAGGCGATGAACATGATGGTCAATATGATGCGCGAACACACGACGATGGATACGCGCATCCATTACGTGATCACCGAAGGCGGCAGCGCGCCCAATGTGATCCCCGATTTCGCCGAGGTGTTCTATTACGTGCGCCATTCGGACGCGGACGAGGTTCGCGCGCTCTGGACCCGGCTCGAAGCCGCGGCCGAGGGCGCAGCCATGGGAACCGGGACCGATGTCGAGTGGGAAATCATCCACGGCAACAACCCGCTGCTGGTCAATGATGTGTTGGCGCGAATGATGGATGGCAAGCTGCGCGAACTGGGCGGAATCACTTACACGCCTGAAGAGCGTGCATGGGCGGAGGAAATGTCGGCCAGCCTCGGCGATGCAGCCGAGCCGCTCGAAAGTGCAGGCCAGATCCAGCCCTATGACAAGAGGCTTGGCTATGGCTCGACCGATGTCGGCGATGTGTCATGGGCGACGCCCACTGTCGGCGTGCGCACTGCGACCTGGGTGCCGGGTACAAGCGCGCATAGCTGGCAGGCGGTTGCGGCGAGTGGCCATTCGATCGGGGCCAAGGGTGCACAGCTTGCGGCCAAGGCAATGACGCTGGCGGCGGTCGAACTGTTCACCAATCCCGATTTGCGGGCTGCTGCGCGCGATGAATTCGATACTGCGCGAGGCGAGGGATATGAATATGTCTCGCTGCTGGGCGATCGAGCGCCCGCCCTCGACTATCGCGAGTAGATCGCGTCAACCCGATTGGCTGGCGAGCATGTCCATGGTTGGGCGGACGGGACTGACATCGTACCCCGCCTGCCGCGCTGCCGCTTCGATGCTGTCGAGGTTCTCGCCTGCCTTCGCCTGCGCCAGCGCCCACAGCAGCGTGGAACGGGTGCCCGAACGGCAATAGGCCAATACCGGGCCATCCGCAGTCGAAAGCGCGCCTGCCATCGCCTCGACCTGCGGCAGGCTGAAACCGGCATGGGTTATCGGGATGGCGAGATATTCCATCCCCTGCTCGCGGGCGAGTTGCTCGATAACTGTGCCCGGCGTCTGGTCGGGTGATTCGCCTTCGGGCCGGTTGTTGATGACCAGCTTCACGCCCAGCGCGCCTGCCGCTGCAATATCTTCCGGTTCCAGCTGCGGGCTGGCATAGACCGTATCGGTCAGTCTGCGAAAATCGCTCATCGGAGTTTTCCTGTCGTTTCCGGCCTCCTTGCCGCACTGGCACGAAAGTCACAAGCAGGCAGGCTTTGCGAAAATGTCACATTTTGGGGCCAGTCTGCCGAGATATGCTAATTCGTTCGCGTAGTGTGCTTTTGTGCGCTATGCTTGCGGTTTGTGGGGGGTAAGCGCGCGCGATCCTCCCGCCCGATGCAAGGCTGGCCTGCCGTCCGCTCGCCTGCATCGTCTGAATTTGGGCGGGGCTACGAAGGTACGTTTTTTATTATGGGTTACGACAGAGGCCGCCGCGGCCGCGGACGCGACAAGCGCGACAGTTTTGGCGAAGACGGTTTCGATCCGTTCGGCGGACCGCCCGGAGGAGGTTTCGGCGGCGACAGCTATGGCGGCGGCAATGATCGCTTCGGTGGCGGTGGCGGCGGAGACCGTTTCGGCGGTGGCGGTGATCGCTTCGGCGGTGGCGGCGGCGGTGGCCGTGGCGGACCGCGCGGCGGCGGTGGTGGCGGAGGCGGCGGTTTCAACCGCATGCCCGCCCAGGTAGTCGGCACCGGCAAGGGCACGGTCAAGTTCTTCAACGGCCAGAAGGGCTTCGGCTTCATCCAGCAGGAAACCGGCGGTGAAGACGTGTTCATCCACATCAGCGCGGTCGAACGTGCAGGTCTCGAAGGCCTCGCCGAAGGGCAGGAACTCGAATACAACCTCGTCGATCGCGGCGGGAAGGTTTCGGCGCAGGATATCCAGATCGTCGGCGATGTGATCCCCGTGCAGTCGCGCGGTGGTGATCGCGGAGAGCGTGGCGGCGATCGCGGGGCTGCTCCGCAGCGCGAACTGACGGGCGAAAAGGCCACCGGCACGGTCAAGTTCTTCAACGCGATGAAGGGCTTTGGCTTCCTCGTGCGCGACGATGGCCAGCCCGATGCATTCGTGCATATCAGCGCGGTCGAACGCTCGGGCCTCAGCGAGATCAACGAAGGCGAACGCTTCGAGTTCGATCTCGAAGTCGACCGACGAGGGAAGTATTCGGCGGTCAATCTGGTCCCGGTCGAAGGATAGGGAACGGATCGATCACCGCGGCTTGAGATGCCCCCGACCGATCGGGCATCCAGGTCGAATGACACAGCGATGGCGGCTCCTTCGGGGTCGCCATTTGCTTTTGCAAAGATATTTTCGAACGGAATTCAAGCGATGACCATTACCCCCCTTATGCCCGTCTATCCCCGGTGCGGCGTGCGGCCCGTGAAGGGCGATCACTGCCACCTGATCGATGAAGACGGCACGCGTTACCTCGATTTTGCCTGCGGTATTGCGGTCAACCTGCTCGGCCACAGCCACAAGGGGCTGATCGGCGCGATCCAGCAGCAGGCCGCGACGCTGATGCATGTCTCCAACCTCTATGGCAGCCCGCAGGGTGAGGCGCTGGCGCAGAAGCTGGTCGACAAGACCTTTGCGGATACCGTCTTCTTCACCAACTCGGGTGCGGAAGCGGTGGAGACCGCGATCAAGACCGCACGCGCCTATCACCAGCATGACGGGAACGAGGATCGCTTCGAGCTGATCACTTTCAAGAATGCGTTTCACGGTCGCACCCTGGCCACGATCAGCGCGTCGAATCAGGAAAAGATGCATCACGGCTTCATGCCGCTGCTTGCCGGGTTCAAATATGTCGAGTTCGACGATCTCGAAGCGGCGAAGGCGGCGATCGGGCCGAATACGGCGGGTTTCCTGGTCGAACCGATCCAGGGCGAAGGCGGTATCCGCCCGGCATCGCTCGAGTTCATGCAGGGGTTGCGCAAGCTGGCCGATGAGCATGACCTGATGCTGATACTCGACGAGGTGCAGTGCGGCGTTGCACGCACCGGTACGCTTTATGCCTATGAACAATACGGCATCGAGCCGGATATCCTGGCCACGGCGAAAGGCATTGGCGGCGGCTTCCCGCTCGGGGCCTGCCTTGCCACCGAGAAGGCGGCGCGCGGCATGGTGTTTGGCACGCATGGGTCGACCTATGGCGGCAACCCGCTCGCCATGGCGGCCGGCACGGCGGTGATGGATGCCGTGGCCAATGATGAATTCCTCGCCCAAGTCACCGAGAAGGGTGAGCGGATTCGTGCGCGGCTGGAACAGTTCATCGGCAACTATCCCGAACTGTTCGAACTGGTGCGCGGCAAGGGGTTGATGCTGGGTCTCAAGATGAAGGTCGAGAGCCGTCCCTTCTTCGTCCACCTGCGCGACAATCACCAGTTGCTGACCGTGGCAGCGGGCGACAACACGCTGCGCATCCTCCCGCCGCTGGTGATCGGCGATGCCGAGATCGACGAGTTCTTCGACAAGCTGTCAGCCGGTGCGGCCGACTACCAGATACCGGAAACAAGCTGATGGCACATTTTCTCGATCTTTCGGATGCCGGGACCGATGCCGTTGCGGCGATGATCAACGATGCAATCGATCGCAAGGCGGCGCGCAAGGGCTGGCCCAGGGGGCAGGCCGATGCCGACCGCCCGCTCGACGGCCATGTCCTTGCGATGATCTTCGAGAAAAGCTCGACCCGCACGCGCGTCAGCTTCGATATCGCGATGCGCCAGCTCGGCGGCAGCGCACTGGTGCTCGATGCGGCGAGCAGCCAGCTCGGGCGTGGCGAAAGCATCGCCGACACCGCGCGTGTGCTCAGCCGCATGGCCGATGCGATCATGATCCGTACCGACGATCACGCCAAGATCGAGGAAATGGCAAAATATGCCAGCGTGCCGGTCATCAACGGGCTGACCGATGCTTCGCACCCGTGCCAGATCGTGGCCGACCTGTTGACGATGATCGAGCATGGCAAGGCTTTGCCGGGGCTCGAACTGGCATGGCTGGGCGATGGCAACAATGTGCTCCATTCGATCCTCGAGGCGGCCGGGCTGTTCAAGTTCAACGTCCGCGTCGGCACGCCGAAGGGTTATGAGCCGGAGATGCACTGGGTCGAACAGGCGCGTCAGCGCGGTCCGCGCATCGATCTGTTCAATTCTGCCGCGGAGGCCGCTGCCGGTGCAGATGTGCTCGTCACCGATACCTGGGTCTCGATGGGGCAGGAACATGCCCACAACAAGCTGGCGGCGATGGCGCCGTTCCAGGTCAATGAGGCATTGCTGGCCATGGCCAAACCCGATGCGATCTTTCTCCACTGCCTGCCGGCACATGTTGGCGAGGAAGTGAGTGAGGGGGTGTTCGAAGGCTCGCAATCGGTGGTGTTCGACGAGGCAGAGAACCGCATCCACGCGCAGAAATCGGTGCTGCTGTGGTGTCTCGGCAAGCTGGGATAGGGGCTCGGCTGGCAATTTGCGCCAGCCGAACCCATATTCGCCGCATGAACGCGACGCCCCAATCCGAAGAAACCTACACCGACCGGGTGCTCAATTTCACGATCCCCTCGCGCCATGCGCGCGGGCGCATCGTGCGGCTTGACGGTGTGTTGCAGGAGATCCTGTCGGCGCATGACTATCCGCCTGCCATCGCGCACCTGCTGGCCGAGGCGGTTGTGCTTGGCGCACTGATGGGCGGGCTGGTCAAGGAAGACGGCGCGCAGATGACCATGCAGGCGCAGACCGATGGCGGCATCGTGCGCCTGCTGGTGTGCGATTTCCGGGCTGGCGAACTGCGCGGCTATGTCGACTTCGATGCCGAGCGGCTTGCCGCACTGGGCGCGAACCCTTCGCTTTTCGCGCTGTTCGGCAAGGGGTATCTGGCGGTGACTTTCGACCGGGCTGGCGGCGCCGGGCGATACCAGGGCATCGTGCCGCTCGAAGGAGATTCGCTCTCTGCGGCCTGCGAGGCCTATTTCGCCCAGTCCGAACAGGTGCCGACCCTGATCCGCGCGGCGGTTCGGACGTCAGGCGGTGTGACGACCGCGGCCGGCGTGCTGGTCCAGCACCTGCCCGATGGCGAGGAAGGGCGCGAAAGGCTGCACGTCCGGATCGATCACCCCGACTGGGAGCATGTCTCGACGATGGCAGGCAGCATCAAGCACGACGAGTTGCTCGATCCCGCCCTGTCGATGGATGCACTGGTGTGGCGATTGTTCCACGAAGAAGACGAGGTCCGCATCCTGCCCGGTGCGGCGCTGCAGCGTGGCTGCAGGTGCTCGGTCGAGCACTACAAGTCCGTGCTGGCGCGCTTTTCGGAAGAGGATCGCGAGGAAATGCGCGATGAAGACGGGATCATCCGGGTCGATTGCGCGTTCTGCGCCAAGGTGATCCCTGTACCGAGCTAACCATTCATCGACAGAAAAAAACGCTTTATCGTAAGGTCGCGTTCATGCAATTCTGTGATACTGTGTTTGATGCAAGGTAAGCACATGAAATTTCCGGCTCGTCTCGGCGCACGCGCGAAATTCCCGTTGATTGCGGGGATCGGGGCGCTGTGCATGTTCGCCCCGGCAACTGCACAGGCGCCGACGCTCGCCATGCTCGACCGGCTCGACAAGGGTGAGTGGGAGCTGCGCTATCGCGATGGTGGCGCGAGCAAGAAGATTTGCGTGCGGACCGGGCGGGAATTCATCCAGCTGCGCCACACTGCGACCAATTGCAGTCGCTACGTGGTTGAAGATGCGGCGAACGAAGTCACCGTGCAATATACCTGCCCGGGCGATGGCTATGGCCGGACCAATATCCGCCGCGAAACCTCTGCGCTGGTCCAGATCAAGGGGCAGGGGATCAAGAGCTCGGTTCCGTTCCAGTTCACCGCCGAGGCCCGGCGCATCGGAAACTGCAAATAGCCCCAAAAACGCCCGCAACGCATTGCGGGCAGCACGTTTAGCGGTTAGCGCGGATGCATGAGCGACGAAGCTAGCGTGACCCGGCGACCGGCGGTTGTCCTTCTCTCTGGTGGACTCGATTCGATGGTTTCGGCGGGTATCGCGCGCGAGAGTGGTCATGAGCTTTTTGCGCTGACCATCGATTACAACCAGCGCCACCGGATCGAGATCGAGCGGGCGAAGCAGATCGCCAGCCATCTGGGCTGCGCAAGCCATGTCGTCCTGCCGCTCGACCTTTCGATCTTCGGTGGTTCGGCGCTGACCGACGATATCGAAGTGCCAACCGGCGGGGTCGGGGACGATATTCCCGTGACCTATGTTCCGGCGCGCAACCTGGTGTTCCTTTCGCTCACTCTTGCGTGGGCCGAAACGGTTGGGGCACAGGACATATTCATCGGCGTCAACGCACTGGATTACTCGGGCTATCCCGATTGTCGTCCCGAATTCATTGCCAGCTTTCAGGAAACCGCGCGGTTGGGCACCAAAGCAGGCGCCGAACAGCGCCCGTTCACAATCCACGCGCCACTCCAGCATATGGGCAAGGCGGAAATCGCGAGCGAGGCACATCGCCTGGGGCTCGATC
Source organism: Sphingomonadaceae bacterium (assembly GCA_024236155.1). Taxonomy (GTDB): domain Bacteria; phylum Pseudomonadota; class Alphaproteobacteria; order Sphingomonadales; family Sphingomonadaceae; genus Parerythrobacter_A. The sequence continues at coordinate 754,303 of JACKLA010000001.1, forward strand.
CGGCGATGAGCTGGTCGTGCTACGCACCGCAGCCCGATGGGCGGGCATGCGGCGTGTGCGACAGCTGTCGCCTGAGAAAAAAAGGGTTCGCCGAAGCGGGCCTGACAGACGGGATGGAGTATGCCGACAATGCAGGATGAGAAGACCGCGCCCGCCAGCGAGGCGGATAACGGCAAGGTTCCCGCCTACAGCTGGTATGTGCTGTTTACGCTGGTTGTCGTCTACATCCTCAACTTCATCGACCGGCAGATCATGTCGATCCTGGCGGTCGACATCAAGGCGCACCTGGCGCTGGATGACGCGCAGCTGGGCTTCCTTGGCGGTGCTGCATTTGCCGTCTTCTATGCCCTGTTCGGTGTGCCGCTAGGTCGACTGGCCGACCGATGGCATCGCGTGCGGCTGTTGACGATCGGCCTGGCGCTCTGGTCGGCCATGACGGCAGCATCTGGCCTTGCGCGCAATTTTTTCACGCTTTCGCTCGCACGGATGGGCGTGGGCATTGGCGAGGCAACGGCGAGCCCGACGGCCTACTCGCTGATTTCCGACTATTTCCCGGCCAAGAAGCGCGCGACGGCGCTGGCAATCTATTCCTCCGGGCTTTATCTCGGCGGTGGTGTTTCGCTGCTGATCGGGGCGAAGATTTCAAAGGTCTGGGATGCGGCATATCCGGGCGGCGGTATCGGCGGCCTGGTGGGATGGCAGGCGGCGTTCCTGGCGGTGGGCCTGCCCGGATTGCTCGTGGCAATATGGGTGGCCACGCTGCGTGAACCGGAACGCCCGCCTCAGGAAGGTGCTTCCGGCAACCATCCGCTGCGCGATTTCTTTTCCGACCTTTCGATGCTGTTGCCGCCCTTCACGGTTTTCCATGCCGCCTCGCGCGGTGGCACGGCAGTTGTTGCGAACCTCGCCTTTGCCGCTGCAATGGCCGCAGGCGCATACCTTATGATCCTGATCACCGGGAATTACCCGCAATGGGTGGCGATGGGCTTCGGCTATTATGCGGTGTTTTCATGGGCATCGACCCTGCGCCACCGTGATCCGGCGACCTTCCGGCTGATCTGGGGGACGCCTGCCTTCATCTGCACCGCACTGGGATACGGGCTCGTGTCGCTCGGGGCCTATGCGCTGGCATTCTGGGCCGCGCCCTATGCAGAAGTGGTGCTCAAGCTGCCGAAGGAAGAACTGGCGTTTATCCTCGGCGCGAATGGGGCTGTATCGGGCTTTCTCGGGGTGATCCTGGGTGGGCGCATGTCCGACGCCTTGCGCGAACGCAATCCGTCGGGCCGCATCCTCGTGATCATGTTCGGCATATTGGCACCGATCGTTCCGATCTGGATCGGCTTTACCACGGACAGCAGCATTGTGTTCTATGTCATGAACTTCCTTGCAGGACTGTTCGCTGCGACGGCGTTGGGGGCTGCGGCTGCAACGACGCAGGATCTTGTCCTGCCCAGGATGCGTGGCACAGCGACGGCGTCATTCTTCCTCGCTACGACATTGGTCGGCCTTGCCTTCGGCCCCTATATGGTCGGGCAGATTTCCGACCTGACGGGCAGTATGCGGGTTGGGGTGCTGTCCATCATCGCCGTTGCACCGATATCGCTCGCGCTGCTGGTATACGCCTATCGCTCGCTTCCGGCGGCCGAAGCGACGATTGAGGAGCGCGCACGCAACGCCGGGTGAGCCCTATTCGGCAGAGTTGAGGACACCGCAGGCGATGCGCGATCCGGCGTCGCCTGACGGATCGGTCTTGTAATCGTCCGCGCCGGCATGGACCACGACTGCCGTCCCGTCCGAATCGAAAATCGCGGCCAGCGCCTCGTCGCGGGTTGCCATGATGTCGACGGTCAGCGTCCCGGTCCCGCCATTGCCGATGACAAGGTTCGGCAGGTCGCCGAGATGGGCGCCGCCAGCGCTCAGGCTGCCGTGGGTCTTGCTCCCGGGATTGAGATGTCCGCCTGCAGAGGTGAAGTCGGGTCGTTTGCATTCGCCTGTCTGGTGAAGGTGCAGGCCATGTTCGCCCGGCGCCATACCGGTCGCCACGACCGTTAGTGTGATTCGCTCGCCACTGGCCAGCAATTGTGCGGTCCCGGCTGGAACGCCGTTGGCCAATGTCAGGCGGGTCGATGCGATTCGTTCGGTCGGTAGGTCTTGCAATGTCTCGCAGGATGGCAGCATCGCGAAGGAAAGGGCCGCGATTGGCAGCGCGATGAACAGGTTTCGATGGCTTGGCATGGTTTCCTCCGTGCTGCGGTTGGCCGGTGTATAGTAGGCCGGGAAACGTGCCTGGCCACCACCAATCGACGATATGCAATCGACGATATGAGACCAACGAAAAAGGGGCCGGATTGCTCCGGCCCCTCTTCAATCTTCCGCTGAGCGGGTGAATTACATGCCGGCGTTCGGGCCGTAAGACACTTCCACGCGACGGTTCTGCAGTTCGCGAACACCGTCGTCGGTCGGAACGCGCAGCTGGCTTTCACCGAACGCTTCGCTCGAGATGCGTGCGTCAGGAATGCCGCGGCTGTTCAGATATGCACGGACCGATTCGTTACGACGTTCGGACAGGCCGACATTGTAGGTCTTCGAGCCCGATGCGTCGGCGTGGCCGGCGAGCATCACAGCTGCGGTACCGCAGTTTGCATACTGCGAAACAGCGTTGTTCAGGATGGTCGCTGCGTCAGGCGTGATGTCCGACTTGTCCCACTCGAAGAACACGATGTACGGGCCGGTCTTGCACGGTTCCGGCTTCTTCGGGCAGGTCGCCGTTGCCGGGATCACTGCACCGTTCCAGCAGGTCTGGGTCGGCGTAACCGGCGGCTTTTCGATCGGCTTGGCCGGGCACAGGGCCAGGTCGCTCACCGTCGAACCGTTCCAGCAGGTGTATTCCGGAGCCGGCTCACCACCGAAGTTGTAGGTCAGCGTACCGAGGATCGAGTGCGTGCGCAGCTTGCCTTCGTTCGAGCGACCGAGCGAATCGACAATGTCGACATTCTCGGCAGTGAACATGCGATAACGCAGGCCGGCATCCCAGCTGTCGCTCAGCGGTGCGCGAACACCGGCGAGGAGCTGCCATGCCAGGCCGCTGCTCGAATCGTCGTAGACGTCCGGCTCGGTGGTTGCCCTATAAGCATGAATATCAGTACGCGCTACGCCAACACCCCCACCGAAGAACCCCTGCAGGCCGTCGTCGGGACCGAAGTCGAACAGACCGTTGACCATGAAGCTAAGCGCATTGACGTCACCAGCTGCATCAACGACGGCCGCTGCAGTTGTGCTCGAGCTGTTCGGACCAGCAGGAATACGCGGGAAGCCAACCGCGTCGGCTGCAAGCGCATCAACATCGCCCTCGCGCCAACTGGCCTCAGCTTCGAGACGAAAGGCACCGAAGTCATAACCAACGATACCGCCGAAGTCGTAACCTTCCTTGGTGTCGACCTTAATGGTGCCGGCACCGTCATTAACATCGAAGTCGGTATCCTGGATGATCATCGGGCCACCGCCGAGCTCGACATACCATTGACCGTCACGGGCGAGGGCAGGCGTAGCAAGGGCCGTCGAGGCCATCGCCATGCCAATGACGAGTTTCCGCATTATGTATTTCCCCTTTTTAGCGAAATTTGAGCCACCGATTGGTTGTTTTCTAACTTTTCCATTCGTGAGAGGCAAGCGCCAATGCCGCGAAACTGTTGCAAGAATGTCGCTCTTGGCGGCGTTGGCGGCATTTTTTTGCCCGAATCATACTCCTGTCAGTCCCAAACGGCGATGGCAGCCAATTGTTCCTATTGTGTTACGGGAAAAATGCCAGCTTCGCCAAGGGCTTCAACCAGAGATGTAAAAGCGGCGCGCAATTCGATATCCGGCGCTGCGCCGCCGTTGACCTGGGCCGGGGGCAAGGGTGAGTGCCAGCCGCCCCGGTACAGGCGCAACTGGCCGGCGGCTCGATCGAAGACCTGCATTCCTTCGTGCGGCGCGATGAACAGCCATTCGCTGCCGTTCCATCCCGCAAGCTCGCCGTCGTGCATGCCCCATTCGCCTGTCGCACCGCTGGCGACCAGCCACAGCTCGCCGTCGACGGGATCGGCGGGCGGTGTGCCCGCCTCCGCCAGCACAGCCCGGTGGTGCAGGAAATCAGACAGGACGTGCGCCTGATTGACGAAATACTCCTTTTGGGACTGGCCGGGAGGCGTGGCTGTGCTGCGGACCGCGCAAGGACTCCGGCTCGGCCGTCGAATAGAGGAAGGCCTGCGCCCCGTTGGGCCAGCGCAACCGGTGGAGCGAAGGCTCGAAGGTCGGGCGGTTTTCCGGCGGTGAAATCGAAATCAGCCCGCTTTCGCCTTCCACCATCACGCTGCGTGCCTCGCCCAATGTCGCGCCGACCAGCGCGATGCGCGCGAACATATCGCCCTCGGCGATAGTGCGGACCCATTCGGCCCCTGCGCGCGTCTTGCCGAAGCCGCGCCCGCCCATCACCATCCATACCTGCCAGTCGCCATCGGGTTCGGTCTGGCCGGGGTGGGCTTTGAGCGGGAAGTGACCTTCCCACATCGCCACGACGGCATTTGCTTCTGCCTCTCCCAGTGTCTTGAGTTCGGCCGCGATATCCTCTGGCAGCACCTTGATCACGAAGTCGAGCGGCCCTTCCGGCGGATCGTCTTCCGCCGCTTTATCGCCGCTCACTGGACGCTGTCGCCATCGGTTGCGCGCCGGGCCAGCACCCGCTGGCGCAGCCCTTCCAGCTTCTCTTCGATCAGCTTGCGCGCCGCGACGACGTCGAGGTTGCGCTGCTGGGCGTGGGCCTGCTGCATCGTTGCGTGATGCAGCGCAAGCAGGCGCAGCGCAGCGCCATTGTCGAAACGCGGGCCGTCCTTCGGCTCGCCCGCCCGCAGGCGGGCCAGCATTTCCAGTTCGAGATTCTGGTAACCTTCGACCAGCGCGGCACGCCAGTCGCGCGCGAATTGTTCGTCCTTGCGGCGCGCGGCATAGACTTCGCGCGGGGAGATATTGGCGCAGCGGGCCGATTGCCGCACGCAGGATGTCTCGACCAGCGCGTTGAGGAAGGTGGTTTTCCACTGCCGTTTCGGCGCGTTGGCTGTCTCAGGCTGCTGGCCCGCTTCGACCTCACGATCGTTGAACGCGCGCAACGCCTGATCGAGCCGATGCGCGAATTCGGGGCAGGTCCGCTTGCGGCCATAGACCGCACCGGTCGTCCGCCCGGCTGCCCGGATCGCGCGGCTGATCATCCCGTGGGTGGCAACCGCGTCGAAAAAATCGTCTTCCCATGCCAGCTGTTCGGCAGCCTGTGCGCTCATCGCTCAACTCCTCATCCCGTTGTGCGACCGGCCAACGCAAAGCGGGCGGAAGCGCCCTTGCGGCGTCCGCCCGTTTCGAATCGGTTTATCGCGATGTTCCGTTTCCCTAACCAAAGAGTGTGACGATGTCAATACAAAAGTGCCAAATAGGTTATTTTTCTACACTCCGGGTGCCGGGTTGCGCCTTGCAGCGACCTGCCGTAATCGCCGCACAACGCTTCACGGATCGCTTCCCCCATGATGAAACCGCTGCGCGGCCTGTATAACTGGACGATGGAAAAGGCCGCGCACCCGCATGCGGTGTGGTGGCTGGCGCTGTTCGCCTTCATGGAGGCGAGCTTCTTCCCCATTCCGCCGCATCCGCTGCTCGGGCTGATGTGCCTTGCCGAACCGAAGAAGGCGATCCGTTTTGCCATGGTCGCGACGATCGCTTCGGTCGCGGGCGGGATGCTTGGCTATGCGATCGGCTGGGGGCTTTACGATACGATCGGCACGCAGCTGCTCGCCTGGCTCGGCCTGACCGAAAGCTTCCCGCAGGCGGTGTGTTACCTCAACGAATACGGCTTCTGGCTGTTCGTTGCCAAGGGCGCGACGCCGATCCCGTTCAAGCTGCTGACGATCACCGCCGGGTTCATGGGGATGAACCTTGGCCTGTTCATCGTCGGCAGCCTCGTCAGCCGGGCAATCAGCTTCATGATCGTGGGCGTGCTGTTCCGCCTGTTCGGGGCACCGATCAAGCGGTTCATCGACAAATATCTGGGTCTTGTGACGGCGGGTTTCATCGTGCTGGTGATCGCCGGTTTCGCGGCGGTGACGCTGATCGAGGGTGGCGATGAGGATGCCGGGGTCTGTGCCGAGGCACCGGCGGTCACCGGCTGATCAGGCGAGCGCAAGCAGCCGCAATGCGTCGGGGTCGCGGACCACGATTTTGCCGTAACGCCGTTCGATCATCCCATTCTTCGCAAGCTCGCGCAGCGCGCCATTGGCGGTTGCACGGCTGAGGCCGAGCAGTTCGGCAAGCTCTTCCTGTGTGATGTCGATCTCGACCGGCGGTTCCTGATCGCGTGCGAGGGTGGCCAGCATCCCCGCCACCCTTGCGCGGCTGGTGCCCTTGCGCAGCCCGCCGATCACTTCGAGCATTTCCTGCAGCTGCCCGGCCAGCGCGCCGAGCATCGGGCGCATGGCATCGGGACGCCCGGCGATTGCCTGCTCGAACAGGGTCGAGCGGATGAGGCGCAGCCTGCTGTCCCCGCGGGAAACGGCGTCGACCACGCGGGGCCGGTGCGCGAACAGGGCCAGTTCGCCATAGGAATCGCCCGGCCCGAGCAAGGCCATGCCGCGAAACTCCCCGTCGGCCAGGAACTGTCCGACCGAAACGGAACCCTCGACGATCAGCCAGAAGCCATCCGCATTGTCGCCGCGATACTGGATCCGCTGCCCATCGGCAAAGCGGTGCTCTGCCGCTTGCGCCAGCAACAGGTCCTGCACATCCTGCGGCAGGCTGGCGAACAGCATGGGCGAATGGATCGAGCGTCGATTCAAATGTAAGCTATTTGACATTCTTCGCGATTCCTATCGCGTAGAAGCCGAGTCGACAAGAACGGCCCTTGGGAGAGGACCATGCCTGCATCGACTATCGCGATCCTTGCGATCTACCTTGGTTTCATCCTGCTTGAGCTGTGGCGCTCGAACCTGCTCAGCAAGCCCGAACAGACGCGCGACGACGGAATTGTCGAGCTGGTCAGCACAGTCGTGCTGCTCGGCCTGACTCAGCCGGCGGTACTGTTTACCTCCGCAGCACTCGCCGGCTGGATCGCCCCGCAATATGCCGGTGCGCTGTCCGATCTCAATGTCTTTGCCGCAATCGGCCTGTTCCTCATTTGCGACGACATGATGCAGTACTGGTGGCACCGCGCGAGCCATTCGACCAAGTGGCTCTACAACCTTCATCGTGCGCATCATAACGCGCGCTATATGAGCGTGCGGCTCGTGTACCGGAACAACCTGTTCTACTATGCGATGATGCCGGGGATCTGGCTTTCGGGCGTGCTGATCTATCTCGGCCTGGGGTGGGTTTACGCGGGCTATATCGTTGTAAAACTTCTCGTAATCATCGGCGCCCATTCGGACGTCGCATGGGACAAGCCGCTATACAAAATCAAATGGCTTTCCCCCCTGATGTGGGTGGTCGAACGGACGATCTCGACCCCGGCCACCCACCACGCCCATCATGGCCGCCATGCCGATGATCCGGCGGTCAATTACAAGGGCAATTACGGCAACCTGCTGTTCTTCTGGGATGTGCTGTTCGGCACCGCCAAGATCACCCGCAGCTTCCCGGTGAATTACGGCGTCGAGAACCTGCCTGAAACATCGCTCGGCGAACAGCTCGCATGGCCGCTGTTCGGCCGAATTCCGGAAACGGCGGAGCCGACCGAGGAAGCGGCGACAACGACCGCCTGAAGCTTGAGGGCAATACGCATTGGCCCCCGCTGCGAGGGGGCTGCGGCCGGGGGAAGGGAGAGGCCCCCGGCCGCCTCGTTTCCGGATCAGATGATCCCCACCGCTTTCCCCGCACGTTCGAACATGCCGAGGATGGTTCGCACCTCTTCCTCCGAATGCTCTGCGCACAGCGAGCAGCGCAACAGGGTCATGTTGGCGGGTGTTGCCGGCGGGCGGGCGAGGTTGACGTAGAGGCCTTCCTTCAAAAGCGCCTCCCACATCGCGGCACCCTTTTCGAGGTCGGGCATGATCACTGCGATGATTGCGCTTTGCGGCTCTTCTGTGCCGAGCTGGAATCCGAGATCGGTCAGCCCCTTGTGCAGGTTCTTGGAATTTTCCCACAGATGCGCCCGCTTGTTCGAACCGTGCATCAGCTTGCGGATCGAGGTTGCGGCGGTTGCCACCACGCTGGGCGGCAGCGAGGCGGTGAACACATAGGGGCGGCAGACCAGCCGCATGATCTCGAACTTGGGGTGGTTCGATACGCAGAAACCGCCGACTGTGCCGACGCTCTTCGAGAAGGTTCCGATGATGAAATCGACATCGTCGATCACGCCTGCCTGTTCGACCACGCCGCGCCCGTGCTCGCCGATAAAGCCCATCGAATGCGCTTCGTCGACCAGCACCATCGCGCCGTATTTCTTGGCCACGGCGACCATTTCGGCGAGCGGGGCGATATCGCCGAGCATCGAATAGACGCCTTCGAGCACGACCAGCTTGCCCGCGCCCTCAGGAATGCGGCGCAGGCGCTTTTCCATTGCCTCGATATCGTTGTGCCTGAACGGCACGACTTCGGCATTGCCCATCGCGCAGCCATCCCAGATGCTGGCGTGGCTATCGATGTCGAGGACGATGTAATCGCCCTTGCCCGCGATGGTGCTGATGATCCCGAGATTGGCCTGGTAGCCGGTCGAGAAGACCATCGCGTGATCCATGTCGTAAAATTCGCGCAGCGCGTCTTCGCATTCCTTGTGGCCCTGATAGGTGCCGTTCAAAACGCGGCTGCCGGTGGTGCCGCTGCCGAAATCGGCCAGCGCCTGCTTGCCCGCCTCGACCACGTCGGGGTCGAAGGTCATGCCCATATAGTTATAGGTGCCGAGCAGGATGGTGTCGCGCCCGTTGCAGATCGCGCGGGTGGGGCTGAGCACCTTTTCCATCACCAGGCTGAACGGATCTTCCTGCCCGCTGGCGAGCAGCCCTTCACGCAGGTTGATGATGTCGTCGAACTTGGAGAAAAGGTCCTTCTCGCCGCCTTCCTGGTCGACCGGCTGGTCGGGTTGCATCACACCTTCGCTCATATCTCAATTCCGTTCGTGCTGAGCCTGTCGAAGCACATTGGCGCCGCGCTTGCGTCCTTCGACAGGCTCAGGACGAACGGCGAAGGGATGGGTTTCAGCTTCCCTGCAGCTTGGTAACCGCATCGACGAGCTGGCCGTAATTCTCGATTTCGGCCTGCTGGTTCATGCTGATGATAATGTCGAACTCGTCTTCGATCGCGGCGACGAAATCCATCACCGTCAGGCTATCGAACTCGAGGTCGCCGGCAAAGGTGGTGTCGTCGGACAATTCGACTTCCTTCTTGTTGAAGGGTTCGATCAGCGAGCGGATGCTGGTGTCGACTTCGGCGCGATCCATAGGGACTAATTCCAATCTGTATGCGGCGATGCGTTGGCATCACCTCGGGATGGGACGCGAAAAGCGGGAGTTGCGCTCGCTTGTCAAGCCGCAGCGGCAATGGCAGGTTCGGCGGGCCGGGCATGATTTTGCGCGAAGCAGGGGACAATTCGATGGCGGAACAGGATAAAGGAACCTCGGCACCAGCGTCGGAGAGTGCGGCTGTACCCAGGGAACCATCGCGCCCTTCGCCCAAGCCGGTGACCTATTCGAACCACGCGATCCACCTCGTCCGCACGACGCAGAACAACACGCTCAAACTGTCGCAAATGGCCGACCAGAAGGCCTCGATCCTGATGGGCGCGACTTTCCTGGTGTTCTCGATCTCGGTCAGCCGGTCGCTCAATGGCGAACTGCCGTGGTCGCTGGCGATCCTCGCCGTGTTCGCCTTCGCCAGCTCGCTCTGCGCGGTGATGGCTGTGCTGCCATCGACCAAACAGGTGAACATCCCGGAAGACAAGCGCAACGAGTTGTTCTTCGGCCACTTCTTCGACGAGGAGGAGGAGGAATGGAAGCAGCGCGTGCTCAAACAGCTGGAAACCGACGAAAAGACCTTCCGCGCGATGCTGCGCGATATTTACCAGAACGGTCAGGTCCTCCAGCGCAAGAAGTATAAGTTCCTCGGCTATGCTTACCAGATTTTCATCACCGGGCTGATTGTCACCGTGATCGCTTTCGGGATCGAGATGAGCCTGCCCTACTGGGGCGCCTGATCAAGCAGCTTCTTCACCGCCGCCATGAACGGCATGATCGACACCGGTTTCGACAGGTAATCCGCAGCGCCCGCATCGCGGATGCGTTCTTCGTCGCCCTTGCCGGCATAGGCGGTTACTGCCAGCACCGGGACGTCGCATAGCGAGGCATCGCGCTTCATCGCGGCGATCAGGTCGAGGCCGGAGATATTGGGCAGCTGGATATCCATGATCGCGAGGTCCGGGGCGAATGCGCGCGCGGCGTTCAGTGCCAGCTCGCCATCGGCCACCGGCTCGACCTCGAAGCCGTTCGCCTTCAGCACATCGCAAAACAGCTTCCGGTTGAGATCGTTGTCCTCGACAACGAGGATTCGCTTTGCCACTAGGATTGCTCCGCTTGCATGTGCACCCCCCTTATGTTTCCGGCAGGACGCTGACAATTCCAGGCTTCGTCAAATCCCCCAAACGATCGGCTGCGCTGACGCGGCAGGACGCCGAAACGCTGGCGCTGTCGGCGCTGGGCTGGGTGCTGGGCGATGCCGATCGGGCGGAGCGGCTGCTGGCCCTGACCGGGCTGACACCCGATGTCCTGCGCGACAATCTGAGCGAGCCGGCAACGCTTTGTGCCGTGCTCGAATTTCTCGCGCGTTACGAGCCCGACCTTGTAAAGGCGGCAGAGGCGCTACAGGTTGATCCTGCGGCACTGGTCGCCGCACAGGAGTTGTTATCGCGATGAGTCGCCCACTGGTAATATCCGATTGCGATGAGGTGCTGCTGCATATGGTCGCCCCCTTTCGCGACTGGCTGGGCGAGGCGCGCGGGGTCGATTTCCACATGGGCACCAACGATTTCTCGCAGGCGCTGCGCTGGCAGGAAAGCGGCGAGCCGCTGGAACCGAAAGATATCTGGCTGGTGCTGCGCGAATTCTTCGATACGGAAATGCACCGCCAGCTGCCGATTGCCGGGTCGGTCGCGGCGATGAACCGCCTGTCCGAACATGCCGATGTGGTGATCCTGACCAACCTGCTCGACAAGCATCAGGAAGGGCGCGCGAAGCAGTTGCTCGACCATGGCCTCGATGCGCGGGTGTTCACCAATCAGGGGCCGAAAGGTCCTGCGCTCAAAGCCATTGTCGAGGAATATGCGCCCAGCCGCGCGGTCTTCATCGATGACCTCGCCCAGCATCACCGTTCGGCGCGGGAAACAATATCCGATATCACCACGCTGCATTTCTGCGGCGAACCCCTGTTGGCGCCGCATATCGATTGCGCGCATAAGGCTGGCCACGCCGATGCGCGGATCGACAGCTGGGATGAAGCACTGCCGTGGCTGCTCGACACGCTGCATGGCGAGAACAGCGAAATGGAGAAGCCATGACTATCGAAGCCCGCCTTGCCCAACTGGGGATCGACCTGCCCGAAGCGGCGGCCCCGGTGGCCAGCTACGTGCCTGTCGTGATCGAGGGCGGCTTTGCCTATGTCTCGGGCCAGCTGCCTTTCATCGATGGCAAGCTGGTTACCGGGCGGCTGGGCGAGAATGTCTCGCCCGAAGAGGGGCAGGTGGCAGCGCGTGCCTGCGGGCTGATGATCCTTGCGCAGCTGAAGAAGGCCGGTGTGCTGGAAAAGGTGCGCCGGGTGGTCAAGCTCGGCGGTTTCGTCAGTTCGACAGCTGACTTCACCGGCCAGCCGGCGGTGGTCAACGGTACGTCGGACCTGATGGTCGAAGTGTTCGGTGATGCAGGCAAGCATGCGCGCAGCGCGGTCGGCGTCCCGGTGCTTCCGCTTGGCGCCGCAGTCGAAGTGGATGCGATCCTTGCTGTCGACATGGATTGATAACTGGCGCTCGCCGCCCCCGCGCGCGGCAAGGGTGAAATGGCTGGCGGAATGGGACTATGCCCATCGCGGGCTGCATACGCCCGGCACGCCGGAGAACTCGCCCTCGGCCTTTGCCGAGGCGATCGGGCGCGGGATGGGGATCGAATGCGATGTCCAGCGCACGGCAGACAGCGGCGCAGTTGTGTTCCACGACTGGGAGCTTGACCGGCTGACCGAGCGCAAGGGGCCGGTAGAGAAGCTGACCGTGGCCGAACTGGCCGAGGTCGGGCTGAAGGGCAATGGCGACCGGATACCCAGTCTTGAGCGGCTGCTTGAGCAGGTCGGCGGGCGCGTGCCGCTGCTGATCGAGATCAAGTCCAGGCACGACCGGCGTGTGCGCCCGCTTTGCCTCGCCGTGCGTCGCGCGCTTGAAGGCTATCAGGGACATCATGCGGTGATGAGTTTCGATCCGCGTGTGTCGCGCTGGTTCTCGGTCCACTCGCCGCGCACCGTGCGCGGGCTGGTGGTGACCGAAGAGGGTGAGAAGGGCGTGATTGGCAAGGTAAAGCGCAAGCTTTCGCTATGGCAGGCGCGGCCCGATTTCCTCGCCTACGATGTGCGCGATTTGCCCAGCCCGTTTGCGGCGGCACAGCGCAAGCGCGGATTGCCCCTGCTGACCTGGACTGTGCGCTCGCCCGAGCTGGCGCAGGTTGCATTCGAGAACACCGATGCCCCCATACTGGAGGGCGAGGCGCTCTTGTGAGCGATGATGCACTGATCGCCAAGGTTGCCGGGTCGGTCGGGGCCTTGCCGAAAGACCAGTGGGATGCGCTGGCGGGCGGCAATCCGTTCGTGTCGCATGATTTCCTCACGGCGCTGGAGGATTCGGGCAGCGTTGGCCCCGGTACCGGCTGGCAGGCTGCACCGATCGTGATCGAAGGTGCCGATGGGCGGCTGGCGGCCGCCATGCCGTCTTATCTCAAGGGCCACAGCCAGGGCGAATATGTCTTCGACCACGCTTGGGCCGATGCTTATGAGCGGGCAGGCGGGGAATATTACCCCAAGCTGCAGATCGCTGCACCCTTTACCCCGGCCACCGGCCCGCGCCTGCTGCTGGCGGACGAGGCGCTGGCAACTCCGCTGCTGGCCGCTGCCGAGCAACTCTGCCGGGGCAACGGCTTTTCCTCCGCCCACGCAACCTTCGTCGATCCGGCGCAGCTGCCGCTGTTCGAGCAGGCAGGGTGGATGCTGCGCAGCGATATCCAGTTCCACTGGACCAATCGCGGCTATGCCAGCTTCGACGATTTTCTCGGCGAACTCGCCTCGCGCAAGCGCCGCACATTGCGCAAGGAACGTGCGGCAGCGCAGGATGGGGTCGAGATCGTCCGGCTTTCCGGCGGCGATATCCGACCCGAACACTGGGATGTGTTCTGGCTGTTCTACCAGGACACCGGCGCGCGCAAATGGGGCTCGCCCTACCTGACGCGCGAGGCCTTCGACCTGTTGGGAGCGCGAATGGGCGACCAGATGCTGCTGGTGCTCGCGTATGAGGATGGTGAGGCGATTGCCGGTGCGCTCAATTTCATCGGGCCGGATGCGCTATATGGCCGCTATTGGGGGTGCAGCCGCGACAAGCGGTTCCTGCATTTCGAGCTGTGTTACTATCAGGCGATCGATGCGGCGATCGAGCGAGGCCTCTCGCGGGTCGAGGCGGGGGCGCAGGGCGGCCATAAGCTGGCGCGGGGCTATGAACCGGTTGAGACATGGTCGGCGCACTGGATCGCCGATCTGGGTTTTCGCGAGGCGGTGGCCGATTTCCTCGAGCGTGAACGCCAGGGCGTGGCGCAGGACCGCAACTATCTCGAACGGCGAACGCCGTTCAGGAAAGGATAGCCGTTTCAGGCGACCTTGCGGGCCGTGTCCGACAGCCACTGGCGCGCACGGCGTTGGGCTTCGGCGATCTCGCGGGCGGTCATCTCTTCCGAAATGTCGGCGCGGCACCAGCTGGCTTCATCATGCCCTTGCGACGCGGCAAGGTTGAACCATTTATGCGCTTCGATCAGGTCGCAAGGCGCGCCATGGCTGCCGGTCGAATAGGCGACCCCGAGATCGAAATAGGCGTTGATATCGCCCTGCGCGGCAGCGGCGAGGCATTGGGCGACCAGCAGGTCGGTCGTCTTGTTGTCTGCTTCGATGGCCATGCCACCGTCGATCGGAGTAAGCTTCATCGTGTTAACCCCCAAACTCGCGACAGCCCCCTGCCATCGCCTGACACGGGTTTTCCGCAGAACATGGTCAACAAATGGTTAACGCGGCGCGTAAAATCCTGTCGGGGAGGGTGCATTTCCGTTCGGCTGGCCTTCAGACTGTGGACCGTATTGGCCGCGCGTTGGATTGCCGCTTGTATGCGCAAGTGCGCGCTTCTATAGGCGCGCCAAGCCACGGGGCAGGGAGACCGGAAGATTCCGGCCGATTGTCCGGTAATCCGTTGATAAAACAGGATTAGGTATCGAGGATAAAATGGCCAGCGCGGCATTCGAAGACACAGACGCCCTGAAGCAGGTCAAGGCCGTGCTCGAGCCGGACTATGTCCCGTCGGATGACGAGGCTTATATGAGCGAAAAGCAGCTGAATTATTTTCGCATGCTTTTGCTCGAATGGAAGAAATCGATCCACACGGCATCATCGGCAACGCTGCAATCGCTGCAGGACGGGCCGATCCGCGAACCCGATCTCAACGATCGTGCATCCAGTGAAACCGACTGGAGCATCGAATTGCGCACGCGTGATCGCCAGCGCAAGCTCACGTCAAAGATCGATGCTGCCCTGCGCCGGATCGATGCGGGCGAATATGGCTATTGCGAAGTCACCGGCGATCCGATCGGCCTGCGCCGGCTGATCGCCCGCCCGGTCGCGACCATGACGGTCGAAGCGCAGGAAGCGCATGAACGGCGCGAAAAAATCTCCCGCGACGACTGAAATTGCGCCTCTGCCGCGCGGTTGGAAGCCCGACCGAAATGTAAAACGCTTAAACCTTCATTAGCCAATTTCGGGCTAATGCGGGTGAGTGCGACGCCTTGGTCGCTCCAGTTGATTTTACCTTTGAGGGAACACAGGCCGAAATGTCCGCAATCGATACCCGTCATATCTCGCGCGACAGCCTGTTCCTGCTGGCCGATGTGAAAGTCGGCGGCGAGGTGAGCCCGGACCGGGTCAAGGTGCGCAACCTGTCTGGCGGGGGCATGATGGCCGAGGGCGGACCCAGGGTTGAGCGCGGGGCGAATGTTG
The DNA here is from genome assembly GCA_024236155.1 of Sphingomonadaceae bacterium. GTDB lineage: Bacteria > Pseudomonadota > Alphaproteobacteria > Sphingomonadales > Sphingomonadaceae > Parerythrobacter_A. Next base: position 769,585 of record JACKLA010000001.1, read on the forward strand.
CCGTCAACCTGCGCAATATCGGCTGGGTAGACGGCACGGTGGCCTGGGTTCAGGATTCGCGCTTCGGCATTGCGTTCGGCTGCGAAATCGATCCGAAACTGGCGCGGGCACCCGAAGGCAAGCCGTCCACATTCGAGACGCCCCGCTTTGCGCGACCGTCTTCGATCCTTCCGCCCGGTGCCGATGTCGACCGCGTCAAGCTGCGCAACATCTGATCTTTCGCGCTGACCGCGCGCTGGCAAGCTGCTAGGCGTCGCGGATGGACCGGCGCCTGCGATTCTGTTTTTCCAGCTTTCTGGCGCTTGCGCTGTCCGCCTGCGGCTTTGCCGAGGGCGAAGACGATGTCGATATCGCTTTCATCGGAAATCCGGGGGACGTGCGCCAGACCGGCGTGAGGCTTTCACCTGCTGCGCAGCATGTGCGTGAGGCGACGGCCGAAGGGCTGGTCGCGTTCGATGCCAATGGCGATGTCGTGCCTGCGCTTGCGGAACGCTGGATCGTTACCGATGACGGGCTGAGCTATATCTTCCGCCTGCGCGATTCCACCTGGCCCGACGGGCAGGCCGTGACCGCCGGCAGCGTCAAGCGCGAGTTCGACCGCGCGCTTGCTGCGGTCGACGGGACTTCGCTGGGTTACGACATTGATATCATCGCCGATGTCCGCGCGATGGCGGGCCGGGTGGTCGAGATTCGGCTCAAGCACCCGATGGCGGAATTCCTCGCACTGTTGGCGCAGCCCGAACTCGGCCTGCTCCAGCGCGATCGCGGGATGGGCCCGATGCGCGCCGCCGAAGAGGGTGGCCTTGTCACGCTTGCGGCGATCCCCCCGGCGCAGCGCGGCTTGCCGAGCATCGAATATTGGGAAGAATCCGTCCGGCCGGTGAAGCTGCGGGCCTATGATGCTGCCGCAGCGGTCAAGGCATTCGAGCAGGGTGACGCGGATGTCGTGCTGGGTGGCAGGATCCAGAGCCTGCCATTGGCCGATCTTGGCCCGCTGTCGCGCGGGACGATCCGGGTCGACCCGGTTGTCGGCCTGCTCGGCCTGCAAGTGCTGCGCACCGAGGGGCTGCTCGAGGCGAGTGCCCAGCGTGAGGCGCTGGCAATGGCCATCGACCGGGGCGAGCTGTTCGAGACGCTCAACCTCGGCCAATGGCAGCCGTCGACGCGGATTGTTCCCTACCTCGCAGGGGTCGACGATGCCGTGCCCAATGAACGATGGGCTGCGCTCGCCATCGACCAGCGCCAGACCGAGGCGGCCCGCAGGATCGCAGCGTGGCAATCGGCCAGCGGCAAACCCGCGCGGCTTGCCATAGTCCTGCCGGAAGGGCCGGGCAGCGATCGCGTGTTCGGCGCGCTGGCGGAAGATTTCGGCAAGATCGGGGTCACGCTGGTGCGGGTGGAGAAAGCGGCCGACGCCGATCTTGCGCTGTTCGACCGGGTGGCGCGTTATGCCGACCGGCGCTGGTTCCTCAACCAGTTCAATTGCCGGGTCGCGCGCCTCCTGTGTTCGCGCGATGCGGACCTGGCGGTGATTGCCTCGCTGATCGAGGCCGATCCCGCCGAACGCGCGAAACTGCTCGCCGAAGCGGAGGCGATCCTGCTCGATCGCAACACCTATATCCCGCTTGGCACGCCGATACGCTGGTCGCTGGTGCGCAGCGGGGTCGACGGGTTCGAGGCGAACCGCACGGGCTTTCATCCCTTGTTCCCGCTCGCAATGCGCCCCATCTAGGGGAAGGAGGCCCTTCGCGGCCCCCGCAACAGGAGAGTCGCATGCCTGCACCCCAGAGGCTGGAAGCCATGGGTTTCGAACTGCCCACCGGGACCGATCCGCAATCGATCCGCAAGCGGATCGAGGCGATGGAGATCCTGCTCGAACGCAGTTTCCGCATTCCGGGGGTGAATTTCCCGATCGGGCTCGATGCGATTGTCGGGCTGGTGCCGGTGCTGGGCGAGATCGTGACCACCGCGATGGGCGCATGGATCGTGTGGGAAGCGCGCAATCTCGACATGCCGCGGTGGAAGATCTGGCGGATGATGGGCAATGTCGGCCTCGATGCCGCGCTGGGCGTGGTGCCGGTGGTGGGCGATGCGGCCGACTTCCTGTTCCGCAGCAACACGCGCAATTTGCGGATCGTGAAGAAGCATCTCGACAAGCACCATCCGGCAACGCGGGTGATCGAAGGATAGTTTCGTTTGAGACGAACTCGCGCTAGGGCTGCGGCCATGGCGCAAGACGTTACCTATTCGAGCTATCTCGACCTCGACCGAATCCTCAATGCGCAGCATCCGGCCTCCGATGCGCATGACGAGATGCTGTTCATCATCGTCCACCAGGCGAGCGAGCTGTGGCTCAAGCTGTGCATTCACGAACTGACCGAGGCGCGCGCGCATATCATCGACGACCGGCTGCGGCCTGCGTTCAAGATGCTCGCCCGTGTCGCCCGTGCGCAGGGCCAGCTGATCCAGAGCTGGGACGTGCTGAGCACGATGACCCCGCACGATTATTCGACCATCCGCCCGCATCTGGGCGGGTCGAGCGGGTTCCAGAGCGCGCAATACCGGATGATGGAATACCTCCTCGGCGGGCGGAAGCCGGAGATGATCGCGATGCATGAGGCGACCCCGGACGTGGCCACCGCCCTGCGCGCCGAACTTGCCCGACCGAGCATCTATCACGAGACGATCAGCCTGCTCTCACGGCGCGGCTTCGATGTTCCGGCGGGGGTGCTGGAACGTCCGGTGGGCGAGCCGTGGCAACATTCGCCCGAAGTCGAGGCAGCGTGGGCACAAATCTACAACAGCCCCAAAGAGCATTGGGATCTCTATGAACTGGCGGAAAAGCTGGTCGATCTCGAATACCATTTCCAGCGCTGGCGGTTCGGCCATCTCAAGACGGTCGAGCGGATTATCGGCTTCAAGACCGGCACCGGCGGCACGCCTGGCGTGCCATACCTCGCCGGGGTGCTGAAGGCCGCCTTCTTCCCCGAATTGCTGAGCGTGCGGACGGCAATATGAGTCTGCTCGCCCGCGCCCGTCCCTCGTTCGTGCTGAGCCTGTCGAAGCACCAGCGCGCAACCCTTCGACAGGCTCAGGGCGAACGGAGGTGGTAACCCTGCTCGACCGCGCCCGCGAACTCGACACGGCGGACCCGATTGCGCACTATCGCGAGCGGTTCGATCTGCCCGGGGGTGTGGTCTATCTCGACGGCAACTCGCTCGGCGCGCTGCCCAAGGCAACGCGCGAAAGGCTGGCGCAGGTGGTCGATGCCGAATGGGGCCATGATCTTATCCGCAGCTGGAACCCGACGGATAATGGCGGCGACTGGATCGCCCTGCCGCAGCGCGTCGGGGGGAAAATCGCGCCGCTGATAGGCGCGCAGGCGCATGAAGTGATCGCTTGTGACAGCGTGTCGGTGAACCTGTCGAAACTGATCGGCGCGGCGCTGAAAATGCGCCCTGGGCGCAATGTCGTGCTCAGCGAGCCGGGCAATTTCCCGACCGATCTCTACATGGTGCAGGGCAGCCCCGCGCAGCAGCGACTGGCTGCGCGCAATGCCATTATCGACGCTCTCAATGAGGATGTCGCGCTGCTGATGCTGACCCATGTCCACTACAAGACCGGCGAAATGTTCGACATGGCGGCGCTGACCGAGGCGGCGCATGACGCGGGGGCGCTGGTGCTGTGGGACTTGTCCCATTCGGGCGGCGCGGTGCCGGTCGACCTGAACGGCGCGGGCGCGGATATGGCCGTCGGCTGCGGCTATAAATACCTCAACGGAGGCCCCGGTGCGCCCGCCTATGCCTTCGTTGCCGAGCGGCACCACGATGCGCTGGTGAACCCGATCAGCGGCTGGATGGGCCATGCCGCACCCTTCGCCTTTTCGGACGAATATGCGCCTGCACCCGGCGTTTCGCGCCTCCTCGCGGGGACGCCAGCGGTGCTGGCCATGTCCGCGCTTGAATGCGGGGTCGAGCTGATGGCGGATATCGGGATGGATCGGCTGGTTGCGAAGTCACGCGCGTTGAGCGGATTCTTCCTCCAATGCATGGAAGAACGCGGACTGCTCGAAAACCCCTCCCCCCTTCAGGGGAGAGGGAGGAGCGCCGCAGGCGCGGAGGGAGTGGGGGATGTAGTCAGCACGCCCGTAAACACCACATCCCCCACCCCCCAGCCCCCTCCCCTGAAGGGTAGGGGGAGTATGGTGCTCGCAAGCCCGGTGGACCCGCTCCGGCGCGGCAGCCAATTGTCGTTCCGTCACCAAGAAGCCTATGCGCTGTGCCAGGCGCTGATCGCACGCGGCGTGATCGGCGATTTCCGCGCGCCCGATATCCTCCGCTTCGGCTTTGCGCCTGCCTATGTCAGCTTCGAGGACTGCGCACTTGCGGTTGAGGCGCTGGCAGAGGTTTTGGCGAGCGGCGAGTGGGAACGGGAGGAGTTTCGTGAGCGGGCGGCGGTGACGTAGGTGCTTTCCGCTGGATTGCCTCTGGTCTGGTGTGGCTCTACAGCGCCTGGATGAGATCGCATGAATCGTCGCGAATTATACAACAGAATCTGCGCTTTTTTTGCGCTGGTCTCTCTATTGTAGTGCAGCGATTTGCCTCCTTTTGGCAGTTCTCTTTCAATTCGTCCGTTCTGACGAGGTGTCGAAGCTAATCGTCGCTGGATTGCTCGTTTTTGCGTTCGCGGCATTCGCGGTTGCCAGCGCGATGCCGAAAATCCGAAGCCCGAAGTGGTGGCACTGGATTCTAGTTGGCGTCCTAGTCTGTCCTGCCATTGTCTCAGTCATCCTACTGCGCTGAATTACTCCGCCGGTCGTCAAGGTTTGGACTGTCCTACAGGCCCGCCGGTATGCCAGTGTCGCGATGATGGTTCGCTTCAGACGCAAGACGGAAAATCGGAACGTGACACAGACTCCCCCGAAATCGCCCGCAAACCCCTGCGATCGCGTGAAAATCACGCCCTCAAAGGTTTTCCAAAACACCCCCTTCGGTGTTCCACTCGGGTGCCTCAGGCCTCCAGTTCGATGTCCCAATAGAGCCAGTCGCGCCAGGTTTCGTGGAGGTAGTTGGGCGGGAATTGTTTGCCGTGCTGTTGCAACTGCCAGTGCGTCGGGCGGATCGGCTCGTTGTAAAGCCGCATCCCGGCCTGTTTGGGCGTGCGACCGCCTTTCTTCATGTTGCACGGCGCGCAGGCGGTGGCGATGTTCTCCCATGTCGTGCGGCCGCCTAGCCTGCGGGGGACGACATGGTCGAAGGTGAGGTGATGCGTGTCGCCGCAATACTGGCAGGCGAAGCGGTCGCGCAAGAACAGGTTGAAGCGGGTGAAGGCGGGAAATTCGCTTGGGCGAACATATTGCTTCAGCGCAATGACGCTGGGGATCTTCATGTCGAGCGACGGCGAATGGACATGCCGGTCGTAGGTCTCGATCACATCGACCCGTTCGAGGAAGATCGCCTTGATCGCCGTCTGCCACGGCCACAGGCTGAGCGGGTAGTAGGAAAGCGGGGTGTAATCCGCATTGAGGACAAGGGAGGGGCACGACGCAAGATTGCGCGTCGGATCCTCCATACTACTTCGCAGCGTAGCGGCCCGCTCTATCAGTTCGGCCTTGAACACGTCATTTGTTCTCCCCGATTGATGCCGAATGTGCATTTGCACGAGAGAGCGTCAAGACTGTTACAGACAGGCTATCCACAGGGTTATCCGCCGCTGGCATGGCGATACACCAAAGGCCCGTTCGTGCTGAGCTTGTCGAAGCACCCTTGTGCCGGTGCCCTTCGACAAGCTCAGGGCGAACGGGGTAGGAGGGCCTGGATATGAACACCGTCACCCGCTTTGCCCCGAGCCCCAACGGGATGCTCCATCTCGGCCATGCCTTCTCGGCGGTGGTGGCGCATGACCTGGCGAAGCAGCGCGACGGGCGCTTCCTGCTGCGGGTCGAGGATATCGATGGCGCGCGCAGCAGGGCGGACCTCGCCGATGCGTTTCGCGACGATCTGGCGTGGCTGGGCCTCGAATGGGAGGAAGTGCCCGCGCAATCGACCCGGCTGGCCAGCTATGCCGAAGCTGCCGGCAGGCTGCGCGCGGAGGGGCTGCTCTATCCCTGCGTGTGTACGCGGGCGGGGATCAAGGCGGCGGCGCGGGCAACCGGCCCCGAGGGTCCGCTCTATCCCGGCACTTGCAAGGGAAGGGAGATCGACCCGTCGCAGCCGCATGTCTGGCGGCTCGATATCGCCGAGGCGCTGCGTCGCACCGGGCCGCTTGTGTGGACAGATGAAATCGCAGGTGAACAGCGGGCGCGGCCCGAACTGCTCGGCGATGTGGTTCTGGTGCGCAAGGACGATCCGGCGAGCTATCACCTTGCCGCAACGCTCGACGATGCAGCCGATGGCGTAACGCTGGTCACGCGCGGGATGGACCTGTTCGCCGCGAGCCATATTCACCGCCTGCTGCAGGCGGTGCTTGGGCTGCCCGTACCGGTGTGGCATCACCACAGGCTGCTGCTCGATGCAGACGGGCGCAAACTGGCCAAGCGGCGCGGGTCGCAGTCGCTCGCCGACCTGCGCGCCGCAGGGATGGACGGGGCCGAACTGGCGAGAGACTTGCGCTCCGGTCGGCTGCCCATTGGAATCTCTCTCGCGAAGGGCTAGGTAACAGCCATGAAAATCCTCCTCGCCATTATTCTCGTCGGCCTGATGGCCATGGTGCTCTATTCGCTGATCAAGGGCATCGTCGCTTTCCTCAAGACGACGAAAATCGACCTTGAAAGCGGGAATAGCGAGACCGTGACCGAGATGCAGTTGCTGCAGAACAAGGCGATGTTCGCGCGGATCAAATACCAGGCCCTCGCCATCGTGGTGGTGGCGATCCTGCTCGCCATGGGCGGCGGGCGCGGCTGACGCAGCCGAAACGGGGGGAGACCGGATGGTCAAGCTCAACAAGATCTACACCCGCACAGGTGACGATGGTTCGACCGGGCTGGTCGATGGCTCGCGCACGTCCAAGCACGGGGCGCGGATCGAAGCCATCGGTGTGGTCGACGAGGCGAACAGCATGATCGGCTGGGCCGGCGCGATGCTCGCGGCGAGCGACTTTGCGCGTGACCTGTTCCGTATCCAGAACGATCTGTTCGATCTGGGCGCAGATCTTGCCACTCCTGCGAAGGAGGGTGACGATTTCGCTCCGTCCGGGATGGTGCTCCGCATCGTGCCTGCGCAGGTCGAATGGCTGGAACAGGCGATCGACACGCTCAACCAGCATATCGAACCGCTCGACAGCTTCGTGCTGCCCGGTGGATCGGACACGGCGGCCCGCGCGCATATCGCCCGTGCCACCGTGCGCCGCGCCGAACGTGCGGTGACAGCGCTGGCGGCTGGTGAGCCGGTCAACCCGGCTGCGCTCGCCTATATCAACCGCCTGTCGGACTATCTCTTCGTCTTCGCTCGCATGCTCAACGAAAATGGCGCGCGAGATGTGAAGTGGGTGCCCGGGGCGAACCGATAGAAGCTAATCGCTAGCCAAGCCGGGCAGTGCTCGCTAACACGCGCACTTTGCTGCAAGTGCGAAGGAATTGATGCGATGCAAAAGGTGGCGGTGATCGGCGCAGGCCAGATGGGTTCGGGCATTGCCCAGACGGTGGCGAGCTTCGGTTTCGACGTGCTGCTCTCCGATGTCAGCCTCGACCTCGCACAGAAGGCAGTGGGCAAGATCGATGCCGGGCTCGGCAAGCTGGTCGGCAAGGGCAAGATCGAAATCGCCGATGCCGAAGCGACCGTGGCGCGGATCACCCCGGTCGCCGACTATGCCCCGATGGCAGACGCGGACCTGATCATCGAGGCCGCGACCGAGCGCGAGGAGATCAAGCAGATGATCTTCGAGGCAGCCGGCAAGGTGCTGCGCGCCGATGCGATCATGGCATCGAACACCAGCTCGATCCCGATCACCCGCATGGCGAATTACGCGCCCGATCCGGCGCGCTTCATCGGCCTCCACTTCTTCAATCCGGTCCCGGTGATGGGCCTGATCGAGGTGATCCCCGGTCTCGCCACCGCGCAAGGAACGACCGATGCAATCGTCGCCTTTGCCGAGGGGCTGGGCAAGGAAGTGGTGCTGTCGCAGGACGAACCGGGCTTCGTGGTCAATCGCATCCTGCTGCCGATGATCAACGAGGCGGTCTTCGTCCTCGGCCAGTCGACCGCCAATGTCGCCGACATCGACAAGGGCTGCCGCCTTGGCCTCAACCATCCGATGGGGCCGCTCCAGCTGGCCGATTTCGTCGGGCTGGACACCTGCCTCGACATCGTCAAGGTGCTCTACAACACCACCGGCGACAGCAAGTATCGCCCGGCGCCACTGCTGGTGAAATATGTCGAGGCCGGCTGGCTGGGCCGCAAGACGGGCCGGGGATTCTACGATTATTCGGGTGAGATGCCTGTCCCGACGCGATAGGTCGCCGAGCGACGGGCGCGGTTCTGTCGTCGGGAAGCTATCGGACTTCGATGGGCTCCGGTTCCCCTATCACCTCCGCGACGGGTTCGGCGGCTGAGGAGTTGCGCTCGGATTCTGGGGTTGGATCGAAGCCTGTGGGGTCGATCCCGGTGGGGTCGAGGCCCTGCGCGCTGTCGATCAGGTCATCGTCGCTTGCGCGGACTTCTACGGCGTCGGCCTGCTCTACCGGTCGCGGCGCAACCACGGGCTTGCTGTTGACCGGGCCATGCTCTTCTATCAGCGCCTGCCGGTCGCGCATCTCGTCCATCAGTTCTTTCGAATCCATCCGGTCATCGACCGAATCGGCAAACAGGGCAGCGCCGATCAGCGCCAGCCCGGCAATGGCGGCGGCACCCAGCCGCATATCGAAAGAACCCGATGACATAGTGCCTCGGGCCATAACCGCAGGAAGTTAAGGATCCGTAGGCGCGGCGTCGCGCTGGAGTTCATAGAGCAGGTCGAGCGCCTCGCGCGGGCTGAGGGCATCGAGTTCGAGGGATTGCAGCCGCTCGCGCAGTTCATCGACTGTGTCCTCTTCTGGCCGGGCTGCTGCGGCGAACAGGGGCAGGTCGCCCAGCCCCGCCGCGAGGCCACCGGTTTCGGCACGACCCTTCTCCAGCTTGTCGAGCACCGATTTGGCCCGAGCCACGACCTGCCGGGGGATCCCCGCCAGCTTGGCAACGGCGAGACCATAGCTGCGGTCCGCAGGCCCCTCGGCCAGTTCGTGGAGCAGGACAAGGTCGCCTTTCCACTCGCGCGCGCGAACATGATGCAGCGAAAGCGCCTCGCAGGTTTCGGCGAGGCGGGCGAGTTCGTGGTAGTGTGTCGCGAACAGGCAGCGGCAGCGGTTGGTTTCATGCACCGCCTCAACCACCGACCATGCCAGCGCCAGCCCGTCATAAGTCGAGGTGCCGCGTCCGACCTCGTCGAGGATCACGAAGCTGCGTTCGGTCGCCTGCGCGAGGATGGCGGCGGTCTCGACCATCTCGACCATGAAGGTGGAGCGTCCGCGCGCAAGATTGTCCGACGCGCCGACACGGCTGAACAATCGGTCGACCAGCCCGATCCGGGCTGCGGTGGCAGGCACGAATCCGCCTGCCTGCGCGAGCAATACGATCAGCGCATTCTGGCGCAGGAAGGTCGACTTGCCGCCCATGTTCGGTCCGCCGATCAGCCACAGCCGGTCTTGCGAGGAAAGTGCGCAATCGTTGGCGACGAAACGCTCGCCACTCGATGCCAGTGCCGCTTCGACCACCGGATGCCTGCCTCCGGCGATGTCGAGACAGCCGTCCTCGACCACCTCCGGGCGGCACCAGCCACCCTCGGCCGCGCGTTCGGCCTGCCCGGCGGCAACATCGATCCGGGCAAGCGCGGCCGCAGTCCGGGCAATCCCCTCGCGTGCGGTAACGACTTCGCCAACCAGCCGCTCGAAATGGATTTCCTCTGCGGCGAGCGCATGCCCCCCCGCCTCACTGATCCGTCCGGCTTCCTCGTGCAGGCTCAGCGAATTGAACCGCACTGCCCCGGCCATGGTCTGGCGATGGGTGAAGCCACTGTCGGGTGCCATCAGCGCATCGGCATGCTTGCTCGGCACTTCGATGAAATAGCCGAGCACGCCGTTATGCTTGATCTTGAGCGAGGCGACGCCGGTTTCGTCGCGGTATTTGCTTTCGAGGGCCGCAATTGCGCGGCGGGCATTGCCCGATACCTGCCGCAGTTCGTCGAGCGCGGCGTCGTAACCCTCTGCGATATAGCCACCGTTCTGTCGCTCGGTCGGCGGTGCAGCAACCAGCGCGCGTTGCATATGATCGACCAGCGCGCCGTGCCCGCCCATCGCCGGAAGCAGGCTTTCGAGCAGGGCAGGGCGGTCCGGCTTGCAGTGCAGGTAATCGCGGATGCGGCGGGCCTCGCCAAGGCCATCGCGGATCTGGCCGAGATCGCGCGGGCTGCCGCGTCCGGCCACGACCCGGCCCAGCGCGCGACCGATATCGGGCAGGGCGCGCAGCACTTCGCGCAGGTCTGCCCGCAGCAGCGGATCGTCATGCAACCACTGGACGAACAGCAGTCGAGCCTCGACCGCGGCGGCATCGCACAGCGGGGCAGACAGGTCTTCTGCGAGCAGTCGTGCGCCCGCGCCGGTCGAACAGCGATCGATCGCTGCGACAAGGCTGCCTGCCCTGCCGCCCTGTTGCGAGGTGAGGATTTCGAGGCTGGCACGCGTCGCTTCGTCCATCGCCATGTGGTTCTCGCCCGAACGTGCGACGGGTGGCAGGAGCAGCGGCAGGCTGCCGCGCCCGACATGGTCGAGATAGGCGACGAGCCCGCCTGCCGCTGCAAGCATCGCGCGATCGAAATCGCCGAACGCATCGAGCGTGCCGACATCGTGGATCGCCTTGAGGCGGCGCTCGCCATTCTCGCTCGAAAAGTCGCTGCGCGGTCGCTCGATTGCGCCATCGGGGACACCGGCCCAGCCCTCGGGCGCAACCACCTCGCTCGCACCCAGCCGGGCGAGTGCGGCGCCGATATTGCCTGCCGAGGTGCTTTCCAGCTCCATCCGCCCGGTCGAGATATCGCAGCTGGCGATCCCGATTCCGTCGCGCATTTCGCAAACTGCCGCGAGCACATTCGCCCGACGCGGTTCGAGCAGCGCCTCTTCGGTCAGCGTCCCGGCGGTGACAAAGCGCACGATATCGCGCTTCACCAGCGCCTTGGAAACGGGTGTCCCCTCACGCTTGGCGCGCTGTTTCGCTTCCTCGGGCGTTTCGACCTGCTCGGCAATCGCGACTCGCTGCCCCGCCTTGATCAGCCGTGCGAGATAGCCTTCTGCCGAATGGACCGGCACGCCGCACATCGGCACCGCCTCGCCACCATGCTCGCCGCGTGTGGTGAGGGCTATATCGAGGATCGCCGAAGCCTGCCGCGCGTCGTCGAAAAACAGTTCGAAGAAGTCACCCATGCGATAGAACAGCAGGCAGCCCTCGGCCTCTGCCTTGAGGCCGTGATACTGTTCCATCATCGGGGTGGGTTTGCCCGCCATGCGTTCCGGTAAAGCGGTGCGGCGGCGATTCGGGAAGGGTGCGGCTGCGCCTTTCCCCTATCGCTTGGGCGATGGCTTCGCTAAGCGCAGTGGACGTAACGGAATACCGCCATAGGGGATCGAGTGTGGACGACGAAAAACCGGGTGCCTTCACCGCGCGCGAGGCGCTGTTTTACCACGAGACGATCCGCCCCGGTAAGATCGAGATCATCGCCTCCAAGCCGATGGCGACCCAGCGCGACCTCAGCCTCGCCTATTCGCCCGGCGTCGCGGCCCCGGTCGAAGCCATCGCCGAGGACCCGGCGCTGGCCGCCCGATACACCGCCCGCTCGAACCTTGTCGCGGTGATTTCGAACGGCACTGCGATTCTTGGCCTCGGCAATCTCGGCGCGCTGGCATCGAAGCCGGTGATGGAAGGCAAGGCGGTGCTGTTCAAGCGTTTCGCCGATGTCGACTCGATCGATATCGAGCTCGACACCGAAGATCCCGAAAAGTTCATCGAAGCGGTGGCACTGATGGAGCCGAGCTTCGGCGGCATCAACCTTGAAGACATCAAGGCACCCGAGTGCTTCATCATCGAGCAGGCCTTGCGCGACCGGATGAATATCCCGGTGATGCATGACGACCAGCACGGCACGGCGATCATCACCGCCGCCGGGCTGCTCAATGCCTGCTACCTGACCGGGCGCGATATCCGCGAGGTGAAGGTGGTCGTGAATGGTGCCGGCGCGGCTGCAATTGCCTGCACCGCGCTGGTCAAGGCGATGGGCGCGCAGCATGAAAACGTGATCATGTGCGACCGTTCCGGCCCGATCACGCCCGACCGCGAGAATATGGACCAGTGGAAGAGCGCGCATGCCGTGCAGACCTCCGCCACCTCGCTCGAAGAAGCACTGGTTGGCGCGGATATCTTCCTCGGCCTCAGCGCAGCGGGTGCGCTCAAACCGGCCTGGGTCGAGAAGATGGCGGACAAGCCGATCATCTTTGCCATGGCCAATCCGGTGCCTGAAATCATGCCCGACGCGGCCAAGGAAGTGCGCCCCGATGCCATCGTCGCAACAGGCCGGTCGGACTTCCCCAACCAGGTCAACAATGTCCTCGGCTTCCCCTTCATTTTCCGCGGCGCGCTCGACGTGCAGTCGACCACGATCAACGAGGAAATGAAGATCGCCGCAGCCCGCGCGATTGCCGAGCTGGCGCGCGAGCAGGTACCCGATGAAGTCGCCGCCGCCTATGGCAAGAACCACAAGTTCGGCACCGACTACATCATCCCGGCACCGTTCGATCCGCGCCTGATGGAGGTGGTTTCATCTGCCGTGGCGCAGGCAGCGATGGATACCGGCGTTGCGCTGGCCCCTATCGCCGACATGGATGCCTATCGCCGCGAGCTGAAGGCGCGCCTCAACCCGACCAGCGCAGTGCTGACCAATACCTATGAGATTGCCCGTGCCAACCCGAGGCGGGTGGTGTTCGCCGAAGCGGAAGAGGATGTGGTGCTGCGCGCCGCCGTCCAGTTCCGCGACTTCGGTTACGGCACCCCGGTGCTCGTCGGGCGGACCAAGGCGGTTGCCGACAAGCTGCATATCCTCGGCGTCGATCGACCCGGCGATTTCGAAATCCAGAATTCGGCCGACAGCCAGCATATCCCCGCAATGGTCGATTATCTCTACAAGCGTCTGCAACGCAAAGGTTATACCGAGCGTGACGTGCGCCGGATGGTCAACCAGGAACGCAACGTCTTCGCCGCGCTGCTGGTTGCCCTGGGCCATGGCGATGCGCTGATTTCCGGCCTCACCCGCACCTTCTCGCAGACAGTGCGCGAGGTGAACCGGGTGCTCGATCCGAAGCCCGATGCGGTTCCCTTCGGCATCCATATGATGATCGGCAAGAACCACACGACCTTCCTCGCCGATACGACAATCAACGAGCGTCCCTCAGCACCCGAGCTGGCACATATCGCAAAAGAAACCGCAGCCGTCGCCCGCCGCATGGGCCACGAACCGCGTGTCGCCTTTCTCAGCTATTCGACCTTCGGCAACCCCAGCGGGCAGTGGCTTGCCAATATCCGCGATGCGGTGGCGATCCTCGACGCGGAAGAGCCGGGCTTCGAGTATGAGGGTGAAATGGCCCCCGATGCCGCGCTCAATCCCAAGGTCATGGCGCTGTATCCCTTCAGCCGCCTGTCCGGCCCGGCCAATGTGCTGATCATGCCGGGCCTGCAATCGGCCAACCTGTCGGCCAAGCTGCTGCGCGAGCTGGGCGGTGATGCGACCATCGGCCCGATGCTGATCGGCATGGAAAAGCCGGTCCAGATCGCCCCGATGACCGCGATTGCGCCCGATGTGCTGACGCTGGCCGTGCTCGCCAGCGCAGGGGTTGTGGGCTGAAGCACGAGCGGGAACGCGCGGCTTGATCGCGTTCCCGTCACCCCTGCCTTGCACGGTATGGTGCGGCTTGCCGAACGCGGCCGTTACTGCACGTTGTCGATCCTGCCGAGTATGCGCCCGTCGCAAGTGATCGTTATCGAGCGATAACGGGGCGTGGCAGCCGGACCCTGGTACGAAACCTCGCGCGTATCCAGCACCTGGGCGACCATGCCATCCGGCGCATTGGTCAGCAATTTCAACTCAAAGGATGGCACTGCCGAGCGATCGAGCCGCCCTGCTTCCCAGGCAAATGTGTATCCCGGTGTCGGCATGGTGACCTTGCCCGACACGGCGAGCTGGGATTTGCCAGCGCCGCCGGGCACAGGGCTGATGCTCGCCGTCCATGAACTGCTCTCGATAATTGGGCAGTTGTCGGCCGTTTCTTCGATGGCCGGCGGTTCGGTCATCGTCGTGCATCCGGTGGCTGCGAGGCAACCCAGGGCACCTATCGTCGAAGCTATGTATCGCATGTTATTTCCCGATTTTGAAAGGGTTGGGTCGACCGGATGGTGGACTCCGGTCGACCCGCAGGAGGTCAGTTGATGGTGTTCACCACCCGGCACGTCTCGGGTGCAGAACGCTGGGACGTGTTCCAGGTCACCGTATTGCCTGACCGTGCGAGGCGCATGGCGCCGTTTTCATATACCGCACCCGAATTGCTGGGTGTCTGTTTGAATGGAATGCCGCGCGCACCGTTGATGCGCACCAATGCGCCGTTGGCGAGATAATCGACCCGCAATTCCGTTCCTGCGCTGCATGAATAGGACGTGCCGGTGCGGGCCGGCCTGTCCGTCATGCACCCGGCTGTGAGGCCAACGAGGAGGCCCAGCGTCGTGATCCTGACGAAATTTTTCATCTTCCTTCCTCCTTCAGCCCTTGTTGTTTTCGCACAGAACGTCGGCCAGATAGCCGCGCCGCCCGATCGTCTCGCTTTCCGAACTTGCCGAGCGGGCCCAGCCGACAGTGCGGCAATAGGCGTCGGCTGTGCGTTTGGTGCAGCTGGATGTCGGGCGCCCGCTCGGACAGGCAGGAATACGATATCCGCGACTCTCCGGCTGGGTGTGGAATTCGGCAAACCTGCCGCGCAGGATCTTGTTGTCGGCTTCAACGCCGATAAGCCCGCCTCCGGACGGGCGGATGGACTGGACGGTCATCCCCCGGTTGGTCGAGCCCAGTATTGTCGTGTCCCTCGTAAGCGTGCGGCATTCGCCTTGATAGTTCGCCCGCGAGCACAGTTCCCATGAGCCGCTGTACACGCGGATCGAATTGACCGGCCATGCCAGGCCGAGATTCGACTTGGCCTCGCCGACGAACACGGCAGGGCCGCGATAGAACGAGTCCCGGTATATGGTCACTCCCGAATCCCGACCCTGCGATGCGCCTTGCCCGGAAACCGCTGTGGCAGTCAGGCCGGTGGCGGCAAGCGCCAGCGCGGCGATGCCCGCGAACGTCAATCTTCTACCCATCGATCACTCCTCTTGATGCCTTCCGCGACCCGGAAGCTCGTGCAGATTTCTGTTCTGTGTTATCGCAACTGGCCGCAGTCGCTGGGCGGGGCTTTCCCGGCGAAGCGATCCGTGATCCATTGCAGGGTTTCCGCCGCGCTTTGCTTGGCGGTTGTGGCGTGATCCTTGCCGGGCAGGTCGATCCAGCGCACCGGCAACCCGCGGCTGCATGCCTTCGATGCGAAGTTCCTGGTGACAGCAGGAGCGACCAGCGGGTCCTTCCCGGTCTGTGCGATGAGCAAGGGAACCGTGAGCGTCGGCTGGGCCGAATTGTCGCGAATGATATCCGCCCATGGTGCTTCGGCGGCAAAGTCGTAGCGTTTGAGGTCGCTGCGCAGCGTCAACATGCCGAGCAGGGCGCCGAGGCGGGGCATTGAGCCCGACGCGATGCAATTGCTGGCCAGCTTGCGGATGATCGGCGGGGTGCGGCGTTTGCCGACATTGAGATCGAGCTTGTAGTAGCGCGACCAGCTGTCGGCAGCGAGCGCGGTGAGGAAAGCCCTTGCGTTGGCATCGCTTGCCTGACGAAAATTCGCCGCAAGGTCGGTCGGTGGTGCCCCGGCCGCCACGCCGAGGAGTTCGAGATCCCCTGCGTCGGCCGCCGTCATCCCGGTCCAGAGCGCGGCGTGTCCGCCCTGGCTTTCACCCCAGACGACGAATTGCGAGCCTGCCCGCAGGTCGGGCAGGGTGCGCGCGGCACGCACTATGTCGAGGACCGATTGTGCAGCCGGCTGGCCTACCAGATAGGGGTGCACGGTATCGGTGCCGAGACCGGGATAGTCGGGGGCGACCACGATATATCCCATCCGCACCGCATCGATCGCCGGTGTCAGGTCGAAGAACTTTTCGCTTTGCGACGGGGCGCATTTGCTGGCCACACCCCAGGTTCCGTGAGTCCAGGCCACGATCCCGCGCGGTGGCCCCGCCATCCGGTCGAGCGGCGCGAGGATAACCCCGGTTGCTTCCTGCTCGGGCACGCCCTTGCGGCCACCGGTGACATACCGCACGCGCCACGCATTCATGCCTGAAGGCGCGTCGGCGATGTCCTGCCGCACGAGGATTTCTCCTGCCTCGCGTGCATGGAGGCCAGTGGTCAGCAGCAGGAACGCAAGGGATATGCCCGCAGCGAGTTTGCACAAGGAAGTCATGGCAGCCCTTTCAGTTCTGGCGTGGTTCCGAACGCATCCCGGAAGAAGCCGAGCATTTCGGAATTGTAGATGTTCGCCTGGTCGCCTTCGCTCCCGACAGTTACGCCGCGCTCGACGAAACCGCCTTTCACCACCTGCTCCAGGAAATCCGCTTCGGTGAGCCGGTCGTCGATCTCGCCGGTTGCGGGGTCGAGGAAGTTGCCGTCATCGTCCATGTAAACGGTCGGGAACTGTGTCGTCCGGGGGATGTCGGGCAAGAGGGTCGGCGGAACTCCGGCGCGGTCGAAGGCATGGCCCGCACCATGAAGCAGCTTGAGTTGCACCGACTTGTTTCGCTGCGCGAGGGAATGAGCCAGGTCCTGGCACTGCTGGATCGACACCCAGTCGTCGCGATCGCCGGAGAATATCCGCAGGGCGCTGTCCCCCGCGATGCGCGGTTGCCAGAATTGCAGGCCGCACCACGGGTAGCCCGCGAAGCCCGCGACAATCCTTGTCCCGGATGGGAGAAATCGCTCGGTGATCTGGGACATCATGGCGGTGACAACCGCGAAGCCGCCGCGGCTGCTCCCAAGCAGCCCGATGCGACCGGTATCAACCGCAGGATCGCCAGCGACCGCGTCGATCCCGGCCAGGATATCGAACACGCTTGCTGCCCAGCTCAGCTGCGCCTGGTCCCCGGCGGTGGACTGGATTGAACGACCGTGAAGCGGGTCGATCAGCAAGACGGCGAAACCTTCCGAAGCGAGCAGGGCAACCTGGTCGAGATGGTGCGGGCCGATATTCGCGCTTCCCGGCACCATGACGATCAGCGGGGCACCGGTCCTGCCTTCGCCGACAAACAACTGCGCGGAGAGGGTGGCATGCCCACCCGGATCGCCTGCGAACCACTCGCGAAAATGCGCCGGATTGCGTGTTTTGAAGCTGATCACCTTCCCGTGAATGCCGCCGGGGAGCGTGAGCGAGGTGGTTGCAAAGGCACGCGCATCGATAGAGGGGAGCGCATCCGGGGTCGAGACAGCTGCTTCGTCGGAAACGGGCCGCGCGGCGGCAGGCGCAGCGAACACCGCCGTGGCGGCACTCGCCGTCAGCAGTAATCGCGTTGTCCGCATTGCAATCCGAACCCGCCTCTCTGCAATGGCGGCATGGCCGGTTTGGCGCATGCAGCCTGCTTGCGGACTCGTAGCAAGGAACTTCCGGGAGATTGTCGGGCAACCGACAATTTCGTAAAATTACTCCAGCGTGATCTCACCGTTGGCGATCATGCCCACGCGCACAGGGTCGAGAACTTCGACCGACTTGTAGCCCAGGCGGACGAGCCCGTGCGAAGCCATCTGTCGCAGGCAGGTATTGGTAGTTTGCCGCGAGAGCCGGGCCGCATTCGCCAGATCGGCCTGCGACAGCTCCTCCAGCTTCGTCATTTCACCATCGACAATCGAGTAAGGCCACCGCCCAAGCCCCATCATGCGCTCGGCAAGACGTTGCATCGGCGGGCGATAGGCGGTCTCGACGAAATAGCTGTAGTTCTTGCGTGACACCGCAAGTTCCGGCCGCAACAGCAGCTTGAACCGATCGAGCCCCTGCTCGAATATGCGCCGCGTTGCGGAGGCGCCCAGTCGCACGATCCGGCTGTCTCGTGCCGCCCTCACGGAAAAGGCATACTCGCCTTGATCGAGCGCGGCGAGAAACCCCGTCCAGTCGCCCGGCCGCAGGATTCCGATCAGCAATTCGTCACCCCGGCGCGCCGTTCCGACGACCTGCATCTCACCCTCGATGACGCAGAGCAGCCCGGCAAAGGGGCTGCCCTGCCGGATCGCCTCATGCCCCCTTGTCACACGTTCGGACTGCACGCTTGCGATGACCTCGCTTTGAACGTCAGCAGGCAGCGAGCCGGACCATCCGGTTTCCGCAAGGATGTTGTGTATTTGCGTGCGCATCCAGTTGCTTGCCCTCGACCGTGCCGATGCCGGACTCTCCTGCCGAAGTGGACGACCATGCGCTTGATCCACCAGTTCATTGTCCCGATGGATCATTACTTGCGGACCAGCCTGCCGACAGCGACCTGCTTTTTGTTCCAGCCGCACTTTGCAACTACGTTACAATTGTCGAGGTGGCAATTCTTGCCGCTACACTTCCGAGGCCCTGACCCTAGATTCGCCTGAAACGAAAGTACCACACTTCGTGGCCGTAAACCGTGTGCGCCTTGTGTTCGTAGCGGGTCTCGGGCCAGCCAGAGGGGCGCGTGTCCCAGCTGGCGCGGCCTTCGACCTGCCATTGGAACAGATCGGTGTGGCGCTGCATCACCATCAGCGCGTGGCGCAGGTAGACCGGGTGGTCGGTGCCGAAACGGAACTCGCCGCCGGGCTTGAGCTTGTCGGCGAACATGCGCACCGGGCCGTCATTCATCATCCGCCGTTTGGCATGCTTGTTCTTGGGCCAGGGGTCGGGATGGAGCAGGTAAAGCTGGGTCAGCGCGCCATCGGGCACGCGGGAAAGCACTTCCAGCGCGTCGCCCATATGGATGCGGACATTGGCCAGGCGCTGCTCCTCGACATGGGTCAGCGCCTGCGCCACGCCGTTGACGAAAGGTTCGGCGCCGATGAAGCCATGGTCGGGCAGCAGGTCGGCGCGATAGGCGAGATGCTCGCCGCCGCCGAAACCGATCTCGAAATGCAGGGGTCGGTCATGACCGAACAGCCGCTCTGCCGTTACCTGGCCATCTTCGGGCACCGAGATTTGCGGCAACAGCTTGTCGACCAGATCCTGCTGCCGCGCGCGCAGGGGTTTGCCCTGGCTGCGGCCATAGAGCCGGTTGAGCGTGGTCGGATCGCCTTCCTTGAATGCAGACATGGGGGGCGCTTAAGCCTCTTGTCGCTAAGGCTCAAGCTCCCCGCCGATATCCGCGTAATTTGCGAAGTATGTGCGATAATCGTCCGGCAGCTCGACTGGAAATATGGCTCCCGAGAAGGGGAGGACGATAGTGATCGCAACCGGTAGTGCCGCCATCGCCAGCAAACGTGGCATTCTGGCAAAGCCGTTGAAGTGGAGCGCGCAGGCGACATGGATAAGCAGCGCCGAAACCGCCAAGACGTAATAGGGCCAGAAGCCATATTTGAGCGGTGCCAGCACCAGCGTCCCGGCAGGCCAGTAGAAGTTGGTATCGATCCCGCCCAGCCAGCGGGCCGACACTGCAGCCCCGGCATGTGCAAGCAGGAAGAACGCAAGGATCGATCCGCTTGCAAGCTGCAGGCGGCCCCAGCCACCGCTGACCCCGCTCCGCCACCGGGAAAGCGCCAGCCGCAATCCCAGGACCACCTGCAATGCGACAGCAGTGAGCAACAGGGGCTCGATCGCGGGATTGCGGTAGGCCAGTCGAACTGCCTGAAGCGCGGCAGAGTGCGCAGCAATGCCGCCCCATGCGAAGGCGTGGCTGGCGAGGTGCAGGGCGATAAACACCCCGAGGGCTATCGCGACGATACGATGGATTTGCCTTGTGCGACCAGCCATGCGAGAGCTTTCAAACAGGATAGATTTTATCCGGTTAAATTATATCCGATTAAGGAGTCAAGCCTGTGCAGTTGTCGCGCGGTGTCGAATGGGCGGTCCATAGTTGCACGATGATGGCCGTCCTGCCCGAAGGGCGGGGGCTGAGCGCAGATGACCTCGCGGGATTTTTCGAGGTGCCGTCAGCCTATCTCGCCAAGCAGTTGCAGGCGCTGCGCCGGGCGGGTGTATTGGAGTCAGTGCGCGGGCAGGGCGGTGGCTACCGGCTCGCCCGCGCGGTCGATGCCATCAGCCTGTGGGATGTCGTGGAAGCGATCGAGGGGCCTGCGCCAGCTTTCCGCTGCACGGAAATCCGCCAGAACGGACCCTGTGCACTCCAGCGCAAGGAGTGCAGGCGCATGTGCGAAATTGCAGCGGCTTTTGCGGAAGCCGAAGCGGTATGGCGAGGTGCGTTGCGGGCGAAGACGCTGGCGGATATCAACCGCGATGTGGCGACCAATGCCGATCCCCGGCACCTGTTGAAGATCGCTGGCTGGGTTGCGGACCACACATAAAGAAAAACGCCCGGGGCGCTTCCACCCCGGGCGCATCCCCCATCCAGGAAAATCGGTTGGCGTCAGGCAGCTTCGGCCTGGCTGTCGGGATCGCGCAGCACGTAGCCGCGGCCCCATACGGTTTCGATGTAGTTCTCGCCGCCGCATGCGTGGCTCAGTTTCTTGCGCAGCTTGCAGATGAACACGTCGATGATCTTGAGTTCGGGCTCGTCCATCCCGCCATAAAGGTGGTTGAGGAACATTTCCTTGGTCAGCGTGGTGCCCTTGCGCAGCGAAAGCAGCTCGAGCATCGCATATTCCTTGCCGGTCAGGTGGACGCGGGCACCGTCGACTTCGACGGTCTTCGCATCGAGGTTCACCGCCAGCTTGCCGGTGCGGATGACCGACTGGCTGTGGCCCTTCGAACGGCGCACCACGGCGTGGATGCGGGCAACCAGTTCCTCGCGGTGGAACGGCTTGGTCACATAATCGTCGGCACCGAAGCCGAACGAGCGGATCTTGCTGTCCATTTCGGCAATGCCCGATAGGATCAGGACCGGCGTCTGCACCTTGGCGACGCGCAGTTTCTTGAGCACGTCATAGCCGTGCATGTCGGGCAGGTTGAGGTCGAGCAGGATGATATCGTAATCATACAGCTTGCCCAGATCGAGGCCTTCCTCGCCCAGGTCGGTCGAGTAGACGTTGAACCCCTCGGTCGTCAGCATGAGCTCGATCGCCTTGGCGGTTGTCGGCTCGTCTTCGATCAGCAGTACACGCATGGGTGGTTTCCCCTTTTGCCCCAATCCTTGCGGTAACCCTTCATCAAGAGGGGTTGACCTGAATTAACCACACAAGGTCTGAACGGAAAAGGTTAATTTCCCGTAAACCCGCCAATTCCGGCGAGTCGCGGGCGATTGTGAGTCCCTTGTGCAACAGGGGGTCTGGGGCGTCACACCTCGATACCGATCGATCTGAGCATGCCCAGCTGGTCGAAATAGGGGCGTTCGCACAGGATCTTGTCGGTGCCGGGGGCGAACTCGAAACTGGCCGCCATGCGCGCGCGCAGCTTGCGCCCGGTCGGTTCGATCACCCTGTCACCCAGCTTGACTGCGCCCTCATGCGTGCCGGTCAGCCAGAATTCGACCAGCACGGTATCGTCGGTATGGGCGATGGCGATGATTTCATTGCCCTGGTCGGGGAAAACCGCACGCGATCCGGCGAAATAGCCGCGCACCGCCTCTTCGCCATCATAGACCTGGCCGGTCGCCATCTCGTAGCGAGGATGGCCGTCGAATGTCGCGATCACCGCATCCCAGTCATATTCCATCTCCAGCGCCATATGGCGGCGGACGGTTTCGAGGCGACGTTCGGCAAGGTCTGACATTCAAGGCTCTCCCAGCTCGCAGGCTCAGTTTGGCGGGCAGGATGCCAAGATCAGCCGCCCGCCGCGAGTTTTTTCTGCCGCCGCCGCTGGACGCTCGACCCGATGCCGATTGCCTCGCGATATTTTGCCACCGTGCGGCGCGCGAGGTCGAAACCCTCGGCCTTGAGCATTTCGACCAGCGTATCGTCCGACAGGATTTTCTTCGGGTCTTCGGCATCGGTCAGCGCCTTGATCCGCGCTTTGACCGCCTCACTCGACGCGCCTTCACCGTCCGCGCTGCCGACACCGCTGGTGAAGAAATATTTGAGTTCGAAAGTGCCCCGGTCGCAGTGGAGGTATTTGTTGCTGGTGACCCGGCTGATCGTGCTTTCGTGCATATCGACCTCTTCCGCCACTTCGCGCAGGGTCAGCGGCTTCAGCTCGGACACGCCCCTGCGGAAGAAACCGTCCTGCTTCTTGACGATTTCGGCAGCGGTCTTGAGGATCGTTTTCTGGCGTTGGTCGAGTGCCTTGATCAGCCAGTTCGCGTCGGTCAGCTTCTCTCCCAGCCATGCGCGGCTGGCCTTGTCGGTGCAGCCGACTTTCAGTTCGACATAATATTCCCGGTTGATCACGAGGCGGGGCAGGGTCGCTTCATTGATGCGGATATCCCACCCGCCATCATCCGCCGGATTGAGCAATATGTCGGGCACCACCGCCGCTTCTGCGCCGCCGCCATATTGCAGCCCCGGCTTGGGATCGTAGCCGCGAAGTTCGGCCAGCATTTCGGCGAAATCCTCGTCATCGACATCGCACATCCGCTTGAGGCGGGAAAATTCGCCGCGCGCGACAAGGTCGAGATTGTCGATCAGCCGCGCCATGCAGGGATCGTAACGGTCCACTTCCCTTGCCTGAAGCGCAAGGCATTCGGAGAGTGTCCGCGCGCCGACGCCGGTCGGATCGAGCGCCTGGACGACTTCGAGCGCGCGTTCGAGTTCGGGCGGCAGAACGCCCAGCTCTGCGGCCATCTCGCGCAGGCCAATGGCAAGATAGCCCGCCTCGTCGAGCTGGCCGATCAGGTGCCGGGCGAGGAATTCCTCGCGTGCATCGCCAGCGACCGCACCGACCTGGTCGAGCAGGTGTTCGGCAAGGGTGGGGCCATCGCCGCCCCGGTTTTCGAGATCGGGCAGGTCGCCGGACAGGGCATGACCTGCCGCACTGCCCCATTCGCTGTCCCCGGTATCGCGATCGCGGTCGAGCGCGGAGGCATCGATATCGAGCGCGCTGTCGCCATCGCCGCTGTCCGCACCGGGTTCGGAAAGCGGAGCTTCGGCCTCACCGTCGCCGGATTCGCGCGCAACCTCGCCCGCTTCTAGCAGCGGATTGGATTCCAGTGCCTCGCCGATAAAGGTTTCGATCTCGAGGTTGGACAGCGCAAGCAGCTTGATCGCCTGCTGCAGCTGCGGCGTCATCACCAGCGATTGCGATTGCCTGAGGTCTAACCTTGGACCCAGCGCCATATCCTAGACCTCGTCGCGCGTTCGGATCGTGTATCGCATCACAAGGTGAAGGATTCGCCAAGATACAGGCGCTTCACATTCTCGTCGGCGACAAGGGCCTGCGGGGTGCCAGCGAAGAGGACCTGACCGCCATAGATAATGCAGGCCCGATCCACGATATCGAGCGTTTCGCGCACATTGTGGTCGGTGATCAGCACGCCGATGCCGCGCTGCTTCAGGTCTTTCACCAGGTCGCGGATGTCGCTAATCGAGAGCGGGTCGATCCCGGCAAAAGGTTCGTCGAGCAGCATGATCGAAGGCTTGGCGGCCAGCGCGCGGGCAATCTCGCAGCGCCGACGCTCGCCGCCCGACAGCGCCATGGCCGGGCTTTCGCGCAACCGGGTGATGTGGAATTCTTCCAGCAGCCGCTCCAGCTCTTCGGCGCGGGTATCCTTGTCGGGCTCGACCATTTCGAGCACGCAGTTGATATTCTGCTCTACCGTCATGCCGCGAAAAATGCTGGTTTCCTGCGGCAGGTAGCCAAGACCCAGGATCGCACGGCGATACATCGGCAGTTTGGTCACATCCTCCCCATCCATCAGGATGCGCCCGGAATCGGGGCGGACAAGGCCCATGATCGAATAGAAGCAGGTCGTCTTGCCCGCCCCGTTTGGGCCGAGCAGGCCGAGCACTTCGCCCTTGCCCACCGTCAGCGAGATGTCGGTCAGGACCGCCCGCTTGTCATAGCTCTTGGCGATGGAAATCACCTCCAGCCCGCCATTGGGAAGCGGGGCGGTGGCGTCGGCCCGGGGGGCCTCTGCTAGTGTCTCGGTAGCACTCATGGATGCCTATTTAGCAATGTCGGGAGCCTTGCAAACCCCCGCAGGACGCAAACTGGCAGGATTCCTGCATGGCGGTTAGAATGATCGACGAACGGCACCGTGGTCGCGAATGTGGTTACCGTGCTTGATTGTCGGGGCGCGATTTGGAATACTCCGAGTCGGAAGAGGACATGGGGAGACAGCGCATGGCTAACGCGCTTCACGATTCCACTGCACGGGGCACCGCGCGCACCCGCGACTGGCGCAAGTCGATGAGCGACAATGTCGCCTGGGCATTGCTGGTCTATACCGCGCTCCAGATCTTTGTCACTGTCGAGGCGATGAAGGCCACCGGGATCAAGACGCTGGCCCTGTTTGCACTGGTGGTTCTGGTGGTGGGGATTATTCCCGCCTGCCGCGCCTTCGAACGGCGCTGGCGTGACCTGAGCGATGCAGATGCTGCCGATCCGGCGATGTCCGGTGCATTCCGCCGTGACCAGGTCGTGCTGTGGTTGCTGGCGATCGGCCTGCCGTTCCTGATTACCGGCCTGATCAAGGTTTTTGCGGCTGCTGGCTGACCTGGCCACGGGCTGCATTGCCACCACGCTGCCGCATCCCTAGTCGGGCTGCATGATTTCTCCTGATACTGCCCGTGACCGGGCCTCCCGCCTTGTCGAACTCGCGATCCGTGCCGGGGCGGATGCCGCCGATGCCGTTGCCAGCGGCAGCGCATCGGAAAGCGTCGGGGTGCGGCTGGGTGTGCTCGAGGATGTCGAGCGGTCGGAGGACGAATCCATCGGCATCCGCGTCTTCGTCGGCAAACGCTCGGCCAGTGTCGGCGGCAGCGATTTCAGCGCCGATGGTTTGCACGAAATGGCCGAACGCGCCGTCGCCATGGCCCGCCACGCGCCCGAAGACCCGCATGCCGGGCTGGCCCCGGAAGATCGGCTGGCGCGCGGCCCGTTTGCCGATTTCGACCTGGTCGATACCGCCGAACCGCTGCCCGAGACACTGCGTGACCGGGCGCTGGCAGTGGAAGAGGCTGCGCGCAGCGTAACCGAGGTAACCAATTCCAATGGCGCCAATGCCGGCTCGGGTCGTTCGATTGCCGCGCTGGCGACCAGCACCGGCTTTTCTGCCGCCTATGGCGCAACAAGCCACTATCTCAGCGCCAGCATGATCGCGGGCGAAGGTGCAGGGATGCAGCGCGATCATGAAGCGCGCTCGGCCCGCCATCTGGAAGACCTGCCTCCGGGCGAGGAGATTGGCCGGACGGCAGGCGAACGCGCGGTTGCACGGCTCGATCCGCGCGAATTGCCCGGCGGAGCCATGCCGGTGGTGTTCGACCCGCGTGTCGGGGCTTCGCTGGTCGGTCATCTGATCGGCGCGATGAGCGGGGCGGCAGCAGCGCGGCGGGCGACCTTCCTGCTCGACCGGCTGGACGAGACGCTGTTCGCCCCCGCTATCCGCATTGTCGATGACCCCCACCGTGCGCGCGGGATGCGTTCGCGTCCGTTTGACGGGGAAGGCTTGCCGACTGCGCCGCGCGCCTTGGTGGAGGAGGGCGTGGTCACCGGCTGGCTGACCAATGTCGCCAGTGCCAGCCAGCTGGGCCTCGACCTCACCGGCCACGCCTCGCGCGGGGGTTCTGGCGCGCCGGGGATTTCGACGAGCAATGTCCATCTCGAGGCGGGAACCGTCACGCCTCGCGAATTGATGGCCGATATCGCCGACGGCGTGTTCGTCAACGAGCTGATCGGGCAGGGCGTCAACGGTGTGACCGGCGATTACAGCCGCGCAGCTGCGGGGTTTCGCATCCGCAATGGCGAACTGGCGGAGCCGGTGTCCGGCTTCACCATCGCGGGGAACCTCCTGTCGATGTTCGCCGCGCTATCGGCGGCGGACGATCTTGAGATGTATCGCTCGGTCAATGTGCCGACGCTGCGGGTCGACGGGATGACGATCGCCGGAAGTTAGCCCTTCGCCTGCGCCCGTTCGATTGCCTCGATAACGATCCGGCGCGCTTCCTCGGCATCGCCCCATGCGCCGACACGAACCCACTTTTCGGCTTCGAGATCCTTGTAGTGGGTAAAGAAGTGCTCGATCTGCTGCAGCACGATCGAGGGCAGGTCCTGCCGCTCGCCAACATCGGCGTAATAGGGGAATGTGGTGTCGACCGGCACGCAGATCAGCTTCTCGTCGCCGCCATGCTCGTCTTCGAGGTTGAGCACGCCGATCGGGCGTGCGCGGACCACGCAGCCCGCGATGAAGGGCGAACGCGAGATGACCAGCGCGTCGAGCGGGTCGCCATCGGGGCTGAGCGTATGTGGCACGAAGCCGTAATTCGCCGGATAGCGCATCGGCGTGTGCAGGATACGGTCAACGAACAGCGCGCCCGATGCCTTGTCGAATTCGTACTTCACCGGTTCGCCGCCGGTCGGCACTTCGATGATGACGTTGAGGCTTTCGGGCGGGTTGTCGCCGATTTCGATCTTGCTGATATCCATAATGGCGCGCGCCTTATCCTGTATGCTGCAAGTGCGAAAGGGGTTTCAGGCGGTTTAGCCATAAAGTCTTATGCCCTGCGCATGGCTGCCCTCCGCCACGATTGCGGAACGCGCGGCAACCGCCTAACTGCGCCAGCATGAGCAAGAACACCCCTCAGGCCATTCGCGGCACACAGGACATTTTCGGCCCCGATGCGGAAGCCTTCGCTTTCGTCGTCGAGACTTTCGAGCGCGTGCGCCGCCTCTATCGCTTTCGCCGCGTCGAAATGCCGGTGTTCGAGAAGACCGAAGTCTTCGCCCGGTCGATCGGCGAGACGACCGATATCGTCTCGAAGGAAATGTACAGTTTCGAGGATCGCGGCGGCGAATCGCTGACCCTGCGGCCCGAATTCACCGCCGGGATCGCGCGCGCCTATCTCACCAATGGCTGGCAGCAGCACGCGCCGGTCAAGCTGGCGACCCATGGCCCGCTGTTCCGTTACGAGCGTCCGCAAAAGGGCCGCTATCGCCAGTTCCACCAGATCGATGCGGAGATTATCGGCGCGGCGGAACCGCAGGCCGATGTCGAACTGCTGGCCATGGCCGACCAGGTGATCCGCGAGCTGGGGATCACAGGCGTGACGCTGCACCTCAACACGCTGGGTGATGCCGATAGCCGCGAGGCATGGCGCGCCGCACTGGTCGAGCACTTCCGCGCAGTGAAGGGCGAACTGAGCGAAGAATCGCAGGAACGGCTCGAAAAGAACCCGCTGCGCATCCTCGACAGCAAGGACCGCCGCGACCGGCAATTCGTCGCCGATGCACCCGTGATCGACCAGTTCCTTTCAGATGAGGCGCGCAGCTTTTTCGATGCGGTGACCAGCGGGCTGGATGCCGCTGGCGTGAAGTGGAAACGCGCCGAAAGCCTCGTGCGCGGGCTCGACTATTACCGCCACACCGCCTTCGAATTCATCCCCGACGAGGGCAGCGAGGCAGCCGGCAAGCTCGGCAGCCAGAGCACGATCCTTGGCGGCGGGCGCTACGACGGGCTGATGGAGAGCCTCGGCGGCGCACCGACGCCTGCGGTCGGCTGGGCTGCGGGGATCGAGCGGTTGGCGATGTTGGTGGGGGCAAGCGACACAGTATTGAGCGACAGACTTACTTATGTGGTAACGACGGAGCATGAAGGTTTGGAGCCCATCGCATGGCGCCTTGCCTCTTTGCTGAGGCAGGCCGGCTCTGCCACAGACGTGATTTTGACCGGCTCTGTGAAGAAGCGATTTAAGAAGGCCAATTCACTTGAAGCTGACGCGATATTGGTTGTGCGACCAGATAGCGATAAGCAGAGCGCTGATGCACTAATCGATTTTAAGGTTAGCGACGAAGAGCAGCGTGTTGATTTGGAAATGGAATTTGAGGACATCGCCTCAAGATTCTCCGAGGTTGAATTTGCCGAAGAATACCATGGGTTCGATGCAAAGCTGACATTTCTCCAGTGACCATCCCCGCCGAACGCCTGTCCCAGATTGCCAACCGCTTCGCCGAGCTCGAGGCGCGGATGGCGTCTGGCCAGCTGGAAGGCGATGCCTTCGTGCAGGCGAGCCGCGATTATGCCGAGCTGGAGCCGGTGGCGAAGGTTGCAGCAGAGGTGCAGGCCATGCGCGGCGAGATTGGCGAACTGGAGGAGATGCTCGCCGACCCGGAAATGCGCGGTATGGCGGAAGAAGAACTCGCCGCGATTCGCCAACGCTTGCCCGAGGCAGAACGCCAGCTCGCCATTGCCATGCTCCCGCGCGACAGCGCCGATGCCAAGCCCGCGATGTTGGAAATCCGCGCCGGGACGGGCGGCGACGAGGCAGGGCTGTTCGCCGGCGATCTCTACCGCATGTATGAGAAATTCGCTGCCGAGCAGGGCTGGCGTGTCGAGCCGGTCAGCATGAATGCGAGCGAAGTCGGCGGGTTCAAGGAAATCGTCGCCAATGTCACGGGCGCAGGCGTGTTCGCCAAGCTCAAGTTCGAAAGCGGGGTCCACCGGGTGCAGCGCGTGCCCGTGACCGAGAGCGGCGGGCGCATCCATACCAGCGCGGCGACGGTGGCGGTGCTGCCGGAACCGGACGAAGTCGATGTGCGGATCGAGGAGAAGGACCTCAAGATCGACGTCTATCGCGCCAGCGGGGCGGGCGGCCAGCACGTCAACACCACCGACAGCGCGGTGCGCATCACCCATTTGCCGACCGGGACGGTCGTCACCTGCCAGGACGGGCGCAGCCAGCACAAGAACAAGGACAAGGCGATGCAGGTCCTGCGCGCCCGCCTGTTCGAGCAGCAGCGCGACGAGGCGCAGGGCGCAGAGGCAGAGGCGCGCAAGGCGATGGTCGGCAGCGGCGACCGTTCCGAACGCATCCGTACCTATAATTTCCCGCAGGGCCGCGTGACCGATCACCGGATCGGGCTGACGCTGCACAAGCTGGAAGAAGTGCTCGCGGGGCCGGGTCTTGGCGAACTGGTCGACGCACTGATCGCCGAGGATGAGGCCAAGCGATTGGCGGCGATGGAGGAATAGGTTCCAATGCCCGTTCGTGCTGAGCTTGTCGAAGCACCGCCTTTCTTTTTGGCGCGGGTGTCAAAGTGAAGTGCGGCCCTTCGACAAGCTCAGGGCGAACGGAGAATGCCTTGACTGTTTCGCAAGCCATCCGCGAGGCGACCGAGCGACTGTCCGCAACCTCATCCACCGCGCGGCTCGATGCGGAGTTGCTGATGGCGCATGCGCTGGGCGTATCGCGGTCGGACATGCTGCTGCGTGGTTCGGATATGGCGGTCCCGCCCGATTTCGACGCGCTGGTCGAACGGCGAATAGCACGCGAGCCGGTTGCCTATATCCTTGGCGAGCAGGAATTCTATGGGCGCGGTTTTCGCGTCACGAGCGACGTGCTGATCCCGCGTGGCGACAGCGAGACGGTGATCGAGGCGGCGCTCGACCGGATGGGACCGACCGGATCGGTGCTCGACCTTGGCACGGGTTCGGGCGCTTTGCTGCTGACCCTGCTGGCGGAAAGGCCCGGCTGGCGCGGTGTGGGGGTGGACCGGTCGCAGGGGGCGCTCGATATTGCGGCCGACAATGCGCAGCGGTTCGGGCTTGCCGGGCGCGCACAAATGCGCCTGTCCGACTGGACCCGACGCGAGTGGCGCGATGGCCTCGGCCAGTTCGACATGGTCATCTCCAATCCGCCCTATGTCGAAAGCGATGCCGAACTGGAGGAGGATGTGCGGGGATACGAGCCGACCGGTGCCCTGTTCGCCGGGAGGGACGGGCTGGACGACTATCGCCGCCTCGTACCGCAACTGCGCAGCCTGCTGAAGCCCGAAGGTTTTGCCGTGCTGGAAATCGGCCACCGGCAGGATGCGGCGGTCAGCGTTCTCGCACTGGAACACGGCTTCACACCGCACCTGCGCCGCGACCTTGCCAATCGCCCCCGTGCACTGATTCTCACATAAACACTTGGCAAATGCGCGCGCAGGCTCTAACTCTGCGTCAAGGCCAGCGGTTTGTGGCGCGCCGGATTTCCCGAAAGCGTTGTTTCCCGCCCCGGCCTTAGCTCCAACATTTGCAAATACGTCCGGGCCGCAGGGTTCGCGATACGGTTAGGCAGATGGGGCACCATGACCGGCGATGCAGCCGGCATGGCGAGGGGTCATGTGACCGGCGCGCAGCGAAGAAGCGCCAGGTCCCGGATAAGGAAGAGTATTCCTTGAATAACAATCGCAATAACAACAACCGCCGCGGTCGTGGTCGCAACAACAATCGCAACCAGGGTGGCGGCAACCAGGCAAACCGGATCGACAGCAGGGCGCGCGGCAATGCCCCGCAGCTGCTCGACAAGTACAAGAAGCTTGCACAGGACGCCCAGCATAATGGCGACCGCGTGCAGGCCGAATACTATCTCCAGTTCGCCGATCACTATTTCCGCGTCATTGCCGACAACAAGGCCCGGCAGGACGAACAGCGCGCCAAGCGCCAGGAAGAGCGCGGCCAGTCCGATGACGATGCCGACGATGATCAGGACGAGGGTGACAATCGCCGCAGCGACAACCGGCGCGGCGATAACCGCCGTTCGCGCAGCCGTCGCGACGATCAGGACTTCGAGCCCCGGCGCGGCCGTGAGGGCGACGAGGCGGATGAGGACGACAATCCCTTCTCGCACCGCAGCGATGCCGACGATTCCGAGGATGAAGGTCGTCGCAAGCCCAAGGCACGCAAGCCGCGGGCCGCGAAGAAATCCGACGATGCGGAGATCGACGCATCGGTCCTGCCACCTTCTTTCAGCACCGATTCCGATGAGGAAGAGGTACGGCCTAAGCGCAAGCTCGCGCCGCGTCGCCGCAAGGCGAGCGACGATAGCGAACCTGCCGAAGCGGTCGGCTGAACGCTTTTCCTTGACCGTCCGCCAAGCCGCCGCAACAGCGCACCATGATGGACGGGCTTGAGAAGTTTGCCGAACGGATAGCATGCTGGCCTCGGCTGGCCGCGCTGGCGTTCGGCCTGCTGGCGGCGCTGGGTTTCCCGCCCATCCACGCATGGCCGCTTGGCCTGATTGGCACCGCCGGCCTGGTGTGGCTGGTGTCACGGGCCGCGTCGCGCAGGCGCGCTTTCGCGCTGGGATGGCTGTTCGGGGTGGCGCATTTCACCCTTGCCAACAACTGGATTGCAACGGCCTTTACCTATCAGGCGGAAATGCCCGCTGCACTGGGCTGGGTAGCGGTTCCGCTGCTGTCGCTCTACCTCGCGATCTATCCGGCATTGGCAGCACTTGGTGCGCATATGCTGGCCCGGAAATCGGGATTTGGCCTGTTCGGCGTGGCATTTGCCGGATGCTGGATCATTGCCGAGTGGCTGCGTAGCTGGGTCTTCACGGGTTATGCATGGGACCCGCTGGGCTTGATGTTGCTCGGCCCGTGGGATCGCCCCGGAATAGCTGCCGCGCTTCCCTGGCTCGGGACATATGCGCTCTCCGGGCTTGCGGTGCTGATCGCAGTTGCATTCGGCGCGCTCCTCGCGCGGCGCAAGGCGCTTGGCTCGGGGATACTTGTGGCCCTGCTGTGTGCAGGGATGTACTTCCCCGCGCCGAAGGAAGCGGAGGGGACACTTGCCTTCACCCTCGTCCAGCCCGATTTGCGGCAGGAGGAGCTCAACGATGCGGGCAAGTTCGAAGAGCAATTCGCCCGCATCGCCAAACTCACGGTCAACCGTAATGTCGGCGGCAAACGCCTGGTCCTGTGGCCCGAATCGGCCGTGCCGGATTACCTGCAGGACGGCTATCCGCAGCGTTATTATGACCAGCTTACCGCGCGCGGTGACCCGCTGTTCGCGCGCCGCAGGATCGGGCAGGTCATCGGGCCGGGCAGCCTGTTGATGACCGGGGCGGTCGATCTCGAAATCGGTGAGGTCGATGGCTATCGCAAGGCACTGGGCGCGCGCAATTCGGTGACTGTACTCGATAGCGAGGGACGCTTTGTCGGCGATGGATACGACAAGGCGCATCTTGTCCCCTATGGCGAATATCTTGCGCTACGCTGGTTGCTCGAACCGCTCGGTGCATCACGCCTCGTCGCCGGTTCGATCGACTTCTGGCCAGGCCCGGGTCCACGCACGCTCGACCTTGGCGATTATGGCAAGGCCGGCGTGCAGATCTGCTACGAAATCGTGTTTTCCGGGCAGGTGGCGGATCGCGCAAACCGCCCCGATTATATCTTCAACCCGTCGAATGATGGTTGGTTCGGTAGCTTCGGCCCGCCGCAGCACCTGGCTCAGGCGCGCTTGCGGGCGATCGAGGAAGGGTTGCCGGTCCTGCGCGCAACCACCACCGGGATCAGCGCGGTGATCGACGCGCGCGGCGTGGTGCGCCGCCATATCGGGATGCATCGTGCGGATCGGATCGATGGCTTCGTCCCTCCCGCCGCCTCGCCGACCCTGTTCAGCCACCTGGGCAATGGGTTGCCACTGGGCTGGGCTTTTGTGCTGATTGCCGCATCGGCGGTTGCCACACGCAGGAGAGCCAGCTAGACCGCGCGCCAGACATAAAGCTTCCTTTATATGGGGTCCCATGCGCAGCAGTTTCCTGTTCACTTCGGAGAGCGTTTCCGAAGGCCACCCGGACAAGGTGTCCGACCAGATTTCCGACGCTATCGTCGACCTGTTCCTGTCGAAAGACCCTGAGGCGCGCGTCGCGTGCGAGACGCTGACCACGACCCAGCGTGTGGTTCTTGCAGGCGAGATTCGCGGCAAGGGTATCATGGATACCGATGGAAACTGGGCGCCGGGTGTCGAGCAGGAAATCGAGGACGCGGTTCGCGGCGTTGTACGAGACATCGGGTACGAGCAGGATGGCTTCCATTGGGAAACGCTGACCTTCGAAAACCACCTGCACGGCCAGAGCGCGCATATCGCGCAGGGCGTCGATGCGAGCGGCAACAAGGATGAGGGCGCGGGCGATCAGGGCATCATGTTCGGCTTTGCCTGCGACGAGACGCCCGACCTGATGCCTGCGCCGATCGACTACAGCCACAAGATCCTCGCCCAGCTGGCAGCAGACCGCAAGAATGGCACAGCGCCCTTCCTCGAACCGGACAGCAAGAGCCAGGTCACGCTGCGTTACGAGAATGGCAAGCCGGTCGCCTGCACCGCAGTCGTCGTCTCGACCCAGCATGCCAAGGGCTATGACGAGGGCTCGAAGGAAGCCGAACTTCACGCTTATGTGAAGAAGGTCGTGGGCGATATCCTGCCGGCCGGTTTCGTTTCCGGCGCCACCAAGTGGCACATCAACCCGACTGGCAGCTTCGAAATCGGTGGCCCTGATGGCGACGCAGGTCTGACCGGGCGCAAGATCATCGTCGACACCTATGGCGGCGCGGCCCCGCATGGCGGCGGCGCCTTCAGCGGCAAGGACCCGACCAAGGTCGATCGCTCGGCCGCCTATATCACCCGTTACCTGGCGAAGAATGTCGTTGCGGCGGGCCTTGCCACGCGCTGCACGATCCAGTTGAGCTACGCGATCGGCGTGTCGGAGCCGTTGTCGCTCTATGTCGATACGCATGGCACCGGCACGGTCGATGATGCCAGGCTGGAAGAAGCGATTGCGGGAATCGAGAAGCTCGGTGGCCTGACCCCGCGCGCAATCCGCACGCATCTTGGCCTCAACAAGCCGATCTACCGCCAGAGCGCAGCCTACGGCCATTTCGGGCGCACTGCGGAGGGTGAAAGCTTCCCGTGGGAACGGACCGACCTGGTCGACGATCTCAAGACTGCTATCGGCTGATTATTGCCAGCCACCGGCCGGACCCGATCAAGGTCCGACCGGTGCCGCCGACAAATCAGCCTGCCGGTTCAGCCGGACGCGCCTGCGCGGCCCATTGTTCTTCGCGGAACCAGGCGCCGACCTTGCGGCCGAACTTGGCGATGGCGTTCATATTGAAGAAGTGCATCGCGCCCAGCACGATCACGGCCAGCCCGACCTTGCTCGAGAGGAAGCGGATCGCACCGGGCAGGGTATCCGGCGGCGTGCCGTATTGCAGTGCCAGCAGGATGAAGCCGAGATTGACGAGATAGAATCCGACCACGAGCAGGTGGTTCGTCGAGCGGGCCAGCACTTCATCGTGGCCGAAACAATCGGTCAGGAATACGGCACCGTTCTTCGAGAGCGTTCTTGCGACCCAGATCGTCAAGCCGATGCTGATTGCCAGATAGGCAGCGTAAATTGCAGTAGCGAACATTGGATATCTCCTGTAATTTCTGTAAAAACAGAAATACGTTGATGCAGTGCTGGTGAAGGTGTCGTGTCTCCTTTCTTTTTACCGGATCAGGCCTTGTTCTTGCCGGGGATGAAGCGGGCGACCTTGCTGCCGAGCTTCATCAGCGTGACCAGGGTGGATTTGGGCAGGGCGCGCACATCGTCATACCAGTGGCCGAGTGTGCCGATAAATTCGTGCATCCGCCCGATGCGCTCGGCGACATGGGCGGGCACGTCCCGGCGGCCGTCCATTTCCGCGCTGAGCTTCTGCAAGGCCTCGATGGTTGGGTCGATCTCTCGCCGCTTGCGCTCGGAAACGATGCGGGTGAGCATCTCCCACAAATCGGTTTCGGCCACGAAATGGTCACGCCGGTCGCCCTCGATGTGAGTCCGGCGGACGATGCCATAGCCCTGCAGTTCCTTCACCCCGTTGGAGACATTCGACCGCGCAAGGCCAAGCGTCTCGCAGATTTCTTCCGCATGGAGCGGTCGATCGGACAGGTATAGCAGCGCGTGGATCTGCGCGACCGAGCGGTTGACGCCCCAATGCGTGCCCATTTCCCCCCAGTGGAGGATGAAGGAACGGGCCTCGGGAATGTCGAAAACGCTCATGTGTCACCAATTTCTGTTAAAACAGAAATACGTGATCCGGACGTCAAGTCAATCGAAAAGGCGCTCGATCAGCGCCGATCGAGCGGGTCCCAGTCGGGCCAATCATGTTGTCCGAGGCGCGGCGATGGGTCGGACAGTGAAAGCTGCGCGTCGGAAAAGCGGAATGGACTGCGGATGCCGGGCAGTTCGCCGGGCCAGATCGCCATGCCGCGCGAGACGACCTGCGGATCGGCAAACACCGCATCCAGCGTGTGGATCGGCCCGGCCGGCACACCTGCCTCGCCGCAACGGGCGAGCAGGTCGTCGACTGTCCACTGTCGGACCTCGCCGGCGATCTCGGCCTCCAGCCAATCGCGATGTTCGATCCGGCCCGCATTGTCCCGCAGCCGATTGTCATGCGCCAGGTCGTCGCGCCCGATTGCATGCATCAAGGCTGCAAACAGGCGGTCATTGGCTGGTGCCAGGACAAGCTGGCCGTCCGATGCTTCATACACGCCATAGGGCACAACCTGTGCGTGCGAATTGCCCTTGCGCGGCGGGTTCTTGCCGCTCGCGAAATAGGTCATCGCCTGATTTGCCAGCATGGCCACCGAACAATCGAGTAGCGACATGTCGATCCACTGACCCTTGCCGGTCCGCGCCCGCATCAGCAACGCGGCCTGGATCGCATTGGCGGACCACAGGCCGCATGCGAGATCGGACATCGACACGCCTGACTTCATCGGCTCGCCGTCCGGATCTCCGGTGATCGACATCAGCCCGCTCATCGCCTGGATCACAAAATCGTATCCTGGCTCGCTGTGTCGCGGGCCATCCTGTCCGAAACCCGATATCGAGCAATAGACCGTTGCGGGGTTCGTTGCGGCAATGCTTTCGTAGTCGAGGCCGAATTTGGCCAGTGTGCCCGGCTTGAAATTCTCGATCACCACATCGGCCCGTGCACACAGAGCCTTGGCGCGATCGAGGTCATCGGCCTGCGTGAAATCGGCGATGACTGACTGCTTGCCACGATTGCACGCATGGTAATAGGCCGCTTCGCGCGAACCGTCGTCGCGTTCCACCCAAGGCGGCCCCCATTGACGGGTTCCGTCGCCCTCCGGACTTTCGATCTTGATGACCTCGGCCCCCAGATCGGCGAGGATCTGGCCGGCGAAGGGACCGGCAAGGACGCGTGCCAGCTCGACTACCCGAAACCCGGCAAGCGGCGTGTCTGGACCGGTGTTCGGCAAGTCAGCTGACGTAGTGTGCGGTCGTCTTCGAAGCGACTTCTTCCGCGCTCACACCCGGTGCCAGTTCGATGAGTTTGAACGGGCTGGAATGATCGGGCCGCTGGAACACGGCGAGGTCGGTCACGATCATGTCGATCACGTTCTGCCCGGTCAGCGGCAGGGTGCAGGCGGGGATGAACTTGGGATCGCCCGCCTTGCTCGTATGCTCCATCACCACGATGATCTTCTTCACGCCCGCAACGAGGTCCATCGCGCCGCCCATGCCCTTGATCATCTTGCCGGGGATCATCCAGTTGGCGATGTCGCCGTTCTCGGCCACTTCCATCGCGCCGAGCACGGTGAGGTCGATATGCCCGCCGCGGATCATCGCGAAGCTCGCCGCGCTGTCGAAATAGGCGCTGTGCGGCAGTTCGCTGATCGTCTGCTTGCCCGCATTGATCAGGTCGGGGTCGACCTCGTCATCATAGGGGAACGGCCCGATGCCGAGCATGCCGTTCTCGCTCTGCAGGGTGACATGCATGCCTTCGGGAATATGGTTCGCAACCAGCGTCGGGATGCCGATGCCAAGGTTCACATAATAACCGTCTTGCAGTTCCTTCGCGGCGCGCGCGGCCATGTCATCGCGGGTCCAGGGCATATTTCCTAAAGTCCTTCCTCGATCGGGAGCGGGGTCAGGAACCATCCCGCGCCAACCAGCTCTTCGAGTGGCTGGGCGGCACTGCGGTCCTTGAGATAAAGATAGAGTTCGTCGAAATCGGCGCGTGTATCGCCGGCGATGGCAACCACGCAGTGGGTCTTGGAAACCTCTCGACGGCGTTCCTGCTTGCGGTCTTCGCCGTTGCGCATCAACAGCAACTGGTCGCCGCCGGTGGTGTCGAGACCGCTCGAAGCGAGCGCGCGACGCACCGCGCCAGCCTGCACGGCGGGCAGCGAGGAAATCCAGAATATCTCGATGTCCTGCATCCGCATCGCACCGAGCATTTGGCCTAGCGCATTGTTGCGCGTGGTCGGGATCGATGGGTCGAAACGTCCTTCTGCCGGATCGAGGTCGATCACAATGGCAGGCGGGCGGATGCTGCATTCGGTGCGGTCGGGGCGGAGCAGGCCGGGTGCGGAAAGCAGCGCGGAATCGCGCGGCTGCTCGACCGGGTCGCGCCGGGATTGCGCATCGACATAGGAATAGAACGCGTCATAGGCGCGCATCGACAGTGGTTCGCGGGTGGCAGCGGCGGGTGCAACGGGCCTTGCCGGGGCCAGTTCCACTTTTTCCGTCGGAACAGCGGCTGGCGCCACGCCCATGGTCTTGTCGAAGGACGCGGCAAGCTCGCCCGGCGGTGCTTCCTCGATCGGATCGCTATCCCGAACAATCGCTGGCAGTTCGTCCGAGGTGGTCGTTACGGCAGTCTCGATGGTCGCTGTTTCCGCGGGCTGCGGGGTTGCGCTCACCGGCACATCGACATGCGCTGTGGCCTCGACTTT
This sequence comes from Sphingomonadaceae bacterium, assembly GCA_024236155.1. Taxonomy (GTDB): domain Bacteria; phylum Pseudomonadota; class Alphaproteobacteria; order Sphingomonadales; family Sphingomonadaceae; genus Parerythrobacter_A. Next base: position 807,498 of record JACKLA010000001.1, read on the forward strand.
GGCTTCGTCCTCTCCGTCGCCCAGATCGCCTTTGGTGGCCATCAGCCCGCCCGCGACCACCGGGATCGCAGCGGCGACGCAACCAGACAGCGCAGGGGCGCTGGCTGCGAGAAGGCAGGCAAGCAGGATCGGGCGCGGAGCCATGCGGAAGATCAGCCCTCGACCCGCTCACGCGTGGTGCGGAACTCGATCTTCTTGTCGTAAGGCGCGCCGACGATCATTCGCTGGACGTAAACGCCGGGCAGGTGGATGCAGTCGGGATCGAGGCTGCCGGTCGGGACGATTTCCTCGACTTCCACCACGCAGACCTTGCCGCAGGTCGCAGCAGGCCCGTTGAAATTGCGTGCGGTCTTGCGGAAGACGACATTGCCGGTTTCATCCGCTTTCCATGCCTTGACGATGGCAAGGTCGGCGAAGATGCCGTGTTCGAGGATATAATCCTCGCCGTTGAAATTCTTGACCTCCTTGCCTTCGGCCACCTGCGTGCCGACCCCGGTCTTGGTGTAGAAGCCGGGGATCCCCGCTCCGCCAGCGCGCATCCGCTCCGCCAGCGTGCCTTGCGGGCAAAACTCGACCTCAAGCTCGCCGGAAAGGAACTGCCGTTCGAACTCCTTGTTCTCGCCGACATAGGAGCTGATCATCTTCTTCACCTGCTGCGTGCGCAGCAGCATGCCGATGCCTTCATTGTCGATCCCGGCATTGTTGCTGGCGAAGGTCAGGCCCTTCACCCCGCTCTCACGAATCGCGACAAGCAGGCGCTCGGGGATTCCGCAGAGGCCGAAACCCCCGCTCGCAATCAACATATCGTCCTTGAGCAGGCCGTCGAGCGCGGTGGCTGCATCGGGGTAAAGCTTGTTCATGGCAACTCCCTGTATCGCGCTCTCCTTAGGATGCGGAAACGGGTCTGTCACCCTGTGAGAGCAACGGGTTTCGCACTTGCGGGGAAGGGAACGCTGCACTGCAATATGGCCTGCGGGCTCGGGCTGCAGATGCCAATAGCACGCCGGTGATGCCCGTAGGGCATTGAAAAACTGCGACTTGGCCTCAGTTGCAAAAAATGCATCGCCCCATGTTCTTTTCGCACTTGCACAAAAATCTTCCCGGCCGCATATCTCTCCCTGCCTTTCAGGCATCCTCTCCCAAGACTTTACAACCCCGGTGGTTTTCCGCCGGGGTTTTTTTCTTGCCTCGGCCAGCCACGTGGCTTCCCGCAGGCAGCGCGTGCCCTCCCGTTCATTTGCATGTGGCAAGCCTCGTCCCTAGCTAGGTGCGAGACGACAACACATTGCTTCAGGGAGCAACCGCCACATGGCCGAAGCCGATGCCGCGATAGACGAGAAAACCGTTCGCCTGCAGGTCGCGGCGGCCCGGCAGGAAGAAAGCGGGCAAGGCATTGTTCGCATGCCGCGCAGCGCGTTCCAGGCATTGGGCGTGACCGAAGGCGATGTGGTCGAAATCGAAGGCAAGCGGATGACTGCCGCCATTGTCATGCCCGCTTACGACGAGGATCAGGCGCTCGACGTGATCCGGCTCGACGGCCTGCAGCGCGGCAATGCCGAGGTCGGATCGGGTGAGCATGTGACGGTGCGGGTCGCCGAATCGAAGCCTGCCAAGCGCGTGGTCTTTGCCCCCGCCCAGCGTGAGATGCGCCTGCAGGGGCCAACGCAGGCGCTGAAGCGCAATTTCTTCCGCAAGCCGCTGGTGGCAGGCGATCTTGTTGCGACGACCGGCCAGCAGCCGGTGCGCAATATGCCGCCTGAAGTGCAGCGCATGTTCAATGCACCGGCCTATGCACTGACCCAGATTCGCCTCTCGGTCGCCTCGACCACGCCCAAGGGCATCGTGCATATCGACGAGGATACCGAAGTCGAGCTGCGCGCCGAATATGAGGAACCGCGCGATCCGCGCGCCGGTGTGAACTATGACGATGTCGGCGGGATCGACGATACGATCAAGCAGTTGCGCGAGATGGTCGAACTGCCGCTGCGCTATCCCGAACTGTTCACGCGGCTCGGGGTCGATCCGCCCAAGGGCGTGTTGCTCCATGGCCCACCCGGCACCGGCAAGACGAGGCTGGCGCAGGCCGTTGCAAATGAAAGCGATGCCGAATTCTTCACCATCAACGGGCCCGAAATCATGGGTTCGGGCTATGGCGAGAGCGAGAAGCGGTTGCGCGAAGTGTTCGAAGCGGCGGCAAAGGTTTCGCCGGCAATCATCTTTATCGACGAGATCGATTCGATTGCCCCCAAACGCGACCGCGTTTCGGGCGAGGCCGAGAAGCGCCTTGTTGCGCAGCTGTTGACGCTGATGGACGGGATCGAGGCGCGCTCCAACCTCGTGGTGATCGCGGCGACCAATCGCCCCGACGCCATCGACGAGGCGCTGCGCCGTCCGGGCCGGTTCGATCGCGAGATCGTGATCGGCGTGCCCGACGAGCGCGGGCGGCGCGAGATACTCGCGATCCACACACGCGGCATGCCGCTGGAAGAGAAGGTCGAACTGACCGAACTGGCCAAGGTCACCCATGGCTTCGTCGGGGCCGACCTTGCTGCACTGACGCGGGAGGCAGCGATCGAGGCAGTGCGGCGGATCATGCCTCGACTCGACCTCGACGAACGCACCGTGCCGCAAGAAGTGCTCGATGAACTATCGGTAACGCGGGGTGATTTCCTCGCCGCGCTCAAGCGTGTGCAGCCTTCAGCCATGCGCGAAGTCATGGTGCAGGTGCCCAATGTCGGATGGGACGATATCGGCGGCGTCGACGATGCGATCGACAAGCTGAAAGAGGGGATCGAGCTACCGCTCAAGAATGCCGAGGCGTTCCAGCGGCTCGGTATCCGCCCGGCGCAGGGCTTCCTCCTCTATGGCCCTCCCGGTACCGGCAAGACACTGCTGGCCAAGGCCGTGGCGAAGGAGGCCGAAGCCAACTTCATCTCGATGAAAAGCTCCGACCTGCTCAGCAAGTGGTATGGCGAGAGCGAGCAGCAGATCGCGCGCATGTTCCAGCGTGCGCGCTCGGTTGCTCCCTGCGTCGTCTTCATTGACGAGATCGACAGCCTCGTACCGGCGCGCGGCAGCGGGCAGGGCGAGCCGCAGGTTACTGGCCGCGTGGTCAACACCATCCTTGCCGAGATGGACGGACTGGAAGAGCTGCAATCGGTGGTGGTGATCGGTGCAACCAATCGCCCGACACTGGTCGATCCGGCCCTGCTGCGTCCGGGTCGGTTCGACGAGCTGGTCTATGTCGGCACGCCCGACAAGAAAGGCCGCGAGCAGATTCTGGGGATCCACACGTCAGAGATGCCACTGGCCAAGGATGTCGACCTTGCGGATATTGCCGGCAAGACGGATCGTTTCACCGGCGCCGATCTTGAGGATGTCGTCCGCCGTGCCGGGCTGAACGCGCTGCGCCGCGCAGGAAGCGACGTGAAAGAGGTAAAGGCTGCCGATTTTGCCGAAGCGCTCGAAGACAGCCGTGCCACCGTCACCTCCAAGATGGAGGAGGAATACAAGAAGATGCGCGGAGAGCTGAAGAAGCGCGCGGCGGAGGTCAAACCCACAATCGGCTTCATCCATGAAGGCATGGTCGAGCCGGTGCGCGATCGCAAGCATGGCGGCGAAGCGGACACGCCCCCGATCGAGTAGGCTTCAGGCCCGATCGAGTAGGCGTCAGGCCCGAGCGGGCAACCTTCAGGGTTCGCCCGCTTTGGGGTGTCCGTGCGGCACTTCGAGCCGGTGACGGATCAGCGCGTCGGGCATTTCCTCGCGCAGCCATTCAATCATGTGTTCGCGCACTGCGCAGCGCAGGTCGAACAGTTCGGCAATCGTGCGCGCGCTCATCGCCAGCCGCACCTCGATGCTTTCGGGATAGGCTTCGGTCACCAGCGCCTTGGCGGTGCGCCCGTCCCAGTTCTCATGTGCTTCGACAAAGCGCAGGAACTCCGCGCGGATCGGGGCGATATCGGTCGCGGGATCGAGATGGAGGAACACCGGGCCGGTCAGCATCTCGCTCTTGCGCGACCAGTTCTCGAAACTTTGCTCGAGCACCTGCGTGGTCGGCACCACGATGGCGCGCTCGTCCCAGGTGCGCACGGTGATGAAACTCATGCGGATTTCCTCGACGCGGCCGGTGTGCCCGTCGATCACCACCAGGTCGCCGATCCGCAGCGGCTCGGTCATGGCCATCTGGATCCCGCCGATCAGCGATTTGAGCGCGGGTTGCGCGGCAGCGCCGACTGCCAGCGCGGCAAGGCCGGCTGAGGCGAGCAGCGTGGTGCCGATCGATCTCACCGCCGGTATTGCGAACAGCATCAGCCCGACAGTGATGAACACGATGGCGAATGTCGCGGTGCGCGAGAAAATCGCGATCCGCGTGCGTCGGCTGCGCATCGCAACCGGATCGGCAGAGATTTCCAGCCGCAGCTCCATCGCGGCGGTGAACGCCTTGACCAGCGTATAGGCAATCCAGCCGAGCAGGGCCGGGCGAAGAAAGCGTGCGAGCGGTTCCCATAGCTGGGCCAGCACGGCATCGCCCTGCGCAACCAGCGTGATCGCTATGGCAATCAGCGAATATTTGATCGGGCGCCGTACCCGTTCGAGAATCAGCTCATCGACCGTCGTTTCCGACAAGCGGGTGAGCCGGTCGAGGATCGCGAAGGCGATCCTATAAATGACCCACGCAATGACGATCGCCACAACCAGCGCGACGGCGGTAGCAGCCGCCTGGCTCCAGTCGATCGTCCAGCTCGCGGGATTGTATCGTTCGAACATGCCCTGCCAACTATTGGGGGTGGGTCCGGGTTTCAAGAAAAGTCGCGTGCCGCTTGACAGATGCTTGACGAAGTTGACAGGGTGTCAAGCGAACTAAACTCATTTAAACTACAGAAATATAAAGTAAAATATCATATATCGGCGAAATTTCCGACACGGGGAGGCCCCCCAGCCCCTGCCGCCGTCGCGCGCGGGATGGCGTGAGGGTATCGGCGAGTGAAACAGAGGGAAGATGTGCCGGATGGACCATGGTGGAACCGTGGCACATTGTCGGGGCTGTAGGACAGCGGAAAATTGGTGAAATGCCGCGCCGTGTGGATTCCAGTCGGATTGAATCCTGCGTCCGGTTAAAGGTGATACATCGAAACGGCGTAGTGACAGGGATGAGGTGGTTTTGCGACTGTCGGCTTGTCGGATTCCTGATATTGATAACCGACATTCCAATACCTTGCGTGCAGCTTTTCTGGTTTCCTGATACAAGAACTTTCTGAAAGAAAGACCCGATACATGTTGCGATATCCAGCGTTAGTGACGTCCCTTCTGGCGTGTCTCGGGATTGCTGGATCTGCCTGCGGCCAGGCAATCGAGAACGAGAACTCGTCCGAAAGGATCGAGGTTCCGAAGGTGGAAAAGGAGGGGGTCTGGGAACCGGACGATGGGGGAACGCAGCTTCCTCTCTGGCCCGCAAACGTCCCTTTGGCGGAGCCAGACAGCGGCGCGCATCCTGAATACACCGGCAATGGTTCGCCGCTGGTTGGCGGACGCAAATGGCATTGGGCAACATACATCACCCGGCCGACCATGACGATCTATCGCCCGAAAGGTCGCAATACCGGCGCCGCGATGCTCGTCATCCCCGGGGGAGGGTTCTACGCCGTGGCAGCCGACCTCGAAGGCACCGAAGTATGCGATTGGGTCACCCGGCTGGGCATGACCTGCGCCATGCTCAAATACCGCACGCCCCAAGTCTGGCCGCGCGTAGATGGAAAACAGCAGCGCCCTAAGGTGTTGCTCGGCCTGGAAGACGCGCAGCGCGCAATCAGTCTGCTGCGAGAACAGGCCTCGACCTATGGCATCGACCCACACAAGATCGGAGCGATCGGGTTTTCGGCAGGCGCATATCTCGTCATCAACATGAGCAACACGGTCGAACGAACCTATCCCCTGACCGACGCTGCGGATCAGCAATCACCGCGGCCTGACTTTGCCATAGTCGCCTACAACGCTCGCGTGTTGGACAACAGCAAGGGCAAGAACAGTCTCGAACTGCAGCCCTGGGTCGAGATCAGCCCACATGCGCCGCCCACCCTCATCATCCATGCGATGGACGATTCGGTCGACGATGTGCGGGAGCCATTGGCCTACGCCCTTGCACTCAATGACGCGGGAGTGCCGGTCGACATGCGCCTATATGCAAAGGGAGGACATGCTTTCGGGATACGACCGACCGCAGATCCGATCACACGACAATGGCCCGGACAGGTAAAGCAGTGGCTGGAGAACATCGAGGTTTTGCAACCTCAAAACGAATAAGACTGTCGTCATCGCGCGAATGGCAGCTTTGAGGAGAGATCTACCAAAAGCACTGTGACCGCAACTATGGTCGCTTCCTGACGAGCAGGTCTTCAGCCGTCAAACACGATTGCGGCCATTCCAATGGAACGGCGAATCATTCCCATTTTCGTGGGTGAGTCAATCGTTCCATTCCCACCAGCCGTTGAGATCACAGGAGAAACCGTGCTGCCATCGCGTCAGGTCGTAATCTCGGGTTGTTCGGGGGGAGGCAAAACGACCTTGCTGGCCGAGCTTGCGGCCCGGGGGTACATCACCGTTCCCGAACCCGGTCGCCGCATTGTTCGGGCGGAGCGACGCGGTGACGGTACGGCCCTGCCGTGGGTCAATCTGGCTGGCTTTGCAGAACGGGCGCTCGAGATGGCGGCGGGCGACCGTGAGCGGGTGTCACAGCTTGATGGCTGGGCGTTCTTCGATCGCGGTCTTGTCGATGCGGCAGTGGCTCTGGAATATGCGACCGGTCGTCCGGCGGCGCGGACATTGGCGGGGCATGACCGCTATCGTCACTGTGTGTTCCTCGCACCGCCGTGGCCGGAAATCTTTCTGGCGGATGCCGAAAGAGCCGATGATTTCGATGGCGCGGTCGGCGAGTACGGGCGGCTGGAGCGAACCTATCGAGCACTGGGGTATGAGCTTCGTATCCTGCCAAAATCACCTGTCAGAGAGCGGTGCGACTTCGTGCTCGGAGAACTTGGCTTGCCTTCGTCACGCTGAGGGAGTTGTTCGAGACGGCTCCCTCAATGCGCCGCGTCCCAGCTTGGCCCGGTCCCGATTTCGATCCCGAGCGGCACATCCAGCTTCACCGCCGGCTCCGCCGCACCTGCCATTATCCGCTCGATGATGGGTGAGGCCGCCGCGACATCGCCTTCGGGCAATTCGAACACCAGTTCGTCATGCACCTGCAGCAGCATCTTCACATGGCCCAGCCCGGCCTCTTCCAGCGCGGGCATCATGCGGACCATGGCGCGTTTGATAATGTCCGCGCTGGTGCCCTGGATCGGGGCGTTGATCGCTGCGCGCTCGCTGCCCTGGCGTTCGGCCTGGTTGGGTGACTTGATCCGCGGGAACCACGTCTTGCGCCCGAACAGCGTTTCCGAATAGCCGCGCTCGCGCACGGTCTCGAGCGTTTCGTGGATATAGCTCTGGATGCCCGGGAAACGCTTGAAATAGGTGTCGATCACCTCCTGCGCCTCGTCCGGTTCGACTCCCAGCCGCCCCGCCAGGCCCCAGCGCGAAATGCCATAGAGGATGGCGAAATTGATCGTCTTGGCCTTGGCGCGCGTATCGCGGTCGACCGTGCCGTACATCTCCCTTGCAGTGCGCGCGTGGATATCCTCGCCGTGGGCGAAGGCTTCCTTCAGTTCGGGCACATCGGCCATGTGTGCGGCCAGCCGCAGCTCGATCTGCGAATAGTCGGCGGCGAGCAGGACGTTGCCTTCCTCGGGCACGAAGGCCTCGCGGATCTGCCGCCCTATCGGCGTGCGGATCGGGATGTTCTGCAAGTTCGGGTCGGTCGAACTCAGCCGCCCGGTCTGCGCGCCGACGAGGCTGTAGCTGGTGTGGACGCGCCCGGTCTGCGGGTTGATCGCGGCCTGCAACGCCTCGGTATAGGTCGAGCGCAGTTTTGACAGTTGCCGGTATTCGAGCACCTTGTCGGCAATCTCCGCGCCTTCACCCGAAAGGCGCTCCAGCACCGACTGGTCGGTCGAATACTGCCCGCTCTTGCCCTTGCGCCCACCCTTGTAGCCAAGCTTGTCGAACAGCACATCGCCCAGCTGCTTCGGGCTGCCGATGGTGAATTCCCCACCTGCGATCTCATGGATCTGGCTTTCGAGTTTCGCGGTCTCGGCGGCGAATTCCTCCGACAGTTTCGATAGCCGCGCCCGGTCCACCTTGATCCCGTGGCGCTCCATCAGCGCGACCACCGGGATCAACGGCCGGTCGACCCTTTCATAGACTTTCGTGCCGCCTTCCACCGCCAGGCGGGGCTTGAGCAGCCTGTGCAACCGCCAGGTGACATCGGCATCCTCGGCGGCATAGCGGCAAGCCTTGTCGAGCGGGACTTCGCCGAAGGGGATCGCCTTCTTGCCCGTGCCGCACACATCCTTGAAGGGAATCGGCGTATGGCCGAGATGGCGTTCGGACAGTTCGTCCATCCCGTGCCCGCCACCGATACCATCGAGCGAGCGCCCGGCATCGAGCGCGAAGCTGACGATCATCGTGTCGTCGATCGGGCTGACTGTGACCCCGTAACGGGCCAGCACGTTGAGATCGTACTTGCCGTTCTGGAACACCTTTAGCACCGCATCGCTCGCCAGCAGAGGCTTCAAGGCCTCGAGCACCTCGACGCGGTCGACCTGCTGCGGCTTTTCGGCGAACATATCGGTCCCGCCATGTGCCAGCGGGATGTAGCATGCCTCGTTCGGCCCGGTCGCAAGGCTGATGCCGACGAGGTCGGCCTGCATCGCATCGAGGCTGCTGGTTTCGGTGTCGACCGCCACCAGCCGTGCGGCAAAGGCCTGATCGATCCACGCGTCGAGTGCGGCGCGGGTCTGCACGGTTTCATAGGCGGAGTGATCGATGGCAGGGAATTCGGGCGGCGGCTGGCGATTGCCCTCGCTCGTCGCTTCGGCGCCCTTGTTGACCGCCTTCTCGGGGTGAAGCTTTGTCGCTCGTTCCGGGCTGCCAGTGCCCGCACCCAGCCGTTTGAGCAAGCTGGTGAAGCCATGCTTTTCGAGAAATGCAGCCAGCGGTTCGGGCGGGACGCTGGAGAGCTTCATATCGTCAAGTTCGATCGGAAGCGGGCAGTCTTCTTTCAGCGTCACAAGGATGCGGCTCAGCTCCGCATCGGCGCGGTGTTCGATCAGCCGTTCCTTGAGCTTGGACGTCTTCATCCCTTCCGCCGAATCGAGCGCAGCGGTCAGCGTGCCGTTTTCGGCGATCAGCTTGCTCGCCGTCTTCGGGCCGACGCCGAAGATGCCGGGGATATTGTCTGCCGTGTCGCCCATGAGGGCCAGGACGTCGCCGACCTTTTCCGGCGGGACGCCGAATTTCTCCATCACCTCTTCGATATAGATGCGGGCCGACTTCATCGTATCGAGCATGTCGATGCGCGCGCCGTTTTCTTCGCCCACCAGCTGCATCAGATCCTTGTCGGAAGACACGATTGTGACGTTCCATCCCTTTGCCTGCGCCGCGCGGGCATAGCTGGCGATCATATCGTCCGCCTCGACATCGGGCTCCTCGACCAGCGGCAGGCTGAAGGCGCGGGTGGCATCGCGAATCAGCGGGAACTGCGGCACCAGGTCTTCCGGTGCAGGGGGGCGATTCGCCTTGTACTGGTCGTAGATCTCGTTGCGGAAGCTGGTGCCCGATTTGTCGAGTACGACCGCGAGGTGAGTCGGCCCATCTGCCTTGTCGAGGTCGTCAGCCAGCTTCCACAGCATGGTGGTGTAACCATAAACCGCACCGACCGGGGTGCCTTCGGGATCGGTCAGGGGGGGGAGTCGGTGATAAGCCCGGAAGATATAGGCCGATCCGTCGACGAGGTAGAGATGCTGCTTTTCTGGCGTATTTTCTGACATGGCACGCTGTTAGCAGTGCTGGGTGCGCTGGTCAGCCGCAAACCTCGATCCCGCAGGAATCCGCGGCCTCGGGAAGATTATGGCGAAAAAAAGGCAAATTTTGCCCGAATTGTGGCGAATCCGCTTGCAAGGTCACATTCTCGCCACTATTGAAAGCCCACGAAGCCAACCGGTGAGGGAGGTTTCGCGCAGGTTCCGAATAAGGGGGGCTTGCGAATTTCACTCGCTGTTTAAGGATTTGAACTTATGCGCAAGATCGTTCTCGTCGCTGCTGCCAGCGCCGCTGCTCTGTCGCTCGCTGCATGTGCAGAAGCTGACACCGCAACCGAAGAAGCTACCGAAGAAACTGCTGCTGATGAAACCGCAGTGACCGACGAAGCTACCGCTGAAGAAGGCACCGAAGAAGCTGCTCCGGCTGCTGAAGGCGCTGAAGAAGCTGCTCCGGCTGCTGAAGGCACCGAAGAAGCTCCGGCTGAAGAAGCTGCTGAGTAATTCGGATCAATCGGCGGGTCTGCTTTCGGGTGGACCCGTTGATCCCTTACTTCATCCAAGAAGGAATTTGACTATGCGTAAGATCGTTCTCGCCGCCGCTGCTGGCGTTGCAGCCCTCTCGCTCGCCGCTTGCTCGGAAGGCACCCAGGAAGCTGCTGAAGCAACCGCCGAAGGCGCTGCTGAAGATGCAGGTGACGCAATGGAAGCTGCTGGCGACACCGTCGCTGAAGGCGCTGACGCCGCTGCTGAAACCGTTGCTGAAGGCGCTGAAGCTGCTGCTGAAACCGCTGAAGGAGCTGCTGAAGCAGTGACCGGTGAAGCTGAAGAAGCTGCTGAATAATTCCAGCTGGAACTATTCACAAAAAGGGGCGGTGCCGAAAGGCGCCGCCCTTTTTCTATGCGCGAACCGAGCGCGGACCGGATGATCCGCTTTCGCAATAGCAGGGTGTATCAACCCCCCGGTGCGTAAGTTGCGCGCGCCCAGTTGTTATCCGGCTGGTTGGTGAAGCCGTCATACAGCGCATTGGCGATTTCGGCGATGCGTGCTTCGCGGTTGCCGCGTGTTGTCTGGCCGGTCACGTAAATCGCCACCACGATTGCGCGGCCGTCGGGGGAACGGATAATGCCGATATCGCTGGACGTGTTGTTGAGCGATCCGGTCTTGTGCGCGACGGTCGCGCTTGCCGGCAGCAGCGCCGGGATGCGGCGCTTGCCGGTCACGCAGCGCTCCATCGCGCCGATGATGACCTGACGGCTCGAAGCGGAAAGCCAGCGACCCTGGTAAAGCCCGCTCAGCAGCTGGGTCATCGCCTTGGGGGTCGCACTGTCACGCAGGTCGATATGCGATGCCGGATCGTATTCGCCATCGTCGCGCACCAGCGTCGCGATATCGCGGGTCAGCTGGAAATCGCGAATACCGGCACGGCGCATCCACGCATTGACCTCCGACGGGCCGCCGACTGCCTTGAGCAGGGCATCGGTTGCGGAGTTGCTCGATCGGGTGATCATCAGTTCGATCAACTCGCTGGCCGGCAAGTACTTGCCGTGCCGGACGGGAGCCTTGGCGGAAGAATATTTCGCCGAACCGACAGGCAGCAGCAGCGGATACTCGCTGGTCAGCGACCAGCGGCCTTGTTCGACCCCTTCCATGAAGGTTGCGGCAATGGCGATCTTGCTGGTGCTCGCCATCGGGAAACGCTGGTCGCCGAGGATCGAGATTTCCTGACCCGTCGACAGGTCGATCGCCGCGACACCGATGCGCCCGCGATTGCCGTCTGCCAGCTGGGCGATGCGCTTCTCGAAGCCGGTTTCGTAAACCGCCTCATAGCTTTGCGGGGTACGTTTCTGCGTCCCGAAAGTGCTGTCGAAAGCGGCGTTGAAATCGACGGTCTGCCCGTCTTTCGCCTGCGCTGGCGCAAATGTGGCAAGGCCAAGGGCGAGGCTCGCCCCGAGCAGTTTGAGTTGTTTCAGTCCTGTCACCATGGACGCAGCGTACCCCTGTGATGCTTTGTAAAACATTAACTCCGCCAGATTCTTTGCGGCAAGCACCTGCACGACGAGAAGTGTCGTCAGCACGACCAAATATTGCTGCGACACGCAAAATCGCGTGATGTCCGGTCGCGTTGGGCAATTTTGGCCGCTTGTGCGCGTCGCGCTGCCCTGCAAGATAGCGCGATGGGAGAAGACGCGAACGACGCCGACGGGCTGCTTGCCGGACTGGCCAGAGCCATGGCCCGCGCGGGCGAGGGCGCACCGGAAACGCTGCACCGCCTGACGGGTGGTGCGACGATGGAGAGCTGGCGCTTTGCGGCAGGTGGCAAGGATTTCATCCTGCGCCGCGCGCCCAGTCTCGCCTTCATGGAAGGGCGCCCATTCGGCCATACGAGCGAAGCAGCCATCATCCGCGCAGCGCATGGCGCAGGCGTGACCGCGCCCGGGATCGTCACCGTGCTGGAGGATAGCGACGGCATCGGCAGCGGCTTCGTGATGCGCGCGCTGCCGGGCACGCCCGACCCGCGCCAGATCCTGAGCATGGAGCAGCCGGATCGCATCCTCGGCGAAGTGGCGCACGACCTTGCCCGCATCCACTCCCTGCAGCGTGACGAGGTGCCTGCGGACATTCCCGAGCTCGACTATCGCGAGGGGATCGAGGGTCTGCGCCAGCAGTTCGAGGAGGCGGGCGGCGACCGCCCGATCATCGCGCTGGGACTTCGCTGGCTGATGGACAATGTGCCCGAGCGCATCGAGCCGGTGCTCAATCATGGCGACTACCGGCTGGGCAACATATTGTGCGAGGACAGTCACCTCACCGGTGTGCTCGATTGGGAACTGGCGCATTTCAGCGACCCGCACGAAGACCTTGCCTTCGGCTGCATGCCGGTATGGCGCTTTGCCCGCTATGACCGGCCCGCGCTGGGGCTGGGCAGCCTGGAGGATTATTTCGCCGCCTACCAGGCCGAGAGTGGTCGCCCAGTCGATCCGGCGCGGTTCCGTTTCTGGTCGGTCTATCGCACCGTGTGGTGGGCGCTGGGCTGCCTGCGCAACGCCAGGTTCTGGCGCGAGGGCGAGGACCGTATGCTCGAACGGGTGGTGATCTCTCGCCGCACCAGCGAGCAGGAGCTCGACCTGCTGATGCTGCTGGAGGAGGAATGGCCTGACGCTGATCGAAAGCGTCCTGTTCTGGATGTTCATAATTCCGAAGATCAAGAACTGGGCGAAGCCGTAGACTGGGAAATGCTGGATGCGGTTTCCGAATGGCTTTCGACCATGAAACACAAGGTAGGTGGGCATGACAAATTCCAGCTCGCTGTAGCAAGAAACGCTCTCGGCATCGTCAAAAGACAATTGCTTGGGTCTGCGTGGGATCTGACTTTTGACGAAGGGCGGTCGACCTGTTTGCTGAATGGAGAGTTCAAAATAACGGACCTTGATCTGCCAACTCAGCGGCGCAGAGTGCTCGACAAGGTTAGAATGGATTCCCCCAAGTATCCTGCCCTCAAGGTCGTTTGTGAAAACTGGCCATTGGTCGATTGGGAAACATACAGACAGTTGGAGCAGGATTGATGGACTTCACCATCCCGCAGGACCTGGAAGACTACTACGCCGAGCTCGTCGCCTTTATCGAGGCGGAGATCGAGCCGCTGGTGGCGAAGGACGACAATATCCGTTTCTTCGACCACCGCCGCGAATGGGCGCGGACCGATTTCGAGAACGGTGGCCTTCCGCGCCACGAGTGGGAGGACTTGCTGCGTGAAGCGCGCAAGGCGGCGGATAAGGCGGGCCACTGGCGCTTTTCCGCACCGAAGAAATATGGCGGTAAGGATGGCTCCAACCTGTGGATGGCGGTCATCCGCGAACGCTTTGCCCGGCGTGGGCTGGGGCTGCATAACGATCTTCAGAACGAACACTCCATCGTGGGCAATTTCCCCTTCGTCGCCATGTTCGAACACTTCGGGACCGAGGAGCAGAAGGAAGAATTTATCCTCGGCGGCTTTGAAGGCACGCGCCGCGTTGCCTTCGGCCTGACCGAACCCGACCACGGCAGCGACGCGACCCATATGGAAACCAAAGCCGTGCGCGAGACGCGCGACGGGGTCGACGGTTGGCGGATCGATGGTGAGAAGATGTGGATCACCGGCATGCATGTCGCGACCCATTGCGCGATGTTCGCCCGCACCAGCGGCGAGGACGGCGACGCGCGCGGCATCACCTGCTTCCTCGTCCCCAACCCGACCGAGGGCTTGCGAATCGAGGAATGGATGTGGACCTTCAACATGCCCACCGATCATCCGCGCCTGTCGGTCAACAATGTCTGGGTGCCCGACAGCGCGATCCTGGGGCGCGAGGGATACGGGCTCGCGCTGGCGCAGAGTTTCGTCCACCAGAACCGCATAAGGCAGGCGGCGAGCAGCCTCGGCGCAGCGCAGTTCTGTATCGATGAAAGCGTCAAATATGCGCGCGAGCGCAAGCCCTTCGGCGAGGAGCTGGCGAAGAACCAGGCGATCCAGTTCCCGCTGGTCGAGCTGGCGACCCAGTGCGAAATGCTCCGCCTGCTGATCTACAAGACCGCGTGGGAAATGGACGGCTTGGCCCATGAAGAGATCGAGAAGACGATCTCCAACAAGGTCAGCATGTGCAATTACTGGGCGAACCGGCTGGTGTGCGAGGCCGCCGACCGCGCGATGCAGGTGCATGGCGGCATCGGCTATTCGCGGCACAAGCCGTTCGAGCATATCTATCGCCACCACCGCCGCTACCGCATCACCGAAGGCGCGGAGGAAATCCAGATGCGCAAGGTGGCGGCGTACCTGTTCGGCTATCTCGGGCCGGATCGGCGTTAGCGGTGATTTGCAGGCCAAGGATCGGAAAGAGCGGAGTGGAGCCTACGGATCGCATCCCCCTCCCTTGAGGGAGGGGCAAGGGGTGGGTGTTCGACGCCAGATAGCGAGCACCGTACACCCCCACCCAGCCTCCCCCTTAAGGGGGAGGGGCGTATTTTGGCTTTCGCTTAACACCTGACGCGATAGAGTCGCGCCCATGACCAACTGGACCATCGGCATCATCGGGGGCAGCGGCCTCTACCAGATCGACGCGCTGGAGGATGCGCAGTGGATCCGCGTCAATTCTCCCTTCGGTGAGGCGTCGGACGAGATCCTGTGCGGGCGGATTGGTAACGTGCAGCTGCGCTTCCTGCCGCGTCATGGGCGCGGGCACCGTATCCCGCCATCCGAAGTCAATGCGCGCGCCAATGTCGATGCGCTCAAGCGCGCGGGCTGTACCGATATCGTCGCGATCAGCGCGGTTGGCAGCTTGCGCGAAGAACTGGAGCCGGGCCGCTTCGTGGTGGTCGACCAGTTTATCGACCGCACCAAAGGAAGGCCGTCGAGTTTCTTCGGCACCGGCATGGTCGCACATGTCAGCATGGCCGAACCGGTGTGTGGGCGTTTGTCCGGCTTCGCCGCCGCAGCGGTCGAGAAAGCGGGCGGCAAGGTGGCGAAGGGCGGCACCTATCTCGCGATGGAAGGCCCGCAATTCTCCACCCGCGCCGAAAGCCACCTCTACCGCCAATGGGGTGCCGACGTGATCGGCATGACCGCCATGCCCGAGGCGAAACTGTGCCGTGAGGCCGAGATGCCCTATGCGCTGGTCGGCATGGTCACCGACTATGATTGCTGGCGCGAGGATGCCGCCTTCGTCGAGGTGAGCGAAGTGATCGAACAGATGAACGCCAATGGCGAACTGGCGCGCAAAACGGTGGAGGCGCTGGTCGCCGCACTGCCCGAGGAGCGCGAGGCCTCACCGCTCGACACGGTGCTGGATTACGCGCTGATCACCGCGCCCGAGGAGCGCGATCCGGCGATGTGCGCGAAGCTGGATGCGGTTGCGGGGAGGGTGTTGTGAAGATGATCTTACTTACTGCCGCCATTTTAGGAGCAACAGAGCTACCGATGCCGGTCGCTGCCAAAGATGAGGTATGCGACCAGACCGGTGCGCAGGTCCTGTTCCATGGCGCACTAGAAGTTGAAAGCGCCGATTTGGACAAGGCATCTCCCGCGCTCAGAAAAATCTATGCAAGTCGACCGGCAATGATGCTCGACGGTGCTTATCCCGACCAGAGCGTGGGGATGGTGCGAATGCTCAGGGTAAACTATTTCGATAGCAAGCTTGAGATTGGAGTTTACGTCCCTGAGTCTGGAAAGTTGGGGTGGCTTGAAGTCAAAAGCGATTGCAAAAAACCTGCGCCGTCTGGCTGGGAAAAACTGCGGGATGAGTTCGTTGAACAAATCGCGCTGGTGCGCGCTGGAACTGTCTAAGCCGAACAACTCGCCCCGCCCAGCACGCAGAAGCGCGCGCAGTGCGGGTGGTTGAGCGCAATCTCGCCTCTCGCCTCTTCCAGCGTCCCGCCCATGTCGAAGCCATCGTCATAGGGGATCAGCGTGCAGGCGGCGACGCGAGGGGCGGGTTCGCCCTTGCGGTGGACGACCATGCGGCTGGTGGCGCACATGATATCCGCCGGTGACTTGCCGAGGATGCCCCAGCAATCGGTGGTGATCTCGGCGATGTCCTTGCTCGCGTCCATTTCGGGGAACAGCACCAGTCGCATCGGGTCGCTCGCGTCGACGCGGATATTTTCTGCGGCGAACAGGGCGGCATAGCCCTCGCGTGCTTCGACCATGCCTTCACCGGGCAACAAGCGGCCTGCCACCGCAATCGAGAAGCCGTTGTCCGACAGCCATTTCAGCCCGGCCAGCCCGGGCTCCCAGCTGCGCGGGCCGCGTTCGCCCTCGTGGCCTTCTTGCGTATGATGGTCGAGACTGACGCGGATGGTGAGCTTGCTTCCGAAGCGTTCTCGCAGGGCCAGCAGCGCCGCCTCGTGCCGTCGCATCGGCTTCATCGCATTGCTCAGCACCAGCGCCTCGAAACCGCGGGTGAGCGCGTCTTCCAGCATGGTCAGGAACTGCGGATTCATAAACGGCTCGCCGCCGGTGAAGCCGATTTCGCGCGTACCTATTTCCTGCGCTTCGTCGAGGAAACGCGCGACGTCGCCTGCGCCGATATAGACCAGCGCATCGTTGGTCGGGCTGCTCTCGATATAGCAGGTCGCGCACGCCAGATTGCACAGCGTGCCGGTGTTGAACCACAGCGTCTCAAGCCGCGTCAGCGGAACCGAGGCGCGGCGTTCGCCCTTGGCGGTCCATTCGGGGTCGGAGAATTTCTCCACCGGCAGCGCATCCGCCTCCACGCGGAAAGGCGAGAGGCCATTAGGCGCGTTTCTCGATTTCGTCCGGATTTCGGTCAATTGAAGGCCCTGCGCAGTTTTGCGACCAGTGCCGCATATTTCTTCGGCAGGCTACCGAAGACGGTCGGCTCCCAAGCGGCGAAAGCGGCGGCCTTGGAGATTTCGCTGCGGGTCGGATAGCTGATGATCGCGCTGCCCAATGCAAAGGTGCTGCTCTTGCCGGTGATCGTCTGGGTGAAAGGCAGCAGCAACTCGCCTGCATTCTTGCCCACCACGCTGACGCCGAGCACCTTTTTGCCCTTGAGCACCATCTTCATATGGCCGCTTGTGGAGCCCTCTGCCGTCGCGCGTTCGTTTTCGGCGAATTCCTGCCTCACCACGCTGACCTTGTCGCCGTGCTTTGCGCGTGCGTCCTTTTCGGTGAGGCCGATCTGGGCCACTTCGGGCTCGGTGAATGTCACCCAGGGAAGCGCGGTGTAATCGACCTTGGTCGGCAGGCCGGTGACGATCTCAAGCGCGACGTTCGAGCCTTCGTATCCCGAGACATGCGTCAGTCGCGGCCCGTCGCGGCAATCGCCGATGGCGTAGATCGACTTGACCGAAGTGCGGCGGCGCTGGTCGGTCTCGATCCCGTTGCGACCGATTTTGACGCCCACATCTTCCAGCCCGAAGCCGGTCGCATTGGGTTTGCGTCCGACCGCGACCAGCAGGTGCGATCCGTCGACCGTCTCGCTGCCGCCATCGCTCAGCTCGATATGTGCAGTCACTGCGGCTTCGACCTTGCCGACCTTGCCGTCGACGAAGCGCACACCTTCCTTTTCCATCACCGCGCGCACCACAGCGACCGAATCCGGATCGTCGCGGCTCATCAGGGGGGCGGGATTGACCACCGTCACCTCGCTGCCGAGGCGGCGGAAGGCCTGCGCCATTTCCATCCCGATCACCCCGCCGCCGATGATGACAAGATGGTCGGGCTGCTCTGCAAGGTCGAACAGGTTTTCGTTGGTGAGGTATGGGACATCGCCCAATCCTTCGATCGGGGGGACAGCGGGCTTAGATCCTGTGGCGATAACGATACGTGGCGCGCGTAAGGTCCGCCCGTCGACCTCGACCGAATGTTTGCCTGTCACCTTCGCCCAGCCGAGGATAACCTCGACCCCCATCTCCTCGAAAGTCTCGACCGAATCGTGGTGTTCGATATCGGCGATGGCCTGGTGGACATGCGCCATGACCCCGCGCCAGTCGACCTGAGGCTCGGCCAGTGTAACGCCGTGGCGTGTCGCCACCCGTGCCTCTGCCGCGCGTTTGGCGGCGGTGATCAGCGCTTTGGAGGGAACGCAGCCATTGTTGAGGCACTCGCCGCCCATCTTGTGGCCTTCGATGAGCACGGCTTTCAGCCCGAACAGCGCGCAGCCGCCCGCAGCGGTCAGCCCGGCAGCCCCGCCGCCGATCACGATAACGTCATGCGTGAATTTCATTGTTCCACCCGTAACCCTATACGCCCCGCAAACGAAGGGCTATCCAGCGACACATTCGGGACCAAGGGGCCATCCGTTACATGAATATCGAAAACAGCCGCGACTATTACGGCAAGGTTCTGACCGGGTCGGACGACCTCAAGACCGACGCCTGCTGCACCGCAGAGGTTCCGCCGCCCGCGATCCTCGCCGCGCTACGCAATGTGCATGACGAGGTGAAGGCGCGCTACTATGGCTGCGGGCTGGTGGTGCCGCAGGCAATCGAGGGTTGCCATATACTCGATCTTGGCAGCGGCAGCGGGCAGGACGCCTATATCCTCGCGCAGCTGGTCGGTGAGAAGGGCAGCGTGACCGGCGTCGACACCACGCCCGAGCAGCTCAGCGTGGCAAACGCGCATCTTGAATGGCACCGTGAACGCTTCGGCTATGCGCAATCAAATGTCCGTTTCCTCGAAGGCGATATCGAGAAACTCGGCGATCTCGACCTGCCTGAAGGTCATTTCGATGTCATCGTCTCCAACTGCGTGATCAACCTGGTGGCAGACAAGCAGGCGGTGTTCGATGCGGCCTTCCGCCTGCTCAAGCCCGGCGGCGAACTCTATTTTTCCGACGTCTATGCCGACCGCCGCGTGCCGGAGCATCTGCGCACCGATCCGGTGCTGCATGGCGAATGCCTTGGCGGGGCGCTTTATTGGGGTGACTTCATTGACCAGGCGAAACGCGCGGGCTTTCGCGATCCGCGCCTCGTCACCAGCCGCACACTCGGCATTGGCGATGATGCGGTGGCGGAAAAGCTCGACGGGATCGCTTTCTATTCGGCAACCTATCGCCTGTTCAAACTCGATCTCGAAATGCAGTGCGAGGATTACGGGCAGGCGGTGCGATACAAGGGTACCGTTCCGGGGCAGGAGCGCGTCTTTGAGCTCGACGATCACCATCATATCGAACGCGGGCGGATGTTCCCGATCTGCGGCAACAGCTGGAAGATGCTCAGCGACACGCGCTTTGCCGAACATTTCGACTTCTTCGGCGATTTCTCGACCCATTACGGTGTGTTCCCCGATTGCGGGGTGGCAGTGCCCTTTGGCGCGGATGAAGGTTCGGTGCCCGACACTCCGGCTGCCTGCTGCTGATGCGGATACTGGTGACGGGGGCCGCCGGGCTGGTTGGCGGCGAGGTTTGCGCGCGGCTGGTTGCCGCCGGGCATAGCGTCACCGCGCTGGTCCATCGCAACCCCGATATCCGCGCCAATAACGGCTCCGCTGTCGATGTTGCGCGAGTTCTCAAAGGCGATGTCTCCGCCGCCCATTTCGGATGGGACGAGGGCCAATGGCTCGAGGTGTCCAAGGGCCACGACCTGCTGATCCATTGCGCGGCGACGGTGCGTTTCGACCTTGCGGAAGAAGACTACCGCGCGGTCAATCTCGGCGGCACGGCCAATGCGCTCGCGCTGGCCGAGGCAGGCGGGATGGCGTTCCTACATGTCAGCACCGCCTATGTCTGCGGCACGCGCGACGGGCCGATCCGCGAAGGCGATCTGTTGCCCGACAGCGGCTTCGCCAATGGTTACGAGGCGAGCAAGGCGGCAGGCGAGCGGCTGGTGCAGGCGAGCGGTCTGCGCTGGGCCATCGCGCGTCCCTCTATCGTCGTCGGCGAGCATGCCAGCGGCGCAATCCGCCAGTTCGACACCACCTATGCCGCGTTCAAGCTGATCGCCGAGGGGCGCGTGCGCCACATGCCCGCGCGGCCCGGCGCAACGCTCGACTTTGTGCCGATCGACCATGTCGCAGCCGGGATCGTCGCGATTGCGGAAGCGATGGACGAGGCGGAAGGGGGCATATTCCACCTCGTCTCGAGCCAACCGCTACCGGTCGAGCGGTTTACGTCCGCCATCGGTGCCTATCCGCATTTTCACGAACCTGAACTGGTCGCTCCGCAGGATTTCGATCCAACGCAGCTGCCCGCGCTGGAGCGGCGGCTGTTTCGCCGCGTGGCGGGGCTCTATGCGAGCTATTTCCAGCGCGATCCGCATTTCGACGACAGCGCCTTTCGCGAGGTCACCGGGATGCAATGCCCCGAAACGGGCGAAGCCTATATCCGGCGGCTGATCGACCACTGCATAGAGGTCGGGTTCCTCGGCCGGGAAACAGAAGCCGCAGAATAGCCCTCCCCCGTGCGGGGGAGGGTTGGGAGGGGGCTGCCACGTTTCGGGCGCCGAACACCCACCCCCGACCCCTCCCTCAAGGGAGGGGAGCATCACCGCACATGCGGGTAGTTTTTCTCCATCCGGTTCCGCGCCCCGACCGCCCATAAAATGCCGACCTTGAAATAGATCCAGTTGGCTTTCAGCGGCCCCCATGCGGCGATCCGGCGGTCGCTGGTTTCGACCCAGCGCCGCACCATCCTGATCCGCCCCAGCCGGGCGAACTTCACGCACAGATCGGCTTCTTCCATGATCGCATCGCCCGGTGTGCAGCCGCCGATTTCGAGGAACTGTTCGCGGCGGAAGAACATCGCATGATCGCCAAACAGCAGCCGCACCCCGCGAAAGAACAGGTGCGGCCGGGTGATCAGCGGCGCGTACCAGGTCTTGATCCAGTTATGGAAGGTGGTCCCCCAGCGGATCTTTTCACCCCGGATCAGCGGGGTGAAACTGGCCAGCGCGATCCTTTTATCGCCCAGTGTCTCCCGGATCACTGCCACCATATCGCGCGGCGGGCGGGTATCGGCATGGAGCACGCAGACCAGCGGCGCGCTTGCCGCCTCTACCCCGGCGTTGATCTGCCGCCCGCGCCCGGCATCGGTTTCGACGAGCTGCCAGCCTGCTGCGCGCACAATCTCGCAGCTGCGGTCGGTGCTGCCGCCATCGACCACGATCACCTGAACCGGTTGCGGATCGAGCGTACCGACCAGCTCGACCAGTGCCGGCAAAGCCTTTTCCTCGTCCAGCACCGGAATGACAATCGCGACGTGCTGCGCGCTCAAGGAAGGTACTCCGGCCAGTCTTCGAGGTCTTCGGCGGTGTCGATATCCGAAAGCTCGGGCAGAACCGCCGGACGGATGCCCCGCGCAACAAACCGCCGCAGGGTTTCCTCGAACACCTTGTCCGTGCTCCAAGGCATATCGGTGAAGGCGAAGCGCGCATCGGCATTGTAGCCGAGCAGGTAATAGCCGCCATCGCGCGCCGGGCCGATCACCATCTCCTCGCTCGCCAGCGTATCATGCGCAGCCCACAGCAGTTGCGGGGTGAGGCCGGGGCAATCGCTGCCGATCACGATGGCGGGCGGGGTAACGCGCGACAGCTTGTCGGTCAGGTCGCCATCGCCCTGTTCGATCACGCGCACATCATCGCCCAGGCCGGCGCGGAACGCTTCTGGTTCTGCGCCCGTCACGCGCAGCTCGAACGGGATGCCGCTTGCCCGGGCAACCTCCACCGTATGGGCGAGCAATTTGGTATAGATCAGCGCCGCGCCCTCCGTGCCGAAGCCGGGTATCAGCCGGGTCTTGGCCTTGCCCGGTTCGGGCCAGCGGGCGAAAATCGACAGGGTAATCTCGGCCATGCCGCCAGCTTAGCGGGGGATGCGTCGCGCCGCCATGGTGTGGGTGTCAGGCGCCCACCGCCTTGCGCACATCGCCGACAAAGCTGGAATGGCGGATCGCATGATAGATCGCGCGCGATGCCAGCCTGCCGGGCCATTTCATCGGGCGTGCAATCTGGAGGAACAGCACCAGTCGCGGCTGCGCAGAGAGGTTCCACACCTCGTGCGGGAAGGTTTCGTCGAACACCAGCCACTCACCCTCGCGCCAGCGGTGGATTTCGCCATCGATGGCAATCTCGCACCGCCCGCCATCGCGCGGCAGCACCAGCGGCAGGTGGCAGTTGAGCCACGCCTTGGTCAGCCCACGATGGCGCGGTACATGCGTGCCCGGTTCCATGATCGAAAGGAAGGCGACGACTAGCCCCGGCACCTTGTCGATGGCGGCGGAGATTTCGGGGCAGCGCGCGCGGTTCTGTGCCGAGTGGTAGCCATAGCCGGTGAAGAAAAAGCTCTTCCACGCCGGGGTTGAGGCAATGCGCCGGTGATCGGGCGAAATCTTGCCCAGCGGCGGTATCTTCTCGCGTTCGCGGAGCAGGGGGAGGACTTCGTCGCGCAGATCGGTCCATTGCGCCTGCATCCGCGCCAGGCCATCGACCAGCCCGGCATCAAGCACCGGCTCGCACCCGATCATCGATTGGCCAGCGAAGAAGCGATTAACCGGATCGCGCATCCGCTTGCCGAAGCGCACGAGTGCCTTCTGTTTGGGGCGGATATAGGTTTCGGGCGGCGGTGGCGCAGAAGCCTCGCCGTGGTGCGGCCCGTCACCACTGCCCGCATCATCAAGCATTGAGACATTATGCCGATCGCACCCCCGGCTGAATTGTAAAAACTCGACGAACAAAAAGGCCCGGCAGGATCACTCCCGCCGGGCCTCTTTTTGTGCCGGTTGGCCGGTAAGGCCCTTCGACAGGGCTCAGGACAGGCTTAGAAGCCCATGCCGCCCATACCACCCATGCCGCCCATGTCGGGCATACCGGCAGCGGGCTTGTCTTCGGGGATTTCCGAGATAGCCGCTTCGGTGGTGATCAGCAGGCCGGCAACCGAGGCGGCATCCTGCAGCGCGACGCGCACGACCTTGGTCGGGTCGATGACGCCGGCCTTGACCAGGTCTTCATAGGTGTCGGTCGCGGCGTTGAAGCCCTGCGATTCGTTGTCTTCGCGCAGGAGGTTGCCCGAGACGACCGCGCCATCATGGCCGGCGTTCTCGGCGATCTGGCGAACCGGGGCGACGATCGCGTTGCGCACGATGTCGATGCCGCGGGTCTGGTCGTCGTTCTCGCCCTTGAGGCCGTCGAGGGCCTTGGTTGCGTAGAGCAGCGCAGTGCCGCCGCCCGGAACGATGCCTTCTTCGACAGCGGCGCGGGTTGCGTGGAGCGCGTCATCGACGCGGTCCTTGCGTTCCTTCACTTCGACTTCCGAGGCACCGCCGACCTTGATCACGGCAACGCCGCCAGCCAGCTTGGCCAGGCGTTCCTGCAGCTTCTCACGGTCGTAATCGCTGGTGGTGTTGTCGATCTGGGTGCGGATTTCACCGACGCGCGCCTTGATGTCGGCTTCATCACCGGCACCGTCGACGATGGTGGTGTTGTCCTTGTCGATGGTGACGCGCTTGGCTTCACCCAGCATGCCCAGCGTGACGTTTTCGAGCTTGATGCCGAGGTCTTCGCTGATCATTTCGCCCTTGGTCAGGATCGAGATGTCCTGCAGCATCGCCTTGCGGCGATCGCCGAAGCCCGGTGCCTTGACCGCAGCAACCTTGAGGCCGCCGCGCAGCTTGTTGACCACGAGGGTCGCGAGCGCTTCGCCTTCGATATCTTCCGCGATGATCAGCAGCGGGCGGCCCGACTGGACAGCCGCTTCGAGCACCGGCAGCATCGACTGCAGGTTCGACAGCTTCTTCTCGTGGATCAGGATATAGGGGTTATCCAGTTCGACGGTCATCTTGTCGGGGTTGGTGATGAAGTAGGGCGACAGGTAACCACGGTCGAACTGCATGCCTTCGACGACATCGAGTTCGAATTCGAGGCCCTTGGCTTCCTCGACGGTGATCACGCCTTCCTTGCCGACCTTTTCCATGGCTTCGGCGATCTTCTCGCCGACTTCACGGTCGCCATTGGCCGAGATGATGCCGACCTGGGCGATCTCTTCCGAACCGGCGACATCCTTCGAACGGCCCTGCAGGTCGGCGACGACCTTGGCGACCGCGAGGTCGATACCGCGCTTGAGGTCCATCGGGTTCATGCCCGCAGCGACCGATTTCATGCCTTCGCGCACGATTGCCTGGCCGAGCACGGTGGCGGTGGTGGTGCCATCACCGGCGAGGTCGTTGGTCTTCGAGGCCACTTCGCGCAGCATCTGCGCGCCCATGTTCTCGTACTTGTCCTTGAGCTCGATTTCCTTGGCGACGGAAACGCCGTCCTTGGTGATGCGCGGTGCGCCGAAGCTCTTGTCGATCACGACATTGCGACCCTTGGGGCCGAGCGTTACCTTCACGGCATTGGCGAGCGTGTCGACGCCCTTGAGGATGCGCTCGCGCGCGTCACGGCCGAACTTTACGTCCTTGGCAGCCATTGTGTTTCTCCTGAAATTCGTGAGTTAGTTGAAGAAGTACATCCGTGGAGGGATCAGGAAATGATCCCCATGATGTCGCTTTCCTTCATGATCAGCAGGTCTTCGCCGTCGATCTTGACTTCGGTGCCCGACCATTTGCCGAACAGCACGCGGTCGCCTGCGCTCACGTCGAGCGGGGTGACACTGCCGTCTTCAGCCTTGGAGCCCGAACCGACGGCGACGATTTCGCCCTCGCTCGGCTTTTCCTGTGCGCTGTCGGGAATGATGATGCCGCCAGCGGTTTTCTGGTCGGCTTCGATGCGACGGACCAGTACGCGGTCGTGCAGCGGACGAAATGCCATGGTTATGACCTTCCTCTTCGAGTGGTGATTATGTCGATTGGCACTCCCGGTATGAGAGTGCCAGCGCGGCGCAAATGGGGTGGCGCGCTGGCAGAGTCAACGGGTGGGAAGCGAAAAAATCGTCGGCTTTGTTTGCCCGCTCACGCTCGGCAGCGCCAGCCCACTCCCCCACCCGAGAAACTCACCGCTCGGTCAGCCCCAGCCGTTCACGCCGCGACCAGCGCCAGCTGAGCAGGATCGCTGCCGACATCAACCCGGTGGCAAGCCCGATCCAGATGCCCACGCCTTCGAGCGGGGTTGCAAAGCCGAGCCACAGGGCAATGCCGATGCCCGGCACCCAATAGCTGAAGATCGCGATCCACATCGGGATGCGCGTGTCCTGCAATCCGCGCAGCGCCCCGGCGGCAACCGCCTGCAGGCCGTCGAACAACTGGAAGGCAGCGGCAATGACGAGATATTGGAGCGCGAAACCCACCAGCACCGCGTTCTTCGCATCCCACGGGTCGATATAGATCGACAGCAGCGGCCTGGGGATCACGATCATCGCCAGCGCCGTCGCGCCCATGAAGCCGGTGCCCAGCGCAATCGCGGTCCAGCCAGCGCGTTTCATCCCCTCGCGGTCACGCGCGCCGTAGAAATAGCCGACGCGGATGGTCGCAGCCTGCCCGACCCCGAAAGGTATCTGGAAAGCGAGTGCGGCGATCTGCAGCGCGACGGTATGCGCGGCGAGTTGCGACACGCCGATGCTGCCCATCAGGAAGGCGGCCGCGCCGAAGATCCCGGCCTCCGCCGTGATCGTCAGCGCAATCGGCGTGCCGATCCGCACGATTTCGCCGAAGCGATGCCAGTCGGCATGCCACCACCGCCCGATGATGCGATAGCGGTGGAACTGCGGCGTCCAGCGGATCACCACCGCGAAGGCTGCGACCACGCTTAGCGAAGTGATCACCGTCGCCACCGCCGCGCCGCGCAGGCCCAGTTCGGGCGCGCCGAAATGGCCGAAGATGAAGGCGTAGTTGGCCAGCGCGTTGACGCCGATCCCGCCCGCCGTGATGGCGGTGGCAAACCCGGGGCGACCGAGCGCGGAAACGAAGCTGCGCAGCACATTGGCGATCACCATCGGCACCAGCGAGAATATCAGGATGGTGTTATAGCTCTGTGCCAGCGCGATGATCCGGGGTTGCTGCCCGGTTGCATGCATGATGGGGCCGAGCGCGAGGCATACCAGCATGCCGCCCAGCCCTGCTATCACTGCCAGCCACAGCGCCATGCGGACCGATCTGCGCACCGGGCGCAGTGCGGG
The DNA here is from genome assembly GCA_024236155.1 of Sphingomonadaceae bacterium. Taxonomy (GTDB): domain Bacteria; phylum Pseudomonadota; class Alphaproteobacteria; order Sphingomonadales; family Sphingomonadaceae; genus Parerythrobacter_A. The sequence goes on from JACKLA010000001.1 coordinate 833,947, forward strand.
TGCGCGCGCTCCCAGCTCGGCGGCGATGACCGGGGCGACCGCGCCGGTCAGCCCCGACATCGCCCACAGGACCAGCCCGAACAACGCCACCGTCATGGCCGAGGCGGCGAGCGGTGCTTCACCCAGCCGCGCAATGAAGATCACATCGATGGCATAGGTCAGCATCTGCAGCAGGTTGCCGAGCGCCAGCGGCCAGGACAGCCGCAACATGGCTCCCAGTTCGGTGCGCCAGGGATTGCTCCCGGCATTCAGGGCGTGCGTCTCGTTCATGCAGCCGGTCCGGATAGGCGGTCACCTGTCAGGACGAAAGCCGATCCGGAGTGTCGCGCGCATTTCGCGGTGGAGGTGCGACATTTACGCCAGAGCGTGATCGGGCAGGGGGCATTCAGCTTGCATCAATGGCATGGCTGGCTATCGGTCTGGCTGGAAACGGGGAGTCACCAATATGCTCAAAACCATGCTCGCTGCCGGAGTTGCTGTCGGCCTTTCGCTGGTGCCGGCGCAGGCGCAGGATTCGCAGGTCAGCTATGAAAGCGCCCTTCGCTGCGGCGCGGTTATCGGCTTCTTCTCCGGTGTGGTGGAAGAAGAGGATATGGATCTTGCCAACCAGATGAGCGCGATCAGCACGGTGTGGTTCACCATGGCGGCAGTGCGTTCGGAAAGTGAAGAGCAGATGGATGCCGATGTCGACCGGCTGCTCAACTGGATCGATGGCGAAGTGGCCGACAAGGTCGAAGACGAAGACGCGCTGGACGCCTTCATGGGCGGCGAATTCGACACATGCAGCGCGCTGCGCGACGCCGCGCAGGAAGAATTCGCCGAGACCGAAGCCATGATTGCCGCAGAAGATGCAGCAGAAGACGGAGCAGAAGAAGTCGAATAGGGGCGAGCTGAACGCCCCCGTCCGACTTCATGCCCTAGCGCAGGTTCGCTGCAATCCCGCGCAATGTCGCGGCGAGCTTGCCGACCAGCGGGTTACCTTCGGACAGGTCATCCGCCATCTGCTCGAGCGCAGCGGCGACCGAGGCATCGCCTGTCTCCGCCGCATCGAGCAGGTCGTATAGCGGCTTCAGCTGCGCGTCGCTCATCGGTTCCTTGCGCTGGAGCTGGTCGATATAGGCGCGGGCAACCACCGGCGCGTCGGGCCAGGTAACAGGGTACTGCTGCTGCGGATTGAAGGTTTCGCCCTGGCTGGCGAGTTTCGCCGCAGCGATCTCGTTCTCGCTCAGGAAGTCGCTCGGTGCGAGTTCGAGCACGTCGAGCCCGCGCGCGATTTCGGTGCCGTAGATGCGGCCATTATACCAATAGACCGACCAGAACCCGCCCAGCACCGACTGGTCCGCATCGACCGGCCCGCGGTCGAAATAGGCGATTTCATGGGGGTTTGCGCTGTCGGTGAAATCCATCAGCGAGATGCCGCCCTGATACCACGCCTGGACGAAGATATCGCGCCCCGGCACCGGCACCAGCGAGCCATTGTGCGCGACGCAGTTTTCTTTCTCGCCCTGCGCGGCGGGCAGCTTGAAAAGGCTGCGCGGGGTCAGCTTGCCATCGGTGAAATCATAGATCGCATCCGCGCCCCAGTCCTTCGGATCGTAGGTCTTGCAGCGTGGCCGACCGCCTCCGCCCCATTCATCGGTGAAGACGACCTTGGTGCCGTCATTGTTGAAGGTGGCCGAATGCCAGTAGGCAAATCCCTTATCGGTCACATCGTCGATCCGCCTGGGCGCGCGCGGGTTGGAGATGTCGAGCACGATGCCATTGCCCGAGCACGCCCCGGCCGCGATGGCTTTGGTCGGGAAGATGGTGATGTCGTGGCACTGGTCGGTCCGCGCGGTGCGCTGGGTGCCGTCGCCATGGTCACCGCCGCCCCACAATCCGTTGATCTTGTCGTCATCGGCGAACACGCGCGGGGAATCGACGATCCGCGCCGCCGCCGGATTGGCCTTGGGGATTTCGATCACATCGATGCTGAACAGCGACGATCCGCGCTCGCCCGCACCATACAGTGTGCATCCCGCCAGCTCTTCCGCCTCGCGCACGCCCGCCGTGCCCGAATTGTAGACGAGGATGCTGGTATCGTCTTCGGCGACCACGGAATGGGTGTGCGATCCGCGACAGGTCTGCACCTGCCCGACCTGGCGCGGGCGGGTGAGGTCGCCGATGTCGAAAATCCGAACGCCCCGGAAACGGTCATCGCTTACATCCTCGTCGATCCCTTGCAGCCCGCAATCGACCCGGCCGCGTGTCTGCTCGACCGACATGATGAGAAGATTGCCGACAATCGAAACGTCACCCTGCCCGCCGGGGCAGACGACCGAGCTGACGAGCTTGGGCATCTGGCCGCCCGCGATATTGTAGATGTTGAAGCCGTGGTAATTGCCCACCACCAGCGTATCGCCGCTGAAGGCCATGTCGGTGTTGGCGAAATTGAGCAGCGGGAAGCGTTCGGACAGCCCGGTCTTGCGGTCGCCATCGGGATCGCGTTCGTCATCGTCCTTGGTCGCGGATTCGAGCGCGGAAATGGCTGTCTTGAGCGCGGCAATCGCCTTGCTTGCCTCGTCTTGCTTGCCCCCATCCTTGTCGTCCTCGGCAGGCTTGGCGACCGGACTTTCGGTTGCCGCCTCCAGCCGCATGCCGGCGGGGTTTTCCGGGTCGAAGAAGCCGGCCGGCTTGGGCAGGCTGCCGACCAGCGTCAGTCCCTTGATCGCCTGCCCGGCATCGAGGTAACCCGCCGCGAGCGTGGTGCGTGGATCGTCTGCCAGCCCTTCGAGCAGCGCGTTCATCCGGTCGACTTCGGAATTCTGGTCGGTCCGCACATCGGTGACGAAACGGTACATCACCGGATCGTAAGCCGCGCCCTGCTGGTCGAACAGATCGTCGACCATTTCCAGCGCGCCCTTGTGATGCGCCATCATCAGGGTCAGGAACAGGCGGTCGAACTCGGTGCCCGATGCGGCAGCGAGCTGTGCCATTTGTGCAGGCGTCGCCATGCCCGCCATCCCGGCATGCATCATCGATACATCGTGCCCCATCTTCGCATGCGCCGCCGGGTCGGGGGCCTTTGCGCCGCGATCGCGCAACCATTGCTGCATGAACGTAATCTCGTCTTCCTGCCCGGCGGCGATCTTGCGCGCGATATTGTTCACGTCTTCATTGTTGGTCCGGTCAGCCACCAGCGCGACCATCTGGCTCGCCTGGTAGTGATGCGGGATCATTGCCTGCATGAAGTCGAGATCGGCCTGGATATAGCGCGAACCCGCCAGCTGGGTTGCCTCATTGGCATTCAGCCGTTTGCTATCCTGCCCCGGCGCGCCCGGCTGCACAATCGGTGCGTCCTGCGCCAACGATGGCGATGCGGCGAGCAGCGATACAGACGCAACTGTGGCGAGAAGGCGGAATCGGTTTGGCATTTTTGGCAGTCCCCTGAATTGCAACCGGAAGCTGCCGCAATGCGTGCGAGAAGGGAAGCACCGGCTCGCGATCATTCTGCGAATTGTCGACAGGGCAGGATGGGCGACACGCACAGGCGTCTGCAAGTATCCGGATTTGATCTGTGACAAGGCAAGCCGATATGCGCCGTGTCATGGCCACGCGCATTGTATAGGGTAGGAGTATTGTATCATGCCGCTGTTGCATCGCCTGTTCGCCCCGGTCGCAATCCTTGCACTGTCTGCCTGTGGCGGGGCCGAGACGTCGGCAGACAATGCCGAGACGTCGGCAGACAATGAGGTGGGCGAACCAGAAGCCGTAGAAAGCGCGACTGACAGTGCGCCAGCTGACACTGGAACGCCAGCAGAGGAAGAGGTGGTCGGGGTCGGCGATGCAGCACCTGCCGCCTTTGCGCAGTGCAAGGCCTGCCATTCGACCGAGCCGGGCAAGATGATGATCGGCCCGTCGCTGGCCGGCATTGCTGGCAAGCAGGCCGGTTCGGTTCCCGGCTTCGCCTATAGCGGCGCGATGAAGGCTTCGGGCCTGACCTGGGACGCGGCGACGCTCGACAAATATCTTGCCGATCCCAAGGGCGTGGTGCCGGGCACCAAGATGGCGTTTGTCGGTCTCAAGGACGAGGCGAAGCGCAAGGAAGTGGTCGATTACCTGCTAACGCTCGACTGACGCGACCCGCATATCGGGCAAACAAAAAGGGCGGCGCCGTGTGGCACCGCCCTTTCCTGATCTCGCGAACGAGACCGAAGCGTAAGCAATCGCTTACTTGAGCTCGACGGTACCGCCGGCTGCTTCGATCTTGCCCTTGATTTCTTCGGCTTCTGCCTTGTTGACGCCTTCCTTGAGGGGCTTCGGCGCGCCTTCGACGAGAGCCTTGGCTTCGCCCAGGCCGAGGCCGGTGATGCCACGGACTTCCTTGATGACCTGGATCTTCTTGCCACCGTCGCCGGTAAGAATGACGTCGAATTCGTCCTTCTCTTCGGCTGCCGGTGCGTCGCCGCCAGCGGCGGGGCCAGCAACGGCAACAGCAGCAGCGGCGCTCACGCCCCACTCTTCTTCAAGTGCCTTGGCAAGCTCTGCGGCTTCCAGGACGGTCAGTTTGCTCAGTTCTTCAACCAGCTTGGCGATGTCTGCCATGATGTTTCACTCCAATAAACTTGGCGGGGCGGGAAAAATTGCCCCAGAATTGTTGCTTCCGCTTGGAACCGCTTACGCTGCGTCCTTGGCGCCATAGGCACCGAAGACACGAGCGAGCTTGGCGGCGGGCGCGTTGACGACCTGGGCGATCTTTGTCGCCGGGGCGTTGACGAGGCCCACCAGCTTGCCGCGCAGCTCGTCGAGGCTCGGCATCGAGGCAAGTGCCTTGATCCCAGCTTCATCGAGCAGCTGCCCGCCCATCGAACCACCGACGATTTCGAGTTTGTCGTTGGTCTTGGCGAATTCCACCGCAGCCTTGGCTGCTGCTACCGGATCTTCCGAGTAAGCGAGCGCAGTCGGACCCGAGAGATATTCCTCGAGGCCTTCATACGTGGTGTCCTTCAGGGCGAGCTTGGCAAGACGGTTCTTCGCTACCTTGTAGGACGCACCGGCTTCACGCATCTTCCCGCGCAGATCCGTCGACTGGGCGACGGTCAGGCCGAGGTTGCGGGTGACAACCACCACGCCGACCTCGTTGAAGACTGCATTGAGCTGGGCGACCGCGTCGGATTTCTGCGAACGATCCATGCCATACTCCTTCACTATGATCGCACGGGATGGCTCCCGAACGACCGGCTCATGTTTGCCCATGCCGCAAACCGACACAGGCGAGTCCGTTGATGGGGAAGGAGGCGCGCTTATCACGCATCGGAGACACCAACAGGCATCGCCGGAAAAACTCTGTCCCCGTCTAGGCTGGAAATTAAGACCGGCAAATTCCGGTCACCAACTGTCTCGGACGGATGAAATCGGGGCGAACCCCAGCTTCGGGGCGCGCCTTTGGTTCACTGCGTGGCGAAAGTCAAGCGGAGTCTGGAGTGCAAGCCGCCCTCCGAAAACGACAAAGGCCCGCCACTTGCCGGTGACGGGCCTTCGGGGGTGGCGGCTGCCAAGGGCAGCCGAGGGGTCAGGCTGGCTCGAAGGCCAGCAAGTCGCCCGGCTGGCAGTCGAGCTCGCGGCAGATCGCCTCGAGGGTCGAGAAGCGGATTGCCTTGGCCTTGCCGGTCTTGAGGATCGACAGGTTGGCGAGGGTCAGGCCGACGCGCTCCGCCAGTTCGGTCAGCGTCATGCGCCGGTCGTGCAGGAGATCGTCGAGCTTGACCATGATGCGGGTTCCTTCTTCGCTGGTTGTTGCTGGTGCCATCACACGGTTCCTTCCAGGTCTTCGCGCATCGCGGCGCCGTGGCGGAACACGCGGGCGAGGATGAACAGGACCAGCACCATCAGGATGCCTGTCAGGTCGAGGCCGGCGTCGATGTTGACATCGGCATGGTCGACCTTGTCGGCCCATTTCGCCAGCATCAGGCCGAGACCCGCAGCAGGCAGCATCAGGATCTGTACGCCCAGCAGCAACCAGGCCATCATGCTCAGCCGGTCGGCATTGACCGGCGCAAAGGGATCGCCTTCACCCACCGTGCCGATGATGCGGCGCAGCTTGTCGAAGAATATGAAGACGCTGATCACGATGGCCAGTCCGACAAACAGCAGGCCGATGGTCGGGAATAGCGGGAAGGCACCTGCCGCCTCACCAAGCTCTTTCGCAAGTTCGGCGTCGATGCGCCCGCCGAAGATAAGAAGGAGCGGTATGGCGATCGTCAGGGCGAGAGCGCCGAGTGCCATGAAAAACTGCATCAGGATGGTCACGACCTTGCCGGCAAGCAGCAGCGGGTCGGTGGGATGGAACTGGGACATTGTCTGCTCCTTGGGTCGGTAGGGTGCGTGCCTGGATTAGGCGAGCGCCGGAAGCGCAGTCACGGCTGCCTGTGCGGGCGGTACGGTGATGACCGGGGTCCAGGTCGCGACGACGATGAAAACGGCTGCGATGGCAGCGAGCGAGTGGTGGGCAAAACGGGACATTTATCGATCTCCTTGAATGTCAATATCGATATTCAATAAGGGCGATTCGATTTATTGTCAAACGATAATATCGAAAAACGATATTTCACTGATTGTTTTGCGATATTTTCCGATGATCGGTTGCGTCGGCAGGGCAGGGGCATCGGCGTCCGGCGCCGGATGATGCGATTCGCCATGGAAACCGGGTCGGGGCAGCCGGGGAACGGCCTGGTGTCAGCTTTCGCGGTGGACCACGTGTTCGTCGCAGTACCAGTTGTGCAGCGTCACCATGTCTCCCGCCATGGTTTCACGGCGTTCGATCGGGGTCAGGCGGTTGAGCCAGCTGATTCCGCGTTCGGCGCCCGGCGGGTTGGCATAGGTCACGCCGTCCATGAGGCGCAGCTCGATCCATTGAACGATGGCGCTGATTTCCCCGCCAGTGCTGGCCAGCTCGGTCGTCGAGGCGGCACTCGGCGGCGGATCGTCCGCAGCCGTCCAGCGGAAGTGGAACGCGGTTGCCGGCGCACTGCGCAACGCCAGCCTCGGGTTGTCGCAACGGATGGTCTGCACCGGAGGGAAGTGGCGGGCGAAGGGTGACAGGTCGAAGCCTTCGACCCCTGTCAGCGGCGGGTCGATGTCGGGATGGCAGGCAAGCGCAACCTCGATACTCGCTGCTTCGGGAATGAAAATCGCGTCCTCGCTGCACAATTCGCTGCGCGCATGGGCAAGCACGTTCAACACACCCTCGCTTAGCAGGTTGTCCGAGAAAATTTCCGATACCACGCAGTCCACACCGCCAGCGAGATCGCGCGCCCTGTCGAGCTGGAACGAAGGCCGGTCGATCACCGTGATCCGGTTTGCCAGCCCGTTCGCTGCAATGATATCGCGCGCGGTCTTCGCCAGCCTCGGGTCCTGCTCGCAGGCCACCACCGATGCCGCCCCGGCACGCGCCGCCATCATTGCGAGCAGCCCCGATCCGGTGCCGATATCGAGCACCCGCCTGCCCGGTGCGAGCTTCTCGATAGCCTTCCGGTAGGCCCGGTTGCGCTGCGCGTCCTCCAGCATCCTGGCGTGGAAACGCGGCACGCCATGGGTCTCGAGGATGCGGCAGGCGCTTTCTATATCCGGGTCTCCCGGGCTTGCCGCACGAGCCCGATCCACCAGCGCGACCACCATTGCCCGGCCGCGCTCCGCCAGCAGTTCGCTGCCGCGTTGCAGCAGCCTGGCCGGATCCTGCAAGATGGATTTTTCCGCCCCGTCGCCCATGGCCGCTTCATGGCAAAAGTGCGGCGGCAAAGCCACTGCTCAAATTCCGCGCGCCTTCGCGCCCGCAGCGTTTGACATTGGCAGGTGCAATTCCTACATGGCGCGCAACCGCTCGCTTCGAGCAAGACCGATTCATGCGCGGGGATTGGTCACAGGACGGAAGCGGCGTTTCCATATTCGCGACGTAGCATGCTGCAGCAGCACCGGGACCGGTGCGTCTTCGCTGCGGCCTTTTTGCGTCTCTCGAATGTGGTGTCCCACCCCGCGCAGGACAACAATTCAAGCCGGCCCCGTGCGTTTCGGGCGCGGTCGGTGCAAACACACAAGAGGCATACCCTCCTATGGCGACCAAGGCGAAGGCGAGCTCGAAGGTTTCGGGCACCGCGAAGAAGCGCATCCGCAAGATTTTCGGCGACGTGCACGAAGTGGTGCAGATGCCGAACCTGATCGAGGTGCAGCGTGAGAGCTACGAACAGTTCCTCCGCTCCGATCCCTCGATTGGCTATGTTTCGGGCCTCGAAAAGACGCTGCGCAGCGTTTTCCCGATCCGCGACTTCGCCGGCACCGCCGAACTCGACTTCGTGCATTACGAACTCGAACCGCCGAAATACGACACCACCGAATGCCGCCAGCGCGGCATCACCTATGCGGCCCCGATGAAGGTCACGCTGCGCCTGATCGTGTTCGAAGTCGACCAGGAAACCGAAACCCGTTCCGTGCTCGATATCAAGGAGCAGGACGTCTATATGGGCGACATGCCGCTGATGACGGGCAACGGCACCTTCATCATCAACGGCACAGAGCGCGTTATCGTGTCGCAGATGCACCGTTCGCCGGGTGTGCTGTTCGACCATGATCGCGGCAAGACCCACAGCTCGGGCAAGCTGCTGTTCGCTGCCCGCGTGATCCCTTACCGTGGTTCGTGGCTCGATTTCGAATTCGACGCCAAGGACATCGTCAATGTGCGTATCGACCGCAAGCGCAAGTTGCCGGTCACCAGCCTGCTGTTCGCGCTCGGCCTCGACAGCGAAGATATCCTGCACCACTTCTACGACACCGTTACGTGGGAACGCGTTGGCGGCAAGGGCGGCGAGGAAGGCGGCTGGAAGATGCCGTTCAACGCCGAACAGTGGCGCAACCAGAAGCCGGCTTTCGCGCTGGTCGACGCCAAGACCGGTGAGGAAGTGTTCCCCGCCAACCAGAAGATCAGCCCGCGCGCTGCCAACAAGGCAGCCAAGGACGGCCTGACCGACCTGCTGATCCCGACCGAGGAAATCTTCGCCCGTTACGCCGCGCGTGACCTCATCGACGAAAAGACCGGCCGCATCTATATCGAGGCGGGCGACGAAGTTTCGCCGGACAATCTCGAACTGCTCGACAATGCGGGCGTCGACCGGCTCGAACTGCTCGACATCGACCACGTCAACACCGGCCCGTGGATCCGCAACACGCTGGCCGTCGACAAGGCCGAAAACCGCGACGAAGGTCTGGAAGCGATCTACAAGGTCATGCGTCCGGGCGAACCGCCGACCAAGGAAACCGCAGAGGCGCTGTTCGAAGGCCTGTTCTTCGATGGTGAACGCTACGACCTGTCGGCTGTCGGCCGCGTCAAGCTCAACATGCGTCTTGGCCTCGACGCCGAAGACACCGTGACCACGCTGCGCAAGGAAGACATCCTCGCCGTGGTCAAGGAAATGGTCGACCTGAAGGACGGCAAGGGCGAGGTCGACGATATCGACAACCTCGGCAACCGCCGTGTCCGTTCGGTCGGCGAGCTGCTGGAAAACCAGTACCGCGTCGGCCTGCTGCGGATGGAACGCGCAGTGAAGGAACGCATGTCGAGCGTCGACGTGTCGACCGTGATGCCGAACGACCTGATCAACGCGAAGCCCGCCGTGGCTGCGGTGCGCGAGTTCTTCGGTTCTTCACAGCTCTCGCAGTTCATGGACCAGACCAACCCGCTGTCGGAAGTCACCCACAAGCGCCGCGTTTCGGCGCTTGGGCCGGGTGGTCTTACCCGCGAACGCGCAGGCTTCGAAGTCCGCGACGTTCACCCGACGCATTATGGCCGTATCTGCCCGATCGAAACGCCGGAAGGCCCGAACATCGGCCTGATCAACTCGCTGGCATCGTTCAGCCGGGTAAACAAATACGGCTTCATCGAAACCCCGTACCGCAAGGTGGTGGATGGCAAGGTGACCGACGAGGTCGTCTACCTCTCTGCCATGGAAGAGCAGAAAAACGCGGTTGCGCAGGCTTCGGCTGAAACCGACAAGGACGGCAAGTTCGTCGAGGAAATGGTCTCGGCTCGCGAGAACGGCGAGTTCGTGATGCTGCCGCGCGAACAGATCACGCTGATGGACGTTTCGCCCAAGCAGCTGGTCTCGGTCGCAGCATCGCTCATCCCGTTCCTCGAAAACGATGACGCCAACCGCGCGCTGATGGGATCGAACATGCAGCGCCAGGCCGTGCCGCTGGTGAAGGCCGAAGCGCCTTTCGTCGGCACCGGCATGGAAGAGACCGTTGCTCGCGATTCGGGTGCTGCGATCACCGCCACCCGTGGCGGCGTGGTCGACCAGGTCGACGCGACCCGCATCGTGATCCGCGCCATTGGCGATGTCGAACCCGGCCAGTCGGGCGTCGATATCTACCGCCTGCAGAAGTTCCAGCGGTCGAACCAGGACACCTGCATCAACCAGCGTCCGCTGGTGAAGGTGAACGACATCGTCGAGCCGGGCGACATCATCGCCGATGGCCCCTCGACCGACCTTGGCGAACTGGCGCTGGGCAAGAACAGCCTCGTCGCCTTCATGCCGTGGAATGGCTACAATTACGAAGACTCGATCCTGATCAGCGAACGCATCGTGAAGGATGACGTCTTCACCTCGATCCATATCGAGGAATTCGAAGTCATGGCCCGCGACACCAAGCTGGGTCCGGAAGACATCACCCGCGACATTCCCAATGTCGGCGAGGAAGCTCTGCGCAACCTCGACGAAGCGGGCATCGTCTATATCGGCGCGGAAGTTCACCCGGGCGATATCCTCGCGGGCAAGATCACGCCGAAGGGCGAAAGCCCGATGACGCCGGAAGAAAAGCTGCTGCGCGCCATCTTCGGTGAAAAGGCCAGCGACGTGCGCGACACCTCGCTCCGCCTGCCGCCGGGCGTTGCCGGTACCGTCGTCGAAGTGCGCGTGTTCAACCGCCACGGTATCGAGATCGACGACCGTACCCGTGCGATCCAGAACGAGGAAATCGAACGCCTCAAGAAGGACGCGCAGGACGAACGCGCCATCCTCAACCGCGCGACCTATAACCGCCTGCGCGACATGCTCACCGGCCAGACCGCTTCGGCGGCTCCGAAGGGCGTGAAGAAGGGCGTGAAGATCGACGAGGAACTGCTCGACAGCGTCGAACGCCACGAATGGTTCAAGTTCGCGGTCGCCGACGACAAGCGCCAGGCGCAGATCGAAGCGGTGAAGAGCCAGTATGACGAGAGCGCCAAGTTCATCGACGAGAAGTTCGAGGACCGTAAGGAAAAGCTCGAACGCGGTGATGAACTGGCACCGGGCGTGCTCAAGATGGTCAAGGTCTTCGTGGCGGTGAAGCGCAAGCTGCAGCCGGGCGACAAGATGGCCGGCCGTCACGGCAACAAGGGCGTCATCAGCCGCATCCTGCCGGTCGAGGACATGCCGTTCCTCGAAGACGGGACGCCGGTCGACATCGTGCTCAACCCGCTGGGCGTGCCGTCGCGCATGAATGTCGGGCAGATCTTCGAAACGCATCTCGGCTTCGCGGCCCGCGGCCTCGGCCAGCAGATCACCGCCGAGCTGGAACAGTGGCATGCGGATAATCCGAATGCCGCCGAAGACTATGCCAAGGCGAAGCCGCCCGAAGCGGTCGTGGAGCGTCTCAAGACGGTCTATGGCGAGCAGTATCACGCTGAAATCGAATCGCGCAGCACCGAGGAAATCGTCGAGCTGGCAGGCAATCTGCGCACCGGCGTTCCGATGGGCACCCCCGTGTTCGACGGCGCACGCGAAGGCGATGTGACCGTCGAGCTGGAAAAGGCGGGTATCCATTCGTCGGGCCAGTCGACGCTGTTCGATGGCCGCACCGGCGAGGCGTTCGACCGCAAGGTGACCGTGGGCATCATCTACATGCTCAAGCTGCACCACCTGGTCGACGACAAGATCCACGCGCGTTCGATCGGGCCGTACTCGCTCGTCACCCAGCAGCCGCTGGGCGGCAAGGCGCAGTTCGGCGGCCAGCGTTTCGGCGAAATGGAGGTCTGGGCGCTCCAGGCCTACGGTGCCGCCTACACGCTGCAGGAAATGCTCACCGTGAAGTCGGACGACGTGGTCGGCCGGACCAAGGTCTACGAAGCGATCGTCAAGGGCGACGACACCTTCGAGGCCGGTATTCCGGAGAGCTTCAACGTGCTCGTCAAGGAAATGCGCAGCCTCGGCCTCAATGTCGAACTCAAGTCGCTCAGCGATGGCGATGAAGAGGACGACGACGGCGCCATGCAGATCGCGGCGGAATAGGGGGAGTTCGCTCCCCCACCGCTTCCGCCCCGAGAATTTCACCCGACAGGGAATAAGTCATGAACGAACTGACCAAATTCACCAACCAGCTGGCCAAGCCGGAAACCTTCGACCAGATCCAGATCGGGATCGCATCGCCCGAGCGTATCCGCTCGTGGTCGTTCGGCGAGATCAAGAAGCCGGAAACGATCAACTACCGCACCTTCAAGCCCGAACGTGACGGCCTGTTCTGCGCGCGCATTTTCGGCCCGGTGAAGGACTATGAATGCCTGTGCGGCAAGTACAAGCGCATGAAGTACAAGGGCGTCGTGTGCGAAAAGTGCGGCGTCGAAGTCACCGTGACCAAGGTCCGCCGCGAGCGCATGGGCCATATCGAACTGGCCGCGCCGGTTGCGCATATCTGGTTCCTCAAGTCGCTGCCCTCGCGCATCGGCCTGCTGCTCGACATGCAGCTCAAGCAGCTTGAGCGCATCCTCTATTTCGAAAGCTATGTCGTCACCGAGCCGGGCCTGACCCCGCTGGAGAAGTTCCAGCTGCTCACCGAAGACGAGCTGCTCGAAGCGCAGGATGAATATGGCGAAGACGCCTTCAGCGCCGGTATCGGTGCCGAAGCGGTCAAGTTCATGCTGATGGACCTCGACCTCGAGCAGGAACGCGATGACCTGCTGGAAGAGCTGGCGACCACCAAGTCGAAGCTCAAGCCCGCCAAGATCATCAAGCGCCTGAAGGTCGTTGAAAGCTTCATCGAGAGCGGAAACCGCCCCGAATGGATGATCCTTGAAGTCGTGCCGGTCATTCCGCCGGAACTGCGCCCGCTCGTCCCGCTGGATGGTGGCCGTTTCGCGACCTCGGACCTCAACGATCTCTATCGCCGCGTCATCAACCGCAACAACCGCCTCAAGCGCCTGATCGAGCTGCGTGCGCCGGACATCATCGTCCGCAACGAAAAGCGCATGCTGCAAGAATCGGTCGATGCGCTGTTCGACAATGGCCGTCGTGGCCGCGTGATCACCGGCGCGAACAAGCGTCCGCTGAAATCGCTTTCGGACATGCTCAAGGGCAAGCAGGGCCGTTTCCGCCAGAACCTTCTGGGTAAGCGCGTCGACTATTCGGGCCGTTCGGTCATCGTGACCGGCCCGGAACTCAAGCTGCACCAGTGCGGCCTGCCCAAGAAGATGGCGCTCGAGCTGTTCAAGCCGTTCATCTACGCCCGTCTCGATGCCAAGGGTCTTTCGATGACCCTGAAGCAGGCGAAGAAGTGGGTCGAGAAGGAACGCAAGGAAGTCTGGGACATCCTGGACGAAGTGATCCGCGAACACCCGGTGCTGCTCAACCGCGCGCCCACGCTTCACCGCCTCGGCATCCAGGCGTTCGAGCCCGTGCTGATCGAAGGCAAGGCAATCCAGCTTCACCCGCTCGTCTGCTCGGCCTTCAACGCCGACTTCGACGGTGACCAGATGGCTGTCCACGTTCCGCTGAGCCTCGAAGCCCAGCTGGAAGCGCGCGTGCTGATGATGTCGACCAACAACATCCTCTCGCCCGCGAACGGCAAGCCGATCATCGTGCCTTCGCAGGACATGGTGCTGGGCCTTTATTACCTGTCGATGGAACGGCAGGAAAAGACGCCCGAATACATCGAAGAGAAGGATGGCACCAAGGTCGAGAAACTGCCGCGTTTCGCCGATATGGCCGAAGTGCACCAGGCGCTCGAGACCAAATCGGTCACGCTGCATACGCGTGTCATCGCCCGCGTTCCGCAGGCCGATGAAAACGGCAAGATCGAGATGCAGCGCTTCGTCACCACGCCGGGCCGCATGCTGATCGGTGAATGCCTGCCGAAGAACCACAAGGTTCCGTTCGACATCATCAACCGCCTTCTGACCAAGAAGGACATCGGCGACGTGATCGACGAAGTCTATCGCCACACCGGCCAGAAGGACACGGTGCTGTTCGCCGACGCCATCATGGCGCTGGGCTTCCGCCACGCGTTCCGTGCCGGTATCTCTTTCGGCAAGGATGACATGATCATCCCGCACGAAAAGGATGGCCTGGTCGAGGAAACCAAGGCGCTGGTCTCTGACTATGAGCAGCAGTATCAGGACGGCCTGATCACCCAGCAGGAAAAATACAACAAGGTGATCGACGCCTGGTCGAAGTGCGGTGACGAAGTCGCCAATGCGATGATGGACAAGATCAAGTCGCAGAGCTTCGACGAGGATGGCAAGGAATCGCAGATCAACTCGATCTACATGATGAGCCATTCGGGTGCGCGTGGTAGCCCCGCGCAGATGAAGCAGCTTGCCGGTATGCGCGGCCTCATGGCCAAGCCGTCAGGCGAGATCATCGAACAGCCGATCATCTCGAACTTCAAGGAAGGCCTGACCGTCCTTGAATACTTCAACTCGACCCACGGTGCCCGCAAGGGTCTCGCGGATACGGCGCTCAAGACGGCAAACTCGGGTTACCTGACCCGCCGCCTGGTCGACGTGTCGCAGGACTGCGTGATCGTGGAAGAGGACTGCAAGACCGAGAACGCGCTGGAAATGCGCGCCATCGTCCAGGGTGGTTCGGTGATCGCCTCGCTCGGCGAGCGTATCCTTGGCCGCACGGTGCAGGAAGACCTCGTCAACGCCAAGACCGACGAAGTCATCGTCAAGGCCGGTACGCTGGTCGACGAAGCGATGGTCAAGGCGATCGAGGAAGCCGAAGTCCAGTCCGCGAAGATCCGTTCGCCGCTGGTCTGCGAAGCCGAACAGGGCGTTTGCGCGACCTGCTATGGCCGTGACCTTGCACGCGGTACGCCGGTGAATATCGGTGAAGCCGTGGGCGTTATCGCTGCGCAGTCGATCGGTGAGCCGGGCACGCAGCTGACCATGCGTACCTTCCACATCGGCGGTGCAGCGCAGCTCAACGAAACCTCGCACCTCGAATCGATTTCGGACGGCAAGATCGAATATCGCGACATGCCGACCATCGTCGACAAGCGCGGCCGTATCCTGTCGCTCGCCCGCAATGGCGAGCTGGCCGTGATCGATGCCGAGGGTCGTGAGCGTGAGAACCACAAGGTGCCCTACGGTACGGTCCTCATGTTCAAGGACGGCGCGAAGGTGAAGGAAGGCGATCGCCTGGCGGAATGGGATCCGTTCTCGCTGCCGATCATCACCGAACAGTCCGGCGTGGTGAAGTTCCAGGACCTGGTCGAGGGCACCACCCTCGAAGAACGCGTCGACGATGCCACCGGTATCGCCCAGCGCGTGGTCACGGAAAACCGCGCCACCGGCCGCAAGAAGAAGGAAGAGCTGCGTCCGCGCCTCACCCTGTTCAAGGACGCCGGCGACGAGAGCGAGGCCGCGCGCTACATGCTGGCACCGGGTACCGCACTCTCGGTCGAAGACGGTCAGGAAGTGCAGGCGGGTGACATCCTTGCCCGTGCGTCGCGTGAAGCGGCCAAGACGCGCGACATCACCGGCGGTCTGCCGCGTGTTGCCGAGCTGTTCGAAGCCCGCATGCCCAAGGACGTGTCGGTCATTGCCAAGATTTCGGGCAAGATCGAATTCGTCCGCGAGTACAAGGCGAAGCGCAAGATCGCGATCGTTCCGGAAGAGGGCGAAGCAGTCGAGTACCTGATCCCCAAGACCAAGGTGATCGACGTGCAGGAAGGCGACTTCGTGAAGAAGGGCGATACGCTCATCTCAGGGAGCCCCAACCCGCATGACATCCTCGAAGTTCTCGGGGTTGAGGCGCTGGCCGAATACCTCGTCAACGAAATCCAGGAAGTCTACCGACTGCAGGGTGTGAAGATCAACGACAAGCACATCGAGGTGATTGTTCGCCAGATGCTGCAGAAGGTCGAGATCACCGACGGTGGCGACACCGTGCTGCTGCCGGGCGAACAGGTCGACCTTGAGGAAATGAACGAAGCCAACGCCAAGCTGGGCAAGGGCAAGAAGCCGGCCAGCGGGACCCCGATCCTGCTCGGCATCACCAAGGCCTCGCTCCAGACGCGTTCGTTCATCTCGGCTGCCTCGTTCCAGGAAACCACCCGCGTGCTGACGCAGGCGGCGGTCGAAGGGAAGAAGGACACGCTGATCGGCCTCAAGGAAAACGTGATCGTGGGCCGTCTCATCCCTGCCGGTACCGGCGCGGGCATGAACCGGATGCGCGTCACCGCCTCCAGCCGCGACGCCGCGCTGCGTGCAGCGTGGAAGAAGCAGCAGGATGCGCTCGCTGCCGCCGGCATGACCGAGGAAGAGCCCGAGGCCGATGCCCCGATGAGCGAGGAAGCGATGAAGGCCGCCATGGCCGCCGCCGCTCCCGCTCCTGCGGCAGAGGATGCAGGCGAGGAATAATCCTCCCGAATTCTGTCGGCTCGACACGGAACAGCCCCGCCGGAAGTTCGCTTCCGGCGGGGTTTTCCTTGGCAAGCGCGCGGGCATGGGGCAGTCTTCCCGGATCGTAGAAGGTCGGGAGGGGAACATGGCTGTTCGTTCGTTTGTGCTGGGGCTGGTGGCAGCATCGCTGCTGGTGCCGGTTGCCGTATCCGCGCAGGATGAAGGGCTGATCGTCGTCACCGGATCGCGCGTCGATCGCGACGAATACGATCGCTATTACGATGATGACCAGTCGGCCATCGGGCTGACCCGCACGGCCGATTTCTTCGTCAAACCGATCTATGTCAGTTCGGATTCGCGCGATGCCGAAACGCGCAAGGAAGAGCTGCTCGCCATGCTGCGAGCGACTATCGAACGGGCAGAGAGCGACGGGTTGCGGCTGGTCGCGGGGAATTACAAGCTGACGCCGGTGACACTCGCCCGCGTCGCTGAGCTTGACATCACCGCCGGGCGGCGACCCGATACCAGCCGCGTGCTGGTCTATGTCCGCATCCCGGTTGGCAGCGGGCCGGACAGTGTGAAAGATGCCGACGAGAGGATCGAACGCTTCGTCAAGTCGATCCCGGTCACCGGGCGATCCTATATCGAAACCGGCAGCACCGCGCTGGCGATCAACAATCCGCAGCAATATCGCGGCGCGGTGGTCAAGGCGATTGCCGACGAATCCAAACGCTATGCGGCGATGTTCGGCAACGACTACGGGATCGAGATACGCGGTCTCGATTCAGAACTGTATTTCAAACAGGCGAGCGAGACCGAGGTTTTCCTCTACATCCAGCACAGTTTCGTGATCAAACCGAAATAGGCGCGGCTGCGCCTGTCCACAGTCACTCGGCCTCCAGTTCCGCGAGCTTCTTCTTCGCGTATTCGTAGTCGGGTTTCAGTTCGAGCGCGCGGCGATAGAAGCGCTTTGCGGCTTCGATATCGCCATCGGTTTTCGACCAGTAACCCATGCCCGAACAGGCCGTGGCATCGTTTGCCTCGCAACCCTTGGCATCCCATTCGCGCGACTTCTCGCTGCTCGATTCGAACGCGCTGTTGTCGAGGTAGTACCAGCTGAGCAGGCTGCAGGATTTGCCCAGCCCGCCATTGCATGCCTTGGCGAGATACCGCTCCGATTTCACCGCATCGCGTTCGGTAACGCCGTTGTAGCGGCCGCCATAGGACCGGCCCGCAATATGGCATGCCTCCAGCTTCACCGGATCGCGTGCAGCCTTGCCCTTGAGCCGGTTGCACGCCTTTTCCGTCGCAGCGAGATCGACGGTTTCATCGTCTTGCGCCGCCAGGGGCGGGAGATAGAGCGATGCGCCGAAAAATGCGGCGCCCGCCAGAAATGTCAGGCCGCGTCCAAACATGGAATTCCCCTCTCGAAACCGGTGCAATTCGCTTGTCCTAATCCGCTGCACTCGGCTAGCGCAAGCGGCATGATCACCACCCGCTTCGCCCCGTCGCCCACGGGCCGCCTCCATGTCGGCAACATCCGCACCGCGCTGCATAACTGGATGCTGGCGCGCAAGGGTGGCGCAGGAGAGAAGGGACGCTTCCTGCTGCGGATCGATGACACCGATGCCGAACGCAGCCGGGAGGAATATGTCGATGCGATCCGCGCCGATCTCGCATGGCTGGGGCTGGAACCGGATGGTGAGGAACGGCAGTCGGCGCGACTGGCGAAATATGAAGCGGCGTTCGAGGCGCTGAGGGCTGCGGGGCGCGTCTACCCGGCCTATGAGACCGCGCAGGAACTCGACCTCAAGCGCAAGATCCAGCTCGGTCGCGGCTTGCCGCCGATCTATGATCGCGCGGCGCTGGCGCTGAGCGATGCCGAGCGGGCGGCAAAAGAGGCCGAGGGGATTGCCCCGCACTGGCGCTTCAGGCTCGACCATGACGAACCGATCGCGTGGGACGATGGCGTGCGCGGCACACAGAAATTTGCACCAGCACAGCTGAGCGACCCGGTGATCCGCCGTGCCGATGGATCGTGGCTCTATATGTTGCCGAGTGCGGTCGACGATATCGACATGGGGGTGACCCATGTCCTGCGCGGTGAGGATCACGTATCCAACACTGCCGTTCAAATTCAGATGTTTGCCGCACTTTATGTTGCGGGCTTTGTTGCAGCAAAGAGTGCAGCAAAAAGCCATCCCGATTTTGCGCATGAGGCGCTGCTGGTGGGGCGTGAAGGCAAGCTTTCCAAGCGGCTCGGCTCGCTCGGTTGCGACGCCTTTCGCGAGCGCGGGATCGAGCCTGAAGCGGTGATTGCATTGCTCGCGCGGCTCGGCACGTCGCAGCCGGTCGAACCGATTGCGGATCGCGCGGCGCTGATCGAAAGCTTCGACCTCTCGACCTTCGGCCGTGCTCCGGCCAAGTTTGACGATGCCGAGCTGGAACGCATCAACACCGCCATCGTTCACCAGCTGGACTTTGCCCATGTGGCCGACCGCCTGCCCGAAGGGATGGACGAGGCGGGCTGGCGCGCGATCCGACCGAACCTGACGACGGTGGCCGAAGCAGGCGAATGGTGGCGGCTGGTAACCGGACCAATCGACAGCTGCGAGTTCTCCGAAGAGGACCGCGCCTACCTCACCGAAGCGGCGGCCACGCTGACCTGGGGCGACGATCCCTGGCGCGCGCTGACCACTGCGCTGAAGGACAAGACCGGGCGCAAGGGCAAGGCGCTGTTCCTCCCCCTGCGGCAGGCGCTCACCGGGATGGACCACGGACCCGATATGGCCGAACTTCTTCCACTGATTGGCGAGGATGAGACCAGGGCCAGACTGCGGCATGCGGCGGGCTAGTTTGCCAGAGATCCGGGTGGATGCTGCCCGGTGTTGAGCCGGGCCTGTTTCGTGGCATATGGAACATCAAGACCGTCGCACTTTGCAGGAGGGGTGAAACTTGGCACGAGGATGTTGGCTGGCCGCAGTCGCAGCGGTGTTTGGAACCGCCTCTTGCGCGCAGGCGCCCGCATCCGCTGAGCGATCCGCATTTTCCAAACAGCTGTTCGAGCTTCCGCAGGGTGAGAATGCACTCCATGCCGGCGATTTGAACGGCGATGGTTTGATCGATCTCATTTCAGCTTCAGAGGAAGCGGGTACGGTCACCGTCAGGTTGGGTGACGGGTTGGGAGGCTTTGCCGATGGAACAGAGTTTTCCGTCGACGCGATGCCGACCTCGATCGACAGCGCCGATTTCGACGGTGACGGGATGGCCGATCTTGCAATCGCACATCACGAACAATCAACCTTCACCATCGCTTATGGCAAGGGCGATGGCAGCGTGGGCAATATCGAAGGCCACTCACTGCCCGACCGAATTTCGCCCCACGTCCATATGATCCGGGTCGCCGATATTGGCGGGGATGGGCGGGTCGATTTGCTGGTCGATAGCCGCGACAGTTTTGGCATCTTCACATTGCGTAATGTCGCAGGCTCGCCGGGCGTTTTCGAGGGCGCGCCTGTCGAGACGGGCGGCGCACCTTATCTCGGCTTCGCGCTCGGGGACATCGACGGCGACGGCCTTGTCGATATCGTCACCCCGAACCAGCGCGATACCAGCGTACTCCTTCAAAATTCGTCGGGTGGAACTTTCCGGATCGGGCAACGACTGGCCGTACAATCTCCCTTCGCCGTTGCATTGGCGGATATCGATGGTGACGGCGCCACCGACCTGATCGTCGCATCGGACGAAACCCGGTCAGGCCTGTTCGTCTTTGCGGGGAGCGGCAGCGGGCTGTTCGAAACTGCGGCCAGTCTGGAGCTCGATCTGGTGTCCGGAGCCAAGAATATCGCGACCGGCGATTTCGACGGCGATGGGCGCACGGATATTGTCGTTACCGCCTGGTCGGGCGAGATAGTCGTCGTCCTGAACCGTGCCGGGGCGCATGATATCGAGCGAGTGATCATGCCGAACCTTGAAGCGCCATGGTCGGTCGTTGCGGCCGATTTTGACAATGACGGGCGAAGCGAAATTGCGATCGCCGACGGCCTATCCGGAAACGGCGTGATCCTCTCGATCGACGATCAGTAGAAGCCCTCGAGGCGTGGCGCACACACGCTTCGGCTGCGCCTAATGGGTCCTGACCCTAGTCATCGTAGTCTTTCAGCTCGTCGCCCACCAGCGTCACGACGTGCAGCAAATTCGTGCTGCCCGGCGTCCCGAACGGTACGCCCGCCAGCGCGATCAGCTTGCTGCCCGCATCGGCAAAGCCGTGGCGCAGGGCCATGCGCTTGCCCTTGGCGATCATCTCTTCGAAGCTGCCGATATCCTTGGTCGCCACCGCATGGGTGCCCCATAGCAAGGCCATCCGCCGCGCGGTGCGCATCGAAGGGGTGAGTACGAGCATCGGCACGCTTGGCCGCTCGCGGGCGACGCGGCGCGCGGTCGAGCCGCTGCCGGTGAAGACGGTGATCGCGGCGATCGGTACGGTATCGGCAATGGTCATGCAGGCATGGCTCAGCGCGTCGGCGGTGGTCGGGTCGGGCGGGGTATCAAGCATGCGCACGCGCTCGATATAATCCTCGTCCCGTTCGACCTGCACTGCGATCCGGTCCATGATCGTCACGGCTTCCTCGGGCCAGTCGCCTGCGGCGGTTTCGGCACTCAGCATCACCGCATCGGCCCCGTCATAGACCGCGTTTGCCACATCGGACACTTCGGCGCGGGTCGGGGCGGGGCTTTCGATCATGCTTTCGAGCATCTGCGTCGCGACGATTACCGGTTTGCCCATCAGCCGCGTCTTGTTGACGATGCGCTTCTGCAAAGGTGGGACTTCCTGCGGTTCCAGCTCGACGCCAAGGTCGCCGCGCGCCACCATCACACCATCGGCCATCTCGATGATCTCGTCGAGCCGCCGCACCGCCATCGGTTTCTCTATCTTGGCGCACAGCGCGCCATATCCGCCCATCAGCTTGCGCGCTTCGGCGAGGTCTTCCGGGCGCTGGACGAAGCTGAGGCCGATCCAGTCCGCACCTTGCCCGATGGCGAAGGCGAGGTCCTTGCGGTCCTTGTCGGTCAGGGCAGGGATGGGGATCTCCGCGTCGGGCACATTCACGCCCTTGCGGTCGGAGATTACGCCGCCGACTTCGGCCGAGCAGAGGATTTTTTCATCGTCGGCGCTGATCACCCGCAGGCGGATCTTGCCGTCATTGATCAGCAGCCGCTGGCCTTTTTCGAGCAGGCCGAACAGTTCGGGATGCGGCAATTCGACGCGCGTTTCATCGCCCGGTTCGGGATTGCGGTCGAGCGTGAAATGGCCCGAATGGCGGATCACCGCCTTGCCGTCCTTGAACGTGCCCACGCGCAGCTTCGGCCCCTGCAGGTCGCAGAAGATCGCGATGGGGCGATGGAATTCCTTTTCCAGATCGCGGATCATCTTGATCGTATTGGCGTGGGTCGCATGGTCGCCGTGGCTCATATTGACCCGGAAGGCATCGACCCCGGCTTTGAACAGCTTGCGCAGCATCTCCGGCTCGCGCGTGGCAGGGCCGGTGGTGGCGAGGATTTTGACCTTGCGGCCCCGTGGATCGATTTTCGTATGGTCGGGCTTTTGCGTCGGCTTTGTCATGGGTGCGGAGCTATGGCACAGCTTCATTGCAAGACAAGGAAAAGCGCGAATGGATACGAATTCACCCGATGCCCCCGCAGATTCACTGGACCAATTGCCCGATGACGTAGCGGCGGCTGCCTTCCGCCGGCTGGTCCGCCACCTGCGCCATCGTCACGATGCGCAGAATATCGAACTGATGGGGCTGGCGGGTTTCTGCCGCAATTGCCTCGCCGACTGGATCAGGGATGCGGGCTATGATGGGGACAAACCGGCAGCGCGTGAACTGATCCACGGCATGCCGCAGGAAGAATGGAAAGCCACCCGCCAGATGCCTGCAACCGAGGAGCAGCTCGCGGCGATGGAGGCGAGCCTGTTGAAGAACGCACAGGAATAATTTTCCGCCCCTGTTCAAACCCGCACCGGCTCTGGCTATCGGGTGGCCAACACATTCACACCTGATTCTCTGGAGACTCTACAATGGCCGAAGCCACCGACGACCGCCTGCGCCTGCTGATCGAACGCATCGAACGCCTCGAGGAAGAAAAGAAGGGCATCGCTGACGACATTCGTGACGTTTATGCAGAGGCAAAGGCCGTCGGCTATGACCCCAAGATCATGCGCCAGGTCGTGCGCCTCAGGAAAATGGACGCCAACGACCGCAACGAAATGGAAATGATCCTCGACACCTACAAGGCGGCGCTGGGGCTGGGCTAAGCCGAAGCTCCACCGCCCAGCATCAGCGCCAGTGCAATGCCGCCCACCAGCGTCCCATTGTGCAGCACGTGCAGCAGCATGTTCGACCACAGGCCATAGCGCACGCGGGCGTAACCGAAGATCGATCCGGCGATGAATTGCGGGATCACCAGCGGCAGCAGTGTGGCGAGCGAGCCTTCCTTGTAGTTCAGCATATGCACCAGCGCGAAGGCGATTGTGCTGAGCCAGAAGAAGATCGGGAAGGCGCGGGCAAACCAGCGCCAGGGCGCGCGTTTGCGCAGCAGGATCGCAAGCACCAGCGCCGCGATCAGCGCGCCTATCAGCGCAAGGCCCGACGCAATCGGTTGTGCCTTGCTGCCGAGGATGATGGCTATGACGCCTGCCCCCAATACCAGCAGGGAAAGCACCGCTCCGGGCCTGCCGGAAAGCCATCCGCGAAACAGCAGTTCCTCCGCCAGCGGCGCGAAAATCACGATGGCGAAGACGAGGCTGGCGGTCATCTCCAGATCGTCCATCGCATGCGCCGGGGGAACGAAGCCCGCTGCAATCGCTGCCAGCGCAGTCAGGATCAGTCCGCCCATGATCAGCAGGTCGAGCAGGTAGAGCCGCAGCGTTGCCTTCACCGCCGCTGCGCCGATCCCGGTCACCCGTTCGGGCAGCACCGGACGCTTCAGAAAGCTGAGATAGCTGCGCCACTCGCTGCGCGCAGTTGCGGCGGGCAGCGAGGCAGCTTCGGGGGCGGGAAGAGGGGTTGTCGTGTTGCCAGTCATGCGGCTAATGCGCCTGCCATCCAAACCTTAAAAAACCGGGCATACCCATGGCAGGCCATTCCAAATTCAAGAATATCATGCACCGCAAGGGTGCGCAGGACAAGAAGCGGTCCAACCTGTTTTCCAAGCTCAGCCGCGAAATCACCGTGGCTGCGAAGATGGGCATGCCCGATCCGGACATGAACCCGCGCCTGCGCCTTGCAGTCAACGCGGCCAAGGCGCAGTCGATGCCGAAGGACAATATCCAGCGGGCGATCGACAAGGCCAGCGGCGGCGAAGGCGAAGATTATCAGGAAGTACGGTATGAGGGCTACGGCCCCGGCGGCAGCGCGATCATCGTCGAGGCACTGACGGACAACCGCAACCGCACCGCGACCAATGTCCGCACAGCCTTCAGCAAGAACGGCGGCAATTTGGGTTCGGAAGGCTCGGTCAGCCATGGCTTCGAACGGCTTGGCCTGATCGAATATCCCGCCAGTGCGGGTGACGAGGAAGCGGTGCTCGAAGCCGCTATCGAAGCCGGTGCCGACGATGTCGAAAGCAGCGAAGACGGCCACACCATCTGGACTGCCGCCGATGCCTTGCACGGCGTGGCGAACGAGCTGGAAAAGACGCTGGGCGAGGCCGAGAACGTCAAGCTGGCGTGGAAGCCCAACCTGACGGTCGAAATGGACGAGAAGACCGCCGCCACCCTGCTCAAGCTGATCGACGTTCTCGACGACGATGACGACGTGCAGACGGTGTGGGGCAATTACGACATCAGCGACGAAGTTATGGAGAAGCTGGACAGCTGATGTGGAGTGCGATCGCCAAGGCGTTGCTCGCAGGAGCGATGATCGCGGCGATCGCCGAAATCGGCAAGCGCCTGCCGGCGATGGCGGCGCTGGTCGCCAGCCTGCCGTTGGTATCGATACTCGGCATGGTCTTCCTGTGGCATGCGCGGCCCGATATGGAGAACATGGCGCGGCATAGCGAGGCAACCTTCTGGTTCGTGCTGCCCAGCCTGCCGATGTTCCTGCTGATTCCGGTGATGATGCGTGCCGGAGTCAGCTTCTGGCTCTCCCTGATAGCCGGATGTGCCGTAACTATCGTCCTGTACCTGCTGATGGTGCGGTTCGGTCCCGCCCTCGGCATTCGGTTTTGACCTGGTGATCATCCTCGGCCTCGATCCTTCGCTCAGCTGCACCGGCTGGGGCGTGATCCGGGCTGAGGGATCGCGCATCGCCCACGTGGCCAATGGTCAGGTGAAGACCGATGCGAAGGCGCCGATGGCCGAGCGGCTGGCGCAGTTGCAGCGCGAACTGGCGGGGGTGATTGCCACCCACCGCCCCGACCGCGCGGCGGCGGAAGAAGTCTTCCTGAACAAGAACCCGCAATCGACCCTTAAGCTAGCGCAGGCGCGCGGCGCGGTACTCGCAGCCTGCGGCACAGCAGGGCTGGCGGTCAACGAGCATGCCGCGCGGCTGGTCAAGAAATCGGTTGTCGGCACAGGCGGGGCGGACAAGGCGCAGGTGCAGGCGATGATCAAAGTGCTGTTGCCCGGTGTGCAGGCGGCGGGTGCCGATGCAGCCGACGCGCTGGCCGTGGCGATCGCCGATGCGCATCTCACCCCTTCATATTAGGACAGGAATATGACCATCCACTTTTACGGCATTCCCAATTGCGACACGGTAAAAAAGGCGCGTGTCTGGCTCGACGGCAAGGGCCTCGACTACACGTTCCATGACTACAAGAAGGAAGGCGCCGACGCAGGAAAAGTCGCAGCATGGATCGATGCTGCCGGGATCGACACGGTGCTCAACAAGCGGGGCACTACTTTCCGCAAGCTGCCCGATGAGGACAAGGCCGATATCGATGCGGCCAAGGCCGTGTCATTGCTGGTTCAGCATCCATCGATGATCAAGCGGCCCATCGTAGAACACCCGGGCGGCCTGCTGGTCGGCTTCAAACCCGAAGAATGGGACGCAGCCTTTTGACGAAACTGATCCTTACCGCGCTGGCCCTTGCGGTTGCCGCCCCGGCACTGGCCGAGAAGCCGATCATCATTGCCCATCGCGGTGCCAGCGGCGAACGGCCTGAGCACACGCTGGCGGCCTATGAACTCGGCATCGATCAGGGTGCGGACTATATCGAGCCGGATCTGGTGGTGACCAAGGATGGCGTGCTGGTCGCGCGGCACGAAAACGAGATTTCGGGCACCACCGACGTCGCAAGCCGGGAGGAATTCTCCGGCCGCCGCCGCTCGAAAGAAGTCGACGGGCAGCTGATCAACGGCTTTTTTGCCGAGGATTTCACCCTCGCCGAAATGCGCACCCTGCGCGCGAAGGAACGTATCCCCGGCATCCGCCCGCAGAACGCGCGCTATGACGGGTTGTACCAGGTCCCCACGCTGGAGGAGATCGTCAAGCTGGTCCGCGCCAAGGAGGCAGAGACCGGACGCCGCATCGGCATCTATCCCGAGCTCAAGCATCCCGATTTCCTGTTGCAGGAAGAAGGGATCGATACGGTCGACCTGCTGCTGCTCGAACTGAAGCGACTGGGCGTGACGAGCGCCGATCCGGTTTTCATCCAGAGCTTCGAGGTCGGTCCGCTCCAACGGCTGGACAAGCGAAGTGACTTCAAACTGGTGCAGCTGGTCAGTGTCGATGGCGGCCCGGCGGATGAACCGGCGATGCGCTATGCCGAGATGGTTACGCCCAGCGGGCTGGCCGATATTGCGACCTATGCCGATGCGATCGGGGCGGATGTGCGCTTGATTATCGAACTTGATGGCACGCCGAGCGCGCTGGTCACGTCTGCGCATGCTGCGGGGCTGAAAGTCCATGGCTGGACCTTGCGCAAGGAAAACGCATTCCTGCCGCCGCAGCTTCGCAGCAACGGTGCCGAAAGCGACGAAGGCAACATGGCGCAGCTTGCTGCCATTCTTGAGCGCGCGGGTGTCGATGGCCTGTTCACCGACGATCCGGGCCTGCTGTCGGGGCAATAGAACCTTCATTCTTTCAATCTATTGCTGGCCCTCGATATTCATCGGGGGACGCATTATGCGCATAGCCATCACCGCTGCCTGCGCAGCAACGCTTTCAGCTTGCGGGCCGGGCGTAACCGAACAGAACCTGCCCGAAATGCTCGAAGGCGCGGCCAATTTCATCAACACCGATGGCCAGTCGATGATGAGTGACGAGATCGGCAATGCCAGGATCAGCGCGCGCGCAGAGGGTGGCGATACGCTGGTGATGCGGATCGAGAATATCCCCACCGGCAGCTATACCTTCGATCCCGACGCGATGCGCAAGATGATGCGCCCGCATGTCTGCGATCAGTCGGGCAACCGCAGCGTGATCGACGCGGGCGGCAAGTTCAGGATCGAAATGATCTCGAACACCGGTAAGGCTTCACCGCCCTTCACCATCGCGCGGTGTGATCGAGTTTCAGCGAAAACGCGCGCTGAGGACGTAGTTCAGGCTTTCGTCGCCTGACAGGTGCAGCCCTTTCGACAGGCTGAAGCCGATCCCTTGGCGCGCGGTGACTTCGAGCCCCGCTTCCGCCAGCAGCGCCTCCAGTTCCTCCGGCGTTGCGAAGTCGTCCCAATGATGCGTCCCGCGCGGCACCATGCCGACGGTTTCCGCCGCGCCGACCAGCAGCAGGCGGCTCGCAGCAGTGCGATTTGGCGTGGAGAGCACCATCAACCCACCGGGTGCAAGCCGCTGTGCCAGCGCGGACACGAAAGCACGCTTGTCGGCGACATGCTCGATCACTTCCATGCTGGTGACGAGATCGAACTGGCCGATGTCGAGGCTGCCGATTTCACCTGTCATATAGCGGACAGAGCCCCTTCCCTCGAGGGAAGGGGTTGGGGATGGGTGTTCGACATTAGCGGACGTGGCACCCCCCACCCCCAGCCCCTCCCCAGTGGGGAGGGGAGCAAGCAGGCCGTTCCCGCTCGCATGCTCGATCGCCGCCTGCACATTCTCGGGCGCGGCATCGACTCCGGTCACATCGCCGCCGAGTCGTGCGAGCGGTTCGCACAGCAGCCCTGCTCCGCAACCGACGTCGAGCACGCTCTTGCCCGCCAGTGGGCGCACGCTTTGGGTATCGCCGCCCCAGTGCAGGTCCACCGCCTCGCGCACGAAGCCCAGTCGCACCGGGTTGAGCTTGTGCAGCATGGCGGACGATCCCTTCGGGTCCCACCATTCGCGTGCCAGCTGGCCGAAATGGGCGGCTTCTTCCGGCCTGATCGTTGTTCCGGATTTTGTGGCCGCCGAAGTTTTCATTTCCGCCGATTCTGTTGCATCGCTCATGGCGGCATCCTAACAGCCGCATCTGACCCGCACCAGCGAGACCGGAGGCATTTTCCTTGGCGCGTATCGTGATGAAATTCGGCGGCACCTCTATGGCCGGGACCGAGCGCATCCGGCGCGTGGCCAATATCGTGCGCCGCCAGCAGGCCGCCGGGCACCAGGTTGCGGTCGTGGTTTCCGCCATGGCGGGAGAGACCGACCGGCTGGTGAACTTCTGCCGCGAGGCGCATGCGCTTTACGACCCGGCGGAATATGATGTCGTCGTCTCCAGCGGTGAGCAGGTGACCAGCGGGCTGCTGGCGATGACGCTGCAGGGGCTGGGCTGCAAGGCGCGCAGCTGGCTGGGCTGGCAGATGCCGATGAAGACCACCGGCGCCCATGCCAAGGCACGGATCGAGGCGGTCGATGCGCCCGATATGATCGCCAGCATGGAAGCGGGCGAGATCGCGGTGATCCCCGGCTTCCAGGGCGTGACCGATGATGGCCGTATCTCGACACTGGGACGCGGCGGGTCCGACACTTCGGCGGTTGCGGTGGCCGCTGCGATCGATGCCGACCGCTGCGATATCTACACCGATGTCGACGGGGTCTACACCACCGATCCGCGCATCGTTGCCAAGGCGCACAAGCTGAAGGCGGTAACTTACGAGGAAATGCTCGAACTCGCTTCGGTCGGGGCGAAGGTGCTGCAAACCCGCTCGGTCGGCCTCGCTATGAAAGAGGGCGTGCGGGTGCAGGTGCTTTCGAGCTTCATCGATGATGATGCCGCACCCGCAGACGAACTGCCCGGAACCATGATCGTCTCCGAAGAGGAGATGGAACAATTGTTGGAGAATGGCGAAATGGAACGCCAGCACGTCACCGGTATCGCCCATGACAAGAACGAGGCGAAGATCATCCTAACCCGCGTGCCCGACAAGCCGGGTGCGGTGGCAAATATCTTCGAACCGCTGGCGGCGGCTTCGATCAATGTCGATATGATCATCCAGAACGTCGGCCGCGACAAGGGTGAGACCGACGTGACTTTCACCGTGCCGCAGGCCGACCTCGCCCGCGCTCAGGCGCTGTTGGAAGACAAGCGCGACGTGATCGGTTTCAACCGCATCATCACCGACAGCCGGATCGCCAAGATCAGCGTCGTCGGCGTCGGCATGAAGAGCCATGCGGGTGTCGCCAGCTCCATGTTCCGCGCGCTGTCCGATCGCGGGATCAATATCCAGGCGATCTCGACCTCCGAAATCAAGGTCAGCGTTATGATCGACGAGGACGAGACCGAGCTGGCCGTGCGCGTGCTGCACACCGCATACGGGCTCGATTCCGACGGCTGATCTTTCGCGTTAGTAGTTCTTCAGTAGTTTTTCGCCGATCCGGCAGGCATTCCTTGCGAGGCGATATAGGCGCGCGCTTCGGTCATGTCCTTCATCAGTGAACGCCGAATTGCCACCGCATGCTCGCTCAACTGCGCAATACTCGCATCGTCGCCCGCCTGGTCGGCCAGTTCGTTAAGGCGAGTGAACTCTTCGGCCATCGGGAGGTAGTGGCGCTGGATATCCTCGGCGAATTTCTCCTGCACCGCCTTGCTGTAGCAGGGCATTTCAAGATCGATCGAGGCAACCGGATTGTCGACCATCAGCACCTGGTTCCATGGATCGTGTGGCGTCAGGCCAAGGCCGTAGATCAGCACATTGCCAAGCGAACCGGAATTCCACACCGCCGGGCCGAGCAGCAGCGAGGGGGCAACGCTCCAGCTGATACCGGCATTGGCAAGATAGCGGCCGACGGGTTCGACCAGCCGCTGCA
Organism: Sphingomonadaceae bacterium; assembly: GCA_024236155.1. Taxonomy (GTDB): domain Bacteria; phylum Pseudomonadota; class Alphaproteobacteria; order Sphingomonadales; family Sphingomonadaceae; genus Parerythrobacter_A. The sequence goes on from JACKLA010000001.1 coordinate 863,758, forward strand.
GTCGCTGTTCGGCGTGGCGGATGCGCTGGTTATACAGGTCTGGCAGCGAGGCAGCTTCGGCTGGCGTGGCGCGGACGAGCAAGGTCAGCCGGGCGCGCGTTTCAATCGGCGTTTCGATTTCCTCGAACCGGCTTTCGCCGAATTTTGCGACGATGTCGCGGAACTCATGCGGCACGAATTCCGGCGCGAGCTGCCGGTTAAGACTGTTCAATTGCGACCCCCAAGATTTTTCTTGTCTGGTTTGGGTAGCAATACGTAGTTCATCTTACAGAAATGTAAAATTCGAACTGGAACTTGTCGGGGAACTTTGGGTTGCCCTCGCTGCAGCGACCAGCCGTGCAAATCTCCACTGCATTGGATTGTCCGTGGCGAATATCCGTCTAATCCATGGTGGGTAGTGGTGCGGAGCATGGCTTCCGCATGCGATGTGCAGATGCCGGGAGGGGGCAGCATGCAGGTAATGAGCGAGCAACTCGCGGATTATGCCAGTGGCGAACTGGCGGGTGAGGACAAGGCAAGGGTGGCAAAGGCGCTCGCCGCCGATCCCGAATTGCGTCGCCAGCTTTTGGCGCATCGGCAGGTGCTTGATGCGCTGCCTGTCGATGGAGACCAGCCGCCGGAGCGGGATCGGCCAGAGGCGCGGACCGAGGCCGTCGATGCGGATGCGCCGCAGATGGATGAGGCTGTAGTGGCGAAGCGCGCCCTGCCGCGCTGGAGCTATTTCGCGCTGCTTGCGCTTGTTGCCCTGTTCGCGGCGGCGGTGTTCATCCTGGGCGGCTGGCGCTGAGTTCGCGCGCTTCGACAAGGTTGCATCCCTGCGCACCCTGATCGCGTATGTCCCGCCTCACATCCCCGGCCAGCCGAAGATCCAGACATTCATCAATCGTCCGGGCAGGGCAAAGGCGACGATCCCGGGAATGGTCAGCGCACCGAAGAACAGGCTGAGTATCTGCTTGCGATGGGTGGCGAAATCGCCGCGCCGTGCGCTGGCGATCACCCGGTACGAGGCAATGAGCGTGATCGGCACGAAGATATGGATGAAGCTGAAGCTGCCGCTGGTCTGGATGAAGATCGCCGCCAGCGCAGTCGTCACCATCAGGCCGATCCACAGCTTGCCCAGTTGCTTGTGCCGCTTGCCGCCCTTGCGTGCCAGCAGCAGGTAGCCGCCAAGCGGAATCGCCGGAACAACGGTGGCGACATGCAGCGCGATGGCGAATTCGCGGATATTGGGATGCGCCGGGGCAAAGCCGAGCAGGCCGCGTAGCAAGGCGAGTCCGGCCAGCAGCGTCAGTGCCGTGCCGACGGTCGCCACCGCAAGCCGGGTGCGCGGGCCGATATCGAAGCCGCCTGCAGTGGCCGGTCGGGGCGCGGGCATCCGGGCGGGCAGTGTGGTGGTGGTCATGCGAAGCTCCTTATGTGCTGTTGCCTCCACCATGCCCGCCGCCCGTTCACCGGCAACACCGGGTCCGCGATCGGGCTCTGCACTTCGCGAAATGCGCGGATTCCGGCGCGCTTGCCACTTTACGAAGCGCGAACTGGCGTTAGTTTCGCGTGGCTATGACGGGATCTGCACCGGGACCGAGGGCGCAACTGGCGCGCAAGCTGGCGATCGATCTCACGATCATGTCGGTGATCGGGGTCGTGATGGCGCTGATCGGACCGTTCGGCAGTTTCGACGACCCCCTGGCGATCCGCCTGATGGTCTGGCTCGCGCTCGCCTATGCCGGTTACTGCATCTACGCACCGATGGGCTGGGTGGTCGACCGGTTGCACCAGTCGCTGGCATTGCCGCGAGCGGGACTGTGGATCGCTGCGATCGTGATTGCGACGATCCCGATGACGCTGATCGTATGGTCGGTCGGGCAGCTCGGCTATCCTTCTTTCCGGCTGCCGAGCGCCGAGACATTCCTTATCCAATATGCCTATGTCTTCGTTGTCGGCGCAGGGATTACGGCGGTGTTCAACATGATCCAGCGACCCGATGGCAGCATGCGGTTCGATGAGAAGCCGGATGAGGGATCGGGCGGCAGGGCCCCGCCGCCAGCTGCGCCCGACACATCGACCGATGCCTCCCGTTTTCTCGACCGGCTGCCCGCGCATCTCGGCACCGACCTGCTCGCGCTGGAGATGGAGGACCACTATGTCCGCGCACATACCGCGCTCGGCTCCGAACTCGTGCTGATGCGGTTGCGCGATGCGATGGCAGAGCTGGACGGGATCGAGGGGATGCAGGTCCATCGCAGCTGGTGGGTTGCGCGCCATGCGGTCGAGGACGTTCAGCGCGAAGGGCGCAGTGTGCGGCTGGTGCTGCCACGCGGGATCATCGCCCCGGTCAGCCGTGCGAATGTGGCAGTCTTGAAGGATGCCGGCTGGATATAGCCTGCCGCCGTGTGACGCAGGGACCGAACCCGGTGATGCGGCAATACGATCCGCATCACCGGGCAATCTCCAGCCAGCCTAGTTTGCCGAAAGTTCCTTCACCAGCGCCGGGGCGGGATAGATATTCTCCAGCGCTTCCTGCACCGCATCGGTCGAAACCACGACGGTGCGGTTGAATGTGCCGTCGTAGCCGTAATTGCCGCCCAGCGAGTGGATGTTGCCGTCGAAGGCGGCACCGATGACGGTTCCCGCACGGTCGATCACCGGCGAACCCGAATTGCCGCCGATGATGTCATTTGTGGTGACGAAATCATAGGTGGTGGTCGGGTCGATCCGGGTCTGGTTCGCCGCATAGGCGGGCGCGACGTCGAACGGTGCGTTGCCCGTCGCACGCTCGAAAGTACCGCCCATGGTGGTCAGGATCGGCACATCGTTGCCGCGCTCGTTCCAGCCTTTAACCCGGCCATAGCTGATGCGCAGGGTGAAGGTCGCATCGGGATAGAGCGCGTCGCCATAGGCGGCGAAGCGTGCATCGGCCAGTTGGGCCCCGGCACCTGCCAGCGGCCCGGAGTAATTTTCGTCCGTCAGCGCTTTCAGTTCGCGCTGGCGCTGCGACAGCTTGAGCGCATACTGGATCATCGGGTCGTCGGATGCCTCGATGGCGGCAAGCCCGCCATCCCACAGCTGTTTACGCACTGCAGAATCGGCCAGGCCAGTGCCCTCGACCAGCCGCTCTGCCAGTTGCTCGGGGCTTTCCTTGCCCAGCAGCAGCTTGCTGTCGGGATCGTCGACCCCGAGATACTCACGCGCCTTCGACAGGCTCCATTGCATGGTCAGCTCATCCAGCCAGGGATAGACGGGCCGTTCGTCGAGCAGGCGCTTCTCGGTCAGCGGCAGCGCGCTGTCGGTATAGCCGGGCAGGCGCTCGGCATTGGGCTTGGCGCGTTCCTCTGCTGCGAAAACCAGCGCCTGCGCATAACCGTAAAGATCGCCCGAAGGCTGGGTGAACCGCAGCGGCAGGTAGAGCGCGCGATAGGCATCGACCGCCTGTTCGACTTCGCTCCACGGATCGCCGATGGCGTCATTGGCCTCGCTCTTCGTCTTCAGATCGGCTTCGGCAGCGGCGAGCTTGCCGGTGAAGGCCGGATCGTTCAGTGCCTTGGTCCGGCCGATATAGACCTTGAGCGAATTCTCGATCCCGCTCAGCATATCACCACCCTCCCGCGCGTGCTCGGGGCTTTCCTCCATCGCGCGGACCAGCCGCCCGCGCAGTTCGGACAGGGTGGCGAGTGTGGTCGGCAGGCGTACTTCGCGCTCGAACGCCAGCTGGCTCTGGGTGTACAGGCGGCTGGTCGAACCGGGATTGCCGACGACGAAGGTGATTTCGCCATCCTTCGGGGTACGCGGGTTCCATTCAAGATGCGCCGGGGTCTTCACCGGCTTGCCGTTTTCATAGGCACGCAGGAAGCTTGCATCGAGTGAGTAGCGCGGGAAGTTGAAATTGTCCGGATCGCCGCCGAAGGTCGCGGCGCGGTCTTCCGGCGCCCAGGCCAGGCGCACGTCCGAATATTTGCGATAGGTGTAGAGCTTGTACTGGCCGCCGCCAAACAGGTTGACCACCTGGCAGCGGGTGGTGGCGCGATCGGTGCAGCCGGCTGCCTCGATTTCGGCGATCTTGGCATCGCGCGCCTTGGTCAGCGCCTCTCCGGCAAGACCGGCGAAGGACGCTTTCACCGTTTCGGTCACATCGCTGATCCCGGTCACGACCTCGGCCTGCTGGCCGGGGCATTTCAGTTCCAGTTCGCGGCGATCGGCGACAAAGCCGTTGAGCAGGTAATCCTGCTCGCCATCCGAATTGTCGAACAGGCAGCTGGCGACGCAATGGTGGTTGGTGAGGATCAGCCCTTCGCTCGAAACGAAGCTGGCGGAACACCCGCCGGTCAGGCGCACGGCCGAATTGCGCACCTTGTCGAGCCAGGCCTGGTCCGGCGCCCAGCCATATTCGCTGCGCACCGTTTCGGCGGGGAAATTATCGAGCGTCCACATGCCTTCTTCGGCCGAAGCAGGGACCGAGGCCAGAGCGCCGGCAAGCAGCGAGGCGGAAGCGAGTGCGATGGTGCGGGGTGTCATTGCAGCGAACCTTTCTATAGGGCGCGAAGCCATATTATTTGCTGCAGGGTGACTACCACAACGCGCTGACAGCGCCAGCCTTTCGGTATGCCCGACTCACTATCGCGCATGGCTGCTGCCGGACAGAAAAACCCCCGACATCGCTGCCGGGGGTCTTGTTGTCGTCGCGCAAAATTGCGCGAGGCGGAGAGGCGATCAGAAGCGCCCTGCGTCCATCACCTTGGTCCATGCCTTGACGAAGGTGTCGACGAACACCTGCTCGCCGCCGCTTTCGGCGAAGACTTCCGACTGCGCGCGAAGCTGCGAGTTGGAGCCGAACACAAGGTCTGCCCGGGTGCCGCGCCACTTTTCCGCACCGGTCTTGCGGTCCTTGCCGACGAATTCCTCGTCACCGCTGCCCTCGACCGTTTCCCACTTGTTGTCCATCGACAGCAGGTTGGTGAAGAAGTCGTTGGACAGCGTGCCGGGGCGGTCGGTGAACACGCCGTGGCCGGTGTTGCCCGATACCGCGCCGAGCGCGCGCATCCCGCCGACCAGTGCAGTCATTTCGGGAACCGACAGGCCCAGCAACTGGGCACGGTCGACCAGCATGTCCTCGGTTTTCACCGTAGCCTTGGTCTTCAGGTAGTTGCGGAAACCGTCGGCAAAGGGTTCGAGCGGTTCGAAGCTTTCGGCATCGGTCTGCTCTGCGCTGGCATCGCCGCGCCCGGTCGAGACATCGACACTGACGCTGAAGCCGCCATCCTTCGCTGCCTTCTCAACCGCAGCGGCACCGGCGAGCACGATGGCATCGGCCATCGAGATATCGCCGCGCAGCCCATCGAGGGTCGAAAGCACATTGGCCAGTTCGTCCGGATCGTTGACCTTCCATCCGTTCTGGGGGGCAAGGCGCACGCGGGCACCGTCCGATCCGCCGCGATGGTCCGAATTGCGGTAGGTCGAGGCCGAGGCCCATGCCGCCTTGACCAGCGCGCTCACGCCGAGGCCGCTGGACAGCACCTTGGCCTTGAAATCCGCAATCGCTGTATCCGATGGCTTGCTGCCAGCCGGGACCGGGTCCTGCCAGATAAGGTTTTCTGCCGGGACTTCCGGCCCGAGGTAGCGCGCCTTGGGCCCCATATCGCGGTGGGTCAGCTTGAACCATGCGCGGGCGAAAGCATCGTCGAGCGCGGCCTGGTCGTCGCGGAAGCGTTCGGAAATCTTGCGATATTCCGGATCACGCTTGAGCGCCATGTCGGCAGTGGTCATCATGGTCGGGACCTTCTTGTTCGGATCCCGCGCGTCAGGCGCCATGTCCTCTTCCGACTGGCCGATCGGCTGCCACTGGTTCGCGCCCGCCGGGCTCTGCACCAGTTCGTATTCATATTTGAACAGCAGGCGGAAATAGTCGCCGCCCCACTGGATCGGGTTGTTCGACCACGCGCCTTCGATGCCCGAGGTGGTGATGTGGCCCTGCGCGATCTGGTCGGGATCGGTTGCCCAGCCGAAGCCCTGCAGGGCCAGCGCCTCGCTTTCCGGGCTGCCCGAAAGCTGGTCTGCCGGGATTGCGCCATGCGCCTTGCCGAAGGCGTGGCCGCCAGCAGTGAGGGCGACGGTTTCCTCGTCATTCATTGCCATGCGGGCGAAGGTTTCGCGCATGTCGCGCGCCATGCCTTCCGGATCGTGCGGATTGCCGCCCGGCCCTTCCGGGTTGACGTAGATCAGGCCCATCTGGATTGCGGCAAGCGGGCCGTCCATCTGCGTGCCCTTTTCGGGAATGATGCGCGTCTCGACGCCCTGGTCGACCCACAGGTCTTCGGTGCCCCAATAGACGGTTTCGGGCTCGTAGACGTCCTTGCGACCGCCGCCGAAGCCGAACACCGGGCCGCCCATCGATTCGATCGCGACATTGCCTGCAAGGATGAACAGGTCGGCCCAGCTGATGTGCTTGCCGTATTTCTGTTTGACCGGCCACAACAGGCGACGCGCCTTGTCGAGATTGCCGTTGTCGGGCCAGCTGTTGAGCGGGGCGAAACGCTGCTGCCCGCTCGATGCGCCGCCGCGCCCGTCGCCGGTGCGATAGGTGCCGGCCGCATGCCATGCCATGCGGATGAAGAACGGGCCGTAGTGGCCATAATCCGCCGGCCACCAGTCCTGGCTGTCGGTCATCAGCGCGGTCAGGTCGGCCTTGAGCGCGTTGTAGTCGAGCGCGTTGAATGCTTCGGCATAGTCGAAGTCATCGCCCAGCGGATCGGGGTTCTTGCCGCCTGCCACGAGGATATCGAGCTGGAGCGCGTCGGGCCACCAGTCACGGTTCGTGCGTCCGAACAGGCTGCGTGTTCCGCCATCGCCATGGAACGGGCAGCCGCCGCTCATTTCACCGGTCTTGATATCCATCGGGCATTCTCCTGCTGTGTTTGTTCGAGTCTTTTTTCGAATTGGCCCCGGCAGTTTGCGACTCGATGTCTGATTAGTCCAATCGATTAATTACAAGATAGTAATCGAAATAGGCGCACATGCCGGTCGCGGCCGATGTGATGTGTCGGGCTTGCGGCGGGACGCATCGCAGCCTAAGCGCCCGCGATATGACCAGCTATCCCAAGACCACCGCGCTGATGCAGCGCGGCATCGACTTCCTCGGCTCCGATTATGCGATCCTGTGCGGCGCGATGAGCTGGGTGTCGGAACGCAATCTCGTCTCGGCCATCAGCAATGCCGGGGGCTTCGGGGTGATCGCCTGCGGGGCGATGACGCCCGAACTGCTCGACACCGAAATTGCCGAGACAAGGAAGCTGACCGCCAAGCCCTTCGGCGTGAACCTGATCACCATGCATCCGCAGCTGTTCGATCTGATCGAGGTGTGCGGCAAGCATGGCGTGGGCCATGTTGTGCTGGCTGGCGGCATCCCGCCAAAGGACAGCGTGGAGGCGATCAAGGCGTTCGGCGCGAAGGTCATCGTTTTCGCCCCTACGCTGGCGCTGGCGAAGAAGTTGCTGAGGAGCGGCGGCGACGCGCTGGTGATCGAGGGGATGGAGGCGGGCGGCCATATCGGCCCGGTTTCGACCAGCGTGCTGGCGCAGGAATTCCTGCCCGAACTCAGCCAGGATCATCTCGTCTTCGTCGCAGGCGGCATCGGGCTTGGGCAGGCGATCGCGGGTTATCTGGAGATGGGCGCGGTCGGCGTCCAGCTTGGCACCCGTTTTGCCTGCGCGAAGGAATCGATCGCGCATGAGAATTTCAAGAAAGCCTTTTTCCGGGCCAATGCGCGCGATGCGATCACCAGCGTGCAGGTCGATCCGCGCCTCCCGGTGATCCCGGTCCGCGCGCTCAAGAACAAGGGCACCGAGGAATTCACCGCCAAGCAGATCGAAGTCGCCAAGCTGCTCGATGCGGGCGAGATCGAGATGGGCGAGGCGCAATTGCAGATCGAACACTACTGGGCAGGCGCATTGCGCCGCGCGGTGATCGACGGCGATGTCGAGAACGGCTCGGTCATGGCGGGCCAGTCGGTCGGCATGCTCAAGGAAGAAGAGCCGGTTGCCGATATCATGGCCAAGCTGATGGCGCAGAGCGAAGAGGCCCTTTCGCGGCGCTGATATGTCCGAACCCCTCGTCCTGACCCTGTCCTGCGCCGACCGGCCCGGCATCACCGCGCGGGTGACGTCTTTCCTGTTCGAGCGCGGCGGTAATGTGCTCGAGGCGCAGCAGTTCAACGACCGGGAAAGCGATGCCTTCTTCATGCGGGTCGAGTTCGATCCGGGCAATGTGGCGCGCGAGGATTTGCGCGCCGGTTTCGCACCGATTGCGGGCGAATTCGGCATGGAATGGAAGCTTTCGCTGCGCGACCGCCCGCGCCGGGTGATGATCATGGTCAGCAAGTTCGACCACTGCCTCGCCAGCCTGCTCTATCGCTGGCGCATCGGCGAGCTGGCGATGGAGCCGGTGGCGATCGTCTCCAACCACCCGCGCGAGAGCATCGAGCATACCGATCTGGCTGGGCTGCCGTTCCACCATCTGCCGATCACCCGCGACACCAAGCGGCAGCAGGAAGCACAGGTGCGTGCGATCGCGGCGGAGACCGATGCCGAGCTGGTCGTGCTGGCGCGCTATATGCAGATATTGTCCGACGAGCAGGCGGCTCATTTCGCCGGGCGCTGCATTAACATCCATCACAGCTTCCTGCCCGGCTTCAAGGGGGCCAAACCCTATCACCAGGCGCACGCCCGCGGGGTCAAGATGATCGGCGCAACCGCGCATTACGTCACCAGCGAACTCGATGAAGGCCCGATCATCCACCAGGATGCCGAGGCGATCACCCACGCCGACAGCCCCGACGACCTTGTCCGCAAGGGCCGCGATATCGAAAGCCGCGTGCTGGCCGAAGCTGTGCGGCTGCATTTGCAGGAACGCGTGCTGCTCAACGGCCAGCGAACGGTCGTGTTCGGGGGCTAGGGCTTCACTTCGGCCAGCAGCGCCAGCGCCTCCGCGTCGTCCGCATGGTCGGCTTGTGCCACCTCGCTGTCATGTTCTAGGCTTTCGCAGCGCAGTTCGCGCATGGCCCGATCGATCATCGCAGCACGTTCCGCGTCGTAGGGTTCCTCGCCCGCGAAATGGCTGCACCCTTGCCAACGGATAACAATATCACGCACATCCTCGCCCACCGGCTCGGTCCGCTCGACATTGTAGAAATCCCGCCAGGGCAGCGGCGCTCGCACGCAGCCAGTGGCCTGCATGGCAAGCACCGCACCCGGCAAGGCGGCCGCAATCCGCGCAGCAAATCGCGATAGGCGCCGCATCAGCAGGTTGCCGTCAAGCCATCGCGTTTTTCTTGACCGTGATCACCTGCGGATAGGTGAATTCCTTCAGACCCTCGACGCCATATTCGGCGCCGAAGCCCGACTGCTTGTGGCCGCCGAACGGGGCGAAGGGTGAGAGGTGGAGGTATTCGTTGACCCACACCGTGCCGGTTTCGAGCTGCTCGGCGATCTCGACGCCCTTGTCCGGATTGCCGGTCCACACCGCGCCTGCAAGGCCATAATCGCTGGCATTGGCGCGGGCGATGACCTCTTCCTCGGTCGAGAATTTCATCAGCGGCATGACCGGGCCGAACTGTTCCTCGGCCACGATGCGCGCGTCTTCGGGCGGATTGTCGAGGATGGTGATCGGCACATAATAGCCCGAGCCCGAGGGATCGACATCGCCGCCGACAAGGAACTTGTAGCCGTTCGACTTCGCATCCTCGATCAGCTCACACACGCGGTCAAACTGCTTCTTGTTCTGGATCGGGCCCACGCCGGTACCTTGCTGCGCGCCGTCGCCCACGACCACGCCCTTGGCATATTCGGCGATTGCCGTGCTCAGCTCGTCATAGATATCCTCGTGGATATAGATGCGCTTGGCGGCGACGCAGATTTGGCCTGCGTTGGAAAAGCTCGACCAGAACAGCTGTTCGGCAACCTTGGAAACATCGGCATCGGGCAGCACGATCGAGGCATCGTTGCCACCCAGTTCGAGCGTGATGCGCTTCAAGTCTTTCGATGCGCCTTCCATGATCTTCTTGCCGGTTGCGGTCGAGCCGGTGAAGGTGATCTTGTCGATATCCGGGTGGCTGGTGATCAGCGGGCCAAGGCTGTCTTCGCCCGTGATGATGTTGACCACGCCCGCAGGCACCACATCCTTCACCAGTTCGGCAATACGCAGCGTGGTGAGCGGGGTGAAGGGGCTGGGCTTGAGCACGATGGTGCAGCCCGAAAGCATGGCGGGCGCAATCTTCTGCATCGCCATCATCACCGGGAAGTTCCACGGCACGATACCGCCGACCACGCCCACCGGCACGCGGCGCGAGCGGTGGAGGCGGGTATCGCTGTCCTCGATGATTTCTTCTTCGAGGCTGAGCGTCGATTGCGCTGCCATCAGCCCGGCAGCGCCATAGATTTCACCCTTGGCCTGTTCGTGCGGCTTGCCCTGTTCGGTGGTCAGCAGGCGGAACAGTTCGTCGGCGTTTTCCTTGATGATGCCGCTCATCTGCTGGATCACCGCACGGCGTTCGTCGATCGGGGTTTTCGACCAGCTCTTGAACGCACGACGTGCAGCGGCAACGGCCCTGTCGAGTTCATCCGTCCCGCAAGCCGGGACGAGGCCGACGACCTGCTCGTTCGCTGGATTGACGACTTCCATCGTGCTGGCGGTTTCCACCATCTCGCCATCGATCAGGTTCCTGTATTGAGTCGTCATCGCTCTCTCCTCTTTTCGCGGACCGACGCGCGCGCATGCGAATCGTATCGGTCTGTTTTCGGTTTTCAGGCGAAACCTAACACGCAGCGCGCCCTTGGGCCATGCATGAAAGGCAACAGGCGATGCGCCGCTTTCACTCGTGCAGGCAGGGCCGAAGCCGTAGGGCTGTCTCCCGCATAGTGGGAGAGGTCGGTTGCAGCGGACAGCAGCGGTGATCGGAGGCGGTATAGCGGGTCTGGCTTCGGCGGCTGCGTTGCGACGTGCGGGCTACGATGTGACCGTTTATGAGCAGGCACCGGCAATTGCGCCGATGGGAACGGCCCTGTCGATCTGGGACAATGCGATGGCCGGGCTCGACTGGATCGGCTGCGGCGATGCGGTGCGCGGCGCATCGGCGCCAATCACGCAAGTCGCACTCAGCCGCCGGGACGGGAAATACCTGTTCGGGCCGGTCGCGCTCGAAGGCATGGATGCATGGCTACCCATGCGCAGCCATTTGCAGGCGGTTCTGGCCGATTGCCTCGGTCGTGACAGGTTGCGGCTTGGTGTGAGGGTGGATGGTATCGGTGAGCAGGGCGACAAGGTCGAGATTGCCATTGCCGGGTCGCCGGTCGATGCGGTGGATTTGTGCGTGGTGGCCGATGGTATCCACTCGGCCAAGGCCAGTGAATTGCTCGGCAATGTGCCGCAATATCGTGGCTACCTCGGTGCGCTCGGGGTCGCACGGGCAGTCGATGAAGGCTGGCCACAGGGGCTGGGCGAGGAAATCTGGCACGGGACCGAGCGGTTCGGCCTGTTCGATGCCGGAGAAGGTCGCCGATACTGGTTCTATATGCGCTCCGAGAAGGATCCGGCGGCGCTTTCGGGCATCGACCTCGCGTTTGTGCAGCAGCGGGTGGCAGGCTGGGCCGATCCGATTGGCCATGCGCTTGCCGCGACCGATCCGGCTGCGACCATCCCCGTTGCGATCCATGCCCGGGCCACACCGCGCAGGCTTGGGCAGGGGCGGATTATCTGTGTGGGCGACGCGGCGCATGCGATGGAGCCGAACCAGGGGCAGGGCGGCTGCCAGGGGATCGAGGATGCATGGGCGCTGGGCGTGCTGGCCGGGCGGCTATCGCCCGAAGCCATCCTGCCCGAATTCGAACGCCAGCGCCTGCCGCGCCTCAAGGCGGTGATGCGCGATTCCATGCTGGTCGGTCGCGTCGCCCACTCCCCGCGCAGCTGGGAACGCGGCATGGTGCGCGCGATATTCGCCGCCACCTCGCAGCGGATCGACGCATCGCAATTGCGGCGGAGGCTGCGCCCGCCGACCTATCGCTGAGGCGCGGGCTTATTTCCCTTCCAGCGCCTTGTCCTCATTGGCGCGCTTGATCAGGTAGTGGCGGATCGCTTCAGCGCCCTCGGGTTTGATCGCGCTGGCGAAGCTGACCATGCCGTTATGCTTGAGCTGGCCGTCGATCACGATGGCCCGCAGCGCCTCATCGCTCGGCAACACGCCGGAGCGCCGCAGGTCGGGCACCAGCCCGCCGCCCACTGCCGCATCGCCATGGCACACAGAGCAGTAGCGGGCGTATAGCCCGGCGCCCTGCTTTACCTGCTCTTCGGTGCCGGTGAATTTGGGCGGGTCGAACACCATGTCGTTCAAGGCGGGCAGGGCAGGCAGTTTGGCGCTGCCGCCGATCTTGAACACCAGCAGGCGGCTGATATTGCGCACCGGGCCGCCCTTGTCGGCCAGCACGCCGCCAACAAGGTCCCACACGCCGCCCCAGCCAGCCAGCACGGCGATGTATTGCTCGCCGCCGACCGAGAAGCTCATCGGCGCGGCGATCACACCGGTCTGGGCCGGGAAGCTCCACAGCTGCCTGCCACTCTTGGCATCGAAGGCAACGAATTCGCCGCCGGCATTGCCCTGGAACACCAGCCCGCCTGCGGTTGCCAGCGTGCCGCCGTTCCACGGGCCGGGCTGGCTGACGCGCCATGCCTCTTTCTGTGCCACCGGATCCCACGCGACCAGCGCGCCGGTGTGCAGGTCGGCCATCTGCTGGCGCACCGCTGCATCGGCGGGCATTGAAGTGCTGGCCGTATCGAGCCCGACCTGGAAGCCGATATCGCTTTCTTCCCACTCCTTGTCGGCGAGATAGCCCTGCAGGACATTGTTGGTCGGGATATAGACGAGGCCGGTCTTGGGCGAGAAGCTCATCGGCTGCCAGCTATGCGCGCCGATTGCGCCGGGCATGCCGATAAAGGGCTGCCCGGTCTGTTCGTAGCGCGCGGCCTGCTGGATGTTCGGGCGGCCTTTGTCGTCCAGCCCGTCGGCCCAGTTCATCTGCGCATAGGCATCGCCCGAGAGGAATTCGCCTGTCGCTGCGTCGAGGACATAGAAAAATCCGTTCTTGGGCGCGTGCAGCACCACGCGGCGCGCCTTCCCGTCAAGCTCGACATCCGCCAGCGTGATCTGTGCGTTGGAATCGTAATCCCACCGGTCCTCGGGCGTTTCCTGGAAGTGCCAGCGATATTCGCCGGTTTCGGCATCGAGCGCGACGATCGACCCGGTGTAGAGGCTGTCCTCCGCGCCGCGATCGTTGGCGGCGGGGTTCCACGGCTCGGCATTGCCGGTGCCGAAATAGACGAGGCCGGTCTTGGGATCATAGGTGATCGAATCCCACACGGTGCCGCCACCGCCCATTTTCCACCATTCGCCGCCCCAGGTCTTGGCTGCTTTCTCCATCGCATCGTTCTCGAACCCGGCGGCGGGATCGCCCGGCACGGTGTGCCAGCGCCACACCTCGTCACCGGTCCCCGCATCGAAGGCGGCGATATAGCCGCGCGCCTTGTATTCCGCGCCGCCGCTGCCGATCAGCACCAGCCCCCTGGCGATGCGCGGTGCGCCGGTGATGGTGTAGTTGTCCTGGTCGGGAACGGTCATCTTTTCCCACACGACCGAGCCCGTATCCTGATCGAGCGCGACAAGCCGCCCGTCGAGCGTCGCGACATAGGCGTTGTTGCCATAGAGCGCGACGCCGCGATTGACCGCGTCGCAGCAGGCGCGGACCAGCGTTTCGCGCGGCACTTCGGGATCGTATTCCCACTTGAGCTTGCCCGTCGCCGCATCATAGGCCTTGACCATGCTCCACGCGGTGGTGACGAACAGCGTGCCGTCATGCATCAGCGGGGTCGCTTCCTGCCCGCGTGCGGTGTCGAGATCGGCATACCAGGCCAGCTGCAACTCGCCGACATTCTCGGTGGTGACCTGGTCGAGCGGGGAGAAACGCTTTTCGTCGGTATCGCCGCCGTAAGTCAGCCATTCCTCGCCATTGCCTGCTGCGATCATCGCATCGGTCACGCCTTCTGTGGCGAGCGGCGAGCGTTCGGGTGCTTTTTCTCCGCAAGCGGCAAGCGCGAGTGCGGCGGCTGCCAAGATGGCAAGGCGTTTCATCGATCCCTCTCCCCTGTATGCGACTCTATTGGGTCGCGCTTTGCAACCTTTACTGCCGCGTCAGCGAAGGCTTGTCCATTGCCTGCTGGCATGAGACGATGCGGGCGCGATGGATGTTGGAGAGATGGCATGTGCGATGAGGCGATGATAACCCGCTGGGCGAAGGAGGGGCTCAGCCGCAGGCAGTTCGGCGTGCTCGGCGGGATGGCTGCGGTGGCCGCCTGCGCCCCGACCGAGGGCGAGGCGGGCGACGACCTGGCGATCACCCTGCCCGCGATGAGCGAAGAAACCGTCACCTTCGCCACGCCTGACGGGACGATGGATGGCTTCTTCGTCGCGCCTGCGACCAACCCGGCCCCGGCGGTTATCCTGTGGCCCGACATTGCCGGTATCCGCGAAGCCAAGCGCAACATCGCCCGGCGGCTGGCTGGACGCGGCTATGCGACCTTGCTGCTCAACCCATACTACCGCGACCGTGCGGGGCAGATCTGGGAGGATTTTGCCGATTTCGCGGGCAATGGCGGTTTCCCGATCGCGCGTGAAATGCGCGGCAAGCTTGATGCGGCATCGGTCATGCGCGATGCCAAGGCTGCGGTTGGCTGGCTCAGGGCACGCAGGGAGGTCGATGGCAAGCGCGGCATCGGCACGCAGGGTTATTGCATGACGGGTTCCTTCACCTTCTGGACTGCCGCCGCCGTGCCTGCGCATGTCCGGGCGGCAGCCAGCTTCCATGGCGGCGGGCTCGTGAAACCGGACGACTCCACCAGCCCGCACAAGGTAATCGGCGACACCAAGGCGCAATATCTCGTCGCCATTGCGCAGAACGACGATGCCAAGGCCCCGGACGACAAGACTGCCTTGCGCACCGCCTTCGAGGCGACCGGGCACAAGGCCAAGGTAGAAGTCTATGCCGCCGACCACGGCTGGTGCGTGCCGGACTCGCCCGCCTACAACGAGGCGGAAGCGGAGAAGGCGTGGGCGGATTTGATGGAGCTTTACGGGCGGGCGGTGTGAGGTTGGCATCTGTTCGCGGGCACATTGCGGCCAACGGCGTCGCGGCGTGGAACGCTGCGCCCGGAGTCAACACCGCGCGCCAAACTGCCAAGTGATGCCGATTGCACTTGCCCCCACGCCGGGGGGCGTTACTCTGCGATCATGGAGTTTTTTGGGGGTTCGATCTGATGCTTGAGACAGTATTCGCGCTCGTCGTCGTGGCGTTCATTTTCCTCTTGATGGGCGTTCGCGTCGTCAAGCAGGGTTATGTCTATACCATCGAGAGGCTGGGCAAGTTCACGCTCGCCGCCGAACCCGGCTTTCACATCATCATCCCGTTCATCGATCGCGTCGGTCGCAAGATCAACATGATGGAACAGGTGATGGATATTCCCGGGCAGGAAATTATTACTGCCGACAACGCGATGGTCGGGGTCGATGCGGTGGTCTTCTTCCAGGTGCTGGAGGCGGGCAAGGCCGCTTATGAGGTGTCGAACCTCTACCAGGCGATCATGGCGCTCACGACCACCAACCTGCGTACCGTGATGGGCTCGATGGACCTCGACGAGACGCTGTCCAAGCGTGACGAGATCAACGCGCGACTGCTCAGCGTGGTCGACCATGCGACCTCGCCCTGGGGCGTGAAGATCACCCGCGTCGAGATCAAGGATATCCGCCCGCCGCTCGACATCAGCGAGGCGATGGCCCGCCAGATGAAGGCCGAACGCCTCAAGCGTGCCGAAATCCTCGAGGCAGAGGGTGACCGGGCATCGAAGATCCTGCGCGCCGAAGGTGAAAAGCAGTCTGCCATCCTCGAGGCAGAGGGGCGCCGCGAATCCGCCTTCCGCGATGCAGAAGCGCGTGAGCGTGAGGCCGAGGCAGAAGCCAAGGCAACGCAGATGGTGTCCGATGCGATTGCCGAGAGCGGTGTGCAGGCAATCAACTACTTCGTGGCGCAGAAATACACCGATGCGGTGGGCAAGTTTGCCACCAGCCCCAATGCCAAGACCATCCTGTTCCCGGTCGAGGCGACCCAGCTGATCGGTTCGCTCGGCGGGATTGGCGAGCTGGTGAAGGATGCGGTGTCCGACGATGGTGGCCCGCGCCGTTCGCCGCCCGCGGCCCCGCAACCGACGCGCCGCCCGACCGTGCCGCGTAGCACGCCGCCTGCGGGTGGCCAGTGATGGGCTGGCTCGAGAATCCCGACCCGCATTGGGTGTGGCTCGCGATCGGGCTGGTGCTCGCCGCAGCCGAAATGCTGGTGCCGGGCGTATTCCTGATCTGGATGGCCGGCGCGGCGCTGATCACCGGCATCCTCACCTTCTTCCTGCCTATCGGCCTGCCGCTGCAAATCGCCATCTTCGCGGTGCTGGCGATCGTCGCGGTGTTCGCCGGGCGGACCTGGATTCGCAGCCATCCCATCGTCGAGGCCGATCCCAAGATGAACCGGCGCGGCGCACGGCTGGCAGGCGAGATCGCGGTGGTCGTGCAGGCGATCGAGGCGGGTTCGGGCCGGGTCAAGCATGGTGACAGCGAATGGCTCGCGCGCGGCGCGGATGCGGCTGTCGGCACGCGGGTGCGGATCACCGGCAGCGACGGTGCCGTGCTGCTGGTCGAGGGGATCGACTAAGGGCGCCCGGCTCAGGCGAGCCGCGTGCGACCGGTGAAGCGCCCGTGCTTCTTGAAGCGGACCATCCACTTGTCGAGGAACAGGCCGAGCGGGCGCGGTTCGATCCCGAGCTTGTCGAACCCGCGCGCGCCCTTGGCGACCACGCTGCCCGCCTTGAGCAGCTTCCACTGATCGCGTGACATCGGGGTCAGCGGCAACGCGGCGAAGATGCCGCTCGCCGGGTCGGGCATGGGGATGAAGCTGCGCTCGCGCCCCTGTGCATCGGCGATGCGGCGGTTGAGCTCCATCATGGTCAACACTTCGGGGCCGCCCAGCTCGTAGGTCTTGCCGCCATGCGCCGCCGGGTCGGCGAGGGCGGTGGCAATCGCCTCGGCCACGTCGTCGACGAAGACAGGCTGGATTTCGGCATCGGGGCCGAACACCGGCAGTACGGGCATCGTGCGGACCAGCCCGGCGAACATGTTGAGGAAATTGTCGTCTTTGCCGAATATGATCGAAGGGCGGATCACGGTCGCCTTGGGGAAGGTTTCCAGCACCAGCTTTTCGCCCAGGCCCTTGCCCTTGGCGTAACCCACTTCGCTTTCCTCATCGGCGCCGATCGCGCTGACCTGTACGAAGGCGCTTGCCCCGGCGGCCTTCGCAGCCTCGGCCAGGGCACCGGCGCTCTTGCCCATCAGGTCGACCACATCGCCATCGAATGATCCGACGAGATTGACCACGGCATCCGCGCCATGGACCACCGCCTTGCGGCTCACCTCATCCTGCGCCTTGAAGCGGGCGAACTGCAACTGGCCGAGGTTGGCAAGCGGTTTGAGGCTGTAGGCCTTCTCGGGATTGCGGCTGGCAATGCGCACCCGCGCGCCGCGTTCGAGCAGGGCCTGTGCCACATAATTGCCGAGGAAGCCGCTGCCGCCGGTCACCACGACGAACTTGCCGTTGAGGGGGTTGGACTTTGCCATGGTCGCCTGCACCTTCGCTAAGCGTTGAACGATTGCCGCGCGCCTTGCCCCAATGCGCCCGCCACCGCAACCGTTCGCGTGCGTGAGAATGCGCGAAACAGCCGTTGACAGCAGGTGCGCAGCTTCGCTAGTGGCGCGCTCCTACCGCGAGACGGCATCCGATGACCGACTCGCCTGTGTGCCCAGATGGCGGAATTGGTAGACGCACCGTCTTCAGGTGGCGGCGCTCGCAAGGGCGTGGAGGTTCGAGTCCTCTTCTGGGCACCATTTGTTCTCATCAGAACGTTCCAAAACATTGCAGAAATGGCGGAATTCTGCCATTCTTGACCTCTAGCGCAGAAAGCGAGGTCTTGTTTTGTTCCGCTTTGTTCCAGCCTCTCTGGGGGCCTCGGCTGGGGGCTCCAGCTCAAAAGCCCCCAAGTCGCACGAAAGTGAGGCCCCCAAATGAGCCTTAATGTGCAGGAAATCAAAGGCTTCCGGGCTGCCGATAAGTCGTACAAGAAATACGACTCGCGGGGGCTGCTGCTTCTGGTGAAGCCGAACGGCTCCAAGCTCTGGTATTTCAAGTACCGCTTTGGCGGGAAGGAAAAGAAGCTGCCCATCGGCGCGTTCCCAGAGGTCAGCTTGTCGCAGGCGCGCCAGCTTCGCGACCGGGCACGGCTCAAGGTTTCGGATGGCATCGATCCGATGCTGGAGCGCAAACGCAAGAAGGCCAGGATCAAGCTAGGTGCTGAGAACACCTTCGAGGTTATCGCCAACAAGTACATCGACGAGAAGATGGTGCCCGAAGGCAGGGCGGAGGCCACGCTGCGCAAGGCCCGCTGGTTCCTTGTCCTGCTCAAGCCCGCAATCGGCAATATGCCAATCAACGACGTCGATCCGCAGTTGATGCTGGCGGCGCTCAAGAAACTCGAAGCCAAAGGCAATCTCGAAACCGCGAAGAAATGCCGCTCCTTCGCAAGCCGGGTGTTCCGGTATGGAGCCGCGCTTGGACAATGCCAAACCGATCCAACATCGATACTACAGGGCGCACTGGTCACGCCAAGGGCACGGCACTACGCGGCGATCCTTGAGCCTGAGAAGTTGGGCGGGCTCCTTCGCGCCATTGATGATTTCGAATGTTACCCGGCCACGAAATTCGCTTTGAAGATCGCACCACATGTCTTTGTCCGCCCCGGTGAGCTTCGCCACGGCGAGTGGAACGAGATCGATTGGGACAAGGCCACCTGGACAATTCCGGAAGGCAAGATGAAGGCGCGTCGGACCCATGTGGTGCCGCTGTCACGGCAGGTGTTGGAGCTGCTTCGGGAGCTGAAGCCGATTACCGGCGGCAAGGGCTACATCTTCCCAGCGTTTCATACGCGCCAGCGCCCAATGAGCGAGAATACCATCAACGCGGCATTTCGGCGTATGGGTTTCACCAAAGACGAAGTGACCGCCCACGGGCTGCGCTCAACTGCCTCGACCTTGCTCAACGAAAGCGGGCTCTGGCATCCCGACGCCATCGAACGTGCCCTGGCCCACGGAGACAGTAACGCTATTCGCGGTGTCTATAATCGCGGAAATTACTGGGACGAGCGAGTGAAAATGGCCCAGTGGTGGAGCGACTATCTTGATGGGTTGCGGGCGGGCTGATCGGAGAAAGCGGCTGGCTTGGACTCCGGCGGCTCTCGCGCTGCCCACAGATCTAGATAATGACCCCGAACGGTAGCAAATCTCGCTGTCGAACCGGTCAAAAAGCGTTTCGCGCCCGTTCGGGATCATTTGTTGACTTTTCGGGCATGAAATGCCACTTTGCTCCCGAAAGGGAACAACTATGAAGCCGGTGACCGATAGCCAGCGCCTCTTGAAGGCACTCAACGAACAGGATCAGGCATTTCGGAAGCTCGCCACGAATCCGTCCTTTGATTCCGTCAACAAAATCAATCGTGCGATAAACGACCTGGTCGAGGGACCGGGTGCCACGGCACGCAAACTTTCCGAGCAGCTACGTACCCCGCAGTATCAGCGGGCGATTGATATCGCTCGGCAGCTGTCGGAGGCTTCCTCCGGCATTTCTCTTCCGAAGTTGCCTTCGCCTCGAACTGAAACACCGCGTACTCCACCTCTTGGCGAGCGTGTGCGATCGGTTGCCGAACTGGGCGCGCTGGTCCGCCGCGCGCGCAAGGCTATGAAGATGAACCAGTCTGAATTTGCCGCTCATGCAGGCGTCGGACGAAGGTTCGTTTCCGAACTTGAAGGTGGGAAAGCCAGCCTCGAATTCGACCGCGTGATGGCCTGTGCCGAGGCCGCCGGCATCGATCTCACCGCCAGATTGCGTAACCGCTGATGCTCATCCTGCAAGTCTGGCTCGAAGCATCGGCGGAGCCGGTCGGCTACCTTGTCAAAGGTGACGAAGGTGATCTGTCCTTCACTTACAATGCCCAATGGCTGGCAAATCCGATCGGTCACGCATTATCGCTCTCGTTGCCATTGAGCGAAGAGCCGTTCGGCGACGTTCCTGTCCGCGCGTGGTTCGGAAATCTGCTCCACGAAAACGACCAGCTCGAAGCGACCATGGCGCGCTATGGAATCGAGCGCAGCGATATCGCGGGGCTGCTCGAACATCTGGGGGCGGATTGCCCGGGCGCTGTCAGCGTGCTCGGTCTTGACCAGCCACCGGTAAAACGTCCTGGAACGTTGAGCAAAGACTATGATCCGCTCGACGAGGGCATATTGCGCGACATTGTCGAGCGCCTCGCCACAGGCAAACCACTACCGGATGAGATGCGCGACCCCTCGCCAGTCGCTGGTGTTCGCCGGAAGGTATCACTCGCCGCCTTGCCGGACGGACGCTTCGCGCTTCCCAGGCATGGGACGGGCGCGCCCACGACCCACATTCTGAAGCTGCCTGACCGCCAGCATCCCAAGGAAGCGCGTGACGAAGCCTTCCTGACCGATCTGGCGGCAAAGTGTGGCTTCTCAGTCGGCACATGCGTGGCCGACCAGATTGGCGGACATGAAATCCTGCTCATCAACCGGTTCGATCGGCTGATCGACGACGACAAGGTCTATCGCTTACATGTCGAAGACTTTGCCCAGGCAAGCGGCCTTCCCTCCGATCTCAAATATGAGCGGCGCGGAGAGGCGGGACGCCGGTTCGACGCGGCAACAATCGGAAGAATACTCGCCGCAACGGATCAACCCGCTCTCGCTCGCAACACATTCCTGAAAATGACGCTGTTCAACCTGCTGCTTGGTAACAACGACAACCATGCCAAGAACAACGGCCTGATCCTGGCCTCCAGCGGCTCGGTGCAACTCGCTCCGTTCTATGATCTTACGCCGGTTCTGACAGGCGGCGACTATACAGACGAGCTGGCATTCAACTTGGGAGCCGCCAAACGCTTTGACGACATAGCTGCGGACGATCTGATTGCCTTTTGCGCTGCTATCGGGATTCCGGCATCGGGTGCGAAAGCCTTGCTAATGTCGGCAGCGGGCGAAATGATCGACCAGCTTGAGGAGTTGTCGGCGAGTTTTCCGCGTGAGATGTCCGCGCTCGACCGCCTGTTCGGACATACAGCTACGCACCTGAATGATATACTCGACTTAGATCGTAACCTGCGCGAACGGGACGCTCATGTTACGGGTGGAGGCGGTTGGGCTCTCAGCTGAATGTTCGGTTGTGGATGGCCCTTTTATTTCGCTCTTGATTTGGATCTAGGATAACTGGGTGTCATCACCGACCGTACTTCGCCGCGACCGACCAGCTTTGAGAAACGACGGTAGTCTTGATTTTCGTACCGCCACCTCCCGGCGGCAATGGAAGCATGTACGCCAGCTGCGCAAGCGACAGACTCAATTTCTTCCGGAGTCGGGTCGTCCGACACATCTTGCCAGATAGTTGCAGGGATGAGCGCCTCTCGAGCGAATGCATCAGCCTCTGCTTCGATTACATCGGAACTAGTGACCTCGAGATCATCAACAATGATGGTTGTTCCCTCTTTGAGGTGACAACAGACGTGAGCAAATTCGTGTAAAAGCGTGAACCAGAAGTTATCGAGCCGATCATGCCTTAAAGTCAGAGCGATTATTGGAGCACCATCGCCTCTGCAAATTGCGGCTCCATCGAGAAAAGTGCCTGGCAGGTGATCGAGAATGATCAAGACAACGCCATACTTTCGCAACTCTGCTTCCACATGAGTGGGGCCATCAGGCAAGCGACTGAGCTTTGCAATTTGCCGCGCTGTGGTCAGACCACGCAAACGTCTAGTGACTTTCGGGAGACGTTTCTTTTCTGCAATGAGCAGGACTGCGGCGCACCAAGCCTCTAAGGCGCCAAGGTCTGTCTTGGCATTCGTCCTATCGGTCCTGGATTTACGCAACATTGCGATGGCTGGTGAGGCATTGCGTGCCTTGGCCAAAAAACCGTCGATCGATTCTCGAACTTTGAGTACGCCAAGGGAGCGCAACTTTTCGACGGCGGCTTGCGAAGCTGTAGAGGATCCTTGTGGTGGTTCGTGTTTGGCATCGCCAATGAGCGCTTCCGCTGGAATTCGAAGGTGCCGATGCAACGCGCGGACTTGGTCGATCGTCAGCTGCCTTCGACCATTGAGTATTTCGGAAATTCGGGACTTACTCCCCAAGTAGGGCTTCATGTCTTTGGCAGACAGGCCGAGCTGGTCCATTCTGAATTGAATCGCCTGAAGCGGCGTAGGCGCGGGAATGGCGACGTTCGCAGTCTCCCACCGCTCAATCAGCACCTGTAACACTTCCAAATCGTCGCGTGACTTCTGGTTGCCGCGCTGCATCAGTAGAGCCGCTTTTTCGAGTGCTGCTTCGTAATCGGGTTCACTCTTAATTGACTTGATTGTCACTTGCCCTTCCTCCGCTTGGCGAGCGATGCACGTGGCCCGGCGGTTCTAATCAGCATGCAACCCGTGTCGTAGTCGACCGTTGCGACCAACGAATTCTCTCTATCGATTGCGATCTCAACCTCTGAGCCATTCACTTTGGCAGACGGGTACAATTCTAGGAACGCGCTCGCTGTCGGCAGCACCGCAACCTTTAGTTCGGCATGAAGCGCCGCAACAGCGCCAGCAACACCCGGTCGACCGGAGTTGGCAAGTTCCTGAAGTTTGACAGTTCCCATGAGCTTCATCTTGCCGAATCGCATAGCTGAGCGCTCAACGCAAGACTAGTGGCCCACATTCGGGAACCATGCCTTGCGAATCGCATTCTACGTTGATAAAGGTTCCACATCTGGGAACTACTAAGAAAGTGATCGAAATGCCCAAGGACAAAGATGATGTGAAGGTCAGCTTCCGGCACCTCGCCGAGCATGAGAAAGCGAAGTTTGACGTAGATGGGGGTCTCACGCTGCAGGCGATTTGGGACCAGGCTTACATCGAGCTGGAAATCGATCGTGGGGAACGCGATGTTCTTCAGGCACCAGGGAAGCACGACAACCCGGTCAGCCTGATGGAACACTTGGGCGTCACCCTTGATGACGCCCGCGCGCGTGAGCTCTGCGATCGCGATTTCGAGATTGCTGCCCGCACTGGCGGAGCATAATCTTGGCCACCCATGACGTCCGGCCTACCCTTGATCTCCAGGCAGGCCGCGCGGTCTTTGAGGAAGATCTGAAGCGCGCTCTTGCACTTCATGGTGTCGAGACAGTCGAGGAACTCGGCTGGCGCGTAGATGGCCGTCGGCGTCTTTTGGTGCCGATTACGGGTATACATGCCGGCATAGTCGACGAATATTTGCTTCGTTTGGAGTTTCAGACTGGACGAGACTGGCCTCCCAGCGCGCAGTTCGTGAACCCCGATACGCTCAAATATGTCGTGGGGTCCGATACTGGGCATCTGCCAAGGCTTGGGCACCCAGAAGTCCATGTACACCCTGCCTATGATTCTCCGACTACATCGTCGAAAATTCAGCTGATCTGCTGTTCTGCGACATTCGAGTACTACGACGTCAAGCACGGTGGGGATGACGCCATCCTATGGCAAAGCAGCGATAATTTCCTTGTAAGCTTGGCGGCCATCCGTCGGGCTATGGCTTCAGAACACTATCAAGGCAGGTATCCGGCCGATGTTAACTGACGATGGTTGGCGTTTACCGCCGACAGCTCCTTACGTGCCAACTGAGGCGAAATTAACAGTCCCGCAGGAAGCCATAGTCGCGACGTACCGCCTACTACAGGCTGCTGGTAGACTGGAATCATGCGTATATTGGTACGGTTTGCGCGACGGGTCGGATGGAGTTGTAACTTGTGTGCGAGCTCCCGAACAGCAATCGTCGCGGTTCAATTACCACATAAGTGAAGCCGCTCTGAGTCGAATGGCCGCATCGGTCCCAGACGAATTTCGACCATTAGCACAGATCCATAGCCACCCAGGCCATTCTGTCGAGCATTCGCCTTACGACGACGAGATGGTTGGCAGTCGCCGAGCGCTGTCAATTGTATTTCCAAATTACGGGCGGGCTGTGGGTGCCTGGCCTAAGGGGATCGGTATACACGAATGGCAAAGGGGCTACTGGCACTTGCTAACGGATGAGTACGCAGCGTCACGTGTCGTTCTCGGCGATGGCCCCGTGACTGTTGAAGACCTCCGATGATTAGTCCCCGGGATATTGGGGACCGCCATGAACGCCCAGTCGCTGGGTTGGGGGATCATGGCGGCATAGTTGTAAGGCTTTCGACTGGCCCCCTTACTCGACAGGCAGACCAGCTTATTGTTGCCTGTTTGATAAACTTGCTTTGCCGCATGACTGGCTCGGTGGAGGTGATCGAACTCGATTCACCAAGTGCCGAGTTGGAGATTCCTTTGGCCGATGGCCAAGGCCCCGGCCCGGTGTTCGAACGAATGAAGGCCTTTGCAAATTGGGCTGTTGGAGATGCTGTTAAAGTCGTGCGCCGATCTTCGTTGGTACCGAACTACACAATCAGCGTCGGGGCCGCGCTGCCAAGCAATTCCGCTGACCTGTACGTCACTGGAGCAGGCTGGATCGCTTGGATCGGGACTGAAGCGCCAAACACTGAGCTAACAGATGGCCCCAACCCGATCGGGCCATGGTTCGCGGCTTCATTGGCGGCAGGGGAAGTCTTTAAGCGAGCGCGAGGGCTGAGCCGAGGCCGGTTTGCACTCTCCGATGAGGGTTACGATCTTTGGGATGGAAGAACCGGTCCGCTTAAGTCGCTAACAGAGGGTCCTTCGCTTGAGGGTCATACACTCCCGCCTTTCATTCTTGTTGGTGCAGGTGCTGTAGGTCAGGGAATCATCGCACTATTGGGCGTCAGCAGGATTTCGACATTTGTTGTCACTATCGATGACGATGCGCATGACGGTACCAATCTCAATAGGTGCTTTGTCGCAGGCACCGAGGACGTTGAGCACCCCAAAGTCAACGCGGTCGCAAGATATCGGTCTATTACAGAGCTCCCTGGAGTGGAGTTCGAGGGTACCCGCACCACCAGCCGACGAGAAGCCGCTGACAGCTGCAATCATCCGGCTGGCCCAGCAATATGGTCGCTACGGCTATCGCCGGATCACGGCGCTGCTGCGCAATGAAAGTTGGTTGGTGAACGCCAAGCGGGTCGAGCGGATCTGGCGCCGTGAAGGGCTCAAGGTTCCGCAGAGACAGCCAAAGCGCGGGCGTCTGTGGTTCAACGATGGATCATGCGTGAGGCTGCGTCCGCAATATAGTGGCCATGTGTGGAGCTACGACTTCGTCATGGATCGCACCCATGACGGCAAGGCCTTCCGCATGCTTACCGTGATCGACGAGTACAGCCGCCAGTGCCTGGCGATCCATGTCCAGCGCAAGCTCAAGAGCGATGATGTCCTGGCCGTGCTGACCGAGCTGTTCCAACGCCATGGTCCGCCTGATCACATCCGTAGCGATAATGGCGCTGAGTTCACTTCTCATGCCGTGCGCGACTGGCTCTGGCGGATTGGTGTGAAGACTCTCTACATCGAACCCGGATCACCATGGGAGAATGGCTACAACGAATCCTTCAACGGCAAGCTCAGGGATGAGCTTCTCAACGGGGAGATCTTCTACACTCTGAAGGAGGCAATCATCCTGATCGAGCGCTGGCGTATCCACTACAACACCGTCCGGCCACACTCTTCGCTGGGCTACCAGCCGCCGGCCCCACAAACGATCTTGCCTCGTCCTGCCATGCTGCCTTACGCTGCGCTCCAGGCCGCCCAGCAGGGCGACCCCAACCGCCGGAACTCTAACTTAACCGGTGGACCACCCTGATGGGGCAGGTCAGCAGCATGGTGGCGGCAGGCACCGCTTCGGCAGGTTTCTGTTCGGTCATTTCCACTCTTCTCCCTTGATGTAGCCAATATCGGTGCCGGGCGGCCGTGGTCTAAGCGTTCATTGTGTGTGGTCTTATCAGTTCCATCTAGGAATGAGTGCTATTCCCGCGAAAGCCAGAACAATTCCTGCCAGTAACAACGATTGGTCGGCCAGCAATGCGGCAGAGATGATCAACGCTGCCACCACCGGACCCTTGACGGGGGTGCTGCGGTCCTCTTCCCGCGTCAGATGGTTCAGACTGGCTGGGTCGATGGATACCTGAATCGTACCTGATCGAGCGACCGAGGCAACGTTATCGATTAGCTCGGGCAGCGATGCCGAGAAATCAAGCAGGCCACTGCGGACCTTGGCCAAATGATCCCGCGCGGCTCCGATCGAAAATCGCTCGGCAAACAATTGCATCACGATCGGCTTCGTTTCTTCGGCGATATTGTAGTCCGGCGCCAAAGAGCGAACGAAGCCCTCTGCGGTCAGCAGGGTGCGCAGCAAAATAGCGAGGTCGGGCGGCAATACGAGGCGATAATCGCGCAACAATCCGAAAACCCGATCGAAAATTGCCGCGAATTCTATCCCGGCAAGAGCTGTGCCGCTAAATTCCGCGATCAGCTCATCCAGGTCCATCACCAATTGCGCGCGATCCACGAGTGGATTGCCTGCCCAGTCGAGCAGCAGATCGGCCACCTTGTCTATCTGTCCGTTCGCGATAGCGAAAATCAGTCGGACGATTTCCTGACGCCGCGCGCCGCTGAGAAAGCCGACCGAGCCGAAATCGATGAAGCCTA
Source organism: Sphingomonadaceae bacterium (assembly GCA_024236155.1). Taxonomy (GTDB): domain Bacteria; phylum Pseudomonadota; class Alphaproteobacteria; order Sphingomonadales; family Sphingomonadaceae; genus Parerythrobacter_A. Next base: position 890,602 of record JACKLA010000001.1, read on the forward strand.
CCTGGTTCCCTTCCATCCAGAAGACGTTGCCGGGATGCGGGTCGCCATGAAACTCTCCATTGAGAAGGATCATCCGTAGCACTGCATCGGCATAGCGCTTCGCGAACTGGGCATTCCCTGCCGGATCAGTTGCCGGGTGCCGCGACGCGGGCTTTCCGCCCAGGGCTTCCTGCACATTGATCGTCAAGCCTGTGAGTTCCCAGTGGATCGCGGGCGTCTTCACCCCAAGCATCTCCAGATAACCGCCAATCCTTTCACAGGCACGTGCTTCTGCCGCCAGGTCCATCTCCCGCGCTAAATTCTTGGCGAATGTCTGAAGGAATTCCACGGGTCGATAGCGAGCAATGTCGCTTGACCGACGCTCGGCGAGGCCCGCGAGCCGTGTCAACAGCCTCATGTCCGCCTCGATCCTGGACGCCATGCCGGGTCGGCGGATTTTCACGATAGTCTCGCTTCCGTCCAGCAGGGTTGCGACATAAGTCTGCGCGATAGAGGCTGAGGCGATCGGGTTTCTCTCGAAAGCGGCGAATTCACGTTCCCAGTCGCTGCCCCAAGCCGATACAATCACCGGTTCGATCTTATCGAACGGCAGCGGTTCCACCTGGTCGTGGAGAGTGCCGAACGCGGAAATCCAGGGTTGTGTAAACAGATCGCTTCTGGTCGCCAGGAGCTGGCCAAGCTTTATTCCGACAGGGCCGACATCGCGCAACAGCGCCACCACCGATGCAGGACGCAAGTCCTCGGTATCTGGCTCATTCTCCGAAACCGGCATAAAGCCAAGCAAGCTTCCGAGATTTTTCAGACCGTGCCGGGCGAAAATCTGACCGAGTTCTGCTAGCCGCGTCAGTTCACCGACACTGTTTTCCAGATCATGCTTCATCGGCTTTCTTCGCAAGTGTCAGCCTGCTTCTGATTCTCCGCAACTTTTCGAAGCATCGTACGCAGGAGGTCGATTTGAGGCGCAGACATTCCCTTCCAGAGAATTTCGTGGAGTCGATCAGCCGCTTCGCGCAGTTCCGGCCAGATGGTTCTTACTTGCTCGGTGAGGTGGAGGTTCCAAACCCTTCGATCGTGCGCCGCCCGCTCTCGCTCGATCAAACCTTTTTCAACCAAAACTGCGACAGCCTGTCCTATCGTCGCCGATTCAAGCTCGAGCAGGCGAGAAATCTCGGTCTGTGTTAGCGTAGGTTCTCGCAACAAGGACGCGATGATCCGCCATTGTGTTTGATTGAGGTCGAGCCCCACGATCAGAGCGTCGAAGGTCCGCCGAGCGGTCCTGTTCACCTCTTCTAGCAAATAAAGGATGTCATCCTTTTCGTTGGGGGCGTAATCACGTATCTCATCTTTCGGCATATGCTTATCCATAGCGCTATCTTGGAAGGCTCGCGCATGCCTGGCGTGTTCAAGCTCAGCGTCAACCATATTCGCTAGCAGTGCCGCCATGCAAACACTCGCTGATTTCACGCTACAGCAGAAACTGAATCCGATGGTCGCTCAAGCTGATAAGGAACCGAACGGCGCTGGGTGAGTGCGGGGGCTCCGGCCACCTCGCCTGCCACGACTGCCGGGATGTTATGATCGCATGCGCTCGGCGTCCCTCATCTGAGCATCAGACCCCCTGAAGGGCAAACGCGGGCGTGAACGCGGGGCATGGGCTCGATTTCGAGTGATTATGGCTCGCTGCCCAGATTGTCATGCATCCTAGCCAGCGATCCGCGTAAGCGCTCCAGTTCCCCAAAACGGATCCCCCCGAGCAAGCGAGCATACATTGCATCAGCTTCTACTCGCATCTTGGGAAGTAGCTCGATTGCGGCAGGGCGTAAATGAACCCGCCAAACGCGCCTGTCGTTCTTCGCGCCTGCGTCTTTCCACCAGCTCAAGTTCTTCCAGGCGATCAATAGTCTGGCCGATGCTAGCGCGCTCTAGCTTCAGTTCCCGAGCCAGCTCTGTCTGGGTCATGCCTGGGCTCCGAAAGATAAGCCAATATACTCCATTGCGTCCGCGTGAGCCCGAATTGTTCAACCGAAGAATCGGCGGTCCTGCGCAAACGCCGGGTCACTTCCTCCATAAGAAAGAACAGCCGATCGGTATCGGTGAGGGAACTTGCCCCCCTTTGTATCCGCGTCATAGCCCGTCATGGCAGCCATCTAGGCGGTGTTGACAAAAGGGATTCCCATTTGCCCCGAGTTCTGATTCAAGACTGCTTTTTGAGGAGCAGTCATGGGTCGTGGAGACTTGTCGGATGCGGAATGGGAGTTGATCGGGCCGCTGCTGCCGCCTGAGCGTGGTCGCTGGGCGCGGCCAGCGGGCGATAATCGGCGTTTCCTCAACGGGATGCTCCACGTGCTGCGGGTCGGCTGTCCCTGGCGCGACATGCACGAGCGATACGGCAAGTGGAACTCGGTCTATGTCCGCTTCCGACGCTGGGCCGAACAGGGCGTGTGGGATGCGTTGCTGCAAACGCTGGTCGATCTGGATCTCACCGACGACTGGCAACACATGATCGATAGCACTTCCGTTCGCGGCCACGTCTCGGCGGCGGGCGGAAAAGGGGGGCAGTTAAGAACGCTCTTGGTCGATCACGCGGCGGCTTTACGAGCAAGATCCACGCCCGCTGCGACAATCAGGGACTGCCTCTCGGCTTCATCCTGACCGGCGGCGAAGCATCCGATTACACCGCAGCCGAGCCGCTCATGGAGATCCCTGTCGCCACGCCCAAGGCGCTGCTGGCAGACAAGGGCTATGATGGGGATCGCTTCCGGGAAAGCCTGCTTATCCGGGGTATCCTGCCGATCATCCCACCCCGCTCGAACCGCAAGGTGCCAGAACATCCCGATTATCGCCGCTACCGTGATCGCAACCGCGTCGAGCGTATGTTCGGCAAGCTCAAACAGCAGCGTCGTATCGCCACCCGCTATGACAAGACCATACTATCCTTCGAGAGCTTCCTCAACCTCGCAGCCGCCCGCCTATGGTTAAAGGCTTTTGTCAACAGGGCCTAGGGCAACCTACCATAGCGGATCAGGAAATAAAGCCGTTTACTGTAAATCGATTTACAATATGAGGTTGCGGTATGCAGTCGCAAACTTTCCATATCGGGGGAAATGGTGGCATCTCCATAGCAGCCGAAGCGACCGGAAATGCCGATGCTTTACCGGTCTTGCTCGCGCATGGGGGCGGCCAGACCCGTCACGCATGGAAACGTGTCACAGCCGATCTCGCCAATGCGGGATTTCGTCCGATCGCAATTGATATGCGCGGTCATGGCGACAGCGAATGGTCTGCCGAGGGCGCTTACGAAACGCGCGACTTCGCTTCAGATCTCGTTGCGATCGCTTCAAAAATGGACCGCAAGCCAGCGCTCGTCGGGGCCTCCCTTGGCGGGTTGGCCGGACTGATCGCCGAAGGACACCTTGCGCCGGGCCGCTTCGCGTCGCTCACTCTCGTCGACATCGCGCCGCGTATGGAGACGGGGGGCGTTATGCGCGTAGTCGGCTTTATGGAGGAGCACGTGGAGACCGGTTTCTCTTCACCGGACGAAGCGGCAGAGGTCATCGCGCGCTACATGCCACATCGCCGCAAGCGCGGAGCCGGCAAGGGCTTACGGCGCTATCTGCGAGAGAAGGAAGACGGCCGCTACTACTGGCATTGGGATCCGGCCTTTATCCGCAACATCACACTAGCCAAGCGAAGCGATCCGGCTCATCAGGAACGCCAGTTTGATGCGCTGAACGATGCAGCCAGCAGGCTTTCGCTGCCATTGCATATTATTCGCGGCGGATCGAGCGATCTGGTTTCCGAAGACGCGGTCGCGCAATTGCTCGAACTTGTTCCACACGCTGAATACACCGACATCGCAGAGGCAACACATATGGTGGTTGGCGATGCCAACGATGCCTTTTCGGCAGCGATACTCGATTTTCTCAAGCGTAATCACAGTCCGCAGGGAGCCGTTACATGACCGATAATCTGACAAGGATCGATCCTAAGCGCCTCGAAGAGATCCTGCAGATTGCCCCGTTTCACCGGTGGCTTGGCCTCACTTTACGGTCATGCTCGAACGAGCAGCTTGAACTGGAGATGCCTTGGCGCGACGAGATCGTGTCAAACCCGGCAATCGGTTCAGCGCATGGCGGCGTGCTCGCCTCTCTGATCGATTTAACCGGGCTCTACACCTTATTGTCGCAAGGTACAGGGGCCAAGGCGACCGCCGATCTGAGGGTCGACTACCACCGCCCGGCAACCTCGGGACCACTCGTAGCATCGGGCAAAATAATCAAGATCGGTAAAAATATCTCGGTCGCTGAAACACGTGTATACGGTCCTACTGGCAACCTTTTGGCTAGCGGCCGCGGTGCCTACGTATGCTAACAGCGTTATCCTAATGGAACTAACTGCAGGGCGAAAATTAGCAGGTCTGTTCCTCGAAGACCTGCAAAATAGTCCCACGACTTTCAGAGCGAATTGCGTCGCGATAGCCGCCTTCCAATGAGTGACGTGACCCCCTGATCTTCCCCCCAGCCGGGATTAGAGCCGAGCTGCGTTGATGCGTATGAGCGCGGTTGAAGCAATGGGCTGCGCAGCGGAGCCCGTAGGGCGTGGCGAAGCAGGCCATTGCTTATCTAGTTCGGCGGCGAACGCCGCCGGTGTCGCGTAGCCAAGGGATGAGGGCGGTCTCTCTCGGTTGTAGTCTTCCACCTGACCTGCCCCATCAGGGTGGTCCACCGGTTAAGTTAGAGTTCCGGCGGTTGGGGTCGCCCTGCTGGGCGGCCTGGAGCGCAGCGTAAGGCAGCATGGCAGGACGAGGCAAGATTGTTTGTGGGGCCGGCGGCTGGTAGCCCAGCGAAGAGGGATTCATGCAGCGAACACCGCTGCCGGCCTCTCCCTATCACATCATCGACGATATTGAGCACACGGAACTTTTGTTCGGACGCCACCTAGTCGTGAGCAAATAAAAGTTCGAAAAAGAGGGCTCGACACAGCGAAGCGCCGAACCCTCTTGCAATTAGCGAGTAAGTTTAAAACTTGCCGCGCACGGTGATGCCGTAAGTCCGCGGTTCCGCAAGAAAAGCGGAGAACGTTTGTTGCGGAGCCACGAAAGGCGTGTTGAAGGCCACCTGCGTATACCCAACGTCAAACAAATTATTGACCCATCCCTCGATCGCGAAGCGATCCGCAATATTGGTCAGACCCACACGCCCGTTCACTACGACGAAGCTGTCCTGTTCCTTGCCGAAGAGCAGGTCGGAGCCGGTGTTGTAATCACCAGCCATACGAGCGTTCACGAAGACCAGGCCTTCGAGCCCACTGTCGCCGATTGGCGGCGTCCACGTAAGCGACGATGTTGCCACGATCTCTGGTGCATTCGACAGGTTGTCGCCTGGCAGCAAGCGTAGTGCGGGGTCGAGCGGTGCCCCGGTATCGTCCCCGATAAGATTGTCTTCAAAGCTCGTATCAGAATAGGTGACGCCAAGGGTAATATCCAAATCACGAGCGGGCCGTAGATAGGTTTCGATCTCGACACCTTGAGCGATCACACCTGGTGCAACTTCATCGGAAGAGCATGCACCGGTTGTCGCGCTTGCGTCTCTGTCGGCCCCGCCGAGATCGCTATCGCAACTATTGACCGTCTGCACAATGTAGAACGCCCCATTGAACGTGTTCAACTGGAAGTTACTGAACTCTTGCCGGAAGCCTGCAATGCTAACCCCGAACTCGCGTGTCGAGTATTTGAGGCCGATCTCATATGCATCGACTGTTTCTTCATCGAACTGCAGCGCGGCTGCCGAGATATTGGCCGGATCGAACGCAAGCGGATTTGACAGTGCAGACCTGTCGAGGTTGAAACCGCCCGCCTTGTAGCCGCGTGAATACGAACCGTAGACTAGCAGATCGGGAGTTGGCTTCCAGCTCAGGATAGCCGTGCCGGTAAACTCCTCTTCTTCGCGCGAGTCTTCGAGAGAAACTCCATCGAGCTCCGATGTCGAATTGCCTTGGCAGGAAAGGCTGATGATACCACCGGCCAGAGGTGCCAAAGTCGGAACACCCAGAAAGCCTCCGAGCAGATTGCGGTTTGTCGGACAAACCGTGTTGTCGTTGCGGAAAGTTGCGTCGAAGTCCTTGGTTTCGTTTGTATAACGAAGCCCCAGCGTCAAATCGAGCGTATCCGTGATCGCAAAGATATTATGCGTGAAGAACGCGAAGTTCTCACTCGTCTGATTGTAGACCTCGCTGACCGTTCCCAAATCGCTGATGCTTGCAAGGTTGTTGATACCTGCGAGGATCGCCGGGGTTGCAGCGCCGAATGCCGGGCTTCCGGTCAGCGTACCGTCCAATGCCGCCACGTTGGCACCCAGGCAATTGGAAGCCCCCGGATTGACCAAAGCCGGGTTGATCGCGATAGCGATGCGGCACGCTACGAAATTGCCGTACTGGGTGCCGAACCGCAGATTGTCACGCACCTGCAGTTCTTCATTGGCGTAATACGCGCCGATCAACCAATCGAGTTTGCCATCGAAGGCCTCACCGGTAAGGCGCAGTTCCTGAGTGAATGTTTCAAAGTCTCGAGCAAGAGCATTCTCGGTCGGAGCGCGGTAGAGAATATCGACAGTAGTGTAATCGGTGTCAGATCCCTGGCTGTTGGCATATTCACGGTAGCCCGTGATAGACGTCAACGTGACGTTCCCGAAATCCCAATTGATCTCAGCCGAAATACCGTAGTCTTCGGTTTCGCCTTCATAGCTTCTGCCCGGCGTAGGGTACAGGTCGCGGTTGAATGTATCCTGGGTGAGGGCACGCGGATCCTGCCCAAGCGCAAGCAACACGGGAACGATCGGATTTGCGGTACTCGTCAGGGCGGCCCCATCCGATGGCCTCGTAAAGGGATCAAATCCAGCGCTGATCCGTGCAAGCGGAGCAAACTCGGGCTGGACGAACGTCGCGGCACAGCACGCTTCGTCCTTTTTGGAATAATCCCCGACAAGGCGAATGGACAGGTCGTCATTGGGTTCGAACAGGAGCTGACCGCGGACCAGATAACGATCGCGATTGTTGATCGTCCCGCCGTTGGTAATATCGTTGTAGAAGCCGTCGCGCTCAAAATACACGCCGTCCACACGCGCAGCTACGGTGTCGCCAAGCGGAGCGTTTATGCCACCTTCGACGCGGATCGCATCATAGTTGCCATAAGTGAAGGCCCCGTATGCGCTGAAATCGAACTCGGGCGGTGCGGTGTAGATATTGATCAGGCCTGCCGATGAGTTCCGCCCGCCCAGAGTACCTTGGGGACCGCGAAGGATTTCGACCCTGTCGATAGGGCCGAGCTCACTCAGGGCGCTTCCCGAACGAGAGCGATAGACTCCATCGACAAAAACCGCGACCGAACTTTCCAGACCAGGGTTGTCGCCGACCGTGCCGATACCGCGAATACGCGCGGAACCGTTAGCTTCGTTGCCGGTGGAAGACACCAGCAGGGACGGTGCAACCTGGTTCAGCTCACGTATGTCGCTGGCGCCCGAATTCTGGAGGGTTTCTCCGGAAACAGCTGACACGGCGACTGGAACATCCGCCAAGACCTGCGATCGCCCTTGCGCGGTAACAATGATTACGTTTTGGTCTTCGACATCGGCCCCTTCAACCAGATCCGCATCGGGTTCGCCAACATCCTGGGCGAAGGCGGCTGTCGGTGTGAAGGCAAGTGCCGCTGCCAATGCACCAAGGGCGCAATGGTGGCGTGATGGAAATCTTTTCATGTGCCTCTCCTCTAAGAATGTGCCCCATCCTAGGCACTAGTCGATGTTAGAAACGATACCGATAAGCGCGTTTCATTTCAAGACTTGGTAGATGAATTGACGGATTATTTCACATTGTCGACAAGCATGTGGCAAAAATGCCATGCAGGTCACTACATGCAGGTTTCTAGTAGCCAGAAAGCTTGGAAAATCGGTCCTTTAACCAGCTCGACGAACCGAAGCTCTGCTCCAGCACGCGGGCGCGCTTGAGATAGAAGCCGACGTCGTACTCATCGGTCATGCCGATCCCGCCGTGCAGCTGGATGCCCTCGTTTGCCATGGTGTGCATAACGCGGTTGGCTTCCGCCTTGGCGATGGTCGCCGCGCGCGCCACGCCGAAGCCGGCATCGACGGCTTGCAGGCCCGCCTCGACCGCGCTGCGCATCTGGGCGAGATCGGCGAAGAGGTCCGCCATGCGGTGTTGCAGCGCCTGGAAGCTCGCCAGCACCTGGTTGAACTGCACGCGCTGCTTCAGATAGTCGAGCGTGTCGTCGAACACTTGCTGCGCCATGCCGAGCATTTCGGCTGCGGTGAGCACGCGCGCGCGGTCGAGCACGTCATCGAGCAGGTTGTCGCCGCCATTGGCGAGCTTCTCCGCCGCCGCGCCGTCGAAGGTGACGTCGGCATGGCTGCGCTGGTCGGTCAGCTTGCGGGTGGTGAGCGCGACGCCGTCGCCTTTCTCGACCAGGTAAAGCCCGTCCTTCGCCGCGACGACGAACAGGTCCGCACCATGCGCTTCATGGACGAAGGCCTTGGTGCCGCTCAGCTTGCCGTCGGACACACTGGTCTCGATCTTCGCAGGATCGTGGCTCGGCCCTTCGTCGACGGCGAGGGTGGCGATGGCCTCGCCGCTCGCCAGCCTGGGCAGCCACCTGGCCTTCTGCTCGTCGCTGCCGCCAAGAACGATCGCCGAGGCGGCGACGGTGTTCATCACCAGCGGGCTGGCGGTGAGCGTCTTGCCGAGTTCCTCGACGACGAGGCCCGCGGACAGGAAGCCGAAGTCCGACCCGCCATGCTCTTCGGGGATGATGACCCCGGCCCAGCCCATCTGCGCCATCGTCGCATAGGCGTCGCGGTTGAAGGCTTCGGGCTCGCCGCTGGCGCGGACCTTGCGGAATTCGGTGACCGGGCTTTCGTTGACGGTCCATTCGCGCGCCATATCTCGCAGCATTTCCTGTTCTTCGTTGAGAACGGCCATTGTCCTTGCTCCCCTCTCTTACTGGTGGTCGAGCATGCCGAGCACGCGCTTGGCGATGATGTTGTTCTGGATTTCGGTCGAGCCGCCATAGATGGTGGTCGCCTTGCCGAAGAGCCACGCGCGCACGGCCCCGAGCTCGCCGTCCGAAAAGCCGTCGCCTTCCCAGCCGAGGCCCTGCAACCCGCGGATTTCGATCAGCAATTCGCTGCGTTCCTGGCTCAGCTTGGTGCCGAGCTTCTTGAGCACAGAGCTGATTTCGGAGACGCCGCCAGCTGCCTTGCTCTCTTCCATCGCGCGGCGCGCGGTGAGCAGGAAGCTGTTCCAGCGGATTTCGAAATCAGCGATCTTGTCGCGCAGCACCGCATCGGCGAGTTCGCCGTCGGCGCCCGTCGGCTGGTACTTCTTGGCGATATCGCCAAGGCTCTGGCCCATGAGTCGGGCGAGGCTGCCGCCGCCCGAGATGTTGGTACGCTCGTGCTGCAGAAGGCGCTTGCCGATGGTCCAGCCCTGGCCTTCCTCGCCGACGAGGTTTTCCTTCGGGACCTTCACGTCGGTGAAAAAGGTTTCGCAGAACGGGCTGGTCCCGCTGATCATGGTGATCGGGCGGACTTCGACGCCGGGCGTGTCCATGTCGATCAGCATGAAGCTGATGCCCTTGTGCTTGTCGCTCTTGTCGGTTCGTACAATTGCAAAGCACTTGTCGGCCCATTGGCCGCCGCTGGTCCAGGTCTTCTGGCCGTTGACAAGGTAGTGGTCGCCCTTGTCCTCGGCAAAGGTCTGGAGGTTCGCGAGGTCAGAGCCGGCATTGGGTTCCGAATAGCCCTGGCACCAGCGGATTTCGCCGCGGCAGATCGGCGGAATATGCTCCTGCTTCTGTGCCTCGTTGCCGTATTCGAGCAGCGTCGGGCCGAACATCATGACGCCCATGCCGCCGATCGGGTTGTAGGCACCCGCCTTGGCGAATTCCTGGTCGATGATCTTGGCCTGCGCCTTGGTGAGGCCGCCGCCGCCGTATTCCTTCGGCCAGGTGGGGGTGCCCCAGCCGCGCGCGCCCACGGCTTCGCGCCACTTGGTCTGCGCCGGCGTTTCATTGGTGGGGCCGTCCACGCCGGCCAGCGCGTTCGACTGGCCCTTGAGTTCGGCGGGAAAATTGTCCGCCAGAAACTGCTGCACTTCCGCGCGGAAGGCGTCTTCGTCGGTCTGGGTTGCGGGCTCGATTTGTGTGGCCATGGGTGTTTTCTCGAAGAATCAAGGAAAGACAGATAAGAATGTAGGCTACGGGGACGAGGATCCCTCCGTCAGTATTGTTGTTCGGGTAGGTGAAGAACCAATCCATCCAGCATCGGCTTCATCGGAATCTGACAGGCAAGGCGACTGTATTCAGTGGTGCCTTCGGCGAACTGCAAGAGGTCGGCCTCCATTCCATCATGCATAAGCCGACCCACCTTGTCGATCCATTCGGGATCGACATGCACATGACAGGTCGCGCAAGCACATACCCCTCCGCAATCGCCATCGATACCCGGCACGTCATTGTATAGCGCCGCTTCCCTGGCTGTCTCGCCTTCTTCTATTTCGACCTCCCGTCGCTCACCATCGCTAGCCACGAACGTAATTTTGATCATCTTGAACTCCGCATTTCGATCTCGAGAGTCAGCGGGCGCGGAGCCGCACCGGCAGCCTGGTGATTCCGCGGACGAGGTTTGAAAAAAGACGCTCTGGTTCACCTGTAACCTCGACCCGGGAAAAGCGCTTGTGAATTTCTTCCCAGATGATCCGCAGCTGCAGTTCCGCGAGCCGGTTTCCCATGCAGCGGTGAATGCCATAGCCGAATGAGAGGTGATGGCGCGGATTTTTGCGGTCGATGATGAACTGGTCCGCGCGCTCGATAGCACTCTCGTCGCGGTTGCCTGACAGGTACCACATCACCACCTTGTCGCCCTTCTTGATCTGTTTGCCGCCGATCTCCCAATCTTCCAGCGCGGTGCGGCGCATATGAGTGAGGGGGGTCTGCCAACGGATGATTTCCGGAACCATTTTGCTAATGAGCGAAGGATCCGCGTCGAGTTTCGCGTACTCGTCCGGGCTTTGGTTCAAGGCGAGCACGCCGCCGCTGATGGAATTGCGTGTTGTGTCGTTTCCACCGACGATCAGCAGCATAAGATTGCCGAGAAACTCGAGGAACGGCATGTCGCGCGTGGCGGGAGAATGAGCCATCATCGAGATGAGGTCGTTCTTCGGCTCCTCGTTTATCCGTTCGTCCCACAGAGTCTTGAAATACATCGCGCAACCGATGAGTTCTTCGCGCCGCGCCTCGTAGGATTCGACGATCCCGGTTTCAGGTGCCGCAGTTGCTACATCGGACCAGCGCGTCAGCTTGCGCCGCTCCTCCCAAGGGAAATCAAACAAGGTTGCCAGCGTCATCGTCGTCAACTCGATCGCAACCTTATCCACCCAGTCGAAATCTTCGCCAATCGGGAGTTCATCGAGAATCTCTCCCGCGCGCTTGCGGATGATCGGCTCGAGCAGTTGCAGGTTGGACGGAGCCACTGCCGGAGTCACCGCCTTGCGCTGCTGATCGTGCTTGGGCGGGTCCATCGCTATGAACATTTCAAGTTCGAGCGCGCCTTCCACCGAATGCATGTCCTGGATTGCAATTCCGCCTAGCTTCGCTTCCGAAGAGAAGACCTTATGATTGGTGTCCACCGCCATGATGTCGTCGAACTTGGTAATGGACCAGTAAGGGCCGACATAGCTCTCGCGGCAGTAGTGGACAGGTTCTTCGGCGCGCAACCTGTCAAAAAATAGACCGATGGTATCGTTCTGAAACAGGCTTGGCCGGGCCACGTCGATTTCCTCGATCGGAATTGACGCGATCCTCGCCGCGGCATCCGGCTCGGCGATCTGGCTGTCCATAAGAACTATTCCTTCTACATCTCAGGCCTGATCGGCCTTCAGTCATCCTTAAGGGAGACATCTCGTGCAGTCAATAAATCGTATACTCTTTTAGTCCCTTGCAGACACCAATCCCATCGGATAGTGTGCCGATCCAACGAAGGTTTGCTAATATCCTTATACTTTTTATTCGAGAGGTGCGGGTGTGCTGATGAGTGGCGGATGTCAGCGGTGAAGAAGGCCAAGCGTGCCCTTTCTCTTGCGCAAAGCATCGTGCGGGACATCGAGGCGGGTCGCCATAACCCGGGTGACAGGCTTCCGCGCGAGGATGAAATGCTCGCGCGTTACGAGGTTGCGCGCGCAACTTTGCGGGAGGCTTTGCGGTTCCTGGAATTGCAAGGGGTCATCCATCTCCAGCTCGGCCGTGGTGGAGGTCCCGTCGTAGCCCGTCCGCAGACCGGCGATTTTGCAAGCAGTTTGTCATTGATTCTGCATTTCATGGAAGCCGATTTGCGTGGTTTGCTTGAATTGCGCGAAGCAATTGCTCCCGATGTCGCAGGGTATGCAGCCCAGCGTGCAACTACCGCTGATCTCAGCGCGTTGGCAGGGTGTCTGGCGGAATTGAGGCATCATGAAGCCTCTGATCAATTCGAGGAACTTAATCGCAGATTTCACGACTTGTTGGGTTGGGCGAGCGGCAATCCGCTGTTCGGTTTGCTGACCTCTGCGATGCATCTGTTGACCCGCGAGTTTTCCCATTCGCTGGGATATTCGGCACAGGAACGGGCGGTGCAGATGAAGTTTCTGGTGCGGGTGCTCGAGGCAGTGCGGACTGGCGACAGCGCCGCGGCCCGTCAAGCAATGAGCCGGTTGGTGGCCGGCTCTGCCGTCTATCTTTCGGAGCGCAGCCCCGAGCTGGTCTCGCAGCGGGTGCGGTGGGGGCAGCTGTAGAATTTTCAATAGTTTGAGTGTGCGTTTAGGCAAGTGGCTGGAGAGGAAGAATGGCGTTGAAGAGCCGAATATGCGAAATGCTGGGGATCCGGTACCCGATCCTGCTTGCCGGGATGGGCGGAGCGAGCGTTCCGGCGCTGGCGGCTGCGGTTTCGAATGCCGGCGGGCTCGGGGTCCTGGGTGCCGCGGCGTGTTCGCCCGATCAGTTGCGTGACTGGATTCGCCAGACCCGGGAATTGACCGACAAACCTTTCGGTGTCGATACGCTGCTCCCCGCGTCGGTCAGGCGCGGCTCTGCCCCTCAAAGCGGTGCTGCACCCCAAAATCCCATGGATCTGATGGGTGAATATCAGCAGTTCGCGCGCGACTTCATGGATCGTGAAGAGCTTCCGGAGGTCGATGCTGCCGCCGCCATGCGGGCGGCGGGCGCGCCTGAAATGGGCAAGGGCGGCCCGCAGTTGTTCTCGAAGGAATTCTTTGAGGCGCAGATGGAAGTGGTGATCGAGGAAAAGGTGCCGGTTTATGCTGCCGGCCTTGGCAATCCTGAACCGTGGATGGATCGGCTCCATGCCAATGGCACCAAGGTCATGGCGGTGATCGGCAAGGTCAAGCACGCCGAACAGGTCGTCGGGTCGGGCATCGACATGATAGTCGCGCAAGGGCACGATGGCGGAGGTCACAACTCGCCGATCGGGACTATTTCCTTGATTCCCCAGGTGGTCGACGCCGTTGGCGATCGTGTTCCTGTCCTTGGGGCCGGCGGTATCTCGGATGGCCGGGGTGTTGCCGCTGCGATGATGCTGGGGGCAGAGGGCGCGTGGGTCGGCACGGCATTTCTCGCGACCGAGGAAGCGGGCATCGAGCGCTTCCAGAAAGAGGCGATCACCGAAAGCGGCGATGCCGATACGGTCGTTAGTCGATCGCTTACCGGCAAACCGGCGCGCATGATCCGTAACAAATGGGCAGACGCCTGGGTGCAGGCCGGAAAGGAACCTCTGCCGATGCCCTATCAGTCGATGATTTCTGGCCCCGTCATGGCCTCCGGGATCAAGGCAGAGCGCAAGGATGTCATCCCCGGCTTCGCGGGGCAAGGCATCGGCCTGATCGATTCGATCCGGCCTGCCGCCGAAGTGATGCGCGACCTGGTCGATGGAGCCGAGAAGGCGTTGGCGTCCGCTGGTATCTACAAGTGAAGCGCAGGAGGCAAGAAGATGGCTTACGCCAAAGGTCATGAATTGCGCCGCCCCGTAGAGCCTCTCAGAGCGCTGGGGGCAATGAGGCAGTTGATTGCCGACAAGGAGGATACGGCGCAGGTGTTCCGTATCGTCAAGGCATTGTCGGGCAATTCCTATTATCGGAATTTCAATCGCTTCATGAAGTCGAGCGATGGGCGGCGTATCGCTTCCGACCGGGCCGACCTACTTGAAACCTTGTGCGATCGCAAACGCCTTGCGACCTGTGCGTCTGGCACGCTTGGCCGAGCCTACCTCGATTTTGTTTACGGGGAGGGTCTGACAGCAGAAGGTCTGGCGGAAGCCAGCGAGGCCGGAGGTCTGGAGGACTTCGGCGACCCCGATGTTTCCCTCTATCGTCGGCGCCTTCGCGATTCGCATGACCTGTTTCATGTCGTCACCGGATACGGCAGGGACGCATTGGGCGAATTGTGCGTGCTGTCCTTCGGAAACGCGCAATTCTATAATCACGGGATCGCTTTCATCGTGGGCGTCGGCATTCCCAAGATGAAACTGGAAGCTGCCCAGTTGCCAGTGGCCCGCGCTGCATTTGAAGCGTGGCGCCGGGGCCGGGCTGCAGCCGATCTGACCACCTTCTACTGGGAAGAAAATCTCGATCGTCCGTTGGAGGGTGTCCGCCGCGAGTTGCGACTACGTCCGCCGGAGACCTATCAGAGGGTGCGCGCTCTTTCCGAACAGCTCGAACGCGATTACCAGGCGGTCAGGCAGGCATGAGCTTAAGCGACAAATCGGCCATCACCGGAGTGGGCGAAACCGCTTTCGTGAAAGGCACCGAGAAAACCGCGGTCGACATGATGCTGGAAGCATCGCGCAAAGCCATAGCAGATGCAGGGCTGAAGCCGTCGGATATCGACGGCATGGTTCCTCCGCCGATCTACACCACCTCGGAAGAGATGGCGGCTAACCTCGGTATCGAAGTTCTGCGCTATGCCTCTACGGTCCACATGGGCGGGGCGAGCCCTACCACGGCACTCCAGAACGCCGCGATGGCAATTGCCAGCGGCTTATGCGACCATGTGCTGGTGACGCTCGGGTGGAACGGTTATTCCGCCTTGCGGCCCAAGCCTGGCGCACCGCCGACGCGGCCGATGAACATGAACACCCTGACGAATACGATCCAGGGCTATTACATTCCGTATGGCGTGTTCCTGCCGGTGCAGATGTATGCCTGGCTCGCCACCCGGCACTCCCGAATTTACGATATCGGCCCGGAAGCGATGGCGGCCGTTGCACTGGCGTGCCGTCGCCATGCGCAGATGAATCCGCAGGCCTTCACTCATGGCCGGGAACTGGATGCCGAAACCTACCATTCCGCGCGCTGGATATCCGAACCCTTTCGCCTCTACGATTGCTGTCTGGAGACTGACGGGGCATGCGCAGTCGTGGTTTCGCGAATAGACCGCGCCAGGGACATGCCGCATGTTCCCGTGAGCATCGCCGGTGCGGCTGAAGGGCATCCTTACCCCGCCGACGATATCCCTTCGCGTCCCGACCCCTTCAAGATCGGCCTGAGCTACGCCGCGCCGCGCGCGTTCGAAATGGCGGGGGTCGATCGCGAAGACATGGATTTTCTGCAGATCTACGACTGCTTCACCTACGTGGTTCTCCTGCAGCTGGAGGCCCTGGGCTATTGCGAACCAGGTGGACAGGCAGAGTTCGTCGCGAATGGCCAGATCGAGCTGGGCGGGCGCTATCCCGTCAACACCCATGGCGGCCTGCTGAGCGAGGCCCATGTTTGGGGACTGAACCATGTCGTCGAGGCGGTGCGTCAGTTGCGCCACGATTGTGGGGAGCGGCAGGTCGAAGGCGCCCAGACCGGCCTGGTGACCGGCTGGGGCGATCTGGGTGACGGCAGTATAGCGATTTTGAGGAGGTTTGCGTGAGCGACGAGAAAGATCTGCCGCCCAAGATGCGCCCCTCGGCGCAGGCCGCACCAGCCAAGCCAAAGCCGCGCCCGCAGGATCCGGTGGAGCAGGAATTCTGGAACCGGTGTCAGGACGGCAACCTTTACTTCCAGCAGTGCGAAGGATGCGGCAGTTTTCGGCATTTGCCGCGCTATATGTGCGCCCGATGCGGTTCTCCTGAGTGGTCGTGGGAGCGTAGCACCGGCAATGGCACGCTGTTTTCCTGGACGGTGACCCATCAGGCACTGCATCCCGCCTTCGCCGGCGAGATTCCCTTCATCGCTGCGGTGGTGGAACTGGAGGAGGGAGTGCGCATGGCAACCCGGCTGGTCGATTGCGCGCTCGACGAGCTTGAGCTCGATCTGCCGGTCACGCTGGATTTCGAGCCGATCTCCGAAGATTTTCGCCTGCCAGTATTCCGACCCGTCGCGATCGCGCGCGCAGAAGGATAGACCAAGATGGATCTCGACTACGGACCCCAGTATGACGTGTTTCGCGAGGAAGTGCGCCAGTTCCTGCAAACCCACGGTCACCGCGCACCCGATGGCCAAGGCCGTGCCGCGCGCCCTTCCCCCGAAGCCGTCGAATGGCAAAAGCTGTTGATCCTGCATGGTTACACGGCGCGTACGATTCCCAAAGAATACGGCGGATACGGAGCCGAGCCGGACATCCTGAAATCGCGGATCATTGCCGAGGAATTTTCGCGCGCTGGCATCCCCGCAGGCCTTGCGAACCAGGGCATTTCCATGCTCGTTCCCACGCTGCTGGAACTCGGAACCGAAGCCCAGAAACGGCAATGGATCGAGCCGACCCTTAATGGCGAGATAGTCTGGTGTCAGGGATATTCGGAACCTGGAGCGGGATCGGACCTCGCCGCGCTCAAGACCAGCGCCCGCGTCGAAAATGGCGACTTTGTCATCAACGGACAGAAGATCTGGACCAGCACGGCCAAGCAGGCGGACATGATCTTTTGCCTTGTTCGGACCGAACCGGACGCGCCCAAGCACGGCGGCATCTCCTACTTGATCTTCTCGATGGACACACCAGGGATCGAGGTCCGACCACTCAAGACCATGACCGGTCATGCCGAGTTCAATGAAACGTTCTTTACCGACTTGCGGGTTCCCCTGGATCAGATCGTCGGGCAGCGCGGGCAGGGGTGGTACGTGGCCAATGCCACACTGGGCCATGAACGTGGCATGCTGGGCGACCCCGATGCACTGGAAAACCGGCTCCAGGCGCTGGTCAGGCTGATGCAAAAAGAACGCATCGGCCAGGGTTGCGCAATGGACAACGCCGTTCTGCGTGACCGGCTGGTTGCATTGCAAGCCGAAGTCGCGGCGATGAAATTCAACGGCATGCGCATCCTGTCGAACAGCCTTAGGGGGGATGCCGGCGGCATGGCGAAACTTGTCGTGAAGCTGCAGAGCTGTGAGCTCGCCCATCAGATTTCCGCGCTCGCGATCGACGCAATGGGCGAGATGGGCATACTCTATCACGGAAGCGAGCGCGAGCGCGAAGACGGTGCCTGGCAGTGGAACTACATGTTCCAGCTTGGTCTGATCATCGGTGGAGGCACCGCCCAGATCCAGAAGAACATCATCGCCGAACGCGGGCTGGAAATGCCGCGCGAACCCAAGTTCGCAACGCCTCCCGCGGCCGAACAGGCGACGGCCGTTGCAAGCGGGCAGAATAAGGGAGCCGCCTGATGGATTTCGGACTTTCGCAAGACCAGGAGATGCTCTGCGACGCGATCAGCCGCACTCTTGCTGATACTTGTCCGCTCGATCATGTGCGCGAATGCGCGGAGGGCTCGGTTCCCTTCAGCGACAACGTGCGTTCGGCGCTGGGCGAAATCGGCATTTGGGGAATGATGGTTCCCGAGCAACATGACGGGCTCGGGATGACAATGCTCGATGCCGCCGCTGTGGCCGAGCAGCTCGGCTATGCCGTCGCGCCGGTGCCTTTTATCGGTGCCCATGTACTGGCACCCCTTGCGCTGGCACAGGGCGGTAGCGAGGAGTTGAAGGCGCACTGGCTGCCGAGGATAGCGAAGGGCGAGGCGCAAATCGCCGTCGCGATCGCGGAAACGGTGGAGATCCGGGACCGGGCAGGCGTGGACTTCGACGGCGCAAAGCTCGACGGAACGGCTTTGTTCGCGCTCGACTTCCTGGAAGCCGACGCGTTTCTGGTAGCCGATACCGCCGGTCGTATGCACTTCGTAGCTGGCGATGCTGCGGGTCTGGAGAAGGTTGCTCTCAAAACGATCGACCGCACCCGGAGCGTAGGGGAGCTGCGGTTTTCTGGCGTAGCGGGCGAGGCTCTCGCGGACGATGGTGGGGCCACAGTCAGGCGCCTGCGGGACGCCGGCCGGGTGCTCCTGGCCGCCGATAGCCTCGGTGCGGGCCAGGCTATGATCGAAAAAGCGGTCGACTATGCCGGGCAGCGCGAACAGTTCGGACGAGTGATCGGCAGCTTCCAGGCGGTCAAGCATATGTGCGCGGAAATGGCTGCCCGCCATGAACCATGCCGTTCGCTGGTCTGGTATGCCGCCCATGCGTTCGATGCGACGCCCGACGAGGCTTCGCTGGTGGCATGCCATGCCAAATCACATACGGGCGAAGTCCACCGTTTTGTCGCCCGAACCTCAACCGAGGTGCATGGGGGGATGGGTTTTACCGATCTCCTAGGTCTGCATTTCTGGTTCAAGCGAATCGGTTTCGACCGCCAGGTTCTGGGAGGTCCCGAAGCGGTCCGGGCCGAAGCAGCGGCCTTGCAGGGGTGGACGCAGGTCGCATGAGACGATGAATTAGGCGCACGCTACCGACAAAATCGTGGCCACCAAGGAGAGAGGAATTAATACGTGATCGACTGGAACCTTGGCGACATCCTTGATGCAATCGAGCCTGCGGTCCCAGAAGATGCTCCGGCGCTGATTCACGGCGACCGGATCATTAGCTGGCCCGAAATGTCGAAGCGTTCGAACAATTTGGCGCGCAATCTGCGCGCGCAAGGTGCAGGCGACGGGGCGAAGATAGCCTTCTACATGCGCAACCGTTCCGAATACGGGGAATTGATGGCCGCGTGCTTCAAGGGCCGCCTCACGCACGTGAACATCAATTATCGTTACCGTCCCGAGGAGGTTTTCTACATCTTCGACGATTCCGATAGCGAGGTAATTGTTTACAGTTCCGAGTTCCGCGACTGCATTCTTGAACTGAAGGAACGGTTGACCAAGGTTCATACATTTGTAGAAATCGGCGATGCTTCGCAGATCGCTTCCTTCGCGCTTCCTTACGAAAAACTTGTAGAAGGTAACGGCGCGCCTCTCGATATCGAGCGTTCCCCCGATGACCTGCTGTTCATATATACAGGCGGTACCACCGGCATGCCCAAGGGCGTGATGTGGCGACACGATGATATGCGCAATGCTCAGCTCGACGCGCAAAAGCTGCTGGGTCCGGTTCCCCAGACCATGGAGGAAATGGTGGCCCTGGTGAAGCAGGGCGAGCTTGCGCGCATCACTTTGCCGGCGTGCCCGCTGATGCATGGAACCGGGTTCATTACTGCTATCGGCACGCTCATGTCGGGCGGGGCCATCGTCACGCTGTCCGATCCATCCTTCGACGCGGAAGAATTGTGGGATGCGGTGGACCAGCACAAGGTGCAGAGCATCGCCATTGTCGGTGACGCTTTTGCCAAACCCATGCTGCAGGCGCTGGACGCCCACCCGAAGCGCTGGGACACGAGCAGCCTGATTTCGATCATCTCGTCCGGCGTCATGTGGAGTAAACAGGTAAAGGCGGGCCTGTGCAAACATATCCCCCAGGTCATCCTCATGGACAGTTTTGGCGCTTCGGAAGGGCTGGGCTACGGCTTGTCGGTGACGACCGCACAGGGCGGCACCAACACCGCGAAATTCGGGATCGGGGAATTTTGCGACGTATTCGACGAGAACGACCGGAAGGTCGAGGCGGGGAGCGGCGTGCCCGGCTTTATTGCCCGCAAGGGCGCAATCCCCACAGGATACTACAAGGACCCGGAAAAGTCGGCCAAGACTTTCAGGACGATCGATGGCGTGCGTTACTCCATCCCGGGCGACTGGTGCCGGGTGGAATCCGATGGAAGCCTGACCTTGCTGGGCCGCGGCAGCGTCTGCATCAACACCGCAGGTGAAAAGGTTTACCCCGAGGAGGTGGAGGAAGTGCTCAAAACCCATCCCGCCATTGCCGACGCGCTTGTCGTCGGGGTGCCTGACGAAAAATGGGGCGAAGCGGTGACCGCTGTGGTGCATTTGACCCAGGATGCGGACTTCGACGCGCAAGCGATCAAGGATCACGTGCGCCAGCAACTGGCAGGTTACAAAACGCCCAAGGCGATTTGCCCAACGCAAACCGCCTTGCGCGCGTCAAACGGCAAGGCGGATTATACTACGGCTAAAGACATCGCGAAAGCGGGTGCCGGGGCCTCGTGAGCCATTCGCCCCCTCCTGACTATGATGTCGTAATCGTCGGGGCCGGGTTCAGCGGAATATACCTGCTTTACAAGCTGCGTCAGGCGGGGTTCGATGTTCTGCTGGTAGACGCAGCGGAGCAGCCGGGCGGAATCTGGTACTGGAACCGCTATCCGGGAGCACGGGTCGATTCCCAGGTTCCACTTTACGAATTTTCCATTGCGGAAGTATGGAAAAGCTGGACGTGGAGCGAACGATTTCCAGGCTGGGAAGAACTGCGCGCCTATTTCCTCCACGTCTGCGATACGCTCGACCTCTGGCCGGCAATGCGAATGAAAACACGGGTCGAAAGCGCGCCGTTCGATGAAGACACCGCCTGCTGGCGATTGAAGCTCGACGATGGCGGAAAAGTAAGCGCGCGTTTCCTCTTGCCGGCGCTGGGGTTCGCCTCGAAACCCTACATTCCCGATATCCCGGGCCTTAGCGATTTCGAAGGCGAATGGTGCCATACCGCCCGCTGGCCGCAGGAAGGCATCGACCTTTCCGGCCGCCGGATCGCCCTGATCGGCACGGGTGCCAGCGGCGTACAGGTGGCGCAGGAGGCGGCAAGCTGTGCGGAGCAGCTGACGCTTTTTCAGCGAACCCCGATTCTCGCCCTTCCCATGCGGCAGGAAAAACTGGACGCTGATCGTCAGCTTCGCGAAAAATCCGAATATCCCGCTGTCTTCCAGAAAAGGCTTACGACAAGTGGCGGTTTCGAATGCCAATCGCTGGACATCTCGGCCCTGGCTGTGACCGAGGAAGAGCGGACTACGCATTTCGAGGATTTGTGGCAGCGAGGAGGGTTGCGCTTCTGGTATCATAATTTCGCTGACATACTGACGAACGAGGACGCCAATCGCCACGCCTACGAGTTCTGGCGTGACGAGGTGCGCGAGCGGATCTGCGACCCGACCATTGCCGAGAAGCTCGCTCCCGATGAGCCGCCACATCCCTTCGGGACCAAGCGACCATCGCTCGAACAGAATTATTACGAGATCTTCGCACAAGACAATGTGACGCTGGTCGATCTGAACGACACCGCGATCACTCGCGTCACCGAGGCCGGGATAGAAACAGCCACTGGCATGATCCCGTGCGATCTCATTGTCTTCGCGACCGGCTTCGATGCCGGTCGTGGCGGGCTCATCGACATGAACATCACCGGCCGCGGTGGGCTGGCGCTGGCAGAAGCATGGAAGAGTGAGATCAAAGCCTATCTGGGCATGGCCGTCGCCCAATTTCCGAACATGCTGTTCGCCTACGGCCCGCTCAGCCCTTCAGGCTTTTCCAACGGTCCGACAAGCGCCGAAATCCAGGGTGACTGGATCTGCGATTTCCTGATCTGGCTGCGCGATAACAGGATCGGCCTTTTCGAAGCCGATGCGCTGGCCGAGCGAAGCTGGACCGATATGGTCGCCCAAGTAGGGTCGATGACGCTCTTCCCCAAGGCTGAATCGTGGTACATGGGCGCCAATATTCCCGGCAAACCCCGACAACTGATCAATTTCCCCAGCGTATCTGGTTACGCCGATCTATGCCACGATGTCGCACGGCACGATTATCGTGGTTTTATCAGGAATACACTATCCGGTATGGAGACTGCGCCGAAATGAATGAAATGAAACCAATCCACGACGGGTCAACAGATATTGATCCCGTATGGGCCGGCGACGGGGCGGATATACCCGAATGGTTCGCCTGGGCGCTGAGCGTGCCCCGTGAGGAAGGCTTCGTAGAGGTTGGTGGCGCGCGGGTGCATTATCTTCGCTGGGGCAGGCGTGACCGGCCCAAATTGCTCATGACTCACGGTTTTCTCGCCCATGCCCGCTGCTTTGCCTTCATCGCACCGTACCTTGCCGAAGACTACGACGTGGTGGCGTTCGATCTGGCCGGTATGGGCGATAGCGAGATGCGCGGCGTGGCCGATATAGCTGCGCGGGGAAAGGAATTTGTCGAGATCAGCGAAGCGCTCGATTTGTTTGCGGATGGAAGCAGACCGACGATCATCGCCCATAGCTTCGGCTCGGGTGCAGCGCTGACCGCCGTTTCCCAATCGCCGGATGCCTTCGCCGGCGTTATTGTCTGCGATCTCATGGTGATGCGGCCCGAAAAGCTGGAGAAATACTGGACCATGGGCAGATCGAGCCCCGGGTCGGGTAATCCTGACAAACCGGTGCGACGCTACCCCACCTACGAAGCGGCGCGCGAGAGGTATATCCTGTCGCCGCCGCAGGCAGTTGGTGAGCCGTTCCTGATGGATTACATGGCCTATCACTCTCTCCGCCGCGATGGCGAGGAGTGGACATGGAAGTTTTCTCCCGAAGTGTTCCGGCGCAGCAACAAGCCCGACGAATGGCTGACAGTAGGCCAGAGGCTGGTCGATGCGCCCGGGCGCAAAGCGATTGTGTACGGCGAGAAAAGTCAGCTCTTTGATCGCGATTCCGCCCGCTATATCCGGGAACTGGGAGGGGGAAAGATACCAATTGTTGCAGTGCCCGATGCACGCCATCATCTCATGCTGGATCAGCCGCTCGCGTTCGTCGCTGCGCTTCGGGCGGTACTGGCCTTTTGGAGCCTCTGAGATCCCCCATACTAAGAGGCTGGTTCCTGGTCAGAGGCCAGCGAGATGGGGGCAAAGGGCGTTCATATTCATCTTGTACTATATCCGAACCATTGTCGCCGTCGGCACGACGAACGCTTCGTTGGTCTCGATGCCAGCTGGGGCAAAAGCTTTATCGGGAGCAACTCGCTTAGCGCGCCAACCATTGCTGATCTTTAGCAAACGTTCACTCCGCGTGCGATCTGGATCGTGGCCCATGGGGTCAAAAGATAAGGCGCTTTACTAATATCACGCGGACGTATATGCCCATGGACGGGGATTGGGCTAATTCTTTCCCTCTCCTCTCCACAGACTAAGGGGCGACCCTCGAGGTCGCCCCATTTTGCAGTAAGCGGCGGAGCCAATTATCGTCGCACTGAAGAGATGGGAAGGGATGCTATATGACACTGAGAGCGATGGTGCTCGCCACTTCGGCCATCTTGGCTTGGCCGCAGATGGCTTTAGCGCAGGATTCCACAACTGATGAGGCGGAACCCCAAGGATCCGTAATCATCGTGACGGCCCAACGCCAATCTCAAAGTCTGCAAGAGGTGCCGATCGCGGTCAGTGCCTTCGATGCTACGGCTCTCGAAAGCCAGCAGATCGAAAACGCTGCTGACCTTCAATTGACGCTCCCGAACGTCTCATTTTCGAAGGGCAACTTCACCGGGTCGTCCTTCACCATCCGTGGTATCGGCGATCTTTGTGTTGGTGTGACGTGTGACGCAGCGACGGCTATCCATATCAATGGTTCCCCTCTTTTTGGTACCCGGCTGTTCGAAACAGAATATTTTGACCTTGAGCGAATTGAGGTCCTACGGGGGCCGCAGGGCACCCTCTTCGGCCGCAACGCTACCTCGGGTGTTGTCAACCTTGTGACAGCCAAGCCTGACCTCGGTTCTTTCGGCGCGGCCGGAGAGTTCGAGTATGGGAATTACAACAGCATCAAGGCCGAGGGGATGGTCAATGTCCCGATCGGCGATTCTATCGGCGTTCGGGTAGCCGGATTCTTTCTGAATCGCGACGGTTACACCACAAACCTTTTCGACAATTCGGATGTCGACGACCGAGACATGTACGCTGTTCGTGGTTCTCTTCGTTTTGAACCCGGTGCCGATACCACTCTCGACTTCATGGCATATTATTTCAGGGAAGATGACACCCGTTTACGTAATCAAAAGCAGGCCTGCCAGCGTGACCCGCTCGGCGTGCTGGGTTGTCTGAACAATCGCCGCGACTTTGACATCACCAATGCCAATTCCACAGTCGGCGCAACGCTCAGTTCGCAAGAGTTCTTCGCTATTCAGGGAATTCCCTCAGTACTGGGATTGGGAAGCCTGTACGGCCCCGATGCATTTGCAGGATTCGATAAGCCCGACGATGTGCGCACGGTAAACACGGCGTATACTCCATTCTATTTTGCCGATGAAGTGCAGCTACAGGCCCGTCTCGAGCAGCGCATCGGAGCTATGACACTGACTGCAACCGGTCTTTATCAGGACACCGAAGTCGATTCCCGGCAGGACTACTTTTTGGGCATTCAGGATCGTACCGGCTTTGCTACGGCCTTGAACGTGTTGTCCGGCTTCGCGGCCAACGGTTTGCCTACCGGCCTCCCCGCACCTGCACCGGCGTTCGTGCCAGGTTCGTCGGCGTATTTTACCCCGATTGTGGAGGCTCTCATCCCCAATGGCCCAGGGGGCGTATTGTGCACCTCCGATAACGATGATGGGAACAGGGGCGCGTTCGAAGGTAATGTATTGTGCGGCGAAACGCCGCTATCCTTCGACAGGTCTTCAGAGCAACGCGAATCCTGGAGCGGCGAAATCCTCCTTTCCAGTGATTTCGACGGAGCATTCAATTTCCTGCTCGGAGGGATCTATGCAAAGTCCAAGACTACCGACAACAGTTACTATGTAAACTCATTCGCGCTTGACTACGCCAGTGCCATTCTGGGATCGTTTGGTACTTTGGCAGGCGGTGCACCGCCATCCTACTTCGCAACATCCATGTACCGCAACAATTCTCTCGAGGCTAATCTTGAGAGCTTCGGTGTGTTCGGGGAGATCTACGTCGACCTGACCGAGCGTCTGACCTTCACCGGAGGTTTGCGGTATAACGACGACAAGAAAGACGTGACTGCGCGCACGACCTTGATTAGCTTCCTCAATCCTTACGCGAATGACGGGGAGCCGTTCGACAGCCCGATCACTCCCTTAACCGGTCCCTCTGGTCTTTTTGATGCCGATCCTGGTACGCCAGGTGAGCAGCTGACGCAATTTAGAGAAGTAGGTTTCGATGAAATAACCGGGCGTGCGGTGCTCGACTACGAAGTTACGCCTGACAATTCGATTTACGCATCTTATGCCAGGGGCTATAAATCCGGGGGTATCAACCCGCCCCTTTCGCCCGTTTTCGATGTGGCTGAAAGCTTCGGATCAGAAACCATCGACGCATTTGAAATCGGATCGAAAAATACCTTTGCGAATGGCGCACTGCAATTAAACGCTACTGCATTCTACTATAAGTATAGCGGGTTGCAGCTTAGCCGCATCGTCGCCCGTACCTCAGTTAATGATACTATCGATGCCGATATCTGGGGTGTGGAACTAGAGTCCGTTATCCGGCCCGATCCCGATTGGCTTGTCAACTTGACGTTCAGTTATCTCAACGCGGAAGTTGCCGGCGACCAGTTCTTCTCCAATCCGCGCGACCCGGGTGGCGGCGATCCTGATGCCGTCATCATCAAGGATATCAGCAACGGTGCTAATTGTGCCGTAACCGGGCCAGCCCCCGGCGTGGCCGACGCATTCGTCGCCGGAGTGAACGCAGCTCTGGGTCTTCGTGGTCCCGAAGAATTTCCTAACGACGGCAATCTTGCGTCAAGCGGCGCATTCAGCATTTGCGATGTCTTGGCCGGAGCCGTTCCGGCGGGCAGCGGCCTTGCGGTATTAAGCCCTGGCGTAGAGGTCAACTTAAAAGGGAACAAGTTGCCGCAGGCCCCCGAAATGAAGGTTTCGATGGGTGTGCAGTACACCGCCACTTTCGACAATGGCATGACTCTGGTTCCTCGCGTGGACGTAGCGCTGACTGGTGAGCAATACGGCAATATCTTTAACGGCAGGGTCAACCGGATCGAGCCATTCGTGCAAGCCAACGCGATCGTGCAGTTGAACAGTGCGGATGAGCGTTGGTTCGTGCGCGGATTTGTTCAGAACATTTTCGACAGCAGCTCGGTGACAGGCTTGTACTTGACCGACGCATCCTCGGGGAATTTTACCAATATCTACACTTTGGATCCTCGTAGATATGGTGTTGCTTTGGGGTTCAGTTTCTAACAGGTCCAGATCGTGTTGGCGGGGAGATTGGTGGTCCTCCCAACGACCCGAACGGACAGTGCCAGCTAGTTCGTATTTCGACCCATGACTTTATAGCTTTTCCAGAGCGGCGTAATGCTCGATGACCGCCTCGTAAGCCTACCGACAAGGCGGTCATCGAACCGGCCAAATGCGAGCTGCACTCGAAATGCTTTTACGATCGCTCGTTGATGTCGCTACGAGATGCTCGCGGAAAGCTTAAGGCCTTACATAGATACGACAATGAAGAGTCACCGAATAGTGCAATCGGGATATCCGATGGTGATACTGGCAAACGCACTCTGCGAAAGGCGGAAACATGCTGACCCCTATGATCCAAGATTGGGTCAAAGTGCACGAGGTGCTGACGCGTTAGGAAAAGTTGGAAGGGGCTGCGGGGCAGACTTCTGAGAAAACTTATCCTAACTCTGTTCAGGTTTCATAACTGATTTTCGATCGACCGGAGCAGGCTCAACCGACGTGCGATTGTCGCGAGACAATTCGACCCATCCCAACCCAAGCGACTTCTGGATCGCGATCCAGCCATTTGTCATGGCGGCGATCGCCCGATCGAGATTTGCTCTGGCCTGTTCGCGCTTGCGGATCGAAGTGTTGAGTTCGCCTTGCGAGATTACCCCCGCGGCGCGGCGTTGCTCGTTAAGCTCCGCAGCCGTGTCGGCCTGTCGACTGATCTGCGCCAGCGCGGCTACGTTGGCTCTTTGTTGCCCGAACCGGGCAAGCGATTGTTCGGCGTCGCGCAGTGCGCCAAGGACCACTTCAACATAACGCGCTTCGGCCTCGTCGCGCGCACTCTCGGCCTGATCGATCGATGCTGCCGTGCGGCCGAAATCAAGCAGGTTCCACTGTAGCCGCGGCAAAGCGATTGCCGATAAGTTGCCCGGGTCCAGGATGTCGTCGGGCTCCGATCCGCCCAAACCGAGAATCCCCATGAAGGAAATCTTGGGGAAGCGAGCAGCCTCTGCCACGCCAATCCGCGCATTCGCCGCGGCCAGCATGCGTTCGGCGGCTCGAACATCCGGCCGCCGCGCTATTAGCGCTGCGGGATCGCCCACCGCGACCCGTTCGGGGGGAAGCGGAATTTCGGCCTGAGCCGCCAGGAGCCCGTCGAGTGCGCCGGGCGCTTCGCCCGTCAGCACCGCGAGCGTGTCTTTGAATACATCGATGTCCGCTTGAGCTTCCGCGATCTGCGACTTGAGCAGTTCGAGCTCGGCGTTCGCGTTACCGACCGGGAACAGCGCGAGAGCGCCCTGTGTATAGCGCTGATAGGTCAATTCGAGAATTTGCTGCTGCAAGTCGCGCTCTCGCTGGACAAGCTCGAGCCGCCCTTGCGCTTCTCGCAGGCTCACATACGCCCGCGCGATTTCGGCGGCGAGCTGGACTTTCGCATCCTCGGCGTTCGCCACCGAGGCCGCAGCCTGAGCGTTAATGGCCTCGACACGCCGTGCCTGCCCCCCAGCGAAATCGATCTCCCAGTTTGCGTTGAGCCCGAGGTTGTAGACGCTGAGGCTGTCCTGCTCTTCGGTGTCTGCAGGAGCGCCGGGCGATCCCGGGGGCGGGCCGCTGCCGATATCTAGCCCTGGGATATTCGCCTGGACCGCAGTCGCCTGCGCAGCCACGGCGGGTAGCCGGTTGGCGCGCTCCTGGCGGACAGAAGCCCTTGCCTGTTCGATGCGAGCGCGCGCTGCGGCCACGCCCGGATTGCCGGCCAGCGCACGCGCCTCAAGTTCATTGAGAACCGGATCGCCGAGCAGCGTCCACCAGTCGCCGGCAATCGGCGCCAACGGATCGATTTCGGGGCCGGCCCGTACGAACGCATTGCCTGCGTCGGTCGCAAGTTGCGGGGGGCCGGCATAGTCGGGACCGGACATGCAACCCGCGAGGAGCGCCATGGGAGCGAGGAGGGTTAGGGTCTTGCGCATAGAGTTCTCAGTGCATCGAAAGGGATAAGTTCTTCGGGAGAGGCTTGAGGAACAGTACCAGCGGCACCGTGACCAGGGTAATCGCGCCCATGGCGAAAAAGACATCGTTGTAGGTCATCACGAACGCATCGCGCTGAATGATGCCGGAAAGCATCTCCAGCGCGGCCTGTGGATTGCCCAACGACGCCGTCATGGTGTCCAGGTATTCCTGTAGCCGGGGGCTGTTGGCGTTGAGAGTTTCTTCCATCCGCCGACTATGATGCCACAGGCGCTGGTCCTGGAACGAAGCAAGCCCGGCGAGCGCGAAAGAGCCCCCTAGGTTTCGCGCCGCGTTGAAGATGCCCGAAGCATCGCCGGCATCCTCCTTGGCAACCGAAGCTACCGTCGCCTGGTTGAGGAACATCATCGTGAGGATCATGCCGATGCCGCGCAGGAACTGGCTTTCGGTGAACACTCCACCTCCCGATTCCGCTGTCAGATTTATGCTGACGAAACAGCTTAGCGCCATGATGAACATGCCCGCGCCGACCGCAATGCGGATGTGAATCCTGCGGATCATGAACGGGAGAACGGGCATCAACAGGAAAGCCGGAACGCCCATCCAGAAGATCACAAGTCCGGTCTGCAAGGCATTATAATCGGAAATTATCGCGAGAAATTGCGGGATCACGTAGGTCGAGCCATACATGACCATGCCAAGCGCCAGTGCCATCACCACGACGCTGGCAAACTGCCTGCTGAGCATCAGGCGCAATTTGAGCACGGGTTTGCGCGCGTAAAGCTGTCCGTAGGTCAGAAGTGCAAAACCCACGACCGTCATCAGTGTGAGCTGGACGATCAGCGTGGAATCGAACCACTCCTCACGGTGGCCTTCTTCCAGAACGATGGTCAGCCCACCCAACCCAAGGATCATACCAGCTATTCCCGCCCAATCAGCCTCGCGCAGGTAAACCCAGTCGGGCTTTTCATGGGGTAACCCGATGAATAGTAAAGCAAGGAGCAACGCGCAGACGGGCACGTTGACGAAGAAGGCGTAGTGCCAGCTCAGGTTCTCGGTAAGCCAGCCCCCCACCAACGGGCCCATTACCGGCCCAAGAACCACGGTCATTCCGAAGAGCGCCATGCCAATCGGCTGTTGCGATGGAGGCAGTCGCTTTGCGACGATGGTCATGGCGGTTGGAATAAGCGCGCCGCCCATGAACCCTTGACCGGTGCGACCGATGATCATCGTCGTCAGATCGGTGGCAATGCCGCACAACACCGAAAAGGCCGTGAAGGCAGAAACCGCGACGATGAGCAGCGTGCGAAGGCCGAGCAGTCTTTCCAGCCACGCGCTCAGAGGGATGATGATGATCTCGGCAACAAGGAAGGCTGTCGCGATCCAGGTGCCTTCGGTTCCGGTCGCGCCGATTTCCCCCTGGATCGTCGGCAGCGCCGAATTGACGATCGAGATGTCAAGCGTTGCCAGCATCGCCCCCAGCGCACCGGCGGCTACGGCGATCCAGGCCGTAGCATCGGCCTTTTCGACCGGCGGCGAAACCGCTGCAGCGGCGCCTGCCATCGGTCAGTCTCCGGCCGCGTTGCGGATCGAATCGAGTTGGTCTCTAGCGGCGCGCGTATCGACACTCGCGACAACAGACATGCCCGGCACCAGCAGACGCAGGATCTCGGGCGAAGCCTGAATGGATATGCGCACCGGGACGCGCTGAACGATCTTGGTGAAATTACCCGTCGCGTTCTGTGGCGGAAGGATTGAGAATTCTGCCCCGGTCCCGGGGGCGATGCTTTCCACTCTTCCTAATAGCTCGAGGTCCGGCAGCGCGTCGATTTCCAAGGTGACGGGTTGCCCCGGGCGGACAAGTCCGAGCTGCGTTTCCTTGAAATTTGCTGTCACGTAGAGGCGGTCGGTCGGTACGAGGCTCATAAGGCGTTGGCCAGGCTGGACAAATTGTCCAGGTCGGACCGTGAGGTCACCCACCCGCCCGGAAATACTGGCCTGGAGCGTGGTCGATGACAGGTTCAGACGGGCGGCCTCGAGTTGCGCACGAGCGGCGTTGGCTTGCGAATTGGCCTGGTCTATCTGCTCGCTAAGCGTGTTCTGTCGGCGCTGTGCCGCCGTGAGCGCGGCGCGCGCTGCCGCGACTTGAGCCTGCGCTTCTCTGGCCTGGGCCTCCAGCTGATCGAGCCTCTCGCGCGGCTCCGCTCCCGAAGCGGCAAGGGGGCGGTACCGGACAACCTGCTCAGCAGCGAGACCAGCCTGTGCAGATGCTGCTGCGAGCTGTGCACGGGCCTGGGCAATTGCCGCGTCCTGCTCTTGTTGCTGGGCGCGTACCGTATCTGCTCCGGCGAGCGACGCGGCGATCTGGGCTTCGACCTGGTTCGTTTGGGCACGATAATCTCGCACGTCCAGCTGGACAAGTGCATCGCCCGACGCGACCGTTTGATTCTCCGTCACTAATACGCGCTCGACGTAGCCCGCAATTTTGGGGGAGATGAT
Source organism: Sphingomonadaceae bacterium (assembly GCA_024236155.1). Lineage (GTDB taxonomy): Bacteria > Pseudomonadota > Alphaproteobacteria > Sphingomonadales > Sphingomonadaceae > Parerythrobacter_A. The sequence goes on from JACKLA010000001.1 coordinate 921,480, forward strand.
GACGCTGTCGGCGGCAATATAAGCGTTGTCGGTGGACTGCTGGAATCTGCCGTACGTCTGATGATTGTAATACCAGTAGCTCCCGGCGAGCAGGACCAGAATGCCGGCGATCAGAAGACCCAGCCGGACCCGCGGACTGGACAACCCCGTCGGACGTGCGCCTTCATCGCTAGCCCCTGCTGTCTCGTCCGCCATGATTATTTCGCTCCTCGCCATCGTTTGAGCCGCTGCGCGAGCGATATAGCGGCCAAAACAAAATGCGAAAGTCCTTTACTATTTTTCTCCGATCGATAGGAATGTCTCATGCCAGAAGATGAGGGCACTCTCGCACTCGACAATGTCATCACCCACGATGATCGAGCGATCTTCATGATGGACCAGATCAGCCGCGCCGCGCGCAAGGCATTCGATGACCGAGCACAGCCGCTGAGCCTCAATCGTACGCAGTGGCGTGTGTTGGCGCAGCTCATCAGAGCTCCTGCCCTGAACCAGACGGACACCGCCAGGAGACTTGAAATCACATCCTCCAGCAGCGGCCTGGAAGACATGACGCCTTCGCGCTTGAGTGACCGGACGCGGCTTGCGCAAGTCATAGCAATATTCGGTCGCCACGGGCGGGGCGGCATCACGCCCGTGTTGGGACTAGGCCGATCTCAAACCAAAACACATTCGACGCGCCCGGATGCCCCGCTCGTGGCGATTGCGCCAGGGGACGAACCTCGGTCATGTTCTATAGCGGACAACCGAATGGAGCATGCGGGACGCGAACTTTCATTGCACCGGCCCTCTGCCGGACGAACAAACCGCTGGCGGCGTGCTAGATGGAAACTAACGCAAACTTCTCCCTAGTGGCGTGGATCGTTGGCATTCTGATGCTTACGACCATCGCTTTCGCGATGTGGCTAATCGATCCCAGACCAAATCAGGAAACATATCAGATCAAGTTTGATCGCTCCGTGGAAGGCCTTCAGTCGGGATCGACTGTAACACTATTGGGAGTCCCTGTGGGACAGGTAACATCGGTCCGTCTGGCGGAAAATGAACCGGAAAACGTGGTCGTTGTTCTGACTCTCGATCCTTCTGCGGCGAAAGTCCACGGCCTTGAAGCGACAATCAGCACGGATCTGATAACTGGAGAGGCTGCGCTCGTGCTCGAGGGCCGACGGGGTCGTGAGGGCATTTACACCGACAAGTCAGGAAAAAAGATCATTCCCGCCGCGGACGAAACCGGACTATTGGGGAGGGATGCGACCGCCACTGTAGAGACCGTGGCAAATAGCATTCGCGCTCTGAACGAAGGACTGGAGCCAGAAAAGCAACGGGTGATCACCTCCGATCTTGTCCGGCTTCGAGTCACGACGGCCGCACTCGCATCGGACGCCGAAGGTTGGGACGAACGATTGGCCTCAACAAAAGGAAGATTGTTAGACTTAGGGCAAAGGGTTGGTGGATGGGGAAATAATCTTCGAGATGCAGATCGGCGGATCTCAGGGCGGAGCGCTTCTGCTATCGCGCAACTACGCCTTCGCCAATTCAGGGAGGGGGTGCAGAACGCTGAAAACAAACTTTCCCAGATAAGGAGTGGCATTCCGGCGGTCGAAGATTCTTTGGTTGAAGGTGAAACGGACCTTCGCGAACTTAGTCGCGAACTTGCTCCTCTCAGTGAAAAAATCGAAGATATTCAGGTTGAGGGAATTACATCAAATCCTCCCCTCCCAGACTATCGGCCAAAAAGAAGAGAAGCTGGAACGAATATCGATGATTTAAAGTAAACCGAACGGATGACTGCTTCCGGGCAGAGCGCGCAGCCCGTAAAATAGCGGAGATTGGAGCGCAAAGCGGATAACGACCTACTCCGCGGTCAAGTTTGAAATTGAAATTCCGAGTCCTAAAAAAGGCATCGAACCAATACATTAGAGGGATTTTGCGGGCCTTTTGCGGGCTTTTCAGCTTGACCGAAATATCTAAACATCAGAAATTAAACGGAAAAGAAGTTCGAATGTGATGCCTCTTCTGGCACCATTTGTTCTTCTCACGTTCTCCCAAATAATCTATAGAACCCGCAGAAACCCTAGGGATTTGGCCCTGGGATCGTTCCAGATTGTCCCGCCTGGCCTTGGGGTGCCAGACATTCTGTGGGCCTTTGCGAAAACCGCATGGGGAAAGGCCCGGACGCCTTTGCCCGAAAGCCGGCTTCGCGCGGCAAGCTGTGGCGCTTCTAGGCCTGTATCACCTGCTGTTCGATGGTACCGAAGATGGAGCGGTGTTGTTCGTCATGCATGTCGATGCGCACTGTGTCGCCGGGCTTCATGAAGGGGGTCTTGGGATTTCCCTTGTAGATTGTTTCGATCATGCGGATTTCCGCGATGCAGCTATAGCCTGCGCCGCCTTCCGCCACCGGCTTGCCGGGGCCGCCATCGGCACCCTTGTTGGAGATCGTCCCCGTGCCGATGATCGTACCAGCGCAAAGCCTGCGAGTCCTAGCCGCGTGGGCGATCAGTTCGGCCAGGTTGAAGGTCGCATCGATGCCAACGTTGGCCCGCCCGAAGGGTTCGCCATTGTAATCGACCTCCAGCGGCAGGTGGACAAGATTGTCCTGCCATGCCGCGCCCAGTTCGTCGGGTGTTACAGCGACCGGTGAAAAGGCGCTCGCGGGCTTGGACTGGAAGAAACCGAAGCCCTTGGCCAGTTCACCCGGGATCAGGCCGCGCAGCGAGACGTCATTCACCAGCATCAGCAACTTGATGTGGTCCGCGGCATCCGTGCTTGAGGTGCCCATCGCGACATCGTCGGTGATGCAGGCGATCTCGCCCTCCATGTCGCAACCCCAGGCCACATCACCGAGCGGGATATCCTCGCGCGGAGCGAGGAAGCTGTCGGACCCGCCCTGATACATCAGCGGATCGCGATAGAAGCTTTCCGGCACATCGGCACCGCGCGCCTTCCGCACCAGTTCGACATGGTTGATATAGGCCGACCCGTCGGCCCACTGATAGGCACGGGGGAGCGGCGAGAGGGCTTCGTCCATGTGGAAGCGTTCGCAAGGCACCGCCCAGTGTTCGACGTCGCGATAAAGCCCTTCGAGCATGGGGGCACATCGCTGCCACTCGTCGAGCGCAGCCTGCAATGTCGGCGCAATGTCACTGGCCGTGCTGCAACGGGTCAGATCCTTCGACACAACCACAAGCCGGCCGTCGCGGGTGCCATCTTTCAATGATGCGAGTTTCATCGATCAATCCCGTGCTCTTTCCGGGCGATTTCGTGCAGCCAGTCAGCATGGCGAGGTGCCTTCCTGGTCTGGCTCCATTCGTCGAGCATCAGCGGCGCGACCCGCTTGAGCTCGGCATATTGCTCATCCGTCCCGATATCGGTCGCCAGTTCGATGCGGTGGCCGTTCGGGTCGAAGAAATAGATCGACTTGAAAATGCCGTGATGCGTGGGGCCGAGAACATCGATGCCCAGGCTTTCGATATGCGCTTTTGCGCTGAGCAATTCGTCTTCCGATGCGACCCGAAAGGCAAGATGCTGGACCCATGCCGGAGTGTTCTCGTCGCGGCCCATATCCGGTTGGTTGGGCAGTTCGAAAAAGGCGAGGACATTGCCGTTCCCCGCATCGAGGAAGACATGCATGTAGGGATCGTATGCACCGGTCGACGGGACGTGGTCCTCCGCAAAGGCGGTGGTGTAGTCCATGCCGAGTACGCGGCCGTACCATTCGACCGTCTCCTTCGCATCTTTGCAGCGGTATGCGGCGTGATGGATGCCAGAAAGCGAAAAATGCATGGCTGTCTATTGCTCCTGATCTTCTGGGCTTGCGGCATGGGCAATCGCTTCGGATACTGCTTCCGGATCGCCGACATGGTTGATGAGCAGCAGGATCAGGCGAGCGTTGACGCGCATGCTCTGATCCTCGCTGCGGCCATCGTGAAGCGTTATGAGCTTCTGGTAGATTTCGTCCGGATCCGGGAGGTTGGGGGTGGTGATGAGCTTCATCCCAGATCGCCCCCCATTGAGTGCTCAAGTGCTTTCGACACCTGTGAACGGGTTGCCCTTTTCCACCGTGCCGTGACATATTGGTCGGGCCGGAGGAGATAGGCTGCACCTGGCGAGAGCGCGTAGCGATCGATCAGCAGGTCGTTGCCGATTGCACCCGAAATATCGATTATGCCGATGCCAGGCAGGGTGAAACCCGGATCACCATTCGCCAATAACATGAAGTGCCCTTCGAGTTGCTCCAGCAACCACCGATCATTCAGTGGTGCATCGAGCGCGACCGAGCCGGGTGCGATTCCGCGACCGCACCAGTCGTCGCAATCGGGCGTGTTCAGGCGGCCGTTCGGATAACTCACCGCTGTCGACAAGCGCCCGGAATTCACCAGGGTGCGGGCAAAGGGGAATTGGCGGGCCAGTTCGAGCACGGTGTCGCGAAAGACCGCGCTCATCTTGCTCTTGGGGGTAATGAAATCGGTCGACCGGGTGGAGTTCAGAACGTTCTCATCCGCCGTAAGGATGGCTTCTTCGTTGTAGCTTTCCAGCAGCGTTGCGCTTGCCTGCCCGCGAAGGACAAGATCCAGTTTCCAGCCGAGATTGTCTATGTCGGCAAAGCCGCCGTTGCAGCCGCGAGCACCGAAGGGCGAGACCAGGTGTGCGCTGTCGCCTGCGAACAGCACCCGGTCGTGGACGAACCGGGCCATGCGGCGGCACTGGAACGTGTAGACGCTGTACCACTCCTGCTCGTAGTCGACATCATCGCCCAGCATGGCGCGGACGAGAGGATCGACGTTCTCCGGACGGATGCATGCCTCCCGGTCGATGTTCCAGCCGAGCTGGAAGTCGAGCCGCCAGACATCATCGGGCTGCTTGTGCATCAGCGCGGACTGGCCCGGATTGAATGGGGGGTCGAACCAGAACCAGCGTTCGGAAGGGCGTTCGCCCTTCATCTTTATGTCGGCGATCAGGAAATTGTCCTCGAACACGCGGCCATCGAAATCGAGGGCCAGCAGTTCCCGCACAGTGCTCTTGTTGCCGTCGCAGGCGATCAGCCAGTCGGACCTGATCTCGTAGCTACCGGCGGCGGTCGAGATGCCCAGGGTGACGCAGTCCTCACCTTTCTCGACCGATACGACATCGTGACCCCAGCGGATGTCGATATTGGGCAGTTCGCCGATGCGTTCCAGCAGTATATCTTCCAGATAGTATTGCTGGATGTTGATGAAGCCGGGCATTTTCTGGTTCTTCACCGGCAACATATCGAACTGGTATACCGGGTCGCTCTTGTCGCCCCAGAACACCTTGCCCACGTTCCAGACGACACCGCGTTCGACCGCCGTATCGCCTACTCCCAGTCGATCGAGTATGTCGAGCGATCGCTTGGAGAAGCAGATCGCTTTCGAGCCGGCCGGGACGAAGTCGAAGCGGCCGAGAACCACCACATCATGGCCCCGCTGGCCGAGATCGATCGCTTGCGCCAGGCCGACGGGGCCGGTGCCCGCGATCACGATCGTCGCATTTTCCCTCGGCGCAGCGGAGGGGAGAGGGGAAGGTTCCTTCTCCCGCCAGACACGGACATGATCGCGCCAGTTGATCGGAGAGGCATCGCCCATCGCGCTTACCCCTGCAGCTGGTCCCAGACCTGCCGATCCAGTTCCATGGTCCAGATTTCCGGCCAGTCCTTGCCGTCCATCTCATCCCACAGGCGCTTGACGTCGAAGGGCAGGCAATGTTCGAAGATCGGCCAGCGGCCGAATTTGGGTTCCAGTGCTGCATGGCAGGCTTCGAAGGCCTCCTTGAGCGTGCCACCCCGGCGATGCACTGCGCCAGTGTGTTCGATCATGCTCTTGAGAAAGTCGCGCGTCTGCTCGACGGCCTTGTCGGTTGCTTCGATCCCTCTGGCAACTGCGCCCCGGCCACCGATGAGGTTCTCTGAACGGAACGCCTTGACCTTGTCGAGCGTGCCTGAGGACCAGTCGAAGTGAAAGGCGTCGCCAGTGTAGAGGGCAGCCTCGGCTTCCACCAGGTCGCCTGCGAAGAGCGTCCTGCTCTTGTCATGCCACACAACGATGTCGCCGGCCGTGTGTCCGCGCCCGCAAAATTGCAGATCCAGATGTCCGCGCTCACCGCCCAACTCGATTCGGAGGTGGTCGTCGAACGTCTGTGTCGGCCATGTGAGGCCCGGTATCTCCTCGGGTTGTTTGAACAGGCGCGGCATCCGCCCGAACTCACTGTCCCAGTCCTGTTTGCCGCGTTCTTCGATCAGCTTGCGCGTCGGCTCGCTGGTGATGATGTGTTCTGCCTCGAATGCGCTGGCACCCAAGACACGAACTGCATGATAATGGGTCAGCACGAGGTATTTGATCGGCTTGTCGGTATGCTCGCGCAACTTCACCAGCCAGTCGCGGGCCGCTGCGGGCGTCGCCCGCGCTTCAATGCATACCAGGAAGTCTTCCCCCTCGATCGCGCCGACATTGGGATCTCCTTCGGCGGTCAAGGCGTAAACGCCATCCGCAAGCACCTCGAGTGTTTCGGTCTTTTCAGCCAGATCGGCCGATGAAGCGAAGGGTTTTGCCATGAGATTCCTTCCTCAGAATTTTGTATTGCATTAGGTAACAACGTCTCGCAAAATAATACAAGATAAAAAGGGAGGGGATCGATGATGTCCTCGAGGCCTTGCTCGAACGCAGCGGCACCGAATCATGCGGGCGCTGCGAGGTTCTGTTCGCTGTCGGATGCCTCCCTCTCCTGGCCGGGACCTCCGCTGGCATCGCGAAATGGAGGAAGTCGGCCAATGGGCGATTGACAGTCAAATTTGTTTCGTTATACGCAATAACGTCTCGCATTACATGACAGAGGGCTTATGTTTTCCAACCTGCCTGAGCCGCCGGCAGACCCCATTCTGGGCATGGCGCAGCTTTTCGCGGCCGATACCAGTCCCGAAAAAGTCGACCTCGGAATCGGCGTATACCACGATGCTGAGGGATTGGCTGGTGTTCTCTCGTCGGTGAAGGCGGCGGAGCGCTGGTTGCTCGAAAACCAGCAGAGCAAGAAGTACTACTCATCGTCGGGCAATGCCGAATTCAATGACCGGACGCGCGCGATGCTGCTTGGGCCGGATAGCGCCGAGTTCCAGCGTGCACGCACCATTCAGACACCTGGCGGGACCGGCGCCCTGAAGCTTGCTGCCGATTATATCTGGTCGTTGGCACCGCAGGCACGGGTGTTCATCCCGACGCCGACATGGGCCAACCACAATGCGATTTTCCCACGGGCCGGACTGGAGCTCGTTCGCTACCCCTATTACGACCCCACTTCGGGGCAAGTGCTGTTCGATCGCATGGTCGAAGCACTGGGCGATCTTCGAGCAGGTGACATCCTGCTCCTGCATGGCTGCTGCCACAACCCGACCGGCGCGGACCTCACGCTTGATCAGTGGCGCGAGGTTGCGGCAATCGCCAATCGACACGGTGCCCTGCCGCTGATCGATATGGCCTATATGGGTTTCGGTGAAGGGTTGGAGGAAGATGCGGCTGCGGTTCGGCTGCTCGCCTCGCTCGTGCCCGAGGTGATGATTGCAAGTTCCAATTCCAAGAACTTTGCCCTCTATCGCGAACGGGTCGGTGCGCTGACGATAATTGCTGCCGATGAAGGCCAGGCTATCCGGGCTCACGCTCATGCCGTGCCGCAGGCACGTTCGAACTGGTCCATGCCGCCTGACCATGGCGCGGCTGTTGTCGCCCACATCCTGTCCACGCCGGAGCTGAAGACGCAGTGGGAAGGTGAACTGGCTGAAATGCGTGACCGTGTGACCGGTATTCGGCGGGCACTGGCAGAGCAGCTATCGAGCAATTCAGGACGCGACTTCAGCTTCATCGCCCATCAGCGAGGCATGTTCACTCAGCTGGACATCGGCTCCGATGCGGTGAAGGTCCTGCGCTCTCGCCACCACGTGCACATCACGGGCAGTGGCCGGATGAACGTGGCAGGGCTTACAGGCGGCAACGTGCCCATGGTGGCGAGGGCGATCAGTCAGGCGCTGGCGGCATGAGTCCCCAACAGAACGAGCGGTTGACCCGGGTTGGTCCGGGCACACCGATGGGCGAGTTGCTTCGCCGCTACTGGCACCCGTTCGCGGCGATTGCACAGGTCGAGGAAGCAGGCATCATGCCGGTTCGGCTGCTGGGCGAAGACCTCGTGGTGTTCCGGGCGAAGGATGGCTCGTTTGGGCTGGTCGATCGGCAGTGTCCGCATCGCCGCGCCGACATGGCGCTCGGCATCCTCGAAGAGAGCGGACTTCGCTGCAACTATCACGGCTGGTGCTTTGCAGGCAGTGGGCAGTGCCTTGAGCAGCCATTCGAGGATGTCGCCAATCCGAAGGCTCGCTTTCGCGACAAGATCAAGATCAAGGCCTATCCGGTCGAACAGAAGGCGGGGATGCTCTGGGCCTATATGGGGCCGGACCCGGCGCCGCTGCTGCCCAATTGGGAGCCGTTCACCTGGGACAATGGCTTCACCCAGGTCGTATTCGCCGACATTCCCTGCAACTGGTTCCAGTGTCAGGAAAACAGCTGCGATCCGGTGCATTTTGAATGGATGCACCGCAACTGGTCGTCGATCCTCTTCGGCAGTGGCGAATATGGCCCCAAGCATCTCGAGCTGAAGTTCGAAGAGTTCGAGTTCGGTCACATCTACAAGCGTGTCCGTGAAGATACGGACAAGGATAACCAACACTGGACGGTCGGAGCCACGGCGCTGTGGCCGCATGCCTTCTTCCTGGGCGATCACATCGAGTGGCGCATCCCGGTCGACGATGAGAATACGCTATCGATCACATGGATGTTCCACCGCGTGCCCAAGGAGCGCGAGCCTTACAAGCAGGAGCGCGTCCCCTGGTGGAAAGGCCCGGTCAAGGACGACAAGGGCAACTGGATCATCAGCCATGTGCTGAACCAGGATATCGTTGCCTGGGTCGGGCAGGGGACGATCGCCGACCGCACCGAGGAGCATCTCGGCAAGAGCGATATGGGTATCGTGATGATCCGCCGCGCTTTCGAGCAGGCGATGAAGGATGTGGTCGAGGGGCGCGATCCCAAGGGCCTCATCCGTGACCCGGACGCAAACAGGTGCGTCGAATTGCCGATCAAGCATCGTGAATTGTTCACCACATCCATGTCCCTCGAAGAGAGCCGCACGCTGGGTGACAGCCTCGCCTATCGGCTCAACCGGCCCGATTACCAGCACCAGATCGGCCAGCCCGAGGAAGTGAAGCGTGAATACCAGATCGCCATGGGGATGATCCCCGAAGGTGCGACAGAGACCATTTGACCATGCTGTGCGGCAAGCGCCCGACAGCGGAAGGAGTTTGTGAATGAAACTGGGAATGATCCGTGTCGACGGCAAGCCGACGGTGATCGCGCGTGTCGAGGGAGATCAGGCGGTCGCACTTGATTTCCCCTGGATGGAAGACCTGATCAGCGCGGGCAATGCAGGCCTGGATGCGGCAAATGACGCGATCAACAAGGCGCTGGCCGGCGCGCTGCCGGCAATCGACGTAAGCAATGCCGACTGGATGCCGCCCAATCCAAAGGCGTCGAAAATCCTCGGCTGCGCGGTCAACAACAACAATCTCAACCAATATGCCGTGCGACCGATGAAGGCGCCGATGTTCTTCACCAAGGGACGCTCTGCATTGACCGGGCACAACAAGAACATCGAACTGCTCAAGGACCATGGGCCGTCCATTCCCGAGCCGGAGCCGGTCGTGGTGTTCGGCAAGGAAGCCAAGAACGTGCCACCGGAAAAGGCACTGGATTATGTCTTCGGCTATACGCTGACCAATGACGTGACGGCGAGCGGCGTGAAGTTCGGTGAGGATTCGATCGCACTCAAGCAGCGGCCCGAAGTTATCAAGCCGCATCACCTGGCGTGGCGCCCGAAGTTCGAGGGTGAAGACACCTACCTCCTGTTCATCTACCACTCGAAATCCAAGGCAGCCGATACCTTCGCTGCCATGGGGCCATGGCTGACGACCAAGGATGAGATTGCCGACCCCAACAAGCTGATGATGCGCGGATATATCGACGGTGAAGTTTATGCCGAGGATTCGACCGCAAACTACTTCTTCAATTTCGAACGGGTGATCAGCGAAGCGACCAAATGGTTCACCATGGAAGTGGGCGATTGCCTGCACACGGGGACGGCCTCGAAAGGGACGGAGAAGTTCCCGCGGGGCAATATCGGTACCTATCTGCAAGAGTATCACGGCAAGCTGACAGACGTGGAAATCGAAGGGCTGGGCCGCCTGTCCAACCGTATCAACCTGGAGCAGTGAGGGCACCGTGCCGGTAATCGATGTTCACACCCATATGCTGAGCCAGCCGTGGCTTGAGGATATTCGCCAGCACGGTGCGCCCAAATACGGGGTCAAGCCGACTGCAGCGGGGCAGGAAAGCGTGTATCTGGGCGGCGCGCCCTTTGTGACGCTGTTCCCCGAGATGTTCGACTATGATTTGCGCATCGCCAATATGGACAAGGCGGGCGTGGACGTGGCGATTGTTTCGCTGACCTGTCCCAGCGCCTATTTCGGCGGTGAACAGGTGAGCACCAGGGTCGCGCGTGAAATGAACGCACATATGGCGCACCAGCAATCGCGTTTTCCCGACCGTATCCGCTTCTTCGCGACACTGCCGTGGCAATATGCCGAGAGGGCAGTAGACGTATTGCAGGAAGCGGTGGGGCAGGGTGCTGTTGGCGTTTTCGTCAGTGCCAATGTCGATGGCAAGAGCCTGACCTCGCCCGACTTTGCACCGGTCTGGCAGGCAATCGACGACTTCGGCTTGCCGGTTCTTGTCCACCCAACCGCCCCGCAGGGGGCTGCGGAAATGGAGATGCACGAATACGGGCTGGTGCCGCCGGTCGGTTTCATGTTCGATACAACGCTGGCGATTTCGCGGATGATCTTCGATGGCTTCCTCGATCGCTATCCCAATCTCAAGATTATCGCTGCCCATGGCGGAGCGACGCTGCCTTATCTCGCGGGGCGTCTCGATCGCTGCCATGAAATGATCCCGGCCTGCTCGGATGTTATCAGCGAGAAGCCATCGAGCTATCTGCAGCGGATCTACTACGATGCGGTGGTTTATGAGCAGGACGCGCTTGAGCTGTGCATCAAGGTGGCGGGCGGTGCGGATCGCGTGATGTATGGGTCGGACTACCCGCACAATATCGGCGACATGGCAGGATGCCTCGGCCGTGTGAACGCACTCGACAGTTCGACTGCGGCGCAGGTGTCTTCCGGGACAGCCGAAGCGATTTTCGACCTGTGATGATCGACGCGCCCATCATCATTGGCGGCAGGCCCGTCGCTTGCAAGAGCAGCTTCGATGTCATCGACCCTGCAACAGGTGCAGCTTTCGCTCGCTGCCCTTCCGCAGACGAGGATGCGCTCAACGATGCTGTTGCAGCGGCGCGAGCCGCGCTTCCCGCGTGGGCGGTAACGCCGATAGAGCAGCGCGCTGCGATGCTTGAAGCCATTGCCGATGCAATCGATGCGCGGAAAGACGAATTCGCTGCACTGCTATCGCGGGAGCAAGGCAAACCACGCCATGGTGGCGCCGCGGGCGAGATCGGCGGTTCGATCGCATGGACGCGGGCGACCGCCAAGCTGCGACCTGAGATCGATGTGCTCAAGGATGATGGCGCATCCCGGGTAGAGGTTCGCCGCAAGCCGCTGGGCGTTGTAGCATCGATCACGCCGTGGAACTTCCCGGTGATGATTGCTGTGTGGCATGTCATGCCGGCGCTGCTTTCGGGCAACACCGTGGTGATCAAGCCTTCCTCCAACACTCCGCTGACAACGCTGCTGCTGGTCCAGGTGGCCAACGCGATCCTTCCGCCAGGCGTGCTGAATTCGGTCACGGGGGAGGGCGGTATGGGACGGCTGATCTCTGCTCATCCGGGTATCGACAAGATCGTCTTCACCGGCTCGACGCCCACTGGACGCTCGATCATGGAAAACGCGGCGGCCAATCTCAAGCGCCTGACACTGGAACTGGGCGGGAATGATGCCGCGATTGTCTTGCCGGATGCGGATATCGACAAGATCGCGTCCAGGATCTTTGCCAAGAGTTTCGGCAATTCAGGGCAGATATGCGCGGCACTGAAACGGCTCTACGTCCACGATGATGTCCACGATGCACTGGTCGAGCGGCTGGTCGGGATGGCGCAGGCGGCGAAGGTTGGTCCGGGCGACGACCCCGAGACGCAATTCGGGCCGCTGCAAAACCGGACCCAGCTTGATTTCGTCACGCAGCTGGCCGAGGATGCGCGGGCCAATGGCGGTATCTTCGCCTGTGGCGGCACACCCATGGAAGGCGGCGGTTTCTTCTACCCGCTGACCATCGTTACCAATGTCGGGAATGGCACGCGCGTGGTCGATGAAGAGCAATTCGGCCCCATCCTGCCGGTTATCCGTTTCACGGATGTCGAGCAGGCGCTCGCCTGGGCGAACGACAATGAGAACGGCCTTGGCGGGTCGGTGTGGTCGGTTGATGTCGAGCGGGCGACAGCACTTGCCATGCGGCTGGAAAGCGGCACTGCCTGGGTCAACGACCATTCGACGATCTCGCCCGATGTGCCTTTCGGGGGCGCCAAGCAATCGGGGCTGGGGGTCGAATTCGGGACGTATGGGCTCGATGAATACATGCAATTGCAGACTGTGCGGATCAATCGTGAGTGATGCCCGCGTGACCTGCTTCCTTGGCGGAGACACTTATGTTCCGGTTTGATCAGACCTTCCGCGACGAGTTCCGCAACAACTGGATATACCTGCTGATCGGCTTTGCTGCCTTGTTCTTCGGGTTTTCCGCACCTGCCTATGCGCTGCCCTTCCTCTATCCGGAGGTGATCAAGGAATTCGGCTGGACCCGCGAACAGGCCACCCTGCTTGCTTCCGCCAAATATTTCACCGGTGCCATCGCATGCCTTGTCGTGGGGAGGTTGCTTGACGTGATCGGTGTGTGGATCGCCTTGCTGGGATCGATCACCATCGGGGCGATAGCGTGCATAGCGTTCCTGTGGGTCAATGACCTGACAACCTATTATGTGATCGGCATCATGCTCGGTGTGGCCGGACCATGCGCCATCGTTTCCGTTTTCGTGCTTGTGGCGCGTACATTCCACGCTTCGCAGGGGACTGCGACCGGCGTTGCCTTGTTGGGAACGGGGCTAGGAGGGGTTGTCATGCCCGTCGTCACCGAAGCGCTGATGTCCCACTTCGGATGGCGTTATGCGATGGCGTTGCTTTCCCTTGGCATCTGGCTGATCGCGCTACCGCTGCTGGTCTATGGCCTCTTGCGCCTGCGCATTGGCGAGGAAGCCGTTGCAGAGGCTGAAGCCAAACAGGCACCCGTCGGCGTGTTGGTGCATCTTGGCCGATTGGCGAAGGGACGTGATTTCTGGCTGATGTCGATCGCCTTCTTCGTAATCACCATCGTCGACCAGGCTTTCACACAACACCAGGTGCTGATGTTAAACGATGCCGGTATCTCGACCGAAATGGCGGCGCTGGCGATTGGGGCAATAGGGCTGCTCAGCATGCCGGGACGGATCGTGGCCGGTGGTGTGCTCGACAAATCGTCGAGCAGGGGATTGGCTGTGCTCTATATCAATTTCGCCCTGGCGGCCCTGTTCGCGCTGATGCTCGGCAACGTGATCCTGCTGGTTGCCTTTATCGTTGTGCGTGCGATGGCCCATGCCAGCGCCATGATCGACGGGCCGGTTATCGCAAGGCACACCTTTGGCACCCGGCATCTGGGTGTACTGCTGGGTTTGTTTACGGCGACGGCAAATCTCGGTTCGGCGACCGGGCCGTGGCTGATGGGCCGGATGTATGATGCCACCTCCTCCTACAACCTTGCACTTTACCTGTTCGTTGGCCTTGTGGCCGTATCGGCCGTGCTGATCTGGCTGGTTCGCCCGGTGGTATGGCAGGGCGAAAAGGCCTCCGCTGTTGCCCAAGGGGCATCGCAATGAAGGGTGAGGGCGGTTTTTCGATCGGGATCGTTCTGTTCCAGAAGGTCACCAGTCTCGATTTCGTCGGACCACTGGATATCCTTTCGCGCAATCCCGAGGCGCGAATTCACCTGATCGCGCATACGCTCGATCCGATCGGTGCCGACAACGGCATGCGGGTGATCCCGGACACCACATTTGCCGATGCCCCACAGCTCGACATGGTGCTGGTTCCCGGGGGACCGGGCACGATGTCGATGATGGAAGACGATGAGCTTATCGGCTTCCTGCGCTCCAGCGGCGAAAACGCTGCATGGATCACATCGGTCTGCACCGGCTCACTACTGCTCGGTGCGGCCGGGTTGCTGACGGGCTATCGTGCGGTCACCCATTGGACCATGATGGATGCGCTGCCGATCTTCGGGGCAGAACCGGTGGCGGAACGGGTGGTTGCCGATCGCAATCGCGTCACTGGTGCCGGGGTTTCCGCAGGGCTCGATTTCGCACTCACCCTGACCGCCCTTCTTTGGGGCAATGAGCGAGCGGAGCGAATCCAGCTAGGCACCGAATATGACCCGCACCCTCCGTTCGACGCTGGCTCGCCCGCCAAGGCGCCACCGCAGGTCGTATCGGCATTCCGCGCCGGTTCGGCGCGGCTGACCGAGCGCCGGATGGCTGCCGCCAGACGTGCGGCGCGGAAGCTGACGGTCAATGCCTGACGGGGTGCAGCGGCAGGTCGTTACGGGCGGGGGCCGATGGTGTTGCGCAGCACGCCGATCCCTTCGACTTCCAGTTCGATGACATCGCCTGGCTCGAGGTAACGCCCGGTCTCGAAACCACAGCCATTGCCGCACGTACCCGAACCGAAGACATCGCCCGGATAGAGCGTCTCGTCGCGCGATACGAAGGCCACGCATTGGGCAAATGTGAACTGCATACCCGATGAGCGGCCCTGACCCTGGACCTTCCCGTTGATCCGGCATTCCATTGCCAGATTGTCCGGATCGGGTAGCTCGTCGCGCGTTACGATCCACGGTCCCATCGCATTGCCAGTGTCGAAATCCTTGCCCTTGGCGGGCCCCATGCGGAACTGCTGGTCGCGGACTTGTTCGTCGCGCGCGCTGAAATCGTTGTAGATGGTGTAACCGAAGATATGGGCCGGTGCGTCACTCTCGCTGATGTTCACCCCGCCCCTGCCGATCACAGCCGCGAATTCGAGTTCATAATCCATGGTGGTCGAGAAGTTCGGCCATTTGATCATGCTGCCATGGCCGGAACAGGTCATTCGATTGCCCTTGAAGTAATAGGGGCGTTCATACCAGATCGGCGGCAGGGCATAGGCACCGCTCGCTTCCAGTCGCGCCAGTTCGGCTGCGGGGTCGGCATGCGATGCGGCGCGCATGCGCATGCTGGCCTGGAGCGCTTGCTTGCAGTGAAGCTCGAAATTGGAGAAGTCGCGGATCGAATTGGGAACCGGCAATGGTGGCAGGAAAGTCGTGTCCTCGATCGCCTGACAATGGTCGCCACGATTGCTTGCGGCCAGATCGGCTATCAAGTCCAGTGCTTGCCGCTCGTGCTCGATTATGACGGACATCGAAGCGACCAGTGACGCGTCCTTCCCCTCGGCCGCGCCGACCAGATCGAGCACGCTGCCATTGCTCAGCACCAGCCCGGTTCGTGCTGAAGCGTTCTTCGCATAGGTCGCCAATCGCACGTTGTCATACCTCCAATGTCACTATATACGAGATTAAATCTCGTATAGCGATACATATTAGGAAGGGCAACAAGGGACTATGGCCGAAATCGTCTTGGCAATCGGATGTGCGCACACCCCCCAGTTGCATACTGTGGCCGCTGACTGGGATATCCGTGCCGAGCGTGATCGGGGCGATGGGATTCCGCTGTGGTTCAAGGGTCGCAAGCTGCCATATGCAGAGCTTGAAGCGGCGCGCAGCGAAGAGAACCTTGCAGAGCTGCTCGCGATGCCCGTGCGCGAGGCGGCGCTGGAGGCGAGTTTTGCCGCGATGGATCGCCTGCACGACGCTTTCGTCGAGGCGCGGCCCGATGCGGTGATCATCGTCGGCAACGACCAGCACGAGATTTTCACCGATTTCGTCCCGTCCTTTTCGGTGATTGCGGCCGACGAGATCCGCAACATGCCGCGCACGCAGGAACAGGTAGGCCGACTGCCGGTCGGTATCGCGATTTCGGATCACGGCCATCTTCCGCAAGCGGAAAAGGTATTTCCGGGCCATCGTGAGCTTGGCCTGCATCTCGCACGCCAACTGGTTGGCGGGCATGGTTTCGATGTCACCATCTGCCATCAGAAACCGACCGTCACCGGCGCGAAATCCCTGCTCTACGGCATGCCGCACGCCTATGGTTTTCTCTACAACAACATCATGCGTGATCACATTGTCCCGCAGGTCCCGGTCGATGTGAACTGCTGGAACTATGACAACTCGCCAACTGCTGCGCGCTGCTACGACTTTGGTGCAGCGCTTGCCGAAGCGATTGCCGGTTGGGATGGCCCGGAACGGATTGCATTGCTGACAACCGGCGGCCTGACGCATTTTGTTGTCGATGAGGAATGGGACCGCGATTTTCTTCGCGCCATGGCCGAGGATGACCGCGACCGCCTGCGCTCGATCCCGCAATCGGAACTGATGACGGGGACATCCGAATGCAAGAGCTGGATCGCGACTTCGGCGGCATCGGCTGCAGCAGGTTTGGCGATGGAAGTCGTCGACTACCAGAAGCTCTATCGGACGGAAGGCGGGACGGGGTCTTCCTGTGCTTTCGTTCGCTGGAACTGACACAGAGCGGCTGGCTCTTCCCCCTGCGCCCTCGGCGCGCTAGGGACGGCCAGCGGCCGACGTATCGTCGCCGCCATGGCATGGCGCTGTGCGACCCGACGATATGCTAACGGGCAGGGGCACTGGCTATGCGCAAGGCAGGGGAATTTGAGCCGGTGGCGACCGTCAAGAGTGTAGAAGTTGCGGTAAGGATACTCGAGGTTCTGACCGAATCGACCGATCCGGTCCGCGTAACCGAGCTCGCTCGCCACCTCGATATGACCAAGGCGCGGGTCTCGCGCCACTTGCAGACATTGACCGCGCTGGGTCTGGTCGACCGCGCGCAAGGCGGTGCGGAAGGCTATGTCTTCGGGCGCAAGCTGCTGAAATTCGGTCGCGCTGCGGTTTATCGCAGCAATATCGTCGAAATCGCGCGCCCATATCTACATGATCTGTGCCAGGCGACAGGGCACACCGCGCTGCTTGCGACGCCCACGCGCGGCGGTGCGATGGTCGTGGCATCTGCTCCCAGCCTGCATGAGCCGGGGGTGATGATCCATCCGGGCACATTGCTGCAGTTGCCTGCATCCCCGTCGGCACGGTTGATCCACTACTTCGAACAGCAAAAACCCACGCCCCCGCGGGTGCAGGAGAACCTTGCCCGTTTTGGCGTCGATTTCGAAGTGGATACGCGCGGGAACGGCCTGGGCTCGATTGCCGTGCCGATTTTCGAACCTGACGGGCTGATCTGCGCAACGTTTGGCGTAATCTTGTCGTCTACCTTGCTGATCCCGGAACCGGCAGGCGACCTTGTCAGGCCGATCAAGGAAGTCGCCGAGCTCATCCAGAGCCAGTATGCCGAAGGGGCGATTTCCCCCCTGATGCCCGAATATATTGGCAACTGACGCGGGCTAATCGATGTCCGTATCGGCCAGCCGGTCGATGAAATCTTCGCACAGGGCAAGCTGCTCCGGCGCGACATATTCGTCGGGCTTGTGTGCCTGGCTTATCGAGCCTGGGCCGCAGATTATGCTGGGCACATCGGCCTGGCTGAACAGGCCTGCTTCAGAGCCGAAGGTGACGTGCCCCGGCTCCGCATTGCTCCCGACGAGGCGCTGGACGTAACGGACCAGTGGGTCGTCCTCATCGATCGAAAAGCCCGGAACGCTGCCTTTCCGGTCGATCCGGATCGCCGCTTCCGGCGCGATTGCTCGCATTTCCGGCACCAGCACTTCGTCGGCGAAGTTGCGGATTTCATCCAGCAGGGCAGCCTGGTCGGTCCATGGCAGCGTGCGCATGTCGAACCGGAACACGCATCGCGCCGGGACCACGTTCGCGGCATGGCCAGCCTCGATTACGCAAGTCTGCAGCGTTGAGAAGGGCACTTCATAGCCTTCATGCCGTTCCTCTTCTCGCTGCAACCGCTCTGCGACTTCGCGAATGTGGCAGATGAGCCGCGCAGCATATTCAAGCGCATTCACGCCCTGCGGTGCGAGTGAACTGTGCACTTCACGCCCCTCGACGGAGACGTTGAAGACCGATCCGCTCTTGTGTCCTACCACTGCGCGCATGCTGCTCGGTTCGCCGACAATGCACCCCCGGGGACGGATCCCGGCCTTGACCATGTCCGCGATCAGATGCGGTGCGCCCTTGCAGCCGATCTCTTCATCAAAGCTGAAAGCGAGATGGACGGGCGCTGTGCGTTTGCCAGCCAGGAGCCGGGGAACCTTGGCCAGTGCGACCGCGACAAAACCCTTCATGTCACAGGTCCCGCGCCCGTAAAGCAGGCCGTCACGCTCGGTAAGGGTGAAGGGGTCGGTGCTCCAGTTCTGGTCGTCGACCGGGACGACGTCGGTGTGTCCGGAGAGGACGATACCGCCATCGCCATCGCCAATGGTGGCAAACAGGTTCGATTTGCCGGGTTCCGCCCCCCGCGTGATCCGGCTTTCGATCCCATGTCCTGCCAGATATTCGCGCACCCATTCGATCAGGGCATCGTTGGGATCGCGCGAGACCGTTGGAAAGGCCACCAGTTGGCGCAGGATGTCGATCGTCTGTTCGGTGGGCCTGCGCTGCGTTGCGGACATGCCGGGATTCCTATCGCACCTTGCGCCCATGGATATGCTTCCAGGGCGACGGGAATTCTTCGTCATGGACCGGGCATTCTATCAGGACCGGCCCCTTCACCTGCTTCGCCTCACGCAAGGCCATCCGCAAGCCTTCCGGCCCTTCCGCTCGCAGGGCTGCCATGCCGAAACTTTGCGCCAGGGCGACAAAGTCCGGATTGTGCAGCTCGCAGGCGATGTGGCGCCCGCCATAGGCAGATGCCTGGATGCGTTTCACATTTCCGAAGTGGCCATCGGTAAATACGATCGCAATCAAGTGGATATCGTGGAGCATGGCGGTCGCCAGTTCAGGCATGGTATACATGAAGCCGCCATCGCCATTGATCGAGATGACCTGGCGATCGCCCGCACCGACCTGCGCGCCCAGCGCCGTTGCGAAACCATAGCCTAACGTGCCCTGGAAGCTCGAGTGCACGAAACTGCGCGGCGCCTTGACCGGGAACGCGTAGCGACCGACATAGGCGACCTGCGTCATTTCATCCACGAGCACATCGTCATCGGCCATCTCCGAACGAAGCGCGTCGAGATAGGCAATCTGAGGTGCAAGCTCTTCCTTGATGGCATTTTCGAATTGTCCGCGAACCGCGGCAATTTCCTCAAGGCGGGATTCGCGTTGCGGGTTTTGGGTGGCGATTGCATCGGCCAGTGCACGCGCGCCATCGCTGGCATCGGCAATGATCGCCGCATCGGCGAGCGCAATCTTGTTGGTCTCACTATAGTCGAGGTCGATCCGCACGATCCTGAGCGACGGGTCGTGGCCCCACTCGCGCAATTGCTGCAGCCTGGTGCCGATCCCGATGACACAGTCGGTATCCGCCCACATTCCGTTCGCGGCAGCTCCGGGCAGGTGATACGGATCTTCTGCGGGTACGACACCGCGGCCCATATTGCGGGTGACGATGGGGGCCTGGAGTTCCTCGGCCAGCGCGCGAACTTCATCCCCCGCGTCCATCGCGCCCGAGCCTACGATGATCATCGGCTTCTTTGCCGCCAGGCACAGTTCGGCAGCCTTGTCGATCATCGACGGATCAACCGCAGGCTTCGTTATCGAGGGAAGCGCGGCGGGATAGGCAGCATTGGTGCGCTGTGCGAGGATATCGGGCGGAATCTCCAATGCCACGGGACGCGGGCGTCCTGAGAGAAGCTGCCGAAACGCCTCGTCCACCAGGCCGGGTATCTCGCTCGCATGGCGCGCGCGCGCCGTCCATTTGGTCAGGCCGCGCAGCAGGCCCGTCTGGTCCTCTATTTCGTGCAGCGCCCCGAGCCCGCGCCCGTGGAAGGCGCTGTTGATGGTGCTGGTCAGGCAAAGTACGCGGGCATTGCAGGCCCATGCCGTTGCTAGCGCAGCCCCGCCGTTAAGCACGCCTGGACCGGGCACGATCGCGCATACACCCGGCTTGCCCGTCGCCATGGCATAGCCGAACGCCATATAGGCCGCGCCTTGCTCGTGGCGGCAATGGTAAACGCGGGGGGCATCCGGCTTGCGCTGGATGGCATCGAAAAGCTGGTCAAGCTGGACGCCGGGCACGCCGAACAATTGATCGATCGACCAGCGTTCAAGCCCTTCGACAAGGAGGTCGCCGCCCGTTTTTCCGCTCTCGTTGCCCGTCTGCACCATTTCTTCCCTTTTTGATCGAACTGCGGGCCTGCGCAATCGGCGAGTGCCCTCAAACCTGCTTACTGGCTCGCCACTGGAGGATTATGTCTCAACATGCAAGACAATGTTGCGTATAACGATCCTAAATCGGAATATGGCTATTCCTCGAGAGGGTGCTGCGCCAGTGTGACGAAGCATTCGTTGAGCAAGTGCCATTGCTTGTTCGCGTCGGTTACCCATGTGGCAAGATAGACGCCCGTTCGCTGTTCAGCATCCTCGTGCGAAGTGGACCAGCTCCCGCGCTCTGCCACCCGTTGCAGGCATTCTCCGACCAGCACCTCTGTAGGCTGGCGTATGATGTGCGCCAGCGTGCCGCTCGTCAGGTCACGCCACAGCGCTTTGACCAACGCGTCCCGCCCGACCGGCAGTCCGTGGGACCCTGGCAGGGCGACATAGCGCGGATCGAGCGTGTCCTCGAATCGCGCCCGGTCATGGGTTGCCAGTGCTGCGTTTGATTCGATCCGCCGCCGGAGGATCGTTTTCCTGATTGTCTCGGCCGGCTTGCCCATGGTGTCTGTCATCATGAAATT
This sequence comes from Sphingomonadaceae bacterium, assembly GCA_024236155.1. GTDB lineage: Bacteria > Pseudomonadota > Alphaproteobacteria > Sphingomonadales > Sphingomonadaceae > Parerythrobacter_A. The sequence continues at coordinate 942,592 of JACKLA010000001.1, forward strand.
CGGTGCCTTTCTGTGCCGAAACAGCTGACGAATATGCATTTGAGCGGAGCCGCCCGCCTCGCTGTGCACAATCGCGCTTGACATAATATGAGAGTCTGTCACGTAATACGTTACACCGTGTTGCTATTCGTTCCAACTGCAATCAGGTGAACGAGGGCAATCTGGGCAGGGAGATAGTTAGAAACGGCGTCGTGCATGGATTGCAGGCGCCCGCTGGCCTCATCACGGGCCAGAACGTAAGGGGAAACAAAGATGAGGTTTTCACAAATTGATTCTCGTGCGCTTCGAAGCGCCTCGGTCGGTGCCATCGCAATGGCTCTGGCAGCAACGGCCATGCCGGCACACGCACAACAGGCTCCCCCGGAGGAAGAGGCGGGCGGCATTCCTGAGATCATCGTTACTGCCGAGAAGCGTGAAACAAGTTTGCAGAGTACACCGCTTGCGATCTCTGCGATCAGCGCAGACCAGTTGCGTGAACAGAATGTCGAGAATCTGATGGACATCGGCGCTCTTGCGCCCAACGTGATGGCAGGTAGCCAGTCTGCAACGGGTGGGCAGAATGGCGGCTTCTTCATTCGAGGGATTGGCCAGGACCGTTCCGGGATCACCTTCGACCAAGGTGTCGGCGTATACGTCGATGATGTCTACATGAGCCGCAGCGATGCCAGTTTCCTGTCAATCATAGACGTAGATCGCATCGAAGTCTTGCGTGGCCCCCAGGGAACGCTTTTCGGCAAGAACACGATCGGCGGGGCAATACGGTACATTACCAAGCAGCCCGACGACGAATTCAGCGGATTCATTGATGGGACCATCGGCAGCTATGACCGGCTGGACGTCAAGGGATCGGTCAACATCCCACTTTCTGAATCGCTCTTTGTCAAGGCAACGTTTGGCGCCCTCAACCGGGACGGCTTTCTTGACCACGTGGCGGATGATATAAAGGATGGGGACGAAGATGTCCGCTACGGTCGCCTTCAGGTTCGCGCGTTGCTCGGAGATTCAGTGACGCTGGACCTGTCTGCCAGCAAGACGGTTTCCAAGAACAACGGGCGGGCATACATTACCGATTTCATTGACCCCAATGACACTTTCATCGTTCGATTCACGACCAAGACGGGCATTCCGTTCGACTCGCGCTATGTCAGCCCCGACAATCATACCCGTTATGGAGGTGACGACACCGGCTATCGCTACGATGGCTACATGTTGTCTGCGGTATTGTCTGCAGATCTGTCTGACGCGCTGACTGTCAAATCCATCACCAGCTACATGGGAGCAGACGTAACTTCGAAGAACGATTGGGATGGCACCGGTTTCTCAGTTTACGACATCCGCAATGATCGTTCGCTTGACCAGTTTTCACAGGAACTTCAAGTTCTGGGCTCCGCAGTAGACAGCCGCTTGAACTATGTCCTTGGCGTCTATTACCTGCGCGAAACGCCGTATGATTTCACAACGGTCAATACTGCCTTTGATTCGCAGTTCCCTGCGCCTCGCCGGACGAACCAAGAACAGAAGGTCGATAGCTACGCGGCGTTTGCGCAGGCGACTTTTGACGTAACTGAACAACTGTCGATCACCGGCGGCCTTCGCTACAGCAAGGACAAGAAGGAGGCGACTTCAAACCATCTGGTGACTGGCTATAGCGGTAGCGGCCAAGGCAGTTGGGATGATTTCTCACCGCGGGTTTCGGTCGAATATCAGTGGTCGCCGACTGTCATGACCTATGCGGCAGTGACCAAGGGCTTCCGCAGTGGCGGCATAAACGTGCTGACATCGGGCCCTGTCGACTATTCGAGCCGAAACTACGACCCGGAGACAGTCTGGAACTACGAAGCGGGTATCCGCACCGACCTGCTCGACCGAAGGGTTCGTTTTAACGTGACCGGTTTCCACATGGAATACAAGGATCAGCAACTCACGGCACTGAACACAGCCACTAACGTCGTCTATATCCAGAATGTCGGCAAGGCGCACCGAACCGGCCTTGAAATTGAGACAGCCATCGTTCCGGTCGATGGGCTCAAGCTTCAGGGCAACCTTGGCTATCTCGAATCGCAATATGACGATGTAGGTTCTGCCACGGGTGTGTCGGAAAGCAGCCGTGTGTTGCGTTCGCCAAAATGGACCTACACCGTTGGAGGATCATATGAAATTCCCATCGGAGAGGGCAACGTCACGCCGAGCTTGAGCTACAATTATCGTTCCAAGCAATCGACTACTTCGACCGACGGCAATTCCGTGTTGCTGGACGGCTACGGGACATTGAGCGCTCGAATTCAGTACAATGCGCCGGATGATAGGTGGAGTCTGGCGGCATTCGCAACAAATGTCACTGACAAGACCTATTTCATCGGCGGCATCGACTTCGCACGTCGAGAATCGCTGATTGGCGTCAGCCAGCTCGACGTGGGGCGTCCGCGTGAGTTTGGCGTAAATCTGCGCTATAACTTCTAGCGCATCGGAGACGTGAGCAGCAGGGGCGCGTCACGATCGTGGCGCGCCCCTGCAAGTGGGTATTGTACGAGCGACGGATAGGCGTGAGATGACAGGACAAAGACGAGATTTCCTTCGCGGGGCCGCGATTGGCACGCTGGGGGCAATGGCCGCCGCCCCGGCATTCGGCCAGACGCATGGCGCGGGCCATGGGCCGGGGCACGGTATGACGGGAGGCGCCGCAGCGTCCCCCGATGGCCGGGCCAGGGTCGCAGGTCACGGAGTACTCGGTTACCCGGGACGCGGCGAAGGCAAGCCCGTGATCGCGATGCTGATCCACCCAAAACTGGTGATGCAGGACCTTGTCGGCCCGATGACCGTGTTCAACCTGATGCATTCCGAAATGCATCTCGTGTGGAAGAAATACGAACCGGTTGTTTCAGAGATCGGTGTTCCGCTGTTTCCTTCTACCAGTTTTGCCGAATGCCCGAAGGACGTTGACATTCTGTTCGTTCCGGGTGGACTCGACGGGACGATTGCTTGTCTGGACGATCCCGAAGTCTTGGCTTTTCTGGCCGACATGGGTTCGCGCGCCAAATATGTGACGAGCGTGTGTACGGGGGCCCTGCTGCTGGGGGCGGCCGGATTGCTAAAGGGCTACAAGGCCACTACCTTGTGGAACGTGCATGACCAACTCGCCATCTACGGTGCCACCCCGGTTCACGAACGCGTGGTCATTGACGGCAACCGGATGACCGGCGGGGGCGTCACTGCCGGGATCGATTTCGGCCTGACCCTGGCCGCCAGGATACGCAGCCCCGAAGACGCGATGCGCTATCAGCTGATTATCGAATACGCTCCTGACCCGCCTTTCAACGCCGGACTCCCTGAAACTGCCCCCAAGGAAGCGGTCGAGCGCATGCTGAAAGGGCGCGCGCCGGTGGTCGACCTTGCGCGCGAGAAGGGTGAGGCAATCGCGGCTGGCTGGAGCAGTTGATGATTTCTCGGCACGGCCCTTGGCGTCCTGCCGTTTTCCTGCAAGGCTTGCAGGCATGAACAGCCCGCTTGCCTGCCTGCCCAGACAACACGCGATAATGCGGTTGTTCGGCATCGCCCTGCTGCTCGTTGCAAGCTTTTCGATGGTTCACCTGCGTGCCCAGGAACTTCACGGCGCGCCGGTTTCCACCGCGCATTGCGACGCGATGGCAATGGCGCAAGAGCAGGTCGGCGATGACGAGGGACATGGTGACCTCGGAAAACATGGCAAGGTTGCCAAGGGCGCGTCCTGCGCGATGGCGTGTGCCTGCATAACGGTGGACGATTTGTATGCCGACCAGCCATTCCGGCTCCGTTCCCTGCCACAGCCGGATAGCATGACAGTATCGCTTGCCGGAATCGAGCCGACATTGCTCCTCCCCCCGCCAAAGGGCTGAGGGTTTCGGCCTGACGCGCCGAATCCATCACGCCTTTCCGGAATCAGGCTGCGCCCCTGCGGCGCGGAGGAACTTGCCATGTTGAATTCGAATACCAGCCGTCGCGCCTTGCTGGGCGGCGCAATTGCGGGCACCGGCGCGCTGGCGCTGACCCCGCTTTTGCCCGCTTGGGCACGCAGCGGCACGCACGGGCTCGCGTCCAAGGATCTTTCGATCCTGTCGGGCGAGGATCTTGCACTGACCATCGCCGATACCCGCTTCATGCTCGACGGGCGGGAAGGGCACTCGGTTACCGCAAACGGTGTCCTTCCCGCCCCGCTGATCCGGCTCAAGGAAGGACAGAACTTCCGCATGCGGGTGACCAATCACCTGGGTGAAGACACATCCATCCACTGGCATGGTCTGCTGGTCCCGTTTCACATGGACGGTGTCCCCGGGGTCAGCTTTCCCGGTATCCGGCCGGGGCAGACATTCACATACGAATTTCCGATCCGGCAAAGCGGGACATATTGGTATCATAGCCATTCGGGCTTGCAGGAGCAGTTGGGGCACTACGGCCCGATCGTGATCGATCCGGCAGGCATGCAGCCCAATCCGGCGGACCGCGAACATGTGATCGTGCTGTCGGATTACTCCTTCATCCACCCGCATATCCTCTACAAGCGATTGAAGCAGGAAGGCGGCTTCTTCAATCGCGACAAGCAATCGCTTTCCAGCGAGGATCGCATCCCTGAGCGGATGAACGGCATGTTCGCCGATATGCGAATGGATCCCACCGACATCGCCGATATCGGCGCATCGGCTTACACCTATCTTATGAACGGGCATTCGCCGGACGAGAACTGGACAGGTATCGTTCGCCCGGGTGAGCGGGTCCGGCTGAGATTGATCAACGCGTCCGCAATGTCGATCTTCAACTTCAGGATTCCAGGTCTCCCGCTGGAGGTTGTTTCGGTCGATGGGCAGGATGTGAAGCCGGTCGAGACCGATGAGTTCCAGATCGCCCCGGCCGAGACATATGACATGATCGTGCGGATTCCCGACGAGCGGCCCTACACGATCGTTGCGGAGAGCATCGATCGAGGGGCGATGGCTCGCGGCACACTCGCGCCGCGCGCGGGGTTGGTCGGCGAGGTCCCGCCGCTGCGCAAGCGGCCGACGCTCAAGCCGATCGACATGGGAATGGGCGGCGGTCATGGCGCCGGGCAGCACGCTGGCCATGCAATGCCCGAAGCACAGGCATCCAAGCCGAAATCCGGCGGCGGGATGGATCATTCGATGCGCGATGCATCGCTTGTCGATTTCCCGCTGACCCCCGGAGTAGACATGGTTTCACCGATGCCGGTCGATCGCACAGGCTATCCCGGGCTCGGGCTGGAAGATGTCGGCCATCGCGTGCTCAACTATCGCGATCTCGAAGCGCCAGCGGACAATGCAGACACCCGTCCACCCGAACGGCTGCTCGAACTGCACCTGACCGGCAACATGGAACGCTTCATGTGGGGTTTCGACGGCAAGAAGCTGAGCGAGAATCCCGATCCGATCCGTTTGGCGCGTGACGAGCGGGTGCGGGTGAAACTCGTCAACGACACGATGATGACGCACCCGATCCACCTCCACGGCCATTTCTTCGAGATCGTCAACGGCAAGGGTGCGCGCCAGCCGAAGAAGCACACGATCACCGTCCAGCCGGGAGGCACGGCGAGTTTCGACCTGACCGCCGATGAGCCGGGTGACTGGGCGTTTCATTGCCACCTGCTGCTTCATATGCATGCAGGCATGATGCGGGTCGTCACGGTGCGGCCGCTCGATGCCAGGCCGGCAGATCGCCACATGGACCATGGAGATCATGGGGATCATCGCGATCATGGAAATGCGGGGCAGGACGATCACAGCCATCACAGCATGGGAGAAGGGCAATGATCGCTACCCGTTCTCTCTCGCTTGCGATGTTGCCCCTCATGGCGCCGGTCGCTGCCTTCGCGCAGGATGGCGGGCATATGTCGCATGGCTCGCATACGGCCATGGAGTCGACCATGGAGTCGACCGGGGAAGCAGAGGCAGAAACGCCGGAGGCTCCGCCGGTCGACCACAGCAGGCATGCAGGCCATGCGCCGCCCGCCGGGCCACAGGGAGAGAGCCCGCCAAAGCGCGACGCGGATGTCCGCGCTCTCGAAGGCCCGGCCCATGCCGCCGATCTCTACTGGGATGAAGAGGAAATGGCAGAGGCGCGCGCGCAAGTGATCCGTTCGCATGGCGCACTCCTCGTATCGCGCTTCTCGATAGATCGTCTCGACGCCCGGATCGGAGGTGGCGCGGACAGCTATGTCTGGGATGCCGAATACCGCGTTGGCGGGGATATCGACGGACTGGTGCTCTCGACCGAAGGCACCGGGCTGATCGACGGGGATGTCAGGCATGGAGAAGCACAGGCCGTGTGGCGCCATGCGATCAACCCGTGGTTCGACCTGCATGCAGGCCTGCGGCAGGACTTTGGCGAGGAGAGCGACCGGACGCATCTGGTCCTGGGTGCGGAGGGGCTGCTGCCCTACTGGATCGAGACCAATGCGCGGATATTCGTCTCAACCGAAGGCGACATCGCTGCCCGACTGGAGGCCGAGCACGATGTCCGAATAAGCAGATCGCTCATTCTCCAGCCCCGCGCCGAACTGGACCTGGCGATCCACGATGCAGGCGCCCCGGATGAAGGCTCGCATGTCTCGCTGGGTCTGCGCCTGAGGTATCGCGCTTCTGCTCTCGTGCAGCCCTATGTCGGTTTCGACTGGTCGAGCGAGCTGGGAGGCGACGGTCAGGATAACCTGGCTGCCCGGAGGGTTCCCGATGCGGCCGTCCTGGTGGGCCTCAAGGCGATGTTCTGAGTTCCGGTCAAGGCCGGAGAACCGAGCGGGTCGGCAAAATGGTAGACACTGCGCGCCATGCGGCTAGGCTCACGAGAGCGCCGGTTTCGGGCGCTGGTTGCCCGGGATTTCTTGTGACCGCGTCTGGAATTTCTGAAGATCGTTCGCATGCCGCTGCAGGGCGTGCGCTGGCCGCGATGGGCAAACAGTTCGACCGTGCGGTTCACGCATTGGCAGACAAAAGCCATGCCGGGGGCCGTTTCGACAATGCGCTGTTCGACGGGCACCAGTCCTGTGCATATGAGCTGGCGGTGATCCATGCAGAGCTGGCGGCGGCGGGGGCCTTGCTCGACGGCGCACGCACCGCGCTGGACCGCAGCCTGGCGACGGTATTCGCGGCAGACGCGCTGCAATTCGCGGTCGAGCGGCTAGATGGTGTGTTTCTTGGCCTCGGCGTTGAGGGTGCAGAACTGGCAGCCCTGCGTTCCGACCCGGACTATGTCGAGGCGCGGGCGGGCGGGGCGCGGTCCGGTTTCCTTGCCGAACTCGGTACGCGTATCGTCGCGGGGGATGACAGCTTCGGGCAGGTGCAGCTCGAAGAGGATGTCGAACTCGCCCGCGCCAGCTTCGCCCGGTTCGCACGCGATGTGGTTGCGCCGCTGGCCGAGGATATCCATCGCGGCGACCTTACCGTGCCCGAAGACCTGCTCCAGCCGATGCGCGAGATGGGGGCATTCGGTCTCTCTATCCCCGAGAGCTATGGCGGGTATGCGGCGGGCGATAGCGAGAACAACGCGCTGCTGATCGCGGTGACAGAGGCATTGTCGCATGCCTCGCTCGCAGCGGCGGGCAGCCTGATTACCCGGCCTGAAATCCTCAGCCGCGCGCTGCTCGCCGGGGGGACGGAGGCCCAGAAACAGAAATGGCTGCCGGGTATCGCAGCGGGCGATCCGCTGTGTGCGATCGCGATTACAGAGCCGGACTATGGCTCCGATGTCGCAGGGCTGCGTCTGCGCGGAACAAAGGTTGAGGGCGGCTGGCAGCTCAATGGCGCGAAGACATGGTGCACCTTTGTCGGCAAGGCGCAGGTGCTGATGGCAGTGACCCGGACCGACCCCGACCTGTCGCTCGGCCATCGCGGGCTCAGCCTGTTGCTGGTCGAAAAGCCTTCGTTCGACGGGCATGAGTTCCGCATCGAACAGCCGGGCGGCGGTGTGCTCGCCGGACGGGCGATCCCGACCATCGGCTATCGCGGGATGCATTCGTTCGAGCTGGCGTTCGAGGATTTTTTCGTGCCCGATGCCAATGTGATCGGCGAGGAGGGCGGGCTGGGGCGCGGCTTCTACCTGACGATGGCGGGCATGGTGGGCGGGCGGTTGCAAACCGCCGGGCGGGCGCTGGGCGTGATGCGCGCGGCTCTCGACGCGGCGATCGAATATTCGGGCCAGCGCAAGGTGTTCGGCGATACGCTGGGCAGTCGCCAGCTGACGCAAGTCAAGCTGGCGCGGATGGCCGCACGCTATGCCGCATGCCGCCACCTTGCCTATGGGGTGGGGCGGAAAATCGACCAGGGCGGCGGCACGATGGCCGCCAGCCTGGTCAAGCTGATCGCCTGCCGCGCGGCCGAGGGCATCACGCGCGAGGCGCTGCAGATCCATGGCGGCATGGGCTATGCCGAAGAAACCGCCGTCAGCCGCTACTGGCTCGATGCGCGGGTGCTGTCGATCTTCGAAGGGGCGGAGGAAACGCTGGCAATCAAGGTGATCGCGCGCGATCTGGTGCAGGCCAGTCATGCCGGGGCGGATGACTGAAGGGGGCGTGGCGATGGACAGCGAATTTGCAGCATGGGTTGGCAGGCAGCAGGTCGTCACCGACACGCTCGATCCGCTGCGCAGCAATGCACTGCTGCGCGCGCTGGGTATGCCGGGCGCAGGCCAAGCGGGGGGCGAACTGCCGCAGCTTCACCACTGGCTCCATTTCTGGGACGTGCGCGAGCCGCAGGAACTGGGCGAGGACGGCCATCCGGCCAAGGGTGGTTTCCTGCCGCCGATCCCGCTCCCCCGGCGGATGTGGGCTGGCGGCAGGCTGGAATTCCGGCAGCCGCTGCATTTCGGCGAGCGGGTCGAGAAGATCACGGAGATCAAATCCATCGCGGCAAAGTCAGGCCGCAGCGGGCCGCTTGTTTTCGTCACGCTCGAACACCGGATTTCGGGTGAGAGCGGCCTGGCCGTGATCGAAGAGCAGGATCTCGTCTATCGCGAGGCGGCGAGTGCTGCGATGCCCATGCCTGCTGGTGCCGATACGGCGCCCGCAGCGGGCGATCCGCAAACCGTCATGCCGGATCCGGTAATGCTGTTCCGCTATTCCGCGCTGACGATGAACGGGCATCGCATCCACTACGACCGGCCCTATGCGACAGGTGAGGAAGCCTACCCGGCGCTGGTGGTGCATGGTCCCCTGCAGGCAACGATCCTTGCCGCCCGGGCCAGGCAGGATCTTGGCCGGAACCTGCGGAGCTTTGCCTTTCGTGGCCAGTCACCGGCGTTCGATTCCCTGCCGCTGCATGTGTGCAGCGAGCGGGCGGGCGAGGCACTCGAGGTCTGGACCGAGCAGCGCGGCAGCCGCAACATGGTTGCCACTGCATCCTGAGTTTTTGGGGCAGGCCTGGCGATCAGCCGGGGATCATCGTCAGCTCGTCAAGCGTGATGTCCGGCGTGAGATATCCCGGTTTGACCGGTTCCTCGCGCATCAGGTCGGTCGACAGATATTTCATGTGATTGTCCGCCAGCACGGTGGCGATCTTCGTCTCGCCCTGCTGCATGTCGGCAGCGAGCACCGCGGCAAGGATATTGCCCCCGCTCGAAATGCCCACGCCAAGGCCAAGCTCGCGCCCGATCCGCTGCGCCATCAGGATCGCGTCGCCATCCTCGACCGCGATGATCGGATCGAGCTGGTCGACCTTGACGATATCCGGGATGAACTCGTCGGATATTCCCTGCATCCGGTGCTGGCCGACCTTGTGCCCGGTCGAGAGGGTAGGAGAGGAAGCGGGTTCGACCGGGTGGACCGGGATCGTCGCATCCTTTTCCCGCAGGAAGCGCATTGCCCCCATCACCGTGCCGCCGGTACCGACCCCGGCGACGAAGCCGGACAGGCGTGCCCCGACGCGCTCCATCTGGGCCCAGGTTTCGGGCAGGGTGCCGCTTGCATGCGCACAGCAATTGTCTTCGTTGCAGAACTGGCGCGGGAGGAAATAACCTTCGTCCGCCCCCAGTTTCTCCGCCGCCGCGATCGAGCCGAGGAAACCGCCTTCCTCGCGTGAGACGAGCCGGACCTCTGCGCCATAGCTGGCGATCAGCTGGCGACGTTCGATACTCATCCAGTCGGGCATGAAGATGGTGACAGGGTGGCCCAGCGCACAGCCGATCGCAGCGATGGCGATGCCCGCATTGCCGCTGGTCGCCTCGGCGATTGGCTGACCCGGTCGCAAGGCATCCGATGCGCGGGCGCGGCGCAGGATGTTGAGCGCCATCCGGTCCTTGATGCTGCCCGAAAGGTTGTACATCTCCGCCTTGGCGAAGATTTCGATCGGGCGGCCGCGAAAACTCAGGCGAATATGCGCCAGCGGGGTGTTGCCCACAGCGGCTTCGATGCGGGTGAACGCACAGGACGGGGCAGGTTGCAAGGCGGGGGAAAGTGGATTCAGCATCACGAGATAATGATCGCAGCACGGTGGGAAGTCATCACCTAAACCGATGGAATGTGGCTTTAGATTGTGATAATTTCTATCTTATGTCTTCACAATTAGAAAATATTGATGAAAATGATCGCCGCATTCTCCGTGCGTTGCAAACCGATGCGACGCGTTCTCTGGAAGTGCTGGCGGATATGCTCAACCTTTCGACCAATGCGGTCTGGCGGCGGATCAAGCGGCTCGAGGCGGCGGGTGTCATCGCCCGCCGCGTGGCGCTGATCGATCCGGAGAAGGTGGGCCTGGGGATGACTGTCTTCGTCGGAGTGAAGACCAGTGACCACTCGGAAGAATGGCTCGAACAGTTCGCGCGGGCATCGACCGCGCTGCCCGAAGTGGTCGAGATTTACCGGCTCGCAGGGGAAACCGACTACATGCTCAAACTGCTGGTGCGCGACGTGGCGGATTATGACCGGGTCTATCGCAAGCTGATCGATGCGGTGAAGATGTCGGATGTTTCGGCCAGTTTCGCGATGGAGAAGCTGAAGTTCGACACCGCCGTGCCGATCTGACCTATTGGCAGACGGTGATGTCGATATCGCGGCTGAGCAGGTCTGATTCGTAGCCGACATCGAGAGCATATTCGCGGTCCGCACACAGCTTGAGCCTGGCCGACTGTTCGGGGTCGAGTTCGATCGTGTAGTGGCCGGGCAGCACGCGTTCGAAGAAATAATATCCCTCGATTTCGGTGCGGGCGTAATCGACGATCTTGCCGCTGGCATTGCGCAGTTGCAGCCGCACGCCCGAAACGCCCCGCTCGCGCCCGTCCTGGTGGAATGTGACTGTGCCATCGACTTCGCTCAGCGCCACGATGGGGAAATCGGTGGCGTGGATCCGGCCGGGGCGCGGCACGATTTCGATACCCTTGCGCACCGGGGCGAGATCGATATCGGGCAGGGTGGTGGGATCGACCTGGAGGGTGACCCCGCGCCCTTCGCCCAGCCGGGTAAGGCGGGCAATGCCGTCCTCGCCAGAGGTTGCCGTCTGGTTGTAGGCAATGAAATCCACCTCGGGCAAAACGCTGTCGCCGGGGCCGAACCGGCCATCGCCGTCCATATCGCGGAAGGCGCGCGCGGATACGCCGCCGGCACTGGCAAGTCCGGGGCGTGCGATGAAGAAATTGCCCTTCAGCGGATCGCGCCCGAAGCTGAAGCCAAGCCGCAGGCCAAGCGAGTAGTTGTCGTCGCGAAAGCCGTAATTCCCGTCGAGCGCGAGGGTGAAGCGGTCGAAATCGCGCACCGCCGAAAGCCCGACCTGCGCCGATTTGCTCTCGAAGTTGTAGCTGAGAGAGCCGCGAATGGCCGTATCCTGGTCAATCGCGTGGTCGGCCTCGAGCGAGGCCGATATGAGGTCCGGCTCGGGCAGCACGCGATATCCGAGAGAGAGACGTCCGCGCGTTTTGGAGCGGCCCGCCGTCGCGAGATCGAAATTGCCGAACAGCTGCGACAATGTTTCGACCTGCGGCGCAGAGGTGCGCGAATATTCGAGCGTGTTGGAAACCAGGAAATTCGATGTGCGCGTCGAAGCGCGCAGCGCGGCATTGGTCTGCGCGCGCCCGGCAGCGGTCTCGAAATGACGGATGCGGGCAGTCAGCGGGATCGACAGTCCGGTCACCGGATCGCCCACATTGAGCGAGGTGTTGAGGTCCAGCTCGGTCGAGCGGGTGAGGGGTTCCGCCGTAAGGCTGCGGGTCTCGTCGATAAAGCCGCTGGAATATTCGACATGGCTCAGCGTGACTGCCGAATTGCCGAACCGCCCGGCAATCCCAGCACCTGCGGCAAAACCGCCCCCGTCCTGCGCGGCAAGGTCCGCCTTGAGCGCAAACCGCCCGAGGCCGGTGCGCACCCCGGCACTGGCGATCCAGCTGTCGTCGACAATTCCATTGTCGACTGTCTCGAACCAGCTGCCGCTGGCGATAGCGGTGATGTCGGGCGTCAGGCCGTATGCCAGCTCGCCGGTCGCCCGCCATACACCATAGTCGTTCGGCGGGATGAAATTGTCCGGTCGCACACCGAGCACATTCTTACCCTTCTGCACCGCGCCAAAGCGGTAGACCAGCTTGCCTTCGGGCAGCCGCCCGTCGCCGACGCTGATCCGGCGGACTTCTTCGCTGCGCTGCCCCTGCGGCCCGAAGAAGACGAGGCGAAAGACATTGAGGCCGAAATCGACCGGGACTTGCAGGAATTCATACTGCCCGTTGACGGCTTCGCGGGTCGACCCGATCAGTATGTCGTTGCGGTACAGTTCGACCTCATAGCCATCGAGCAGGATGCCCCGCAGGTCGATCTTCTCGAACACCGAAACGCTTTCGGGCGGGGTATTGGTCACCATCGCCCCGCGTCCGCTGACCCCGCGCAGGCCGATCGGCATCGAGATGGTGGAGATATCGCCCACGGCGAATTCGGTTGCCGACAGCGGACCCAGCAGCTCCGCATCGGGATCGACCCGGCCCAGCTCTATCAGCGAAGAAGTGAGCCCGCGCTGGGTGTCGCCGCTGACATAGGCTTGCGCGGTGAGGAAGCCGAGATCTCCTGCAAGCTGGAGATCGCCCTCGAGTCGCGACCCCAGTGTATTGTCGGTCACTGCGCGCAGCTCGACATCGGCGACCGGCAGCGATGCGATGCGGTAGGGCGTATCCTCGCGCGGCCAGCGTTCCTTTTGCGCGACTTGCCCCCGGCTGGCGAGCTTCTTGCGACTGGCTTCCCGCCGCATACGTTCCTCGAACGGGAAAGGCTCAAGCGTTTTGATCACGATCGCCTGCGACCGTAGGTCCGTCTCGATTGTGAGCGGCATCAATTGCTCGAAACGCCGGTCGAGCACATAGAGTTCGCCCTCGAACGCTACGGCGGCATCAGCGGCGATGGGGCTTTCCTTGCCCTGCTGCGTCAGCACTCCGGCACGCAGGTTGATCGACAGCGCACGGTCTTCCCTGAGCACCCAGCCGCTGGCGAAATGCCCATCATCGCTGACTGTGATTGCCAGGTCGAGAATGCGCGCCAGGGTGCCCAGCGGCAGGTAGACACCCTGCCGCGTGCCATAGGCGATCACGGTGTCGCTGGCGTCGAAGTCCGCCACCTTCACTTCAAGAATGAGCTCGTCCTGATAGCTGAGCACGGGCGGTTCGGCAGAGGCCGTGAATGCCGATTGCCGGTTGTCGACAAACGCAGCACCATCGGGTGGCTTGCCCGTTGCAGCCCGCTCGAGCCCGAGTGTCGATTGCGTGCGCGGCGGTGGAACAAGTGCCGCCGCTGGCGGGGCGGAAACGGTGTTCGCTGAACGCGCGCCGGTCGCGTCACCATCGCCGTCATTGGCCGGTGTCGGCAATGCGGCGGCAGGCTGCGGCGGTGCTGCGGTGGTCATCGGGATCGGCGCGCGTCGCGGCGGCACGACCGAAGCGAGTTCGGGCACCTTGACGTTGTCGACGCCGGGCTGCTGCGCGGGCTGGCCCGAACTTGTGCCCGTACCGGTGGTTTCGCGTGCGGCGATCGTTCTCTGGCGAACAGGTAAGTCGACCTTTGCCGACAGCGCAGGCGTGGCTGCTGCCGTCGATGCTTCGGGCGACGGGGCGGTGGGGACAGCAGCGGGTGTGCCTGCCGCCATCCCCGCTGGCTGCGGTTGTGGTGGCGCTGCATCCGGATCGTTCGGGGCAGGGGTGCCAACAGATGTGCCTGTATCCGCTCGGGCGAGCTGCGGGGCAGTCTCGATCCCTGCCGGAACCGGGGCGGCTGGCGTGGGCGGGATAGTGGCTTCGGCAAACCGGATCGGTCCGTCGCCGTCTGCGTCGGCGGGGGGCGCTTTGTCTGGCGGGGTGGCAGCCGGATCCTGCTCTGGCGATATCGCCGCTGGCTGCGGTGGTAGTTCGACTGGTGGATCGGGTGTGAAATCCACCTCGGGCCACTCGGTCGGGGCAGGATCGGCTGCGGCAAGTTCAACCGGCGGGGCAGGTGATGTGACCTGCTCTGTGGCCATCGCCGGATCGCCTGTTTCGGCAGGAACAATGCCCTCGGCTTCGGGGAATGCGGCTGCGAATGTCGATGCTGTGGGTGGTGCGTTATCGTCTGCCGCGATGTTTGCGGCGACCGGCACCTGGGGCTGAGCAATCGGGACTGGCTGCGCCAGCGGGGCAACCGGCTTCCCGGCCGAAGCCATCGCTCCTTCGCTGGCGGTGGCCAGCAGTTCCCGCTTGGGTTGCTGGCGCGCCTCGCTGTGTTCGGGCCGGGTGGCAACGGGATTATGCAACGGGCCGACGGGGCGCGCACCATTGCCGCCCTGTTGCCGTATCGTGCGCCGTCCGAGAGGGCCGAATTCGGGCTCAGGATAGCCGGCCTTGCGCGGGGTCGCGCCGGGATCGGCCTTTTCGGCCTCCGGGAAGGCCAGGCCCGCATCGCGATCGGCCTCGTTGCGTTGGGTGCAGCCAAGCCCAAGCAGTACGGTGCCGAGGGCAACCGTACCTACATTGCGGGCCCGGGGCATCTTTGTCACCTGATGATGATTTTATGCTCGGCGAGCTGCTTGCCCGGCTCGTAATCGTCATCGGTATAGGTCACCGTCAATTCGGTACCGGGCGTGAGGAAACGCGGATCGGTCTCGGGATCGACCGCCAGCACGATCTTGCGCTGGTTAACTTCCGGGTAGATGCCGATGCCGCGCGATATGGCGATGGGTTTTGGCGCACCTTTGGCGGTCACCACGATATCGCCGAAAGCCGATCGCGTGCCCGAACGATCAAGCGTGACGCCGACCAGCTTCGTGCCATCCGGGCCGGTGAAATATTGCGCGTCGCTAATCCCCACATCCAGCGTCGTCTGGCCGATCCGCACAATCACCGGGATCGAAATACCAAAGCGCGGGCGGATGGTTACGCCGATGGCAGTGCCCTGCTCGCCGCCCAGCGCGTCGTCGATCGAAAAGCCAGCGTCGTCATCGCGCGGGACCGACAGGGCAAGGAAGTGCGAACGATATTCGCCATCGGGCAGTTCGTTGTCGGCGCGGGCCATCATGCGGATCGTCTGGCTCTCGCTGCCGCGCAAGGTGACGCGGCGCGGTGAGTAGCGCAGGAAGGGGCTGGCGGTTTTGACCCGTGCCTGGTCCTCCGGACTCACGCCGTCTTCGAACCCGACCAATTGCCCGTCGGGCGTCATCATCATGTCCTGGACGGTGATCTCGTAGTCGCCCTCGTTAGTGGTCTTGTTGTAGAGGCCGATGGTGGCGATATCGCGCCGCCCATTGATCACTACGCGTTTGGGGAACAGGTTGATATCGCCCATCCCGCCAACGGAATCTTCCGGCACATTGGGAGCCGGCTGTGCCGCATCGGCGGCTCCATCCTGTTGTGCAGCGGCACTGGCCGGCAGGCACGCGACAGACGCGAAAAGGGCGATAGCCGCCTTGCGGTATCGCCGGGGTGGATGGAGCGAAATCATTGTGAAAACCCTGTGATGCGGACCCGGATCCGGTGATCGCGGGAACCCTACACCATCATGGAATCACAGGTAAAGCACGGTGACGTTGAAATTACCGGTATATTGTCCAACGGCCTGGTTGGCATTGACGTTGAGACGCGCTCCGACGAGCAAAGGCGCATAACCCGCATTGTTCAGTCGGTGGAACGGCCCGAAGGCACCCGGGTTGGTCTGGAACTGGTTTACCTGCATGTTTGCCGTACCATTGGAGATGGTCGTGGAATTCGGCATGAATATCAGGAAATACCTGTTGGCATCGCCGAACACCGCGAACGCGCCGGGTCCCCTTCCGTTCGTCGCTTGCGGAGTGCTGGACTGACCCGTCACGCCGCCGGTTTCGGTAACGGCGCCCGCGGGTGAAATGGTAAGTGTGCCACCTGTGGTGGGACGAACGATCCGTCCAAACCGGAGATCGGCGACATTCTGGATGCCGATCGGCTCAACCACGGTGACGTCGGCGACACCTGTTGTGGTGTGCGTGTTACCCGGCCCGGCGATTGCCTGGCCGCTGGCAAGCAGCGCGATGGCTGCCGCAGTCGGACGTAGGGCGACCGACAGGGTTTTCCAGAGGAACATGATTTGTGCAGACGTGATAATCGGGCGCGGCTGGAGCTTCGGTTGAGGCTCCGGGCCGCGCCCGAAAGTCTTAGTTGTAGCTTGCGGTGACCGTGTAGGTGCCGCTGTAGCTGCCCGGGGTCTGCGTATCGCCGACCGTCAGGGTGCCGCCAACGCTGAAGCTACCAGCGCCCGAGCCATCGAGCGCAGCCGGTGCGTTGTCGGTGGTGGTGAATGCCATGTCGGTGCCCGGACCGGTCAGCACTCCGCCACCAACGGTGACGGTGATCGAACGGTTGGCATCGCCCGAAAGCGTGAAAGCGTCGGCCGAGGTGGTCGAGCCGGTGAGGACGACGGCGTCGTCGCCATTGTCGGTTACGGTGCCGGCGAGATCGACGGTCACGGTGCCGCCGTTACCGGCAGTAATGGTGCCGAAAGCAAGCGCTTCACCAGCAACGTGGTCGACAGAAATCGGTGCGACGATGGTAGCCGTTGCGGTACCAGCGGCGGTGTCGGTGTCGCCCGGCGCAGCAATAGCCGGGGTAGCGATAGCAGCGGCAAAAGCTGCAAGAACGATTTTCTTCATTTGGTCATCCCCAAAAGGCTTTGGTCCTGGTCGATGCGCTTGCACGCACCTTTTCCCGAACGGTTGGTCCCGTCCGCGATGACTAGGGGATACTGCGTAGGTCTTAAGGAAAACTTACGATGTAAAATCGTTGATAATCAACATGATAAGGTGCATATTAAGCCGAGGCTAACCATAAAATACAACTATCGGGACCTCGGCAGCGTAGATTCCAGGCTCTGTACCCGCAGGAATCTCAAGTGTCCCGCCGATGCGGATTTCGTCCTCGCCCCGATCGTCGAGCGCGCCCGAGGCCGTGTCGCCGGGGCGGTTCCGGCTTGCTGATGTCAGCCCGCCAACCTCGAGCTGCGCACCGGGCATGCCGACAGGGCGAGCCGACACTGTTGCAGGAAGCGAGACGCGATAGTGCCGCCCGGCTTCCCCGCGGACGGAAAAGATCGCCGCCGATTGTGCGCATTGGCCGTTCGCGCCGCATGTCTGCCTTGCCGCACCCGAATAGGTCGCCGCACCGGTCGCAGGCTCGATCGTAATCGAGCCGCCCTGCGTGGCTGATACGGCAACCACACCGAAAGAGAGGTCGCTTTCGGCGGTCACTGCAAGTGGTGCGATGATTTGTGCCGTCGCCGTGCCCTGCGCCTGCGAGACGCCCGGCTGGGCCTGTGCAGGGCAGGAGATCACGCAGGCAAGGGCCGGGAGCGCGCTCCAAAGCCAACCGCGCCGTGCGCCTTGCTGCCGAGAAATGGCCTGCTTCATGCGCCGGGAACTAACCGTTCCGCGCCAGGCTGCGAGGCTGCTCTCGCTACTTGACCGATATCAGGACAGCGTCGACCGGAATTGCTAACGTCACCGTTCCGCCGCCGTAATTGCGCTCGACATCCAGCCTGCCGCCGAGGTTGAATGTCATGTCGCACACCCGCTGCGTGCAGTTGGGGATGTTGATCTCGACCGCCTGGCCTGCGGCCACATTCGAGTAACCCGGCAAGTCGGTCTGGTACTGGGTCAACTGGACGATGAGCCCGCCCTGCGTCACCACCGGTACGGCGGCGAAACGCAATTCGATCTTGAGATCGAGCCGCCGCTTGCCGTTGTTCCCGCGATCGTACCTTATGCGGAACCGGGCGGGGCCGGTGTCCGAACTGCTGGTCGAGAAAATGCCTACGCTCTGCACGCTGCCATCTGGCCGCACGACGCGATAGCCATTGTCCATCACCGCGAATGTACCGAACCGCAGTTCGCTTTCGGGGAGAATGCGAAGCTGCGCGAAATCGGCCCTTGCAGGCTGTGATCCGGCCAGCGCCGCCAGAACCATTACTGCCAATGGCAGCCGCAACATTCGCCGGAAAAAGAAAAGGCCGCGCAATTGCATGGTTTCTGTTCATAGCGCGTCATCCGGCCCGAAAGCCACAGGCAAATTTACATCTCGCGCGCCGATGGAAAAATTCGCCCTTCATGCCATTTTGCATGACGTCGCAGGTTTACGGACACGTCAAGTTTGGGCTACGTGGTTTCCACTGTTCCGTGCGAACAATGGGAGAGCTGCGATGAATCTGGATTTCACCCCTGAAGACGAAGCCTTCCGCGAGGAGGTTCGCGTCTTCCTCAAGGAAAAACTGCCCAAGCGCCTGAGCGACAAGGTGCGCACCGGCCAGCATCTGGGCAAGGCGGACATGGAGGAATGGCATGCCATCCTCAATGAACGCGGCTGGCTGGCCAATCACTGGCCCAAGGAATGGGGTGGCACCGGATGGAGCGTGATGCAGCGTTTCATCTTCGAAACCGAAACCGCCATCGCCCATGCGCCGCGTGTCGTGCCTTTCGGCCTCTCCATGCTTGCACCGGTGCTGATCAAATACGGCACTGAAGAACAATGCCGCCATTACCTGCCGCGTATCCTCGACGGTACCGACTGGTGGTGCCAGGGCTATTCGGAGCCGGGGGCCGGTTCGGATCTCGCCAGCCTCAAGACGCAGGCGGTGCGGGATGGCGACCACTATATCGTCAACGGCCAGAAGACCTGGACCACGCTGGGCCAGCATGCGGACTGGATTTTCTGCCTCGTGCGCACCAGCAATGAAGGCAAGCGGCAGGAGGGTATCTCGTTCCTGCTGATCGACATGAAGACGCCGGGCATCGAAGTGCGCCCGATCAAGCTGCTCGATGGCGACCATGAGGTGAACGAGGTGTTCTTCACCGATGTGAAGGTGCCGGTGACCAATCTTGTCGGTGAAGAGAACAAGGGCTGGACCTACGCCAAGTATCTCCTGACCTATGAGCGGACCAATATCGCCGGGGTCGGCTCGTCGATGGCGATGCTTGATCGGTTGAAGGAGGTTGCGCGCACCACCATGCGGGGCGGCAAGCCGCTGATCGAAGACCCGCTCTATGCCGCGCGGCTGGCCAAGCTCGAGATCGACCTTGAAAATATGAAGACCACCAACCTGCGCGTGCTCGATGCGGCGGGTGCGGGCCACGCACCGGTTGCCGAAAGCTCGATGCTGAAAATTCGCGGCACCGAGATCCGGCAGGAAATCAACGACCTGATGCGCCGCGCCGCAGGCCGCTATGCCCAGCCCTTCATTGCCGAGGCGCTGGACGAAGGCTTCAACGGCGAACCGGTCGGCCCCGAATGGGCCAACCCGATCGCGTCGGAATATTTCAACAATCGCAAGCTCTCGATCTTCGGCGGATCGAACGAAGTGCAGCGCGAAATCATCACCAAGGCCGTGCTCGGCCTCTAGGAAACGGGACAGAACAAGATGGATTTTTCGATTGGTGAAGACCGGCAGATGCTGGTCGATACGCTGTCCCGCTACCTCGCGGACAAGGCCGACTGGAAAGCGCGCGAGGCCGCGATTGAAAGCGATACCGGGTTCGACAAGGCGATGTGGCAGGGCATGGCAGAGTTGGGCATCCTCGGCGCGCTGTTTGGCGAAGAAGTGGGCGGTTTCGGCGGCTCCCCCTTCGATATCGGCGTGGTGTTCGGTGAAGTCGGCAAGGCGCTGCCGCCCGGCCCGTTCCTTGCAACGCTGATGGCCGGCAAGCTGCTGGAGGCGGCGGGCGATGCGGAAACGCTGGGCAATGTCATTGCCGGGGCAAGCATCGCCACTTTCGCGCATGAACCGGCGGTTTCGGCTGACGGTTCGGTCGCCCCGCAGGCGAGCGCGAGCGGTTCGGGTGACAGCTGGACGGTAAGCGGTGCGAAGGGCGTCGTCGATTATCTCGGCAGCGCGGACGTGGTTGTGGTGACCGCGGATACCGGCAACGGACTGGCGGCCTTCCTCGTCGAAACCGGCGCATCGGGTGTCGAAATTCGTGACTATCCGCTGGTCGATGGCGGTGCGGCGGGTGAACTGACCCTCAGCGATGCACCCGCGCGGCTGCTGACCGACGATGCATCGGCGATCGACACGGCGATTGCTGCCGGGCTTGTCGCGACGGCATGGGAAGCGGCGGCTGTGATGGAGGTGCTGCGCGACGAGACGCTCGAATACCTGCGCACCCGCAAGCAGTTCGGTATCCCGATCGGCAAGTTCCAGGCGCTGCAGCATCGCATGGCGACCGTCGCGCTCGAAATCGAGCAGGCGCGTTCGGCGGCGATCAATGCGGCGGCGAATTTCGGCAAGGATGCGGCGACGCGCGACCGTTTCTGCTCGGCGGCGAAATACACCGTCGGCAAGGTCGGGCGGCTGGCAGCGGAAGAAGCGATCCAGATGCATGGCGGCATCGGCATGACGTGGGAGCTGCCGCTCTCGCACTATGCCAAGCGGCTGACCATGCTCGGCCATGTGCTGGGTGAGGAAGACGAGCATCTGGCGCGCTTTATCGAGCTAAGTATGGCAGCCTGATCGGGAGGGCGCATGCCCGATAGCCAGTCCTGGCGGATCGCGATTGATCGCGGCGGCACCTTCACCGATGTCGTCGCGAGCACGCCCGACGGGCGGCTGGTGACCGAAAAGCTGCTGTCGGAAAACCCCGAGCACTATCCCGACGCGGCGAGCGAGGCGGTTCGCCGCCTGATGGCGCGGCACGGTGAAGGCCCGATTGCCGAAGTGCGGATCGGCACGACGGTGGCAACCAACGCGCTGCTCGAACACAAGGGCGAGCCGCTGGCGCTGGCGATCACTGCGGGCTTCGGCGACGCGCTGCGTATCGGCACACAGGCGCGGCCCGAGATTTTTGCGCGGCATATCGTTCTTCCCGAGCAATTGCCGCAGCTTGTGGTCGAGATTGCCGAGCGTGTTGGCGTAGGCGGCGATGTGCTGGTGCCGCTCGATGAAGAAAAGGCGCGGGCCGATCTGCAGGCGGTACGCGATCAGGGGATAGATGCGCTCGCCATCGTCCTTATGCATGGGTGGAAGCACACTGCGCATGAGGCGCGGCTGGCGGAAATCGCGCGCGAGATCGGCTTTGCGCAGGTCAGCGTCAGCCACGAGGTCTCGCCACTGATCAAGCTGGTCCCGCGCGGCGATACGACGGTGGTCGATGCCTATCTTTCACCAGTGATCCGCCGCTATGTCGATTCCGTCGCGGGCCGGATGCCTGCAACCGGGCGGATGCGCTTCATGCAATCGAATGGCGGACTGGCTGAGGCGAGTGCCTTTCGCGGCAAGGATGCGATCCTCTCAGGCCCGGCAGGCGGCGTGGTCGGCATGGTCGCGGCCAGCCAGCCGCTCGGCTACCGCAAGCTGATCGGTTTCGACATGGGCGGGACCAGCACCGATGTCGCGCATTATGCGGGCGAGTATGAACTGACCGGCGACAGCGTGATCGCCGGAGTGCGGATCGCTGCGCCGATGATGCAGATCCACACCGTGGCGGCGGGCGGCGGATCGATCTGCCGTTTCGACGGCGCACGCTTCCGGGTCGGGCCGGAAAGCGCAGGCGCGAACCCAGGCCCCGCATGCTACCGCAAGGGCGGCCCGCTGACTGTCACCGACTGCAACCTCTTCCTCGGGCGGATCGACCCGGCCTTTTTCCCCGCCAGCTTCGGCCCCGGTGGCGATGAACCGCTCGACCCGGCAGCGAGCGAGGCGCGGCTGCGCGAAGTGGCGGATATGTTGCCCGAGCCGATGCCGCTGGAGGAAATCGCTGGGGGTTTTCTCGCCATCGCGGTCGACAATATGGCGAATGCGATCCGCAAGATCAGCGTCGCGCGCGGGCACGATGTGGCCGAATATGCGCTGGCCTGTTTCGGCGGCGCGGGTGGGCAGCATGCTTGCAAGGTGGCCGATACGCTCGGGATCGAGACCGTGCTGGTGCATCCACTGGCGGGAATATTGTCGGCCTTCGGCATCGGCCTCGCCCCGGTGAAAGCCATTCGTGAGGCGAGTGTGGTTCGTGGGCTGGTCGAGGGGTTTGAAGTCGAGCTGGGCGAGCTGGTCGATGCGGCGCGGGCGGATTTGCGCGAACAGGGCATTGCCGATGTGGCGATTGCCGTGGCGCCCCGCGCGCGCCTGCGTTTCGAGGGCAGCGACAGCACGCTGACGCTGGATGTGACCGATGCCGCGTCGATGGATGCCGCCTTCCGCAAACTCCACCGCCAGCGTTTCGGCTATTCGGACGAGACGGCACCGATCATGCTCGAGGCATTGAGCGTCGAGGCGAGCGGCAATTCCGGTGGCCTCGACCGCGCGCAGCCGCTGGTTGAGGGCGGTGCCGACTCACAGCCGGGCGGGCAATGGCGAACCATCACCCGCAGCAATATGAGCCTTGGCGAAATAATCGAAGGCCCGGCATTGGTGATCGACCCCGGCTCGACCACCGTGGTCGAACAAGGCTGGCAGGCGAAACTGGCCGAGGACCGGAGCCTCGTCCTTACCCGCCACACCGCGCTCGACCGCAGCCGCGCGGCGGGCACCGAAGCCGACCCTGTACGGCTGGAGATATTCAACAATTTGTTCATGGCGATTGCCGAGGAAATGGGGATGGTCCTCCAGTCGACCGCCTCCTCGGTCAACATAAAGGAGCGGCTCGATTTTTCCTGCGCGCTGTTCGCTGCGGATGGCTCGCTGATTGCCAATGCGCCGCATATCCCGGTGCATTTGGGCAGTATGGCGGATTCGATCCGCCGCGTGGTGGAGGCGCGCGGCGACGGCAGGGACGGGCGCGGCTTCAGGCGCGGCGATGCCTATGTGCTCAACGATCCCTATCGCGGTGGCACGCATCTGCCCGATATCACGGTGATCGTGCCGGTGTTCTACGACGACGCCTCAAGAGCGCCTGACGCCTTTGTCGCTGCACGCGGGCACCATGCCGATATCGGCGGGATCGCCCCCGGCTCGATGCCGCCCGAAAGCGCCACCATCGGCGAAGAAGGCGTTCTGCTCGACAATGTGCTGCTGGTCGACGAGGGGCATTTCCGCGAAAGCGCGATCAGGGAAGAACTCGGCAGTGGCGAATGGCCCGCGCGCAACCCCGACCGTAATATATCCGACCTGCGCGCGCAGCTCGCCGCCTGCACGCGCGGCTCCGAGCTGCTGCAGCAGGCCGCGCTCGACCAGTCCCGCGAGGTCATCGCCGCCTATATGGACCACGTCCTCGCCAATGCGGAGGAGAGCGTGCGCCGCCTGCTCGGCACGCTGGAGGATGGCGCCTTCACCTATGAAATGGACAATGGCGCGCAGGTTTCGGTCGCGATCCGCATCGACCGGGAAAACCACTCTGCCGTGTTCGATTTCACCGGCACCAGCGCACAGCTGCCAAACAACTTCAACGCCCCGCGCTCGATCACTCGCGCCGCCGCGCTCTATGTGCTGCGCACGCTGATCGACGACCCGATCCCGATGAACGATGGCTGCCTGCGCCCGGTCGAACTGGTCGTGCCCGAAGGCTCGATGCTGGGCCCTGCGCCGCCGGCAGCAGTGGTTGCAGGCAATGTCGAGACGAGCCAGGTCGTTACCGATGCCCTGTTCGCCGCCACCGGTCGCCTCGCGCCGAGCCAGGGGACGATGAACAACTTCACCTTCGGCAATGCGCGGCACCAGTATTACGAGACGATCGCAGGCGGATCGGGCGCGGGGCCGGACCATGACGGGACAAGCGCGGTGCAGACCCATATGACCAACAGCCGCCTGACCGACCCCGAAATCCTCGAAACCCGCCTGCCAGTGCGGCTCGACACATTTGCGATCCGGCGCGGTTCGGGTGGGGAGGGCGCGCATCGCGGCGGCGACGGGGTCGAGCGCAGGATCACCTTCCTCGAACCGGTGCGCGCCAATATGCTCGCCAACCGCCGCAAGGTGTCGCCGCGCGGGCTGGCGGGTGGCGGCGATGCCCAGCCGGGCCGCAACTGGGTCGAGCGCAAGGATGGGACGGTGGAAGAGCTGTCCGCGACCGCGTCGGCAGAGATGGAAGCGGGTGACGCTTTCGTGATACTCACGCCGGGCGGCGGCGGGTTCGGGGAGAAATAGCGCATGAACTACTGGCCGTTGGCGGGCATCGCCATCGTCGTTATCGGCTTTGCCTTGCGGTTCAATCCGCTGCTGGTGGTGGTCAGCGCTGCGCTGGCGACGGGCCTGCTGGCAGGCCTCGATTTCGTCGCCGTGGTTGAGGCGCTGGGCAAGGCGTTCAACGACAATCGCTATATCAGCGTGACGTGGATCATCCTGCCGGTGATCGGCCTGCTCGAACGGTACGGGTTGCAGCAGCGCGCGCGCAGCTTGATCGAGAACATACGTGGCGCGACCATGGGCAAGCTGCTGGTGATCTATCTTGGCTTCCGCCAGCTCACCGCGGCGCTGGGGATGAAGGATATCGGCGGCCACCCGCAGGCCGTCCGCCCGCTGGTCGCCCCGATGGCCGAGGCGGCGGCGGAAAAATCGCATGGCGATCTTCCGCAAGAAGAGCGCGAGAAGGTCAAGGCGATGTCTGCCGCAACCGACAATGTCGGACTGTTCTTCGGCGAAGACATCTTTTTCGCCATCGCCTCGATCCTGCTGATCCAGGGGGTATTCGAAAGCGCGGGTTACCCGCTGACCCCGCTGCAACTTTCTGTCTGGGCAATCCCGACCGCGATCTGCGCCTTCCTGATCCATGGCGGACGGATTCTCGCGATGGATCGGCGTCTCGGCAGGATTCCTCCCCGGCATGGGGAGGGGGACCATCCGCAGGATGGTGGAGGGGCAGGTTCGGCTGTCGCGCAATCTGGCAGGGTGCTTCTCCACCCCTCGCGGCGCGAGCGGTCTCCCTCTCCCAAGGGAGAGGAATGATGATCACTTACGAATGGCTTTTCATCCTTGCCGGTGCATTCTTTGCAGCATGGTCGTTGCTTTCCTTGCGAGACAAGCGGTGGGGCAATGCCGCTTTCTGGGGGCTGCTGGCTTGCAGTTTCTTCTTCGGCACGCACCTGTCTGACTTCGCCAACGGATTGCTGGTGCTGGCACTGGTCGGAATAGCGGGTGTTGGCGGACTCAAGCGCAGCGATCCGCCGACCACCACGCTGGCCGAACGGCTCGACTTCTCGAAACTGCTCGGAAACAGGCTGTTCATCCCCGCACTGATCGTGCCCCTCACGGCCGTCGCTGGAACGCTGCTCTACAACTACACAGCTTTCGGCGAGACCGGCCTGTTCGAGGAACGCCGCGAGACGCTGATCCTGTTCGGCATCGGCGTGCTTGTCGCGCTTGCGGCGGCAATGGTGTGGCTCCGGCCTCCCGTCCTTGCACCGGCAGAGGAGGGACGCAGGCTGCTCGACTCGATCGGCTGGGCGGCGATCCTCCCGCAGATGCTGGCGGCGCTCGGCGCGGTCTTCGCGCTCGCCGGCGTAGGCGACATCATCGGCGCGATGGCGGGGGCGGTGATTCCCGAAGGCAGCGTGCTGGTGACGGTGATCGTCTTCGCGCTCGGCATGGCGCTGTTCACCATCATCATGGGAAATGCCTTTGCCGCCTTCCCGGTGATGGCGGCAGCAATCGGTATCCCGCTGCTGGTAGAGGACTATGGCGGCAACCCGGCAGTGATCGGCGCGGTGGGTATGCTCGCGGGCTTCTGCGGCACGCTGATGACCCCGATGGCGGCCAACTTCAATATCGTGCCTGCCGCGCTGCTCGAACTGAAAGACCAGAACGGCGTGATCAAGCAGCAGATCGGCACCGCGATCCCGTTGTGGTTGTGCAATGTCGCGATCATCTACATTGCGGGCTTCCTGCTGTGGGGGTGATGGCATGACCGAACTGGCCCAGGACATCGCCCGCCACTTCGCCTGCACCGCGCTGGGCCATGTCGCACGCGAATATCCGCACAAGCTGGATCATGTGCTCGGCGGTGATGAGGATGCACTGCCCCCGCATGTGCTGCACCCATGCTTCTTCGGCAGCTTCGACTGGCACTCCTGCGTGCACGGCTGGTGGACACTGCTCACCCTGCGACGGCTCTATCCCGACCTGGCCGAGGCGACGGAGATCGCGGCGCTGGCAGAGAGCACCTTCACCCCGGAAAAGCTGGCCGTCGAACTGGCCTATCTCGACCGGCCGGGTTCGGCGGGGTTCGAGCGGCCCTATGGCTGGGCGTGGCTGCTCTACCTTCACCTCGAAGCGACGCGGTATGGTGACGCGGAGTGGGGCGCGAGGCTGGAGCCGCTTGCGCGCGCTTTCGCCGCGCGGCTGCGGCACTATCTGGGCATACTTACTTATCCGATCCGCACCGGCACCCATTTCAACACGGCCTTCGCGCTGGTGCTGTCACGGGAATGGGCCGAGGCGTTCGAGCCCGTCCTTGTGCCGCTGATCGACGAGACGGCGCGCGGCTGGTTCGGCGCGGATCGCGATTGCCAGGCATGGGAGCCGGGCGGCGATGAATTCCTCTCTTCCGCGCTGAGCGAAGCGATGCTGATGCAACGTGCATTGCCCTCTGGCGAGTTCCGCGATTGGCTCGCCGCCTTCCTGCCGCGCCTCGCACAGCGCCAGCCGGCAACCCTGTTCATCCCCGCCACCGTCAGCGACCGCAGCGACGGCAAGATCGCGCATCTGGATGGCCTCAACCTCAGCCGGGCATGGGCATGGCGGGTGCTGGCAAAAGACATGGGCGATCTGGCCCCGCTCGTCCGCGCGGTGGCAGACGAACACATGACAGCCGCCCTGCCGCATGTGACGGGCGACTATGGCGGCGAACACTGGCTGGCGAGCTTTTGCCCTGCTGGGGATGCTGGCGTGGACTGGATTGAGGCGCCTGCGCGGCGATAGGGATTTCCTTACGTCCATCCAGCTTGCTACCCGGTCGCGGCTCTTTCCAATCGTTTGCCCAGCCGATGCCGCTGTGATCCCTATGGTGACACCTTGGTGCGCAAGGTTACGCACTTTGCAGGCAAGGCGACGCTGGGCGATGACGGTGTCACAGGTGTCAACACCCAATTCAGCACACGCAGGACACGGGCAAAAGCCTGATCGCCGATGCCTCTGATCTCGGAAAATTGGTGCGGTCGAGAAGCACATTCTTCAGACTCTAATCTTTTGCGCATATCGGCACATAGCCGAACATCTTCAAAGTCTTGTGATATATACACTTTACCCATAACTGGAACATGGAATAGCATAGCTTTTCGCTCACAGGGGTGGGGCCAAAGGGTAATAAAAAATGTCTCAAAAGGTGGGCTGGTACATACAACGTCCTTGACAACTTCGCGCAAGAACCTTGGGTCAGGAAATAATTCCTGGATGGCCAAGGCCTGTGGTTGCGAAGCGGAGCAAGGAGGCTGGCAAGTGGATTTTGCGCTCGATCAGCGGCAAGCGGCGGGAGATGGGCCAGCTGCTGGCCGGATGTGTCGATTGCCGAGGCGCGAACGAGCGGCAGAGGCGGCGACGCTGCGCGATGGTCTTGACCTGATTGCTGAGCGCGAGAAGGCTAAACATAAGCCGCATCGCCTGACCGTAAAGGAAGCCATCGAAGGTTGCTTTGAAGCTCGCAGCCGAGCTGAAAGGTGATGGCTGGCTGCTGACGTCTCCGCTTAAGACACATGTCATCCCAAAGATCGGGCAAAGTGCCGGTGGAAGATGATCAGCACACCTTGAAGCGGTACTGATCCGATCTGGCAATAGAAAAGACTGAAGCGGCGGTAAAGGCGCTCCAGCGTATGAACTCTGACCTTGCCACGCCGCAGCCTTGGTCTAGATGTTGACGTACAGGCCACCATGAAAGCGCGGGCCTTTACTGGCAAACAGCCACAGCGTGACGCATATTCCATCAATGCCGTATCAGGATGTTCCAGCATTCTATGAGTGGCTGACAGGCCAGAAAGGCACGGCTGCGCTGGCGCTTTCGCTTCCTGATCTCACGCTCGCTCGAACGGAGCCCGGAAGTTCGCCTTTGCTACCTTTGAGAGATTGAAGGTGACGTATGGACGCTGCCGCCAGAGCGAACCAAGACAGGCAAAGAGCACCGCATTTGCCAGCTGATGGGGCTTCCAAGATCGTAGCGCTATGCCGCACACCGTCTCTGAGCAAGTTTCTCTTCCGGCCTACAAGGGCAAACCGCTATCCGACATGGCGATGTCTTCGCTGATGAAGCGTGAGGGCTATGACGCCTGTCCGCATGGCTTCCGGAGCCACCTTCCGGACCTAGGCAGAAGAATGCACAGACGCGCCGTTTGAAGTCAAAGAGGTCAAAGGTCACACGGATGTGGGTTAGGGAGCGTATCAGCGGTCAGGACAGGTTTTCCAGCGCCGCAGCCCAAAAGTAAATTGGTCACGGTATCATCACCCAACAGACGATCCAAAGATTAGTCGACCAATGCTTTTTGGTTCTTGGTCCGCCGATCGGGCGCTGGAGGGGAATGCCTTACCGCCGAAATTATGACGGGCATGGTTGTTAACAGATCATTATTCCAACAACTTCTTCGATAGTAATCGATACTCCATATTAAGCATAAAAGAGGGATACTACCACGAAGGTCACAAGAACCGAAAGCTCCGGGTGCGAACGTGTAACCGCCAAAGTATAGTATTGCGGTTGAAGCCAAGGATAAAGGGCCAAATACAAGCATCGTGAACAATCGCGCTACTGTACTGGGGCTTTTCCCACGCATATCTTGAGTAAATCAGCCCGACATGTGGTACGAACTCGAGAGCAAAAAAAAGAACAACGTCCATTTGCTTTTGTCCGCCCGAAGAACTGAGCTTCTGGAATCTCACCGCGCCGACCTGATCCGAAAGGTCCAAATTATAGTCTGCGCTGCGGAAAAGTATCTCTACGAGTAAATATTTGATCGGTGTCGCAATAAAAGTATCCGGAATATGACTAACACCGCCCATATTCGCACCTCCAAAGAAGCACCAGACCTATCAGGTCATAGCGGGCATCAACTTCAAACTGGCATTAGTCGCTATAATTTAACCAAGGTCGGCAGCCGATCAACAACTGGATCAAAAGCGTCATCGTCGGAGTTAGAAGACGAGCGAGGTCGTAGAAAGCGTTCGGTGCCAACGAATGCCGTCGACGTGACCCCCTGATTTTCCTCCAAGTTGGATTAGAGTCCGGCCCTGACAGAAGGACGGACGAGATGAAGAGAACGAGGTTTTCAGAAGAGCAGATCATCGGCGTGCTCAAGGAGGCGGAGGCGGGAGCGAAGACCGCCGACCTGGCCCGGCGACACGGGGTTTCGGAAGCGACGATCTACAACTGGAAGTCGAAGTATGGTGGGCTGGAGGTGTCTGATGCCCGGCGGCTCAAGGAGCTCGAGAGCGAGAACGCCAAGCTCAAGCGCCTGCTGGCCGACACGATGCTGGACAAAGCGGCGTTGAAGGATCTTCTGGCAAAAAAGTTCTGACGCCCGCCGCGCAGCGGGAAGCTGTCGCTCATCTTCAGGCATGCCACGGGATGAGCGAGCGGCGGGCGTGCCGTGTCATCGATGCCGATCGCAAGAGCGTGCGTTACCGTTCCACCCGGGGCGATGACGCCGATCTGCGTGAGAAGCTGCGCGAGCTGGCCAACCAGCGACGGCGGTTCGGCTATCGCCGTCTGCACATCCTGCTGCGCCGGGAGGGGATCATGATCAACCGGAAGAAGACCCAGAGGCTCTACAAGGAGGAAGGCTTGGCGGTGAGGCGTCGACGCAGTCGCAGGCGCGCAGTCGGCACGAGGGCACCTGCTCCGGTGCTCGCCTTACCGAACCAGCGCTGGAGCCTGGACTTCGTGCACGACCAGATGGCGTCGGGCAGGAGGTTCCGGGTGCTCAACGTGGTCGATGACGTGACAAGGGAGTGTCTGGCAGCGGTGCCGGACACGTCGATCTCTGGTCGCCGTGTCGTTCGAGAGCTGACCGAGCTGATCGCCCAGCGTGGCAAGCCCGGCATGATCGTCAGCGACAACGGAACCGAGCTCACCAGCAACGCCGTGCTGGCATGGTGCGGCGAGATCGGCGTCGAGTGGCATTATATCGCGCCCGGAAGGCCGATGCAGAATGGCTATGTCGAGAGCTTCAACGGTCGCATGCGGGACGAACTGCTCAACGAGACGCTGTTCATGAGCATGGCCCATGCCCGTGTCGAGATCGCCGCCTGGGTGGATGATTACAACCGGGAGCGACCGCACTCATCGCTTGGCTACGCAACACCGGCGGCGTTCGCCGCCGAACTGGATAAGCAATGGCCTGCTTCGCTACGCCCTACGGGCTCCACTACGCAGCCCATTGCTTCAATCGCGCTTATGCGCAAAACAACCGCCCGGCTCTAATCCCAGCTGGGGGAAAGCTGGGGGTCACGTCAGTCAATTTCGGTGGAGTCAGACTCTATCACATCCTCAGGATTCGTCGAATCGACTGTCCATGGCCAGGTGCCTTCGCGGACGCGGCGTTCGTAGATGTGTTTGCAGAGTTCAAAGTATGCTTCGAGCTGTGGTGACGGTTCCATGGCAACATTGTCACCCGCGCCACCATCCCGATTCTAGGACGCAGGATATTGCCTTGGCACATCGGGCGGGGGCCAGGTCTGCATGGAGAACGAGCGGGTTTTCTGTCCATCGACCATAAGCTGCACATAGGCTCTGTGGTTTGGAAGCCAGGTCAGGTCTGACGGCTGCACATCCCCAAGCTGCCGTGAAAAAACCGGAGCATCCTGAGCACCCAATCGGAACGCGAGCAGCGTGCCGGTATTTCCGAGCACGGCGTCAAACACCGGGCGCTCGATCTGCGAGATATGCTGGTGAGCCAGTGTAAGGGACAGACCATACTTGCGGGCCTCAGGGAGCAGGCTGGCGAAGGCTTCAGTTGTAAATGATGGAAACTCATCGATGTGGAGGGCAAACGGCTGACGGGCCTTTTCTTCGCTTCCATGGCGCGAAAAGGCCCGTCAGCATGATGGTGGAGACAATCAGCCCGCCCATGACGTTCGCCATGTCGGTGCCGAGCCTGCCTTTGGCCAAATTCACAATCAGGATACCGCCTTCGTCCATGATCCTGCGGAAGCGCAGCGGCTCTGCCGGTTCGCACACAGCACGACGCACGACGGGATTAGCCAGAAAGGCTCCCAGCTTGTTTGCGATCGGAGCCACCCCGTCGATGGTGTTCATGTAGTTCATGTTGGGAAATTCCTTCGTCCAGAAGGCGCGGACCTGCTCGTCGCTGATGCGGGCGGTCACTTCTTTACGGAAGTCCTTGTCCACGAAGAGCCGCACGATGTCGCGGATGTCTGCCTGTGGTTGATCCAAGAGCGCGAGAATTGCGTAGCGGAGCAAATGTTCCATGCGCGCACCCCAGGAATCGGCCCATTGCTTCTTCAGGGTTTCGATCAGCCCCGAAGTTAGAAGTGGGCGGAAGGATCGATGCACTCGTGTGAGCGGGTTGTATCCAAGCTCGCAGGCCGGATCGGCAATGTCGAAATAGTGGTGCGGGACGGCAAGGTGCTGATGGAGCGCCAGCGCTAGGTCGCCATGCGGATCAATCAGGCAGAAGCCGCGTCCGGCGCGGGCATCGGCCAGCGCCAGATTCAACAGGAAGGTCGATTTACCCGTGCCGGTCTGTCCGATCAGATAAAGGTGGTGCATCCGGTTAGTTTGCCTGATCCCAAAAGGCCGGTCGCCATAGCGATGATCGGCAATGCCGAGCGGTGTGAAGTCTGATTGCATGGGGCGATTGTCTCGCGGGCAATCGTTTCATCCTAGGCTGCTCACCATAGCCAAAGCGGATATTGCCGAGCGGCATTTTGCGCGGCCTAGCTGCGTTAATTGCCGCGCCATAGACTGTCGGCAGAACAGTTCATTGTCCCGTCATCGCCGGTCGAGCGGTGCGCCCGAATGCCTCGGACGCGCCGCAACGACTGGAGATGACTATGGATACGCAATCACAGGAATATCGCGCAGAAGTGCGGCGGCTGAATGATGAATTCCGCCGTTTCGGCATCGGCAATGGCTCGGTCATGCTGACCGCTGGCATTCACGAAACCGGATCGAAGTTCGTGGAGGAAATGGTCGCCAAGGTGCAGAACTTCAACGCCTTCACCCGCGACAACGATCCATACAACGAACATGACTTCGGCAAGTTCGACATCGACGGCGAGCCGCTGTTCTTCAAGTTCGACTACTACTCCCTCGATCTGCAAGGACATTCGCCGAATGCCGCCGATCCGGCGGTGACGCACCGCGTGCTCACCATCATGCTGGCGAGCGAATACTGAACTTGGCCGCTCCACACTGGAGCGGCCTTTTCATTGGTCGTCTGCAAGATACGCAACGGAACAGCGTCTTCATATAGACAGGCGGACAACCGCTCCGGCGATTTGTGACCGTCTAGCATTCAGTGAGGGATTCCCGATATCCTGACACTCTGAAACACAATCGCGGCAGCTAGAACAGCAAAAACCACCATACGCGGTATGGCGTACCGGAAGGGTTTCACCCTTTCGGCAACGATCCCTCCCATACCGCGTATGGTGGTTTTTGCTGTCTAGGGGTGGGCAACATACATGATGGGCATATTGGGCCTCCTAGTGATTGAGGCCGTTGGAATTCTAAGCTGGGTGGCATTAGAAACCATAACAAAACAATCATATGTCTACCGAATTCGCTCTCGACCTGCGCCTTGCAAGGCGCAAGGCCGGGTATACCCAGCGCGATGTCGCGCACTTGCTCGATGCCAACCAGACGCTCGTGTCCAAGCTGGAACAGGGCCACCAGCAACCGACACTGGAGCAAATTGTCAGCCTGTCGTTGATCTATGGGCGGTCGTTTGAAAGCCTGTTCTCGCAGTTGATGGAAACTGCTCGCTTCGAGTTGCAAGAGCGCATCCTGCACATGCCTGACGGGGTTCGCAGCTATGTGGGCACGTTCAACCGTGATGCCTCGATTGAACGGCTCGCCCGTCGATTAGCAGATGAACACGAAGCCTATGGACGGGCCTAGGGTGCTGGCATTCGCTGCCGCGACTGGCCGGGTCGGCTCGGTTTTCCTCATCGGGGACAGGCTGGTCGATTGGCACATCTCAAACAAGGCTGCCGAGAATAACGTGGAAGCTGCTGGCCACGCCCAGACCCTCATCAACCGCTTTGTGCCTGACATGGTGGTGACAGAGGATCTGAATGCGGCAAGCAGCAAGGGTGAGCATACCTTGTCGCTGCTGTCTGCCATTGCGAGGACAGCTGCGCACAATGGCTTGCTCGATGTATCGGTGCCGCGAAAGCATCCATACGCAAACAAGTATGTCGAAGCCGATGCGCTGGTGGAGGACTACCCGGAGCTTGCGCCCTGGAAGCCGGAGCAGCGGCGCTTCTATGACAACGAGCCGCGCAACACGGTGTTGTTTGAAGCGTTGTCTCTGGCGCTCGCCATGCGCGATCAGGGTTGATCGATACAGAATGACGGAAGCCCGCCCCGAACCCAGCCGCCATTCAAAAAGGCAGGGCTGGGTTCAGGCGGGCGGAAGACTGGGCCGAAACCCTGCCAGTCCTGAAACAGCACGAAGCTGTTCCCGCCCGAATAGCGGCTAGCGACGAATTCGACCATCCGTTGCATTCGGCGCTCATCGGACAGCACATTTAGCACCAGCAACGGCGCGGAAAGACGCAGGTGTTCTCGGTATGCGCCTCCGGCAACATAGGCCTGATATTGCGCAAGATTGCGTTCGAAGCTCTTGCGGTTCCAATTGCTGGAGGTCGTTGGCTCGGTTGCCCGGTCGGCCTCGACGGCAAAGAAGCGAAAACGGTCACCGTCCCGTGTGTGATAGCAAAGGCCAAACACCGCGTCCGGAATCAGGTCTTTAGGGCCACGCCATCTGGTTGAGGGATCGGTGATGGTGACGGGATAGCGAAGATCGGTTTCGGCCCACGCAAGGATAGACGACTGCGGGATGTATGACACATCCCCGCGCGCCAACGTGGCCAGTTCGATGGAGGCCGTAATGCAGCCTGTCATAAAGCGGTGCAGCCAAGGGCCGGAAGGGGCACCCCGTCTGATTTGCTGAAGATCAAGGGCGCGTTCGCCTGCTGGTGCCAGATCATAGACAAGCTGGTTGTATCGGCTGTCGATGGTGCGAAACTGCTGCGGTGGCCGCGTCAGGTATGCTCCGCCGTACGGCGTATTGTCTTCATGGAACAGGTCGGTCAGGCGCTCGCGGGCGCGCTTCTCGCTGCGATGGCTGTTTCCGCTGAACGCGAGGAGAAACGAGCTGGGTAGCGGCCCATGCTCGGCCAGTGCGGCGAACCAACCAAGGTCGCGTTTGGTGGGCGAAACGCGCTTGCCAGTTGGATTGGGCGTTAGTCGCTTCCTGCGCCCCAGCGTGTCGGTATTGTCTGGCATGAATGACCCTCCACTTGTGAGGGTCATTCATCTATGGAGAGAAACGCCGCCTGTCTCCGTGCGCTATGTCTTGGATTGGCGAGCTTTGGTCAGCCATGTTCTGCCATGTGAACGGCAACTTTTTTCACCACTGGTCTCCAGCATCGGTGTCGATGTGGCCAGGCGGCTCCTTGGGCGAAGTGCTGTCATCTTTCTTCTTGCTGGAACTGCTCTCAGGCGAAGCTTCCGGCGAAACGGCGACATCTTCTGCCTCCGGTTCATCACCGTCCTGCTCTTTGGTGTCATTCAAGGCAGAGTAGTGGTTGGCATACAGCTCGTGCATTCGCTGGCG
The DNA here is from genome assembly GCA_024236155.1 of Sphingomonadaceae bacterium. Taxonomy (GTDB): domain Bacteria; phylum Pseudomonadota; class Alphaproteobacteria; order Sphingomonadales; family Sphingomonadaceae; genus Parerythrobacter_A. Next base: position 977,722 of record JACKLA010000001.1, read on the forward strand.
CAGCGCATTACGCTCCGCCTTCTCCATCTTCGGCAAGGCTTCCATATGCCCGAATGGAAATGCTAGCGGCACAGCTCCCTTGGTCTGCCCACGTACATGGGCGGCAAAACTGCCTTTGGGTTGCGCCTCGATTGATTCAGGGCTGCAATACATCATTGGAGCAAGCGCGCGGGCATCCTTGGCAGATACGCCGCCCGCAAACTTGATGGCGGTGTTGGCGGCGAAGGCCTCCTGCAACTTCGGTTCGAGCTGGCCGAGATACTGGTGTGCCAGCACCATGCCGACGTTGTATTTGCGGGCCTGCGCCAGGATCAGGCCGATGTTCCGGTCGAAGTAGTCCTGTGCCTCATCGACATAGACGATGGTGGGAGTGCGTTTGTGCTCTGGCAGGGTGGCGCGTTCCTGCGCAGCCTGCGCGATCATAGCGATGAAGAAACGTCCGAAGATTTCGGTGCCCTGCTCCTTGAGCAAATCCTTCGCCGTGTTGATGAGGATCACCTTGCCTGCGTTCATCTCCTTGAAGAGATCGAGCCGCGAGCGTGGATGCGAGAACATCCGCTCGAAGGTCTGGTTTTCGAGAATGCCCCAGAGTCGGCGGAGCACCTGCTTCTTGGTCTGATCGAACTCGCGAGAGGTGAACTCGGTGTCGAAGAAATGACGGGCAGTGCCAGAGAGCTTGCGGATGTGCGGTGCGAACTTCTTCTCGCTGCCCGGTTCCATCAGCTCGCGCAACGTGTGGATGGTCGCGTCGGGGATGTGGAGCATAAGCCGCGTGACATAGCGGAAGATCACGTTCTGCTTCTGCGTCATTTGCGCGTCGAGCAAAGTGCCGAGCACGAAGTCATACAGTTCGAGAATGGAGTTGGTCAGCCGCTCACGCTCCAGTGGCGCATAGCCGGACAGGCGCTCCATCCCCACGTCAAACAGATTGAGTGATACCGGCCATTCCACATCGCTGGGGTCGATGATGACCACTCGCTCATCGAGAGGCCCACCGGGAGCAAACTCCTTCAGACTGGCAATGGTGCGGATCAGGTCGCCCTAGCTATCGAGCACGATGACGGTGCGGTCGCCATTGGCCACGGCCTCAAGGTCATTGGCGATCAGGTATTGCAGGGTCTGGGTTTTGCCGTGACCAGAACCAGCGATGATGTGGTGGTGCTCGAAGCGGGCTTTGGTGGGGATGGTGAAGTCAAGTGACTGGTCGAACAATGGCAACAGCGGTGTGCCGCCCAGATAGGTGGAAACAAGCTGCTCTGGCGACTTCGCGTCGAATTGCTCAGGCAGCTTGGGAGCGCGATTGAAGCCTCGCGGATCGTCGGGATTGCTACCGGAGGCCACGATCAAATTGCGCTCCAGGCGCTGCGACAAACGCGCCAGCAATCCCTGCTCAGACAGCTCTTCAGCAAAAGCTACGCCAAGCATCGACTGTGTTACGCCACCAAGATCGCCTATATTGCGGAGCAAGTAGGTGGGAACGGTAATGTCGTCATTATCTTCGGATTGCTCCAGCAAAGCCGGGCAGGATTCATAGAGCGGCCCAAGCATCGAGGCGAAAGCCAACTCCAGCAACTCGCAGTTCGCCTCGAAATCGGTCACGAAGCTGCGCTGGCGGGTCAGCTCTTCCCTGATGTCCCAAAGCTCAGCAATCGTGCGTTCTGCCGCCCAGTCCACATCCGGCAGGACGAACAGACCTTCGTATGAAATCACCTCGCCAACCAGCGCCACGATCAGGCTGGCCTGATCGTGGGTGGCAGGGATACCGAAACGGTCGGCCACTGCGCAGGCAATCGCATCAATCAGCCGGGAGCGCCCCGCCTGATCGGCAATACCCACTTGCTGGAACAGGTCCTCGACCTCGCTCCATTGCTGTCGCACCAGCTCAGCTTCGCTGGGCTTGAACATGCCATGCACAAGGGCATGGACGCGGGCACCAACGCGCCAGACCATGTCAGGCGGCCCTGAGGATCAGTTCCTTGGCTTCTGCCTTCGGGAGCGGTTCGATAGTGTGTCGCTCAACGCCATCCCAATGTTTGGCGCTCTCCATGACCTGCCGGAATACGCCACATGCCCCCTCAAGCCAGGCTTCCTTGCGAGCCAGTTCCACCACACTGTCACAGGTGAAGTTTCGTCCATGCAGCAGGTCTTTGACGAAGATGGTTTCGCGCTTTTCGTTCATCAGCCAATAGCCTGCGCCGACACCTGCTGCCGCGCCGCCGAGAAATCCCATCATACCGCTCGAAGAGAGGTATGCGAGCAACAGAGCGGCAACAACGAACACGATGGCACCAAGCTTGATAGCCTTGCGTGGCAGTTCGGAATCGTCCGAACCGATCAGGACAGATTCATCGAAACGGTAGCGGTTGATGAGGGCTTGTTCATCCTCACTCACTTCAAGCTTTCCCCATAGCTTGAAGTTAACCCGACTCATCTTTCCGGTAGTTTGCTCACGTTTGAAAAGCAGTTCCATTTCAGCCCCCTGTTGTTCCCAAGTGCATTGAGGCGATGGAAGCGTGGCTGGTCAAGCCTATTCAATCGGGTTCCTGCGGTGGGTGGTGGGTTCATAATGATTGGAGGGAATCATTATGAAGTCGCGGAAGACCCGGCCGACCCGGCGCACGGCTATGTTCGACGATGTTCAGCTATAGATGGGGATCGGGAATTGCACAGGATGGGGATACAGGTGCCTAATCCCCCGCGCTCTGCCGACGCCAAGATTTGATCGCGTTCGCGGTATCTGACTTGGCATCCTGACTGTTCCACTCGTCCCAGAATGCCACCGTCTGGCTGTCCGGCTTACTCTCGGGTTCAGCGATCCTGATACGCGTTGGCAGCAGGCTGGCATCGCCAACAACCAGCGCTTCGCCAACATCAAGGACAGGCAGCAATTCGCCGAAACTCCCCAGGCTGTCTGGCAAGAGCCGTTTGATGACGCTTTGGTCGTCTCCGTTGGTAAGCCTCATTGCGATTACGTTGTTGCACTGGCTCAACACGGTGCGATTTACCTCCGACGGGCGCTGACTGATTACCACCAGGCCAATGCCGTACTTCCGGCCTTCCTTCGCAATGCGTTCGAAGATTTCGACCGCCACGGAATCACCACTGTCTGCTTGCGCGCGCTCAGGAATGTAAAGGTGTGCCTCATCGCATAGAATCGCAATTGGGTGGCGCTGAGCAGACTTCGTCCAGATCGCAGTTGAGAATATGATCTGTGCTAACAAGCTGACCATGAGTGGCAGAACATCCGAAGGCACTTCCGAGAAATCGACGACCTTGATGCCGCCGGTCTTCCCGTCTTGCGCTCCGCGCCCTGCCACCAAGCGATGAACCATGTTCTCCAACCAGCCCATTTCCATGCAAGGAGCGGGTGGTTGAAAGAGAAATGCCAATCTGCGGTCGGCCCGTTTGGCCTCTAAGCGCGATATGAGGCGGCTGAGCTTACCGTGATAGTCGCCCTGCTTCTCGCTACCGCTGCGGGCACCCGGCACCATTTGGGTGTTTAGTTCATTGAGATTGGCCAAAACCGCATCAATCGCAAAGGGAACGGGGCTGTCAATTGTGAAGTTGTCGAGGATTTCCTTGTACTGAGGATCGCCGAGTGTGGCCTGTTTGGCCTCGGTAATTGCCCTGGTCATCACCATCGACTGGTTGGGCGCATTTTGATCGCTTCGATCAACGAACATGGCCACCAGCGCCTCGTAGCCGAGCAACCAGTATGGGAGGTGTAGCACACCGTCATCGATCCCGGTCTGCTTCTCGATGTCGGCAGGTCCGGCAATTCTGAAATGCTGGAAGGCATCGCCCTTCAGCGGGCGGTATTCTCCGTGAATGTCGAAGAGAACCGTGTTCGCTTGCGGCAAGGCAGCGATCTGGTCCAACAATCTTGCGGTCGTCCACGACTTTCCCGACCCAGTGCTCCCTACGATAACCGCGTGTCGCTGGAAGAGCTTATTTCCATTGAGATAGGCAACGGCATCATCGTCCAAGGTGAAAGTGCCAAGCGATAGCTTTGGTCCATCAATTTCGACGTTGGAAATCACCTGCATGAAGCTGGTGAGGGTCTCACCTTCTAGCGAGAAACAGTTGGCCTCGATTTCCGGCACGGTTTCAAGGGTCCGGCGAAAGACATTCTTTGCTTCTCCAACCTTGTCGAGCAATGTTCCGATGAGGGTAATGCGGACGAGATTGTTTTCATTCGGTTCGGCAATCTCATCTCCATCTTCGGGCACCCCTGCTGCAATCGCTCGATCATCTGGCTTGCGAGTTATCTTGACCACCACACCGATGAGGTGCTGCCCTGCCTTGCTGCTCTGGAGCACAACCAGTCTATTAACCTGAAGGCGCTTCAAACAATCGAGGTCATCGACCCGGATAATGACGGCTGCGGTATCGACCGAAATGACCGAGCCTAATGCGTCTGCATCTTTGAAGCTGAAAATTGACATAAAAATTCCTAGGTGACTAAGCTCATAAATCCTTCCGCTGACCAAAGCTCGCGGTCTGGGATGTCAAAACCATCAGGGTTTTCCTTGGTGTAGGCGCGGCTGCCCACCGCGTTGTCGAACTCGATCCCGAGATAGTTTTGGCCTGCACTGTTTGCGAGAAAGCTCTTGGCTTCGTCGGTTAGTGTTCTTGCGAGAACAACGATTGGCACGTTCTTCTCCCTGCAGCGCTGGATGATCTTGGGATGGATGTGTTGATCGCGAAAACCAAACCCGATGGTGAGGAATGCAGATGCGCCACGCAACGCTGCATCGGCACCGCTGATCGTAGATCGGAACGGGTCCTGATGGGTCTTTTCATACTTGTTTAGACCGGGTGTGACGATCATCGGCAGATGTGTTTCGTCTGGCAATTGAAAGACCGGCAAGCCCACGACGGTATCGTCGGCGGTTTGGAACCAGTCCAACGATCCGTGAACCTTCCAAATCTTCACCACGCGGGTCTGCTTTCCTCCTATAATGAAGCCTACGCCGCCTGACGCTTCCCAGGTCTGCAAGTAGCCAGGAGTGAAGCCTGCATTGAAGAGCAGTCCTGCCGAATTGCAGGCATACTCGATCACTCTGTCATAGTTGGTTGTGACGACGTGGACGGCAACGTTGGTGCTCTGAAACAGAGCACTCAGGATTCTGCCCAGTGGGAACGCTGTGGGGTCCTTTGCCAAGCCGAAGAAAACCTCGGCATCCTTCTCGTTTACACAATTCCACGTCTCTCGAACGATCTTCTGCAACAAAGAATCGGGCAGGTTCTTGCCTTCCAGCGCGGCCTCAAGATGTTTGCCCGCATCCAGTTCGGCTGCCACCGCATCCCAGCCAGTCTGTTCGTTGCCATGGGTCGGAGAAACGTGATTTCTAAGGTACTCGGCGAGGTTACCCATGCTTGGCAAGCCGTGAGGCATGGATGCACCGCTGCCCAAGACAATCACGGGATTGCCTTGAAAGCATGACTGAGCAAGTTTTGAGATGTGTTCGACAGACATAGGCGGATACACTCGGTTGAGCAGTATTTGCCTAATAATACAGCAAATATCTCTCTTAGAAAGGCGAACCGGTCTTGGCTGGGTGACTTGGCATGCAAACCTCGATGAATTGAGGCCTGATGAGTATGCAGCTGGCCAACAAACTGTCGATAAAAGTGAGTCAAAACGAGTCCAAAGGGAGTTCATTGCCTGAACCCACTGCGAGGCGGATTGCCAGTGCTCATTCACCTTGATTCAAGCTCGCTATGCAGACGGGACAATCTTCTGAGGCTTCATTCAGCTGCCAGGTCGCTTCCACGCTTTCATTGGAACTCCCTGAACCGAAGGTTGAAGTTCTTCCCGGGATCGCTTGGGGATGTGCGAGCGAATGGTTCACACCTGCGTTCTGGAAATTTCAATCCGGTGCTACGCGAGCCAAGTACACTTCCAACACCTACCGACTGGGACGCACTTTTAGGGAGGAGGTAGCTGTCTGTCTTCTTGGTGGGCACGGATTGCCCGCCGAGCTTGGCCTCGCTGCTTTTGATCGGCTTCGTGATCGTAATCTGCTCCATTGCGAAGTGGAACAATCGCAACTCGAAGAAGCGCTCAGCGAGCCGCTAGATGTAGGAGGGCGGTCGAGGCGTTATCGTTTCCCGCGTCAAAAGGCCAAATATCTCTGGCATGCATTGCAAGCTGTAGAAGCCATACCTGACACACTGTCCCCAAAGCTCCTGCGAGATCACCTCACTCTCGTTCCCGGCATTGGTCCGAAGACGGCTTCTTGGGTAGTGAGGAATCACTTTAGCTCAGATGAAGTGGCGATCCTGGATGTCCATATCCTCAGGGCGGGTGCGACAATGGGGTTGTTCTCAGCGGACGCTGATCCGGCAAAACACTATTTCGAGCTTGAGGATCGCTTCCTGGAATTCTGTGACGCGATCGAGGAACCCGCGAGTCAGTTGGACGCTCTGATGTGGGACTTCATGCGAAGAATTGGTCCAACTTCCGGATCTAGACGGAAGCATCATCAGCTCGAATTGGCGCTTTCCCAATAATGCCTGTCCCAACCGCAACATAATCATCGTGCGGCTTAACGAGAGTTTCGAGAAGGGAGCTGCCGGTAGGACCAAGTGGGACGAAGGCATAGCCAAGCGCTGCGGATAGTAGCGAAAAAGTCTGAAGCACTGCACCGCCATCCCGCCAAAGCAGTGATGAAGGTTGCGAATAGGCTTGCGACACATGCCGCAAGTTGGCGACCAGCAGCATAAGGTGACCTTTGGCCTGCGGAGCGATAGCCATCAACTGATCGATCTGATCAATCGCACAATCAGGTGAGCTGAATTGAACCGTACCAAAAGTGTCGTAGTCATCACTGTAGATGATCGGCTCCGACACTTCGGGGCCAGACACCACCAGCACTTCAATCGGGTGCAGTGCTCCGGCTGAGACCGACACCTTACGCAACCGCCCAGCGTTATCCCCTTCTCCAAACTCGCGAGTCTGCATTGCAAATTGTAACAGCGAGAGGACATCGTTCAGCGCAAGAGGCTCGCATTCCCGGCGGGTGCGGCGATGCACCAAAGTGTCAAAAAGCGTGGGCGTCTCCTCCGGCTGCAACAACGGTACGGAAAAGGACGAGGTGATCGCCCACCCATCCTTGCTTGCGAGTGGACGAACGCGCTTTGGAGATGGTTCAATAGGCGCGCCCAAATGCGGCCTCCGTTGTCTCGAAGTGCTTTTGGCAGCCCCTGCAAAACCCACATGCCACATCATGGATGTGGCATGAGTGGGACCAAGCAAGGATACTCTCGGGAGTGCCTGTGTGTGCAATCAGCTCAGCTGCAGAAAATTCGATTGCGGGGGTGCTGATAGCAAGATCGCCTTCTTGCATCAGGAGTAGTTTGTTCAATTCTTCATAGAACTGTTCGGTACTGTCGATATGAAACCCGTCCGTCCGCAATGCGCCAATCATCAATTCGGTTACGCCCAATTGATGACACTTCATTGCAGCGACAGTGATCAGGAACTGGTTGCGATAGGGCCACCATTCAGTTGCCGGTGCGTGTTCGGATGGAGCCGCGCCAGCCATGTCTCCGCTACCAAGCTCGGCTATCCCGGCGGTGACGACTATATGCTCTATCCCAAGCGCTTCACAGACAGCACTCGCTGCTCGAATCTCTCCAGGAGCCGGTATTTGTCCATAGTCGATAGTGATCGCGAACTCTGGCCGTTTCCAATACGCGATGCACGTTGAGTCCATCCCTCCTGATAGAAGAACGGCCCTTTTCATCCCCGCCACGCTAGCAAGTGAGCTGCGCTGATGAGGTCATCATGGACGGTGCAGCCAGCGCCTTTCGGCAATTTCGTATCGTTGGAACGCATATTCTGGGCCACGCAAACGACAGGCTTCCCTAATGCCACTGCGAATCCAACCTCAAAAAGGGTGCCAGGGCTGCTGCCATTGATGATGGCCAATACCGCATCGCAGTCACGAATGGCCTGCAAATCCTTTGCTACGACCGCTTCGGCGGGTCCGTGCCCGATGTCGTGGACAGGACTGAACACCTCCATTCCCAAACCGAGCAAGACCTTTCGCGCCTCATTCACGATCACACGCTGGCCCAATTCGCGAAATGGTCCAGCCAAGTAGATATTCCCGCCCGTAAGCTTCACCGTTTCCCGGTGCACTTCTTGAATGCCCTTGATTGGAGGCAGTTCTCGTGCCTCGGTTTCCACATATGCCGCAACAGAACGCGACGCATAGTCAGCCGCCTCTAATGGTGAAAGGCCGAGCTGCCCCCAAGCCAAGGCGAAGGCTGCTACGAAGATGTCGCCCGACCCAACGGTGAAAACGCTGGTGGTCTTGTAAGCGGGAACGGCACCGACAAATCCATCTTTGCTGAAGACCTTGGCACCTGCCAGACCGCACTTGGCTACAACAACCTCGGCATCCTCAGAATGGACGAGAAGTTGTGCCCCCTCGTCGACTGGTTTGCCTGTCAAAAGCTCAATCTCACCTGCGTTGGCGACAAAGGCGAGTCGCTTGGCTTGCGAACCAGATTTTGAAAATGAGATTGGGCTCGATGGCGATTGCGGATCATAGACGCAGATATCTGCGTTCACGGTTGGCTGACACTCCATCATCCCGAATTGAATGATTAGATCGCCTTCAACGTGAAATGACGCCTGCTGCTCGATCTGACTAGGTTTCGGGTGAATCTGGGGTTCGGCGAGGCAATGTAGGTAGTCGAAGCTGATGAACTGCGATCCACCATGCAGAACGACATCAACACCATAGGCATCGAAATTGGGTGAAATCCTTGATGCTGCAGGTTCGGGGAGCAGCGTGTGGAGCGTTACGGAACCGAAGTGCGGTGAAAGCGCTGCCGCTGCTCGACCGGCTGATCCGAACACTTGCTTGCGCAGCGGGAACGCGCATTCCTCACCATATACGCCGCCGACAACCGAAACGGTGCTCATGCCGGACTGATCTCTACCTCGATCCTTCCGCCGCTGATTGACTTGACTTCGGCCTCATAGGCGAAACCCGCTTGCATGCACTCGATCATTTCCAAGAGGTTCACCGAGGTGATTGCTCCGGCCACTGCGCCAGTAGTGGTGCGAACCACAATTCGATTGCGGGGTGATGTTTCGAGGGCGACTGTAAGTATGTCGCCTACATTCAGGGTGGCAACGACCGTTGCTACTGGAGACGCCAGCACGGTGGTCTCATAGATAGCGCACCTATCAGCACCTCCATCCGCACCACCACCATCTCCGTCCCCTTTCGGGCCAGTTGGCTTGGTGGCCCCGTCTCGGGTGCGCCATTCATCGAAACCTGAGCCTGAACTCGATCCACCCGACATGAACAATCTCCCTGCCGCAAATAAATGCCGAAAATTAGATAGTAATGCAGGATCGCAATGCAAGATCGGGAATAGCTGGATCAAAAGGAAAGTTTGGGTGACCGGGCTTGCAAACCCGATGACCCGCTCCTTCAAGAGGAGTGTCGGCTAGGCGCTTCTCGGCGGTCCAGTCGTTGTTGGAGCCAGTCGAGCACTTCGTCCTCAACCCACCCCACTCGGCATGGGCCTAGGTTTACCCGCTTGGGGAATTGCCCGGCCTTTTCCAGTCGTGCGATGTGCTGCGGCGAGTACAGAACAAGCTCCTTGAGCTGACGCTTTGATAGTATCCTCATCACGATATTCCCTGTGAAGAGAGCATCGCGATGCCCTGGTTTACGACAATACCCAGGCGGGTATGACGCTATCAGGATCGGGGGGAGTCGCCAAACAGGCTGAACATGGCGGCACATTTCTGGCCGCTGTGACGCATGATTTGAGGTGGTCTGGAGGGTGGGCCAGATTTCAAACCTTGGCCTAAAACCTTGAAATATAGACATAATTTCAAGGGATTGGTGCGGTCGAGAAGACTCGAACTTCCACGGCCTTTCGGCCACAACGACCTCAACGTTGCGCGTCTACCAGTTCCGCCACGACCGCACACAGTCAGCACGGGCCATGCGGCCCCGCTTGGTAGGAGCGCGCCACTAGCAAAGCGGATTTGAGTCCGCAAGCGAATGATTGCGCTCTTTTGAAACGAACTGCCCGGCTGGGCGAAATCACGCGCTCAGCGCGCGGCTTTCCAGCCGATTTCGGCGTATTTGGCCGATTTTGGCACGTCACGCTTGACCTCGTTCACGGTCACGCTTTCGCCCGGTGCCAGCGTATCTTCGGGCGGCACGACTTCCCAGCTATAGACCAGCTTGTTGCGCTGGTCGCGCATGACGATCAGGATCGAGGGCACCTTGTGCGTCTCACGCCCGACATTGGTGATCGTGCCGTTGGCCGCGAAGAATTCCGTCCCGTTGGGCAGCGCGCGGCGATCCTGCTTGTCGGGCGGGAAATCGAGCACGAGGTCGGGCTGGTCAGGGCCGAACAGTGACCGGCTGACGGGCACCCAGTCGGGCAGGCCATAGTAACTGACGGCGACCACCAGCCCGGTCGCGATGAGCGCGAACAGGGCCGCAGCGGCGGTCCACAGCTTGAGCGGATTGCGCCGCCCGCGGAAGGGTGGCTGGTAATCGAACTGCGAATAATCGTCGTAGTCGGGCTCCGGCTCCGGCGCAGGTGCCGTCTCGACCACCGGGGGAGGAGCATCGTCCTCACGCGCTTCTGCTACCGGTTCGGGCTCGCGGTGGATTGGCGGCGGGGGATGCGGAGCCTCTTCCCGTTCTGGCTCGGCCGAAGCGACCGGTGCAGGTGCTGGAGTGGGGGCCGGAGTGGGGGTCGGAGCTGGGGGCGAAGCGGGTGACGGTTCCTGCGTGCGCTGCACCCCGTCGAACCCGGGTTTGGGCGGCGGTGCCGCTGCTGCGCCCTTCAGATCGGCCAGGTCGAGTTCGGGCCCGTCCTGGTACCAGCTGTGACGGCATTTGGCGCAACGCACCGTCCGCCCTTCCACGCCGATCGCACTGTCGGGGACGACATAACGCGTCGAGCAGGCAGGGCAGGCAATAATCATGGTGACTTATGTCTTTACGTATGTGTGACAGGGGCAACAAGGCTTCGTGGCTGTGGGCAGGACGCACATTGTCTTTTTTCCACATGGAAGGCCCGCTATAGGCGCGAAGCAATGCACTTCTCCCGCCAATTCCTGCCCTTCGGGTGCCTCCCCGCATGAACGCGCCCGAAAGCGAAGTCGTCACCTTCGACAATGTCGGGCTGCGCTATGGCCCCGACCGCGAAGTACTGAGCGACGTATCGTTCACCCTGTTTCCGGGCAGCTTCTACTTCCTTACCGGGGCGAGCGGTGCGGGCAAGACGTCGCTGCTCAAGCTGCTTTATCTTGCCCAGCGCCCGTCGCGCGGGGCGATCCGCATGTTCGGCACCGATGTCATCACCCTCGCGCGCAAGAAGCTTCCGGCCTATCGCCGCCGGATCGGCGTGGTGTTCCAGGACTTCCGCCTTGTCCCGCACCTCTCGGCCTATGACAATGTCGCGCTGCCGCTGCGCGTTTCGGGTGTCAGCGAAGAGGATTTGCGCAAGCCGGTCGCGGATATGCTCGACTGGGTCGGGCTGTCGCACCGGATGGACGATCGCCCGGCAACGCTGTCGGGCGGTGAGCAGCAGCGTGTTGCCATCGCCCGTGCGGTGATCGGCCGGCCCGACATGCTGGTGGCCGACGAGCCAACCGGCAATGTCGACCCCGATATGGCATTGAAGCTGCTGCGCCTGTTCGAGGCGCTCAACCGGTTGGGCACCACCGTGGTGGTTGCGACCCACGACGTGCACTTGCTCAAGAAAGTGCCCGAATCGCTGATCATGCGGCTCGACAAGGGCAAGCTGTCCGACCCGACCGGGGCGCTGCGCTATCCGCCGCGCCCGTCCGGCCCGCGTGAGCGCAGGAGCTGACATGACCGGGGTAAGCAAACCGCCCACCCTGGGCCGCAAGATCGCGCGCGGCTTCACCCGTTTCGGCGGCGAGCGCGCGGCGCAGCTGGTGCCGCAGGCACGGCTTGCCGGGCCGATGCCGTGGGTGATCGCGATCATGGTCACACTGGTGGTGATTGCTGCGGCAGGCGGGCTTGCGATGCGGAATGTGGCCGGAAGCGCGCGGGCAGAACTGGCAGGTGGTGCCACGGTGCAGATCCTCGAGGCCCTGCCGCAGGAACGCGAGCGACAGGCACGTGTGGTCGAGCAGTTGCTCGAAAGCAGTCCAGAGGTTGCATCGACAAGGCGGGTACCCGACGAAGAACTCGATGCGCTGCTTGAGCCATGGCTGGGAATCGATGCGGATAATCAGGCGGTCCCGGTCCCGGCGCTGATCGATGTCCGGTTGCGCGGCGATGCGAGCAAGGATGTGCTCGATGACCTGCAGGCATCGATCGCGCAGCGCGCGCCCTCGGCACGGATCGATGCGCAGGCGAGCTGGCTCGCCCCGGTGTTCGGTGCGCTGGCCTCGCTGCAATATCTTGCCCTGGCGCTGGTCGTTTTGCTCGCGCTGACCAGCGTTGCCGCCGTGTGGCTCGCAGCGCGTAGCGCGCTGGGTAGCAATCGCGGGACGATCGAGGTCGTCCATATGCTGGGCGGCACCGACAGCCAGATTGCGCGCATCTTCGAACGCTCGATCGGTTTCGATGCCACGCTGGGCGGGGCGGTCGGCCTGACATTGGGGCTGGGGGCTATCCTGCTGCTCGGTCGGCAATTCGCTGCGCTGGGGTCGGGGATGATGTCGGGCGGCGCGCTGGGCTGGCTCGACTGGGTCATCATCGCGGCGATCCCGCTGCTGGCGGTCGCGCTCGCCATGCTGACCGCGCGGATGACGGTCCTTGCCGCACTGAGGCGAATGCTGTGATACGCCGTGCGCTTGCCCTGATTGCCGTCGTCTGGTTCCTCGGTTTCGCGTGGTTCACCATCAACCTGCCCGGCCCGCTCGATACAAGGACCGGCGATGCGGCGGTGGTGCCGACCGGGGCCGCCGGGCGGATCGAACGCGGGATCGAACTGCTCGACAAGGGCAAGGTCAAGGCGATGCTGGTCACCGGGGTCGATCCCGAAGTGACCGGGGAAGAATTCGCCCTGCAGTTCAAGGTGCCCACGCGCCTGATGGAATGCTGCATCACGCTGGGTTCGGCAGCGGTCGACACGCGGGGGAATGCGACCGAAACAGCCGAGTGGCTGGCGGCACGCAAGTTCACCTCCATCCGGCTGGTGACAAGCGACTGGCACATGCGCCGCGCGAGTATCGAACTCGCCCGCACCTTGCCCGACGAAGTCACGATCCGGCAGGATGCAGTGCCGACCGAGCCGTCGCTGCGCATCCTGTTCCTCGAATATCACAAGCTGCTGGCGACCTGGGTTTCCGGCCTGTGGCGGAAGTGAGCGCGATGCTCCTGCTGCGTAACCTGGCCTTTTATCTCGCATTCTACCTGCTCAGCCCGTTCTATGTGCTGGCGGCCCTCGCAGCGATGCCGTTCGACCGGATCGCCTTCAAATCGGCGGTTCGCCGGTGGGGCAGGTTTCATCGCTGGTGCGTAACCCGCCTGCTGGGGGTCGAGGTTGTCATAGAGGGGGAGCAGCTGGGTGGCGCAGTCCTCTATGCGATCAAGCATGAGAGCTTCTTCGAGGCGATCGATTGCCCGGCGCTGTTCGAATATCCGGCGGTGTTCGCCAAGGCGGAGCTGTTCCGTATCCCCGGCTGGGGCATGGCGGCGGACCGTTACGGCCTGATCCCCGTAGCGCGTGACCAGGGGGCAAAGACCCTGCGCGCGATGATCAAGTCGGCGCGAGAGCGGGCCGATGCCGGGCGCGAATTGGTGCTGTTCCCGGAAGGCACGCGCGTTCCGCACGGCAAACCCGTGCCGCTTCGTGCGGGCTTTGCCGGGATATACAAGTTGATCGGCCTGCCGGTGGTTCCGGTGGCGGTGAACAGCGGGCCGCTTTATCACCGCGCGCTCAAGCGGTCAGGCACGATTACCTATCGCTTTGGCGAGGTCATCCCGCCGGGCCTGCCGCGCGAAGAGGTGGAAGCGCGAGTGATCGAAGCGATGAATGCGCTGAACGAGGCCGAGGCCGGGAGCTAGGGTCCTGACCCTAGTGATCCTTGCGCCCGAAGTCGGGCCGCGCGTCATCCTGCCCCTGTTCGATGATCGAGCGACGGATGTCGCGAGTGCGGGTGAACAGGTCGAACAGCGCATCGCCATCACCATTGCGAATCGCACGCTGGAGCGCAGAGAGGTCCTCGGTGAAGCGCCCCAGCACCTCGAGCACGGCCTCGCGATTGTTGAGGAACACGTCGCGCCACATCGTCGGATCGGAGGCGGCGATACGGGTGAAGTCGCGAAAACCACCGGCGGAATACTTGATCACTTCACCCTGTGTCACATCCTCGAGGTCCGATGCCGTGCCGACGATGGTGTAGGCGATGAGATGGGGGATATGGCTGGTGACTGCGAGCACCAGGTCATGGTGCGCCGGTTCCATGATCTCGACAGTTGCACCGAGCGCCTCCCAGAAGGCGGCAAGTTCGGCGAGTGCTTCGGCCGGAGTATCGTCGCCCGGTGTCAGGATGCACCAGCGGTGACTGAACAGGCTGGCAAACCCGGCATCCGGTCCGCTCTTCTCGGTCCCGGCGACAGGGTGCGCCGGGATGATCGTGTGGCCAGGCAGGGCAGCCGCCAGCGCCTTGGCCACCGACTGTTTCGAAGAGCCGACATCGCTGACCAGGGCGTGCAGGGGAAGCGATGGTGCAAGATCGCGCGCTGCCTGTTCCATCGCACCCACAGGGACACACAATATCACAAGGTCTGCATCGGTGACCGCGTCGGCAGCACTGTCGAACACCGTGCCGACCAGTCCCAGTTCTGCTGCCCGCGTGCGGACCGCGCTGTCGGCGTCGAACCCGGTGGACCGCACCTGCGGCAACTTCTCGGCGATGGCGAGGCCGAGCGATCCGCCGAGCAGGCCCAGCCCGATGATGGCGACGCGTTCGATACTCATCCCGCCATCTCCGCCGCTTCGCCGATGATGCGCGCGATATCGTCCATTTGCCTGGCTGTCCCGATGGTGATGCGCAGGCCGTGCGGGAGGCCCTGGCCAGGCAGATGGCGGACAGCGTAACCTGCTTCGCCCAGTACCTGCAGTGCAGCAGCAGCACTCAGCGCGCCATCGAACAGCACGAGTACGAAATTGGCCTTGCTGGGCAGGGGGCGGATGCCGTGGTTGCCAAGTGCAGCCATGGCATCGCAGAAGCGCGCCAGCTCACGCGCATTGTGATCGCGCGACTGCAACACGAATTGCTGATCGCCGAGGGCTGCCACGGCGGCCTTCTGTCCGCTCTCCGAGACGTTGAAGGCCCCGCGCAGCCGGTTGAGCGCATCGATCAGATGCGGTGCCCCGGTGGCCCAACCCACCCGCTCACCAGCCAGCCCATAGGCTTTGGAAAAGGTGCGCGTGACCAGCACATTGTCGCACGCAGCGGCAAGGCCGAACCCGCCATCGTCTTCGTCGGGGGCGAGGAATTCGGCATAGGCCTGGTCGATGACCAGCAGCACATCGCGCGGCAATGCCGCGTGGAGGCGGGCGATCTCGCCCGCAGGCAGCCATGTACCGACCGGATTGTTCGGATTGTCGAGCAGGACCACCCTTGTGTGCTTTGTCACCGCCGCAAGCAGCGCATCGACATCCTGTGCGTAATCGACATCGTCGGCGAACACGATCCGGGCGCCCACCTTGGCGGCGAGCAGCGGGTAGAGCGAGAAGGAATAACGTGAGGCGAGCACTTCATCGCCCGGACCGGCAAAGGCCTGCACTGCGCCGTGCAGCAACTCGCCCGAACCTGTGCCGCAGATGATCCGGGAAGGGTCGATCCCATGCACCGCGCCGATCGCTTCGCGCAGGCGCGTTGCGTCGGGATCGGGGTAGAGGTTTGGGTGGTGCCCTTGCGCCAGTGCATCGAGTGCGGCCTGTGAACATCCAAGCGGGTTTTCGTTGGCCGACAGTTTGACCAGCTCGCGCCCGTCCTCGGCCTTCGACTTGCCCGGCACATAGGCATGGATACTTGCGATCCAGGGCTTAAGGACTGGCCGGGGTTCGAGGATCGGGGTGTCTGACATTTCAGCTACCAGCCCTTAAAGCAATACGACCCTTCGACAAGCTTGGGGTGAGCGGTTAAAGAGACAGGCTCTAAACCCTTTCGTGCTGAGCTTGTCGAAGCACTGTTGATATAGTTCAGGCAAGACACGCTTTGGCCACCCACTCGCAATCCTACGCGCTTCCTTCCGACCTGCCGCTCGACAGCGGACAGGCGCTGTCGGGTGTCGAGATCGCTTACGAGACCTATGGTGAGCTGGCGGCAGACAAGTCCAACGCGATCCTGATCTGCCATGCACTGACCGGCGACCAGTATGTCGCGAGCACTCACCCGATCACCGGCAAGCCCGGCTGGTGGGAGAGGATGGTCGGGCCGGGGCTGCCGATCGATACGGATCGTTTCCATGTGATCTGCGCCAATGTGATTGGCAGCTGCATGGGCTCGACCGGGCCTGCAAGCGACGGGCCCGATGGCAAGCCCTATGGCATGCGTTTCCCGGTCATCACCATTCGCGACATGGTGCGCGCAGCTGTTGCGCTGCTCGACGGGTTGGGGATCGATCGGCTTCATGCCGTGGTCGGCGGCAGCATGGGCGGGATGCAGGCGCTCAGCCTTGCTGCCAACTGGCCCGAACGGGCGGAGCGGGTGCTCGCCATCGCCACCACCGCGCGGCATTCCGCGCAGAATATCGCCTTCCATGAGGTCGGGCGGCAGGCAATCATGGCCGATCCCAACTGGCAGGCGGGCGATTACTACGCTGGTGGCAACTCGCCCGACGATGGCCTGGCGGTGGCGCGGATGGCTGCGCATATCACCTATCTTTCCGAGGAAGGGCTGACCGAGAAGTTCGGGCGGCGCTTGCAGGACCGCGATTCAAAGACCTTCGGTTTCGACGCCGATTTTCAGGTCGAAAGTTACCTGCGTTACCAGGGCAGCGGCTTCACCCGGCGGTTCGATGCCAATTCCTATCTCTATATTACCCGCGCGATGGACTATTTCGATATCGCCGAGGAGCATGGAGGTCCGGGCAACGGGACGCTGGCGGATGCCTTTGCCGGTACGACCGCGCGCTTTTGTGTGGTCAGTTTCGACAGCGACTGGCTCTATCCCACGGCGGAGAGCCGCCATGTCGTCCACGCGCTCAACGCCGCAGGCGCGCCGGTGAGCTTTGTCGAGCTTTCCGCACCGTTCGGGCATGACAGCTTCCTGCTCGACGTTCCGGCGCTCGACCGGGTTGTGAAGGGTTTTCTCGATGGTTGAGGCACCTGCAGAGACATTACGCCCCGACCTCGCGGTGATCGCGGCGCATGTGCCGCCGGGGGTGCGCGTGCTCGATGTCGGGTGCGGGGATGGTGCGCTGATGGCGGTGCTGCGTGACAGCAAGCAGGTTGATGCGCGCGGGATCGAGATCGACCCGATGCTGGTCGAACGCTGCGTCGCACGGGGCTTGAGCGTGGTGCAGGGCGATGCCGATCGTGACCTCACCTTCTACCCCGATGGGGCGTTCGACGTGGCGATCCTGAGCCAGACATTGCAGACCGCCGCGCGGCCAGACCACATGATGCGCGAACTGCTGCGCGTCGGCCGCCGCGCTTTCGTCAGCTTCCCCAATTTCGCCTATTGGCGGATGCGCTGGGCATTGGTGAGCAAAGGGCGGATGCCGGTGACGCGCCACCTGCCGGTGAGTTGGTATGAAACCGAGAATATCCACCATGTTACTGTGAAAGACTTCGAACAACTGGCCAGTGACCTTGGCGTGACCATAGAGAACCGCTGGTTCTTCACCGATGAGCGCGAAGTTTCCGCTGGCGGGGCGAACTGGCGTGCGGAATATGCACTGTTCGAGGTGAGCGCGGGTTAGGCAGCGTTGACTGCACGCGCAGTGCTATGCTTCCACGGCAGGCGAGCCGGGCGATCGGTATAGCGCGCCACCAGCATCGCCACCATTACCGCAACGCTGGCAGCGAACAGCGGGGGCATCCCGTAGTGCTTGCTGGCTTCCAGTATCGGGTAATGCACCGCGTACAACGGGAAGGATATCGCGCCGAGCAGCCGTGCCGCACTGCCACTAAGCGGCCTTGCAGCAGCCATTACGAGGATCGGCGAGATCAGCCCGACGACCACGAAGCCGCCGATCAGTTCACCCGGGTTCGATATCAGTGCGGTGGCGAGCACGAAGCAGGCCGCCCATGCGCCGCCGGGCAGTATCCGGCCGAAGCGGTACACGACGATCCCCAGGCAATAGGCGAAGCTTACTCGCGCGATCCCGCCGAGGAAATCCTCGCTATGGTTGCCGAGCGCGATGTTGTTTCCGTCAAAGGCGAGCCAAAGCAGTGTCGCGCCGGCCATCGCGGCAATACCGAGCACCACCGGGGTGCGGCATCGCCACAGGACCAGCACATGCATCGCATTGGCCACCAGTTCGAAGAAGATCGACCATGCCGGGCGGTTGAGCACGAATGGGTCGCGCAGGGTAAGGTCAGGGATAAATAGCAATGTCGCGAAATAGCGAGGGACCTCGAACTGCCCCGTCGAAGCAAACCAGGCGAGGCCCAGCGTCGCACCGACCGCCATCGGCAGGAACAGCCGGGCGAACCGCTGTTGCAGGAACGCGATGACGCCCAGCCCTTCGGCAAAACGGATCTCGTATGTCCGCGCCATGACGAAACCGGAAAGCATGAAGAAGAAGTCGACCGCCAGATAGGCGTGTTCGAACTTGTCGAACCCGCCATAAACCGTGTGCAGGTGATAGCCGAGCACGCACAACGCCGCGATGCCGCGCATCGCGTCGAGCCCTTCGAGCCTTGTTGCATTGTCGTGCCGCGTTGCGGGCATCGAACGTATTCTCCGCCACAGCATGCAAACCCGCGACCTTGGGCGCAGCCGTGAGAGTCCGCTCGTAGCGGCTGCCGGTTAATTTTCGGCTGCGCGGCGCAATATATCCGGAAACAAGGGGGACGAAGCCTGGTCTCAGCCCATCCGTTCGGCATGCCACTTCACATGCCCGGCCATGAAGGTCGAGATGAAGTAGTAGGAATGGTCGTAACCCTCCTGCATGCGGATGGTCGCGTCGATGCCCGCAGCATCGCAGGCTCCGGCGAAGCGGTGGGTCTGTAGTTGTTCGTCGAGGAAATTGTCGGCACTCCCCTGGTCGATCAGGATGTGATCGTGGCGCTTCCCGTCCTCAATCAGCGCAACGGCGTCGTATTCACGCCATGCCTTGCGGTCATCACCCAGATAGCGGGTGAGCGCCTTGTCGCCCCATGGCACCTGGCTCGGTGCCACGATGGGGCTGAAGGCGCTGATCGAGCGGAAGCGGTCGGGATTGCGCAAGCCAATCGTCAGCGCGCCGTGGCCGCCCATCGAATGGCCGGTGATCGCCTGGCGCGCCATATCGACCGGGAAGTTTGCCGCGATCACTTCGGGCAGTTCGCGTTCGATATAGCTGCGTATGCGATAGTGTTTGCGCCATGGTTCCTGCGTCGCATCGACGTAAAAGCCCGCGCCCTTGCCGAAGTCGTATTCGTCGGCGGCATCGGGCACGTCATCGCCGCGTGGGGACGTGTCGGGGGCGACGAAGACCACGCCATGCTCGGCGCAGGCCGCGCGAAACTCGCCCTTTTCGGTGACATTGGCATGCGTGCAGGTGAGGCCCGAGAGATACCACAGCACCGGCAGCTTCGTGCCCGGCGCATGCGGAGGGACGAAGACCGAGAAGGTCATATCGGTGCCGGTTTCGGTGGAGGCGTGCTTGTAGACACCCTGCCTGCCGCCATGGGCGAGGTTTTCGGATAGGGTTTCGAGGGTCATCTGTCGTCCTTGGTCGGGATTTTGGCGGTTATCGGCTCATGTCCCCAATGCACAAGCAGGCGCAGGATATCCGCGCCCGACAGGCCGACAGTTGCGGTGTTTCGCAGCGGATGGACGTTGGCGCGGTCCGCCCGCGCCAGCCCGGCATCGAGCACCACCGTCACGCTGCCCGGCGCGGCATTGATCATGGCGAGCGGGGTGACCGAGCCGGGCGCGATGCCGATCAGGCGCTGCATATCCTCCGCCTTGCCGAAGGTCACCCGCTTGCACCCGATCGCTTGCGGTAGTGCTTTCAGGTCGACGGGCCCCTCTGCCGGGACGGTGACGAGCCAGAACGCGCCGCCCGCATCCTTCAAAAACAGGTTTTTGGTATGCGCACCGGGAATATGCGCCTTGAGATCGCGGCTTTCTTCGACCGTGAAAACCGCGCGGTGTTCATGCAGTTCATGCGCGATGGAAAGCGCGGCGAAATCCGCCATCAAGCCGGATTCGCCGCGCACAGGCTCAGCCGTAGCGGTGCAGCGCGCAGAGCTTGTTGCCGTCGGGATCGCGCAGGTAAGCGAGATACATGCCCGAACCTTCGCGTTCGCCCGGCGGGTCTTCGATTGCGGTGCCGCCATTGGCGACGCCCGCCGCGTGCCATGCATCGGCCTGTTCAGGCGTCATCGCGAAGCCGATAGTGCAGCCATTCCCATGGGTCGCCGGTTCGCCGTCGATCGGGGTCGAGACCAGGAATGCACCACCATTATGCAGGTACATCAACCGCCCTTTCGGATCGACAATCGCTTCCCTGCCACCGAATGCGGCGAACGTCGCATCATAGAATTTCTTCGATTTTTCGATGTCGTTCGAGCCAACCATCATGTGACTGTACATTTGCGCGTTCTCCCTTTTGAGTTGCGATTTGCTACCTGTGCGCCAGCGCGTGCTGCGTCAAGCGTTCACAAATCGACGGCAATCGTCGCAGTCTCCGCATCGCCTGTATTGGGCGTGCCCTCTGCATCCATCACGAACACCTTGGCTTCGCCATGCGGCGCGCGAGGGCGGTGCTCGGTACCGCACGGGACGACGATCATCTCACCCGGGCCAAGCCTTTCGGTGCGGTCGGCGAAATCGATCTCCAGCTCGCCCTCGATCACCAGGAACATCTCGTCCGTATCCGCATGGTGATGCCAGTGGAACTCGCCCTCGAGCTTGCACAGCCGCACTTCGCTGTCGTTGAACCGGGCAACGATCCTGGGTGCCCATTGTTCGCTGAACTGCGCGAACTTGTCAGCAAGGGCGATCTTGGTCGGCATCAATAGACCACGACAGCACGGATGCTTTCACCTGCATGCATCAGGTCGAAACCCTTGTTGATCTCGTCCAGCGTCAGGCGGTGGGTGATCATCGGGTCGATCTCGATCTTGCCGTTCATGTACCAGTCGACGATCTTGGGAACATCGGTCCGCCCCTTGGCCCCGCCAAACGCAGTGCCGCGCCAGTTGCGCCCGGTCACCAGCTGGAACGGGCGAGTGGCGATTTCCTTGCCTGCCTCGGCCACGCCGATGATGATGCTGGTGCCCCAGCCCTTGTGGCAGCATTCGAGCGCATCGCGCATCACAGCGGTGTTGCCGGTGCAGTCGAAGCTGTAATCCGCCCCGCCATCGAGCAGTTCGACGAGGTGCTCGACGACATTGCCGACTTCCTTCGGGTTGACGAAATCGGTCATGCCGAACTTCTCGCCCCATTCCTTCTTGGAATTGTTGATGTCGACCCCGACGATGCGCCCGGCGCCGGCCATCCTGGCACCCTGGATCACGTTGAGCCCGATCCCGCCCAGGCCGAACACCACGACATTGTCACCCACCTGCACCTTGGCCGTGTTGGTTACCGCGCCAACCCCGGTGGTAACACCGCAGCCGACATAACAGGTGGTGTCGAACGGCGCGTCCTCGCGAATCTTCGCAACCGCGATTTCGGGCAGCACGGTGAAGTTGGAGAAGGTCGAGCAGCCCATATAATGGTAGATCGTCTGCCCCTTGTAGCTGAAGCGGCTGGTGCCATCGGGCATCAGGCCCTGTCCCTGCGTGCTGCGGATTGCGCTGCACAGGTTCGTTTTGCCCGACAGGCACATTTTGCACTGGCGACATTCGGGGGTGTAGAGCGGGATCACATGATCGCCTGGCTTCACGCTGGTCACACCCGCGCCCACTTCGCGCACCACGCCGCAGCCCTCATGGCCGAGGATGGAGGGGAAGATGCCTTCGGAGTCGAGTCCGTCGAGCGTGTAGGCATCGGTGTGGCAGATGCCCGTCGCCATGATTTCTACCAGCACCTCGCCCGCCTTGGGGCCTTCGAGGTCGAGTTCGACGATCTCGAGTGGTTTCTTGGCTTCGAAAGCGACGGCGGCACGGGTTTTCATCCTGAGGATCTCCGGTTACGAATCGTGGTTCGCACCATCGCGATTGCCTTGACCCAACGCCAGCCTTTCTTTGCCGTGTAGCGCGATTGTGGCGGTTGCCTCGCTGCCCGCATGTGGCACAGTACCGCGCAAGAGGAGTCGTGCGATGAAGAACAGGGCGTTTGGAGCAGTGGTGATGGCACTGGTGCTTGCCAGCTGTGACGGTGGCCGTCCTGGCGAGGGGTCGGGCGCCCTGGGTGGCGAAGGTGAGGAAGCGTCGCTTGAACTACGCGGTTTTTCACCGCTCGCCGGGACAGGCTGGCTGGTCGCAACGGTCGGCGCCGACGGTAAGCGGCGCGGCATCGAGCTTTCGAGCAAGGGCTACAAGGAGGCGATCTACAATGTCGCGCTGGTCGATCGCGCGACAGGAGAAACAATTTCGCTGCTGCCCGATGAGACGCGTTTGATCGAGCAATATTACTTCGCGCGCCCGCAGGCAGGCCCGTTGTATGGATCGGCCGATTATCGGGAGGAGAGCGAGGATACCGTCGCGCCGCTCTATTACCTGCTCCAAACCATCGTCACGACCGATGAGGGCAAGCAGCATGTGCTGGTCGCCGGATCGCTGGAGGATTTCTCTTCCGGCCCGATAGCCACCGGCTTTTCTGACATCGCCCATGCCGAAATGCTCGATGCGCAGCGCGTGTCGATTGTATTGCGCAACGGCAAGCAGCACAGGCTGCTGGTGGTTAACCTCGCGACGCGCGAAGTCGAACTGGAAAAGAAAATCACTCCGCGACCGGCGGGGTAACCCGCCCGGCTAGGCTTCGTGCACGGTCTTGGGCACCATGCAGGCCATCACGCCTTCGCGGCCGTCTTCGCTGCCATAGCCTGACCATTTGACCCCGCCGAAAGGCGCGTCGACCGCGCTGACACCGCCGGTGTTGATCGCCAGCATGCCGGCCTCGACTTCCGCGGCCAGGCGGCGTCGGCGCGCCGGGTCGCTGGTCCAGGCATAGGCGGCAAGCCCATAGGGCAGGCGGTTGGCCTCCTCGATCATCGCGGTCTCACCAGCCATAGGATTGAGGATGGCGACCGGGCCGAACGGTTCCTCGTTCATGATTGCCGCATCGGTCGGCACTTCGGCCAGTACGGTGGGCTGGTGGAAAAGCCCTGATTGCCGATCCGCTCGCCCCCGGCGAGCAGCTTGCCACCTGCATCCTTCGCATTGCCGATCAGCCGTTCCATATTCTCGAGGCCGCGATTGTTGGCCATCGGGCCCATCTGCATGCCGTCCTCGAAGCCGTTGCCGACCTTGAGCGCATTGGCTCGCTCGACGAAGCCGTCGCGGAATTTCTCGTAGACGCTTTCCTCAATGAGGAAGCGCGTCGGGCTGACGCAGACCTGCCCGGCATTGCGGAAGGCGTTGGGCGTCATCGTGTCGAGCGCCCTGTCGATATCGCTGTCGCCGAAAACCATGACCGGGCCGTGGCCGCCCAGTTCCATGGTGCAGATCTTGAGATCGTCTGCCGCGAGCCGGGCAAGATGCTTGCCGACAGCGGTCGAACCGGTGAAGGTCAGCTTGCGGATTACCGGGCTGCCGAGCAGGTGGCGGCTGACCGTGTCGGGAACGCCGAACACGCATTGCACCACATCGCCGGGCACGCCTGCATCGAGCAGGGCCTGCACGATGGCGATGCCAGCCGCCGGCGTTTCTTCGCTCGGCTTGACGATGGTCGAACAGCCCGCCGCCAGCGCGCCGCCGATCTTGCGCATCACATTGAGCGAAGGGAAATTCCATGGCGCGAAGCCTGCCACCGGGCCGACCGGGTGATACTGGATTTCGACGCGGCTCCCCTCGGGCCGTACAAGTGTGCGTCCGTAAAGCCGTTTGCATTCCCCGGCATAGAATTCGAGCAGCATCGCGGCATAGATCGTCTCGCCCTTGGCCTCTGCCAGCGGCTTACCCTGTTCGCGGGTCAGCGCCGCGCCGATTTCGCCCGCGCGCTGCTTGATCAGCCCGGCGGCTTTGAGCAGGATCGCCGCGCGCTGGTCTGCGCCGGTCTTGCGCCAGGCGTGGAACCCGCGCTGTGCCGCTGCGAGCGCTCGGTCGAGATCCTCTGCCGTCGCATGCGGCAACTGGCCGATCACTTCGCCAGTCGCCGGGTCGATCACATCCTCGGTCACGCGCCCGCCGCCGGAAATCTGTTCGCCCGCGATCAGCAGGTGGAGGGAAGGATAGTCGGTCATCGCAGCAGCCCCGCAATTGTCAGGTGAATGTTCAGGAACACCCATCTAGGGTGGCTGCGATGAAAAGCCAGCTTGCCCTGTTTTCGTGCGCGATTGCCGTCGCATTTGCGGCACCTGTTACCGCGCAGGCACCACAACTGACGCTCGAACAATCGGCCGCGCTGCGCTGCTCGGCGGCTTTCGCGCTGGTTGCTGAAGGGCAGGCGAACGGCAATGCGGAGGCATTGGCTTTCCCACCGCTTGCCACGCGCGGCCGCGAGTTTTTCGTTCGCACTTCGGCCCGGATCATGGACGAAACAGGGCGGACCCGCGAACAGGTTGCCGCAATGCTGCAGGCGGAGGCGCAAAAGCTGTGGGACGAGGACATGATCGGCGAAGTCATGCCCGGCTGCATGCTGCTGCTCGATGCATCAGGCGTGTGATTTTTCGTTCAGCTTTCACTCATTCAAGATGAACTAGGGTTCCGGCGTCTCGAAATTGCCGGAGTTCCCGCCATGCGTTCCCTGCTGTTTGCCGCCGCCGCGCTGAGTCTTGCCATGCCTGCCCATGCACAGGAGGCCGAGGTGGATGACACCGAGGGCGCTGCGATGGCTGAAGAACAGGTCGAACCGATGGACAACCTGCGTGATCGGCTGTCCGATCCGGCAGAGCAGGAGCGCATGGGCGCCATGCTCGGCGCGATGAGCGAAGTGCTGCTGGACATGCCCATCGGCCCGCTGTTCGCCGCGATGGAGCGGGCGGGCGGGGTCGATGCTCCCGAAGTCGATAACAATGCGACCTTGCGCGACATGGCCGGTGCAGATGCTGAAAATATCTCCGCCGAAATCGCCGACAAGGTGCCGCAGATGATGGGCGTGATGGGTGAGATGACCGATGTTTTCGCGGCGATGGCCCCGCTGCGAGGCCAGATGGCCGGGCAGATGCGCGAACGGGTCGAGGCTGCCGAAGTCGACTAGGCGAAATCGATTAGGTTTCTATCCGCCGGAAAATCCGGTTGTTGCAACGTGTAACGGTTTACCCGGGTGCGCGCTTGCGGCATGGGAGAAGGCCATGTGGCGCCTCTATCAATTCCCGCTCTGCCCGTTCTCGCGCAAGGTGCGCCTGCTGATGAGCGAGAAGGGCATAGGCTATGAGCTTTGGCGCGAAAACCCGTGGGACAATCGCGACGAATTCTGGGCACTGAACCCGGCAGGTCGCACACCCGTGCTGCACGATCCGGACAAGAAGCTGACCCTGTGTGACAGCCGCGCGATTTGCGAATATTTCGAAGAAACGGTCGACCAGACCCCGCTGATCGGCGGCACTGCCAGGGAACGTGCAGAAATTCGTCGCCTCGTCGCGCTGTTCGACGAGAGCTTCTTCAACGATGTCACTGCGCCGATGCTCAATGAGAAGATGAAGAAGCGCATCGTGCTGCGCCAGCCGCCGGATTCGCGGCGGCTGAGCCAGGCGATGAAGCTGGCGCATGGGCATCTCGATTACATCGATTGGCTGATCGACAACCGCACCTGGCTTGCGGGGCCGCGCATGAGCCTGGCGGATCTGGCGGCAGCGGCGCAAATCTCTGTGGTCGACTACCTTGGCGGGATCGACTGGGCAGGGCACGAACAGGCTAAGGGCTGGTATGCCGTGTTCAAGAGCCGCCCCAGTTTCCGCCCGCTGCTGTCCGAACGGATGGAGGTGATCCAGCCGCCAAAGCATTACGCGCTGGTAGACGGGTAAGTTTTCGCGCCAGTCGCGCGAACACTATCTCCCGCCCGCAAGGAGATTCTTATGACCATCGATTTCACCCTCTCGGCAGAGGAATGGCGCAAGCGGCTTAGCCCCGAACAGTTCCATATCCTGCGCGAGAAAGGCACCGAGCGGGCCTTCACCGGCAAATATGACAAACACTACGATGCGGGTGAGTATTTCTGCGCCGGATGCGGTCAGAAGCTGTTTGCAAGCGATGCAAAATACAACAGCGGCTGCGGCTGGCCTGCCTTCACCGTTCCGGCGGATGCCGAGGCGGTGGACGAGCATCGCGATACATCGCACGGGATGGTCCGCACCGAAGTGACCTGTTCCAACTGCGGCGGGCATCTGGGCCATGTGTTCCCCGACGGCCCGCCCGACCAAGGCGGTATGCGTTATTGCATCAACAGCGCCGCAATCGACTTCGAACCGGAGGACAAATAGTCGCCACCCCGTTCACGCGGGATTATAACTCGCCTATGCAGTGGGGGAGGCTGACAGATGCGCCATAATTTGCGGCGCCAGATGACTGCAGGGTGGATGGCGAAAAGAGGAAGTCGGCGCAAGGCCGCCGCAAATCGCAAGGTCAAGGACAAGCCCGTCCGCACCGGCTGGCGGCTGTGGCTGCGCCGTTTCGTCATTACCGGACTGGTGGTGTCGCTGCTCGGCGCGCTGTTCCTCGGCCTTGCAGTGGCTTTTGCCGCGCGCTCGCTCCCCAGCTTTGCCGAACTCAAGGCGACGCAGAATGCGCAGACCATCGTCGTGCGCGCGCGAGACGGGACGGAGATCGTCGAACTGGGGCCGAGCTTCGGCAAATGGATCGATGCCGAGGATATTCCCGACAATATGAAGAATGCGATGGTCGCGGTGGAAGATCGCCGCTTCTATTCGCATCCCGGCGTCGACCCCTATGGCCTTGCGCGGGCCTTGTGGGTTGCCGGGACGGGCGACAAGCGTGTTTCCGCAACGTCGACCATCAGCCAGCAGCTGGCGCGCAACCTGTTCCTCAACAACAATCGCAGCCTCGACCGCAAGATGCGCGAGGCGGTGCTGGCGATGGCGCTGGAGTGGAAATTCTCCAAGGACGAGATTCTCGAGCTCTATCTCAACAAGGTCTATTTCGGCGGCGGCGCCTATGGGATCGACAGCGCCAGCCGAAAATTCTTCAGCCACCCGGCGACCGAGCTTTCGACCGGAGAGGCGGCGATCATTGCCGGGCTGGTCAAGGCCCCCAGCCGCTATTCACCGACCGCCGATGTGCAGCGCGCGGTCGACCGGGCGCAGGTCGTGCTGCGACTGATGAAAGAGCAGGAGATGATTTCTCCCTCGGTCTCGGTCGATCCGTCTGCCGTCAAGCTCAAGCAGGATACGGCGCAGAATTCGGTCCGCTATTTCACCGACTGGGCGCTGCCCCAGCTTGACCTGCTGCTGCCAGAAACCAGCGAACCGATCGAGGTCTGGACGACGATCGACATCGGCATGCAGCGCGCAGCGGAAACCGCGATTTCGGCCAACACGCCCAAGGGGGCGCAGGGCGCATTGGTCAGCCTGGATCGTGACGGGGCGATCCTCGCGATGATTGGCGGCACCGACTATGTCGAAACGAACTACAACCGCGCGACCGATGCAGTGCGCCAGCCGGGTTCGAGCTGGAAGCTGTTTGTCTATATGGCGGCGCTCGAAGCCGGCTATAATCCGGAATCGAGGGTGAAGGACGTACCGGTCACTATCGACGGGTGGAGCCCGCGCAACTCGGGTGGCAGCTATGCCGGCGATATCGATGTGCGCACGGCCTTTGCCTATTCGAAGAACACCGTCGCGGCGCAACTCGGCAACGAAGTCGGTTTCGGCACGGTCGCGAGCATGGCGCGGCGTTTCGGCATCACTACGCCGATCAAGACCTTTCCCTCGATGGTGCTGGGCACGTCTGAAACGCGGCTGATCGACATGACCCGCGCCTTTGCGGCGGTTTCGGCGGGCGGCAAGTCGATCGAGCCCTATGGCATCGTGAAAGTGACTACTGCGGATGGTGACACGCTGTATGAGCATGAGCGCGCACGCAGCACCCAGCTGGTGCCCGAATATGTCGCTGCCGGGATCACCGACCTGCTGCAGACAGCGGTCAGCACCGGCACCGGGCGCGCGGCGCAGATCGGCAGGCCGGTGGCGGGCAAGACCGGCACGACCAGTTCGAACAAGGATGGCTATTTCGTCGGCTTTTCCAGCGGGATCACCACCGGCGTGTGGATGGGGCGTGATGACAACAAGGCGGTTTCCGGCCTGCAGGGTGGCCGCGCTCCGGCCCAGGCTTTCGCCGCCTATATGCGCTATGCTGTGAAGGACCGCCCGGTCGAAAAATTCAACACCGAGCTGAAACTACCCGAATGGCAGCTCGAACCCGATGACGAGTTCTATTTCGGCGACCCCGACGATTACTATTATATCGACGAGCAGGGGAACCTGATCGAGCCGGGGCAGGGCGGCGAGCCGGGACAGAGGCCGGAGGGCGTGCAGGGTGAAGGCGACGTGCTCGACCGCCCGCGCAATCGCCCGCCGCAGGGCACATCGGGCGATAACGGGCAGGCCGCGAGCGACGATTTCCTCGACAGGGCAACTGGCGGAGGCCAGCCGAGGCCGACCCCGCAGCCACCGCGCCCGGCACCGACGCGCATCCCGACACAGGCACCGGGGCAGTAGCGGCACGTCCGCCGGGCAGTACCCTCTCACGGGAGGGGCGGCTTATTCCAACGATATCGCGGCAGCAAAAAGGGCCGCTCCCCATATCCGGGAAGCGGCCCTCGTTCGTTCTCGCCTGTCTGTCTCAGCGGATCCGGATCGGGCGATAGATCGCATTGCTGCCGCGGAAGGGCTTGATCCTCAGCAGGATGGCCTCGCGCCCGGCAGCCTCGGCCTCACGGATCGCTGCTTCGAGGTCCTCGACCGAGTTGACCGGCTTGTAATTCGCGGTGAGCACGATGTCGCGGCGGTTCAGACCCTTCGCCGCGGCATCAGAGTTGCCATCCACTCTGGCAATGGCGAGGCCTTGCGTATCGGCCGGCGCGCCAAGCTGGCGAGCAATCTCCGGCGTCATCGGTACGACTTGCAGGCCGAGCTTCTCGCCTATCAGGTTGTCGCCCTGCATATCCTGAGGCAAACCCTGATCGTCGTCATCCTGACTGAACATCTGGCTCCGCGCGATTTCTTCTTCGCTCGGACGCTTGCCGACAGTGGCAGTTACCGAGCGCCGTTCACCATCACGCAGCAGTTCGATCGGAATGCGGGTGCCTGGCTTGATGTTGGCGACGATAAAGGACAGCGTCTGGTCGCGTGTCACGTCCTTGCCGTTGACCTTGGTCACGATGTCGCCCGGCTTGATGCCGGCTTTGTCGGCGGCTTCATCGGGCATAACGATCTGTACCAGTTCGCCGCGATTCTTCGGCAAACCGAGAGAGTCCGCCAGATCATCATCGACCGACTGGATGCTGACACCGAGGTAGCCTCGCTCGATAGCCTCGCCCGATTTCAGCTTGTCCACGATAGGCGACGCGATTTCTGCAGGGATGGCGAAGCCGATGCCCACGCTGCCGCCCGAAGGTGAAAAGATCGCATTGTTGATGCCGATCACGTCACCCTGCATGTTGAACAGCGGGCCGCCCGAATTGCCGCGATTGATGCTGGCATCGGTCTGGATATAGCGATCGAACGCCCCACCACTGCCCGGGGGGGTGCGATAGACTGCCGAAACAATGCCGCTGGTAACCGTGCCGCCAAGGCTGAATGGGTTGCCGATTGCGATAACCCAGTCACCGACACGGGCCTTGGTGCTGTCGCCGAAGTGGACGAACGGGAACGCCTCGCTGCGGTTGATCTTGAGCACCGCAAGGTCCGATTGCGGATCAGTGCCAACCAGTTCGGCGTCGTACTCCGTACCGTCCGAAAGCGTTACGGTGATTTCCTCGACCGTGCCTCTCGGGCCTGTATTGTCAGATGGCGGGGCGATCACATGGTTGTTGGTTACGACGTAACCGTCTGCCGAAACGATGAAGCCCGATCCAAGCGACTGCGCCTCGCGCGTCTGGGGCTGTTGCGGCTGGCGGAACAGCTGGCCAAGCGGCGAACCAGCGAACGGGTTGGTCACCTCGACCCGCTGGCGGGTGGAGATGTTGACCACCGCAGGCGCGAGCTGTTCGGTCAGGTCGGCAAAGCTTTCGGGCGCCCCCGCGCGCGGTACGACGCCTGCCATGCGGCTGTCGTCGTTCTGCGCCACCTGGGCGCCAGCGGGATGGCCGGTAACCAGCGAGATGGCAGCGCCACCCACCAGCAGGGCGGAGGTCAATCCATAGGCATATCGCACAGGCTTCACGTCCTTTTGTTTCCTTCTCGTTTCGATCCAGCTGACTGGCACAACAAGGCCAGTTATGGACACGAATTCACTCCCCGGGGGCTTAATGTCGATTGAACGAGCCATGTCGTTCATCGACCTCTATGGGCCGCCTGCCCCGACAGGACCGGCCCGAAACCTTGATCGACCCTATCGCCGCCCGCGGAACTGGCGCAGGTATTCATTGTCCGGCGAGAGGATCAGGCTGTTCTGCGGCCCGTCTTCGCCGTTGTTGTTGAAGGTCGCCCTATAGCTCTGCATGGCGCGGTAGAAATCGTAGAACTGCGGATCCTTGCCGAATGCATCGGCATAGATCTTCGCTGCCTGCGCGTCAGCCTCTGCCTTGATCACGAGTGCGTCACGATTGCCCTGTGCGCGGATGGTGCGTGCTTCGCGCTGGCGGTCGGTCTCCATTCGCTGGAAGGCTGAGTCGAGCGGGGCACCCGATGGCAGGTCGGTGCGCTTGATCTGCACATCGATGATCTCTGCGCCATACTGCCGTGCCTGCCGGTCCAGCTTCTCGCGCACATTGGCCAGCGCCGTACCGCGTTCGGCAGTCAGCATCGATGCGAATGTGCGGCGGCCGAGTTCCTGCCGGAGAACCGAATTGAGGATCGGCTCGAGCGCGGTGCGAACGCCGTCCGTGCTTCCGGCACGTTCGACCATGCGGATCGGATCGGTGATCCGGAAGCGGGCATAGGCATCGACCAGCAGGCGCTGCTGGTCGTTCGACAGCACCTCTTCCTGTTTCATCTCAAGATCGAGGATGCGCTTCTCGATCTTCTGGACCGAGTCGATGAACGGAATACGCAAATACAGGCCCGCAGCGGTCTTGCCGCCCGGTTTGTTGACCGTCCCGATAGGCTGGCCGGTCCGGATGACGACGACCTGTTCTTCCTCGCTCACCACATAGGCGCTGAGCAGAAAGCCAACCAGCGCAGCAGCGATGGCGATGATCGACAGGCGATGGTTTTCCCAGATATTCTGCATCGGCCTTACTCCTGCACCGGCGTGGGCGGGGTGACGGTTGCAATCGGCGGCTTCGCCGCCCGTTTGCGTAACTCGGGCAGTGGCAGGTACGGCGTGACACCGTTTGCCTCGATCACGGTCTTGTCGTTCTGGCTGAGCACCTGTTCCATGGTCTCATAATAGAGGCGTTGGCGGGTGACTTCCGGGGCGAGGCGGTATTGCTCGTAGACCTTGTCGAAGGCCTGCGCTTCACCCTCGGCCTGCGCCAGCACCTGCTGGGCGTAACCGCGCGCAGTGTTGCGTGCCGCATCGGCATTCTGTTCGGCTACGGAGACATCCCGGAAGGCGTCGACCACCTCGCCCGGCGGGTCGGCCTTGGCGATTTCCACACCGATCACCTGGATGCCCGCCTGATACCCGTCGAGCACCGCCTGCATCCGCTCACGCACGCGCAGTTCGATTTCCGCACGGCCCTGGCCGGAGAATGTCTGATCGAGCGTTTTTTCCGCCACCGACGCACGCATCGCGGCTTCGGCAACCTCGTTCACCGTTTCCGCCGGATCGGCCAGCTTGAACTTGAAATTGCTCAGGTCCTTGATGTTCCAGCGCACGATATAGCTCAGGTCGACAAGGTTCTGGTCACCGGTCAGGATCAGCTTTTCCTTCTGTCCATCGCCGGGAATGCGGACTGCACGCACGCCTTGCACATCTTCGATATCCACGGTTTCGATCGGCCAGGGCAGGCTGATCTTGAGGCCCGGCTCCAGCGTGCGGGTGTAGTTGCCCAGCGTCTTGACCACTGCCTGTTCTTTCGGCCCGATCAGGTGAACCATGGTCGAGATCAGCCCGACCGCTATCAGGCCGACCAGCGCAACCGGAAACCAGCTCTTGCCGCCGGGGCGTTCGGGCATGCGGAAACCGCCGCCGCGTCCGCCACCACCGCCTGATTTGCGGTGCTTGAAAATGTCTTCGATATTGGCGGCGCGCCGCCCGTCATCGCCGCTGCGCGGGGGAAGCCATGGGTTCTTCGGCCCTTTCGGCCCATCGGAAGAGCCCGAGCCATTCTCGCTACCAGCAGGTGCGTCGCCCGAGCCATCGCCCGAACCTCCGTCTCCCGATCCGCCGCCCCACGGGCTCTTGCCTGCCATGGCTAGCCCGAATTTCTCTCTCAACGCACGCAATGTGTCCATGCCAGCCTTTATAGGTGTCGATTGTAGGAAAAACAGGGGTTGCGGGCGGGAATTTGCTGCTAGGAAGCGCCGCGATGGACGATAAGGCTCTTCTCGCACGCCTGCCCGCTTCGGTTGCGGACCGGGTGCAATCGATCAGACAGGCAGATGGCAGGGTGACGCTGGTGGTCGACGCCACCGGGCTCGACCAGCAGACCCGCGACGGGTTCGAGGCAGCGTGCCGCGATATCCTCGGCGAAGTGGACGGCGTGGATGAAGTGCGTGTCGCGATGATGGCCGATCGCGTGCGACGCAGGATCGTGGCGATCGGTTCGGGCAAGGGCGGGGTCGGCAAGTCGACGCTGACCGCAAATCTCGCCGTTGCGCTCCACCGCATGGGGCGCAAGGTGGGGCTGGTCGATGCCGACATCTACGGCCCCTCGCAGCCGACTTTGCTGGCGACCGAAGGGGTCAAGCCGGAGGCCAGGGACGACAAGCTCGTCCCGGTGATGAGCCCGCTGGGTATCCCGATGCTGTCGATGGGGCACCTCGTCGAACCGGGCAAGGCGCTGGCGTGGCGCGGGCCGATGGCGGGCAATGCCTTCGGCCAGCTGGTCGATGCCAATTGGGGCGATACCGAACTGCTGCTGCTCGACCTGCCGCCGGGCACAGGCGATGTGCAGTTGTCGATGCTGCAGAAGCACAAGCCGGCAGGCGCGATTATCGTTTCCACCCCACAGGACCTTGCCCTCATCGATGCGCAGCGTGCGGCCAATTTGTTCGACAGCGGCAAGGTGCCGATCATCGGGCTGGTCGAGAATATGTCCGGCTATGCCTGCCCGCATTGCGGCGAGGTCAGCGATCCGTTCGGCAGCGGCGGGGTAGAGCGCGCGGCGGAAGGGACGGGTATTCCCTTCCTCGGCCGTATCCCGCTGGCGCTTGCGATTCGCTCGGCGAGCGATGAAGGCGAACCACCGGCTGCAGGCGATGCACCCGAGGGTGAGGCATTTGCTGCCATTGCGCGCCGTCTCGCCGATTGGCTCGACAGCCCACAAACGGGCATAGGGGCCTGACGATGCGGATCAGCCGACGCGGAGTCCTGATAGGCGGTGCGGTCGGCGGCGGCTTGCTGGTCGCCTGGTATCTCAGCCCGCGCAGCTTTTCCGACCCGCTCCAGCCCGTTGAGGGGGAGCATAATTTCGGCGCCTGGCTGCGGATCGCGGAAGATGGCGTGGTGACGGTGGCGGTTCCCCAGCTCGAAATGGGGCAGGGGGGGACCACCATCCTGCCGCAAGTGGTGGCATTCGAACTGGGCGCGGACTGGCGGCAGGTCGCGGTCGAGCCTGTGCCGGTGAGCGGGGCCTATGCCAATATCCCGCTCGCGGCGAAATGGGCGCCGCTATGGATGCCCATGCTGCCCGATCTTGCGTCACCGCCCGATAGCCTGCTGGCCGAACGCTTCGCCCAGAACAACCGCTTCACCGCCACTGCCGATGGCACCACGCTTGCTGCCTATGAAGTCGGTTGCCGCGAGGCTGCCGCTTCGGCCCGCGCGGTGCTGGCAATGGAGGCTGCCGAGCGCTGGGATGTTTCGTGGGAAGAATGCTCGGTAGAAAACGGGCTGGTCACCCATGGCGAAAAATCGCTCACCTTTGCCGAACTCGTGGTGGGTGCTGCCGGGCGCGAGGCACCCGATCCGCCGCCGCTGCGCCCCGAATTTGCCGCCGAGCGCCCGCTGCCGGGTCAGGCCGATGCGCCGATCACCCATCCCCGGCTCGACCTGCCATCCAAGGTCGATGGCAGCCATTTGTTCGCGGGCGATATCCGTTTGCCCGACATGGTTTATGCCGCGATCAAGCACGGCCCGGTCGCGCGTGAAAGCGAGCTGACCGCGTTCAATGCATCGGCAGCCCATCGCATCCCCGAGGTGGTTCGCGTGGTGAAAGGCAAACGCTGGCTCGCGGCCGTCGCCACAGACTGGTGGAGTGCCGACCGTGCGGTCGAAGCGATGCAGCCGCGCTTCAAGGCCTCCGGGTTGGTCGACGGACAGAAGCTCGAAGAAATTATCGATGGCAAGCTGGCGAAGGCGGCGACCCACCGTATCTGGACGCGTGGCGATGTACCCGAAGCGCCGCTAACCAAGCCCGAGCTGGCCGTTCGCTATGACGTTTCGCCTGCGCTTCATGCCACGCTGGAAACCGCAACAGCGACGGCGCGCTATGTCGATGGCAGGCTGGAGCTGTGGATGGCGTGCCAGGCGCCCGAACAGGCGCGCAAGGCGGCGGCGAAGGCCATCGGCCTCTCGCTGGACGATGTGGTGCTGTACCCGATGCCAGCAGGTGGCAGCTTCGACCGGCGGCTCGAGCATGACCATGCGATCGAGGCTGCGCTGATCGCTCGCGAGGTGGCGAAGGATGGCGGACGTCCGGTGCAACTTGTGTGGTCGCGCTGGCAGGAACACCTCGCCTCGGTGCCGCGCCCGCCGGTTGCCGCGATGCTTAGCGCGCGCATTCCGCATGGCGGGGAAGGGCAGATCGATACGCTGCATATGCGCATCGCGGCCCCTTCGACGCATCATGAATTCGGTGCGCGATTGTTCGACAATGACACCCGCCGAGCCGCACTCGCCGCGTCGGATGGCGAGGCCGATGCAATGGTGGTCGAGGGCGCGATGCCAATCTACGGCATTCCCAACGCTTCGGTCGACCATGTGCCGGTTTCGCTGCCACTTGCTACCGGGCGGATGCGCGGCAATGCGCATGGTTATACCGCCTTCTTCGTCGAGAGTTTCATCGACGAGATCGCGCATAAATTCAGCCGTGAACCGCTGTCCTACCGGATCGGCATGCTCGGTGGCGATCCGCGCATGGTCGCTTGCCTGCAACAGGCGGCCCGCCTTGCCGAATGGGGCGGCGGGGTGGACCAGAGCGGACAAGGCATCGCTTGCCACCGGATCGGCCCGGATGTCGGGGGAGGCCGGATCGCCTGCGTCGCTACTGCGCGGCGCGACAGCGGCGGGGTGCGCGTGACAAAGCTGACGGCAGCGGTCGATATCGGCCGGATCGTCAATCTCGACATCGCGCGCCAGCAGGTCGAAGGCGGGCTAGTGTTCGGCATGGGCCTCGCGCTCGGTTCGGCGACGGGCTATTTCGATGGCCTGCCGACATCGCAGAACCTCTCGCAACTCGACCTGCCCTTGCTTGCCGATTGCCCGGAGATCGACGTCGAGTTCATCGCCAGCGAAGAAGACCCGTTTGATCCGGGCGAACTGGGCGTGGCAGTGGCGGCCCCGGCCATCGCCAATGCGCTTTTTTCCGCGACCGGCCTTCGATTCCGCCGCCTGCCGCTTATCTCCGAAGGCCTATGACCTGGAGCGAGCAGAAACTTGGCGACGATCACACGCCGGTTGCCAGCGGCAGGATCGGCGTGTTGCTGGTCAATCTCGGCACGCCCGATGCACCCGATGCGCCTTCGGTGCGGCGCTATCTCAAGGAATTCCTGTCTGACCGGCGCGTGGTTGAGATTCCGCCGATTGCCTGGCAGCCGATCCTGCGCGGGATCATCCTCAACACCCGCCCGAAGAAAAGCGCCGCGGCCTATGCGAAGGTGTGGACCGAGGACGGCTCGCCGCTCGCGCATATCACGCGCCAGCAGGCGGAAGGCTTGCAGGCGCGGCTCGGCGATGGCGTGATGGTGCGCTGGGGTACGCGTTACGGCACACCATCGATCGGCGACGAATTGCAGGCGTTGATGGATGCGGGCTGCGACCGCATAGTCTTCGCACCGCTCTATCCGCAATATTCGGGCGCCACGACCGGCACCGCTGTGGACAAGCTTGCGGACAAGCTGGGGACCATGCGTTGGCAACCCGCCATCCGCACGCTGCCGCCTTACCACGACGATCCTGCCTATATCGATGCGCTGGCGAGGGATATCGGCACGCAGATCGACACGCTTGATTTCGTGCCGGAAGTCCTGCTGCTGAGCTATCACGGCATGCCACTGCGCACGCTCGAACTGGGTGACCCCTATCACTGCCATTGCCGCAAGACCTCGCGCCTGCTGGCCGAGGCGCTTGGCCGGTCTGACCTGCGGATCGAGACGAGTTTCCAGTCGCGCTTCGGCCGCGCCAAATGGCTCGAACCGGCGACCGATGCGACGCTCGAAGCCCTGGCGGCCGAGGGGGTAAAACGCCTCGCCGTCGCCATGCCGGGCTTTTCCGCCGATTGTCTCGAAACGCTCGAGGAGATCGCGATGGAAGGGCGCGACAGCTTTATCGAAGCGGGGGGCGAGAATTACGCCGCGCTATCGTGCCTCAATGCGGGCGAGCCGGGGATGGTGATGCTGGAGGCGATGATCCGCCGCGAATTGTCGGGCTGGATTTAGCAAGAGGAATTACTTACACTGGTGTAGGTAAGGAGCTTCCTATGGCTACACTGGCTGACCCTGCACTCCATCCTGCCGCGCCGATGCCCACGCATTGGAAAGACGGCAATCCGACACCCGCCGACCTCGCGCACATCCCGGGCGATGGCGGTTTCCCGATCATCGGCAACACATTCCGCATGCTTGCCGATCCGCATGCTTTTACCAAGGCGATGGTCGAGCGATACGGCCCGGTCTACAAGAACCGTGCCTTTGGCGGCTGGGTGGTCGCGCTGGTCGGGGCCGATGCGAACGAGCTGGTGCTGTTTGACCGCGACAAGAATTTCTCGAGCGAGCAGGGCTGGGGCCCGATCCTCGACCAGCTGTTTCCGCGCGGGCTGATGCTGATGGATTTCGACCACCATCGCGCAGACCGCAAGGCGCTGTCGATTGCCTTCAAGCCCGGGCCGATGCGGCATTATTCGGGCAGCCTCAATCGCGGGATCGCGCAGGCAGTGAAGGGCTGGGCCGACCATCCGATGCAGTTCTATCCGGCGATCAAGCAGCTGACGCTCGATCTTGCTGCCGACAGCTTTATCGGTATCCCGTGGGGACCGGAAGCTGACCGGATCAACGAGGCGTTTGTCTATATGGTGCAGGCGGCAGTCGCGCCGATCCGCCATCCGCTGCCGTTCACCCTGATGCGCAAGGGGGTGAAGGGGCGCGAGTTTCTGGTCGATTATTTTACGAAGGAAACCCATCGCCGCCGCGCCGAAGGCGGCGGACAGGACATGTTCAGCCAGTTCGCCACTGCGACGCGGGAAGACGGCAGCCTGCTGCCGGTCGACGAGGTGGTCGATCATATGAATTTCCTGATGATGGCCGCGCATGACACCATCACCTCCAGCGCCACCTCGCTGGTGTGGTTGCTGGCGAAAAACCCCGAATGGCAGGACAGGCTGCGTGACGAGATCATCTCGATCACCGGCGGCAGCGGCGATCTGCAATATGACGAGCTGGGCAGGCTCGAGCTGGTCGAGATGGCGTTCAAGGAAGCGCTGCGGCTGGTCCCGCCCGTCCCCTCCACCCCGCGCCGTGCGCTGCGGGAGTTCGAGTTCGGCGGTTATCGCATCCCCGCCGGAACCCCGGTCGGGATCAACACGCAATATGTCCACCACATGGAAGAATACTGGCCCGATCCGGAGAAGTTCGACCCGATGCGATTCACGCCCGATCTGGTGAAGGCGCGGCACAAATATGCCTGGGTGCCGTTCGGCGGCGGCGCGCATATGTGCCTCGGCCTGCATTTCGCATACATGCAGGTGAAGATACTGATGGCGCAGCTGCTGACCCGCTATTCGATCGAGGTCGAAGAGGGTTATGATCCAGACTGGCAGGCATGGCCGATTCCCAAGCCCAAGGACGGGCTGAAGGTGACTTTCAGGAGCTGGTGAGTTCCCGCGAAGGCGGGAACCTCAGTCGGGTATGTCGATCCATATAGCCTGAGACCCCCGCCTGCGCGGGGGTTCAAAAATCGATGGCGATGCCGTCTTTCTCCCAGTCGCCATAGCGGGTGGGGGACAGCTCGCGCGGTTCGTCTTTTGCCGGATCGATGGCCTTGGGTTCGGGCGCCGGATCGTTGGTCCAGTGGCTGGGCTTCTTGAAGTCCTTCGCCGCGCCGGATTTCTCTTTCGTCATACTGGCTCAATGCGCGGGCTGGCGGGAAGTTGCAAGCCGGTCTAGTGGGGCCGCGATGGCCCATACCCCCGGACTCCCCGCGCGCCGCGCCGCGTTGCAGATGATCGATGCCGTGCTCCATCGCGGCGAGACGCTGGAGGTGGCCGGGCGAAATGCGATCCGCAGCATCAAGGCGGGGCCGGACAAGGCGCTGGCGCTCGCCATAGCCAATGAAAGCCTGCGCTGGCTGACCGATCTCGATGCGCTGATCGACAGCGCGACGAAGCAGGTGCTTCCGCCCGATGCCAAGGCGCGCAGCGTGCTGCGGCTGATGCTGGCGCAATGGCTGCGGCTCGATACCCCGCCGCATGCCGTGATTGCGACTGCGTTGCCCTTGCTGGGTGGCGGACCGAGGCGGCTGGCGCATGGCGTGTTCTCGACGCTGGTGAAGCGCGAAGCCGCGCTGCCCGATGTACCGACCCTGCCCGAGGCTGTGCGTGAACGCTGGGGCGAGCGCGCCGCTGCCATCGCCGCCGGACTGGTCGAGCCGCCACCGCTCGACCTGACGCTGGGCAACCCTGCGGAAACCGCCGAATGGGCCAATCGCCTCGCGGCCGACAGCTATGCCCCCGGCCACGTCCGCCTGCCGCGCGGCGAGGCGGTGGAGAAGATCGAGGGATACAAGGATGGCGCATGGTGGGTGCAGGACCTTGCCGCTTCTATCCCCGCGCGTTTGCTGGGCGCAGGTGAGGGGCGCCATGTGCTCGACCTATGCGCCGCACCCGGTGGCAAGACGATGCAACTGGCGGCGGCGGGCTGGCACGTCACCGCGCTCGACCTCAGCAAGCGGCGGCTCGACCTCTTGCGTGACAACCTGAAACGCACCGGCCTCAAGGCCTCACTTGTCCGCGCCGATGCGCTGGAGTGGGAGCCGAAGCATCGTTTCGACGCGATCCTGCTCGATGCACCCTGCACGGCCACCGGCACCGCGCGCCGCCACCCCGATGTGCTGCACCGGATTGGTGCGCGGCAGATCGCCGAGATGGCTCAGCTGCAATCCGCGCTGGTCGCGCGCGCTGCCGAATGGCTCAAGCCCGGCGGCGTGCTGGTCTACGCCACCTGCTCGCTGGAGCGCGAGGAAAGCGAGGAGCAGGCGGCGAAGGTTGCGCTGGAACCGATGCCGATCCTGCCCGACGAATTACCCGCCAGCATCGCACCGACTGCAGAAGGCTGGTTGCGAACCCATCCGGGCATGCTGGGCGACAAAGGCGGCCTCGACGGCTTCTTCGTCGCGCGGTGGAAACGCGCCTAACCCTTTGCCTTATCGGCAAAGCTCTTGCGCAGTTTCATGATCTTGGGCGGGATCACAGCGAGGCAATAGGGGTTGCGCTGGCCTTCGCCGTCCCAATAGTCCTGATGGTAGTCCTCAGCCGGATACCATTCGCCGACCTCGATCGTGGTGACGGCGCTTTCGCTGGGATGCTCGGCGTTCCACCGTTCGATCGCCGCTTCGGCCTCGGCGCGCTGGTCGTCGTCGAGAGGAAAGATCGCGCTGCGATATTGCGTGCCGACATCGTTGCCCTGCCGGTTGAGCTGGGTCGGATCATGCGTGCCGAGGAACACGTCGTAGATTTCGGGCAGGGTGATGACCGAAGGATCGAAAGTGACGCGGATACCCTCCGCATGGCCGGTCGTGCCGCTGCACACCGCCTTGTAGGTCGGGTTGGGCACGGTGCCGCCGATATAGCCGCTTTCGACTTCGCTCACGCCGATCACGTCCTTGAACACCGCTTCGGTGCACCAGAAACATCCGCCTGCGATGATCGCCTGTTGTGTGCTGCTCATGCTTGCTCCTTCGTTCGGCACAGCATTTAGGCTGCACCTCGGCGCTTGCCAATGAACGGTGTTGCCTTATGTCCTGCGCAACATTCCTATCGGGAGAGAATTGATGCGTTTCCTGGCCCTTGCTGCCGCTTCCACACTTGCAATCACCGCTGCCCCCGCATTCGCGGATCACCACGATTCTGCCGGGCATGGCGATCATGATGCCATCGAACATGCGAAGCATGGCGAGGCGATGTTCATGCAGCACCATGGTGAGGCGCTGTCGGCGGCGATCAACCACCCGACTCGCAAGGAAGACAGCGCGCGCGACACCTATCGCCACCCGGCCGAAACACTCGCCTTCTTCCATGTCGGCCCTCATATGAAGGTCGGCGAATATGCGCCGGGCGGTGGCTGGTATTCGCGCCTGCTCGGCCATTATCTCGGTGGTGAGGGTGAGCTGGTCGGGCTTTACGCCAGCCCGGTTACCGCGACGCAGGATGAAGCGCGGCGTGAGCGCATGCGTGCGCAGGCTGCAGGTTTCCCGGCGGAAGTCGCAGGCTTCACCGGCCTTCCTGCAGAGAAATTCGCCGGCATGACGCTGGAGAGCATCTCCGACGACCAGAAGGGCACATTCGACCGCATCCTGGTGATCCGCATGCTGCACAATATGTTGCGCGGCAACACGGCGGACGGTGAGATCAAGGCGATGCGCGAACTGCTCAAGGACGATGGCTTGATCGGCATCGTCCAGCACCGGGCAAAGGCGGACGCGCCCTACAGCTATACCGATGGCAGCAAGGGCTATCTGCGGCAGGACGATGTCATCAGGTTCATGGAACTGAACGGCTTCGAACTGGTCAGCAGCAGCGAGGTCAACGCAAACCCGATGGATACGGCGGACCACCCCGAGGGCGTGTGGGAAATGCCCCCGATCCAGCGCACCAAGCGTGCCGACCTCGCCAACAAGGGCGAAAGCGACCGCATGACGCTCCTTTTCAAGAAGCGCCCCTGACCGCCCGTTGGGGTGTTCAGCGAGACAATGTGAGGATATGGGCGGCGCATGACAAAGATCACTGTCGCCGCCCTCCAGCTTGCCCTCGGATCTGACGACGAGGCCGAGAACATCGATGCCGTCGCACAGCTGGTGGAGCGGGCGGCGGGCGAGGGGGCGGAAATCATCCTGCCGCCCGAGCTTTTTTCCGGACCTTACTTCTGCCGGGTCGAGGATGAGGCACTGTTTGCGCTTGCCCGGCCGACGCTGGAGCATCCCTCGGTTGTCGCGATGCGCAAGCTGGCGAAATCATTGAAGGTCACCATCCCGACGAGCTTCTTCGAGCGCGACGGGCACCATTATTACAACACGCTGGCGATGATCGGCCCGGATGGCGAGGTGATGGGGACCTATCGCAAGAGCCATATTCCCGATGGGCCGGGCTATGAGGAAAAATTCTATTTCCGGCCCGGCAATGACGGGTTCAAGGTGTGGGACGTGCCTCATTCAGGCGGCACCACCCGTATCGGTGTCGGCATCTGTTGGGACCAGTGGTATCCCGAATGCGCGCGGGTGATGGCGCTGCAAGGCGCGGAGCTGTTGTTCTATCCCACCGCCATCGGCTCCGAGCCTTATGACGACAATCTCGACACCAGCCGCATGTGGCGCCGTGCGATGCAGGGGCATGCGGTGTCCAATTGCATGCCGGTGATCGCCGCCAACCGCATCGGGCGCGAAGGGGACCAGAGCTTCTACGGCCACAGCTTCATCGCCGATGAATGGGGCGACCTGCTGCGCGAATTCGGTGACGAGGAAACCGGCGTGCTGGTCTCGACGCTCGATCTTGCCCAGGCGGCAAAGCATCGTGCCGGCATGGGCTTCTTCCGCGACCGCCGCCCGCAGCTTTACGGGCGGATTGCCGAAGATATCTGAACAGGCTGAGGGTCCTGACCCTAGTCGCCAGCAAGTTCCTTCAGCATGACGTACCAGTGGTCGAGACCCGCCCAGAAGGCATCGGCATAGAGCCGTTCGTTGAGGCCATGGGCATACATGTCTTGCGGACGGCTGCCCGCTCCGCTCATCGCCACCGTATCATAGCCCAGCGTACGGTAATGCATCCCGTCGGTACCGCCCGATTCCATATAGGGGATGATCGGGACAGCCTTCCCGAACCGCGTCTCGAGGCTTTTCGCCAGCGCCGCGCGGACATCGTCGCGAAGCTGCGATTCGGGGCTTTCGGTCACATCGGTATCGAGCCGGAAGGTCACGTTCTCATTCGCCACCACTTCGCGCAGCACGGCCTCTGTTGCTGCGGCACCCACTCCCGGGAAAATCCGGCAGTTGACCGTTGCGGTTGCGCTTTGCGGCAATGCGTTTTCTGCATGCCCCGCCTTGAGCATGGTGGCGACGCAGGTGGTGCCCAGCGTGCCGACCGTTTCGGGATTGGCCTGCAGCACGGCAATCGCATCGGCATCGCTCGGGTCGGCTGCAAACGTGCGCATCGCTTCGCCCAATGCGCCCGGCGTGTTCTGCCCGAGCGCGCCGAGATAGGACCGCGTCAGTCCTGTCGCCTGTACCGGGAACTTGTATTCCGACAGGCGCGTCAGTGCAGCAGCCAGTTCGTAGA
The DNA here is from genome assembly GCA_024236155.1 of Sphingomonadaceae bacterium. Lineage (GTDB taxonomy): Bacteria > Pseudomonadota > Alphaproteobacteria > Sphingomonadales > Sphingomonadaceae > Parerythrobacter_A. The sequence goes on from JACKLA010000001.1 coordinate 1,020,956, forward strand.
TTGCATTGTCGCTGCGCGGGCGTGAGGAATGGCCACCGGGATTGGAGACGGTCAGTTCCCATGTGGCGAAGGTCTTTTCCGCGGCCTGCACCAGCATCGCCTGCGGCGCGTAATCGTCGCCCAGCGCCAGCCCGCCTGCGTCCGAATTGAGCACGAACTCCGGATCGACGTTCTCCGCCACCCATTTCGCCTGCGCGCGGGTCGAGACCATGCCGGTTTCCTCGTCGCCCGAAAATACCAGGTAGAGATCGCGCGAAGGGGTCCAGCCTTCCTGCTTCAGCCGGATGAAAGTGGCCGACAGGTTGGCTATGCCATATTTGTTGTCGGTCGTCCCACGCCCGAAGAAATAGCCGTCCTCCGCCGTAAGTGTGAACGGATCGCGCTCCCAATCTTCGGGCAGCGCATCGACGACATCCATGTGGCCGAGCAGGACGATCGGTTTCTTGCCCGAGGTTCCGCTGCCGCGAAAATGCACGATAAGGCCCTGCGTCGGCTCACCATCGCTGTCATAGTCGGTGACCATGATGTCGTCGTCGGCAAAGCCGGCCTTGCGGAACTGGCCGGTGAGATATTCGACCATGGCAGGCACCTGCTGGTGCCCGCGCGCCGAGCGGATGGCGATTATGCGCTCGTAGATGGAGTAGGCTTGGCTGTGGGCCGTCGACCGTTCAACCGTCGGGGTTCCGGTGTCCTGCGCCGACGCCGAGATTGGCATAAGAGCCACCGCGCCCGCGATCAGAGCTGCACGCATTACCATTGCCATTTCCTCACCGTGTTGGTCTTGTTCCATGGGTAAGCGATCAGCATGCCGTCTTGCAATCCGTTTCCAATCGCGAGCGCCGGGGTTAGGGAGCGCATATGAAGGCACGGCCCCATGCATGACTACCTGATCGCCCTCGGGTCGAATATGCCGAGCGCCGAACACGGCACGCCTGCAGCTAATATCGGGGCGGCTTTCGCGATGCTGCGGGATATCGGTCCGGTCATTGCGTCCCCGATAGTTGCCAGCGCGCCGCTTGGCCCGTCGCGCCGTCGTTACGCCAACGCTGCGGCGCTTCTCGAAAGCGACTTGTCGCCACCAGAATTGCTTGCGCTGCTCAAGCATATCGAGCGCGGGTTCGGTCGAAGAGCGGGTGGCAGGCGCTGGGGCGCCCGCGTGCTCGACCTCGATATCGTGCTGTGGCGCGGGGGGGCATGGGTTTCACCCGGCCTGACGATACCGCATCCGGCATTCCGCCAACGCGGCTTCGTGCTCGGCCCCGCCAGCGCGATTGCACCGCGCTGGCGCGACCCGATCAGCGGACTTTCTGTGCGCCAGCTCAATGCCCGCTTGACCGCGCCGCGCCGCCTGCCTAGTGCGCCCCCGTGGTCGGGCCGTTAGCTCAGTCGGTAGAGCAACTGACTTTTAATCAGTAGGTCGCTGGTTCGAACCCAGCACGGCTCACCACCACCATTTCCCAGCTATTTGCGAAAGTCTGCCGGGCGCAGATTGTGCCGGGCTAGCCTGTCGTAGAGTGTCTTGCGCGGGACGGACAGCACACGGCGGACCTCGCCGATGTCGCCTCCGGCCCGGTTGAGGGCATCTTCGAGCACGGTCCGTTCGAAATTCGCCATCATCGCGCGCAGGCCGGTCTCGCTGTCGACGGCGGCGGGGGCTACGGTTGTCAGTTGGGTCAGGCCCAGCACGAAGTTCTGAGCGAACATTTGCAGCTCGCGCAGGTTTCCCGGCCAGTCATGGGTAATCAGGTGATGCCATTCCGCTTCGCTGACGGCACTGGCACGGCGGCCCAGGCTTTGCTCATATTCGCTCACGAACAAGCGGAAGAACTCAGGGATGTCCTCGCGTCGTTCGTTGAGTGGTGGCAGCGCGACGGTAATACCGCTCAGGCGATTGAGCAGGCCCCTGACATTGCCGCGCGTCGCTTCGGTGGCGGATTTCTCGCCCGTCGTCGTTGCGATGATGCGCACATCTATGGGGCGCGGGCGTTCGGCACCGAGGGCAAGGAAACTGCGGCTGTCGATCAGGCTGATCAGCCGTGCGCTGGTGCGGGCGGGCACCTGCTCGATTGAATCGAGCACCAGCGTTCCGCCATTCGCCCGTTCGACCATTCCCGATCGTGACAGCGCGACGGATGGGTCGCGCCCATAGAGCAACAGGTCCGCTTCCTCATTGGCGAAAATCCCGGCATCGATCACCACGAAGGGGCGGTCGGCGCGGGTGCCGAGATCATGGATTTGCCGCGCGAGGTGGCTCTTGCCTGTGCCCGCATCACCCTGAAGCAGCAGGTCGGCATCGGTGCGGGCGACCTCGCGGACAATCCGTTCAAGCCGCAGCGATGCGGGCGAACGGCCAATCATCTGCCCGGTCGATTGTTCACCCAGTCGCGCGCGCAATTTGCGGTTCTCAATCGTGAGCGCACGCTGTTCCAGCGCGCGCCGGATCGAATGGGCAAGGCGCGAGACCGAATAGGGCTTGGGAAAGAAGTCCGCCGCGCCGTTCTTCATCGCGTTCACTGCCATATCCACATCGCCATGCGCGGTGGTGAAGATGACCTGCATCCCGTCATCGAGGTTGGTCAGCCGTTCGAAAAATTCGATCCCGTCCATGCCGGGCAGGCGGACATCGCTGACCACCACACCGGGGAAGTCCGGATCGATGGCTTCGAGTGCCGCGCGGGCGTCGGCAAAGGCTGCAACCGACACCCCTTCAAGCTCGAGCGCCTGGCTCGCCCCGGTCCGAAGGGCATCATCGTCCTCGACGAAGATCACATCGGGTAGCGAGCTGGTCATGGCTTGCGCGGAACCGTCATGGTGAAGCGCGTTTGACGGCCGTCGGTGTCGAATGTCAGGTCGCCGCCGAGGTCGCGCATGATATCGCGCGAGATCACCAGCCCGAGACCAAGCCCGTCCTCCTTGCTTGTGGCGAAAGGCTGGAACATGGTGTCCGCCCGCTCGGCAGGGATGCCGATGCCTTCGTCGATCACATGCAGCAGCAATTGCGTGTCGGTCAATTCGATCGTGATCGCAATCCGGTCTTCCGGGCTGGTCGCATCGAGCGCGTTCTGGAGCAGGTTTACCAGTACCTGTTCAAGCCGGATGTGTTCGGCGGCAATGGCAGTGTCGCGCACGCCCTTATCCGGCAGTTCGATTGTGCGGCCTTGCGACACGATCCGGTCTCGCAGGAGCAGCAGTGCGCCATCGATGATCTCGCCGATCTCGACCATGCGTCGTTCGCCCGGCTGGCGGCGGCTGAAGTTCCGCAACTCGCCGGTGATACGCCCGATCCGGTCGGCCAGCCCCATGATTTCACGGAAATTCGCCGCCGCCTGTTGGCTTTTTCCCGCTGCGATCAGCTTCTCGCCGCTCTCGGCGAAGACGCGAAGCGCCGCGACCGGCTGGCCGATTTCGTGGTTCACACCCGCAGAGATCTGGCCAAGCGTTGCCAGCCGGTTGGCTTGCGAAAGTTGTTCGCGCAGGGTCCTGGTTCTTTGGGCGACTATCGCTTCCTCTCGCAATTGCCGCCGCCTGCGGACCAACAGAAGTGCCACTGCCAATGCGGCAATCAGGCCAAGCAGCAGGACGGCAGTGAGCCGACCGGTCGCGACGGCGGCTGCCATGCGCGGCCCTGGGTCGACGATCAGGTGCAGATCCCAGCCGATCGGTGCGATGCTCTGCTGCGCTTCGACCAGCGGCACCTGCACCACGCCACCGGCTTGTGCTGACGGTTGGAGCCGTAGCAGCGGCAGCTCTGCGACCCCGAACTGCCTGCGGTCGCGTTCGACATCGCGCTGCGACGTGCTGTCACTCGGCGCAAGATGGAACCGCCAGTCTTCGTCGCTGGCCAGGAGCACAACGCCTTCGGCATCGGTGACATAGACGCCTTCGGTTGTGCGCTGCCACGCTGCCTCGGCCTTGTCGAACTCTACCTTGACCGCAACGACTCCCGTCGGGGCAGCAGCCGGACCGATCCGGCTGGCGATATAGAGCCCCGGCTCGCGGCTCACCGTCCCCAGCGCGAACTGGGTCGATGCGCCCGATTGCATGGCCTCGCGGAAATATCTGCGGAAGGCATAGTTCGATCCGACAAAGCTGGTCGGCAGGTTCCAGTTGCTGGCAGCGAGCGTGTCGCCGTTGCGATCCATGACATAAAATGCCGCAGCGCCGGACTGCGAGGCGAGCGTTTCCAGTCGCCGGCTCAGCGATTGCGCCTCTCCCGCGGAACCGGAGGTCAGGGCCATGACCTGCGGATCCTTGGCGAGCGCGAGCGGGAGCAGGCTGAACTTGTCGAGTTCGCTGGTGAGGCTCGCGGCGAGGATGGCGGCATCGTCGCGCGCGGCAAGCTGTTCGTCAGCAATGGCACTGGAACGCATTGTGCGGTCTGTCACCCACAGTGCGCCAAGAGCGATTGCCACGGCGATTGCCACCAGTGCAACCCATCGCAGGATCGCTCGCCTGTTACCATTTTCGAACATCATCCGGTTGTGCGGATTTTCGCACATATTGCAAATTTGCTGTGTGTAAATCCACACACTTCATACAGTTCGTTTTCTTAAATATATGAACTTCAAGGAAATTATTTCCCCAACTGGTTTCGTTGCCTTGTTGTGGTGGCGCGATGCAGAATGGCTGCAGGTGGCTGTGCGCCACGATCAGGGGAGGGGATATGGTAGCCCATACATCGGCAGTCGATTCTGCCGAACAGCCGGTCCGCGGCAAACCGCTTTATCGCAAGCTCTATTTCTGGGTGCTGACGGGCATTGTCGCTGGCGCACTCGTCGGTCATTTCTTTCCGGAGTTCGGGGCATCGCTGAAACCGCTGGGCGATGGTTTCATCGCACTGGTGAAGATGATAATCGCCCCGGTCATCTTCCTGACCGTGGCGACTGGCATCGCGGGCATGAAAGACATGTCTGCGGTCGGCAGCGTAGCGGGCAAGGCCTTCGCCTATTTCCTGTTTTTCTCCACCCTCGCGCTGGTTATCGGCCTGATCGTGGCCAATGTCGTGCAGCCGGGTGCCGGGCTGAACATCGATCCGGCGACGCTCGATGCGGCTGCGGTGGCGAATTATGCAGATACCGCCGAAGAGCAGACTGTCACCGGCTTCCTGCTTGCGATCATCCCTACCACCCTGTTCAGCGCCTTCACCAGCGGCTCGATCCTGCAGGTGTTGCTGGTGGCCATTCTGACGGGTGTCGCCGTCAGCGCCACGCGCCCGCATAGCGATCTCGTGCTCGACGTGATGACCTCGTTCAGCGAGGTGGTGTTCAAGCTGGTGCACATGCTGATGAAACTTGCCCCGATCGGTGCGTTCGGGGCGATGGCTTTCACTATCGGCGAATTCGGCATTGGCTCGCTCGCGAACCTCGCCATGCTGGTGGGCACATTCTACCTGACGGCACTGCTGTTCGTGCTCGTGGTTCTGGGGCTGGTTGCGCGCTTCACCGGTTTCTCGATCCTTGCGCTGATCAGGTACCTGCGTGAGGAATTGTTGCTGGTGCTCGGCACGTCCTCGTCCGAAGCCGCGCTGCCCAGCCTGATGGAAAAAATGGAGATTGCCGGGGCGAAGAAGGGCGTGGTCGGGCTGGTCGTACCCACTGGCTATTCCTTCAACCTCGACGGCACCAATATATATATGACGCTTGCCTCGCTGTTCATCGCGCAGGCGGTGGGCGTCGAATTGTCGCTCACCGAGCAACTGACACTGGTGCTGGTGGCGATGATCAGTTCCAAGGGCGCGGCTGGTGTGACCGGTTCGGGCTTCGTGATCCTTGCGGCGACGCTTTCGGTGGTACCGTCTGTCCCGGTTGCCGGGATGGCGCTGATCCTGGGCATCGACCGCTTTATGAGCGAATGCCGGGCGCTGACCAATTTTGTCGGCAATGCGGTTGCGACTATCGTGGTCGCGAAATGGGAAAATGCGCTCGATACCGAACGGCTGGCCGCTGCGATGGCGGGCAACCCCATGCCGTTGCCCGAAGAGGATATCGAGCGGCACGAGCGCACCGGCCCCCACAGCGAGGCCATGGCCGAGGCAACCGGAGTGACGGAATGATTTCTCGACGCAGTTTCATCGGCGCCACGACTGCGGTCGGCGCAGCGGCGGCCATAGCACCCCAACTGGCCTGTGCGCAGGAAGCATGGACAGATGAAATTCCGCTATGGCCGGGTACGCCGCCGGGGCGCGGGAATCCGCGTGGACCCGAAAAGCTGGGCGGCGAGGGATCGGGCTACGGTGCGGTGTCGAACATCTCGACACCGCGCATGCGCGTCTATCGCCCGGAAACGCCGAATGGGCGGGCGGCGCTGGTTGCCGGTGGCGGCGGGTATTTCCGCATCCAGCTATGGAAGGAATCGAGCCCGATTGCGCGCTGGATGCAGCAGCGCGGCTACACCGTGTTCGAACTGATCTATCGCTTGCCCAATGACGGGTGGGAGGCGAGCGCGCCCTTTGCCGATGCGCAGCGTGCGATGAAGATTATCCGCACCCGTGCGGCAGAGTTCCAGGTCGATCCCGAGCGGATAGGGATCATGGGGTTTTCCGCTGGCGGGCACCTGGCGGGGTTCACCGCGTTGCAGCCGGATCGCGAGCTGTATGCCGGGGCCGACCAGTATGAGCGTGTGAGTGCGCGTCCGGATTTCTCGGTTCTGCTGTTCCCGGTGGTGTCGCTGCGCAAACCGTTCGACACAACCCGCACGCGGCGCGAGATCGTTGGCGAGAAGCCGAGCCGTGCAGCCGAGGATGCGTGGTCGCTCGATACCTATGCCGCCAAGGACGCACCGCCGACGATCATATTTTCTGCCGCCGACGATCCGATCACCCCGCCTGCCCACGGCATCACGCTGTTCCAGGCATTGGTCGAAAAGGGGGCACCGGTCGAACTGCACATATTCGAGGAAGGTGGTCATGGCTGGGGGCTTGGCAAGCAAGGTGAAATTCTGAACCTGTGGCCGGAGATATTCGAGAATTGGGTCACGAAACGAAAATTCAAATCATAGTGAAAGGGAGGACCGCCATGCGGATAAATACCATTACTAAACTGATGCTCGGCAGCTGCAGCATACTCGCAGCCGCCACGGCAGCGAGCGCGCAGGACAACACTGGCGAAGCAAGCGATGCCCCTCAGGCGTCGAGCACCGACAAGAAGGAAATTATCGTCACCGGCACCCAGATCCGCGGTGCCAAGATCGACGATGTCCTGCCAGTTACCCGCATCGATGAAGAAGACATCGAGACGATAAACCCGGGGTCGGGCGACGAGCTTTTCCGTGCCATCCCGCAAGCGGGTGCAGTTGCCTTCAACGAACAGAACACCACTGGCGGCGTAAACAGCGCGCGCGGCGATATCGCCTCGATCAACCTGCGCGAACTGGGCACTGGCAACACGCTGCTGCTGATCAACGGGCGCCGGATGGTCAACGATCCGGGTTTCCAGACCGAACTGCTGGTTCCGGTCGTATCACCCGATACCAACTCGATAGCGCCGGGCAGTGTCCGGCGGCTGGAGGTGCTGCGCGACGGGGCATCGGCGATCTACGGCGCAGACGCCGTGGCCGGGGTTGTCAACACCGTGCTCAAAACCAATCTGAACGGAGGTTTCGTCGAGGCCAAATACAGGGTTTCGGACGGCACCGGCCTCTTCAACACCAGCTTCCGGGGTGGCTACGGTTTCGATTTCGATGAAGGTAGGGGTAATCTCACCTTTTACGGCGGCTATTTCCATGAGAACGGCGCGTCGACGCGTATTCGTTCTTATTCGCGTAGTAGCGATCGCAGCAACGATCCGCGCCTCGCTGGCACTCCGTGGGAAGGCGATTCGAATTTCAACAATGTCTCGACACTGACCCCGTGGGGACAGTTCGATATTCAAGGTTCGGGCGCAAGTGGTTCGACCGACATCGGCGATGACGACTTCCAGATCCAGCCCAGTTCCTTTGCCGGGTGCCGCCTCGATCTGGGTGGCGGGATTTGTGCCGATAATGGAACGACAGTCGATTCCGAGCTTCGTTACGATCTCGATGCCGACCGCTCGCTCTATTCGCGCAAGCATCGCTACAACGCGTCTCTGCTGTTCAATTACGAGTTGAGCAATGCGCTGGAATTCTACCTTGAGGGGACGTTCTACCGCACCAAATCGAGCCGTTTGCGTGAGTCCAACGCCAACCTTACGGCTGTGCCGATCGGGATTTCACGCAATGCCTATTACAACCCGTTTGGCCCGGTCACATTCCCGGATGGCTCGCCCAACCCCAATCGCCTGACGAGCGGAATCGATGGCGTCAACGCCAGCGGTCGTGACCTGATCATGGAGCGTTACCGTGTGATCGATGCCGGGCCGCGCCAGGGCATTGTCGACAAGAACGAATACCGTGTTGTGGCGGGCCTGAGGGGAGACCTGTGGGGCTGGGACTTCGACACCGGCTTCGTCTATCATCAGGCGAACAAGACCGACCTGACCAAGGGGCGCATTTCGATGACGGCGTTCCAGAACCAGATCAACCTGAGCACGCCAGATGCCTATAACCCGTTTAATGGTGGGTGTTATGACCCGACCCGCGCCTATGCGGCGGCGAATGGGGATTGCACGCCGAGCAACCAGGCAGCGATCGATGCCATCAGTATCGATGTATTCCGCAAGGGCGAAACGACGCTGGCGCTGGCGGACTTCAAGGTTTCCAAACCGGATATCTTCACCCTGCCGGGCGGCGATGTCGGCCTTGCCATGGGTGTCGAGTGGCGTCGCGAGACCTTCGAGGATGATCGCGACCCGCGCCTCGACGGAACTTTTACTTTCACCGATTCGGTAACCGGGGATTTCTTCGGTAGCGATGTTCTGGGTTCCAGTCCTTCGCCCGACACCAGCGGTAATCGCGAAGTCTACTCGGCATTTGCCGAAGCCTTCATCCCGCTGGTCGGTGAAGACATGGAGATTCCGCTGGTGCAAGAGCTCACCCTCCAGCTGGCCGGGCGGATGGAGCATTTCACCGATGTCGATGAAACGGCAATTGTGCCGCGTATCGCTGCGTCATGGACCGTGTTTGACAGCCTGATGTTGCGCGGTGCCTGGTCGCAGGGCTTCCGTGCACCCAATCTCGTACAGGTCAACGATGCAGGGACGACCCGCGTCAACACCCGCGATGATTATGTCCAGTGCTATGCGCAGATCCTGAAGAACGAGATTGCCACTTTCGACAACTGCACCGGCGAAGGTACGGTCAGCTTGCGGACCGGGACCAATGCGCTCGAACCGGAAGATACCGAGAGTATCAATCTCGGCGTGGTGCTGACGCCGTCCTTCATCCCGGGCCTGACGATCACGGCCGATTACTGGCGGGTCGAGCAGAAGGGCATCGTCGGCGTGTTCGGCGATGACAATGCGATTGCGCTTGATCTGCTGCGCAGGTTGAACGGGTCGACCAATCCCAATGTCATCCGCGAAGCACCCGATGCAGACCAAGTCGCGCTATTTGCCGGAACCGGGCTCGATCCGGTCGGGGACGTGATCCAGGTGCTCGATCCCTATCTCAATCTCGACAGTCGTCGGGTGAAGGGCTGGGACTTCGGCGTGTTCTACGAAATACCCGAGTTTGGCCTGGGTGAGTTCGATCTCGCCTTCAATGCGGCGCTTCTCGAAAGTTTCTTCCAGTCGCCGGGTGCGGATGGACAGGAGCTGCTCGACGCGGTGGCGGACAGCACCCTGCCGGATAGCATCGTGATCAGCGATATCGGCGAGCAGCGCGGGATCAACGGACGTCCGAAATGGCGCTGGACGGCTGCGCTCAACTGGAAATCGGGCGGCTGGCGGACGACCCTGTTCGGGCGTTATGTCGGCAGCGTCCTGGATGACAGCGTTACCCAGAATGCGACCGATATCAACGGTGCCGCCAACCCCGATCCGGGTGCCTTCTATCCGGTCGATGACTGGTTCACGCTTAACGCGTCGGTCAGCTATACGATCAACAACGATACCGGGCTGGATGGCACTCGCCTGCGGTTCGGGGTGAACAACCTGTTCAATGAAGCTCCGCCGCTGGCCGATGAAAGCTATGGCTTCTTTAGCCAGTTGCACAATGCCCGCGGGCGCCAGTTCACGTTTGAAATTCGCAAGAAGTTCTGACGTTTACAGATTGATAGGAAGGGGGGTGTCGCGTGCTGCGGCGCCCCCTTTCCTGTGTCTGTGGATGAGAGTTGACATCACCCTGCATTGGAACAAAATAAGAACATATGAGTGATTCGGCACAAACCCTCTCTGCTCTTCGGGGGCGGTTGGCTGAAGGCATGGCGGGTGGCTGTGAGTCCGGGCACGGGTTCTTCGTGTCTGGCCATGGGCCCCTCGACGCCTGTCTGAAAGGAGGTTTCCAGCGTGGGCAGTTGCACGAAGTCTTTGCCGGTGATGCCGAAGACAACGGCAGCGCCAGCGGCTTTGCGGCCATGCTGGGGTTATGCGCGATGCAGCCGGGCAAGAGCATGCTGTGGCTGCGCACGCTTGCGGCGGTGCGCCGGGGTGGGCGTTTCAACCCGGCGGGTTTCGCCGAGCTGGGTGGTGATCCGTCGACCTTGCTCATGGCGATTGCCCAAGATGAAACCGCACTGCTGCGCTGTGCCGCCGATGCGCTGCGGTGCGATGGGTTCGGGGTGGTAGTGATCGAATGTCGGGGCTCGCCTGCCATACTCGATCTCACCGCCTCGCGCCGCCTGACGCTGGCGGCGGATCACAGCGGGGTGACTGCTGTCATGCTGCGGCTCGATGCGCGCGAGCAGCCGAGCACGGCGAGCACCCGCTGGCTGGTTCGATCGGCTCCGGCCAGCCCGCTCGAAGCCGGTGCGCCGGGCTATCCCACGCTCGACCTTACACTGCTGCGGCAGCGCGCCGGGCCTGCGGGCCGGGAGTGGAAGGTGGAGTGGGATCGTGACGCAAAGAGTTTCCGCCCGCCCTCACAAGTTCGCCATGGCATCGAGCGATCCCGCCGCACCGCGCCGCTTCCTGGCGCTGTGGTTCCCGTTCCTGCCATCGGACAGGCTATGGCTCGCGCAAGGGCACGGCTTATCGCCTGAAGCGCCGCTGGCCTTTGTCGAGAAGCAGAAGGGGGCAATGCGGCTGGTGTCGCTCAATCGCGCGGCGGTTGAGGCCGGGCTGGCACCGGGACTGGGTCTGGCCGATGCGCGGGCGATTGTGCCCGAACTGGCGATCCACCACCACGATCCCGTAGCCGATGCCGAACTGCTCGACCGGCTTGCCGACCGATGCACCCGCTACACACCGATGGTCGCGGTCGAGCCGCCCGATGGCATCATGCTCGATATCACTGGCAGCACCCATCTGGCCGGTGGCGAGGGTCCGCTGGTGCAGGCAGTGCAGGGCCATTTTGCCGATTGGCGGATCACGGTGCGCCTTGCCCCCGGATCGTCCGCCGAAGCGGCGCATGCCCTTGCGCGGTTCGGCCATGGCGAGGCGGGCGGCGAACAGGCGACCATCCGCGCATTGCCGGTTGCTGCATTGGCGCTCGATCCCGAATCCGAACTCGCCCTGCGACGGGCAGGGCTGAAGACGGTCGGCGATGTGCTGGATCGTCCGCGCAAGGTGATTGCGGCGCGGTTCGGCCCGGCGAGTGTCTATCGCCTCGAGCGGCTGGTTGGAGTGAGCGCGAAACCCATCGTTCCGCGCTCACCCGCACCTCGGCGCCGTTTTCGCCGCCGCTTTGCCGAACCGATTGCCAGCCATGACTATGCTATCGGCATAGTGCGCGAATTGCTGGCTGAGGCCAATCTGCGCCTTGTCGAAGAGGATCTGGGCGGTCGGGCATTCGAAGCACGGTTTTTCCGGGTCGACGGACTGGTCCGCCATTTGCGGGTCGAAACCGGCCTGCCGACGCGCGACGAGGCGGCGATTGCCCGGCTGTTCGACGAACGGCTCGACAGCCTTGCCGATCCGCTCGATCCCGGCTTCGGCTTCGACAGCGTCGAGCTGGAGGTGTTGCAGGTACAGTCGCTGAAACCCTCGCAGGAAGACATCGAAGGCGAGGCACGCAGCGACAGCCCGCTGGCCGGGATGCTCGATATCCTTGCCACTCGCCTCGGGCGCAACCGGCTGCTGCGCTTCGGCCCCAATGACAGCTATATCCCGGAGAACGGCCAGATTCCTTCTGTCGCGCTCGACACGCCGGAAGCCTGTATCTGGCCGCGCCCGCAAGTCGGGGAACCGCCCGCGCGTCCGTTGCACTTGTTCGACCCGCCGCAGCGCATCACAGTGATCAGCGAGGTGCCCGATGGCGCACCACGGCGGTTCCGCTGGCGGCGCAAGCTGCACGATGTTGTGCGGCAAGAGGGGCCGGAAAGGATCGCTGCCGAATGGTGGAAGGGCAGCGATGACCCGCTCGGGCGTGACCGGTTGACACGCGATTACTACCGGATCGAGGATTCCGACGGGCGCCGGTACTGGGTGTTTCGCCACGGCCTCCATGCCCGCGAGGTGGCCTCTCCCGAATGGTACCTGCATGGGCTGTTCGCCTGATGCAGCCCTTTGCCGAACTTGTTGCTGCGACGAATTACTCTTTCCTGCGTGGAGCCTCGCAGCCTGCCGAGATGGTCGCGCAGGCGATCAATCTCGGCATGCGCGGGATCGGGATTGCCGATCGCAACACGGTGGCAGGGGTGGTGCGCGCGCATGTTGCCCTGCGCGATGCGCTTGAGAAGCTTTCCGACAGCCAGCGCGCGGCCTTCGATTTCCGTCTCGTCGTGGGCGCGCGGTTGTGCTTCGCCGATGATACGCCCGATATCGTCGCCTATCCGACCACGCGCCATGGCTGGGGGCGGCTGACACGGTTGCTGACTGTCGGCAATTTGCGGGCGGAGAAGGGCGATTGCCTGCTGCAATTGCAGGACCTTCTGGCGCATTGCGAAGATATGGCGCTGATTGCGCTGGCACAGCCGCATGATACGCTGCACGAAGAGGCGCTGTGTGCTGTGCGACAGGTAGCGCCCGGCAGGCTCTGGCTTGGCGCGGTCATGCCACGGCAAGGGCGCGATCATCGCAGGCTGGCCCGCCTCACCGCCTTGTCGCACCGTCTTGCCATCCCGCTACTGGCGACCAACGAGGCGTTCTATGCCGAGCCAGAGGACCGGCAATTGCACGATGTGCTGAGCTGTATCCGCGAGGGGACCACTATTGCCGAGGCCGGCACCCGGCTTGCGCCCAATGCCGAGCGGCACCTCATGGGGCCGGGCGAAATGGCCCGGCTGTTCCGCGATTATCCCGAAGCGATCGACGCGAGTGCAGAGCTTCTGTCGTGCATAGGCTTCACGCTCGACGACCTGCGCTATGAATACCCGCACGAACCGGTCCCTGAAGGCTGGGAACCGCAGGACTGGCTCGAGCATCTCGTGCTTGAGGCGGCGCGCGAACGCTGGCCGGAGGGCATCCCGGCAAGGGCGCATGAACTGATGCAGGAGGAGTTTGCGCTGATCCGCCAGGCTGGCTACGCCTATTACTTCCTGACGGTTCATGACCTGGTGAAATTCGCCCGCGACCAGGAACCTCCGATCCTGTGCCAGGGGCGCGGGTCGGCGGCCAATTCGATTGTCTGCTATTTGCTCAAGGTCACTTCGGTCGACCCGGTCGAACATAACCTGCTGTTCTCGCGCTTCATGTCGGAAGAGCGCCGCGAACCGCCCGATATCGATGTCGATTTCGAACATGAGCGGCGTGAAGAGGTGATGCAGTATGTCTATTGCCGCTATGGCCGCGAACGCGCGGGGATTTGCGCCACGGTGATCCACTACCGTCCGCGCAGCGCGGTGCGTGAAGTGGGCAAGGCGCTCGGGCTGTCCGAAGATATGACGAACCGCATGGTCAGCACCGTATGGGGCAGCCATTCGAGCGGGATGGACAGCAGCAGGATAGAGGAAAACGGCTTCGATCTTGGCAATATCGAGGTCGCCCGGCTCAAGCTGCTGGTTGACCGGATCCTGCAATTCCCGCGCCATCTGTCGCAGCATGTCGGGGGTTTCGTCCTCACGCAGGGGCGGCTCGACGAGATCGTACCGATCCACAATGCCGCGATGGAGGATCGCACCTTCATCGAGTGGGACAAGGACGATATCGATGCGCTGGGGCTGATGAAGGTCGATGTGCTGGCGCTGGGCATGCTCACCTGCATCCGCAAGTGCTTCGACCTGATGCGCCAGCACGGGCTGGGCGATTACGAGCTCGACACGATCCAGCATGAAGACCCGGCAACCTATGCCATGCTGCAAAAAGGTGACAGCATTGGCGTGTTCCAGGTCGAAAGCCGCGCGCAGATCAACATGCTGCCGCGCCTCAGGCCGCGCGAATTCTATGACCTTGTGATCCAGGTTGCGATCGTGCGTCCCGGCCCGATCGAGGGGGACATGGTCCACCCCTATCTGCGGCGGCGCGCGGGGGAGGAACGCGTCACTTTCCCGTCACCACACGCGCCGCATGACCCGGACGAACTGAAGGCCGTGCTGGGTAAGACCATGGGCGTGCCATTGTTCCAGGAACAGGCGATGAAGCTCGCCATCGTGGCCGCCGGGTTCTCATCCGCCGATGCCAATCGCCTGCGCCGCGCGATGGCGACCTTTCGCAATGTCGGCACGATCGACCAGTTCGAGGCGAAAATGGTCGATGGCATGGTTGCGCGCGGTTACGAGAAGGAGTTTGCGCAGCGTTGCTACCGCCAGATACAGGGCTTCGGCAGCTATGGCTTCCCCGAAAGCCACGCGCTGTCCTTTGCCCGGCTGGTCTATGTGTCGAGCTGGATCAAATGCCATTATCCGACGGTGTTCACCTGCGCCTTGCTCAATTCACAACCCATGGGGTTCTATGCCCCGGCGCAACTGGTGCGCGACCTGCGCGAGCATGGGGGGGAGGTGCGTGCTGCCGATATCAATGCCAGCGCATGGGACAATACGCTTGAACAGGGCAGGGACGGCATGCTCGCCTTGCGGATCGGCCTGCGCCAGCTCGACGGTTTTCGTGAGGAATGGGCTCTGCGTCTTGCGGCGGCGCGCAACACTGCCGCCTTTGCCAGCATAGAAGACCTGGCGCGGCGGGCCGATCTCCCGCGTCGCGCCATGCGGCTGCTGGCCGATGCAGACGCTTTTCGTTCGGTCGGGCAGGACCGCAGGCAGGCACTGTGGGATGTGCGGCGCATGCCAGGGGACGAGTTGCCGCTCTTTGCCGCTGCACAAAGCCGCGAACTGCTGGAGGAAGGCGATGCGCCGCTGCCGACGATGCCGCTGTCGGATCATGTCATTGCCGATTACCAGACGACACGCCTGTCGCTCAAAGCGCATCCCATGGCCTTCCTGCGCGAACGGTTTGGCGAAGAGGGTGTGCTCAGCTGTGCCGAGACCAATGCGTCGAAAGACGGCGCGAATGTGCGCACCGCAGGGGTGGTTCTGATCCGGCAACGCCCCGGCAAGGGCAATGCCATCTTCATCACCATCGAGGACGAGACAGGGGTCGTGAATGCATTGCTCTGGGCCCGGCATCTCAACCGGTTGCGGCGCCCGGTCATGGCTTCGCGCCTGATGCTGATCGAAGGCACAGTGCAGCGCAGCAAGGAAGGCGTCATCCACCTGATGGCAAGCAATGTGATCGACCGCACCGGAGATCTCGATTCCATGTCGGAGACGCATGACTTGCAGATCGAGACATCACCCGGTGACAAGGCACCAGACCGTCACCCGGTGCCGGGGCCATCCCACCGCCATCCGCGCGATGTGCGAATCCTGCCGAAATCGCGGGATTTTCACTAGGCAGCGTGGACGAATTCCCCGTGGTCACGGCCCGATTGCCTGCTCCCGGGGTGAATGTAAGAACTTGTCACCTTCCAATGCCTGGCAATGTCCTGTTACACATATGCCCTGTAGTGTCTTGTGCGTTCGCTTTTGACCGTTTCGGGGAGAATACAGGCATGTTGGCATTGGCAAGACGTGCGGCGCTGCTTTGGGCCGTCGCACTCGGTTTCCTGCTGGCCCCGGTCGCGCAGGCTGAAGAGGATCCGCCGCTGGCCTATCGGGTCCAGCAGGGCGATACGCTGTATGGTCTCAACGGGCGCTATTTCTCTGGCCATGACGCCGTGCGCCAGGTCCAGCGTTTCAACAAGGTCACCGACCCGCGACGGTTGCGTATCGGGTCGACCCTGCTGATCCCGCGCGAACTGGCGAAATTCGACGCGGTGCAGCTGCGGGTCCAGCGTTTCAGCGGGCCGGTGCAGATCGGCGGCTCTCCCGCAAAGCTCGGCATCGCGCTGATCGAAGGCGGTGAAGTGAGCACCGGAGCCAACGGCTTCGTATCTTTCCGCAGCGCCGGCGGGGCGCAAATCTCGATGCCGTCGAGCTCGCGTGCGCGGCTTATCCGGGCGCGGCGTTACGTGATCGGCAATACGCTCGATCTCGATTTCGAAGTGCTGGGGGGACGCGGCGAGGCAAGTGCTCCCAAGTTGCGCGAGCAGGAACGTTTCCGCCTGCGGACCCCGGCAGCAGTCACGGCGGTGCGTGGCACCGAGTTTCGTTCTGCCCATGATGCAGCAAGCGGACGCAGCATCACCGAAGTGGTAGAGGGGACCGTATCGGTCGAAAGCGGTGGCGATACTGCCCTGACCGATGCCGGGTTCGGCATTGCCACGACGGCGAACGGCCTTGGAGACAAGGCAGCGCTGTTGCCGGTTCCGGTGATAATCGATCCGGGCGCCATTCAGACAACCTCGGAAGTCGGTTTCAGCGTTGAAACACCGGCTGGAGCGACCGGGTTCCGTGCGCAGATCGCGCGCGATGCGGGTTTTGTCGATGTGATCGCTGAGCGGATTGAGCAGGATGGTGTCGCTGAATTCGACGGGATCGACGATGGGCGTTATTTTGTCCGCGCGCGGGCGATTTCCGCACAGGGGATCGAGGGGCTTTCCGAAACCTATTCCTTCCGCCGCAAGCGGCTGGGCGTGACGCCATCGGTCGAACCCTCGCCGCTGGCCGATGGGTTCCTGTTCGCATGGCTGCCCGACGGGGAAGGCAAGAGCTATTTCGCATTCCAGTTGTGGCAACAGGGCAGGCAGGATGCGATGCTGATCGATGAGGTTGGCCTCGAAGGCAGCGGGATGATCGTTTCGGGCCTCGATCCGGCGGTCTACGAATGGCGTGTCGCAGTGATGCAGGCTGACAAGGAAGACGGCATGATCAAGGTTTGGGCACCGGTTCAGAAGCTTACCGTCGCCGACTAACGGTCGGGTGGGGCAGGGCATGACGGGGGGCGTGTTCAGTACAAGAGGCTTGTCGGCACGCCGACTGATCCTTGAATGGACGATATTGCTGCTATGCGGTTGTGCGCTGGCGGCCTATCTTGTCGCGGGCGAGCAAACTTACCGTTTCGATGGCCGGATGCTTGATCTGGCGACTTCGCTTGCACGCGGCGAGCCGGACGACAGCGTCGTGATCGTTGTCATCGACGAGGAGAGCTTGTCGCGGATCGGTGCCTGGCCGTGGCCGCGCGAGACACATGCCGAGCTGGTCAACCGCCTCGACAATGCCGGTGCGCGCCAGATTCTCTACGACGTGTTGTTCATCGAACCAACTTCGCAGGATGCAGATACCCGTCTTGCAGAGGCCATGGCGGCATCGGGCAAGGTGATCCTGCCGCATACTTTCGTCCCGCAGCCCAATGCGGCGAGCGGCGCGGTTCCCGAATTCCCGCTCCCCCGCCTTGTCGCAGCCGCACAGGGCATCGGGCATGTGGGTGCGAACCCGGACGACGATGGAGTCCTGCGCCGGTTCGAGCCAGTAATCGAAAGCTCGGGCCGTTCCTTTCCCCATATGGTCTACACTGCC
Organism: Sphingomonadaceae bacterium; assembly: GCA_024236155.1. Lineage (GTDB taxonomy): Bacteria > Pseudomonadota > Alphaproteobacteria > Sphingomonadales > Sphingomonadaceae > Parerythrobacter_A. The sequence continues at coordinate 1,038,798 of JACKLA010000001.1, forward strand.
CTTCAACAGGGTGAGGGCGAACAATTCCAGTGGTGGGGTTCGGTGGAAGAGGCTCCGATCGTTCCCTTCTTCAGCCCCGGCTCGATACCACGAGTGTCCGCAGCGGCGGTCATCGCCGGTGAAGTGCCAGCGGGCTTCCTGCGCGACCGAACGGTGCTGGTCGGCGCGACAGCACAAGGCATGGGCGATCGATATTCGGTGCCGTCGGAGGGCGTGGGAACCATGCCAGGCGTCGAAACACAGGCAAACTTCCTGATTGCCGCGCGCGATGGCAATCTTGTGCGCGATGCAAGCAAGATATGGCAAGCCATACTGGCATTTGGCGTCCTGCTGCTGCTGTTTGCTGCCTTTTGGCGGCTCGATCCCAAACGCGGGCTGGTCGCGACGATCGTGCTGCTGGCCGGGACGTTCGCGCTTACCGTCTTGCTGGTTCCGCTGGCGGGCATCTGGGTTGCGCCGGGTTCAACGGTGCTGGTGCTGCTGCTTGCCTATCCGTTGTGGAACTGGCGGCGTCTGACTGCCGTGAGCAACTATCTCGACCGCGAGGCCGAACGATTGGCACCGGAGGCCGGAAAGCCGGGTACGGGAACCGGTTTCGACGTCGTGGCGCGCCAGGTCGACCGGATGCGCAATCTTGTGCGGACGGTGAGCGATTCCTTCGATTTCATGCGCCGGGTGATCGAACTTGCACCCGATGCCATCCTTGTGCTCGATCGCAAGGGCGGGCTGCAGATGATGAACCAGCGCGCAGAACAGCTCTTCCCCGGATGGGCGACTGCGACCGATAATCCGGTCCTTGAAGAAATGCTGCTCTATGTTGGTGCGACGATTGACCGCGAAAAGGGCGAGCTGGAGACGGCGACAGGCGAGACCTTCCTGCTGGCACGAGCCAGTTTCGACATGGCGGGCGAGGGCGGGGAGGGCGAGATCGTTGCGCTGCGCGATATCTCGCAAATCCGCCGCCGCGAGAACGAGCGCAAGCAGATGCTCGAATTCCTCTCCCACGATATGCGCAGCCCGCAAGTCGCCATTATTGGCCTGGCCGGGCGTGATCGCGAATGTGACACGGGTGATGATCGTTTCACACGGATCAGGGCACAGGCGGAACGCACGCTCAAGCTGGCGGACGACTTCGTGCAAATCGCCAGGCTCGAAGAAGCGCGACCGCAACTTGAAGACACCGAACTGGTGGCGCTCGTTGAAGAAGCGGTGGACCGCCAATATTCGCTCGCTCGCAAGGCGGAAATGACGATCGAGCAGGTCTTGCCCGAAGACCCGGTCTTCGCCTGGGTCGACGCGTCACTGATCGCGCGCCTGCTCGACAACTTGCTTGGCAATGCAATCAAATACGGTCCAGCGGGCAGCCGTGTCTCGATCCATTTGGCAGAGGAAGACGGCCGGATAGAAATCGACATAACCGATGAGGGGCCGGGGCTGCCGCCAGAGCGGCTGGTCGATCCGTTCGCCCGTTTCGGGGCGCATGAGACGAAGGCCGGACCCAGCGCGGGGCTTGGCCTGACCTTCGTCAAACGCGCGGTTGAACTGCACAATGGCACGATCAGCGTCGATAGTGGCCCCGGTGTGGGAACGCGTTTCGTGATTCGGATTCCGCAGGATCACGGGCCGGTCGAAAGCGATTAGCCTGCAGGCTGTTGTTGCCCCCGACCAAGTGCATCTTCCACCAGGCGCGCGGCAAGGCGATCATAGTCTTTCTCGGTGAAACCGCAGGCATCCGCCTCACCTTCGCCGCGATAGACAATCGCGCCACTTTCCCGACTCAGGATAACCAGCGTCGCGCGAATGCGTTTTGCCTTGCAACCATCGAACAGGTGCCGTTTGCGCGGGTCCGATGCCCAGTCGACCTGCCCGCTTTCCCCGGTCGTATCCTGCGGTTCTGCAAGGCCGGTTCGGGCGTCTCGCAGGGCGATGGCGAAATCACCGAGATAGGGCGCGTCCTTGTCCAGCCGGATCGAGCTGTTGGCAAGCGCACGATGCAGCGCCGCCTCGAATGCGGCGCGCTGGACCTCTTCCGAAGCAGCGGACTGGAGCTGGATGGCATCGATCGAAGCGACGCCCGGCCCTGCCGAGGTGACATCAATCGGTGAGGTAACGGCGCAGGCTCCAAGGGATAAAACCGCACCTGCCAGCACAAAACTCCGCAACAGGCCGCCCCTTGGAAATGATGCCATCGCTAGCCGTCCTCCTCAACTCCCTGGAACCGGTCCATCCGGTATCCGAAACCGAACACCGTCTGGATGACATATCCGTTCTGCGGGCGCAAACCCAGTTTGGACCGGACCCGTGAGATGTGCATGTCGAGCGTGCGCGTTTCGACATCGAGCGATCCGCCCCATACCTGCCCGAAGATATAGCTGCGCGAGAGCGGGCGGTTGAGGTTTTCAAAAAACAGCAGTGCCACGGCGAACTCCTTGGCCGTCAGCTTGATCTGTTCCTCATTGAACTGGATCGCCTGCTTGAGCCGGTCGATTCGATAATCGCCGAAATCCTCGAAGCGATCCTTCGCATCGCGCTTGCCGCGCCGCGCGGCGGCTTCGATCCGGGCGAGAATGACCTCGCTGCTTTCCGGCTTCACGATATAGTCGGTCGCGCCCATCTCCAGCCCGCGCACGATATCGCTCTTTTCGGTCCGGCTGGTGATCAGGATGAAAGCCGGCGGATGATCGAGCGTATCCATCGTCCAGCGCAGCACATCGAGACCGGTTTCACCCGGCATGTTCCAGTCGGCGAGCACGACGTCATAGGTGTTGCGCTTCAGCGCAATCATCAGGTCGGTGCCCGTGCGGAACTTGTCGAAGTCGTGCCCGCTGCCCCCCAGCGCGGCAACGACCTGTTCCAGGATTTCCGGATCGTCGTCAGCAATTGCAATTCGCATGTGGTCCTCTCACTCGAATTGGCCGAGTTTGGTATTTTACATGCTGAATTTACAAAAACCTGCGCGCATGACCATGCAAAACCACACATCGAGGCGCCCAGTTTACAAGTGTTTACGGGCGCAGTGCGGGCTAACCACCTGACCTCCTTTCAGGTTTGGCGGCACTCTTGGATGGTGTATCCCGGTCGTTCGCTGGCGTTACTGTGTCGGATGCAGACAATTCCGTCACGCCGGTTTGCGCGCAAACACCCCGAAACCTGCGATGATGGCGTAGCAGACGGCAGGCAAGGCCATTGCGACCGCCAGGCTGCCGCTGGCGTCAGCGAGCATGCCCGTGAGCAACGGGATGACCGCCCCGCCGAAGATCGCGATGTTGATGATGCCCGAGCCATCGGCAGCCTTCGCACCCAGCTTCTCACAGGCAAGGCTGAAGATGGTCGGGAACATGATCGAATTCATCAGGCCGATGGCGAGAAGGCTGTAGGCTGAGACGATCCCGGTGGTGTTGGTGGAAATGAGCAGCAACGAAATTGCTCCCAGCGCCACGCCCATCAGGATCAGGCCGGGGCTTACCACTCGCAACACAGCAGACCCAACAATGCGGCCAACCAGTGCGCCACCCCAGTAGAGGAAGATCATGTCGCCCGCCGAACGTTCGGACAGGCCCATAACATGGCCTTGCATCAGGTAATTCACGATCAGCGATCCGATCGCCACCTCCGCACCGACGTATAGGAATATGCAGAGCGCGCCGAACGAAAAGCGCCGCCGGCCAAAGAGTGAGTTGTTCCACAGCCAGATTGCCGGGCCGACAAGCAACAGGACAATTCCGGGAATTTCGAAACCCTGGATCACAAGCCAGCCGCCAAGCACAATCGGCAGCAAACCCAGCAGGTATCGCGACATGGTGGTGAGCGCGTCTCCCCGCATTGCAGATGCGTCATGCGGCAGCTTGTTGCGATAGAGCCAGACGACCAGTGCAATCACTGCGAGAGCAACGGCAAGGCCGATATAGGTTGAAACAATCGCTGCACTTTCTGCAGTTCGATAGGCGTCCAACTCGGCACCGCTCAACTCTGCCGCTGATACTCCGGCCAATCCGCCGAGGATCAAGGCAGAACCGACGCGCGGGAAGATTGTCGTGCCAAGGCTATTGAACGCCTGTGCGAACGTCAGGCGGCTATGGACCGTCTTTTGCGGTCCGAGCAGGCTGATGAGCGGGTTCGTCACCACCTGGACCACCACGACACCACTCGCGAGGATGAACAGTGCGGCGAGGAAAATACCATATGTTGCGGTCTGGCTTGCAGGGATGAACAGGATGCAACCGATCATCATGGTAAGCAGGCCAACCACCGCACCCCGCATATAGCCAACACGTTTGACCAGTTCTGCGCCCGGAATACCGATCAGCAGGTATGCGGTGAAGAAGCAGAACTGCACCAGCATCGCTTCGGTATAGCTGAGCGTGAACAGCTCTTTCAGCTTGGGCAGGATGATGTCGTTCAGGCTGGTGATGCCGCCAAAAATGAAGAACAGCGCAAAGACGAAATAATTGAGGCCCGGCGCATGCACCGGGGGGCCTTCGACCTCGACCGGATTGGAATCGGTGCTCGATGCAATATCGGGTGCGAGTGCCATGATCAGATTTCCCTCCTCACGCCGCCCGCTGCGGGGCGTTCGTCAATTCCAGACTGTTGCACCAGCCACGCGCGCGCGGCCAGATTGAATACGAATTCAGTTGGACCGAATGCGCGGTCTCGACGGGCATTCCTTGCCGCCCTTATCGCGCCATCGGGCGGTCTGGAAGCATGCTGCCCGGCGGGAAACAGGCCGGAGCACTTGCAATCTGCCAGCGAACGGGTGATTGGCGAAACAGGAACCTGGAGGGGGCATGACCCGTACACCGGCGCGCTACCGTGTCACTTCGTTCGATGTCGCTGCAGAGGCGGGCGTCAGCCAATCGACCGTATCGCGTGCGCTTGCCGGGTCGAGTGCGATTACCGAAGAAACGCGGGCGAAGGTCGTCGAGGCGGCAGAACGGCTGGGCTATGTCGTCGATGCGCGTGCCGCCATGCTGCGGCGCGGGCAAACGGGCACGATTGCCGTGGTTGTGATCGGGCGGCAGGATGAGTCCGTATCGGACATCAACCCGTTCTATTTCTCGCTGCTCGGTGCAGTCAGCGCGGCGGCGGCAGAGCAAGGTTACGAAACGCTCGTCTCGTTCCAGTCGGACAAGGACAAGCTGTTTGGCCGATATGAAGAGCGCGGGCAGGCCGATGGCGTGATCGTGATCGGCACGACCACCAACCCCGACGCCTGGCGCTATTTCCGCGAGCTCGATGAGAAGGGCGCGCGGATGGCGTTCTGGGGATCTCCCTATGACGATCTCGAATGGATCCGCTCGGACAATTTCGAGGGAGGGCAGATCGCTACCCACGCCCTGCTTGATGCCGGGTGCCGCGAGATCGTCCATATCGGCACGCTGGATTCGCCACAGCGCCAGTTCGGCGAACGGTATGAGGGCTATTCTGCGGCGATGGAGAAGGCGGGCATCCAGCCGAGAATCGAAGAAGTCGACGAGAATGCAGACCGGGAATCGCAGGGACGGCAGGCCGTCGCCGCGCTGATCGAACGCAAGGAAAGCTTCGACGGATTGTTCATTGCCTGTGACAGCATCGCTCTTGGCGCGATCGACGAACTGCGTGAGCGAGGCATTTCGGTGCCGGGCGAGTGCTGCGTCATCGGCTTCGACGGGATCAGGGCTGGCAGCCACAGCAATCCGCCGCTGACCAGCGTCGAGCCCGATTTTGAAACGGCTGGCGCGATGCTGGTGCGCAGCGTGCTGGGAGACAAGAGCACGCCCGATGAGCGGCGCGTTCCCGTCCACCTGCTGCGCCGGGGCAGTGTCAGGTCCTGACGGTCAGCTTGATTTCGGCTGGCGGCATGCCGAACAATCCCATCACCGGGTGCGGCTGGTAGGGTTCCTCCAGCCGCCTCACTTCATCATCGGTCAATTCGATATCGAGCGCGGCGACGGCATCGTCGATATGTTTCGGCTTGGTCGCGCCGATGATCGGGCTGGTGACTTCGGGCTTGCGCAGTACCCAGGCCAGCGCGATCTGCGCCATCGGAACGCCGCGCTCCTTCGCCACAGCCTCGACCGCATCGACGATCTGCCGGTCGTTGTCCTGCGTGCGTACATACAGTGCCTTGCCCACAAGGTCGCTTTCGGATCGTTCGGTGGTGCTGTTCCATGGCCGGGTCAGCTTGCCGCGCGCCATCGGGCTCCACGGCATGACGGCGATGCCGCGATCGGCGCATAGCGGCAGCATCTCCCGCTCTTCCTCGCGATAAAGCAGGTTCACATAGTTCTGCATCGACACGAACTGCCTCAGCCCGGCGCTTTCGGCGAGGTGGAGCATCTTCTGAAACTGCCAGGCATACATGCTGGAGGCACCGACATAACGCACCTTGCCGCTTCGCACGATGGCATCGAGCGTCTCGACGATCTCTTCCATCGGCGTGTTCTGGTCGAGCCGGTGGATCTGGTAGAGATCGATGTAGTCAGTGCCCAACCGCCGCAGGCTGTCGTCCACCGCATGCATCAGCGCCTTGGCCGACAGCCCGCCTGTGTTGGGAGCGTTGCGCCAGCGGAAAAACGCCTTGGTCGCAATCACGATCTCGTCGCGATTGGCCATTTCCTTCAGCAGCTTGCCGGTGAATTCCTCACTCGATCCGCCTGAATACATGTTGGCGGTGTCGAAGAAATTGATCCCTGCCTCCAGTGCCTGGCGGAAGAAGGGGCGCGAGGCATCGAGATCCATCGCCCAGTCGTGCCCCTCTTTGGCGGCATCGCCATAACTCATGCAGCCGAGGCATAGGCGGGAGACCGTCAGGCCGGTGTTGCCGAACTGGACGTATTTCATCGGGGCACTCCTGTAACGCTTGCAGCAGGCAGTAGCAGGCCAGCTTTGCCGGGCAATAGGTGAAGACGCTTGCGGATATAAAGAAACCTTTATATGCCGACCGCAATGCGTATCGAGGCGATCATGCGGGCGCTTGCCGACCCTACGCGGCTGCGGATCATGCGGCTGCTTTCCGCCATGGAACTGGCGGTGGGCGAGATGGCGCAGGTGCTTGGGCAGAGCCAGCCGCGTGTCTCGCGCCATGTTGGCATATTGTGCGACGCGGGCCTTGCCGAGCGCCATCGCGAGGGTAGCTGGGTCTTCCTGCGCGCCGCCATCGGGCGCGAACGAGGCAGCGCGGTGGGTGAAGCGGTTGCGCGGCTGCTCGCACTTGCCGAGCGTGAAGATCCCGAATTCGCCGCTGCCTGCAAAGACGACCTGCGCAATCTCGCAACCATCCGCGCCGCGCGAGAGAACAGCGCCCAGGCCTATTTCGCACGCCATGCCGAGGATTGGGACGAGCTGCGCAAGCTTCACAGTCCTGACCGGCAGGTTGAAGAACGGCTTGCCGCTGCATTGGGTGAGGCGACGCTTGGCCAGTTGCTCGATGTCGGCACCGGCACCGGGCGCATGGCCGAACTGTTCGCAGACCGTGCAGAGCGGATCGTGGCGCTGGACAAGAGCCTCGACATGCTGCGTGTCGCGCGCGCCAAACTGCAGAACCTGCCCGCCGATGTGGTCGAGCTGGTGCAGGGCGATTTTGCAGCACTGCCTTTTGCCGCGCATACATTCGACACGGTGCTGCTCCACCAGGTGCTGCACTTCGCGCAGGAACCATCCGTCGCGCTGACCGAGGTTGCACGCGTAACCCGCCCGGGCGGACGCATCGCCATTGTCGATTTTGCCGCGCATGAGCACGAGGAATTGCGCGAACGCTATGCCCACGCGCGGCTCGGCTTCACCGATGGCGCAATCGAGACGCTGCTGACCGAGGCAGGATACGATCCCGCTGCGCCGATCGCGCTCGAAGGCGGCGAACTGGTGGTCAAGATCTGGCTTGGCACGCGCAAAGGCCGGCCTGAAAGCGCCGACACAACTTCAACAGGCAGGAAAGCGGCCCAATGAGCCCCACTCTCGATCAGATGCATGAGGCGCGCACCGCGCTCGACAGTCCGCTGTTCAAAGGGCTGCCGGGCGATATCGACGTGTCGTTCGAATTCTTCCCGCCGAAGACGGACAAGATGTCCGATACGCTGTGGCATAGTGTCGAGACGCTCAAGCCGCTCGGGCCGCGCTTCGCTTCGGTTACTTACGGTGCCGGTGGCTCGACGCGCGAGCGAACGCATGAGCAGGTCGTGCGCATCCAGAAGGAAGCAGGCATTCCCGCCGCCGCTCACCTGACCTGTGTTGCTGCAACGAAGGAAGAAGTGAACGAGGTCGCCCAGCATTATTGGGATGAGGGCATCCGTCATATCGTCGCGCTGCGTGGCGACCCGCCTGACGGTGGTGGCCAGTACACCCCGCATCCCGGCGGCTATGCCAATGCAGTCGAGCTGATTGCCGGGCTGAAAGAGATTGCCGATTTCGAGATTTCGGTTGCAGCCTATCCCGAAGTCCACCCGGACAGCCCGGATGCGCAGTCCGATCTCGACAACCTCAAGGCCAAGTTCGATGCCGGGGCAACCCGCGCGATCACGCAGTTTTTCTTCAACACTCGCTGCTTCTTTGAGTTTCGTGACCGTGCAGCGGCCGCGGGTATCAAGGGCGAGATCGTACCGGGTGTGATGCCGGTGCTCAGCTTTGCAGCCGTCCAGCGGATGAGCGGGCTGTGCGGAACCGCCATCCCGGCATGGATGGAGGGGTTGTTCGAGGGACTCGACGAGAAGCCGCAGGCCCGCCAGCTGGTCAGCGCGACGATCGCCGCCGAACTGTGCCGCCGCCTCTATGCGGGCGGGGTGCGGCAATATCATTTCTACACATTGAACCGCGCCGAGCTGAGTTACGCAATCTGCCACATGCTCGGTATGCGCCCGAAGGAGCAGCGATAATGTCTGTCCGCGACGAATTGCTGGCCGAGGCGGCGCAGCATATCCTGATAAAGGACGGCCCCTATGGCACCGCGATCCAGCGTGCGAAGCTGGCAGCCGAGGAATATGCAGGCGATACCGGGCTGACCGACGACCAGAAGGGCAATAATGACCTCGTCAACCTGACCCAGCCGCAGGTGATCCGCGCGATCTGCGATGAATATATTGCCGCTGGCGCAACAGTGCTGGCGACCAACACCTTCAACGCCAACCGCATCAGCCAGGCCGATTACGGGGCGGAAGACCTCGTGCGCGAAATGAACATTGCGGCGGCCAAGGTCATCCGTGAGGCGTGCGAGGCCGCAACCGCGAAGGATGGCCGCAAGCGTTTCGTGTGCGGCGCGATGGGGCCGACCAACAAGACGCTGTCGCTGTCGCCCAATGTCGAAGACCCCGGATATCGCGAAGTAACCTTCGACGAAATTGTCGAGGTTTACCGCGAACAGGCCGCCGCGCTCATTGAAGGCGGGGTCGATACGATCCTGATCGAAACCGTGTTCGATACGCTCAACTGCAAGGCCGCGATCATGGTGGTGAAGCAGCTTGAACAAGAGCTTGCGCAGGACATCCCGCTGATGATCTCGCTGACGCTGACCGATCTTTCGGGACGCAACCTGTCGGGCCATACGGTCGAGGCATTCTGGTACACCGTGCGCCACGCGAAGCCGGTGACCATTGGTCTCAATTGCAGCTTCGGTGCAGAGCAGTTGCGTCCGCATGTCCAGCTGCTGTCGGCAATGGCCGATACGCTGCTGATGGTTTACCCCAATGCAGGCCTGCCCAACGAGCTTGGCGAATATGACGAACTGCCCGAGACCACCGCGTCGCTGGTGCGCCAGTGGGCCGAGAATGGCCGCGCCAATATCCTGGGCGGTTGTTGCGGCTCGACCCCGGCGCATATCGCCGCCATCGCAAGGGCGGTTGAGGGGCTGGAGCCGCGCAAAGTGCCGGGCATCGAACCGCAGATGCGGCTTGCCGGTCTCGAGCCTTTTACGATTGCCGCTTAGCGCCCCTCGATTTGAGAGTTATAATTCAGTGTCAGAAGTCTCCACCGCCCGTTTCGTCAATATCGGCGAACGCACCAATGTGACCGGCTCGGCCCGTTTCAAGAAGCTGATCATGGCGGGCGACTATGCCACTGCTGTAGAAGTCGCGCGTCAGCAGGTCGAGAACGGCGCGCAGGTGATCGACGTCAATATGGACGAGGGCCTGCTCGACGCTGTCGAGGCGATGACCACTTTCCTCAAGCTGATCGCCGCCGAACCCGATATCGCCAGCGTGCCGGTGATGATCGACAGCTCGAAATTCGAAGTGATCGAGGCCGGGCTCAAATGTGTTTCGGGCAAGCCGATCGTCAACTCGATTTCGATGAAGGAAGGCGAAGAGGCTTTCCTCGACCACGCGCGTATCTGCATGAATTATGGCGCAGCGGTCGTGGTCATGGCCTTCGACGAGACGGGGCAGGCGGACACGAAAGATCGCAAGGTCGAGATTTGCACTCGCGCCTATGAAATCCTGACCGGCATCGGCTTCCCGGCGGAAGACATTATCTTCGATCCCAATATCTTCGCGGTGGCAACGGGCATCGAGGAGCATGATCGTTACGGACTCGATTTCATCGAGGCGGTGGCGGAGATCAAGGCAACCTGCCCGTATGCCAAGACTTCGGGTGGCCTCTCCAACCTCAGCTTCAGCTTTCGCGGCAACGAGACGGTGCGCCGCGCGATGCATTCCGTATTTCTCTATCATGCGATCCCTGCCGGGCTGGACATGGCGATTGTCAATGCGGGCCAGCTCGACGTCTACGACCAGATCGACCCCGCGCTGCGCGAGGCATGCGAGGATGTGATCCTGATGCGCCGCGCGGATGCCACCGAGCGGCTGATCGACCTTGCCGAAAGCTACAAGGGCGTTGACGCGCGGGCCGAGAAAGAGGCCGAGGAATGGCGCGGCTGGCCGGTCGAGCGGCGGCTCGAACACGCGCTGGTCAAGGGCATCGATGCCTATGTGGTCGAGGACACCGAAGAGGCGAGGCAAGCAAAAGCCGAGGCCGGTGGGCGCCCGATCGAGGTGATCGAAGGCCCGTTGATGGACGGCATGAATGTCGTTGGCGATCTGTTCGGCAGCGGCAAGATGTTCCTGCCCCAGGTGGTCAAGAGCGCCCGCGTGATGAAAAAGGCGGTCGCACACCTCATTCCCTTCATCGAAGCCGAAAAAGAGGCTTCAGGCCTCGCCGACCAGTCCAAGGGCCGCATCGTCATGGCGACGGTCAAGGGCGACGTGCACGATATCGGCAAGAACATCGTCGGCGTGGTTTTGCAGTGTAACGGTTACGAGGTGATCGACCTTGGCGTGATGGTGCCATGGCAGAAGATCCTCGAAACCGCGAAGGCAGAGAAGGCGGACATCATCGGCCTGTCGGGCCTCATCACCCCCTCGCTCGACGAGATGGTGACCGTGGCCGAAGAAATGCAGGGCAGCGGGTTCGACCTGCCGCTGCTGATTGGCGGGGCGACGACCAGCAAGGTGCACACCGCGCTCAGGATCGATCCGGCCTATGAAGGTCCGGTGATCCATGTGCTCGATGCCAGCCGTGCGGTCGGGGTGGCAAGCCGCTTGCTGTCGGATACGCAGAAGGACGAATTCGTCGAAAGCACCGCCAGCGAATATGCGAAGGTCCGCGAAGCGCGCGAGGGCAAATCGCAAAGCGTTCTCCTCAGCCTCGAGGAAGCACGCGCGAATTACTACGACGCCTATCTCAGCGACAAACCCGCCCCGCCGCTGCAGCCTGGTGTGCACACATTCGACGACTGGGACCTGGCGGACCTGCGTGAATATATCGACTGGACGCCCTTCTTCCGCGCGTGGGAACTGCACGGCACCTATCCCTCGATCCTCGACGATGAAGTGGTTGGCGAAACCGCCCGCCAGCTCAAGGCCGATGCGGATGCGATGCTCGACCGGATTATCGAGGGCAAATGGCTGACGGCGAAGGGTGTGGCCGGTTTCTGGCCCTGCGCCCGTGATGGCGACGATGTGACGATCCACCGCGTCAACCGTGAGGAGCATGTCGTGCTGCCCTTCCTGCGCCAGCAGGTGAAGAAAAGCCGCGACCGGGCCAATATGTGCCTTGCCGATTTCATCGATCCGGCGGGCGACTGGATTGGCGGTTTCGCGGTCGGCATCCACGGGATCGAGCCGCATTCGGCGAAGTTCCTCGCCGACAAGGACGATTACTCCGACATCTTGCTCAAGGCGCTGGCGGATCGCTTTGCCGAAGCATTTGCCGAACGGCTGCACCAGCATGTCCGCACCGATCTGTGGGGCTATGCGCAGGGCGAGCAGCTGACCAATGAGGCGCTGATCAAGGAGCAGTATCGCGGCATCCGCCCCGCGCCAGGCTATCCCGCCTGCCCCGATCACAGCCTCAAACCGATCCTGTTCGACCTGCTCGATGCGCCGGCCAATGCAGGCCTGACCCTGACCGAAAACTTCGCCATGTGGCCGACTGCGGCCGTCAGCGGGTTCTATTTCGGCCATCCCGAAAGCCAGTATTTTGGCGTCGCACGCATCGGGCGCGACCAGCTGGAGGACTATGCGGCGCGGCGCGGGGTGGATATTTCCACGGCTGAACGCTGGCTACGCCCCAATCTCGATTGACCGCGCGGCGGGAATAGCGCAGGGCGAACAGGTCTTCCGGCAGGGGCGATTCTGCCGGACGGACCAGCGGGAGAGTTCGTGCCGCAAGGCATGGCGCCGAAGGAGCAACCGCCCCGGAATCTCTCAGGCCCAAGGACCGCTGGACCGGCTGACACTCTGGAAAGCGCGAAGGGCTGCAAGGCCCGACGCCACCGAAGGAAGAAGTGCGGTTGCCTCGCGCTCCCGCATGAAGCTCTCAGGTTTCCCGACAGAGGGGGCGGCAGCGCGTTTCATCGTGAGGCGCGCATGAGTCGGGGACTATGATGAGCGATACCGAAGAAACCATCGAAGACCTGCCGCTGGGCACGCTGCCGCTCGATGCCTGGCACCGCGCGCAGGGTGCGCGGATGGTGCCCTTTGCAGGCTACGAAATGCCGATCCAGTATGCCGGTCCGTTTGGGGGCATCGTTGCCGAACACGAATGGACGCGCACTTCTGCTGGCCTGTTCGATGTTTCGCATATGGGCCAGTTGCTGCTGTCCGGCCCGGATCTGGATGCGGTGGTTGAGGCGGTGCTGCCGATCGACCTTTCGACACTCAAGCTCGGCAGCCAGCGTTATTCGCTGCTGCTCGACGAGAACGGCGGCGTACTCGACGATTTGATGGTCTCGCGCTGGCCGCAGCACCTCTATCTTGTGGTCAACGGCGCGACCAAGTGGGACGATATCGGCCATTTGCGCGAATACCTGCCCGACGAAATCACGCTCAACCACCTCGAAGACCGCGCGCTGCTCGCACTGCAGGGGCCGAAGGCGGCGGACGCGCTGGCGCGCCATGCGACTGGCGAATATCCGCTGTCGGCGCTGACCTTCATGAAATTCGGCCAGTTCAGGCTGGCGGGCCATGATGTGACCATCGCGCGTGCGGGCTACACCGGCGAGGACGGCTTCGAAATCTCGCTCTCCGGCGATGCGGCGGAGGAAATCGCGACGCTGCTGTGCGGCGAGCCCGAAGTGAAGCCCATCGGCTTGGGCGCGCGCGATTCGCTCAGGCTCGAAGCCGGACTGCCGCTCTACGGCCATGACCTCTCGCCCGAAACTTCGCCCATCGAGGCAGGGCTGGTGTTCGGCATCAACAAGCGCCGCCGTACCGAAGGCGGCTATCCCGGCGCAGAGCGGATCAATCGCGAGATCGTGGACGGCACAGCGCGCAAATGGGTCGGCCTCAAACTCGATGGCCGCATGCCCGCGCGCGAAGGGGCCGAAGTCTTTTCGGGTGACGAGAAGATCGGAGTCGTGACCAGCGGTGGTTTCTCACCTTCGCTCGGCTACCCGATCGCTGTCGCCTATGTCGCCAGCGCGCATGCCGCCGAAGGCACCGCGCTCGAAATCGAAGTCAGGAACAAGCGTCTGCCGGCCACGGTCGTGCCGATGCCCTTCGTACCGCACCGTTACTATCGAGGGAGCAAGTAGAATGGCCCGTTACTTCACCGACGAACACGAATGGATCGATGTCGATGGCGACAATGCCACGGTCGGCATCACCGACTATGCGCAGGAACAGCTGGGCGATATCGTCTTCGTCGAACTGCCTGCCACCGGCACCATGCTAGACAAGGGCGGCGATGCGGCGGTGGTCGAAAGCGTCAAGGCGGCAAGCGACGTCTACGCCCCGATCAGCGGCGAGGTGATGGAAACCAACGCCGCGCTCGAGGAAGACCCGGCGCTGGTCAACACCAGCCCCGAAGAAGACGGCTGGTTCTTCAAGATGACCTTGGGCGACAAGTCCGAGCTCGAGGGGCTGATGGACGCCAAGGCCTACAAGGCGTTCTGCGAGTCGCTTTAACCGCGTCATCCCAGCGAAAGCTGGGATCGCTGTCCGCCTTGGTCGGACTTTGCCGAAAGAGATCCCAGCTTTCGCTGGGATGACGGGAAAAACAAATGCGCTACCTACCCCTGACCGATACCGACCGTGGCGAGATGCTCGCGAAGATCGGGGCCTCCTCGATCGATGACCTTTTCGTCGACGTGCCCGAAGAGGCGCGGCTCAGCGGCCCGATCGAGGGCCTGCCGCTCCACGCCAGCGAGATGGCGGTCGAGAAGCACATGCGTGCGCTGAGCAAGAAGAACCTTGCTGCCGCCGATGCGCCGTTCTTCCTGGGGGCTGGGGCCTATCGCCACCATGTTCCGGCCAGTGTCGATCATATCATCCAGCGCGGCGAATTCCTCACCGCTTACACGCCCTACCAGCCGGAAATCGCGCAGGGCACGCTGCAGATGCTGTTCGAGTTCCAGACGCAGGTCGCGCGGCTTTATGGCTGCGCGGTGGCCAATGCCTCGATGTATGATGGCTCGACCGCGTGCTGGGAAGCGGTGGCGATGGCGCACCGGGTGACGCGGCGCAAACGCGTGGTCCTGTCGGGCGCGCTGCACCCGCATTACGCTGAAGTCGTGCGGACCATGGCCAAGTTCACCGATGATGAAATCGCCGATTCGCGGCCGTCGATCCAGCCGCAGCCGGACAATTCCGGGCTGATTTCGCGGATCGACGAGAACACCAGCTGCGTGGTGGTGCAGTACCCTGACATCCTCGGGCGCATCCCCGACCTCGCCGAAATCGCCGAAGCGGCGCATGCCAAGGGCGCACTGCTGATCGCGGTCAACACCGAACCGGTGGCACTCGGTGCGATCAAGTCACCGGGCGAGTTGGGCGCGGATATCGTCGTCGGCGAAGGCCAGTCGATCGGCGTCGGGCTGCAGTTTGGCGGGCCATATCTGGGCCTGTTCGCCGTGCGCGATCCCAAGCATGTTCGCCAGATGCCGGGCCGGCTGTGCGGCGAGACCACCGATGCCGAGGGCAAGCGCGGCTTTGTGCTCACACTCTCGACCCGCGAGCAGCATATCCGCCGCGAGAAGGCAACCAGCAACATCTGCACCAATAGCGGGCTGTGCGCGCTGGCATTCAACGTCCACATGACGCTGCTGGGAGAGAAGGGGCTGCGCCAGCTGGCTGCCGAAAACCACCGGCTTGCCTGCCTCGCCGCCGACCGGCTGGCGAAGGTGCCGGGCGTGAGCGTGCTCAACGGCGCATTCTTCAACGAGTTCACCGTCACCATCGGCGGCAATGCGCGTGATGCGGTGCGGACCCTGGCCGACAAGGGCATCCTTGCGGGCGTTTCGCTCAGCAGGCTGTACCCCGACAGCGAAGGCATGGACGATGCGCTGCTTGTCGCAGTGACCGAAACCACCACCGAGGAAGACATCGAAACCCTTGCCTCCGCGCTTCAGGAGGTGCTGGCATGAGCAATCCCAACGCATCCGGCTGGAAGCCCGAAATGACCCCTTCTGAAGATGGCTTGCACAATGGCCCAGCAACCGTGACCGGCAATCGCGCGCTGATGCTGGAAGAGCCGCTGCTGTTCGAAATCGGCCAGCTGGACGAGACCGGGGTCGACCTGCCCGAACCGCGCAGCGATGCGCCCAATCGCCTCGGCGGGTTCGACCGCACCGACGCGATCGGCTTGCCCGCGCTGAAGGAAGGCGAGGCGGTGCGTCACTACACTCGTCTCAGCCGCCAGAACTACGCCATCGACCTTGGCCTGTTCCCGCTCGGCAGCTGCACGATGAAGCACAATCCGCGCCTCAACGAGAAAGTCGCGCGGATGCCCGGCTTTGCCGATGTCCACCCCTTGCAGCCGACCAGCACCGTCGGCGGCGCGCTGGAGGTGATCAACGAACTCGCCCACTGGCTGATCGAACTGACCGGCATGCACGGCGTCGCGATGAGCCCCAAGGCGGGTGCGCATGGCGAGCTGTGCGGCATATTGTGCATTCGCGCTGCGCATGAGGCGCGCGGCGATGCGCGCGAGGTTATCCTGGTGCCCGAAAGCGCACATGGCACCAATCCCGCCACTGCTGCCTTTGCAGGCTACAAGGTTGAGAATATCCCGGCGACTGCCGAAGGGCGTGTCGATCTCGAGGCGCTCAAGGCGCGGCTCGGGCCGGACGTTGCGGGTGTGATGATCACCAACCCCAACACTTGCGGCCTGTTCGAGCGCGACATGAAGGCGATATCCGACGCGGTCCATGCGGCGGGCGGTTATGTCTATTGCGACGGGGCGAACTTCAACGCCATCGTCGGCAAGGTGCGCCCGGGCGATCTCGGCGTCGATGCGATGCATATCAACTTGCACAAGACCTTCTCCACCCCGCATGGCGGGGGCGGCCCGGGTTCGGGCCCGGTGGTCCTGTCCGAGGCACTCAGCCCGTTCGGCCCGCTGCCGTTCACGGCGAAGACCGCCGATGGCGTGGTCCATCTGGTCGAGGAAGAAAACGCCGCCGAATTCGCGCATACGCAGGCCTTTGGACGCATGACCGCGTTCCACGGCCAGATGGGCATGTTCACCCGCGCGCTGACCTATATCCTCAGCCACGGGGCCGACGGTCTCAAGCAGGTCGCGGAGGATGCGGTGCTCAACGCCAATTACATCCTGCGCAGCCTCGAGGACCTGCTCGACGCGCCGTTCGGGGCGAGCGGGCCGTGCATGCACGAGGCGCTGTTCTCCGACGCCGGGTTCGAAGGCGGGCTGTCGACGCTCGACCTTGCTAAAGGGCTGATCGACGAGGGCTACCACCCGATGACGGTCTATTTCCCGCTGGTTGTCCATGGCGCGATGCTGGTCGAACCGACCGAGACCGAGAGCAGGCATTCGCTCGACCAGTTCATCGCCGCATTCCGCAATGTGGCCGAGCGGGCGAAGGCGGGCGACGAGGCACTGAAGCAGGCGCCCTATTACGCGCCGCGCCGCAGGCTCGACGAGACACAGGCCGCGCGCAAGCCGGTGCTGGCCTGGTCTGACGCCGAATAGGCCGATTGGCGGAGAGCGGGGTTGCCAAGCCGCCCCCGCTTCCGCCACAACGCCGGGCAAGCAAAGCAAAAGAACGGGGCGCGCAATTCCGCGAGGAGGGCGGATTTGAGCGAAGACGGCACAAGGAAAGAGAGCTTCATCCGCCGAGGGTGGCGCAATGTACGAGAGGCCGGGCCACGGCGGCTTGGGCTGACGATCGTGCTTGTGCTGGCCGCGCTGTTCGTCGCGCGGTTTGGGTGGTCGGTGCCGGTGGTCTCACAGGCCGAGACGGCGATGTACGATTTCCGCACCTATGAAGTCGCAAGCCGTAAGGCTGTGGAGCAGGATGATCGAATCCTGCTGGTCGAATATGACGATGATGTTCTCAGCAAGCTGCCGCAGCGCCAGCCGCTCGATCGCGGCATTCTGGTCCGGGCGTTGCGCAATCTCGATACGATGGGCGCGAAGGCCATCGGGATCGATATCCTGTTCGACCAGCCCCAGCCGCAGGATGACGAGCTGATCGAGACACTGCGCGGCATGCAGACGCCGGTTGCCATCGCCTATGTCCTGCAAGAGGCGAATGAGGGCGATATCGTCTGGAACCAGCAACAGTATCTGGAAGAGTTCCTCGGGCGGCTCGAGGGGAGCAAGGCGGTGCCCGCGAGCATCCAGCTCGACAACGCATTCGGCTCGACGCGGCTGTTCCCGCAGCCTGACAAGCGGTTGCCGACGACCATGACCCGTTCGATGCTCATCGCTGCGGGAGAGGGCGACAAGGTGCTGCCGGGCTATACCGGGGCAATCCGCTATCGCCTCGGCAAGCGAGACGGGCAGGATGATAGAGCGGATGGCGGGCAATCCAGTGTGGCAGAGCCGCTCTATACCGGGTTGCAGGTTACGCTGTTTGCCGATCCCGAACTTGCACCGGCCTTTGGCGAAACTGTCGCGGGCAAATATGTGCTGATTGGCAGCAATCTGGTCGACCTCGATCGGGTGACGACGCCCTTCACGCCTGCGACAACTGTCGAACCGCCGGGGATGCAGGTGCATGCCGATATGCTGGCGCAAATGCTCGACGGCGCAGCCTTGTCGAAGCCGCTGACGGCAACGCTGTGGGTGCTGTCGATCCTGATTATAGCGATGGCGGTGCTGACCGGGTTGCTCGAATGGGGCAGCTGGCGGATTTACGTACTGCTGGGCGTCCAGTTTGCAGTGATGATCGGTGTGCCTTTCGTCATGCAGTTTCGCAATATCGATACCTATGGCCTTCCCGCTGTCGGTTGGCTGGTCGGCTGGATTATCGCCTTTACCGGCGTCACTTCGGCGGCGCGTGCTGCGGGCGCGGTGCAGCGCAATTTTGCCCAAGGGGCGCTGGGCAAATACCTTCCGCGCGAAATGGCGAAAGAGATCATCGACAAGCCCGAACTTCTTGCGCTGCATGGCGAAAAGAAGGCGATCTACGTGCTTTTCTCCGACCTCGAAGGCTTCACCAAGATGAGCCATGCGGTGACGCCGGAAATGGTCGCCAAGCTGCTCAATCGCTACCTCGAAATGCTGAGCAAGGTGGTGCTCGACCATGGCGGGGTGATCGACAAGTTTGTGGGCGATGCAGTGGTTGCTTTCTGGGGTGCGCCAATCGCGAAAGATGACGATGCCGAGCGGGCGGCAAAGGCAGGGTATGCAATCTGGCAGGCAGGTGAGGCCTTCCGCGAGGAAGTCGCGAAGATGGATCCGAACCTGCCCAGAATCGGCAAGACCCGTGTCGGGCTGCATTATGGCGATGCGGTGGTTGGCAATTTCGGCGGTGACACGCGCATCCAGTATACCGCGCTGGGTGACAGCATGAACACTGCGGCCCGGCTGGAGGCGGCGAACAAGCCGCTCGATTCCAGTGTGATGGCAAGCCGCGAATTTGCCGAGCGTTCGGGGCTCGACTGGTGGCGGCCGATGGGGCGGGTGGTGTTGCGCGGTCGCGCGCGTCCGGTCGAGATCATGGAGCCCGCGCCCGATTTCCCGGCGGAAGACCGCAAGGTGCTGCATCAGGCGATGATTTTGTCGGAAAAGAACAATACCGAGGCCATCGAATTGATAGAACAGGTCATTGCACGGCATCCGCAGGATACGGCACTTGCCAACCTGTTGCATCGGATGCGCAATTTGGGTGAAGGGAATGCATATGTTCTCGGCTAAGACAATCCGGACCACGCTGGCTGTCGCTGCCGGTTCGCTCGCGCTCGCACTGGCTGGTGGCGCGCAGGCGGGGGTCGTGGTGAAATCGAGCGGTCCTTCGGCGGCGCAATACCCGCCGGGCAAGAAGCTGAGCGATTCCGGCACCGTTACGCTCAAGACCGGCGACACGCTGACCATCCTTGCCGATGGTGGCACGCGTGTTCTCAAGGGGCCCGGGACTCTGCGCGTATCGGCTCGAGGGCGCAGCACGCGGTCGACACTCGCCACGCTGACCCGCCGCAACGATCGCAGCCGGGTGCGCACCGGGGCATCGCGGGGCGACGGGTTGGCAACGCCGAACCTGTGGTATCTCGACCTCGCCAGTTCGGGCACGATGTGCCTGCCCGATGCCGAAGGCCTGACGGTTACACGCCCGGGCGGCGATCAGGCATCGATCTACATGATCACCAGCGCGCTCTCACCCGACCATATGCATGTATCGTTCCCGGCCAAGGTATCGCTGGCCGACTGGGACATGGCGAGCATGGCGGTGGCAGAAGGCACTGAATACACCGTCACCGGCCCGGACGGGGTCAGCAATGTGGTGACGTTCAAGATATTGGCTGAACCCGCCTCCACGGCGGAAGCACTCGGCACGCAATTGCTTGAAAATGGCTGCATGGCTCAGCTCGATCTGCTGACCAATACGCTTATGTGATTTTTCGGGGCCGGACTGGCCCCGCCAAACCGGGTCGCATTGTCCTGACGATACGCCACAAGGCGGCGCGGGGCAGACAGAGAGACGGATACCCGGCGGGCCGCGCCCGCTGACCAGCAGCTCCGCGCCGGGGCTGCTGCTTTGGGTCGGGGAGGCGAATGGACGTGGACTGTATCTGGCTGGCCGTATTGCGCTGCCGCCCCTTGCCGGGCGATCGCCGCGCTGAACCGGTTTTGTGCATTGCCCCCTTGCGAGCGCCCACCGATGGCCTAGTCTGCACCGCAGGGGGGATCGGATCGTGATGCGATTTGGGGGAAAGACCTTCATTATTTCTGCCTTGCCCTTGCTGGCGGGGCTGGCCTTGCTTGCAGGTGGCGGATCGAGCGCGGATGCGCAGTCGAACGGCGCGCGGATAGAAGGCGTGGCGACCTGTGCCGGTTCGACCTGCCATGGTCGGGCCGAAGGCAATGGCGAAGCGGTGCGGCAGGACGAGATCGCGACCTGGCAGGAACCATCCTCTGCCAGCGGCGCGCACAGCCGGGCCTATGCCGTCCTCTCCAGCCCGCGCGGGCGGCAGATCATTGCGAGCCTGAAAGGCGCGGGCAATTATCGCGAGTCGGATTGCCTCGGCTGTCACACGACTTACGAGCCGGGCGTTGCCAAGGGGCCGCGCTACCAGATCTCGGACGGGGTTGGCTGCGAAAGCTGCCATGGCCCGGCATCAGGCTGGCTTGCCGCGCATTATGCCAAGCCTGCAACGCATGATTCCAACGTCGCCAATGGGCTGCGCCGCCTGACCAATCCGCAGGTTCGCGCGGGCGTATGCCTCGACTGCCATTACGGCAGCAGGCAAACCGGGCAGTTCGTTACCCATGCGATGATGGCGGCGGGCCATCCGCGTGTGTCGTTCGAACTCGACCTGTTCAGCGCCCTGCAACAGCACCATGACGAGGATGCCGACTACACCGGCATGCGTGGCAAGCCCGCAACCGACAGCGTGCGGCTTTGGGCCGTCGGCCAGGCCGAGGCTGTTGCCCGCGCGACCGATCTCTTCGCGCGGCCCGATTTCGGGATGAAGGGCATTTTCCCGCAATATTATTTCTACGACTGCCACAGTTGCCACCGCCCGATCACAGACGGGCCGCAGCGTCGCCTGACGTTCGAGACCAATCCGGGCCGCCCGATCCCCTTCGGGCAGGCGCCGTTCAACGATGAGAATATCATCATGCTCTCATCGGTTGCACGCTCGCTCGCACCGGGCCGCGCGGCGGCATTCGATGCGGCAAGCAAGGATTTCCACCGTGCGATGGGGCAGGGCCGGGGTGAAGCCGCCAGCGCCGCCCAGCGTCTGCGCGGCGAGGCAGCGGCGCTTTCCGGCGCGCTCGCGGGGCGGTCCTATTCGGGCAATGACGCATTCCTCGTGATCCAGACGATTGCCAACACTGCGACCGCGCCGCGCTTCACCGATTATGCCGGTTCCGCGCAGGCGGTGATGGCGGTCGATACGCTGCTCAATGCGCTGGTGCGCGAAGGACGGATCACCAATGGCGCTGCGGCCAGCATCCGGGCCGATATCAACACTGCCTATGCTGCCGTGCGCAGCCCCGAAAGCTATCGGCCTGCCCAGTTCCGCGCCGCGCTCGGCCGCGCCGCGAATGCGATCGGGAGGCTGCGCTGAGATGAGGCAAAGGGGAAAACTCTGGTGCTTCACCGCCTCGATCGCGCTCGCCGTATCGGGCTGCGGCGGTGGTGACAGCGGTTCTTCGCCGATTGGCGGCGGGCCTGCGCCCACGCCTACCCCGCCTGCATCCGGTCGCCTCTTCGCCGATCCGGCACAGGAATCGCTGTCCGTGGCCGAAGTGGAGCGCATCCTCGCCCAGGCCGTGGGTGAGGCGAGTGCGCGCGGCCTGCCATCGACCATCGCGGTGACCGACCGGGTCGGCAATGTGCTGGCGGTCTACCAGATGAACGGTGCGCCGGGCACCACCAGGGTCAGCAGCGAAACCATCGGTGGCACCGCAAGCGCCAGCACTGCAGTCGGCCTCCAGGGCGCAGTTATCCCTTCGAACACCGCAGCCATCGCCAAGGCGATTACCGGGGCCTATCTTTCGAGCGGGGGCAATGCGTTTTCGACCCGCACGGCGAGCCAGATCGTGCAGCAGCATTTCCCGCCTGCGCCGACCACAGTCGGGCTCGAGAGCGGCCCGCTATTCGGGGTGCAGTTCAGCCAGTTGCCCTGCTCCGACCTCAGCGCGCGCTTTACCGGCGCTGCGGGGGCAGGCGCGTTTATCGGGCCCAAGCGTTCGCCGCTGGGCCTTGCTGCCGATCCCGGCGGTTTCCCGATCTACAAGAACGGTGTGGTCGTAGGCGGGATTGGCGTCTCCGGTGACGGGGATTATGGCTTCGACAGCAATATCCTCAATACCGATGTCGATGCCGAGGAAGCCATCGCGCTTGCGGGGATCCAGGGCTTCGCGCCGCCGATCGAGATCACTGCCGACCGCATCCCCGTGGATGGCACAACGCTGCGTTTCAGCGACATGACGGTGAATGACCTGTCGGCCTTACAGGCCACGCTGCCTGCTGGCGGTGGCGTGCTGCTGGCCGTGACCGGCTATACCAATGGCCCGATCCGGGCAGGCACGGCCTATGGCACAGAGGCGTCTGGTATTCGCCGCTCGACCGCAGCCGAATTCTCGTTGCCCGATGCCTATGTGCTGACCGACGGTTCGGGTGCGGGGCGTTATCCGATCCGGGGCGGCACAGATGGCGCCAGCGTGGGGCAACCCTTGACCGCTGCCGAAGTGCGCGCGGTGCTGGAAGAGGCGTTCACCGTTCTCTCCCGCGCACGCGCGCAGATACGTCGCCCGCTCGACAGCCGGATGCAGGCGACGATCAGCATGGTCGATACCAATGGAGAGATCCTCGGCATCGTCCGTTCGCCCGACGGGCCGATTTTCGGCACCGACGTGTCGCTGCAAAAGGCGCGCACCGCGACGCTGTTTTCCAGCCTGACGGCAGGGCAGCAACTGTCTGCCAACGCGGCATCGGCATCCTATGTCCAGCGGGTCCGCTCCTTCCTCAACGATGCCAATGCGCTGACCGGCACCTTCGCCTTTGCCGATCGTTCGGGTGGCAACCTCTCGCGCCCCTATTTCCCGGATGGTGAGGTCGGCCGACCACCCGGCCCGTTCTCGGTCGAGCAGAGCTCGCAGTTCAGCCCCTTTGCCGTCGGGCTGCAGACCGATCTGGTGGCGACCAATATCGTCGAGCACCTGAACTATGTCGCTTCCAATGGCGGCAGCGGCGATACGGCGGTCGGTTGCACCGGGCTTGCGCCTTCGCCAGCCGGCAAGCCGCGCATCGCCAATGGCATCCAGATATTCCCCGGCTCGGTGCCTATCTATCGCGGCAACACGCTGGTTGGAGGGATCGGCGTGTCGGGTGACGGCATCGACCAGGACGATATGGTCAGCTTCCTTGGCACGCATAATGGGGGCTTGCGGGTTGGCGGCATCGGCAATGCGCCCAATGCAATCCGGGCGGACCGGATCGTGGTGCAAGTCGGCAGTCGGCAGGTACGGCTGCGCTATGTCAGCTGCCCCTTTGCGCCATTCCTCGACACTGCCGAACAGAATGTGTGCGAGGGGCTGTAAATGTCCGTGCCGCTCATCCTGCCCTTGATTCTTCATGCCGCGGCTCCGCCGCAGGCATATGAGGTCAGCGATGAGAAGGAGAAGCTGACTTTCGAGCAGGCTTTTGCCAGCCTGTCGGACATGCCTTCGCCCAAGCCGGTGAGCAGCTTCGCGCAGGCATTTGCCCCTTTCACCAAGGGCGAGCGTGCCGGGCAGACCGTGCTGGCGGGAATGCTGCTGCAACCGGAAACCGAGCGGCAGCGGCCCGGTGGCGGCGATCCGGAAGAATTGCCTGCCGAAGAACAGCCGGAGAAACCCGCATTCGAAGTCGAACCCTCGGCTCCGCCGCCGGTCGATAGCCAGAACGAACTCGATGGCCGCCGCCGTCCGGGTTACAGCGGCCCATTGCCTGACCGGATCGACCAGACCAACGAAGGCGCTTTCCGCGCCCCGCCGCCCGAAGCCTTCGTCGAAGCGGACGGCATTCCGATCCCCGATCGTTGGCGGCTGCTGCAATCGCTTTGCCCGGCGAAAGACCAGCGCCGCGACCCGGAAGCCTATGGCATCTTCACCGCGCTGCAGCACAATTGCACCGGCAAGCTCGACCCTTACGGCCAGAATGTCCTCAAGGGTGACCGTCCGCTGCCGCCCGGCAAACGACCGGGCTTCCTGAAAGAGGACGACTGGTTCTTCATCGTCAATGCGGTGAGCGATACGGTCTACGAGCCGCGCAGCTTCCCGATTCCCGTCGGTGTCCAGACCACGGCGGACCCGGATCGGCTGGATGTGTTCGGCAATGATTTCAGCACCGTGCTGTCGCAGACCTTCATCGCGGGTGCGGCGCTGCTGAAAGGCAGCACGGCCTACAAGCCGCCGACAATCGAGTACCGCCTGACCTTTGCCTACAACATCAACTATGTCGATGTGCCCGAACGCCGCGTGCTGTTCGTGGAGCCGAGCAAGGGCAGCAGCAGGCTCGACCATTTCCTCGGGGTGCAGGAAGCCTTCGTCGATTACCACCTCGGCCAATATGACACCGACCGGTATGATTTCATCTCGGTGCGCGCAGGCATACAGCCGTTCCAGGCCGATTTCCGCGGCTTCCTGTTGAATGACAGCCAGTTGGGCGTGCGCCTGTTCGGCAATCGCGACAACAACCGCTTCCAGTTCAATGTGGGTGCCTTCTGGCGGCTGGAGAAGGACACCAATAGCGGGCTGAATTCGGTGGTGCAGAGCCCGCGCGACGATTTCCTGTTCATCGCCAATGCCTATCGCCAGGATTTCCTGATCCCGGCGCTGACCAGCCAGGTGACGCTGGCCTACAACCGCAACCGCGAGGGTGACGATGTCGAGATCGACGACAACGGTTTCCCGGTGCGTCCGGCGTTGCTCGGCACGCTGCGCGGGCGCGATTACGATGTGTTCTACCTTGGCTATAACGCGGATGGACGCGTGGGTCGGATCAACGTCACCGCCAGTGCCTATGCGGCGCTGGGGGAAGACCGCAACAGCTTCTTCACCGACCGCCCGGCGGATATCCAGGCCTTCTTCGCCGCCGCCGAACTCAGCTATGACAAGGACTGGATGCGCTTCCGCCTCTCGGGCCTGTACCAGAGCGGGGACGGTGACCCTTACGACGACAAGGAAACCGGCTTCGATGCCGTGTTCGAGAACCCGATCTTCGCCGGGGCCGACACATCCTACTGGATCCGCCAGACGATCCCCTTTGCGGGCGGTGGCCGCGCGGTCAGCGTCAATGGCCGCAACGGCATCCTCAACACGCTGCGCAGTTCGAAAGAGCAGGGGCAGTCGAACTTCAACAATCCCGGCCTGATCCTGCTCGGTGCCGGTACGGATTTCGACCTGACCCCGGAATTCCGCCTGACGGCCAATGCCAACCATTTGTGGTTCGACAAGACCGACACGATCGAGGCGCTGCGCAATGAAGGGTCGATCCCGAAGGATATCGGGTGGGATCTGTCCGCTTCGGCAATCTGGCGGCCCAAGGCCACGCAGAACATCGTTTTCCGCCTCTCGGCAGCCACGCTCCTTTCGGGTGACGGCTTCCGCGACCTGTTCGACAACCTCGGCAACGATAGCAATTACTACTCGGTGCTGGCCAATTTGGTGCTGTCCTACTGATGCCTGCCCTGCGCCAGATATTCCTCCTGCTCGCTGCCCTTTCGATGGCGGGGGCGATGATGTTCGCCAGCCAGGGGCAGGCGTCCGACAAATCGCGCAAGGTTGAGCGCGATTACAGCCATATCTGGAAGGCCGCCGCGCCCGCGCAGCAACCGGGCCGGACCGAGGGTGAACAGCTGGCGGCGGTCGCGAGCAAGTCCGACGGATGCTATAGCTGTCACGTCAAGACCGACGCCCCTTCCATGCACGAGACGCCTGCGGTGCGGCTCGGCTGCGTCGATTGCCATGGCGGCGATGCGAGCGTCGTCGGCAATAGCGAACTGGCGCATGACGATCCCGAATATGTGGCCAAGCGCGACGCGGCGCATGTGCTGCCGGTCTATCCCGACGACTGGCATTTCCCCTCGTCCGCCAACCCCAAGCGCAGCTACACCCTGCTCAACCGCGAAAGCCCCGAATTCATCCGCTTCGTGAACCCGAGCGACTACCGCGTGGTGCGCGAAGCATGCGGCGCGTGCCACATGCCGGTGATCGAGGCTGGCGAACGCTCGATCATGGCGACCGGCGCGATGCTGTGGGGCGGAGCGGCCTACAATAACGGGATTTTGCCGTTCAAGAACTACATCGTCGGCGAATCGCATACGCGCGACGGGCTGCCGGCAAAGATCCTCTCACCCGGCGATCCGCCCGGCACGCTGACCGAGAACCAGCAGGCGCGCGGCGCGTTGGCGGCGCTCTACCCACTGCCGACATGGCAGGTGATCCCGCCGGGCGACGTGTTCCGCGTCTTCGAGCGCGGCGGGCGGGTGATCAACCCGGCCTTCCCCGAAATCGGCCTGCCCAATCCGACCGGCAGCATCCAGCGGCTCGATGAACCCGGGCGGCCCGATCTCAAGCAGTCCAATCGCGGGATGGGCACTGGCCTGCGCGTTGCGATCCCGGTGCTCAACATCCACAAGACGCGGCTCAACGATCCGTTCATGTGGTATATGGGCACCAACGACCAGCCGGGCGATTATCGTCATTCGGGCTGCGCGGCGTGCCATGTGGTCTATGCCAATGATCGCGAACCGCGCCACTCGCTGACCTATGCCAAATATGGCCGCGACGGGCAGACGCAGACGGTCGACCCGACCATCGCGAACAAGCTCGAGCCCGAACATGGCGACAGCCACGGTGGCGGCCATGGCGATGTCAAGCAGCCGGGCGACAGCGAGCATGGGGACGATCACTCCCCGCCGCTGGGTGCATCCGACAAGGAAGGCCCGGTGAAGGAAAAAGGCCACCCGCTGCGCCATATCTTCACGCGCTCGATCCCGACCGCGCAATGCATGAACTGCCACATGCACCAGCCCAACATCTTCCTCAATTCCTACCTCGGCTACACCATGTGGGATTACGAATCCGACGCGCCCTTCATGTGGCCGAAGGAACAGAAATATCCGACTGCAGAGGAAGTGCGCGAAGTGCTCGATCGCAATCCCGAAGGCGCTTCGCCCAAAGGCAAGTGGGCGGACATCGACTTTCTGCGCAATGTCTATGATCTCAACCCGTACCTGAAAGACACGCAGTTCGCCGATTATCACGGCCACGGGTGGAACTTCCGCGGCATCTTCAAGCGCGACCGCAGCGGCAATTTGCTGACCGCCGAAGGCAATATGGCGACCTATGGCACGGACACCGAACACATCGTCGACCCGGACGATCCGGAGAAATGGCGCAAGGAAGGCGAAGGCAAGTTCGTTGAACCCGGCACCAATCCGGGCAAGGCGGTCCACTTGATGAGCATCCATGCCGAAAAGGGCATGCAATGCGCCGATTGCCACTATGCGCAGGACAGCCACGGCAATGGCATGATCTATGGCGAAGTCGCCAATGCGATCGAGATCGGGTGCAAGGATTGCCACGGCACGGCAGACGCATATCCCACGCTGCGCACCAGCGGCCCGGCGGCCCCGCCCAAGGGCAACGACTTGTCGCTGCTGCGCAACCCCGATGGCAAGCGCCGGTTCGAATGGGTGTGGAACGAGGATGGCCAGCGCGTGCTCAAGCAGCGTTCGATCGTCGACCCCAACCTCGAATGGACCGTCAGCCTGACCAAGGACAGCGTCGATCCGCAAAGCCCCTATTTCAACGCCAAATCCGCCCGGGCCAAGACTGTAAGCAAGGATGGCGCGGATAGCGGCCTGTTCGAATTCGGCACTGGTATTGCGCCCGAAGAGCGCGCGCATGGCGAGAAGGAGATGGCGTGTTTCACCTGCCACCTTTCCTGGACCACCTCATGCGGGGGTTGCCACCTGCCGATCGAGGCCAACTGGAAGACCGAGGACCACCATTACGAGAACGGCTACACCCGCAATTTCGCGACCTACAACCCGCAGGTTGCGCGCGACCAGATGTTCCAGCTGGGCAAGCACCAGACGACCAAGGGCAACCAGATCGCGCCGGTCCGCTCGACTTCGGCGCTGGTGCTCAGCTCGACCAATATCAACCGCGAACGCATCTATGTGCAGCAGCCGCCGATTGCCGCCAGCGGCTTCAGTTCGCAGGCCTTCGCGCCCCACTTCCCGCACACTGTGCGCAAGGAAGAAACCAAGCAGTGTTCGGACTGCCACCTGTCGGACAAGGATGATAACAATGCGATCATGTCGCAGTTGCTGTTGCTCGGCACCAACTATGTGAACTTCGTCGGCCTCAATGCGTGGACGGGTGAGGAAGGCGGTTTCGAGGCGATCCGCGTGACCGAATGGGACGAGCCGCAAGCCGTGCTCGGCTCCTACCTGCACAAATATGCCTACCCCGATTACTACAAGCAGTTCGTCGAGGAGAACGGGCGCGAGCTGAAAGACTGGGTGCGCGGCAAGGCCTTCGACGAGGACCTGTCGGGCGAAACCAAGGCGTTCGAGGAATTCGCCAATGTCCATGAAGGCACCAGCGACCGCGTCGGCTGCCTGCAACTGCGCGGCGAATATATGTTCGTGGCCGAGGGCAAGGGCGGCTTCCGCGTCTACGACGTCGCTTCGATTGCCAACAAGGGCGTGAGCGAACGGATCATCACCGCGCCGTTCAGTTCGATGGGGCACGATACCCATGTCGATACCACCAATGCCACCTGCATGGCGCTGGCGACCAACCAGCCGATCAACCCGCTACGCAACACCGAGGCGATGCGCGAGGCGAACCAGGAGCAAGCCTTTCTGCCGATCTACAATTACGCGGTGATCACCGACAGTGTGGAAGGGCTGGTGCTGGTCAACATCAACACCATGGCCGATGGCGAATTCCGCAATAACAAGCTGAGCCGTGCGCTGACATGGAACGAGGGCGGGGTGCTGACCGGTGCCCGCCACGTCCATCTCGCGGGCGAGATTGCCTATATCACCGCCGACCGGGGTCTGGTGGCGGTCGACCTTGCCGACCCGATGAACCCCAAGGTGGCGGCGGTGCGCGAACTGCGCGATGCGCGCGCCTCGGCGATCCAGTTCCGCTACCTGTGGGTGACCGATGCGGACGGTATCAAGCTGTTCGACGTGACGAACCTGCGCAATCCGGTGCCGATGCCCGAAGGCACCGTGCCGCTGGCCAATGCGCAGAAGCTCTATCTCGCGCGGACCTATGCCTATGTTGCCGCCAAGCAGGACGGGCTGGTGATTGTCGACATCACTCGCCCGCTTGCACCGAAGATATACCAGCGGGTGACGCTCGACGGATCGCTCAACGATGCCGAGGATGTGATCGTGGGATCGACCAACGCCTCGCTGTTTGCCTATGTCGCTGACGGGCGCAACGGGATGAAGGTGCTGCAACTGACCAGCCCCTCCAGCCAGCCCAATTTCTACGGCTTCAGCCCGGCGCCCAAGCCCGAACTGATCGCATGGGCGAAGACCAAATCGCCCGCCATCTCGATGAGCAAGGGCCTCGACCGCGACCGTGCGGTGGATGAAACCGGCGGCCAGATGGCGGTGTTCGGCCGCCTCGGCTCACGGCCCTTTACCCGCGAGGAAATGGAAAAACTGTTCACCCGTGGCGGCGTGCCGTGGAAGGTAAATGACGAGCCAGACCTCGACGCCTGGGTCGGACGGCGGGGGCCGTATCTGCGGAAGTAGGTTTGGGCTTTATCGACGGTAGATTTTGCTGTCCTACATGCCTCGGCTCGGCTTACTGTGACGTATGGAGAAATCGACCGTCGTTGCGAGGCGCGAAGCCCCGCGGCAATCCAGCGCTGCCCTGGATTGCTTCGCTTCGCTCGCAATGACGAGTTGAGGCCGCTTGTCCGGGAGGCTGCGGGGGGCTCCCCCGAAAGGAGTGAACTACCAAATTTCAATAATTGGCATGAAATTCAGTGTATTATGAAGTGTAACCTCGCTTGACAGGGTGTCAACTTCGTCAAGCGATTGTCAATTTCATTCCCGCTCTTCGAACATATCCTTCATCATCGGCTTGAGATGCTCGCCATAGAAGGCCAGCACATCCCAGCTGTTGGTCTTTTCGTAATGGGTGACGAGGCTTTCGCCATCCCACCGGTGCAGTGCATAGGTGGCGGGTTCGGTGGTAATCAGATCGCGATTGTCGGCGCGGGTCGGATCGATCGGGCGCAGGTCAAGCGACACCAGCGGCGCGACCGATGGGGTGACGCCCAGAGGCACGCCGCGAAAGCTGGTGTGGAGCGGGCGGTGCAAATGCCCGCAATGGATCGCGAGGATCTGGTCGTGACCGTCAATGGCGGCGGCAAAGTTGGCGATCCATTCCTCGTCCGGCGCAGGGTCCATCCAGTCGATGCCCGACACGACCGGCGGGTGATGCATGAAGATCAGCGTTGGCGTGTCAGGGTGCGCCTCCAGCTGCCGCCGCAACCAGTCGCGCCGGGCAGTGCAGAATGCGCCGCCATGTCGCCCCGGCTCGAGCGTGTCGAGCATCACCAGCAGCAAACCGTCCTGCTCGTGGACATAGTGGACAAAACCGCCCTCGGTCGGTGTGTCGGGAAAGGCGTGGAGCAGCCCCTCGCGGCTGTCATGGTTGCCCACCATCGGCAGGATCGGGCAGGGCACGGCTTCGAGCAGCGCGGCGGTCTTCTCGAAACTGTCCGCGTCTCCGTGATCGGTCAGGTCGCCGGTCAGCACCAGCAGGTCGATGGCGTTGGGCTGGGCGAGCAGGCGGTCGAGCGTCTTGCGGAAACGGATGCGATTGAGCTCCTCCGGCTTGGCTGCCGGATCGAAGCCGATATGGATATCGGTCATCTGCGCAATCAGCATCGTGCCCCCTCTCGCCATGCTATCCGGGTTTCCGGCTTATCACCGCCACCTCTTTGACCTTACCATCCTTTCGCTTTTCAGGCGGTCCCATAGGTTTGGGATGGTAGGAATGGCACATGGCGCAGCTCGAGGGAACCTCGGCCTTCCTGGCGTCCTCGCCCAGATGGCAGGTGCGGCACTCGGCGATCTTCGGCATCAACAGGTCGTCCGACGTCTTCGATGTCTCTGCCTTGTGGCAGCTGGTGCAGTCTTCCTGCTGGTGTTCCTTGTGGTCGAACCAGCCGTGCAGCAGGTAACTCTGGCGCAGGTTTACCGGCATCACATCGGCGCGGCCGTTGCTGCTGGTCGGGATATGGCATTCGCCGCATACGCCGCGCGGGCTTAGCGCCTGGTTGATCGCGATGTAATTGCGCGTTGGCCGCCCGAAGTCCTGATAGTAACGCCCGCCCCGCGCATAATCGCCGGGGCGGCGACGGCCAGTGGTGATCGGGCGACGCGGCGCACGGTCCATTGCAGCAAGGTCCGCACGCATCTGGCCAACATCGCCGTGCCGCAGGCTGCGGAATGTATCGCCCACCCTGTCATAAACGAGGCTGTGACAACCCTCGCAGGCATCCTCCATCACCACCGGGCGGAAGCCATATTCATCGGCGGTCGGGACGTGGCAGTCCTTGCATTCGAGCGCAGCGCCATAGCCGCGCTTGGAGCCGATATTACCCGCCATTCGCGCAACGCCGCCGGTCCTGGAAAGGTGCAGGTCATGCGGGAACTTGATCCCGTTCTGCTCGGCAATCGGCTTGTCGAGTGAGAGGCGGACGGTGCGGTCGCTGCCCAGCTCGGGGTGGAACACGGCTTTGAACTGCGGGTGTGCGGTGCCGAAATCGGCAGCGTTTTCCAGCTCGGTATCGGTCAGTCGGGCATCCATCCCGTCATGACATTCGGCGCAGAATTTCTGTGCCGCCGGTTCCATCCGCCCACCACCTTCGTGCTCGGTATGGCAGGTGGTGCAATTGCCGGGGCCTTCCTTGCCGAACGCCTCGGCCACCGCCCACAGGAACTTGTCGCCACTCGACATAGGACCGCGCCCGGTCAGCTGGCGGTCGATATCGGCATGGTCGCCGATTTCCTCGTGGCAGGTGAGGCAGGTCTCGTCGCGCACGGAGACGAAGGCGTCTACGTGACAGGCTTCGCAATTGTCCTCCAGCCCGTGATGCGCCAGGCTGAGCTTGCCGGTGCTCCAGCTCGCATCCATGATCGTCGCGCCTTCGGCATCGTAATCGGGCTTCACCCGATCGCGGGTGAGATTGGTGTAGATAGGCACTGCGAGGAAGGCGAGCAGGATGGCGACAAGGCCGATCCATGCCATTGCCCGTTTGCTGGGCAGGGCGGAAGCGAGTGCAAAACCTTTGACCGCATCGGTTCCCTCGGGCTTTTCGTCCTTCTGCTGGATGGTGATCGCGACCGGCCCGTCACCATCCTGCGTCAGCGAAAGGCGATAGCTGGCAAAACCCAGCTCGACCCCTTCGCGCGGGTTGAAGGTCGCCGATGTGGTGTTGCGCCCATCCACTGTGAAGCCGAGCGTGCCGACGGCCTCGCATTGCAGCTGGCCCCCCGGTACCGGCTCGATCCGCGCGTGTTGTTGCTCCACCGCGAGGTCGGGCAGGTGGATATCGTTCTCCGCCGCGCGGCCGATCGTCAGCGTATCCTGAGCGATCTCGCGGTCGCGCACGATCTCGCGCCCGCTCTGGGTGATGTCGACGGTGCGGATCAGGAAAGCCACGGTCCGCTCCTCACCAGTAATAGAACACGCTGACGACATGCGCGGTGAGCGCGGCGATCAGCAGGATGGTTGCGGGGATATGGACGAAAAGCCAGACTTCTAGCAGCGCCTTGTACTTCATATGACGGCGGATCTGTTCGAGCTGCGCCTGCCTGCGTGAGAGCAGCGAGCGCACCTTATCGGCTGCCTCGTTGCCGCCAGTTCCGTCGAAGGCGCGCAGGGCCTTGCGCGTGGCGCAGCGCGGATAGCGACCGGTCAGCCGCGCGATCACCCCTGCCTTGAAAGCGTCCTGGTCGAGCGCGGTGATCACCGCGTCCGACAAGTCTCGATCAAGCGGCTGGGCAGCGGTTTCGAGCTGGCGGTCGAGCGCGTCGAGCCCTTCGACCATCTGCTCGCGCGTCATTTCGCGCCGGTTGTTCGACAGTGAGCGTGGCAGCACCGAATAGACCACGATGCCGTATAGTCCGGACAGGATCACCAGCATCATCAACGCCCATGCCAGCGTGTGGACATTCCATCCGAGCTGGAATCCGGTGTGCCAGGTGCCGATCACGATCAGCGCGAGGCCGAGATAGACATGCGCGCTGGTCCAGCCCTTGAGACTGAAATATTTCTCGGTCATCTTGCGCTTGCGCACGCCGAGCAGGGAGAGCCACAGGATAAGCAGCAGCCCGATCGTGCCGAGCGTATAGCCATACCAGCTGCCACCATTGTGGCGCGGTTCGACATCGACGAGGAAATAGCTGACCACCACCACCAGCATCAGGGCAGTGGCGATCTTGAGCCAGCGGAAGCCCTTATGCGCAAGGAAGCTCTCGTGGTCGGTATCGCGGCGGCGTTCGTGAAAGGCGAAATTGGCTTTGGGCAGGCTGGCCATCAGTCGGCATCCTCCTGGACCAGCTTGGTAAAGGTGAGGAATTTCTCCGGCGCGACGCGGATCGCCGCGCCGGTGGGGCAGGCGCGCACGCAGGCCGGGCCACCATCGATGCCCGAACACATATCGCACTTGATCGCCAGCTTGGCCTGCTCGGTCCCGGCCTCTTCGGCCTTTTTCTTGCGCCACTTGTAGGGCGCTTCACCCGGTCCGGGGCCGCGCCCGAACAGCAGCCAGCTGAGCAGGGATGGCTTGGGCGGCGGCTTGGCATCGAGCCGGATCACGCCATAAGGGCAATTGCGCTGGCAATTGCCGCAGCCGATGCAGGTGTCGTCGATAAACACCTCGCCATCGGGGCCACGCTTGATCGCATTGGGCGGGCAATCGGCCATGCAATGCGGATGTTCGCAGTGGCGGCATGACGTCGGGACATGGAGATGGGCGTAGGTCCGCCCGGCTTCACGGTCGAGCCGCGAGAGCCCCTCATGGCTGTCGGCGCAGGCCTTCTCGCAATTGTCGCAGCCGACGCACAGCGTCTCGTCGATCAGCAACACATCGGTCGCCTCGCCGATGCCGTTATCGACCAGGAATTGCGCGGTCTTGGAATAGAGGTCGACCGCCCCGCCAAAGCTATGCTTCTGGCTCTCGATGAAGCTGTTGACCTCACGCCGGTCCTTCATGTCACGCAGGGCGCGCTCGCGGATCTGCGGCTTGCGGTCGAGCAGCGCCACGAATGCTTCGCCCGGAAAGCGGACGACCTCGCTCTTGATTGCGGCTTTCACGGTGGCGGTGCGCGCCGAACCGTCGATGACGGCCATTTCCCCGAAGTATGATCCTGCCGGCAGGTAAGAGAGGAAGACCTCGTGCCCGCCAAGGTTCTTCTCGACGATCATCGACCCGCGCCGGACGATGTAGATATCCTTGTCGTCAGCCCCTTCCTTGATCACCACTTCGCCTGCGTGCTTGTCCTGCACTTCGGCAGTTTCGACCAGTTCGGCGACGTCATCGGACGTCAGGCCAGACCCGAACATTTGCAACAGCTGGCGCTCGATCGAGATGCGGTTGACCGCGCGATTGGCCGAAGGCGCAGTGGCGAGCAGTTTGAGCGCTGCCCCGCGCGTGAACTCGACGCAGACGGTGTCTTCGGCAGCGTGGATCGTCGCACCGCGCCTGCGGCCTGAAACCAGCCCGACTTCGCCGAAGATGGAACCCTGTTCGATGGGGACCGTGACGGAGGAATCGTTCGGGTTCACCTCGACCGAGACCGATCCTTCGGCAATCGCGAACATGGATGAACCGGGCGCGTTGCGCTCGAATATCCGCTCACCCTTGCGATAGGCGCGCGCCGTGCTGTCGAGCATCAATTCGCGCATTTGCAGCGGTGACAGTTCCTGCAGGATGACGATATTGCTGCGGAAGGTTTCGAGCCATTCCTCGACGCTGCGATTTCCCGGCAGGCTGGCGAATTTCTCTGCCAGGATCGGTTCGTCGGCAGGTTTGAGATCGGTGTTCCCGTTGAGGAATTCGATCACATCGTAGCCCTGGTTCATGCAGTGCTTGATCAGCGGATAGCCCGCGAGCGCACCGATCACATGCACCCCGTTCTTGGTCGTTTCGAAGCTGGGCGTCAGCTTGGGGAAGGCGGCGCGATCATCGCTGGTAAACTCGATGCCGACCGCTTCGACAAAGCCGCGCGGTGGCTGCGAACCGGTGCGCGCGATAATCCGGTCGCATCTGATCGCTTCCTGCCCGTCACGCGTGTTGAGGACCAGTTCGCTTTCGCGAACCTCGGCGGGTTCGGTTTCCCGCCGGACTATCAGGCGGCCTTCCTTCTCCGCCTCTTCCAGCAGCGCGACATTGGCTTTCTTGGCGCGGGCGAAGTCGGCGCTGCGGTTGAGGATCGTCACAACATTGCCCTGCGCCGCGTCGGCGGCGAGGCCGAGCGCGTTCTCGATCCCTGCATCGCCCGATCCGACAACGGTGATATGCTCATCGTAGTACTCGCCCGGATCGTCGAGCTGGTACTGGATCAGTGGCAGGTCGGCACCGGGGCAGCGCAGCTTGTTGGGGTTGCCCTGCGTCCCGATGGCCATCACCACGGCTTCGGCCCTGATCTCTTCCCCGCCTTTCAGCTTGAGCGTGAAATTGCCCGTTTCGCCGGTGATCTCGACGACTTCAGCGTTGAGCTTCACATTGACGCTCTGATCCGCGATCTGCGTGTCCCAGGTGTCGAGGATGAATTCGCGCTTGCCTGCGTCGAAATCGATGTCGGAACGCAGCACCAGGTTGCTGGGCGTCGCCATGACATGCTTGCCCTTCTGGTATTTGTAGATCGTATCGGACAGGTGATCGGTCTTCTCGATCAATATGTGCGGCATGCCCAGCGCAGCCGCGCGGGCAGCGGCGCTCAAGCCCGCTGGTCCCGATCCGACAATGGCTACGCGGTATGGATCCGGCATCAAACCCCCCGATGTGATCCCGCGACCTTATGTTCTGATTGGGGGGCATCATAGGAGATATCCGTCAAACCTCCAGACCCAATTGCCGCCTTCCCCCGGCCTTGTTAGCTTGGCGAAATGACAGACGGGAATATGGATTCGCAGGGCGGCGGGAAGGCTGCAAAGTCGGCGGTTTCGCGCGGAGGGCTTGCGCTGCTGGCGGGCGGCGTCCTGCTGGCGGGCGGGATCATCGGTTATCGCACCTTGTCGGATGGGGAGGCCGAGCAGCCTGCCGCTGTCGATGAACAGGCTATCCCGACGATCGAGGAATTGCAGGCGCGCGCCGAAGCCGACCCGCTCAATTCCGAAGCGTGGACCGAACTGGGCTTTGCCCTTTCCGAGACAGGGGAGTTCGATGCGGCGGCCCGCGCCTATCGCCAGGCGATAGAGGGCGACAAGACCAATCCGGCCCTGTGGTCCGCGCTTGGCGAGATGCGAATTTACGCCAGCGACCGCGATCCGATGCCGGCGGAGGCGCTCGCAGCGTTTCGCGAGGCGTTCAAGCTCGATCCGACCGACTACCGGGCGCGCTATTTCCTTGCCGTGCAGAAGGACCTCGATGGCGACCATGAAGGGGCGATTGCCGATTGGCTGGCATTGCTCGAGGACACGCCGCCCGGCGCGCCGTGGGATGATAATTTGCATCGCACCATCGAGCAGAGCGGCAAGAAATACGGTATCGAAACCAAAAGCCGGATCGCCAAGGCTACAGCGGGCAGGCCGGACGTGCCGGAGCTGACCGCAGGCAATGCGATACCCGGCCCGACGAAAGATCAGATCGAGGGTGCAAGCGCGATCCCCCCGGGCGAGCAGCGCGACATGGCGGTGGGCATGGTCGAAAGCCTCGAGGGCAAGCTGAAGGCCAACCCCAGGAATCCTGACGGCTGGGTCATGCTGATGCGCAGCCGGGTCACGCTGGGCGAGCCGGACAAGGCGGCCAAGGCGCTGAAAGATGCGATAGCTGCCAACCCCGCAAGCGCCGACCGCCTTCGAGCCGAAGCAAAGGCACTGGGCGTCGCCGGGGCCTGATAACTAGCGCGGGGCAGGCGGCTCGTCGCGCTTTGGCTCGACGGTGATCCTGATCTGTTGCAGCGAGAGGATCGCGACCCAGAAGGCCAGCACTGCGAGCGCGCTCGATCCCAGAACCGTCAAGGCTGCGCCCTTGAGGCCCTGCCAGCCCATCGCGACGGGCAGGAGAGAGAAGGCCAGGCCCATCGGAATGGCGCGGGCGAGGAAGGCAGTGCCTGCGCGATTGGCCGATACCAGCAACGATTCGAGGCTTGCCCCGACCAGCTCGATCGCGCCGGCAACCGCCAGGATGACCATGGTCCAGTAGACCACGGCGAATTCCTTGCCCGCGATCACCTCCAGCCCCCAGCGGCCGAACAGGATCGCGAACACCACCGCCAGCGCCCCGCCGATCAGTGAGAGGTTGGCCATGCGTCGCGCGATTTCCACCGCGTCGTCTTTCGCATGGACCAGTTCGGGATAGATCGCCTTGGACACGGTTTGCGCCAGTTGCACCAGCGCCTGCCCCAGTTGCGAGGCGACGCGGAACCCACCGGCAAATGCCTCGCCCCCGATGGCGCCGACCAGCAGGATCATCACCTGCTTGCCGCCGACATTGAGGCTGCCCATCGCATTGGTCGAGAGGACGAAGCGCCAGGCATCGGGATGGGCGCGGGGGAGCTTGGTGAGGCTGATCTGCGACAGGTCGATCCGGTCCTTGCGCGCGGCGGCCCACCACAGTGCCAGCGCGACGAAAATCTCCGACGCCGCCCATGCGAGGATGAAGCCGGTCACCGTCGGCATGTAGAAGAAGGCGAGCACTGCACCGATGGCGCGAACGATTGGCTGCACCGCCTCAGCTGCGGTCGCTTCGGCAAAACGGAAGTGGAGCCGCAGCAGGCCGGTGGGAGTCGAGCGGATCGATACCAGCGAGATCACACAATAGCCGAACGCGACCCACAGCAGGTCATGCGGCAGTGGCAACCAGAATTGTGCGCTATAGACCAGCGCGGCTGCAAGCGCCGCTCCGAGAACCACCGAAATGGCATCGAGCGCGATGGCAAAGCCGGTCGCTTCGCCCGCCCCGTCACCGTTCGCGCCCCAGCGCACGACGAACTGCCATGTCTGGAAATTGGCGAGCCCGGTCACGGTCTGGCCCAGCGCGACAATCAGCGCAAAATAGCCGAACTGCTCGATGCCGAGCGAACGGGTGGCAAGCGCAAGGTAAACCAGGCTCAGCACTGCGTTGACCGCACGGCCGCTCAGCAGCCAGCCGATATTGCGCAGGAGCCTTTTCACGCCGCGTTACCTAGACAAGGTTACGCCCAGCGCAAGCCTTGTCATGCCGATTGGCGCAGGGCAGGGCGCACCGGATGCGGATTATCTTCAGTCGAAAAGGGTTCGATAGCGCAGCGGGCGGCGGGGCGTCGCCTATCGTAGATGGCAGGCCGCTGAGCCTGCCAATCCCCAGCGGCGGGCATTCACTCACGACCTATGCCGAACTTGGCCTTGCCGGACATGTTGCCCGTGCCAGTCGCGGCAAGCTGGGCGGTGACGATTTCTGCCATCACGACCCGATGTTCCTGCCTGATGGTACCTGCCTGTTCGGCCAGTGCGGTGCCGCGCAGACGCATCTGGACAATCAGGGGGTCGGCCCGGGCGATGTATTCCTGTTTTTTGGCCTGTTCCGCGAAGAGGACAGCGGCGAGCACCACCACCGGATATTCGGTTTCCTCAGGGTCGACACAGTGACGCGGCTGGCCGCTTGCAGTGACGAAGCGAGGGCAGCTTTCCTCCGTCACCGGCACCCGCATGCCATCGGCATGCATGCGGCCAATGACGCGATCTATCGGGGGCAAGGGAGCACTGCCTTGCGTGCGTCCCCTGCGTTGCGCCTGACGGTTGAGGGTGGACCGCCCAGCCTGTGGCAGAAGCCGCCATGGCTGAGGCGCGGTGGACTCAGCTACCATGACCGTCCCGATCGTTGGCTGCGCGGTGGCCTGTTGCGCAGTGTTGCGAGGGGACAGGAATTCGTTGCCGAAATTGGTCGCCGCTCCGAACCACGCGCCTGGCTCGACAGCATTTTAACCGAAAATACGGACTGACTGTCGAAAAACGCCGACAATCGCCTTTCTGCGCTTGGTAATGTGGGCGTTAACTACTAGCATCGACGTTGCACTGCGGTTGCTTCCAGCCCTTCGGGTCAAAACAACAACCAGGCGGTTCGGCCGCAGTGCACCCAAAAAACCGGAATTACAGCATCTTGATAATGGCGGAGAAATCCAGCCCGCCATTGCCCGCGCCATTGAAGTCTTCATAAAGTGCGGCGGCGCGCTGGCCCATCGGGACAGCGGCATCGGCGCTGTCTGCAGCTTCCATCGCCAGCCGCAAATCCTTCAGCATCAGCGCGGTCGCGAAGCCACCCTGGTAATCATTGTCCGACGGGCTCTGCGGCCCCACGCCGGGAACAGGGCAATAGCTGGTCATAGACCAGTTCTGGCCCGAGCTGACCGAGGAAATGTCGTAAAAAGTCTGCGGATCGAGGCCGAGTTTCTGCGCCATGGCAAAGGCTTCGCACGTGCCGATCATGTGTATGCCCAGCAGCATGTTGTTGCATATCTTGGCTGCCTGCCCATTGCCGGCATCGCCTGCGTGGATCACCGCCTTGCCCATCGCCTGAAGGATAGGTTCGGCACGGGCGAAGGCCTGTGCGGTTCCACCAACCATGAAGGTCAGTGTCCCGCCATTCGCTGCCGCAATCCCGCCCGACACCGGGGCGTCGACCATGTCGTATCCAGCCGCTTGCGCGGCCGCGATCACTTCGCGCGCGGTGGCGACGTCGATTGTCGAGCAGTCGAGCAGCACCGCGCCTGCGGGGGCGTGGCCGATCACGCTGTCGGTGTAGACCGACTTCACGATGCCCCCATTGGGCAGCATGGTCACCACCGCCTCTGCTCCCTGCACCGCTTCGCGTGCGTCGGTGAAGGTCGCGCAGCCATTGTCCTGTGCGGCGGCAAGCGCCTCTTCGCTGAGATCGAAGGCGCTGACCTGATGCCCCGCCTTGACGAGATTCGCGGCCATCCCGCCGCCCATATTGCCGAGGCCGATAAAGGCGATTTTCATGTTACTCTCCGGTCAAAAAATCATGTTCATCCCAGCCACGGCAGCGAAACCGCTTAGCACCAGACTGACGAACTTGAGTGGATGATGCAGATAGAACCTGCCGCCATGCCGCAAGTAAACGAACCTCTTCTTTGGCAACGCACCCGTGCCTTGGACTGGTAGGTAACCGCGTTGACCATACCAGGAAAGAAGGATGGCTACTGCGAACAGCGCGAAGCCCAGCAGGATGTTCACCGTCCCTTCCAGTTGCCCTCACGCTTCTCGATGAAGGCGGCCATGCCTTCGGCCTTGTCCTCGCTCGCGGTGAGGATCTGGAACAGGCGGCGTTCCTGCACCAAGCCTTGTTCGAGCGTCATCTCGTAAGCCGAATTGACCATTTCCTTGTTCGCGATTGCGGCCATCGGCGGCATCGAGGCGATCAGTGCGGCGGTCTTCTTCGTTTCGGCCATCAACTCGTCATGCGGCACGACTTTGGCGACGAGATTGCTGCGCTCCGCCTCTTCCGCGCCCATCATCCGGCCCGTCAGGCACATTTCCATCGCCTTGGACTTGCCTACTGCGCGGGTCAGCCGCTGGCTGCCGCCCATGCCCGGAGCAACGCCGAGCTTGATTTCGGGCTGGCCGAATTTCGCGTTCTCGCTCGCGATGATGAAATCGGCCATCATCGCCAGTTCGCACCCGCCGCCAAGCGCAAAGCCGTTGACCGCCGCGATCCACGGTTTGCGCGTCGTCCTGACGATATGGCTGGTCCATTTGGAGAAGAAATCGTCGAGGTAGAAATCGGCCGATGCCTTGTCCGACATTTCCTTAATGTCCGCCCCTGCGGCAAACGCCTTGTCGCCGCTCCCGGTCAGGATTGCACATTTCTGGCTGTCATCCGCCTGATAGGCGGCGAAGGCTTCGATCAGTTCTTCCAGCACCACGCTGGACAGCGCATTGAGCGCCTGCGGGCGGTTGAGCGTGATGATGGTGACCGCACCGTCGGTTTCGGTCAGGATAGTTTCGTAGGCCATGATTACTCCGCTTGGGCGTGCGCCGGCAGGAACTGGGTTGCGACCAGCGCGCTGCACAGGTCGGGCATGCCGGGTACAATCGGTTTCCCTTCGATCTGCCACTGGCCCTCGCTGAACATGGACAGTTCGCCGGTGAGGTGGGCGGCGCCATAGCGTGGCGGCTGGACCAGCCATTCGCCCGGCTCGAGCTCGATTTGCATGTCGGCGCTGACCGTCCCGCTGACCGCGAAACTGCCTGCGACATCGGCGGCACCGTCTTCGGTCCCCGCCAGCGTCGGGAAC
Source organism: Sphingomonadaceae bacterium (assembly GCA_024236155.1). Taxonomy (GTDB): domain Bacteria; phylum Pseudomonadota; class Alphaproteobacteria; order Sphingomonadales; family Sphingomonadaceae; genus Parerythrobacter_A. Next base: position 1,080,668 of record JACKLA010000001.1, read on the forward strand.
AGGCCAAGCGTTCCCGATACCATCCAGTGATCGTCCATCGGTGTGACGGTGGAGAGGTCGAGATAGAAGCCGTGCTCGCCATCGGCGCAGGTGTAGCTGCCGCCATATACGCCGCTGAAATCGCGCCCGGGCGTTTCCTCGTGATGATCGGCGAGGGCGGGGCCTGCGCCAAGGGCGATGGCCGAAATGGCCAGTGCAAGCTTTTTCATTCGGTGTCCTCCATCTGTTTCCGCCCGGTCAGAGCGGCTTCCATTCTTCATCTGCGGGCAGCGGGGCAAAGATGCTGTCGATCAGTTCCTCGCTCACGCCTTCGGGTGTTGCCGGATCCCAGCTGGGATCGTTTGTCTTGTCGACGATCACCGCGCGCACGCCCTCGGCAAAATCGGGGCGGGTCAGCACGCGGCTGGCAATGCGGTATTCCATCGCCATGTTGTCGGCGAAATCTGAGAGTTTCTCGCTCTCGGCCAGCTGCCGCAGCGCAACCTTGCAGGTCTGTGGGCTCTTGGTGCCCAGCGTCGCGCGTTCCTTCGCCGCCCACTCGTCATCGCTCGCGTCGAGGCTGGCGACGATGTCTTCCAGCCGCTCGGAGGCGAAGTGACGGGCGATCTTGTCGGCATTGTCCTCGATCCGCGCCTTGGGCGGGGTGCCGGGCATTTCGGACAGCACGCCGGAGATGCGCCCCGGCTTCTCGATGATCCGCGCCTTGGCATCAGCGACCATTTCGGCAGGCAGGTAATGCGTCGCGAGGCCCGCCCACAGGCACTCTGCCCCGTCGAGCCGCGCGCCGGTCAGGGCGAGGAACTGGCCAAGCCGCCCGCCGAGCCGCGAAAGGTGCCAGCCGCCCCCGACATCGGGGAAGAGGCCGATGCCGGTTTCTGGCATGGCAAGGCGGGTATTCTCGGTCGCGACCCGATATTTGCATGGCAGCGCGATGCCCACGCCGCCGCCCATGGTGATGCCGTCCATGAACGCCACGATGGGCTTGGCATAGGTCATCATCTGGTGGTTGAGCTGGTATTCGTCGTGAAAGAACCTGCGGCCCGATACGCCGCCATCGTTCAGCGCCGAATTGCGCAGGAATGCGATGTCGCCACCCGCGCAAAAGCCGCGCCCTTCGGCATGGTCGAGAATGACCGCCTCGATACCGTCATCGTCGGCCCATTCGGTCAGTGCCGCGCTCATCGCATGGCACATATCAAGCGTCAGCGCGTGCAGCGCCTTGGGCCGGTTCAAGGAGATATGACCGACCGCGCCGTGGCGGTGGATCAGGATGTCTTCGGTGTTCATATTCTCGCTCACTGCCTCAACAGGTCCCGTCCGACGATCATCCGCATGACCTGGTTGGTGCCTTCGAGGATCGAATGCACGCGCAGGTCGCGCCAGAAGCGTTCGATCGGGTATTCCCTGAGATAACCGTAGCCACCGAACAGTTGCAGCGCGTTGTTGACGATGCTGGAGCCGCTATCGGTCGCGAGGCGCTTGGCCATGGCGGAGAAGCGCGACTTGTCGGGTGCGTTCTCGGTCACTTTGCAGGCGGCGAGGTAAAGCAGAGCGCGCGCTGCCTCCAACTCCGTCGCCATGTCGGCCAGCATGAACTGGGTGTTCTGGAAATCTGCGATGGGCTGACCGAACTGCTGGCGTTCCTTGGTGTATTTGACCGCTTCATCGAGGCAACGCTGCGCCCCGCCGAGCGAGCAGGCGCCGATATTGAGCCGTCCGCCATCAAGCCCGGCCATGGCAAAGCCAAAGCCTTCGCCCTCTGCACCGACACGGTTGGCGACCGGCACGCGGCAGTCCTCGAAAATAAGCTGTGCGGTGGGCGAGGCGTTCCAGCCGAGCTTCTTCTCCGGCTTGCCAAAGCTGAGGCCGGGTGTGTCCTTCTCGATCACCAGGCAGGAAATGCCCTTGGACTTGTGCTCGCCGGTGCGGACCATGACGACATAGATATCGTTGAAGCCGCTGCCGCTGATGAACTGCTTGGTGCCATTCAGCACATAGTGATCGCCGTCCAGCACCGCGGTCGTCTTGAGCCCCGCTGCATCGGAGCCACTGCCGGGCTCTGTCAGCGCATAGCTGGCGATATGCTCCATCGTCACCAGCCTGGGCAGGAAGCGGGCCTTGAGGTCATCGCTTCCGAAGCGGTCGATCATCCAGCTCGCCATGTTGTGGATCGAGACATAGGCGCTGGTAGCCGGGCAGCCATAGGCCATCGCCTCCATGATCAGCGCCGCCTCTAGCCGGCCAAGCGCGATTCCGCCGCTCGCCTCGGACACGTAGATCGCGCCGAAGCCGAGCTCGCCGGTCTGCTGGATCACGTCGCGTGGGAAGTGGCTCTTCTCGTCCCATTCGGCGGCGAAGGGGGTGATATTGTCGGCGGTGAACCGCTGCGCCATTTCCTGGATCGCAAGCTGGTCGTCGGTAAGCTGGAATTGTCCTGTCATGGACACGGCTCTAGCGCCGCCCGCAGGGCGTGGAAAGGGGAACGCAATCTAGCCGTCGATGATTGCTTCGGCTTCGATTTCGACTTTCCATTCCGGTCGACAAAGCCACGCGACGCCTAGCATTGTTGCAGCGGGGCGGGCAGCGCCAAAAAAGCGTGCATGGACCGCGCCAACGGCGTCCTGGTCTGCCGGGTCGGTCAGCAGCATCCGCGTGCGCACGACATCCGTGGCTTTGCCGCCCAGTTGCTCGATAGCGCGCACGATCAGGGCGCAGCACCGCTTCGCCTGCGCTGCTGCATCGCCCGGCGTTGTCGAACCGTCATCCTCGATCGGGCCGGTCCCGGCGACAAGGATGCGGTTGCCGACGCGCATCGCGCGGCTGAAGCCGAAGGTGTCTTCAAACGGCGAGCCGGACGATGCAAGCTGGCGGGTGGCGATGGTGTCCGTCATGCAGGGCAACGCCGACGCGGGTAGTCGTCCTCGTCGCTTTCCTTCTGCGGCTCGGTGACATGCAGCCGCGTGCCATCATCCTTGAGCACCAGCCGCAGCGATTCGGTCCATGTCTCGCCTTCGCCCGACATGTCGAGATCGACGATAGTCGCTTCCCCCTCATTGCGGATACCGGTCACCCTGCCGTGCGATTCGTAGAAGCCGAATTCCGCCTGCCCGATCTCCAGCCGCATATCGGACGCCGGATCGCAAGTGCCCTTGATATAGTCCCAAACACCGATGAAGCGATTGGGGATTGCATCGGGGCTGATCTTTGCCTCGGCAGGCTGATTGGCAGGCGAGGCGGTTTGTGCACGGCTATCCGTAGGCATTTCAACCGGTGGGTCGGCAGTCTCCTGCTGCGGTTCAGGCTCGCTCGTGGCATTGGAGCAGGCGGCGGGCAGGAAAGCCGCGATGGCGATCGGTATGGCAAGTGGTCTCATCGAAATCCTCGCTCCATTTCCGGATCACTTTTCGACAGCAAAAGGCCGGTGCAGGCAACCCCGCACCGACTATTCTTCGCACTGGGACGCTGCCGCTCTGTCTTGACAATTATAAGCATAGTTATAATCGTTCAGCTTATGGAACGTATTGCGATTCTGGCTTCGGATATCGGTCGCCTGCTGCGGCGCGAATTTGATCAGCGGGCAAAATCCGCCGGGCTTACCCGCCCGCAATGGCGCTTGCTGATGACCCTGCGTGATCGTGAGGGGATCAATCAGGGCGAGCTGGCCGAACTGTTGCTGGTCGAACCGATCACGGTTTGCCGGATGGTCGACCGGCTGGAGGAATCGGGCATGCTCGTGCGCCGAGCCGATCCGGCGGATCGTCGGTCATGGCGGCTCCATCTCGAACCGCGTGCGCGCAGGCTGCTGGAGGAATTGCGCCCGACGGTGATGGAATTCCTCGCCGATATTTTCGACGGCATCCCCGACGATGAGCGACAGGCGACCGTCCGGACACTCGAAAAGCTGCGCGCCAACCTTGTGCGCACCAATGATGGGCAAGATTGATCATGGCTGACCAACAGGATGTCACGGCAACGGTCGACGCTGCCGATGAAACCGAAATGGAGGCTACTTCCCAGGCGCAGCGCAGTGGCGGCTCGCCATGGAAGCGGCGGTTGGCGATGGCCATCGTGCCGCTGCTGCTGGTCGCTGTCGGAGCCTATTTCTGGCTCGACGCGCGAGGCAAGATTTCGACCGACAATGCCTTTATCAAGCAGGATATGACGACCGTGAGCGCGCTTGTCGGCGGTACGATCGTCGAAGTCGCGGTGGGTGAGGGTGACAGGGTCAAGGCCGGCGACCTGCTGTTCCGGCTGGACCCGGAACCCTATGCCATCCAGTTGCGGCAAGCCGACGCGGCAATCGCCGCTGCCCAGGCCGACCGGACTGCGCTTGCCAATTCGTCCAAGTTGACCGGTGTGTCCATCGCCTCGGCACGAGAGGACATCGCCTTTGCGGAGGCGGATTTCGAGCGCAAACGCGCGCTGATGGAGCGCGGGTTCCTGACCAAGGTCGAATATGAAGCGGCGCAACATCGTGTTGCGCAGGCACGCGAATCGCTTCGCCTCGCCTTTGCCGAACAGTCCGAGGCGCAGGCCAAGCTTGCCACCGGGCCGCAAGTTCCGGGGGTCTATCCCGCCGTGGCCGCAGCCAGGGCACAGCGCGAGGCGGCCCAGCTCAACCTCAGCCGCACCGAAATTCGTGCCCCGTCGGCAGGGCGGGTGAGCCAGGCCGACCGGTTGCAACTGGGGCAGGAACTGATCGCAGGCCTTCCGGCGCTGACGCTGGTCGATACGCGCAGCACCTATGTCGAAGCCAATTTCAAGGAGACCGATATCGGTTCGATCCGCGCCGGACAGCAGGTGCGGATTTCCGTCGATGCGTTCCCCGATGTCGAGTTCAAGGGCCGCGTCATGTCGATTGGCGGCGGGACGGGGAGCGAGTTCTCGGTGCTTCCAGCGCAAAATGCGACCGGGAACTGGGTCAAGGTGACCCAGCGTGTTCCCGTCCGCATTGCGCTCGATGGCAAGGTGCCTGTCGAGCTGGTCGCCGGCCTGTCGGCCAAGGTGACGATCTATATCGACGGCAAGCGGGACTGAGGCCCCGTGGCCGGGGCCGCTCAGATGCAGGAGGAGGTCCGCGAAGGGCCGGGCGCGCCAGTGTCGGACGAGAAAGCCGACGTTGCGCTGTTGCCGGTGGCGAACCAATGGCTCCTTGCAATCGGCATCATGCTCGCAACGCTGCTGCAGATCCTCGATACGACGATTGCCAATGTCGCAATCCCGCATATGCAGGCAACGCTCGGCGCTACGCCCGATGAAATCAGCTGGGTCCTGACCAGCTATATCGTTGCCAGTGCCGTCGCGATGCCTGCAACCGGCTGGCTGGCAGACAAGATCGGGTCGCGCAGGCTGTTCATCATCGCCGTGGCCAGCTTCATCCTGACATCGATGCTGTGCGGCATGGCGCAGGATATCGAACAGATGGTGCTGTTTCGCGCCTTGCAGGGCGTGGCAGGCGCTTTCATTTCACCGCTCAGCCAGGCAGCGATGATCGATACCAGCCCGCCCTCGCGCCATACGCGGATGATCGCACTATGGGGAATGGGCGTGATGATAGGGCCGATCCTCGGCCCGGTCGTTGGCGGCTGGCTGACCGAGAACTGGAACTGGCGCGCGGTGTTCTATGTCAACGTCCCGCTTGGCCTGATAGCCTTGGCCATACTGCTCGCCGGCTTGCCCCACCGCCCGGCGAAATCGCGCAAGTTCGACCTGTTCGGCTTTGCCTGCGTGGGCATCATGCTGGCATCGTTCCAGCTGTTGCTCGACCGCGGGAACCATGTCGACTGGTTCGACTCGGCCGAAACGTGGCTTTACTGCGGTCTTGCGATCAGCACCGCATGGATGGCCGGGGTGCATTTTGTCACCCGGCGCGATGCCCTGTTCGACCGCCAGCTGTTCGTCGATCGCAGCTTCCTGTCGGCTAACCTGCTGATGTTCGTGATGGGCATGGTGATGTTTGCCGTGATGGTCCTGTTACCCCCGATGCTGCAGCACCTGTTCGGTTATGACGTGATCCGCACGGGCGTCACGCTGATGCCGCGCGGTATCGGCGTCCTGATAAGCATGCAGGTCACATCGGTCGCGCTGAGCCGGGGTGTCGATCCGCGCAAGCTGGTTGCCACCGGGTTCCTGATCGTCGGGTATTCCTGTTACATCATGACCGGCTGGTCGCTTGCCGTGGACCAGCAGCAGGTGATCGTCGCCGGCCTGATCCAGGGGCTGGGCATGGGGCTGGCGTTCATCCCGCTCAATACAATGGCATTTTCCACCCTGGCCCCGCGCCTGCGCACGGAAGGGGCCAGCGTGTTCAACCTCTCACGCTCGATGGGATCGTCGGTCGGGATTTCGCTCGCCATGACCTTCCTCGCGCGCAACGTACAGGTGAACCATTCCGAACTGTCGGAGAACATCACCGCGACGACCTTCGGCGTGGTCGATCTTTCCCAGGTCGACCGGTATGGCGACCTGGGTGGCGGCCTGATGGCCATGCTCGATGGGGAGGTGAACCGGCAGGCCGCGATGATCGCCTATGTCGACGACTTCTATGTGATGGCACTGATGAGCCTGGTCGCCGCGCCGCTGGTCTTTCTCGCGGCAAGGCCGAAACGACCGACCGGGGCGTAGCTGCCCGGCGGCGTCAGCTGCCCTTGAATTCCGGCTTGCGCTTCTGGAGGAAGGCCATGATTCCTTCCGCCGCGTCCGAGCTGTCTCCGGCGACTTGCTGGCCCATGGCTTCCATCTGCAGCGTGGTGTTGAGATCGCTTTGCAGGCCGCGCCGAACGGTGCGCTTCATCTGGCCGAGCGCCACGGTCGGGCCGTTGGCGAGCTTTTCGGCAAGGGCGCGAGCTTCATCCATTACCGCATCGTCTTCGACGCATTTGTAGATCAGGCCAATGCGCTCCGCCTCTTCGGCATGGATGCGCTCACCCAGCATCATCATGCGCATGGCTTGTGGCAGGCCGACGAGGCGAGGCAGGATCCAGCTCGATCCGCCATCGGGTACAAGGCCGATATTGACGAAGGCCTGGAGGAAATAGCCGCTCTTGCCGGCCACGACGAAGTCCGCCGAAAGCGCGATCGAACAGCCGATGCCCGCTGCCGCCCCGGTCACGGCACTGACCACCGGAACGGACAGTTCGTTCAGCGCCTGGATCAAGGGGTTGTAGCTCTGCTGAAGCACGGTGAACGACCGCCGCCCGCCGGTGATGGAAGCACCGCTGCTGGCAGCAAGGTCGGCGCCGGAACAGAAGGCGCGGCCTTCGCCGGTCAGCAGGATTGCCCGCGTGTCGTCGATATCGCGCACGGCAGCGAAAATCTCGTCGGCCATGGCGGGCGGACAGGCGTTGAGCCGCTCGGGCCGGTTCAGCGTGATGGTCGTGACGCCGCCGTCATGCTCGACCCTGATCATCTCGAATTCGCTCACGGCCTGTCTCTCCCTCAAAGCGGCGCGCAATGGCATCGCGCCTTCGCGCCAGCTTTGCGCAATCCGGTTCGCAATTGCAACCGGTCCTGCGTGGACGATCAGGGCGTTTCGGGTTCGAGATGCAGCACGCGCTCGCGGAAGAGCCGAGAATAGACCCGCGTATCATTGCGCTCGTACCAACGCGGGGCAGGGAGGCCGCGCTCCCATGCGATGGCTTCGGTCAGCGTACCCTGAGCGGAAGGCACGTCAGGGCGGAGTTGCCCGATGGGATCGGCATAGGCTTCGTCTGCAGTGATGATCTCCCAGCCATCGGCGCGAAGTGCTGCGACGAGGTCTGCGATATAGAACGCCGCGATATCGGTTTCATGCAGCAACATGACATGTGCAGGGTGGCGGCCCAGCACCTTGAAGGCGAGCTCATCATAGAAATTTGCCGCCTCGACATGACTTTCGACATAAAGGTCGCGCAGCGCGCTGCGGTCTATCTTGTGGCCGTCACGTTGAGCATCGATAGCTGCCTGCTCGATCCACCAGTCGGATGCTTCGACCGTGACGTAGCCATTGCTCAAACCGCGCGCGTGGAGACCCTCACGAATGGTGTCGCGCTTTACCTTGTCGCGCTGCCCTTCGTCGAGATAGGGGAAGCGAAACCAGGGACGGTGGCCACTGCGCGTCTTCAGCCAGCTTTCCGCCGCGTCGATATCGGCCAGATATATGTCGGCATCGGTCTTGCTCAGGCGCGGGTGGGTGTTCGAGTGGTTGGCAATGACATGCCCCGCCGCGACATAGGCGGCGATCCGGGCCTCCGCACCGGGTCGATTCTCGATATGGCCGGGGTTGAGGAAGAACGCCGCCTGCTCGACGTCCGATGCATCGAGTGCGGCGATCAGCCTTTCCGTTCGCGTATCCTCGGTCAGGAATGCGCCGGGCGCGCGGGGTACGTCATCGAAAGTGAGCGCGATGCGCTTGCCATCGACAGCAGGCCGCACTGCCACATCTTCCGATGCCGCAGCACAGGCCGTCAGCAGGCAGGCGAACAGAGTTGCAATTGCCAGTCTGACGGTCCTGCCCACCTGCCGATCACCCCATGGTCGGGATGACGAAGGCGTTGGAGCCGTCTCCACCCCCATCGGGCCAGCGCTGGGTGATCTTCTTGGACTTGGTCCAGAAGCGCAAACCTTCCATGCCGTACTGGTCGATGTCGCCGAAGCCCGAACGCTTCCAGCCTCCGAAGCTGTGATAGCTTACCGGAACGGGGATCGGCACGTTGATGCCAACCATGCCGACATTGACGCGGCTGGCGAACTCGCGCGCGGCGTGGCCGTTGCGGGTGAAGATGGCGACGCCATTGCCATACTGATGCACGCTCGGCAGGCGCACGGCCTCCTCGAAATCCCTGGCGCGCACGATCTGGAGGACGGGGCCGAAAATCTCTTCCTTGTAGCTTTCCATGTCGGTGGTCACGCGGTCGAGCAGCGTCGGGCCGACGAAGAAGCCGTTTTCATGCCCCTGCAAGCTGAAGCCGCGCCCGTCGATCACGACTTCGGCACCTTCTTTCTCGGCGGTGTCGATCCAGCCTTCGACCCGCGCCTTGTGCTCGGGCGTGACGACGGGGCCGTAATGCGCCTCGGGATCGGTCGAAACGCCGACCCGAAGTGCGTTGATCGCGGGGATCAGCTTTTCGCGCAGGCGGTTAGCAATGTCTTCGCCAACAGGCACCACCACCGGCAGTGCCATGCAGCGTTCACCGGCCGAGCCAAAAGCCGCACCGGCAAGATCGTTCACCACCTGGTCGAGATCGGCGTCGGGCATCACGATGCCGTGGTTTTTCGCCCCGCCGAAGGCCTGGACGCGCTTCGCATTCTCCGCGCCGCGCGAATAGATGTAGTGCGCGATATCGCTGGAGCCGACAAAGCTGATCGCAGGGATATCGGGATGGTCTAGGATTGCATCGACCATTTCCTTGTCGCCATGGACGACCTGCAGCAGGCCCTCGGGTGCGCCCGCTTCGAGGAACAGTTCGGCCAGCCGTACCGGAACGCTCGGGTCGCGTTCGGAAGGCTTGAGGATGAAGGCGTTGCCCGCTGCGATCGCCATGCCGAACATCCACATCGGGATCATCGCGGGGAAGTTGAACGGGGTGATGCCCGCACCGATACCGAGCGGCTGGCGCATCGAATAGACATCGATGCCGGGGCCTGCGCCCTGCGTGTATTCACCCTTCAGTGCCTGAGGGATGCCGCAGGCGAACTCGATCACTTCGAGGCCGCGCTGCACATCGCCATGCGCATCGTCGACCACCTTGCCATGCTCGCTCGAAAGCAGTTCGGCCAGTTCCTGCTTGTGCGCCTCGACCAGGCGCTTGAATTCGAACATCACCCGGGCGCGCTTCTGCGGATTGGTCGCGGCCCATTCGGGCTGGACCTTCTTCGCCTGCGCCACGGCATGTTCCAGCACCGACGCATCGCCCAGCACAACCTCGGCCTGCACCTCGCCCGTCGAGGGGTTCCAGATCTTGTGCGTGCGCCCGCTGCTCGCCACCGAACCGCCGGCTAGAAAGTGATCGACCTTGCGCATCGCGCATCTCCTGCAAAGTTTGTTGTTCTAATATTGCGCGCCTCCTAGCGCGTTCCGGGCGTCAAGGCGAATCCGCAGATCGCGTTTTCGACCTATCCCACCGCAGCCATCATCTGCGCGCACAGGATCGCGCCATAGGTGCCGAGTGCATAGCCGAGCACGGCCAGAAGCACGCCGACCGGGGCGAGGGCGGGGTGGAAGGCGCTGGCCACAACCGGGGCCGATGCGGCGCCACCGACATTGGCCTTGCTGCCGACAGCTACGAAGAAGAAAGGCGCCTTGATCATCTTGGCTACGGCCAGCAGCAGGATGGTGTGGAACAGCATCCAGATCGCGCCGATCGCCATGAATTCGGGCGCTTCGGCGATCTTGGTCACATCCATCCGCGTGCCGATGATCGCGACCAGCAGGAAGATGAACACGGTGCCGAACTTGCTGGCCCCGACCCCTTCGAGCGTGCGGGCGCGGGTGAAGCTGGCGGCGACGCCGATAGTGGTGGAGATGACAACGACCCAGAAGAAGCTGCTCGCCAGCGTGGCATCTTCACCCTGCAAGTCGGCGAAGAAGCCGCCGAGCCAGCTGCCGAGGAGATGCGACAGGCCGACAACGGCGAATGTCGCGCCGAACAGCAGGACATAGTCGTTTGCCCCCGCTACCCGCTCGATCGAGGAGGTGTAGTGAGCCATCTTGTCGCGCAGCCGTTCGATGGCCGAACTGTCGGCACCCAGCCAGCGGTCGACCCGCTCGCTCGCGCCCGCGCCATAGAGCAGGAACACCATCCAGATTTCGGCGACGATGATATCGACTGCCAGTAGCGCGGAGAACAGTTCGAGCGGATAGCCATAGACTTCGAGCATGGCGGTCTGGTTTGCGCCGCCGCCGATCCAGCTGCCCGCCAGCGTGGCCAGCCCGCGCCATGCAGCGGTGTCGCCGCTGCCGATCACGGCAGGGTCGAACTGGGCGACGATCCACAAGGCTATCGGTCCGCCCAGGATGATGCCGACCGTGGCGGTGAGGAACATGATGATCGCCTTGTTGCCAAGGCCGAGAATGCCCTTGAGGTCGATCGACAGCGTCATCAGGAACAGCGCGGCAGGGAGGAAATAGTCCTTCGCCACCGGCCACAGCTGGCTTTCCTCGGTGTCGATCAACCCGGTCGTGACCATCAGCGAGGGGATGAGGTAGCAGACGAGGATGATCGGCACGAAGACGTAAAACTTCTTCCAGCCGGGCCGGTCGCGGGTGACGAATACGAAGGCGAGCAGTGCTGCCAGCAATCCCAGGATTATGCGATCGTCGGTGATCATGCCGTGTTTTCTCCCTCAGGCGTTTCGCCGGTCATAGGATGACTGGGCGACAATGACCATGGCAGGCCGTGTTCCATCCGCACCGCGACCAAAGTCGCAATGACGCCGATTGCCGGGCCGTGTACGCTGCGCCCTATGGCCAGCGAGATTGCAGAGATAACCGCATTTCTGGGCGGAACCCCGCCCTTCGATACGTTGCCCGTTGGCGAGGTCTCGGCGCTCGCGCGGGTGGTGACCGTCAGCTACGCACGGGCCGGGGACGTGGTGCTCGAAAGCGGCACGATGAACGACCGGTTGTATGTCGTTCGCTCCGGATCGGTCGAACTGCGGCTCGCCGGGGAGGAGCTGACCGCGCGGCTGGGTGCCGGTTCGTGCTTCGCCTATCCCTCGCTGTTGCGCGGCGGCGAGGTGCGCAACACCACCATCGCGCTCGAAGACACGCTGCTCTATTCATTGCCTGCCGAGCATTTCCATCGCCTGCGCAAGGACGCGCCGAGTTTTGGTGCGCATTTCGCCGATGACGAGGCGCAACGCATCCGTCATGCGCTGAAACAGCAGAAGTTGGGCCGCATGCCAGAGCTTGACCGCACTTCGCTCGAAGAGCTGGTGCGGCGCGGCGACCCGGTTTCCTGCCCGCCCGATGCGACAATCCGCGATGCGGTGCGGGTGATGCGCGACCGCGATGTCAGCACACTGGCGATCTGCACCACGGCGGGGCTGGTCGGCATCTTTACCGACAAGGATTTGCGCAACCGCGTGGTGGCGGGCGAAACCCCGCTCGACCAGCCTGTCTCGGCGGTGATGACCGAGGGGCCGCGCACGCTGTCTTCGCACGCCAGCGTGGCAGAGGCGATGGCAATGATGGCGGCTGGCGGGTTCCGCCATATCCCGTTGCTCGACAGTGCCGGGAACCTGATTTCCATCCTCAGCGCGACCGACATCCTCGCATTCATGGGCAGCAATGCGATCGATGCCGGGATGGCGATTGCCAAGGCGCCAACGCCTGAAGCCTTCGTTGCGGCATCGAAACAGATCGATGAGGGCTTTGCCGCGATGGTCGGTTCGGGTTTCCACGCCATCCATGCGATGCGCTTCACCAGCGCGCTGGGCGAGGCGGCGCATCGCCGCGCGGCTGAGCTGGCGGAAGCCGAACTCGGGCCGCCGCCCGTGCCCTATGCGCTGGTCGTGTTCGGATCGCTTGCCCGTGAGGAACAACTGGTCGGTTCGGACCAGGATAACGGGTTGGTCCTGTCCGACGAGATCGATGCCGATGGCCGCGCCTATTTCGAACGGCTCGGCGGGCGCATCTCCGACCTGCTCAACGATGCAGGCTTCGTCTATTGCAAGGGCGGCATCATGGCCAAGGAGGCCGGTCAGCGCCTGACTTTGGGTGATTGGCAGCGGCGCTACGAACACTGGATCGACAGCCCGACCGAGGATGCGGTGCTGCGCGCGACGATCTTCTTTGATATGCGCTGTGTTCACGGGTCGCAGTCGCTGGTGCGCGAACTGCGCCGCGCGGTGATCGGCAAGGTTGCCGCCTCACCGCTGTTCATCAGCTATCTCGCGCGTGACGCGCTGCGCAGCAAGGTGCCGCTAGGCATCTTCCGCAACCTCGTGCTCGAAAAATCGGATGACGGGCACAAGGTGTTCGATGCCAAGGCGCAGGCGATCATGCCGGTGATCGATGTCGCACGCACGCTGGCGCTGGCGCATGGCATCGAGGCCGTCGGCACCGTCGAACGGCTCCGCGCACTGGCTGAGGGGGGCAAGATGGCGAAGGGAGACAGCCAGAGCCTCGAAGACGCTTTCCTGTTCGTCAACGAGCTGCGTATCGCGCATCAGGCTGTGCAGGTGAAGGCCGGGGACCGGCCCGACAACGCCATCGAACCAGCCTCGCTCTCGCCGCTCGAACGCGACTATCTGAAGGACGCCTTCTCCGTCATTCGCAATGCGCTCGATTCGCTGCGGCGCAACCAGGCGGGCGGGATTGCGTGACCGGGGGTGACTGGCTGGCTGGCTGGCGTTTCGCGCGGCGATTGAAACGGCTCGCCAATGCCGATGGTGATGCCCGGCCGCTGGCGGATTATGCGAAAGGGGCGTGGCCTGTGCGCGGCAGTCCCGCTCGCGAGGCCCCCTTCCTTGCGCTCGATTTCGAACTCGACGGGCTGGGTACCGGGGCGCATGTGCTACAGGCAGGGTGGCTGCCTTTCGACGCGGGGGGCATTCCCCTTGCCGGGGCAGAGGCGCGCGATATTCGCAGCGGCAAGACGCTCGACGATGCCGCGGTAACGGTACACGGTATCGGCGAGGAACGCGCCCGGAAAGGCGAGCCGCTGGCTGAGGTCATGCCCGAGCTGCTGCGTGCGCTTTCGGGGCGGATCGTCATCGCGCATGGCGCATCGATTGAGCGTGATGTGCTCTTGCGCACCACGCGCAAGCTGTATGGCATGGCACTGCCGGTGCGCAGCATCTGCACTCTTGCGATCGAGCGCAAGCTCCACCCCGGCCTTGTCGGCAGCGAGCCCTATCGCCTCGCGACTGCGCGCAGCCGTTACAACCTGCCGCCGCACGGGCAGCACGATGCGCTGGGTGATGCGCTTGCGGCAGCGGAGCTGTTCCTCGCGCAGCTTTCACGCCTGCCTGCCGACACCAGCCTTGGCTCGCTCGAGAGGCTCGCCGTCGGTCATTAGACTAATGTCGCGCTCGCTGGGCGCGGCCCGGCGAACTAGCCTCCCCATGATGCTCCCGAAATGCGTGGGCACGAAAGACGAGAGAGGGGGAGGCCATGGCCGACGACGAAATACCCGACACCGAAACCAGCGCAGCCGAAGACGCCTATTGGCGCGAAAACGTGCGGCTGCTGCTGATCCTGATGGCAATCTGGTTCGCCTGTTCCTTCGGGGCGGGCATCCTGCTGAGGGAATTCCTCGACCAGTTCATGCTCGGCGGATACCCGCTCGGCTTCTGGTTCGCCCAGCAGGGCTCGATCTACATCTTCGTCGCGCTGATCTTCTACTACGTCGTCAAGATGAAGAAGATCGAACGCAAATACGATCTCGACGACTGAGGGGGCGATCATGGACACGCAAACCCTGATCTATATCTTTGTCGGCATCAGCTTTGCGCTCTACATCGGCATCGCGCTGTGGAGCCGGGCGGGTTCGACCAAGGAATTCTATGTCGCAGGCGGCGGGGTCAGCCCGGTCGTCAACGGAATGGCCACGGCTGCCGACTGGATGAGCGCGGCAAGCTTTCTTTCGATGGCCGGTCTCATCGCCTTCATGGGCTATGACGGCTCGGTCTACCTGATGGGCTGGACTGGCGGTTATGTGATGCTGGCACTGCTGCTGGCGCCTTACCTGCGCAAGTTCGGCCAGTTCACCGTGCCCGATTTCATCGGCACCCGGTACTATTCCAAGGCTGCGCGCGTGGTGGCGGTGATCTGCCTGATCTTCATCAGCTTCACCTATATTGCCGGGCAGATGCGCGGTGTGGGGATCGTGTTCTCGCGCTTCCTCGACGTGCCGATCAACCTGGGCGTCATCATCGGTATGGGCATCGTCTTCGTCTATGCCGTGCTCGGCGGGATGAAGGGCATCACCTACACGCAGGTCGCGCAGTATTGCGTGCTGATCTTCGCCTATATGGTGCCCGCCTTCTTCATCAGCTTCATGGTGACGGGCAATCCGATCCCGCAGCTGGGCCTCGGCTCTACCGTCAATGACGGGTCGGGGATGCATGTGTTGCAAAAACTGGACCTGGTGCTGACCGACCTTGGCTTTGCGGCCTACACGGCCGGTTCCAAGTCGACGATCGACGTGTTCTGCATCACCATGGCGCTGATGGTCGGCACCGCTGGCCTGCCGCATGTCATCGTGCGTTTCTTCACCGTTCCCAAGGCATCGGACGCGCGCAAATCGGCTGGCTGGGCGCTGATCTTCATCGCCCTGCTTTACACTACGGCTCCGGCGGTAGCGGCCTTCTCGCGGATCAACCTGATCGATTCGATGAACGAGACGAGCTATGCCGAGGCGCCGGGCTGGTTCAAGAAGTGGGAAGCGAACGACCTCATCGTGTGGCGTGACAAGAACGCCGATGGCAAGGTCCAGATCGCCAAGGGCGATGCCTTCAAGGGCAAGCCGGAGTTCGCCGAAGGGGCCGGTGCCTCGGGCGAGCGGCTGGTGAGCAATGACGAAGCCGTCGACAATCCGAACGAGCTCTATGTCGACAACGACATCATGGTGCTCGCCAATCCGGAGATTGCCAACCTTCCCGGCTGGGTGATCGCACTGGTCGCGGCAGGCGGGCTGGCAGCTGCACTGTCGACCGCGGCGGGCCTGTTGCTGGTGATCTCCAGCTCGGTCAGTCACGATCTCCTCAAGTCGACCTTCCGGCCGAACATCTCGGAAAAGGGCGAGTTGCTCGCAGCCCGTGTGGCCGCAACGGCGGCGATCGTGGTGGCGGGTTATCTCGGCATTTATCCGCCGGGATGGGTCGCGCAGGTTGTCGCTTTCGCCTTCGGCCTTGCCGCAGCATCGCTCTTCCCGGCCATCTTCATGGGGATTTTCTCCAAGTCGATGAACAAGGAAGGCGCGATTGCCGGGATGGTCACCGGCCTGGTGTTTACCTTCGGCTATATCTTCTACTTCAAGCTGGTCGTGGACCCGGCGATGAACGTGGCGGATAACTGGCTGCTGGGTATCTCGCCCGAAGGGATCGGCGTGGTCGGCATGGTGCTGAACTTCGTCGTCGCTGTCGCGGTCTCGAAGATGACCAAGAGCCCGCCGGTCGAAATCCGCAAGCTGGTGGACTCGATCCGCGTGCCGCGCGGCGCAGGAGACGCGCACGCTCACTGACCCGATCCTCCCGGGTCGCAGCGAGGAGGGGCGGTGCCTGGTGGCGCCGCCCCTTTTCCTTGCATGATGCGCACGAAGGTCTAGCCTGCGCAGCGGGAGAGAAAAGATCATGCTGTTCGGGGCAGCGATCGCCGCTGCGACACTCTATCTGGGGCTGCTGTTCTGGCTCGCTGCGAAGCGGGATCGGCAAGCTGTCCCCGATGGTCAGGCCGAACATCGACAGGGCTGGATCTACGGCCTTTCGCTGGCGGTCTATTGCACCAGTTGGACTTTTTTCGGTGGGGTGGGTTCGGCCGCGTCTGCCGGGCTGCATTTCCTGCCGATCTATCTCGGTCCGATCCTCGTCTTCACACTGGGCTTCGGGCTGGTGCGCCGGGTGCTGGCGCAATCCAAGGCGCAGCATTCAACCTCGATCGCCGACTTTCTTTCGGCGCGCTATGGCAAAAGCGCATGGGTCGCCGCGCTCGTCACCATCATCGCGACCGTCGGCTCGCTCCCTTACATGGCCCTGCAACTGCAATCGGTCGGCAATTCGTTGCTGCTGATCGAGCCCGATGTGGTGGGCGCCAGAGTCGCGCTTGACGAACTGGTGCTGATCGTTGCCGGGCTGATGGCGCTGTTCGCCATATTGTTCGGATCGCGCCGGGCAGACCGGGCGGGGGACAATGCCGGGCTGGTGCTGACCATCGCGCTCGAGGCGGTGGTCAAGCTGGTGGCATTGCTGGCGGTGGCTGCACTGGCGCTGTGGGTGCTCGCTGACGGAGAGGTCGAGGCGCCGCCCGCGGTTTTCGCTGCAAGCCAGATCGACGCGCGCTTCGCCGTGCTGACGCTGATCGCGGCCTGCGCCGCGCTGTGCCTGCCGCGCCAGTTCCACATCAGCTTTGTCGAGGCGCAAACCGACCGCGCGACGCCTGCAATGCAATGGGTGTTCCCGCTCTATCTCGTGGTCACCTCGCTGGTGATCGTCCCCATCGTGCTCGCCGGGCTTGCCGCGTTGCCGGGTGAAACCAATCCTGATTCCATCGTCATGGCGCTGCCGCTCGCGACCGGGAACGAGGCGCTGGCGCTGCTTGTGTTCATCGGCGGATTTTCGGCCTCTGCGGGCATGATCGTCGTCGCCAGCGTTGCCCTGTCGACCATGATCACCAACGATCTCGTTGCGCCGCTGGTGTTCCGCCGTGTGCTGCAGGGTGAAGGCGACCGGGCGCGGCTGGCGCAGCGATTGCTCAATATCCGGCGGCTGATCATCGGTGCGCTGCTGTTTCTCGCCTATCTGTTTTACCTCGGCTTCGGGTCGGTCACGAACCTTGCCGGGCTGGGCACGCTGGCCTTTGCCGCGATGGCCCAGTTCGCCCCCGGGCTGGTGCTCGGCATGGTCAGCCGCAGTGGCAATCGCGCGGGGATGCTTGCCGGGCTGGCCGTCGGTTTCGGCCTGTGGCTCGCATTGCTGATCCTGCCCGCTGCGAGCAGTTCCGCCCCATTCGTGGCAATCCATCCCGACCCGCTGGTTTCGGGTGTGGTGTTGAGCCTTGGCGCGAATGTCGCCTGCTACTGGCTCGGGTCGGCATTGTGGCGCGAGACGCTGGTCGATGCGGCGCAGGCAGCGGCTTTTGTCGGTACACCGGCACCCGGCGCGGTGCCTGCCCATGCAACAAGGATGCGTGTGGCCGATATCCGCCTGCTCCTGACGCAATTGCTGGGGCGGAGCCGGGCCGATGCGGCGATCGCTGCCATGCCTGCGGTTTATCGCGACAGCGATTCCGCCGATGCCGAAGTGCTGACAATGGCCGAACGCACCATAGCGGGTGTGGTCGGCACTTCATCGGCACGCATGCTGGTGT
The DNA here is from genome assembly GCA_024236155.1 of Sphingomonadaceae bacterium. Classification (GTDB taxonomy): domain Bacteria; phylum Pseudomonadota; class Alphaproteobacteria; order Sphingomonadales; family Sphingomonadaceae; genus Parerythrobacter_A. The sequence goes on from JACKLA010000001.1 coordinate 1,098,675, forward strand.
CGAGCTGGGCCGGGGGTGACCCGGTGCCGCTGGCCGAAGTCGTCGCGATGTTCGACGAAACCAGTCGCCGCCTCTCGTTCAGCGGCGACCTGCTGCAGATCGCGATCGAGAATATCGATCAGGGTGTGGCGCTGGTCGATGCCGAGATGAACCTTGTGGCGTGGAACTCGCGCTACCAGCACATGTTCGAATTGCCCGACGAACTGGTGACGGTTGGCACCCCGATTGCGGAGCTGATCCGCCTGAACCTGCGGCGCAGCGATATCCCCGATGCCGAGATCGAGCAGCAGGTCGAACGCAGGCTCGATCACATGCGTGCCGGGCGCGAACACCGGATGGAGCGCGAACAGCATGACGGGCGGATCATGCGCATCGTCGGCAACCCGGCACCGGGCGGCGGCTATGTCACGTCCTATACCGACGTGACGGCAGATCGCCGGGCCGAAATCGCGCTGGAGGAAAAGGTCACCGAACGCACCGCCCAGCTGAGCGAAGCCAATGCCGCGCTGGAACTCGCTACGCGCTCGAAAACCCGTTTCCTTGCGGCGGCGAGCCACGACCTGATCCAGCCGCTCAATGCAGCGCGGCTGTTCGCATCGGCGCTGGGAGAGGAAGTGCGCGACCAGGGGCAACTGGTCCGACTGGTGAAGGACCTCGACGGATCGATCGCGTCGGCGGACCGGTTGATCCGTGCCTTGCTCGATATTTCGAAGCTCGATGGCGGGGGGATAGTACCGAAGATCGAGCCGCTCAGCGTCGATGACCTGATCGACGAGGTTGTCCGCGAGTTTGCCGTTCAGGCCGAGGCCAGGGGTATCGGCCTGCGGCAGGTGCGGACATCGGCGTGGATCGAGAGCGACCGCGTGCTGATGGTCAGCGTGCTGCGCAACCTTATCGGCAATGCGGTGCGCTATACCGGCAAGGGGAGCGTGCTGGTGGGCGTGCGCCGCAGCGGGAACGAGATCATGCTGGCGGTCTACGACACCGGGCCGGGTATTGCCGATGCCGATCAGGGGAGGATTTTCGACGAGTTCCAGCGTGCGTCGGGGGATCGCGAGGGTTTGGGGCTGGGCCTCGCAATCGTGCGACGAACCGCGCGCCTGCTCCAGACGCCGATCGTGATGAATTCGCGGCAAGGCCATGGCAGCCTGTTTGGTGTACGAGTGCCGGTGCTGCGCTGGGGTGCCAAGCCGGTCAGGCCCGAACGCAAAGCCGATACCGCGTCGATGGATGCGGCGCGGGTGCTGGTGGTCGACAACGATCCCGCCGCGCTTGCCGCCTCGACTGCATTGCTCGGCAAGTGGCAAATGGAAGTGGTCAGCGCATCGGACGAGACTGGCGCACGCGCGGCCTGCCCTTGCGCGCCCGATGTCGTGCTGATGGATTACCGTCTGGATGATGAAGCAAGAGGTGACGCGGTCTATGCCGCCCTATGCCGGATGTGGGGTGCCCGCCCGCCTGCGATCCTGCTGACTGCGGAGGCAGGCGATGAGACCGAGCAGGCGGCGCGGCGGATGGACGCTCATCGGCTGCTCAAGCCATCGTCACCGGCGGCATTGCGCGCATTGCTTGCCGCTGCGGTTGCCCGCAGCAGGCAGGATAGCGATCAGCCGGAACGCGTTTCGACCACCGGCTGATCGACATCGAGCTTGGTCGCCAGCAGCACCGCCTGGGTCCGGCTGACCACTCCAAGCTTGCGGAAGATCGCTGTGATATGCGCCTTCACCGTCGCCTCGCTGATGTCGATTTCATAGGCGATCTGCTTGTTGAGCAGCCCTTCGCGCATTTGCCCCAGGATGCGGCGCTGCGCCGGGGTGAGGCTGGCGATGCGGGCAAGGTCGTCATCCTCGCCGGCTTCGGTTTCGGGGAACCAGCCATCGCCTTCACGCACTGCGGCGAGCGCATCGCGCATTTCATCGAGGCTGGCCGATTTGGGAATGAAGGCTGCCGCGCCCAGTTGTTGTGCGGCGGCATAGACGCGTGGTTCCTCGCTTGCGGAAACGATCACGATGGGCAGCGCGGGATAATCCTGCCGCAGGTCCATCAGGACTGACAGGCCCTGCGAATCCTCCATATGCAGGTCGAGCAGCAAGGCCTCGGCACCGCTTTCGAGTGCAATGCGTGCCTCGCCTGCGGAGGATGCCTCGATAATGTCCGCCCCCGGCCACACCTTGCCGACCGCATGGCCGAGCGCGGTGCGGAACAGCGGGTGATCGTCCGCTATGATGATCCGGGCAGTTGCCACCTCAGCGGTTCTGCCGCCCGTCGATCAGCCGGTCGACCAGGCTGGGATCGGCCAGCGTCGAGGTGTCGCCCAGCGAGCCATATTCGTTCTCCGCGATCTTGCGCAGGATGCGGCGCATGATCTTGCCCGAACGGGTCTTGGGCAGGCCGTCGGTGAACTGGATATGGTCGGGCGTTGCGATCGGGCCGATTTCCTTGCGCACATGGCCGCGCAGTTCGGCGTAAAGCTCGTCCGAACCGTCGATCCCGGCGTTGAGCGTGACATAGCAGTAAATGCCCTGTCCCTTGATGTCGTGCGGATAGCCGACCACTGCGGCTTCGGCGACGAGGTCGTGCAGCACCAGCGCGCTCTCGACCTCGGCGGTGCCCATGCGGTGGCCCGATACGTTGATCACATCGTCGACGCGGCCCGTGATCCAGTAATAGCCGTCGCCATCGCGGCGGCAGCCATCGCCGGTGAAATATTTGCCCTTGTAGGTGCTGAAATAGGTCTGCACGAACCGCTCGTGATCGCCATAGACCGTGCGCGCCTGCCCCGGCCAGCTGTGGGTGATACACAGATTGCCCTCGGTCGCGCCGTCGAGCACTGCGCCATCATTGTCGACCAGCTGCGGCTGGATGCCGAAGAACGGCAGGCCCGCGCTGCCCGGCTTCATGTCATGCGCGGTGGGCAGGGTGGTTATCATCACCCCGCCGGTTTCGGTCTGCCACCAGGTATCGATCACCGGGCAGCGTTTTTCGCCCACGACATCGAAATACCAGCGCCATGCCTCGGGGTTGATCGGCTCGCCAACACTGCCAAGCAGGCGCAGCGATGCGCGGCTGCGGCTGGTGACGAAATCGTCGCCTTCGCGCATCAGCGCGCGGATCGCAGTCGGCGCGGTGTAGAGGATATTGACCTTGTGCTTGTCGACCACATCCCAGAAACGCCCGTGATCGGGATAGTTCGGCACGCCTTCGAATACGAGGCTGGTCGCCCCGTTCATCAACGGCCCGTAGACGACATAGCTGTGGCCGGTGACCCAGCCGATATCGGCCGAACACCAGAACACTTCACCCGGCTGGTAATCGAATGTGTAGTTGAAGGTGGTTGCGGTCCACACGCCATATCCGCCGGTGGTGTGCAGCACGCCCTTGGGGCTGCCGGTCGAACCCGAAGTATAGAGGATGAACAACGGGTCTTCCGCCCCCATTTCCTCGCACGGGCAGTCGGTGTCTGACTTGAGATCGGCGTACCAGTGATCGCGCCCGTCCTTCATCGCGATATCGGCGCCGGTGTGGCTGACGACGAGCACACCCTCGACCTCCACCCCGTCATGTTCGAGCGCAGCATCGACATTGGTCTTGAGCGGCACGCGCTTGCTGCCACGCAAGCCCTCGTCGGCGGTCACCACGAAGCGGCTGCCGCAGTCGACGATACGGCCTGCCAGCGCCTCGGGCGAGAAGCCGCCGAACACCACCGAATGGATCGCCCCGAGACGCGCGCAGGCGAGCATTGCCAGCACGCCTTCGATCACCATCGGCATGTAGATCGTTACCCGGTCACCGCGCCGGACACCCAGCGACTTGAGCGCATTGGCCATGCCGACGACTTCGCCGTGCAATTCGCGATAGGTCAGGCTGCGACCGGGGGAGGCGGGATCGTCGGGCTCGAAGATCAGCGCGGTGCTGTCCGCACGCGTGTCGAGATGGCGGTCCACCGCATTGTAGCACAGGTTGAGCTTGCCGTCGGCGAACCATTCGATCTCGACCGGATCATACGACCAGTCGCCGCCCTTGGTCGGCGCGCTGTACCAGTCCAGTCGCTTCGCCTGGTCCAGCCAGAAGCCATCGGGATCTTCCACCGATTGCCTGTAGAGCGCATCATACTGTTCGCTGGTGCAATGGGTCTGGTGGCCGCTCGACAGCGCGGGGCGGTGTACGAAATCGCTCATAGCCGGTCTCTCCTCTGACCATCCCCCATAGGGCATCGGGACGGCCCTTCGCTTTCAGACAAAGGTCTTACGACCAATCGCCAAATTGGCACCGACATATGTCCACGCCATCCTCCGGGCCAACTAGGGATGGGAGAGAACAGATGACACGTGCCAGCCTGCGTCCGCTTTTAAAGGCTTCGCTCCTTGCGGCAACCTGCCTTGCGGCGAGTCCCGCGATGGCGCAGGAAGAAAGCGTCGAGGAACGTCTCGACCGGCTCGAAGCGATGATGACGAACCTGATCCAGCGGCTCGATGCGCAACAGGGGCAGGTCGACAAGCAGCAGGCGGAAACGCTCGCGCAGACCCAGCAGGCATTGCAGGAAACGCGCGAACTGCAGCAGAAGCAGACCGAACTGGCAGCGCAGGCCGATGCGCAAAAACCTGCTGGCAATAGCGGCTTCAACGTCGGCAAGACCAACGTCACCTATGGTGGCTACGTCAAGATGGATGCAATTACCCAGCGCACCAGCGGCGGGCAGGTCGCGAGCGGGAATATCGTGCGCGATTTCCTCATCCCCGGGGCAATTCCCGTAGGTGGCGGGGCGTCAGGGTGGGATACCGATTTCAGTGCCCGCCAGTCGCGTTTCGTGCTCAAGACCTCGACCGATGTCGGTAGCGAGCACAAGCTCAACTCGCATCTCGAACTGGATTTCATGGTCACGTCCGAAGGCGATGAACGGGTGTCCAACAGCTACACCCCGCGCTTGCGGCAGGCTTTCATCACCTATGACAACTGGCTGTTCGGCCAGACTTGGTCGACATTCCAGAATGTCGGTGCATTGCCCGACAGCCTCGATTTCATCGGCACCACGCCCGGCACCATCTTTGCCCGGCAACCGATGATCCGATACACCAGTGGCGGATTGCAGATTGCGGTCGAACAGCCCGAGACAACGGTTACTTCCCGCACGGGCGGGCGAGTGCTGGCGGGCGATGACGGCATTCCCGACATTGTCGCGCGGTACAATTTCAGCGGTGACTGGGGATCGCTCAGCGCCTCTGGTATCCTGCGCAACCTGCGGATCGCCAATGACGATTTCGGTACCGGCAGCGACAGCGCGATGGGCTATGGCCTGAGCCTCGCGGGCAAGCTCAAGCTGGGCGACAAGGACGACCTGCGCCTGATGGGCACCGTGGGCGACGGGCTGGGGCGCTATATCGGGCTGAACATCGTCAACGATGCCGCGCTCGATGCATCGGGCGATCTCGATCCGATCTTCACCTGGTCGGGCTTTGCCGCCTATCGCCACGTCTGGGGCGAGGGACTGCGCTCGACCGTGGCGGGTTCCTATTTCAAGGCCGACAATCCGATCCTGCTGACCACCAACCAGGTGACCGATGAAAGCTGGAACGCCTTTGCCAACATCATCTGGTCGCCGGTCGGCCCGCTCGATATCGGGATCGAGTATATGTACGCCCAACGCACGCTGGAAGATGGCCGTTCGGGCAATCTGCAAAAGGTGCAGGTCTCGACCAAATACGCATTCTGATCGTCGCAACCTCCCCGGCCCCGGTGCAGCCTCACCCGGCTGCGCCGGGGTCAACCGTTATGCGCCCGACATGCCCCCCCCGCGAAGATGTGTTGACCGCAGCCGCCCGAACGTGGCAAGCGGCGCGCGCATCGCGAGAAGCCGGTCTGGCAACGACCGGCAAATGCGGGTGTAGCTCAATGGTAGAGCAGCAGCTTCCCAAGCTGACGACGAGGGTTCGATTCCCTTCACCCGCTCCAGCGCCGCTTTTCAAGACATCGAAGCCATCTTGCAGATGGGCGGCGGACGGGCTGCAATGTCCGAAATTTCTGCCAACAATCAAATGTATAATTTTCTGGGCTAACGCCAGTTCAAGAGAAATTTTACGAAATCCTAAGGGGTGTCTCTAGCGCGATTCGCGGCTGCCCTGATTCCGCTCACCATGCATGATCGGCAGCCGGGTCGATATCAGTGTCTCCTACATGGTGCAGTCGAAGCTGCAGAACGCCTGCGACGCGGCCGTTCTGGCCGGGCGCCAGTCGATGCAGGGCAATGACTGGGACAATGCCTCCGAGCAGGAGGCGGAAAAATTCTTCGATTTCGACTTCCCCAGCGGCACGCATGGTGTGACCGACGCTGTGTTCGACGTCGACCAGGATGCGGACGATCCGGCGCAGATCGTCGGCAGTGCCACCGGCACAGTGCCAACATCGCTGATGAAGATATTCGGCTATAACACCATGGACATCTCGGCCAATTGCAATGCCAAGCGCGATCTGGGTCACAACGATGTCATGCTGGTGCTCGACGTGACCGGTTCGATGAACGATGCGCCGTCGAATGGTGGTGGCACCAAGACCGTTCACATCAGCCGATCGTCATGGAACAACGGAAACGGCGGCGGTGGCACCGGTAACCGCCAGGGCTTCCGCACCAGCGGCGAGGCCTGCATCGAGGAACGCCCGAGCATCGGCAATTCGGATAATACGTTTGAGATCGACGATGTGCCGGTCAACCAGCACATCGTGTTCATGACCGATGGCATGCTCGACACCGGCGACCAGCTCTATTCCGCGCACGGCGTGAAGCGGTATCAGCAGTGCACGCAGGGTTCCGGCTCGGAGGACGAAAAGCACCTGTCGCGCTTTGCATCGACCTGCTCGCTGGCGAAATCGATGGGTATCACCGTGAACGATGTGGTGTTCTACACTGCCGACATCTCGATGCCCCGGCTGCTGCCATGGCACGGCTTTGTCGAAGGCATGTCGCCGACCATCGACATGGAGCTCGAAACAGCGGTGCGCAGCCAGCCCTATGGCAACCAGGCGACACCGCCGGTGATATGTGCGGAGCCCGACTGATGCGCCGTGTAGCAAACCTCCTGCGCGAACTGCGCGATGACAATCGCGGCCTCGCCTTCATCGAATTCGCCTTTGCCGGGCCGATTTTCGTGCTGCTGGTGATCGGCGGTCTCGAAATCGCCAACCTGGCGATGGCGCATTTGCGCGTAAGCCAGATCGCGATGACCGTGGCCGACAATGCCGGGCGCGTCACTTCGGGCATTGACGAAGCCAATGTGCGCGAAGTTTTCGCCGGGGCGGACCTGATCGGCGAACCGCTCGATTTTGCCGCCAATGGCCGATTGTGCTCTCCTCGCTCGAGGAAAACGGCAAGAACGGCAATCGGCGCGGGCAGGTGATCGGCTGGCAACGCTGCTTTGGCGATCTCGCGGTCGACCCGGCCTATGGCGAGCAGGGCGACGGGGAGAACGACAACTCGCTACGGGCCGGCATGGGCAAGGACGGCAACCGGATCACTGCAGGTGCCAACACCGCGCTGATGTTCGTTGAAGTGACCTATGTCTACCAGCCGATGGTCGCGACAGGTTTCTTCGATCCGCCGACGATCCGCTATGAGAGCGCGTTCAATGTGCGCGGGCGGCAGAACAACGCCATCAGCAACACGCAGAACCTCACGGTCGCGGCCTGCGACTAGCGGCTGGCCGGGGTCCTGACCGACCCGGCCGCTTCGCCGATCGCGATTTTCGCGTCCTGTCATTTGCGCTTCATCCTTTGCGCGCATATCTGTGCGGTACAGGAATCGGAGTTCGCAATAATGACCGCCATCACCCCGGATCGCCGCCAGTTTCTTGCCGGTACCGCCGCCTCATTCGCTGCGCTGGTGGCCAGCGGCTGCTCGGTCGATCCGGCGATCAGCCGCGCGGCGCTTGCTTCGGGCTATGGCCCGCTGGTGCCCGATCCCAAGGGGCTGCTCGACCTGCCCGTGGGCTTTTCCTACAAGGTCGTCTCCGCACTGGGCGATGCGATGGACGATGGCGGCACAGTGCCGGACCGGGCGGATGGCATGGGCTGCTTCGACCTGGGCAATGGCAAGATTGCGCTCGTCCGCAACCACGAGCTTTCGCCCGAACATGATAATGGCGGGGCAAGCGGCCCGGCTTTCGATACCGTCGCCCGCAGCCTGGTCCCGCTCGCCGGCGGGACAACCACCATCGTGCTCGACGCGAAAACGCTCAAGGTCGAGAAGCAATACCGCTCGCTGGCCGGGACGATCCGCAATTGCGCTGGCGGCATCACGCCGTGGGGCAGCTGGCTCACCTGCGAAGAGAACACAGCGCGGGCCGATGGCAAGATCAACAAGGATCACGGATGGGTGTTCGAAGTTCCGGCGGCTGCCGGGAAGCAGGTCCAGCCGGTTCCGCTCAAGGCAATGGGGCGCTTCAACCACGAGGCCGCCTGCGTCGATCCGGTCACAGGCATCGTGTACCTGACCGAAGATCGCAATGAATCGCTGCTCTATCGCTTTATCCCGAAGGTGAAGGGCAAGCTGGCCGAAGGCGGCAGGCTGGAGGCGCTGGCGCTGGTCGACGGCACACGCGACAGCCGCAACTGGGATGCGGTGACGATTGCGACCGGGGCAGGCCATGCCGTGCGCTGGATCGCGATGGACGATGTCGAGGCGCCGGAAGACGACTTGCGGCAGCGCGGCGCAGCACTTGGCGCATTGGTTTTCGCTCGCGGCGAGGGCATCTGGATGGGTGAGGGCGAGATGTATTTCGCCTGCACCAGCGGCGGTGCGGCCAAGCTGGGCCAGATATTCCGCCTCAAGGTGCCGCAGGGCGATGCGCCCGACATGCTCGACCTGTTCTACGAGAGCACCAGCCCCGACCAGTTCAACTATGGCGACAACCTGACCATTGCGCCCGACGGGCACCTGGTGGTGTGCGAGGACCAGTATACCGACACCGTCAGCAACCATTTGCGCGGCGTCACGCCCGATGGCGTGGCCTATCCGCTGGCGCTGCTGCGCACGCAGACCGAACCGGCGGGTGCGTGCTTCTCGCCCGATGGCAAGGTTCTGTTCGTCAATGCCTATAGCCCTACTGCAACGCTGGCGATCACCGGCCCCTGGCCCTGGATCGGCTGACCGCGCGGCCGTATGTCGGCTTTCCTGTTCGCTTTCGCCGCCGTTGCACTGACCTCGCTCGGCAGTCGCGACCAGTTGCTGGTCGCCCATCTGGCGGGTCGGTTGGGCAAGACACTGGGCCTGCTGGCGACCGGCCTGCTCGTTTCGGTGCTCACTGCCGGGCTGATGGCCTGGGCCGGCTCGACCATTTCGGCCATGCTGCCGCCTGCCGCCAAGTCCATGCTGGTTGCCATCGCGCTGGTTGTGGCCGGGGTCGAGCTGGCGTGGCCCCGGCAGATGCGCCTTGCTGCGGAACCGACCCGTTCGCTCGGCGCGATCGGGCTGGTCCTGTTCGGATACCAGATTACCGATGCCGCGCGCTTCCTTGTGTTTGCGCTCGCCGCCGGTTTTGCCTTCCCGCCACTTGCCGGTGCAGGTGGCGCGCTGGGCGGGGCAGCGGCACTTGTGCTGGGCTGGGTGGCGGGTGACCAGCTTGCCGGATGGCCGCTCAGGGCGGTGCGTATCGCGCTTGGCGCACTGTTGCTCCTGACCGGGCTATTTATCGGATTATCCGTCAGAGGATTGATATATTAATCGAATAATCCGATTACAGGATGCGAGAGAATTCGGGGACCTCGCGGTCGTTTTTTGCGTTGATCTGGTGTAGTGTCAGACACAACAACGGATGACGGAGAAACCATCATGACGAGCAATTCAAAAGCCGCCCTGGTAAGCGAACTCAACGGTTTGCTGGCCGACCACATGGCGCTGTTTTTCAAGACCAAGAATTTCCACTGGCATGTAGCCGGGCCGCGTTTTCGCGACCTGCATTTGCTGTTCGACGAGCATGCTACGGAGATTCAGGGCCAGGTCGACCTGATCGCCGAACGCGTGCGCAAGCTGGGCGAAAATACGCTGACGTCGATCGGGTCGATCACCCGGGCGACGCAGGTCAGCGACCAGGACAATGCCGATCTCCCGGCGGAGAAAATGGTCGAGGAATTGCGTGACGACAATGTCGCGCTGATCAAGCGTCTCAAGGCGATGAAACCACTGGCAAGCGACGCGGGCGACAACGCCACCGATGGCATGATCGACGGCTGGACCGACATGGCCGAACAGCGCGTCTGGTTCCTCACCCAGACGCTCAAATAAGCGACCAATCCAGTTGCGAATAACCCGCCGGTGCTCTTTGCGCTGGCGGGTTTTTTGCTATGCCTCGCCCATGGCAAATGTAAAAATTGTCGATGGCGCGGATGATGCAGCGATCGCCGCATGGCTGGGTGACCGGCTGGCCGATGCCCTGTCGCAAGCGAGCGGCCCGATCGCGATCAGCATTCCCGGCGGATCGACCCCTTTCCCCATCCTCGAACGGCTGAAAGACGGCAGCGTCGACTGGTCGCGCGTGACTGTGTGGCCGGGCGACGACCGGATCGTGCCGGAGGATCACCCGGCGAGCAACACCGGCAAGATTCGCGCATTGCTCGAACCGGCAGGCGCAATGGTTGCCACGCTGGAAGAAAATGCAACCCCGCCGCATTTTGCGCTGGTCTGGCTCGGCATGGGTGCGGACGGGCATATCGCCTCGCTGTTCCCCAACACCGATCCGCAGGCAGGGGACGCGCAACCTGTCCGCCGCCTGACGCCCGATCCGCTGCCGCCAGAGGCGCTGTTCGACCGGATCACGCTGACCATTCCCGCACTGCTCGACAGCGATGCGCTGGTCTTCGTCATTCGCGGCGATGACAAGCGCGCAGTGTTCGATGCCGCGCTGGCCGGTGAACACGATTTGCCGATTGCGCGCCTGCTCGGTGCGGCAGGGCAGGAGGTGACATGCTTCGCCTGATCCCGGCCGGGCTGCACCGGCTGGCCTACCGGCTGGCCCATGCGGTGCGGATCAGATACTGGCAGGCGACCGGCGCACGCCTCAACGGGGTCGCGGTGGTCGCGACCGATCTCAATGACCAGCTGCTGTTGATCCGGCTCAGCTATGGCTCGGGCGGTTGGAACCTGCCCACCGGCGGGCTGAAACGTGGCGAGGATATAGAGGTCGCCGCCCGGCGCGAACTGGAAGAGGAAACCGGCTGCAAGGCCAACTCGCTTGCGCTTATCGGGGTGCAGGACGATATCCTCCACGGGGCGCAGAATACGGTCCATGTGTTCAAGGCGCGGGTATCGGGGCAGCCGAAAGGCGACATGCGCGAGGTTATCGAGGCGCGGTTTTTCCCGATGCATTCGCTGCCCGAACCGCTGACCAAGTCCACCCGGCGCAGGCTCGAACTCTATCGCGAGCATTCACAGCAGCGATAGCTGTGCATCGTCGCGCGGCGGGGTGTCGCGCTCCTGACCTTCGAGATTCGACAGGGTTAGCCCCATCAGCCGGATCGGCAGCGGGAGGGGCAGCAGCTCGTCGAGCAATGCGTGCGAGATGCGCGAGAACTCCGCCTTGTCGGCGACAAAATGCGGCAGCGATCGCGCACGGGTGACATTGCGAAAATCGCTGTATTTCATCTTCAGTGTGATCGTGCGTCCGCGTGACTGTGTCTTCTCGATACTGTCCCACACAATGTCGATGATGTTGCCCATCGTCTCGCGCAGCGCCGGGCCGCTCGAGATATCATCGCTGAAAGTCCGTTCCCCGCCAACCGATTTGCGGATGCGGTTGGCCCGTACCGGCCTCAGGTCGATCCCCCGCGCGGCGCGGAACAGGTAATCGGCGAAACTGCCGAAATGTTCGCGCAGGAAGGCGGCGTCCCTGGCCGCAAGGTCCGCCCCTGTCTCGATACCCAGCCGGGCCATTTTCTCTGCGCCCTTCGGGCCGACCCCATGGAACCGCCGGACCGGCAGCGACTGGACGAATTTGGCCCCTTCACCCGGTTTGATGACGCACAAGCCGTCGGGCTTGTTCTGGTCGCTGGCGAGCTTGGCGAGGAATTTGTTGTAGCTCACCCCGGCGCTGGCGGTGAGGTTGGTTTCCTCGCGAATGCGCTGGCGGATCAGTTCGGCAATGCGGGTCGCGCTGCCGATGCCGCGGATATCGTCGGTCACATCGAGATAGGCCTCGTCGAGGCTCAGCGGTTCGACATGCGGGGTGTAGTGGCGGAATATCTCCCGGATCTGGCGGGATGCCTCCTTGTAGGCATCGAACCGGTGGCGCACGAAGATGAGGTCGGGGCACAGCCTTTTTGCCGTGACCGATGGCATGGCGCTGCGCACTCCGAATTTGCGCGCCTCGTAACTTGCTGCCGCGACCACGCCGCGCCCGCCCGATCCACCGACCGCCACCGGCTTGCCGCGCAGGTCGGGATTGTCGCGCTGCTCGACGCTGGCGAAGAAGGCATCCATATCGACATGGATGATCTTCCTGAGGCCATCTGCCTCTTCGCGATCTTCTTCTTCACCCAATGCAGACATGCGTGCAGGATAGCGGCAGCGGCAGCGTTGCGGAACTGCCTGCCGAGGCCATGCATTTCTTGTGCGATGCAAAAAGGTCTGGCCAAGCGGCGGCGCAATCCGCAAGGCGGTGTGGTGAAGCGTTTTTTTCGACACCCCACCCACGAACTGGGCGAGCGCGAGCTGATCGTGCTGATGGCACTGCTGATGAGCCTGCAGGCTTTCGGCATCGACTCGATGCTGCCCGCGCTTGGATCGATTTCCGACGAATTCGGCGCTGGCGGCAACCAGCGCCAGTTCGTGATCGGGGCCTATTTCCTCGGCGCCGGGATCGGGGCATTCTTCCCCGGCTCCTTTGCCGACCGCTTCGGACGGCGGCCCGTGCTGGCACTCGGCCTGATCGTCTATATCGTGTTCTCTGCGGCCTGCGCGGTCGCAACGAGTTTCGAGTGGCTGATCGGCCTGCGGCTGGTCCAGGGGCTGTTCTGCGCCGGGTTGAGCGTGGTGCCGGCGGCCATTGTGCGCGACCGGGTCGGCGGCGACCGCATGGCCCGCCTGATGAGCCTGATAATGATGATCTTCCTCGCCGTGCCACTGGTCGCGCCGACCATCGGCCAGGTCATCCTCAATTTCTTCGGCTGGCGCACGATTTTCGGGTCGATGGCGGTCATGGGGGTCGTCGTCGGGCTGTGGGTGTGGCTGAGACTGCCCGAATCGCTCGATCCGGAGAACCAGCAGGACATCGAACCACGCACGATCCTGCGCAATATGCGCACCGCATTGGTGCGGCGCGATTCGATTGGCTATGTCATTGGCAGCGCGCTGGTGTTCGGCTCGCTGTTCGGTTTCCTCAATTCCTCGCAGCAGCTGATCGGCGAGCATTTCCATGCCGGGCAGGGCTTTGCGCTCATATTCGGCGCGGCGGTGCTGGGCATGGTCATATCCAACTTTACCAATTCGCGCATTGTCGAGAAGTTCGGCGCCCGCCGGGTCAGCCATTCGGCGCTGATGGTGTTCATCTTCGCCAGCATCCTGCAGTTTATTTCGAGCGGGCGTGCGGACCAGCAGCTGTGGGAATTCGTGCCCATCCTTGCGCTGTCGATGGCGACGCTTGGCTTCATCGGGGCCAATTTCAGCTCGATCGCGATGCAGCCCTTCCAGCATATTGCCGGTGCGGCCAGTTCGGCGCAGACCAGCCTGCGGATGATCAGTGGCAGCGTGCTCGGCAGTGCGATCGGTTTTGCCTATGACGGCACCGCACGCCCGCTCGCAATCGCGATGCTCAGTTGCAGCCTGCTGGCGCTGGCCGCGATCCTGTTCAGCGAAAAGGGGCGGTTGTTCCGGCGGGTCAGTCGCTAGGCACCCCCGGCAGCACCATTCGTGTTTATCCGATCGTAACGGGCGCGCCCTATTCCCCTCCGCAAGATATTTGCGAGCGAGGATATGCGCGAAATCATTATCGGTACCGTTGCCGTTGCAGCCGTGGGGCTGGGCATATTTTTCTTCCCGTCCAGAGAACCGGGCAAGATTTATCCCTTCACCATGAAACAGGCCGTGCGCAAGCTTGAGAAGCCCGAGTCCACGCTCAAGCAGCTCGATCTTGCTGGTTACCGGACCTATTCGACCATTGGCGGGCCGGGGCTGGTCGAATTCATCGACAAGGCAAACGGGCAGGACGTCGTCTGCGAAGCGCAATTCGACCGTGAAGGCGAAGGTGTAACGGTCGAGATATCATGTCCCGGCATTCCCGACGATACACCGCTGGCCGAGGCGCAAAGGGCGGTGGCCGAACTGACGCTGATGGAATTCACCGATGCAACCATGAGCGACCGTCCGCTGGATCAGGCGCGGGTGAAACAGGGTTTTGCCCTGCTCGATTTCGGTGGTTTGTCGCAGGAGCAGGTAAAAGCGCTCGAAGTGCAATCGCGGGTCGGCAAGACGCCGGTCGATATCGGCGCGCAGAACCGGCAGGACGCGCGCGACCAATACCGCGATTACTACAATGACGAAGGCGAAAGCAGCTGGAGCACCGATGCCGTGTTCAACGGCGTCGAGGATTAGGGCCTAAGCCTCGCTTTCCAGCCGCCGCCACGCCAGTTCGGCGAATTCGCACAGCAGCGGGCGGGTGTCGCGCGGGTCGATAATGTCCTCGACATTGAACCTCTCCGCGCTGCGGAAGGGTGATGTGACCTTGTCCAGCCGCGCGCGGATCGCTGCCAGTTCTGCCGCCGGGTCTTCTGCTGCTTCAAGGTCGGACTTGTAGGCCACTTCCAGCCCGCCCGCGATGGGCAGGCTGCCCCAGTCGCCTGAAGGCCAGCAATAGCGATACTGGTAGGTCTCGGCATTGCTCATCGCGCTGCCCGCGATGCCATAGGCGCGGCGCAGCACGATGGAGGCGAGCGGCACGCTGGCCTTGTAGATCGCATTCATCGCCTGCACGCCGTAGCGGATCGTGCCCGCCATTTCCGCCTCGCGCCCGATCATGAAGCCGGGATTGTCGACCATATGGACGATCGGCAGGCGGAACTGGTCGGCCAGCTTGACGAAGCGTTCGACTTTCTCGCTGGTCTTTGCGTCCCACGATCCGCCGAGATAGCTCGGGTCGCTCGCCAGCACCGCGACGGGCCAGCCGTCGAGCCGGGCGAAGGCGGTGATCGCGGTGCGGCCCCACATGCGGCCGATCTCGAACACGGTGCCCTTGTCGAACACCAGATCGAGCGCGCGGCGCATCGAATAGACCTGCTTGTCCTCGCGCGGGACGAGGCTGAGCAGCGCCTCCTCACGCCGGTTGGCAGGGTCGCCGGTTTCGACGCGGCGGGCCAGTTGTCCGACATGTTCGGGCATGAAGCTGAGGAAATGCCGCGCGCGGGCAAAGGCTTCGGCCTCGCTGGCCACCTCGTCGTCGACCACCCCGTTGCGGGTGTGGATGCCGCTGCCGCCGAGGTCTTCCTTGGCCTGCTGGTGATCCTCCGGCCCCTTGTAACTTTCACCCAGCCCGTCGACCACGGCGGGCCCGGCGGCGAAAATCTGGCTGAGGCCCTTGACCATGATCGAATAATGGCTGGCGACCGTGCGCGCCGCACCAAGCCCTGCCGTCGGGCCGAGCGCGAGCGCGACTACCGGTACGGTGTCGAGGTTCTTCACCACATCGCCCCAGCCGGGCACGGCGGGGATATAGGTCGCGCCGATCATCTCCAGCGTCTTGACCGATCCGCCGCCGCCGGTGCCGTCGATCATGCGGATGATGGGGAGCTTCAGCTCATGCGCCATCTTCTCTGCCTGCACCATCTTGCGGCTGATCCCCGCATCCGCTGCGCCGCCGCGAATGGTGAAATCGTCCGCCGTGGCGACCACCGGGCGTCCATGGATGGTGGCTTTGCCGAACAGGAACGGGGCGGGGAGGATGGACTGGAGATTCCCCTCCTCATCATAGGAACCCTTGCCCGCAATCTTGCCGATCTCGCGAAACGAACCCTCGTCCACCAGCGCCGCCAGCCGTGCGCGGGCATCCATCTTGCCGCGCCCGTGCTGGCGCGCAACCTTGTCCGGCCCGCCCATTTGCTCGGCCAGCGCCTCACGCTGGCGCAATTCATCGAGTTCGGCTTCCCAGCTCACGCGGCACTCCCCAGCTTTGCCAATCCCTCTTCACGGCTGACAACCGGGCTGTAGCCCAGCTGCTCGCGCGCCTTGGTGTCGACCAGCGTGCAATCGCGCGCCATGACCATCGCCTCATGCCTCGTCAGCAGCGGTTTGCCCTTGAGGTTGAATGTGCGCCATGCAAACTCGCCAACCGCGCCGATCACGCCCGCCAGCCATGCAGGCATCGCCTTGTCGCCCAGCGTGAGGTTGCGTGATGCGGCCATGCCCGAAATCATCTCGCGCATCGAGACATCGCCATCGTCGAGGATGAAATAGGCTTCGCCGGGTGTGCCGCCCGTCAGCGCCAGCTCGATCGCATGGACGAGATTGTCGATATGGGTGGTCGAGGTCACAGCCTTGCCGCCGCCGACCCAGACCCAGCCGCCATCCTTCGCCATGCCTTCGATGGCGGGCAGCAGCGTTGTGTCACCCGGCCCCCAGATGAAGCGCGGGCGCAGCACCACGGTCTCGAAACCCTGCGCATTGGCATCGCGCACCAGCTTTTCCGCCTGCGCCTTGGTTGCGCAATAGGGGTACGGCGATTGCGGCGCGAGCGGATAGCTCTCGTCCGCGCCTTGGATATCCTGCCCGTGGACGATGGCCGCCTCGGTCCCGATATGGATGAAGCGTTTTACCCCTGCCGCTTTCGCCACATCGAGCATGCGCTGCGTGCCGAGCACGTTGAAACGGTGCCAGGCATCCTTCGGCCCCCATGCCTCGACATAGGCGGCGGAGTGGATCACCGCGTGTGCGCCGGAGAGATGCCCGGCGGCGACATCCTCAAGGTCGCAGCGAACCGGCGCGCCGCCTGCTGCACGTATCTTTGCATCCGAACTTTCGGAACGCGACATGGCGAGCACTTCATGGCCCTTCGCCACCAAGGCCCGCGCCGCCGCGCCGCCAACAAAGCCCGATGCCCCGGTGATAAAGATCTTCATGAGTCGCTCTCCCTCATGCGCACTCGACAACCGCCCCCCTTCCCTTGAGGGAAGGGGCCAGGGGATGGGTGTGCGCCGCTTGCATAGGTCGAACCCCCACCCCTCAATCCCCTCCCCACGGGGAGGGGAGGTTTATCCCTGTTCTTCTATTGGCTCCACCACGCCGGGTTCGACAATACAAAGCACCGCCTCGACCTGCACCTGCCCGCCTTCGCTGGCGGCAAGTTCGGTCACGGTCCCGTCGAACGGCGCGGTGAGCGCGTGTTCCATCTTCATCGCCTCGAGCACCATCAGCCGCTGGCCAGCGGTGACCGGGTCACCCTCGGCCACATCGACCGCGATGACCTTGCCCGGCATGGGGGCAAGGATGGCACCATCGGCGGCGGAGGCGTGGCCGGAGCCGTCGTGGCGATAGAGTGCGACCCCGAAGACGGCGCCGTTTTCGTAGCGGAATCCTTGGCCTGCATTGCCTTGAAAGCCGCAATAGTTGCCATCGGCAGTGGCAGCTTCTGCGAAGGTCTGGGTAACCGCTTCTTCCCCGTTTACCAGCAAGCGAACCATGGTGTTGCGCCCTGCGTTGAGCCGGAATCCTGCAAGCCCTTCAGTGCGAGCGTAGCCCTCATCCCACCAATCGAGCGTCACTGCCTCATTCGCTGCGTCCTGAAGCGCGAATGACGACAGCTTCGGTTCTGCGGTCAATGCGTCGATATGGGTGCCGATGGTTCCGGTGGTCATCTGACCCGACTGAAATTCGTCGAGGGAAAGCAGGCGATGCAAGAACCACGCATTGCTGCGAACCGGGGCAATCGCGGTCACGGCACAAGCACGCCACATTCCATCAATCGCGGTCTCGCGATCCTCTGCGTGGTAGATAATCTTGGCAATCATCGGGTCGTAAAAAGGTGAAATTTCGGCGCCTTCTTCAACTCCGGTGTCAATTCGCGTGTAGTCTGTTCCGAGCCAGGCGACGTCCAACCGCCCCGTGCTCGGCAAAAACCCCTTCGCCGGATCCTCGGCATAGAGCCGGGCCTCGATCGCCCAGCCGTTGATCGACAGCTCTTCCTGCTTGAGCGGGATCGGCTCGCCGCTCGCGACACGCAGCTGCCACTCGACCAGGTCCACCCCGGTGATCTCCTCGGTCACCGGGTGTTCCACCTGAAGGCGCGTGTTCATTTCCATGAAGAAGATGCGATCCGCCCGAAGCCCCTCGCTGGCGTCGGCGATGAATTCGATCGTGCCTGCGCCCTCGTAATCGACCGCCTTTGCAGCGCGCACGGCGGCGGCGCAGATTTCTGCGCGGGTGGCCTCGTCCATGCCGGGGGCAGGGGCTTCTTCGATCACCTTCTGGTGGCGGCGCTGGAGCGAGCAGTCGCGTTCGAACAGATGGACGACATTGCCGTGGCTGTCGCCGAACACCTGCACCTCGATATGGCGCGGCGAGGTGATCCACTTTTCGAGCAGCACCTCGTCATTGCCGAAGCTGGCCTTGGCCTCGCGCCGACAGCTTTCGAGATCGGCCTCGAAATTCGCGGCATCGTCGACCTTGCGCATCCCCTTGCCGCCGCCGCCCGCGACCGCCTTGATCAGTACCGGATAGCCGATGGCGTCGGCTTCGGCCTTGAGGCGCTCGACCGACTGGTCCTCGCCCAGATAGCCCGGTGTCACAGGCACCCCAGCGGCAATCATGCGTTCCTTGGCCGCATCCTTGAGGCCCATCGCCTCGATGCTTTCCGGCTTCGGCCCGACCCAGATCAGCCCCGCCTCGATCACCGCACGGGCGAACCCGGCATTCTCGCTCAGGAAGCCGTATCCCGGATGGATCGCCTCCGCGCCGGTCTGCTTTGCGGCCGCAATGATCTTCTCGCCCACCAGATAGCTTTCAGCGGCAGGCGAGGGTCCGATATGCACCGCTTCGTCGGCTTGCCGCACATGCAGCGCCTTGGCATCGGCGTCCGAATAGACCGCAACGGTGGCGATCCCCATCGCGCGCGCGGTGCGGATGATACGGCAGGCAATCTCGCCACGATTGGCAATGAGGAGTTTCTTGATCATTCTGCGTTCAACCAGTTCACGCCCACCGCCTCGCACTGGTCTGGTGCGACCATGGTGAAGCTGACATTGCCGACTTTCCAGCTGCCATCATCCATTCGCACCATGCTCATCGAATTGATCCCGCAATGGGTCAGCGCGCCATCGGCGGTAAAAGAATACGGCCCCCACACGTGCGCCATGTCACCATCGATCAGGACGTGGTCATAGCGCATCGATTCCTTGTAATCGGCGGTACGCTTGGCCCAGTTTTCGAAATGCGTCAGCGCCGGGATGGCATCGACCCGTGGCTTGTCCGGATCGAACCGGTTGTGCACGAAAATGACCGCCTCGGGCAGCATGTGTTCGGTCAGCACGGAGCGATCCGAATTGGCGATTGCATCCATGAAGCCGTTGGCCCCGGCGATCACGGCCATCTCTTCGGTGACGACGACATCGGCAGCGGCTGGTGACGCAGCGAAAGCAAGCGCGAAGCCTGCGCAAATCGGGAATCCTCTCATGCCGATACCGCTACGCGGTGGCGACGTGCTCTGCAAGATTGCGCCGCGTCCAGCGCGGCAATTCCGCCAATGCCGGAGGGCGGTGCCACAATGCCTCGAAGAAGGCCGCAAGCGCGTGGCCGATCTTCTGGAGTTTCGATGTGTAGACCCGGTGGTCCCATGCCTCGGTCCCGCGCTGGCGCACCTCGTGGCCGATTGCGGTGTAAATGCGCGCGGCGGTCAGGATCGCCCAGCGGCTGCGGAAGGGCAGGCGGGCGGCGCCGATGCGCGATGCGGCGGCGTGGAGCTCCATCAGGGAAACCAGCCGCTCGGCAATATCCGCCATCTCCTGCCGGTGATGCGGTTTCATGTGCTGGCCCGGCTCGATGTCTTCCTCCACCAGCCATTCGACCGGCAGGTAGCAGCGATCCGCCGCATCATCCTCTGCAATGTCGCGCGCGATATTCGCCAGCTGGAATGCGAAGCCGAGGTCCGCCGCCCTATCCAGTGTGTCTTCGGCGAGCGTGTCCTCGTCGCCGCGCGGAACGCCCATCACCTTGGCCATCATCACGCCCACCGCGCCCGCGACATGCCAGCAATAGCGCATCAGGTCGCGCTCGTCGCGCGGTCGCCAGTCCTGGGCATCGAGTTCGAACCCGGCGATCACCGCTTCGGCATCTTCCATCGTCAGCCCGCATTCCGAAGCAACCAGGCCGAAAGCGTCGAAGGCCGGGTCGCCCGTGGGCTGGCCGTCAAGCGCGCGCCGGGTGAGCACGCGGATCGATTTTACCCGGTCGGCAATGTCGGACTGGTCACCCAGTTCGCCGCCCATCACCTGCCCGTCGGCAATATCGTCACACCGGCGGCACCATGCGTAGAGCAGCCAGACCCGCTCGCGCGTGGTGCGCGAAAACAGGCGGCTGGCGGCGTGGAAGCTCTTGGAACCCTGTTTGATAGCCGCGTGTGCTTTCTCGACCAGTGGACCGCGATTGCGGCCACCACCGGCGCGCTTGGGTGTTTCGCGAACGTAATTGGGGGCGAGGGGGCGCTGTCTTGCCAAAGCTACCTCGTCACCCCGATGCAGGCCGGGTCGCGGATAGAGGCCTGGACACCAGCGGCGTCGCGCCAGATCGAAACGGTGTCTGGACCCCGGCCTGCGCCGGGGTGACGGGCGTCATTGCTTTTGTTTCGGACCGTCACAAATCCTCGGCCTTCATCTGGAAGATGGGTTTGTGCGGCCGGTATTCCGCCATAAGCGTCAGCAGGCGGGGGAGCGCTTCGGCGGCGATCAAGATTCCCTGATGCACCGGCCGCACGAATCCCACCTCGGCCATCTTGCGGTTGAAGGCGAGTAAATCGTCGTAAAAGCCGAAGGCGTTGAGCAGGCCGACCGGCTTGGTGTGATAGCCGAGCTGCGCCCAGCTCATCGCTTCCCACAGCTCGTCCATCGTGCCGACCCCGCCGGGGATGGTAATGAAGCCGTCGGAAAGATCGGTGAAACGCTGCTTGCGCTCATGCATCCCGCTGACGGTGTAGAGTTCGGTGCAATCGTGATTGGCGACTTCGCTGTTTGCCAGCGCATCGGGGATCACCCCGATCACCTCGCCCCCTGCCTCCAGCGCGCCCGAGGCGACGGCACCCATCAGCCCAAGCCGCCCGCCGCCATAGACGACCCCGATCCCGCGTTCGGCCAATCCTTGGCCGACTTCGCGGGCCAGCTCGATATAGCGCGGATCTTCCGGCGTGGCGGAGCCGCAATAGACTGCGATACGATTCATGGAGGTGGGCTAGGGCAGGTAAAGGGTTGGGGCAAGCGAGCTTACTGGAATATCGGTCACAGCCCTTGCAAATGGGTCTACTTTTGCCCAGTCTGGATGCCGTCATCCCAGCGTGACAGCGAACGGAGATTGTGCCGTTGAAGCCTTGCTTTGTCAGTTCAGCCATGTGTTGGATCGGTTCGATTAGCCTCCTCGTGAGCTGCCAAAATGCAAGCGACAATTCAGCGAACGAAGAAAGTGCGGTGATTGCGGACGACCCCCGCAGTTTCCACCACTGCATACTGACTCCTGCGAACATCCCTGCCCCAGTGATGCATGTCATTCTGGATTCCGCCAGCAAACAGGCGAAAAATTGGTTCACTGTGGAGCGTTGGCGTGAAGCTGGATTGACTTGTGAACACGTCTTCTCGCCGGTGCGGAAATTGGATGCCCCAGATGGTTTGCAATTGTTTGTCAGTGAACGGAATTTTCTGTTTGGTGCCAGTTTTGACGATTTTGTGCTTTATGATCCACGCACTGACATTGCGACACAATCTCCTCCCTACATTTTCACTAAATGGTCGAAACAGGGCGACGGAGACGGGTCGACAAATGTGCGTTTCAGTGCAGACCGTTCAGGCATGCCAAATTTTCTTGTCGCCACGGAGAAGGGTCACAATGGCACCATGTATGATGCCATTATCGACCGTTATTTCGAATTCGGTGAGGATTTGGCGCTGACACCGGTGCTGTCCATTGAACGTGAAACTATCTTGCTGGGAGATTTTGAGGAACTCACTGAAAGAAGGTTGACATTCGCTTCACCCTTTCGCGCGCGTATCGATGTCAGGTCACGTTCGAAGCGAGGCATTGGAGTCAGCGGAAGTGTCGAATTGGTGCGTGATCGCTTGGGTACACCCTTTCGGGTCGTCAAACCGCCTGCTGGAAACAACAAAGCACTTGATGGTCTGGTTTCATACTGTGACACGAGAAAAAGCGATGATCAGTTCATTCGCGATGGATGCAATTTTTACTACTAACTATCGCTCAACAGCCTCTTCAGAACGAGGCGGTTCACAATAGGCCATCAATCATCATCATCCCACTGCGAACACAGGCGGGTGTAGATCACCTGTTCCGCAGGGGCAGCGCCTTTCGACAGTTCGTCGTACCGCTGCCGCTTGTCCGATTGCGTCAGCATGATGCCTGCTGCGTCGAATGTGGCTGTCTCCAACACGACGATCCGGTCTTCCTCGCAATAGGCGATATAGGCGGTAAGGGCGTATACCGGACTGCCCGTTTCATCGGCTGCGAACCGCATCACCGTGCCATTCGCGTCACGACCGTAAAAGCTCGTATTGTGGCGCAGGCTGGCGGTCTGGAGATACATCGCATCGCTGCCTTCACCGGTGCCGATCGGTTCATGGCCCGCGGGCACGGGCAGCGGTGTGTCGGCAAGAGCGGTCCCCGACAGCAGCAGCAACGGTATTGCGACATAGGCTTTGTTGATTGTCATGCGTGCTACTTCAAATCCTCGATCATCAAACCTGCTGTCGCCTTGGCGCTTCCCACGACGCCGGGAATACCCGCCCCGGGATGCGTCCCTGCCCCCACAAGGTAGAAATTGCCGATTGCATCGTCGCGGTTGTGGCCGCGGAACCATGCGCTTTGGGTCAGTACCGGCTCAAGGCTGAAGGCGCTGCCCAGATGCGCACCCAGATCGCTCGCAAAATCCTTCGGCGCATAATGGAACTTGGTCACGATCCGGTCATGGATGTCGGGGATCAGCCGCCGCCCGACTTCGTCGAGGATGCGCTTTTCAAGCACAGGGCCAACCTCGTCCCAATCGACCGCCAGCTTGCCCATATGGGCGACCGGGACCAGCGCATAGAACGTGCTCTTGCCCGGCGGAGCCATGCTCGGATCGGTCACTGTCGGGTGGTGCAGATAGATCGAGAAATCGGCCGGCAGCACGCCGTTTTCGTAAATATCCTCCAGCAGTCCGCGATAGCGCGGGCCGAACAGGATCATATGGTGCGGGATGCCGGGCCAGCCGCCCTCCAGCCCAAAATGGACCACGAACAGGCCGGGGCTGAAGCTCTTGCGCTTGAGCTTGGCAGAATACTCCCTGCCGCGCGCATTGCCTGACAGCAGGTCGCGATAGGTGTGGACGATATCGGCGTTGGATGCGACCGCGCGGAACTTCCCGCGCCAGCCCGATGCGGTTTCGACTTCGGTTGCGCGGTTGCCGATAGTGTGGACCTGCACCACCGGGTCGCCCAGCTTCATCGTGCCGCCGAGCCGTTCGAAATGGCGCACCATGCCCGCGATCAGCCGGTTGGTCCCGCCGCGCGTCCACCACACGCCGCCATCCTTTTCCAGCTTGTGGATCAATGCATAGATCGCGCTGGTGGTCATCGGGTTGCCGCCGACCAGCAGCGTGTGAAAGCTTAGTGCCTCGCGCAGCTTCTCGTTCTTCACGAAGCTGGAGACCATCGAATAGACGCTGCGCCAGGCCTGCTTCTTCGCCAGCGCCGGTGCCGCCTTGATCATCGAGCGGAAGTCGAGGAACGGCACATGGCCGAGCTTGACGTAGCCTTCCTCGTAAACCCCCGCAGCATAGTCGAGGAAGTCGGCATATCCGGCAACATCACCCGGATTGAGCCTCGCGATCTCGGCATTGAGCTGCGCCTCGTCGTTCGAATAGTCGAAATTCACCCCGTCGGGCCAGTTGAGGCGATAGAACGGGCGCACCGGCATCAGTTCCACGTCTTCCGCCATGTCGTGGCCCGACAGTTTCCACAATTCGCGCAGGCAATCGGGATCGGTGACGACGGTCGGCCCGCCATCGAAGGTGAAGCCATCCCGCTCCCAGAAATAGGCCCTGCCACCCGGCTTGTCGCGCGCTTCGATCACGGTGGTGGCGATGCCCGCCGATTGCAGCCGGATGGCGAGCGCCATGCCGCCGAAGCCCGACCCGATGACGCAGGCGGTTTTCGTGCCGCTCTCTGCGCCGTCTCCTGCTGGATGCGTGCCTTCGTTCATGCCCGCACCTCGCTCGCCCGGACGAGCGGATTGCCCTTTCCGGTGAGCGCCCCAAGCGCGCCCAGCAGTGGTACGGGCGGCTTGCCGAGCAGCACACGGGCCTTGTCGGCGAAGCTGGAACGCCCGGCATAGAAGCGTTCGATCAGCCCCTGGTCGAGGCGATAGAAGCGTTCAAATATGCGGTAACGCTCGGGCGGTTTGGCCGCCCCGAACAGCATCGCGCCGAGGCGGCGGTAGAATTTGGTCCGCGCCCAATGCCTGCGCGCCCGCGCATCGAGCAGGGCGGCAAGCTGTTCACCGGGCAGTTCGGCATCCTGCGCCACCGCCAGTGCCGTCTCGACCGCGAAAGGCAGGGTGTAGCTGGTCAGCGGATGGACGAAGCCGCCACGCGCACCGGCAAGCCCGACCCCTTCGCTGCCGACCTCGCGCAAATACGCCCCGAAATCGCCCCCGGTGATCACCGGCAACACGCCGGTTTCCCCGCCAAGTATATTGCCCTGCAACCGATGCGCGTCGAGATAGCGGTCGATCCGGCCTGACAGCGCGTTGCGGTCGAGTTCCGGGCTGTCTGCGTAATAGGTATCCTCGACAAACAGCTCGTTCGCACCCAGCGGCAGGACATAGACGAAGCGATAGGCCCCGCTCTTGCCGCTGGGCGCATGCTGGTTGACCGCTGCATCCATGATCACCGGCTGTTCTATCCCGTGCGGGCGCGGGGTGCGCACATGCCGGCCCATGAATACCTGCCATCCGCCGGTCAGCTGTTCGCTCGGCACCGCGCCGCGGCAGTCGATCACGCTGCGCGCGGAGATGCGCTCGCCATTGACGAGGTCGACACTCCGGGCATCGAGGGCGACAACCTGCTGGCCGGTACGGATCGTGCCCGGTGCAAGTTCACGCCGCAGCGCGGCGTCGAAATCAGCCGAGGCGAGCGAGTTGTAGCGCGAATGCAGCCTGCGCCGGTAGGAAGGAAAGCGGACCGAATAGCCATCCCATTCGGTCTTGCGGAAGCCGTGCAGCAAATCGCAGCCATGGGTATCGAGATCGTTGTCGAACCAGCTCCAGCGGTGGTTGCCGCCCAGCATTTGCGATGCCTCGACCAGCGCGACCTGCATTTCCGGATGCTGTCTGCGCAGCGCGAGCGCAATCAGCCCGCCCGCAAGCCCGCCGCCGACAATGGCGATTTCGGTTCGTGTGTCGGTCGCGCGCCCGTTCATCGTCGCAAGGCACTAGGGGCGAAAAGCGCGGCGGGCAATCACCGCGCGGATTTGCCCCCGGCAGATGCCCGCTTGCCTGACGGGAGCTAATTGGCGACAAGCACCGCATGACCAATCGCCTTATGCCGCATCGCAAAGCCCTGATCGCGACCGGCGTGCTGCTTGCCGCGACCCTCGCCATCCTTTTCGCAATGGATCGCCCGCCGATCTGCACCTGCGGCGAAATCAAGCTGTGGCATGGGGTGGTGCACAGCTCGGGCAACAGCCAGCACATCACCGACTGGTATTCGCCCAGCCACTTCATCCACGGCATCATCATGTATGGCCTTGCGGTGTTGCTGTGGCGCAAATGGGCGTTGTTCGGCGGCAAGCCCGCCAAATGGGCGCTGCCGATCGCCGTGCTGGTTGAGGCGGCGTGGGAAATTTCGGAGAACACCCCGGCGGTGATCAATCGCTATCGCGAAGTGACGGTCAGCTTCGGCTATTCGGGGGATTCGATCCTCAATTCGATGGCCGATATTGGCTGGATGATGGCCGGTTTCCTGCTCGCCGCGCGGATTCCGTGGAAGGTGAGCCTGGCCATTGCGGTGTTCTTCGAACTGCTGACGCTATGGATCATCCGCGACAATCTGACGCTGAACGTCATCATGCTGTTCTGGCCGATAGAGGCCATCAAGCAATGGCAGGGCATGGGATAACGGGAGGGGCGGGGCGCACGACCCCGCCCCCGATCGTCAATCCTCTGCTTTCGCGCCCTTGGCGCCTTCTGCCAGTTCGGGACGCGGTCCGGGCATGGTTGCCTTGCGGTCACCGGTCTTGAGATAGGTGTCGAACCACTCCATCATCCGCAGATTGTAGTCATAGCGGTTGGCCGCCATGCGGTTGCCGTGGCCCTCGCCGGGGAACAGCACCAGCCGCACCGGGGTGCCGGGCTTGCGGGTCTTGATGTTGCGATAGAGTTCGTAACTCTGCGTCGGGCTGACACGCGGGTCGCTGTCGCCATGCATGATCAGGATCGGAGTTTCCGCCTTGTCGACATGGTAGATCGGGCTGCGGGTCAGCAGGTGGTCCCATTCCTCCCACGGCCATTTGCGCTCGTGAACGAGGTACATCTCGTTCGGGATATCGGTGGTCCCGAATTTGGAGATGTTGTTGGAAATGCCGACGAACATCACGCTGGCGGCATATTCCTGCGAATAATAGGTCGCGCCCCATGCGCTGGCGAAACCGCCATATGATCCGCCGGTGATGCCCACCCGCTCGGCATCGGCAATCCCTTCGGACACGAGGAAACGCTTGGCATCGACGATATCGTCGAATTCCTTGCCGGCATAGTCGGCCTGGTGCTCCTTGGCGAAGGCGACACCATACCCTGTCGAACCGCGATAATTGGGCAGGAACACGGCGTAGCCGCGTCCTGCCGCGACCTGTCCCGGCTTGCTGTAGGCGGTCTGCCATCCGTTCGATTCGTGCGCTTCGGGGCCGCCATGGACGTTCATTATCAGGGGTGACCCGCCCTTGGCCGCGCCGCCGACCGGTTCGATCAGCACGCCCTCGATTTCCCGCCCGTCGCGCGCGGTATAGGTCACGGTTCGCTGCTTGCCGAAGTCGATTTCGGACAGCCACGGATTGTGGTTGGTCCAGCGTTCGAACGCGCCATCCTTGAGCACGAACAGTTCGCCCGGATGCGAGGGGCTGTGGGCATCGACCGCGATCGTGCCGCCTGCAGCCTCGACGCCGGTCAGGATCAGGCCCCCGGCATCGATTTCCTCGTTTTCCTTGCCGTAGATGCGCAGCAGGCTCTGCGCGCCTTTGTGGATCACCACGGCCAGGCGCTCGTCATCGAGCCATTCGGCATCGACTGCCGCCTCGGCGGCATCGGCATTGAGTGCATCGGTTTCGCCGGTGATCGGGTTGACCAGATAGAGCGTGGTCGCCGCCGGATCATGCTCGTCGACACCGGCAATCAGCGAGATAACTTCGCCGCGCGGTCCGATTTCAAGGTCTCCCAGCTTGCCGCTGGTCGCCACCTCGACCGTCGAGCCATTGGTGAGGTCGAGGATGTTGACCCGCTTGGCCATATAGCTGTCGTCGACCCGCGAACTGGGGGCGGTTTCGATCACCGCCTTCTTGCCATCGGGCATGAGGCGGAAGCTGCTGACATAACCCGGCACCTTGATCTGCTTCGGCGCGGGATCGACCTCGGCACCAATCTGTGCGGCGAACACGCGGTTGAAATGGTCTTCTTCCTCGTAAACGACCGACTTGAACCCGCCCTTGGCCTGCGCCTCGCGCTGCTTGTCGTCATCGGCGCCGACGATCATGTAGATCGTGCTTCCGTCCGGGCTCCAGCTGTAGCGCGAGACGCTGACATCCTTCACCGCCGCCAGCTTGCGCGGTGCGCCGCCGAACAGCGGCACGCCCCATACAGCGCGCTTCTCGTCATCCTTCGCCCAGGTGAAGCTGACCATGTTGCCATCGGGCGAAAATTCGACGCTGGACGGGCTGACATCGTCGGGCAGGTAGGCCAGTGCCGCATCCGGGCCGGTCGCAACCATCAGTTCCTGTTTGGTGCTGCCGTCCTTCTCCCCCTCGGTCACATCGGGCAGGTGCGATGTGGTATAGGCGATCCGGCTGCCATCGGGCGAAACCGCCATGGTGCCAAGGCTCTCGATCTTCGCCACATCTTCCGGCGTCATCGGGCGCGCGGCAGCGGTGGCGGCGATCGAAACAGTGCCGAGCAGGGTGGCAGCGAGCAGCAGCTTGCGGGTCATCAAAGTCCTCTCAATTGAAACCATCTGATACCGGGTCATACAGTTTCATCCGGCAGTAGCAACCGGCAGGGCGTGTTGTGCTTGCGCCAGGGTGAGCAGGCGGGCATCACGCATGCGACCCAAGGAGGGAGACTCACATGCGCCTGTCCAGCCTGTTCGTAGCCGCCGCATTTTCCGCCATCGCCGCGCCCGCACTGGCCGAGACGACGATCATCTATGCCGGTTCGGTCGTGGCCGATGCCGCGAGCAATCCGACCGGGCCGGCGACAATCACTGTCACGGACGGGCGGATCATCAGCATAGTGCCGGGCAAGCAGCCCTTCGATGACGCGGATCGCGTTGTCGACCTTGGTACCAAGACCGTCCTGCCCGGCCTGATCGACCTCCACGTCCATCTCACCGGCGATCCGGGCGGCGATTTCTGGAAGGAAGCGGTCGAGCCGGACGAATGGGGTGTGGTCGTTGGCGCAAAGAACGCGCGGATCACCGCGCTTGCCGGGTTCACCACCGTGCGTGAGGCGGGGAGCGGGCCGGATACCGCCTTTGCCCTGCGGCGCGGCACAGCGGAGGGGATGATCCCCGGACCGCGCATCGTTGCGGCGGGTGTGCCACTGGCGATCATTGGCGGGCATGGCGACGTCAACGGCTTCCGACCCGAAGTGAACGAGGTGCTCGATCCCGGCTTCAATTGCACCGGCGTGGTCGAATGTGCGGCCAAGGTCCGGCTCGCCAGCCAGAACGGGGCCGATGTGATCAAGATCACCGCGACCGGCGGCGTGCTGAGCCAGCAGGGCAGGGGGCTGGAGGCGCATTTCACGCCGGAGGAAATGACCGCGATTGCCGATACCGCCCATTCGCTCGGCCTCAAGGTGATGGCGCATGCTCATGGCGCGCGGGGGATCGAGCAGGCAGCGAAAGCGGGGATCGATACGATCGAGCACGGCACCTATCTCGACAAGGAAGCCGCCGATGCGATGAAGGCCAATGGCACGGTGCTGGTCCCCACGC
Organism: Sphingomonadaceae bacterium; assembly: GCA_024236155.1. Taxonomy (GTDB): domain Bacteria; phylum Pseudomonadota; class Alphaproteobacteria; order Sphingomonadales; family Sphingomonadaceae; genus Parerythrobacter_A. Next base: position 1,128,089 of record JACKLA010000001.1, read on the forward strand.
TGATGGCGTTCAAGGGTGTGACCGAGCGGCTGGGCAAGGGCATCTACACCCCGGTGGTCGAGGCGAAGATCGAAGCAGTGGCCGAGACTGCCAAAGTGTTCATGGGCCGCGCACGCCAATGGGGCGTGCCAATCGCCTTCGGCACCGATGCCGGGGTGTTCGAGCATGGCCGCAACGCACAGGAATTCGCGCTGATGAAAGCGCAGGGCATGAGCGACCGCGAGGCGCTGGCCAGCGCGACCACCGTGGCGGCCAGGGTGCTCGAGATGGATGGTGAGATCGGGCGGCTGGCCCCGGGCTATTCGGCAGACATCATCGCGGTCGAAGGCAACCCGCTGGCCGATGTGACCGTGCTGGAGCAGGTCGACTGGGTGATGGTGCGCGGGCGGGTGATCGAGTGATCCGCCACCTCGCGGCACTGGCTGCGCTGGCGCTGGTCGGAACGGCTCATGCACAGGAGCCAGGGCAGTGCCAGCGCGAACTGGTCGTCCTTGGCGCCGGGCAGGATGCAGGCGCTCCGCAGATCGGCCATGCGGGGGATGAAGGGCCGGTGCTGCTGCCCAGCTCGCTCGGCCTGATCGACCGGGAAGAGGGCAAACGCTATTTGTTCGACGCGACGCCCGCGATCACCTCGCAGTTGATCGAACTGGACACGATCTATCCGCCGATGAGCGGGAAGCTGGTCGACGGTATATTCCTGACCCATGCGCATATCGGGCATTATCTCGGCCTCGCGCATCTCGGGCGGGAGGCGGCGGGGGCGAAGGGCGTGCCCGTCTATGCCATGCCCCGCATGGCACAGTTCCTGCGCGATAACGGCCCGTGGAACCAGCTGGTCGAGCTGGGGAATATCGACATCGGCGAGATGTCATCCAGCCAGTCTGTGGTGATCGGGCAAGGGCTGATCGTGGTCCCGTTCGAGGTTCCGCATCGTGACGAATATTCCGAAACGGTCGGTTTCATGGTGCTGACCGCAGGCAAGACGTTCCTCTACCTGCCCGATATCGACAGCTGGGAGGCGTGGCAGGCCGCGAGCCTCTCGAACTCGCTGCGCAACAAGGTCGATGCGTTCGACCATGTGTTTATCGACGCGACCTTCTGGGATGACAACGAACTGCTCGATGAAAACGGGGTCGGTCGCGATATGTCCGAGATCCCGCATCCGCGCGTAAGCGCGACGATGGATATGCTGCAGGATATGCCACCCGAACGCCGCGCACGGGTCCATTTCATTCACTACAACCACACCAACCCTATCCGATATGCCGACAGCCTCGAAAGCGCACAGGTTGGACAGCGCGGCTTCAGCGTCGCCCGGCGCGGGGACCGCTTCTGCCTCGACTGAAAGCAGGTCAGCAACTGGACCGCACAGACCGAACGTGGAATAGTGATCGCCGGCAGCAAAGGGGCAGACCGGACATGATGAAAAGGCGAGCAATATTGGCGGTGTTGGCGGCAGTTGCGGCAGCACCGGCCCATGCAGAGGACTGGCGCTTCGTTGCCTCGACGGCAGGCGCTGCGCACTACATCGATGCAGACAGCATTGTCGCAGATGGATCTGTCAGGGATCTCACCTCGTTCATGGGCTACCAGGACGCCTTGCCCAATACCGAACCCAAGAACACATATTACGTCGAGATGCGGATGAAGATCGATTGCGATGGGCGCAAACAGGCAAATGTGAGAGGTTCGGCGTTCGGGCTGGACCACAAGTTGCGCGCGACGGCGGAGCTGCCGGTGAGTTTCAGACCTGTCCAGCCACAGACCGCTGCCGCCCATTATCTCGATTTCGTCTGCACAGCCGACCGGACGAGATACGACAAGGTGGACGATCCCTTCATTGCCACCGACATTCGTTTCAATCGCGGCGGCTGAGCCAAACAGTCCCGGCCTGCCCCCGTCGACCGCTTCAGGCCGTTGGTCGAGCGCGGATCGATTGGCCGAATGCAGCCGACTAGCGCAAATCTGCAATTCAGCCTGGTGCAATCCGTGCAGGGGCAGGCTGTCATATCGAAAAACGGGGACCAACCATGAAAACAATCCGTCTTGCCTTGCTGGCAACCGCCGCTTTTGCGCTGCCCGCTGCGCCGGCGCTCGCCGATCACCACGCCGAAGCGGTTGCCGAAGAGGCAGCCCCCAAGAGCGAGCATGACAAGCTGCATGAACTGTTCGAGGATTCCGACGCGCGCGGCCTTGAAATCAATCCCATCGGGCGGCTGTTTCGCGGTGATGACGAAAATGCAGGCAAACTCGGCGATTTCCTCACCGACAGCAATTTCTACGCCAACCGGCTCGACACCCAGCTCAACCTTGCCAAGCTCGAACTGATCGATCGCAGCAAGCTCGATGAAACCGACCAGCTTGCCTATGACGTCTTCAAATATACGCAGGAATCGGGGCTGCGCGGCCAGACCGACGAGATCCGCGCGCTAACCGAAGTGCGCCCGATCAACCACTTCTTCGGCTTCCACACCTTCTACCCCGACTTCGCCAGCGGCGACAGTGCGGCGGAGTTCAAGACGCTGGCGAATTACGAGGATAACCTTAGTCGCCACAACGATTATATCGCGATTTCCGACCGGGCGATCGAGCGTTCGCGCGAAGGGATGGCAAGCGGCGTGCTCGAAACCAGCCTGACCATCGGCATCGTCGTCCAGCAGCTCGATACGCTGCTCGAAATGCCGGTCGAGGACTCCCAGTTCATGAAACCGGTCAAGAACTTCCCGGAAGGTTTCTCGGATGAAGACAAGGCCCGCCTGACCACCGCCTATGAAGCCAAGACGAAGGAAATCTACGCAGCGCATGAACGGGTGCGCGACTTCCTGCGTGACGAATATCTGCCGGTGGCACGCGGCAGCGTTGGCCTCAGCCAGATGAAGGGTGGCGAGGCGCTTTACGCCCAGCTTATCGAACAGACGACCACCCTGCCGTTGACCGCCGATTACCTGCACAATCTCGGCCTGAGCGAAGTGGCGCGGGTCAAGAACGGGCTCGAAGAGATCAAGGCCGAAGTCGGCTTCGACGGCACGCTCAACGAATTCTTCGACTATGTTCGCACCGATGAAAAATTCAAGCCGAAGAGCCGTGAGGCGCTGACGCAGAGCTATTACGATATCGGCAAGCAGGTCGACGAGAAGATCGGCGACTATTTCAACGTGCTGCCCAAGACGCCGCTGCTGATCAAGCCGTATGACGAGTCGGTCGAGCAGTTCCAGGCCGGCGGTTCGTACCAGGGCGGTTCGCCCGATGCCTCGCGTCCCGGCACCTTCTATTTCAACGCCTATGACCTGCCGAGCCGCCTGACGACAGGCAATGTCACGCTCTACCTGCACGAAGGCGCGCCGGGGCATCACTTCCAGATCAGCCTCGCGCAGGAAAACACCGACCTTCCCGCCTTCATGCGCTTTGGCGGCAACACCGCCTATGTCGAGGGCTGGGCGCTCTATTCGGAGACGCTGGGCAAGGAAATGGGCTTCTACGAAGATCCGTGGAACCGCTATGGCACACTGCAGGACGAACAGCTGCGCGCGATGCGGCTAGTGGTCGACACCGGGCTCCACGCCAAGGGCTGGACGCGCGAACAGGCGATCGACTTCATGCTTGAAAATTCGGGCATGACCCGCACCGAAGTGGTGGCCGAGGTCGAACGCTATATCGCCATTCCCTCGCAGGCGCTCGCCTACAAGGTCGGCGCGCTCAAGATCCAGGAACTGCGCAAGCGGGCGGAGGATGCGCTGGGTGACAAGTTCAGCCTGCCCGCTTTCCACGACCAGGTGCTGAACACCGGCGCATTGCCGTTGCCGGTGCTCGAGGCCAAGATCGACCGCTGGATCGCGGCGCAGAAGTAAGGTGGGCGAGCGGACCCATGGAGCATCGGCGCGGTGGCTTGTCGCCGCCGCGCTGTTGGTGACCGTCGTCTTGCAGGTGGCCTATATGGCACTGCTTGGCGGCCCCAAACCCGCCGATCCGGCGGCAGGCCTCACCAATGCCGATGTGCTGCGCTATTTCGCCGATCACGGTACCGGCGTGACGCTGGTTTGGACGACCGAGTCTGTCGCGTTCGTGGCGATCATGCTGGGCGGGGTGGTGGCGCTGGTGCGCGAACCCTCACGCGGCTGGCTGTGGGCGTGCCTTGCGGCTGCGGGGCTGTTCAACCTCGTCCAGATCGGGTTCGGGCTGGCGATGTTCCAGCCTGCGGCACTGGCCGGAGGCGGCGAGAACGGCCTGTTCTTCACCTTCGTTTCCGGCGCGTTCTTCTTTTATTTCCTGGCCAAGCTGTTGGCCGGACTGGGCGCGATGGCGCTGGGCTGGGAACTCGCCCGCTGCCCGCAGATGGCACCGCGTATCGGCGGCTGGCTGGCGCTGCTCACCGGACTGGTTTCGGTCATCGCCAACCTGCTCGCCATGGCGCAGGGCAATGCGATGCTGATGGCCGCCGGGGCAAGCGGGACGATTTGTGCGCTGGTGCTGGCTCTCGCCCTGATCGCTGCCGGAGACAGGCCGGGCGCGGCCTTCCGATAAGCGGACGGATTTTGCCACGCGAGACTGGTGCCGGAATAACGAATGTCGATGCGATGGGGCGGCCCGGACACGGTGCCGCCCCTTTTTGCGTGTTTGATGCACGTCAATGCGCCGCTCGCCCAATCCTGCGATTCGGGCGAAGGTGAGAGAGGAGTGCCGGTAATGAATGCAGTGGCCGATATTCGCAGCGATGCGCAGGTGACCCATGTCGATGTGCTGATCGTGGGAGCGGGGATTTCCGGGATCGGGTCCGCCTTTCACTTGCAGGATCAATGTCCGCAGATGAGCTATGCCGTGCTCGAGATGAAGGACACGTTTGGCGGCACGTGGGAAACGCACAAATACCCCGGCGTGCGGTCGGATTCCGATCTCTACACCTTCGGATACCGCTTCAAGCCATGGATCGGCCCGCCGATTGCCACGGCGCAGGAAATCCTCGCCTATATGGGCGAGGTGATCGAAGAGAACGGGATCGGCGAGCACATCCGCTACGGCCACCGTATCCGCAGCTGCTCCTTCTCGCGCGAGAGCGATCTGTGGACTGTCGTCGCAACCCGCAACAGCGACGGGGCAGATGTCACTTTCACCTGCAACTTCCTGTGGATGTGTTCTGGCTATTACGACCACGAGACGCCCTATATCCCCGACTGGAAGGGGCTGGACGACTACAAGGGCCAGTTCGTCCACGCCCAGTTGTGGGATCCGGCAACCGATTATGCCGGGAAGCGCGTGCTGGTAATCGGATCGGGCGCGACGGCGGCCACCGTGCTGCCCGAATTTGCCAAGAGTGCGGCGCATGTCACCATGCTGCAGCGTTCGCCGACCTATTTCTTCTGTCACCCCAACCAGAACGAACTGGCCGATCGCCTGCGCGAAATCGGCGTCGATGAGCCGACCGTCCACCGGGTGGTGCGCCAGCAGATCATGCACGACCAGGATATGCTGACCAAACGCTGCATCGAGGAACCCGATGCCGTGTTCGAGGAGCTGAAGGAACTGATCCGCGCCTATGCGGGCGAGGATTTCGAGTTCGAACCGCATTTCACGCCCAAATATCGCGTGTGGCAGCAGCGGCTCGCCTTCTGCCCCGATGGCGATGTGTTCCAGGCGGTGAAGGCCGGCAAGGCGAGCGTCGTCACCGACACGATCGACCGCTTCACCGAAAAGGGCGTGCTGACCGCTTCGGGCGAGGAGATCGAGGCGGACATCATAGTCGCAGCCACCGGCTTCAACCTGTCGGTGATGGGCAATATGGATGTCACTGTCGATGGCGAGACAATCGACTGGCACGATACGCTGACCTATCGCGGGATGATGTTCACCGGCGTGCCCAACATGGTGTGGGTGATGGGATATTTCCGTGCCAGCTGGACCTTGCGGGTCGACATGATGGGCGATTTCGTCTGCCACCTGCTCCGGCATATGCGCGAGAATGGCGCGAGCCGGGTCGAGGTCTCGCCGCCCGGCGGGGCCGGGGCGATGCAGTTGGGGCCGTGGATCGACCCGGATAATTTCAATCCCGGCTATCTCAAGCGCGGGATGGATCGCATGCCCATGGCAGGCGACCGGCCCGAATGGCGCCACACGCAGGATTACTGGAGCGAGCGCGACGATTTCCCGAAGATCGACCTTGCCGGGCCGGAGTTCCGCTACACCGGCGAGCATGCTGCACAGCGTGAACCGGAGGTCGCCTGACCGCAGCAGGTTGACGTTACGGCATGATTTACAGCGCAGCCGCACTGCGCCACACATGCCGGCATGAGCAGCAAAGCGATCTGGTGGAACGGCGAAAGCCCGCTCCTCGAACCGATGACCCGACTGGGCGATGGGTGCATGCCGGGCTTCCTCGGCATCGAATTCATCGAGGCGGGCGATGACTGGATTTCGGCTCGCATGCCGGTGAACGAGCGCACCCAGCAGCCTTTCAAGCGGCTGCATGGCGGTGCATCGGTGGTGCTGGCCGAGACCGTCGGCTCTGTCGCGGCAAGTTTCTGCATCGACCGCGAAAAGCATGTCGCGGTCGGGTTGGAGATCAATGCCAACCACGTCCGCCCGGCCTATGAAGGCTATGTCACCGCCACCGCCAGGGCGGAAAATATCGGGCGTACGACGCAAATCTGGTCGATCCGGATCACCGACGAAAATGGCAAGCTGGTGTGCATCTCGCGCTTCACCGCTGCGGTGATCTCGCTCGATCGCAAATAGCCGGGCGGCAGCGCTCAGCCCCGGGCCAGTTCGCGCAAGCCGTCGGCGGCGTGGTTGTCGAGCAGCTTGCTTGCGCTGTCCCGCCCGCCATGCAGCCAGGCCTGCCGCGCCTCCTCGTCATCGGGCAGGACAAGCGGCATCGAGCGGCAACCGGCGCGCTTGGGCAGTCCGGCTGCATCGAGGGTCAGCAGCGCGAAGCCGGGCACTTCATCATCCTTCCAAACCCCGGCCATGGCGAAGATTTCCTCACCCTCGGGCGCAAACCAGTGCTTCAGGCGGCGACCCTCGTAATCGGTGCCATTGCCCCATTCCATGAAGGCGGTTGCCGGGATCAGGCAGCGGAACTCGCTGTTGCGCAGATTGCCGATCCAGAACGGGCTGTCCGGGTTGCGCAGGGTTGCGACCAGCCGCGTGGGATCGCCCGCGGAGGGCGGCGGCATCACGCCCCACAGGCGCGGGACCATGCGCGGTTCGAGCCGCCTGCCAGCCGGTCGCGGCCCGGCGATGAACTCGCGCCCTGCGGTGATGACCGGCGCGAACTTGCCCGGCGTACAATATCCGCCATTCCACGGGTCATCGCCCACGCGTGCGCCGAAGCGCCGGGCGATGTCGGCGGCGCTGGCATCGAGGCGGTAGAGCAGGGTCATGTCATGCGGCCTAGACGTGCCCGCGCTGAGGGTCTATCACCCGCCCATCCCCGGGGAGCGCGCTTGCGCTGAGAGGTGGGTGTAGCGCCCCACGACCCGTCGAACCTGAACCGATTAGCATCGGCGGAGGGAGCGGTGCGGTTCACGCCGGAAGTCCGCACTCCGCCCGTAGGAGAGACTTCGCATGGCCGACATCAACAGCCACATCGAAATAGGCGTCACCACCGGGCCGATCCGGGGCAGCCGCAGGGTCCATGTCGGCGCGCGCACCGGTAGCGGCATCCGCGTCGCCATGCGCGAGATCGACCTTGAGGGCGATGAGCCCAGCGTGCGGGTCTATGACACCTCCGGCCCCTATACCGATCCGCAAGCGCAGATCGACATCAACAAGGGCCTGCCCCAGCTGCGCCGCGAGTGGATCATGGCGCGCGGCGATGTCGAAGAATATGGCGCGCGCGAGGTGAAGCCGGAAGATAACGGCCAGTTAGGGCCAGACCGCAGCGGCGGCGTCCCTGCATTCCCCAATGTCGTCAAGCGTCCCCTCCGCGCGAAAGCGGGGGCGAATGTCAGCCAGATGCACTATGCCCGCCGGGGCATCATCACGCCCGAGATGGAATATGTTGCGGAGCGCGAGAACCTTGGCCGCGAAATGGCGGCAGAGCTGATCGCCGCCAACCGCGAAGGCGCGCAGAGCTGGGGTGCGGCCATCCCCGACCTCATCACGCCCGAATTCGTCCGCGACGAGGTGGCGCGGGGCAGGGCGATCATCCCCAACAACATCAACCACCCGGAAAGCGAACCGATGGCGATCGGGCGCAATTTCCTCGTCAAGATCAACGCCAATATCGGCAACAGCGCGGTGGCATCGGACGTGGCCAGCGAAGTCGACAAGATGGTGTGGTCGATCCGCTGGGGCGCGGACACGGTGATGGACCTTTCGACCGGGCGCAATATCCACGACACGCGCGAATGGATCATCCGCAACAGCCCCGTCCCCATCGGCACCGTGCCGATCTACCAGGCGCTGGAAAAGGTCGGCGGCGTGGCCGAAGACCTGACATGGGAAGTGTTCCGCGACACGCTGATCGAGCAGGCCGAGCAGGGCGTCGACTATTTCACCATCCACGCCGGGGTGCGGCTGCCCTATGTCCCGCTCGCGGCCAAGCGGGTGACGGGCATCGTCTCGCGCGGCGGATCGATCATGGCGAAATGGTGCCTCGCCCATCACAAGGAATCGTTCCTCTACGAACATTTCGACGAGATCACCGAGATCATGAAGGCCTATGACATCGCCTATTCGCTCGGCGATGGCCTGCGCCCCGGCTCCATCGCCGATGCCAACGACGAAGCGCAATTTGCCGAGCTTTACACGCTGGGCGAACTGACCCACCGCGCGTGGAAGCAGGATGTGCAGGTGATGATCGAGGGGCCGGGCCACGTGCCCATGCACAAGATCAAGGAGAATATGGACAAGCAGCTTGAGGTGTGCGGCGAAGCGCCCTTCTACACCCTCGGGCCGCTCGTCACCGATATTGCGCCGGGTTACGACCACATCACCAGCGGCATCGGCGCGGCGCAGATCGGCTGGTACGGCACCGCCATGCTCTGCTACGTCACGCCCAAGGAGCATCTCGGCCTGCCCGACCGCGACGATGTGAAGGTGGGCGTGGTGACCTACAAGCTCGCCGCCCACGCCGCCGACCTCGCCAAGGGCCACCCGGCCGCCAAGGTCCGCGACGACGCGCTGTCGAAAGCCCGCTTCGAATTCCGCTGGCGCGACCAGTTCAACCTCAGCCTCGACCCCGACACGGCCGAGCAATATCACGACCAGACCCTGCCTGCAGAAGGTGCGAAAACCGCGCATTTCTGCAGCATGTGCGGCCCGAAATTCTGCAGCATGAAGATAAGCCAGGACGTGCGCGATTTCGCGAGCAAGCAAAACCAGGGCGCGGATGGCTTCATCGCCAGTATGCAAAGCGGCGCGGAGGCAGCAGCGGCAAGCCGCGAGGCTGCGCTCAAGGGGATGGCGGAGATGAGTAAGGTGTATCGGGAGAAGGGGCGGGAGTTGTATTTGCCGGAGGACTAATTTTTCGGCTTGCTTGCTGCAGAATCGCTCGACAACCTTATGAATGACATTTCTACGGCTCTATAACCTAAGGCGAGAATTTCACGACGAGCCTCATCAAGTGATATTCGCGAGAAAAAAGGAATTATGTATTCGCCTTTTGCGTTCGGCTTATCAGCAAGCTTGAATTCGATCGTCCATCCATCTGGAAAACATGCTTCGGCCTCATCGACTTTAGCTTTGTCTGCTACTTTGCGCAGCTTTTCGAAAAGTTCGTTTTTTATTTTTGGGTAGGTCTTCAGCAACCGGGCCGAGTGAGCGCCTTGGTTGAGGAAGTGGCTGATGACGCTTGATCGCCTGCCGCTACGCTTCACATGTATTAGGCGTTTGTTCGTCAGATCAATGAGGTCGCAAATTTCAATCCCTGGCCCTGGATTTCCAGGGACTGGGAAAAGATCAGTGTCAAAGAGGTGCATCCCTTCTTTCGAGTTTGAACACTCCTTATTGTAGTCATATTCTCGTATGTAGTACGATTTTGGCTTCTTTCCTTTTTCCTTAACAATTTTGACGGGCCATGGATCGAAATTCGTGTCCAGCCCGGTTGATGTCTTGTCGAACGCGTCGTTTGCCGAGGTGATCAAGAGCTTATCAATGCGATACCATGTACCTTCATTGATCGCATATCGTGCATTATTGATCTCTAATGAACCCACAAGACCGCGATAAATTGACCAGTCTTTGATTACATATTTATCATCGATGCTGTGAAGCCGCACTTTGGGCTTGTGCAGATCACCCACCGATGTGGGTTTTCCTAAAAAATCTATCGCCAATGCGAGGTTCAGATCGGCAAAGTTGGTGGCTGCGCCGGTGCCGGTCAAAGATATTCTTCCCATGGGCTCGGTCGCTAATTCGGGCATCCCAAGTTCGAAGGACGGGTCGTGACCGGCAAGGTCAGTCACAAGGGATTGGTCGAGTTTGTCGACAAGGAGAATGTCACGGACCGGCTTGATTTTATCGATGATACCAAAGCCGGTTTTTTGATAAGCTTTGTCTTGAAACAGGCTGAGCAGCGTTTCAGCTAGTTTGGTGAGTTCGGGAGGTTCAAACTCAGATGTTAGAGTGATCGATGACGATCCGCTTAGTGACGTTCCTACTTTAGAACTGCTCCCGCTAAGTTTTCGTATGAGGCTCAAAGCTCGATCGACGTTAAATTCGTTTAGATTTGTTACGCCAGCGGCTTGCGTTGCGTCGCGAATGACGCTTCCAAGGTTTGCTTTCTCAACGAGTTTAACATTCTCGTCGGACAGTGCATTCGCTGCAATCAAGAGACCGAACTCATTCTCCCGTTTGTCTGCATCAAGCAGTGTGTGACCGAAACCGTATGCGCACGCAAAAACTCGATTCTTGCGTTTAAAGAGTAAGGCTGCTGACACACTTGAAGTTTTGATTTTGCCATCAATGGCCAAATGCTGATCGAGAAGTTTTGCCCACTCCGGGGTGTTTGGGAATCGTGGGACATAAAAGAGCTTCATCTCGAAGCCGAAATCCGACCTAGGAGGAATTTCTGTCACAGTTGCTTTGGCATTGTCCGTTAGAAAATCGTCCAAATTTTTCACCTGCGCACGAGCGAGATGAATGGAATATTTTATCGACTTTTTCGCGGGTGTCGGCATCGTATATCCCCTATTGAGATATAGAAATCCGAATTTAAGTAGTCTGTCAAATAGAAGAATTCGAGTTCTAGGGACTTAATGCCTAATTCTATCGACCCAACTTCACCAGCACCCGGTCCAGCGCCTGCAGGAACCGCGACCTATCCGTCTTGCTGAACGGCGGAGGCCCGCCACCCACCCCGTCCATCCCGGCGCGCAGGTCTTCCATAATCGCGCGGGTGGCGATGGCGCTGCCGATGCTGGCGGCGTCGAAGGGCTTGCCGTCGTGGCGCAGCACGGTCGCGCCCGCCTTCAGGCAGCGTTCGGCGAGCAATATGTCGGCGGTGATCACCACGGCGCGCGGCCCTGCATTCTCTGCAATCCAGTCATCGGCTGCGTCGTATTTTGGACCCTCAGGCGCCGGGCGCCGGGCATCCGCCCAGCTTGGCTTTCGGCCTAACCGGCCGGCGGGCGGTCGCCCTTGCGGGTCGCTGTGCGACCCGAGATTACTTCCAACCACCACCCGCTTCACCCGGTCGCTCACCGGCACGCGGAAGGGGCTGTTGCTGACCACGCGGACGTGCACATCGTGAGGGGGGGCCTTGTACCGCTCGGCGACGCGGTAGACCTCCTCCTTCACCGGGCAGGCATCGGCATCGACGAGTATGGTGATGGGTTCCATGCCAACGCGATAGCCGCACGCATCTGGCCTGACGCCAGCTTTCCACCGGGCCTTGAGTCCCGGCCCCGCAAGCGCAATAAGTGCGGCACACGCATTGCGAGGGGAGCCGCCATGTCCTGCAAGTCCGCCCTGACGTCCGGCATCGCTGCCATGGCCGCGTTTGCAGTGCCCATGCTTGCAGCACCCGCCGCTTTTGCCCAGCCTGGCCCCGACCTTGCGCTGGCGCAGCAGGCTTACGAGACCGGCAAGACCAGCGGGATCACCCCGCAAACCACGGGCGAGAAACGCATGTGCGCGGCCTATTGGGACGTGATGCATTTCATGCGCGGCAGGGATCTGTTGCCCGAGGCCAGCTGGCAGCAGCTCGGCCCCGATTTCAAGGCCGATGCGATGCTGATCCGCTCGATCGGCTTTGCGCGCGATGCGGGGGAGGGGGACCAGCGCAGCGAGAAATTCAAGAGCGCCGCCGATGCCGCGCTCGAAAGGTTTACCGGTTTTGTCGAGGGCGATGCGGGCAAGACCCGGATGCTGTTCGAAAACCTCGGCGTGTGTCACCAGCGGCAGGGTTAGGCTGACGGGCTAGTTCCCCATCTTCACCAGCACCCGGTCCAGCGCCTGCAGGAAGTTCGACCGTGCAGGTGGCCTTTGGCCGTCTCCGCCTGCGGCTCCGACTCCCGCCTTGCTGAACGGCGGCGGGCCGCCTCCGCTCCCTCCCAATGGGCCATCCATTCCGGCGCGCAGGTCTTCCATGATGGCGCGGGTGGCGCCAATGTTTTGGGGCGCTGCCGATGCTGGCGGCGTCGAAGGGCTTGCCGTCGTGGCGCAGCACCGTCGCACCCGCCTTGAGGCAGCGGTCGGCCAGCAGGATGTCGGCGGTGATCACGACGGCGCGCGGCCCTGCATTCTCTTCAATCCAGTCGTCCGCAGCATCGAAACCATCCGAGACGACCACGCGCCTGACCCGCTCGCTCACCGGCACGCGGAAGGGGCTGTTGCTGACCACGCGGACGTGCACATCGTGAGGGGGTGCCTTGTACCGCTCGGCGACGCGGTAGACCTCCTCCTTAACCGGGCAGGCATCGGCATCGACGAGGATGGTGATGGGCGGGATGGTTGGGGGTTCCATGCCAACGCGATAGCCGGGTGCGCCGCAAGCCGCAAAAACACTTTCCTACACACGCCATGCTGTGGCCTATGCTGCGCGATGACCCAGCCAGCCTTTTTCTCGCCCGCCCCACCGGCCAATCACCGGCTGCCTCGCAGCAATGCGGAGTATCGCTGGACGCCGCCCAAGATCCGCGCCTTTTTCGATGCGCTTGCGCGATGCGGCAAGGTCGCAGCGGCGGCGCGCGCGGTGGGGATGAGCCGCCAGTCGGCTTATCGCCTGCTCGCGCGTTATCCGGGGCTGGACGAGCCATGGCGGATCGCGCGCGAGACGGGCCGGGCGCGGCGCAAGGTGACAGATTTGCCGGTGCAAGGTGACAGTTCCGGCAGGCAAGGTGACACATCGGCACGCGCAAGGTGACGGTTGTGCCCGCCAAGGTGACACGTTTGCGCACAAGTTTACGCTTCTGGCCCGATTGGGCCGCAGGACTGTGTCAGACCTGTCAACACCCGGCAGCGGGAGGCAGGTCGATCACCGCTTGCGCACGAACTCCGCGCGCAGCACCAGCCCCTTGATGCCGGGATATTTGCAGTCGATTTCCTGCGCATCGCCGGTCAGCCGGATCGAGGGGATTACGGTGCCCTGCTTGAGCGTCTGGCCCGCGCCCTTGACCGTCAGGTCCTTGATCAGCGTCACCGCATCGCCATCGGCCAGCAAATTGCCCACCGCATCGCGCACCTCCACCGCCTCGGCAGCGGCCTGTTTGGCATCGAATTCGGACTGCGGCATCCATTCGCCGCTTTCCTCGTCATAGACATAGTCTTCGTCGTTGCTGGTCATGGATCGTGCCTGTCGGCAAACGGGTGTCCAGTCAACCGGTGAAGTCGTTGGCAAGGTGGCGGCAAGCCGCGAGCAAGCCGATAGCCAGTCAGTCGAAGTCGTATCCGGCGGTTTTGGCTTCCTCGATCACCTCGGCGCCGGTCTTGCGCGGGGAGTCGGCGGCGAGCTGCGCCCAGGCGGGCTGTTCGTCGACGAAGATCTGCTCATCGATGCCCCAATCTTCGGGCAGCTCGAACAAGCCGGCCATGAAGCTGAAATGCTCACCGGGGATGAAGTGGTAATAGAGGTTGCTGCCGCAGGTCTTGCAGAAGGCACGCTCCGCCCATTCGGAAGAGCGATAGGCCGTGACATGCTCTGCGCCCTCGATCGCCATGGCGGCCTGCTTGACCGAATGGAGGCTGAAGAACGGCCCGCCGCCCCATCGCTGGCACATGCGGCAATGGCACACATCGATGCCGCTGCGCGGCTGTTCGATGGTGATCCGCACCGCGCCGCACAGGCATTGTCCGGTGAGCGGGGTCGAAGGCGTTGGAATATCGGGCATGTGCTTGACTCGTCTGCCGGGTTTTACTTGAGTGTCCTACAAGGTTTCTCGGGGGATTCGATGAAAAAGCTGCTGATTGCGGGGTTGATGCCGGTGCTTGTCCTGCTGGGCGGGTGCAACATGACGAGCTCTTCGGAGTGCGGCAGCCCCGAGGCGAAGGAACTGATCGACGACCTGCTCAAGGAGGAGCTGGAATATTCGATCCAGAACGAGCTCGATGCGCGCAAGGAGCTCGGTTCGTACGATGCGACGGAGCTTGAGAACGCAGTGAAACGGATCAAGATCGCCCTCAACGATGTGCGCACATCGCGCGACGACCCCGATAGCGATCGCTACAGCTGCCGCGCGACACTGTCGCTCGAACTGCCCGATGTGGTCGAGAAGAAGGCCAACGAAGTGCGTTCGATGGCAGAAATGGGTACGGTGCGCGAACTGGCCAACCGCTACAAGATGAAGCGTCGCGGCGGCACCTACACCACCGAATTCGACTATTTCATCCAGCCGACCGACGATGGCGAGAAGCTGTTTGCCGAGATGGACGATGATTCCCCGGCGCTGTCTTTCCTTGGCGAGACGCTGGCATCCTACCTCCTCGCCGACGAAATCCGCGAAGAGAAGATAGCGGAGGACATGGCCAAGGCGGAAGCGGAACGCGAAGTGCGCGAGGCCGAACTGGCGGAGCAGCAGATGGAGAACGAGGCCAAGCAGGCGTTCGAGGCCGAAGGTGCGGCCGCGCTCAATTCGGCGCAGGTCCAGCGCAAGCTTGCATCCGAACGGATCAATGCGGTGTGGACCGCCATGCCGGTGAGCTTCCAGAAGGATCTCGATTCACTGCACAATGCATGGGTCAAGGAAATGAAGGCCCGCTGCGCGACCGAGGCCGCCGGTACCGATACGCGATCCTCGATGCGTCAGGCGCGCGAACTGTCATGCCAGACGCGGCTCGTGCGCAGCTGCGCCTCAACACTCGAACGCAATATCGGCAATCGATCGGGCCAGTTCCATTACTGTCGCTTCTGACGCTGGCTGCATGTCCATCGGCAGCGCCGGTTGACTTGTCGCGCGCTGCTAAGCACAGCGCGGCGCATGGCACGATGTAACGAGCGGGATGCGTGCAAATGAGCGCGCTGGTCGACCAGGCGGAAGCTGCGTTGCGCGCCGGGCGGGCGGCAGAGGCTTGCTCACTGCTGGAACGGGCGCTGGCCGGTGGGCTGGACACCCGCACCCAAACCGAAGCGCGTTCGATGTTCGGGCTGGCCTTGCTGACGACTGGCGCGGTTGAGCAGGCGTTGCCGCATCTCCAGGCCGCTGTGACCGCCGAACCGGGCGAGGCCATGTTCCGCTACAACCTTGCGTGCGGGCTCGAGCGAGCGGGGCAGATGGATGCGGCGGTGGCCGAACATCGCGAGGCGGTACGGTTGTCGGGCGGGATGGCTCCGCTCAAGCTGGCGCTAGGCAATGCGCTGGTGCTGGCCGGGCACTATGCCGAAGCGATTGCCGTCCTCCAGCCGTTCGTCGCCGGGCCAAACGCTGCGAAGGCGGTGATCCGCAATTTTGCGCAATGCCTCCACGCGACGGGGGACATGCACGGCGCTATCGATCAGGCACAGCGTATCCAGCCGCCCGATATCGCCGCTGCCGATGCGCAGGGGCGGGCGGATGCCCTGCTGCTGGCGCGGCTCTATCAGGGGGCAATGTACTACCCGGAGGCGACTGCCATCGGTGAAGCGCTGGTGGCACGTGATCGGGGCGATGGAGAGGCAGCAGCGCTGCTCGCCCCGCTGGCGCTGTGGACCGATGGGCCAGACGCCGCGCGGGTTATCATCGAGCGCGCGCTCGAGACCAATGCCGGCTCGCCCGAATTGATGGTTCAGTTGCTGGGCTATAACGATGCGGTGGACGACGCCCTGCTCGCCCGGATCGGTTCGATTGCCGGCAGCGATGCGATGCCTGCCCCGGTGCGCGGTGAACTGCTACTGGCATTGGCGCAATATCACGATCGGGCGGGAGACCCTGACCGCGCGTGGGAACTGGCGACGCAGGGCAATGCGTTGGTCCCAACAGCCGAGCCGCGCGATTGGCGCGGCACACTGGAGACGCATTTACAGCTTTATCGCGATGTCCCCCCGGTGGAGGTCTCCGTCGATGCGACACCGCATTTCTACCTCTGCGGGGCACCGCGTTCGGGTCAGTCACTGGTGCAGTCCATCCTCGCCGCTGCTCCGCAAGTGGCAAGCGCGGGTGAGCGGGGCGCGCTGTTACCACACCTGCTGTGGCGCACCGCAGAAATCGCGGGGATGGTCGCCACGCAGAAAGCAGCACTCTATACCGAGCTGGAGCAGGCCGACCGGCGAGGTCTGACCCGATTGCTGGGTGCTGATGCCGGGCTGATCGTCGACAAAAATCCGTCGAATCTTGCCGTCGCGGGCAGCATTGCGCGTGTTCACCCACACGCTCGCTTCGGTGCATCACTACGCGATCCGGCAGATGTGGCGCTGTCGATCTATTTGCGCGGTTTCTCCTCTGCCTATGACTATGCGGCCGATTTCGGGCAGATACTCGATCATCTCGACTATATGCTCGATGCGATTGCCGCATGGGAGGGGGAAGGGCTGGAGATACTGCTGCTCGACCATGCGGCGCTGGTCGCGGATCCGGCCGGGCAGGGCGCGCGATTGTTCGACTGGCTTGGCATCGCGTGGAACGAAAGCTACCTTGCGCCCGAGAACCGCACCCAGCCGGTGCCGACATTCAGCGCGGCACAGGTGCGCAAGCCGGTGGGTAAGGGCGGGTCGCGCGGCGCGGCACCCTATGCCCGCCATATCGAGCCTTTCGCCGCGCAGATCGACGCGCTGCGAGCAAAACAGGTGAGATTGCTGGAGCAGACAGGATGATTATGCCCCGACTTGTATCGCTGGTCCCCGCCACTCTGCTGGTGTTCGGCCTTGCCGCTTGCACCACGGGTGAAGGCTCTACCGAACAGACCCCGGCCTTCAGTGGGATCGCCTCTGAAGAGACGGTACATTTCCTTGGCAACGAACCCTTCTGGGGCGGCAACAGTGCGGGCAGCAGCCTGACCTACACCACGCCAGAGAATATCGACGGCACCACCTTTCCCGTCACCCGCTTTGCCGGCAACAGCGGCATCGGCCTTAGCGGGACGATGGACGGCGCATCCTTCGACATGACCGTGACCGAGGGTGAATGCAGCGATACCATGTCGGACCGGACTTACCCCTTCACCGTTACTCTCAAGATCGACGATGAGCAGCGTCAGGGCTGCGCATGGACCGATCGCCAGCCTTTCACCGGGCCGGAAAACCCGTGATCGCCCCTGCACCAGCTTGCGTGCAGATCAAGTTTGGAACTGCGGCGCAGCGCGGTTCGTTCCCTGCCCAAGGACGATTGTCACCATGAAACTGCGTATGAAATACCTGGCCCTCCCGATGTTCGCTACCGCCATGGCACTGACGGCATGCGGCGATACGGCCACCGACACGCCGGAGGGTGAACCCACCGAACAGATCGCCGAAGGACCGGGCACCGCGATCGACGTGCTGGCGGGCAATGAGGATTTCTCGACCCTGACGGCGGCCCTCGAATCCGCCGGACTGACCGAGACGCTGACCGGCACCGGCCCGTTCACCATCCTTGCGCCGAACAATGCGGCGTTCGACAAGCTGGAGGACGGCACGGTCGATGACCTTCTCAAGCCGGAAAACCAGGCCAAGCTGACCGGCCTGCTCACCTATCACATCATCCCCGGCAAGGTCGACGCAGCGGCGCTGGCGAAGATCATCGCCGATGGTGGCGGCAGCGCCGAAATCGGCACTGTCAGTGGCGGCAAGCTGACGGCACGGATGGATGGCGAGGATATCATGCTGACCGATGAGGCTGGCGGCCTGTCGAAGATCACCAGTGTCGATGTCGAGACGTCCAATGGCACGATCCATGTGATCGACAGCGTGGCGATGCCTGCAGCCGAATAGGCGTGTCGCGCGGCTTCCGGTCAATTCCCGGGAGCACTCACCAATAGGAGCATCCGGAACTGATGTCGGTCACCCCAAACCCCTCCGCCTTATGGAGAGGTTTGGGAGCGATCGATACGGCTGCTCAGAACAGCCCCGGCACCTCGTGCTGCGCCGGGGTGGGATAGCGCGGCTGGAGCAGTTCACGCTCGGGCGAGGCGGCGGAACGAGCCGATGCTGTGCCCTGGCCACCGCCGCTGATCGCAGTGCAGCTCGCCGCGCCGTTGCGCAGGAAGGACAGCGCCTGTGCGACCGAAGCCTCGTTCGGATCGCCCAGCTGGGTGAAGATGTCGTCATTCGCCGCGCAGGTGTTGGGAACCACCGAAGCGAGGCCGGTGAAATATTCGCCCTGGCCGTCGCGGTTCTCGGTCTTGAAGGTAACGACGCGCAGCCGGTCGTCGCATTCGGCCTTGTCGAAGCCATACTGGCCAACCGGCTTGCCATAGGTGTTGGTGCCGACCAGTGCCATGTTGTTGCCGAGATAGGGGATCATCGAATTGGTGACCAGTTCGCTGGCAGAGGCGGTGCCTCCGCGCCCGATGAAGGCGATCTTGGTCGCGGTGATGGCCTGGCTCTGGGTGGTGAAATTGCGGGTCGAATTCTCGCTCGACTTGCTCGAACGCAGCGTAGTGCGGCTGAACACCTGGCCGGAGTAGTTTCGGCCGAGGAGATCGCCGAACAGTTCGGCGATGCGGACAAGCCCGCCGCCGTTATAGCGCAGGTCGACGATCACCTCGGTCACGCCCTGCTGGCGGAAGGTATCGAAGGCGGTGCGCAGGTCTGCATCGGCACTGTCGATGAAAGTGCGCAGGTTGATATAGCCAACCTTCTTGCCGCCATCGTCGATGATCTTGGCGCCATAGCGGTCGGAGACCGGGTCGAGCGAATAGTCGGCCTTGCTCACCGTGACCTGTGTATTTGCCCCACCGACCGGGCGAATGACGAAGGTACGCGAAAGCCCCGCATCGGACGGGCCGAGTGCATCGATCACGGCCTGCGGCCCGCCATTCGCCATCAGGCTGGAGACGGACTGGAGCGTTGAGGCGCTGGTCCCGATCGAAATCAGCTCGGTTCCCCGATCGAAGCCTTGCGCGAAAGCGGGGCCGGTTTCGAACACTTCGATCACGAAGACGCGATTGTTCACCGTGTCATATCCAAGACGGACCCCGAAGCCCGCGCTCGAACCGGAATTGAAGAAGGCGTTTTCTTCGGCGATCGAGGTGATGTAAGTGAAGTAACGGTCTTTCGACTCTGCCCGGGCGGGTGCAACCAGTGCATCGATATAGGATTGCACATCGGAATGGCTGGCCTTGTTGACGCTGTTATTTACCAGTGTCGGGAACAGGTACCACTCGTCGATCACGGCTTTCACGAAATCCTGCCTGGCGGAAAGCGAGCAGGTGCTGCTGCCGCCGCCCGAGCTGCCGCCGCCACCGGATATGGGGTTGCCGCCGCCGCTGCCCCCTCCGCCCCCGCAGGCGGCCAGTGAAACTGCAAGCAAGGTGGAAAGTGACGCGCGGCCCAGACCCATGATATCGAAAACTCCTGCAAGGATAATGCGGCAACAGGCCGCCACCACGGCCTCCCGTCGATCGGGCAAGGATGCCGACTCATCCCCCTTGCGGCAAGGGGATTCCCCCATTCGTGGGCGCAGGCGACGGAAATTTTGACGAATTTTACGCGAAATTGCTCGCCAGCAGTGGAAAACCCTGCCTCAGGCCGCGTCCGCCCTTATCCAGCCCCAGCAAGGCGCGTAGGACTATGAGCCGCAATTGCAGGAGCTTGTTTTGTCTTCATCGCCGCCAGATTGGCTCGTCCGAGCACTTCCCTCGCCGCATGCGGGGTGTGCGCGGCTGACGGTGGCGCAGCTGGCGGATGACAAGACTTTTGGCCGTGGCGGCTTCGCCCTGTCGAGCCCGGCGTTCCGCGCAGGCGAGGCACTCGATCCGAGCTTCACCGCTGACGAGGAAGATGCGGTTGCCCCGCCGCTCGAATGGACCGCCCCGCCGCCCGGCGCGCAAGAGCTGGTGATCGTGGTTGAGGATATGGACGCCGGCGGTGATGATGCCGCCTGCCACTGGCTGGTCTGGGGGCTGCCGGGGCAGAAGGGGATGCTGCTCGAAGGCGAAGTGCCGCCGCGCGTCGGCAAGAACGCGCACCGCAATTCGGAATGGTTGCTGCCCGAACCGCCGCATGACGATCCGCCGCACACCTATGTATTCCAGATTTTCGCGGCCGACCTGCCGCTAACACTGATGCCGGGGGCCAGTCGCGAAGATGTGGTCGCGTCGATAAAGGGCCATGTCATGGCTGCCGCCGTCCTCACCGCGACCTACAAGCGGGAAGAAGAGGACGAATGGGACGAGGACGAAGAATTCGAATGATCGAATATGCCAGAAGGAAAGGAATGAACTATGGCTGGTAACAACGCACTCCAGAAGCCGGTGACTCTGTCGGCCGATCTCGAGAACGTCGTGGGCAAGGGTCCGATGACCCGTGCGCAGGTCACCTCGAAGGTGTGGGAATACATCAAGGCGAATGGCCTGCAGGACAGCAAGGACAAGCGCCAGATCAATCCCGACGCGAAGCTGGGCGCCGTGATCGGCAATGCCCAGATCTCGATGTTCAAGATGACTGCTGCGGTTTCCAAGCACCTCAGCTAAGCTTGATTACCTAACGGTGGCGGAACGGCCAGTCGGTCGTTCCGCTCACCCACAGCGCCAGCCAGATGATGACCGGCTGCGCCACCATTCGGGGAATGTGATAGGCTAGGCCGAAGCCGCCATCCGCCCGCGCCATATCCATGATCATGTGATTGATGTTCGCTGGCCATACGCAAAGAGCGTAGAGGGCAAGACCGATCCCTGCCGCGCGCTTCAGCGCAGGCGACCATGGCTGTATCAGGCCTGCCGCTCCCGCCAGTTCGGCGATCCCGGTCCACAGCACGACCGCTTCGGGCCAGGGCACCGCGTCCGGCATGATCTTGAGGAACGGTGCCGGGCTGGCAAGATGGAAGTATCCTGCCACCGCGTAGAACAGGGCCAGTACCCAGCGAAGCGCAAGGCGGATCATCGGCCCGGCTCCCAACCAGCCTCTGCCAGGTGGAAACCGGAAAACTCGAAGCCCGGAGCGACGACGCAGGATACCAGCGTATAGCCATGCGGGCCGGCGGCCGGGCCTGCCGCCTGCCAGTGACCGGGAGGGACAACCCGCTGTACCTCGTGGCCATCAAGCATGTCTGGTCCCAGCGTGGTGCTCTCGACCGGGGTATCATCCGCCGCCGCGAGTGACAGGACCAGCGGGTCACCCGCGTGCCACAACCAGATTTCCGCTGCATCGACCGTGTGCCAGTGCGAGCGTTGCCCGCTTTCGAGCAGGAAATGGATTGCGGTCGCCGCAGCGCGTTCACCCCCGACGGAAGGCGCGCGCCATGTCTCGCGATACCACCCGCCTTCAGGATGCGGCGCGAGGTCGAGCGCCTCGATCAATTGCTTCGCCTGCGTCATTCGCGCTTCCCTACTCACCGATCGCCGCGTTAGAGTGCATGCGTTCGCAGCATATCGAAGGGAACACAATGCGCCACCTGCTCCTCGCCGCCGCCACATTGGCCCTGGCCGCGCCGCTCGCCGCCGAAACTCCGGAAGAGACTGCTGCCGCCGCGCTTGAGGCTGCGCCGGTGTGGGATGGGCACAACGATGTGCCGATCCAGTTGCGTGGCCGATGGAACAATGTGATCGGCGATTTCGACTTCGAGGATACGACCCATACCGGCCCGGAACATTCCGAAGGTCGCACGATGCATACTGACCTCAAGCGGCTGCGCGAAGGGAAGGTCGGCGCGCAGTTCTGGTCGGTCTATGTCACGGCGGATCTGCCCGAGCCCGAAGCGGTGCAGGCAGTGATCGAGCAGATCGATGTGACCAAGCGGCTGGTGGCCAAATATCCCGACGAACTTGCGCTGGCACTGACTGCGGACGATGTCGACAAGGCATTGAAACGCGGCAAGATCGCCTCGCTCATCGGGATGGAGGGCGGCCATTCGATCGGGTCGAGCCTTGGCGTGCTGCGCCAGACCTATGACCTTGGCGCTCGCTATATGACGCTGACCCATTCGAAGAACACGCCATGGGCGGATAGCGCCACCGACGCTCCCAAGCATGACGGACTGACCGATTTCGGCAAGGACCTGGTGCGCGAGATGAACCGTATCGGCATGCTGGTCGATCTCAGCCACGTGAGCGATAAGACCATGATGGATGCGCTCGACATTGCCCAGGCTCCGGTGATCTTCAGTCATTCCGGCGCGCGGGCAATCAACGGCCATGCGCGCAACGTGCCCGACACCGTGCTCGCCCGGTTGCCCGAGAATGGCGGCATCGTGATGGTGGTGGCGTTGCCGGGTTTCCTCAACGAAGGCGCGCGGCAGTGGTTCGGCAACCGACAGGCCGAAAAAGCCCGGCTCGAGGCGCTCTGGCAGGGGCAGCCGGATGCAGTTTCCGCTGGGCTCGCCGTTTGGGATGAGGCGAACCCGCTGCCCGAAGCCAGCATCGGCGACATGGCCGACCACATCGACCACATCCGCAAAATCGCAGGCATCGATCACATCGGCATTGGCGGCGACTATGACGGCATGCCGTCCGGCCCCGTCGGTATGGAGGATGTTTCCGGATATCCGCTGCTGTTCGTCGAGCTGGCGCGGCGTGGATATTCGCGGGCAGACCTCGAAAAGATCAGCTCGCGCAACATGATGCGTGTGCTGCGCGGGGCAGAGGCTTACAAGAAAAGCGTCGCGGAATCCCCGCCGATCGAAACGCCGGGGCCGAAGTAACTCGCGAAAGTGACCGGGTCGCCGCGTTCTGTCAGTCGCGCAGCAGTTCGTTGATACCGGTCTTGGACCGTGTCTGCGCATCGACCGTCTTGACGATCACCGCGCAAGCGAGGCCGGGGCCGCCATCCTTGCCGGGCATAGTGCCCGGGACGACGACCGAGTAAGGCGGGATATGGCCACGGATGACTTCGCCGGTGTCGCGATAGACGATCTTGGTCGACTGGGTGATGAAGACCCCCATCGCGACCACACAGCCTTCGCCGACGATCACGCCTTCGACGATTTCTGACCGCGCACCGATAAAGCAGTTGTCGCCGATGATCGTCGGGTTTGCCTGCATTGGCTCAAGCACACCACCGATGCCTGCACCTGCCGAGATATGGCAGTTTTCGCCGATCTGGGCGCAGCTGCCGATGCTCGCCCAGGTATCGACCATGGTTCCCTTGCCGACATAGGCACCGATATTGACGAAGCTGGGCATCAGGACGCAGCCGGGGGCAACATAGGCGCCGGCACGCGCGATTGCACCGGGGACGACACGAAAGCCGGCATCGCGGAAGCGGGCATCGTCCCAACCGGCAAACTTGCTCTCGACCTTGTCATAAGCAGGATGACCGGCGCTGCCCCCGTCGATCACGCGGTTTTCATTGAGGCGGAAGCTGAGCAGCACGGCCTTTTTGAGCCACTGGTTGACTGTCCATCCGCCATTACCGTCCGGCTCGGCGACCCGGCCTTCACCGCTGTCGAGCATGGCCAGCGCGGCATCGACCGATACCCGGACATCGCTGCTGTCCGGCGTCACATCGGCCCGGTTGTCCCACGCGGTTTCGATGGCTGCGATGAGGTCTGCGGTCATTCTGGCTGCTCCTGTCTGGCGCGACCGCTGCTAGCCCTGCGCTGGCATGTCGACAAGTGCCTGCCCGACGATTTCCATTCAGGAAATCTTTAGCATAGTAACCTCAAACGGGGGGTGATCGAAGGAATGGATATGTCGCGCTCCCTTGCTGTTCGAAATCTTGGTGTTTCCATTGCCGCAGCTGTGCTGCTGGCCGGTTGTGGCGGCGGCGCTGGCGGGCGTTCGATCAGCGTGCCCGGTCCGACGCCCACACCGACCCCAACACCAACTCCAACTCCAACGCCTACCCCGACGCCCACTCCAACGCCGAGTTCTTCTTTCAACACTGCCGAGTTCCGCCGGTCCGAGGGCCCGGATTTCCACAATGCGGTAACGGCCTGGCAGGAGGGGATAACCGGCGTCGGCGCGACCATCGCAATAATCGACACCGGGATCGACACCGACAGTCCTGAATTCGCGGGACGGCTTCATGCCGATTCCCGCGATGTTGCAGGCAATGGTACGGTCGAGGCTGAAGACGACCACGGCACGAATGTCGCAATGGTCGCCGCCGCAGCGCGCGACAATACAGGTGTGGTCGGGATTGCCTTCGGGGCCACGATCCTCGCCCTGCGCGCGGATGAACCGGGGACTTGTGCAACCGGGACGGCCGATCCGCTCGACGGCTGCTCGTTTAGCGACAATGACATCGCTGCCGGGGTGAACCAGGCGATTGCTTCCGGCGCGCGGGTGATCAATCTCAGCCTTGGGGGCAGCCCGCCCAATGCAGCCTTGCGAACCGCCATCCAGCGCGCTGCTGCAGCCGGGATCGTGATTGTCGTTTCGGCTGGCAACGACGGTGACAGCACCGATCCGCAGATCGACCCGGACCAGCCCGATCCCTTTGCTGCTGGCCTGCAGGGGATAGCCGCCGCGAATGTCATCATCGTCGGCTCGGTCGATGAGAATGGCCAGTTCTCCGATTTCAGCAACCGGGCAGGAAGCCTTGCAGCCAGCTATATCAGCGCGCGCGGGGAAGGCATCTGCTGCACCTATGAAGACGGCACGCTGCAAATCACCACCGATGCCGATGGCAATCGCTTTGTCACGCTGTTTTCGGGCACCAGCTTTTCGGCGCCGCAGGTAGCCGGTGCGGTCGCCCTGCTGGCGCAGGCGTTTCCCAACCTGACCGGTCAGCAGATCGTCGAAATCCTGCTCGACAGCGCGCGCGATGCCGGTGCCGCCGGGACCGATGCGATCTATGGCCGTGGAATTCTCGACATAGCCCGTGCCCTGCAACCATCGGGCACGACCACGCTGGCGGGGACGAGCGTATCGGTTGTCCTGGCCGACGATACGGGTGTCGGTTCCACTGCGATGGGCGATGCTTTCACCCAGGTGCCGCTCGAAACGATCATCACCGACAAATACAACCGGGCGTATAATTTCGACCTTGGCAATGGCCTGCGCCGCGCCAATGCTCGCCAATTGCTTCACGGCGCGGTCGATGCCCGCTCGCGCCGTGTTTCGGGCTCGGGCGGACCGGTTGCATTCGCATTTTCAATCGGTGACGATGGCGAACTCCTGTCACCGCTGCGGCTCGCAGCGGGCGATGCGGAACAGGCGCGCGTGCTGGCAGGCCGGATCGCGCTCAGGCTCTCGCCCGATACCGACCTCGCTTTCGGGTTTGCCGAGAGCACTGATGGGCTCGTTGCACAATTGCAGGGGCAGCAACGCCCGGCCTTCATGATCGCGCAGGATGCGGCGGGCGATACCGGTTTCCAGCAATCGACCGATGCCTCACTCGCCTTACGTCGCCAGATCGGCCCCTGGGGCTTCACTGTGGCAGCACAGGATGGTGAGGCATGGCTGGGTGCCACGCGCAACAGTTCGGTGCTGCCGATTGGCGGGCGCGAACGGCGCGAGGTCTCTAGCCTGACGCTCGCTGCCGACCGCGATTTCGGGGATCTGCAGGCAGCACTCGGCCTTACCCTGATGGATGAGAGCGACACCGTGCTTGGCGCCTATTTCAGTGACAGCATCGGCAATGGCGGTGCGCGCACCCTGTTTGTCGATGCCAACGCAGCTTACCCGCTGACCGGCAAATGGCGCATGGGCGGCGCATTGCGTTACGGCATGACCGAAGCGCGGCAGGCCGGACGGATTGGCGCAGGATCGCGTTTCGACAGCATGGCCTGGTCGTTCGATGTGACCCGATCCGGCGTGTTCCAGCGAGCGGACAGCATGGGACTGCGCGTGTCCCAGCCACTGCGGGTCGAAGGGGGCGGCCTGTTGCTCGACCTGCCGATTGCCTATGACTATGCCAGCGAAAGCGCGGTGTTCGGCGAGCGTTTCCTGTCGCTATCGCCCGAAGGGCGCGAGCTTATGGGCGAGTTGTCATGGCACGGGGAGATGCTGGGCGGTAACACCACGACCAGCCTGTTCGTGCGTCGCCAGCCTGGCCATGTAGCTGCCGCAGCGGATGACGCGGGCGTGGTGTTGCGCTGGAACCGGCAGTTCTGACGATTATTCCGGCATCCCGGCAGCCACGGCGAAATCGTAAGCCCTTTCGATCAGCGGGGTGACCCGCTCGCTCATCGACTTGGCATGCGCCGAAGAGGCCGTGCCATCGATCACCCGCTTCTTGATCCCTTGCATGATCCCGGCAAGCCGGAACAAGTTATATCCGAAATACCAGTCCATCGGCGGAATCGGGTAACCGGTGCGCGCGACATAGCGTTCGACCGCTTCGTCCTGCGAGGGGATGCCCAGCTCATCCAGATCGAGGCCGAGCAGCCCGGCACGCCCGTCTGCCGGATTGTGCCAGTTGAGCATCAGATAGCTGAAATCGGCGATCGGATCGCCCAGTGTCGAAAGCTCCCAGTCGAGCACTGCCAGTACGCGATTTTCGTCACGCGCGAATATCATGTTATCGAGCCGGTAGTCGCCGTGGACGACCGAGCTTTCGTGCTGCGGCGGGATGGTTTCGGGCAACCATTCGATCAGCCGTTCCATCTTCGGCTGGTGCTCGGTTTCGGACAGCTTGTATTGCTTGGTCCAGCGGTTGATCTGGCGTGCGCAGTAATCGTCGGGCTTGCCGAAATCACCCAAGCCGATCTCTGCCGGTTTCTGCAGGTGCAGGTCCGCCATGGTGTCGATCATTGCGTGATAGATGGCGCGCCGTTCTTCAGGTGTGTTGTCGGGCAGGGCTCCGTTCCACAGGCTGCGCCCGTCGGCCATGCTCATCACGAAGAACTTGGCGCCGATCACCTCGGGGCCCTCGCACAGGCCATAGGTGCGCGGGACGGGGAAGCCGGTGGGATAGAGACCGGTCATCGCCTTGTATTCGCGGTCCACCGCATGGGCGCTTGGCAGCAACTTGCCGAAGGGCTGGCGACGCAGGACATAGGATGCGTTCGGGGTATCGATGCGATAGGTCGGGTTCGACTGGCCACCCTTGAACTTGGTGTAGCTGATCGGCCCGGCATAGCCCTCGACATTCGCCTCGAACCACCCGGTCAGCCGGTCGAGATCGAGGCGGTCCGCTTCGGGCACCTCGATCGTGCCGACCATTTCCTTCTGGTAGTCGATCGCACCTTCGTCCGCCATCAGTCGAACACCACCACGCTGCGCGCCGAATGGCCTTCACGCATCTTGTCGAAGCCCTTGTTGATGTCTTCCAGCGGAATACGTTCGGCGATGATCGTGTCGAGATCGAGCAACCCGCGCATGTAGAAATCGACGAGGCGGGGCAGGTCGACCGGGAACTGGTTGTAGCCCATAATCGCGCCTTGAAGCTTCTTGCCGGAAAGCAGGTCCATCGCGCCGAGGCCGACTTTGCAATCGAGCGGCATCATGCCGAGAATGATCGCCGTGCCGCCACGACGCAGCGAAGCGACCGCGAGGTCCGCCGATGCCTGCCTGCCGACGGCTTCGATACCGTAGTGCACGCCGCCACCGGAAATCGCGATGATCTGCTTGGCTGCATCTTCTGCCAGCGCATCGACCGTGTGCGTCGCGCCGAGGACTTTGGCCAGCTCCCGCTTTTCCTCCAGCGGATCGGCAGCAATCACCTTGCCGGCACCCGCAATGCGCGCCGCATTGATCGCGGCGAGTCCAACCCCGCCGCAGCCGACCACCAGCACCGTCTCACCCGGTGTGACATTGGCGGCGTTGAAGATCGCCCCCGCACCGGTCGTCACCGCGCAGCCGAGAAGGGCGGCACGGTCAAGCGGCATGTCCTTGTCGATCGATACGCAGGCGTTCTCATGGATCAGCATCTGCTCGCTGAACGCCGAGAGGTTGAGCATTTGCGCCACTGGCGATCCATCTGCGCGGCTAATGCGGGCCGGGCCATCGGGCGAGCGCCGCGTAGATGCGCCAAGGCACAGCGCCATGCGGCCGGTAACGCAGAATTCGCACTGGCCGCAAAACGCGCTGAGGCAGGATACGACGTGTTCGCCCGGCTTCACCGTCTTCACTTCACTGCCTACCGCACGCACCACGCCTGCCGCTTCATGCCCCGGAATCGCCGGGAGCGGATGCGGATAGGCCCCGTCGATGAAGTGCAGGTCCGAATGACACAGGCCGCAGGCCTTGGTGTCGATCAGCACTTCATGCGGTGCCGGGTCGGCCAGCTCGACCTCGCCGATGACGAGGCCGTTGCCGGGCTGTTCGAGGATTGCTGCCTTTGCCATCTTGTCCTCTTGCTCAGCGCGTCACGGCCAGGTCGCCCGAACTCAGGCCGGGGTCGTTGGGCAGGTCGGAATGCTTGGCGAATTCCATCCGCGCGATCGAGCGGGCATGGACTTCGTCCGGCCCGTCGGCCAGCCGCAGCGTGCGCTGGTGGGCATAGGCATTGGCGAGGCCATAGTCGTCCGACACGCCGCCGCCGCCATGCGCCTGGATCGCGTCGTCGATGATCTTGAGTGCCATGGTCGGTGCCTGCACCTTGATCATGGCGATTTCCTGCTTGGCAACCTTGTTGCCGACCTTGTCCATCATGTCTGCCGCCTTGAGGCAGAGCAGGCGGGTCATGTCGATATCGATGCGGGCACGCGCGACGCGTTCTTCCCATACCGAGTGCTTGTAGATCGGTTTGCCGAAGGCGGTGCGGGACTGGAGGCGCTGGCACATCTTGGCCAGTGCTTCTTCCGCCACGCCAATGGTCCGCATGCAGTGATGGATGCGGCCTGGCCCAAGGCGGCCCTGCGCGATCTCGAAACCGCGCCCTTCACCCAGCAACAGGTTGCTGACCGGCACGCGGACGTCCTTCAGCTCGACTTCCATGTGGCCGTGCGGGGCATCGTCGTAACCGAACACTGGCAGGTGGCGCAGGATATTCACCCCCGGCGCGTCCATCGGCACGATCAGCTGGGATTGTTGCGCATGGCGCTGCGCACCAAAATCGGTCTTGCCCATCACGATAGCGACCTTGCAACGCGGATCGCCAAGGCCGGATGACCACCACTTGCGCCCGTTGACGACATACTCGTCGCCATCGCGCTCGATCCGGGTTTCGATATTGGTTGCGTCCGAGCTGGCCACGGCAGGCTCGGTCATCAGGAAGGCGGAGCGGATCTCGCCATTCATCAGCGGGGTGAGCCACCTGTCCTTCTGTTCGCGCGTGCCGTAGCGATGGAACACTTCCATATTGCCGGTATCGGGTGCGGAGCAGTTGAACACCTCGCTCGACCAGCCGATGCGGCCCATTTCCTCGGCGCACAAGGCGTATTCGAGATTGGTCAGGCCGGGGCCGTCGAATTCAAAACTGTCGTCGACATGGCTCAGCTGTCCCTGCGGCGGCATGAACAGGTTCCAGATGCCCTGTTCCTTGGCCTTCACCTTCATCTCTTCGATGATCGGGATGACCTTCCAGCGATCGCCCTCGGCATCCTGCTGCTTGTAGATGTGGTGGTTGGGGCGGATATTCTTCTCGATGAAGTCACGCACGCGGTCGCGCCAG
This sequence comes from Sphingomonadaceae bacterium, assembly GCA_024236155.1. Lineage (GTDB taxonomy): Bacteria > Pseudomonadota > Alphaproteobacteria > Sphingomonadales > Sphingomonadaceae > Parerythrobacter_A. The sequence goes on from JACKLA010000001.1 coordinate 1,158,009, forward strand.
TGGCTCTGGCGGTCGGTCAGGTCGAAATTCATGTGATTATCCTCTCTTCGTGCGAATCCGTTGCGGTGTGAAACTGGCAGAGCCAGGCAGGCTCGCCAAGCGTGTTTTCCGGTTTGGGTATCATGGTAGTATTCTCGTCCCGTCAGGGTCAGCGCGGGCTTCTGCATCAAGTTTTGCCAGTCGCGATTCATGGTCGGCGCGGTCGATCGGGAAACGGCGCATTACCAGCAGGCCAACGCTGCCGATCACCAGTATCGAGAAGACATATCCCAGCGCGACATTGTCGAGCACCGGGCCTGCAACCTCACCCGGTTTCGCTGATCGAGGGAACAGTGCCCAGGAAAGGATTTGTCCGGCAACGAAGATACCGATGCCGGTTGCGCATTTCTGCATGAAGAAATAGCCGGCAAAAAACAGCCCTTCGGAGCGGCGACCGGTTTCCGACTGCGACGCCTCGACAACGTCAGCCATCATCGAACTCGACAGGACCATCAGGGCAATCGCAAAGGTGTTGGACAGGAACACGATGCCAAACATCACCGCAACGCTCGGCTTGTCTCCAATCATGGGGAACAGGTCGAAATAGTAGAGCAGGTAAAGCAACGTGTTGAAGGCGAGCGAAGCGAGGCCAGAAATGATCGCTGCTTCGCGCTTTCCGAGCCATCTCGCCAGTGGCGCGACAATGATGAATGCAGCAATCATCGTGCCGAACAGCATCACGGCATAGGCCGTCTTTTCGCCCTGGTCGAATAGCCACAGAAAGCCGATCAGGTAGTTGGTGAGCGAGAAGGAAATCCCCTGATTGATGAAGCCGAACAACGCGGCGAACACCAGCCAGAGGAATGCCCTGTTGGACAATGTATGCTTCATCTCGCGCAGTATGGCAGCAATGCCGCCTTGCTGTGCCTTGCGCGGAGGAGATGGCCGGGCGATGCGCCGATGTTGCCCGACTGCTGACAGCAGCACCGCGCCTGCCATCAGTATAGCTCCGGCGCTCGAATAGGCGACGTAGCCCGCCGCGTCGGTCTCGCCACCCTGGCGGAAGAACACTGCATAGGCGAGAATCAGGATCAGCAATCCGCCCGCCCAGCCGAACAGGAAGCGGTAACGCATCAGTATTGTTCGTTCGTCGTAATCGGCGGTCAGTTCAGGCACCAGCGCGATCGAGGGAACCTCGCACATGGACACCAGAGAGCGCACGACGATCGCCCAGCCAACCAGCCAGGCAATGACGATGGCGTCGCTGCCTTCTGGTGGATGCCATAGTGCAAGCCATGCAAGAGCAAGAGGAACCGGAGCGCCGTAAAGCCAGGGCAGCCGTCGCCCCCATCTTGTTTGTGTGCGATCGGACAATTCGCCAATCACCGGGTCGATGAATGCGTCGGCGATAAGGGCAACCATGATTGCCGTACCAACCAGGCCGGCGTCGATCCCCGCTACCTGATTGTAGAACAGCAGAAGGAAGGTCGAAAAACCGTTTTCTTTCACACCATAGGCGATGCTGCCGAAGCCATGCATGACCTTGAGGCGGACGGGCAGTTGCTCGGCTTTTGGAATCTGTCCCGCAGCGTCGCTCGCCGGAGTGTTCACGAGCCTTGCTTCGCAGGCGCCTGCATCGCCTCGAGTGCATCGAACATACCCGGCTCCTCGGGATCCCAGCTATAACGCGGGCCGATCGTGATGCCGCCATCGACGATCAATGAAGTGCCGGTGACGAAGCCGGCTGCCGGGCTGGCAAGGAATGCGCAGGCTTCGGCGATGTCTGAAGGCTGCCCGCCGCGTTTCACCGGCTGCGCGTTGGACGACATCTGTGCGATAGCGCCCTTGGCGAGCACTTTCACCTCGTCGGTCAGTTCGAGCGCGGAGGTAAAGATGTTGGTGTTGATGAAGCCCGGCTGGATCGCGTTCACCCGGATGCCGAACTGGCACAGGTCTGCCGCAGCCATCTTGGTCAGGTGCAGTACACCGGCCTTGGCCACTGCATAGGCGGTCGGCGAATATCCGGGGCCTACGGCTGCCACGCTCGACACATTGACGATCGCCGCGCCCGGGCGGCTCTTCATGTGCGGCACGGCATAGCGGATACCCATCGCGACCGATCGCAGCAGCAGGCCCATCGTCCGGTCCCAGCCGTCCGGTTCGATTTCGTGGATCGGCGCGCGGTCGCCTGCTGCACCGGCATTGTTGAACAGCACATCGATGCCGCCGGTTTCTTCCCCGGCCCGGTCCATCAGCGACTTGAGGTCGTCGCAGGAGGTCACATCGCATTGCTGAAAGCGGATCGAGCCGTCAGAGCCAGCGGCCAGCGCCTCACCCGCTTCGCGGTCGATATCGGACGCATAAACCGTGGCACCTTCGCCCGCGAACAGCTTGCTGGCGGCTTCGCCGATACCCGATGCGGCACCTGTAATCACGACTGTCTTGCCCGAGAATCGCATCGTCGGTCTCTCCCTGTATTTTGGCGTCAGCTTAGGGTGAGAGAAGCCCGCGTCAACGCATGTCACTTTGACGCTACGGCATGGCGGGGCAGGGTAATGCAGCTTGCAGTCGGGGGCCGAATCACCTTAACGTAAGCGTTAACCGGCAAGCGCGTTTGCTGCCCGAAATCCAAGGAGAGGAGCCATCATGTCAGACCTCGATGCTTTCCGTCAGGAAACGAGAGAATGGCTTGAAGCCAATTGCCCGCCCGAAATGCGCGAAGCCGTGCGCGACGAAGAGGATATCTACTGGGGCGGCCGCAACGCCAGTTTCAAGAACGATGCGCAGAAGGCATGGTTCGAAGCCTGCGTTGCCAAGGGATACACCGTCCCGGCATGGCCGAAGGAATATGGCGGTGCGGGTCTGACCCCGCCCGAGGCCAAGGTGCTGCGCGAGGAAATGAGCCGCATCAATGCGCGCCCGCCGCTTTCCAGCTTCGGCATCTGGATGCTCGGCCCGGCGCTGCTTCACTTTGGCACCGAGGGGCAGAAGCAACGCTTCCTCAACGAGATCGCTCGCGGCGAAATCCGTTGGTGCCAGGGTTATTCGGAGCCGGGTTCGGGATCGGACCTCGTTTCGCTCCAGACCTTCGGCGAGGACAAGGGTGATCACTGGGTGGTCAATGGCCAGAAGATCTGGACTTCCTATGCCGATCACGCCGACTGGATTTTCTGCCTTGTCCGCACCGACAAGGAGAACAAGTACCAGGGCATCACCTTCATGCTCTATGACATGGCGAACGAAGGGGTCACGACCAAGCCGATCCTGCTGATCAGCGGGAACAGCCCGTTCTGCGAAACCTTCTTCGACGACGTGAAGGTGCCCAAATCCTATGGCGACGACTGCCCGGCCTATGTCGGCCAGGTCAACCGCGGGTGGGATGTTGCCAAGTACCTGCTCGGCCATGAGCGCGAGATGATTTCTGGTGCAGGCGGCGGTGATCGCACTGCGGCCATCGGGGCAGCCATGCTGCGGCAGGCGGCCAAAGACGGAGGGAGCCTCGATCCGATGTTGCGTGCCGAACTGGCGATGTTCGACGTCGATGCACTGGCCTACACCGCGATGGGCGAGAAGTTCCTTGACGAGATCAAGGTCGGCAAGGCGCATCCCGCCCAGCCGAACATGATGAAATATGCCGGGACCGAGCTCAACAAGCGCCGCCACGAGCTGATGATGAGCGCAGGCGGCAGTCGCGCCCTCGAGTGGGAGAGCGAGGAGACCGGTGGCGGCAAGCCATCGCGCAACTGGCTGCGCACCAAGGCCAATTCGATCGAAGGCGGCACATCCGAAGTGATGCTGAACGTCATCTCCAAACGTATCCTCGACCTGCCGGGAGCCTGATCCATGCCACTTTACCACGACGACGATCAGGCGATGCTTGCCGATACCGCCAGCCAATTCATGGCCGAGGAAGGCAGCATCCAGAAGCAACTGCGCCACTGGCGCGACCGTGATTGCAAGGACGGCTTCGGCCATGGCCTGTGGGAACAGATGGCCGAACTCGGCTTTACCGGCATCCTGCTCGACGAGGCGGATGGCGGGCTTGGCATGGGTCATGTCGAGGCGGGTATCGTGCTCGAGGAGATAGGGCGTAATCTCACCCCTTCGCCATTTCTCACCACTTCGGTGCTGGCAGCGACGGCGCTGAAGCACGGCAGCGACGACCTGCGCCAGCGTTACCTGCCGGGTGTGGTGTCGGGCAAGGCGGTTTATGCCGTGGCGGTGGACGAGGGCGCGAAGCACAAGCCGGGCCGCATCAAGACCCGCGCAGAGAAATCGGGCAACGGCTTCAAGCTGTCGGGCCAGAAGGACTTTGTCATTCACGGTTCGAGCGCGGATATGCTGGTGGTTGCGGCGCGCACTTCGGGCGGCGATGACGATGCTGACGGCATCACCCTGTTCGCGGTGCCCAAGGACGCGGCAGGCATGAGCCACGATGCCGTGCGACTGGTCGATAGCTCGATGGCGACGCACACGAAGTTCGACGGTGTCGAGCTCGATGGCGACGCGGTGATCGGCGAGGTCGACGGTGGGCGCGAGATCCTCAATCGCGTGCTCAATGCGGGCCGCATCGGCGCCGCTGCCGAGGGTGTCGGCGTTGCACGCGGGGCGATGGACATGACCATCGATTACCTCAAACAGCGCAAGCAGTTCGGCACTCTGATCGGCGAGTTCCAGGCGCTGCAACACCGCGCCGCGCATCTCTATTCCGAAGTCGAGATTGCCCGCGCTGTAGTCATCAAGGCGCAGCAGCTTCTCGATGCCGATAGCGAGAAGGCCGAACTGATGGTCTCGGTCGCGAAGGCAAAGGTCGGCAAGACCGCCGGGCTTGCAGTGCGCGAAGGCGTGCAGATGCATGGCGGCATCGGCATGACCGACGAATACGATATCGGCCTCTATATGAAGCGCGACCGGGCATTGCAGGAATTCCTTGGCGATGCCTATTACCATGCCAACCGCGTGGCCGAGCTGAGCGGGTATTAGAGAGCACCGGCCCGGCATCGCCGGGCCGCAAAGGCCGACTGGCCGCCGGCCGGTCAGGCCGCCCCTCGGAGGCATTCGGCAAAGCCGATTTGCCGCGAGAGAAAGGAAATACACAATGATGAAACTCAACGAACTTTTCGGCCTCCAGGGCAAGATCGCGCTGGTTACCGGCGGCAGTCGCGGGATTGGCAGGATGATTGTCGAGGGCCTGCTCGAAGCGGGCTGCGCGAAGGTTTATATCAGCGCACGCAAGGTGCACGAGATCGAGGAAACCTGCGCCGATCTGGGCGACAAGGTCATCGGCATCCCGGCCGACCTGAGCCAGATCGACGGCATCAAGCAGCTGGCGGACGAACTGGCCAAGCGCGAAGACAAGCTCGACCTGCTGGTCAACAATGCGGGCGCGGCGTGGGGCGAACCGTTCGAGGATTTCACCGAGGCGGGCTGGGACCGCACGATGGACCTCAACGTCAAGACCCCGTTCTTCCTGACGCAAAAGCTCTTCCCCTTGCTCAAGGCTGCGGGCACGCCCGAGCGCCCGGCCAAGGTGCTGATGATCGCCAGTATCGACGGGATGAAATCGAACCCTTGGCCGACCTATCCCTATCAGGCGTCGAAGGCCGGGCTGATCCACCTGACCCGCCGCATGGCCGCCGAGCTGGTGCAGCACAATATCATCGTCAACGGCATCGGCCCGGGCGCCTTCCCCAGCGCGATGAACCGCGCCGCGCGCGACAATGCAGAGACGGTCGAGAAGGGCATCCCGTCGAAGCGCGTGGGCGTGACCGAGGATATGGCCGCAGGCGCAATCTACCTGCTCAGCCGCGCGGGCGATTACGTGGTCGGCACGACGATCCCGATCGATGGCGGCGTGGTCAACGCCAATATCGGCGCGGGCAATTTCGTCGATCCGTCGGGCGAATAACGCCGCCGCTCACGGCCGGGTCGGTAGGAATAAGGTGACAGGTGTAACCCTGTTGGATTTTACAAGGCTTTGTTTTTCATGTGAAAAGCAAAACCCAACAGGGTGACACTTTTTCGCCGCAGCGCCGATGGGCATAATTTCCATTCTTGTGCCCGGGCGCCATGGCTAAAAGAATCCGGATGAACACAAAGCACCAAGCCCCCGCTGCGATAAGGGGCTTTTCCAGATGGCGAAGAACGACGATTTGAAAGACCGCCGCAGGATGTAGCGGGCGAGGCGGATGTAGGAAAACGGTTTGTGCAGACCGCGCCGTTTACCCCATCATGCGGATCGCCTCATTCGCTCTCGCTGCCTTCACCCTGTGGGCCGGCGCGCAGGGTTTCGCCGACGGGTGTCGTTTCGGTGAAGCCGATACCCGCGACATCCAGCGTGAAGTCCCCCTGTTCGAAATCGATATTGACCACGCCGCCGGTTGCGCAGCAGCCCGCATCGTCATCCCGCCGCACCAGCGCAAAGGCGCTCGCTTCGCGCAGGTTGAAGGATATCGGCGAGGCGACCGAGAAACCGACCGGAAGCAGCCTGTCGACCTGGTTCGTGACCAGCGCAGCCGTTGTCCAGTTCCATCCGTGGCCACTGGTGAACAGCAGTATGTCGGCATTGCCAAGGCCCCGGTTGCGCGCCGGGACATGGAGCAGGAAACGCCCATCGCCATCGCGCGCCACGAAGGGCGGATCGAAATACCCGTCGACTTGGCGCGATATCAGTAGTTGCTGGTCGTCCCCCTCGACCTGCGCCAGCACGATCATTTCGGCTGCCGGGCCATCCGAAGGCTGCAGTTGCAACAATTGCCAGTCCAGCACCTGTTCGATCCCGGCGCGCTGGATCCGTCCGCTTGAAATCACGCTGCAATCGGCTGCGGTCTGGTACAGGCAGCGTGTGGTAAAGGCGGCCTGGTCGGCACCTTCCAGCGAGACGGCATTTTCCAGCGTCATCTCGTCGCATCCGCTTTCATAGCCACCATCGGGGCAGACGAAGGCATAGGACGGGTAATCGTCCGGGATATCGGGCTTTTCGGCGGCGTCTCCATGCGCCGCGAGCGGGGCGGGCATCCCGAAAGAGCCAAGGAGCATCGCGCTCCCGATGATTGCCAGCGTATTCTTCATGCCGTTTCCCCTCGATTGCCCAGCTGCATGGCCGTGTCATCCGGCATGGCTACACACGCCGCTTGCCTGCTGTCGCTTACGTGCAGAAAATCGCCGAAGAAACAAGCGTAAAGCTTGCCGGATGCGGGGTAGCGTACGGCTGTGAGGCATGGCGTCCTGGCTTGCAGCGTGACGGATCGCCCTAGCCGATAAACCCCCGCACCTCGCTCACAAAATCCTCGAACCGGTCGTGGTGGACCCAGTGCCCCGCGCGGTCGTAGGCGCTCACGCGCACATTGTCGCCGAAGTGCTCGATCCGCCCGTCCTTGACCGGATTGCTCGCCCAGCTGTCATTGCCGTAGATCATCAGCGTGGGGCAGGTGATGCGGCCCCATAGTTCCTCCAGCTGTTCCATGGTCATGTCGTCGGTTGGCCAGGCATGGAGGTGGGGGTCGAACTTCCAGCTCCAGGTGCCGTCCTCGTTGCGGATCGCGCCGTGGCGGGTCAGGTGTTCGGCCTGCTCGCGATTGAGATAGGCGTTGGCCTCGTGCATCCGGTCGACCGCGTCCTTGAACGTCTGATAGCGTTTGGGCAGGCGACTGGAGGCATCGCGCTTCTTCTCGATCCATTCCTTGCGGTGCTCGTACCATGGCTTCTTCGCCATCTCTTCCTGCACCTTGGGGCTGGGGCCAAGCCCCTCGATCGTCACCAGCTTGCGCACCTTGTCGGGATACATGCCGGTGAAGCGGGTCGCGACATTGCCGCCCAGCGAGTGCGCGACGATGGTCACCGGTGCCAGTTCCAGCTGGTGGATCAGCTGCGCGAAGTCATAGACATAGGCGGTCATCGGGTAGTGGCCGGTATTGGTCCATTCGCTGTCGCCATGGCCGCGCAGGTCGGGGCAGATCACGTGCCAGTCCTTGCGCAGCTCCTCTGCCACCCAGTCCCAGCTGCGGCAATGGTCGCGCCCGCCATGCTGGAGGATCAGCGGCGGCGCTTCGTGATTGCCCCAGTCGGCATAATGCAGCCTTGTGCGCTGGCTGATGAAGCTTTGGCTGGTCGGGCCGATAAGGTCCAAAATGCTTTCCCTTCACGTAAGCGGAAATTTGCGTTGCGGATCGCTACCGATAGGATAGGCTGCAACGCAATACAAAAGCGAGAGAGGATTTCCCGCCATGGCCGCCATCGATGTCCCCCAGCCCGAATTCATGGAAGACGAGGAGATTGCGATCTTCGCCGATGCGGTGGGCAAGTTCTACCAGCAGCACGCCACGGAAAAACGCATCCTGAAATGGCGCGAGGACGGGCAGGTCGAACGCGAGTTCTGGAGCGAGGCGGGGGCCGCCGGGCTGCTCGGCGTTTCCGTGCCGGTCGAATATGGCGGCCATGGCGGCGATTTCCGGCATGACATGGTGGTGATCGACCAGCAGGCAAAGCACGGGGTGGAAGGCTTTGCCGCCTCACTCCACAACACCATCATCCTGCCCTATCTCGTGCGCCACGGGACCGAAGAGCAGAAGCAGAAATACCTGCCCAAGCTGGTGACCGGCGAGCTGGTGAGCGCCATTGCAATGACCGAGCCGGGCGCCGGGTCCGACCTCCAGTCGATCACCACAACCGCGCTGAAAGACGGCAATGGTTATCGCATCAACGGGGCCAAGACCTATATCTCCAGCGGCCAGATCGCCGATTTCATCATCGTTGTCGCCAAGACCGACCCGAACGAGCGGGCCAAGGGCATTTCGCTGATGCTGCTCGAAACCGAAGGTGCGGAAGGGTTCCAGCGCGGCAGGAAGCTCGACAAGATCGGGATGGATGCGGCGGATACCAGCGAGCTGTTCTTCGACGATGTCTTCGTCCCGGCGGAAAACGTGCTTGGCGGGGTAGAGGGCAAGGGCTTCTACCAGCTGATGGGCGAGCTGCCGCAGGAACGGCTGATCATTGCCATGGGCGCGATGACGGGGATCGAGAAGGCGCTCGAAACGACGCTCGATTTCGTCAAGAACCGCAAGGCTTTCGGGCAGACGATCTGGGATTTCCAGAACACCCAGTTCACCCTGGCCGACCTCAAGGCGCGCGGCACGGCGGCCAAGATATTCGTCAACGATTGCATCGCCAAGCATCTCAAGGGCGAGCTCGACGTCGCAACCGCGTGCATGGCGAAATACTGGGTCACCGAACTACAGAGCGAAGTGGTCGACAAATGCCTGCAGTTCCATGGCGGGGCAGGCTATATCAACGATTACCCCATCGCGCGGATGTATCGCGACACGCGGATCGCGCGCATCTTTGGCGGATCGAACGAAGTGATGAAGATGGTGATCGCCCGCTCTATGTGAGCGGTGCTCAGACCGGCTTGTATTCGGGGAAATTGAGGGCGCAGGCGGCCAGCATCGCCTGCGCCTTTTCCCTGTCCGCCACCTGCGCCTGAGGCGGGGCGGGTTGCATTTTTTCGGGTGGCGGGAAGGTGCCGTATCCGGCGAACAGGCAATGCCAGCTGAGGCTTGCATAGGTCGGCTGGCGCGAGATTTCGGCGGCTGTCGCGGCGATATCCTTGTGGGTGAACCACGCGGTCATCATCGCTTTCAGCCCGTCGGACAGGCGATCGTTCACCGCATTGTCGCGCCAGAATTGCGAATCCGTGCGCTGGTTCATCCGGTAATGCGCGACGATATAGTCGCGGATGCCCTCATAGCGTGCAGCGATGCTGGCGTTGAACGCATCGCGGTGCTGCGGGGCAAATCCGCCCGCCTCGAATGCTTGCGCGAATTCGAGCGCGGTGACGATCACGATATGCAACGCGGTCGCTTCGAGCGGTTCGATGAAGCCTTGCGAGAGGCCGACTGCGAGGCAGTTGCGGCTCCAGCTGTTGCGCACCCGGCCGACCTTCATGTGCAGCACGCGCGCCGCCGTGTCGCTGCCCTCCATCCCGATTGCCGTGCGCAATTCGGCCTCGGCGTCCTCGTCGGAGAGGTAGCGGGAGGAATAGACATAACCGTTGCCCACCCGGCTGGTCAGCGGGATCGACCAGCGCCACCCGGCGGACATGGCGATGGCTTCGGTTTGCGGGGTGATCGGCGCGGCGTGCCCGGTCGGCATCACCACTGCGCGGTCCGCGAACAGGTTATCGGCGAAGGGCAGGAATTCTTCCCCCAGCGCCTGCTGGGCGATCATTGATCGGAAACCCGAACAATCGACGAAGATATCGCCCGCGATCCGCTCGCCGCCCTCGCACACCAGTGCGGCGATGTCGCCACTGTCGTCCAGCTCGACTTCGGCCACCTTTCGGTCGAGATGGCCGACCCCGCGCGCAACGGCCCATTCGCGCAGGAAGCCTCCCAGCCGGTGCGCATCGAAGTGGTAGCTATAGCTTTGCGGGAAGGGGAAGTTTTCCGCCGGGACCGGCCCCTTGCGCTCCCCCGCCAGCCTTGCCGCGAGGAACCAGTCATCGGGATGGGCGGGAACATCGAAGCCGCGCCGTGCGAGCGCGCAATTATGGGTGAAACCGGGTTCGCTATGCAGGTCGACCGGCGAGGGGAAGGGGTGGAAATAGCTGCCGAAATCGGGCCGCTCGCTCCAGCCGGTGAAGCGGATGCCGAGCTTGTAGGTCGCATCGCAGGCGGGCATCCACTCGCCCTCTTCGATGCCGAGATGGTCGAAAAATGCCTTCAGCTGCGGGGTCGATCCTTCGCCCACGCCGATGATGCCGATATCGCTGCTTTCGACGACCGTGACCTTGCCGCCCCGCGCGCCCCATTCGTGGTGCAGCAGGCAGGCGGTGATCCACCCCGCGCTGCCACCGCCAAGCACGACGACATGGGGAGGCGAGCGCGTGCTCACTCGCCCGAACGGACTAGCTGCACGGTAAAGCCCCCGGCACGCGCCATATGCAGGTCGAGCGTGCCGCCCTTGCGCAGCTTGCGGGTGGTGACGGTCATCGCGTGGCGGTCTTCGCCCAGCCCGTCGGCGCTCGCGCCATCGGCCCAGATTTTCGCGACATATTCGGCGTCGGGATCGAGGAAATCGAGGGTGAGCGACACATCGCGTGCGTTCTCATCGGTCACGCCGCCGATATACCACGCGTCCGAACCGCGATCCTGCCGCGCGATCACGGCATATTCGCCAACCGATCCGGCCAGCACATGCGTCTGGTCCCAATCGGCCGGAACCGCCTTCACGAAATCGAGCGCGGCGGGATATTTGGCGAGGTTTTCCGGCAGGTCGGCGGCCATCTGGATCGGCGAATAGATCACCACATAGAAGGCCAGCTGGCGGGCGAGGGTTGAGGGGATATCCGCCTTCTCCGCGCCGCGACCTTCGAGGCTGAACACGCCGGGTGTGTAGTCCATCGGGCCGGACAGCAGCCGGGTCCACACCATGGTCGGCACATGGTCGGGCTGGTTCTTGGGGCTGCCCCAGGCATCGTATTCCGCCCCGCGCGCGCCCTCGCGGCTGACCCAGTTGGGGTATGTGCGGCGCAGGCCGGTGTCCTTGATTGGCTCGTGCGGGTTGACCGCAATACGGTGACGGGCGGCGACTTCGACCACTTTCAGGTGATGGCGGGCATTTTCCTGCCCGTCATGCCAGATGAATGTTTCGCCGCCCTTGCCGTCATCGGCGATGATCCCGCCTGCATCGGCGACATAGCCCGATTTGACCGCATCCACGCCCAGCCGTTCATACAGCGCCATCGCCTCTTCGAGCTGTTCCTCGTAAACCTTGATATTGCCGCCGGTTTCGTGGTGGCCGATCAGCCGCACGCCTTTTTCGGCGCCATAGCGGGTGACTTCCTCGATATCGAAGTCGGGATAGGCTTCGGTGAAGCTGAATTCGCGACCATTGCCGAACCAGTTGCCGTCCCAGCCCTTGTTCCAGCCCTCGATCAGCACGCCACGAAAACCGTGTTCGGCAGCGAAATCGATATATTTCTTTGCGTTTTCGGTGGTGGCGCCGTGCTTCTCGCCGCTCGCCCAGCTGCTGTCGTCGAGATGCATCTCCCACCAGATGCCGATATATTTGTGCGGGGTGAACCAGCTGACATCGCCAAGCCTGTTGGGCTCGTTGAGGTTGAGTTCGAGATTGCTCTCGTAAAGCCCCGCCGCATCGCCCGAAATGCGGATGCTGCGCCATGGCGTGTGGAACGGCGTATCGCGCACCACCTTCGGCCCGCGCGGACTGGGGGCGAGCTGGGCGCGGAAATTCGTCCCCTGCATCCGGCGCAGCCACATGCCCGAATAATCGACTAGCGCCGCCTCGTGGAACGAGACATGCGTGCCATCGGCAAAACGCATGGTGATCGGCGTGTGTGCGGTCGAAACCGCGCTCGCCGGGGTCTCCGTGTAGAGATATTCGTAGCGGTTCCAGTCGCCCGCCTGGATCCACCATGCGGTGGCATCTTCGGCGAGGTTGAACTCGGTCAGTTCCTCGGCAATGTTGGCGGTCTTGAAGTGATCCTGCTCGGGAAATTCATAGCGGAAGCCGACCCCGTCATCGAACACGCGCAGCCGCACGGTGATCTGGCGCGGCGTGTCGTCCTTCTCCTCGAAAGTCAGCGCCAGCTCGTTGTGATGGTCGCGCACGAAACGGCTTTCGCCCCATGGCTGTTCCCATGTGTCGTCGGCGCTGGCGGTGGTCGAGGCGACAACCGCGAAATTGCGCCGCATCGGATCGGCATCGATGAAATTGAAGCCGAGGTTCGACTTGGCGATGATCGGTTTTCCGTCGCGGGTCACCGAATAGAACGGGATGCCTTCACCATCGGCATCGAGTTCGACCGAAATCCGCCCGTCGGGAGAGGTTACGGTTTCGGCAGCGACAGGCGCGGCGAACGAGGCGAGGGCACCGATATATGCAAGTGTGCCGAACGGGATACGCATGGTCATTCTTCCGTGATGAGGGCGGCGTAGGGGGGCAAGCGCGGGCCGTCCGCACCATTGACCGAGCACAGCACGCGGCCCGCACGACCATCCTCGATGATTGTCTCGATGCCGAGATTGAAGCGGCAGGTGACGCGCTGGCCACCGGCTTCACGCGTCAGCACCAGCAGGTCGCCCTGCGTTTCGCAGGTGACGATAGGTCCGTGGTGCAGTGCCGGATTGGCGTTGCGCAGCGCAATCATCCGGCGGGTGAAGGCGAGCATTGCCTCAGGGTCGACGGCCTGCCGGTCGGCTGCGCGGGCAAGGTTCGCTTCGCTCAGCGGCAGCCATGGACTGCCGGTGGTGAAGCCGCCGAATTCGTCCTGCGCGGTCCACGGCATCGGAGTACGCACCCCGTCGCGGGAAAGCGTCAGTGGCCAGTTGGCAATGGCTTCCGGGTCTTGCAGCAGCTCGAACGGGATGTGGTCCTGCTCAAGACCGAGTTCCTCGCCCTGGAACAGGATGATATTGCCGCGCAGGCAGGCGAGCAGCGCCATCTTGAGCCGGGCGAACTTGTCCATATGTGCGGGCGCACACCAGCGTGAAACGGCGCGCGGCGCGTCGTGGTTCTCGAACGCCCAGCTGGGCCAGCCCACGCCTTCCTCATCCGGCCATTCGGAAAGCGCGCTGCAAACCAGTTCGGGCGTCAGCCTGTCCGCATAGAGGAAGTTGAAGCCGTAGGCGGAGTTGAGATGGCTCTCGCCCGCGGTAAAGCTCTTCATTTCCGCTTCGGCATCGTCGCCGCCCACTTCGGCCACGGTGAACACCGCATCGTAGCGGTCGGTCAGCGTGCGGATGCGTTCGATAAAGCGCGGGATGTCGGGGTGCGACATGTTGCGCGTCTTGAGCTGGAAATCGAACGGCCGCGTGCGCGGCTTGCCAGTGTCCGGCGCAGGCGGATTGTCGCGCAGTTGCGGGTCGTGCATCGCGAAGTTAAGCGCGTCTATGCGGAACCCGTCGACACCGCGATCGAGCCAGAAACGCATGACGCCCAACATTGCGTCCTGCACCGCCGGATTGTGCAGGTTCATCTGCGGTTGGCTGGCGAGGAAATTGTGCAGGTAATACTGGCCACGCCTGGCATCCCATGTCCAGGCGGGCCCACCGAATACCGACTGCCAGTTTGAAGGTGGCGACCCGTCGGGCCTGGCATCGGCCCACACATACCAGTCGGCCTTGTCGTTGTTTTTCGACGACCGGCTTTCGGCGAACCATGGGTGCTCGTCCGAAGTGTGGGAATAGACCTGGTCGATCAGGACCTTGAGCCCCAGTGCATGCGCGCGTTCGACCAGCGCATCGAAATCGGCGAGCGAACCGAAAATCGGATCGACATCGCAATAATCGGCCACATCGTAACCGAAGTCGCGCATCGGGCTCTTGAAGAAGGGGGAGACCCAGATTGCGTCCACGCCGAGGTCGGCGACATGGTCGAGCCGGGTGGTGATCCCGGGCAAATCACCGATCCCGTCACCATTCGAATCCTGGAAGCTGCGCGGATAGATCTGGTAGATCGACGCGCCCTTCCACCACGGCATGGTGCCGCTGTTTTCAGTCGTCTGTTCAAGGCGGGTCATGCGGTTCATTCGGCGGTCTTCGTCACTTTGCACACACCCCAGGAAAAGGCAGGCAGCGCGATGGTGGCGCTGCCGGGGGCAGCGACTTCGCTCATGCACACACCCGACAGCACCTCAAACTCGCGCGCGTCATAACCGACGCGGCTTCTGGTGGTGAGGAATTTGTCCGAGGTGTTGAAGGCAATCAGGTATTCCTCGCCGGTTTCCGGATCGAAGCGCGAAACGCTGAACAGGCCGGGTTCGAGATCATAGCTGCGCACGACCTGCTTCCCGCGCGAGAGGGCGGGGTGCGCCTTGCGGATAGCGGCAAGTTTTGAAATCGTCTCGAACAGCGTGTGGGTGGTGTCGAAATTCTCGCCGGCCGTGCTCGCATCGGTGCCGAGCAGATCGTTGTCGTTGTAACTGTCGACCCGGCTGGCAAACATGTCTTCGCGCGCGGCCTGGTCGTTGCCATCGCCGAGGAAACCCTGCTCGTCCCCGTAATAGATCACCGGGCTGCCGCGCAGGGTCATCAGCATCGCATGGCCAAGTCGCACGCGTTCGAGCAGTTCTTCCTGCGAAACGTCGCCCATGCGCTGTTTGAGGATGGTCGAGAAGCGGCCCATATCGTGATTGCCAAGGAAAGTCGGCATGGTTCGCGCGGCATCCTCACCGCCTTCATACAAGACATCGCCGTCGAACATCTGGACCAGCACTTCGGGGCTGGCCTGCCCGCTCAGCGCCTGCGTAACCGCCTCCTGGAAGGCGAAATCGAGTACGGCGGGGAAGCCATCGCGGCGGGTGTATTGCGCGATATAGCCGCTGTCCGGGCTGTCCTTGTAAACCTCGCCGAAGATGTGGAAGTTGGGGATGCCTTCTTCCGCCGCAATCCGGCGCATCTCGGGCACGAAGCTCTGCCAGAATTCGGGGTTCACATGGCGTGCGGTGTCGATGCGATAGCCGTCGATCCCGGTGTTGCGGATCCAGTCGCCATAGATTTCGATCATGCCCGCCAGCACGCGCGGATGTTCGGTGAACAGATCGTCCAGCCCCACGAAATCACCAAAGCGGCTGCTCTCGCCGCTGAAAGTCGTGTCGCCGCGATTGTGGTAATAGATCGGATCGTTGAGCCAGGTGGGGACCTTGATGTCCTTCTCCGCCTTGGGAACGATGGGTGTGTAGGCCGATCCGCCATCGGTCAGCCGGGCGAAATTCTCTTCGGTGCGAACATCGTCGCCAAGGAAGCCGTCATTGATCGGTTTGCCGTCGATGCCCAGCTTGCGCGAATAGGGATATTCCGCCCGGTCGCGATAGGCATAGCCGGTCTGGTCACCTTCCTTGTAACGGATCACATCCGCCGTGTGGTTGGTGATGATGTCCATATAGACTTTCATCCCCTTGGCATGGGCCGCATCGACGAAAGCCTTGAACTCTTCACCCGTGCCGAAATGGCTATCGGGCCGGGTGAAGTCGGTCACCCAGTATCCGTGATAGCCCGAACTTTCATTGCCTTGAGGCCCCTGCACCGGCTTGTTCTGGAAAATCGGCGCGAACCAGATTGCGGTGATGCCAAGCTGTTCGAGATAGTCGAGCTTGCCAGTCAGCCCGGCAAGGTCGCCGCCGTGGTAGAAACCCTTGTGCTCTGGATCGAACCCGCTGACCAGCGGCGCGTCGGCATAACCGCCAAGGTCGTTGCTCTCATCGCCATTGGCGAAGCGATCGGGCAGGACGAAATAGACCACTTCCTCTTCAGGCAGGCGTTCACGCAGCGCGTCCACTTCGTCGTGATGCTCCGCCATGGCGGGCGTCGCGAAAGAGAGCGCGGTGATCAGCGCGAATGCGGAGGGGAGGGCGCGTTTCATCAGGCGGATTTCCTCTGGTCTTGCGGCATGCAGAAGGCGCGCAGGAAGGGGGCATGGCCGGGCAGGTCGGCGGCAATCCTGCCGACACCCGCCTCGATCTGCGTCATCATGGCTTCGAGCTGTTCGACCGGCATGGTATCGGCAATCGGGTTCCAGCCGCGCGGCATCACGTCTTGTCCGACGAACACCTGAAGCCATCCGGGTTCGGTGAACAATTCCTCGTGCTCGCGGTGGATGAAACCGGTGGCGCGGAACTGGTCGACCTTGGCGGTTAGCGTATCGGGCAGTTCCATCGCGCGGCAGGTATCCCAGAAGGGTTCCCCTTCGCGCCCGTTGGCCCAATAGTGCAGGATCAGGAAGTCGCGGATACGCTCCCACTCGAAGCGGGCCTGACGGTTGAACTCGTCCGCCAGCGCCGGTTCGATCTGCTTGCCCGGCATCATCTGCAGGAAGCGGGCGATGGAGGACTGGATCAGGTGGATGCTGGTCGATTCCAGCGGTTCCATGAAGCCTGCCGCCAGCCCGATGGCGAGGCAGTTTCCGCGCCAGTGCTGCGCCCGCGTGCCGGTGGTGAAGCGCAGCATGTTCGGCTCTGCCTGCGGCTCGCCATCGAGATTGGCAAGCAATGTGTCGAGCGCCTCCTGCTCCTCCATAAAGGCGCTGGAATAGACATGGCCGTTGCCGATCCGGTGCTGCAAGGGGATGCGCCACTGCCACCCTGCCTTGCGCGCGGTGCTTTTGGTGTAGGGGGTGAAATCGCCCCTGGTTGCACAGGGCACGGCAATGGCCCGGTCGCATGGCAGCCAGTGCGTCCAGTCGATAAACTTGCTGCCCAGCGCGCCGCCCAGCAGCAGGCTGCGAAAGCCCGAGCAGTCGATGAAGAAATCGCCCGCGATGCGCTGGCCATTGTCGAGGCGGATCGCGGCGATCGCGCCATTCTCGCCGTCCAGTTCCACATCGGAAACCAGCCCTTCGACCCGCTTCACGCCGCGCGCTTCGGAATAGCGGCGCAGCAATCCGGCGTAGAGCCCCGCGTCGAAGTGATAGGCCCAGGGCATGTCGGGCACCGGCTTGCCCGGCTCGGCACGCCACATCTGCATCGCATTGCGCCGCGCAGCCGCCTCGTTGAGCGAATAGGCGGCAAGATCCTGCGCCTTGCCCATGGCGCGGGCGCGCAGCCAGTATTGGTGGAACGGCAGAAGTCCGTGTGCCTGCCCGATAGTGCCGAAGGCGTGCATATAGCTGCGGCCTTCACCGGCCCAGCCGTCGAATTCGATCCCCAGCTTGAAGCTGCCGCGCGTCTCACGCAGGAATTCCGCCTCGTCGATCCCCAGCCCGGTGTTGAACAGGCGGATCTGCGGGATCGTCGCTTCGCCTACGCCGACCGTGCCGATGGCATCGGATTCGACCAGCGTGACCTTGGCTGCAGTGAAGCGGGCGAGGGCGGCAGCCGTCATCCAGCCTGCAGTACCCCCGCCGACTATCACGATATGGATGGGCGGCTGTTCGGTCATTTTCGCCTCTCTTTGGAGCGAGGCTGGCAGGCCCCGGCTTGCAACCGGGGCCTGCTATGCGTCAACGGAACTTGTAGGTGAAGCCTGCAAGGAACCGGCGACCGTAGATCTGGTAGTCTACGACCTGGAGGCGATCGCCGCCGACCGATGCGAAACGCTCGTCGGTCAGGTTCTGGCCCTGGAGGTACAGCGACAGCCCGTTAAGAGCGCTTTCTTCGGGGAAGTCATAGCCGATCTGTGCATCGACGATGGTTTCACCCAGCGCGGTCCGGCGGGTCGGCGAACCGCCGAAGCCGGTGAAGTCGCCAAGGAAGGTCGAGCGGTAACGGACGCTTGTACGCGCGTTGAAGCCCCACTTCTCGAAATAGGCAGTGCCGTTGACGACCCACTTCGAATAGCCCGGGATCTGCGTCTTGTTACCGCCTGCATCCTCGACATTGGTCTTGGTGTAGCCTGCACCGCCGGTGATCCCGAAGCCGTCAAGCGCCTCCACGAAATCGCCGAAAGGCAGGGTAACCGCCAGCTCGCCGCCGTAGAGATCGCCGCCGCCCGTATTGATCGGCGCGTCGAGCGTGCCGATCGTCGGCAGGTTGGGATAGGCCGCAGCACCGGTCGGTGCCGGGAAGCCCGAATAATCGAACAGGAAGCGACCATCGAAGATGAAGGTCTTGATATCCTTGTAGAACAGCTGGAGCGCGATAACACCGCCCTGGCCGAAATACTGCTCGATGTTCAGGTCGACCGCATTGGCGCGATAGGGCCGCAGGAAGGGGTTGCCCCCGCCGCCACGGATGATCCCGCCGGGCACAGAATTGTCGATGCCATAGCCGATCGAAAGGCGGGTCTGGTCAAGCCGCGGACGCATGATCTCGCGCGCGGCGGCGATACGGATCACCGTGTCGCTGTCGAGACGCAGCGAGAGGTTGGCGCTGGGCAGGATATCCCAGAAATTGTCGCCGAAGGTCCGCTGTTCGGGGCCGGTGGGCGCGAAGATGAAGCCGGTCGACTTCTGGTTGGTGTTGACTGCCTGGACACCGAAATTGCCGGTCAGCGTCCCGCCGCCCAGTTCCTGGTCGATATTGGCCTGAAGATACATCGTCATCAGGTCTTCGTTGACCGTGTAACCCTTGCCCAGCACGTCCGACGCGGCATTCGGGCCGGTTGCGACGCGCGGTTCGAGCACCAGGATGCCGGCATCGATCAGGTCGCGTGCATCATAGCTGACGATCGGACCGAGGCCGAGATAGCTGAGATCGGTCGAACGCAGCAGGTATTGCGACGGGATAGTCGCGGTCAGCGCGCCGTTCGGCAGGCGGACGAACGCTTCGTCCGGCGTCAGCGACTTTTCGCGCGTGGTGTAGTTCATGCCCCACTGCACGCTGCTGATGAATCCGCCGTCGAATTCCTTTTCGACCTCGGCGCGGAACTGCAACAGCTCATCGTCGATGATGCGGTTGTTGTAGTAACCGGCTTGCGGCACGGTGCCGCCACCCCAGCCGAGCGGGTCGGTGAGGAAGATCTGGTTCGGGTCCGAATAGTCGAGCGACGGATCGAACACGGTGCCGGTCGGCCCGGAAACGAAGTCGATCGTGGCGGCCGCACCGTTGCCGGTGTTGGAGCCGTTGAACCCGGTGCCAGCATAGCTTTCGAGGCTCAGCTCGTTACGGTCTGTGCGCGAATAGCCGAAGTCGAAAAAGGCGCTCCAGCCATCGTCGCCCTCGTGATCGACGTTGAAGCCGAAGGAATAGAGGTCTGCCTTGCGCTGGAAGATGTCATTGCGGACCACGCCACGGACATTGTCGAAGGTGCCCGATGTTGCAAAGCCATTGCTGACATTGCCGATGGTGGTGTTGGTGCCGAATGCACCGAAGCCCAGCGGCAGTTCGATACCGCGCTTCGACTGGTCGTCGTTGAAGTTCGAATAGAAACCGTCCAGCGTGACCATGATGGTCGGTGCTGCCTGGTACTGCAGCGTACCGTTGACGCCAAAGCGCTTCAGTTCGGTCGAGGTGACAAAGCTCTTCGATCCGCCAATCACGCTCGGCGAAGCATCGGTGCCTGCGCCAGCGTAACCCCAGGCGTTGAATTCCTGCAGTTGGTAAGGCTCGTTGACATAGGATGCGGCGAGCGAGAGCCCGATCGTGTCGTCGGCGAACTGGTCGACAAAGGCCGCGTTGACGCGATAGCCGAGGTCGTTCGAACCGGCGTTGAGCTTGCCAAGATCGGCATAGGAACCGCGCGCACCAATGGCGAGCACCTGCTTGCTGGTTTCGAGCGGACGGACAGTGCGGATATCGACCGTGCCGACAAGGCCCTGGCCGACCAGCGATGCGGTCGGCGACTTGTAGACGACCACCTGGTTGACGATTTCCGACGGATACTGGTCGAGTTCGACCGAACGGTTGTCGCTGGTGGTGGTCTGTTCGCGCCCGTTGAGCAGGGTCTGCGAGAAGTCGGGACCGAAGCCGCGGATCGCAATCACATTTGCGCGGCCGTTAAGGCGCTGCGAGGTGAGGCCGGGCAGGCGGGCAATCGATTCACCGATCGACGAATCCGGCAGCTTGCCGATGTCTTCGGCAGAGACCGACTCGACGATCTGGTCGCTGTTGCGCTTTTCAGCCACTGCGCTTTCGAGCGATGCGCGGAAGCCGCTGACGATGATTACATCGTCTTCTTCGGGGGTTGCTTCGGTTGCCTCGTCGGCATCCTGCGCCATTGCGGCCTGCGGTGCGAACCCGCCGACAAGCGCAAGCGCCAGTGCCGGTGCGCTGATCCCGGAGGTCAGGAAATTGCGTTTGATCACAGTGTCTTCTCCCAGTCCCGCCGCGCCCCCGCGGCATGTGTTCTGCAAATCATGGGAGGCCGAAAACGGTATATGCCAGGCCCCTCGAACACGCCTTACGAACGATAATCGGGCCTTCGCATAGTCAGCATACGTATGTTTGTGCGACGCACAAAAGGCGTGTGTTGCGGTTTTACTACAAATTGTCGTGCTCGCACCAAACAGCACCAATTCTGCCCTTGCTACATTGCACCGCGCCAGCGCGCACGATAGCTTCGCAACCAAGGAGAGAGGATGGGCCGCCAACCCACAGGGAAGCCGACAAGCTTCGATATTGCCTATCTCGCCGGGGTTTCCCAACCCACGGTCAGCCGGGCCTTGCGCGGCGACAGGGCAGTCAGCCAGAAGACGCGCGAACGGATCGAGCGGATCGCGCGCGAACTCAATTACACGGTCGACAAGAACGCATCCTCGCTCCGTTCGCAGCGGGCCAATACGATTGCGCTGCTGTTCTTCGAGGATCCGACGGCAGACGATTCCAATATCAACCCGTTCTTCCTCTCGATGCTGGGTTCGATCACCCGCGAATGTGCCAATCGCGGGCTCGACCTGCTGATATCCTTCCAGCGGATGGAGGATGACTGGCACGTCAAATACCAGGACAGCCACCGCGCCGACGGGCTGATCCTGCTCGGCTATGGCGATTACACCGCCTATGAACAACGGCTCGAGCAGCTGGTTGCGCAGGGCACCCATTTTGTGCGCTGGGGTTCGGTGCGAGAGGACAATATCGGGCCGACGGTCGGCTCGGACAATTTCGGTGCCGGGAGGCAGGCGGGCGAGCACCTGCTCTCGCTGGGGCGCAGGAAGATCGCATTCCTTGGCGATGCGGACGAGGGCTATCCCGAATTTGCCGATCGCTATGCCGGGTGCTGCGCCGCCATGCGCGCGGCGGGGGTCGAACCGGACAAGGCGCTGCGGCGCGATGCGCTGACCAATGAGGCCGATGGATACAGCGCAGCGCGTTCGCTGATCGACGGCCCGGCATCGTTCGATGCGATCTTTGCAGCCAGCGACCTGATCGCCATCGGTGCGATGCGCGCGCTGGCCGAAGCGGGTCTGTCCGTCCCGGCGGATGTGGCCATTGTCGGCTTCGACGATATTCCCGCAGCCGGCCACACCAGCCCGCCGCTTACAACACTGATGCAGGATATCAGGGGCGCAGGCACCGCATTGCTCGATGTGCTGACCGAGGCAATCGAAAGCGATGCGATCACAAGGCGGCAGCTGCCCGCGCGGCTGGTCGTGCGGGCCAGTACGGGCACTGGCCCCGCCGCACCCGCTCCGCCGCAGCCCCCCGTTCCGCCTGCCTGAACGGCGCCCGTTTCCGCATCACATTCGCCAACACATTCGTATGCAGCATTGTCGCGGTGGCGGAATGATGCCAGCCCATGGGCATGCGCAGCAGCGGCACCAGCCCGCGCGCCATGGGAGAGCGACATGACTGCACGCGAAAAGCCGCACCAGAACTGGGCCGGATTGTTCAATATCAGCTTCGGCTTCTTCGGCATCCAGATCGGTTTCGCCCTCCAGAATGCGAATATGAGCCGTGTTTTCCAGTCTCTCGGCAGCGCTATCGACGACCTGCCCGCGCTGTGGGTCGCTGCGCCGCTGACAGGCCTGCTGGTCCAGCCCATTATCGGCCATCTCTCCGACCGGACTTGGCTGGGCCGGCTTGGCCGCCGCCGCCCCTATTTCCTGCTTGGCGCGGTGCTGGCGGCACTGTCGCTGGTGCTGATGCCGCTTAGCGAAATGCTGGTGATGGCGGCGGTGTTGCTGTGGGTACTCGACGCCAGCCTGAACATCTCGATGGAACCTTTCCGCGCATTCGTCGGGGATATGCTGCGCAAGGACCAGCACACGGCGGGGTATGCCGTGCAGACGGCTTTCATCGGCGCTGGCGCAGTGGTCGGTTCGATCGTGCCCTGGGCCATGACCGAAATGGGGGTTGCCAATGTCGCGGCGGATGGCGGGATACCCGATACGGTCCGCTACAGCTTCTGGCTGGGCGGTGCGGCGCTGTTCCTTGCGGTGCTTTGGACGGTGCTGACAACGCGCGAATATTCGCCGGAGGAAATGGCCGGTTTCGGCGAGGCGGGCCTTGAAGCGAATGGAAGCCAGCCGATCCGCGCGCTGGCCTCGAAAGCCTACACCAGCTGCGCGCTGTGGATCGCAGCCGGTGCGGCGGTGATCCTGGCGGTGATGGCTTTCGGGCTGGAGAAGGAGGTCTACCTCCTCGGCGGCTTGCTGGTGGCTTACGGTTTCCTCAGCGCCATCGCGATCTCGATGGCGAAGCAGGGCAACACAACCGGAATGCTGACCAGCATCGTCGGTGATTTTTCCGGCATGCCAGAGGTGATGAAGCGGCTCGCAGTGGTGCAGTTCTTCAGCTGGTCTGCACTGTTCATCATGTGGATCAACACCACGCCGGTGGTGACGCAATATGTCTTCGGCAGCACCGATACGGCGAGCGCAGCCTATAACGATGGCGCCAATTGGGTCGGCTGGCTGTTTGCGACCTATAACGGCGTTGCAGCCATTGCCGCACTCACCCTTTTGCCACTGCTCGCCCGCAAGCTGGGCAAGGGCATGACCCATGTGATCGGCCTGCTGTGCGGCGCGCTGGGATTTGCCGGGTTCTTCTTCATCCGGGACGCCAATGCACTGCTCGTTGCAGAAATAGGTATCGGGATCGCCTGGGCGAGTATCCTTGCCATGCCCTATGCCATCCTCGCCAGCAGCCTGCCGCGCAGCAAGCTTGGCATCTATATGGGCCTGTTCAACGTCTTCATCGTGGTGCCCCAGCTGCTGGTGGCGACGGTGATGGGTTCGATCATGAAGGCGTTTTTCCCGACCGAGCCGATCTGGACCATGGCCTTTGCAGCCGCGACGCTGGCCATCGCCGCGCTTGCCATGCTGCGGGTCAGGGTGCCGGGAGAAGCAGCATGAAGCGCGCCGCAATGGGTATGGCCGCCGTCGCCCTCATCGCGGGCGGTGCATGGGCGATGGGTGAGAAGCCCGCCGATGTAACTGAGGCAAGCGACGAGGCATGGCAACCAAAGCCCTTCGTCCAGCTGCAAAATCCCGAATGGTCGCGCGATGCGGTGCTGTACCAGATCAACACCCGCCAGTTCACCCCGGAAGGCACCTTCAAGGCCGCGCAGGAACAGCTGCCGCGGCTGAAGGAACTGGGCGTCGATGTGTTGTGGCTGATGCCGATCCATCCCATCGGGGAGGAAAACCGCAAGGGCACGCTCGGCTCGCCCTATTCGGTGAAGGACTATTACGATGTGAACCCCGAATTCGGCAGCAAGGAGGATTTCAGGGCCTTCGTCGATGCCGCGCATGAACAGGGCTTCCACGTCATCCTCGACCTCGTCGCCAACCACACCGCGTGGGACAACAAGCTGCGCAGCGACCACCCCGACTGGTATGAGAAAACATGGGATGGCGATTTCCGCCCGACCCCGTGGTGGGACTGGTCCGATATCGTCGATCTCGACTGGTCGAAACCGGGCGTGCGCAAGCATGTCGGCGAGGCGATGGAGATGTGGGTGCGCGACTATGGCGTCGACGGATATCGCGCCGATGTGGCGGGATACGTACCGGTCGATTTCTGGGAGACGATGCGCCAGCGCCTGTCGGCAATCCGCCCGGTCTTCATGCTCGGCGAAGTGCAGCAGACGAGCTATCACCGGGGCGCATTCGATGCGACCTATGCGTGGGACTGGCACAACACCTCGAAAAAGGTCGCCAAGGGTGAGGCGGGGGCAACCGCATTCTATGGCTACTACGCCGAGAACGAGAGCCTGTGGCCGCGCGAGGCGATGCGGCTGACCTATATCGAAAACCACGACAGCAATGCGTGGGAAGGCACGCTGCGCGAAAACTATGGCGCCGGGCTGGAGGCAGCGACGGCGCTTGCCTTTACCGGCGAGGGCTTGCCGCTGGTCCATAACGGGATGGAGGCGTGCAACGCCAAACGGCTCGAATTCTTCGAGAAGGACGCGATCGGCTGGAGCCAGGGCGAGGGGTGCGAATATGGCGCGCTGGTGGGCGACCTGATCGCCTTCCGCAAAGCCAACCCTGCGCTCGCCAATGGCAAATGGGGCGCGCGGATGGTCAAGGTCGAAACCGACCGGCCCGAACAGGTCTTCGCATGGGTGCGGCAGGACGAAGGCAACAAGGTGCTCGGCCTGTTCAACTTCTCATCCGGCGCGGTCGAGGTGACTTTTGCGGACGGGCTTCCTGCTGGCGACTACACCGAATTCCGCGGCAAGGGCGTGAACTTCAAGGCGGGCGATACAGTCAGCCTGCCAGCTCACGGTTTCCGGCTGTTTGCAGCCACGAAGTCGAAATAGTCCTAGGGGCCTGACGCTAGGCGTCGATCGGGCGCTTGCCGACGATGGTCACGCCATAGCCGTCGAGCGCGACCATTGAGCGGTCGGAATTGGTCAGCAGTTCCATCTTGTGCACGCCCAGCGCGTTGAGGATCTGCGCCCCGACGCCATAGTCGCGCAGCGCATCCATCGGTTCGCGCTGTTCGCCGTTCAGCTTGCGCACCTGGTCGGTCAGGAAACCGCCGCTTGCGCGCGGGATCATTACGATCAGCCCGGCCCCCTCGCGGCCGACGACTTCCATCGATTTCTTGAGGATTCGGTCTTCCTGTGCGTCCTGCCCGAAAATATCCTTGAACATGTCCAGCGCATGCATCCTGACGAGTGTCGGCTTGTCGGGGTCGATATTGCCCTTCTTGAGCACCACCTGCTCGGTTTCGGTCGCGCTGTTGTAGAAGGCGATGGCGGTCCACTCGCCGCCCCAGTGGCTCGTGAAACGCCCTTCCGCGCGGATTTCGGCGAGATGGTCGTTGCGCAGGCGATAGGCGATCAGGTCGCGGATGGTGCCGATCTTGAGATCGTGCTTGCGTGCAAAGGCGATCAGTTCGTCGAGGCGGCTCATTGTGCCGTCCTCGTTCATGATCTCGCAGATCACGCCCGAGGGATTGAGGCCGGCAAGGCGTGAGATATCGACTGCCGCTTCGGTATGGCCGGCACGCACCAACACGCCGCCGTCGCGCGCGGTAAGCGGGAAGACATGGCCCGGCGTGACGATATCGTCCGGCCCCTTCGATGCGTCGACCGCGACGCTGATCGTGCGCGCGCGATCGCCTGCGCTGATCCCGGTGGTCACACCCTCGCGCGCTTCGATCGATACGGTGAAGGCCGTCTGCATCGATTCGCGGTTGTTGCGGCTCATCGGGACGAGGCCGAGCTGGTCGCAGCGGGCCTTGGTCATCGAAAGGCAGATCAGCCCCTTGCCATGCGTGGCCATGAAATTGATCGCAGAGGGGGTTGCCATCTGCGCTGGGATGATAAGGTCACCCTCATTCTCGCGGTCCTCATCGTCGACGAGGATATACATCCGCCCATTGCGCGCTTCCTCGATAATTTCCTCGATACTGGCGAGCACCGGACGGTCGTCATTCGCGTCGAGGAAGGTTTCGAGTTTGCCCAGCGTTTCCGCCGTCGGGTTCCAGTGCGCCTCGGTGCAGTCGCGCAGCGAATTGGCATGCAGCCCTGCCGCCCGGGAGATGGCGGAGCGGGACATGGTCCCTTCTTCGACGAGGTTGCGGATGCGCTGCTGGATCGGTAGTTCGGTCATGGCAGGCAGGGATATGCAGTGGAATGTGATTCTGCAACCCGAAATTCACATTATAATGTGAATTCTTGTCGAAGAACGGTAGCGGAGTCGGGGCGAGTGACGGAAAAATCGGGCAATGACATCACCGTGCTGCTGCGCTCTGCGCTGCGCCGTTTGCCCGGCCCGGTATCGATCGTCACCACGCATGATCCGGCTGGGGGTGGGCCTGCGGGCATGGTCGCCTCCGCAGTGATCCCGGTTTCGATGGAGCCGCCCTCGATGCTGGTCGCGGTCAACCGGCAGTCATCCTGCCATGCCTGTATCGAGAATGCCGGGCGCTTCTGTATCAACCTGCTGGGCACCGAGCAGCGCGAACTGGTCGCCCCGTTTTCGACCGCTTCGCTTCGCCAGTCGCGTTTTGAAACGGGCGGGTGGGAATTCGCCGATAATATCCCTTTCCTTTCGGGCGCGATCGCCAACCTGTTCTGCAAGGTCGAGAACACGCTGGTCCACGGATCGCACGAGCTGTTTATCGGCGATGTCTACGAAGTGCGGCTGGCCGACGGTTCGGAAGCCGACCCGCTTGGCTGGATGGAAGGCGGGTTTGCGCGCTTCGGCAGTCTCGACTGATCGCGTTCAGGCAACCCGATTGACGAGGTCGCCGATAAACAGGTCGCCCTCGCCATAGAGATAGGTCGGGTTGAAATCGCCCAGTTCCTCAAGCGCGGCGCGGTCGTTGCACATCAGCCTGCCGCGGCGGAATTCGGCGATGCCCGATTTGCGCAGCTCACCCAGCGATCGGTTCATGTGGATCGGTGTGGTGCCGCACATATCGGCGAGGTCGGCCTGGGTCAGAGGCGAGCGGAAGCCGCCGGGCTGGGCCAGCCCGACATGCTCGAGCCGATACCAGATTTCAGCCAGCAAATGCGCCGTGCGGCGGCTGGCCTTCAGCTGGTGGAGCTTGAGGATCCATTGCCGGTGGACCGAGGCGTCGAGCAGGGTCGAGAACCAGAATATCCGCGCCAGGTGCGGCTCGCTCTGCTGGATCTGCTGCAGGCGTTCATGCGAAATGCGCCCGATCTTCGCGGTGCCCAGGGTGACCAGGTCGTGGTCGAGCCGCTTGAGCGCGAAAGCATGCAGATCCATGAAATCGCCTGGCACTTGCACGCCCACGACATGACGCTGGTCGTTTTCGCTGATGGTGCGGATGGCAAAGCCTTCGATCAGCAGGGTCGAATGGTTGCAAATGGCCCCGCGTTCGAGGATCAGCTCGTCATTGTCGAAAGTAACGACGTCTTCGATCGAATTTTCGAATATTTCCTTTTCGCGCTCGGCCATGGCGTGGCGCAGTCTCCCCAAGAGAAAACGACCGGTCAGCGGGAAGCGTTCGAGTTCATCCTTCATGTCTATTCAAAAACGCGGCCTGGCCAGAGGTTCCGCACCCACTAACATTTATTATGTTCCGGGCGCGTTTGCGCCATTGTACGCGCCATGGTGGGCGAGCGATTCCCGCACCCGGTCGAGCGCGCTGCCGAGCGGGTCCGTCTCGTCAAGCAAGGCGAAGCTGCCGGTCACGACATAGCTGCAATGGCCATGGACCCCGGCGATCAGCGAGCGGGCATAGCGCGCGACGTCAAGCGGCGTATCGGCAGGCAGGATGGCCGCGACTTCCTGCTGGACGATCCCGGTCAGTTCGGCGCGGCGGGCAAGGTCGTCTTCGGACAGGTGCTGCCCGTCGGGCAGGCGATGTTCGTAGATTGCCGACCACAGCAGCGGGTGGGCGAGGGCAAAGTCGAAATATCCGCGCACCAGGCTGGCAATGCGATCTTCCCCGCCATCGGCCAGCGCGCGCCGCAACCAGTCTGCCCATAATTCGAAGGTGCGGGTGTTGATCGCGGCCAGCAGCGCGTCGAGGGAGCCGAAGACATTGTAGATCGTGCCGACCGAATAGCCCGCACGCCGCGCGACCTGCCGTCCGGAAAAGGCGGCAAAGCCCGTCTCTGCCATCAATGCGTGGCCCTTCGCCAGCAGCAGCTCGCGCAGTTCCTCGGCCGTGTGATCCGATCGCCGTCCCATGGGGGTTCCCTAGGACTCTAAATGAACACTGTCTAATTTTTATATTGAACAGTGTTCATTTCTGCGATATTCCGTGCATCGATTGCGACCGGGGAGGTTTCGCGTGACGATGTTCCTGTTGATTGTGCTGGCCATTGCGACTGGCACCTTGTGGACCCGAACCGACCGGATGGCGCGGCGGATGCAGTGGCTCGAAACGCGGCTGGACGGCCTCGAGTGGATCTTGCACGACCGGCAGGAGGGCGGGGCAAAGGCCGCTGGTGAAACCCCTTCATCGTCGGCCCCAACACCGCCCACCCCGGCATCTGAGCCGGAACCTGCTCCGGAACCTGTCCCGGCCCCAGCTCCATCGGACACCACCCGCAAGCCGGTGCCCTCCTTCGTGCCGGCGATGCGCCGGGAAGAAGTGGTGCATTCGCCTCCGGTCGACCAGCCCGAGCCCGCATCGCAACCGGAAGAGCCGGTGGAAACGCTTGTTGCAGCGGACCCCGCCAGCCGCCGTCCGCGCCTCGATCTCGAAGACCTGTTCGGGCGGCTGCTTCCGTGGACGGGCGGCG
This sequence comes from Sphingomonadaceae bacterium, assembly GCA_024236155.1. Taxonomy (GTDB): domain Bacteria; phylum Pseudomonadota; class Alphaproteobacteria; order Sphingomonadales; family Sphingomonadaceae; genus Parerythrobacter_A. The sequence goes on from JACKLA010000001.1 coordinate 1,186,997, forward strand.
TCGCGCTGGCGGTGGCCGGGTTCTTCCTCGTGCGCTGGTCGATCGAGCAGGGCTTGCTCGGACCCGGCGTGCGCACGGCATTGGGCTTCCTGTTCGGCCTCGGCCTGCTCGGTGCGGCGGAAATCGCATACCGGCAGGAACACCGCATCGCCGACCCGCGCGTGCGGCAGGCATTGGCGGGCGCGGGCCTCGCGACGCTCTATGCCAGCTTCTACATGGCCGGGAGCATGTATGGCCTGATCGAGGTGACCGTGGCCTTCCTCGGCCTTGCCGGGGTGACGGCCGCGGCGATTGCGCTGTCGTTCCGTTTCGGATTGCCCAGCGCGATCCTTGGGCTTGTCGGCGGTTTCGCCGCGCCAGCACTGGTCGGCAGCGACGAGGCGAACTTGCCGCTGCTCGCGCTTTATCTCGCGCTTGTGACGGGCGGGCTGAGTTTTGCCGGGGAACGGCAGGGGCGCAGCTGGATGGGGCTTGCCGCGCTGGTCGGCGGGCTGGGCTGGGGCGTGCTGATGCTGCTGTCCGGTGTCACCGGCAGCGCGGATATCCTCGCCTTCGGTGCCTATATCGTGATGCTTGGCGCGGTGATCCCCGCCTTTACCTCCGGCCCGGAAGCACCGCCGGTGATCCGCGCGGTGATCGCAGTGCTGGCTGCGTTGCAGATGGCGGTAATGGTCTCGATTGCCGGGTTCGACCCCATGGCATGGTCGCTCTACCTGCTGCTCGCGGCGGCGCTGGCCTTCTTCGCCTGGCGTGAACCGCGCATGCGCGAGGCAAGCGGCTTTGCTGCCGTGCTTGGCCTGATCATGCTCGGCCTGTGGCGCGGGGCGGAGACGGTGCCATTCCTCGCAGTCGTCGCCGGGCTGGCGGTGGTCTTCGCGCTGGTTCCGCTGGTTCATATCTGGCGCAGGGCAGAGCGCGTTGCCGATATTGCGCAGATCGCGATTGTGCCGCTGGCTCTGGCTGCAATTGCCTGCATCCGGTTCGCCTATGACTGGAGCGATGCGGCGCTGGCGCTGACCATGCTCGGCTTTGCCGCCATCCCGGCAGCTGCCAGCTGGCGCCGATGGGCACCCGATGACGAGCCGCTTGGCCTTGTCGCCCTGTTGCCGCTGGTTCCAGCCGCCATCGGATCGGTCATCGCCGGATGGATCATGCTGCCCGAATGGGCCGCGCCGATCCCGCCTGCCATCGCAGCCGTGGGTTTCGTCCTGCTGGGCTGGAAGCGAGAGCAGGCGGTGTTGTCTGCCTATGGCTGGTGCGCGATTGCCGTCGCGGGCGTGGCGATGGGCATCGACTACAGGCTGGCTTCCGACGAGACGCTGCGCATGGCCCAGCCGCATCCGGCGCAGCTGGCCGGCCAGTCGCTGATCCGCTGGGCTGCGCTGTTGGCCGGGCCGCTCGCGATGGCGTTGCGCCGTGTGGCCATGCCCAGCAGGCAGGCGGGCGAGGTGCTGGCGATTATCGCCTTCTATGGCCTGGTCGCACAGTTCCTGCCGGGCGACATGCTGGCATGGTTCATGGCCGCCGCTGCGGTCGGGATAGCCATGCTGCCGAACCGGCGCATCGCCGCAAGTTCGACCGCGCTGGTGATAGCCGGGGCATGGGCGCTCGATCCGGTCGCACAATGGCTGGTCGGCGCAGCAGGCTCTCTCAATGGCGAGGCGATGATGATCGCCGGGACGCTCGGCTGGCATGAGATCGCGCTGCATATCCTGCCGGTCGTTGCAGCCAGCGCGGCACTGATCGTGGCCGTCTTCCGGGCGACAGAGGCACGTATCCCGCTGGCCCTGGTGTTCGGTACGTTTGGCGTGATCGCGTTGCATATCGGCTACAAGCAGGTCTTCGCCATCGCGACGCCCGAACAATTCGTGGCATACGGGCTTGCCGAACGCACGCTGTGGCAGGCGATCCTGTTGGGCATTGCGCTGGCCGCGTGGCGAGGGGTCGCGCGAATGCCGGAACTGCGGCTGGCGAGCGGCCTGCTGGCCGGGGCATCGCTGGCCCATTTCTTCACTTACACGCTGGTGATGCACAACCCGATGGCGGTGGCGCAGGCGGTCGGTCCGTGGCCGGTGTTCAACCTCGTGGCCGGGGCGATGGGTGTCGCGCTGGGCGCAGTGGCGCTGCTCAGGCAGCTGGCGCAGGCGCACGGACAGCATCCGCGCCGCCTGTGCGATGTGGCCACCATGGTCCTCACCGTGCTGCTCGGTATCGCCCTGTTGCGGCAGGCCTTCGCCGGGTCGATCCTGCTCGAACCGCCGGTTGGCGGGACCGAGGACCTGCTGCGGTCGCTGCTTGGCATCGTGCTCGCCATCGGTTTCCTCGGCTGGGGTGCCCGGACCGGCAGCCAGAGCTGGCGGATCGGCTCGCTGGTGCTGATCCTGCTCGCCGTGCTCAAGGTCTTCCTGCTCGATGCGGCGGGGCTGGAGGGGCTGGCGCGCATCGCCTCCTTCATGGCGCTCGGCTTCAGCCTGATCGGGATCGGCTGGTTCTACAAACGGCTGCTGTCGCAGCCGCGCCAGCCGGGCGAAACGCCCGAAGCGGCGGCCTGATCGAAATTGGGCGCATACCCGTCACGAGCGTGTCACATCCGCGCGCCAATCCCGCTGGCGAAAGGGGCATGGCGCAGTGGGAATCGTTTCGATCTTCCTCACCGGGGAAATGGCCGACAATATCGAGGACTTCGATAGCGGAACCAGCCGCTTCGTCTTCGCTCGCCTGACGCCCAAAGGCCCGAACCGGCTGGTCGAAGGGAGCATGTGGGCGTTCATCGATTGGGTGATGGACGACCTTTCCGGCCTCGAGATGGTGCGCCGCCTGCGCGCCGACCCGCGCACGGCGGATGCGCATGTGACCATGGTGCTCGAACAGGACGATGCCGAAGATCGCCGCCGCGCGCTGCGTGCCGGGGCAGACGACTATGTGGTCGGCCCGCTTGACCGGACGACCGTGCTCGACCGGGTGATGGCCTTGCAGTCGACCCACCAGCGCGGCGCCACCACGCGGCTGGAACTCGGGCCGCTATGTATCGACATGGCCGCCCTGCGTGCCAGCTGGGGCGACACGATGATCGAGCTGAGGCCCAACGAATTCCGCCTGCTGCGTTTCTTCGTCGAGAATTCCGACAAGGTGCTGACCCGCAGCGAACTGATCGAGGGATTGGGCAAGCAGGAACCGCCGATCGACGAGCGCACCGTCGACGTATGGATCGGCCGGTTGCGCCGCGCGCTCAAGGCGGCAGGCGCAGGCAATCCGCTGCGCACCGTCCGCTCGCTCGGCTACGTATTCGACACCCCGCGCGGCTGATCGCGCTGCCTTGATCCATCGACGGTAAAAGGAAACGGCCGCTCCCCACAGGAGAGCGGCCGTCCTTCGTACCCGCTTGGGAGGGGCGGGATCAGAACTCGGTCGAGACCGAAAGCGCGAAGCTCTGGCCGACCTTGTAGCTGTTGATGTCGATGCGGGTGGTGCCGTTGTCCTGGTATTCGAAATTGTCGCGCCCGAAGATGTTGCGCGCTTCGAATTTCAGTTCGAACGGCTGCTTCGCCAGCGAGATTTCCTGCCGCACCACGAAATCGACCGTCAGGCCGGGATTCTCGATAATGTCCGGAAGGTCGGCGGTGCCGCGGCTGGTTACCCGCTCGCTGGAATAGTTCACCAGCAAGGTTGCCTGCTGCAGCTTGTCGGTATTTTCGATGCCCAGCTGGAGGTTGGCCATATGGTCAGACTGGCCGGTCAGGGCCACGCCATCGCGGAAGAAGTTGGTTGCCGGCTGGTCGGCGAAGGGGAAGACGCGGGCGACATCGTTCGCGCCGACCTTCAGCTCCGACTGGGTGTAGGTGTAGTTGGCAACCGTGATGATGCGCTTGTTTTCCCACCAGCCGCCCCAGTCGTAGAGGTCGATACCGTATTGCAGGTCGAACTCGGCGCCATAGAGCGTCGCTTCGGGGGCATTGGCGAAGCCCGAGATGCGATCATTGTCGGAGAAGCTCGAATAGACTTCGATCGGGTTGTCGATCTTCTTGTAGAAACCTGCCAGCGACACGCGGTTGCCGCGCCCGAAGTAATATTCGCCGCGCGCCTCGGCGTTGAACAGCTTGCTGTCGACCAGCGACGGGTTGCCGTTGAACTGGCGGTTGGTTTCCGGGTCGTAATAGGTCTGGAAAATCAGTTCGCGGAATTGCGGGCGGGCAATCGTCTTCGACGCATTGAGCCGCAGCTGGAATTCGGGGCTCACTTCCCATGTCAGCGTTGCTGCCGGGAGGAAATAGTCGTTGGCGAGGAAGGTCGAGCTGCCCGAATTGGTCGGGGTGGCGAACACCTCGACCGGCACCACCGATTGTTCTGCATCCTCATAGCGAACGCCGATGTCCAGCGTGACGCTGTCGAACGGATTGACCTGCCCCTTGAGGTAACCGGCGTGGATTTTCAGCGCCGCTTCGAAGGCCGGATCGGCCTCGGTGCTTTCGATCAGGCCAAGGCCATAGAAGTCGATGATCGCATCGCCCAGCAGCAGGTCGGGGCGCAGTGCGCCGACCCCGTCGGGGAAGGAACTGTCGGCATTGATCAGGAACTCGCGCCGCTCCGAATAGCGGCTGGTGTCGGTATAGGCATAGCCTGCCGTCAGCCGCAGCCAGTCGGTCAGCGGATAGCTGAAGTCGATCCCGCCATACCACAGGTCTTCCTTGAGCTCGGAAAAGGCGACCGATGCGCTGCCGGTCTGCCGGTCGAGCACATTGATGAAGGTATCGCCCAGCGGATCGTTGGCATTGTTGGTGCGGACATAGGTGAAGCTGTATTCGTAAGGTGCTTCACGCTGCGTCTGGGCATAGCCTGCGCGCAGGTCGACATCGAGATCGCCGAACACCAGCTCCGCCACCAGCTGGCTGTCGAGCAGCTGGCGTTCGTGCCAGATCGTATCCTGCTGGAATTCGCTGTCGTCGTCCTGGAAATCCTCGCCCAGTGCAAGGCGCGATTGCTTCAGCGTGTCGCGGATGAACAGGTTGGTCCAGCGGAAGCGGTGGTCGCCCGCCTCGAGGCCAAAGCCGAGCAGGCCGTTCACCAGGATACGGTTGTCGGTCACGAAGTCGCGGAAATCGGTGTCGAGATCGAGATCGGCATTGACCGCCGTCTGCGAGACGATCGAACGGTTGCGCCACTTGTTCGAGATCGAAGCGGTTGCGATCACCCCGAAGCGGCTCGCGCCGATATCGAAGGAATCGCCCGCCGTGATCCCGCCGGAGAAGTTCACCGGCAGTTCGTCGATCTCCTGCGTCAGGACGAGATTGGGATTGCCCAGCTGCTTGAGGATCGAAGCCTGGTCCACACCGAGGTCCGACATGCGTGCGCCGCTGTCGAAAAATGCCTGCAGGGCGGGCGGCACATCGCGGGTGCCGTCGTCGAAACCGGCCCAGTCATAGTCCGAACCGTAGTAGTCGATCCCGCCGGAAAAGGTCGTCTGTTCGTCGCCGCTGATCCCGGCGCTGAACTTGATGAAGCCTTCATCGGGCACGGCGCGGGTGGTGAGATTGATCACACCGCCGCCGAATTCGCCCGGGAAGTTCGCCGAATAGGTCTTCTGCACCAGCGAGCTGGCGACGATATTGGTCGGGAAGATATCGAGCGGGACGACGCGGCTGAGCGGCTGCGGCGAGGGGAGCGGGAGGCCATTGAGCAGCGCGAGCGAGTAGCGATCGCCAAGCCCGCGCACGAAGACGAAGCCCTGCCCCTGGACCGAAAGGCCGGTCACGCGGCCCAGCGCGCCGGCAATGTCGCCTTCGCCGGTGCGCGCGATTTCCTCGTTCGAGAGGACCGAGACGACCTGGGTCGAACTGCGCGTCATGTCGCGGTTGCGGCGCCCGGTAACGACGATTTCACCGCCGCCGCCGGGGATCGAGATTTCAGGGTCTTCAGCCTGTTCTTCCTCGGGCTGTCCATCCTGGAGCAGCAGTTCCTCCTCATCCTCTGCGGTGACCGGCTGTGCCGTATCTTGCGCGAATGCGGTGGCAGGGAAAGTGAGGGCGGTGGTGAGCAGGAGCAGCCCCGTCAACTGCTTGCCGGTAGACATGATCGATGACCCCTTCGTCACGATGAATTCCAATGTTCGGTTCCGGCTGGCGCCGGATGGTAAGAAGGGAGGCGCCGCGCAAAAGCGTGCGGCGCCTCCCCTGCTATGCAGTCGATCAGTAGACCGGCAGCGAGGTGCAGGCGCCGACATTGCTGCCGAACGAAACCGCTGCGCTGTCGCAGGTCCAGCCCTGGAAACGGGTGGCGTTCTGCGCCGCGCCGATGAAGCCAGCATTCTCGAAGAAGTTGGACAGGCCAGCCGGGTTGAAGAAGGCCACGGCGTTCTCGTTCGCACCGTTGATGAAAGTCATCGTCAGCGTGTTGGTGAGTGCGTCGTTGTTGTTCGAACCGGCATCGAAGATGGTCTTGGCCTGGGCGGCGGTCGCACCGCCATTGCTGCCGTTGCGGAACGGTGTGGCGCAATCCATCACGAACGAATTGAAGCGCGGTGCGCCCAGTTCGTCGAGGCCGGCATTCGCACCCTGGATGGTCTGCGCATCGTCGATGCGGACGCAGGCCGTACCGTTCGATCCGTCGACCAGCACCGAGTTCACGATGGCATAATCTGCACCGCCGCGGATACGCACAGCCTGGTCGCCGGTGCGGCGCAGGATGAAGGTGGCATTCGAGATCTGCGTGTTCTGGCGCGGGGTCGAGTCGTTGAAAGCGTTGCTCGAGTCCGCCTCGATGATGGTGTCGCCCACGCCGTCACGCTGGACCGCGACGACATATTGCAGGTTTGCCTTCACACCGGTGTCGGTATCGATCGAATCGTCTTCCGCACCGACCACGACAAGCCCCTTGGCGTTGACGTAACCGCCGAAGAATTCGACGCCGTCATCCGAGCTGTTGAAGCTCATGATGTTGTTGAAGGTGGTACCGGTACCGGTACCGCCGGTGGTCAGCGATTGCAGTTCGTTGTCGCCCGACAGGACGAAGCCCGAATAGCGGATCTGGACGAAGGCGAGGTCGCCCGAGTCGTCGCCCGGTGTCGCGCCGCCGAAGATTGCCGGCTGTGCCGCGCCTTCGACCTGGCGTTCGCAGTTGACGCTGCCGGGGGTTGCGCCCGGCGCGATGCAGTCGGTTACCGGGGCGCGTCCGCCCAGGACGATGCCGCCCCACTGGCCCGACGAGTTGTCATTGTTGAGGCCGAGCACATTGTCGCGGCTGGTGAAGACGATCGGGCGCGATGCGGTGCCGACGGCGTTGATCTTGTTGCCGCGGTTGACCATCAGGAAGGCCGACCCGCTGGCATAGACCATTGCACCCGGATCGATCGTCAGCGTGACATTGGTGTCCGAAAGGCCGTCGCTCGCATCGGGAGCGGGGCCGCCGTCGGTGCCGACATCGACACGGCCGGGCATGCGGTAAAGCAGGCCGGCGATATAGGGCAGCGTGCTCGAAGTGTTGAAACGTGCAGGCATGGCGCAGACGCGGTAGGTGCCGGTCGGGCCCTGGATCGTGCCTTCGTCGGTCAGGCCCTGCGCATCGGCGATGGTCGGGCAGCCATTGGCCGCAGTGACCGTGCCGCCGGTGGGCGTCGGGGGCGGTGTCGGCGTGGGCGTCGGGTTGTTGATGATCACATTGCCGCCGGTTCCGGGCGACGCGATTTCCTCAGCGCCGCAGCCGGCAAGTGCCAGCATGCTGCAACCGAATACGAGCGAGCGAGTGATAGTCTTCACGGGTACGGTTCCCCCTGGGATGTCCAAGAATCGGGTTGCGACAGAAGCATCGCGACTCGCCCGCTAGGCCCGCTGCATGACAGTTTGTTTGCAAGATTTCGCTTTAAAGTAAGCGACTTATATACGACTGTGATATGACAAAAATGACGGAGTATAAGCCGGATCGAGGGCTTGCGGTTTCACAAATCCGCCCAGTCCCGAGTCGTTCGGCGGCTCAAATATTACAAATCAGTGACAGTGTTTCATTTTTGTTGCAGTTTCGCGTTGCCAGGGGCACTTTTCTCTCACAAAACAGGTAATGGGAGAGTGAAAATGGCGTTCGGACTGATACTGACAGCCGCACTCGCATCGCAGGCGGCAATCCCGGCAAGCGATGTCGCTTACGAGGAACTTTCGGCCCAGCAGAACCGTGCGGCGATCGAGAAGCTCGAGGCGCAGCCGGTAACGGAAGACCCGGCGAAGCTGATCAACCTTGGTATCGCCTATGCCCGCGAAGGGCGCCACGTCCAGGCACGCGCGATGTTCGAGCAGGCGGCGCGGTCGGAAAACCGGGTCCAGCTCGAAACCGCGACGGGTGAATGGGTCGACTCGCGCTGGCTCGCAGTGCGCGCCATTGCGCTGCTCGATGAAGGGGAGTTCGGCGACACCAGCCGCTTCGCCGCGCGCTGAGGCTTCTTACCCCTTGGGGGTCGCAAACCACCGATAAGCTCAGGCCCGTCCGGTTCGATCCGGGCGGGCCTCTCTTTTGAAACGCGGTGCGTTTTTGGCGCGGCAATTCGCTTCCCTGCCACATTGGTTCACCTTGCTGTCACCGACGTGTCATGTAGGATACGCATGGGGACCGGACGGAGGGACCGAATGATTCTCTGGTCGAGGCTCCGGCTCGCTTTTGGTGTGGGTCTGGCGCTCACGACCGCCCCGGCTTGGGCGGACGTGTTGGAAATCGATGGCGAAACGAGTCGCTGGGTTGCCGGCGGCCCCGATGTGCTGTCGGTTGAGGGCGTCGGCGCGCAGGCGATGCTGGCCAAGCCGCCGGTTGAACTTTCCGCCGATTTCGCCGTCCCGCAGGAATCGATCGCCGATGCCGCCGCAGGCCTCGGGTTGGTCCCGGCGGAATATATCGCCAAGGTCCATGAACTGTCTGCCCGCTTCGACCTCAGCCCCGCGCTGATCGAGGCGCTGGTGTGGCAGGAAAGCCGCTGGCAGCACCGCGCCGTATCGCCGGTCGGTGCGCGCGGTCTTGCCCAGCTGATGCCGGGCACCGCGCGCGAGATGGGCGTGAACCCTGACGATCCTTTCTCCAACCTCGAAGGCGGCGCGCGTTACCTGCGTGAACAGATCGACCGCTTCGATGGCAATCTTGAGAAGGCGCTTGCCGCCTATAATGCGGGGCCGGGACGGGTAATCGCCGCCGACGGCATTCCGCGTATTCGCGAAACACAGCTTTACGTGGCGTCCATCATGGGGCGTCTCGCCAACCATTCCCGGAGTCCTGAATAAATGCGTTCGATAACCCGCCTTTTTGCCCTCGCGCTTGCCGCCATGCCGACTGCCGCCTTTGCGCAGGCTGCCGACCCGCAGGGTTCCGGCCCGATCGTCGCCGCGCTCGGCTGGTTGCAGGGTACGCTGCTGGGCAATGTCGCGACGGCAGTTGCAGTGATGGCTGTTGCCGCCGTCGGCTTCATGATGCTGACCGGCCGGCTCAACTGGCGTTTCGGCGCGACCGTGATCATCGGCTGCTTCATCCTTTTCGGGGCAGCCTCGATCGTGGCGGGCATCCAGGGCGCGGCCGGGGGCTGATGCACCATGGATAGCCCAATGAACGTCCTGGCCCGCCACCCGGTTCACCGCGCGCTGACCCGCCCGCAAATGTTTGCGGGGGTGACGTATAACTACTTCATCATCAACATGATGGTGACAACCGAACTGTTCCTGATCTTCCAGAGCTGGCTGTCGCTGCTGGGCGCGCTGGTGATGCATGTGATCGGATATTTCGCCTGCCTGCGCGAACCGCGTATCTTCGACCTGTGGATCACCAAGGTGAGCAAATGCCCGCGGGTCAAAAATTGGAAACAATGGGGCTGCAACAGCTACGCCCCCTGACACACACCGACTCGCCGGAGGGTCGAAACGTATGAGCAAATGGATCGGAGCCGCTGCCTGGAGCGCGAAGGAAGCCCGCGCGGGCGACCGGTTGCCCTATGCGCGCCTGCTCGACGAAAGCACCGTGCTGCTGCGCGACGGATCGGTGATGACCGCGCTGCAGGTGCCCGGCTTGCTGTTCGAAACCGAAGACACCATCGCGCTCAACGCCCATGCGGCGACGCGCGAGGTTGTGCTGCGCTCGACGCTCGATGCGCGCTTCGTGATGTACCACCATGTGGTGCGCCGCAGGGTCGAGGTGGAACTCGATGCCGAATTCGACGATGCGCTGTCGGCGCATATCGACCGGCGGTGGAAAGAACGGCTGGGCAAGGGCGCGCTGTTCATCAACGACCAGTTCGTCACGCTGATCCGCCGCCCGGCGCGCGGCAAGGCGGGCCTGGCCGAACGTGCCGCCAAATTCTTCAAGGGCAAGCGCGACAAGGAATACACCTACGACCCGAAGGATGTGCGCGCGCTGAAGGCCGCTGCCACGGGCCTCGTCGCCTCGCTGCAAAGCTATGGTGCGGCCATCCTTGGCGAATACGAAGCGCAAGAGGGCCGGACCAACTCCGAACTGCTCGAACTGCTGAGCGCGCTCTACAATGGCGAGATGCGCCCGGTGCGCAAACCGTCGGACGAAACCGATATCGGCCACATGCTGCCCTATCGCCGCACCAGCTTCGGCCTCGATGCGATGGAGCAGCGCGGGGCGGACGATCCCGATTTCTCCGCCATCCTCAGTCTCAAGGACTATCCCGACGCGACCTCGCCCGGCCTGCTCGACGGGTTGCTGCGCCTGCCGTTCGAGATGATCGTGACCGAAAGCTACGCGCCTTACGAGCGCCAGAGCGCGCGCGAGCGGATGGATCTGGCGATCCGCCGCCTGCGCTCGGCAGACGAGGAAGCAGTGGCCGAACGCAACGATATGCTCACCGCGCGTGACGAGTTGGGCAATGGCGCGGTCGGCTTCGGCGATCACCACCTGTCGGTGCTGGTGCGCGAAACCGACCTTGCCCGGCTCGATGAAGCGAGCGCCGCCTGCGCCGCCGCGCTTGCCGATACCGGCGCGATCGCGGTGCGCGAGGATACCAATCTCGAACCCGCCTTCTGGGCGCAGTTCCCCGGCAATGAAGGCTATATCGTGCGCCGCTCGATGATATCGAGCGCGAATATGGCAAGCTTCGGTTCGCTCCACGGCTTCGCGCTGGGGCAGGCGCATGGCAACCACTGGGGCGATGCGGTGACGCTGCTGGAAACCACCAGCGCAACGCCGTTCTTCTTCAACTTCCACAATGGCGACCTGGGCAATTTCTCGGTCATCGGCCCGTCGGGTTCGGGCAAGACGGTGGTGATGAACTTCCTTGCCGCACAGGCGCAGAAATTCGCTCCGCGCACCGTATTGTTCGACAAGGATCGCGGCGGCGAGCTGTTCATTCGCGGCATTGGCGGGCGTTACGACCGGATCAGCGCGGGCGAACCGAGCGGCTTCAACCCGCTGGCGCTGCCCGATACGCCGGTCAACCGCGCCTTCCTGCGCGATTGGCTCGGCGTGCTGCTCAAGGCCGAGGGGCCGGAAGAAGCCGCGACTATCGCCGAAGCGGTCGACGCGACCTATTCCAACGATCCTTCGCTGCGCCGCCTGCGCCACTTCAAGGAATTGCTGTCGGGCACCCGCCGACCCAAGCCGGGCGATCTTGCTGATCGCCTTGCAGCGTGGATCGGAGAGGGTGAGAACGGCTGGCTGTTCGACAATGCGCAGGACCGGCTCGACCTCGACAACCGCGTGCTCGGCTTCGACATGACCGCGCTGCTGGAAAATCCCAAGCTGCGCACGCCGACCATGATGTACCTGTTCCACCGCATCGACGAGCGGTTGGACGGCAACCCGACGATGATCCTGATCGACGAGGGCTGGAAGGCGCTCGATGACGAGGTCTTCGCCGCGCGCATCCGTGACTGGCTCAAGACTTTGCGCAAACGCAATGCACTGGTCGGCTTCGCCACCCAGTCGGCCCGCGATGCGCTGGAAAGCCGCATCTCCACCGCGCTGGTCGAGCAGACCGCGACCATGGTGTTCATGCCCAACAGCCGCGCGCGCAGCGAGGATTATTGCGATGGCTTCGGCCTGACCGAACACGAGCTGTCGATCATCCGCTCGCTGCCCGCACACAGCCGCTGCTTCCTCGTCCGCCAGCCCGATGCCAGCGTCGTGGTCCGGCTCGACTTGTCGAATGCGCCCGAAGTGCTGACCATCCTTTCAGGGCGCGAGGCATCAGTACGCCGCCTCGACCTGCTGCGCGAAGCAGTGGGTGACGAGCCGAGCGAATGGTATCCCGCGCTGACCGGCCATACATGGCCCGGTCTTGGCCCCGAGGCGCCCGAAGGCGGGCTGTGGGAGGCTGCCGAGTGAACGCGACCTGCGACCAGGCGAAGGCCGAAGTCGGCAATGGCGTGGCGGCCGCGCTGCGCGCGGTCGACTGCACCGCCAACGAGCTGACGGGGGCGGCCTTCGGGCGGCTGTTCGCACCGGGCGGGGCGATGGGGCCGACGCTTACGATCCTGCTCGCAATCTTCATCGCCCTGTTCGGCATCGCGCTGCTGCTTGGGCGAACCAATCTTTCGATCAAGTCGCTCGTCCCGCGCATGATGACGCTGGGGCTGGTGCTGACTTTCGCCACCAGCTGGGCGGCCTATCAGGGCGTGGTGTGGAACCTTGCGCTGCTCGGGCCGGACTGGATTGCAACCACGCTGTCGGGCACGCAGGGTTCGGCAACGGCGGTCTTTGCCGACAAGCTGGATGTGGTCTTTGCCGCGATCGAACAGGCAACGCAGGATCCGCAGCAGGCGCAACCTGTGGAAGGAGGCGCGGCAGCCGCCGCCAGCGAGGAGATATCCGCCTTCTCGCCCGAGGGTATCTTGTGGATGGGGGCCATGATCCTGCTGCTCGGCACGGTTGGCGTGCTGGTGACCGCGCGCATCGCGCTGGCAGTGCTTGTTGCGCTGGGTCCGGTCTTCGTGGTGATGGCGCTGTTCCCGGCCACGCGAGGGCTGTTCACCGGCTGGCTCAAGGGTGTGGTGATGCTTGCGATCACCCCGTTATTCGCCGTGCTGGCGGGCGGTGTGATGCTGGAGATCAGCATTCCGATCCTGTCCGGTCTCAACACCGCGCCCGGCGAAGTCGCGCTGCGTCCGGCAGTCGCCTTCTTTGTGCTCGCCTTCGTGCATATGGCGCTGATGATCCTGACCCTGAGGGTAAGCGGCAAGATGGTCGCCGGCTGGAATGTGTTTGGCCTCGTATCCGAGAAGGGCGAGGGGCGGGGCAGCGCCGCCAGCTCTGCTCCCGCGCCCGCACCGCAGCGCCAACAGGCGGTGCAATCGACCGCACAGGCGGCAGGCATGTCGAACCCGCCGCGCCGTATCGCCGTGTCGGGTGTACCCGCCGCTGCACCGGCAAACGATGCCAGCGGATCGGGCGGCACCACCCAGCGCACGACCAAGGTCTTCGCCACCTCTTCAGCGTCTGGTCAGGCGCAAACCGCCAGCACACCGCCATCACGCGCGCAGGGCATCGGTAACCGTTTCCGCCCCGCGCATTCGGGCGCGCTGGCCCGCTCAACGGAGAAAATGAAATGATCCGCGCAGGATTACCCGCGCCCTCTCTTGCCTTGGCGGCGTTGATGCTGCTCGCCACCCCTGCGCTGGCCGATGATCCGCGCCTTGTCGAAAAGCTCTACGATCCGAATAGCGTCGTGCGGATCGAAGGCCAGACCAAGGTACAGGCGACGATCAAGTTCGGTGAAGACGAACAGATCGAAAATGTCGCCATCGGCGATAGCACCACGTGGCAAGTCACGCCCAACAAGCGCGCCAACCTGCTGTTCGTGAAACCGCTTTCGACGACCGCCTCGACCAATATGACGGTCATCACCAACAAGCGGACATATCTGTTCGATCTTGTCGCCAGCCCGCGGGCCAAGCCGCTCTATGTCCTCAGTTTCACCTATCCCGACGAGCCGGAAGATGAGGAACAGCTGGCCCAGCCGATGCGCGAAACCGCATCCGAAATCGAGCTTGCTGCAGCGACCGACCCCTATGCGGTGGTCGATCCGGCGCAGCTCAATTTCGAATGGGCGGGCAAGGGCGACCGCGAATTATTGCCAAGCCAGACCTATGACAATGGCGACGCGACTTTCCTCACCTGGCCAACCGGCTCGCCGGTCCCAGCGATCCTCGTGCGTGACGAGAAGGGCACCGAGGGCCCCGTCAATTTCACCGTGCGCGGTGATGTGATCGTGGTCGAGGGTGTGCCGCGCGAAATCATCCTGCGTTCGGGCGAGGATTCCGCAACGCTGACCAACACCGGCCCTGTGCGGGCCGCCCGTGTCCCGGCTTCGGCTGCGCTTGCGCAGTCGGACCGTTAGGAGGAGGCTGAACTATGCGTCTTGCCATGCGTCTTCCCGCGAAGAATGGCGGCTCAGGTGGGGGCGGCGGAGACGGCGTCGACCCGCGCGAGCAGCAATCGGCGGAGGTCATCGACCTCGCCAGCCGCAATGCCTATCCTTCGGTCACCCAGCGCAAGGGCGCGTCGGACGGGCTGGGGCTGGCTGCGGGTGTTGCCGTGGTCGCACTGCTCGGCTTTGCCGCCTTCTGGGGCATGAACAGCGCCCGCACTTCAGGGGACGAAGCCACGGGCGTGCAGCCCGCGCAGGTGCCACAGCAAGCCGCTGCCGCAACCCCGCTGTCGCAAATCCCGATCCAGCAGCCGGTAACCGGGGCTGTCGCACCCAATCCCAATATCAACCGTCCTGACCCGGCACCGCAGCCGGTGCTGTCGCGCGATCCGGGGGCCTATGGGGTGCCTGCGGCCAATCCCTACGCGACTCCCACGCTGGTGTTCGATGCCGGGGGTTCGCCGATCGGTTCGGTTGCTGTTCCAGCCGCCGCGATTACCGGTGATCCGGCTGCCGCTGCGGCTGCCACCGGAAATTCGGCTGCCGATTTCGCCAGCCGTGTCGGCGGTGTGGGCGGATCGACCGCGCAGGCCCGCGCCATGGTCAATCCGAAGACTACGGTGACGCAGGGCACTTTGATCCCTGCAATCCTCGAAACCGCGATCGATACCGATGTGCCGGGCTATGTCCGCGCGGTGGTGAGCCAGGACGTGCGCAGCTTTGACGGGACCAGGGTGCTGGTCCCGCGCAGCAGCCGGTTGATCGGGCAATACCAGTCGGGTGTGCAGAACGGCCAGAAGCGTGCCTATGTCATCTGGACCCGGCTGATCCGGCCCGATGGGGCATCGGTCAACCTGCAATCCCCGGCGGTGGGTTTCGACGGGACGACCGGTCTCAGGGGTGAGGTCGATTCGCGCTTCTTCCAGCGTTTCGGTTCCGCGATGCTGCTTTCGGTCGTTGGCGGGCTTTCGGCCATTGGTAGCGGCGGTGCCGGACTGATCGTAGGCGGCGGCGGACAGGCTGCGGCAACTGCGGCGCAGCAGGATGGGCAGATCGGACCGGTGATCCGCGTGCGCGTCGGCGCGCCGATCCGTGTCTTCACCGCGCGCGATCTCGACTTCTCGCAGGTCGACTGAGCGCAGGCATGAGCGCCGATATCCACTCTCTGCCTTCGAGCGAACCGGTAAGCGGAGAGCGCAGCGTCTATCTCGACGCCTATCTCGCGCCATTCCGCCGCTGGCTCGACCGTGACACGGTGACCGAAATCATGGTCAACCGCCCGGGTGAGGTGTGGATCGAGGATGCCGCATCGCCCGGCATGCAGAAGATCGAGACGCCGGATATCGACGACAAGCTGGTCCAGCGACTGGCCGAACAGGTCGCACGGGTCAGCCACCAGGGTATCAACCGCGAACATCCGCTGCTTGGGGCAACATTGCCCGATGGTGCGCGTGTCCAGTTTTGCGGACCACCGGCCAGCCGCAAGCACTGGGTGATGGCGATCCGGCGCCACCGGCGGCTCGACCTGCCGCTCGATGCCTATGATGCAGGTCCGCTTGCACCGCCGAGCGAGGGCGCGATGCCCGATGCGCAGCAGCAACCCATCGCCTACCTGCGCGAGGCGATCCGCCAGCGGCGCACGATCCTGATTTCGGGCGGCACATCGACCGGCAAGACGACCTTCCTCAACGCCATGCTCGGCGAGATTCCGAAGCATGAACGCGTGGTGCTGGTCGAGGATACGCCCGAACTCAAACTGCCGGGCGAAAACGGCGTCGGCCTCGTCGCGGTGAAGGGCGAGTTGGGCGAGGCGAAGGTGACCGCCAACGAATTGCTGCAGGCGGCGCTGCGCCTGCGCCCGGACCGGATCGTGCTGGGCGAGTTGCGCGGGGCGGAATCGGTCAGCTTCCTGCGCGCGATCAACACTGGCCATCCGGGCAGTTTCTCGACCATCCACGCCAATTCGCTGCGCGGCGCGCTCGAGCAATTGTCGCTGATGGTGATGCAGACCGGCATCGGGCTGACCCGTTCGGACACCATTGCCTATGCCGCGTCGGTGATCGACGTGATCGTCCAGCTGGGCCGCGATGCATCGGGCAAGCGCGGCATCGCGCAGATCGCCGACAGCCGGGATCTTGTGTGACCCGATAAACGCTTGGCGAGTATGACCGTTCTGTGTCATCGGACAGATGACGATTTACACGGAGCGCCACGCGTATCACCGGGAAGCCCATCATCCACGCCAATGACGACGCGGCACTGGGCCGCGTAGGACTTATGAGCAGCCAGATCGCCGCCAATCTCGACGAGCATTACGAGCACTCGGAAGAGGCGGCGGATCGTTACATCAACCGCGAGCTGAGCTGGCTGGCGTTCAACACCCGCGTGCTGGCAGAGGCGCGCAACGAGAATTACCCGCTGCTCGAACGGCTGCGGTTCCTCTCCATATCGGGCAGCAATCTCGACGAGTTCATGATGATTCGCGTCGCGGGGCTGGTCGGGCAGGTGCAGCGCGGGATCGAGCGTGTTTCGATCGACGGGCGCAGCCCCTCGCAGCAACTCGCAGCGATCCGCGAGGCCGTGCTGGAGATCAACCAGCGACAGCGTGAGAAATGGGCCGAATTGCGTGAATTGCTCGGCGAAGCCGGGATCACGATTGCGAACAATGTGCGCGTCGAGCCGGAGTCCTATGCTGCGCTGAAAGAGTACTTCCTCGACGAGATCGTGCCGGTGCTGACCCCGCAGGCGCTCGATCCGGCGCACCCGTTTCCCTTTGTCGCGAATGAGGGGCTGGGGCTGCTCTTCACCCTCACGCGCAAGTCGGACAATACGCAGATCGTCGAGATGGTGCTGGTGCCCACCGCGCTGCCACGCTGGGTCCGGGTGCCGGGTGAAAAGGCGGTCTATATCAGTATCGAACGGCTGATCTGCCGTTTCGCCGACCATATGTTCCCCGGCTTCACCATCGAGGGCGACGGCGCGTTCCGCGTCTTGCGCGACAGCGATATCGAGATCGAGGAAGAGGCCGAGGACCTTGTGCGCACTTTCCGCAGCGCGATCCAGCGGCGGCGGCGCGGGCAGGTGATCCAGCTCGAGCTGGAGGAGGACTTCGATCCCGTCGCCGAAGCCGTGCTGCTCGAGCAGATGGCATCGGGCGAAACAACGATTATCCGCACTGACGGGCTGATCGGGGTCGACGGGCTGGCGGATATCGTCGCCGAGGACCGGCCGGATCTCAAATTCTCCAGCTACAGCCCACGCTACCCCGAGCGGGTGATGGAGCACGATGGCGATTGCTTCGCTGCGATCCGCGAGAAGGATATCGTGATCCACCACCCCTATGAAAGCTTCGAGGTGGTGGTCGATTTCCTGCGCCAGGCGGCGAAAGATCCCGATGTCGTGGCAATCAAGCAAACGCTCTATCGTGCAGGCAGCCAGTCGACCGTTATCGCCGCGCTGATTGCCGCGGCGGAGGCGGGCAAGTCCGTAACCGCTGTGGTCGAGCTGAAAGCCCGTTTCGACGAAGAGCAGAACCTGCTGTGGGCATCGGAGCTCGAGCGCGCCGGGGTGCAGGTGATTTACGGCTTCGTCGACTGGAAGACGCACGCGAAGGTTTCGATGGTCGTGCGCCGCGAAGGAGCGAGCTATCGCACCTACTGTCACTTCGGCACGGGCAATTACCATCCGGTCACCGCCAAGATATATACCGACCTCAGCTATTTCACCGCCGATCCCAAGATCGGGCGCGATGCGGCGCGGATGTTCAACTTCGTCACCGGTTATGTCGAACCGCGCAAGACGGGCCAGCTCGCCATCTCGCCCATCGGGCTGCGCGAAAAGATCTATGAGCGCGTCGACAAGGAAATCGAGAACGCGGCGGCAGGCAAGCCCGCCGGGATTTGGGCCAAGCTCAACTCGCTCACCGATCAAGGCGTGATCGACCGGCTTTATGCCGCCTCGCAAGCCGGGGTCGAAGTGCAGCTGGTGATCCGCGGCATCTGCTGCCTGCGCGCGGGCGTTGAGGGGCTGTCGGAGAATATCCGCGTCAAATCGATCGTCGGGCGCTTCCTCGAACACAGCCGCATCTGGGCCTTCGCCAATGGCGACGCGATTCCGGGTGCGAAGAGCAAGGTCTACATCACTTCTGCCGATGCCATGTCGCGCAACCTCGATCGCCGGGTCGAGGTCATGGTCCCGATCCGCAACAAGACGGTGCATGACCAGGTATTGCAGCAGGTGCTGCTGGCCAATCTGCTCGACACCGAACAGAGCTGGGAACAGCAGCCGGATGGCACCTATGCGCGAATGGAACCGGGCGACAAGCCGTTCAACTGCCACCGCTATTTTATGACCAATCCTTCGCTTTCCGGACGAGGCGGTTCGCTTGAGGCCGGGGCGGTTCCGAAGCTCGCCCTGCGGCGCGGCGCGGTCTGATGGTGAGAGGCAGGCGGCACGCCGACCGGCATGGTGCGTTTTCGGGCAACCGCGTATCTCGGGCGATCATCGATATCGGGTCGAACACGGTCCGCCTCGTGCTCTATGGCGGGTCTCCGCGCGCTCCTGTGGTGCTGTTCAACGAGAAGGTCGCCGCGACACTTGGGCGCGAGATCGGCGAAACGGGCAGGCTGGCGGACGAAGCGATAGAACTGGCCATGCGCGCATTGCGCCGCTTCGCGATCCTGCTCAACGAACTTGATGTCGAACATGTCGATGTGCTCGCGACAGCCGCGTCGAGGGAGGCAAGCAATGGCGGCGAGTTCCTCGCACAAGTCAGGGAGCTGGGTTTCGAACCGCGCCTGCTGTCGGGGGAGGAAGAAGCTGAAATCAGCGCCATGGGCGTGATCGGGGCCTTTCCGGGCGCTGTTGGCGTGGCGGCCGATCTCGGCGGGGGCAGTCTTGAGCTCGTGAGGGTTGCCGATGATGGCTGTTCGGCGGGCTTCAGCATGCCGCTTGGTACATTGCGCCTGCCTGCGCTGGTCGGCGAGGATGTCGAAGCCGGACGCATCGCAATCGGTGAGGTGATCGCAAGGGCCGGGGCGGATTTCCCCGACGGTGAGACACTTTACCTTGTCGGCGGCACCTGGCGCGCCATGGCCGTGCTGGCGATGGAGCAGGTGGACTATCCGCTGACCGACCCGCATGCCTATTGCCTGTCGGGCACAGAGGCGCAGCGGCTGGCCGGTCGGATTGTACGCGCCGATCCGGCAGAGTTGCGCCGATTGCCGCGCATTACCGAAATGCGGGCATCGAACCTGCCATTGGCGGGGGTGCTTCTCGAAGTCCTCCTCGATCGGCTCAAGCCGCAGCAGGTGGTCTTCTCGTCCTGGGGCCTGCGTGAAGGGATGCTCTATTCGCAGCTGACCGCTGCAGCGCAGGCGCAGGACCCCTTGCTCGCCGGGGTCGGGGAATTTGCCATGCTGCGGGGGTGCCCGCCGGTCCTGGCGGCGCAGGTTGCCGGATGGACTGCCGATGTTGCCGCACGCATGCCGGCGGGTAGCGAGCGTGTCCGACTGGCTGCAATCATGCTTGCACTGGCATCGATGCAGATAGAGCCCAACTTGCGGGTGGCGATCGGCCTCGACTGGTCGCTCCAGAAACGGTGGATCGACATCACCGCTGCCGAACGCGCAATGATGGCAGTCGCGATCGCGGCAAACGGCAACAGCTACGACCTCCCGAAAGGTGTGCTGGACCTGCTTTCGAAGGATGAAATTGAGTCGGCAATCGGTTGGGGCCTGGCAGTCAGGTTATGCCGAAGATTGGGTGCCCGGGCCCCCAAACTGTTCCAGCACAGCAGCCTGGAAATCAGCGACGACGCCACTTTGGTGCTTGCGATCGAAAAAAGTCATGCCCCGCTTTACGGGCTGGGGAATGAAAAGGATCTTGTACTGCTGGCCGACCGGCTTGCGCTTGAACCGCAGTTCCGTAGCGTAAATCAACTGCGTGTCGGTAACGCCCAGATTCCGAAACCTGTTGCGTAGAAAATCCCAGTTGCAAAACAAAACGATTAAGGCGCGCTCGATTTGAGCAATCCTATTACCAGAACCACCCCAACTGGCTTAGCCTCTGTCCTACAGGCTGCCCAAGACAGCCATAAAATGGGAGAGGACTTATGAGGGTTAAAGCTACTCTGCTTGCCGGTATTGCCGGCTGCGTACTCGCTACACCTGCCTTTGCACAGGACAATTCCGGCACGGACAGCCAACCGGCTCCGCGCTTCAACAGCGGCGAAATCGTCGTTACCGCGCAGCGCCAATCGGAAAGCCTGCAGGAAGTTCCGATCGCGGTCAGCGCGTTCACAGCCGAAGCGCTGGAATCGCAGCAGATCGAAAACGCCAGCGATCTCCAGCTCACCCTGCCGAACGTGTCGTTCACCAAGAGCAACTTCACTTCGTCGAGCTTCACCATTCGCGGGATTGGTGACCTTTGCGTGGGTGTGAGCTGCGATAGCGCGACCGCCATCCATCTCAATTCCGCACCGCTGTTCAACACCCGCCTGTTCGAAACCGAGTATTTCGACCTTGAGCGGATCGAAGTGCTGCGTGGCCCGCAGGGCACGCTGTTCGGGCGCAACGCAACGTCTGGCGTGGTCAACGTCGTCAGCGCGAAGCCCGATCTTTCCGGCTTCGGTGCCAAGGGCGAATTCGAATACGGCAATTACAACAGCATCAAGGCCAAGGGCATGATCAACGTGCCGATTGGCGATACGATCGGGCTGCGCGTGGCCGGTTTCTACCTCAACCGCGATGGCTATACCGACAATCTCTATGACGGGTCGGATATCGATGATCGCGATATGTATGCCATTCGCGGTTCGCTGCGGTTCGAACCGGGGCCGGATACAACCATCGACCTGATGGGGTACTATTTCCGCGAAGACGATAATCGCATGCGTATCCAGAAGCAGCTGTGCCAGCGCGACCCGACGGGCGTGCTCGGCTGCCTCAACAACCGCCGCGATTTCGCCAAGACCAATTCGAACTCGACCTTCACCGGCACGCTCGGCTCGTCGGAATTCCTCGCTATCAACGGCATTCCCGCGTCGCTGGGACTGAACAGCCTTTACGGCCCGGATGCCTATGCGAATTTCATCGAACCGGCGGACGTTCGCCAGGTGAACACGCAGTTCACCCCGGAATATTTCGCCGACGAAATGCAGCTCTACGGCCATATCGAACATGACTTCGGCACCATCGCCGTCGGTCTTTCGGGCATGTATCAGGAAACCAGCGTTGACTCGCGGCAGGACTACAACAATGGCGTGGGCGCAATTCCGAACGCTGCCATTGCTTTCCCGACGCTGCAGGCATTTGCCAACAATGCCGCCGGCCCGGGTACGGGCGTTTATTTCCAGCCCATTGTCGATGCCCTGTTCTCAGGCACCGATCTGTGCGTATCGGACACACGGCTGGACAATCGGGGTGCCTATGAAGGCTTCAGCATCTGTACGCCCGATGGCACGCAGTTCGACCGGTCGAACCAGGAAAACAGCTCCTGGTCGGGCGAGCTGATCATCTCGTCGGATTTCGACGGGCCGTTCAACTTCCTGCTCGGCGGCATCTATGCAGAGTCGCACGTCAAGGAAAACAGCTATTACGTGAATGCCTTTGCGATCGACTACATCGCAGGTGTACTCGGCTCGTTTACCAGCCTCTCAAACGGTCTGGCCCCGAGCTATCTTGCGACGTCGTTCTTCCGTAACAACACGCAGGATTTCAAACTCGAAAGCTTCGGCATTTTCGGTGAAGCCTATTTCGACATTTCCGATCAGCTCAAGCTAACGGCAGGCCTGCGTTATAACGATGACAAGAAGTCGATTACTGCACGGTCGACGCTGGCGAGCTTCCTAAATCCCTACAGCAACGATGGTGATCCGTTCGCTTCGCCGTTTGTCGGCAGCTTCGACGCCGACCCGGGGACGGCAGGAAACCAGCTTGCCCAGACACGTTCGGTCGCTTTCGACGAGATAACCGGCCGTGTCGTGCTCGACTACCAGATCGATGCCGATCACCTGCTCTATGCGTCCTACTCGCGCGGCTACAAGTCAGGGGGGATCAACCCGCCGCTGCAGCCCATTTTCGCTGTGCCGGACAGCTTTGGCCCGGAACAGATCGACGCGTTCGAAATCGGTTCGAAGAACACCTTTGCGAACGGTGCATTGCAGCTCAACGCGACGGCCTTCTATTACAAGTACAAGGACCTGCAGCTGAGCCGCATCATCGCGCGTACTTCGGTCAACGACACGATTGACGCGAACATCTGGGGGCTGGAACTGGAGTCGATCCTGCGGCCTGACGATCACTGGATGTTCAACATCAACTTCAGCTATCTCAACGCTGAAGTCGCTGGCGACCAGTTCTTCTCCAACCCGCGCGATCCGGGCGGTGGCGATCCGAATGCGGTGATCATCAAGGATATCACCAACGGTGCGCTCTGTGCGGTGACCGGTCCGTCGCAGGCCGTCACGGCAGGCTTCGTCACAGCAGTGAACGGTGGCCTAGGCCTGCAAGGACCGACCGCGTTCCCGGCCGACGGCGGGATTGCTTCGACTGGCGCATTCAGCATCTGTTCGGTGCTCGATGCCAACGCTCCGGCTGGGATCAGCGTCCTGAGCCCGGGTGTCGAAGTGAACCTGAAAGGCAACAAGCTACCGCAGGCACCCGAAATGAAGGCATCGGTCGGTATGCAGTATACGGCCGAGTTCGACAGCGGGATGACGCTGGTCCCCCGCTTCGACCTCGCTTTCACCGGTGAGCAGTATGGCAATGTGTTCAACGGCAATGTCAACCGGATCAAGCCCTTCGTGCAGGCGAATGCGCAGATCCAGCTGAACGCTGCGGACAACCAGTGGTTCGCCCGCGCGTTTGTCCAGAACATCTTTGACAGCAACTCGACCACCGGCCTTTATGTGACCGATGCCTCGTCGGGCCTGTTCAGCAACATCTTCACGCTCGATCCGCGCCGCTACGGTATCGCGGTGGGTATCGAATTCTGATCCTTCGAGAGTGAAAGAAAGAGGAGGCCGGGCCGTTGCGCCCGGCCTTTTTCTTTGCCCGGCAAGTCAGCGCGTGGAAGCGAAGGGGGAGAAGTCGGTCCCGGTGTCGTAGATGTCGACGCCTTCCGCGTGCTTGAGACGATTGACGACGAGATAGGTAGCCGGGGTCAGCACCGCCTCCCACAGCACCTTGAGCGCCCAGTTGGTGACCATCACCAGCAGCACTGCCCGGGTCTCCCACTCGCCGAGAAAGGCGACCGGGTAGAAGATCGCGCTATCGACCGCCTGGCCGAATACGGTCGAGCCGATGGTGCGGCTCCACAGCGCCTTGCCAGCCGTCCAGATCTTCATCTTGGCGAGTACGAATGCGTTGACGAATTCACCCGCCCAGAAGGCAAGGATCGATGCCAGCACGATGCGCGGCACCTGTCCGAACACGGCCTCATAGGCCGGTTGGTTTTCCCAGCCATCCGCCGCCGGAAGCGCGACGACAACGAACGACATGAAGGCCATGAAGATCATCGCCGCAAAGCCGACCCAGATGCAGCGCCGTGCGCGCTGGTAGCCATAGACCTCGGTCAGCACATCCCCGATCACATAGCTGATCGGGAAGAACAGGATGCCCGCGCCGAAGATGAAGGCCCCATCGGGCGCGGGCCACCAGCCTTGAGGCCACCAGCCGACGGCAACGGAGGAGAGCTTCGCCGCGCCGATCACATTGGACAGCAGGAGGATTGCCACGAAGGCAACCATGACGATGTCGAAATAGCGGAACGAGCGCGCTCCGCCGCGCGATGTGTCCACCCGTGCCGGTTCGGTTTCCATAGCGGTGAGACCTATCGCCATTTGCGCGATCCGAAAAGCACGGTATTGGCGCAAGCAGCGCGCGCCCGTAGCTCATCTGGATAGAGCGCGAGACTTCTAATCTTGAGGCAGCAGGTTCGAGTCCTGCCGGGCGCGCCAACCGGCACAAAGTGTCGGGTGGGGTGCCCCAAAGGATCGAACCTTGTTCGGAATCGGAGCAGCCGCAGGCTGCGGAGATGAACGAGCCCGCCAGGGCGAGGACAGTCCTGCCGGGCGCGCCACCCGGCCTGCAGCGATCAGCCGCGCATCACCGCGTCGAGCGGCTCGCCGGTCACGGGATAACCCGCATCGTCGGGGATACGCAGGAATCGGGTGCCGTTTTCTTCGGTCATGAAAGGCGTGATCGTGCGCACCGGGTAACGCTCGCAATCCGTCCGCGCGGCGGCGAAATCGGGGTATTGCGCAAGCCGTTCGAGATTGCGCCGGGTCGGGAAGATCACGCTCAGTTCGCCCCGTCCGGCTGCGTCGAGCGCCCCTTGCGCAGTGGTCCAGAACAGCCGCGTGTTCTCGGTCTCGTCGACCGTAATTTCGACCGCCCCGGTGCCAAGATCGGCCAGGTAGAAGCGCGTATCGAACATGCGGGGGACGCGTTCGTTCTTGGGAAACCAGCGTGCGAAGGGCAGCACCGCATCGAGGTCGATCGTCCAGCCCATCGTGTTGAGCACCGGGGCAAGGGTGGTCGCTTCCAGCAGCAGCTGCCGGGCGCGGCGGGCCGCTATGGCGTCGACTGCGCCGCTGACCCCGATCACCAGCCCGGTTTCCTCGAGCGTCTCCCTGATTGCGGCGATACGATGTGCCGCCTCGTCGCGTTCGAGATCCCCGCCCACGCGCGAGGCAAGTTCATAGTCGGCCGGATCGACACGCCCGCCGGGGAAGACTGCAGCCCCGCCGGCAAAGGTCATTGCGCGCGATCGCGTGACCATCAGCAGTTCTGGCGGCCCCCCGTCCTTCGCCTTGCGAAAGACAACAACGGTTGCTGCCGGGATTGCTTCGCCAGACGGAGTGCTTGTGCCATTCGGTTGTGCCATGCAACCGGTCTGGAGCAGCCCGGCGAGGGTGGCAAGCACCTTCGCAACGCCGCGTTACAACTGCTGTCGGATTGCTTTACAAAACTGCGCCTCGCAAATTTTCGTTAACCATCGAATGGTCCGGAAATTGGCCGCTTCTGCAATTTGGCACGGCACCTGCATCTTGTAACGCATATCGATTGGTCCTCGATAACAGGTGCAACCACCGGTCTCCCGGTTGCTCCGACCCGAAAAAGAAGGCCCGGTTCGCAGTTGGACGAACCGGGCCTTTCTTTTTGTGCCGATGGCAGGGATGTTACTGCGCCCTGGCGACATCCTTCTGCGTCATCAGTTCCTGCAGTTCGCCAGCCTCGTACATTTCCATCATGATGTCGCTGCCGCCGACGAATTCACCCTTCACATAAAGCTGCGGGATGGTCGGCCAGTCGGAATAGGACTTGATCCCCTGGCGGATTTCCATGTCCTGCAGCACGTCGACGCTTTCATAGGCAACGCCGCAATGGTCGAGGATCGCCACCGCACGGCTGGAAAAGCCGCATTGCGGGAACAGCGGGGTGCCCTTCATGAACAGGACGACGTCGTTATCGCCGACGATCCCGGAAATGCGTTCGTTGGTATCGGACATGGTGTTATCTGCCTGGTAATTCGGTTTACGCGTCCGAGGTGGGTGCTTGGGTCGTCAGTTGCAAGGCGTGCAGCACGCCGCCCATGTTCCCGCCCAGTGCTTCATAGACCATCTTGTGCTGCTGCACCCGGTTCTTGCCCGCGAATTGCGGCGCCACGACCTTCGCCGCCCAATGATCGTTGTCACCGGCAAGATCGCGCATTTCCACCTCGGCACCGGGCAGGGCAGCGGTAATCATCGATACGATTTCGTCTGCCGCCATCGGCATCGGATCAGACCTCGCCCATCAGCTGGCGGCGCGCCTCGATCGATTTTTCCTCAAGCGCCGCACGCACGCCCGCCTCGTCGATATCGACTTCGGCACCGGTCAGGTCGCCCAGCAGCTTGCGGATCACGTCCTCGTCGCCCGCTTCCTCGAAATCGGCCTGGACCACCGCCTTGGCATAGGCATCGGTTTCCTCAGGGGTCAGGCCCATCAGTTCGGCGGCCCATTCCCCGAGCAGGCGGTTGCGGCGTGCAGCAACGCGGAATGCGGTGTCTTCATCCATCGCGAACTTGGCTTCTTCGGCGCGTTCGCGGTCCTTGAAATCGGTCATAATATCCTCTTGGGCGAAACGGAAATCTCGCAATGGGAGATAGGTGCCACCCACAGCGCGGGCAAGCGGCTTTCTCGTCTTTTGCGAGACCGGCTCAGGATCGGCACCTAGTCCATCGTCACCACAAGCTTGCCGACTGCCTGCCTGCTTTCAAGCTTGGCGATGGCGTCACCGCCGCGTTCGAGCGGGAAAGTTTCGGACACCAGCGGATCGATCTTGCCCGCCTTCATCAGCTCGAACAGTTCCTCCACCTGCTGGCGGAACTTCACCGGCTCGCGCGCGGTGAAGGCACCCCAGAACACGCCTGCGATGTCGCAGCTCTTGAGCAGGGTCAGGTTGAGCGGCATTTTCGCAATGCCCGCCGGGAAGCCGACCACCAGGAACTTGCCTTCCCAGGCGATGGCACGCAGTGCAGGCTCCGAATATTGCCCGCCGACGATATCGTAGACGATGTTTGCGCCTTCCGGGCCGCAGGCGGTCTTGAATGCGTTGGCGAGGGCTTTCGAGGCGTCCTTGTCCATCTCGCCCTTGGGATAGATGACCACTGCGTCCGCCCCGGCCTTGCGCGCGACTTCACCCTTTTCCTCGGACGAAACCGCAGCGACGACGCGCGCGCCATAGGCTTTCGCCAGTTCGACCGCCGAAAGGCCGACACCCCCGGCTGCACCCAGCACCAGCACGGTATCGCCTTGCTTGATGTGCCCGCGATCCTTGAGGCCGTGGATCGTCGTGCCGTAAGTCATCAGCAGCGAAGCCGCTTTCTCGAACGGCACGCCATCGGGCACCGGGAACATGCGCCCGGCTGGCACGACCACTTTCTCGGCCAGTCCGCCATTGCCGATGCCGGCCATCACCTTGTCACCGACCTTGAAGCCATCGACCCCTTCGCCGACTGCTTCAACCACACCGGCGATCTCGCCGCCCGGTGCATAGGGGCGTTCGGGCTTGAACTGGTAGAGGTCGCGGATCATCAGTGTGTCGGGGAAGTTGATCGCGCAGGCCTTCACATCGACCAGCACCTCGCCTTTGCCGGGGGCAGGGACGTCGACCTCGTCGAGTGTCAGCGTGTCGGGGCCTCCGACGGCGTGGGTGCGTAAGGCTTTCATGCGGCTCTCTCCCGTGTTCCCTCGGCCAGCCATGGCATGTCGCGTGCCTGGCGGCTCTCGTAATTCGTAATCGCAGTATCGCGTTCCAGCGTCAGCCCGATCTCGTCGAGGCCCTGCAGCAGGCAATGCTTGCGGAATGGATCGACTTCGAAGGTGAAGCGATCCTGGAACGGCGTGGTGACGGTTTGTGTTTCGAGGTCGATATTGACCGGATCGGTCTGTGCGACTTCGAGCAGGCGGTCGACCTGTTCCTGCGGCAGTTCGACCGTGAGGATGCCGTTCTTGAAGGCATTGCCGCTGAAAATGTCCGAGAAGCTGGGGGCGATCACCGCCTTGATGCCAAGATCGAGCAGTGCCCATGCGGCATGCTCCCGGCTCGATCCGCAACCGAAATTGTCACCTGCAATCAGGATCGGCGCACCGGCAAGCTCGGGATCGTCGAACACATTGCCATCCTGCGCTCGGACGGTTTCGAACGCGCCCTGGCCCAACCCTTCGCGGCTGATGGTTTTCAGCCAGTGTGCGGGAATGATGACGTCGGTGTCGACGTTCTTCGCGCCATAGGGGATTGCGCGGCCTTCAATGTCGGTGACCTTGTCCATCAATCGGTTTCGGGCGGCTCGCCGCTGGGCGGAGTCGTCGCCTGCTCCTTTTTTTCCTTGCGCTTGGAAGCGTAGAGAAGGGCAGCGGCAATCGCCGCCGATCCGATGGCACCAGCTGCCATTGCAGCCTTTCCGGTGATTTTCTTGGTCATGCTTTTCTCATGGGATGCGAACCGGCCGGTTGCAAGGCCGGTCAGTCGACAAGTTCGCGAACATCGGTCAATTTCCCTGTAACGGCGGCGGCTGCCGCCATGGCGGGGGAAACGAGATGCGTGCGTGAGCCAGGCCCCTGGCGACCGACGAAATTGCGGTTGCTGGTCGAGGCGCAGCGTTCGCCCGCAGGCACCTTGTCCGGGTTCATGCCGAGGCAGGCAGAGCAGCCCGGCTCGCGCCACTCGAAGCCGGCTTCGGTGAAGATGCGGTCGAGCCCTTCCGCCTCCGCCTGCGCTTTCACAAGGCCCGAACCGGGGACGACGATCGCCCATTTCACGCCATCGGCTTTGTGTTTGCCTCTGAGCACTGCGGCGGCGGCGCGCAGGTCTTCGATGCGGCTGTTGGTGCAGCTGCCGATAAAGATGTTCTCGACCGGGATTTCGCGCATCGGCGTGCCGGGGGTGAGGCCCATATAGTCGAGGCTCTTGCGCGCAGCCTCCTGCTTTGCCGGATCGGTGAAACTCTCAGGTGCGGGCACGGTGCCGCCGATGGGCACGACATCTTCGGGGCTGGTGCCCCATGTCACGCATGGCTCGATGGTTGCTGCATCGATCCGCACGCTCTTGTCGAATGTCGCGCCTTCATCGGTGCGGAGCGTTTTCCACCACGCTACAGCGCGATCCCAGTTCTCGCCCTTGGGGGCGTATTTGCGGCCCTTAAGATAGGCGAAGACGGTTTCATCGGGCGCGATTAGCCCTGCGCGCGCGCCGCCTTCGATGCTCATATTGCACACGGTGAGGCGGCTCTCGACGCTCATCGCCTCGAACACCTCGCCGCGATATTCAATCACATGGCCGGTGCCGCCTGCGGTGCCGATGGTGCCGATGATGTGGAGGATCAGGTCCTTCGATGTCACGCCGGGCCGCAGCTGCCCGTCGACACGCACTTCCATCGTCTTCGACCGCTTGAGCTGCAGCGTTTGCGTGGCCAGCACATGTTCGACCTCGCTGGTGCCGATCCCGAAAGCGAGCGCACCCACCCCACCATGCGCGGCAGTATGGCTGTCACCGCAGACGATGGTGGTGCCAGGCAGCGAGAAACCCTGTTCCGGCCCGACGACATGGACGATGCCCTGTGCTGGTGCTGTCGCGTCGATATATTCGATGCCGAAGGCGGGTGCGTTTGCCTCCAGCGCGGCAAGCTGCGCGGCGCTCTGCGGATCGGCGATGGGCAGGCGTTTGCCCTGTGCATCGATCCGGGCCGTCGTTGGCAGATTGTGATCGGGAACAGCCAGAGTCAGTTCGGGGCGACGAACCTTGCGCCCGGCCATGCGCAGCGCCTCGAACGCCTGCGGGCTGGTGACTTCATGGACGAGGTGACGGTCGATGAACAGGATGCTGGTGCCATCATCGCGCGTCTCGACGACGTGGGTGTTCCAGATCTTTTCGTACAGGGTAAGGGGGCGACTGGCCATGGCATGGCGCCTAGGCTGGCCGCCCCCTTATGGGCAAGCGAGGAAAACTTGCGCCCGCTCGCTATCGGGCTTTCACCATGCGGCGATCAGCGTCGCGCGCTGCGATAGCCACGGCGATAGTCACGCTGGTTGTAACGGTTGGCGCTGTTGTAAGTTGCGTGGTGCAGCGCGTCATAGGCCTGGTCGATGCGCCAGCTGACCGTCCGCACATCGCTGCGCGAAATGCCGTTGCGGGCGAGGGCGGCATAGGCACGCTCGGCAGCATCGAGTCGGCTACGGACCGACCATGCTTCATGCCGGGTGAGCTGGCCGCTGCGCTGCGCGCGGCGGATATCGCTGCGAAGCTGGGTAAGTTTGCGCTCGATGGCGCGCGTGCCGCGAGCATCGCGATAATCGCGCTGGTCGGCGCGGTCATATCCGCGATCCCAGTTGCCATGCTGGGCCACGGCAGGCGTCGCAAGGCCGATTGCCAGCGGAGCTGCAAGGCTGGCGGCGATGAGTTTGAATTTGGTATTCATGGTCACGTCCTTTGTCTTTCGTCGTCCACCTGTTCATAAAATACGATAGTTTTATGAACAGGTGCGGAACGTGTAATTTTGTAAAGCGAAAGCCCGCAGCGCGATTGCGGCTTCGCGGCAACAAGTGCGGCGCAAACCGGGCTACGGATAACAAAGTCATGGAATGGTAACCGGTTCATGGCTAACTGACACCCATGTCAGCAAAACCCTTTGCCTTTCCGATCCGCGTGCTGCCCGAAGACATCGACTTCATGGGGCATGTGAACAATGCGCGTTACCTCAATTGGGTGCAGGATACGGTGCTGGCGCACTGGAACAAGCTGGCCCCGGCAGAGGAAGTGGCGAGCAAGGCGTGGGTCGCGCTCAAGCACGAGATTACCTATCGCCGTCCGGCCTTTCTCGACGACGAGGTGATCGCCGAAACGGTGCTGGAAAAGATCGCCGGTGCGCGCAGCTTCTACAACACGGTCATTCGCCGGGGCGAGGAAGTGCTGGCCGAGGTGAAAAGCATGTGGTGCTGCATCGACGCCGAGAGCCTGCGTCCGGCGCGAATCAGCCGCGACGTTGCGGAGAAGTTCTTCGGCCTCCCGCGCAAGCAGGAACGCTACACCGGAGAGTAGAGAGTAGCGCGCAGGTCTTTGCCTGCCCCGAACCAGGGCCTATACTGGCCCGATGGAACTCCTCGCGCCCATACTTGTTGTCGTCGCCACCGTGATCGCGATGGAGTGGGTCGCGTGGGCGAGCCATAAATACATCATGCATGGCTGGGGCTGGGGCTGGCACCGAGACCACCACGAACCGCACGATAATATTTTTGAGAAGAACGATCTCTATGCGCTTGTCGGTGCGGCAATGAGCATTTCGATGTTCGCGCTCGGCAGCCCGATGATCATGGGCGCATCCGCCTGGTGGCCGGGCACGTGGATTGGGCTCGGCGTGCTGTTCTACGGCATCATCTACACGCTGGTGCATGACGGGTTGGTCCACCAACGCTATTTCCGCTGGGTGCCCAAGCGCGGCTATGCCAAGCGGCTGGTCCAGGCGCATAAGCTGCACCACGCAACCATCGGCAAGGAAGGCGGGGTCAGCTTCGGATTTGTTTTCGCGCGCGATCCGGTGAAGTTGAAAGCCGAACTGAAGCGCCAGCGCGAACAGGGCCTGGCCGTGGTGCGCGATAGCGCGAGCAGTTGACGAAGGCGGCGTAGTTGGCGGTCAGGACAGGTGTATTACCCGCCTCGGCCCCATCCTCGACCCCGCCCTCTGCCCCATCCGCCGCCCATCGTGCCGCCGCGGTCGACGCAGCGCTGGAAGGCCGGGAGATGCCGGTCCTGCGATGCCCATTGCAGTTTCGACAGCACATCGTGAACCTGCGCATCCGCCACTGTCGGCAACAGCCGGTCATACAGCGCGATATTCTCTTGCTCCGCGACGATGCCGGTTTCGCACGCGACAAGCAGCGTATCGGGTGCGGCGATCGTGCCGAGATAGGGATTATCCCGGGGGTATTGCGCCCCAAGCCGGTCGAGCTCTGCCTTGGCCATGTCCGAATGGCGCTGTTCGGCGCGAATGATATTGACGAAGGGCCGCACGTCGCTGCCGAATTTTTCGAGGACGGCAGCGTAGGTTGCTTCCGCCTTGTACTCGTCATCGAGCGCGGTGAGCAGGATCGCCACATCGCCGGACTGCGCGCCGTCGGGCGTATCACCGGCGCCGCCCTGCGCCGCATAGGCACCCAGCGGAATGGCAACCGCCAGGGCCGCGCCAGTGACAAGTGTTGCTGCTTTTGAAAACCCCGTCATCCCGATCTCCTGTCGTCTGTATCGGACATGATCGATCTGGTTATCGGGGTGGCGGTGTTCAAACGCGGATTGGTCGCAAATTGTCGCGAATTATGTCACTCGTTGCGCGTCCATATCCAGCTGCCGCTGATCGCAAGTATGGCCACGGAAACCCATACCCACGGGTGGCCCAGCGTGAACCATGTGACGATGGCTCCGGTTGCCATCGCGCCGATGGCCATCACCTTGGCGCGGCGGCTGATCGCGCGGCGTTCGGTCCAGTTGCGCACTTGCGGCCCCCAATGCGGGTGGTCGAGGATGCGGCGTTCCCAGTCGGGATTGCTCCGCGCAAAGCAGAACACGGCGAGCAGCAGGAAGGGAACCGTCGGCATGATCGGCAGCGCCGCCCCGATCGCGCCGAGAGCGACGAAAAACAGTCCAGCCGCGAGATAGAGCCTGCGCATGGCAGCGCGGCTATCCTGCCGCTATCCGCGCGGCGTGCTGCTTCACCAGCGCGATCATGTTGGGGACGCCCTGCGTGCGGTTCGAGGAGAGCTGGTTGCGGAGGTCGAAGGGCTCGAGCGCGCCGGCAATATCCAGCCCGGCGACTTCAGCGGCAGGCCTGCCCTGCACGGCTGCAATCACCAGTGCGACAATGCCCTTGGTGATCGCCGCATTGCTGTCGGCAAGGAAATGGAGCTTGTCGGTCTCGCCGGTGGGATAGACCCATACGCTGGCCGAGCATCCGCGCACCAGCGTGGCGTCGGTCTTGAGTGCATCGGGCATGGGGTCCAGCTCGCGGCCCAGTTCGATCAGCAGGCGATAGCGTTCGTCGCCTTCGAGGAATTCATATTCTTCGGCAATGTCTTCGAGTGTGCGCATGCCAGCCAGTTAGGCATCATGGCGGCCAAGCGAAAGAGGCTCGATCAACCGTTCAGCCCGCCCGGACGCGTCAGGGCGTAGTATATGACGTAGAACCAGCCAAGGAACCCGTGGATTGCCGCCCAGATTATCGACTGGTGCAGGCTCCAGCTGATTGCAGCGGCGATGGCGCTGCCCAGGCCAATTCCGGCCTCTGTCGCCTTCCGGGCGGACCCGCTCACAAATCCACCCCGCTGGCGATGGCTTCGAGCTTGCGCAACCGTTCCTTGAGATCGGCAATCTCGATCCGGGCGGCACCCTCGGGCGATCCGTTTTCCATTTCCGGATGACGCGGCACGCTGCGTTCGAGCTCGCGCTCTTTCAGTGTCAGCCAGCCTTGCCAGCAACGCATCGCGGTGAGCGAGAATATGGTCAACCCCGTGAGGGTCACCAGTGCAATGATCATCTGGTCGGTCATCTCAAACTCCTCCCTTTCCCGGGGGCTTTCATCTTTCGTGTCGGGCCTATTTGTCGCGCAGGCTTTCGATTTCGTCGGCGATCGAGCGCGCATCGCGTCCGTCGACTGTTATGCGTTCAAGGACTTTCACCCGTTCGCGCAGGGCATTGAGTTCGCGTTCGGTTTCGTCATCGTGAAGGGCAGGCTCGCGCGGGCTGCTCGCGATGCCGTGCCGATCCTCCCGCTCCATCTGTCGACGGGAGTGGCGACCCGGCAGACCGCGACCGTTGCGATGACGTTCGTAGAAAATCATCGCAATCGCGAAGATCAGCAGGATGGTGGGCAGGCTGATGCTCACGCCGTTTCCTCCTTGTCCAGGCTACGATCCTCGATCATGTCGAGGTCGCGCAGCTGTTCGATCTGCGCGGCAAGGTTGCTGCGGTTCTCGGTCGCTATGCGTTCGAGCACGCGCACGCGTTCTTCCATCTTGCGGTAGTCGCCATTGGCAAAGCGCGCCTGGTCGGCTTTGGCCTGTTCGATCTCGCGCTCCAGTTCGAGCTTGCGCTCGTCATGCGCAATCTGTCGGCGATGGATGATAATTCCAGCAGCCAACCCGAAGGCCGCAACGATGAGAACAAAGCCAAAAATGAGCGCGAGCACGTCCATCAGTTGACTTCCTTCTCTTCGCGCAGGCGGTCGAATTCATGCGTCAGCTGGAAGCCGCTGTCGGTCACGATGCGTTCGACATTATTGAGCCGGTCTTTCATCGAGCCGAGTTCGGCGCGCAGTTCGGCGTTTTCCTGGGTCAGCAGCTTCACCCGCTCGGCGGTCTGGCCGTCCGTGCTGGGTTTGAGCGACTGGCCCCACATGCCTTCCAGCGGATAGCCATGCTTGATCTTGAGGCGTGTGGTGTGGATCCAGCCGAAGGTGCCGACTGCACCCAGCGCCAGTCCGCCAGCGATCATCCATGGAATGTGGGGAAGAATTGCAGCTGCGCTGTCCATTGTCAGGCCTTTTCCTTGCGTTCGATGTCGAGCGGTACGCCGCTGTCGTTTTCGCTGCGATTGCTGCGCAGCGCCTCAATTTCCTCGCGCAGCGAATAGCCGCGATCGGTGACGATCTTCTCCAGCACGACCATCCGGTCCTGCATCTCGTCGATCTGGCCGCGCAGCGCAGCGTTCTCCGCCTTCAGCTGCTGGCTTTCCTCGGTTTTGCGCGGCCTGCTCTTGCCGCCCCATTCGTCTTCCAGCTCGTAGCCATGCCTGGCACGGATCCAGTTGTTGACGATCCACGCGCCGTAACTGACGGCAACAAGCGCAATGACGAAGCTCGGGCCTCCCCAGTCCATCACGCTTTCTCTCTGTCGTTGAGGCCGAGCGGGATGCCACTGTCGGATTCCTCGACGCGGCGCGTGTCGCGCAGTGCCTCGATCTGGGTCGCGACGTTGTAGCCGCCATCGGTGACGATGCGTTCGAGCACCTGTACCCGGTCCTCAAGGCGCTGGATTTGCGTCGCATACTGTGCCGCTTTTTCGGCGCTCGCCTCGGCGGTGGCACCGATTTGCATTTCGGCAAGCTTCTGCTGGTGCTTGGTCCAGATCGCGATGATCGGGATCATCAGGGCAATGATCGGAATGAATACACCGATGTTCATGTCAGTCCTTCCTGAATCGAGCCGCTCAGCGCAGCCGTTCGATTTCTTCTGCCGTCCGGCGCGCCGGGTCGGTGGCGATGGTTTCCAGCACGGTCAGCCGGTCCTGCAGCATGGCGACGGTTTCCTTCAGCTCTGCCTTGTCGGCGGAAAGCTGCACCTCGCGGTCGCTGCGACCGAACTTGATCTCGGCCATCTTGCGGCGGTGCTTGAGCACGGTGTCGGTCACGCCCCACACGCCCGCGAAGAACGCGATGGTTACGAAAATCAGTGCGACGGATTCATGTACCGGCATGTTCTTTGTCCCTCCCGTTTCGGCCTAGCGCAGCTGTTCGATTTCCGCGGTCAGACGCGGGTTGTTGTTGACGTAATAGGCTTCCACTTCGGCCAGCCGGCGGTCGACGTCGCGCATCTGGCTGCGGATTTCACGCGCCGTGCGCTTGGGGTTCTGCCGCACGCGCTGCCAGTATTTCTGTTCCTGCGGGTCGGCATAGAGATGCGGTGGCTTCTTGCTCAGCAGCAGGCCCATGATGAAATAGACCGGGATGATGAACCCGCCGGTGATCGGCAGGAGCGCGAGCGCGGCCAGCCTGATCCAGATCGCATTGACGCCGGTATAGTCGGCAATCCCGGCGCAGACGCCCATCAGCTTCTTGGCGTATGGATCCTTGTAGAGTGTGGTGCGCGAGCTGTTCACCGGTATTCCCCCTTCTTTTCTGTCATCATGCGCTCCAGTTCACGCAGTGGCTGGTTGTCCGTTTCGCGGTTCGGCAGGAGCCGCGTATTTTCGAAATCGGGATGGTCGGCAGCGACCAGGCGCTCCACCGTGTCCATCCGTTCATCGAGGCGCCTGGCGAGTTGGTACAGGTCGTCGAGCAGCGCCTCGTCGTCAGTCGTGATCGTCGCCGCCGATTTCCACTTGGTGACATAGTGCATGATCAGCCACGGCAGCGCGAGGACGATGATCGGGACGATGATAATCTCGCTGGGGAAGTCTCCACCCATGACTTAACCCTCCTTCTTCTCGTCGCCCATTCCGAGCGCGCGCTTCATCTGTTCCAACTCGTCGTCGATCTTGTCCGACCCTTCGAGCGCGGCGATCTCGTCGGCCAGGCTCGGGGTGCCGGTGCCGTCGGCGATGGCGAGCGATTCCGCGCGGCCCTCGGCATAGTCGACCCGGCGTTCGAGCTGGTCGAAACGGGCCAGCGCATCGTCGGTCCGCTCATGTGTCATCAGGCTGCGCAGCTTGACGCGGTTCTCCGCGCTTTCGAGCCGGGCGGCGATTGCCGACTGGCGGCTGCGGGCCTCACGCAGGCGGTTCTGCAGCTTCTCGATGTCCTTCTCGTAGGCGCGCAGCGCATCGTCGAGGACCGAGATTTCGGCTTTCAGCTGTTCCGACATGTCGGCCGCCTTCTTGCGTTCGACCAGCGCCGCGCGGGCGAGATCCTCGCGGTCCTTGCTCAGCGCAAGCTGCGCCTTCTCGGACCAGTCGGCCTGCAGCCGGTCGAGCTTGACCGTGGCGCGGTGCATTTCCTTCTGGTCGGCAATGGTGCGGGCGGCGCTGGCGCGCACTTCGACCAGCGTTTCCTCCATTTCGAGGATGATCATGCGGATCATCTTCGAAGGATCGTCCGCCTTGTCGAGCATGTCATTGAAGTTTGCGGCAATGATGTCGCGGGTACGGCTGAAAATTCCCATCAAGGGTACTCCGGAGTTTAAGACGTCTTGGATCCGGTCACGGGTGGAAGGCGACTGGGTGGGCAACGGGCTTTGGCGGAGGCGTTCGACCTCTGCTTCGAGCCGCGAAAGCGGGTTGCGGACCGGAGCGCCGCCGCGAGCCATGGGGGCTGCGTCGGACTGGAAACGCTGCGGCTTGGCGGGGCGCTCCGGGCCTAGGGGATCGATGTTGGTATCGGCGGCCATGATCATGCCAGTTCCACGACCTCGTGCTGCAGTTCGGCAGCATGGGCGACGGGGCTCACCTGCATCTGCGTGCTGAGCGCAACGAAAGCGCACATCGCCGCGATGCTGGCGAGGGCAGCCTGACCGAGTTTGGTCTGGAAGAAGCTGCGGTCGTACATGGTCGGTTCCCTTCAAATGGTGTTGTTCACCTATCAGCAAGGGGTGTGCCAAACTGTAAAAAGCACGCAATATTAGTGCTTTGCAACTTTTCGACGAACGACATGTTGGTGTGTATTGCCATGAATTGGGAAAATTCCCTATATCTTGGTCAATGGAGCGGGAGAACCAGTTTATCGGCCAGTCCGGCGCTTTCCTCGATGCGGTCGAGCGCACCAGCCGTGCGGCCCCGATGCGGCGCCCCGTGCTGGTGATCGGCGAGCGCGGGACGGGCAAGGAACTCATCGCCGAACGCCTCCATCGCCTGTCGACCCGGTGGGACGAGCCGCTCGTCACCATGAACTGCGCCGCGCTGCCCGAAACATTGATCGAAGCCGAACTGTTCGGGCACGAGGCGGGCGCGTTCACCGGCGCTACCAAGGTTCGCGCGGGAAGGTTCGAGGAAGCCGACAAAGGCACGCTGTTTCTCGACGAACTGGGCACGCTGTCGATGGCCGCGCAGGAACGGCTGCTGCGCGCGGTCGAATATGGCGAGGTGACCCGGATCGGCTCCTCGCGCCCGGTGCGGGTCGATGTACGCATTGTTGCTGCGACCAATGAGGACTTGCCGGCACTTGCAGCGCAGGGTCGCTTCCGTTCCGACCTGCTCGACCGGCTGAGCTTCGAGGTCATCACCCTGCCTCCCTTGCGTGTACGAGAAGGCGATATCGCGGTGCTGGCGGACTATTTCGGGCGGCGTATGGCGGCCGAGATAGGATGGGAGGCATGGCCGGGCTTTGCCGACCATGTCCGGCAACAGCTGGAAGATCACCAATGGCCGGGCAATGTGCGCGAACTGCGCAATGTGGTCGAACGGGCGGTCTACCGGTGGGATGACTGGGATACGCCGATCGGCCATGTCCAGTTCGACCCGTTCGAGAGCCCGTGGAAACCGGTATCGCCGCCGCGTGCGGATGCGGTTCTGCCCGATTTTCGCGATGCCGTCGCTCCCGATGCCCGCCCGACGGCCGAGCTCGAGAACGTCGACGATTTGCGCGCTGCCGTGGATGAGCACGAGAAGCGGATTGTCGAGCATGCGCTGGGTAAACACCGCTGGAACCAGCGCCAGACCGCAAAGGCGCTCGGCCTGAGCTATGACCAGCTGCGCCACTGCATCAAGAAGCACGGATTGGCCGACGAGGGTTGACGCGGTTCGGTGCACGGCAAGCGTGGATCAGATTGGCCTGTT
This sequence comes from Sphingomonadaceae bacterium, assembly GCA_024236155.1. Lineage (GTDB taxonomy): Bacteria > Pseudomonadota > Alphaproteobacteria > Sphingomonadales > Sphingomonadaceae > Parerythrobacter_A. The sequence continues at coordinate 1,225,355 of JACKLA010000001.1, forward strand.
GATATTAATCATATCTTTTTGTCAAATATCTTGTCTGGCGATTGTCGTCTATTATTGTTCCCTGGCAATAGAAAGGTTAGATTGGTTGGCCATCCGCTTTCCAGGCATTCAAAGTGTGTCGCTTTTTACATTTTTACATTCATTGTTCCATGCTCCTGTGCTTTGATTTTGAATGCGTTGGCGGGCAATCCGGATGTGATCGGCGTCGTTCAATAAAGACTAGCTTGACGCCGTGAACAGGGAGGGTCCGGTGCTTCGGCGCCGGACCCTCTTTCTGTCGGCTGTTACAGTGGTTGCGGTTTAACCCAATCTTGATCCGCCTGTGCCATGTCGCTTTGCGAACCGCAGCGCGCAGGCTTGGGGATTTGAAATGCGAGCGATCAAGATCATCGGCGGCGTTTTTGCCGGATTGTGGCTGCTGACAGTGCTGCTCATCGGCGCGGGCGGCGCATGGGTGACCAACAACACCGACGAACTGGCCGAATCCTTCATCGAGGCGTCGGGGATCGACGAACAGATCGCCAAGGCGGATGCAGAACGCTGTCGCGCGGCAGAGGAAGCCTTCAACCAGGCGTGGAACCGCGCGGTTGACACCAACACGCTGGAAGGCCGTGCCGACGAGTTGGACCGCGCGCAGTCCGCAGCACGCGCAGCCTGCGCCTGATCCGGTCGAACGTCACGACCTGTGCAGATTGACCTGCAGAGGTTTCATCGCCAAGCTCTTCAGCAAGAGGGGATTGGTATGAATATCAGCTGGTTGGTTCGCTTGTTTGTCGCATGGCTGGTTGCAACCGCGATACCTCTGCACGCCAAGGATCCGACCAGCGAACAGCTCGCGGCGGACCAGCACGCGGCGCAGCTCGGTAAGCGGATATACCTGCATGACCAGGCGGCGTGGCACGGCACCGATGCGCTGTTCGAGCTGATCGAAGCGAAGGATCACCCGGAACTGCGCGGCTACCTGACCGAAGAACGCCCCGATGGGCTGGTCGATATCATCTTCTATGCCGAATATGACGGCGCGCTCTACGAATTTTCGCGCCACACGGTCGATGGATCGAAAGTGGCGGGCGGGGCGGTGAATGCCGAGCCGCGCGATTACCCGCTTTCACCGCTGCTCACCCGACAGGTCGCTGCGCGCGATGCGGCGCTCAGCCGTGCGCAGGCCGAAAAGGTGGGGCTGTGCACGGATGCCAGCCCAAACTTCGTGGTCCTGCCGCCCGATGCGGATGACCTGGTTTCGGTCTATCTGCTGAGTGCGCAGGTCGAGGACGAGAAATATCCGCTCGGCGGGCACTATCTTTATCGGGTCGATTCCACCGGGAAGGTCGTTTCGAGCCGCAATTTCATGAACAGCTGCATGCAAGTGCCGGTTGCCGGGGGCGAGGTGGGGACGGGCAACAAGCTCGTCGGCTTCGTCGTCTCGCATATTCTCGATGACCACCCGACCGAAATCCACTATTTCGTGGCGCGCTACACCCGTCTGCCGATCAGCGTGAGTGCCGACGGATATGTATGGAAGGTCTCTGCCGAGTAGCGGCAGCAGCATTTCCGCTTGCCACCGGGCGTATGCGCGCCTATCTGGCCTCTCATCCCGACATTGTCGTGACACTGAAGGGGCTGGCGCCGCAAGGGGCCGGTCCAAAAGCGATTTAACGCACGTCTTTGTCCGATATGTCGAATCGAATGGAGACCCGATGGCCGATATCGCGCGCCTGACCGAAGTGATCGAACCCGAAGCCACCGCGCTCGGTTTCGAGCTCGTGCGCGTGAAGATGATGCCGTCGGAGGCCGGTGATGGCGGCATGGCACTGCAGATCATGGCAGAGGACCCGGCGACGGGTCAGCTGGTGATCGACCAGTGCGCCGCGCTCAGCCGCCGCGTGTCGGACGTGATCGATACGCTGGAAGAACAGGGCGAAGTGCTGGTCGAGGGGGCTTACCACCTCGAAGTCAGTTCCCCCGGCATCGACCGCCCGCTGACCCGCCGCAAGGACTTTGCCGACTGGACGGGGCATGAGGCGAAAGTCTCGCTCGAAGAGAAGGTGAACGGCCATCGCAACCTGCGCGGCACGCTCATCGGGATTGAAGGTGACACAATTACTATCGAGGACAGGAAGGCAGGTGTGCTTGCTTTCCCCTTCGATACCATCCATGCGGCCAAGCTCGTCCTGACCGACGAGTTGATCGCCGCGACGCAACCGCTCGACACCTCAGGTGCCGAGGACATTGTAGAAGACGAAGAAGAAAAGGCTGACGACTGATGGCCAGTGCAATTTCCGCCAACAAGGCAGAGCTGCTCGCGATTGCGAACTCGGTTGCTTCGGAAAAGATGATCGACAAGGCGATCGTCATCGAAGCGATGGAAGAGGCGATCCAGAAGAGCGCGCGCAACCGCTATGGCTCGGAAAACGACATTCGCGCCAAGCTCGACCCGCAGACCGGCGATCTCAGCCTGTGGCGCGTGGTCGAAGTGGTCGAAGAGGTCGAGGACTACTTCAAGCAGGTCAGCGTCGAGCAGGCGCAGAAACTGCAGGATGGCGCGAAGGTCGGCGATTTCATCGTCGATCCGCTGCCGCCGGTCGACCTTGGCCGTATCGATGCGCAGTCGGCCAAGCAGGTGATCTTCCAGAAGGTCCGCGATGCCGAGCGTGAGCGCCAGTACGAAGAGTTCAAGGACCGCGCCAACGAAGTCATCACAGGGGTGATCAAGTCGGTCGAATTCGGCCATGTGATCGTCAATCTCGGCCGTGCCGAAGGCGTGATCCGCCGCGACCAGCAGATCCCGCGCGAAGCCGCCCGTGTGGGTGAGCGCGTCCGCGCGATCATCACCAAGGTCGAACGCAACAATCGCGGTCCGCAGATTTTCCTCAGCCGTGCACACCCGGACTTCATGAAAAAGCTGTTCGCGCAGGAAGTGCCCGAAATCTACGATGGCATCATCGAGATCAAGGCAGCTGCCCGCGATCCGGGCAGCCGCGCCAAGATCGGCGTGATCAGCCATGACAGCAGCATCGATCCGGTCGGCGCCTGCGTCGGCATGAAGGGCAGCCGCGTTCAGGCTGTCGTGCAGGAACTGCAGGGCGAGAAGATCGACATCATTCCGTGGAGCGAGGACACCGCGACCTTCGTGGTCAACGCGCTCCAGCCAGCCACCGTCGCCCGCGTCGTGCTCGACGAGGACGAGAGCCGCATCGAAGTCGTCGTGCCTGACGACCAGCTGTCGCTCGCCATCGGTCGCCGTGGCCAGAACGTGCGCCTCGCCAGCCAGCTGACCGGTCACCAGATCGACATCATGACCGAAGAAGAAGCGAGCGAGAAGCGGTCGAAGGAATTCGCCGAACGCTCCAAGATGTTCGAGGAAGAGCTCGACGTCGATGAAACCCTGTCGCAGCTGCTGGTGGCCGAAGGCTTCAGCGAACTGGAAGAAGTCGCCTATGTCGAGCTGGAAGAGCTCGCCACGATCGAAGGCTTCGACGAGGAACTGGCCGAAGAACTGCAGAGCCGCGCACAGGAAGCACTTGATCGCCAGGCCGAGGCTGCGCGCAGCGAGCGCCGCGAACTGGGTGTTGAAGACGATCTCGCCGAAATGCCGCATTTGACCGAGCAGATGCTGGTTACGCTGGGCAAGGCGGGGATCAAGACGCTCGACGATCTGGCCGATCTCGCGACCGACGAACTCATCGCCAAGAAGCGCGAAGCGCCGCGTCGCCGCAACAATGCCGACGGCCCGCCGATGCGCCGTCCTTCGATCCGCGAACAGGACAAGGGCGGTGTGCTGGGCGAATACGGCCTGAGCGAAGAGCAGGGCAACGAGATCATCATGGCCGCCCGCGCGCACTGGTTCGAAGACGAAGAACCGGCTGCCGAAGCACCCGCAACCCAGGAGGCCGCCGATGCGGACTCCACCCAATGAGTGCGTAAGCCCCGACATCGTTGAACACGGCAAGGCGCGGAGCGATTCCGGGCCGGAACGCCGCTGCATCCTTTCCGGAGAGACCGCATCGCGCGATGCGCTGGTGCGGCTCGCCATTTCGCCGGATGGTGATGTCCTGCCCGATCCGTTGGCCAAGGCCCCCGGGCGCGGCGCATGGATCGGCGTCTCTCGCGGTCAGCTGGAAGAAGCCCTCGCAAAAGGTCGGCTGAAAGCTGCGCTGGCCCGTGCATTCAAGGGCGCGCCGCTCAGCATCCCGGACGACCTGCCGCAGCGGATAGAAGATTCGCTGCGCAAGCTGCTGCTCGACCGGCTGGGTATCGCGATGCGCGGCGGCGCGATCGTTCTCGGGTCCGACCGTCTCGCCGAACAGGCGCGGATGGGGCGCGTGGCGCTGCTGATGCATGCCAGCGATGCGCGCGAAGACGGGTGCAAGAAACTCGATCAGGCGTGGCGCGTAGGGCGCGACGCGGAAGGAAGCGGTGAGCGGGGGATAACCTTGCCACTGGACCGGGAGGCGCTGTCTGTGGCATTGGGCCGCGAGAACGTCGTCCATCTGGGCGTTTCGGAACGCGGCGGAGACGCTGCAGCAGCCGAACGGATCGCATCGATCCTTGCACGCCTGTTGCACTACACCGGGGGTTTTGCCCCAGCGATGCATGCGGGTACGGGGGCTCTGGCTCCTGCGCATGACGACGAATGAATGTTGAAGGATAGACGAGCTTTATGAGCGACGAAGATAACAAACCTGCCCGCAAACCGCTCGGCCTGAAAAGGTCGGTCGATGCAGGTGAGGTCAAGCAGACCTTCAGCCACGGCCGCACCAACAAGGTGGCGGTCGAGGTGAAGCGCAAGCGCAAGCTCGTCAAACCCGGCGAGGCCGCGCCTCCGCCGCCGCCCGCCGCGGAACCTGCACCTGCGCCCGCGCCTGCGCCGGTTGAGGCCAAGAAGGCTCCTGCCAAGAAGGCTCCCGTGGGCGAAACCCCGCAGGAACGTGTCGCGCGTCTCCAGCGCGAGGCCGAAGAAGAGCGGCTGCGGCTGGCCGAAGAAGCGCGCAAGCGCGACGAGGAGCAGGCCAAGAAGGCCGTCGAAGAGGAAAAGCAGCGGCAGGAAGACAACCGCGCCCAGGAAAAGAGGGCAGAGGAAGAAGCTGCCGAGCGGGCGAAGGCGGATGCCGAGGCACAGGCCGCCGCTGAGGCAGACACGCAGGCGCAAGGGGATGAGGCACTCGCCGACCCCGGCTCGCCCGCACCTGCTCCGCGCAAGTTCACCCCGGTCGCCCGACCCGAAGTGAAGAAGCCGGCGAAGAAGAAGGAAGAAAAGCGCGCGGCCCAGCCCGAACGCCCCGACAAGCGCCGCTCCGGCAAGCTGTCGGTTTCCAAGGCGCTCAACGAAGACGAAGGCCGCCGTGCCCGCTCGCTCGCTGCACTCAAGCGTGCGCGTGAGAAGGAACGCCGCCTGCATGGTGGCCCCGCCGCGCCGCGCGAAAAGCAGGTGCGCGATGTCGTCGTGCCCGAAGCGATCACGGTGCAGGAACTCGCCAACCGCATGGCCGAAAAGGGCGCGGACCTGGTGAAGGCGCTGTTCAACATGGGCATGATGGTCACCGTCAACCAGACCATCGACGCCGACACGGCAGAGCTGCTGGTCGAGGAATTCGGCCACAATATCAAACGTGTATCCGAAGCTGATATCGATATTGCGCCCGCGCAGGACGATGATCCGGAAGAGACGCTGAAGCCGCGTCCGCCGGTGGTCACGATCATGGGCCATGTCGATCACGGCAAGACGTCGCTGCTCGATGCGCTGCGTGGTGCCAATGTGGTCAAGGGTGAGGCCGGTGGCATTACCCAGCATATCGGCAGCTACCAGGTGAAGACGAAGGACGGCAATCTCGTCACCTTCCTCGACACGCCGGGTCACGCCGCCTTCACCGAAATGCGCCAGCGCGGTGCGAACGTCACCGATATCGTCGTGCTGGTGGTTGCCGCCGATGACGGGATCATGCCGCAGACGATCGAGGCGATCAATCACACCAAGGCCGCGGGCGTGCCGATGATTGTGGCGATCAACAAGATCGACAAGCCGGAGGCGAATGCGCAGAAGATCCGCGAACGCCTGCTCGAACACGAGATCATCGTCGAAGCCATGTCGGGCGATGTGCAGGATGTCGAACTCTCGGCCAAGACAGGTGCCGGGCTCGACGATCTGCTGGAGAAGATCAATCTCCAGGCCGAACTGCTCGAGCTGAAAGCGCGCCCCGATCGCGATGCCGAAGCAACGGTGATTGAGGCGCAGCTCGACAAGGGCCGCGGCCCGGTTGCGACCGTGCTGATCACCCGCGGCACGCTCAAGCGTGGCGACACCTTCGTGGTCGGTACCGAAAGCGGCAAGGTGCGTGCGATCGTCAACGATCAGGGCAAGCAGATCAAGGAAGCTGGCCCCTCCATGCCGGTCGAGGTCCTCGGCCTCGGCGGTGTGCCGGGTGCGGGCGACCAGCTGACCGTGGTCGAGAATGAACAGCGCGCGCGCGAAGTCGCCCAGTACCGCCAGGAAAAGGCGACCGAAAAGCGCACCGCGCTCGCCCCGACCAGCTTCGATACGATGTTCAACAACCTCGCCTCGGACGTGGTCGAATTCCCTGTGCTGGTGAAGGCCGATGTGCAGGGCTCGGTCGAGGCAATCGTGACCGCGCTGCACAACCTTTCCAACGATCTCATCAAGGTCCGCGTGCTGCATGCGGGCGTAGGTGCGATTACCGAAAGCGATGTGACGCTGGCCTCGGCCTCGAACGCGCCGATCATCGGCTTCAACGTGCGCCCGAACCCCAAGGCACGCGACCTTGTGAAGCGCGACGGGGTGGAGATGAAGTATTACGACGTCATCTACCACCTGACCGAAGAGATCGCGAAGGAGATGGCAGGCGAGCTGGGTCCGGAGCGGATCGAGAACGTCGTCGGCCGTGCTGCGGTCAAGGAAGTGTTCAAATCGGGCAAGCGCGACAAGGCGGCCGGCCTGCTGGTGGAAGAGGGCGTCATCCGCAAGGGCCTGCACGCCCGCCTCACCCGCGACGACGTTATCGTCTCGGCCACCACCATCGCCTCGCTGCGGCGCTTCAAGGACGATGTGGACGAAGTCCGCGCCGGTCTCGAATGCGGCGTGGTCCTCGCCGATACGAACGACATCCAGCCGGGCGACCAGCTCGAAGTCTTCGAAGTCGAGGAGCGTGAGCGGACGCTTTGACTCCGCAAATGATCGCGGTGAGGGGCGGCGGCTTGCATGCTGTCGCTCCCGCCGGATCGCTGCGCAGCATGGGTGATGGGCAGGAAAGATGACCAGTATGTTCGACCGCGCCAATGTCTGGCCCCACGCGAAACTGCTCGGTGCGCAGGCGGTCGATTTCGACGAGGCGACGCAGACCATCACCATGCGTTTTGCCGCGCCGCCCGAATTTATCACCCCGCGCGGCAGCGTGCAGGGCGGGCTGGTCGCCGGGTTTCTCGACGAGGCGATGGGCTGGGCCTACACCCGCGCGACCGGGGGCACCCATTCGCCGCTGATGCTCGATCTCAATATCTCGCTGCTCAAGCCGGTGCCCGAAGGCCCGCTGCTGGCGAAGGGGCGTGTGGTGCGCGCAGGCCGCCGCGTGCTGTTCCTCGAAGCTGAGCTGATGCTGGAGGATGGCACCGTCCTCGCGCGCTCGACCTCGACCGCGATCCCGACCGAAAATCCGGGTGCTTCGGCCCGGTGACGCAATATCTCGCCCTGCTCGGCAGCATCAATGTCGGCGGCAATCGCATCGCAATGGCCGATCTCAAGGCGGCGCTGGCGCATGCCGGGTTCGCAAAGGTTTCCACGATTGCAGCGAGCGGCAATGTGCTGTTCGACAGCGATGGTGAGGAGGCCGATATTCTCGAAACGCGGATCGCCGATCTTGTGGCGAGCGAATTCGCGATCGAAACATTTGCCGTGGTGCGGACAGGGGAAGAGCTGGTTCGCGCGCGCGACGAATGTCCGTTCGCCGGTCAGGGCGCGGACAAGCTGGTCCATATCATGTTCCTTGAACGCCAGCCCTCGGCCGCTCGATTTGCGCAACTGCAATCCGACCATGCCGGGCGCGGCCCTGAAAAGCTGGCACCCGGCGACCGCGCGCTGCACATCGACTATGTCGACGGTGTCGGATCGACTAGGCTGACCAAGCAATTTATCGAACGCCGCCTGGGCTGCCGCGGAACTGCGCGCAACATCAGCTCGCTCGGAAAGCTGATCGAAAAATTCGACCGTTAGGGGTCCGGAGGGGTGCTGCGACCAGCAGCACCCCTCGTCGAACTTCTCGCGATCGGGTCGGGCGATCAGAAGACGTTGGTGACCACCCGGTAGACGATGTTGTTGCTCAACCGGACGAGCAGGGCATCGTCGCCTGCGCGGACCCAGACATAACCGCTCGGCGGTGCGCTGAGGCGGCTGTTTTCACGATAGCTCACCCGGCGGTAGTTCGGAGCCTGCGAGCGTGAGAAACGCTTGCCCTTGGCAAATGGGTGCTTCGAACTGCTCGCCTGCTTGCCGGTGGCACTCGCCTGCGGGGCGGCGCGCGAGGTGGTCTGCTGTTGCTTGCCCTGCTGGGTCGTGCCCTTTTGCTGCTTGGGATCGGATTTGCCGGGCGTGGTCGTCTGGTGGGTTTCCTGCCGGTTATCGGCCTGCTTTGCATAGGCAGCACCGGGCAGGACCAGCGAAGCGGCGAGTGCAGCGTAGAGAAACTTCTTCATGATGTTTTCCTTTCGATCATGTCGAAGCCGGACATAGGCGGTGCGATGCCGCAATACTTGTCTCAAAGTGTTGTAAATTGTCGCGAATTCCCGTCGCGCAGATGAACAATGCTGCGCTGGCTCGTGGTCTCAGGAGACGCTTTTGATCCGTTTTCGCCCGGGCCGACCAAATTCGTGAAGAGGCTGGCATCGGACGGCCCGATGCACCATATTGCGACAATTCGAGAGATTATTTCCAGCTATTGACACTCAACATGGCCCGCCAGCAATTCACCGCCGAACAGCAATCCGTCCGCGTCCTCAAGGTCGGCGAGCGGGTGCGGCATATCCTGTCCGAACTGCTCGCGCGGCAGGAGGTGCATGACGAGACCGTCTCCGCTGCCAATATCAGCGTGACCGAAGTTCGCATGACGCCCGACCTGCGCAATGCCACCGCCTATGTGAAGCCACTGCTTGGCGCAGGTGAGGATGCGGTGGTCAAGGCGCTGCGGCAGAACACCGCCTATCTCCAGCGCGAAGTGGCCAAGCGGCTGGGCCTCAAATTCGCGCCCAAACTCAAGTTTCGCCCCGACGAAAGCTTCGAGGAAGCCGACCGGATCGAGCAGCTGCTGCGCGATCCCAAGGTCGCCCGCGATCTCGGCGACGAAGACTGAGGATACCTCTGCCGGGGTTCTCCCCACCGTTCGGCTTTGCGGTTAGGCTGGCCACATGGCCAAGCTCTATTTCTACTATGCCAGCATGAATGCGGGCAAATCGACCACGCTGTTGCAGGCGGATTTCAACTATCGCGAGCGGGGGATGACCACCATGTTGTGGACTGCCGCGCTCGATGACCGGTCGAGCGGCAAGCCGATCGCCAGTCGCATCGGGCTTGAGGCGGGGGCGCATCTGTTCGAGCCGGAAACCGACCTGTGGGCCCGGGTGATGGCTGCGCACAAGGCGGAACCGGTCAATTGCGTGCTGATCGACGAGGCGCAGTTCCTGACCAAAGAGCAGGTGTGGCAATGCGCCCGGCTGGCGGACGAAGCGGGTATTCCCGTGCTGTGCTATGGCCTGCGGACGGATTTCCAGGGCGAGCTGTTTCCCGGTTCCGCCGCCTTGCTCGGCATTGCGGATTCGCTGACCGAGCTGAAGGCGATCTGCCATTGCGGGCGCAAGTCGAGCATGAACCTGCGGGTCGATGCCAGTGGCGCGGCGGTGAAACAGGGCGCGCAGACCGAGATTGGCGGCAACGACCGCTATCTGGCGCTGTGCCGCAAGCATTTTACCGAGGCTCTGGCGGGTTGACCCCGTGCATCCTATCTAGGCAGGCATGACCGACAGCATCCTTCTCGCCCTGATCGTGATCCCGTGTCTCGTGGTCGCCATCGTGTTCCACGAAGTCGCGCATGGGCTGGTCGCCAATATGCTCGGCGATCCGACCGCGAAAATGCGTGGACGGTTGACCTTCAATCCGATCAAGCATGTCGATCCGATTGGAACGCTGCTGGTGCCGGGCGCGCTGTGGCTGTTTGGCGGGCCGATCTTCGGCTGGGCCAAGCCTGTGCCGGTGATGAAGAACCGGCTCAAAAACCCGCGCTACGGCATGATGGCGGTGGCAGCAGCGGGGCCCGTGATGAATTTCCTGTTGGCGCTGGTCGGTGCGGTGGGCCTTGGCGTACTGGGGGCAAATGGCGTGGCCCCGACCAATGTGATCGCGACCGGGCTGTTCTATTTCATCCTGATCAACCTGTTCCTCGGCTTCTTCAACCTGCTGCCCATCCCGCCCTTCGATGGCGGCCATATCGTGGAAGGGCTGTTGCCGCGTTCGCTGGCGGCGCAGTGGTCGAAAGTCCAGCAGATGGGCATGTTGGTGCTGATCGTGCTGATTGCTGTCAGCTGGGCATTCCCGCAATCGAACATCATCGGGAACACCATCGGGTGGCCTGTCGAATGGGCGATGGGCAAACTTTCGGTGGTCGCAAACGCAATTGCCGGTTCGCTCAGCTAGGGTCAGGTTCTGGTCTGGGCGAACCAATCAGCGATTTTCGCAGGGGCATCGGCGGGTAAGTGCAGACCCAGCTTGCTGCGTCGCCACAGCACATCTTCTGCTGAATGGGCGAACTCAACGTTTCGCAGATAGTGTAGCTCTGCCTCGAACAATCCCGGAGCGATCTGTTCTCCTGGATCGGCCGGATTGTCCTGCGTCCCGATGATCGCTTCAATCCGCGAACCATATGCACGCAGCAGGCGCTCCACAGTTGCTGCGCCGAACCGATCTGCGGCCCACTCATATGCTGGCAACCAATCGGCCGGACCGCCCGCAGGCATATCGCCTCCCGGCAGCACGGCATCCCCGGTCCACGCTGCGCCGCCCAAACCGCCGAGCTTTTCCAGCGCGTGTTCGGCGAGCTTGCGGAAGGTGGTTATCTTGCCGCCGAATATCGACAGGATCGGCGCGCCGCCCCTGTCGTCCAGTTCGAACACATAGTCGCGCGTCACGGTCGAATTGCTGGCCGACTTGTCGTCATAGAGCGGGCGCACCCCGGCATAGGACCACACAGCCTGTTCCGGCGTCACATCGACGCACAGATATTCGTTGATCGCATCGCAGATATATCGGCTTTCCTCGTCCGAAATCGCGATTCTATCGGCGTCGCCGGTGAACAACACGTCGGTGGTGCCGACAAGCGTGAACTCGCGCTCATAGGGGATCGCAAACACGATCCGCCCGTCGCCGTTCTGGAAGATGTAGCAGCGATCATGCTCATAGAGTTTCGGGAAGACGAGGTGGCTGCCCTTGACCAGCCGCAGGTTCTGGTGGCGTTCGGCGGGGATCGCCTTGCCCAGCACCGCATCGACCCATGGCCCGGCAGCATTGACCACGACATTCGCGGTGATTTCGCTTTCCGTGCCCGATGTATCGCGCAGGCGTGCGGTCCAGTGATCGGCATGTCGCTCCAGCCCGATACATTCGGTGCGTGTACGGATATCCGCCCCGCGTTCCTTCGCGTCGAGCGCGTTCAGCACCACCAGCCGCGCATCCTCCACCCAGCAGTCCGAATATTCATAGCCTGTGATCAGCCGGTCTTCGAGCACACCGGCATGTGGCGCGTCGCGCAGGTTCACCACACTGGTCGGTGGCAGGACTTTCCGCCCGCTGATATGGTCGTAGAGGAACAGGCCGAGCCGCAGCATCCACTTCGGTCGCAGTCCCTTGTCATGCGGCAGGACGAAGCGCAGCGGCCTGATAATATGCGGCGCGAGGCCAAGCAGGCGCTCGCGCTCGATCAGGCTTTCGCGAACCAGCCGGAATTCGTAATGTTCGAGATAGCGCAGGCCGCCATGCACCAGCTTGGTCGATGCGCTGGAGGTGTGGCTGGCAAGATCGTCTTTCTCCACCAGCAGCACTTTCGCACCGCGCCCGGCAGCATCGCGCGCGATTCCTGCGCCGTTGATACCGCCACCGATGACGAGAAGATCATATGCACCATCCATCGCATCAGGATTGGCGCGAAGCGACGCGTTTGGCTAGGGGCGGGGCGTGAGCGATACCAAGAAAGATAAAGGCAAACCGGCACTCCACGGCTGGATCATCCTCGACAAGCCACGCGGCCTCGGCTCGACCCAGGCGGTGGCGGCGGTGAAGCGCAATTTGCGCGAAGGGGGCTATGCCAAGACGAAGGTTGGCCACGGTGGCACCCTCGATCCGGAGGCGGAAGGCGTTTTGCCCATCGCGCTGGGCGAGGCGACCAAGCTCGCCGGGCGGATGCTCGATGCAAGCAAAATTTACGAATTCACCATCCAGTTCGGCGAGGAGACCGACACGCTCGATGCCGAGGGTGAGGTGGTCGAACGATCCAGCCGCCGCCCGCCGATAGCGGCCATCGCGGCAGTTCTGGAACATTTCAACGGTGAGATTGAGCAGGTGCCGCCTGCCTATTCTGCGCTCAAGGTAGACGGCAAGCGCGCTTATGACCGGGCGAGGGCGGGCGAGGCGGTCGAGATGAAGACACGGCGCGTGACGATCCACAGCCTCACCTTCACCGTTCGCCCTGAGCCTGTCGAAGGGCCGTCCTGCACTTATGGCGACGGTGCCGAAGAGAAGGGCGGGGTTTCGACAAGCTCAGCCCGAACGGATGCAGGGCTGGTTTCCACCTTCCAGACCACCGCCGGTCGCCCCGACCCTTACGACGTGGCCGTCCCCCTCGAAATGGCCGAGGCCGTCACCCTGACTGCCCATGTTTCCAAGGGCACCTATATCCGTTCGCTGGCCCGCGATATTGCGCGCGCCCTTGGAACGGTTGGCCATGTTGCCTATCTACGCCGCATCAAGGCAGGCCCGTTCCGTGAGGAACAGGCGATTTCGCTGGACAAACTCAACGAAATCGGTAAGGGCGCGCCACTTCAAGACCTCCTCCTGCCGCTTGAGGCGGGGCTGGACGACATCCCGGCTCTGCAACTCGATTCCGTAAGCGCGCAGGCGGTCCGACAGGGCCGGGTCGTTACGGAAATGCCCAACACCGACGGGCTCTACCTCGCGAAGCTGGAGAATGTTCCGGTTGCGCTGGTGGAACTCAGCGGTGGCACGATGAAGGTCGTGCGGGGCTTCAACCTCCCCGATGTCGCCGAGTAAGGAAATAGAATGTCGGTAGCACCCGAACAGAAGACCAAGATCATCAAGGACAACGCTCGTGACAAGAACGACACGGGCAGCCCCGAAGTGCAGGTAGCGATCCTCACCGAGCGTATCCGCAACCTGACCGAACACTTCAAGGATCACCACAAGGATAACCACTCGCGTCGCGGCCTGCTGGCCATGGTCAACAAGCGCCGCAGCCTGCTGGCTTATCTCAAGCGCAAGGATCTGGAGCGGTATAACGCCCTGATCCAGAAGCTGGGTCTTCGTAAATGACGTGAAACTTCGGCCCGCCCTTGGCGGGCCGTTTAGTTTTCGCGTCATCCTGAACTTGTTTCAGGATCCATCGGGCCGAAGGCGCTGATGGAAAAATGGATGCTGAAACGAGTTCAGCATGACAAAATTGGGGGTGGAGTCTGTAATTCGACAGGCGCTGCCTTGGGGCAAACAGAATAGCCCCATACCGGACCGGGACGGAATACCCGGCACATGCAGGCCCCGCGATGCAATGTGGCACGCGGGTTCAAAAAGGAAAATACATGTTCGACACGAAAACCGTATCGCTGGAGTGGGGCGGAAAGACCCTCACTCTGGAAACCGGCCGCATTGCCCGTCAGGCTGACGGCGCGGTCCTCGCCACTTATGGCGAAACCGTCGTCCTTTGCGCGGTCACCGCTGCGAAGAGCGTCAAGGAAGGTCAGGACTTCTTCCCGCTGACCGTCCACTACCAGGAAAAATTCTCTTCCGCTGGCCGTATCCCCGGTGGCTTCTTCAAGCGTGAACGCGGCGCGACCGAAAAGGAAACGCTGACCAGCCGCCTGATCGACCGCCCCGTGCGCCCGCTGTTCCCCGAAGGTTTCTACAACGAAATCAACGTAATCGCACAGGTCTTCAGCTATGATGGCGAGTGCGAGCCCGATGTGCTGGCGATGATCGCCGCATCGGCTGCGCTGACCATTTCGGGCGTTCCCTTCATGGGCCCGATCGGCGCCTGCCGCGTCGGCTTCAAGGATGGCGAATACATCCTCAACCCGAAGCAGACCACCGCGCTGGCCGACGATGGCCGCCTCGACCTCGTCGTCGCTGCAACGCATGACGCGGTGATGATGGTGGAATCGGAAGCCAAGGAACTCAACGAGCAGGAAATGCTCGGTGCGGTTGCCTTCGCTCACGACAGCATCCGTCCGGTGGTCAAGGCGATCATCGACCTTGCCGAACAGGCTGCCAAGGATCCGTGGGACGTCGCTTCGCAGGACGGCAATGACGACATGAAGTCGGCGATCAAGACCATGATCGGTGACGATATCGCTGCCGCCTACAAGCTGACCGACAAGTCGGAACGCTCGGACGCGCTCAATGCCGCTCGTGACAAGGTGAAAGCCCACTACGCTGCGGAAGAGTTCGACGGCCAGGCGCGGATGACCGCGATCAAGCTGACCAAGAAGCTCGAAGCCGAAATCGTTCGCGGTGCGATCCTCAAGGACGGCACCCGCATCGATGGCCGCAAGCTCGACCAGGTTCGCCCGATCGAAGCCATGGTCGGCGTGCTGCCGCGTGCCCACGGTTCATCGCTCTTCACCCGTGGTGAAACGCAGGCGCTGTGCTCGACCACGCTCGGCACCAAGGACAGCGAGCAGATGATCGACGGTCTCGAAGGCCTGACCTACGAGCGTTTCATGCTGCACTACAACTTCCCGCCCTACTCGGTCGGTGAAGTTGGCCGCTTCGGCGCGCCGTCGCGTCGTGACACCGGCCACGGCAAGCTCGCATGGCGTGCGCTGCACAATGTGCTGCCGACGCATGACGACTTCCCTTACACCATCCGCGTTTTGTCGGACATCACCGAGTCCAACGGCTCGAGCTCGATGGCGACCGTGTGCGGCGGCTGTCTGTCGATGATGGACGCAGGCGTTCCGATCGAACGTCCGGTGTCGGGCATCGCGATGGGCCTGATCCTCGAAGGCGACGACTTCGCCGTCCTGTCCGACATCCTGGGTGACGAAGATCACCTCGGCGACATGGACTTCAAGGTTGCAGGCACCGAAGCTGGCATCACCACCATGCAGATGGACATCAAGGTTGCCGGCATCACGCAGGAAATCATGGCCAAGGCGCTCGAGCAGGCGAAAGCCGGTCGCACGCACATCCTTGGTGAAATGAACAAGGCGCTGGGCACTGCCCGCACCGACGTTTCCAAGCATGCTCCGCGTATCGAGACGATGCAGATCGACAAGTCGAAGATCCGCGACGTTATCGGCACCGGCGGCAAGGTGATCCGCGAGATCGTTGCCGAAACCGGCGCCAAGGTCGACATCGACGACGAAGGCGTGATCAAGATTTCTTCGAGCGACCTCGACCAGATCGAAGCCGCGAAGAAGTGGATCGAAGGCATTGTCGAGGAAGCCGAAGTCGGCAAGATCTACAACGGCAAGGTCGTCAACATCGTCGACTTCGGCGCCTTCGTGAACTTCATGGGCGGCAAGGACGGACTCGTCCATGTCAGCGAAATGAAGAACGAGCGCGTCGAGAAGCCGACCGATGTCGTTTCCGAAGGGCAGGAAGTGAAGGTCAAGGTTCTCGAGATCGACCAGCGCGGCAAGGTCCGCCTGTCGATGCGCGTGGTCGACCAGGAAACCGGCGAAGAGCTGGAAGACACCCGCCCGCCGCGCGAACCGCGTGGTGATCGCGGTGATCGTGGGCCTCGCGGCGATCGTCGTGGCCCGCGTGGCGATCGCGGAGGCCGTGGCGGCGACCGTGGTGGTCGCGGCCCGCGTCGTGACCGTGACGGCGGCAACGATGGCGGCGGCGAAAGCCACGTGCCGGACTTCCTGAAGGACTGAACATGTGAGTCCCCGCGAAGGCGGGGACCGCGGTCGGCGAGTACAGTGCCTGCCGACTGAGACCCCCGCCTGCGCGGGGGATCACAAACTGAATTGGGCCGCTCGACAGGGCGGCCCTTTTCGTATCTAGGATCGAGCCATGCTTCCTCGCGAAACAATAGCAACAGCACAGATCCCGCAGGGCGACGAGCTGACCCTTGTCAGCCATGGCCGCGATTTCATCATCATGCTTGGCCGTGACGAGCTGATGGGTACGCGCATGCAGTTCAGCGAGGAACAGCTTGCGCGGCTGACGATCGAGCGGTTGCAGGCGGCCAAACCGCGTATCCTGATCGGTGGCTATGGCATGGGCTTCACCTTCCGCTCCGCGCTCGAACATGCGCCGGAACATGCGGAGGTCGTGGTTGCCGAGGTGGTGCCGGAAATCCTCGAATGGGCGAAAGGTCCGCTGGCACATCTGACCGGTGACTGCCTCGACGACCCGCGCGGCGAGGTGGTGCTGGCCGATGTTGCCGCGCTGATCGACGATGCAGTGGACGGCACGACGCCGGGCTATGACGCGATCCTGCTCGATGTCGACAACGGCCCCGACGGGATCGTTCGCGAAGGCAATGAACGGCTCTATACCCGCACCGGGATCGGGCGTGCGCGCGATGCGCTGAAGCCCGGCGGGGTGCTGGCAATCTGGTCGGCTGCGCCGGATCACAAGTTTACTGGCAGGCTCAAGGATGCCGGGCTTGAAGTCGACGTGCAGACCGTGCGCGCGCGCGCCAACAACAAGGGCCCGCACCACACGATCTGGTTTGCGCGGAGAACGCGCTAAAACATTGCATCGGCGCGCGACTTGTTCTTGCGCGATTCAGCTTCGATGTGTGAAAACGACCCCATTGTTTGGTTTATGGGGGGGCTGTTCGATGAAGAGATCGCTGTTCGGGCTGGGGGCGCTGGTTGCTGCCGCATGGGCTTCACCGGCTTTGGCAGGCGGTGGCTATTGCACACCTGACTGGCGGCCCGAGAATGCCGATCTCGGCTGCACCAGCCAGATTGCGATTTCGCCGGGCAACGATACGCGGGTCAATATCTTCCTGCTGATGCAGGACCGCGCCGGAAACAATGGCAGCCAGCTGTCCTATCCCGATCTCGACTGGTACACCTTCTACGGACGCAATTTCTTCCGCTGGCAGAATTTGCGCGAGGCGTGGTTCCCGCCGCGCCAGCTTGACGAAGATGAGGGCGGTGATGGCTGGTCGATCTATGGCGGCGACCGCTGCCAGACGATCGAAAGCGGCAAGAAGGCCTTTCTCGATGCACTGGGTATGCGGCCCAAAATGGGCGAGGAAGAGCGTGCGCTCCTTGTCAGTTCGCGCGACACGCTGGACAAGGCCTGCGACGATGGCCCGGGTTCGCTCGGCGCGCCCGGCGATGGCGGCTATTTCGTCAATATCGGGGTCAACGGGATTGGCGATGCGCCGCTTGGCTTCATGGCCTATCTCGAAGGTTCGGCCAGCTTCTACAGCGGTCAGTGGGATCGCGCGGACACATATTACGCCATGCTGCGTGACGGCAATACCGACGAGTGGCTGACCGAGACTGCGACCTATATGGTCGCGCGCAACCGGCTCAACCAGGCAATCGAAAGCGCGGACGACGATTGGGGCTGGTTCGATCTCGACAAGGTTCAGGCGCTGACCGCCAAGCGTTCGGAAGAGGCGTTCCGGGCCTATCTCGCGAAATATCCCGACGGACGCTATGCATCCTCGGCGCGCGGGCTGATCCGCAAGGCGCTGTGGCTGCAAAAGGATTTTGGCAAGCTGAGTGCGATCTATGCGGATCTGGTCGAAAAGGCCGATCCGGCAAAGGAAACGACCGCGCGGCTGGTCGAGGAACTCGATGACAAGTGGATGATCCGTGAAGGGCGCGGGGCAGTCGGCGATCCGCTGTTGCTGGCCGCCGACGACCTGATGCGGATGCGTGCCTACGAATATGAGGAATACGGCCAGAACCCGCTCTCTGCAGAGGAGCTCGCTGCCCAGGCGGACAGCTTCGCCGACCACCCGGAACTCTACAGCTTCCTCAAGGCGAACCACGCATTCTACATTGCGAAAGACTATCGCGCGGTGCGCGACCTGCTGCCGGACGATGCGCGGCAGGACAGCTATTCCCCGCTTGCCTTCAGCCGCCAGTACCTGCGCGGCCTTGCGCTCCACGCGCTGGGCGATCGGAACGAGGAGGGCTTCTGGCTGGAGCTGATCGGCGGTGCCAAGGGTCTGTGGCAACGCCCTGCGGTGGAATTGTCGCTGGCCCGCGTATGGGAACAGAACGGCAAGCTTTCCAAAGTCTTCGAGAGCGGGTCGCCGATTACGGATTCGCGCATCCGCCGCATCCTGCTCGCGCAATCGGCCGGGCCGGATATCCTCAAGCAGCAGGTCCGGGCAGGGGACGCACACCCGAGGGAACAGTCCTTTGCCCTGTTCACCGTCTTGCTCAAGCAGTTGCAGCGTGGCGAATATGCCGGGTTTGCCAAGGACTATCCCTTCGCGTCGAAGTTCGCCACGCAGGAGAATGAAAACGGCTTGTGGGGCTTTTACGACGATGAAATCCCGCCGCTTGACCTGTTCACCAAGGGCACCTGGTCCGACGGTTTCGCCTGTCCCTCGATCGACAAGACGGCTGCCACGCTCGCGCGCAATCCACGCGATGTGAGTGCGCGGCTGTGCCTGGGCGATTTCTATCGTCTCAACGGTTTCGACGATTTCCGTTTCAGCGAAAATTACTGGGAGGACGAGGTCGACGCCGCGAAACCGGCAGCGCTGGGCGAAAAGGACTATTACCCCGGCAAGGTGACGCCGCGGCATGAATTCTACACGTCGATCATGGACGACCGTGGGGCAACGCGCGACCAGCGGGCCTATGCGCTCTATCGCGCGATCCGCTGTTATGCACCGGCGAATACCAACACCTGCGGCGGCGAAGGAGTCGAGAAGAGCCAGCGTGAGGCGTGGTTCCGCACGCTCAAGCGCAATTACGGCAACACCAGCTGGGCGCAGGAACTGAAATATTACTGGTAAGCGCTGGCTGACCACACTCTTCGCCCTGCTGCTCGCAGCGTGCGGGCAGGGGGCGAGCGCGCCGGATCGGGTCGATCCGGCGGAGTATGACGCGTTCTATTTGTGGAGCGGGGTTGAACCGCCTGCGGCAATGGAAGGCGCTTCTGCCGCCTATCTCCTGTGGGGCGAGCTGCGGCGCGGCGATCCGGGCACCATCGTTCCGCTGCGCCGCACCGTGCCGAGGGGGAATGGCGGCGAGCTGTGGCTGGTGGTCCGCGCCGAACGGCTCGATTGGCAGGACGGTGCCTATGAACAGCTGCTTGCCGCAGCGGCGCGGTGGAACCGCAAGGGCGGGTTGACCGGCGTGCAGGTCGATTTCGATTCCTCGACCGGCCAATTGGGGAACTATGCCGCCTTCCTGTCCGATATGCGGCGACGCCTGCCGCAAGGCATGAAGCTGTCGGCGACCGGGTTGATGGACTGGCCTGCCAATGCTTCGGACACCGACCTTGCGGCGTTGCGCGGCGCGCTCGACGAGATCGTGATCCAGACCTATCGCGAGACCTCGACGATCCCCGACTATGCGCGCTATCTCGCCGCGACCGAGCGGCTCAGGATGCCCTATCGCGTTGCGCTGGTCGAAGGGGGCGAATGGCTGGCACCCGATCACATTGCCGAAGACCCGTTCTTCAGGGGCTATGTCGTCTTCCTGCTAGCCGACAAATTCGATCAGAAATCGTAGATCAGCGTGACCCGCGACAGCGTGTCGGTCTTCACCGCATTGCCGGGCGGATCGGTTTCGTGCTCGAACACATAGGCAAGACCGGTCGAGAGGCTGCCATTGATCTTGAATTCCAGCCCGCTGCTCGATCGAAATGTCGAGTTGTCGCTGCGCAGGAAGGCAGTTGCGTCCTGAACGAACTTGATTGAATCCGCGACTTGCCAGTCGAGATCGAGTGCCGCCCGGCCGGAAACCTGTTCGGTCCGTTCACCGTTCGACAATTCGGTCGAGCGATAGGCCGGTCCGCCATCGAGCGACAGCTTGATGGTTTTCTCGTCGATCACATCATAACCAAGCCCTGCCGAAAGCGAATACCGCGCCTCGAACCCCTGGAACCGGTCATGCTCATATTGTGCGAGGCCATAGGTATAGAGCCGTTCCGACAAGCGGTAATTGGGTTCATATCCGAAGCGGAACTGCTCGCGCGTGGTGATGCCATTGCTGCGCTGGTAATCGGCGATCACGGTCAGCTTGTGCCGCCAGTCGATCCCGTTACGTTCGAGCTTCAATGCGGCAGACAGGCCGGTGTTGCTGCTGTTGCCGGTTGCGCGAAATGCGCCCAGCTGGCCGCGACCTTTCCAGTTCTCGAACAGGGATGCCGCGCGGATTTCCTGCTCTTTCTCGGCCTCGGCAACCTTGGCGGCGCGAGCCTGCTCTTGGGCAAACGCTTCGGCAATGGCGTCGATTTCAGATGCGTCATCGGGATTGGTCGCGCGCGCGATTTCGATCACGGTTGCGACCTTCTTCGCATCCCCGGTTTCGATAGCAGCATCGATCATCGCCCGAACCGGCTCGGGCAGCGCGGCTGTGGCAGGGGTCGCGGTTGCAGCGGTGATCGCAAGCAAGGCAAGCGCGCCAGCGCGCAGCATGTCGGCCATTTTCATTCTCGCTGTTTCGGTGTTTCGCCAGCGCCTCAGCGTTTGACCGGCATTGCCCCGAGATAGTCGATCTTGCCGATCGCAATGCCTTTCATCCGCATGATGTCATAGGCGGTCGTGGCGTGGAAATAGAAGTTCGGCTGCGAGAAACCCAGCAGGAAATCCTGCACCGTGAACTCAAGCCGGAACCTGTCCTTGACCGAGAACACCATATCGTTCCCGGCAATCGCATCCAGTTGATCGGCGTCGACCGCTTCCATAACGGCCTTCGCCTCGTCCAGCTTGGCGCGAAGGCCATCGAACGTGTCGGGCGGATCGTCGAAATTGGGGCTGAATTCACCCGCCTTGACGCTTTCCAGTGCGAGTGCCGAGTGGGTCCAGCAGCTCTTGATCTGGTAGGAGAAGGGCAGCATGTCCTGCGCCAGTTTCGCCCCGATGATCTCGCTCGGCGCATAGCCCCCTTCCTCGCACCAGCTTTCCGCCTTGTCGACCAGCGCGCGGACCGATCCGGTCACCTGCAGCCATCCGGGGATCAGCGCGTCGCGCAATGTCAGGGGCATGGAATTCTCCTCGATTGGACGATGCTTGCCGATTATCAAGTGTCAGCGATGGATACCACTGTTTCCGTCAGGCGCGCGATTTCGGCCCGGTCGTGGCTGACCAAGAGGATCGGCAGTTCCATCTCGTCACGGATGCGTTCGATGCAGGTGAGCACTTGCCTTGCCCGCTCTGCATCGAGCGAGGCGAGCGGCTCGTCCAGCAGCAGAAAGTGCGGCGCGCAAAGCAACGCCCTGCCGATGGCGACGCGGCGTTCCTCACCCCCGGACAGGGTTTGCGGGCGCCGCCCGAGCAGGTCGCCGATATCGAGCAGGTCGGCCACTTCCTGCTGCGAGATCCATTCCGTGCCCGGATCGGCAAAGCGGCTGCCATAGGCCAGGTTCTGTTTCACGGTCAGGTGCGGAAACAGGCGGCTGTCCTGGAAAACATAGCCGCAGCGGCGCGCTTCCGGTTGCAGGTCGATACCCGCTTCGCTGTCGAACAGCGTGGTCCCGCCAATCGCTATCCGACCCTGGTCGGGGCGCAGCAATCCGGCAATGCAATTGAGTGCGGTCGTCTTGCCGGCCCCTGACGGTCCGACAAGCGCGACCAGCGGATTCCCGGATTGCAGCTGCAGCGAAACGTCGCGCGTGCCGATCCGGTGCTCGATTGCGATGTCAAAGGACATGGCTGTCCTTCCCCAGACTGCGACGCACCAGCCATTCGCTCAGCAACAGCGCGCCAAGCGAGAGCAGCACCGCCAGCACTGCCAGCCGAGCCACGGCGATGTCGGTTCCCGGCACTTGCAGCGCGCTGTAGATCGCGAGCGGCAGGGTGCGCGTTTCACCGGGGATGTTGGAAACGAAAGTGATCGTCGCGCCGAATTCGCCAATGCTGCGGGCGAAGCCGAGAACGGTGCCCGCCATCACCCCCGGAATGCTGAGCGGCAGGGTGATGGTGCGAAAGGCCTGCCAGCGGCTTGCGCCAAGCGTTCGTGCAGCGCCAACCAGCCTGCGATCGACTGCCTCGATCGAGAGCCGCATGGCACGCACCATCAACGGCAGCGCCATCACCGCTGCAGCCAGCGCCGCGCCGGTCCAGCGGAAGACCAGCGAAACGCCCAAGCTCGCTTCCAGCCACTGTCCAACGGGACCGGTCCTCCCGAACAGAAGCAGCAGGACATAGCCCGTCACAACTGGCGGCACGACAAGCGGCAGGTGGACCAGCGCATCGAGCAGCACCCGCCCCGGGAAACGCCTGCGCGCAAGCAGCCACGCCAGGGCATAGGCGATTGGCAAGGTGAGCGTGACCGCGACAAGGCTGACCTTGAGCGACAGGCCGATCACCTCCCACTCGGCGGGGGAGAGTGGTGCGATCACGGTTTGGCGAATCCGTGCTCTGCAAAAACCTTTGCCGCATTGGGCGAGGCGAGAAATTCGAGGAAGCCCTGTGCCTGCGGATGCGCGCTGGCGGGCAGGATGGTGGCGAAATACTCGATGCGCGAATGATCGTTGGCGGGAAATGCGAAGACCGGTTCGACAAGATCGTTGCTCGCCACATCGCTGGCATAGAGCACGCCGAGCCGCGTTTCCCCTCGTGCAACCAGCACCAGCGCGGCGCGTGCGGAGGCGGCACTGACGAGATTGGGTGACGCCTCATCCCAAATACCGCGACGTTCGAGAGCCTCGCGCGCGAAGCGCCCCAGTGGGACGCTGTCGGGGTCGCCGGTGGCCCAGCGTTCGCTGGCGAGCAGTTGCAATGCCTCGGCTTCGGAGAGTTCGGTCATGTCGATATTGCGCGCCAGCACCAGCCGGTTTGCAGCAATCCGTCGCAGCGCATCCGGTTCGACCTGGGCCTGCCCGGCGAGATAATCGATCCACTGCCTGTCGGCGGAAATATAGATGTCGGCCGGCGCACCGCTTTCGATCTGCCGCGCGAGTGCGGCGGAAGAGGCGAAGGAAAGCACCGGGGCGGGGCGTCCGCTGGCGGTCCATTCGGCGGCCAGCTGCTCAAGCGGTGCCTGCAGGCTTGATGCCGCCAGCACAACCGGCCCGTCGGATTCGGACGGTGTGCACCCGGCAAGGCCGATTACGGCAGCTATTGCGAACAGCAGCGAGCGAATCATGCCGCCTTCTTGCCCAGCCCGCTGGCAAAGTCGAGCGGATCGCTGCCGGATGGCAAAAGGGCCGCGATCCATGACGGACGCGGCCCTTGCTGTCGGTGTTGTCGACCCGGTGTCAGCGCACGCGCGGGCCGCCGAACGGCAGCGGCGGTGGGGGACGGCGCGCACCGCGCGGCAGCTGTGCCTGGAACGCGCGCCCGCAATGTTCGACACAATAAGGGAAGCCGGGGTTCACATCCGCACCGCAGAAATGAAAATCGGGTTCGCCTGGATGCCCCATCGGCCAGCGACAGACCTTGTCGTTGAGATCGAGCAGGCTGGTCTTGTCGGCAATATCGGCGCTCGGCTTGGCCGGGACGAGGCGGCGCGGCGGGGCAGGCGGAATCGGCGCCTGCTGGTCACCCGGGCCCTGGCGCAGGAAGCCACCGGGACCGACCGAGACGATTTTCGGCAGGTTGGGTGTCGGATTGGGCAGCGGCTGCGACTGGTTGGGCGCATTTGCCGCCTGCGGGCGCGGTGATGCGGGGGCATCGGGTTTGGCCGCTGCAGGCTTTGCCGCCGCCGGTTTGGCCGCCGGAGCCTTCTTCGGGGCTGGGGCCTTGGCAGGGGCTTTCGCCTTGGCGGTTTTCTTTTCGTTCGCCTTAACCGGCGAAGGGCGCGATTTCAGGCCCAGGCGATGTGCCTTGCCGATCACCGCATTGCGCGAGACGCCGCCCAGTTCGTCGGCGATCTGGCTGGCGGTCGATCCGCCTTCCCACATCTTCTTCAGCGTGGCGATCCGTTCGTCAGTCCAGCTCATAAAATCGTCGTTCCAATGTTCATATTTCGGGCGCGGACTCACGCATCCGCTTGCCAGTACCGGTCAATCGCCCTAGGCGCGCCCCTATGGCCGATCAAGCCCGCACCGCAGTGAATTCGTCATCGCCCCAGCCGGTCGAAACTCCGGCAGGGACGCCCGGCGAGGGATACCGGTTGCCGCCGCGCGGCGTACCCGTGTTTACCGGGATCAACCGCATCGGATTGTGGAGCCTCTATATTAAGGAGGTTCGGCGTTTTCTCAAGGTGCAGACGCAGACGATCTGGGCCCCGGCGGTCACGACGCTGCTGTTTCTGGTCATTTTTACTGTCGCACTGGGCCGTTCGGGGCGCGAAGTGCTGGGTGTTCCCTTCGCCACATTCGTTGCGCCGGGCCTGATCGTGATGGGCATGATGCAGAATGCCTTTGCCAATTCGAGCTTCTCGTTCCTTTCGGGCAAGATCCAAGGCACGATCATCGACCTGCTGATGCCGCCGCTTTCCGAAGGCGAATTGATGGCCGGTATCGTCGGAGCGGCTGTTACTCGCGCCGTGATGGTAGGCGGGGCGGTGGCGCTGGCAATGGCGTTCTATCCCGGCGTCGAACTGGCCGCGCCGCATCTGTGGGCGATCGTGTGGTTCGGGCTGATGGGCGCGGTGATGCTTTCGCTGATGGGCCTTTTGACTTCGATCTGGGCGGAGAAGTTCGACCATAACGCTGCTGTGACCAATTTCGTGATCGCGCCGCTCTCTCTGCTGTCGGGCACTTTTTATGTGATCGACAACCTCGCGCCGGCTTTTCAGGCGATCAGCCGGGCCAACCCGTTCTTCTATGTGATTTCGGGCTTCCGTTATGGCTTCCTGGGCGAAAGCGATATCGGCAACACCGACATGGCGGTGTCGCATGCTGCACTCGGCCTGCTCGCGTTCAATCTCGTATTCGGTTTCGTGGTTTACCGCGTGCTGAAGTCAGGCTGGAAGCTCAAGGACTGAACCCGCCCGTTCGCTTCAGTGGGTCAGCGAACGCCGCATGCGATAGCGACCATCGGCGAACTGCTCGAACAGTTCGGCCACACCGGGGTGGTCGACCGGGCCGCCTTCGGGATCGGGCAGCAGGTTCTGCTGGCTGACATAGGCGACGTAGGAGCTCTCGTCATTCTCGGCCAGCAGGTGGTAATAGGGCTGTTCGCGCTTCGGGCGCATATGTTCGGGGATCGATTCGTACCATTCCTCGCTATTGGCGAAGACCGGGTCGATATCGAAGATAACCCCGCGAAAATCGAACATCCGATGGCGCACGACATCGCCGATCCCGAACCGCGCACGGGCGTGGCGGGGGACATCGATCGTGCGACCGGCCTGATGGGAGAAGAACTGGCTGCGTTCCATTTCACGCTCGAATATAGGCCTTCGCAGGTGCGAGACAAGCTGGAGGCATCGCCCGTCCACCAATTCGAGGCCGATAGGGGCTTGGCAAGCGGCAGGCCATCGGCTAACCGCGCGCCTTCGACCGGCCCCTGGCGGGTTCACTCTTCTTGCGGAGAGGTGGCAGAGTGGTCGAATGCGCTGCACTCGAAATGCAGTATACGGGCAACCGTATCGAGGGTTCGAATCCCTCCCTCTCCGCCAACCTTCCTGCCCAACCCGCGGATTTATTGAAACCCATCTTGCCCACTATTCCTGTGGTAGCGCGGCAGCAGCACTCCGTCCCGCAGCGTATGGGCACTCACCACTGCGACCCGAAGTTCGGTACGATACCCGGCGAGAGAAGCGGGCAATGATGTGGGGCGGGCGCTTGCTGCCAGGTCTGTTCGCCCAAGGAATTTTTCCGATCGGGCGTGAGGTATATGGGGGCTCGCGCATCATACCTTCCAAAGACCATGATTGCGCCTTCCTTAGGCAATCAGGGTAACCGCAGTGCCCCTTTGCGGAGGCGTTGTGGGTGAGGTAAGTGAGAGGGCGCAGGAGGCGGGTGCAGGTGACGTCGAAGGCGAAGGACGAAAGTGAAGGGCTGCCGACGCGGGAAGAGTTCTTCGCGCGTTACGAGCGCCCCTTGCGGTCGTTCTTCGCAAAGCGGCTGGATGACCGGCAGGAGGTCGATGACCTCGTGCAGGAGTTCTTTGCCCGCCTGTGGTCATCGGATAATCCATCCGAACTGTCGAATCCCGACGCTTATATATTCCAGGCGGCGGCGAATTTGCTGCGCGAACGCTATCGCAAGGCAAAGGTCAGGCAGGATGCTGCGCCGACAATACAGTTTTCACAAAATACAGTTGAGGATTTTACGCCCGAACGCATCCTACAGGGCAAGAATGAACTACAATTGCTGGAGAAGAGCCTGGCCGAACTGCCCGAGCGCACGAGGACGGTATTTCTATTCCATCGATTTGAAAAAATGAAATATCGGGAGATTGCCTCCCGGCTGGAAGTATCCGTGAGTGCGGTCGAGAAACACATAGCTGCTGCGATGAAACACCTGCTGAAGCGAATGGCCGACAGGCCATGACCAATATTGCCCCGAAACCGGCAGATGCCACTGTGGCAGAAGCGGCGGACTGGTATGCCCGCCTGGCCAACGAAAGCGTGCGTGAAGCGGATTTCGCCGCGTTCCGCAAATGGCGCGCAGCATCGCCCGAAAATGCGCAGGCCTATGATCGCCTGGCCGAACTGAACGGCTCGCTGGATCAGTGGCATGATGTGCCGGAGATTGTCGAGCTACGGGTGGCTGCACTCGCCAAGCAGGATCGGCCAGGGGCATTCAGCCGGTTTACCAAGGTCGCTGCGAGCATTGCGCTGGTGGCATTTGCCGCCATGGGCGTCGGATTCTACTGGCAGGGCCTGGATGGGGATGCCGGTGAGGCTGAAACGGTGCGGATTGCGGCAAATGATCCCGTTGCATCAGCACCCTCGGCCAGCGCGACCGTGCCGGAAGACGAGGAGGGGGTCGAGCAGGCTGAAGCTGCGGCGCCGCTCAAGACACAATATTCGACGCGGATAGGGGAAATGGCGTCTTTCACCCTGCCCGATGGCTCGGTGATCGAACTCAATACCAATTCGGAAGTTGCGGTCGATTATACCGGGAAGCTGCGCAGTATTACGCTGGCCCGGGGGGAAGCGCTGTTCCGGGTCGCAAAGGATCCTTCGCGCGCCTTTGTGGTCGGCGTAGGGCAGGATCGTGTCGTTGCGCTTGGGACGGTTTTTTCGGTGCGCAAGGATTCGGGCAAGGCGCAGGTGACCCTGCTTGAAGGCCGGGTCCGGGTCGAAAGCATCGAACAGCGCGGCGGCAACCGGATCGCCCAGCTGAGCCCGGGTGAGGAACTGAGTATCCTGCCGCAGCAACCCTATTCGATCCGCAAGGCCGATGTCGCGACGAACACCAGTTGGCGGACCGGCAGGCTACGCTTCAAGAACGAGCCGCTCGAAGATGTGCTGCGGGAAATGAACCGGTATTCGGCGGAAAAATTCGTCCTTGCCGATCCGGCTGTGGGGCGGATGTCGGTCAGCGGTACATTCCGTATCCAGTCGGCGGAGCATTTCTCATCCGCGATCGAAGCGGCATTGCCTGTCGAGATCGAGCGGAAAGGCAGCAACCTGCTTGTCGGGTCACCCGCATCCCGTCACATCGAGCCGACGCCAGATCCGGGCGAGAGTTTGCCCACCGAATAATCGGCTGCCGGGAATTATTTTGCGGGCAGGGCTGAGGAAACCGGCAACTGACGCATCTTGCATAGCGATCCCGGGCGGAAAGGCCGCCAATAATCGGGACACCCGCATCAAGGCTTTCCGGGGGGAATATGACCAACAAGAAGACCGTAGTCGCCGCCTTTGTCGCCAGCTGCAGCTGGCTCGCAATCTCGATGCCTGCTTCGGCGCAGGAAGCGGAGCGGAAAATCGTTTCGGAATCTGCCGGGAAATATGACATCCCGGCGCAGAGCCTCGATAGCGCACTGGCAGAATTCGCCCGCGTTTCGGATGCCGATCTGCTCTATTCTTCCGATTTGGTGGCAGGCAAGCGGTCGAGCCGGGTTTCCGGCGACTACACCCCTACCGAAGCCTTGCGCCGCCTGCTCAATGGCACGGGGCTTTCGCTGACCAAGGTTTCTGCCAATGTCTTCTCGTTGCAGGCAGAGGGGACCGTCAGTGCCGGTGATGGCACGGGAACCCCGGTGGCGGGCGTTGTCCGCGATGCTCTGACCGGATCGATTCTTCCCGGCGCTGAAGTCTCGATCATCGGCACCGATCTGACGACGACGACCGACGAACGCGGCTTTTTCTATTTCCCCGAGGTTCCGGCCGGGGCGACGCAAATCCAGGTGAGCTATCTTGGCGATGCTCCCGCCCGTTACCCGCTTTCCGGCGATGCGTATGAGCGTGAACGGATGAGCGTGATGTTCGGCGATACCGGCGATGAGATCATCGTGCGCGGTTTCCAGAGCAGCTTGCAGAAGGCCCTCAACCAGCAGCTCCGATCCGACAACAACGCCACGGTCGTCTCATCGGACCTTCTCGGCAGCTTCCCGGCAGAAACGGTTTCGGAAGCTCTCCGCCGCGTGCCGGGTGTTGCATTCGGGCGCAACGACGACACTGGCGAGGGCAGCCGCATCACCGTGCGCGGCTTTTCTTCCGAAGCGATCAACATCCAGCTCAACGGGCTGGAACTCCAGGGTACGGGGTTCGAGCGGACGATCGACCTGTCGGGATTCCTGGCTGACAACATTTCGCAGATCACGATCCAGAAATCGCTGTTGCCCAGCCACGAGTCGTCGGGTTCGGGTGGCCTGGTGGAGATCGAAACCAAGTCGGGCCTCGACTATGAAGATGGGCTGACGGCGCAAATCGGTATCGAAGGCGAGACCAATTTCGACCGTGACTTTGGCGGTGAGTACCAGATCAACGGGCTGGTTTCCGCCCGGCTGGCTGAAGATTTCGGCGTGGTCGCCACCGTGCAATACCGCAAGACCGACCGGCTGAACTACGGCGCTGACATCGTGTCATCGCTGCCGCCTGTCCTGCCTGCCGGTTTTACGAGCCTGACTTTCGTACCTGCAAGCCAGCAGTTCCCTTTCGATCCCGAGATTTCACAGCCGCTGGACACCGGTGTAAGCTACCTCAAGCGTGATCGCGAGGAAGAGAACCTCACCGCCTCGCTGAACTTTGCGTGGGACGTCAGCCCAACGACCAACCTGCGGCTCGACCTCCAGCGTATCCAGCGCGATGCATACAGCGAGACCGCACGGACGACGGCGAGTTTCCTGACATCGGCGGTCGATATGCCGATCCCGGAACTGGGCGGTGAAGTTCGCAGGCGCACGGTCCTCGCATCGTTGCGTCCCAACCTGGCCTTCAACGTCACCGATCTTTCGACCGAGACGAACAATATCAGCTTTCGCGGGACGACCAATCTCGACCGCTGGAACTTCAAGTACAAGGCGGGTTACTCGCGGGCGACATCGCGGTCGAACAATGCGAACCTGAGTGCGCTGGGTACGGCAGCAACCAATCTGACCGACCTGATCGATCCCGCTACGATTGTCCTCAATCCGGATGACGATGCGGCAATGACCCAGCGTGTGGTCAATGGCGGGATCATCTACCAGCCGAACGGGCTGCCTGTCCTGTCGCTGACCGATGCCGGGCTGGCCTATCTGAACGATCCGGCGAATTACGCGCTGACGACGGCCAGCAAGACGCTGTCGAACAGCCCGACCGATGCCTACACCCTCGAAGGCAGCGTGCGCTACCAGCCTGCTGCCGAATTCATCGACTATTTCGAGGTCGGTGCAAAGTGGGACCGGTCCGAACGCAAGGCGAACGACGATGTCTTCGCCACCACATCGACCGGTTCGCTGCTTTCGGTCGAAAGCTACATCCGCATCTTCGGGCGCGATACCGGCCTAGATGCATTCGGAACGGGACTGGTCGACAGCAGCGCGCTGGGCGATATCGGGGCCGACATTTTCCGTGCGCCGTTCCTGACCGGCGCATCGGTCGATGCCATTTTCGCCGGGCTGCCCAATTTCCTGACCGACGACCCGTCGACGACATTCAACGAGCAGCGTTTCACCTACACGGACAGGCGCAGTCTTGATCCGATCCTCGATTCCGGCGGGCTGGTCCCGGTCAAGACGATCGAGGACAAGACGGCTGGCTACTTCCAGGGCAAGTTCAACCTCGGCGATTTCGAGCTGATCGGTGGTGCCCGGTACGAGCGCGTATACCGCAGCGGGCAGACTCTGGCCGCGCCTTCGGTGCGGCTGGCTTCGGGCGCGACTGAGCCGCGAGAGACCTTCGTGCAGGCCGGGCTGGTGCAGTTCACCGATCTTTCGGGCACGCAGGACGTCTGGACGCCGAGCATGATCGTCAACTACCGTCCGATGGACAATCTCGTCGCACGGTTCGCCTATTTCCGTTCGACGGTGAATCCCGATTTCCGCCTGATCCGCCGGTCGCGCGACGTGATCCTCGACCTGCGTTCGACGGTAAACCGGGCGACGATCCGGGAATCGAACCCGGACCTTCGCCCGACGAAGACCGACAATTACGACTTCGACATTTCGTACTACTTCGATGATACGCCGGGCCTCATCCGGGCCGGGTTCTTCTACAAGAAGGTCAAGAACAACTTCACCAACGTCTTCTTCCTCGATGGGGATGATGACAGCGTGCGCGAAGATATCCTCGCCTATTTTGGCGATCTTGCAACGGCGCGCCCGGATCTGGTGGCTTTCGATGCCGACACCGAATTCCTCCGCAACCGTCCTGAAAATGGCGATGGCGGCAAGATTTACGGTGTGGAACTCGAGGCGATCCGCCAGTTGACTTTCCTGCCCGGACGCCTGTCGAACATCACCCTGCTGGGCAACCTGACCTGGACCAAGGGCGATTTCCCGACACTGGTTTCAGGGCGCGACGATACGGGCACGCTGACCCAGTTCACGCTCGACCGGCCGCTGGCCGACCAGGCCGAGTGGGTCTACAACGTCTCTGCCAGCTACGAGGAAGGCGGCTTTGAAGGGCGGGTGATCTACACCTACCAGTCCTCGACTGCCGATGTGTTTGAAATCCACGGGCTGGACCAGGAGCTGCCATCCTACGACACGCTGGACGTAAGGTTGAACTACACCTTCGATCTTGGACCAACGAATATGTCGATCTACTTGCAGGGCGATGACCTGCTGCGTGGTTCGAACGAGATCGACCTGCGGCGTGCGATTACCTCTGAATTCAATGGCAATGGTTCGTCGTTCTACTTCCCCGATATCTACCAGTTCAATGGCGGTCGCACGATCACCGCTGGCGTTCGGGTCAGGTTCTGATCGGGGCGGGGCGCAACTTTCCGCTTTGGGGGCAAATTTCAATTCCACCCGCCCGGTCCTTTCGCACTGAAATGCGAAAGGACCGGGTTGCCCCCGCGCGCCGATTGCACTGCTGGCAGTGAAACAGGCAAATCGAGTAAACTGAAGGCGATATGACACATACCTCCCCCCGAATTCACAAACGCTTCCTCGCTGTTTCGCTGGCATCGCTTGCCATTGCGCTGGTCGCGCCATCGTCGGTTGCCGCGCAGGATGTGCAGGCGGAAGAAACGGTGGCCGGGCCTGCCTTTGCCCATGATGCGAGCGATCTCGAACACGATCCGCGCGCGATCTACGGCACGCTGCCCAATGGCCTGCGCTATGCGGTCATGCGCAATTCGACACCCAGCGAGGTGGCTGCCATTCGCATGCGGATCGATACCGGTTCGTGGAACGAGACCGAGGAGCAGCGCGGTATCGCCCACTTCCTCGAACACATGGCTTTCAACGGGTCCAAGAACGTACCCGAAGGCGAGATGATCAAGCGGCTCGAGCGGCACGGGCTGGCTTTCGGGGCGGATACCAATGCCAGCACCGGTTTCGACCAGACGGTCTACAAGCTGAACCTGCCGACGGTCGATGAAGCGGTGATCGACGAGGCGCTGTTCCTGATGCGCGAAACGGCAAGCAACCTCACGCTCGATGCCGAAGCGATCGATCGCGAACGCGGGGTCATCGCATCGGAGAAGAGCGCGCGGGATTCGGTGTCGTTTCGTTCGCTGATCGACAATATCGGCTTCTTCACCGAGGGAAGCGGTCGGATCGACCGCCTGCCGATCGGCGCTGACGAGACCATCGCAACCATGCCGCGCAGCGAGTTCGTGCGCTATTATCAGGAGTTCTATCGCCCGGAAAACACCTTCATCGTCTTCGTCGGCGACATCGATCCGCAGGTTGCGATTGCCAAGATCGAACAGAATTTTGCCGACTGGCAGCCTTCGTCGCCCGCCGGGGCGGCGCGAGATCTTGTCGCGGCGACGGATGAGAGGGGACGGATCGGCTATTACCACGATCCCGAAGTCCTGACCTTCACAACACTGGCGACACTCTATCCCTACGAGGTGGAGACTGACTCGGCTGAACGGCGACGCGCTTCACTGCTGCGCGGGCTTGGCAACCGGATCGTCAATCGACGACTGAGCCGGATGGTCGACGAGAACCAGGCCCCATTCCTTTCCGCAACGCTGGGCCGATATGCGCAGCGCGAGATCATCGACGGCGCGCTTATCCGCATGCGCAGCGACCCGGCAAAATGGCAGGAAAGCCTTGCGGCGGGCGATCTCGAAGTGCGGCGCGCGCTGGAGTTCGGCTTTTCGCAGGCCGAACTGGACGAGCAGATCGCCCTCTATCGCCGCAGCCTCGAAGTGGCGGTCGAACGGGCCAACACCCGCAAGACCTACGCCCAGCGCGAGTTCAACTATGTCGATGCCTTGGTCGATGCCTTTGGCGATGAGCGCGTGTTCACCTCGCCGGAGGTCGATTTGCAGCTGTTTGAAGATGCGGTGAAGGGACTTACCGTTGAACAGGTCGAGCAAGCATTCCGCACCGCCTGGGCCGGTTATGCAGAGCCGACCATATATCTTTCAACCAGCCTCGAGATCGACAATCCCGAAGAAGAAATTACCAGCGCGCTTGCGGCAGCGCGGCAGGCGGCTGCAACCGCCCCGGAAGAACGCGAACTGGCACCGTTCGGCTATACCGAGTTTGGGGCGCCCGGCAGGGTGATCGAGGAGCATGAAGTCGAAGCAGCCGGGGCGCAACTGATCCGCTTCGACAACAATGTGCGTCTCAACTTCAAGCATACAGAATTCGACACGGGCACCGTGTATATCAAGCTTCGTGTTGGCGGCGGGTTCTTCTCGATGCCGCGCAAGGACGAAGGCTTGCGGCGGCTTGCGCTCAACCTGCTTTTGCGCAGCGGCGTGGAAGGCCACACTTCGGAAGACCTGCGGTCGCTGTTCGCCGGAAAGCGCGTCGGTGCCAGACCATCGTTGCGGATCGATTCCGATGCGTTTGAATTCCTAGGCGCTACCGACCGAACCGACCTGGGCGAGCAGATGAACCTGCTCGCAGCCTATCTGACAGCACCGGCCTATCGCGACGAGGTGGCGGACCAGTATCGCGATTCGATGCGCGCATGGTATCCGACGCATGATGGCGATCCGAGTTCGGTCGCTTCCAAGGAAATCCCGCGCATCGTGCGTTCGGGCGATGGGCGTTATGGCTACTCCGACCTTGAGTCCTTCCTTGCGCCTGGCGTCGATGAGGTGAGGCAATGGGTCGACCCTGAACTCAAGCAGGGAGCAATCGAAATCACCGTGGTCGGCGATATCGATCGTGAAACGGTGATTGCCGAAGTGGCGCGCACTCTCGGCGCACTGCCTCTGCGCCCGGACCCTGTCGAGGCGAACGGCGATGCGCGCAAGCTGGCTTTCCCCGAACGGCCTGCCGAACCGATCCGGCTCTATCATGCCGGCAATGATGACCAGGGGCTGGTGCGAATATACTGGGATGCGCCGGAAGCAGCGGATCGCATTGACCGCTACCGCCTGACGGTGCTGCGTGCGATCCTGCGCAACCGGATGACCGCTGTGCTGCGCGAAGAACTCGGCAGCACTTATTCGCCGGGCGTCGGGCTGGAAGGCAACGATGAAATTCCAGGTTACGGCTATATCTTCGCCAATGTGACGATTGTGCCGGAAGATGCCGACAAGGTCCTTGTCGAGACCGAGAAGGTCGGTCGGTCGCTGGTCGACAAGCCGGTCGACGAGGATGAATTCCAGCGCGCCATCAAGCCGATCCTTGAAGACCTGCCCAGCTCGCTCGAGAACAACGCCTACTGGATCGATGTACTCGACGATGCGCAGTCTGACGGTGACGGTCTCGCCAGCTATGCATTGCGCAAGGCGACCTTCGAAGCGATGACGGTTGAGGATGTGAACCGCATCGCGCGGGAGGTGTTCACACGCGACAAGGTGGTCCCGATCGTGATTCTGCCCAACAGCCTGCAGCCGGAATAGCGTTGGCGGCCGCACTCAACCTGACCCTTAGATCGCGCTGAACCGCCGGAAGCTGCCCCCGTCCGCAATCACTTCGCGCGCGCAATTGTGGCCCGGCGCACCGGTCACGCCGCCGCCGGGGTGGGTGCCTGCGCCACACATGTAGAGCCCCTTCACCGGCCCGCGATACGCGCCGTTGCCCAGGACGGGCCGTGCCGACCAAAGCTGGTCGAGGCTCATATGCCCGTGCATGATGTCGCCGCCGACGAGGCCGAACTTGTCGTAAAGTCCCTTGGGGCTGAGCACTTGCTGTCCCAGGATCGAAGCGCGGAAGCCGGGCGCCTGCGCCTCGACCGTGTCGATGATCGTATCGGCGGCTGCCCCCTCCTCGTCATCCCAGTCACGCGGAGTTCCATCTTCATTGGCGGGCAGTTCGGGCGCGAATTGCTGGCAGAACAGGCTGGCGACATGCTGTCCCGCAGGGGCGAGGCTGTCGTCGACCGTGCTCGGGATGAGCATCTCGACAATCGGCTGTTTCGACCAGCCATGCGCCTTCGCATCGAGGAAGGCCTTGTCCATGTATTCGAGTGTCGGGGCGAGAATGATGCCCGACTGGTGATGCTCGCCCGACTCGGGCAGGGCCGTGAACTTCGGCAATTCGCTGAGCGCCACATTCATGCGGAAGGTGCCGCCACCGGCCTTGAAGCCGCGCATCCGGCGGCGGAAATCCTCAGGCTGGTGGTCCTCGGCCAGCATCTTGCCATAGAGCAGCCGGGGGCCGACATTGGCGATTACGCGCCCGGCCGCGATCTCCTCTCCGCTTTTGAGCCGGACGCCTGCGACCCTGTCTCCATCTACGAGGACTTCGGCCACCGGTGCTTCGAGGCTGATCTCGACCCCGCACTGGCGGCACACATTGGCCATGATCTGCGTGATCGTGCCCATGCCGCCCACCGAGTGACCCCAAGCGCCCTTCTTGCCGTTGACCTCGCCGAACACGTGGTGGAGCAGGACATAGGCGCTGCCCGGCGTGTCGGGCGAAGCATAGTTGCCGACAACTGCATCGAAACCAAAGGCGGCCTTGACTGCCTCGCTTTCGAACCACTGGCCAAGGAAGCTGGTGGCCGACTTGGTGAACAGGTCGAGGATGTCGCGCTTCGCCTCGAGGTCGAGTTTCGCCATGCCCCAGCCCTGCGATGCGCCTGCCAGCAGCGTGCGCAGCCCCTCTCCGACATTGGGCGGGGATTTGAGCGCGAGGTCGCGCAGCACTTCGGCCACGCCTTCCAGCGCGTCATAATAGGTCGGCAGCGTCTCGGCATCGCGATTGCTGAACTTGCGGAACTCGGCCTGCGTCCGTTCGAGGCCGCCGCCGAGCTTCAGATAGCCGCCATCCTCCTGCGGCAGGAAATTAGAGATCGGGCGTTCGATCACGCGGTATCCGTGATCGTGCAGTCGCATATCGGCGATGACCTTGGGCTGGAGCAGGCTGACGGTGTAGCTCGCCACCGAATTGCGGAACCCCGGGTGAAATTCCTCGGTCACTGCCGCGCCGCCTACCACATCGCGCCGTTCGACGATGCGTACCTTCAGCCCGGCTTGCGCAAGGTAGAATGCACAGACGAGGCCGTTATGGCCTGCGCCGATGATCACAGCGTCGTATTTCCGGGTCATGCGTGGCTCCGGCCCACAGGGCGCGATGTTATCGCCAAACCTTACCCCATCAACTCCCGCACGAACGGGATCAGGCCCGTCTGACGGGTGCGTTTCATGCGTTCCGCGTGCAGGATCTCGCGCACTTTCACGAAGCATTCGTCCACGTCGTCATTGATCACGACATAGTCATATTCCGCCCAGTGGCTGATCTCTGCACGGGCGCGGTCCATGCGGCGGTCGATCACGTCCTCGCTATCCTGCGCGCGGGTTTCGAGCCGGTGGCGCAGTTCGGTGAGGCTGGGCGGCAGGATGAAGACGGTAACCACGTCCTGGTCGTCCTTCTGCTTCAACTGCTGCGTACCCTGCCAGTCGATATCGAACAGGAAATCCTCGCCCTGTTTCAATCCCTTGCGG
The DNA here is from genome assembly GCA_024236155.1 of Sphingomonadaceae bacterium. Classification (GTDB taxonomy): domain Bacteria; phylum Pseudomonadota; class Alphaproteobacteria; order Sphingomonadales; family Sphingomonadaceae; genus Parerythrobacter_A. The sequence continues at coordinate 1,262,094 of JACKLA010000001.1, forward strand.
ATATACCCCTTGGGCGTCCCATATTTGTTACCGAACACCTCGGCCCATTCGTAGAAATCGTCTTCCTCGACCATCCGGTCGAATTTCTCGTCGCTGACGAAGTGATAATCGATCCCGTCGACTTCGCCCGGGCGTTTGGGCCGCGTCGTGGCGGAGACCGACAGCCGAATGTCGTCATCCGCGCCCAGCAGCTTGTGCGAGATGGTGGTCTTCCCCGCGCCCGAAGGCGAGGAGAGGATGAACATCAGTCCACGTCGGTGAAGAGTGCTTTGATCGGCCATAGGTGCCTTTGCACGCGAAGCGCGGAAGGAATCAAGTGGCGCGCTGTGCGAAAGCCCTATTCGTCCGCAATCGGTGCGGTCGCCGCGCCATCCGTCCGGCTGGCCTTGAGCCGCCTGCCGCCGCGATCGAACAGGTTCTTGGCCAGCAGGCCGGTGCCGACAAGTGCCGCGCCGATGGCGGAACCGGTGGCGATTTTTGCCAGTTTGCGCGTGGCGACCTGTTTGCCAACCACGCGTTTCGCGCCGATCTGTTTCGCGGCTTCCTTGCCGTCATCCTGCTTCAGCAGATGCTTGTCGATCGTGCTGCGCAGCGCATAGGCGCCCGCCTTCATCGCCAGATCGGCAATGACCAGCTTGGCCAAGGGTGCAGCGGGTATCTCGATGGCCTTTTCGACCGGCTCGAGGCCAGTCGCATCATGGCTGTCAGCAAGCTGAGTGTGCGGGGTGGTGCGTTTCCGGGCCATGGATGCTCCGCGCGGGCGCTATTTCTTGCGACCGAAATCCACGGTCACGACATTGCTGCCATCTTCGCTGCCGGTGGCCGCAGGATGGTCGCCTGCTTCACCGTCGCTGCCGGGGGCATCATTCTCGGCATCGTCATGCGCCTCGGGCGCCATATCGGCAACGCTGGCCTGGAATTGCAGGCCAAAATCGACCGCCGGGTCGACAAAGGCGGTGATGGCGGAAAAGGGCACGTCGAGCTTGGCCGGGACCTGGTTGAAGCTGAGGCCGACCGAAAACCCGTCATCGCGCACGTTCAAATCCCAGAACTTGTTTTGCAGCACGATGGTCATCTCGTCCGGGAAACGCTCGCGCAGGCTCTTGGGAATGTCCACGCCGGGCGCGCCGGTCTTGAAGGTGATATAGAAATGGTGCGCGCCGGGCAGTTCGCCGCCACCCTGCTCGATTTCACCCAGCACGCGGCCAACCACTGCGCGCAGGGCCTCCTGCACGATTTCGTCATAGGGGATCAGGCTATCGGGCGCATCGTCGCTCATGGGTGCCTAGGTGGCGGGGCAAGTGATTGCGGTCAAGCGGGAAAGCTTGCGCCATCCACGTCCTTGCGTATAGCGCAGGCCATCATGCGTATGGCCAGCATCACCCGCAACACGGCGGAAACGAAGATCGCCATCGAGGTCAATCTCGACGGCACCGGTGCATATGAAATTTCGACCGGGATCGGCTTTCTCGATCACATGGTCGAACAGTTCAGCCGCCATTCGTTGATCGACGTGAAGATGACGATCGATGGGGACCTTCATGTCGATCAGCATCACACCACGGAAGACAGCGCGCTGGCGCTCGGTCAGGCGCTGGCAGAGGCGCTGGGCGACAAGGGCGGGATAGGCCGCTACGGCATGGCTTATTCGCCGATGGACGAAACGCTGGCGCGGGTTTCGCTCGATATTTCGGGGCGGCCCTATCTCGTATGGAAAGCCGGGTTCAGCCAGGAAAAGCTCGGTGAATGGGATACCGAGCTGATCGAACACTGGTTCCACTCGGTCGCGCAGACCTGCGGACTGACGCTGCATGTCGAGCTGCTCTATGGCAGCAACAACCACCACATCTGCGAAAGCATCTACAAAGGCTTCGCCCGCGCCATGCGGCAGGCGGTCGAACTCGACGCACGCAAGGGCGGCGCGATCCCGAGTACCAAGGGCACGCTCAATGGGTGAGGTAACTGCGCTGGTCGATTACGGCGCGGGCAATCTCCATTCTGTCGAAAATGCGCTGCGCAAGGTCGGGGCGAATGTCTCGGTTACTGCCGATCCCGACGTGATCCGCGCGGCGGACCGGATCGTGTTGCCGGGCGTCGGCAGCTTCAAGGCTTGCGCAGAGGGTTTGCGCGCTGCCGAGGGCGTGATCGAGGCGATGCATGAGCGGGTTTTCGTTGGCGGTGCGCCTTTCCTTGGCATTTGCGTGGGCATGCAACTGCTCGCCGAGCAGGGGCTGGAGCATGGCCGGACCGAAGGCCTGGGCTGGATCGATGGTGGGGTGCGGCTGATCGAACCCTCGGACCCGAGTGTGAAAGTCCCGCATATGGGCTGGAACGATGTCGCCGCCATGCCGCATGCGCGCGGGCACGCGGTGATTGAGGGCGGGGAGGCTTATTTCCTCCACTCCTATCACTTCAAGGTGCGCCACCATGAGGATGTGCTGGCGATGACCGACCATGGCGGCGGACTGGTCGCAGCGGTGGGGCGCGAGAATTTCCTCGGGGTGCAGTTCCACCCGGAAAAGAGCCAGGCCTACGGGCTGACCTTGCTGGAAAGGTTTTTGGAATGGAAACCGTGAAATCCTCCCCGAAACGGGGAGGGGGACCATCCGCAGGATGGTGGAGGGGCACCTTCGGATGTTCGGAACGCTTGCAGGTGCCCCTCCACCCCGAGCCGCTGCGAGTCTCGCGGTCCCCCTCCCCCGTGGGGGGAGGAATATGATCGTCTTCCCAGCCATCGATCTCAAGCAGGGGCAGGTCGTGCGCCTTGCCGAAGGCGATATGGACCGCGCGACCGTCTATGGCGACAATCCCGCCGCGCAGGCGACGCTGTTTGCCGAGGCCGGGGCAGGGCACCTGCATGTGGTTGATCTCGATGGCAGTTTTGCCGGGTCGGCGCAGAACCGCGAGGCGGTGGAAAGCATCGTCGCGGCGTTTCCCGGCCATGTCCAGCTGGGCGGCGGCATCCGCAAGCGCGAGGATGTCGAGGGCTGGTTCGACGCGGGCGTGGCGCGGATCGTGATGGGTTCGGCGGCGCTGAAAGACCCGGAATTCGTCAAGGACATGGCGCGCGAGTTTCCCGGCGGCATCGTCGTCGCGGTCGACGCGAAGGACGGCATGGTCGCGACCGAAGGCTGGGCGGATGTGTCCGACGTGCCGGTGATCGACCTTGCCCGCAGGTTCGAGGATGCAGGCGTCGCCGCGCTGCTGTTCACCGATATCGGGCGCGACGGGTTGCTCAAGGGCGTCAACATCGATGCGACGGTCGATCTTGCACGGCGGGTCGATATCCCGGTGATCGCCAGCGGCGGGGTGAAAGGCATCGACGATATCCATGTCCTGTCGATCCATGCGCATGAGGGGATCGAGGGCGTGATTACCGGGCGCGCGCTGTATGATGGTCGGCTGGATCTGGCAGCGGCGATTGCGATGGGAGCGAGGGGGTGAACTGGCTCATCTACATATACGGAGTGATCGGTGCGCTTGCATTGATCGAAATTTACTACGCGCTCACGACGCGGGAAGTGGCATGGCCGCTGTTCGGCTTGCGCCGCAAAAGAGCAGGTAGTCCCGCGTTGTTCTGGGGTTTGATCGTATTCTGGGCAGTCGTGTTCGTCGGTTCGATTTACTCGGCAACTTCGCCATGACCGTCCGTGTCCGCGTCATCCCCTGTCTCGACGTGCGCGACGGGCGCGTGGTCAAAGGCGTCAATTTCGTCGATCTCGTCGATGCGGGCGATCCGGTCGAGCAGGCACAGGCCTATGATCGCGCAGGGGCGGACGAGCTGTGTTTCCTGGACATTTCCGCCAGCCATGAAGGGCGCGGGACGCTGCTCGATATGGTGCGGCGCACGGCGGAGGTATGCTTCATGCCGCTCACGGTCGGCGGCGGGGTGCGCAGTGTGGAGGATGCGCGCGCGCTGCTGCTGGCGGGCGCGGACAAGGTTGCGGTCAACAGCGCGGCAGTATCTCGCCCCGAACTGGTGAGTGAGATCGCGGAGAAATTCGGCAGCCAGTGCGTGGTCGCCAGCGTCGATGCGCGCGTCGGCACCGGCGATCTGCGCGGGTGGGAAGTGTTCACCCACGGCGGGCGCAAACCCACCGGGATCGACGCGGTCGAACATGCGGTGCGGCTGGCAGAACTCGGCGCGGGCGAATTGCTCGTTACCTCGATGGATTCGGACGGGACCAAGGATGGCTACGACGTCGAACTGACCCGCGCGATTGCGGATTCGGTGCAGGTGCCGGTGGTTGCAAGTGGCGGTGTCGGCACGCTCGAACACATGGTCGACGGGGTGAAGCGCGGCCATGCCAGCGCGGTGCTGGCGGCATCGATCTTCCACTTCGGCACTTACACCATCGCGCAGGCGCATGATGCCTTGCGTGCCGCCGGGCTTCCGGCGCGGGGAAGCTGATTAAGTAAACTCGTGTCACGGGTTTCATAGCGGGACAGCACGATACTTGCGCTTGAGCGGAATATTCCTTCGAGCATTATTGTAGCCATGAGGACCCTCATCATCCTGGCTTATGCGATTCTCGCCGCCGAACCGGTTTTTGCGCAGGGCGGAGCCTCCGTTCCCGAACCGAGCAACATGGCCTTGTTTGCGCTCGGCGTGCTTGGCCTGATCGTGGGTCGACAGTTCTCGAAACACCGCCGCAATTCCGACGACTGACAGCGACCGGGATTGACCCTCTCGCCACCGCCCGTCATGTGGGCGCAATGGACACGCTGACCCGCCTCGAAGCCACCATCGCATCGCGCAAGGGTGCCGATCCCGACACATCCTATGTCGCGCAGCTGCACGCGCGCGGCGTGCCGGTGATGGCCCGCAAGCTGGGCGAGGAAGCGGTCGAGACCGTTGTCGCCGCGCTTTCGGGCAGTCGGGAGGAGCTGGTGGGCGAAGCCGCCGATGTATTGTTCCACCTGATGGTGCTGCTGTCGGGCAAGGATATCGCGCTGGCCGAAGTGCTGGCCGAACTCGACCGGCGCGAAGGTGTGTCGGGGATCGAGGAAAAAGCTTCGCGGGGAACCGAATAATGCCGATCGACGCCACCCAGCCTTATGACGACAACAACATCTTCGCCAAAATCCTGCGCGGGGAAATCCCCTCGAACGCAGTCTATGAGGACGAATGGGCCTTCGCCTTCGAGGATATCAACCCGCAGGCGGACATCCACACGCTGGTGATCCCCAAGGGGCGTTATGTCAGCTGGGACGATTTTTCCGCCAAGGCGAGCGCAGAGGAAATCGCCGGTTTCATCCGCGCCGTGGGCCATGTCGCGCGCGAGAAGGGCTTGGTCGAGCCGGGCTATCGCCTGCTGGCGAATATCGGCGGGCACGGCCACCAGGAAGTCCCACACCTGCATGTCCACCTGTTCGGCGGGCATCCGCTGGGGCCGATGCTGGTGCGGCGGTAGCACCTTCGCTCAACAGAACGTCCCCCCGGCGCAAGCCGGGGTCTATATGACTTTGGTCGCACGCGGTGTGGCATGTGGCCGGGAGCCTCGAGCGATACTGCAAACGGGATGCGCGACCGCTGATCTTGTCTGGACCCCGGCCTGCGCCGGGGTGACGGAAGAACGGCACTAATTTGCGCCAACCCCCCATCGCCAAAAATCACCATCTCGTCGGTTTCATTTGCCCCGCGACTCTGCGCTGCGCTAAGGGCGCGTCAACCATGACGGCAACACCCAACCCTCCCGGTGGCATCATCGACGGCAAGCGGCATCTCTATGCCGTGCGCGCCTATTACGAGGACACCGACCTTTCGGGCATTGTCTACCACGCCAATTACCTGCGCTGGTTCGAACGCGCCCGGTCGGACCTGCTGCGCGTGCTGGAGATCGACCAGCGCGCGGCGATCGAGGCGGGTATCGGCGCCTATGCAGTGGCCGATCTCAACATCCGCTATGTCCGCCCGGCGAAGCTGGACGACGATGTGGTGATCGAAACCACCTGCACCGAAATGCGCGCGGCCAGCCTGCGCATGCATCAGCGCGCGTTCAGGAACTTCGGGGCAGGCGACGAACTGATTACCGAGGCGAGCCTGCGGGTCGGCTTCGTCGCCCCCGATGGCCGGCCGTGCCGCCAGCCAGAGGAATGGCGTACCGCATATCGCAGCGTCCTCATTGAAGAAGGCAAAGAATGACTGCTCTCGACATCCTGACTGCAACCGCCACCGCCGTTTCCGCCCCGACCCGCGTCGATCCGATAAAGCTGTTCCTCGACGCCGATCTTGTGGTGCAGGCGGTTATGGTCGGCCTGATCCTCGCCAGCATCTGGAGCTGGATGATCATCATCGGCTTTACCTTGCGGATGCGTGGCGTGCGCAGCCGGGGCGAAAGCTTCGAAGGCGGTTTCTGGAAGGCCGACGAGTTCGACGAATATATGAAAGCCCATGCACGCAAGGATGTGCCGCTGGCCCGCGTTGCCGGATCGGGCATGGCCGAATGGCGCCGCTCGACCAAGGGTGGGGTGAAGGACCTCGACGGGGTGCGCCAGCGGCTCGCGCTCGCGATGGAAAGCCAGGTGGCCGAGGAATCGGACAGCCTCGCCTCGCGCCTGACCTTCCTCGCCACGGTCGGTTCGGTCGCGCCCTTCGTCGGCCTGTTCGGCACCGTGTGGGGCATCATGAACAGCTTCTTCCAGATCGGCGCGCAGCAGAATTCCTCGCTCGCGGTGGTCGCACCGGGCATTTCGGAGGCGCTGTTCGCCACCGCAATCGGCCTGTTCGCCGCAATCCCCGCGGTGATCGCCTACAACCGTTTCAGCCAGTCGGTGAACAGTTACGAGGCGAAGATGCAGCGATTTGCCGACCGTTTCCATTCGAGCCTCAGCCGCCAGCTGGAGCGTCTCTAAATGGCAATGGGTTTGGTCAGGCCGGGCAAGCGTCAGCGCGGTTCGCGCCGCGCGCCGATGGCGGAAATCAACGTCACCCCCTTCGTCGACGTGATGCTGGTGCTGCTGATCATCTTCATGGTCACCGCGCCGCTGCTCAACACCGGCGTGCCGGTCGACCTGCCCGACAGCAGGGCGAACGCGCTGCCGGACGAGGCGAAGCCGGTTGCACTGACAATCACCGTAGACGGGCAGATATTGCTCGATGACGAGCCGCTGGCACCGGGCGAATTGCCGGATCGGCTGGCGGACATTGCCGTGCGCAACGCCGATGAACTGCCGCAGGTGACGCTGCGGGCAGACCGCTCCATCGACTATGGCCGGGTGATGGCGGTAATGGGCGAACTCAATCGCGCCGGTTTCAACAAGATCGCCATGGTCACCAACTCGACTGCAAAGCCTCCTGCATCAATCGGCGGTTCAGATGACGAGCAATAGTTCGTAACACAATGCAAACCGCGCCCATCCGCCCCGAGGAAAAGACCGGCCTGATGCTGGCGCTGTTCCTGCATTTGCTGCTGCTTGCGGTGTTGCTCAGCCGGTTGCTGTTCCCGGTGCCGGTCGCGCCCGCGCCAGAGCGGGTGACCGTGAGCCTTGCGGAAGAGGTTGGCCTCGAAGCCACCGCGCCCGAACCTGTGGCTGAAAGCCGTGCAGCCATTGCGCCGACATTGAGCGAGGCCCCGGTTGCCCTGCCACCTGCGCCAGTCCCCGAAACACGGCCCGATCCGCGTCCGCAGCCCCGCGCAAGCGCCAAGCCGCGCCAGAATGCTCCGACCGCCAACCGCGATCCGCGGCGCCGCCCGGACAAACCGGAATCGCGCCCCAGCTCCAAACCGAGTTCCAGGCCCAGTTCTCGCCCGAGCTCCACCCCGACAACCGGCGGCAGCCGGATCGGCAGCGATTTCCTTCCTGGCCAGGGCAGCAGTACGACCACCAATGAAACCCGTATCCCGGCGAACCAGATCGGCGCGAGTGCGCGTGCGTCGATCGGGCAGGCCATTGCGCGGCAGGTGAAGCCTCACTTCCAGGGCAAGGTGCCGACGGGGGCCGATGCTGAAAAGCTGGTCACCATCCTTGCGTTCGAGCTGAACCCGGATGGATCGCTCAAAGGCAGGCCGCGCGTCGTCCGGCAATTGGGCGTCACGCCCGCCAACGAAGCGCAAAAGGCGCGCCATGCCGAGGTTGCGATCCGCGCCGTGCAACTCGCCGCTCCGTTCGACCTGCCTGACGAATACTACAACGCGTGGAAGTCGATTTCGGGCGCGCGGTTTGATAGGAATCTTTCTCTATGAAAAATGTCGTGGCCGTTTTGGCCTTCTTCGTTGCCACGCCGCTTGCCGCCCAGGATCTGGGCGCGCCGCTGCCTGCCGATTCTGCGGTAGAAAGCGTAATGCAGGATGAGGGAGAGGATGAGGGCCTGACCTTCACGGTAAGCGATGAGGGTGCATGGGACGACCTCGGCATTGCCATCGCCGGGTTTGCTTCGGATCGCGATGTGCCGACGCCTGCCAACTCCAGCGGCACAGCTGCACTGGGCAAGGAGATTGGCCGCGTCGTATTCGCCGATCTCAAGAACAATGGCCTGTTCAAACCTTCCGGACCCGACAGCCTGCCTCAGCCCAGTTTCGCCCAGATCACCGCGCCGGCATGGCCAACATGGTCCAGCCGCGGGGCGGAGATGCTCGTGCATGGTTACGTTCAGGCGCGTTCGGACGGTCGGCTGACGGTCGGCTGCTATCTTTACGACGTGACCTTGCAGGATGAGCTTGCCCGCGCGGGCTGGGTCGTACAGCCGCGCGACTGGCGGCGGGCCGCGCATAAATGCGCCGACCTTGTCTATTCACGGCTGACGGGCGAAAATCCGTTCTTCGACAGCCGCATCGCCTATATCGCGGAAACCGGGCCGAAGGAAAACCGGACCAAGCGGTTGGCGATCATGGACAGTGACGGGGCGAACCACCGCTTCATCACCACCGGTCGCTCGACCGCGCTTACGCCGCGCTATTCGCCCGATTACAGCAAGCTGCTCTATCTCAGCTATGTCGATGGCAACCCGCGCATCTATGTCTACGACATCGGCACCGGGCGGCAGACGCTGATCACCGAGAACCGCAACCCTACCTTCGCCCCGCGCTGGTCGCCCGATGGCAAGTGGATCCTCTATTCGATGGCGGTTGCGGGTGACACCGACATCTACCGCGTATCCTCGCAGGGCGGGCCGAGCGTGCGGCTGACCAATACGCCGGGGATCGATATTGGCGGGTCCTATTCGCCCGATGGCAGCAAGATCGTGTTCGAGAGCGACCGGTCGGGCAACCAGCAATGCTATGTGATGAATTCCGACGGCTCGAACCAGAAGCGCATCAGTTTTGGCGGGACGCGCTGCGCCACGCCCGAATGGAGCCCGCGCGGCGACCAGATCGCCTTCACCAATGCCAGCAGTTTCAACGTCTCGGTCATGTCGCCTTCGGGCGGCAATGTCCGCACGCTGACCAATGGCTGGCAGGACGAGGCGCCGACCTGGGCCCCCAATGGGCGGATCATCCAGTTCTTCCGCACCGAGCGTGGATCGGGCGGGACATCGCTTTGGCAGGTGGACCTCACCGGCCGCAATGAAAGGAAATTGCCGACACCGGTCGACGCATCGGACCCTGCATGGGGACCGATTTTGCCGTAAACGCATTGATCAAGTGAGTTGGCAGGGTCGCGACTGCTTCAACCCGCTCTTCAGGAGAGGCCCATGAATACGAAAATTGTCATCGCATCGCTGCTTTGCGGCACTGTCGCGCTCGGCGCGTGCAAGCCCAAGGCCCCCGACATCCTGCCGCCCGACCCGGTCGAAACGAGTGAGCCGGATACCGGCAATTACCAGCAACCGCAGGGCGCGGTGCTCGGTTCGCAAGAGCATTTCGTCAATGCCGTGAACGGCCAGAACGTGATCTATTTCGATACTGATCGCTACAATATCGACAGTGCCGATGCTGCCGCCCTGCAAACGCAGGCGCAGTATCTCCAGCGCTATTCGAATATCTCGATCACGATCGAGGGGCATTGCGACGAACGCGGCACGCGCGAATACAACCTCGCGCTGGGTGAACGCCGCGCCAATGCGGCGAAGAATTACCTTACCAGCCTGGGTGTCGATGCGAGCCGCATCCGCACGGTGAGCTATGGCAAGGAATACCCCATCGCCACCGCCTCGAACGAAGCCGCCTGGGCACAGAACCGCCGCGCGGTTTCGGTTGTCATCAACTGATTGGTGATGCGCCCCCGCGAAGGCGGGGGCCTCTTTTCGACCGGGGCATGGCCTGACCGGGGTTCCCGCCTTCGCGGGAACGCATACGGCCTATTTGCCGATGCTGGCCGAATAGATCGCCGGGGCTTCGAGCGATGGCCCGGCGATGCTGCCGCCTTCCATGCCGCCCAGCACCGCAGTCAGCGCGAACAGCGCCATGGTCAGTGCAGATACGGCTGCAGAAAAGCGAAGCTGCGGGCTCATGTCTTGACTTTCGAATCCCTGTTCGGACGTGCGGCTAGCATCCAGATATGAACGATCTGTTGCAATGCAACATTTCGTATAGCAACTTATTTGCCAGCCTTCCCAAAAAAGGCAATCCTCACTAGATCAGCCGCCATGACCGCCAGCCCAACGACATTTCCTGCCCGGTGGAGCATCCGCTGATGGTCGGCGCGCGGCGTTCGAACGACTGGGGCTTCCCCCGCTGGCGAGGCTATGGCTCCTCGCGCGAGGCGACGACCGTGCGGCTGTGCGACCGCCATGGCTGCGAGGAGAAGGGCGATTGCCCTGCGCCCAAGGCCCCGAACAGCCCCGAACGGTGGTATTTCTGCCAGAAGCATGCAGCAGAATACAACAAGAAGTGGGACTATTTCGAAGGCTTGGACAAGGCCGAACGTGAGGCGCGCACGAAGGACGAGCGAACCGAAAATTCCGGTTATGCAGAGGCGCAGCACTATGGCTGGGGCGGCAGCGGCGACGGTTCGCGCAGCGCCGACGAAATGCGTGCGCTGGAGGTTCTGGGGCTGGAAAGCGACGCCGAATTCGCCGCGATCAAGAAGGCATGGCGCGAAAAGGCCAAGCTGGTCCACCCCGATGTGAAACCGGGCGACAAGGACGCGGCGGTGGAATTCCAGAAGCTGCAGCTGGCCTATGAAGTGCTGAAAGCAGCTGAGGAGCGGCGGGAATGGAAGGGTTGAGGCTACTCTTCAGCGGTATCCTGGGTGCATTGGCCTGCGGCTGTGCTGCGCAAAACTCTGTCGACGACATCGATCTTATCGAGATACGGCAATCCGGCCCGGCAAGTCTGGATATCTCCATATCGAGCGATGGACGCGGGTCATTCTCGATCGAAGGTGTCGGGCCGAACGAGAAGGGCACATTCAAGCTCAGTGAAAGCGAATTCCGGTCGTTCGAGAAGGTTCTCGCGGAGTTTCGCCCTGAGGCCGTGCCGCGCAGCGACGCGAGTGTGATCGAAATGCTTGACCGGGCCTACCCGGAAGGTGTGCACAGCGCGACTGACCGAGGAGCGATATACATTCGCTGGATCGGTGCGGGTGTTGATGATCATTACCTAGCCGACCTAGGTTGTGACTGGCAGAGAATGGCCGACCGGAATGCAAGACTCAGGTCTATCATGGCCGGAATGCCCATTCATTTGTAGCAGCTGACCACGCCTAATTATCATTCCACCACGGCACATCCGTCCACGGTCGCAAGTCAACCTCATGCGTCCACGCGCTGCGCGGCTGGTGGGCCAGATGCCAATAGGTTTCCGCCACCGCCGCCGGGTCTAGCACGCCGTCCTCGCCCTTGAACGCTTCGAACTTGTCGCCCAGCATCTTGCCCAGCGTGTCGGGTGCGTTGACTGCGCCGTCGATCACGACATGGGAGATGTGGATGCCCTGGGGCGCGAATTCGGCATTGAGGGTCTGGCACAGCATCCGCCGACCACCCATCGCGGCGGCGTGGCTATGCTGGCCGGCATTGCCGCGCATCGCGGCGGTGGCGCTGGTGACGATCAGCGTGCCTTTTTCTCGCGAAACCATATGCGGCATCAGCGCGCGGGCAAGGCGGAATGGGGCATAGGTTGCGAGCCGCCAGCCGAGTTCGAACATCCGGTCGCTGGTATCGGCGAGGCTGCGATTGCCGATCTGCGCGCCGAGATTGAACAACGCAACCTCGATCGGGCCGATATCGCGTTCGACCTCCTCCACCAGTTCCTCGATCGTGTCGGGAAGCGAGGCATCGAGCAGCCTTCCGCTCGCCTCGTCGCCTGCCTCGGTGATCGCGTCGACCAGCTTTTGCAGCCCTTCCGCGTCGGACCGGCGCGCGAGCACGGCATGGTACCCGCCCACGGCAAACCGCTGCGCCGCATGCCCGCCGATTCCTGCACCGGCACCGATGACGAGGAAGACGGGTTTGCGTGTCACCATGATCAGTCTCCGTAGTGGATCTGCACCTTCGCAGCAGCAGCTGCCGCTTCGGCGCGCGCCGAAGCGGTATCGCCCGCCGCCGCCAGCGCCACGCCCATTCGGCGGTAGGGGCGGGCAACGGGCTTGGCGAAGATGCGGATATCGCTGCCGTTTGCCATTGCTTCGGCAAGGCCCGAATAGCTGACGCTTTCGCTCGCCCGGTTGGCGAGGATCACCGCGCTTGCTGCCGGGCGGGCGCGGATTTCGGCGGGGATCGGCAGGCCCATGATCGCACGGGCGTGAAGGTCGAACTCGCTCAAATTCTGGCTTACCAGCGTGACCATCCCGGTGTCGTGCGGGCGGGGGCTGAGTTCGGAGAAGATGACTTCTTCGCCTTTTACGAAGAACTCGACCCCGAACAGGCCATATCCGCCAAGGTCGTCGACCACCTTGCGCGCCATATCCTGCGCCGCGGTGATGGCCGCTTCCGACATCGGCGTCGGCTGCCAGCTTTCCTGATAATCACCGCGCTCCTGACGGTGGCCGATGGGCGGGCAGAAGGTCACGCCATCCTTGTGTCGCACGGTGAGCAAGGTGATTTCGTAGTCGAAATCGACGAATTGCTCGACGATCACCCGCTTGCGGTCACCGCGCATGTTCTCGACGGCATAATTCCATGCGGCTTCTAGAACGCCCGCGTCGCGCACCGTGCTCTGGCCCTTGCCGCTTGAGGACATGACTGGCTTGATCACGCAGGGCAGGCCGGTGAATTCGGCCCCGGCCAGCACTTCGTCCAGACTCTCGGCATAGCGATAGCGCGAGGTCGTGAGCCCCAGTTCCTGCGCCGCGACATCGCGGATCGCATCGCGATTCATTGTCATCTGCGTCGCACGGGCAGAGGGGACGACATTGAACCCGTCCGCCTCGACCTCGGCCAGCACTTCGGTCCGGATCGCCTCGACCTCGGGCACGATATAGTCGGGGTTATGCTTGTGGATCGCTGCGCGCAGCGCATCGCCATCGAGCATGGAGAAGACTTCCGCCGCGTCCGCCAGTTGCATTGCGGGTGCATTGGCATAGCTGTCACAGGCGACCACAAAGGCACCCAGCCGCTTGGCCGAAATCACGAATTCGCGCCCCAGTTCGCCCGATCCGAGCAGGAGGATTTTTGCGGTATGGGCCATGCGGTCCGGTCCTTCGATGTTGCTATTTCAGTCGGCGCAGCACAGCTTCGGCCATTAGCTGGCCCAGATGCGGACCCTGCCTGGGATAGAGATAGGGCTCTATCATCTCTGCCTCCATCACCGCCAGTGCGCCGTCATGCCGGATCATGTCGATCCGGGCATAAAGCGGCACTTCGCCGGGGATTGTCCGGATGACCGCCTCTGCCGCAGCGATATCCGAAGGCGTCGGGTCGATCGCTTCTTCCTTCCCGCCGTAAAGTGACTGGATGCGATAGTCGCCCGCTGCCGCCGTCTTGCGGATCGCGTGGCTGAACTGTCCGTCGATGAACACGAAGCTGTATTCGCCCTCCTCGACGATGGCCGGCAGGAACGGTTGCACCATCGCGCGGTGGCCATAGCGCCATCCGGCGGGCGGGGCATTTTCGCGGGAGAATATCTCCTGCCCTTCGGCCCCGGCGCCGACGCGGCGCTTCACCACCAGCCTGTCGCAGCCGAAATGGTCGAAGGCAGCGGCAATATCCTCGCTGCTCGGCGCATCCGGCCATAACGTCGGGATGGTCGGCGCGCCTGCGGCTGAAAGGTCACGCAGGTAAGACTTGTCACTGTTCCATCGCACCAGTTCGGCGGAGTTGCACACGATCACGCCGCGCGCTGCCAGTTCCTCCAGCCTGGCGAGGAAGGCCGCCTCATGGTCCTGGTAATCCCATACCGTGCCGACCAGCACGAGCGGGAAGGCTGTGAGGGTTTCGATCTCGCCGTGCCAGTCGATTTCGACGAGATCGAGGCCTGCGGGCGTGAAGCCCTTGCGCAGGGCCTCGATCTGGACGTCATGTTCGAAAGCATCGGCCCGGCGGACCGGCGATCCGGGCAACGTGCCAGGGCACGCGAGAAAGCCGATCCGCGTGGTCATGCCCGCATCAGACCGCGTCGAGCGCCTGGGCGAAGTCGGCGATCAGGTCGTCCGGATCCTCGATCCCGATGCTGATGCGCACGAGGTTGGGGGTGATACCCAGTTGCGCCTTGCGCTCATCCGGCACCGAGAGATGCGTCATGGCGGCAGGGCAGCTGGCGAGCGTTTCGGTGCCGCCGAGGCTGACCGCCAGCTTGGCGATCTTGAGATTGTCGAGGAAACGGAACGCTTCTTCTTCGCCGCCCTTGACGAACAGCGAGAAGGTGCTGCCCGCGCCGGTATAGAGCCGGTCGAAAATGTCCTGCTGGCTCGGATCGCTGATGAAGCCGAGATAGCCAATGCCTTCGACCTTGGGGTGGTCCTTCAGGAAGGCGCAGACCTTCTCCGCGTTCCTGCCCGCGCGCTCCATCCGCAGTTCGACCGTTTCGAGGCTGCGCATCAGCATCCATGCGGTGTTGGGATCGGCGATGCCGCCCATCGTGTTGCGCAGCGCACGCACCGGGTCCATCCACTTCTTCGCCCCGGCAATGCTGCCCGCGACAAGGTCCGAATGGCCGCCGACATATTTGGTCAGCGAATAGACCACGATGTCCGCCCCATGATCGAGCGGGCGCGACCACAACGGCCCGAGGAAGGTGTTGTCGATCGCGATCGGGGTCTCGTCGGCATCGAGGATAGCATCGCGCGAGGCCTGCACGGCTTCGACATCGACCAGCGCATTGGTCGGGTTGGCGGGGCTTTCGAGATAGACCATCGCCACCTTGCCGCCCTGATCGGCAGCCTGCGCCTTCGCCTTCTCGAGCACCGCGTCGATTTCCTCGCGCGAGGCACCGGCGGGGAAGTCGACATAGGTCACGCCGAACTTGCTCAGGACTTTGGCGACGAAACCTTCGGTCGCGGCATAGAGCGGGCCGGAATGGACGATGACGTCACCCTGCGCGCAGAAGGCGAGCAGCATCACGGTGATCGCGGTCATTCCGCTGGAAAAGCTCAGCGCGTCTTCCGCCCCGTCCCAGATCGACAGGCGATCTTCGAGGATTTCCTGGTTCGGCCCGTTGAAGCGCGAATAGACGAGGCCTTCGGCGCCGCCCGGGCGCTTGCCGGTGATGCCTTCGAAGTGGCGCTTGCCTGCGGCCGAATTCTCGAAGGCGAAAGTGCTGGTGAGGAAGATCGGGGCTTTGAGCGATCCCTCGGACAGGACCGGGTCATAGCCATGGCCCATCATCAGCGTGCTGGGCTTGAGTTCGCGCCCGCCAATCGTCTTGGCTTCGGGCTTGGGATTGCGGCGGGGGGTCGGGGTGTCGACCGAATCGATAGCGTCCGTCATGCGGATGGCCTTCCTTGTATCATGCTCCCAGGAAGGCAGGAGCCGATAAGGCATAAGGGGCGCCCGTTCCTAACCTCCGCAGGAACGCATCTCCGCCGGATGCCGAATGATGGCAGCGCCAATACTGCCGGAAGCGCGGATTTTCAATCTCGGCCTCAAACGAAAACCGCCACACTCCACACTATCCCGACGATCAGGAATATGCCGATCATGTCGAGCGCCAGCCCGGCACCGACCATACGCTCGATCCGGATGCGCCCGGTCGACCATGCGATGGCGTTGGGGCCGGTCCCGGCGGGCAGCATGAAGCCCCAACTCGCCGCCAGCGCAGCGGGCATGGCGAGCAGGACAGGGTCGACGCCCAGCGCGACGACAAGGCTGGCGACCACCGGGATGATCCCGCTGGCGGTGGCGACATTGCTGGCGAATTCTGTGATCAGCACCACCATGGCGACGATTGCCAGCGCGACCACGATCAGCGGGAAGGCATCGAGCGGCAGCAGCGCCTGCCCCAGCCATTCGGCAAGGCCCGAAGCCTGCATCCCGGCCGCCAGCGCCAGCCCGCCGCCGAACATCATGATCACGCCCCATGGCGCGCGGTCGGCTTCCTTCCACTTGAGCATCGGGCGACCGGTGCCGTCGGGCAGCACGAACAGCACCAGGCTGGCGATGATCGCTATGGTTCCGTCTTCCCAGCTGCCCTTCGGCAATAGCGGCGCGACCCAACGCTGGCTCATCCATAGCGCGAAGGTGATCGCGATGACCGGCAGGAGGCGCTTTTCCGCACTGGTCCATGGTGCATGATCGTCAATCGCCGCGCGCGCGGTGGCGACGTCGAAATGATGCTCATTCACCTGCTGCACGCGTGAGATGACGAAGGTCGCCAGCGGCACGCCCACGAGCACGACGGGCAAGCCATAGGCCATCCAGTCGACAAAGCTAATCTTGAGACCGGTCATCTCGTCGAGCAGTGCAACCGCAATGCCATTGGTGGGCGATCCGACGATGGTGCCAAGCCCGCCAATGCTGGCAGCAAAGGCGATGCCCATCGGCAAGGCCCCCGCCAAACCATCCTGATCCTTATTCCCGATCCCGGCGCCTGCGATCACCGCGAGCGCCATCGGCATCATGATCAGCGCGGTCGAGGTGTTGGAGATCAGCATGGAAAGGATCGCCGCGCTGGTCATAAAGGCAAACAGCAGCTTCTCCGGCGCGGACAGGGCAAGGCCCGCAACCACCATCGTGGCACCGGCCAGCACGACAATGCTGATCCAGTTGTTGAATATGAGCAGGCTGAACAGCGCGACCGCGATCGTGACGGCCAGCAGCAGGCGCGAACTGCGCTGTGGCAGGCGGATCGAGGCCCCCACCAGCTTGAGGATCGCCAGGCTCAGTCGCCGGTGCAACCCGGTACGCTCGATGGCGAGGGCGATAAACGCCCCGCCCAGCAGCAGGAACAGGATCGGCGCATAATAGGCGCTGGCAGTGGCCTTGGCATCCATCACACCGGCTAGCGGCAGGACGATGAACGGCATCAGCGCGGTGGCGGTAAGCGGGATCGCCTCGGTCATCCACCACGCAGCCATCAGCACGACCAGCCCCGCGACGATGAAGGCTTCGCGCTCCATCCCGGCGGGCGGCGGCAGGAAGATGCTGGCCACCAGCGCCAGTGCCCCGACAACAAATCCGACGCGCTGTGCGCTCACCGTTCTCTCCCTGCGGCGATCACCCTCAGCGCGATCGCTTTTTCGCGCCCTTCATCACAAGCCCTTTCGGGCATGGCAAGGGGGTTGGGAGTGATCCGCCGGAATCGATGGGCGATGGGACGGAGCGCGGCCTATTCGACCTGTTCGGGCTGGTTTTCCTCGCCCGGCAGGTCGATGCCGATAAAGGTCACCGTACCGGTGCGCTCGCCGCGGCGGATGATCTTGTTGATCTTCTGCGCGCGTTCGGTGACGAGTCGCTGGACGTTGCCCGGAATACGGAAGCTCTTGGAAACCTGGTCGCCATTGGCGTCTGTTTCGACCACATTGCTGTAGCTGGGCTCGCGCTCGCCATTGGCCAGGTCGGCTACGGCATATTCGTAGATCGATGCTTTCGCCTCGCTCGTTTCGCCGATCTCGGCCTTCACTTCGGCATTGGCATACTGGCTGAGGTGTGCGGTGAGGTCGGGCTGCCAATTGGCGAAATAGAACGGGGCGGCTTCCTCGTAGATTTTCGAAACATGCAGTGTCTTGCCACGCTTCTCGGTGCCGCGCAGCGCATTGACAAATTCGCGTGCCGATTCATCCAGCAATTCACCGACATTGGCGGCGGTAAAGGCCACGTCACGGATCGAAGGACCACCGATCTCGCCGCGCCAGAAGCCGTACATCACCTTGGGGTTTTTCCAGTTGGGATAGACGATCTTGGTACGGATATCCTTCGGGCTCATCGCTACGCCGTTGACCGTGATGAAGGGAGCCTCATCGAGCGGCAGGTTCTCGGAACCGATCTTCATGCGCGAAGGCTGGCTAAGCGGATAGTCCTCGGCGATTTTCGCCATCACCGACACGTTGTGCAGGTTGATCCAGAATGCCAGCTGCTCGTTGCGGCTCAGACTGGCGATATCGACCTTGTCGGCGGTCTGTTCGAGATCCTGCTTATAGTCGACCAGCGACTGGATGACATTGTCTTCGAGGAAAGAAAAAACGACCCGATTGCCCTCAAGCCGCAGGCGCGAGTCGTGGCCATAAATGCGGCGCGTTCCCATCGACGGGTCGACCGACGGCGCCCCCTCACGGATCGAACGCCCCATGCGGAAAACCATGAATCCGAGCGCATCGTCCCAGATCGAATAGTCGATCCGCGTAGTAACCGGGTCTGCTTTCGGCGTGAACCGATCGAAGCGGGCGTCATGCATGGCGGTCGCTGGTAGCGTGCCCTGAGCTTGTGCAGCCATCGGTGCACCAAGCGCGAGTGCTGCCACACCAGCGGTCAGGGGGAGAAGGAGGCGCATGGTTATCGGATCCTGTTCTAAAATCAAAAATGTCCATCACGATAACACGCCCTGGGAATTTGCCTGCGCGAGCCTCGATCAACTGCGTGTCTTGTTCGACAAGTGAACGGCAGATTGACGAGACTAGCGCACCTCGCCCGTCAGTTCGGGGTTTTCAGGATCAATCTCCACGCCTTCGAGCATATAGACCCTGCCGAGAAGACCGCGCTTATACAGCTTGTCCATTTTCAGTTTACGTTCGTCGACAAATCTCATTGCCGCGAGCGGCGCACGGGGAATCCGCATTGTGCATGCGTCTTCCAGACGACTGGTCGCCGTCATGAGGTCGATATCGGTGCAGGTCTTGATAACATCTACATCCGCCTCCCGGTCTCCCTTTGACAGGTCGGCAATATCGGTAGCTTGCAATCCGGTTTCGACACCGCTTGTTTTCCGGAGGATCGATTTGACGTCATCGTTCGCGAACTTGGTGATGTGTTCGCGCAGATCGTTCTCAAAGTCGGGAAAGTAGAAAGCGCCAGCCTCGTTATAGAGCTCCGACACCAGCAGCGTATCACCTGCTTTTTGGACTCCGCGGAGGGAATTCACGAATTCGTTAGTTGCGGCACTGAGCAGGATGCCCGCATTCGAGCCATTGTAGGCTACTTTCTGCAATGATGGCCCCCCAATTTCCCCATGCCAGAATCCATAGATGACACGCGGGTCATCCCAGTTGGGATAGACAATCTTGGTGCGGATATCGCGCGGGCTCATCTTGATCCCGTCGACATCAATGAATTTGGCCTGATCGAGCGGGGTATTACCGATCTTGATGTCGCGCGGGCTTCCAACCGGATATGCTAGCGCAATACGTTCGATCACCGCCACATTGTGCAGGTTGAACCAATAGGCCAGCTGTTCGTTGCGCGGCAGCCGAGCGATATCGATCTTGCCGCCGAGTTCCTCCAGTTCTTCCCGATAGGCGGTGAGATTGCTAACGACTTCGGAGGTCAGCATCGAAAAAGCGACGCGATTGCCTTCCATGCGATAACGCGAATCCTGGCCATGGATAATGCGGCTGCCAAGCGAGGGGCTGCGGCGTGGCGCTCCCTCGCGCAGCGATGGCCCCATCGGCAGGACGAACCAGTCTAGCGCAAGATCCCATGCTGCATAGTCGATGTGGGTCTCTACCCTGTCTCGACGCGGCGCAAAGCGTGCGAATTCGGATGCTGGAGGCAAGTTTCCTTCCTCAATGGCAAGGTCGATCGCAGTGTTGGCACTGGCGGATTGAGGAAGGCCAAGCACAGCCATCGCTGAAATTGAGGTGGTCAAAGCCCTGATCATAATCGTCCTTCTCCACAACTTGGACCCAAAAACCGGCGAAGCCTTGGTAGTGGGGCACTAGAGTGATCGATAATGCTGAAATCGGGCAAAAAAAGGGCTGGTCGTAGCCAGCCCCTTTACTCGTTCAATTGCATTAAAATGCTTATTTCGGTGCCAGAACCATCAGCATCTGGCGGCCTTCGAGGCGCGGGAAGGCTTCGACCTTGGCGATTTCCTCCACATCGTCCTGCACGCGGCGCAGCAGGTTCATGCCCAGTTCCTGGTGCGCCATTTCGCGCCCGCGGAACCGCAGGGTGACTTTCACCTTGTCGCCATTCTCGATGAACTTGTTCACATTGCGCATCTTCACGTCATAGTCATGCGTGTCGATGTTGGGACGCATCTTGATCTCCTTGATCTCCTGTGTCTTTTGCGTCTTGCGCGCGGCATTGGCCTTTTTCTGGGCTTCGAAGCGGTACTTGCCGACATCGAGGAACTTGCACACCGGCGGGTCTGCGTTGGGCGACACTTCGACGAGGTTGAGGCCGACATCGGCCGCCTGCTCGATGGCCTCGTTCGTGTACATCACACCAAGGTTCTCACCTTCGTGATCGATCACGCGAACCTTGTCGCTCTGGATGAAATTGTCGTAGCGCGGGCCGCTCTTGACGGGCGGCTGGAGTGAACGCCGGGGTGGACGTGCTATGGGGCAGTCTCCTGAAAATTGCCTTTGATACAGGCGGCCCATGTAGGGATTTCGCTACGGATTCGCTAGAGACTAAATCCTAAGGCCTGCCGAGTGTTGCGCGGTCGCCTCACGCGGCCTTTCACCACAGCGGGAATGTCGCGAGTTTATCGCCTGCCGCAACCAGTGCGTCGATCCGCGATGCGGGCTGCAGCGCCTCAACGATTGCCGGGTCGGACGCGTCCATCCCGCCGGTATAGGCGCCGAAGGCCGGGAGGATCATCCGGCCCGATCCGCCAGCACCGCTGGACACGACCGCACAGGGGCGCCGGATATGTCGTTGGCGCACGGTCAGTTGCAGGCGCGGGTGGTAGTGGCCCGAGAGTTCGGGGCGTTCCTCGCCGCGCTTGGCCTCGTGTCGCAAGACCATTCCTGCCAGTTCGAGTTCGTCCAGCACAGTGCCGCCATGGCGCGCTTCCATCGCCGGATCGTGGTTGCCGGTGATCCACACCCAGTCGGCCACGCGGGTGAGGGCGGCGAGCATCCCGGCGGAGTGATCGTCCAGCCGGTGCGAACCTTCGCTGTCGTGGAAATTGTCCCCCAGCGAATAAACCCGCCGGGCCCCGGTTTCGCCGATCGCACGCGCAATCCGTTCGAGCGTTTCGCGCGTGTCATAGGGCGGGATCATCTGCCCGTGCTGCGCGAAAAAGCTGCCTTTCTCCAGATGCAGGTCGGCCACCAGCAGCGCCCGTTCACGCGGCCAGTAGAGCGCATTGGAGCGCAGGAGGGCAAACTCCTCGCCTGCGAACGAAAGGGGAACCATGGCTTTCCCTTGCCCCAGCCGACCGGCCTTGGCAAGAGGGCGCACATGACCGACTGGCAAACCCATACGACCCGCGCAAAGGACTGGTTCGAGGCCTTGCGCGATGACATCTGTTCCGCCTTCGAGGCGATCGAGCGTGAGGCCGGTTCCGACGCCGCCTTCGCCTACACGCCCTGGCGGCGGGAGGAAGAGGGCAACCCCGATCCCGGCGGCGGGGTGCAGGGCCTGATGAAAGGCAAGGTGTTCGAAAAGGTCGGGGTCAATGTCTCGACCGTGCGCGGCAATTTTGCGCCCGAATTCGCCGGAACCATCAACGGGGCGAGCGCGGATAATCCCGGTTTCACCGCCACAGGCATCAGCTTGGTTGCGCATATGGCCAACCCGCATGTGCCCGCCGTGCATATGAACACGCGCTTCCTCACCACCGGCAAGGCATGGTTCGGCGGCGGGGCGGACCTCAACCCGCCGCTCCCCTACGAAGAAGACACGAGCGATTTCCACGCCGCCTTCCGCGCCGCCTGTGCCGGGCACAACCCGACCTATTACGACCGGTTCAAGAAATGGGCCGACGACTATTTCTACATTCCCCATCGCGGCGTGCATCGAGGGGTTGGGGGAATCTTCTACGACCACCTCGAATGTGAGGATGATGCTGCGTTCGAACGCAATTTCGCCTTCACGCAGGATGTCGGCAAGGCGTTCCTCGATGTCTTCCCCCGGCTCGTCCGCCGCCGGATGGGGAGCGAATTCACGCCCGAGGAAAAGCGCCAGCAACTCGAATGGCGCGGCCGCTATGCCGAATTCAACCTCGTCTACGATCGCGGCACGCTGTTCGGCCTCAAGACCGGCGGCAATATCGACGCCATCCTGATGAGCCTGCCGCCCGAAGTGGTGTGGAGCTGATTGCTGGCTTCACGCGTTCAAGACAGATACATGCCCAATGCCTGACCGCAGATGTGGTCTTCCGGAGATAGATATGCGCTTCCTCGCCACCGCCCTTTCCTGTTCCCTGATGCTCGCGGCATGCGATGTGCCCGAGACCGGCGATGCCGATGCACCCAAGGTTGCGCCGGTGCTCGATACGGCGGATGCGGTGGATACGCAGACCTTTGCCAAGCCGCTCGAGGCGCGGGTGGTGAATGTCGATCTCGATCTCGACCTCGATTTCGCCGCGAAGAAGGTGAGCGGCACGGCAATGCTCGACCTGATTGCCAAGCCGGGGGTCGAACAGGTGATCCTCGATGACGACGGCCTGGAGATCGAGTCAGTCACAGATGGCGAGGGCAAGCCGCTCGAATACGAAGTCGGTGAAGTGGTAGAAGGCAAGGGCGCGCCGCTGACCGTGACCATGGGCGATGCGCGCGAGATTACGATTGCCTATACCGCCAGCGATGCGGCGGCCCTGCAATGGCTCAGCCCCGAACAGACCGCAGGCGGCAAGCACCCTTACCTGTTCAGCCAGGGGCAGGCGACGCTCAACCGCACATGGATCCCGACGCAGGACAGCCCCGGTATCCGCCAGACCTGGTCCGCGCGCATCACCGCGCCGGAGGAGCTGACGGTTGTGATGTCCGGCCTTTCGCAAGGCGATCCGGAGGCAACGGATGACGGCAAGCGCGCCTTCACCTTCGAAATGGACAAGCCCGTCGCGCCATACCTGATCGCGATTGCGGCGGGCGATATCGTGTTCAAGGAGCTTGGGCCGCGCACCGGCGTGTGGTCCGAACCTGCGATGATCGATGCGGCGGCCGCCGAACTGGCCGATACCGAGAAGATGGTCGAAGCGGCAGAGGAGCTTTACGGACCCTATCGCTGGGGCCGCTATGACATGATCGTGCTGCCGCCATCCTTCCCCTATGGCGGGATGGAAAACCCGGTGATGACCTTCCTCACCCCGACCTTCATCGCGGGCGACAAGAGCCTGACCGGCCTTGTCGCGCATGAGCTGGCGCATAGCTGGTCGGGTAACCTCGTGACCAATGCGGTATGGGGCGATGGCTGGCTCAACGAAGGCGTAACCTCCTATTTCGAAAACCGCATTGTCGAGCAGGTCTACGGCAAGCAGCGCGCCGAGCAGGAAGCCGCGCTGTCATTTGCCAATATCGAAAACACGCTGGCCGAAGTCGGCATGGATGCCCCGGGCACCGCGCTGCACACAGACAGCGATGGCGGTGAACTGGTCGGCAGCGCAATCGCCTATGACAAGGGCGCATACTTCCTGCGCACGGTCGAACATATCGTCGGGCGTCAACGCTTCGATGCGTGGCTTACCCAGTGGTTCGACAACCATGCCTTCCAGCCCGCGACCAGCGCGATGATCCTTGCCGATATGCAGGAAAATCTGGTCAGGGACGAGGAGGAGGCAAAGGCGCTGATGCTGCGCGAATGGATCTTCGAGCCGGGCCTGCCAAGCAATGTCTACAAGCCCGACCCCAAGGCGTTCGCCGCTGTCGATGCGGCGGCCAAGGCCTTCGCGGACAATCGCCAGCTCGATGAAAAGGCGTGGGGCAACTGGACGTCGGCCGAACGCCAGCGTTTCCTCGCCAAGCTGCCGCGCAAGCTGGACAATGCCGAACTGGCAGGTCTCGACGAGGCGCTCAGGCTGTCGGACAGCAAGAACAACGAGGAACTGTTCCTGTGGCTCGAACTGGCGATGGCGAACCAGTATGAGGCAGTCGTCCCGCGCACCGAACAATTCCTCACCCATGTCGGCCGCGCCAAATTCGTCCGCCCGCTATTCACTACGCTGTGGGAACAGGGCGCATGGGGGCAGACGATCGCAACGCGCATCTACGCCAAGACCCGCGCGGGCTATCACTCGGTAACGCAGGGCGGTGTGGACAAGGTGATGCAGGGCGCCCGCTAAGGCGCTCCGCAGCTCCACCCCTGCGATCCGGGGCTGGACACACAGCGCGGAGGTTCCAGCCCGAATATCCCGCCGGTTGTCTGGCAATAGTTGACCGGGCAGGGCGGCGTGCCTTGCTGGCGATTGCTGTCGTTCGAACTCTGCGGGCAATTCCGCGCCTTCAGGACCATTGTCATGCTGCAGCCGGGGCAATCCGATGTCGTCTTGACCATCTGGAACAGGAACTTCTCGCCAGAGAAGCTCCCCACGCGCAGGTTCTGGACATGGCTGCGCGTGTTCCTCTGCCCGCCTATGTAGCGGTTGCCATCCCCGGCATAGACGAAGGCGTTGAAGCTGAAATTGCCGTTCGGGATCGAACTGATCGAATATGTCCCTTCGCCCAGCACCACTTCCTGATGGAAGAATGTATTGTCGCTGTGCGCAGGATAGACAGTCCATCGTTCGGTCTGGTTTTCGCAAAAACGGATCTGCCCGCTGTTGGACTGGGCCTGTGCAGGCGATCCCTGTTGCAGCAGGGCGGCTGTACCGCCGAGCAGCGCCGTACCGGCCAGCGCGATCCAGAACCTGGTGACATTCATGGCAATTGTCCCTTCGGTTGGGTGAAGCCTATCGGATCGTTGCGCGCCAGACCCCGGTCGGGCCTGCGCCGCAGGTCGCGGTGCCTGATCCGCGATAGGGAATCCCGTTGGTCACATCGCGCCGGGCATAAGTGCCTGACAGGGCCAGCGGGCAGCCTGTCGGGGTGCCGGCAACGGGCGTAACGGTCAGCGTGCTGCCGATGAGGCTGACAGTGACCTGCCCCTGCGACGGAGCGCCGCCGCCGCTTGTCGGGGTCAGGTAGAAGTTCCAGAAGCTGCCCGGATCGCAGGTCTGCCGACGCAGTTCGAAGTTGTAGTATGCGGCGCCGATCTGCACCGTGCCCGCCCAGTTGGAGCCCCGGTCATCACACGGCAGGGCGGATGCCGGGGTTGCCCAGCCGTAGAGGACCAGCACGGCCAGCAGGGAGAATAGTTTTTTCATCGCAACGCTCCTTCGATCTCGGCCACCAGCCTAGGGAGCGATGCATGAGCGTCCATGCGCAGATGTGCGTATGCCGGGGTGGGCCCTGACCCTAGCTCCCGTCGAGCAGCTGGACATGGCGTACCGCAAATTCGAGCAGCCGGTTCGGGCCGTGCAGGTCGAGCTTGTCGGCCATGTTCTGCCGATGCTTCTGGACCGTACGCGGGCTGACACCCGTGGCCTCGGCGATTTCGCGGCTGGTGCTGCCCTGACCCAGCAAGAGCAGGATCCGTCGCTCTGCAGGAGTCAGCAGGTCAAGTCCGTCACGCGCATCGCTGTCGATCGGTGCGATCGTCGGCCGACCGACCGATGGACTGGTGTAGAATGTGTTGCGGCCTGCTGCGAGCGCGCGTGCCAGTTCGGCAATCGCGTCTTCCTTGGCAACAAACCCTGAAGCACCAGCGTCGCATGCCTTGCGCGCATATGCGTCGTCGGCATACATCGACATGACAAGGATGCGGGTTTCGATACCTGCTTCCAGCGCGGTGCGCAGCACGTCGAAGCCACTGCACGATGGCATCGCCAGATCGATGATTGCCCAGTCCGGACGGTGCATCCGCAGCAGTTCGAGGCACTCTGCACCGTCTTGCGCAACTGCGACTAGCGCAAACCCTTCCAGCGTGTCCAGATACTGCCGCAAGCCGTCGAGAAAGGCGGGATGGTCATCGGCAAGGATGACTGTTGCGGGAGGAAGGTGTGTGCTCATTGCGCCCGCCAGCCGCGCGGCACGAAGGAAAAGCCAAGGCGGAAGCTGCCCGGCGTCCGGTCGATGGCAAGCGATCCGCCAAGCCGCAGGACGCGCTGCTCGATCGACACCAGGCCGAGGTGCGTGTCGCCATCCGGGCCGGACGGCGCGCTGTCGCCGATGCCGTTGTCTTCGATGCTTATGGCGATCCCGCCATCGCCGGCCTTCATCGAAAAGCTGCACGACGTTGCCTTGCTGTGACGCGCGATGTTGGAAACCGCTTCCTGGACAATGCGGGTGATCTGCGTCGTCTCGTCATTGTCGAGGGCATCATCGGGGCATTCGATCTCCACCGAGGAGGCGATTCCGCGCGATTGATCGAGATCGTCGAACAGGCTCTGCAGGCCTTTTGCCATGCCGAGGTGATCGAGCCGGGCAGGGTGCAGTGCGTGGCTGATGCGCCGGGTCTCCGAAATCGCTTCACGGACATTCGCCTGCACATGTGCCAGGCGCTGCACGGTGTCTTCGCTCAGCCCGGATTCGGTGCTGGCCCGTTCCAGCTGTCCGACCGCCATGGCAAGGCTGTGGCCGATCGAATCGTGCAGGTCGCCCGCCATCCTGCTGCGTTCGTGGTCTTGCAGGTTGGAAAAGCGTTCGGCGGCTTCGAGCCTGTGCCGGTCCAGCTCGTGCTCGGCCTCGCTCGCCCGCGCTGCGAAGAAGCGGATCCGCCCGGCGAGGACAAGCGAGAAAGTGATCGCTTCGAGCGCGAGGGCAATCTCCATGATGTGGTAATTTGCCCAGCCGAGATCGAGTGACAGGGCCGTTCTCGCCCACCGCACGGTGATGCCTGCAATCAGGATCGAAAGGGGAATCAGAAGCGGGATTGCCTGCCGATCGCCTTTGAAAATCGAGGTGAAGACGAGGAAAAGCTGGTACCCCATCGAAAACAGCCCGACCAGCAGCAGGCCTGCATAGAGCGAGTGGGACATGAGAATCAGGACCAGTACCGAGACCGCAAACTGGGCTGCACCGAACCAGCGATTGAACGTCAGCAATCGTGGGTTGATCGGGCCGCCTGCGAGAAAGGCAGAGATGAACCGGGTTGCGAACAGGCTCAGCCCTCCCATCGCCAGCACCAGCGCGATGTAGTTCCATCCCTGATCTTGCGGCCACAGATATACACCCGCCTGCCCGGTCAGGTATATCGCAATAACCATGGTGCAGCTTATGGTTGCCGCGTTGTAGGCGAAAATCCGTTCGCGCGTAACCAGCGCGACGACGAAGTTGAATACGATCATCGCCGCGCAGAAGCCGAACAACAGGATTTGCACGATCAGCCGGCGTTCGGTCGAACGGGCAAAGTCCGCAGGTTTCCACACATCGATCGAGAACGCGACGCTCGATGGCTGTTCTAGGCGGAGGTAACGATCGATCGTACCGGCGGCGCCCGGTGCCAGCTCGAAAGCCATTTCTGCCGTTGGCATTGCCCTTTGCGAAAGCGATACCGTGTCGCCGGTGAGTTGCTCGGTCCATTCACCGCGGCTTGTTGATGGCCGCTCGAACAGCGTTGCACGGTCGACCATTTGCGGGATTTCGAGCACTGTCCCGCCTTCGATTGGCGGCAGCCGCAGCCACAGCACCGGCTTCATGAAGCTGGTCGGTGCCTGGGTGGCTGGCTCCCATTGAATGCCCGTCTTGGTGCAGCACAGGTCTTCGATACCGGCTTGTGCGGGATTATCGATCGAAGCGAGTTCGAACTCGATCCGGTGCTGCAATTGCTCCGCTTTCACCGGCTGGGCGAACAGCAGTATCGCACCGACCGAAAGCGTGGTGATGAGCCACCGGGTTATGCGCTCACACAGGTTCAACAAAATTCCCCCCGCGCGGCAAGGCGAAGGATTGGAAACCCGACGGCCCCCTGCCGCGTGCCTTCGGGTAACACAGATTTTGTCTTTGTGCATCGCAAGGCGGTTTTGCATTGCAATAGATCGCCGTAACCCGCACATTTTACGTGCATGCTGCGCCAGTACGAACTTGTTGAGCGGGTCAAGGAATACGACCCTTCCGCCGATGAGGCGCTGCTCAATCGTGCCTATGTCTATACCGTGCAGAAACACGGGACGCAGAAACGTGCGTCGGGCGATCCCTATTTCTCCCATCCGGTAGAGGTCGCAGGTTTGATGACCGACCTGCAGCTCGACCAGGAAACGATCATCACTGCGCTGCTCCACGACACGGTGGAAGATACGCTGGCGACGATCGAGGATGTCGAGACGAATTTCGGTGAGGAGGTCGCCCGGCTGGTCGACGGGGTAACCAAGCTCTCCAAGATCGAGGCCATGCCAGAGAACGAGCGTGCGGCGGAAAACCTGCGCAAGTTCCTGCTGGCGATGAGCGAGGATATCCGCGTGCTGCTGGTCAAGCTGGGGGACCGGCTGCACAATATGCGCACGCTGCATTTCATCAAATCGCCCGAGAAACGCCAGCGTATCGCGCGCGAGACGATGGATATCTATGCCCCGCTGGCAGAGCGGGTGGGCATGTACGAATATATGCGGGAGATGCAGCTGCTGGCGATGGAGCAACTCGAGCCCGAAGCTTACAAGACCATCACCGGACGGCTCGAACAGATCCGGCGGCAGGATGGCGGGCAGGTCGATGCAATTGCACTGGCGATCAAGCAGGCCCTGGCCGAGGCGCGCCTCAAGGTCGAGGTCACGGGCCGCGAGAAACATCCCTATTCGATCTGGAAGAAGATGGCCGAACGCCACCTGCCATTCGAGCAGGTGACCGATATCATGGCCTTCCGGGTGATTACCGAGAGCGAGGCGGATTGTTATGCCGCATTGGGCGTGCTGCATCGGGTGTGGCAGTTCATTCCCGGACGCTTCAAGGACTATCTCTCGACACCCAAGACCAATGGCTATCGCTCGCTCCACACCTCGCTGATCTATGAGAATTCGATGCGGGTGGAGGTGCAGATCCGCACCCGCGAAATGCACCAGACCAACGAGTTCGGCCTCGCCGCGCACTGGGCCTACAAGCAGGGCGACCGGCCCGATGGCCAGGTCGGCTGGCTGCGTGACCTGATCGAGATCGTCGACGCCAGCCACGATGCAGAGGAACTGCTCGAACACACAAGGCTGGCGATCTACCAGGATCGCATCTTCGCCTTCACCCCCAAGGGCGCGCTGCACCAGTTGCCCAAGGGATCAACCCCGGTCGACTTCGCCTTTGCCGTGCATACCGATCTTGGCGCGCAGACCGTGGGCGCGAAGATCAACGGGCGGCACATGCCGCTGCGTACCCCGCTGGGGAACGGCGATGTGGTGGAGATCATCAAGGGCAAGACGGCGGAACCGCAGCTCAGCTGGCTTGGTTTTGTCGTGACGGGCAAGGCGCGCGCGGCAATCCGCCGCGCGGTGCGGCTGAAAGAGCGCGCCGAAGTCGCCGAGATCGGCAAGAAGCTGTTTGACGAAATTGCGCTGCGCGTGCCGGCCAAGATCGGCAAGAAGGCGATCCGCGATGCGGTGAAGCGGCTCG
The DNA here is from genome assembly GCA_024236155.1 of Sphingomonadaceae bacterium. Lineage (GTDB taxonomy): Bacteria > Pseudomonadota > Alphaproteobacteria > Sphingomonadales > Sphingomonadaceae > Parerythrobacter_A. The sequence continues at coordinate 1,291,800 of JACKLA010000001.1, forward strand.
AATTGGAGGACGAGGAAGAGCTGATGTACGCCATCGGCGCGGCCAAGATCGAGGACCGCGAAGTGATGGAGGCGCTGGTCCCTGGCTGCACTGCCGAGATGGAACAGCCCGAGGAATGGGGCAGGCAGGAAAGCGCCATTTCGATCCGGGGCCTGACCGCAGGGGTCGGTTTCCAGCTCGCCGAATGTTGCCACCCGGTTCCGGGCGACCGCATCGTCGGCCTGCGCAAGCCGGGCGAGGGGGTGGAGGTCCACGCGATCGACTGCCTCGAACTGGCCAGCGGGATCGATGCCGACTGGCTCGACCTGTCATGGGGCCAGCGTTCGACCGGTGCAATCGGTCGGCTGCGTGCAACGCTGTATGACCGGCCCGGCGCATTGGCAGAAATGGCGGGTGTTTTCGGCCAGAACATGGCGAATATCCGCTCGCTCGAGCAGGCCGAGACCGAGCATCCCTTTGCCGTCTACGAAGTCGACCTCGAGGTCCAGGACCTTGCCCACCTGACCCGCATCCTAAGCGCCCTGCGCGCAAGCGATGCAGTGGCGCAGGCGGAACGGATTTGATCTTATGCCGGTGATCGGGATCGACCATGTCCAGCTGGCGATCCCGGCTGACGGCGAAGATGCGATGCGTAGTTTTCTCGTCGGCCTTCTGGGTATGCACGAGGTTCCCAAGCCTGCCAGTCTTTCGCCCTCCGGCTGCTGGTTCGAGAGTGGAACACTTAGCCTGCATGTTGGCGTGGACCCTGATTTTCGGCCAGCGAAGAAAGCGCACCCTGCGCTTCTGGTCGATGATCTGGCAGGTTTGCGAGCCACGCTGGAGAGGGCGGGTGCCGTAATACGCGACGATATACCGGTCGAAGGTTATGATCGCTTCTTCACCGAAGACCCGTTTGGCAATCGCATCGAGCTGATGCAGCGGGTTTGACCGGTTAAAGCAGTTCCAGCTCCACTCTCAGCGCATCGCCTTCGGCAAGATCCTCTGCGCGCATCACCTTCTTGCTGACGAGCAGCCACCACTCGCCGGATTTCGACGGGAACACCGAAGTCTTCCATCGCGTACCGCCGATGCGTGCCATGACCTTGACCGACCCGAACCCGCGCCGCGCGCCGAATTCGAGCCGGTGCAGGCGCTCGTGCATGGTGATCGCCTCGGCTGCATCGCCGCCGATGGTGGCAAGGTGATAGGTGCCGCGATCACCCTGCCAGCGGGTGAGGGTGGTGGCATGTTCAACCATTGTCGTCACAGCAATTCGATGGACACCGCGACCGTGGCCCTTTCCTGCAAATTTTCGGCCACGCGCACCGCTTTCTTGATCGGCAGCGAATAGCCGCCGTCCTGCGAGTTGAGCGTGGTCTGCCAGCGTGTCGCGCCAATCACCGCCTCGACCCGAAGCGAACCGAAACCGCCACGCAGCCCGTTGGCCTTGCGGTGGTGCGCCACTGCTGCCGCCGCCTGTTCATCGAGGCGCACGAAACAGGCCGGATCGAAACCCTCTTCGATGAATGCAGTCTCGACTTTGGTGGAAAAGTGGAGGGTGTCGCTCATTTTTGTCTCACGCAGAGAACGCAGAGGGAAGGAGAACGCGGAGATTCCGTTCTGGCGGCACGGCCGCATTCTTGATCACATGAAGACAAGAAGCCACGAAGGACAAAAACCTCAGTTGCATCATGTTACAACACCTTCGTGCCTTGGTGTCTTCGTGTGAAAACATGAAACGCCGACAAGCGGCGGGCACGATCTCTCCGCGTTCCCCTTTCCTCTGCGCTCTCTGCGCGAAACCCGATCACTCCGCCACCCGCCGTACCGGGACCGGAATGTTGCAGATATCCGCGCCGCCTGCCGGAACGATAAAGAACGGATCGCGCCGGTTTGCGCGCGCATCGGCATAGCGGGCGAATGTCTCGCTTTCGGTATCGAGATATTCGAACCTGGGCTGCTCGCCCGCCGGAAGGTCGCTGGCGACGCGGACGGTCAGGATCGGGGCGCGCTTGTCCACCTCGTCTGCGGCATAGAAGCCCAGATCGCCCTTGCCGCGCGGCAGGGAGGAGAGATGCTCCATCCCCTCGATCACCCGCCCGACTAGCGCGATATTACGGTCGAGATGCCGGGGAGCGTGGCCGATCACCGCGTAGAGTTCGGCACCCGATCCGGTGTCGGGCGAGTAGTTTCTGCCCACGCCGACCATGCCGTAGCAGTGGACGGGCCAGAATCGCGACTGATCGACAACTTTGTACGGGCTATTTTCCATAGGATCAGCCAGAGCTTGACTTTCCACGACGACGTTTCCCTCTTCGTCTTCCCAGTGCTCCCAATGCGCGATCTCGAAGTTGGCAAGAGGCCAGCCGTTCCAGAACTCAACCCATTCTGCAAAGGAATCGCGTTCATGCCAGCCTTGGGGGGCTGCGCTCGTCTTGGTAGACTCAATCGATATGTTGGCGATATGTTCGTCTTCGAGCCGACCTTCGATGTCGGGAAACTCGAAAATCGTCAGCAACTGCATCAAGGCAATTTTTTTGTCCTCTTCACTGGCGCGTGGATCGTTCAATGTCTTTTCGAGAGCGTCCACCATGGTGACTTTGCTTGTTCCCCAGGCTCGCTTTGTTCCATCGCTGATGACTGCATTAACGTCTTCAATGCCAACGGTGTATTCATCCTCCCCCATCACTCGCAGCCCCTCGGGCAGCGGCTTGGCTTCTCCCGTCGCCTCCGGATTGTCGTAATTCGGATCGCCCCACTGGACGACGTAGTTGTCCTGCACCCGGTTGACGCTGATATCGTCATACCACTTGGCGCGGGCGAGGGTGCGGATGTTCTCGACCCAGCCCTGGCTGAACGGCACGGGCATCAGCTGGATCACCACCTTACGTTCATTGCCCTCGGCGTCCGGCGCAAGTGTCATCACCAGCAGGTCTTCTGCTGGAATGCTCATCCAATCACCTGAGGATGCCTCGGCGACGATCTGGTTCGGCGAGGGGTGCTCCTGCGGTTCATCCTGCGCATTGAGCGGCGCGGCGAGGGCGAGAACGGTGGCGAGCGAAATCAGCGGTTTGATCATGCGGCAATTCTGCCAGCAAAATCCCTGCTACGCCAGCACGCCGCTCCATCGCGAGGCGAAGCCGAGTGCAAGCGCGACCGCGCGCCTGCAGTGACGCGACCTTCAGGTCGCATGAGCGAGGATAGCCGAGCCGCCGGATGGCGGCGCTGGCGCCTGAAGCAAACAAAGGGATCGATATTCAAAACCCCTTTCCGCGCGTTTTCGGGGGGCGGAAAGGGGCTCCGTCGACGATGCTCGCAGGGTATGCCGTTCCGCGCAGCCTCGCCGTCCGCCACGACAATATCACAGCCCCGCGAGTCGCCCGAAACCGATCTCTGCATGCCGCCTTGCGATTGCCTCCGTTCACCGCTAGAGGCGCGCCTTCTTGTTCAGCTTTACGCGCTGAGCGTCACTTGAAGTCCGCAGGTTCGCGCAGGCGACCCCGCACTCAAGTAGCGAAGCGGTAGTGCAACAAGAACGCGGAGCAGTGGCCGAGTGGTCGAAGGCGCACGCCTGGAAAGTGTGTATACGGTAACCCCGTATCGAGGGTTCGAATCCCTCCTGCTCCGCCACCTCATTCCGTCGGTGTTTCCAGCATTGTTGCCATCATCGATTGTGCTGCAGCCGTCCCCAGCTGTCTGATCAGCTTCCGGTCCGTCTCGTCGCCGATTTCATAGGTCGCTGTCGGCACGCCAAAACGGTCATAGACCCAGGCCTTCGAGACCGGGAGCTGTGGATTGTGCCCCGGTTCGATCCGCACGTCGTAGCCCGGCAGCAAGGCGGCATAGGCGGCAAGCCAGGTGTCCTTGTAGCCGACAGGGTCGGTCACTTGCGCATCGGTCAGCGTGTAGATCGTGTCGTATCGCGTGGAATGGAAATCGATAAACAGCCGCAGTTTCTGGCCGGGATCGGCATCGATCTTTTCCAGCAGGTCGCGCATCAGCCGTGTTTCGGGTTGGGTGAACGGGCCCCAGTCGCGGTTGAGGTCCATGCCGCCGGTGCCGTGGCGCCAGTGCCCGTGGACCACGCCATCCGGATTGAGCAGCGGGACCGCCACGATCTGGAACCGCGCGCGAAACTTGCGTGCCGTGTCATCATCGCCGAGCAGTTGTTCCACGAAAGGGAACATAGCCAGCGCGCCGGTGACTTCGGGCGGGTGTTGGCGACCGACCAGCACGATGACTTCGCGCGCTTCGGGATTGCCGATCCGGACGGCCTCGATATCGCGCCCTTCGGCCGACTGGCCCAGCGTAAAACGCGTCACATCCGGCTTCTTCTCGACCGTATCGAGCCACGCGTCGTAGGTCGCTGGTACCACGATTTCCTGCGCGGCGACGAATAGGGGCCGACCATCGCTTTGGACTTCGATCCTGGTGCCACCGATACCGTCGACCTCGCTTGCCGCGATGTTCTTCGCGTTGACGGAATTCCACGTCACGCCGTCATAGCTGTATTTCGGCCAGTAACGATGACCGCAGGCTGTGTAGCCGAGATCGATTGTGATGGTTCCGGCCTTGGCCGGGGTCAGCCGGAATGCATACCACGGGCTGCAGTTGATCGGCGGCTCGTCTTCCGGTGCGATGAGCACCGAAACGCGATTGCTGCGTTCGACCTCGCAGGAGGACAGCGCGCCCGAAGGGAATGCAGTGTCGACCGAAAGGCCCGTGCCCGAGCATCCCGCTGCATCATCCTTCGCGGCCAAAGGCGTTGTCGGCTCGATCGTACCTGTCGGGTTGGCGCAACCGGCGAGCAGCAGGGCTCCAGCAAGAAAACCTCGGAAATCCATTGTTGTCCTTTCGGTCTGTCGTCGACCGCCTACCGTTCAATCCGGCCAACCATAAACGGTCCGGCAGCTCCCGGTCGATACAGGATTTTCCTACATGCGTAACGGCTGCTAGGTAATTTGCTGCCGGCCGGCCCCGCGTTGCGAGATGTGCATCTGGCGCGGTTCGGCACAGCCGATGCGAAGTGCAACCATGCCTGTTGGATGTTCTCGCGCGAAAATGACAGCCGGGCGCCCGAAATTCGATGTAATTATCTGAAAATAATAACTAAATATGGCGAAAGAGCAATGCATACAGCCCGTCTTCGGTGTCAACGCCATGCAATTTTTCTGTCACCATGCGCGCTACCAAGGTGACAGTTCGATGTCCAAGGTGACACTTTGGCAATACAAGGGCCAGGACGGTGTCAGACCTGTCAACACCTGCAATTCCTCGCGGCAAAAACCGGCTGTCCTGACCGGTGCTATGCCATATAGGGGCGCTTCCCCAACGGCCTCACGGAGAATTCCGGACTTGTCTTTCGACCCAGCCCTGCCGCGTTACATGCTGCCGATCGCCGCGACGATGGCGATGCTTGGCCTTGTTCCTGCCAGTGTGCAGGCACGGGAGGATGCAGGACCGGAAGATGGCACGGTGATCGTGGTGACCGGGCAGGGGCTCGAAGAAACGCCAGCGGCGCCCGCCTATGACAGCGTGGTGATCGAGCGTGAGGCGCTGACCTCCGCTGCATCGGGCCGGATCGAGGATGCGCTGGCATCGGTTGCGGGTTTCCAGCAGTTCCGCCGGTCGGACAGCCGTTCATCCAACCCATCCGCACAGGGGGCCACGCTGCGTGCGCTCGGTGGCAATGCGACCAGCCGCGCGCTGGTGACGCTTGATGGCGTGCCGATGAGCGATCCCTTCTTCGGCTATGTCCCGTTTGCCGCGATTGCGCCGGAGAGGCTTTCTTCTGCGCGGATTACCCGGGGCGGCGGATCGGGCCCGTTCGGTGCAGGTGCGCTGGCGGGGACCATCGAACTGGAAAGCGCCGACGCGGCGACACTCGGCGGTTTCGGCGGCAGCCTGCTGGTCAATGACCGGGGCGAGACGGAGGCATCGGCCACCCTTGCGGGCGATCTGGGAGGCGGTTTTGCGGCAATCTCGGGTCGATGGGACAGGGGGCAGGGCTTCTTCACCACCCCGCACGACCAGCGCGTTGCCGCGAGTGCGCGTGCAGCCTACGATAGCTGGTCGGTACAGGCGCGGGCAGTCGCGCCGCTGGGCGAGACGGTCGAACTGCAGGTGCGCGGGCTTGCCTATCACGACCGGCGCACGCTGCGTTTCGACGGGGCCGACAGCACCTCCGAAGCGCAGGATGCCAGCGTGCGACTGGTCGGACGGGGCAAGTGGCAGTTCGACGCGCTCGCCTATCTCCAGGCGCGCAATTTCAGCAATGTGGTGATCAGTTCGACCCGCTTTGTGCCGGTGCTCGGCCAGCGCAACACCCCCTCCACGGGGTTGGGCGGCAAATTCGAACTGCGCCCGCCGGTGGGCGAAGCGCATGTGCTGCGGCTGGGTATCGACTATCGCCGGTCCGACGGCGAGCTGTTCGAGACCGCGATCAGTGCCTTTTCCGGCAATGTCACCGCCCGCCGCAATGCTGGGGGCACGAACACCGATTTCGGGCTGTTCATCGAGGATGACTGGCGGCTGGGTCGGCTGACGCTCACCGCTGGCGCGCGGGCAGATCGCTTTGCTATCGGCGACGGGTTTTATGTCGAGCGCGATGGTGCGGGCACGCTGGTGCGCGACGATGGTTTTGCGGACCGGTCCGGCTGGGACGCATCGTTTCGGGGCGGGGCGCTGTTTGACGCTGGCGGTGGCATCAGCCTGCGCGCGGTGGCTTATACCGGGTTGCGCCTGCCAACCCTCAACGAGCTTTATCGCCCATTCGTGGTGTTCCCCGTCACCACCAATGCCAACGCCGCGCTCGCGAATGAGCAGCTGGAGGGGATTGAGGCCGGGATCGGGTTCGATCCGTCGCCCGATATCCGTTTCTCGCTGACCGCGTTCGACAATCGGGTGAAAGGCGCGATTGCCAATGTCACGCTCGATGCCGTGACCCGCCAGCGGCAGAATATCGATGCGATCCGTTCACGCGGGCTGGAGGCAGAAGGTGGCTTGCGGCTGGGCGCATTCAGCCTCGACGGCTCGCTTGCCTATACCGATGCCGAGGCACGGCAGGCAGGGGCGGCGTTCGACGGGTTGCGACCGGCGCAAACCCCGAAATGGTCGGGCAGCGCGACCATCGCCTTTCGTCCGGCGCAAGGCTGGCTGGCGTCGGCGACGCTGCGACACACCGGGACGCAGTTCGAGGATGACCTGGAGAGCGATATCCTGCCCGCAGCGACCACGCTCGATGCGTTCCTGCGGATTCCGCTGGATGACAAATTCTCGCTTGTTTTCAGGGGAGAGAACCTGACCGACGAGGCAATCGTCACGCGGAACCAGGGCGGTTCGATCGACCTTGGCGTGCCGCGGACGCTGTGGGCCGGGTTGCGGATCGGGCTTTGATGGCAGGCCAGGCCTTCGACCAAAGCACTATGGCCTGTGTTGGAAAAATCCGACGCCGTGCCATTGGCAGATGGCGAACCGCGCACTAAGGGGCGGCGCATGGACGCGAATACGACCGAGCGCGGGGTCAACTTCTGCCACTCCTGCGCGATCCGAAACCGGGCAATCTGCGCCGATCTCGACAATGAAGAGATCGGCATGCTCAATGCCATCGGTCGTCGGCGCAGGCTCAAGGCGGGTGAACAGATCCTGTGGGAAGGCGACGATGCCGTGCTCGTCGCCAATGTGATCGAGGGCGTGATGAAGCTTTCGACGCAGACCAGCGATGGCAAGGAGCAGATCCTGGGCCTGTCCTATCCTTCGGACTTCCTCGGCCGCCCGTTCGGCCAGACGACGCCGTATGGGGTGGAGGCGCTGACCGATGCCCATGTCTGCGTGTTCCAGCGCAGCGATTTCGACCGTTTTGCGCGCGAACATCCGAAGCTTGAGCACAAGCTGCTCGAACGCACGCTGACCGAGCTGGATCGCACGCGGCGCTGGATGCTGCTGCTCGGCCGGATGAATGCCGAACAGAAGCTTGCAAGCTTCCTGCTCGAAACCGCTGATCGGCTCGCGCCTGCAAGCTGCAGCTTCATCGCCGACGAAGCACCGGTCCATTTCGAACTGCCGCTTGCGCGCCAGCAGATCGCCGATGTGCTGGGCCTGACCATCGAAACGGTCAGCCGCCAGTTCACCAAAATGAAAAAGGAAGGCCTGATCGACCTTCCTTCCCGCAGGGAGGTCACGATCCTCGACCGCCAGGCGCTCGAGGATCGTGCCGAATAGCGACCCGTTCCGCCGTCAGAAGCGGTAGGAGAGACCTGCGCTGAGTACCCAGGGATCGAGCTTGTGCTCGGTCTGGATCGCCAGCGTGTTGCCTGCGTACCAGCGGGCGGTCGTGTCGACGAAGTATTTCTTCGCGTCGAGCGTAACGCCCAGGCCCTTGTCGTTGACGTCGATATCGACACCGGCCTGCAGCGCGACGCCGAATTCATCCGAGAGATCGGTGTCGGTCACGCCCAGCGGGATCGTTGCCGCACCGGGCTTGTCGCTGATCCACAGGAAGTAGGTCGGACCGGCGCCGACATAGGGCTTCACCGCGCCGAGGTCGAAGTGGTATTTCGCCGTGAAGGTCGCGGGAATGACCTTGGCGTTCGATACCAGTTCCGCACCCGGCAGGCCGGATACCGCATCGACATCGTGCTGCGTCACGCAGCAGATCGTTTCGATCGAGAATTCGTCGGTGACGAAATATTCGATGGCGACCGTGGGAACGAAATTGTCGTTCGCTTCGGTCTGGGTGTTGGCGGGAAGGCCGACGATATCGGTGTCGACGCTCTTGATCTTGCCGTCCGGGCTGACCAGCGTGCCGAGCACCTTGACCTGAATGTCACCCTTTTCCGCATGGGCGGCGGTGGGCATGGCGGCGATTGCAAGGCTGGCTGCGCCGAGAACGAAAAGCTTTTTCATTGTTCCTGTCCTGACGCTGCAGTGGCCACCCTGTGTGGCCGAGGTTCTTACAGCGTTCGCCGATCCTACTGCTCCGAAGGGCAGGTCGATTCATTGATCGAGATCAATGAGAATCGCGTTTTTTGATCGCATCTGGAGCAGGCCATGACCTTCAACCAGATATTCGAGCGGTTCTCGAGCCGCTATCTTCCGGCAAGCCTTAGCGATGCGGCGATGATGCGCTTCAGGGCGCTGGGCCGTGCGTTGCCGGTCATCCGCGAAGCGCCGGTCAGTCTCGATGAAAATGCGGACCATCTGGTGTATGTGTGTTCGGGGGCGACCAAGCTTGTTGCTCATGCTTCTGCCGGGCGCGACCAGGTGGTGGCATTCCATTTCCCCGATGAGCTGATCGCGGTGCCTGCGCGGGCAGAGCATTCCTATACATTGTATACAGTGAGCCCGAGCGAGCTGCTGGTGTTCGACTACGCCGATTTCGCAGACCTGGCGCGCGGGGAGCCGGCAGTGCTGCGCATGCTGCTCGACTGCGCACGCAAGTCGCTCGGTCGTTGCCGTGACAAATCGCTCGCCCTGGGGCGCAAGACTGCGCCTGAGCGGCTCGCTGGCTTCCTCGTTGGGATGGCTGTCCGGATCGGCGCGCCGCAGGACGATATCACCTTCCTCGACCTGCCGATGTCACGCCGGGACATTGCCGACAGCCTGGGCCTGACGATCGAGACGGTCAGCCGCCAGTTTACCCTTTTGCGCGAGCAGAAGATCATCGAAACAGTGGGTAAATCGGGGGTCAGGATACGCGATCTCTTGGCGCTTGAGGCGCGCGCCGGTTACCTGATCGAAGCAGCCTGAATTTCTTTTTCGATTTTGACCTGGATCAATGCGGAATTCGGGTGACGTCAATAGAAGCCCTGCCAAACTACGGAGATTTCCATGCAAGCTGAAACGGCACTCGGGCGCGTAGGGCTATGGTTCGCAGTCATGCTGCTGGCCATTGTCACCATGGTCCTCGCTAAAGACAGCGCGTTCGCCATCCATGCCGGACTGGTCGCCTTTGTGGCGTTCTGCCTGGTGTGGATGTCGGCCGCACGATACGATCCCCTCGGGAAAGCGGAAGGCTTCTTCAAGATGCCTGCCGGCCCATCGAAATATGACGATGCGCCGGTTCGCTGGGGGGTTATCGCGACGCTCTTCTGGGGGACCGCAGGCTTTCTTGCCGGGCTCTATATTGCGTTGCAGCTGGCATTTCCGGTGCTCAACTTCGAGCCCTATCTCAATTTCGGACGCCTGCGTCCGCTCCATACGAGTGCAGTGATTTTCGCCTTCGGCGGTAACGCGCTGATCGCGACGAGCTTCTACGTCGTGCAGCGCACCTGCCGCACCCAGCTGGCGTTCCCTTCGCTCGCGCGGTTCGTGTTCTGGGGTTACCAGATGTTCATCGTGCTGGCGGCAACCGGCTATCTGCTCGGTGTTACCCAGTCGCGCGAATATGCGGAGCCGGAATGGTATGTCGACCTGTGGCTGACGATCGTCTGGGTCGCCTATCTGGCAGTCTTCGTCGGTACGATCATCAAACGCAAAGAGCCGCATATCTATGTGGCCAACTGGTTCTATCTCGCCTTCATCGTGACGATCGCGATGCTGCATGTGGTCAACAACCTGACCATGCCGGTCAGCATCTTCGGGTCGCGCAGCTACAGCGCCTTCGCGGGTGTGCAGGATGCGCTGACCCAGTGGTGGTACGGCCATAACGCGGTGGGCTTCTTCCTCACCGCCGGCTTCCTCGCGATGATGTACTACTTCGTGCCCAAGCAGGCGGAACGACCGGTCTATTCCTATCGCCTGTCGATCATTCACTTCTGGTCGCTGATCTTCCTCTACATCTGGGCGGGTCCGCACCACTTGCATTACACCGCGCTGCCCGACTGGGCGCAGACGCTGGGCATGGTCTTCTCGATCATGCTGTGGATGCCCAGCTGGGGCGGGATGATCAACGGCCTGATGACGCTGAACGGCGCATGGGACAAGATCCGCACCGACCCGATCATCCGCATGATGGTGATGGCGCTCGCCTTCTACGGCATGTCGACCTTCGAAGGCCCGATGATGAGCATCAAGGCGGTCAACAGCCTGTCGCACTATACGGACTGGACCATCGGCCACGTTCACTCGGGTGCACTGGGCTGGAACGGGATGATCACCTTCGCGGCGGTTTACTACCTCGTGCCGCGCCTGTGGAAGCGTGAGCGGATGTATTCGCTGCGCATGATCAACTGGCACTTCTGGTTCGCCAGCGCCGGGATCGTGTTCTACGCCGCCAGCATGTGGGTTGCCGGTGTGACCCAGGGCCTGATGTGGCGCGAATACAGCGCAGACGGTTACCTGGTGAACAGCTTTGCCGACACGGTGGCTGCACTGCACCCGATGTACCTGCTGCGTGCATTCGGCGGGCTGCTCTATCTCACGGGCTTCGTGGTCATGCTGTGGAACGTCTGGCAGACGCTCGCCGGCAAGGTCCGCACCGAAGCGCCGATGACCGAAACGCCCTACGATCCCGACGCCGATCGCCCGCTGCCCGCAGCGACCGCCCCGGCCGAATAGGAACAGAAAAATGACCGACAACGGCAACAAGCAAGCCTTTGAAAGGCACAAGAAGCTCGAACGCAACGTATCGTTGCTGGCGGTTGCAACCTTCGTCACTGTCGCGATTGGCGGCGTGGTCGAAATCGCCCCGCTGTTCTGGATCGACAACACCATCGAGAAGGTGGAGGGCGTGCGCCCCTACACCCCGCTCGAACTGGCCGGGCGTGACATCTACATCCGTGAAGGGTGCTATGTCTGCCACAGCCAGATGATCCGTCCGTTCCGCGACGAGGTCGAGCGTTACGGGCACTACAGCCTGGCGGCGGAATCGATGTATGATCACCCGTTCCAGTGGGGCTCCAAGCGCACCGGGCCGGATCTTGCCCGCGTTGGCGGGCGCTATTCGGACGCGTGGCATGTCGACCACCTGAAGGATCCGCAAAGCGTGGTGCCCGAAAGCGTCATGCCGCAGTATGGCTTCCTGGCTGAAACGCCGCTCAAGGTGGCCGATCCCTCGGCCAACCTGACCGCACTGAGCCGGGTTGGCGTTCCCTATAGCGATGACGATATCGCCAAGGCACCCGCCGATCTGGTGGCGCAGGCCGATCCAGATGTCGACGCTGGCGATCTCGAGAAGCGTTATCCCAAGGCGCAGGTCCGCGATTTCGACGGTGATCCGAACACGGTGACCGAGATGGACGCGCTGGTCGCATACCTCCAGATGCTCGGCACGCTGGTCGACGTAAACGACGTTGCCGCCCAGGAAGAACTGGCGACGGAGAAGGGCCGGTGAGCGCCTATGAGAACCTGAGGCATTTCGCCGACAGTTACGGCCTTGCGGTTATGGTGCTGACCTTCGTCGTGCTGTGTGCATGGCCGTTCCTGCCCGGGTCGCGCAAGCGCGCTCACGATGCAGCCAATTCCATTTTCGAAGGACAAGACGATGGCGAATGAACGCCCCGATCCGAAGCGAATTGACGAAGCGACCGGCACCAACTTTGTCGGCCATGAGTGGGACGGTATCGAGGAACTCGACACGCCCATGCCGCGCTGGTGGCTGTGGACCTTCTATCTCACCATCGTGTGGGCGCTGGTCTATGTCGTCCTTTATCCGGCATGGCCGCTGATCGAGAAAGGCACCGAAGGCGTGCTTGGCTGGACCAGTCGCGGCCAGCTGGCGCAGGAAATGACCGCGGCCGACCAGTCGCGGGCGAGCGTGCGAGAACAGATCGCTGCGATCGATATCGAGGAACTGCGCGGTAATCCTGACCTGATGCGCCAGGCTGTTGCCGGTGGTGCAGCGGCCTTCAAGGTCAACTGCATCCAGTGCCACGGTTCGGGCGCTGCCGGCAGCCAGACGCTCGGTTATCCCAACCTCAACGATGATGACTGGTTGTGGGGCGGTGACCTGACGGCGATCCAGGCGACGCTGACGCATGGTATCCGCCAGCAGGGCGACGATGCAACGCGTACCAGCGAGATGCCGCCTTTCGATGGCGTGTTCAGCCAGGGTGAGATGAACGCTCTTGTCGACCATGTGCTGTCGCTCAGCGGCAAGGCGAAATCCAGCCCTGTGGGCGCGAAGATTTATGCCGACAATTGCGTGATCTGCCATGGCGCTTCGGGAGAAGGCGATCGTTCGGTCGGGGGGCCGAAACTGGCGGACGCGATCTGGCTTTATGGCAGCACGCGTGCGGATATCGCGCGTCAGATCCGCAGCCCGCGCATGGGTGTGATGCCCAAGTGGGACGGGCGTCTCGATCCGGTGACGATCAAGATGCTCGCAGCCTATGTCCATTCGCTCGGGGGAGGCGAAGACTTCGTGGAAACTGCAGAAACGGCTGACGAAGCCGAGGCGGTCGAAGTCAATGAACAGTCAGAGTAAAACCCCGCACCTCCCCGGATCGGGGCTCTACGAAAAGTCCCGGACGGTCCACAACAAGCGGATCGACGGGCCTTTCCGGAGGTTCAAGTGGCTGGTGATGCTGGTGACACTGGGGGTCTATTACGGCACCCCGTGGCTCCGGTGGGACCGTGGCCCCTATGCACCAGACCAGGCGGTGTTGGTCGATCTTGCCAATCGCCGGTTCTACATGTTCGGCATCGAGATCTGGCCGCACGAATTCTATTTCGTGGCCGGGCTGCTCATCATGGCCGGGATTGGGCTGTTCCTGCTGACCAGTGCGGTCGGTCGTGCATGGTGCGGATATTCCTGCCCGCAGACGGTGTGGACCGACGTGTTCCAGCATGTCGACCGCTTCGTCGATGGCGATCGCAATGCGCGTATCCGGCTGGAGAATGCTCCGTGGACCTGGAGCAAGGTGCTGCGCCGTGCATTCAAATGGACGATCTACCTGATCATAGGTTTCTGGACCGGCGGCGCGTGGATCATGTATTTTGCCGATGCGCCGACGCTGGTGCATGATTTCTGGCGCGGTGAGGCGGCTCCGGTTGCCTATATAACCGTTGCCGTGCTGACCCTGACTACCGTCACACTGGGCGGCTTCATGCGTGAGCAGGTGTGCATCTACATGTGCCCGTGGCCGCGTATCCAGACCGCGATGATGGACGAAAAGTCCTTGATGGTGACGTATAAGGACTGGCGCGGCGAGCCGCGTGGCAGCGTCAAGAAGGCGGCCAAGAACCCGGACCAGTTCGGCGACTGTATCGATTGCACCCAGTGCGTGCAGGTCTGCCCGACGGGTATCGATATCCGCGAGGGGCCGCAGATCGGCTGCATAACCTGCGCCCTGTGCATCGACGCCTGCGACCGGGTCATGAAGGACATCGGTCGCCCGCGCGGGCTGATCGATTATGCCACGCTGGAAGATTGCGAGCGGGAAGCCGCGGGCGGCGAAACACGCCCGGCGTGGAAGGCCCTGCTGCGGCCGCGCACAATTGCGTACTTCCTGATCTGGGCCAGCATCGGCATGGGCCTGCTGTTCGCACTCGGCGTGCGCAGCCATACCGACCTGACCGTGTCGCCCGATCGCAACCCGCCTTTCATGCTGATGAGCGACGGGTCGGTGCGCAATTCCTACACGCTCAAGCTGCGCAATATGGAAAGCCGCCCGCGCAGGATGGAGATCGCGGTCGAGGGGCTGGCTGGCGCCACAATGTGGACAGACACAATTGCCCGCGAACAGGCTGCGGCTACGCAGGAGATGGAAGTCCCGGCTGACGAGACGCTGACAGTGCGCGCCTATGTGCAGGCACCCGAAGGCACCCCGGCTGGCGAGTTCACTTTCCGCATGACTTCGCTTGACGAGCAGCGTGAGACGGATACCGGTTCGACCCGCTTCGATGCACCAGGAGGGGAGCAGTGACCAGGAAGTTCACCGGCTGGCATTTCACCGCGATCATGGTGATCGGCTTCGGCATCGTGGTTGCGGTCAACTTCCTGATGGCGTCGCTCGCGGTCAGCAGCTTTGGCGGTGTGGTGGTCGAAAACTCCTACGTCGCGAGCCAGAACTTCAACAAGTGGCTTGAAGAGGCGGATCGCCAGAATGCGCTGGGTTGGGAGCTTACCGTGCGGCGTGCAGGCGATGGCCGGCTGGAAGTGCTGACCGAAGGTGCGCCGGACGATGCCCGGGTGGCAGTTGAACTGCGCCACCCGCTGGGCAAGGACGAGCCGCTGGCATGGACGCTTGCCGCGAATGGCGACGGGCTCTTCACCAGTACCGACCGTTTGCCCGAAGGCAGGTGGATCGCCCGTGTCGCGGTGACGGCTGGCGATGAGGAAATGCGGGTCGAGCGACCGCTGGGATGAACGCCCCGTTCCATCCGGCCCCGGAAATGGCGGGCGTGCTGGTCGACAGCCGCTTCACCGTTCCCGGCATGCGCTGCGCTGGCTGCATCGCCAAGATCGAGCGCGGGTTGGGTGAACTTGCCGGGGTCGATGCTGCGCGGGTCAACTTCTCTGCCAAGCGGGTTGCAGTGCGGCATGATGCGGCAATCGAACCCGATGACCTTGTCGAAGCCTTGCAGAAGCTCGGCTTCGAATCCCAGCTCGCGGCAGCCAATCCGCTGGCGCAGGAGGACGGGGAAAGCCGCAAGTTGCTGACCGCGCTGGCGGTGGCCGGGTTCGGCATGATGAATATCATGCTGCTTTCGGTCAGCGTGTGGTCGGGGGCGGGCGGCGTAACCCGCGAAATGTTCCACTGGCTCTCGGCGCTGATCGCCTTGCCGGTGGTCGCCTATTCGGGGCGCCCGTTCTTTGCCTCCGCAGCGATGGCGCTGCGATATGGGCGGACCAATATGGATGTGCCGATCTCCATCGGGGTCTTGCTGGCGACGGGGTTGAGCTTCTACGAGACACTGACTGGCGGCGAGCACGCCTATTTCGATGGCGCGGTCATGTTGCTGTTCTTCCTGCTCGCTGGCCGCGCGCTCGATGCCACGATGCGCAATCGCACGCGCGCCGGAATCGGTGCACTGCTCGGTCGCATGGGCAAGAGCGCCAGCGTGGTGCAGGCCGATGGCAGCACACAGCGGGTCGATGCGGACGAGCTTGAGCCAGGCATGGTGATGCTGGTTGCCGCCGGAGAGGCACTGGCTGCCGATGGCCGGGTGATCGAGGGCAATGGCGCGGTCGACAATGCGATGCTGACCGGCGAGAGCACGCCGCAGCCGGTGACGCGCGGCGACGATGTCCATGCCGGGGCGATCAACCTCACTGCAGTCTTGCGGATCGAGGTCACCGCGACACAGGGTGACACCGCGATTGCCGAGATTGCGCGCCTGATGGACGAAGCTGGGCAGTCCCGCAGCAGCTATGTCCGGATCGCAGATCGTGCCGCGCGGCTCTATGCCCCGGCGGTTCACAGTCTCGCTTTCCTTGCCTTCGTCGGCTGGATGATCGCGGGCGCAGGCTGGCACCAGTCACTGGTCATCGCAATCGCCGTGCTGATCATCACCTGCCCCTGCGCCATGGGGCTTGCTGTCCCGGCGGCACAGGTCGTCGCGAGCAATGCGCTGATCCGCAAGGGGCTGCTGGTCAAGGATGGCAGTGCGCTGGAGCGGCTGGCCGAAGTGGACATGGCCCTGCTCGACAAGACCGGTACGCTGACACTCGGTGAACCGAGGCCCGACCTTTCCCCCTTGGGTGAGAATGAACGTGCGGTTGCACTCGGGCTGGCCGAACACAGCCGCCATCCGCTGAGCAAGGGACTGTCCAGGGCCTTGCGGCAGGCAGGCGTAGCGCCGGCGAGCATCAGCGATGTGCGTGAGGTCGGTGGCCAGGGTATCGCCGGCATCTGGCAGGGGACGGAAGTTGCCTTCGAACGACCGCTCGATGGTGGGGAGGGGCAGGCGACCTGCTTCCGCATCGGTGAGAACCGCTGGACATTGCAGTTCAGCGATCCTTTGCGGTCCGATGCGGGCAATACGTTAAGCGCGCTGGCCGATCAGGGCATTGCCGGCAGCATCATTTCCGGCGATCGGCCCGAGGCGGTCGAGGCCGTGGCGGGCAGGCTGGGAATAGCGGGCAAGGGCGGTGTCAGCCCGGCAGAGAAACTGGCGCTTCTCGAAAGTGCCAAGGCCGACGGCCATTTCCCGTTGATGGTCGGCGATGGCCTCAATGACGGACCGGCCCTCGCTGCTGCGCATGCGTCGATTGCGCCCGGCACGGCGAGCGATGCGAGTCAACAAGCCGCCGATGCGGTGTTCGTGGGCGAGGGGCTGATGCCGGTTGCGCTGTCAGTGAAGGTTGCCCGCGCGACGATGCGCATCGTGCGCCAGAATTTTGGCTTTGCAATCGCCTACAATGTCTGTGCGGTTCCGCTGGCGCTGGCCGGGTTGGTGACGCCGCTGATCGCTGCGGTTGCCATGTCTCTCAGTTCGCTGGTGGTGGTGGCCAACTCGCTCCGCCTGTCGAGGGCGGCAGGATGAGTGGCCTCGCCATCCTCATTCCCATCGCGCTCGGCATGGGCCTGCTTGGCCTCGTCGTGTTCTTCTGGGCCATGCGCAGCGGCCAGTTCGAGGATCTCGATGGCGCAGCCAATCGTATCCTGATCGAGGATGAGGAGGACGCAGAATGAACGGCGCATTCTATGCCATCCTCGCCCTCGGTCCGGCCGCACTGGGGCCGCTGCCGGAAGAGGCAAAGGTACTTCAGGCCAAGCTATGCGGTGGCGAGACGATTCAGCTCGATATCCCGATGCAGCAGCCTCAGGCCCCCGCACCATGTCACGCCAAGGGCTGCCATTCCGGTTCGTGTCGAAAACGATTTGATCCAGCGCAATGACCGCGGGGGCAGCGCAGGGCACATCGCCTGCCATGTGGCCCTATCACCCAGACCTGCTCGCAACGCCCGTACCGCGCTACACCAGCTATCCGACGGCGGCCGAATTCGGTGAGATAGCGCCCGATGCATACCGGGTCGCGCTGGAGGGCGTTCGGGGCGACGTCTCGCTCTATATCCACATCCCGTTCTGCGAGAAGATTTGCTTCTACTGCGGCTGCAACACGGGCGCGTCTGGCCGGCGGCAAAGGCTTGAGTCCTATCTATCGGCGCTGCATCGCGAGATCGAACTGGTCGCCTCGCTGGTGCCGGCAGAGGCGCGGGTGCGGCGGATCGCGTTCGGTGGGGGGAGCCCCAATGCTATTGCACCGGTCGATTTCGTCCGTTTGATCGACAGCCTGACGGTCAATTTCCAGCTCGCCGACCCGGTGCTGTCGATAGAACTCGATCCGCGCACCATGACCGCTGACTGGGCGGAAGTAATCGGGAAGGTCGGGATCCAGCGCGCAAGCATGGGTGTGCAGACCTTTGCGGCGCATTGCCAGGAGGCGATCGGACGGGTGCAATCGGAGGATTGTATCGTTCGCTCGGTCGACTGGCTGCGCGGTGCCGGTGTTTCCTCGCTCAATTTCGATCTGATGTATGGCCTGCCCGGTCAGAGCCGTGACGACCTGCTCGATAGCCTGCATCGCAGCCGCGTGCTGGGCGCCGACCGGATCGCGCTGTTCGGCTATGCCCATGTTCCGCATATCGTGCCGCGCCAGAAGGTGATCGATGCGTCCAACCTGCCCGACCAGGATGATCGGTTTGCGATGGCGGCAATGGGTTACGAGTACCTGCGCACGCATGGTTATGTCCCGGTCGGCTTCGATCACTTCGCGCTGGCTGGTGACCCGATGGCCGAGGCAGCCCGCGAAGGGCGGGTGCGGCGCAATTTCCAGGGCTTCACCGATGACGACGCGCCGGTGATGATCGGTCTTGGCAGTTCCTCGATCAGCAGCCTCCCGGGCCTGCTTGCGCAGAACGAAAAGAACAGCGGGCGTTATCGCATGCTTGCAGGCGAAGGGCGCCTCACGGCACGCGGTGGTATTGTCCGCTCGCAGGAAGATCAGGTTCGCGGCCGCATCATCGAGCAATTGCTGTGCAGCGGAAAGGCGCAATTGCCTGCGGATATCGCAGCGTGCCTGCCACAGGCGTTGGAAGAATTCATTGAGCGCGGGCTGGCCATACGAGATGGAGTTTCGCTTGCGATCACAGCGGCTGGGTTACCCTATTCGCGCAGCATTGCGGCCCTGTTCGATCCCTATCGCCAGCAATCGCAACGGCGGTTCAGTTCTGCCGTTTAACTGGCCTGCCAGAGCGCCAGTTCGGTGTCGGCCAGGCGGCGTATGACGCCCGTCTTTCCGACAGGTTCGACTTCACCTCCAGTCAGCATGGCGAGCGTGATTGCATCCTCCGCTGGCACCGAGGCGAGCGTTCGTGCCCCGTCAGGCGTGCGCGCCACGATTACCCCCGAACGCGGTGCACCGTCCCGGCCATAGTGGACGGTGTAGCTCTCAACGGTTGCCGGGCCCTGGTAGTCTTCGGCGATGTCAGGAACAGGTCCACGCGCGACATCGGCCATCGCCTGCCGGTCGAAATCCTGCGGGAAGGCGAGGCCGGGCGGCTCGGATGACAACAGCACGGCATGGTTATGGGTCGCATAGCCGCCATTGGCGAACAGCAGGCCTTTCCCCCCCTCGCGCCGCAAGACCTCGACCATGCTGGCCACCGCATGGCTCATGTAATTGCCGATCGGGCCGCCACCGAAGGTCAGTCCGCCGAACACGGTTGCGGGCTTGTCGACCGGCCAGCCAAGCACCCGGCGCGCCATCTTGGGCACGCAGGGGAAGCAGGAATAGAGCTCGACGAAATCGAGGTCCTGTGCGCCCACCCCGTTAGCCTTCATCGCTTCGGTGATGGTCACCTCGAGGCTGGGCGAGCGGCCGTAGCTGTCGCGCCTGAGGAAGTCCTTGTCCTCTTCCGCCGCCGCGCCATGGCCGACGAACACGAGGCGCTCCGACGGGACACCACGCCGCTGCGCTTCGCCAAGGCTCGTCACGATGAAGCCCGCCCCCTGGTTCACGCTGGCATTTGCGACCTGCAGCTTGGTGTAGGGAAAGGCAATCGGGCGGTTGCTTTCGTCCGGTGCTATGATGGCTTCGGCACTGACCGCATTGCGAATCCACGCGGCGTCGTTCCCAGCCGCGACTTGCGAGAAGCGCGACCAGATCTCGCCGCTTTCCGCCTGCCCCTCGGCCAGCGACTGGCCATAGGCAGCGCGTCCGGCGTTTTCATACAGCGGATAGACATCGGTCGGGACGACAAGGCCATAGCTTTGCGGATAGCCGGTGCGGACCCGGTGGGTCGCATCGCGCAGTGCATTGGGCTTATCAGCGCCTGCTGCTGCGCGGGCGGCCTGCAACTGCCCGGCGGTGCGCAGGGCCTCTCCGCCGACGATAGCGCAGATTTTCGCTTCGCCGCGTGCGATGCGGTTCGCGGCTTCGCTCATCAATCGGGTCGGGCTGTCGCCATGCGGTGGTGTCTCGATGACATGGGCAGGATCGATGTCGAGCGCGTCGGCCAGTTTTCCGGCAATCGGATTGAGATGGGGCCAGGCGATCTGGCCCACGACGGACAGGCTGTCGCAATCCGCCAGCCAGGCTTTGCCGGCATCCGTATCCGCTTTCCGCAGCGCACCCGCCATCAGCCCGATCGGATCGAGACCCTGTTCGGGTTTCCCGGGCCGATCATTGATCTGGCCGACGCCGACGATAACCGGGATCGTGGCCGGATCGCCCGTCACGATCAGGCGCGGCTTTCGCTCAGTGCGGAATAGATCAGCGTCTTGAGTTGCCGCCGGATCGGGTAAGCACTCGACGGGTAAACCTGCGTCATGAACACCATGCTGATGCCCTCGACCGGGTCGACAAAGAAAGCGGTAGAATAGGCACCGCCCCAGTAGAATTCGCCCTTGCTCGCGGGCATCAGCGTCTTCGCAGGGTCGATCACGCAGGCAAAGCCAAGGCCGAAGCCGACACCCGCATTCTGGCTTTCGGAAAACATGCTTTCGCTGAGCTGGGTCAGGTCGGCGCCGCCCGGAAGATGGTTGGCGGTCATCAGGTCGAGCGTCTTGGGCGAAATAATCCGGTGGCCATCCAGCTCGCCGCGTCCAACCAGCATTGCGCAAAAGCGATGGTAATCCGCCAGCGTGCCGACAAGGCCGCCGCCGCCGCTGTCGAAACGACCCGGCTTGACCAAGCCGCTTGTCGGCCCTGCATCGAGCAACTTCGCCGCCTTGCCGGGCTGGTACTGATAGGCATCGACGAGCCGCGCGTGGTTCGTCTCACTGGTCCCGAAGGCCGTGTCGGTCATGCCCAGCGGGCCAAAGATATGTTCGGCGAAATATTCACCCAGTCGCTGGCCGGAAATCCGTTCCACCGCGATGCCGAGCACGTCGGTTGAAACCGAGTAATTCCATCGCGCGCCGGGATCGAATTCGAGCGGCAATGCCGCCAGTCGTTCGATGAACTCATCCGAGTCGAGATGCCGCCGTGCGAAGTCGAAATTATGCTCGCGATAGAGGGCGTCGATATTGTTACGGTTCTGGAGGCCGTAGGTGAAGCCCGACATGTGCGTCATCAGGTCGACGAAGCGCATTGGTACGGCCTTGCGACCGGGCATGAACGGGATCGAGCCGCCGCCGCCGGCATAGACGGTCAGATCGGCGAATTCGGGGAACACCCTGGCGACGGGGTCTTCCAGCGCAACCTTGCACTGCTCGACCAGCTGCATGAAAGCGATCGAGGTGACTGGCTTGGTCATGCTGGCGATGCGGAACAGCGCATCTTCGTGCAGATCTTCGCGTCCCTCGCCCATCGTGCCCAGGTTGACATGATGCACCGGTTTGCCGTCGCGCGCGACAAGCAGCTGTGCCATCGGCAGCTTGCCCGGACCGACATAGGCACCGGTCAGGAACGGGGCGATCCGGGCAAGCCGGTCGGCGTCGAAGCCCAGCGAAGCCGGGTCGTGCAGGTCGATCATCGCCGCGCTCAGTCGACGAAATCTTCGACGCGCTCGACGATGATCGCCGGGGCCATGCCGCCAGCAGCGCACATGGTTACGAGACCACGCTTCTTGCCCTGCCGTTCCAGCTCGTCGACGATGGTGCCTATCAGGATCGAACCGGTCGCGCCGATCGGGTGGCCGAGCGCAATCGAGCCGCCATTGACGTTCACATCGTCCCAGTCGAGATCAAGGTCGCGCACGAATTTTGCGGCGACAACGGCAAACGCCTCGTTGATTTCCCACAGGTCGATGTCGTCCTTGGTCAGGCCTGCCTTGTCGAGCACCCGCTTCGCCGCCGGAACCGGGGCGTTGAGCATCAGGGTGGGGTCATCGCCCATATTGGCAGTCGCAACGATGCGCGCGCGCGGTTTCAAACCGTGCTTTTGGCAATAGTCCTTGCTTGCCACCAGCACCGCTGCTGCGCCGTCGACCACGCCCGAGCTGTTGCCTGCATGGTGGAAGTTCCTGATCTCCAGATCCGGGTATTTCTGGTTCACCAGCCCGCGAAAAGTCGTGCCGTTCTTGTCCAGCGGAACATCGGCGATCTTGCCGAACGCGGGTTCGAGCTGGGCAAGACCCTCACGGGTGGTTTCGGGGCGCGGATATTCTTCCCTGTCGAGCAGGACGTTGCCCTCATCATCGACCACCGGGACGACCGACTTGTCGAACCGCCCCTCGGCGATGGCCTGTGCTGCGCGTTGCTGGCTGCGATAGCCGACCTCGTCCAGTTCCTCCCGCGTGAAGCCTTCCATGCTCGCGATGGCATCGCCACAAATCCCCTGATGGCTTTGCGGGTGAACCTTTTGCAGCCGTTCGTTATAGCTCCCCATCATCGGCGGCTTGAGGCCGGCCTGCATCCGCTCTTTCGTCTGCGCGGCCGTCAGGCTCATCATCTCGGTGCCGCCCGCCACAACGCAATCGGCCATGCCGCTCATCACCTGCGCGGCAGCGAGATTGACCGAAGTGATCCCGCCACCGCAAAAGCGGTCCAGCGTCATCCCGCTGCTGGTCACATCGTATCCTGCATCGAGCGCCGCCATCCGGCCAAGATCACCTGCCTGCAGCCCGTCTTGCGTCGAGACCGACCAGATCACATCGTCGACCGTCGACGTGTCGAGATTGTTCCGGTCCTTGATCGCCTTGAGCACGGTGGCCGCCAGATGCTGCGGGTGCTGGTCCGCCAGCGCGCCCTTGCCCTGCTTGCCGATCCCGCGCGGGGTTCGGGCTGCGTCGACGATATAGGCTTCGGCCATTTCGGTTCCTCTCGGCTGTTCTGGAATCAGGTTGACGCAAGCGTAAACCTTGTCCAGCAAGGGAGCAAGACAGGTTTCAAATGAAAATCGGAGAGGACACCATGAGCGAAGAGCAGACCCAGGACGTTCTGACTGAAGAACGCGACGGCATCCTGATCATCACGATCAACCGCCCAGAGGCGAAGAACGCGATGAACAAGGCTGCGGCCGAGGGAATTGCCGCAGCGATCGACAAGCTCGACTCCGACGACAATCTGCGCGTTGCCATTCTCACGGGTGCAGGCGGCACATTCTGCTCAGGCATGGACCTCAAGGGCTTCCTGCGTGGTGAGTCGCCGAGCATCGAAGGACGCGGTTTTGGTGGCATCACGCAGAAAGGTCCGGTGAAACCGCTGATCGCTGCTGTCGAGGGTTATGCGCTTGCGGGCGGGATGGAACTGATGATCAGCTGTGACCTGATCGTCGCCAATTCGGGCGCCAAGTTCGGTATCCCTGAGGCGAAGCGCGGCCTTGCTGCCGCTGCTGGCGGGCTGATGAAACTGCCGCGCATGATACCGCAGAAAATCGCGATGGAGCTGGCATTGACCGGCGAGTTCATCGACACCGCGCGCGCCTATGAACTCGGTCTCGTCAACCGCGTGACCGACGGCCCCGCGCTCGATGCTGCAATCGAGCTGGCCAATGCGATCACCGCCAACGGCCCGATCGCGGTGCGCGTATCGAAGCAGATCGTCGTCGAGTCCGGTGGCTGGAGCCAGGACGAGATGTGGGACAAGCAGGCTGCGCTGTTGCCGCAGGTGTTCATGTCGGAAGATGCGCGCGAGGGCTCGCTTGCCTTTGCCGAGAAGCGGGCGCCCAACTGGAAGGGCAAGTAATGAGCGGCCCGCTTTCGGGGCTGCGCATCGTCGAATTCGCCGGGATCGGCCCGGGTCCGTTCTGCGGTATGATGCTGGCGGACCATGGCGCGGAAGTGATCCGCATAGACCGCGCCAGCGGTGGCCGTGGCGGCTCGCAGCCGGTGACGACAAAGGATGTGCTGGCGCGCGGGCGCAAGTCGATCGCGCTCAACCTGAAGACGGCAGAAGGCGTCGCGCTCGCGCGAAAGCTTTGTGCCAGCGCGGACGGGATCATCGAGGGGTTCCGGCCCGGCGTGATGGAACGGCTCGGTCTTGGGCCGGAGGAACTGCTCGAGGACAATCCGAAGCTGGTCTATGGGCGGATGACAGGGTGGGGTCAGACCGGCCCTTATGCGCCCTATGCCGGGCACGATATCAACTACATCGCGCTGGCCGGCGCGTTGGCGCATTTCGGGCGTGCGGGTGGCAAACCCACGCCGCCGATCAACATGGTCGGCGATTTTGGCGGCGGCGGGATGATGCTCGCTTTCGGCATGACCTCGGCATTGCTCAACGTCGCGCGCGGCGGGGAAGGGCAAGTGATCGACGCGGCGATGACCGATGGCACGGCCGTGCTGATGAGCATGATGCACGGCATGAAGAACATGGGCGTGTGGTCGGAAGATCTCGGCGTCAACCTGCTCGATACCGGGGCGCATTTCTACGACACCTACGAGACTTCGGACGGCAAGTTCGTCTCCATCGGCAGCATCGAGCCGCAATTCTATGCCGAGTTGCGGCGGCTGGCGGGCCTTGCGGACGACACGCAGTTCGATGGCCAGCATGATCGCAGCCAGTGGGATGAGCTGAAAGGCAAGCTCACCGCGGTGTTCAAGACGAAAACCCGCGATGAGTGGGACGCTATCATGGAGCACACCGACGTGTGCTACGCACCGGTACTGACCATGAGCGAGGCCGCCGCGCATCCGCACAACGCGGCACGCAGCACATTTGTCGACGTCGGCGGCGATACCCAGCCTGCGCCTGCCCCGCGCTATTCCGCGACCGTCACCGCGAAGCCGGAACCTGCGCCCCTGCCGGGCGACGATACCGATGCCATCCTGCAATCGCTGGGCCTGTCAGACGCAGAATGCGGCGCCTTGCGCGAGGCGGGAACCGTAGCCTGAGGGCGGATAGTCTGCGGAAAGCGTGGGCGTATGGTCTCTTGCCGGTATCAGGCGCCGTTCGCGAAGCAGACCGAGGCGTTCCCCAGCCCTTCGATGGCTACCGAAATCGGAACACCCGGTTCCACTGTTTCCGCCGCCGTCGCACCGCCGGCAAGGACGATGGCACCCTTGCGCAGGGGTTCGCCTGCCCCTGCCGCCAGACGCGCCGCGCGGACCAGCGAGCGGACGGGATCGCCCAGGATCGCCGCCCCGGTATCCGACTGTCGTACATCATCGCCAAACGACAATGAGAACTTGCGCCCGGCGAGATCTGCGACGGGTTCGCGCCATGCACCGGTTACGAAGGCCGAAGAACTCGAATTGTCCGCCACCACATCGCTAAGCGAAAACCGGAAATTCTCGTACCGGCTGTCGATGATTTCGAGTGCCGGGGCCATCGCTTCGATTGCCGCGAAAGCCTCTTCCTCGCTGACTTCGGCTGGAAGATCGGCACCAAGGAGGAAGGCCACCTCCGGTTCGATCCGCGGATGGACGAAGCGAGCCATGTCCACTGTGCCGCCATCGGCGACATGCATCGTGTCGGTCAACCGGCCCCAGATGACCTCGTCGATACCCATCTGTTCCATCTTGGCGAAGCTGGTGAAGCCCATTTTGACGCCAACCGGGACCTCGCCGCGCGCGTGTCGGCGTGCGAGTGAAAGGGCCTGGACCTGGTAGGCTTCATCGAGGCTGATCGGCTCGCTCAGTTGCGGAACGGCTTTCGCATGGCGTGCCGCATCGTCGAGACGGGTGGCAATGGCTGCAAGGTCGGTCAATCACGGTCTCCGATTTGGTTATAGGCCTGCCACTCGGGATCGCCGTGGCAGAGGAATTCCCACATGCGCTCGAACAGGGCACCGGCGCGTACCGCGCGGGTTCTTGCCTCCTCGGGCGTGTATTCATGCGCGGCGATGCCCGCTGCTGTGGCGGGAAGCACGGCAAGCTCGACCCGCGCGGCATCTTCGAGGAAGAACGCGAGCGCAGCGGCATCCTCGATCGATGCACCTGCAGTGACCGCACCGTTTCCCGGCAGGACAATCGCGGCGGCATCGCCCATTTGGCTGGCCAGTTTGACGGCACTCTGATCGTCGCGGACGAGGGCCACACTCTCCCACAGGGATGGAGCAGGGGCGAAATAGGTGCCGAGGCCGTGCAAGGCGCGCGGCGTTCGGCGCAGGGCCGAAAGCGCCATGGTGGCAGGCGGCTGCATGCGGCAGACGCCGCCAATATCGGGCCGGTTGCGGTATATCTCGCGATGGATGCGCACTTCGGGCAACGCGCCGGTCGGCAAGGGACCATCGAGGCTTACGCGAACACACTCATCACCTTCGGCAACCGAGCCAAGCGGCCCGGCGGGACTGACAAGGAAGCTGTCAGCGGTGAAGCGCTGGCTCACATGGCCATAGGCATGGGCCAGCCCGTGACGCACCATCGCCCGCGCGGCAAGGCGCACCCTGAGGGCGGCAGTGCTATCAGTCACCGTCGGTCTTGAATTCGGGAATATCGGGGCGCGAACCCCACATGCAGAAGCTGCTCGGTTCCATCGGGAAGGAGCGGGGAATATAGGTTTTTTCGTCCTCTTCGGTGATCGTCCGGACCCCGCAGCTATATTCGTAGATCACGTCATCCGGGCCTTGGAAATAAAGGAAGCGTGCGCCCGATGTCGGGTGGCGGCCCGGGCCGAACACGATGCGGACATTGCGCTGCTGCAAGTGATAAAAGCTGCGCATGATGTCGTCGACTTCCGCGACCTGGAAGTTGACGTGCTGTATCCCTGCATAGGTGGAGGGGAACAGGGCAACATTGTGGTGGATTTCGTTGATCCGGATCAGCGGGGCATCGCCGATCCAGTCACTGACCTTGCCGCCAAGATCGCCCGTCCAGAATTTCTCGTCCACGCTGGCATTGGTGGTGCGCAGCCCGACATGGCTGAACGAGGTTATCCCGGCATCGCGGGTGCCGAAATAGCGCCTGCCGCACGCGGCGGGCCGGGCGACCAGTTCGATCGTATTCCCGGTCGGGTCGGTAACCACCACCAGCCCATGAACCCGGCGTTGTTCGCGCTCTTCGTTCGTGCCTGCCCGCAGGGTGACGCCAGAGGCTTCCAATTGCGCCGCGGCAGCATCCAGTGCTTCCATGCTCGACATTTCCCAGCCGGTGGCATGGCCGGTCTCGCGGCCCTTGGTGTAGCAGATGTTGTGATCGCGATTGTCACCGCGCAGATAGGCGCTCGATGCGTCACGCTCCATAAGTTCCAGCCCGAGGATCTCGGTTGCGAAACGGACACTCGTGTCCAGATCCTCGGTTCCGATCCTGGCATAGCGGATATCGTGCAGGTCGATGCCCATCTTCAGGCCCTCAGCTGGTCGTTTCAGGCCGTGCGAAATCGCGGGACATATGGCCTTTGCCCTCCTGGTCGCCGCGCTCGAAGCCCCAGCGGTATCCGCCTTCCGGGTTCGACAGGATTTCCCACATGTTGCCGTCCATGTCGGTGAAATAGAAGCAGTAGGTTCCATGCTGGACGAGCGGCTTGGTCACCTTGCTCATGCCCCATTCGTCCTGGTGTTCCTTGATCGTTGCCCACGCAGCGTCGACATCTGCATCGGTGGCAACATCGAGACCGTTGTGGTTGAGGAATGGCATGTCCTGCTTCTTGCCCGTGGGGCTTTGCACCACCACGATGATCTGGTCGCCACCCAACCTTGCCCAGAACGAAATATCCGCCATCTGGACGGTTTCGAAACCGAGGAATTCCTCGAAAAACCGCCGGGTCTTGGCGATATCGAGACATTCGAGCGTTGCGTGCGAATAGAAGCGCAGGCCCAGGCTGCCCCGGGTTGCCTGTTTCGCTCTTTCAGGCGTGGCTAGTTCTCCCATGACCCTCTCCTTGTCATAGCTTGATGCAGATATTGGTTGGTTCGGAATAGAAATTGATCGAGTGGATACCGCCTTCGCGCCCGATGCCGGACATTTTCGCACCGCCGAACGGGGTACGCAGATCGCGCAGGAACCAGCTGTTCACCCAGCAAATGCCCACTTCCATCTTCGCGCCGACGCGATGGCCACGCGAAAGGTTGCCAGTCCAGATCGAGGCGGCCAGCCCGTATGCGGAATCGTTGGCCAGGCTGACGGCTTCTTCCTCGCTGTCGAAGGGAATGATCGCAGCACAGGGGCCAAAGATTTCCTCGCGGCAGATGCGCGCGTCGTGGGGCAGGCCGGTCCACAGGGTCGGCTCGACGAAGAAGCCGCCAGCAGCCTCGCCTTCGAGATCGGGAACTCCGCCGCCGCAAACGACGTTGGCACCCTCTTCTTCTGCGAGGCGATAGTAGCCGAGCACCTTCTCGCGATGCTCGGCGGAAATCAGCGGGCCGAGATCGATACCATTGCCGGTTGGCAGCCCCGGACGCAGCGCGAGGGCCTTGTCCTTCAGCCCCTCGACGAAACGGTCGAACACGCTGCGTTCGACATAAATCCGCTCAGGAGCGAGACACACCTGGCCGGTGTTGAGGAACACGGCACGCGCGAGCCCGGCTACTGCGGCATCCATGTCGGCATCGGCAAACACGATTGCCGCGTTCTTGCCGCCAAGTTCGAAAGAGAGAGGCTTCACATGCGGCGCTGCGGCGCGCATTATCGCGGTCCCGGTCTGCGTTTCGCCGGTGAAGGTGATCGCCCTGACGCCCGGGTGCGAGACGAGCATTTCGCCCGCCGAACCCGGCCCGAATCCATGGATGACGTTGAACACGCCCGCAGGCATGCCGGCGTCGGCCATCACCTCGCCAAGCAGTGTCGTGGTGGACGGCGTTTCTTCCGAAGGTTTTACGATCACGGCATTGCCGCAGGCGAGGGCCGGTGCGACCTTCCAGGTCATCAGCAACAGGGGCAGGTTCCACGGGCTGATAACCCCGACCACGCCCAATGGTCGGCGCACAGAGTAGTTTACTGCCTTGCCGCCATCGGGAGTGTCCATGTCGAAAGCTTCGGTCGGGACGTTGGCGATGGCATCGGCGAACACGCGAAAATTGGCTGCACCACGGGGAATGTCGAGATGCGACGCCATGGCGTGCGGTTTGCCGGTATCGGCAATCTCGGCAGCGAGGAATTCATCGAACCGTGCCTCGATCCCGTCGGCAACCTTGTGCAACAGAGCGCGCCGGGCGGCGAGCGTCATGCTGCCCCATTCGCCGTGCATCGCATTCTCGGCTGCCTTTACCGCCGCATCGACGATCGCCTGGTCGGCTTCAAATGCCTGTGCATGCTGCTGGCCGGTCGCGGGATCGACAACCGGGAAGGGCTTGCCACCCTCAAGATAGGCGTTCCCGACGAAGTTGCGCAGCTGGCGCAGTGTTCCGGTGTGCGTTTCTTCGCGTTTGAGTGTGTCGTGCACTTGCATCAGTCGGATAATCCCTTGCCGCCGCTGATGGCGAATTTCAGGCTGTCGCGTATGCGGCTGGAGTCATATTCGGGCGACAAAGCCGCCATCAGTTCCAGTGCCGTGCGCGCGAGGTGGCGAGCGGTCAGTTCACCGGCGAGTGCGGCGTTGCCCGCGCGTATCGCTTCGAGAATTTCGCGGTGCTCCGCCTCGCCACGTTGCCACCATCCGGCCATGTGGGCACCCTTGTAGGCAGACTGGTAGCGTTCGGAGTGTTTCTCGAGTTGTTCGAGTTCGGCCACCATCGTGGCACCGGCGCCTTTGGCGATGTGACGATGAAATTCGCGGTGGAGGCTCTGCCATTCGGAAAAATCATTGTGTGCCAACGGGCTTTCGAGCGCTGTTACGATCTTTTCGAGTTCGGCCACGTCACCCGGCGAGTTGCGCTTGGTGGTAATCGCGACGCTGAGCGATTCGAGCGCAATCCGCTTGCAGTAGAGCGCGTCGAGATCGACCGGATCGAATTCGACGACGCGGCTGCGATAGTTGGGTTCGGAGGTGAGCAGGCCAGCCTCCTGCAACATGCGCATCGCCTCGCGCACCGGGGTCCGGCTGACCTGCAGGGCATCGGCAATCGCCACCTGCGAAATGATGGTTCCGGGCGGAAGCGTCCCGTCGAGGATGGAGGTCTGCAACAGGTCATAGACCTCGATCGCCGTCCTGCGCGCGGCTCCTTCCGTATCGCGCGAAATCGGGGACAGGATATTGGCAAGCGAGTTCATCTATTCATCCTTGGGCCGTGTGGGCATGCCCACTCATACGACCGGTGTCACAAGTTCGCCAAGCGGGCCGATTTCCATCCGGATAACATCGCCAGGCGAGAGGTATTCGGGCGGCGTGCGCCCGTGTCCGACCCCTGCAGGAGTGCCGGTGGCGATGATATCGCCGGGGTGGAGGGTCATGATCGAAGAAAGGTGGCACAAAATCGGCACGACCCCATAGATCATCTGGCCGGTAGTGCTGTCCTGCTTGGTCACGCCATTGACCGACAGGCTGACGGGAATGTCCTGAGGATCGGGCACGAAACGGGCAGGCACGAAGTAGGGGCCGATGGGGCCGAAGCCGTCATGCGCCTTGTGCCGAACCCAGTCGATGCCGATCTTTGGGCGTGAGGCAATCCAGTCTCGCGCCGAAAGATCGTTGAAATTCATGTAGCCTGCTACGCAATCGAGGGCATTGTCGGGCGTCAGGTGCTTGGCTGTGGACCCGACAATGACTGCCAGTTCGGCCTCGAAGTCGAAACAGGCCACGCCCCGGGGTGCTTCGACCGCCTCGCCGCTTGCGCGCAGCGTGTTGCGGGTCGGCATGATGAAAGCATAGGGATATTCGGGCGTCATCGGTACCGGCATCTCGGCCACATGGTCGTGGTAATTTGCCCCGATACAGGTGAGTGTCCCCGGGTGGGTGAAGGGCAGGGCGAACTCGACCTGGTCAGCCCTGATGCCCGAGGACCCGAACAGCGCATCGCCGCCCGCGACTGCCGCGTCGAGGCTCGCCGCCTGCGTGTCCCAGTCGCCAATGATCGCATCGAGATCGAGGCTTGGTTCCTGCCTGCCCATCAGCAGGTGCAGCGGCACCATCGCACCATCCTTCTCGACCACGGCGAGCCGCGTCGTTCCCTGCTTGATCACGGCAAGGCGATATAGGTCGGTCATTTATTGCTACCCCCGTCCAGTTCTGTCTTGGTCTTGCTTCCTGCACCCCAGTGTTCGGGCGGATATTCCTCGATCAGCACCCGGATCTGTTCCTCGCGCACGCCGAGCGCCCGAACTGCGGCCTGGGCAAGCTCGCGCACCAGATCGGCTTTCATCTCGGTCGATCGTCCGGTGAGGATACGGGCAGTGATGATTGGCATCAGGCTGCCCCCTGCGCGAGAGCCTGTGCCGCAGCGATGTTTTCCGGCGTGAAGACGCGGCCCATCTGGGCAACGAGCTGTTCCTCACCCATGTCGAACAGGGCGTTGTTGCCATCGACCCATTGGAAGTCGTGCTTGATATAGTCCATTTTCCATTCGCCATCGAGGCGGATGAAACTGGAATCGTACCAGCCGAACTGGTTGTAGGTCGACGAACCGAGGTCGGTTGCCTTCCAGTGCCGTGCGGTCATGTACCAGTTGCCGGTTGCACGATCGCCATCGAGCAGGACGGTGAAATTGGTGTACACGTGGTGGCGGCGTACCGGGCTTAGGATCAGGTCGGCAAAACGTGTCCATTCATCCGCGTCGACGAGGACTTTGGGCTGGCCGGTCAGACGCTGGAAATCGACCAGCAGCTTGTCGGTAAAGCAGGAGCGATAACCCGGCCAGTCGCCCAAATCGAGCGAACGACCGAAACGCAGCATCACGCGCTTGATTGCTTCTTCGTCGAGCAGTCGCCGCATTTCGCGCTCGTAATCCATCACAGGAACTCCGGCTCTGCGGCCAGGCCCAGCGCGGCGCGCGCGGCAGGGATGTCATCGATCCAGTGGTCCTTGTAGACGTGTTCGCCGCTCGACAGGTCGGCGAAAATCGCCGTCTGGTCGAGATAGGCACGCTGCTCGATCAGCTCGCTGCCATTGTGCCGCACGACGTCGCAACAGGGCACCAGCACCACGTTGCCGTCGAGCCGTTCGTATTCGATCAGCGCCTCGACATAGACGATGTCACCCGCCTCGCGCACTCGCCAGATATTGTGGCGCAGGCGTCCGATCATCGCCCAGAACTGGTTGACGATCACCCGCGCATCATCCTTGCCGACGACCGGCGGACGGGCGCCGAAGATGAACTGATGATCCTCGCTCAACATGTCGATGAATCCGTCGATGTCCTTGCGATCGACAGCGGCGAAACGCTCGAGAACCCATGCATTCTTCATTGCGTGTCTCCTGGTTCGGCGGATTGAAGCGGCATCACCATGCCCGCACGCCGCCATCGACGGCGATGTCGGTGCCGGTGATGTAGGATGCGTCGTCGCTCGCGAGGAAAGCGACCGCCGCGGCGACTTCTTCGGGCTGGCCCATCCGGTTGATCATCGCGCGGCCCAACTGGATGCGACACCATTCCGGATCTTCTAGGATGAACCGGGTCTGGTTGGTCTCGATCGTGCCGGGCGATACCGAGTTCGCGCGGATGCCATGCTTGCGCCCTTCCATCGCCAGCTGGCGGGTCATCGCAAGCACGCCGCCCTTCGCCGCCGTATGGGCAAGGCCGGGCAGGAGCTCGATTCCGGCCCATGCGGAAAGCGATGCCGTGTTGACGATATTACCCTTGCTCTTGACCAGTTCGGGCCATGCCGTGCGGGTCATCAGGAAAACGAGGTTTAGTTCCTCGTTGATCGTCTTCGACCACATCTCGTCGGTCATGTCTTCGATCCACGCGAAATAGGCCATCGCGCCATTGTTGAAGAGCACATCGAGACTGCCGAAGCGATCGACCGCCGCTGCAACCACGCGTTCACACTGCGCCTTGTCGGTCAGGTCAGCCGGATGGATGGAGATCATCGATCCTCCTGCATCCTCGACCAGCCTGAGCGTTTCTTCGGCCCCTTCCGGAGCGATGTCGCATCCTACGACATTGGCGCCTTCGGCAGCGAAACGCAGGCATGCGGCCCTGCCGATGCTGCCGCCCGATCCGGTGATGATGCAGGTTTTGTCTTTGAGCCGGTCGTCCATCATCGCTTATTCCTCGGTAAACAGGGGAGACATGTCGATGTAGATCCACAGCCGGTCGAGCCGTCCGTCTGCCCTCCGGCGCAGATGGCTCGCCACGGGCATGGAGACCTGCTTGTCATCGAGCCGCGTGTAAGTGACGATGCTGCCCTGGAACACGGTATCGCCATCGACCACAAGCTGCTGCCGCTCGTGCTTCATGCCCTTGAGAGTCGACCAGAACTGCTCGAAAGTCTGGTGCACGTTATCAAGCCCGGTGATGGGTGGATTGTTTCCCAGCCGCAGGTCGATGGCCTCACCAAACCAGTTCATCAGTGTTGGCAGGTGAAGCTTGTCGGCATCGTTGAAAAACGCTGCTGCCCAGTCTTCTGCTTGCGCGGCGGGGCCGGTATCGGTTGCGGCTGTCTCTCCCATCACCCGCTCCTCAAAGCTCGCCGTCGCGGACCATCTGGCGTACCCGGTCGAGCGTCGCGGCGACCGCGCCGGTGTAGGCACCGCGCATGTTGTCGCCGTGTTCCTGTTCCGCCGGAGTGCCCTCTTCGATGCCGGGGAAAGTGATGCCGAAAGTGAAGGTCAGCAACAGGCCTGCCTCGGAATCGCTGATCGTATTGGTGATCCACCCGGTTCCGTCGAGCCGGTCGAAATTGACCTGGATCGGTTCGAACAGGGTGATGAGTTCCTTGTGCTGCGACCCCTTGAAGGTGACTTCCCGGGTGAGTGTGTTTCCGTCCCGCTCCAGCACGTCACATTGCGACATGCCGTTGACGAAGGGGATCGCGTTTTCGGCCTTCAATTCCAGCCCGCGCCAGACCTGCTCTCGCGTCAGTTGTGGTTCGACACCTGCCGGGTTTACAGGGATTGCGTGGGATAGGGAGTACATGAAAAACCTCTCGTTCTCAGATGGATAGATAGCCGCCGTCGACTGCAACAGCGGCGCCGTTAATGAATGATGCGGCATCGGACAACAGCCATGCAACCGCCTCGCCCACCTCGCTCGGTTTCCCGAAGCGGCCGATCGGATGACGCGCGCGCAGCTGGTCGAACATCGCGGTGAAAGACGGATCGGACGACAGGCGCGAAATCATCGGGGTTTCGATGATGCCGGGCAGCACGGCATTCACCCTGACGCCCTGTGCTGCGTAGTCAGCGCCAGCCGCGCGTGTCAGCCCGATAACGCCGTGCTTCGCGGCGATATATTCCGATGCCCCGGGGATTGCGACCTGACCGAGAGAGGACGCGGTGTTCACGATCGACCCACCTCCGGACGCCAGCATGGCGGGCACCTGATGCTTGATGCACAGGAAAACGGCCGTCAGGTCGATGCGCAGCGCATGCTCCCACTCTTCGAGCGAAAGCTCGGCCACCGGCTTGTTGCGCTGCTCGACCCCGGCATTGTTGAAGGCTCCGTCCAACCGTCCGAAATGGTCGACCGCGCTTTTGACCAGTGCGGCGATAGAGGCCTCACTTGCGAGGTCGGCAGGCACAAAAATCGCCTCGCCCCCGTCGGCCAGGACGGCATCGCGCGCAGCGGTGCCGCTATCCTCGCTGATGTCGGACAGGACGACCTTCGCACCTGCCGCAGCGAGCACCCTGCTTGCGTCGTGACCGATGCCCCCCCCGGCACCGGTCACGATCACAACCTTGTCTGACAGCGGACCTGACATCTTCAGAACTCTACGCCAAAGCGCAGGCCGTAGGTCCGTGGTTCGGACAGATAGGCGGTTGCTGGCCCCGGGATGCCGGCTGCCGCCGTGGCAGCGATGACCGCTTCGTTGGTCAGGTTCTTGCCCCAGACGCCGATATCCCATCCGTCATCGTCGAAATAGGTCAGCGAGGCGTTGACCTTCGCATAGGGTGCCTGCCGGGTGCCCGGATTATGGATGAAGTCGGCAAACCACTCGCTTTCGTATCGGGCGTCGACCGATGCCCGGACGTAGTTCGATCCGAACAGGAAGTCCTGTGAAATCCCCCCGGCAATGGTCCAGTCTGCGGCGTAAGGCCCGGCGAGGCCGTTGTAGTTGTCACCCGCCGGCGTGATGAAGTCCTTGTTGCGCGCATGGACGTAGCTCACCGAAAGGTTGAGCGAGGTTTCCGTGGTCGGCTTGTAGAGGATGTCGAGCTGGTTACCGGGGATGGTGACCTTGCCCGCGTTGAATATCTCGTTGAACAGCTTGCTGGCATCATACGCCTGGATCGCGAGATCGTTATAGACGTAGTAGAAGGCCTCGTTGTTGATCTGCAGCGTATCGTCGAGGAAACGTGCCTTGAAGCCGCCCGAGATACCCTTCATCTTGCCCGTCTTCACGAGGTTGCTGCGGCCGGGAAGATCCTCGATTTCGTTGAAGGTGCCCGGCTGATAGCCCGTCTGGTAGGTTGCGTAGAACATTACCGTCGGGGCGACATCGTATTCGACGCCCACCTTGTAGTCGAACCGCTTGAAGGTGTGGTCGAAAGTGTAAGGCATGTTCTGCGGCGCTTCCAGAGAAATGCCGTTCGCTTTCTTGTCGTCGACGCCATAACGCCCGCCGACGGTGATGCGCAGATCGTCGGTTACACTATACGTCGCCTGTCCGAAGACTGCCGCGCCTTTCAGCACGTTCCGCTGCACATTCGACGAATAGAACGGCAGGCCGAAGACCCCGCCGAGAGGCAGGTTGGGATCGCTCGGGCCGAGGGTTGTGCCGACGATGCCGAGGCCGCTGATCCGGTTGCGGTAGGTGAAAAGCCCGGCCAGCCATTTCAGCTTGTCCGTATCGCCCGAGATACGCAGTTCGTTGCTGAGCATGCGATACTTGTCGAGCTTGTAGGCCGGCAGGACGCCGAGCCAGTACACTTCGGTTTCCGCATCCAGGAAGACGTAACCGGTGATGTTGGTAAGCGACACAGTGTCCGACAGATCGGCATCGATCTGTGTTCCGACCGCGTAGTTGTTGTAATTCTGCGTTGACGGGGTCGGCTGGCCGAACGGCGCGGTCGAAGCGAGCGCGCCGGGGCGCAGGTCATCCCATGGGCGGTCCCTGAGGAATGCATCCTCTTCAAATGCAAAACCCGTCAGATTGCCTGCATTGTCGTACAACGCACGCGAGCCCTTGTTGACCAGGTTCGACGTGTTGCCGTGCTTGTTGGTCGTGTAAGCCCAAGTGTACAAGCTGAACGAGGAACTGGGTTCGTACAACAGGCCGAAGCGGACGGCGATGTCGTCTTTTGAATCGGAACCGGTTTCCATGAAGCCATCGCGATATGTGTAGTCGGCGCCAAGGCGGATGGCGATCTGGTCGGAAAGCGCTGCATTGGCGACAACAGTGCCATGGATGAGGTCGTAATTGCCGACTTCCAGCTTGGCGAAACCGCTGTCAGTGAATTCGGGGCGGCGGAAGCCGACATTTACCGTGCCGCCGATGGCGCTACGCCCGTACAGGGTGCCCTGCGGACCGGGCAGCACTTCGAAGCTGGCAATGTCGAACAACGGAACACTCGTGCCTTCGCGCGGAATGTTCACGCCATTGAAGTTGAACGATACCGAAGGTTCGACATTCGCAAAGTCGAGATTGGAGCCAATGCCGCGCAGGAAGACCTGCGTGGTATTGCCTTCCTGGTGGAAGCGGGCGCCGGGCACCAGTTCTTGTGCGGCAGCGAGGTTGTACACCCCGCTTGAGACCAGTTGCTCGCCACTGACTGCTGTAACTGCAGCGGGGGTTTTCTGCAGGTTTTCGCTACGTTTTTGTGCCGTGACGATGATCTCGCCAATGCCGGACTGAGGGCTCGCCGCCTCAGTTCCCTGATCTGCCTCGTTTTCCTGCGCCATTGCTGCGCCAGGCGCAGCAAGAGCTATCAGGCTTGCGGAAATGCGAAAGCGTCGCGCCGTCCAAGTCATCCCAACCTCCCATTTGCGCAGGTTATTTGCCCTGCATGCTAGTAGGAGAGGTGGTTACGCCGGATTGCGGCATCGGTCAACATTTCTGGATACACTTTTTTTAGAGAATCCACCTCGGCGCGGGATACAAAGCTGTAAAATAACGCTAATATGTGGGATATCTATCGAGGCAATCCTAAAGTGGACACATAAATGATTTCCCATGTGCGGCGCCTGTGTCTATGTCGGTCGGGCCTTTTGGTGCGGTTCTGCTGGTTTGCATGCTACTAATGCAATCGATTCGCATCACGGGAGAGGCCTGCGCCGAAGGCGGGCAAGAGGAGTTTGTGAGAAATGGCAAAGGTTCTGGTGCTTTACTATTCGTCCTATGGTCACACTTCGGCCATGGCGGAGGCGGTTGCCGAGGGTGTCCGATCGGAATCGGCGGATGTGACGATTTTCCGTGTCCCGGAAACAGCACCGGCCGAGGTGGCGCAGGCTGCGGGATTCGCCCCGAATGATGCGCATGCAGTTATCGGCGACGCTTCGGTATTGGCGGATTATGATGCCATCGTAGTCGGCAGCCCGACGCGCTATGGCCGCATGACGAGCCAGATGGCAGCCTTCTGGGATACGACGGGTGGCTTGTGGCAGCGCGGGGCGCTGGTCGGGAAAGTCGGGGCCGTGTTCACCTCAACCGCGACGCAGCATGGCGGCCAGGAAACCACCCAGTTCTCGATGATTACAAATCTGCTCCATATGGGCATGACGATTGTCGGGCTGGACTATGGTTTCCAGGGCCAGATGAGCCTTGACGGGGTGCATGGCGGCTCGCCCTATGGCGCAAGCACGATTGCCGCACCCGACGGATCGCGTCAGCCGTCCGATATCGACCTGGATGGCGCGCGATACCTCGGCGCCAGGGTGGCGAGGCTGGCGGGCAAACTCGCCAGCTGAGATAGTCGGACGGCTCTCGGATAGCCGTATGGTGTCAGGCGGCAACTGCCGGGGCTGACGATCAGGCCTGCACAACCTTCTGGTCGATCGTGCCGAAGATCGAATGTCCGTCCTTGTCGCGCATCTCGATCCTTACCGTGTCGCCGGGCGCCATGAAGCGGGTCTCCGGCTTGCCGTCATAGATCGTCTCGATCATGCGGATCTCGGCGATACAGCTGTAACCGAGACCGCCTTCGCTGACCGGCTTGCCGGGGCCACCATCGGCATCCTGGTTGGAGATCGTGCCTGACCCGATGATCGCGCCGGCACCAAGATTGCGGGTCTTTGCAGCATGGGCGACGAGATCGGCGAGGCTGAAGGTCGCGTCGACCCCGGCATTCGCACGGCCGAACGGCGCGCCATTGTAGTCCACCATCAGCGGCAAATGGATCACATTGCCCTGCCATGCCTCGCCCAGTTCATCGGGCGTGACACAGACGGGCGAGAACGCAGTTGCCGGCTTCGACTGGAAGAAGCCAAAACCCTTGGCGAGTTCCCCCGGAATGAGGCCTCGCAGGGATACGTCGTTGACCAGCATCAACAGCTTGATGTGGCTCGCCGCGTCCTCCGCCGAGATGCCCATGGGCACATCGTCGGTGATGCAGGCGATTTCGCCTTCCATGTCGCAGCCCCATGCCGTGTCTTTCAGCGGGATATCACCGCGCGGGGGCAGGAAATCGTCGCTCCCGCCCTGATACATCAGCGGATCGTGGTAGAAGCTCTCGGGCACCTCGGCGCCGCGCGCTTTCCGCACCAGTTCGACGTGGTTGATATAGGCCGAGCCGTCGGCCCACTGATAGGCGCGAGGGAGCGGCGAATGCGCTTCGCGTTCATGGAACCGTTCGCACGGTACCGTCTGATGCTCGACATCGGTGTAGAGCGCCTGCAGCCTCGGGGCGACATTGTCCCAGTCGTCGAGCGCGGCCTGCAGCGTCGGCGCGATATTGCCCGCCGCGCAGTAACGGGTGATGTCTTTCGACACGACCACCAGTTTCCCGTCGCGGGTTCCATCGTTGAGTGTGGCGAGTTTCATCCTTTGTACTCCGGGCTTTCTGGCTGGTTGTCGGGATAGGCGCGCTGGAATTCGGGCAGGGCAAGGCAGGCCGCCTCGATCCGCGTGATATGCGGCATGGCCGAAAAGTCGAATTCGAAGCGACGGGCATTATAGACCTGCGGCAACAGCACGACCTCGAAGAAGCCGGGTGCGTCGAACAGGAAATCGCCTGTGCCAAGCTGCGCCAGCCGCTTTTCCAGCGGCTCGAGCGTGCGCGCCAGCCAGTGGCGGTACCAGCTGTCGATTTCATCCTTCGACTTGTCGTACTCGCTGGCGAGATATTTGAGCACGGGCAGGTTGAGCGGGGCATGCAGCTCGGTCGCGATGGCATAAGCCAGTTCGCGCGCGACATAACGCTGTTCGATATCGACTGGCAGGAGGGCATGATCGGGATAGGCTTCGTCGAGCCACTCGATCATCGCCATCGACTGGACCCTGTCCTTGCCGCCCGCTTCCAGCATCGGAACCGAACCGAAGGGGTTGCGGCTGGTATAGGCTTCGCCCTTCTGCTCGGTCTCGAGCAGGTTCACGAAGACATTTTCGTAAGGCAGCTGTTTCAGCTCAAGCGCGATACGCAGCCGGTAACTCGTTGAACTGCGGTAATATCCGTAGAGTTTCATCATCGTGGATAGCGCCCTTGGTGCGCCAAGTGGAACACTGTCCAAAGGCAAGAAAACTTCCCCGCCGCAGGGCCGGGCAAAAGTGCCGGAATCGAGGGGGCTGCCACAATCATCCGGTCACCTTGCCATAGCCTTCGCATGTAGGACAGCGACGCATCAGAATGCCGAGATCCCCGTAATCGCGCGGCCCAGGATCAGGGCATGTACATCATGCGTGCCCTCATAGGTGTTGACCGTTTCGAGGTTCACCATGTGGCGGATGACCTGGTATTCGCCGCTAATGCCGTTGCCGCCATGCATGTCGCGCGCATGGCGGGCAATTTCGAGCGCCTTGCCGACATTGTTGCGCTTCACCACCGAGATCATGTCCGGCGCGAAGCGGCCTTCATCCATCAGGCGACCGACGCGCAGCGAGCCCTGGAGGCCAAGCGAAATTTCGGTCAGCATATTGGCCAGCTTGAGCTGGTAAATCTGCTTGCTGGCGAGCGGCACGCCGAACTGGTGCCGGTCGAGGCCATATTGCCGCGCGGCATGCATGCAGAACTCCGCCGCTCCCATCGCGCCCCAGCTGATGCCGTATCGCGCGCGGTTGAGACAGCCGAACGGGCCTTTCAGTCCCTGCACATCGGGCAGCAGCGCGTCGGCACCCACCTTGACCTCGTCCATCACGATCATGCCGGTGGTCGAGGCGCGCAGGCTCAGCTTGCCTTCGATCTTGGGGGCGGAGAGCCCCTCCATCCCCTTTTCGAGGATGAAACCGCGAATGCTGCCGCCGTGCTCTTCGCTCTTGGCCCAGACGACAAAGACATCGGCGAAGGGCGCGTTGGAAATCCACGTCTTGGAGCCGGAGATAACGTAACCGTCGCCATTTTTCCGCGCGACAGTCTTCATGCCGGCGGGATCGGAACCGGCATCGGGTTCGGTCAGGCCGAAACAGCCGATGAGCTGGCCCGAAGCGAGGCCGGGGAGATATTTGCGCTTCTGCTCTTCCGAGCCATAGGCCTGGATCGGATACATCACGAGGCTGGACTGGACCGAGGCCATCGAGCGATAGCCGCTGTCGACGCGTTCGATTTCGCGCGCGACGAGGCCATAGGCGACGTAGCTGGCGCCCGCGCCACCATATTCCTCCGGTACGGTGACGCCGAGCAAGCCGGCCTGCCCCATCAGGGGGAACAGTTCCGGGGCATCGATTTCACTGGCAAAGGCATCGATCACGCGGGGCTGCAATTCGCCCTGCGCGAAACCATGCGCCGCGTCGCGGATCATCCGCTCTTCTTCGGTCAGCTGCGATTCGAGATCGAACGGGTCTTCCCAGTTAAACGGCACCATCGCGTTTCCATGCTCAGATGGCATTGGTTACTCCTGAAACTAGTTTGATAGCCCCATGCCGATTTGCGCAGGTGAGGGCAACCATCGTCATCATCGAATCACACCGCCTGGCGGGTGAAAGTCACATAATCCTGTTCTTCGCAATGCCCGGTCACCCATGTGCGTCCGGCCTTGAGCCAGGCGTGGAATTCCCGGTTCTCTTCGGCAGCGCGCTTGGTGCCAATGTAGAGTTGCGTTGCGACGCCGCGCCGCCGGAGCATCCAGCGCGCGGCCAGCGCCTGCGGCAGGCACACCAGCGAAACCGGCGCGTTGCGCACCGCACGACCGATCGAACGCGCAACCAGCCGCACCGCATCGCGCTCGGTTTCAGAGAGTATCGGGGGATCGCCCCTGGCTTCCACACCATCGGCAATCTGGTTGCGCCAGTGCCTTAGCGGAACCATTGCCACCAGCAGGCGCGCCCAGATCACACAGGCAGTTGCCTCGAAAAAGCCAATCCATTCGGCGGCTGGCATGGCAGACATGGTGCGCAGCTTGGGCATTGTGCCGTGAGCGTAATGCAGCCGGCGCACCGACGCCAGCAGGATAGAAGGAATTCAGGCCGGAATACGGTGATCCAGCGCCTCATGCACTCTGGCGATCAGGTCGCCCGGAGGACAAGGCTTGGCGCAGGCAAGGGCGCGCGGGAAGCGATCGCGCATTTCTTCGACCGAGTAGTCTCCCGAGTGGAAAATGATGGGGATGTCGTCGGCAATCAGGCGTTCGGCCAGCCGGTAGGATTGCCCATCTTCCAGATTAACGTCGAGGATCGCGACATCGGGTTTGTCTTTCTGCGCGGCCAGCAGGGCCGACGAAATATCGCGGTGAGGGCCTTCGACCGAATATCCTGCTTCGGCTATCGTCTCGCACAAATCGAACGCAACGATGAAGTCGTCTTCCGCGACAAGAACCTTCTGAGCCAT
Source organism: Sphingomonadaceae bacterium (assembly GCA_024236155.1). Lineage (GTDB taxonomy): Bacteria > Pseudomonadota > Alphaproteobacteria > Sphingomonadales > Sphingomonadaceae > Parerythrobacter_A. Next base: position 1,333,814 of record JACKLA010000001.1, read on the forward strand.
CATCCCGCTTCTCCATTCCCGCGCCGTGCCCCACCGGATCAATCACCGATGTCGGGAAGAGTTCCCAGCGCGTTCAGAGCCTGCCGAACTGTCCCTCGAAACCGGCCATATCGTCAGCGGCGAGATACTTCGCTTGAGCGACCCAGTTGTCGCGCTCGATGCGCCCCTCGAACCGTCCGAGCTTGCTGTCGATTTCGGCAATGTCATCGCTGGTCCAGGCAGCGATCTGTTCGAAACGGGTCACGCCGAGCGTCGCCAGCAGGTCGCGCAGCTTGGGGCCGAGACCCTTGATGCGGGTCAAGTCATCCGTGCTACCGGGAGCCGGTGGAGCGGTGGGCGTCACAACTGGCTCCGCAATGGGTTCGACTTTGGACACAGGCACGGTCGCCGCCGGTGCGGCATCGATCAGCGCCTGGTTGCGCCCGGCCGGGCCCTTGCCATCGTCGAGCACATCGGTGGTGTCGGTTTCTACCCGCGTCTTGCGCGTGGCGACGAAAATGTACCAGGCAACCGCTATGCCGATCAGCAGTGCGACTACGATGATCGGCCAATAGGCTTGCAGCATTTCGCTCATGACTTGTTCTCTCCTTCGGAACGGGGCGAGCGGCCCCAGATCGCCCAGCCGAGCGCCAGCCCGATAGTATAGGCGAGCAGGGCGAGGGCGACGACTTCATAGGCTATCGGCATGTCAGCGTGCGCCCGGTGTATCGACTGGTGTCGGGGTGAGCGGGACGGTCGAGATGACCGAGAATTCGATGCGCCGGTTGGCCGGATCGGTGGGGGCCAGCCCTTCGACCGGCTTGCTCGATCCGAAGCCGCGGGCGCGCAGGCCATCGCGCGGTATGCCGCGTGCAATCAGCGCCTCGCGAACGGCGCGCGCGCGCTCGAGCGAGAGGGCGAGATTGCCCGGCTCCGGCCCCGAGCTGTCGGTATGGCCGGTGACCGCGATGATGCTGCCAAGGCACGGGCGCAGCGCAGCGGCGACCTCATCGATCAGCTCGCTGCTTGCTGCTTCGATCGATGCCGAGGATTCCTCGAAACGGATAGTGCGCGCGCGCAGCAGCGCCTCGACCTCGTCCTGGCAATGAGTCGGGGCGAGGGCAGGCTCGTCGCCTTTGGCCTGCAAGCTGCCGTCGATCCAGTAGACGCCGCCGACACCACGGATGGCGGCCACCTTGCGGGCAGCCATGGCGCGGGTGGCTTCGTCGAGGCTCTCCCCGCCGCTCAGGATTGCATGGCGGGTCGGCATGTCGCCATCCGACAGGCCGAAATCGGCTTTCACCTGTGCGGCATCGGTCTTCTCAAGTGCCTGCCCTGCCTGCGCAGCAAGGCCTTGTGCGAGCACATCGTCACCGGCCTGGCCGACAAGCAGGCCGCCTGTCGCGCAGATCAGCGCGCCGGCAATGACAACTACAGAGGGGCGAAGCGGCATGGCATTGCCTTAGCCATGCCTGCCCGGCTCGCAAAGACCCGACGCGAAGCTTTCGTCAGCCGCCGCGCCCGGTTTCGTCCAGCCCCTCGGCCACGCCGACCAGCTTGCGGAATTCCTGACGATAGAAATCGCCCTGTCGCCCGGCGAGGTTTTCGATATCGTCAAAGCCGAAATTGCCGAGCAGGTTGTCCGCCCGCAGTTTCTGCCCGAAAGCTGCAACCGCCACCGCGAAGCCGAAATCACCGCGCGGCGCAGTGGCATTTTCCAGCCGGGAAGTCGGCACTACGGTGGTGATCAGCTTGGATGTATCCTGGTCCGGCAGCTTGTAGCGCAGCTTGACATAGGCTGCCTCTGCGCTGCGCTCTTTCGCGGTGGCCGAGAGCGGGGTTTCATAGCGCCGCTGCTCAATCCAGCCACTCTTGCCCGCAGGTACGATCTCGTAGATCGCGGTAACCTGGTGGCCTGCGCCGATATCGCCCGCATCGACCTTGTCATTGTTGAAATCTTCTTCACGCAGCGCGCGGTTTTCATAGCCGATCAGGCGATACTGGCTGACCACGGCGGGATTGAACTCAACCTGGATCTTCACATCCTTGGCGATGGTGAAGATGGTCGAACCCATTTCCTCGCCCAGCACCTTGCGGGCTTCGAGTGCGCTGTCGATATAGGCGTAATTGCCATTACCCTTGTTGGCGAGCTGTTCCATCAGGGCTTCGTTGTAATTGCCGGTGCCGAAGCCGAGCGTGGTCAGGGTGATCCCGGTCTGGCGCTTCTTCTCGATCATCTCGACCAGCATGTCGCGGTCCGAAATGCCGACATTGAAGTCGCCATCGGTGGCGAGGATGACACGGTTGACACCGCCCTCGATCCGGTTTGCCTCGGCAATGCGGTAGGCCAGCTCGATCCCCGCACCGCCCGCAGTCGATCCGCCCGCGCTCAGCTGGCTGATCGCATTGCGGATTTCGGACGGGTTGCTGGTCGGTTCGAGCACCAGCCCGGCGGCACCGGCATAAACCACGATCGAAACCTTGTCCTTGCTCGTCAGCTGGTTGGCGAGGCCGAGCATGGCGGTCTTGACCAGCGGCAGCTTGTCCGGGCTGTTCATCGATCCCGACACGTCGAGCAGGAAGACAAGATTTGCCGGCGGGCGGCTGTCTTGCGGCAGGTCGTAACCGCGCAGGCCGATCCGCATCAGGCGCGTATCGGCATTCCAGGGGGTAACGGCCAGATCGGTCGAGACGCTGAACGGCGTTTCGCGCGTATCGGGCCGGTCATAATCGTAGCGGAAATAATTGATCAGTTCCTCGGTCCGCACGGCAGCGCGCGGCGGCATCTGGCCTTGCGTGAGGAAACGGCGGGTGTTGGCGTAAGCACCGGTGTCGACATCGACCGAAAAGGTCGAGACGGGCTCGGACGCGGCGACTTTGACGGGGGAGACCTCCTCACCGTCATATTGCTCGCGCCCCGGATCGGTCGCGACGATGACGGGGGGGACGTAGTAGCGGTAGCCGGGTTCGACCTTGCGTCCGGCCTGATCGACTGGCGGAACAACCTGTGGAAGCTCGTTCAAGAGGGTTTCGACGGTTGTCGTACCCGCCAGTTCAACCTCATCCTGCGACACGACGGCGATGGGCACGGCAGCGTCATAACTACCTCTTGCGACACGAGAACCTGTCACCACCACCCGTTCAGGCGGAGCTGGGACGGGGCTGGGCCTTGCCACCTCTTCGCGGTCAACCGGTTTCACCTCGGTCGTGCCCACCGCAACTTCGTCAGTGCGGTTCGTCGCGCAGCCTGCAACCAGTGCCACCATCGATACGGCGAAGAAAAGACGTCCCACCTGCATGTCATCACTCCCTTTTCAGTCCGCCATGTAACATCGTCTCATGGACTGAATGGCGACTGAACGTTTTGCAGGAGCGACGAAATGCCATGCACATGGCGTGTCGATCGCGACGACAATGCAGCGCTGCGGTCAGGCGTCTTCCGGTTGGGGACCACCGATATTCTTGCGGAACAGGACGCGGTCCTCCGGCCCGAAGCCCTTGTGCCAGATGACATAGCCATAGGTGAACAGGATCGCCGGGATACCGATGATCAGCTCGGCCCATTCGGGCAGCTGAGTCGCGGCGAAACCGACGACGACAGCTGGCGCGGTTGCCCAGACCAGTGCCCAGCGCCAGTTGCTGACCGGGGCCTTGAGCAGCTTCTTGAGCAGCAGCGCCTTGATCAGGCTCGAGGTAGCAAGCGCAATCAGAAGGGCCAGCGCTGCGCCCGCCGCCTTGAACGGCTCGCCATAGCCCAATTTCTCGGCCAGCATGATCAGCCCCACGGTCAGCACTGCCTGCAGGGCAAGGATACCAACCGAAATCGCCAGGTTCCGCTTGCGTGCGATATAGACCAGCACACTTTCGGACACGACTGCCATTGCTGCGGCAACTTCGGCAGCAAGCAGGAAGGCCAGTGCCCCCGTGCCGCCGACATAGTCCGGCCCCCACAGGCCCATAACCGCTTCACCCGGCACGCCCAGCGCAAGCGCAATCGCTGCCTGCACCGCAATGATCCAGAACCCGACCTGCCGGACTTGCGCGGCAATCGCAGAGAGGTTGCCTTCCTTCAGGTTGCGGGTGATGACCGGACTCAGGATCGGCTCGAAACTGGTCTTGAGTTTCTGCGGCAGCGTCGCGAATTGTTGCGCGACGTAGTAGATGCCGACAGCCGATGGCGCAGCGAAGAAGCCGAGGATGAAGATGTCGAGCAGGCGTGTCCCGCGCTCGATCGCATCGGCGCCGACCAGCGGCAGTGCACCGCTGGTCATTTTCACCATGGCCCTGGGGTTGGGGCGCCACCCTTGCGGCAGGCCGTAAGTGCGCAGGAATGGCCACGCAGCCGTCAGCAGCGCAGCGAAGATCGATGCAATATAGGCCAGCGCGAGGCCCGCTTCCTGCGTCGCCGGAATATAGAAGAACACGCCTGCCATGATCGATATCGTCCACGGCTCGACGACGGCGCGCGCGCGCACCGTGGTGGCAATGTCATATTTGTAGGCCTGCGCTGCGAGCAATATCTCGGTCAGCGCAAACGCCGGAATGGTAACCACCAGCCACAGGTCATAGGGGCTGTTGGTCCCGTTGGGGAACATCGGTTCGGGAAAGATCCAGAGGACCAGCGCCGCTGCGCTGCCAAGCAGCAGGGCGACGAACAAGCCGTCGAACACCAGGTTGACTGCCGGTTCGTCGCTTTCGGTCAGGCGCTGCGCCAGCCCGCGCTTTTCGCCCAGCGAGCAGACCAGCGCGAGGATTTCGATCATCACGAAGGCCGAAGCGAAGCGTCCAAGCGATTCCGATCCGTAGAGCCGGGTGGCGATCAGCAGGAAGGGTATGCGCGCCGCCAGCCGCAGGACGAAACCGAACACATTGGTCCGCCCGCCCTTGGCCAGTGCGGCCATATCACCTTGTTGGGTGCCGTCGCTCACGCGCTTTGCCCTACTCGGCCTTCAGCGGGCGGGCGAGCAGCTGCGCCACGACCGATTTTGCATCGGCACCTTCGAGCAGCGCATTGACCGCTTCGACGATGGGCATCGCCACCCCTCGCTTGCGCGCCAGTTCGCGCAGCACGGGCGCGGTATGCGCACCTTCGGCAACCGTGCGGCGGTCGGCCATCAGTTCGCTCGCCGATTTCCCTTCGCCCAGCGCCTTGCCGAGCGAGAAATTGCGGCTCGAGGTGGACGAGCAGGTCAGCACAAGATCGCCAAGCCCCGACAGTCCGGCAAGCGTTTCGCGCTGTGCGCCCAGCGCATCGCCGAGCCGCTGCATCTCCGCATAGCCGCGCGCGATCAGCGCCGCGCGTGCGTTCTGGCCGAGGCCTAGCCCGTCGACCACGCCGCATGCGATAGCCAGCACATTCTTGACCGCGCCGCCGACTTCCGCACCGATGACATCATCCGAATAATAGGGGCGGAACTGCGGGCGGGCGATGACTGGCGAAAGCCTGTCCCACTGCGCTTCCCCGCCGCTGCAGGCGAGCGTGACGGCGGTGGGCATTCCTGCCGCGACCTCATGGGCGAATGTGGGGCCGGAAAGGATGGCGATTGCACTCTCCCCGGCAAATTCGGCGGCGACTTCGTTCATCGTTCGCCCGGTGCCCGCCTCGATCCCCTTGCTGCACAGCACGAGATCGGACGGTGCAGCGGCAAGTTGCCCGATGATGGATGCGAGATGCTGTGCGGGGGTGACTGCCAGCAGGGTGTCGCAAGCCGCGAGATCGGCGAGATCGCCTGTAGCGCGGATATTCGGTGCGAGCGCAGCAGAGGGCAGGTAGGGCGTGTTGCGGTGGCTCGTATTGATCTCGTCCACGACATCGCTTTCGAGTGCCCACAACAGCACTTCGCGCCCGTCACTGGCGAGCATTTGCGCAAGGGCTGTGCCCCATGCGCCCGCGCCGATCACCCCAACTGCGCTCATGCCGGTTCTCTCATGCCTTGTAGCCTGCGCCGCGTACCGGCTCGGCCTCGGGGTCGAGCGGCCAGCGCGGCCTTGCAGCGATATCGAGCGGGTCGGACTGACCCGAAGCCAGCCGCTCCGCCCCGGCCCACGCGATCATCGCGGCATTGTCGGTGCACAGTGCCAGCGGCGGGGCGACGAAACGCATGGCGCGTTCGCCAGCGAGTGTTTCCAATGCGCCGCGCACGGCCTGATTGGCTGCGACGCCACCGGCAACCACGAGGGCAGGGACATCATCCATCGTATCAAACGCGATCGAAAGCCGGTCGAGCAGGCAATCGACCGCCGCCTGCTGGAAGCTTGCGGCAATATCGGCGTCGGAATGCTGGCCGCTTTCCTTGGCACGCAGAACGGCACTCTTGAGCCCTGCGAAGGAGAAATGCGGTTCGCCGCTGCCGACCAGCGGTCGGGGCAGGGGCACTGCCTGCGGATTGCCCTCACGCGCCAGCTTTTCGACTGCCGGACCGCCGGGATAGCCGAGGCCGAGGATCTTGGCTGTCTTGTCGAAAGCCTCCCCCAGCGCGTCATCGATTGTGGTGGCAAGGCGGCGGTACTTGCCGACGCCATCGACGCGCAGGATCTGGCAATGCCCGCCCGAGACCAGCAGCAGCGCGTAGGGAAATTCGAGTTCGGCATCCGCCAAACGGGGGGATAATGCATGGCCTTCAAGGTGGTTTATCGCGATCAGCGGAACCTCGCTCGCCATCGCCAGTGCCTTGGCGCTGACCAGCCCGACCATCACGCCGCCGATCAGGCCGGGGCCTGCAGTCGCAGCAATCGCATCAAGGTCAGACAGCTCCAGCCCGGCGTCGTCCATCACGGCGGCGATCATCGGGGCAAGCTTTTCGGCATGGGCGCGCGCGGCGATCTCCGGCACGACCCCGCCATAGGGCGCGTGCTCTTCATCCTGCGAGGCGATCCGCTGCGCTACGATGCGCCTGTCGGTGGTGACGATCGCGGCGGCGGTTTCGTCACAACTCGATTCAATGCCGAGAACGATCCCCATGGCGCTTTCCCTTAGCGACATGGGCGGTTAGGGCAAGCAAAGCATGACAAATCCAGCAGACGTAAAACAGGTCAGGTTGAGGCTTGGGACGCGGCAATCCCCGCTCGCAGTCGCGCAGGCAGAGGAGGCGCGCGCGCGGCTGTGCGCTGCGCATGGCTGGCATCGCGACGAGGTCGAACTGGTGAAGGTTGTCGCCAGCGGTGACAAGATCCAGGACCGCCCGCTGGCCGAAATCGGCGGCAAGGCGTTGTGGACCAAGGAACTCGACCAGTGGCTGGTCGAAGGCCGGATCGACGCGGCGGTCCATTCGATGAAAGACGTGGAGACCTTCCGGCCCGATGGTTTTGCTATTGCCGCGATCCTGCCGCGTGCCGACAGGCGCGATGTGCTGGTGGGGGCAGAGAGTGTCGCCGCGATCCCGCAAGGGGCGACGGTTGGCACCAGCGCACCGCGAAGGGCAGCCCAGATGCTCAACCAGCGGCCCGACCTCAAGGTTGTGACCTTCCGCGGCAATGTGGCGACGCGGCTCGGCAAGCTTGAGGCGGGTGAGGCAGACGTGACCTTGCTCGCAGCAGCGGGGCTGGAGCGGCTGGGCGAAAGCGGCATCGGGACACCGCTCGAGGTTTGTGACTGGCTGCCTGCGCCATCGCAGGGAGCCATCGGGATCGAATGCCTCGAGGCTAACAGTTTGGGTTTCCAGGCCATCGCTGCTCTGGACGACGAGGCCAGCCGCCGGGAAGTCGAACATGAGCGCGCATTGCTTCGGCACCTGAGGGGGACCTGTCACAGCCCGATCGGCGTGGATTGCCGATCTGCCGATGGAGCCATGACGATGCGTGCCGCTATCTTCAGCGGCGATGGTTGCGAAATGATCGAGGGTGAGGCGCGTTTCCCGGCCATCGACGAAGGTGGCGCAGCCGGGCTGGCACAGGATCTCCTGTCGCGCGCGAGCCCGAAGGTAAAAGCCCTGTTCGACGGCGGGGCATGACGCGCGTTTTCCTGTTCAGGCCCGAACCGGGGTTTTCCGCGACGATGGCCGATGGGCAGGCGCTGGGACTCGCAATGGCGGGGGAACCGCTGTTCGAGGTCGAACCGGTTGCCTGGGAAGTGGCCGATCCGCTGCCGTTTGACGGGCTGCTGGTCGGCAGCGCCAATGTGTTTCGTCACGGCGGCCCCGGACTTGCACGATTGTCCGGGCTTGCGGTGCTGGCGGTTGGTGAAGCGACAGCGCGGGCGGCGCGGGAGGCGGGTTTTGCTGTCGCCCGGACCGGGGTCGGCGGGTTACAGAAACTGCTCGATGACATGCCTGCGCAATCGATCCACCTGCTCCGACTGGCTGGTGAGGAGCGCGTCGAACTCCACCCCCGGGCCAATCAGCGGATTTCGGAACGGGTGATCTATCGCGTGGTCGAAAGGCGGTTGTCAGGGGAAACCATCGGAGCATTGCGGGACGGAGGTATTGTCCTCCTCCACTCGGCCAATGCCGGAAAGAGCCTTGCGCGGTGTTGCGACGAAGAAGGAATCGACCGGCAGCGCCTCAGAATCGCCGCGCTCGCGCCGCGTATTGCGGAGGCAGCGGGTGAGGGGTGGGCGAGCGTCGAGCTTGCCGAAACACCCGAAAACGGCGCATTGCTGGCCTTGGCGCTTTACATGTGCAAGAACGATTAAGAATTACACCGGTAGACGAATAGCTGCTGGGTCGCAGAACGGATTGTGATGGATAGTTATAGCGGATCGCGCCGCAAGAGCGGATCGTTTCAGGCGATCATCGGTGTGGCCCTGAGCGCCCTCCTGCTCGCTGGAGTGGTAGCCGGCTACTTCTGGTGGCGAGGCGATTATACTGCGGGTGATACAGAGGCGGTTGCGGCTGCTACAGGCCCGCAGGGGCCTTCGCTGGGTGCCAAATCGCCGCTGCCTGATCCGAGCGCAACCGCAACCGAAGCGGCGCAGAACCCGACCCAGGCGGTCGAGAGGGTGGCCGAACAACAGGGCGGAATCGAATCTCGCCTGGCAGCGGCAGAACAGCGGCTCGCCCGGCTCGATCTCCAGGCGCAGGCGGCATCGGGCAATGCAGGCAGGGCTGAAGGCCTGTTGATCGCTTTTGCTGCGCGCCGGACGCTCGAACGCGGCGAGCAGCTCGGCTATCTGGGTGACCAGCTCAAACTGCGTTTCGGCATCGCCCAGCCCGGTGCGGTGCGGATCGTGCTCGAAGCCTCGGAGCGTCCGATCCGGCTCGACCAGCTGATCGCCCGACTCGAAGGACTGGGGCCGACGCTTGTTACGCCCAACGAAGGCCCCTCCTTCTCCCGTTTTCGCAAGGAACTGGGCGACCTGTTCGTGATCCGCCGCGAAACCACGGCTTCGACCCGCCCTGACCGTGCGCTCTATCGCGCGCGCCTGTCGCTCGAAGCGGGTCGGGTGGAGAAAGCGATTGAGGAGGTGCAGACGCTGCCCGGTGCAGATGCTGCTGCGGCATGGATCGCCGACGCGCGGCGTTATGCCTCGATCCAGAATGCGCTCAACATCCTCGAAACATCGGCGATCGGGGAATCGAGCGGCTTGCGCGACAGCGAAGGCCAGAAGATCGAGCAGCCAAGCCCGGTCGAAAAAACCACCGAATAACCCGGCTTCAGGCGCGCAGCAGTTCGGGCGCGTCGCCAGTAACGCCGCGCGCTTCATCCATGAAGAAGGTCTTGAGCGCAGGGATGCGTTCGACGCCTGCCATGCCGAAACGGCGCAGCGCGGATGCCGCCTTGCCGGGAACGCCGAACAGCCGCGTCAGCCCGTCCGTCGCGAGGGCCACGGTAAAGGAATCCAGCCCGCGCCAGTCTTCGTAGCGTTTCATAAGCTGCGCATCGCCCGGATCGAGCCCCAGCCGCATGCCTTCGGCGAGCACTTCCACCAGCGCACCGACATCGCGCAGGCCGAGATTGAGACCCTGCCCGGCGATAGGGTGGATACCATGCGCCGCATCGCCGATCAGCGCGAGGCGTTCACCGGTGATACGCGCAGTGTGATGAAATCCGAGCGGGTATGAAGATCGCGGCCCAACCGAATGAATCGCGCCGAAAATCCCGCCCATCCGCTTCTCGACTTCGGCGAGGAATGCGCGGTCGGAAAGCTTCAGCGTGCCCGCTGCATCCTTCTCGCCCACCGTCCATACCAGCGCGCTGCGGTGCGAGCCGTCTGCACCGTCGAGCATCGGCAGGAGCGCGAACGGGCCGGCCGGATAGAAGATTTCCCAAGCGACGTTGTCGTGTGGTTTTTCATGCGCCAGACCTGCAATCATCGCGCGGTGGCTGTAATCCCACTTGGCGATGGTGATACCCGCCTCTTCGCGTGTCGGGGAGCCTCGTCCCTCGGCAGCGATCATCAGGCTGGCGGTCAGTTCGCGCCCGTCGGCCAGCCGGGCAGACACGCCATGTTGGCCGCGCACCCGCTCGACGATCTCGGCCTTTGCGTGCCAGGTGATCAGGCTTTCCTCGCGCGCTGCCTCGAACAGGGCGAGGCGCAATTCGCGATTGGCGAACATCCGGCCGAGCGTGCCTTCATGCGGTTCGGGCGAGAACTCGATCGAGCCTGGCTTCATCTGGTCGGTCACCGCGATGGTATCGATTGGGCAGCCATGCGGTTCAAGCCGCTCAGCCAGCCCGATATTGGCAAACAGGTTCCAACTGGCCGTGGAAATGGCCGATGCGCGCCCGTCGAAACCGTCGGCGGTCAGTTCCGCCGGGTCCGCCCGGTCGACCACATGCGAACCGATGCCCTTGCGCGCCGCAGCCAGCGCCATGGTCATCCCGACGAGCCCGCCGCCGAGGATCAGAAGATCGCGTTTATCCGTCATGGATTGCACTCCTAGAAGCCTGCGCCCGCCACTGACAAGCCGCTAGTTTGCAATAGCTGTTGCGGGCTGTGCCGCAGTTCCATAGACCTGACTGGGACAGAGTATTGCGGGCTGCCATATGCGGCCCGTCGGGGGGGAATTCATGGCATCTGCCGCAGCGCCTGAACAGGGCAGTTTTTTCGCCAACCTGCTGCGCGACCGCCGGGTCGTTTTGTCGGGGCTGCTGACGTTTGTCGTCGCGATCTTCTTCTGGACCCAGTCGCGTTACCCGGCGCTCAACCAGAAGGCCGCAATGGGCGGCGATACCAATATGAGCGGTATTGCCTTCGACGAGGTGCTCGAATGGGTGCCGGATAGCGGACTGTTGTGGGACATCACCGTCAACACGGTGAACTGGATTTACACCAACTGGAAAGGCATGACCTTCGGCGTGCTGTTCGCGGCCTGTGCGCTGACCTTGCTGGGGCTGATCGAGCGGCGCGGATTCAACAACCGCTTCGCCAATGCCGCGCTGGGCGCTGCCATCGGGACCCCGCTGGGGGTCTGCGTCAATTGCGCTGCGCCCATCGCACGCGGATTGCATAGTGCCGGGATGCGGCTCGAAACGACGCTGAGCGCGCTAGTTGCATCGCCCACGCTCAACGTCATCGTAGTCAGCATGTCCTTCGCCTTGCTGCCGCTGCATATGGCAACGCTCAAGCTGGTCGGGGCGCTCGCTTTCGTGTTGATCGGCGTGCCCATCCTCACCCGCATATTCCACGCCGATGGGATGGACGACGCAGCACTTTCGCGGATGCAGGGCAAGGTGGACGACCGCCGCGGCTGGATCGCCCGCAAGCTGGAGGCATTGCGCCCGCTGCCTGTACCGGCGTCGGATGTCGACAGCTGGCCCAAGGCCTTCGCCTGGCTGGCAAAGACTTTCAGTCGCAACCTGCTTTTCATCATCGCGGTGACCGTGCCGATGATGCTGCTTGCCGGTGCTCTCGGGGCAATCCTGATCACCTTCTTCGATTTCGACGATTTCCGCCGTGCCATCGGTGTGCCGACATCGACACCCACGATCCTGCTGGCGATGGGCTTCATTGCGGCGGTGTGCATCTTCCTGCCGGTGCCGATTGCGTTCGACGTCATCCTTGCGGTCATCCTGATCAACGCGGGATGGCCAGTGCGCTATGTCATGCCGCTGCTGTTCGCTCTTGGCTGCTACAGCGTCTATTCGATGATGATCGTGGGTCGGGCGATTTCATGGCGCATATCGCTCGCCATGATGGCCTCGCTCGCCGCGCTGGCTGTTGTACTGGGCGTGGCTGCGAACTGGATCGACAAAACGGTACAGGAGGACCGGCACGAGGCGAACATCGCCTTTCTTGCCAACGCCAAATCCCTGCGGATCGCTCCGGGTGAGGTGAGCCAGAGTTTCGCAAAGCTCGACCGGGACGCTATCCCGGCGGTCGACTATGTACCGGCTGCTCTCGCTGTCGAGCATGACGGGCCGGGTGCGGTTCAGGTTTCACAGGTCGCCCCGCTCAACGCCCCCAGCACCGGTGCCGAAAAAGGTTTCACCCGGCTGATGGGCAACGAGATCGGGCTCGACCTCCCGCCGAAAACGACCGGGTTCGAAGTGCTTGAGCCATACACCTTCTTCTGGGGGCTTGCCGCTGGCGATACCACCGGCGATGGCTGGGTCGATATCGTGCTCGCCCGCAGCGGCGCGATTGGCGGGCTTGCCTATTTTCGCAATGTCGGCGGAGCGTTCAAACAGGTTCCGCTTTCGCTTGGTCCGGTCGATGGCCAGTTCGTCGGGACGGTGATGCTGAGCGACCTCAACGGCGATGCACGGCCCGATATGCTCGTTTCGGCCTTCCTCCAGGGCACGCATATCTTCTGGAATCGCGATGGAGAGTTTTCGTGGGAGGACCGCGTCGATCTCGACAATGGCGAAGCAGGCCTTGTCGGCGCACCGGGCTTTGCCGACCTCGACAATGATGGCGATCTCGACATCCTCGCGGCGAACTGGACGATCGGCACCAGCGCGAACAATGGCAACCCCTACCTCTTGTCATCGCAGGACCGGATATTCTGGAACGATGGGAAGGGCGGCTTCGAAACGCAGGTGCTGACCGGCGTTCCCGGCGAGAGCCTGACTTCGCTGATCGAGGATATCGATGGCAACGGACTGCCCGACCTCATCATCGGTGACGATGTTTCCACCGCAGACAAGATCTACCTCAACCAGGGAGACCGGAAATTCCGCCTGGCCCGCAAATCGGATGGCATTGTTCCCTATCTCACGCGCACCTCGATGAGTGTGGACATGGGCGATACCGACAATGACCTGGTCGACGAATTCTACGTCGCGCAGATCGCGTGGGACAACTGGCGGGTGGATTCGGTGTCGCCCGAACTCAGCTACTGCTCGCTCAAGGAATTCGGGGTCGAGGATAGTCGCGAGTGCTTTCTCCAGCTTCGCCGCCGCAGCATGGCGATGAATTCGGCCCATTCACTCTATTCCGAATGCGCGAATATCGAGGATGCGGCCTATCGCTGGGTCTGTGCGGCGCAGAGCCTTGTATGGCGCGCCAGTTTCGTCAACGATACCAGCGACTGCGCGCAGCTCGCCAAGCTTGGCGGCGAATGGGAGAAAATGTGCAAAGTTGCCGCTCGTCCGCGCTTCAAGGATGCCGAAGAGGTAATGGAGCGGGAGGATTATGTCGGCGGCATCCGCAAGCGCAACATCTTCTTCAAGCGCAATGCCAAGGGCATGTTCGAGGATGTGACCAAGGCCAATGGCGTCGCCCAGCCGGGCTGGAGCTGGAATTCACGCTTCGTCGACCTCGATCAGGATGGCTGGCAGGACATTTTCGTCGCAACTGGCATGGCCTATCATCGCAACACGCTGCCCAATGCCTTCTATCGCAATCGCGCGGGCAAGGGCTTCGTACGCGCGGAAGAGAATTTCGGCCTCGCTGACAACGTGCCTTCGACCACCTACGCGCTGATCGATTACGATCGCGATGGCGATATGGACGTGATCCGCAGTTCGGCGGTTACCCAGCCAATCGTGCATCGCAACGATGCGCCACAGGGCGGCGCAATTTGGGTGCGGCTGGAAGATGCGCTCGGCAATCGCGATGGTGTCGGTGCGCGGATCGTGCTGACGACCGATGACGGTGTGAAACGTGCGCGCGAGATCCGGCAGAGCGGAGGCTTTGGCAGCGGTATCTACCCACAGGCGCATTTCGGTATCGGTCAGGCGAAGCAGGGAACGCGGCTGGAAGTGACGTGGCGCGATGGCAGCAAGACCGCGCTTGCCGGGCAGTTCGCACCCGGTTCGGAAATCGTCCTGCGTCGCAGCCGCTAGTTTCGCCCCGGCCGCGCCAGGAAGCGACGATAGGCTTCGTGCCAGCGTGCAAGCGCAAAGGCATAGTCGGCATCCTGCGTCATTTCGCGGACCCGGTTGTCCATGCGCCATGGCTTGGCCGGGCCATTGAAATGCAGCACGCGTGCATCCTCGACCGGGCAGCGCGCGGCCCCGGCCATGCGCGTTCCATGGCCAACCATTCGGTTGAAGCCTTCATCGAGTAGTTGGACCTGCTGCCCGAACAGGCGATTGAACACCGCCTGGTCGGTATGATCGCTTTGTACCGATGCCCAGGCGTCGGGATCGAGGCTTTCGAGGACATCATCGCGCGTGCCGGTGCCCCGCAGCCGGGATGCGATCATCATCAATCCCGCGTTGAAGCTGCGGAAACCGGGAACTTCGCTGGCGTGGCTGGTTTCCCGCAAGGTCGCCGGATCGCGTGTGCGGCCCATGATCGTTGCACGGTCACCGCAAGCGACGAGCGCCGCCCCATAATTCGCCGCATCCTCTATCGATCGCATGAACACCACGTCGCTGTCGACGAACAATGCGGTCTCCGATCCGGCGCCATCGATCACATCGAGCGAGTAAAAGCGTCGCTGCCGTGTTTCGAGGTGGGGATAGTGCGCGACCAGATGCGACACCCGGTTGCGCAGTTCATCGGTCGGTTCGCGGCACTCCATCTGCGGGAAGTCATCGATCAGTCGGCGCTGTGCGATGGCATCGAGATCGTCATGCAAGACGATGATTTTGCCCGTGAACCATGGGTTGGTGTCGAGAAATGATGCGAGCATCACCTGTGTCCCGGCAAGGAAATCGGTCGAGCTGACCGTTATCAGTTCGGATGGCCGCTCCATGCTCACAGGTCGAGGAACTGTATTGCGCGGCGCAGCTGGCCAAGCGCTGGATCGCCGATGCCCGGCGGCGATTCCAGTGCCGCGATCAGCCTGTCCATGTCGAAATAATGCGCGCGGGCAAACGCATTGCGCCGGTCGCGCACTTCGCTCGCAAGCGACCGAAAGGACTGCTGGACCAGCTCGATCAGTGCCGTGCTCCGCAGATCCTCGGCCTTCGATCGCTCGCAGCGAATGGGATCGGGTAGCATGCCTCGCATCATTTCACGAAAGAACCAACGCCCGGTCGTTCCCCGGCGAAATACCCCCGACGGCAAGCGGTAGGCGAATTCCATCACCCTTCGGTCGAGCAGGGGATAGCGGTACTCGATGCCATGCTCGCGGCCCGACATGGCCCAGTCCTCGATCCGTGCGGTGATCGTCCCGAGGTCGAGGATCGATCGCATCGCCGAACGGCATGAGCGCAGATCGGCGTCCTTGGCAGGGGAGGGGGAACAGCTCGCGAGCGCCTCGCCCGAGAGCAGGTTTTGCGGTGATAGGGCGGCGGTTTGCAATCGCGGACGAGCAAGCTCACGCAATCCGGTGCGCACGGCGCTTGCCAAACCGGGGAGGCCCGCTCTTGGCGAGAGGCTGGCGAGCTTCCCGAAACGCAGCGCAGCGAGGTATTCGCCATGCAGCCCGCGCCCGTTGAAGCTGATTGCCTCATCTCCGCCCCAGCCGGAGAAGATTCGGCTTACCCCGAGGTCCTGCGCGGCGCGCTGCACCGCCAGCTCGTGAAGCAGGTTCCATTGCGACGGCCCCGATGCCCAGTCCTGTCGCCACAGGCCGTCAAGCATTGCGAGATCCGGCTTTGGTGCGTGGAGTTCGATACCTGCCATCTTTACGGCCGCAGCCACCCTTGGGCCCTCATCGGTATTGGCAGGTTCCTGCCACGCAAACCCGACAGCGGTGCTTCCAATGCCTCGCAGTAGGGGAAGCCCGAGTCCCAGGATAGAAGACGAATCGAGCCCGCCGGTGACGTGGATGCCGGTCTTGTGAGTCGCATCGATCCGGTCGGCAATGGCGTCACGCAGCAGCGTGCGGCCTTCTTCCACCAGGCTGTCGATCGAACGGTCCGCCAGTTGCGGATGCTCGAACGGGTGCCACCATCGCGTCGCCCTCGAAGTTCCGCTTTTTACTTCCAGTCGATGCCCCGCCGGAAGACGCCGGAGAGCCTGGTAAAAGGTCCTGTCGAGCGGTGTTCGTCGCCCGCCGAGCAAAGCCGAAACCACATAACTATCGTCCAGCGCGCAATCGCCGATTGCATCCTTCAGCGCGGCCAGATCGTCTGAAAACAGCAGTTTGCCCGATGGGGCGAGGCTGTAGAATAGTGGCCAGCTGCCGATGTGATCGCGTAACGCAGTTGCGATTCCCTTCGCGCGATCCTCGATCACGATCGAGAAATCGCCGGTGAGATGATCGGTCAGTTCGACGCCCCACTTGCGATAGGCATCAAGGATCAGTGCGGCATCGGTCGCACACTGGTCACGTCCGAGCGCGCGCTCGATCTCGTCGCGCCTTGCCAGCTGGGCATGAGCGTGAAGGACAAGCGAGCCACACTCGCCTTCATATCGGGTAAAGCCTGCTGATGCCCGGCAGCCGCGTGCTGCACAATATGCTGCCAGCTCAGACATCTATTGTTGCTGGCAGCAGTAATCCCGCGCTTGAGCGAAGCGGTGACACCGGAGATGTCCGGAAATCACCGCTTCGTGCGGATCAGGAAGGATTGTAGAACGGATCTTCGGTCGTGCGACTGACCGCGCCACCGGCAGTGCGCTTGACCGGCGTGATGGAACGCACGGCCGGCTTCTGCCAAGCCTTCCGGCCATCGTTCGTATTTACCGACTTGGACATGGTTTCTCCCCAACGAAACGCGTTTTAAGTAACCACAATAGATAGATTATCCGAGAATTTGCAAGCGAAATATCGCCGCGTTCTCATATCGCTAACCCTGAATTTCCACCAAACCCAACGCATGTAGTTCGGAAATAAATTCATGGGTTTCCTGCTCGCACTGTTCGGGTTCAACCTCGAACTCCGAGCCCAGATTGGCACATAGTTGCCCGAAGGTCGTGCCTGGCGAAAGGCTCAGCCAGATCCGTGCGCCGGTTGCCTCGAAATGAAAATATCGCCCGCTCTCTATGTCCATCAACGACATGCCGTCGGCAACCTCACTGTAGAGGACGTCTTCGTTACGGGTGGCGATGGAATCGGGCGTAAGACTGATGTCGCTCATGTAACATGGATTTCACGGTTCAACCGGCTTGGCAATAGCCGACGCGCTGCATCACCCGGCGGTGATCGCGGACAACCCTGGCCGTCAGAACTTCACCCGTCTCGGATGCTCCGTCCCCGCTTTTGCCTGCCCGAAAGAAAGAACGACCTGCCCGGGGCTTCTCGGTGAACCGGCCTGTGATTTCGGCTGCCTTTAACCGGTCAAAGCGGCATGCATCGACCGCCGCTGCAATCAAGTCGTCATCGACCTGAAGATCGCAGAATCGAACGACATTGCGAAGCTGCGCGGCAGTATTTCCGAGCAAATCCTCATAACGCACGAGATGGACCGGGATCGAACTCTGGTCGAGCCATGATGTGACGTTGTCCGACCAGTTCGACAACAGCTGGGGGAGCGAGTTCCCGGCGTGATCGGGCCAGAAATCCTGCAACGCATCATGGTCGGCCATGCGAGCGACAACCTGTTCGAGCGACTTTCCTTCGTGATGGGCGTAGGATGCCACGATATCGCGCGGATCGCGCACAATGACGATTGCGCCCGCGCTGGCTTCTTGCGGGAAAAGCGCGACGCCATCGTTCGTGGTCACGAACGCACTGTGCGTCTTGGCAAATGTCGGCTGCATCCCGCCAAGGGCGAAACTGCGATGATAGGCCGATTGATAGGGGATGAGCGCGGCGGGATCGTACAGGCTGGAATCGATCGCGGCAAAATCATCCAGCGCCGACCGTTCGAACGTCAGGGGGCCACCGATCAGCTGGTTAAGGTCGATCGGTTCGTCGGGGCAGAGATATTTGGTCAGCAAGGCCCGGAGCCATGTGTTGCCCGATTTCGGATAAGAAGCCAGCCAGACGATTGTCCGGTCGGGGCCGAAGACAGCGCTGTTCACTGCCCTGCCGCCTCAACGGCTGTTTCCGCCTGTGCGATAGCTCCAAGGACCTGCTCGGCCAGTTCACGCGGTTCGACCCAGTGGGCGGGGCGCATAAGGTGGAACATCGGCACTTGCCTGACCGTTTCCACTGCTGCTTGGAAAGCCCAGCGTTGCAGTTCCATCCCTGCCAGGAAGTTTTTGCGATGGACGAACCGCGACAGGCATTCGACCCGTTTTGCTGGATCCAGTTCGGTAAACGCTGCCTGCTCCAGATTGGTCGGTTGAAGATAGGCTATGGCCCGGATCGGAACCGGATCGGGATGGAAATAGTCGATTGCGCGGTAATACTTCGCCATGTCGGTCCGGACGCGCGGCAATCCTTCGGTATCATGGCCCAGCCGCCTGAGCGAGTCCGCCCAAAGCCTGGTCGCGGGGAAGGCTGGCAAGGCGGTAGGGCGACGATCGGTGTCGAAAACCAGACCGGTCACGTCGTCCGCCATCATCGGCAAGCCGAGGTCGAGCAACCCGCCAAGCATGGTCGACTTGCCTGCGCCCGACATACCCATCACCAATATGGCCCCACGCTCGGTCCGCACACTGCAGGAATGGACCGGCAGGATGCGACGCTGCATCAGCAGGGCCGCCATGCAGGTGCCAAGCAGGATCGAGACGACCTGGCTGTCATCGGCCCCGTCGAAGCGATCGTACCGGATGTGCCTGCCATCGCTGACAAGGAAACGACCGGTTTCGTGGAAGGTGCTCAGGAAGCAGCCCGGCTCTGCCTCCCAGTTGCGGAAGCTGGTCGCCATATGCACTGTTTCGGGCACTGGTCCGGCGGATATTTCCACGTCTGCATCGGCGGGATCGCCACCGACGATCTGCGGCAGGGCGGGCAGGGCGATGTCGGACTGAAGGGTAAAGCCGTAGAGCCTATAGCGCGGCATGCTCGGCCTGTTCTTCGCCCGGCAACGTGGCTGCGGCGTCGTAGACTTCGAAAATGAAGTGAATACGATCTTCGCTGCCGCCGTTTTCAACGCCGTGACTGACGATGTTGTTCACCTCGTAAGCGTATCCGCGTTCCAGATGCACTTTCTCGTCGCGGACGAGGAACAGGGCATCGGGATTGGTGAACAGCGGGACATGGATTTTGTGTGTTCGCAGGTTCGATCCGGCCCCGTCATAATGCGGGTCGATCCGGTGCCCGGCAGCGAGGCGCGCGAGCATGGCCTTGGGAAACTGCGGTTCTGCAAAGCCGTACTCGGCGATGGCCTGCTCCATGACCGGCAGGAGCATCGGCGCCCACACATCCCATGCGGGGTTGGCGTACCATTTCGCCGGGTCGCGATTGCTCTCGATGAAACGGAACACAATGTGCCGGGTGTGATGGAAGACCGGAAAATCGTTTTCCTTCAGGGCGTCCTCACCCGCCCAGGTCGCGGCGGAAATCCGTGAAACCATCGCCGCCAAACGCTCACACTCAACCGGGCCCAGCGGCCTGATCGTATGCGGTTTGGTCACCTCGGGCAGCATGCCGATTTTCCCCCTGAAATCTGCCATTTCGGCCTAGCATGCCCCATGCTGCGGTCAATCGATTAGCGCGTAACCGAAATCCGCAAACAGCTGGCGATATGGCGCAAATATCGCCGTGGCCGTTGCTATCTCTTCGCTGCCCAGTCGCGCGATTTGCTCGGCATTCATGTTGCGAAGAGGCTCATCATAAATGCCTTTGACCTTGAGCCGCTGTGTCAGGTCAAGATCGTCGAGCTGTGGCACCAGCGTCTGGATTCTCTGCGCGGTGTGTACGGGTGCTTCGCATAATTGTTCATAGGTAAAGCTTGTCGAGCAACCTGCGAGCCGTTCCATATTCTGCCGCTGGTAGTCGAAACAGGTTACGAGGTGGCGCGCGGCGATGGTGGCAAGGTCAAGATCGCGCTTTGCATTTTCCGCGCGTTGCCAGCGACGCAGGATCCCCTCCAGGACCGCGTAGGGATTGCGTACCATGATGATGAAGCGTGCCTGCTCGAAAGCGGCCTGCAACTGATCTGCGATCAGCAGGAAGGGCGGGGCCTTGGTGTGAAACACGGGCGCATCCGGGCGGTGCGCTTCCGCCTGCACATACCATGCCTTGCGCGTGCGCTGCCAATCGTAGTCCGGGCTGTCGCGGAAGTGTGAGAGGCTTTCTGGCGTTGCGCCCCAGATCAGCGGCCACGGGGAATTCAGCGTCTGCGGACCGGCAAAGCCCAGCACATGTTGTCCCTCGTGCTCAAGGCTCCAGACATGTTGCGATGCTGCCAGCGCGCGAGAGAGATAGGTCGACCCGCTGTTGTTGGGGCAAAGGATGAAGAGATGCGTGTTTGCCGCCCGGGTGACCTGCTCAAGATGTGCCTTGCTCATGGTTGCCGGACGTGACCGGAGGGCAATATTTTGTGCGAAATCGCCATTGGGCGTGAGCTAGTCTCTTGCCACGGCAAGGTAAAGCCAACATGCAGCGGGCAGGGGGGCGGTTTTCACCAATGTCGGCATTTTCCGATCGCGAACTGCAATTTCTTGCGAATGCCATTGGGTGCCCGGCAAGCAGTGGAGCGGAACCTGTATCTGCCGATGATGTCGACTGGGCGAGGTTCCTATTGCTTGTCGAACGTCACCGTGTGGGCGCGCTGGTTGCAGCGTCTTCCACCCGGCTGAATTTGCCGCCAGCCGTCGTCGATGCATTGGCGGAAGACGAAAGCGTCAACGCCGCCAATTACCTGCGATCGCGGGCTGTGCTTGACCGTCTTGAGGCGCGGTTCTCTGCCGAGGCAATCGACTGGGCCGTGCTCAAGGGGCTGGCCATCGCCGAGCGGTATTACGAACGTCCGTCACTGCGCGAGATGATCGATGTCGACCTGCTGGTCGACCGGGATCGCATTGCCGATGCAGAGCGAATTCTCGCGGATGAGGGTTTCGAGCGGTATCATCCCAGGTTCGAACTCGATGCTGCACGCCGGGCCAACTTCATGGCGTTGCATTCGGCCTTCTCGTTCATCCGCAAGCGCGATGGTGCGCAGCTCGACCTGCATTGGCGCACGGTCCAGAATCCGCGTTTCCTGCCGCAGCTGGATGCAGGCTGGCGGGACCATGTGGTGCGCCGCGAAGATCGCCCCTGGCCCGTCCTGCGCGAAGACGTCCACTTTACCTATGTCCTCGTCCACGGTGCCAAGCATGGCTGGGCGCGGTTGAAGTGGCTGGTCGATATCGACCATATGCTTGCCGGGCTCGATGCCAGCGGTGCAGAGGCTTTGGCCCAGTGCATCCGCGACAATGCAATTCCCGATCTTGCCGGAGCTGCGTTCAACCTGTGCGAAAAGACCCTTGGCTCGGCCATCCCGCCTGCTCTCGCCGCACTGTCGAAATCGGAGGGAGCCAACCGCCTTCGCGCCTTGTCGCTCCGGCTGATCGAACATGACATACCGCATGGCGGGGCCGGGCTGGGCGATGTCGGCTACCTTGCCACCCGGATACGCCATTCGCTCGGCCTGTCGAGCAATCGCGGCTATCGCAGGCAGGCGTTGCTGCTCGAACTGGCGCGGCCGACCGATCTGGGCGCGGTTCCGCTGCCGGCAGGCTGGGGCGGCGCGCTGGCTGTCGTCTCTCCGCTGATGGCGCTGGGAAGGACGTTCAGGCGTTCTGCCTGACCAGCGCGTCCATTGCACTGGCGCTGCTGGGCGACTAGAGGCAGGCCGAACCCAATGCAGGCCTGAACTTGCCACGAATTTCCTCCCTTTCGATCCGCCTGATCCTGGCGCTCCTGCTGATGGTCCTTGCCGGAGGAAAGCCTGCATGGGCGCAGCAGGCAGCCGGGCAGCAGCATATTCGCGCGGAGCTGGTTGCACTCACGGCTGCACAGCCGGGCAAGCCGCTGCAACTTGCGATCCATTTCACGCCGGAGCCGGGCTGGCATGGCTATTGGAAGAACCCCGGCGATGCGGGTTTCGGGATGGAACTCGACTGGCAGATGCCGGCAGGGTGGCAGGCCGGGGCGCCGGAGTATCCCGTGCCGCAAACGCTGCTCATCGCGGGGCTGATGAATCACGTCTACAAGGGCGATTACGCCGTCCTGATCCCGGTCAGCATTCCGCCGGAGCAATCGTCGCGCGGGGTGATGAATCTCGCGGTCGACGCGGAGTGGCTCGCTTGCAGCGATACCTTGTGCGTGCGCGAAAGGGGGCTGCTTGAACTCACGCTGCCGATGGGTGCCGCGCCAAGACCGGATGCGCGCACCGCTGCATGGATGGGAGCGATACCGCCGCTGCTCGACAAGCAGGCGAATTTCGAACTTGGCGCGGGCAAGCTGCGGCTCGCAATCCCGCTGCCGCGCAGCTTCGAGATCGCCGATCCGCATCTGTTCATCGCCAACACCGAACTGGTCAAATACTCGTCGGCGCAGGCCTTTGCGCGCGATGGCGACATGCTGGTGGCTGAGGTGGATCTTGCCGATGATGCGGTTGCGCCTGAGGAAATCGAAGCGATTCTTGCCTTCGACAAGACGCAGGGTGTCCACCTTGCAGCGGTTGCGGGCGACGTGCCAGCCATGTCAGGCGAATACCTCAAGAAGGGCGATGCCGGACCGGCGTTACCATGGCTGTTGCTGGCGGCGCTGGCGGGCGGATTGCTGCTCAATGTCATGCCCTGTGTGTTCCCGATCCTCAGCCTCAAGGCGATCAGCCTCGCACGGGCCGGGGAAAGCGAAGCCCAGGCGCGGCGCGAAGGGCTGGCCTATACGGCGGGCGTTGTGCTCGCCTGCGTGGCGCTGGGTGGCGTGATCCTGGCCTTGCGCGCGGGCGGCGAGCAGGTGGGCTGGGCCTTCCAGCTGCAGCAACCGGCAGTGGTCATCGCGTTGCTATTCCTTGCGGTCGCGATCACCATGAACCTCGCTGGTTTGTACCAGTTGCCGGGCATATCGATCACCCGCAGCGGCGAACCGGCGAGCGCCTTTGCCACCGGATTGCTGGCGGCCTTCGTGGCAACACCTTGCACCGGTCCGTTCATGGCAGCGGCGCTGGGGGCGGCGCTGTTGCTGCCGACCGCATCGGCATTGTTGCTGTTTGCCGCACTTGGCCTTGGACTGGCGCTGCCCTTCCTTGCAATCGGCTTCATCCCCGCATTGCGCAAACGCCTGCCCCGGCCCGGCCCGTGGATGGAGCGGTTCCGCCGGATCATGGCAATCCCGATGGGGCTGACTGCGCTGGCGCTGATCTGGCTGGTTGCGCGGCTCGGTGGCAAGCCGTTCGCGCTGCTGGTCATGCTTGCGCTGTTCGGGCTGGTCTTCGGCCTGCTGATCGTTGGCAAGCTGCAGCAGCGCGGCAAGCTGGCCTGGCCAGCCTTCGGCCTGATTGCGGCACCGTTTGCGATCTTCGCGGCGTTCGCACTGCCCGCTTCCTACGAGCAGCGCCGGAACGAAGCCGATTCCATCCTCGAACCGCTGCCCTATTCTGCACAATCTCTCGCTGAAGCGCGGGCGAGCGGCAAGCCGGTATTCGTCTGGCTGACCGCCGACTGGTGCATCACCTGCAAGGTCAATGAAAGCGTTGCGATCGAGCGCGAGCAGACGCGCGAGGCATTTGAGAAGTCAGGTGTCATCGCCCTGCGCGGCGACTGGACGCAGCCCGATCCGGCCATCTCCGCCTATCTCGACCAATTCGGTGCAGCGGGTGTGCCGCTCTATGTCTGGTATGCGCCGGGAGGCGAGGGTGAGGTCATGCCCCAGGTGCTGACGCCGGGCTTGCTGGCTGATCTGGCGGCGGGCCGGGCTGTGAATTCGAACGACAATCCTCGACCAACTGACCCGGCAACGGGCTCGGATTGAGCGAGACGGTTCCGGCACCGGGCACGGTCAGTTCGATTGCCCGCATCCCGGTGAACACGTCGAGGTCGGGCAGGGCAGCCGGATAGCTCGCTTCCCACAGCCAGCCATGCCCGTTCCAGACCGCCGGGACGGGCAGCCGTGCGCGGTGGCCGTTGCCGATGATCGCCATGATCGCCGCTGCCTCGGGATCGGCAGTGACGAAGCGGGTAACGCGGACTGTGCGTCGCTGGCCGTCGGCGACGCAGGCGAGTGCGAGCAAGGGTGTCTTGCCCGGCGTTCCGTAGACAATCCGGCTGCCGCCTTTCACCGGGCTCCAGATCGCATTCTCGGTATCGGGCGAGTCGATGGGCGCCATCGGTGCTTCGCGATGCGGCGCTTCGGGTGCGCGTTCGGCATAATTGTCCGCAGCGGGCGGCTGGCAGGCGGCAAGACCGATGCATGCGAGCGGTAAAGCAAATTTTTGCACGAAGTCCATGCGACCCCATATTCATGCCATGGCATGCCTGTCCATGGCGCATCTAAGGATGGCTGCGGAGGATTTATGCGATGGAGGAAGCCGATTTTGTCGCGCGGCGTTCGCCCGTGCGGATTGGATTGCTGATTGCGCTGCTGGCGGCGCTGTCGCTGGTGCTGCTGCTCGTCGATTTCGCCGAGATCGCGCGCAACATCTCGAATCGGCGGCTGGCCGTTATCGAGGCGCTGGCCGTCATGGCCAGGGTAATCGGCGGCGTCGGCCTGCTGACGGCAGTCATCAGGCTGCCTGCATTGTTCAGCGCACCCGTCGAAATCGCGATTTCGGCTGAGGGTATTTTGTTCGACCCTGCGTTGAAACAGATACTGCCATGGGATCGGGTGGCGCGTGTGGCTGTGCGCAAGATGTCCGGGCACCGCGTGCTGGCGGTGTTCATAGTGGATGCCGGGAATTTCCCGATCAGGCCGGTTGCGCGCCGGATCGCTGCGCTGAACCGCCTTTCCGCCGACTACGGAGATATCAATCTCGCGACTGTGCGCAGCGCGGCAAGTTTCGACCAGATGGTCGCCGCCGTCGCCCGATATGTCGAAGTCGAACCCCTTAGGTCCTGACCCTGGCTAGCCGGGCTTGACGAATTTCATCAGGAAACGGTCGGTCTTGCCGCGAATGGACGGGTCGAACACGCTGATTTCGTGGTTGTCGGTGGGGTTGGCCAGCATATCGCTTTCGGCAACGAGCCTGAACCCGGCCCGCTCGAAATCGGCGCGAACGACGGCAGGGTCGATGCGATGGTACTTGTCGACAATCATGCGGGTATCCGTGCCTTCACCGACATGGTCGATCACCCCGATGATGCCACCGGGCTTCATCCCGGCATAGAGTCCGCGCAGATAGGCATCGGGATCGGTCATGGGGATCTTGTAGCGTTCGGATTCCCAGTAAATGTCGTGATACGACAGGCTGATAATGGCGAAATCGAGCGAGTTGGCGGCGGGCGCAAAAACGTCGAACGGATAGCGGGATTCGCTGACCTGCGGCGATCTTGCCTCTAGCGCAGCCCAGGCCGTCTTGGCGTCGTCATCGGTATAGAATTGCGCGGGCTGGTACGCGATGACCTTGCCCTGCGTGCCGACGGCATGGCCGATGATCTCGGCCCAGTATCCTTCGCCAGTAAGCAAGTCGGCGGCGGTCATGCCCGGCTCGAGGCCAAGGAAGGCCAGCACTTCGGCGGGTTTGCGGTTCTCGTCGAGCTTGCGCGCTTCTTCCGGGCGATCGACGGCAGCGACGGCGGTTGCGAAACTGCTGGCGCTGACGGCGGGCTTAGTGTCGCCATAGGCTGGCGCGCAGGCCGCAATGCCAAGCGCAAGCGCGGCGGTGAACGTCTTACGGTATCCGGTCATTTGATCTCCCCTGTATGACAAGGGATGCACCGCACCACCGCACGATCAAGCGCGGTTGTACGAACGGCTTGCTGGCTCGACCAACGGCAAATCAGCGCGCGCGGATAAAGGCCCTGATGTCGCTAGACAGCTTTGCCCGATCCTCGTCGCGGACATACATCATGTGGCCTGCGTCGTAGTAATGCCATTCGATCCGATCTTGCGGGATGCCGGTGCGGTTGAGCGAATATTCGGCCCCGAAGAAGGGTGTGGCGAAATCGTAGTAACCTTGCGCAACGAAGGTCCTGAGGCCCGAATTCTGCCGCATCGCCTGCCCGATGAAGGGCGCGACATTGAGATAGGCTCCGCGCCCGCGCCCGGACAGCGACCACTCCCAGTTGCGGCCCGGTTCGCTGCCGATGGATTGATATTCGCGGGTCGTCTCGAAGCCGAGCGTATCGCGTGCCCAGCTGTTGATCGCGGCGGTGTAGCCGGCATCAATGCCATAGAAGCTGGGGTCGTTGTCGGGCGTTTCGCCTGCATTGTCGAAATCGCGCCCGGTATATCGCGCATCGAGCCTGCCGATAGTCTGCCCGCGATCGCGCAACAGTTCCTTGTAGAAGCGTTGCGATGTCACCCGCAGGTCTGCGTTTTCGAGATAGGTTTCGCTGAGGCCCGTCAGACGCGACAGTTCTGCACGGACAGCTGCGCGCTCCGCGTCGGGCAAATCCTGCCCCTTGAGCAGCGCCGCCGCGTATGGCCCGATGGCAAAACGGCGGGCCTCTTCGACGATTGCCTCGACCGAGGGCGCCTGTGCCTTGTCATGATAATAAGCCGCTGCGGCCATGTTGGGCAGGGTGACGATATAGGCCATCTCGTTGCCCGGCGTCGGCTCGCGCCCGGCAAAATCGAGGATGGTCGAAATCAGCACCAACCCGTTGAGGCCGACATCGTTGTAGGTTTCGCCTTCCAACTCGCGCGCGACCATGGCGGTGCGGGTCGTACCGTAACTCTCGCCACCGAGATATTTCGGGCTGTTCCAGCGGCCATTGTCATTGAGCCATCGCCGGATGACGGTCGCCACGGCACTGGCATCGGCTTCCAGCCCGTAATATTTCTTCGGATCGGTGCCTTCGGTCAGGTAGCTGAACCCCGTTCCCGGCGGATCGATGAAGACGAGGTCTGCAACATCGAGCAGGCTGTCGGGGTTGTCGAGCAGCGGGTAGGGCGGGGCACCATCGTCTTTGGCATCGGAAGGGATGGCCACCCGCTTCGGCCCGAAGGCCCCCATCTGCAGCCAGACCGATCCCGAACCGGGGCCGCCGTTGAACAGGAAGAACACCGGTCGTGACGCATCGCGCGGCTGTTTCACATAGCTGGTGGTGATGATAACCGCTTCCGGCTGGCCCTTTTCGGAAGACAGCAGGTTCTCCTTGATCGTCGCGCTATAGGCGATGCGCTGGCCGCCGAACGTACCCGACATCTCGCGCGTCTGGGTCTGGAGTTCGGGTGCGGCAGGCGCGGATTTTTCGGCAGCGGGTTTGTCTTGCGCGGCAAGCGGCGTCGAAATGGCTAGAGCGGCAGTGGCCACGAGGATGCGATGGATCATCCTGTGACTATGGCAAAACCGCAGGGCGCGGTAAATTGGCGACTGTCGAAGCAGGATTGTGCTTTGTCTAATGCAGCGTGGTGTGGAGCGTGACCGATGCCAGCCTGCGGGGTGGAGGATTGGACATATGCGTTTTGCCTTGCTCGCTGCTGCTTTGCTGACTTTCCCGGTGACCGGGGTTCTCGCCCAGGATGAACCCATCGAAACGGCTGAGGAAGGCGTCAGCCCGGCGCTCGCACAACTGCGGCATGTTGTTGGCGCGTGGGATGTCACCACGACCTTTTACCGCCCGGATGGCACGCCGGGTCGCGCATTTCCCGGAACCTACACGTTTGCATGGGTGATGCCCGACAAGATCGTGCAGGGCACCAGCACCATCCCCGAATTCGGCATGTCGTCGGGCATCCTGTTCTACCTGCGCGATGCGAGCAAGGAGATCGAGATGGTCTCGGTCGGTCCCGACGGCCAGTTGTGGACGATGACCGGACCGCAGGATTCCGAAACGCGCGAGACGCCGGTGGTCGATATGCCTGACGGCTCAACGCTGAAACTGCGCTTCACCCGCTTCAATGTGACGGCGGATCGGTTCGAGTCGAAGATGGACCGCTCGACCGATGGCGGCGAGACATGGGTGCAGGGCAACCATCAGGTGTTTGTGCGCAAAGGCGAGCGAGGGAATGCTTAGGCTGGAAAGGCGTGATGTAGCTGATACTTCACTTCTTCCGTCCTGCCTGAAACGCGGCGATCACTGCGGCTATGATGGCGACGACCACGAGCAGAGTGGTCAGGACGATCATGGAAATTTCGAAGGGTGTCATTGGCTGCCTCGTTGTTGATGCAGCCACCTATGAATCTACGTTTTGAATCGAATGCAACAGGTAGTTAGCAGACGGAAAGCATGGCGCCATCTCTAATACACTGATTTCATGCAAGGATTTTTTCCACAAGATTCTGATATCGTCGCAACGTCACCGCATTTTCCGCTGCGTTTTCCCATACCGCATCTTGCGTGTCCCCGGCTTGCCCTCATTGCTCCGCCCCACGCGCGGCGCCTTTTTTTCTCCGTCGGACAGACCGAGTTCGTCGTTCTCAAGCCGCCGGATTTCGTCGCGCAGCCTGCCAGCCTCTTCGAATTCGAGATCGGCGGCGGCGGCGCGCATGCGTTTTTCGAGGTCTTCTATATAGGCGCGCAAATTGTGGCCGACGAGGTTGTTGACCTCATCGTCGCCCGTATCGACCACCACGCCGTCCTTGCTCGCGGTGTGCGCGACTATGTCGGCGATCTGGCGCTTGATGGTCTGCGGCGTGATGCCGTTTGCCTCGTTGAATTCGCGCTGTTTCTCGCGGCGGCGTTCGGTTTCCGCCATCGCGCGTTCCATGCTGCCGGTGATCCGGTCGGCATAGAGGATCACGCGGCCATCGACATTGCGCGCAGCGCGGCCGATGGTTTGGATCAGTGAGGTTTCCGAACGCAGGAAGCCCTCCTTGTCGGCATCGAGGATGCACACCAGCCCACATTCGGGAATGTCGAGCCCTTCGCGCAGCAGGTTGATGCCGACCAGCACGTCATAGACGCCAAGGCGCAAATCGCGGATCAGCTCGATGCGTTCGAGCGTCTCGACGTCGGAGTGCATATAGCGCACGCGCACGCCCGCCTCGTGCATGAATTCGGTCAGGTCCTCCGCCATCCGCTTGGTCAGCGTGGTGACGAGCGTGCGATAGCCCTTCTTCGCGGTTTCGAGGCACTCATTGATGCAGTCCTGCACCTGATCTTCCACCGGGCGGATATCGACCGGCGGATCGATCAGCCCGGTCGGGCGGATGACCTGCTCGGCGAAGACGCCGCCGGTCTGGTCCATCTCCCAATTGCCGGGCGTGGCGCTGACCGCAACGGTTTGCGGGCGCATCGCATCCCATTCGTTGAAGCGCAGGGGGCGGTTGTCGATGCAGCTGGGCAGGCGGAAGCCGTATTCGGCGAGCGTCAGCTTGCGGCGGTGGTCGCCGCGCGCCATCGCGCCGATCTGCGGCACCGTCTGGTGGCTTTCATCGACGAACAGCAGGGCGTTGTCGGGCAAGTATTCGAACAGCGTGGGCGGCGGTTCGCCCGGCAGGCGTCCGGTCAGGAAGCGCGAATAGTTCTCGATCCCCGCGCAGCTTCCTGTTGCGGCGATCATCTCGAGGTCGAAATTGGTCCGCTGTTCCAGCCGCTGGGCTTCGAGCAGGCGGCCTTCCTCGTTCAGCTCCTTGAGCCGTTCCTGCAGCTCGAATTTGATCGCTTCCGATGCCTGCTTCATCGTCGGGCCGGGGGTGACATAGTGGCTGTTGGCATAGACGCGCACGGTGTCGAGGCTCGCGCCTTTCTTGCCGGTCAGCGGATCGAATTCGGCGATTTCCTCGATCTCGTCGCCGAAGAACGATATTCTCCACGCCACGTCCTCGTAGTGGCTCGGAAAAATCTCCAGACTGTCACCGCGCACCCGGAAATTGCCGCGCGCAAAGGCGGCATCGTTGCGCTTGTATTGCAGGGCAACCAGCTTGCGGATCAGTTCGCGCTGGTCGACTGTGCTGTCTTTCTTGATGTCGAAGATCATCGCCGAATAGGTTTCGACCGAGCCGATGCCGTAGAGGCACGAAACCGAGGCGACGATCACCACATCGTCCCGCTCCAGCAGGGCGCGGGTGGCCGAGTGGCGCATCCGGTCGATCGCCTCGTTCACCGAGCTTTCCTTCTCGATATAGGTGTCCGACCGGGGGACATAGGCTTCGGGCTGGTAGTAGTCGTAATAGCTGACGAAATACTCGACCGCGTTGTTCGGGAAGAAGCTCTTGAACTCGCCATAAAGCTGCGCGGCGAGGATCTTGTTGGGCGCAAGGATCAGGGCGGGACGCTGCAATTCCTCGATCACCTTGGCCATGGTGAAGGTCTTGCCCGAACCGGTTACGCCGAGCAGCGTTTGTGTCTTTTCCTCGTCGCGCATGCCTTCGACCAGTTCGGCAATCGCGGTTGGCTGGTCGCCAGCAGGCTCATAGTCCGAAACCAGTTCGAACCGTTTGCCGGGCATCGATTTTTCAGGGCGTGCGGGCTTGTGCGGAACGAAGTCGCCCGAAGTGTCGGGTTCTTCCAGTCCCCGTCTGATTACCAGTTCGGCCATGGCGGAACATATGGGGACAATCTGCCGGTAAGCAAAGGGCTTTCTGTGTATCATGCACCTCGCCGGACGCTCCGGGGACCGCGAGTAATACGGGGATCTGTTCTGACACTCATGTGTCGCGCGGTGGAACCACTTGCGCCGAGACGGTTTCAAGACAATGTTACGGTTTTGCGTCTATGGACCAGAGTATGGCGACACGCTTCACATTGCCGGGCAGTGAGGCCCCCTTGTGGGACCGGGCGGAGATCGCCCGGCGCGTTGCGCTTGCGCGCGAGGCGGAGCCGGACGAAGCCGGGGCGGGGCGCCCGCCGCTGCGCTATCTGGTCGGCGAAGCCACGCATATCGCCGAGCCGCTCATGCGGATGTTTCGCAAGGTCGATACGCCGATCGCGGCCCGGCCCCGCAAGGTGCTGCTGCTTCCCGGTTTCGCGACCCATCCTGTGCGCATGCGTTACATGGCGCGCCAGATCGAAAAATCGGGCCACAAGGTGAAGCGGTGGGGGCTTGGCTTCAATCTGGGGCCGACTGCGGAGAATATCGAACAGCTTGAGCGGCGCCTGTGCGAAATCACCGACCGCTATGGCGAAAACCTCGTGCTTGTCGGCTGGAGCCTTGGCGGATTGTTCGCCCGCGAACTGGCGCATCGCCATCCGGACAAGGTCGACAAGGTGATAACCATGGGCTCGCCATTCTCGGGCAGCCCGAGGGCGAACCGTGCATGGCGCGCCTATCAGGCGATTACGGGGCATCGGGTCGACGCGCCACCGGTCGATCGTGACAGGACCGAGAAGCCACCGGTCGAAACCGTCGCCTTCTGGAGCCCGCGCGATGGCATCGTCAGTTCACGCTCGGCCTGTGGGCGCCCGGGGGAGCGCGACCGGGCCGTGGCGCTGCGCTGCACACATATGGGCTTCTCGTCTTCGAGCGAATGTATCGAGGCAGTTTTGCGTGAACTCGACGACGCTTGAACCTTTGCGCGTTTGAGCTACAGTTCGCACCTGCACAATCCTGTGCATGCGAGTCCGGCCTGTGCGCGTGAGTCCGGCAGCTTCGGGGGTTCATGGTCGAACGGCAGGCAAATTTTGACGAGATGCATGCCGGGGACGGATCGGTCCGCCGCGCCTATGAAGATTATTGCGATTGGCATGATGAGCAGGAAGCCAAATGGCTAAGGCGCAAGCATGCCGATGCCGAAACGACGTTCCGCAAGACTGGCATAACGTTCAATGTCTATGGTGAGGATGAAGCGGAAGAACGGCTGATCCCGTTCGATATGGTGCCGCGCATCATCACCGCAGGCGAATGGCGGCGATTGACGCGCGGGATCGAGCAGCGCGTGAGTGCGCTCAACGCCTTCCTGTACGACCTCTATCACCGGCAGGAGATTGTCCGCGCCGGTCGCCTGCCCGAACGCCTGCTGCGCGACAATGCGGCATGGCTGCAGCAAATGGTCGGCTTCACCCCGCCGGGTGGGGTCTATACCCATATCGTCGGTATCGACCTTGTCCGCACCGGCCCGAACGACTGGTTCGTGCTGGAGGACAATGCGCGCACCCCATCGGGCGTCAGCTACATGCTGGAAAACCGCGAAACGATGATGGCGATGTTCCCGGAGCTGTTTTCCAAGGTCCCGGTCGAAACGGTTTCGAACTATCCCCGGCGACTGGCGAAGAGCCTTGCTGCTTGCGCGCCCGACGCGACAAGGGGGAAACCGAATGTCGCGGTGCTTACTCCCGGCATATACAACAGCGCCTATTTCGAACACGCCTTCCTTGCCGACCAGATGGGCGCGGAACTGGTCGAAGGGAGCGATCTCAGGGTCAAGGATGGCCGGGTGCAGATGCGCACCACGCGCGGGTACCAGCCGGTCGATGTGATCTATCGCAGGGTCGATGACGAATTCCTCGATCCACTGACGTTCAACCCGCAGAGCATGCTGGGTGTGCCCGGGATCATGGATGTTTACCGGGCGGGCGGGGTGACCATCGCCAATGCGCCCGGAACCGGCATTTGCGATGACAAGGCGATCTACAGTTTCATGCCCGAAATCGTCGAATTCTATACCGGCGAAAAGGCATTGCTGCCCAATGTCCAGACCTGGCGCTGTTCGGACAAGGACAGCCTTGCCTATGTGCTCGACAATCTTGCCGAACTGGTGGTGAAGGAAGTCCATGGTTCCGGCGGGTACGGCATGCTGATTGGCCCGACTTCGTCGAAGAAGGAACTGGCCGCTTTCCGCAAGAAACTGGTGGCCAATCCGCAGAACTATATCGCGCAGCCGACCTTGTCGCTCTCCACCTGCCCGATATTCACGAAAAATGGGCTGGCACCGCGCCACGTTGACCTGCGGCCCTTCGTTCTCGTCTCGCCCGACGGGATCGACATAACGCCGGGCGGGTTGACGCGTGTTGCCCTCAAGAAAGGGTCGCTGGTGGTCAATTCGAGCCAGGGTGGTGGGACGAAAGACACCTGGGTGCTGAAGGAAACATGAGGGGGGCATCGCCTTGCTAGGCCGGACGGCACATGGCCTGTTCTGGATGTTCCGCTATCTCGAGCGGGCGGAGAACACCGCGCGCCTGCTCGATGCGGGCTTGCGCATGGCGGTAACCCGCGATCTTGCAACGGCGGAAGAGGAATGGCGATCGGTCATTGCAGCCGTGGGCCTGACTTTCGCTTATGAAAGCAAATACGATGCCTATGCGGGCCAGCAGGTGTGGAACTTCATCCTCCGGGACAAGGACAACCCGTCCAGCGTCCTGTCCATGATGGGGGATGTGCGGACCAATGCCCGCGCCGTGCGCACCGCGATTACCGGCGAGTTGTGGCAGGCAGTCAACGAGAGCTGGATGGAAATCAGCGATGCGCTGGGGCGACAGGTCGGGCAGGGCAGTGTGGGCGAGATCGTCGGCATGGTGCGCCGCGCAGGCACGCTGGCGCATGGCGCGATGGCGGGTACCCTGCTGCGCAATGAAGGCTATCACTTTGCGCGCGCGGGCACCTTTGTCGAGCGTGCGGACAGTGTCGCCCGTATCCTCGACCTCAAATATTTCCTGTTGTTGCCTTCGCTATCCTATGTCGGGTCAAGCCTCGACAAGGGACAGTGGGACAATATCCTTCGATCCGTATCGGGTGACAGCGCCTATCGCTGGCTCAACGCCGGCCAGATTGACGCGCGGGGGATCGTTGAGTTCCTCGTTCTCGACGAACGCTTCCCGCGCAGCCTTGCCTTCTGTCACTCCGCCCTGCGCGACGAGCTTGCATCGCTCGCCCGCATGCACGGGGCGGAGGGTGAGAGCAACGCGCTGATGCGCGAGGCGGATATGCGCATGGCCGATCTCACTATCGAAGAGGTGTTCGAACAGGGGCTCCACCAGTTCCTGCTCGATTTCATCGCCTCCAACACCGCGATTGCCGGGGCGATCGCGGAAGATTACCGGTTTGTGAGGTAAGGTCAGGCCATGCGACTCTCGATCCGCCATACCACCCACTACCGTTTTTCCGAGCCGGTCGTGCATGCCCTTCAGCGATTGCGGCTGACGCCCAAGGAAACGCAGGGCCAGAAGATCTCCGAATGGTCGATGACCTATGAGAATGCGGCGCCCGAATTCGAGTATGAGGACCAGCACTGCAACACGGTGACGCTGATCAACGTGGAAAGCGGGGCGACAGAGGTTGTCGTGCGTTGTGAAGGCAAGGTCGATACCGAAGACAATGCGGGTGTGATCGGCAAGCATTCGGGCCAGTTGCCGATCTGGTCGTTCCTTGGCCAGACGGCGCTGACCAGGCCGGGTGCGCGGCTGCGTTCCCTCGTCGCGGCGATCGACAGGCGCGAAGGGGACCGGCTGGGGATGCTCCACGACCTGTCCCGCCATATCGCTGACAGCGTGGAGTATCGCACCGGCCAGACCGGATCGCGCACGACGGCTGAGGAAGCGGTCGAACTGGGTATGGGTGTTTGCCAGGATCATGCCCATATCTTCATCGGTGCAGCACGGATGCTCGACATCCCAGCGCGTTATGTCAGCGGCTACCTGATGATGAACGACAGGATCGAGCAGGAAGCGACGCATGCCTGGGCGGAAGCCCATGTTGACGGGCTGGGCTGGGTCGGCTTCGACATCTCGAACGGCATCAGTCCGGATCCGCGCTATGTTCGCGTTGCGACCGGGATGGACTATCGCGATGCCGCGCCGATTACCGGGATCAGTTTCGGCACGGCAAATGAGGACCTGCGGGTCGATGTGACGGTCGAACAGCAGCAGGTCGAACAGTAGGAACCAGCGTACAGAATGACTTATTGTGTTGGACTGATGGTCGACAAGGGCCTCGTATTGATGAGCGATACGCGGACCAATTCGGGCGTCGATAATATCTCGGTGTTCCGCAAGATGTTTCACTGGCAGGTGCCGGGCGAGCGGATGATTGCGGTTATGACGGCTGGCAATCTCGCCACGACGCAGGCAGTGATCAGCCAGCTTGAGGAACGCACCAAGGCCCCGGATGAAAGGGCGAACTCCCTGCTCGATGCCCCGACCATGTTCCAGGTCGCGACCGAAATCGGCAAGCTGCTGCGCAATACGATCGACGATCGGCAATCTGCCAACGGCCAGCAGGGGGCAGGGCGCTTTACCGCGTCGATCATCCTCGCCGGGCAGATTGCGGGAATGGAGCCGCGCCTGTTCCTGATCTACCCTGAAGGCAACTTCATCGAAGCCAGCACCGACACGCCGTTCTTCCAGATCGGCGAAACAAAATACGGGCGCCCGATCCTGATCCGTGGTTATGATCGGGGGATGAGCTTCGAGGATGCGGTGAAGCTCCTGACGGTTTCTTTCGATTCCACGCTGAAGGCCAATCTCTCGGTTGGCCTTCCGCTGGACCTGATGGTTATCGAACGCGATGGCTTCGCGCCCACCCACGAAAGGCGTATCACCCATGATGACGAGTATTTTCAATCGATCTCGTCAAGTTGGGGTGACGCGCTGAAGTCAGCGTTTCACTCGCTGCCGGATTACAGTTTTTATTCCAAATCCGGTGAGTAAACAGGCCGATAGAACTACCTTCGGTGCTGATTGCTCCGAATCGGAGTAAATTTTTTCGAGCTTTTGCTTTTTCCCGGGAATTTTTCTTTTAAGTTAGCTCCGATATAGTGGGTTCTACGAATTACGCACTGCTCCGTATTGCGGCACAAAATGCTGCATGGAACAGGCACTTACGATCCACTTCATCGACCCGAGCAGCCGTATCCGTGCCGAACTGGCCCGGATCGCCTTCAACCTTGGTTACCATGCCGAGGTCTATTCGGACTTCGCCGAAATCACCGAACGCCCTCCTGGTAAGGGGTTGATCCTCGCCCGCGACAACCAGGCCGATGGCGGGATCGAAGCCCTCATGCGTCGTCTCGAAAACAACGAAATCTGGCTTCCGGTTATTGCTCTTGCAGAAAATCCAACGGTGGCGCGGACGGTTTCGGCGATGAAGGCAGGGGCAATCGATTATTTCCGGCTTCCGCTCG
This sequence comes from Sphingomonadaceae bacterium, assembly GCA_024236155.1. Lineage (GTDB taxonomy): Bacteria > Pseudomonadota > Alphaproteobacteria > Sphingomonadales > Sphingomonadaceae > Parerythrobacter_A. The sequence continues at coordinate 1,369,928 of JACKLA010000001.1, forward strand.
ATATTCCCAAGTTCGAAGATGCACTCGATCGGATCAGGCGGGAAGCGAGCGAATTCGGCGAAAGTCGCAAGCGGATGTTCAACGCGCGAAATCGCATTGCCAGCCTTTCCAATCGCGAGCGTGAAGTGCTCGGCCTGCTGACCGATGGGCAGAGCAACAAGGAGATTGCCCGCGCTCTCGATATCAGCCCGAGGACGGTCGAGATCCACCGGGCGAACATGATGTCCAAACTCGGCGCTCGCCACCCGGCAGAGGCGGTGCGGCTGTCGATCGAGGCGCAGATCGAAACGCCGCGCGCAGCCTAGCCCGCAAGTCTAGCGGCAGAACCCGCCGCCGCCGATTTCCAGGTGGAAGTGATCGGCATGGGCGCTGTTATATTCCGGCCCCAGCACCGTGCCGAAGCGTTTGCAGGCGCTCTGCTGCACGGTGCGGAGGAACTGGCGTTCCTTGCTGTTGCCGCCCTTCCACTCGCCCAGCACGCTCACCCGGCGACCATCCGCCAGCACGAAGGCGGCGACATCGATCGCCTCAGCGCGGGCATGGGCGGAGCGTTTGCTCGACCCGGCGACATTGCGGCAGGCATAGCTGCCCATGGTCTCGATCCGCTGCAGCCTGCTGCCGAGGATCTGCCGCGCCGCCCGGTCGACCCCGTATCGCGCCCAGCCGGCCAGTGCATTGGCGGCAGGGCAGGTGACAGGCCCCATATTGGCCAGTTCGAACCCGTCCGCATCGCCGCGCAGCCGCTCCACTGTGACGCTGTTGAGCGTGGAGCACCCCGCGCCGTAATACTTGTCCGGCTGCGGGGCGAAGCGCGCCCCGGTCCCGCCCAGCTCGGCAAGGCACTGGCGGGCCTTGGGGCCAGCCGCCGCCACCACCGTCGTCCGCGTCGTCGGCGCACTGGAGGCGCGCCCCTCGGGCAACAGGTTGCACCCGGCCAGCGAGACAGACGCGGCAAGGGCAATCATGGGAGTGGCGAGGCGGCGCAACATGGCCCGGACCGTGCCACACACATGGTTAAGACGTGCCTAACCGCCCATCACACGTCACCCCGATATCAGGGCGCCTCGACCTGCTCCCACAGCTCGATCTTCACCCCGTCCGGGTCGAGCAGCCAGGCGAATTTGCCATAGCCCTCGTCCACGCTGTCGAGCACATCGACACCCTTGCCCTTCAGCTGCGCGACAAAACCGTCGAGATCGTCGACCCGCAGATTGATCATGAAACCGCCGGTGCCGGGCTTGAGATACTGGTCGTCCTTGAAATGGCTGATCAGCGAATAGGGCTTGTCTCCCGTCTCCTCCGACCAGTTCAGTTGCGGCCCGTATTCGCCATCGATGCCGAGCACTTGCGCGTACCACGTCCGCGTCGCCTCGGGGTCTTTCACGACATAGAACACGCCGCCCAGTCCGGTGATTTTTGCCATAGTTCAACTCCGAGTCGCAGCGTGACGATGGCTGCAAATTGCCTAACTTTGCACATTGGCGCGATGGAAACGCACAATTTTGCGCCCGCGAGGCCGGAAGCGGAGTGGCTCCGGGCACATGAGGGCGGGGCGAAGCTAGCAGGCTTGGGGCGTGTAGGAAAACGGGGAGTGCGGACCATGCGCCGGACGGATGAAGTGGAGGTGGCTCACCAAAAGACATCGCCTTTCTTCGCTGTCGGCATTTGGGCCGGGAGGAGACGGGCCGCTCTTAGCGCAACAGCACCACAATGCTGTCATTGCCGAGACTTGGCACAATCTACCAGCCACAAGCATACGACACCACACAAGCCAACGAGCGCGAGATAGCGACAAGATGCTTTCGACGCCATCTGTTCACTTTATGTTCTGATTTGTCTATATGCTTGTGGTCCTTGCTGAAATAGGCAATAAGAGGTTTGCGCGGTCTATTTTCTAAAGGAACGGCCGCGCGATTGATTCAGAGGGTGTGTGGAATGTCTTTGGAGTTTGCCGAGAATCTGAGCCAAAGGCTCGGCCTCGTCCACGGCCTGCTCCTTGGCCATGGGCGCGACGCTGAACAGCGCCACCATGCACTGCTGGACGGCGTCGACGGCAGCTTCTCGCTATCTTCGGGCCCTATTGACGTTGATTGCGTGCTGGACTGGACTTGGTCATCACAGCTTCCGACTCACATAGCTCTCGATGGAGATTTAATTACTGCTAGGCAGGTGGTCGACTCCCGGCCGCTCGTCTTCAAACGCGATCAGGTGGATCGCAAACCTGAAGGCTTCCTCTCCGCAATCATCTCAAAGCGGATCGAGCCGCCAATCGACGTTGTCCAGCATGTGGTTAATTGCTTCCGTTCGCACCGTCACATAGCCGCAGCCGCACACCTGTCCAACACTGAGGCGCTTGAGACCTTTCTGGACGTGATTGCGCAAGAGATCCGCGGTGGAAATAAGATCGGTGAAGTCGTCGAAGGTAGCGTGCTCAAAGCCCAGAAGCGACTTCCGTTCGACCACAAAGCGCACTTGCTAGAGGAACTACGCTTCAGCCGACTTGCAGGTCGTCGCGCCGAACTCGATCTAACTATGCGCCACGCAGCAGGAATGGTGTTTCAGGAAGCTCATGCCGACCTGTTGACCGAGCCGCTAGAGCCGCAATTATTTGGCCTTGCGCCCGTGCCGGACAAAGCGAACCGTACCCAACTGGGCGCGTATTACACTCCGCCCGGCCTCGCGCGTAACCTCGCCGATCTCGCCATTGCAGATCACCTTCATAAGCCGCGGATAAAAATCGTCGATCCAGCTTGCGGCTCCGGCATTTTCCTGTGCGAGGTTCTTCGCGCTCTCGAGCGTCGAAGCTATGAAGGGGAAGTCGAACTGGTCGGACTTGATGTGTCCGCAATCGCAGTGGTCATGGCGAAGTTCGCTCTTGAGTATGGCGGGTTCAGCGGGAGACCGGGAGTTAGCTTCACTGTCGAAGTCGCAGATTTCCTGCGCCGCTCCAAATCGCTCGAAGCCGATGTCATACTTATGAATCCACCCTTCCTCGCGATGCCTGAGATGGAAGCTGACGTGCGAGAACGGCTTCAGAAGATACTTGGCGACGCATTCCGCTATAGGCCTGATCTCTCAATGGCGTTCACGTCTCTGGCACAACATCATTTGCGACGAGGCGGCACGCTCGCCACCCTGTTACCAGCGGGGGCGCTCAGCCAGACCGGCGGTGTCAAATGGAGGGACGGACTGCTGCGCAGTAATGAAGTAGAACTTGTCGCCGTCCTCGGCGAGCATGGTCTATTTCGTGACGCTATCGTAAACATCGCGGCGCTCGTTCTGCGGAAACAGGAGCATACTTCCGAATCCCCAGCAACCATGCTGTGGGCGAGTCAGAAACGCGGAGCAAGCAGTTCAGCATTGCGGCGCTTGCGGCGATGGACAATGGGTAACCGCAATGCTGAGCGGACAATCGACTGGTCTATTTATCCAACTTCCCAGCGGATATTGGCCGAGCGGGACGATTGGACGCCGCGCCCCTATAGTCTTGGTGAATTGCCGGAACGGCTAAGCCGTACGCCCGGCGTTGCTGCGGTCGAAAACCTTTTCCAGGTTGAGCTCGGTGTGCGCGCGGGGAAGGTCGGCGCTTCGCTCCAAATAGATATTCAGGATTACGAGCGGCTCCCGAAGAAGGAACGCGAATGGTTCCGACCAGTTGCCGAGACCCGCTCGATCCGTAACGGCCGTATCCAGCCGATTAGTTGGATCTTCTACCCCGACGAAGTCATGACATCTGCGCAGATCCAAGACGTCGCGCCATCGTTTCATGCGCGCCACTTATCACAGCTCGGTCTTGAGGCTGACGCCCCAGTTGATCTTGAACGCGCCCGGCGGAATACTAACCTTTCGCTACGCCCGCGGATCGTAGCTCGCGCCTTTATTGGACCCGAAAGCTTCGCGGTAGATGAGAACGGAGATCTCGTCGTTGTGCAAGGCTATTCTTGGATACCGAAGGAGCCAATCCTCGGTGCCCCATTCGACACGATCGAACTGCTCCATGACTATGCGTTTTTGTTGAACTCGCGGCTGTTCTTCGCCCTTTTGCGAGAGAATGGACGCATCGTCGGCGGCGGGCAGGTGGACGGCGCCAAGAACCAGGTGCGCCGCGTGCCACTTCCCGATCTCGGCGCAATGTATCTTGAGACGCCCGAACTCTTCGATGAAGCACGCGAGTTACGTGAACTCGATCAATCCGAACGGCCTTCGGCACATTTGCTCGATGCGTTCGCTGCTGCCGCCTACCGCACCAGCCTGGAAGAATGGTCGCTCTCATGAATCGTCCGCTGGTACGCGCGCATCCGACTATAGAGAGTCGGCTGCGACGTCTCGAACAGAAGCTGAATGACGAACTCGGCTTCCGAGACCAGCGGTTACGATTCACAAAGACTGCAAGCCGAAATGGTCCAATCACTTGGGTTCTGCGCAACCAGACCAACGAAAAGACTGGCAGATTCCTTCCTGAAGGAAGTGCCGCAGAGTTAGCGCCGGCGGCCAACGATGAGTCTATCCTTTACTTTGGCTATAACGAACAATGGCAGTTCGCTCCTAGACACAATCAGATCGAGTTCGCATCCAGCAACTTGCGCTTCGTAATCTCAGGCGTGGAAGCCATGCCCGACCTACGGTTTCGTCTCGAATGGGCCGGTGCCAAGAGCGAAGGCGGAGTCATCGCATATCCCGGGCAAGGCGCAGCGCACCCCCACTGGCAGTTCGATGTCGACGCCGGTTGGCTTGATACCTCGCCGCCGGTAGTCGACGCCAAGAAGCCCATTGAGATCGATTTGGAGCCAGCGGCGGAGGTTGAGGAGATTGATCTTGAAATCGGCGAGTTAATGACCGTTACAAAACCAGCTCAGCGCATATCGGCCACCCTGGCAGGTTTTCACCACCTTCATCTCCCGGCACGCACCATGTGGCATGACTTACTCTGTGTGATGCCCGATATGGCCGCGCCGCAGCAGCATACTCCCACTTCCGAAAACGAAATCGACCGATGGGTCATTTCCGCACTGCGCTACCTGAGATCCGAGTTCCAAGCCTATATGTGATCCTCTCGCCGACGATTTTTCGCTCTTTCCGAAGCTAGACAAATCCACGGCAGCTTTTGGAGCGTGGTAAAATCATTATGAATGTCCGAGATTGGGGCGCAATGCCGCCTTTCGCGCAGCTAGCCGCCCAAAATCCCGCGCTCCCCCCGCGTTACCCCACTCACCACCACAATCGCGATCCATGCGGCAACAAACCCCGGGATAATCTCATACACCCCCGTCGCCGCGCCTGCGCCGGTGGCGATCCATGCCATTACCGTACCCGCGCCCACCGCCAGCCCGGCCAGTGCGCCTGCGCCGGTCATGCGGGGCCACGTCAGTGCAAGGATCATCAGCGGGCCGAACGCCGCGCCGAAGCCGGCCCAGGCATTGGAGACGAGGCCCAGCACTTCGCTTTCCGGGTCGCTCGCGATGGCGAGGGCGGCGAGGGCGACCAGCAGCACGCTGACGCGGCCGACATTCACCGCCTCGCGCTCGCTCGCTTCCTTGCGCAGGAACAGGCGGTAGAAATCCTCGGTCAGGCTGCTCGATGCGACCAGCAATTGCGAGCTGATCGTGCTCATCACCGCTGCCAGCAGCGCGGCGAGCAGGAAGCCGGTCACCAGCGGGTGGAACAGCAGGTCGGCTAGGATGATGAAGATCGTCTCCGGGTCTTCCACCACCAGCCCGTTGCGTTCGACATAGGCGCGGCCTGCCAGCCCGACGCCCACCGCGCCGAGCAGCGCCACGCCCATCCAGCCCATCGCGATATTGCGCGCCACCGCCACGTCTTTCACGCTGCGCACCGCCATGAAGCGCACGATGACATGCGGCTGGCCGAAATAGCCCAGGCCCCATGTCACCGCGCTGAGGAAACCGATCAGCGTCAGCCCGTGGGTCAGGCTGAGGAAGCCTTCCTGCGGGACGGCGGCGATGCTTTCGCCCGAGGCGCCGCCCGGTCCGAACATCACCACCAGCGGCATCAGCACCAGCGCCACCACCATGATGCAGCCTTGCACGAAATCGGTCAGGCTGACCGCGAGGAAGCCGCCGACCATGGTGTAGGCGAGCACCACGCCCATGGTGATCCACAGGCCTGCGGTGTAGGGATCGCCCCATCCCTCGACCGCAGCGGAAAGCCCGGTCTGGAACAGCTTGCCGCCCGCCACCAGCCCCGATGCGGTGTAGACGGCGAAGAAGACCACGATCACCACGGCAGAAACGACGCGCAGCGCGGTCGCCTTGTCGGGGAAGCGGTTGGCGAGGAATTCGGGGATGGTCAGCGCATTGCCGTAATCGACCGTCTGCTGGCGCAGGCGCGGGGCGACGACGATCCAGTTGACCAGCGCACCGACGAACAGCCCGATGCCGATCCAGGCCTCGACCAGACCCGCCGCATAGAGCGCGCCGGGCAGGCCCATCAGCAGCCAGCCCGACATGTCCGATGCGCCCGCGCTGAGCGCGGCGACGGCGGGGTGGAGGTTGCGCCCGCCGAGCAGGTAACCCTCGCTGTCCTCGGTCGATTTGCGCCAGGCATAGAGCCCGATGGCAAGCATGAGGATGAAATAGGCGGCGAGCGAGATCAGGGTTCCGGTCTTCATGGCCGGGACGGGTAACAGGGCAGGGCGGTGCTGGCTACCGTAGTGGAAGCGAGCGAGGGTTCAGTTCAGTCCTCGACCTCGAAGAACTGCGCGATGAGGATGTCGAGGTCGCCCTCTGGCTCGAAATCGGTCTTCACCACTTCGAACTGCGTCGGTGCGATCTTTTTCACCCCGTTCATGCAGAAGCTGACGAGGTTGTTGGTGTCGCCCTTGTCGACCACCAGCCGGAAATGCTTGATCGGCCCGCGCCAGTTGGCCCCGCTCGACAGGACATAGCCGAGCCAGGTCTCGCTCATATGGGTGGTGTGGCCCGGCTTGGTGCGCGCCAGCTTGCGGTCGACCCCGGCAAGGAAGCTGTCGTCGATGCACCATTGCTTGCGATATTCGGCCATCGCCTCGCGCCCGTAATCGCTTTCGCGCACGGCGGTATAGAGCATGCCGCCCACGCTGCCGCCGATGATCGGGGTATAGCGGTGGGTTACCGTCACGCTCTTGCCCGCAGGGAAGTTCTGCACCCGCAGTAAATGCCGCTGCCCGCGCCACGCGGGGGCGACGCGCAGCACGCCGTAATCGTCCTTGAACCCGGTCAGCAGCCCGGCATCGAGCAGCCGCTGTTTCTCACCTTCGGGTAGGGCCTGCACGGTGTCGGCGAAATTGTAGTCGCGATACCAGTGGACCTGCCACCCCTCCGCCTCGACCAGAGCAGTAACATCGCGCGTGCCGACCAGCGCGCGGTCGTGGATTTCGAAATCGACCTTCTGGCCGTTGACCGTGGTTTCGTAGCTCAGTTCGTCCCAGTCGGGATAGCTTTCATATTCGAAATAGCCGTCTTCTTCGGGCAGGGCGGGGAGGGGGAAGGCGATCACCACCTCGCGGTCGGTCGCGGCATGGTTGGTGTAGCGATAGGCGACCCGCACCTCCTTGGCAGAGATGTAGAGGTCCTCGCTATCCATGCTGATGTCGGCATTTTCCTTCAGCACCAGCCCGCCAAGCGCCCATTCGGCCTCGCTGTCATTGGCGGTTGCAGGAACTGCGAGGAAGGCCAGCGCGGTGGCGGCGGTGAGGAGGGCGCGTTTCATGCCGCGCAGGATTACGCCGATCCGCGCGGCTGGCAAGAGCCATGGATTGGGTGGCGTGGCGCGCGCTGCAATCGCGCGCCGACTAGGCTGCTTCGTTCTGGCGCTTGTGCCGCTTGCGCTCGTGCGGGTCGAGGAAGCGTTTGCGCAGGCGGATGCTTTCGGGGGTGACTTCGACCATCTCGTCGTCGTCGATATAGGCGATGGCCTGTTCCAGCGTCATGATCCGGGGCGGGGTCAGCTTGATCGCATCGTCCTTGCCGGTCGAGCGGAAGTTGGTCAGCTGCTTCGACTTCAGGGGATTGACCTCGAGGTCTTCCGGCTTGGCATTCTCGCCGATGATCATGCCTTCGTAGATCTTCGACCCGCCGCCGATGAACATCTCGCCGCGATCTTCCAGCGCGAACAGCGCGTATGAGGTCGCCTCGCCATTGGCGTTGGAGATCAGAACGCCGTTATTGCTGCCTTCGATCGGGCCCTTGTAGGGGCCGTATTTCTCGAACAGGCGGTTCATGATCCCGGTGCCGCGCGTGTCGGACAGGAATTCGCCGTGATAGCCGATCAGCCCGCGTGACGGGGCGGAGAAGGTGATGCGGGTCTTGCCCATGCCGGACGGGCGCATCTCGGTCAGCTCGGCCTTACGCTTCTGCATCTTCTCGACGACCGTGCCCGAGTGCTCGTCATCAACGTCGATGACCACGGTTTCGTAAGGCTCGGTGCGCTTGCCGTCTTCATCCTCGCGGAACAGCACGCGCGGGCGGCTGATGCCGAGTTCGAAGCCTTCGCGGCGCATGGTTTCGATCAGCACGCCCAGCTGCAATTCACCGCGCCCGGCAACTTCGAATGCGTCCTTGTCTTCGCTCTCGGTGATGCGGATGGCGACGTTGGTTTCGGCTTCGCGGAGCAGGCGGTCGCGGATCAGGCGGCTGGTCACCTTGCTGCCTTCACGCCCGGCAAGCGGGCTGTCATTGACGCTGAAACGCATGGCCAGCGTCGGCGGATCGATCGGCTGTGCGGCAATCGGTTCGCTCACCGAAGGATCGGCCAGCGTGTTGGCGACGGTCGCCTTTTCGAGGCCCGCCATGGCGATGATGTCGCCCGCCTGCGCGCTTTCGACCGGCACGCGCTCCAGCCCTCGGAAGCTCATCAGCTTGGTCGCGCGGCCGGTTTCGATCACCTTGCCATCCATGTCGATCGCGTGAATCGGATCGTTGATCCTGATCGTGCCCGACTGGACGCGGCCGGTCAGTACACGGCCCATGAAGTTGTCGCGGTCAAGCAGCGTCGCGAGGAAGCTGAACTTGCCGGTGGTGTCGAGGCCGGGGGCCGGGACATGGTCGACGATGCGCTGGAACAGCGGGGTCAGGTCGCCATCGCGCACGCTGTCTTCCTCGCCCGCATAGCCATCGCGGCCACTGGCGTAGAGCACGGGGAAGTCGAGCTGGTCGTCGTCTGCGTCGAGCGACACGAACAGGTCGAACACCTCGTCGAGCACTTCCTGCGGGCGGCCGTCGGGGCGGTCGATCTTGTTGACCACCACGATCGGGCGCAGGCCCAATGCCAGCGCCTTGCCGGTGACGAACTTGGTTTGCGGCATCGCGCCCTCGGCGCTGTCGACCAGCAGGATCACCCCGTCGACCATGCTCAGGATACGCTCGACCTCGGCGCCGAAATCGGCGTGGCCGGGGGTGTCGACGATGTTGATCCGGTGATCGTTCCACTCGACGCTGGTGCATTTCGCGAGAATGGTAATCCCGCGCTCTTTCTCCAGGTCGTTCGAATCCATCGCGCGTTCTTCCACGCGCTGGTTGTCGCGGAAGGTGCCGGATTGGCGGAAGAGCTGGTCGACCAGCGTGGTCTTGCCATGGTCGACGTGGGCGATGATCGCCACGTTGCGCAGATCTGCGGACATCGGTTGTATGCTTTCGTTTGGTGCGCGCATTTGTGCGCTGCAATATCGGGCGCGCCTCTAGCCGAGGGGAAGGACGGGGGCAAGCGTTGCGGTGTGCCCGCTTGGCAACACCCATGAATCCTGAATTTGACAGCGTTGTAAATTGCTTGAGATGCCCCTTCCGTAAGCGTAAAGCCCGATGACAAGCGACCATCACCTCCTCCCTTCAATTGGTGGTCGCAAGGAAGAGGATGCAATTTCATGAGGACTTTTGTCTCCGGCAATGCCGGTTCTGCCCGTTACGCGCTGCTTGCAGGCGTGGCTTCGCTTGGTCTCGCCATGCCTGGCGTTGCCGCAGCACAGGATGCTGACGAAGACGCAGCCGAAGCAGCTGCTGCCAATGACGATATTATCATTGTTACGGCGACCAAGCGCGAACAGACGCTGCAGGAAACCCCGATCTCGGTCTCGGTTACTTCGGGTGAAACGCTCGAGCAGGCGAATATCCGCGACGTGCTGGACCTGCAGACGGTTGCTCCTTCGCTGCGCGTCAGCCAGTTGCAGAACTCGTCGTCCTCGACCTTCATCATTCGCGGCTTCGGTAACGGCGACAACAACTTCGGTATCGAACCGTCGGTCGGCGTGTTCATCGACGGCGTGTTCCGCTCGCGCTCGGCTTCGTCGCTTAACGACCTTGCCAATGTCCAGCGCATCGAAGTGCTCAACGGCCCGCAATCGACCCTGTTCGGCAAGAACGCGTCGGCGGGCGTGATTTCGGTTATCACCCGCAAGCCGCAATTCGACTTCGGCGGTTCGATCGAGGTGGGCTACGGCAATTACAACA
>JACKLA010000002.1 GCA_024236155.1 Sphingomonadaceae bacterium
TTAGGGCGACGCCTTCACCGGCGAGTGCCTGCGCCTCTTCTTCCGTCATCGCGACATAGACCTTGCCGTCTTCGTCATACCAAGCCGGAATCCGGTGCCCCCACCAAAGCTGGCGAGACACACACCACGGCTGGATATTCTCCATCCAGTTGAAGAAGGTCTTCTCCCAGCTCTTGGGGACGATTTCGACCTCGCCGGACTTGACCGCCTCGATGGGCTTCTTCGCCAGTTCCTCGGCATTCACATACCACTGGTCGGTCAGCCACGGTTCGATCACCACGCCGCCACGGTCGCCGAAGGGGGTGGCGATCTGGCGCGGTTCGGCGTCGTGCTCGACTTCCTCGCCCTTCTTGGTCTTCGCGACGTGCGGGATGAGGTAGCCCTGTTCCTTGAGCCGCTGCACGACCAGCTCGCGCGCGCCGTCGACACCGTCCCGCTTGAAGCGGTGCAGCCCGATGAATTCCTCCGGCAGCAGTCCGTCCGCCGTCTGGCAGACATTGGCATCGCCATCGAGCATGTTGAGCATGTCCGCAGGCGCAATCCCGGCGCGCTTGCCCACTTCAAAGTCGTTGAAATCGTGCCCCGGCGTGATCTTAACCGCGCCCGAGCCAAGCTCCGGATCGGCATGTTCGTCCGCCACGATGGGGATGCGCCGACCGGTGAGCGGCAGCACGACATGCTTGCCGACCACGCTCTTGTAGCGTTCGTCGGTCGGGTGCACCGCCACCGCCATATCGGCGAGCATGGTTTCGGGGCGGGTCGTCGCGACTTCGATGTAATCGCGGCCCTCCATCCCCGTGGCCGCCAGCGTCACGCCATCGGCCAGCGGGTATTTGAAATGCCAGAAGCTGCCGGGAATGGTCTGCTGCTCGACCTCGAGATCGGAAATTGCGGTGCGCAGCTTGGGGTCCCAGTTCACCAGCCGCTTGTCGCGGTAGATCAGGCCGTCATTGTAAAGGTCGACGAACACCTTGAGCACGGCATTGGAAAAATGCTCGTCCATGGTGAACTGTTCGCGGCTCCAGTCCATCGAGCAGCCGAGGCGGCGCAGCTGGCGGGTGATCGTCCCGCCGCTTTCCGCCTTCCACTTCCACACGATGTCGTTGAATTCCTCGCGCGTGTAGTTGGTGCGCTTGTCCTGCCGTTCTTCCAGCTGGCGCTCGACCACCATCTGCGTTGCGATGCCGGCATGGTCGGTGCCGACCACCCACAGCGCATCCTTGCCGCGCAGTCGTTCGTAACGGATCACGATATCCTGCAGCGTGTTGTCGAGCGCGTGGCCGATATGGAGGCTGCCGGTCACATTGGGCGGCGGGTTGACGATGGTGAAGGCTTCGGCATCGGGGCGTTCCGGCCGAAACAGGCCGTTTTCCTCCCAATGGGTGTACCATTTCGCCTCGATTGCGGCGGGATCGAAAGTCGTGTCGAGTTGCTTGGTCATATTGCCCGCCCCCTTGCCAGTGCCTTGGACGCGAAGCAATCACTTGTGGCCCGGGCCATTTACACGCATAGCTGAGCCAATGAGCGAAGGGGCGGAATTCAGCTTCGATGAAAGCGAAGACGGTGCGGCACGCCTTGTGCTGACCGGCCCGTGGCTCGTCTCGACCGTCGGCAAGGTGGACAAGGAGCTGCGCGAGCTGGAAGGCCCGGTGGCTGCGCTCGACCTGTCGCATGTCTCTGAAATCGATACCGTCGGCGCATGGCTCGCCTGTACGCTGGCCGGTCGGCTTGGGGCAGACATTACCGGTGCAAACGAGCGTGCGGCGCGGTTGCTGAAGGCGGTCGAATCCTCGAGCAACGAAGTTCAGATCGAGCCGCCGCGCCTGCCGATCCACCTGCGTGTGCCCCAGCAGGTGGGCAAGCGGGTCATTGCAACCGGCCATGGTATCGCAGCGGTGCTGGGTTTCCTTGGCCAGATCATTCTCGGCTTCGGATCGCTGATCCGCCATCCGGGGCGGTTCCGGGGCAAGGCGCTGGTCCACCAACTCGAACTGGTCGGGGTCAACGCGCTGCCGATCATCGGCCTGATGAGTTTCCTGATCGGCATTGTCATCGCGCAGCAGGGTGCGGTGCAGCTGGCGCAGTTCGGCGCGGAAACGCTGACGGTGAACCTTGTCGGGCGGATTACCCTGCGCGAACTGGGCGTGCTGATGACCGCGATCATGGTCGCCGGCCGTTCGGGCAGCGCCTTTGCCGCGCAGCTCGGCACGATGAAGCTGACCGAAGAGGTCGACGCGATGCGCACCATCGGCATCAGCCCGATAGAGGCGCTGGTCATCCCGCGCATCCTTGCCGCGACTTTCATGATGCTGGTGCTGGGCTTCTACAGCTCGGTCGTGGCGATCATTGGCGGTGCGGTGGTGGGCGACATGATGCTCGGCATCCCGTTCTGGACCTTCCTCTCCCGGATACAGGAAGTGGTGCCGGTGCATGATATGTGGGTGGGGCTGATCAAGGCCCCGGTGTTCGGCCTGATCGTCGGGCTGGCAGGCTGTTATCACGGGATGCAGGTGGAGGGGAATTCGGAAGAGGTCGGCAAGCGCACGACCATGGCCGTTGTCTCCGCCATCTTTGCGGTGATCGTGCTCGACGCCTTTTTCGCGGTGTTCTTTACCGAGATCGGGTGGGGCTGATGCACGACGATCATCGCGTACCCGCAGATCACGAGCGGTTCCGCGGCGACTATCCGGTCGTTGTCGAGGGGCTGGTCAACCGTTTCGGCACGCAGACCGTGCACGAACATCTCGACCTCAAGGTCCGGCGGCGCGAAATCCTGGGTGTGGTCGGCGGTTCGGGCACCGGCAAGTCGGTGCTGATGCGCTCGATCATCGGTCTGCAGCAGCCGACCGAGGGTCATATCGAAGTGTTCAACCGCTCGATCACCGATGCCGAACCGGACGCCAATATCGGTGTGCGCAACCGCTGGGGGGTGCTGTTCCAGGGCGGCGCGCTGTTCTCCACCCTGACGGTCGGCGAGAATGTCGAAGTGCCGCTGCGCCAGTTCTACCCCGAGCTTTCGCCTGAGCTGCGCCGCGAGATCGCGCGCTACAAGGTGCTTTTGTCGGGCCTTCCGGAGGAAGCAGCGAACAAATATCCGTCCGAGCTTTCGGGCGGGATGAAGAAGCGCGCCGGCCTCGCCCGTGCGCTTGCGCTCGATCCCGAATTGCTGTTCCTCGATGAACCGACTGCAGGGCTGGACCCGATCGGGGCGGACAAGTTCGATCGGCTGACCAAGGAATTGCAGGACACTCTGGGATTGACGGTGTTCCTCATCACCCACGATCTCGATACGCTCTACGCGATTTGCGACCGGGTGGCGGTGTTGGCCGACAAACGCGTGATTGCGGTCGGCACGATCCCCGAACTGCTCGAAACCGGGCATCCGTGGATCGAGGAATATTTCAACGGGCCGCGCGGGCGTGCTGCCCAGGGGACTCAGGCGCGGACTCAGGCGCGCACAGGTGCCGAGAGCTGAGGCCGATGGACAAGACGGGTAAACGGGGGGCATAAGCAAGCCAATGGAAACGCGGGCCAATCATCTGTGGGTGGGGATCGTCACCCTTGCCCTGCTCGCTGCGCTGGCGGCGGGGATCGTGTGGCTCGCGCAGCTCGGGCGGGGTGAACAGAAGGAATTCGACATCCTGTTCCAGCAGTCGGTTTCCGGTCTTGCCAAGGGCTCCGAAGTCTCCTTCGCGGGCGTTCCGGTAGGGCAGGTGAGCGAAATTCGCCTTTACGAGAAAGACCCGGATTTCGTCCGCGTGCGGATTGCCGTGCGTGACGATGTGCCGATCCTTGTCGGCACCACCGCCACGATCCAGGGGTCTTTCACCGGGGTTTCGACTATCCTGCTCGACGGTGCGCGCAATGGTGCCCCGCCGATCACCTGCGACACCACCGCCTGCCCCGAAGGCAAGCCGGTGATCCCGCCCAAGGATGGCGGTCTCAATGCGCTGCTGTCCGACGCGCCGCTGCTGCTCGAACGGCTGGCCACGCTGACCGAACGGCTGACGCAGCTGCTTGACGATGAAAACCAGGGCGAGATCGCCGGTATCCTGCGCAACACCAACCAGATGACCGAGGAACTGGCCGCCACCGGCCCGCAAATGCGCGCCACGCTGGCCGAATTGCAGGGCACGCTGTCCGAAGCGAGCCAGGCGCTCGATGCGTTCGAGAAGGTTACCGTTTCGACCGACCAGGTAATCAACGAAGAAGGTGCGGCGCTATCCAAGCAGTTGCGCGAGACGCTAAAATCCGCCGACGCTGCGGCTGCATCGCTTTCTGCCACGCTTGAGGATGCCCGCCCGGCAACCCGCCAGATGGCCGAAAACACTCTGCCCGCCGCCGAAGCGACAATGCAGGAACTGCGCCGCACCAGCCGGGCGCTGCGCCAGGTGACGGAGCGGATCGAAAGCGACGGGGCAGGGGCGCTGCTCGGTGAGCCGCCGCTGCCGGATTACGAGCCGAAGAAATGATGCGCGCCGGAGGACCTATGAAACACCGTATTCTTGCCGCGCCCGCCGTCGTGGCGCTTGCCTTCTCGCTCGCATCATGCGTCAGCTTCGGGGCCGAACCGCCGCCCAGCCTGCTCACACTGACCGCAACCAGTGCAGTGCCCGCCGGGGCCGGGGCCACCGGCACGCGCGCATCGGCGCTGGCGGTCTATGAGCCGGCTGTGCCGCAGGAAATCAACGTCACCCGCGTGCCGGTGCAGGTCGATGCGACGACCATCGCCTATCTGCAGGATGCCGTGTGGGTCGAGAAACCCGCCCGGCTGTTCAAGCGGGTGCTGATGGAAACCGTCACTGCGCAATCGGGACGGCTGGTTGTCGAGGGCGAGGATCCTTCGCTGCCAGCGGATGCGCGCCTGCGCGGCACGCTGACCCGGTTTGGCTATGATGCGCAGACATCCTCGGTGATCGTGCAATATGATGCCGTCCGCGATACCAAGGATAGTGAAGTCCGGACGCGCCGGTTCGAAGCGGTGGTGCCGGGCGTCCCGGCAGAGGCCAATGCCGTAGGCGATGCGCTGAACCAGGCTGCGAACACCGTCGCGGGCGAGGTTGCAGAATGGATCGCGGAGGGCTGATCTAGCCCCGGCGAGACAGCTTCAAGAATTCAGCAGCCGCCGCAAAATCTTCCGCACGTTTTTTCGTGCGGGCCTCGGCCTCGGCGTCGCGACCCCATTGTTCGGCCTGGAATGCCTCTTCCAGCTCGGCCAGCGCAAACAGCTCATCGATATCCGCTTCGGGCTCCAATGCGGCAAGGCCCACGCATAGCGATGCCGAGAGAGAGACCAGCGCGAAGAGCCCTGCCAGAGTGAAGTTATCCAGCGTCGCCAGCCTGATCGCCAGCCTGGCCATGGTGTCGACCGGCTGTGCCCGGTGGATAATGCCGCTGACCCGCTCGAACCGGAAGCCCTCGCGCGCTTCGACCGCTTTGAGCAGGGGTTCCCATTGCGCTTCCTGCCGCCGGAACATCTCCTCACCCGGTTCGGCGCGATAGCATAGCGTATCGGTCTCCCCGAAGCCGAGCAGCTTGGCGATGGTCTCGGTACGCTCATTGCCGACGATATCGATCGCGTAATCGGCATGGTCGCGCAGGCGGAAGCTCGCGGGATCGATTGTCTCGCCCTGGGCGGCCCATTCGGCCGCTAACGCCTCGGCAAGCGTGCGCGTCGGCACGGTTTGCGGCGCGCGCCTGGGGGTTTTCACCGGGCGAGTATCGAGCAGTACGTGGAAACCGCCATCGGCTTCGCCAACCGACACGTCCTTGTAAAACCGTTTCACGGTTTCGGACTCCGCCATGCGCGTGAGAGGATCTGCGGGACGACGAAGAACTCGACCGCGCCAACCGCCATCAGCGCATAGGCGAACCAGTCGTCGACCGGGATCGTGCCGGTTGCGCCGAGAATGCCGGCAATGACCATTACCGCGCCGAACAGGCGGTTGAGGGATATCAGGAAGAAGCGCGCCTTGGCCGGATCGTCGCTCATTGCATCAATTGCTCCAGATGTTCGCAGCTTGTCGCCACCGCCTCGGCGCCTTCGGCCAGAAGTTCCTCGGGCGAATGGTATCCCCAGTCGACCCCGATGGCCCGGACCCCTGCGGCGCGTGCCATGACGATGTCGAAAGTGGTGTCGCCGATCATCACCGCCTCGTCGGGCGTTGCCCCGGCTTCGATCAGCGCCGCTTCGAGCATGGCGGGATCGGGTTTGGAGGGGTGGCGGTCTGCGGTCTGGAGGCTGACGAAACGGTCGATCAATCCATGTGCGGCAAGGCAGCTTGTCAGGCCCCGGTCGGACTTGCCGGTGGCGACCGCGAGCGACCAGCCTGCGTCGGTCAGCCGTTCGATCAGTTCGGCCATGCCGTCGAACAGCGGTTCTTCCAGCGTGCCATTGATACGGCTGGTGCGGAAGGCGTGCTTGTAGGTTTCGAGCGCGATGGCATGCTGGTCCTCGCTCGCATCGGGGGCGAGCATGCGCAGCGCCTGCGGCAGGCTCAGCCCGACGATCCGGCGGATGGTATGGCGATCGGGTGCAGGCAGGTCGGCAGCAGCGAAGGCCGCTTCCATCGCCTCGCAAATGCTCGCCTGCCCGTCGACCAGCGTGCCGTCGCAATCGAATATGGCCAGCTTCACGGCGCGACCTCGCGCATCAGCGCGGCGAGGGCGTGTGCGCCGCTCGCCTCGTGTTCGCTCGCAATGCGTTCGCGTTCGGCAGGCGATTTCTTCTGAGACAATTTGAGCGTAGGGCGCCATTCGCGCACCTCCAGCTCGAACCCTGCAATGGCCCTGACCAGCTTGCCCCACATCTCGGGCGGTGTCTCTTGCGCACGCCATGGCTCGCCTTCGAGCGCGCCTTCATTGGTGGCGATCAACTCGTGCAGCATCGCGTCGAGCTCTGCGTCGTCCACTTGCCGGACCGGCCCTTCCATTTCGATTGCGGCATAGTCCCAAGTCGGCACCGTGGCGCGATCATCGTACCAGCGTGGGCTGACATAGGCGTGCGGCCCGTTGACAACCACCAGTGCGGTGGCCCCATCGAGATGGCGCGTCAGCGCGTTGCCCCGGGCGAGATGGAAACGCAGCCTGCCTGCGCCGTCTGACAACAGCGCGGTGTGCGCGACACGCGGACCATCCGGCGTTGTCAGGAACACCATGCCGAACCCGGCCTGCGCGATTATCCGTTCGAGCAGCGCCCGGTCCTCGCTGCGGAAGATCGGGTTGGGGTGCATCAGCGTTTGCCCTTCGGCCCGCCGCGTGCGGGCTTGCCGCCCGATTTCTTGCCGAGCTTTTTCTTCGCAGGTTGTGCGCCGCGCGCGCGGCGCGGTGCGCGCTGGGCCTTGCGATATTGCTTGGCGTGCTGGCGCGCGGCCTGCTTCTTTTCTGCCGGGCTGCGTTCGGGCGGGCCCTTTTCCGGCTCGGCATCGCTTGCTGCCGGATCGAAGCCAAGCTGCTCCATGCTGGCAGCGAAATGTTCGGGCAGTTCGGCAGTGACATCCAGCTTGGCGTCTCCGTCACCCTTCGGCTGGTCGATGATGAGGCGGCGCGCATGGAGGTGCATTTTGCGGCTGATACTGCCGGTCAGGAAGGCATCCTGCCCGCCATATTTCCCGTCGCCCACGATGGGGTGGCCGATTGCCGACAGATGGACACGCAGCTGGTGGGTGCGCCCGGTCAGTGGCTCCAGCTCGACCCAGCATGCCTTTTTGCCTGCGGCCTCAACCACGCGATAGCGCGTTTTCGCCGGCTGGCCGCCTTCCATGTCGACATGCATCTTCTCACCGCCAGTGCCCGGCTGCTTGGCAAGCGGGGCATCGATCGTGCCTTCCTTCACATCGGGCACGCCAACGACCAGAGCCCAGTAGATCTTCTTGGCCGAACGACCTGAGAACCGCTTGGAAAACGACGCTGCGCTGCCCGGCGTGCGGGCGATCAGCAGCACGCCGCTGGTATCCTTGTCGAGCCGGTGGACCAGCCGCGGGCGCGGTTGGTCATCCGAATGATAGGCATCGAGCAGCCCGTCGACATGCCGGGTGGTCTTGCTGCCGCCTTGCGTCGCCAGACCCGGCGGCTTGTTGAGCACGATCGCGCTTTTCGTCTGCGTGATGACAATGCTCTCGGCCAGCTCGATTTCCTCGGGCTTCAGCGGGCGGCGCGCCTTGGGCGCCTTGTGCGGAGCCTCGCCACCCGGCGGTACGCGCAGGACTTGCCCGGCCTGCAAACGATCGTCGGGCTTCGCGCGCCCGCCATCGACCCGGATCTGCCCGGTGCGCGCCCATTTGGAAATCGTCGCAAAGCCGATCTGCGGCAGGTTGCGCTTGAACCACCGATCGAGCCTTATGCCGTCGTCATCCTCTCCGATGGTGAACTGGCGTACCTCGTTCGATGCACCGCCATTGCCGTTTGCGTCGCTCATGCCGCCAGCCTCATCACGATCAGCCCGATATAGAGGCCGGCCAGCCCTGCCAGTACCGAAACCAGCGCATAGGTCATCGCCGAGGCAATCTGTCCGCGTTCGATCAGCAGCATCATCTCGAGGCTGAAGCTGGAGAAGGTCGTGAACCCGCCCAGCAGGCCGACACCCAGCAGCAGCCGCACTTGCTCGCCCCCGGTGCCCTGCCGTGCCATCCATCCGGCAAGCAGGCCCATGCACAGGCTGCCCAGCACATTGGCGGTCAGCGTCGCCCAGGGGAAAGTGGTGATCGTCTTGACGCCCAGCCAATGGGTCATTGCCCGGCCAAGCTGGTAACGCAGCGCAGCGCCAATTGCCCCGCCAAGGGCGACGTTTGCTGTCGCTGCGAGAGGGGAAAGCGAAGACATGGCCGCTCCCTTAGACGCAGCCGCGCGATTGGGAAAGCGCCTCAAAGCCTTGCAAATCCGATGCGATTCGACTAGGTGCGCCGCAGATCGGGCCGATCCGGAACGGATTCGGCGCAATTTTCGTTGTATTTATAGCGGTGTATCCCGCGCTTATGCGGGCTCTCCCCAATTGCTGTGAGGTAGTGGATTTTATGCAGATCATCGTTCGCGATAACAATGTCGACCAGGCCCTGCGCGCGCTCAAGAAGAAGCTGCAGCGCGAAGGCGTGTATCGCGAAATGAAACTGCGTCGCCACTATGAAAAGCCGAGCGAAAAGCGCGCTCGCGAAAAAGCCGCCGCCGTGCGCCGCGCCCGCAAGCTCGAGCGCAAGCGCATGGAACGTGACGGCATCAAGTAAGACGGCTTGAACCCACAGCATTGTTAAGCCATCAGGGCGCGGAATGATTCCGCGCCCTTTTGCATTCCGCTCCGCATACAGGCGCAACCCAGACAGGACCGATCCATGACCGAAGTGACCCGCGTTCCCCTCCAGCCCATCGCCAAGGGCTCGCTGACCAAGCTGTGGCTTGGTGTGGTGCTGGCCATACTTGCAGGCGCGGGCCTTGCCTGGGCGGCGATCCCCAAGGGGGTTTCGGTCGATACGCTGCAGGCTGGCAGCGGCCCGGTCGCCAAGGTGGGCGATGTGGTGTTCGTCAAATATACCGGCAAGCTGCCCGATGGCATGGTGTTCGACGAACACAAACCACTCCCGCTGCCGCCGGGCCTGCTTCCGGACGGCACGCCCTTCCTGCTCGAAGAAGGGCAGGTGATCGACGGTTTCTTCGAAGGCCTGCAGAAGGTCCAGAAGGGCGGCAAGTACGAACTCTATATCCCGGCAGCGCAGGGCTATGGCGATGCACCGCCGCCTGACTCGCAAATCCCCGCCAACAGCGACCTCGTGTTCGAAGTCGAAGTGGTCGACATCATGAACCGCACCGATGCCGAGGCCCGCTTCCAGGCTGCCCAGCAGATGATGCAGCAGATGATGGAACAGCAAGGCGGCGCTCCGGGCGCACCGGGTGCTGCCCCGGCGCAACCGCCGCAATAAGGCGCTGTATTCGGGTCGCGCGCGCTTGAAGCCGTTTCGGGCCGCTGCTAGCGCGGCGGCCACACTCGTTTGAATTTCCGGCAAGGAAAAACGCTATGTCGATAGACAGGGCTACCGTGGCGAAAATCGCCTCGCTGGCACGCATCAAGATGACCGATGAGGAACTCGACCGTATGGGTCCGGAACTGAACGGCATCCTCGCATGGGTCGAGCAACTGGGTGAGGTCGATACCTCCGCCGTAGAGCCGATGACCGCCGTCATCCCCAACACGCTGCGCCTGCGCGCGGACGAGGTCGATGCCGATCCCAAGACCGGCGGCAACCGCCGCGACGACATTCTCGCCAACGCACCGGTGGCCGAGCACGGCTTCTTCGGCGTGCCGAAGGTGATCGAATGATGGCTGAAGCGACACCCGCACCGTTCGTCCTGAGCCCGTCGAAGGACTCGCTCGAGCGGAGCCGAGAGCATGGGCCGGGTTCTAGGCTGCGCTCGAACCTGTGCTTCGACAAGCTCAGCACGAACGGAGTTTTGTGTGACTGAACTGACTAATCTCGGCGTCAAGGACATCCGCGACGGGGTCGCCTCTGGCAGCTTCACCGCGCGCGAAGTGGCCGAAGCCTTCAACGCAGCCGTGGCCGAGGCGGCGAGCCTCAACGCCTTTATCGTTACGACGCCCGACCATGCGCTCTCCGCGGCCGATGCGGTCGATGCAAAGCGCGCGAAGGGCGAGGAGCTTGGCGCAATGGGCGGCGTGCCGATCGGCATGAAGGACCTGTTCGCCACCAAGGGCGTGCAGACCACTGCCGCCAGCCATATCCTCGAAGGGTTCAAGCCGCAGTACGAAAGCACTGTCAGCCAGAACCTGTGGGATGCGGGTGCGGGGATGCTGGGCAAGCTCAACCTCGACCAGTTTGCGATGGGTTCGTCGAACGAAACCTCCTATTTCGGCAATGTCCAGTCGCCGTGGAAGAAAGCTGGCAGCAATGCGGCGATGAGCCCGGGCGGCTCCTCGGGCGGTTCCTCCTCCGCCGTTTCCGCGCGCCTCGCACCGGCCGCGACCGGCACCGATACCGGCGGCTCGATCCGCCAGCCCGCCGCCTTCACCGGCATTTGCGGGATCAAGCCGACCTATGGCCGCTGTTCGCGCTGGGGCGTGGTTGCCTTTGCCAGCAGCCTCGACCAGGCCGGGCCGATGGCGCGCAGTGTCGAAGACTGCGCGATCATGCTCGAAGCGATGGCCGGGTTCGATCCGAAGGATGCAACCAGCCTCCAGATGGATGTGCCCAATTGGGAAGCCGCATTGTCGGCGGACCTCAAGGGCAAGAAAGTCGGCATCCCGCGCGAATATCGGATGGACGGGACGGACGAGGAAATCCTCAAGAGCTGGGAACAGGGCAAGGAATGGCTGCGCGATGCAGGGGCGGAGATCGTCGATATATCGCTGCCGCACACCAAATATGCGCTGCCCGCCTATTACATCGTCGCCCCGGCAGAGGCGTCGAGCAACCTCGCGCGCTATGACGGCGTGCGTTACGGCCTGCGCGACCTGCCGGACGGTGCGGGTTTGCAGGACATGTACGCCGCCACCCGTGAGGAAGGCTTCGGCGACGAGGTCAAGCGCCGCATCCTGATCGGGACCTATGTGCTGAGCGCCGGTTTCTACGACGCCTATTACACTCAGGCGCAGAAGGTCCGCACGCTGGTGAGCCGCGATTTCGACGAGGCCTTTGCCCAGTGCGACGTGATCCTCGCCCCGACCACGCCGACTGCCAGCTTCCCGCTCGGCGACAAGAGCGACGACCCGCTGGCGATGTATTTGAACGACGTGTTCGCGGTGCCCGCGTCGTTGGCAGGCCTTCCCGCGATGAGCGTCCCCGCGATGCTCAATTCGGACGGCCTGCCGCTTGGCCTGCAGCTGGTCGGCAAAGCCTTCGACGAGCAAGGTGTGCTGAACGCAGGGCTAGCGATCCAGCAGCGCGCCGGCTTCGACGCGCAGCCGGAGAAGTGGTGGTGAATTCCCCCGCTTCCGTTCGCCCTGAGCCTGTCGAAGGGCCGTCCTTCACTTCAAGAAAAGGGCAGGGCTTCGACAAGCTCAGCCAGAACGGATTTTAGGTATGTCTGAATATCGCATCCAGGGCGCAACGGGCGAGTGGGAGGTCGTGATCGGCCTTGAGGTCCATGCGCAGGTCACTTCCAACGCCAAGCTGTTCAGCGGCGCGGCGACGGCCTTCGGGGCGGAACCCAACTGCAATGTCTCGCTGATCGATGCCGCGATGCCCGGTATGTTGCCGGTGCCCAATCGCGAGTGCATCCGCCAGGCGGTGCGCACGGGGATGGCGATCGAGGCGCAGATCAACAAATACAGCCGGTTCGACCGCAAGAACTACTTCTACGCCGATCTGCCGCAGGGCTACCAGATTTCGCAGCTTTACCACCCCATCGTGGGCGAGGGGCAGCTGCTGATCGAGGCGGACGAGAAGGCCGGGCTGCCCGAAGACAAGGTCATCGGTATCGAGCGCATCCATGTCGAGCAGGATGCGGGCAAGCTGATGCATGACCAGCATCCGACCATGTCCTATGTCGACCTCAACCGCTGCGGCGTCGCGCTGATGGAAATCGTCTCCAAGCCCGACATGCGCTCGCCCGCCGAGGCGGGGGCCTATGTCCGCAAGCTGCGTTCGATCCTGCGCTATGTCGGATCGTGCGACGGGAATATGGAAGAAGGCTCGATGCGCGCCGATGTGAACGTTTCGGTCCGCAAGCCGGGTGAGGAATTCGGCACTCGCACCGAAACCAAGAACGTCAACTCGGTCCGCTTCGTGATGCAGGTGATCGAACATGAGGCAAACCGCCAGGTCGACCTGATCGAAAGCGGCGGCACGGTGGTGCAGGAAACCCGCCTGTTCGACGTCGCCAGCGGCACTACGCGGAGCATGCGGAGCAAGGAAGATGCGCATGATTACCGCTACTTCCCCGATCCCGACCTGCTGCCGCTCGAACTCGAAGACAGCTTCCTCGACGAATGCCGTGCCAGCCTGCCCGAACTGCCCGATGCCAAGCGCAGCCGGTATGAGAACGAGCTGGGCCTCACGCCCTACAATGCGCGCGAACTGACCGCCGAGGTCGAGACTTTCGCCCGCTTCGAGACGCTGCTTTCCGCCACCTCCAGCGCGATCGGCAAGGATGAGAAGGCGCTCGCCACTCAGGTTGCCAACTGGTCGCTTTCGGTTGCGCCCGGCGTCATGAAGTCGCTGGGTGACGAGGCCGATCCGGCCAATGCCACTGCCGAAGCGCAGGCCGCCATCCTCAAGATGCAGGACGCGGGCGAGATCAGCGGCGGGCAGGCGAAGGAAATCTACGAGATCGTCCTCAAGACCGGCCGCGCGCCCGACGAGATCGCCGATAGCGAAGGCCTCAAGCAGGTCAGTGACACCGGCGCGATCGAAGCCGCGATCGACGAAATCATCGCCAACAACGGCGACAAGGTCGAGGAATATCGCGGCGGCAAGGACAAGCTGTTCGGCTTCTTCGTCGGCCAGACGATGAAGGCGATGCAGGGCAAGGCCAATCCGGCGGTGGTGAACCAGATCCTGAAGGGCAAGCTGGGGTAATGACGCTCGATTGCTTCTGCGGGGCCGTGCGGGTCACGACAGCGCGGAAGCCCGATTTCGTCCATGCCTGCAACTGCGACCTGTGCCGCAAGGCCGGGGCCCGATGGGGCTATTTCGAGCCAGCCGAAGTGACGGTCGAAGGCAAGAGCGCCTCCTATCGCCGCACGGACAAGGACGAGCCAGCCGTCGATGTTCACTTTTGCCGCCAATGCGGTTCGACCACGCATTTCCGCCTGACCAAGGCAGCCGTCGCGACGCATGGCGACACGATGATGGGCGTAAATGTCGGCCTGGCAGACGAAAGCGATCTGGCAGGCGTCGAGCTTCGCTATCCGGACGGCAAATCATGGTCCGGACAGGGCGAGTTCGGCTATGTGCGGGAAAGCCGCATCCTGGGCGACTGAAGGCGATGACCTCCGCAGGCCCGAGCATCGTCCTCGTCCAGCCCGAGATACCCGGCAACACCGGTGCGGTGGGGCGCACTTGCGTGGCGCTCGATATGGAGCTGGTGCTGATCCACCCGCTGGGCTTCCAGATTACCGACAAGCGGGTCAAGCGTTCGGGCCTCGACTACTGGCCGCATATAAGGCTGGTAGAATTCGCCAGCTGGGATGCCTTCATCGCCGAGCGCACACCGCGCGCCGACCAGATGTTCCTGTTCGAGGAATATGGCGCGCGCAGCTTCTACGAGCCTGACTACCCCGAAGACGCCTATCTCGTATTCGGCCGCGAGACGAAGGGCATCCCCGAGGAGATTGTCGAAGCGCACCGCGAAAGCCTCGTCAGCCTCCCGATGCGCTCGGACAAGGTCCGCTCGCTCAACCTCGCGAACACGGTCGCAGCGGCAGCCTATCAGGCGGTGCGGGGGCAGCTGGGCGGATAGTATTGCGATGTCGGTGTTTTTGCCGCTGGATGTCGTTCTAATACAATTGCCTCTTCTAACAGAGCGATTAGAAGGATCGCCGGGAGAGACATAAGGGGGTCGTATCCATGAAATTGATTCGTGTTTGGCTGTCGCTTGCTGCGGCCGTCGGTATCGCCGTGTCCGCGCCTGCAATGGCGCAGGAAAAGGCGGGTGTTCGCCCGGGCTTCGAGGAAACACAGATTGCGGGCGAGAAGATCGTCCTGTTCCGCCCGGATATCAAGGTTGGCGAGCAGTCGATGGGCGGCTTGTTCGAGCCGCGTGCAGAATGGACCGACACTGCGCGCGAACTGATCGGTGCCGAACTCGAACGCGCGCAGGTGAACCTGTCCAACGAACTGGTCAAAATGCCCGAACTGGACGATGAGGATGCTGAGTTGCTCGATGAGTACCAGGCACTGTTCGATACGGTGAGCGATTCGATCATCGAATACCAGTTCTTCCCCGGCAACCGCCTGCCGACACGCAAGGGCGGCGATTTCGACTGGACGCTCGGGCCGGGCACAAGCCGCCTCGCTGAGCTTTCAGGCGCGCGCTACGGCCTCTTCATCATGACCGAAGACCAGTATGGTTCGACCGGGCGCAAGATCGCGCAGCTGTTTATCGGCGTGCAGTCGGGCGTTCACAAAGGCGCTGCAGGACTCGTCGATTTGCAGACCGGTCACGTACTGTGGATGAATGCCGACTTGCAGATGGGTGGTGACGTGCGCGATGCCGAAGGCGTGAAGAAGCGCGTCCGCCAGCTGCTCGAGGATTTCCCCGGTAGCACTCCGGCGGCGGAGTGAACCCGTGCGGACTTTCAGCAAGATAGCACTGCCAGCCCTGCTGCTTGGCGGGGCGCAGATCGCCTATGCGCAGGATGCAGGGACAGGCGAGGCAAATGCCGAAGCTCTGGCTGACGAGGCTGGCCCTGACGAGGCAGCACTGAGTTCGATCGAGGACCCGGTGTACGGTGTTGACCCGGCAGAGTTTCCGGAGCCTGTGGCGATCGACACCGTACAGCGCGAATGGCCCCCGTATCTAGGGGCATACGATCCCGACGATATCGACGAGCGCGGCATCTGGCAGCAGATGGAAGAGGTCGAGCGCAAGCTGGCGACGCAGAAGGATATCCTGCGCGACCAGTCGCTCAACGGCTACCTCGAGGAAGTGCTGTGCAACACCGTTGGACCCGAACGGTGCAGCGGCGTGCGCATCTATGTGCTGCGTGATGCCTCGTTCAATGCTGCGATGTACCCGAATGGCATGATGGTGGTGCACACAGGCGCGCTGCTGCGCCTGCGCACCGAGGCGGAACTGGCCTTCCTGCTCGGGCACGAGTTCGCTCATTACGAGGAACGCCACGGCCTGCAGGCGTTCAAGAAGGCCCGCTCCACCACCGATGGCATGGCGTTCTTCGCGATGGCGGGTGCGGCGGGCAGCATCGTGAGCCTGCTGATGTTGTCCGACCTGCTCGGATTCAGTCGCGAACAGGAGCAGGAGGCCGATCTCGTGTCGACCGAATATCTCGGTGCGTCGCGCTACACCCAGCGCGGTGCGGCGGATGTGTGGGTCCGCATGCTCGACGAGGATGATGCACGAGCCGAAGAGCGCAAGCGTGGCAAGCGCGGACGCAATACCGAATGGCTCGACAGCCATCCGGCACCCTTCGTGCGCGCGACCTATATCGACCGGGCACGCGAGATCGAAGACACCACCGGGATCGACGAGCGGGATCGCTACACGCGCAAGCTCGCACCGTTCCTGAGCGGGTTCTTCGACGATCAGCTCAAGCGAAACGATTTCGCTGCTTCACAGTATATCCTCGACGAAATCGCGGCCGACGGTTGGACCGCCGACCTTCTGCCGCTTCGTGGCGAGCTTTATCGCAGCCGTGGCGGGGCGGAGGACCTGACACAGGCTATCGGCTTTTATTCGGAAGCGATTTCACTCGGGAACAACAACCCCGAAACATGGCGCGGGCTGGGCCTCGCCCAGCTGCGATCCGGCGCGCGCGAGGAGGGACAGGCCTCGCTGCGCAAATATCTCGAACTGCAACCCGATGCGCCCGACGCGGCGATGATGAAAATGATGAGTGGGGGTCTTTGAAATGCGTAATCTGATCAAGCCGGTGGCAATCGCAGCGGCACTTGCTCTCGCCGCCCAACCGGCTCAGGCCGGTTGGAAACGGATCGAAACGACCGCAGCGGCCGATATCGGCAAGGGTGCCATGTCGGTCAAACCCGACAGTGAATGGAACCGCTGGTCACGCCGTCCATCAAACACAGGGGAAGTGTGGACCAAGGACGGGCTGTATCTCAATCAACTCAGTTTCTTCGGGCAGATTGCCAGTGGTGAGACGATCTACAAGGATCGCAAGAAGAAGGATCGCCCCCTTCCAGCATTCAAGAGCGACATGCTGCTGCCCGATGTCGCCGAGCTGTTCCAGTCGAACTTCAGCATCGAGCACGACATCACCCAGTTTGAAGTCACCGAACTGAGCCCCGGCAAGCTGGGCTCTGTCGATGGCCTCAAAATGAGCTATGAATATGCGCTTCCGGGCGAACGCCTGCAGCGCAAGGGCGAAGCGCGCATGGCGATCCACAATGGCAAGCTGTATGTCGTAAATTTTGCAGCTCCCAAGCTGCACTACTTCGATCACGATATCGCCGAAGTTCGCGGGATGATGGATCGGGTTGTCCTGAAATAGGGGGCAAATCCTGAACAAGAAAGGCGCCGAGGTCTCCCCCGGCGCCCTTTTTTTGTCGTACTCGGCCGAAACAATCAGCCCTGGCGTTCGCCCGATAGCGGCATGTCGCCGAATGCGCCTGCGTTGACCTTGCCGGTCAGCGTATCGCCATCGACCGTGGCTTCGCAGTTGAGCGTCATCGGCATCGGCACGACCATGTTCATTTTCCAGGTCAGCGTGTTGCCATCGATCTTGCCGTCTTCGACATCCATCGAGCCCATCGCGCCCGAAACGCTGCCGGTAAAGCTGCCATCGCCACCGTCGACCACGGTGAAGGTTCCGGCCTGCTCGCCCATCGGGCTCTTGATCTTCGTCGCGTAGGTACCTGCAACAGACATTTTTCTCTCCTTGAACTGCGAGTCTCTTTGCAGGGGCACGCATCGCCCCTGCTTACATCAATGTCAACAAACTCACTCGGCCCCGGTTCCATCCGGGGTTTCATCCATTTCGCGCACTTCGACCGGCAGGCCGAGCTGTTCGAGTTGCGGCGCGACGACCGACGCATCGCCGACCACCACGAAGACAAGATCGTCATTCCTGAAATTGGCCAGCGCCTCGGCATCGAGCTGTTCTGCGGTCAACGCCTCGTACTTGCCTGCCAGGGTTTCGTAATAATCGTCGGGCCGCCCGTCGGTCACGATGTTGACCACGCCGCCGAGCACGCTGCGACTGGTTTCGAACCGGCCGGGCAGCTCGCGGACATTGCCGTTGATGAGGCGTGTCAGCTCTTCCTCGGTAACGCCTTCACCGCCGACATAGGCTGTCAGGTCCTTGCGCAGTTCTGCGATCGAGTCGCCCGTGCGATCGGCCTGGACCGGGGCGTAGATCAAGAAGCTGGTGCGATCCTGCGGCTGCTGGACAAAACTGCTCACGCCATAGGACCATGCCTTGGTCTCACGCAGGTTCATGTTGATGCGGCTGAGAAAGCTGCCGCCGAACACTTCGTTTGCTGCGCCCAGAATCACAAGGTCATCGGTGCCCTTCGATCCGAGCACGCGCCCGCCGAAGATCACCGATTGCGGCGAGCTGGGGCGGTTGACCAGCACGATGCGCGAGCCACTCTGGACCGGGATCGGCGCGTCGTAGCTTTTGACCGGGGCCGTAACCGCAGGCGCCTTCCAGTCGCCGAAGCTCTTTTCGAGCAGCGAAGTGGCCTCGGCCAGCGTGGTATCGCCGACAAGGAAGATGCGCGCATTGTCGGGCCGCAGCCACATCTGGTGGAAATCGCGCAAATCCTGTGTGGTCAGGGCTGCGACCACATCGGGATTGCCGCGCCCGCTGGGCGGCATGCCGTAAGGATGCTCGCTGCCGAACAGGATCGGGGCCAGCGTGCGCTGGGCGATCTGGCCCGGATTGTTGAGCTCGTTCTTGATACTGGTCAGCTGCTGGGTGCGCACCCGCTCCAGATCGGTCTCGCCAAAGGCCGGGTTGCGGACATAATCGGCCAGCAGGTCGAGCGAGGGCGCGAGGTTGGGGCTGAGCGCATTGAGCATGAAGAATGTGCTATCGGCATTTGCCCCGCCGCCCAGCTGCGCGCCATAGCGTTCCTTGGCGATTGCCAGCGCAGTGGAATCGAGATGCATGGTGCCCTCATCCATTGCCTGCAGCATCAGCGAGGAAAGCCCGAGCTTGTCGCGCGGGTCGGCAGCGTAGCCTGCATCGAAATCGACCCGCACGCTTACCACCGGGGCGGCGGCGCGGCGGGCGAAATAGACTTCCATCCCGTTCGACAGGGTCGCGCGTTCGATGGCCGGGAAATCGAGCGGCTTCAATTCGCCGACTTCGGGCAATTGCGAACGGTCGGCTTCGGCAACCGCTGCACTACCGCCCTGCAGCATGAAGGGGCTCTGGTAAAAGGCAGGCCCGGCAAGGCCCGACTGGTCGCCGCCAGTAAAGAAGCCGCCGCGATTCTCGCCGCCTTCCTGCCGCTCGCCGGGTTCGACGCGCAGTTCGAATACGGGACGTGCCATCCAGGTCGCCGTTACGTCGCGAACCTGCTGGGTTGTGAGTTTCGAAGCACGCTCCAGCTCCTTGCGATAGGACTGGGCATCGCCCTGGTAGAGCAGTCCTTCCGCCAGCGTCGGAGCCTTGCCGCTGAATCCGCCAACCTGCTCCAGCCCGCGAATCTGGCCTGCTGCATAGGTCGTCAGCGCACGTTCGAGCTCGTCGGGCGTCGGGCCTTCGATCATGAATTTGGCGATTTCGGCATCGAGGGCGGCGGCAACCTCGTCCGGATCCTTGCCGGGGGCGGCATCGGCATAGACCACCAACTGTCCCGATTGCGCGAAGATTTCGGTTTGCGCGACAACCCGCACTGCGATCTGCTGTTCACGCACAAGGCTGTTGTCGAGCCGGGATGATGCAAGACCACCCAGCACGATCGCGCCCGCCGAAAGCGGCAGGTAATCGGGATCGTCGAGACCCGGCACCGCCCACATGCGATAGATGCGCGTGGTGGCTACCTGATCGTAGATCGTCTTGCTCTTGTTGGCTGGCAACATCGGTTCGGGCGCGTCGACCCTGGGCGTGGCCTTGCCCGGCTTGATCGCGCCAAACCACTTGGTGACCTTCTGTTTTGCGGTGGCGGTGTCGATATCGCCTGCCAGCACGAGGATGGCGTTGTTCGGTCCGTAATTGTCGCGGAACCACTGCTTCACGTCTTCCAGCGTTGCACCGGAAAGGTCGTCCATCGAACCGATGGTCGAATGGTGATAGGGGTGGCCTGAGGGGTAGAGGTTCTCGAGCTGCTCGTATTCGACGAGGCCGTAAGGATTGTTGTCGCCCTGCCGCTTCTCGTTCTGGACGACGCCGATCTGGTTATCGAGTTTTTCCTGCGTGACCGCACCGAGCAAATAGCCCATGCGGTCGCTTTCGAGCATCAGCGCACGGTCGAGCGCGCCGGTCGGCACGGTTTCGAAGTAGTTGGTCCGGTCGAACCAGGTTGTGCCGTTGAGATCGGTGGCACCGATCTGCTGCAGGGGTTCGAAGAAATCGCCCGGTGCGTTTTCGCTGCCGTTGAACATCAGGTGTTCGAACAGGTGGGCAAAACCGGTCTTGCCGTCGGGCTCGTGCTTGGAGCCGACATTGTACCACACGCTGACGCCGACCACCGGGGCCTTGCGGTCGGTGTGGACCAGCACGGTCAGCCCGTTGTCGAGCTTGAAGCTGTCATAGGGGATCGAAACCTGCTCGATCAGTTCGGAAACCGGGGCCGGTTCCGCCATGGCCTCGCCAGCGGCATTGTCTGCAAGGGCCGGCGCCGAAGCCAGCGCAAGCGCGAGGGCGGCCAGGCTGGCGGCAGAGAATTTACAGTGCATTTCATTGTCCCCGATTGAAAGAGCAGTCCGCGCGCGACCTTAGTGTCCTAGCGGCGATTGCTCACGATTTTTCGACGAGTGGCTTTCTGGAGCGCATCAGTGCGCCAGAAATGGACCGGTTTCAGCTTGTGCTGGGCAAACAGTTTCGACTGGTCCGAATAATGTATGCTTTGCGGGCGGGTGGTCGCGGCGCCGTATGGCTGGATCGATTCCGACCGCACGCGCTTGCCCGGCTCCCACTCGACATACATGATGAAGCTGTCACCGTGCCTGACAGACAGGCGGCCATCATCGTCGACATCCCACAGCGTGGAGGCGCGCAGCGTGTCGCTGCCGCCGTCGAGCCCGATATCGACGGCATAGGGGCCGAGCGGCTGGCGCAGGCGCAGCAGGTCCGACATCGGCACATCGAGCCGTCCGAAATGGGTCAGCAGGTGATCGGTGCTGCGCTCCAGCTCCTCGCGCGCATCGGGCCATGGCTTGTTCTGGTACTCGGCGGACATGAACGGCTTGATCATCAGCAGCGCAATCGCATCGCCGCGTCCGATATTGTCCGCTGTCCAGTCCCATCCCATCAGCAGGTCGCGAGCTTCGGCAAGCCTGGCATCGTCCGACAGGTCGAGCGCGGCAACGTCATCCATCATCTGCTCGACATAGCCTGCCCGTTCATAGCCGGTATCGTATTTGATCCGGTCGAGATTGGCGCGGTCGATGACCGGCGTTTCCTGCATCAGCTTCGCCGCGCGGCGGGCGCGGTTGGTGGTCTTGAGTTCGACCCCCATTTCCGGCGCGACGCTATCGGGCAACAGGTCGCTGCCTTCACCTGCGGCAGAGAAGGGCGTGTTGTTGGCGTTGAACAGCCAGCCGCTCGCCGGATTGACCAGCTGTGGGATCTTTTCGAACGCAACGGTGCCGCGCCAGATTGCCTTGCTGTCACCGCCCGGCAGCACACCGCGCCAGTCGTATCCCTTGGGCCGGTCGGGGATCGCGGCGTTATAGAAATATCCGATATTGCCCGCCTTGTCGGCATAGATGAAATTGGTGCTGGGGATGTCCATCCGTGCGAGGATCGCCTTGAACTGGGTCAGGTCCTTCGCCTTGTTGAGCCGGTAATAGGCATCGAGCTGGCCGAGATTGTCGATCCCGCCGTAACGGATGGCAAAGGCGCCTTCATCATTGATGATGACCGGGCCGTGGACGCTGCGATAGACCGTGCGGCGGATGGGCAGGGTGATCGGCCCGAACCGCACCGGCAGGGTGACCGTCTTGCTCTCGAGGTCGCGCCATTCGCCGTCGAGCCTGTAGCGTTTGCCGCTCTCGTCCAGCTCCAGCTTGTAGACGTCGACCATATCGGGCCGGTTGACCGTATTGGTCCAGCCGATGGTTTCGTTATGACCGAGAAACGGGAAGGGGCTGCCGGGGAAATTCGCCCCGGCATAATGCCAGCCCTCGTTGCTTTCGACGACCAGTTCATACCACGCGACCCCGCCGCGCCAGGGCTGATGGCTGTTGGATACAAGCCGGGTGACCCCGTCGCCCGATTTCTGCGGGCTGATCGCAAAGGCGTTGGAACCGGACAGTGCGCCGTCCTCCCCCATCGGCAAGGGCATTGCGATGCCGTTTGCAGCGGTTTCGGCAGGCGCGTCCTCGTCATCCATCACCGGTTCTCCCGACGGAGGAATCGAGAGGTCTTCCTTCGGGATTGGCGGACCGAATTCGGGACGCAGCGGCTCGCCGGAAATGAGCGGGCCGATTACATTACCGAGGCCGAAAAAGAACGGCTGGCGCAGCGCAAAACCGGCGGCGATATCCTCCCCGTTTACCGGGAACAGGTTGGCCAGCTTCAGTTCCGCCGGGTGCTCATCCGCATATTGGTTGAGGCCGGTGGCATAGGCTTCAAACAGCGCGCGGGTGTCGGCGGGCAATTCCTTGTAGTGCCGCTCCGCCGTGCCGCGCGCATCGAGCAGGTGATAGGCATAGTCGATCTGGGCGCCTTCCTCACCCGCGATGGCTCCATAGCGCCCGCGTGCCATGGCGACGACGTCCTGCAGGGTGAAGAAATCGTCCTCTGCGTGGGCGATGGCCACGCCATAGGCAACGTCGGCATCGGTCTCGCCATAGACATGCGGCACACCGAATTCGCTGCGCATGATCTCGGCCTGATAAGTCTTTTCGGAAGGCGGGGCTGTGCTGCGTTCGGCAAAGAACGGTTCCCATGTGGTAAGCGCGACGAAAGCAAGCAGCACCAGTACCAGCAGGCTGAAGCCGATGCGTGCGGGCCACTTTCGCATATCTCTCTCCTCTTCCTGTCCTGCGGGTTAGCCGGGATTGACGTTAGCGTGAAGTGGCCGGGCGATTCCTTCGGGATAAGTTTCGTCCGGCTCTTCCGGTTCGCGGATTCGGCTGGCTACCCATGGGCGCGTGAAATCGGAAATCGTCATCGGCCACGAAACGGGCGGCCAGCCCGTGACCTTCGATATGGAGGAACTGCTCGCCACGCGCCTGCTGGTGCAGGGCAATTCGGGCAGCGGGAAGTCGCATTTGTTGCGCCGCCTGCTCGAAGAGAGCGCGCAGATGGTGCAGCAGGTGGTGATCGATCCGGAAGGCGATTTCACCTCGCTCAGCGACAAATTCGGCCATATCGTGATCGATGGCGCGGCCTATTCGCCTGCCGAGATCGAGGCTCTGGCTCGCCGTATCCGGGAACACCGCGCGAGCGTGGTGCTGGCGCTGGAAGGGCTGGAGGTCGAACAGCAGATCCGCTGCGCCGCGCAGTTCATTACCGCGCTGTTCGATGCGCCGCGCGAACACTGGTTCCCGGCGCTGGTTGTGGTCGATGAGGCGCAGATGTTCGCGCC
The DNA here is from genome assembly GCA_024236155.1 of Sphingomonadaceae bacterium. Lineage (GTDB taxonomy): Bacteria > Pseudomonadota > Alphaproteobacteria > Sphingomonadales > Sphingomonadaceae > Parerythrobacter_A. The sequence continues at coordinate 23,346 of JACKLA010000002.1, forward strand.
GTCCGTGGCGGGCGAAATCGCCGAAGATACGCGCCGCATGACGCTGGGCGCGATGACCAACCTCATGTGCCGTGGCCGCAAACGCGGCCTGGCGGGGATTGTCGCGACGCAGCGGCTGGCCAAGCTGGCAAAGAATGTCGCGGCGGAAGCCTCCAACTTCCTGATGGGGCGGACCTTCCTCGATATCGATATGGTGCGCGCGGCGGACTTGCTGGGCATGGAAAGGCGGCAGGCGGAGCGTATCCGCGAGCTGGAACGCGGCTATTTCCTCGCGCTCGGCCCGGCGATCAGCCGCCGCCCGGTGGCGGTGAAGATCGGTCCGGTGCAGACCGGCAAGAAGCAGCAGGTCGGCGGATTGATGCCGCTGCCCGATGCTGCGCCGGAAGACATGGAAGCACTGCTGACGCGCGACCTTGCGGGCGAGGCGGCCAGGGTCGTACCGCCTCCACCCCCTCAGCCCGCACCGCCGGTCGAGGCTATCGCCGCAAGTATCGCCGATGCGGACGAACAGGCGGTTCGCGTTGAGAGCGCCAGTGAGCAGCTCGATGTGCAGCAGAGGATTGAGGCGATAATCACCGAACTTGCGCGGTCAGGCGAAGTGGCACTTCAGTCTGCCAGCGCGCAATACCAGACATTCCTCCTGCGCTGTCGGCGCGAGCGGATCATCGGGCCGATGCCTGACATGCAGGCATTCAAACGCAGCTTCGCCATCGCCGGGGCGGGGCTGGACAGCCTTGATGGCGCCACCTGTGACCGCATCCTGCAACTGGCGGACAATGTAGAGGAAGACCTGCTCGCCCCATGGCTGGTAATCGCCCGCGCCGCGCATGCGGGCGAAACGCAGGTCGACGAGGACGAGCTCGCCCGTGCCTATGGCACCAGCTCACCGGGCCGCATCCGGCGTTTGCTCGATCATCTCGAGCGGCAAGGGCTGGTCGTCGTGCGCGAAGATTTCGGCGGCGTGCGCACGGTGATGGTGCCGGGTCTTGAAGGCATTTCCGCAAGTTAAAAATCGCACCATTCTGGTCGCCCCCCTCGCAACTTGCGGGGGCACCCCTATATGCGAGTAACACACCTCGAAATTCTCGGGAGTCGGGTCTTGTGTTGCAAAATTGCAACATTATATCCGGTGGGTAAATCGTAGTGAGGGATCACAGATGAATCTCGAAAAGTTCACCGACCGCGCAAAAGGCTTCCTGCAGAGCGCACAAACCGTTGCCATCCGGATGAGCCATCAGCGGATCACACCGGCGCATTTGCTCAAGGCTTTGCTGGAAGATGAGGAAGGCATGGCCGCCGGGTTGATCCAGCGCGCAGGCGGCAATGCAGGTCTTGCGGTCGAAAGGATCGATGCAGACCTTGCCAAGATCGCTGCCGTTTCCGGCGGCGGTGCGCAGCAGACGCCGGGTCTCGACAATGACAGCGTGCGAATTCTCGACCAGGCCGAACAGATCGCCGAGAAGGCGGGCGACAGTTTCGTCACCGTCGAGCGGCTGCTCGTCGCGCTGGCGCTCGCCAGTGGCACGTCTGCTGCCGAGGCGCTCAAGGCGGCAAATGTCACCCCGCAATCGCTCAACACGGCGATCGAACAACTGCGCAAAGGACGGACGGCCGACAGCGCCAATGCCGAACAGGCCTATGACGCGATGAAACGCTACGCCCGCGATCTGACGCAGGCCGCGCGCGACGGCAAGCTCGACCCGGTGATCGGCCGCGACGAGGAAATCCGCCGCACGGTGCAGATCCTCGCCCGCCGCACCAAGAACAACCCGGCGCTGATCGGCGAGCCCGGCACCGGCAAGACAGCGATTGCCGAAGGCCTTGCGTTGCGCATCGCCAATGGCGACGTTCCCGACAGCCTCAAGGGTCGCACGCTGATGTCGCTCGACATGGGCGCGCTGATCGCTGGCGCGAAATATCGCGGCGAGTTCGAGGAACGGCTCAAGGCCGTGCTCGACGAGGTCAAGAATTCGGATGGCAATATCATCCTGTTCATCGACGAGATGCACACGCTGATCGGGGCGGGGGCGAGCGAAGGCAGCATGGATGCGTCCAACCTGCTCAAGCCCGCGCTGAGCCGGGGCGAGCTGCATTGCATCGGGGCGACGACGCTCGACGAATACCAGAAATATGTCGAGAAGGACCCGGCACTGCAGCGGCGCTTCCAGCCGGTCTATATCGAGGAGCCGAGCGTCGAGGATACGATCAGCATCCTGCGCGGTATCAAGGACAAGTATGAGCTGCACCACGGCGTGCGGATCACCGATGCAGCGATCGTCGCGGCGGCGCAGATGTCCAGCCGCTATATCCAGAACCGCTTCCTGCCCGACAAGGCAATCGACCTGATGGACGAGGCGGCTTCGCGCATCCGCATGGAAGTGGAATCGAAGCCCGAGGAAATCGAGGGCCTCGACCGCCGGATCATCCAGCTCAAGATCGAGGAGCAGGCGCTCCAGAAGGAAAGCGACCAGGCATCGAAGGATCGCCTCGAGGCGCTACGCGAGGAGCTTGCCAATCTCGAACAGCAATCGAGCGAGCTGACCACGCGGTGGCAGAACGAGCGTGACAAGATCGCCGCCGAGGGCAAGATCAAGGAACAGCTCGATCACGCCAAACTCGAACTCGAGCAGGCGCAGCGCGAGGGCGATCTCGCAAAGGCGGGCGAGCTTTCCTACAGCACCATCCCCGCGCTCGAAAAGCAGCTTGCGGAAGCCGAAGCGCAGTCGGAAAACGCGCTGCTGCGCGAGGAAGTGACCGAAGAGGACATCGCCTCGGTGGTCGAACGCTGGACCGGTGTCCCGGTCGACAAGCTGATGGAAGGCGAGCGCGAGAAGCTGCTCGACATGGAAGCCATCATCGGCAAGCGGGTGATCGGGCAGGATGCGGCGGTGAAAGCCGTGTCCAAGGCGGTGCGCCGCGCGCGTGCGGGCTTGCAGGACCCGGGCCGTCCGCTCGGCAGCTTCCTGTTCCTCGGCCCGACCGGTGTCGGCAAGACCGAGCTGACCAAGGCTCTGGCCGGCTTCCTGTTCGACGATGACAGCGCGATGGTCCGCATCGACATGAGCGAATTCATGGAGAAGCATGCGGTGGCCCGCCTGATCGGCGCGCCTCCGGGCTATGTCGGCTACGAGGAAGGCGGTGTGCTGACCGAAGCCGTGCGGCGCAGGCCCTACCAGGTCGTGCTGTTCGACGAGGTCGAGAAGGCGCACAGCGATGTGTTCAACGTGCTGCTGCAGGTTCTCGATGATGGGCGGCTGACCGACGGGCAGGGCAGGGTGGTCGATTTCTCGAACACGCTGATCATCCTCACCTCCAACCTCGGCAGCCAGTTCCTCAGCCAGATGAGTGACGACCAGAAGGTGGCCGATGTCGAGCCGCAGGTGATGGACGTGGTGCGCGGGCATTTCCGCCCTGAATTCCTCAACCGGCTGGACGAGATCATCCTGTTCCACCGTCTGGGCCAGGAACACATGGCACCGATCGTCGAGATCCAGGTCGCGCGGGTGCAGAAACTGCTCAGGGACCGCAAGATCACGCTCGACCTCACCGATGCCGCGCTGCGCTGGCTCGGGCGGGTTGGCTACGATCCGGTCTATGGCGCAAGGCCGCTCAAGCGGGCGGTGCAACGATATCTGCAAGACCCGCTGGCGGACAGGATACTGGCGGGCGACGTACCCGATGGCGCAACGGTGAGAATCGACGAAGGCGATGGCGAGTTGGCGATGGTGGTGGGTTGAGTTCGTGCGGGGCTCCAATTGGAGGCGCCCCGCACACCTCATTTTGTTTCACATGAAACCGGCCTTGGCGTAACAAATGTGCGCGACGCAATCGACGTGTCAGAAACATGTGTGATTTGCGCAACAACCCTGCCGTTCATTCGCCATAAATCTTCCAAACCGCTTTGACAGTCGGCGAACCCTTTTGCAGAACAGGATCACCTGAGGGCCTGGGGACCCTTTGCCGAGTGATTCACATGACATGCCGAACAGGGGATTCGAGTTTCGGTTTCATGACTTGCAAGGCTCACACCCAGTCCCGAATGTCGCGACTGGAGAAATTATGAAAAAGTTTGAAGCAAGCGCGCTCAAGGGCCTCGCCTATTCGGCATCGGCCCTCGCGATGGTTGTTGCTGCACCGGCGCTGGCACAAGATGCTGACGTCGATTGCGATAACCTCGACCCTTCCTTGCCGGTTCCGGCAGAGTGTGAAGCTGATATCACGGGTGCTGATGGCACAACTGGTGGTGACGCAGGGATCGTCGTTACCGGGTCGCGCATTGTGCGTGACACCTATACCAGCACTTCGCCGCTTCAGGTCCTGACCTCGGAAACGGAAAACGAAGCGGGCTTGTTCGATCCTTCGCAGATCCTGCAGCGTTCGGAGTCGGCGTCGGGTACGCAGATCGATGCCACCTTCCAGGGCTTCGTGCTTGACAACGGGCCCGGTTCGCAGACGCTCAACCTGCGCGGCCTTGGTGCGGACCGCACGCTGCTCATGGTCAATGGTCGCCGCCTCGCACCTGCGGGTGTGGAAGGTGCTCCGACCAACCCGTCGATCAACCTGCTCCCCGGCTCGTTGATCGAACGATACGACCTGCTGCTTGATGGTGCATCTTCGATCTACGGTTCGGACGCAGTTGCCGGTGTTGGTAACATCATCCTCAAGAAAGACTTCGACGGCCTTGAGCTGTTTGCTCGCGGTGAAATCAATCCCGAAGGGGCTGGTGAAGACTACACCATTTCGGGCGCTTGGGGGATCAACACCGACCGTGCTTTCTTCGGTATCGGTGCCGAATACGATTATCGCGATGCGATCCGCCTGCGTGACCGCGACTTCTTCCAAGGTTGCGACCGTCACTATGAAATTGACCAAAACGGCAACATCCTGACTGTCGGCAAGGCTGACAATGCGGCTGTTCTTTCAGCCAGCGGCGGCCTCGTCAGCGTATCGGAAAACGCGTGTAAGCAGGGCGGTATCAGCGGTCGTATCTTCCAGCCGTATGCTCGTTTCGGTTCGGTCTATTTCCCCGCCAACGGCAATATCGCGAACTTCCCGAACGATCCGAACACGGGCCGTCCGTTCAATTTCGGTGATTCGACCAACGCTTTCGGTCAGCACCTCGACACGAATGGCGATGGCGTTCGCGACGTTGACTTCCAGAACGTCAACACCAACGGCGCTGACGACTCGATTGTGTTCCTTTCGGAACAGAAGCTGATCAACGTGATGGCCTATGGCGAGTATACCTTCCCGGGTGCTGCCAACATCACGCCGTTCTTCGAAATTGGCTACAGTCGCGCGGAAATCTTCGCCGACAACACAGGGGCGCCGCAGGTGTTCCCGAGTGTTCCCGATCTCAACCAGTTCAACCCCTGTAATTTCGTCACGAACCCCGATGGTGTTGATTGCCGTGCGGTCGACAACGAACTGAACGGGATTTCGGGCACCAGCCTCGCGCTGTCGACCGGCTTCCCGCTACCGACAACTCCGATCGCCTCGATCCAGGGCGACCGCGATAACACCGACGTGACGCAAGAACAGTATCGCGGCGTGTTCGGTATCAAGGGCGACCTGCCGTTCATTTCGCCGAGCTGGACTTTCGAAACCTCGCTGACTTACTCCAAGTCGAAGGGCCGTTCGGTTCGTCGTGGTATCCGCGAGGATAAACTGGCTCTGGCCCTCGGCCTCGATCCGACGGCCGACTATGACGGCGACGGCATTGTCGACAATGACGGTGACGGCATTGCCGACGATTACGACAACAACCTCGATGTGTTCGGCTTCTTCGGTGACCCACAGTGGATCGGTGAATGTAACACAGCCGGATTGGCGAACCCGAGCCTTGCTGCAGCCGACCTGTTGCAGGGTTGTGTGCCGGTCAACCTGTTCGCGCCGAGTGTACTTGGTGCCCCGGTTGGCACGCTCGCAACCCAAGCTGAGGCTGATTACATCTTCGGTCTGCGCACGTTCGATACTGAGTATGAACAGATTACGGGTGCTGCCTACATCACCGGCGATCTGTTCGAGCTTCCTGCCGGTCCGGTTGGTGCGGTGTTCGGTGTCGAATATCGTAACGACAAGATCGACTCACAGCCTGATTTCGTTGCCTCGAACGGCCTGTTCTTCGGCTTCTTCTCAGACCAGGGGGCGAAGGGCAGCAAGTGGATCCGCGAAGCCTTCGGCGAAATCGATATTCCGCTGCAGGCTGGCAAGCCCTGGGTTCAGGAACTCAACCTCAACCTGTCGGGCCGCGTAACGGATGAGGAGTTCTACGGCACCAACTTCACCTATGCGGTGAAGGGCAACTGGCGCCCGATCGAACCACTGCTGTTCAAGATTAGCTATGGCACGTCGTTCCGCGCACCGAACCTGCGTGAGAACTTCCTGCGTGGACAGTCGGGCTTCCTGACACTGTTCGATCCGTGTGCGGTTCCGACCAATGCATTCAACGGCCTTGCCGGCGGTTACGATGCTACCTTGGACCAGCGTGATCCGGCCATTCTGGCGAACTGTGCTCGTGAAGGTCGCGATCCGACACGCGTTGGTGTTGATGGGGTGAACGCCCTGAACACCCAGCAAACGTCGAGCGTGGAAATTACCACGGGCGGCAGCCTTGACATCGACCCTGAAACGTCGCGCTCGCTGACTGCAGGCTTCGCTTTCGAAGAAACGATTGGCGATGGATGGGATGTGAGCCTCGGGTTCAACTACTACGACATCAAGATCAAGGACGCGATTGTCGAACCGAGTTCGCAGTTCATCGTCAACGACTGCTTCACCCGTCAGGATGGTACCCGCAGCCCGTTCTGCGATCGTATCGAATATGATATCGATCCGACCAGCCGCCTGCTTGTCTCGGCGGTCAACTCGGGCTTCATCAACCTGAATCAGGAAAGCGTCCGCGGGATGGACTTCAACGCCACCTTCGGCAAGGAAGTCCAGGCATTCGGTACGCTCGTCGATCTCGGCCTGAACTTCCGTGCCAATCACCTGATTGAACGCAGCACGATCTTCGTCGATGACCTCGGTGTCCGTAGCTATGATGACGATGCTGGTGAGTTCGGCCTTCCCAAGTGGACCGGTCGTGCTACCTTCACGGCAGACATCGATAACTTCCGCTTTACCTGGCAGACGCGCTATACCGGCCCGGTCGAACAGGATGCAGACGGTATCGATCCGCTGAGCGATGCATTCGGCAACGGTCCTGACGGCAATCCGACCGGCTTCGTTGGCGATACTTGCACCGGCGGTGGTTCGGCTAACGGTGTGGTCACCGGCGATGGTATCTACTGCCGTGATGTTGGTTTCGCCGATGAGCAGTTCCTGCACACAGCCTCGCTGCGTTACCGCACCGATCGCTACACCTTCCTGATCGGTGTTGATAACATTTTCAACACTGCCCCGCCGCTGGTGGACAGCAATGAAGTGTTCGCGATCGCCAACACCGCTATCGGTAACGGCTATGACTACGATGGCCGGGAATTCTTCGCTTCGGTAAGCGTCGAGTTCTGATCCCGAAAGGACAAGGTCGTTTACGGCTTTTTTGGAGCGGCTCCATGGTTTGCCATGGGGCCGCTTCGTCGTCTAACTGACGTTCATTGGCGTTGCGCTACGCCTTGACAATCAAATCTCGGAGAGAGAGTCGCATCATGAAATTTTTCAAATCATCACTCGTTGCAGCGATGGTGGGCCTGACGGCAGTTGCTGTCCCGGCGAGCACTGTTGGTGCCCAGACAACCGAGCGTGTGCCAATTCCCGTATGGTCGCTGCGCGACGTTATTTCGGCGGTATCGCTTTCGCCCGACGGGAAACACATTCTCGTTCTCAAGACCGAGAGCAAGGAAGGCGATTACCTGCTTGAAATCTATGAAACGGCGGATATGTCGAAGCCGTTGCGGCGCCTTAACGCTGATCCGATGGAGATCATCAGCGCACGCTGGGTCAACGATAACTACATTTTCGGCACCGCATGGCAGGTGAAGCGCAGTTCGGTGAAAGGGCCGGAAGAGGATGTTCGTGAATATGCGACATACTCCTATAATCTTGAAAAGAACAAGTTTTCAAAGGTTGATGGCAACTTCAACATCGTCAACAATCTGCCGAAGGAGCCAAACAAGGTGCTGGTTGCATCGGGTCGTGAAAACGATGGTGGCTCGGGTGTCGATCCATTCGCCGCTTTCCGGCCGCGGTCGTACTACCGCTACGATCTGGAATCAGGTGCGCGCGAGCTGATCCTCAAGGGCAGTGAGAAGTATCCTACCGCGACTTTCGATAATGACGGCAACCCGCGCTACACCTCGTCGGTTGATCGAAGCACGAACGAGCTGAAGCAATATTATCGCCTGCCAGGTGACGGTTCGTGGAAAGAGTTTGGTGAGCGTTACGATTTCGACGAATATGAGAACCTGTACCGTGTTCTCGGTGGTTTCATGGGTGTCGTCGGGTTTGACGACAAGGATCCGACCATCGGTTACGTCATCGACAATCGTGGCGAGGACAAGGCGGCACTCTGGGAGTTCGATTTCAAGACCGGTGAGTTCGGTGAGAAAATCTACCAGAATCCGGACGCCGATGTGATCAATGTGCAGACCAGCTCGATGGGTTGGGCAGGCGATAACCACATCGTTGCGGCTATCTTCCCCGGGGCAAAATACGAACGGGCGTGGTTCGATACAGAGGAAAAGGCGCTGTACGACGCGCTTGAGAAGCAGATTCCCTACGCGCACCAGGTCGCCATTGCCGGTCGATCGCGCGATGGCAAGACGATGGTCGTCACCAATCGTGGACCGCACGATCCGGGGTCCTTCTGGTTGATCAAGGACGGCAAGAGGGCAAAGCTCGGCAGCCGGAATCCGTTGCTCAAGCCCGAACAACTGGCCGATGTGGAGTTCATCAAGTATCCGGCGCGCGATGGCCGGATGATCCCAGCCTATGTGACCAAACCGAAAGGTGAGGGACCTTTCCCGCTGATCGTACTTCCGCACGGTGGTCCGCACGTCAACGAAGTCATCAGTTACGACGAATGGGGCCAATTGCTTGCCAACAACGGCTACATGGTTCTCCAGCCGCAGTACCGAATGTCGGTCGGCTGGGGGCAAGACCATTTCGATTCTGCATATGGCCAGCACGGCCTCGCGATGCAGGATGACAAGGACGATGGCGCGCTGTATCTCGTGAAGCAGGGCCTCGTCGATCCCGACCGGATGGCGATGTTCGGCTGGTCCTACGGCGGCTATGCTGCACTTGTCGCAACGACCCGTGATCCGCAGATATACCAGTGCGCTATCGCCGGTGCGGCGGTGGCGGACCCGGCAAAGGTCTATCGCCTGCGTCGCAGCCCGGACTCGCCCAAGGCGCTGGACGACTGGTCGCAGCGGCGCGGGATGATCGGGATCAATCCCATCAACGAGGTGGAAAAGTCCAATATCCCGTTGTTGATGGTCCATGGCGACGTTGACTCGCGCGTGCTCTATTTCAACTACAAGGACTACAAGGCGGCGATGGAAAAGGCGGGCAAGACCAATGCCCAGTATCTGACGCTGAAGGGAGCGGATCATTTCTATCGCACGCTGATGTACAACCATCAGGAGGCATTCTTCACCAAGATGCTCGACTTCCTGAAAAACGATTGTGGTCCGGGCGGGCTTTGACCTGACCTCACACAAGAAGGGCCCGCGTAACATTCTGATTACGCGGGCTCTTTTGCGCATAAACGCGTTGCAACAATACGCGGCGAATTACTCGATGCGCTTGCCCTTGATCCCAGTCAGGCCGTCGACGCGGATGAAATAGGTGCCCAGCGCAGCCTTCTTGAACACCACCGGCGCGCCGACTTCCAGCCGCCGGATTACCCGTGCAGGCGCATCAGTCATGCGCCAGACGCTGCCTTCCTCGATTTCAAAGACAACGGTGTCGCCACGGACCGAAATCACGCGCGTGACCTTTGATTCGAGCAGGTCCATCTCGCCCTCTTCACCGTCACCGAAGAGGCGCAATTTGGGCAGGGTGAAACCGAACAGGCCACGTCGGGTCTTTTCAACATCGTCCCTGTCGACCAGGCGTACTTCGCCCTCGTCCGACGCGGTAACGACGCGACCAACAGCTTCGTCATAACATTCCAATCGTTCGGCATCAGACGTGATGTTCTGGCAGGCCTTGAGGCTCTCAAGGTAGTTAGTCTCAGCCGCGGTGGACGGCTGTTCCTGAGCCAGGGTGCTGGTGAGTGGCAACATCGTCAGCGGGGCTGAAACGAGCAAGATGCGGCACAAGCGGAGTTTCACGATCAGGCTTCCTTTTCGACGTGCAGTTGCAAGCCCCATAGCTGGCACAGGAAGAGGTGAGAACCAACTGTAACAGGAAAGACACACATGCAGCTTTCCCTCCGCTGAGCCGGGCTGCACGATTGCGAAACGGCTGCGCAATCGCCTAGATGGCGCACATTCGGGCTTCGTGTCCGAACTTCGTACCTATTACTATGCGCGCCATGGGGGCGCACATGAACAAGGGGATTGGAATGTCCAACCGTTTTAGCAAAGCTGCCCTGCTGGCTGGGACCGTCATGGCTGGTGCCATGATGACCACGCCGGTCTATGCGCAGGAAGATGCCGACACGTCGGCTTCGACCGGCGATGACGATTTCATCGTCGTAACCGGCACGCGCATCCAGCGCCGCGTCAACGTCGATACCGCTGCTCCGATTGCAGTCGTCGACGCTGAAGAATTCGAACTGTCGGGTACCGTCAACGTTGAAAACGTTGTCAACCAGCTGCCGCAGGTCGTTCCGGGCTTCACTTCGAACTCGAACAACCCCGGCACCGGTACCGCTACGCTGAACCTGCGTGGCCTCGGCTCGGCGCGCACCATGGTGCTCGTCAACGGTCGTCGCTACATGTTCTACGATACCGCGCAGATCGTCGACCTTAACACGATTCCGTCGTTCCTGCTCGACTCGGTCGATGTGGTGACGGGCGGTGCTTCGGCTGTTTACGGTTCGGATGCCCTTTCCGGCGTTGTCAACTTCAAGCTCAAGGATGTCGAAGGCGTCGAGCTTGGTGGCCAGTACTCGGTGACCGAGCGTGGCGATGGTGAGCGTTACGAACTGTTCGGCGCGATCGGCACCCAGTTCGACGATGGCCGCGGTAGCGCGACCGTATTCGCTGAATACTACAACCGTTCGTCGATCTTCCAGGGCGACCGTGGTTTCTCGAACTTTGCTCTTGGTGACGGTGCTACCAGCCTCGTTCCAGGCGGTTCGTCGACGCTGCCGAATGGCGTGATCCGCTACTTCGGTGACGGTGATACTACTGGTACCGATTTTGATGCGAACGGCGCGGTTGTGTTCGACAACACGCCGGGTGACTTCCGCACCCGTACCGGGGATCTCTACAACTACGCCCCGGCGAACTACCTGCAGATCCCGCAAGAGCGTTACTTGCTCGGCGGCTACGCTGACTACGAGTTCACCGATGGACACGAGTTCTACACCGAGGTTTCGTTCGTCAACAACCGCGTTGCTCAGGAACTCGCCGCGACTCCGGTTACCGGCTCGTTCACGGTTGATCTCGCAACGATCCAGCCGTTCCTGAATGCCGCTGACTTCGCGCAGCTGCAGCAGCTCGACGCAACTGAAACCGATGGTGTGGCTGGCCAGACCGTCCTGTTCCTGCAGCGTCGTACTGTCGAAACCGGTTCGCGCAATACGCTCGATGAGCGCAATGCGTTCCGTGTGTTGGGCGGTGTCCGTGGTTCGATCACCGATTGGCTGAACTACGATGCGTACTACATGTATGCCCGTACCCGTAACGCCAACATTCAGCAGGGTAACATCTCGCGTTCGGCCTTCCAGGCTGGCCTCGATGGCACTGCACCGGCGATCAACATCTTCGGACCCAACACGCTGACGCCTGCGATGGTCCAGCAGATTTCGATCCTGGCACAGAACAGTGACGTTTCGACCCTCGAAGTTGCTACCGGCTACCTCTCGGGTCAACTCGGTAACCTCGGTTTCGGTGCAGACGACATCGGTTTCGCGGCTGGTGTAGAGTACCGCAAGGTCGCTTCGCAGTTTATTCCTGACACCGCGCTTTCCTCGGGCGACGTGATCGGCTTCAACGCCGGCAACCCGACCGCTGGTTCGTACGACGTCAAGGAGTTCTTCGCCGAGCTGAACATTCCGATCCTTGGACCGGATTCGGGTGTGGAACGCCTCGAATTGACCGGTGCAGCCCGCTACTCCGACTACTCGCTTGCAGCAGTCGGTGGTGTGTGGACCTATTCGGGCGGTATCGAATTCGCTCCGATCCCCGATATCACCCTGCGCGGCCAGTATCAGCGTGCCGTTCGCGCTCCGAACGTGGGTGAGCTGTTCGGTGGTCAGTCGATCGGCTTCCCGGGTGCGACCGATCCGTGCTCCGAGGCAGCAGCAGCAACTCCTGGTGCACTACGTGACCTGTGTATCGCAAACGGTGTTCCCGCCGGTGTTGTCGGTACCCCGGGTATCCAGCTGAACACGCAGATCCCTGCGCTGTTCGGTGGTAACCCTGGCTTGCAGGAAGAAACCTCGGATAGCTGGACTGTCGGTGCGGTTCTCGAACCATCTTTCATTCCGGGACTGACCGTCACGGCTGACTATTTCGATATCACCATCGAAAATGCGATTTCGACGATCTCGCTCGAGCAGACCTTCGACCTGTGCTTTAATCAGGTTCAGGATGCAAATGCGACCGTTTGTGCTCCGTTCTTTGCCAATGGCCCGATTCGTAACGCTGGTGGCGCGATCACCACTGCGAACCCGCCGGTTCTTGGTGGCCAGAACGTTGCAACGCTCAGCGTTTCGGGTGTCGACCTTCAGGTGAACTATGCGACGACGATTCCGTTTTCGCTGTTGACTGACACGGGCGAACAGGACTTCAATCTGTCGTTCCTTGGCACGTGGACTGATAGCTCAGCGTTCGAAGCATTCCCGGGAGCTGATATCCTGGAGTGTGCCGGTGACTTCGGTCTGAACTGTGGTGAACCGACACCGAAGTGGAAATGGACGACTCGTGCGAATTTCGTCGACGGTCCGTTGACCACATCGATCCGCTGGCGCCATGTGAGTGGCGTGGATGACGACGATGACCTGACGGACTTCATCGTTGAGCGTGTTCCGGCCGCTGATTACCTCGATCTGACTTTCTCGTTCGAGGCATCCGAGCATCTGACTGTTTCGCTGGGTGTGAACAATCTGTTCGACAAAGAACCGCTTCTGATTGGCGACAACCAGGAGCAGGCCAACACCTATCCGAGCACATACGATGTGATCGGTCGCGACTTCTTCGCCTCGGCTCGCGTCCGCTTCTAAGACGCACCGCTGCGAAGCAGCTCAAAGAGAAGGGCGGCGAACTTTATGGGTTCGCCGCCCTTATTCTATTTTCAAATGCCGCCAAAGCACTGCTGGGTGAGGCTGGACCGAAGTGAGACGCTAGTTCAGGATTCTGAGTATGCGAAAGTCGGCAAAGGGAACCCCGCTTCCATCCTCGGACACAGGTTTGATTGAGACTTGCTCAAGTCCGCCTTTTGCAAGGTCGTCCTCAAATTGCCGGGTGTTGGCCGTTGTTTGGCAGGCAGCATCAAGTGATGCGATGCGTCCCAGTTCGTTCCTCGCCTTTTCCCGGATCGTGTCGAGCAGGTGAGCCACCGATGACGGCTTATCGGTGCGACCGAGATCCATCGTTTGGCGCACTGCTTCCGCGATCTCCCAAGCGGCCGACCGCGGGCCGAACCTCCGCGCACCTTGTTCGGGCGCCTGGAGAATCTTCTGTGGCAAGGCCGTAAGATTGGATGATCGAAGCGCAAGACTGCGCTTGGCGACGCCGATCAGGTCCTCCTCCTCGATCGCCCAGATAATCTGTCGGCGTCTCGCGAGATTATGTGCGAGTATCGGTCCGTCGATACGGTGGGTGAGCAGGAAAACTTTCCCATCTGGCTGAAGTACTCGAGCCGTTTCGGCCGCAACTCGATCCGCCTGCCCATATTCGAACCCAAACTGGCTGGTCACGGCCGCATAGCTGTTGTCGTGAAAAGGCAAGTCTTCCATCGCAACGCCAGCGCGGACCTTCGTGCCGGTTGGCGGCGGCGGCAGGACGGGAGCAAGATCGACACCGGTTGCTTTCACGTCCGGCCGTTCGGCCAGGATAGCTGCCATTACGCGGCCATCCCCGGTGGCGAGATCCAGCATGCGCGCCTTGCGCGGGAGGTGCTGGGCCGCGCGTTTCCAGACCTTGCGCTGCGCAGCATCGATTGCCTGCCATGCGGAGGGCAGGCACCCGCCGCCACCAGACGCGGCATTTGCCGCCCAGAAATCCCCCCAAGACCGGCTATGCGTTTGTCGCTTCACCATGCAGTTGACTTTGCACCAAACTTACGTCGAACGCCACCGTCATCCTGCGATCGCCGGCAAAGGGCCTTGTCCCGTGATAAAGCGTGCTGGGGAACAACGCCAAATGAGCTTCCTGCGGCTCGATAGTCCGTATTGGTTCCAGATCGAGTCGCAAATCGGGAGGGGGCCTGCCGAGTTCTAGCCACCCGGCTTGCGGATCATCGCCGCGATCCTTCGGTAGCAGGCAATAGAGCGCGGATGACACCACGCCCTGCGGATGGATGTGCGATGTATGATAGTCGCCACCACCGGACAGGCGGACCGACCATGAGCCGGTGATCCGCCAAGGTGTATCGCGATGGCGCAGGATCGGATGGGCCGGGTCTGCAGGCGGCATCTTGCTGCGATGTTCCTCGAGAGTGGAAAAGATTGCATCGTGCAATGCCGCGAACTCGGGCTCGATCCGATCGAACAACAGTCCGCGCGTTTGGCTCCCGCCTCGAAGCGACTGACCGAGCGGTAATGGCGAGTTGTCGTGCAATGCATGCAGCTTTTCGATTGCTGCGGGCAAGATCCGCTCGGCATCGTGCAGGGGGCGCAGCGCGTGCAACCCATCCTGCTGGTGCAGCCATCCCTCACGCGGATCGTCCGTTAGGCGCCAGAGTATGCCGCGCAGCGCCCACGGACCGATGGCTTGGGGATCGTCGTCGACCAACCGGTCAAGAAGCCCTTCGGCTCGCTCAAGCTCGTGTCTGCGCATGCGATGGCGCGTCTCATGGAGCCAGCGATCGGGTGTATCGATGGCCAGTGTCGCGAAGATATCTTCCGCCCGATCGTCATCGCCTGCGGCACCTGCATAGACCGCCTCGAGCAGGGCAAACAGCTCGTGCTGCGGAAATAGCGAGCGGGCACGCGCAGCGACCTCGGCGGCTTCTGCATTGTAGTCGAGACCGGCCAGGATATTGGCCCATGCCACCGGTATGTTGGGATCCTGGGGTACCCGCTCCATCGCCGTGCCATAGTGTGAGGTGAAATCGCTCTCTCCCGCTGCCAGCCGCAGTTGAGCAAGGAATTTCAGCCCCTCCCCCCAGTTTGGAGCCTGCTGCACCAATTGCTCGGCGATGTCGCGCGCGCCAGCCGGGTTGCCCGCCACGTCCAGTGCCTGCGCCCGTGCGAGCCACAGGTCGGCATCCCCCTGGTTGGCGGCAAGCGCGAGGTCGACCCTGGCGAGGGCGTCGGGTTCTCCGCGCTCGATGGCGGTACGCGCACGGCCGTGGAGCGCCTTGATCCGGTTCGGTTCCAGCCGGATCGCGCGGTCATACCATTGCGCAGCAGCTGCCTTGTTTCCGGCACCGCGTTCTGCAGTCCCTCGGATCGAGCAATAGGCTGCATCACTTGCGCCAGCCGTCTCGACCGGGGCAAGGACAGCGATGGCTTCGGCATTACGGCCGAGCGACGAAAGCGCTATGGCCCGATTTGTGCGATATTCCAGTGATTGCGGCGACAGGCGCATGGCCTGTGCAAACTGGGCCTCGCTTTCGGCGATATCACCGGCTCGTAGAAACAGGTTGCCCGCGCTGTTGCGAAGGAGTGCTTCGGCCGGGTGTTCGTCGATTGCCTTGCGGAGGATTTGCCGCATCTCATCGATGCGTTGGGCTTGCAGGGCTGCCTGTGCCTTCTCCCTCCATTGCGCAGGCGATAAGATGCTCACCGGTCGCGGAACCACCCGGTGATGGCAAATCGTCCGACCGGCGCAAAGGGCGGGACGTATTGCACGGCATGGTCCTGTGGTACGAGAAACATGTTGAGGGCATTGAAACGGGGGCGGAATCCTTCGATGATGTCGCCTTCGTCGTCGAAGAAGACGAGGTAGCCGCCCCAATCGCGCTGCCAGTCATCCATGGTGAAGTTGAGGACATATGCGATGCGCCAGCCCTCAGCCACATGGCTGTCGGTATGGTTCGCAAGGAAGTGGTTGGGGCCGAACAGTGTCGCCTGGCCATCCGCCTTCACCAGCTCAGGCAATCCGGTGATTTCACGAACCAGGTCGAGGAAGTCCGGCGCGTTGAGATATTCCAGCAGCAATTCGTGCGGCCCGCCCGGGTTCCACCCCTGCTGGATTGCCTGCACAAGGGAAAACTGCCCATAGCGGAAGGCGTAGTTACCCGAACGTGCAGCTTCATCTGTTTGCTTGAACAGCTGCTGCAATTTCTGCTGGCCTGCGGGTGTGCGTGCCTCGGCAGCATGAACCTGCTGCGGCTCAACACCGGGGCCGTCACCAGCCTTGAAGGCCAGGCCCCAGGGGGTGTGACTTGCAAGGATACCGCGAATTTCCTCGGCCGTTTCGCGTGTTAGAACATCGCGCACTTGTATCCGCCGGTTGCGCGCGAATTGCTCGGCCAAAACCTTGCGGTCGAGTGCAGGATTAATTTCGAACAGAGCCTTTGCCATTGGCCGCGCACGATAGGCATAAGGCGCAGGCTCGCAAGGTGGAATTGCGCTATAATGCCTGCGAAGTTGAAATTGACCCGGCGGGCACCGGCTTGACCCGTGTCGAGGGCGCGCTTAACGCTTACGAAAACGGAAAGCTGGCGCTGCCAGTTTCGTTGGAGGAGAAAACCTGTGCCCGAAGCCTATATCGTCGAAGCTGTCCGCACTGCCGGAGGTCGCCGGGGTGGTCGTCTGGCAGGTGTCCATCCGGTCGATCTGGCGGCACGCTCGCTCGATGCGATTGTTGATCGGGCGGGTATCGACCCCAAGGCGGTCGACGATGTCGTTATGGGTTGCGTCAGCCAGGGCGGAGAGCAGGCGATGCAGGTCGGGCGCAATGCGGTGCTCGCCAGCAAGCTGGGTGAGGGTGTTCCTGCCGTCACGATCGACCGTCAGTGCGGTTCTTCGCAACAGGCCGTACAGTTCGCTGCACAGGCGGTGATGAGCGGTACGCAGGACATCGTGATCGCCAGCGGTGTTGAAAGCATGACCCGCGTCCCGATGGGCTCGACCGCGATGTTCCACATGAAAGAGGGGCTGGGGAACTACAAGTCGCCCGGTCTCGAAGAGAAATATCCCGGCATCCAGTGGTCCCAGTTCATGGGTGCAGAGATGATCGTCAGGAAGCATGGTTTCACCAAGGACGATCTCGACCGGTTTGCGCTGGGCAGCCATGAGAAAGCCATCGCGGCAACCAATTCGGGCGCGTTTGCGAACGAGATCGTGCCGGTCGAGATTGAAACGCCCGACGGCGCGGAAATGCATACAGTGGATGAAGGTATCCGTTTCGACGCTACGCTTGAGAGCATAGCAGGTGTCAAACTGCTCAGCCCCGAAGGCACGATCACAGCGGCGTCGAGCAGCCAGATATGCGACGGATCGAGCGCGGTGCTGGTCGTCAGCGAGGCCGCACTCAAGGCGCATAACCTGACCCCGCTTGCGCGTATCCACAACCTGACGGTAACGGGCGGTGACCCGGTGATCATGCTGGAAGAGCCGCTGTTCGCGACCGACCGGGCACTGGAACGTGCAGGCATGAAAATCGACGATATCGACCTGTTCGAAGTCAACGAGGCGTTTGCGCCGGTGCCGCTGGCATGGCTCAAGCACACCGGGGCCGACCCGGATCGTCTCAATGTCAATGGCGGCGCAATCGCGCTTGGCCACCCGCTCGGTGCTTCCGGTACCAAGCTGATGGCAACGCTGGTCCACGCGCTGAAGGCACGAGGCAAGAAATACGGCTTGCAGACGATGTGCGAAGGCGGCGGCGTCGCCAATGTGACCATTATCGAGGCACTCTAACTCCCTTATATTCGAGAGGATTTTTCCATGGAAGTCAGCAGCAATACACCCGCAGTTGTCACCGGCGGTGCATCGGGTCTCGGCGAAGCCACCGCCCGTGCACTCGCAGCGAAGGGCGCGAAAGTTGCCATCTTCGACATGAACGAGGAAAAGGGCGAGGCGGTCGCCAAGGATATTGGCGGCATCTTCTGCAAGGTCAATGTGACCAGCGATGAAGACGTCGATGCCGGTTTCGCCAAGGCGCGCGAGGCCCACGGGCAGGAACGTATCCTCGTCAACTGCGCTGGCATTGGCAATGCGATCAAGACTGCCAAGCGTGACAAGCAGACCGGTGAGATCAGCCATTTCCCGCTGTCGGCCTTCGACTTCGTTATCCAGGTGAACCTTGTCGGTACCTTCCGCTGCATTGCCAAGTCGGCTGCCGGGATGATGACGCTCGACCCGCTGTCGGAAGACGGCGATCGTGGTGCGATCGTCAATACCGCTTCGGTCGCGGGTGAAGACGGGCAGATCGGCCAGGCGGCCTATTCGGCATCGAAGGGTGGTGTCATCGGCATGACCCTGCCGATCGCGCGTGACCTCATGCAAGAAGGCATCCGGGTCAACACCATCCTGCCCGGCATCTTCAACACCCCGCTGATGAACGCCGCCCCGCCGCAGGTGAAGGAAGCACTGGCTGCATCGGTCCCGTTCCCCAAGCGGCTCGGCGATCCGGAAGAATATGCCAAGCTTGCCATGTGCATGATCGAGACCGGCTATTTCAACGGAGAGGATGTCCGCCTCGATGGCGCGATCCGCATGGCGCCGCGCTAAGCAACAGGACAAGGGGAGGGCGGCCAGTGAGCCGCCCTTTTCATATTGGAGAGGACAAGATGGTCGATTTCACCCAGATCAAGCTCGACATCGCCGACGGCATTGCCACGGTGACGCTGCATCGCCCGGAAAAGATGAATGCCTTTACCAGGGTGATGATGGATGAATTCATCGAGGCACTCGACGTCACCGATGCGGATGACACTGTGCGGGCGGTGATCGTGACCGGCCATGGCGATCGTGCTTTCTGTGCGGGGGCCGACCTGACACCCGAAGGCGGCGGGCATGTGTTTTCCGACCCGACGCTGGTCGAAGACCTGTCCGACGAACGCGTGCGCGATGGTGGCGGGCGGCTGACATTGCGCATGTTCAACTCGAAAAAGCCGCTGATCGGCGCATGCAACGGTGTTGCCGTTGGGGTCGGTGCGACCATGCAACTGCCGTTCGATATTCGATTGTGCAGCGACAATGCACGCTTCGGTTTCGTGTTCGCACGGCGGGGCATTACGCCCGAAGCTGCGTCGAGCTGGTTCCTCCCGCGTCTCGTCGGCCTGCCCACCGCGCTCGAATGGTGCATGACCGGGCGGATCTTCGACGCACAGGAAGCACTGGATCGCGGGCTGGTGCGCTCGGTTCACCCGCTGGGAGAGCTTATGGATGCGGCTCGCGGGATTGCGCGTGAGATCGCCGACAACACTTCGGCCATATCGGTCAGCATGACGCGTGCCATGCTGTGGCGGCTATCGTCGGAGGACCATCCGATGGATGCGCACCGGATCGACAGTCGCTCGATCTATCGGCTCAGCCGTAGCGGCGACGCGATGGAAGGCGTTGCGAGTTTCCTTGAGAAACGAGCACCGGATTACCCCGGTAAAGTCTCGGCAGATATGCCCGATTTCTACCCATGGTGGGATGAACCCGAATATCGCTAGCTCACCCTGTGAGCACAGATACCCTTGCCATACAAACCGGTTGCACTAGTAACCGGATAGATGAGCAAGCCCGACACCGCCGATTTCAACCTCACCGAATTCCTGCCTTACCAGCTTTCGGTTGCATCCAATGCGCTGAGCAATCGGATCGCGCAGGTGTATCGTCGTGAATTCGGGCTCAAGATCACCGAGTGGCGTGTGATGGCGATGCTCGGCGATGCAGGTGCGCTGACCCAGCGCGAACTGACCTCGCGCACACTGATGGACAAGGTTGCAGTCAACCGCGCGTGCAAGGTGCTGGAAACGCGCGGGCTGGCCCGGCGCAGGCCGAACGAGAACGATGGCCGCTCGCATATGCTCGAACTGACCGAGGAAGGCTGGTCGATGCATGGCGAGATTATTCCCCAGGCGCGTGCAATCGCGGCTGGCTTGCTCGATAGCCTTGGCCGCGAGCAGGAAGAAAATTTCCGCCTGATGCTTGCGCGTATTCGCGATCACGCGATGCAAATCGGCCCCGAAGCCTGATTGAGACTCCGGGGCCGTAGTTGCCCTATTGGGAAAGTGGCTGGCGTTGCCTAGCGTCCGGGCTTCGCAGCAAATGCGTCGCTGATCGAACAGGCCGCCGGGCCAAGGATCACGATGAACAGCACCGGCAGGATGAACAGGATCAGCGGAACCGTCATGATCGCCGGAAGGCGCGCGGCCTTTTCTTCGGCGCGCATCATGCGTTCGTTGCGGAACTCTGCCGACAGCACGCGCAGGGCCGAAGCCAGCGGCGTACCATAGCGTTCGGTCTGCACCATGGTCGTCACCACGCCGCGCACCGATTCAAGGTCGACACGATAGGCGAGGTTGTCGAACGCCATCTTGCGTTCGCCGAGGAACGACAGTTCGATCGCCGTCAGTGCGAATTCATCGCCCAGTTCGGGATAGGCACGGCCCAGTTCCTTGGCGACGCGGTTGAATGAAGCGTCGACGGTAAGACCGGCCTCGGCGCAGATAACCAGAAGGTCGAGCGCATCGGGCAGGCCCTTGCGGATTTCGGTCGTGCGCTTGCTTGCCTTGTTCTTGAGGAAGATTTCCGGACCCTTGTAGCCAAGGAACAGCAGCACACCGAGCGCACCGACACGCTTGATGCCGCCCCAGTCGGGGAAATAATCGACGACATAGATCATCAGGAAGCCAAACAGGCCGAGCACGATCGGTGCTACCAGCCGTGCGGCGATGACCATCACGGCCAGTTCCTTGTTGCGATAACCGGCATGTGCCAGCTTTTGCTGGATGATCTCGACCTGGCTCTGCTGCAGGACCTTCATGCCCTGCAGCGTGTCTTTCATCTTTTCCGTGCCTTCGGTCTTGCGAACGAGGCTGGTGCGCTTGCGCGACTGCGATTTGACGATGCCCTGCTTGAGCTCGTCGCGGCGCTCGTTGAGAGCCTTGACGCGCTTCGCCATCGGATCCTTCACCGTGACGGCGGCATAGATTGCCAGCATCACCGCCAGCGCAGCGACCCCGGCAAGGATCGTGCCGACGAGGATGACGTCGAAACCGAGAAGCGTAGGTCCGGAACCCTGGTTGATCATGTCCTAAACGTCCCTGCTCAGATTTCGAAGCTGACCATCTTGGCCATGATGAAGGCACCGATGCTCATCCACACCATGCCGCCGAGACCGGCAACAATCAGGCGGTCATCCTCGAAGAAGCCGCCGATGTAGCTTGGGTTGATCCACCAGATCATGCCGAACACGATGAAGGGGAGGGCACCCACGATGTAGGCCGAAGCTTTCGATTCCGAGCTCATCGCACGGATCTTGAGCTTCATCTGCGAACGCTTGCGCAGCACGTCGGCAAGGTTCGACAGCGTTTCGGCCAGGTTACCACCCGTCTCGCGCTGGATTGCGAGCGTGATGCAGAAGAAGTTGAATTCCGGGATGCCGAGACGGTCGGCGGTTTCCTGGAGCGATTCCTCCATCGTGCGGCCGATCTTGATACGTTCGACGATGCCTTTGAATTCGATACCGACCGGGCCGGGAACTTCCTGCGCGACGACGGCGAGCGTCTCCGTGACGGGAAGGCCCGAACGCAGGCCGCGAACCAGCA
Source organism: Sphingomonadaceae bacterium (assembly GCA_024236155.1). Taxonomy (GTDB): domain Bacteria; phylum Pseudomonadota; class Alphaproteobacteria; order Sphingomonadales; family Sphingomonadaceae; genus Parerythrobacter_A. Next base: position 45,342 of record JACKLA010000002.1, read on the forward strand.
GTTCGATGGCATCCGGGAACTTGGCATTGAAGTCATTGGTGCGCTTCTTGATGAAACGGTTGACCACGAGATGCGGTAGGCCACCGCCGATCACGAGGCCGACACCGAGCGAAAGCAGCAGCGCGCCTGAACGCAGGAAGACGATCAGCGCAATCGCCAGCGCAAGGCCGAGCGAAGAGTAGATATACTGGCTGATCGACCAGTTCTTGCCAGTACGGTCGAGCCGCCCGGCAAGTGCTTCGGCACGCGAACCTGAGCCGGCGACCTTGTGGGTCTTGGGCTTGCGCGATGCGATGGCCTTCTTGAGCTGCGATTCGACCTTGGTGTCGGTGCTTTCCGAATGGCGGAAGCGGACAGCCTGCAGGCGGCGCTGGCTTTCCTTGGCTGCCGAAGGGCCGGACAGCACGGTGTATCCGACGACCAGCACGGCCATCAGTCCTCCACCAAACAGCAGGAGCTGGAAAATGCTCATGCTCTCGACCTGCCTTTCCTAACGCGTTCAGTTTTCCGGTTGCGATCACCTGCCATGACGAGGCGGATGATCGCGTTTCGAGGGCCAGCTTACTCGGCTGGTTCCGCGACCGGTTTCTTGTCTTTCTTGGCCAGCAGCGACTTGAGGTCGAAGCCGCCGAGCAGCGACTTCTTCTCAGGCGCATCGACATCGATTTCCTCTTCGGACGCACCGAGGATGCGTTCGGAAAGTTGCTTGATGACGGCAGTCGACTTGCTGCTGCGATTGGCCTCGACAAAGGTCTGCCCCAACTTGGCGGCTGCGGCTGCACCCTTGATGTCGTAAGGGATAGAGAAATCGATCTTGCGTTCGATCGAAGCCTCGAAATCGGCCTTGCTGATCTCGGCCTGGCCGCTCTGGACCTTGTTGGCAACGATCAGCGGCGTCGCATGCGCGGCGTTGGTCTTGAGCCACGACAGGATACGGATCGTGTCGCGCGCCGATGCCAGCGTCATTTCCGTTGCCAGCACGACGACATTCACATCGGCGAGCAGGTGCGGGAAGTTGATCAGCATGTTGCGCGGCAGGTCGATCATGGTCATCTCGAACGCCTGGCGGAATTCTTCCTCCAGCTGGAGGAACGCCGAACCATCGGTCATCAGCGGCGAACTGATCGGCGCTTCGGCCGAAAGGATCGCCAGATTGTCGTTGGCACGGATCATCGCGCGTTCGATGAACAGCCCGTCGATACGGCTCGGATTGTCGATCGCATCGGTCAGGCCCCGACCCGGTTCGAGGTCGAGCGCGAGTGCGCCCGTCCCGAAGTGGACATCGAGGTCGAGCAGGGCGGTCGGCAGCTTCTTGTCGTCGCTGAAGATCCAGGCGAGCGAAGTCGCCAGCATCGATGCGCCGACACCGCCGCGCGTCCCGACGATTGCCGTCGAAACATGGCGCTTGGCAGCTTCCGGATCGCTTGCACGCGGTGCAGCAAACACGGCCTGCGCCTGATTCAGCGCATCACGCAGCTGCCCGGCCGAAAGCGGCTTGAGCAGGTAGTCGTGGATCCCGCTCGAGAGCAGGTCGCGATAAAGACGCACGTCGTTGACCTGGCCAATCGCAACCACGACCGTGCCGGGTTCGCAGACCTCGGCCAGCGCATTGATATCGTTCAGCGGGTCGCCGCTTTCCGACAGGTCAACCATCAGGATGTTCGGGCTTGCCGAGACGGACAGCGACTGGACTGCATTGCGCAGGCCACCCTTGTTGCACTTCTCGGGCTGCCAGCCCATCTCGATCACGACCGGACGCAGGACGTCCAGCGCGGCTTCGTCGCAGATATAGGCGGCAAACGGATCGCGGTTGCCAGCACCGCTCGGTTTCCAGGGCGCATTCATGACTTAGTTTCCTCCACCACTGTTCGAGCTGGTCTGCTTGAGACCCTTCTCACCGGTCGGGGCCTGATCGCGATAGCTGTCGATCGCCTTGGTGCCGGTCGAAACGACGGTCTGTCCGGTTCCGTCCTGACCCCTGATCAGGTCTTCCGGATTGGCAACCATCGCGGCGAGGTTGCCGTTGGTTGCACAGCCGTAGCCGGGCGATGTGCCGTTGCCGTAGTTCATGTCGGACGTTGCCGACCAGTCGGGGCATCCGGGAACGGTTGCCGTCGAACGGGTCAGGACCACGCGGGCGCTGCCGGGCTGGATATAGCCCGCCGTGACCGGTGCACCTTCGCTGACGAGGATGCCGTGACGGGCTGCCAGCTTGGCGATGGATTCGCGCGTTGCCGGGCTCATCATCGGATCCTCGATCGCCAGGCGATCACCGTAACCGAGTTCCATCGCTTCGAACCATGCAGCAAGGCGCTGCTGTTCGGGGATGCTCAGCCCGCCACCCGACGACTGCACGTCGAAGGTGTAATTGGTGCGTTCGACCACCGGCTGCTTGACGCTGTTGAGGCTCGGGTTGCTCGGCATTCCGCCACAGGCACCCAGCGCAAGGCCGAGCGAGACGGTGAGGGCAACTGCGAGTTTGCGGTTCTTTGCAATAGGCATGTGACTCACCTTTCTCACTTCAGGCTGAAGCCGGGTGCGGCAGAGGCATCGGCCTGGCGTGCACCATTGGGCTTCTTTTCGTTGTTGTTTGCGCTGCGCTGTTCCTGCGAGCCGTTCGGCAGCACTGCCGCCGGATCGATCCGCGAGACTTCAGGCGGCGGGGCGTCCTTGTCGCGCACGGTCGGAACCGGGCGACCCGTATAGGGCCCTTCCTTGTTCTGCTGGTAGAGCAGGGTGCTTTCGAGCACGTTCGGCGCATTGAAGCCATCGGTCGGCAGCTTGATGTCATTGGCATTGACCGGTTTCACCAGGTACGGCGTGACGACGATCACCAACTCCGTCTCACCCTTGCGGAAGTCGGTGGAGCGGAACAGGTTGCCGAGGATCGGCAGGTCGCCGACACCGGGTGCCTTTTCGATCGAGTTCTGCGCGCTATTGCTCATCAGGCCGGCGATCATGAAGCTCTGGCCGGAGCCCAGCTCGATCGTCGTTTCCGCGCGGCGGATCGTCAGTGCCGGGATCTGGAAACCATTGAGCGTGACTGCCCCCTGGCTCGAGAGTTCGGACACTTCCGGGCGCACACGGATCGAGATCCGGCCATTGGCCAGCACCGTCGGTGTATAGGCGAGGCTGACACCAAACTTGCGATATTCGATCGCGGTGGTGCCGAGGCCCTGGCTGATGGGAACCGGGAATTCGCCACCGGCAAGGAAGTCGGCGGTTTCACCCGAAAGAGCGGTCAGATTGGGCTGTGAAAGCGTGGTGACCAGACCGCTGCGTTCGGCAAGGTCGAGCGCACCGAGCAGGTCGAGGCCGAGGAACCGACCCATGCCAGCGATAGTTGCGCCGGTACCGGTCGTATCGACACCCGGTCCTGTGACCGTCGTTCCGTCAGGGAAAACGAACTGGGGTTTCTCGATGCCCGGGCCAACACCCAGTGGGCCATTGATGTTATAGGCACCGTCGACCAGCGTGCGACCGTTGCCGACGCCGAAACGGAACCCGCTCGACCCGTCGAAGGTCGAGAGGTTGCCGCCGATGGTGCGAACCAGCGAGCGGCTGACTTCGGCGAAGCGAACCTGCAGGTTGACCTGCAGCGGCGTTGCCATCTTCAGGCGGCTGATCACATTGGTGCTGTCACCCATGAAGGCTTGCACCAGGCGTTCTGCCTCGGCGGCATCTTCAGGGGCTGCGACCGTACCGGTCAGCAGCACCGTGTTGGTGCCCATGGTGGCGACCGAAATCTGCGCTTCGGGCATCGCAAGGGCGAGCATCTGGTCGACGCTGCCGATGTTCGAACCGACGCGGATATTGGCCGACCACACGATGTCGCCGCGTGCGTTGCTGGCATAGACGGTGGTTTCGCCGCCCGCCTTGCCGAACACGTAAAGCTGGCGCTGCGACTTCACCTGGACATCGGCCACCGAATCATTGGCAATGAACACATCCGCCATTGTGCCGGGAACGTTGACCAGTTCGCCGCGCCCGATCGACAGGACGATTTCCTGCTGCGGGCTGATGACCGACTGGGCGTTGGCGGTGCTTGCCGGAATTCCGGCGAGCGGTGCCACGGCCAGGCTGGCGAACAGCACTGATGCGGTAAGACGGCGTTTCATAGTCTTGCCCCTTGCTTGGGTGGTCTTCGCCATGATGGCGTCGAAACGGTTGTTGGCGTGATTGCTCATGGCGGACCTCAGCGAATGATTGTCGACTGGGCCGCAGGCAGCACGGTGGAGGCGTTTTCAATGCCCTTGCGCTGCTGGCTGACCAGGTTGGAGCCACCGCCGACCGGAACTTCGGTCGTGGACTTGCCGCGCGTTACCCGGACGGTCGGACCCTTGGGGGCCGGCGTGCCGGACGACTGGCTCGGTACACCCATCGAGGGCGGCGAGTAGGACGGCTTGGTATCCTTCGGCGGAAGGCTGCTGCGCTGGAAGCGCGAGACATCGCCACCGGTGGAGTAGGTCGTGCCCTTCTCGATCGGGCGCGACATTGCTGCGCGCAGGATCTTCTCTTCTTCTTCGGGCGTCGCATTGTCCGGCACCTTGACGTCACCGGCTGCGATTGCCTTTTCCAGCTCGCTCTGATTGTCGGCGATCGAGCGCAGCGAAAGGCTGAGCGTGCCGATGGTTTGCGCAACCGCGATCTTCTCGGCGATGCGCGGTGTCACTTCGAGCGTAACCGTGCGGAAGGTGCGGACGACGGTGTTGCCCGCTTCGGTCGTGTCCTGCGTGGTCGATTGGTCGGTCGCCAGCACGCGCAGGTTGGACAGGATCGTTTCTGCCGCGCGCAGCGTGTCATCATCGCCCTTGACCGACTGGGTCAGCACGAGGTCGACGCGGTCGCCCGGGAAGACGAAGCCGGCAACGCCGGTCTTGTCCGACACCGGAACCGTTACGGCGCGCATGCCCGGGCCGAGTGCAGCAGCAAGGAAACCACGGTCGCCCGGCTTAACCAGTGCGCCCTGGGTTACCGGCTCGCCCGCGGTAATCGGGAAACGGACAACCGTTCCGAGCAACTGCGAGACATCCGATTCACCATCGATGAAGTAGGCGTCCTGGACGAGCTCTTCCGGCCACTGCTGGAAATTGATCGCATCGGCAGTGATGATAGTGCCGACCGGCAGGCTGCGCTGTGCAACCAGTACCTTCGGACCTTGCGGAACGGGCGGTGCGGCTTCTGCCTGCGGGGCGGCTGCCCCGGCAAACATGCTCCGTGCGGCCAATGCCGTGCCGATCGCGATGATCAGCGCCCCCAGCAGCAGAACCAGCTTTTTCCTGTCCATGGCTTTTCAAGCCCCCTTATTCGGCCCGGCGGGATTGCGGGCATGTGTGATTGCGTTGCTTACGTTGCGATTGGTTAAAATCGGGTTCACCCGAAACCTGCACTGGCACCGGCAGCGGGCAGATAGTCCGTGCCGAGCACCCACAGGCCGGCGGCCGCGATGGCCACGCCGTATGGAATTGCGAGTTTGTGTTTCTGGCGGCGGATGACGTGCCAGCCGCCCATTACGATGGTCAGGACACCGCCCAGCAGCGCCATGATGATGATCAGCTTGAGGAACAGGCCGGGCGCGATCCACAGCGCGAGTGCGGTCAGCAGCTTGACGTCGCCGCCGCCCATCATCCGCAGTGCGAACAATCCGGCGAGCACGACGAAAGCACCAAGAGCAACACCGAACTGGATCGCTACGTCGGGCGACAGCGAAAGGCCGCTCGTCCACCAGAACAGCGGTGCCGCGAGAGCGACACCGGCGGTCAGCCAATTGTCTATCTGGCGACGACGAAGATCGGTGAACGCCGCGACAAGCAGCGCAATTGCCAAGGCAACAAGCAGTCCGTAGTGGATATATTCGCCCAGCATTAATGCCCCCATTGGTCCCTATGGAGGCGGTGCTACAGAACAGGGCTTACCAAAAAGTAACCAAGGTCAGGAGGCCGACATTAGCCACGCCGGAAAAGCCGATGTGAACCGCGCCGATGCGGGGCCGCCTTTCGACCGGCGTGCGATACCTGCTGCGGCAAGTGAAAGCACCTGGATGACGGGGGATGGCCATGCCGTCCGGCGCATCGACTGGCCGGGGGCAGCTGCGTCGCCCAAAGGCTCGATCCTGTTCTTTCCCGGGCGCGGGGACAATTACGAAAAATATCTCGAAACGCTGCACCACTGGCACGAGGCCGGTTGGCGGGTCACCGCATCGGACTGGCGCGGGCAGGCTGGATCGGGGCGATTGGGCGGCGATGCAATCACCGGCCATATCGACGACTATTCGATCTGGGTCGAAGACCTGGCGCATTTCTGGCGCGACTGGACGGCCACCACACCCGGCCCGCATTTCCTCGCCGGGCATTCGATGGGCGGACACCTGATCATGCGCACCTTGGTTGAGCAAAGGGTCGATCCGGCAGGGGCTATCCTGATTGCACCGATGCTCGGCTTCTACAGCACTTTCCTGCCGCTCGGCTGGATGCGGACGATTTCGGGCATGATCATGCGCCGGGGCGACCCGCAACGGCAGGCATGGAAGTGGAGCGAAAAGCCGGGCGAGATCCCGATCGGACGGATAAACCTGCTGACACATGACAAGGATCGCTACGAAGACGAGTTGTGGTGGCGTGAGGCGCGGCCCGAACTCGTCATGGGTCCGGGCAGCTGGCGCTGGGTTGAGCGTGGTTATGCCTCGATGGAGGTGATCTTCGCGCCCGGCGCGCTTGAAGGCGTCAACACGCCAATGCTGTTGCTCGGCACCTCCAATGACAGGCTGGTCGCGATGAAGGCGATCGAAAAAGCGGCTGCGCGCCTGCCCGAAGCAAGGCTGGTCCGTTTCGGCAAGGAGGCACGCCATGAAATCCTGCGCGAGGTCGACGATGTGCGCGATCGCGCCCTTGGAGAAATCGATGGTTTCCTTGACCGGGTAGCAGCAGAGGCTTCACGGGCCTGATCGTGACGACATTCGATTTCGCCATAATCGGGGCCGGGATGGCCGGTGCGAGCCTTGCCGCCGAACTGGCCGGTGATGCCAGTGTGCTTGTGCTCGAGGCGGAGGACCAGCCGGGGTATCACACGACCGGGCGCTCTGCGGCGTTCTGGGAGGAGTGCTATGGTGGCCCGGAGATCGTGCCGCTCACGCTGGCCTCGGGGCGGATGTTGCGTGACGGCGGGTTCCTGTCGCCGCGCGGTGCGCTTTATGTCGGGCGCGAGAGCGACAAATCCGATATCGATCGCTTTTTCGACAGGTTCGGCGAGACGGGCGTCACTATCGAGCGCCTCGACGGTCACGCGCTTGCGCAGCGCGTACCCGGCATTCGCGCGGGATGGTGCGATGCCATCTGGGAACCGGCCTGCGCGGATATCGATGTTGCCGGACTGCACGCGCATTACCTTTCCCGCGCGCGCAAGGGTGGCGCCGAGATGGTTATGCGCGCGAGGCTGGGTTCGGCAGTCCGACGGGATGGCGTGTGGAACTTGCACTGCGAGGACGGTCGTGAGTTCGCAGCGCGAGTGCTGGTCAACGCTGCAGGTGCATGGGCGGACACGGTGGCGGCCTTGGCAGGCGCGATGCCGCTCGGGATCACTCCGTTCCAGCGCACGATTGCGCAACTGGAGGTGCGGCCCCAGACGCCAGCGGACTTGCCGCTGGTGCTCGATATTTCGGGGCAATTCTATTTCAAGCCGGACAATGGCCGGGTGTGGCTCAGTCCGCATGATGAAACGCCAACCGTACCGCACGATGCTGCGCCCGAGGAATTGGCGGTGGCTCAGGCAATCGATCGCTTCCAGCGCGTCGTCGACTGGGAGGTCGTGCGGGTCGAGCATAAATGGGCCGGACTGCGCAGCTTTGCGCCGGATCGCTGCCCGGTCTACGGCTTCGACGGGAAGATCGATGGTTTCGCGTGGTTCGCCGGGCAGGGCGGTTTCGGCATCCAGACAGCACCGGCAGCTGCAGTGCTGATGGCCGATGTGTTGCTTGACCGTGCTGCTTCGGATGCCGTTCGCGGGATTGACAAAAGTTTATACAGCCCCGTTCGCTTCGCCTAGCATTTCGCTTGCAAGCCGTTAGTGTAGCGATCCGAGTCAATCAGCAGGAGAATGCCTCATGGCGCACCGTTTCGAGATCCGGAAGAACAAGAAGGGCGAGTTCGTGTCCTATTTCGTCTACAATTCGGAGACGATCTGGTGGACAGAGGGATACAGCTCGAAAGCCAGTGCGAAGAACGCGATCGAATCCGTGCTGAAGAACGGACCGGGCGCGGAAGTGGTCGACACCACCGCCTGATCGACAGCCCGATCGAAATGCAGGGGCGCGGAGCGATTCCGCGCCCTTCGGTTATGCGGCGCGCATATTGTCGGCCTCGGCACTCGCGAGGGCATCGGCGCGTTCGTTTTCGGGGTGGCCATCATGGCCTTTGACCCAGTGCCATTCGATCTGGTGGCGTGCGGCTGCTTCGATCAGGTCGTGCCAGAGATCGGCATTGCGCACCGGTTTCTTGCTTGCATTGACCCAGCCGCGCTTCTTCCAGCCATGGACCCACTTGGTGATGCCATCGAGCACATATTTGCTGTCCGAATAGAGATCGACCGCACAGGGTTCGGTCAGCGCGTTCAGCCCCTCGATGGCGGCTGTCAGTTCCATCCGGTTGTTGGTCGTTTCCGGTTCGCCCCCCGACAGTTCCTTTTCATGCCTGCCCATGCGCAGGATCGCGCCCCAGCCACCGGGGCCGGGATTGCCCTTGCACGCGCCATCGGTGAAAATTTCGACCTGTTTCATGCTGTTCGACTTAACCGTCTGAACCGACGCCGAAAACATCCGCGCCGTGATCCGTGTAGAATTGCAGACGGCGCGCGAAGTCCATCGGGTCCTTGCGGTTGACCAGCGCCGTGTCGGGCGTGTCGATCCAGTCTTCCGCCCGGCTGGCGATGAAGCGCATGCAGGCCCCCTGCGCGAGAACCGGCAGGCACTGCCGTTCATGTGCATCCAGGGCGCGCAGGCTTTGATATCCGTTCACGAGGGCAGAGCCGATTTCGCTGTTGAATTCATGCCCGCCGGCGCCGAAGCTCCATGCGGCATGCGTCACTGCCAGGTCATAGGCCATCGTATCTTCGCAGGCGAAATAGAAGTCGATCATCCCGCTGACCTGCTCGCCCAGCATCAGGACGTTGTCGGGAAAGAGATCCGTGTGGCAGGTCGAGCGCGGCAGGTCGTCCGGCCAGCGCGCTTGCAGCCTCGCCGCTATGTCGACCATGGAAGGCAGCGCAGGATCGATCCCTGACAATGCGGTATTGCCGCAGGATGCGAGAATTCCCTGCGAGGTTGCGATATCGAGCCCGTTGGCGCGGCGGAGCGGGAAGTCCAGTGCCGCAAGGTGCATCTGTGCCAGCGCTGCCCCGACATTGTATGCCTGCGTCGCAGTCGGGGTATCGATGGAAACACCCGGCAGGAATTCGATCAGGGCAACCGCCTTGTCGCCCACCATGCGGAAGGCCGCACCATCGCGATCATGGATGGTTCGCGGTACCGGGCATGCGCGCTCGGAAAGGTGATCGAGCAAGCCCAGGAAATAGGGCAGGTCGTCCAGCTCGATCCGCCGTTCGTACATCGTGAGGATGAAACGCCCGCGATCGGTCTCGATCAGCCAGTTGCTGTTGGAGACGCCCTCTGCGATCCCCTTGGCCGAACGCAGCTTGCCGACATCATAGACGTCGATCAGTCGTTCGAGCGTGTCGGCCGGTAGATGGGTGTAGACAGCCACTGCGCGGTCTATTCGGTCAGCTGGCGGGGCAGCTTGAAGACCATCTTCTCTTCGGTCGTTACCACGGCCTCTTCCTCGACGATCCGCCATTCGCCAAGCTTGTCGATGACTTCGCGCACAAGCTTTTCCGGCGCCGATGCGCCTGCTGTGAGCCCCAGCGTGCCGACACCGTCCAGCCAGGCAGGATCGATATCGCTCGCTCGCTGAATCAGTTTCGCATCGGTACCGCAGCGTTCCGCCACCTCGACGAGTCGCAGCGAATTGGAGCTCTTGGGGGAACCGATAACCAGCACCAGGTCGCTATCGGGTGCGATCTGTTTTACCGCAGCCTGCCGGTTCGAAGTCGCATAGCAGATGTCCTCTGCCTTGGGCGCGACGATATGCGGGAAACGCGCCCGCAGCGCGCTGACCACCTTGGCGGTGTCATCGACCGAGAGCGTGGTCTGCGTGAGGTAAGACAGGCTGGACTCGTCGTCGAGTTCGAGTTCGGCGACATCCTCGACCGTTTCCACCAGCGTCATCCGGCCTTCGGGGACCTGCCCCATGGTGCCGATCACTTCCGGGTGACCGGCATGGCCGATGAAAACGATGTGCTGGCCTTTTTCGATCTGGCGTTCGGCCTGACGGTGCACCTTGCTTACCAGCGGGCAGGTCGCGTCGAGATAGAACATCTTACGCCGTTCCGCCTCTGCCGGAACCGATTTGGGCACGCCATGCGCGCTGAACACCACCGGCACATCGGGAGGAACCTGATCCAGTTCCTCGACGAAAATTGCGCCCTTTTCGCGCAGGGCATCAACGACATAGCGATTGTGTACGATCTCATGGCGGACATAGACCGGCGGACCGAACTTATCGAGCGCGCGTTCGACGATTTCGATCGCGCGGTCTACGCCGGCGCAAAACCCGCGCGGCGCGGCGATCAGCACGGTCAGGTGCTGCTTGTCACTTGTGGATGCATTCGATGGAAAGGGGGCATTCATGTCCAAGCCTCTAGCGCAGCCTCGCGAGGGCCGCTAGGGCCATGCCAAGCGAATATCGAAGGACCATCTGTAATGACCGTGAGCCGCAAACTCATCACCGCAACTGTCCTGGCAACTGCGCTTGCCGGGTGTGCCAGTGAAGGCGAGCTGGTGGTTACCGATGGCGTGGGCATTACGGCTATCCGAACGGCTTGCCCGGCGGTCGGTATTCCCGACTATACCGGTGATGTGACCGTATTCGGCCAGGCGGGCGACAAATCGGTTGGGAATGTCGACCTTACCGCCAGCATGACCAATTTGCGCAGCACCTGCGGCGATAGCGGCGAGAATGTTTATACCGAAGCGACGTTCGATGTGCTCGTCCGCCGCACCGACATTCGTGGCGCGCGCACTGTAACGATTCCGTTTTTCACAACTGTCCTGCAGGGCGGCAGTGCGGTGCAGGCCAAGCGTATCGGGCAGGTGACTGTGCAATTCGCCGACGGGCAGGAACGCGCACGGGCAAGCGGGAAGGCAGGCGCTTTCGTCAATCGTGCAGCCGCCACCTTGCCCGCCGACATAAGGGAACGGATTACGCGCAAGCGCAAGCCGGGTGATGCCGATGCTGCACTCGACCCGCTGGCCGACCCGCAGGTGCGTGCGGCGCTCGACCGGGCCACGTTCGAGATGCTCGTCGGCTTCCAGCTGACCGAGGACCAGCTCGCCTACAACGCGACCCGCTGACCGGGCCGGTTACCCGGTTACGCGCTTGCGATTCCGGCCAATTCGGCTAGGCGCGCTGGCATGTCCGAACTGACCACACTGCACGCCGGTTTCGCGGCGAAGATTCATGCCGTTCTCGATGCGCTGGAAGCCGAAGGCGCCCTGCCGCCGGGTAGCCCGCGCGCCAATGTTGCTGTCGAGCCGCCGCGCGACCCCTCGCATGGCGATCTCGCGACCAATGCCGCAATGGTGCTGGCGAAGCAGGCAAAAACCAATCCGCGCGAACTGGCAGGCAAGCTAGTCGAAAAACTTTCTGCCGATGCGGATGTTGAAGCGGCCGAGATTGCCGGTCCGGGCTTTATCAACCTGCGCCTGTCCGATGCCGCCTGGCTGCGCGAACTGGGCGCAATATCCGCACTGGCTGGCGATTATGGGCGTTCGACCATGGGGGGCGGATCGCGGGTCAATGTCGAATATGTCTCGGCCAATCCGACCGGGCCGATGCATATGGGCCATTGCCGCGGCGCGGTGGTGGGTGATGCGCTTGCCGCGCTGCTCGAATTCGGTGGGCATGAGGTCACGCGCGAATACTACGTCAACGACGCCGGCGGGCAGGTCGATGTCCTCGCGCGTTCGGCGCATCTGCGCTATCGCGAGGCATTGGGCGACGAGATCGGCGAAATTCCCGAAGGCCTCTATCCCGGCGACTACCTGATCCCGGTCGGCGAATATCTGGCGAAGGAACTGGGCGACCGGTTCAGGGCTGCGCCAGAGGAAGAATGGCTGCCGATCTTCCGCGCCGAAGCGGTCGAGCAGATGATGGAACTGGTGAAGGCCGATCTGGCGCTGCTCGGCATTCATCACGACCTGTTCTCCTCCGAGGCCGCTTTGCAGGCGGCGCAGAAACCCGAACAGGCTGAAGCATGGCTGCGCCAGCACGACCTGGTTTATGACGGCATGCTCGAAGCGCCCAAGGGCAAGACCCCCGAAGATTGGGAACCGGTCGAGCTGCCGCTGTTCCGCAGCACGAAATTCGGCGACGATCAGGATCGCCCGATCAAGAAGTCCGACGGGAAATGGACCTATTTCGGCGCAGACCTCGCCTATCACATGCAGAAGGCGGAAAGCGCCGATGCGCTGATCGACATCTGGGGCGCGGATCATGCGGGTACGGTCAAGCGGATCAAGGCGGCGGTCGCGGCGCTGAGCGAGGGCCAGGGCAAGCCGATACCGTTCGATGTCAAGCTGGTGCAGATGGTCCAGCTGATGCGCGGCGGCGAGCCGGTGAAAATGTCGAAGCGTTCGGGCACGTTCGTGACGCTGGCCGATGTCGTGCGCGAAGTGGGCAAGGACGTGGTGCGTTTCACCATGCTGACCCGCAAGCCCGAAGCGCAGATGGAATTCGATTTCGCCCGGGTGGTCGAGGCATCGAAGGACAATCCGGTCTTCTATGTGCAATATGCCCATGCGCGGATCCGTTCGACGCTGCGCAAGGCCGAAGCCGAAGGGCTGGCACCGTCGGACACGGCTCTCGACCGGCTCGGTTCGGAGGAACTGGCGCTGGTAAAGGAAGCCGCCCAGTTCCCGCGTATCGTAGAAGCGGCGGCCAAGGCGCGCGAACCGCATCGTATCGCGTTCTTCCTCTACGACCTTGCGGGCGCGTTCCATGCCTTCTGGAATCTCGGGAATGACGACCCGTCCAAGCGCGTCATCCTGACACAGGATGCGGAATTGACCGGCGCAAGGCTTTTCCTCGCGGCCCAGATAGGGCAGGTTATCCGCAACGGGCTTGCCCTGCTGGGGGTCGAAGCGGTGGAGGAGATGTAAGTCATGGTCACGATCGACGGGCGCGACGGCGACGAAGAGGCTTTCGAAGCCGAGGAATTCGACACGGAAGACGAGGCTGTCGAGCAGGAGCTCGAACTGGCAGACGACGAGGAAAGCCTGCCCTGGCTCGATTCCGACTATGATGACGAGGAAGAGGGCGGTTACGATACGGGCCGTCTTGTCGGTATCGCGATCCTTGGGTTGCTGCTGATTGCGCTTGGTTTTGGGGCCTATTGGCTGCTCAATAATCGCGGACCGGACCCGGAGCTGGTTGCCGATGGCAGCACGATCGAAGCGCCGGATGGCCCGATCAAGGAAAAGCCCGAGGACGCGGGCGGCAAGCAGTTCGAAGGCACCGGCAATGTCGCGCCAGGTGTGGGTGAAGGGCAGTCGCATGAAGGCCGTCTGGCCGATGGCAGCGATCCCAAGCCAAGCATCGATGCTGCAGGGAACCATGCAGGCGGAAGCGCGTCGACTGCGGGCTCTTCTGCATCGGGGTCGTCGCAGCAGGCATCGGCCTCGGGCGGTGTTGGTGTGCAGGTTGGGGCTTATTCGTCGCGTCAGGGGGCCGAGACGGCATGGAACACGCTCAACCGCCAGACTGACAAGCTTTCCGGCGTTCGCCACCGGATCGAGGAAGCCAATATAGACGGCGGCAAGGTCTATCGCCTGCAGGCAGTCGCAGGCGACGCGGCAACGGCAAGGTCGCTGTGCAGGGCGCTCGAGGCTGATGGCGTAACCTGCCAGGTCAAGAACTGAACGACCGCCGCCTGCAAGGCTTTCGCTGTGGCGCCTGATTTTCCACATGGCGCACAGCGGTGCCGCTTGCGTCGACCCGCGCGAGGTGCGACGATTTCCGCATGACGCCCGCCATTTTCGGGATTGCCGGTACGCAGCTTTCTGCCGACGAACGCGCCTTCTTTGCGGAGGCCGATCCGGCGGGCTATATCCTGTTCGGTCGGAATTGCGAAACGCCGGGGCAGCTGCGCATCCTGACTGACGATCTGCGTTCGATTCATGGGCGGGACAAGACCTTTATTTCGATCGATCAGGAAGGTGGCCGGGTTGCGCGACTGCGCCCGCCGCACTGGTCGGGTTTCCCTTCGGGCGAGGCATTCGACAATCTTTACCGCCTCGCTCCTGCCAGCGCGATCGAGGCCGCACGGGTCAATGCCGAAGCGCTGGGGATCGAACTGGCGGAGGCGGGGATCACGGTCGATTTCCACCCGCCGCTCGATGTAAGGCAGGCGGGTGCGCATGATGTGATCGGTGACCGTGCGCTTGGTTCCGAACCGATGCAGGTCGCGGCGCTTGGCCGGGCCATTCTCGATGGGCTGGCGCGGGCAGGCGTTGCAGGGTGTATCAAGCATATGCCGGGGCATGGCCGCACGACGACCGATACGCACAAGGAAATGCCCACTGTGACTGCGGGCGAGGAAGAGCTGGCGCTCGACATCGCTCCGTTCCGCGCGCTCAATACGGCACTGATCGGGATGACGGGGCACCTGCTGTTCACTGCCTGGGATGCCGAGAACCCGGCAACGCTCTCGCCTTTCGTGATTGATGAAATCATCCGCAAGCGGATCGGATTCGATGGCCTGCTGCTGACTGATGACATCGATATGGAGGCGCTCGACGGGACCATCCCTGAGCGATCCGAACGCGCGATCGCTGCGGGCTGCGATCTGGTGCTCAATTGCTGGGCGAAAATGGACGATATGGTGGCGATCGCCGAACGCCTGCCTGAAATGTCGGGCGAGGTGCGTCGGCGCCTCGATGCGGCACTCGCGGAGACGGGTGGGCAAATCGATTGCGCCCGAAAATCGGAGCTTCTCGCCAAGCGCGACAGCCTTCTGGCGCTGACGGGGCAGGCGGCATGAGCGCGGACACGTCAGCGGGGCCGATGATGCTTTCGGGAAACTCGCGTTCCTCCGATGAGGACTGGATCGAAACACCCGATCCCGCCGCCGATAACCCGCTCTATCTAGAGCTGGACGGGTGGGAGGGCCCGCTCGACCTGCTGCTCGACCTGGCGCGGCGGCAGAAGGTGGACCTGCGCTCGATCTCGATCCTTGCGCTGGTCGATCAGTATCTCGACTATATCGAGCGTGCCGAGGCGCTGCGGCTGGAACTTGCTGCCGATTACCTCGTGATGGCCGCATGGCTGGCCTATCTCAAATCGGCGATGCTCCTGCCCAAGGAAGAGCAGGAGGACCCAAGCCCTGAAGAACTGGCGCTGAGGCTGCAATTGCGGCTCCAGCGGCTCGGCGCGATGCGGGAATCTGCCGCACGATTGCTGGCGCGCGACCGGGTCGGGCGCGATGTCTTCCTGCGGGGCGCGCCCGAAGGCTTGCGCACGGACCGCAAGACGGTTTGGACCTGCGACTGGTATTCGCTGGTGCAGGCCTATGGCCAGGTCAAGGCGCGTACCGCACCCGCGATCCACATGGTGCGCGAACGGCCAGTGATGACACTCGACAGCGCGATAGAGCGGGTTTCTGCCATGCTGGGGGTGACGCTTGACTGGATGCAGCTGGAAGATTTCCTCCCGCCGCATGCCGAACCGCGCCTGCGCCGATCCGCGCTTGCATCCAGCTTTGTTGCCGCGCTTGAACTGGCGCGACTGGGCAGGGCGGAGATCGCCCAGGACGCAACCTTTGGCCCGATGCGACTGCGCAGGGTGAAGGCATGAGCGACGAGCGCCCCGACGATCTGGCGCGCGCGGTAGAGGCCACGCTGTTTGCCGCCGAAGAGCCCATGACCGCTGAGGCGATCGCCGGGCATCTCGGCGATGCGGATGTGGGGGCGGTTCGGACCGCACTCGGCTCGCTTGAAGCGATCTATGCCGAGCGCGGCGTCCAGCTGGTCGAACGCGGCAAGCGGTGGCACTTCCAGACCGCTGCCGACCTCGCCCACCTTTTGCGGCGCGAGCGTGAACAGGTCCGTCGCCTCAGTCGCGCCGCGACCGAAGTGCTCGCGATTGTCGCCTATCACGAGCCGGTCAGCCGCGCGGAGATCGAATCGATCCGCGGGGTGCAGACATCGGGCGGAACGCTCGACGTGTTGATGGAGGCGGGCTGGGTGCGCGTTGCCGGGCGGCGCGAAGTTCCTGGCCGCCCGGTGATTTATGCTACGACTACGGAGTTCCTCCAGCATTTCGGCCTGTCGTCGCGCAAGGATCTGCCGGGCCTTGACGAATTGCGTGCTTCGGGGCTGCTCGATCCGGTCGACGATGCGTTCGATGCGATGATGCATGATTCGTCCGGCGATCAGCCGGACGAAGAAACAAGCGAAGAAGAACATCCATACGGAATCGAAGATCAGCCCTGACGCCGCCGCTGGCGCTCGGCTCGCTTAACCCCTATATGGATGGGGTAACTCTCGAAAGGCGCATCATGTCACTCGGCCCCTGGCAACTTATTATCATCGCACTGGTCATCCTCGTCCTGTTCGGGCGCGGACGCATTTCCGAGATGATGGGCGATTTCGGCAAGGGAATTAAGAGCTTCAAGCAGGGCATGAACGAGGACGACAGCAAGCCTGCCGGTCCCTCCGCTCGCATCGAAGGCCCGGCTGAAGGCGCAGCAGCGGATCAGGCGAAGCAACCCGACGGTTCCGACCAGACGCGCTAAGAATCCGGCGGGAGCCGCCCCAGATGTTCGATATTGGTGCAAGCGAATTGCTGGTGATCGTGGTTGTCGCGATCCTGGTGATCGGGCCGAAAGACATGCCCGGCGCGCTGCGCACGGCCGGTCGCTGGATCGGCAAGATTCGGCGCACCTCCGCCCATTTCCGTGCTGGATTCGACGCCATGGTGCGCGAGGCCGAAATGGAGGAGATGGAGCGCAAGTGGAAAGAGCAGAACGAGCGAATCATGGCTGAAACGCCACAGGGTGAGATGGAGCCACTGCCTGCCTCGGCTGAAGCCGCCGCCAGCGATACCGACGCAGCCGATGCGAATGAGCCTTCCCGGGTGTCCGATGCCGAACGCAAGGATAGCTGACGGGTCATGGCACTCAATATCCGCGATATCGACGAAACGCAGGCGCCGCTGATCGACCATCTGATCGAACTCCGTGGCCGGCTGGTTCGCTGCGTGATGGCGCTGATCGTTGCCTTTGGGATCAGCCTTTACTTCGCCGATGATATCCTTGGCTTCCTGCTCCAGCCTCTCAAGGCGGCGTTTCCCGACGGCAAGGCCCAACTGATTTTCACCAAGCTCTACGAAGTGTTCTTCGTGGAACTGAAGGTCGCGCTCTTCGCGGGTTTCTTCCTTAGCTTCCCGATCATCGCGAACCAGCTTTGGGCCTTCGTCGCGCCCGGCCTCTATGCGAAGGAAAAAAAGGCGTTCCTGCCGTTTCTCGTCGCGACACCGATCTTGTTCACCGGCGGGGCGGCGCTGGCCTATTATGTCGTGATGCCGACGGCGTTCAAATGGTTCCTGGGTTTTCAGGGGGAGGCTGGCGGGGTCGAGATCGAGGCGCTGCCGGCGGCCAATGACTATCTCGGGCTGGTGATGCAGTTTATCCTGGCTTTCGGGATAAGCTTCCTGCTTCCGGTATTGCTGCTGCTTCTCAACCGCGCGGGTATTGTTTCGCGGCAACAACTGTCAGCGGCGCGTCGTTATGTCATCGTCGGCGTGGTGGCCCTCGCAGCGATTATCACACCGCCGGATCCCGGTTCACAATTGCTGCTCGCCGTGCCGCTGCTGCTGCTGTTCGAGGGTTCGCTGCTGCTTATGCGCTTGCTGGAGCGCGGTGACCAGAACGAGACGGACGAAGAGACGCCTTCTACCAAGGTCTCCTGAGCTTTCCGGCCTACTCAGGCAAAGGCGCCAATCCCGGCCGGTCGGGAGCATCCAGTTTACGCCAGTTGCCATGGTTGCAACCATCGCCGCCGATCGCAGATACAAAAACGGGGCCCGCAGGCCCCGTTTAATACGTCGATTCGATCAACCGTTACGGGCTGGTCGGGGTGTCGTCTTCGTTGCCGCCAGCGATCACGATACCAGCGATGATTGCTGCTGCAGCGAGAATGGCGAGAATGATGCCGGCACCGCTGCCGTCACCGTCGCCACCGAGAGCGTTTTCTTCAGCAACCGGCGCAGCTGCGCGGTCGGCATTCGCGCTTTGCGCGAGAGCCGGCGAAGCCGCCAGCGAGATAGCCACAGTTGCGGCAAGCAGGTTACGGAACTTCATTCTATCGTCTCCTCAGAGCTCTCTTTTGTTCAAATCTCAATGTCCCGATACGGCAACCGATGGAGCGAGGCAACCCCCAATGTCGTATCAGAACGTCTAATATGTTACCGAATTGTAACAGTTATCCCGGTTAACGTCCTGTCTGCCGATGCCACAAAATCAAGCCTTTCAGGCCGAATTCCCAGCATCGCCGCTTACCTGAACGCGCTTGAAGCGATAAGGTTTCAATTCGGTTAAAGTTTCGCATTCGCAGCATTTTTTCGGCGGGCCGCCCCGAAGATTGGACGAATCGAGCAAAAAATCAATTTCCCGCCAGCGAATGAACCTTTCGTCCACCGACCCAGGTTTCAAGCACCCGGGTGGCGCGCAGATCGGCGGGCGATGCAAGCAAGGGATCGCGATCGACGATCAGGAAGTCTGCCCGCTCTCCTGGTACGAGTCGTCCGAATCGGCCTTCCGCAAATGCCGCATAGGCCCCGTTGGAGGTGAATGCCGCCAGCGCCTGCTCACGATTCACTCGCTCCTGCGGGCGCCAGCCGCCGAAAGGCTCGCCCTGCGCATCGCTGCGCGAGATGGCGGCAGCGAGTCCCGCGAAGGGGTCGGGTGATTCGACCGGGGCATCCGATCCGAATGCCAGTCTCGCCCCTGTTCTCTGGATGCTTTGCCATGCGTAAGCACCTTCGAGGCGTGCCGGATCGAGCCGCTCTTCCGCCATGATCCGGTCCGACGTCTGGTGAACCGGTTGCATCGACGCGATAATTCCGTGCTCTCCGAACTTCGCGATGTCGGCAGGGTCGATGACCTGGGCGTGCTCGATTCGCCAGCGACGGTCGCCCTTGTATGTTTCGGCAAGTTCGTCGATCGCCTGCAAGACTTCGCTGTTTGCGGCATCGCCGATCGCGTGCACCGCAACCTGGAAATAATCGAGCGCGGCGCGGCTCATAAGGTTGCGCAGCCGCGTGCCCCCCATCAGCGACAGGCCGCGATTGCCCGGATCGTCTGCGTAAGGCTGTTTCAGCCACGCGCCGCGCGAGCCAAGTGCACCGTCGAGATAGAGTTTGACCCCGTTCAGGCGCAGCTTGTCGTCATACAGCCAGGGCGACGGCCCCGGGCCGCCGATGAGTTCCATCTGGTCGGTCCCGGCAGCGTAGGAAACAATGCGTAGATTGAGCGAACCATTATCGCCCGCGCGGCGGAAGGTCTGCCAGTCCTCGATCGAGGTGCCCATGTCTGCCGCAGCTGTAATCCCTTTGCTGAGCAGGATTCTCTGCGCCTCGATCAGTGCAAGGTCGCGGTCGGATGGTGTTGGCGCTGGTACTGCCTTCTCAACCAGTTCCATCGCCGCATCGACGAAAACACCCGAAGGCTCGCGCGAACCGGAGGCCCGCTCGATCCTCCCGCCCTCCGGGGAGGCCGTCTGCGCGGTGACGCCTGCCTGCCGCATGGCTGCGCTGTTGGCCCATCCGGCATGGCCGTCGACCCTGCCCAGCCAGACCGGCCGGTCGGCCACGACGGCGTCGAGATCGGCCGCAGCAGGGAAGCGTCCGAGCCCCCATTTGACCTGGTTCCACCCGCGTCCGATGATCCACGCCCGACCGGGATTTTCTGCCGCGTAGGCAGCGATCTTCGCCCGGGCCTCCTCCAGCGAGCTAGTGTCGGAAAGATCGAGTGTCAGCGCGCCGAAACCGATGCCCATCACATGCAGGTGCGAATCGATCATGCCGGGGATGACATATTGGCCTTCCCCATCGACATAGGCGTCGATCTCGCGCGGTCGCTTGTCGGTGCGGTCAAGTATCTGGCGGATCCGGCCCTCGTCATCGATCCAGATGCCGGTGAAGCGTTGAACCTTGCCGTCTTCGTCGAGCGCGATGCCCTGCACATTGTCGACCAGTGTATCGGCAAGGGCGGGGCTGGCACCCAATCCGCAAACCGATGCCGCCAGCAGCAATATTGCCTTTTTCATTTCACGATTCCTTTTGGCAGCCGCCGGATGAGCGCACTCGTGTCCTGCCTTGCACCACCTATGGCCTGAACCTCGGCATAAAAGCTGTCGACCAGTTCGGAAACAGGCGAAGACAAGCCGAGCCGCCGTGCTTCGTCGAGTGCATAGCCCAGATCCTTGCGCATCCAGTCGATCGCAAAACCGAAATCGAATTCGTCCGACATCATGGTCTGCCAGCGGTTTTCCATTTGCCAGCTTTGCGCTGCGCCACCCGAAATGGCTTCCAGCACCTTGTCGCCATCGATACCCGAAGCCTGCACCAGCCGGATCGCTTCGGAGAGGCCACCCAGAACGCCCGCTATGCACATCTGGTTTGCCATCTTTGCGGTTTGCCCGGCACCGGCAGCGCCAACGTGGACGATGCGCGCACCATAGGCGCGCATGACCGGCTCGGCACGCTCGAACGCAGCCAGGCTGCCGCCACACATGATCGCCAGCTTGCCATTCTCGGCACCCGCCTGCCCCCCGGAAACCGGTGCATCAAGCGCGTCGACGCCTTTCGCGCGCGCCTGTTGCTCCACTTTGCGGGCCATGTTCGCCGATACCGTCGTATGATCGACCAGCAGCGTGCCGGGCTTCATGGCGCCCAGCGCACCGTGTTCGCCCAGCAGGACTTGTTCCAGGTCTTCATCGTTGCCGACGCAAGAGATGACAATGTCGGCATCCCGTGCGGCGTCGATGGGGGTCGCTGCCGTGCGGGCTTCGACGCCTTCGGCGGCAAGGGCACTGCGCCAGCCTGCCGCTTTCTCTCCGGTCCGGTTGTATGCCGTGACCCGATGGCCCGCGCGGGCCAGGTGGGCGGCCATCGGCCCGCCCATCACGCCAAGGCCGAGAAAGGCGATATTCGCCCGATCGCTCGAATTGTGTTCCATGCGCGGCGCGTTACGTGAGTTTCACCGCCATGCAAATCTTTGCCTGCACTCAAGCCAAGATACGGTTCCCCCTGGCCCGCTTTTCCCTTACGTCGCGCTGCCATGAGTGAGAATGTGCATCAGCAGCTTGATCTTGCAACCATCAGGCAGGCGGCGGAACGGATCGCAGGATCGGTTGTCCGCACGCCGACGATGCACAGCATTACCCTGTCCGAGATCACCGGGGCGGAAGTCTGGCTGAAGTTCGAGAACCAGCAGTTCACTGCTGCCTACAAGGAACGCGGCGCGCTCAATGCCTTGCTCCAGCTGAGTGAGGAGCAGCGCAAGCGCGGGGTTATTGCCGCTTCGGCTGGAAACCACTCGCAGGGGCTGAGCTATCATGGCAGGCGGCTGGGCGTGCCGGTAACCATCGTCATGCCGCGTACCACGCCAACGGTGAAGGTGATGCAAACCCAGGCGGTCGGCGGCAAGGTTGTGCTCGAGGGCGAGACTTTCGACGAAGCTTCCGCCCATGCGCGCAAGCTCGAAAAGGAACTCGGGCTCACCTTCGTCCACCCGTTCGATGATCCGCATGTTGCAGCGGGGCAGGGTACGGTGGCGCTGGAGTTCTTCGCCGATGCGCCACATCTCGATTGCATCGTGGTTCCGATCGGCGGCGGCGGCCTGATTTCGGGCATGGGGACCGTAGCCAAGGCACAGGAACCACCGGTCGAAGTGATCGGGGTCGAGGCACGGTTATACCCTTCGTCATGGAATGCGCTGAAGGGCGAGGAACTGCCCTGCGGCGGCGACACCCTGGCCGAAGGGATCGCGGTCAAGGAACCGGGCAAGTTTACCCAGGCGGTGATCGAGAAGGTGGTCGACGATATCGTCCTCGTCGACGAGCCACATCTGGAGGAGGCCGTAAGCCTGCTGTTGCAGATCGAAAAGACCGTCGTCGAAGGTGCTGGCGCCGCCGGACTCGCCGCTTTGCTGGCCTATCCGGAACGGTTCAGGGGCAAGAAGGTCGGCCTCGTGCTGTGCGGCGGGAATATCGATACGCGCCTGCTGGCGAATGTGCTGCTGCGCGACCTCGCGCGGTCGGGGCGGCTCGCCCGTTTGCGGGTCACGCTGCAGGATCGGCCGGGCGCTCTGTTCAAGGTGATGAAGCTGTTTGACCAGCACAATGTCAACATCATCGAAATCTATCACCAGCGCATCTTCACCAGCCTGCCGGCCAAGGGGCTGATTACCGATATCGAATGCGAAGCGCGCGATCGCGAACAGCTCGATGCGCTTGTTACCTCGCTCAAGGGCGCCGGTTACGCAGTCGCTCCGGTCGAACTCAACTGAACCCCGCACGGCGCACATTTCGTCCGCGCGCTGTGCAAAGTAAGGCCATCTTTACCATGATTGATGGTTAAGGGACTTTTACCGCGCGCGTTACACGGGCATAAGCGGCACAGATCGTTCGTCGAATCCTGTCGCAGCAAAGGACCAGGCCCAAGCCGTGTCGGCCCCCGTTCGTTTCCCCCGCTTCTTCGTGACCACGCCCGCGCCGTGTCCGTATCTGCCGGGCCGGACGGAGCGCAAGGTGTTCACCGAACTCAAGGGCCCGCATGCCGACCAGCTGAACGAGGCGCTTGGCCGGATCGGTTTCCGTCGGAGCCAGACCGTCGCCTATCGCCCCAGCTGTGCCGATTGCCAGGCCTGCGTTTCCGTGCGCGTCGTAGCGGACGAGTTCGAGGCGAGTTCGACCCAGCGCCGGAATTTGCGCCGCAATAGCGATCTCGTAGCGACCGAATGTCGCCCTTGGGCAACGGAAGAACAGTTCGAACTGCTGCAGAAATATCTCGGCACGCGCCACCCGGATGGGGGAATGGCGGCGATGGAAGAGATGGACTACGCGGATATGGTGGAACATACGCCGGTAACCAGCTATGTGGTCGAATATCGTGAGCCTTCCGACGGGTCGCAACCGGGACGCCTGGTGGGTGCGTGCCTGACCGATCGGCAGGGCGACGGGTTGTCGATGATCTACAGCTTCTACGACCCTGAGCATGAGACAAGGTCAGGACTTGGGAATTATATCATTCTCGATCATATCCGCCGTGCTGCGGAGCAGGGCTTGCCCTTTGTCTACCTCGGCTATTGGGTCGAAGGGTCGGGCAGGATGCAATACAAGATCCGTTACCGCCCGATCGAACGCCTGCATCGGGGCGGGTGGGAACGTGTCACCCGCGCAGAGCAGGATGCCCTTGTGCGGCAGGTCACTGCCGCCGCCGGGCCAGTCGACGTTGACCGACCCGACGCCAAGGCGCCCAGCTTCGCAAAGTAGTGGCGAGGTCCGCTGCGGACTGCTGGTGGCCAGCGCCATGCTGGCGATGCTTTCGGTTCCACTCCATGCGCAGGATCGATCTGCCCCACCCACGCTTGAAGACCTGATTCCGGATAGCGCGCTCGACGATCCGGAAGCCTGGGCGGCCGATGGTGTCGAGGGGAATACGGGCGCCATCGCAGAGGCGGAGTCAGATCAGGATCCGCAGGAATTCGTCGACACCGAACTCCCGCTGGAGGAGCTGCCTGAGCTCGGCGTGCAGTGGCCTGAGGATATCGAGCTGCCGCCTTTCCAGCCGCTTGAACCGGATGCCGACGCCAGACTGGCGGAAGACACTGCGCCGCTGCTGCCACCATTGCCCGATTCCGAACTGGTCAAGGTCAATCGCCAACTGGTGCTGGCCCTGCCTGAAGATGCGGACCTGTTCCCGCAACGCGATGAATTCGTCAAACGGTTCAACGAGCTTTCGACGATCGAACAGCTCGAGGATGGCGGCGGCAATATCGCCCAGCTTGCGGCCCGCGCGCGGGCGGATGAGCAGCTGCTGGCCGAGCTGCTGCGCGTCTATGGTTACTATGATTCGCAGGTCATCCGATCGGTCGGCGGCATCCAGCCCGGCGAGGAAGAGGCCGACCAGACCCCCGTGGTGCGGTTCGATATTATCCCCGGCGTGCGCTACCGTTTCGGCGCGATCGATCTGGGGGAACTCGATTCCGCACCTGACGGGCCGGCATTGCGACAGACCTTCGGTATTGCAACGGGCGATCCGCTGTCGAGCGACCGGATCGTCGATCAGCAATATGAACTCGACAAGGCACTGGGCGAAACGGGCTACCCCTTTGCGGAGATCGATGCGCCCGAATTGTTGATCGACCATCGCGACACGCGCGGCGACCTGACCATGCCGGTTCGGGCAAACGGCAAATTCGTTATCAGTGGCATCAATTCGGGCGATCCGCGTTTCTTGTCGGGCAATCACCTCGAAACCATTGCCCGGTTCGACACAGGCGATGTCTACCAGCGCAGCCTCGAACAGGACCTGCGCCGGGCGATCCTCGCCACCGGGCTGGTCTCGTCGATCACCATTACCCCGCGCAAGGTTAGCGAGCCTCAGGGCGACCAGCCCGGTGAGGTTGAGCTCGATGTCGATATGACGCGAGCCAAGCTGCGCACGATTGCCGGGGCTATCGGCTATGGCTCGGAAGAGGGGGTGCGTATCCAGGCGAGCTGGGAACACCGCAACCTGTTCCCGCCGGAAGGCTCGCTCAAGGTGCGCGGGATTGTCGGCACGCGCGAACAGCTTGCAGGTGTCAGCTTCAAGCGGAACAATTTTCGCGGTCGTGACCAGGCGCTGGTGCTCGACGCCTATGCCTCTTCGGTCGATACCGAAGCCTATGACGCGGACACGATTGCCCTGAGAGGCAGTTTCGAGCGACTTTCGAACCTCTTGTTCCAGAAGCCATTCAGCTGGGCGGTCGGTGCAGAGATACTGGCTAGCGATGAACGCAATCGGGTGATCGGCGGTGTGGAGCGGCCACGACAAACCTTCTTTATCGGTTCGGTCTTCGGGCGCGCGACGATCGATACGACCGATTCGCTGCTCGATCCGACCAGGGGTTTCAGGGTAACCGGCTTTGCTGCCCCCGAAGTCTCGCGCACATCGGGGCAGACGTTCCAGTACCTGCGCACGCAGGCCGATTTCAGCTACTATCAGCGCGTCACGGACAGTGTCGTCCTGGCGGGCCGATTGCGTGGCGCAACGATCCAGGGGGCAGAGCTTACCGGCATCGCGCCATCACGCAGGCTCTATGCCGGCGGCGGCAGTTCGGTTCGCGGCTACGGCTATCAGGCAGTGGGGCCGCGCAACGACTTTGGCGAACCGACCGGAGGGCGTTCGCTGGTGGAGGTTTCCGCCGAGGCACGCATCCGGACCGGCTTCTTCGACGGCGCGCTGTCGGTCGTGCCCTTTGTCGATGCGGGTTCGGTTTCCATCGATTCCGTCCCCGATTTCCGGTTCATCAAATACGGGGCCGGGCTGGGCGTTCGTTATGAAACCGGTTTTGGGCCGATCCGGGTCGATGTCGGTGTGCCGCTCAATCGCGACTCCATGTTCGACAGTCCGGTTGCGGTCTATGTTTCGCTGGGTCAGGCATTCTGATGGAAGCCGACACCCCGGACGCCATCGAGCCCGAGATGCCGGTCGGGAAAAGCAAGCGAGCGGGCTGGTTGCGCTGGGTGGTCCGGCTTGCGCTGGGTGTGGTCTTGCTGCTTGCCGCAACGCTGGTTTTCTTCAACACCTCGATCGGCAAGCGTTTCATCGCCGATCAGATTGCCAGCGTCGCACCCGCCTCTGGCCTGAGGATCAAGATCGGTCGGATAGAAGGGGACATTTATCGCGACGCGGTGCTGCATGACGTGGTGCTGTCCGATCCCAAGGGCGTATTCCTGACCATCCCGCGCGCTGAACTCGACTGGCGGCCGCTAAGCTGGCTGACTTCGGGCCTCGATGTGCGCAAGCTGGTGGCCGAACGCGGGCGGTTGTCGCGCCTGCCGGAACTCGAACCCGGCGATCCTGATGCGCCGATCCTGCCCGATTTCGATATCCGTATAGATCAGTTCGAACTGCGCGATTTCATCATTGCCAAGGGTGTTGTCGATGATCGTGCGCACCCACTCAGTCTTGCCGCGAGTATCGATATCCGGGACGGCTACGCCAAGCTCGAGAGCGACGGGAAATTTGGCCGTGAGGACAGTTTCAAACTCGCGCTGGAGGCAGAACCCGATGGCGATGTGTTCGATATCGATCTCGATTACCGCGCGGCGAAGAATGGCGTGCTCGCCGGCATGCTGGGCGCCGATGCGGCTTATCACGGGCTGATCGTCGGCGAGGGCACCTGGACGAAGTGGGACGGGGCCTTTGTCGTCCGGCGTGACGGTGAAACCTTCAGTGCGCTTACGATCAAGAACCGCAGCGGGCGCTATGTCATCGCCGGGCAGGCATTTCCGGGTGAAGTGACCGAAGGGTTCACGCGTGCCGCGCTTGGTCCGGTCGTTTCGATCGGGGCCGTCGGCACACTCGAGAACAGCGTGATCGAAGGTGAGATTGCTGTCAGGAGCAATTCGCTGCGCACGCTTTTCGAAGGTGGTGTCGACCTGGCGGATAACGAGGTCGACAATCTTGTGTTCGGCGTCGACCTGACCAACCCTACGCTGTTTGGTGAAAGCCTTTCGCTTGACGGAACCCGGCTTTCCGGAACTGCAAATGGCAGTTTTCGTGATTTGTCGATCGACCACCGGCTGACGGTCGAGCAACTGGTATCGGGCACCACCAAGGTCGAGAAGATCGTCCAGGCAGGGACCATCGGATATGATGGCAGCCGCTGGACGGTCCCGCTCAACGGCACTCTGACGCGCGTTGCGACGGGCAATGCGCTGGTCGATCCCCGTCTGGAAAATGGCTCGTTCGGTGGCACGCTGGTGTACACCGGGCGCGAACTGCTGTCGGACGATTTGCAGGTCGATTTTGCCGATGCTTCGGCTCGGCTTGCGCTGCGCGGGGATACGGTGAAGGGGGCATACGGGCTTGCCGGGCCGGTCACCGTTCGCGGGCTGCCGCTGGAAAATGTCGGCACGGTAGACGGCACCGCGAATATCCGTTTGTCGTTGGCCAATGGCGCTCCGTGGGCGTTGAAGGCCGTCCTGGACGCCCGGATTCCCAGGGTGACCAACGCCACGATCGCCAACCTCGCCGGGCCTGACATTCGTTTGCAGGGCAATCTGGCGCTTGCCGGGAATGCGCCGATCGTATTCAGCGATTTCTCGGTCCGGGCCAGCAAGCTGCAGATGACGCTGGATGGACGCGTAGTAGACGGGACGCCGAGCCTGGTCGGTCGCGGAAGGCAGGCAGATTACGGGGCGTTTACCGTCGAGGCGACGATGGCTGGCGACGGCCCGCGCGCTGAACTGGTGTTTGCGTCGCCGCTCCCCGCTGCGGGCCTCGAGGATGTGCGGCTGGCTATCGCTCCGAGCCAGAACGGATTCGATATCGATACGTCCGGCCAGTCGATGCTGGGGCCCTTCGATGGCGCGCTCGAACTGATCTCGCCCCAGGGTGGGCCGACGCGGATTGCAATCGAGCGGCTCGACATCTGGAAATCGACCGTCGCGGGCGAACTGACCCTGGTCGACGATGGCGCGAATGGTCGGCTCACCGTTGCTGGCGGGGGGCTCGACGGACGGATCGGGCTGCTTGCCGACAAGGGTGGGCAAGGTTTCTCGATCGATCTCAAGGCGAACAAGGCAAGCTTTGCCGGGCCTATGGCGATAAGCGTGGTGCGTGCCGATATCGAGGGCAAGGGCTTCATCCCCGGCAGGAATGCGCTGACGCGCGATACCCTGCTTGAAGGATCGGTCTATGCCGAGGGTGTGAATGCGGGCCAGCTGTTCCTTGGACGGGTGGCGGCAAATGCG
This sequence comes from Sphingomonadaceae bacterium, assembly GCA_024236155.1. Lineage (GTDB taxonomy): Bacteria > Pseudomonadota > Alphaproteobacteria > Sphingomonadales > Sphingomonadaceae > Parerythrobacter_A. The sequence continues at coordinate 73,468 of JACKLA010000002.1, forward strand.
GATTTGCGCGGTGGCAAGGGCAAGGTCACGGCATCGCTCACCGGACGGCGCGGCAGCCGCTTTGCGATGCAGTTCGATGCCAATGTCACGCCGGGGCGCGTTGCTGTTGCCGGACAGGGCGATTTCGCCGGACAGCCAATCCGCCTGCCGCGACGCGCGGTGATCCTTGCGCAGGACGATGGCGGTTACCGGATCGAGCCGACCCAGGTGAACTATGGCGGTGGCGGGACGATTGTGTCGGGCGAATTCGGCGGAAGCAGCACGGCGCTCAAGTTGCAGATGCTCGACATGCCGCTCTCGCTGATCGACCTTGCCGTCGCCGATGTCGGGCTGGGCGGGAAGATTTCGGGTATTATCGACTACAACAATGCCGTTGGCGCTCCGCCGACAGGCAGCGCCCGGGTGACGGTGGACGGGCTGACCCGTTCGGGCCTGGTGCTGACATCGCGCGCGGTCGATCTGGCGCTTGTCGCCGACCTTTCGCAAAGCAAGCTTGCGGCGCGGGCGGTCGTCGAAGAGGGCGGACAGCAGAGCGGCAGGGTGCAGGCGCGGATCACCGGCCTTCCGCGCAACGGCGACCTGTTCCAGCGCCTGCGACAGGGCGATCTGTTCGCCCAGCTGCGTTATGACGGGCCGGCCGATGCCTTGTGGCGGCTCGCCGCGATCGAGGGTTTCGACCTGACCGGCCCGGTCACGGTGTCGGCCAATGCGACCGGCACACTCGCGAAGCCACGCATCAATGGTTCGCTGGCGAGCGGCAATTTGCGCGTGCGAAGCCTGATTTCCGGAACCGATGTGCGCAATGTCAGCGCACGCGGGAAGTTCAACGGCTCGCGGCTGAGCCTGACCAAGTTTGCCGGGCAAACCGCAAACGGCGGTGGCATATCGGGCAGCGGCTCGATCGACCTGACGAACCTTGGCGAACGCGGGCCGCAGATGGATATCAGGATCGCCGCCCGTAACGCGAAGCTGGTCGATGCCAACGGTCTTTCGGCGACTGTCACCGGACCACTGCGGATCGTCTCGGACGGCATCGGCGGCACCATCGCAGGCAGGCTTTCGGTCGACCGGGCCAGCTGGTCGCTCGGGACGGCGGCGCAGAGTGCAAAGCTGCCCAACATCCGTACACGAGAGATCAACATTCCCGCCGATGTCCGCGCCCCGCGCGCACGGTCGGCTCCGTGGCGCTACCTGATCAATGCCAGCACTCCGGGTCGGATCGACGTCGATGGGATGGGGCTCGACAGCGAGTGGGGCGGCAACATCCGGCTTCGCGGGACAACCGACGATCCGCGCATCGGTGGCGAGGCCCGGGTCGTTCGCGGCTGGTACAGTTTCGCCGGGACACGGTTCGAGCTAACTCGCGGCAGGATCGATTTCGACGAGAATGTCCCGATCGACCCGCGCGTGGACATAGTTGCGGAGACCAAGCGGCAGGGCCTCGATGTCGGTGTGACAGTTCGCGGCAATGCGCAATCGCCCGAGATCGCCTTCAGTTCCACACCCGCCCTGCCGGAGGAGGAGATCCTCGCCCGCCTGTTGTTCGGCGGTTCGATCACCGAACTTTCGGCGACCGACGCGCTCCAGCTCGGCACCGCGCTTGCCAGCCTGCGCGGCGGGGCCGGGATGGACCCGATCAACCGGCTGCGCAGTGCCATCGGACTCGACCGGCTGCGCATCGTTTCCGCCGACCCCGCACTCGGGCGCGGTACCGGTGTTGCGGTTGGCAAGAATATCGGCCGACGCTTCTATGTCGAGATCGTGACCGACGGGCGCGGATACAGTGCAACCGAACTTGAGTTCCGCGTGACCGGTTGGCTTTCCCTGCTCGCATCGGTTTCAACCATCGGCAGGGAAAGTGTGGTGGCAGAGGTCAGCCGCGACTACTGATACCTCCTTCACTGCGCGCGCGGCGCTTTACGAGTTGGCGTAGAGCCTTGCCTCTTCGGCCCGTCGCCGGGTCAGCCCTTTGAGCACGCGACCTCCTGCCTTATTCCAGCGCGCGAATTCACCGCAGGCCGCCGTGAATTCACCTGCGATATGCCGGCGCGTAAGCGTAGCCCGCGCAATCGCGCCGGTATTGTAATGAAAGCTGACCATCGCATCGAACTGGTTCTGGCTCGTCGGTGCGTCACCCAGCGCATCGGCGACTTCGCGCGCGTAGCGGACGAGATCGCGTTCGAGCCGCTCGTCGCATTGCTGCCTGGACCACAGCGTGTCCGGACCGATGCGCCCACCGTTGAAATTGTCACGCCCGGTCGCCCCCCAGCCGATCGTCCACGGATCGCCGCCCGTGCCGGGGTCGGGATACGCCTCGACCATTCCGTCGGTGCGCAGCCGCGCGCAGCCCTCGAACCGCTTGATCAGCGCGATACCTTTCTCGCCAACGGTTCGTCGCCCGCCAGGCTCATGTGGAACACATGGAACACTGTCCAAGTGGAGATTTTCCTGTCCCTGTTGCGGCAGCCCCCTATTCGCGGTGTGGACGACAGACTGCATTCCGCGCGTGACCAGGTCGCGCAGGCTGGTGAAGAAATTCCGATTGTTGCCCTGATACTGCATGAAACCTCCTGTGGCTTGGGGGGAGGTGACGGCATCATGCACATTTGCGGCGTGTAGGAAAATGGAAAGGGCGCCCGGATCGCTCCGGACGCCCCTTGGTGATCGAATGATCGGCGCGGTTTACGCGCTGTAGTACATGTCGAACTCGACCGGGCACGGAGTGGTTTCGGTGCGCATGACCTCTTCCCACTTGAGTTCCGCATAAGCGTCGATCTGGTCCTTCGAGAACACGTCGCCCTTCAGGAGGAACTCGTGATCGGCTTCGAGGGCCTCGAGTGCTTCGCGCAAGGATCCGCAAACGGTCGGGACTTCTGCGAGTTCTGCCGGCGGCAGGTCGTAGAGGTTCTTGTCCATCGCTTCGCCCGGGTGGATCTTGTTCTGGATGCCGTCGATACCGGCCATCAGCAGGGCTGCCGACGACAGGTAGGGATTGGCCAGCGGATCGGGGAAGCGGAATTCGACGCGCTTCGCCTTTTCGCCTGCACCGTAAGGGATGCGGCACGATGCCGAGCGGTTGCGGGCCGAATAGGCCAGCAGGACCGGGGCTTCGAAGCCGGGAACCAGGCGCTTATAGCTGTTGGTGGTCGGGTTCGAGAAGGCGTTGATCGCCTTCGCATGCTTGATGACGCCGCCGATGTAGTAAAGGCAGGTGTCCGACAGACCGGCATAGCCATTGCCGGCAAAAGTGTTCTTGCCATCCTTCCAGATCGACATGTGGGTGTGCATGCCCGAACCGTTATCTTCCTTGATCGGCTTCGGCATGAAGGTCGCGGTCTTGCCATAGGCATGGGCGACCTGCTGCACGACATATTTGTAGACCTGCACGCGGTCAGCCGTGGTCACGAGCTTGCCGAAGGTGATGCCGAGTTCGTGCTGGGCTGCGGCCACTTCGTGGTGGTGCTTGTCCATCGGCAGGCCCATTTCGAGCATGGTCGCAACCATTTCTGCGCGGATATCCATGGCGCTGTCGACCGGGGCGACCGGGAAATATCCACCCTTGGCACGCGGGCGGTGGCCCATATTGCCGGATTCATATTCCTTGCCCGTGTTGGTCGGCAGTTCGATATCGTCGATGGCGTAGCCCGAACCGGCATAGCCGTCTTCGAAGCGGACATCGTCGAACATGAAGAATTCGGGTTCCGGGCCGACATAGACGGTGTCACCAATGCCGGTGGAGTTGAGGTATGCTTCGGCGCGCTTTGCCGTCGAGCGCGGGTCGCGCGAGTACAGCTGGCCATCCGACGGTTCGACAATGTCGCAGCAGATCGCGAGCATTGGCGTTGCCGAGAAGGGATCGGGATATACCGCTTCGAGGTCGGGCTTGAGGATCATGTCCGACTCGTTGATCGCCTTCCAGCCTTCGATCGACGAACCGTCGAACATGAGGCCTTCTTCCAGCGCGTCTTCGTCCATGACACCGGCGCACATCTGGAGGTGCTGCCACTTGCCCTTGGGGTCAGTGAAACGAAGATCGACCCATTCGATGCCTTCGTCCTTGATCTGCTTCACTATGTCTTTTGCTTTGGCCATGTCGGTCCTCTTGCGTGTGGTGTCAGGGCTGGATGGGTTCGGCTGGCGACGCCCGCCCCCGGGGCATCGCCGCCAATTCGCTAGATCGCGTCGTCGTCCTTCTCGCCGGTGCGGATGCGCAGCGCGCTCTCGATCGGGGATACGAAAATCTTGCCGTCACCAATCCGCCCGGTCTGTGCGGATGAGGCGATCGCTTCGACAACCTGTTCGGCCATGGCATCGGCCACAACAACTTCGAGCTTAACCTTGGGCAGGAAATCGACGACATATTCGGCGCCGCGATAGAGTTCTGTGTGGCCTTTCTGGCGGCCGAAACCCTTGGCCTCGGTGACGGTGATGCCGGATACGCCGACTTCGTGCAGCGCCTCCTTCACTTCGTCGAGCTTGAAGGGTTTGATGATCGCTTCGATCTTTTTCACGCGGTCCCTCTTTTCCTGTTGCGCAGGCGGCAGGATACCCTGCGCGCGCGCTCGTTCGCGTACATCCAAGAACCGTGCCAAACCGGCGCCAATCCCGGAGACAGGGCGAACTCGCACGATTGTGCGAGTCGTTTGCCGGATACGGACTTTAGCGAGGCGGTGGCGGGCTGGCGACCAGGACATTTTGCCCGGATTCGCGGCAAGATATGCCTAAATTTTAGGCAGCGCGATCAGGCCTTGAGCGACAGCCCGGTTTCCTCGGGCAAGCCGGTCATCAGGTTGAGCGATTGCACGGCGGCACCGCTGGCGCCCTTGCCGAGATTGTCGAGCCGGGCGACCAGCCGCGCGTGCCAGCCGCCTTCGTTCCCGAATACGAACAGCTCCAGCCGGTCGGATGGCTGCGCGTCTTTCTCGAGCAGCAGTTCGGCAGGGGCGGCGCCATCGACAACCGAGACGACCTGTGATCCGGCATAGAACTCCTGCAGCGCAGCGCGCAGGCTGTCTGCCGTCGGATTGCCTGCCATGGCCCCGAGGTGCAAGGGCACCTCGACCACCATCCCGCGATAGGCCGGGACTACAGACGGGGCGAAGATCACCTCGTGCCTGAGCCCGCCGTGCAGCTTCATTTCCGCTCGATGCTTATGCGCCATGTCATAGCCATAGGCCCGGAATGCGGGGGCACCCTCGGCTTCGAAGCGTGCGATCAATGCCTTGCCGCCGCCCGAATAGCCGGAAACGGCATTGACCGTGTAGGGCCAGTCGGCGGGGATCAGCCCGGCGCGGACCAGCGGCGCGACAAGCGCAAGAAAGCCGGTCGGGTAACACCCCGGATTGCTGACAAAGCGTGCATTGGCGACCGCCTCGCGCCCGACAAGCTCGGGAAAGCCATAGGTCCAGCCATCGGCCACGCGATGCGCGCTAGAGGCGTCAATCACGCGGGTGGTGTCGTTTTCGATCAGCGCCACCGCTTCGCGAGCGGCATCGTCCGGCAGGCACAGGATCGCGACGTCGGCAGCATTGAGGGCTGCACGCCTTGCATCGAGATCCTTGCGTGCATCACCTTCCAGCGTGGTCAGCGCGAATTCGCTGCGTCCGGCCAGCCGCTCGCGGATTTCGAGGCCGGTGGTACCCTCGGCCCCGTCGATAAATATGGACGTGGTCATTGTTCGAGCGCGACGAGGGCGGTTGAGTGAAGCCACCCGCTCGGCCCCTCAGGACCGACGCTGCCCCAGCACCAGTCGCCTGCTGTGTCGAGAAGTTCGAACCCGCTTCCGGCGGCAAGCTCGGCCACCGGTTCTGCATCGTCGCGCGCCAAAAGCCGCAGGGTTACAGTTGCATCGCCCAGCACACGCGGCTGGGGAATGGCGTAATGCGGCACGAGATAGGTCCCGGCGAGCGCGATGTGTGCGATATCGCCACGCAGTGGCAGTGTGCCGGGTGCAGGACGCACGACCGGGCCGGACAGGCGCAGCTGCTCGGTCGGTACTTCGTATTGCGTCACGTCACTCACGGCTGGAATATCTGCCCCTGTTGGATCGCCCGCACAAGCGGATGCGCGCGCTTATCCGCTGGAAAGCCATTGGGCAAGTTCATGACGCCCCGTATCGCGCCTTGAGCATATGGAAGGCCGCGCGCAGGCCATAGGCCGCACCGCCCTTGGGACGGCCCGGCTTGGCAGTTGGACGCCATGCGAAGGTGTCGAAATGCGCCCAGTCGATGGGGGTTCCGTCTTCCTTGGTGCCGACAAACCGGTCGAGGAACAGGCCCGCAACGCTGGCCCCGGCAAAGGCGTTGCCGTGGGAGTTGTTGAGATCGGCAATGTCGGAATTGAGCCATTCGCGATAGGCTTCGGGTAGCGGAAGCCGCCAGGGTTCGTCGTCATTGGCCTTGCCTGCTGCAACCAGTTCGGCGGCGGTTTCATCCCGCCGGGTCATCAATGCAGGCAGGTCCGGGCCGAGCGCCACGCGCGCCGCGCCGGTGAGGGTTGCAAAGTCGATGATGAACTCGGGCTCGTCCTCGCTCGCGCGGGTCAGGGCATCGCCGAGGATCAGGCGGCCTTCGGCATCGGTATTGCCGATTTCGACGGTCAGTCCCTTGCGCGTCTTCAGCACATCGCCGGGTCTGAAACTGTTGGAGGAAATCGCGTTTTCGACCGCCGGAACCAGCACATGCAGCCGCACCGGCAGCTTTGCGCCCATGACCAGGTCGGCCAGCGCCAGTGCGTGCGCCGCGCCGCCCATATCCTTTTTCATCAGGCGCATGCCCGCAGCACTCTTGACGTCGAGCCCGCCGGAATCGAAGGCGACACCCTTTCCGACAATGGCGATCTTCGGGTGCTTCTCGTTGCCCCACTCGATCCGCATGATGCGCGGCGCATGGCTGCGCGCGGCGGCACGACCAACGGCGTGGACCATCGGATATTCCTGCTCCAGCGCGTCGCCCTTGGTCACGGTCAGTTTTGCATTATGACGCTTGGCAATTGTTTCGGCCTCGGCCTCGATCGCGGCGGGGCCCATATCCTCCGCAGGCGTATTGACCATATCGCAGACGAGTGCAGTTGCCGTTGCTTCGGCCACGGCGTTGCCAATGGCCTTGACCTGTTCGGTCAGCAACACGCGCGGGCCGGGCTTGTCATCGTCCTTCTTGTACCGCTCGAACTTGTATTGCGCAGTCAGCCAGCCGAACAGCGCGGGGCCGGGCTCAACCTTAGCAAGACGATAGGTGCCTTCGGGCAAGGTCTCTGCCAGCTTCGCGAGGCACCAGCTCGAAAGGCTTTCGGGATTGGCCACACCGCCAACCGCGAACCAGCTGTCGCCATCGGGCACAATGCCCACCTGATAACCGCCGCCATCGAACTTTTGCGCCTTGAGCGCGGCGCGCTGCCCGGCGGCAAGCGATTTCGACCATTCGTCGAAGCCATCGGAATTGACAAGGTGGATGGCGGTGGCGTCCTGCCCGCGATCGGGCTGGATCAGTTCGGCATAGTCGGTCATGCCTGACAGATAGAGCAAACGCGCGCCGTTCCAAGCTCGCAATTTGCGCAGCACATCGCTACATGGCTGCGCATGACCGAATATCAGCTGATCGACAGCCGCGATGCCGTCTACCGCGATGGCACTATCAAGCTCCACGGACCGGAAGGGTTCGAAGGCATGCGTAAGGCGGGCCAACTCGCCGCGCGCATCCTCGACGAGATTACCCCGCTGGTGCAGCCCGGCGTCACGACAGGCGAACTGGACGACAAGGTGCGCGAATTGACGCTCGATGGCGGCGCGGTTCCTGCGACCATGGGCTATCGCGGCTATGCGCATAGCTGCTGCATCTCGATCAATCATGTGGTGTGCCACGGCATCCCGAGCGAGAAGACGCTCAAGGATGGTGACATCGTCAATATCGACGTCACCCCGCTGCTCGACGGATGGCACGGGGATACCAGCCGCATGTTCCTCGTCGGCGATGTGCCGCTGAAGGCGCGGCGTCTGGTCGATGTGACCTACGAATGCCTGATGATCGGGATCGACAAGGCGCAGCCCGGCGCGCGGCTGGGCGATATCGGCGCGGCAATCGAGGAACACGCGCGGCAGTACCGTTACGGCGTGGTCCGCGAATTCTGCGGCCACGGCCTCGGCCGCCTGTTCCACGACGCGCCCGAAGTGGTCCATGCGGCAAAGGCGGGGACGGGGCCTGAGCTCAAGCCCGGCATGTTCTTCACCATCGAACCGATGATCAACCTCGGAAAGCCGTGGGTAAAACTGCTGAGCGACGGCTGGACCGCCGTGACCCGCGACAAGTCGCTAAGCGCGCAGTTTGAGCACTCGATCGGGATTACCGAGACGGGCAACGAGATTTTTACCGGCAGTCCGAAGGGATGGAACAAGCCGGGGGATTACTGACGGGCGGGCAATACCTGACCGTCATCCCAGCGAAAGCTGGGATCGCTATCAGCCCTGCATAACCTCAAATAGATCGTCCCAGCCCGGATTCGACTTCTCGATGAGTTCGATTTTCCAGTCACGTTTCCATGCCTTCATCGCTTTTTCGCGCGCAATTGCTTCGGAAATGTCATCGAACGGCTCGGCAAGAACCAGCCGGGTCAAACCGTAACGTCGACAGAACTTCGAACCGTTGCCGCTGCGATGCTGCATCATTCGCGCAGCGAGGTCGGCGGTCACGCCAATGTATAGAACGCCGCGCGGCTTGTTTGTCAGAATGTAGGTCCAGCCAGCCATCTCAACCGTCGAGCTTGGGGAGGGCGATCCCAGCTTTCGCTGGGATGACGGGGAGGGCGAGCTTGATCACCCCTCCCGCGCAGCCCTGATAGCGGCACCGCCAGCGAAGGGCGCAATCGCCACCAGCACGAGACTAATCGCGCCGCATAGCGCAATCGCGCCGTAGTCCTGCCGTTCGAGCGCGCCTGCGCCGAAGATCAGGATCGGGACCGCGAGCGGGATCAGCAGCAGGCCGGACAGCGCTGCGCCGGTCCTCAGCCCCGCAGTCAGCGCGGCGATGGTCACACCGATGGCGGCGAGGCCAGGGGTGCCCGCCAGCAACCCTGCCAGCACCAGTTGCAGGTTGTCGCCTGATAGGTTGAGCAGTGCCGCCGCGATCACGCTCGCCAGCAGCAGCAGCGGGGCGAAGCTTAGCCAATGGGCGAGCACGCGCACCGCGATCACCAGTTCTTCCGACACGCCGCGCAGCGCGAGCTGGTCGAACACGCCCTGTTCGACATCCGGTGCGACCAGCCGGTCGAGCGGCAATATGCTCGCCAGCAGCGCCGCGACCCAGATCACCCCGCCGCCGGTCTTGGCCAGCAGCGGTGCATCCGGCCCGACAGCGAAGGGATAGAGCATTGCCACCGCGAGGAAGAACAGCAGCGGCAGCATGCTCCCGCCGCGCGCCCCCGTTATCTGGCCACCGGGCAGCAATTGCGACAGGTCGCGGATGAGGAGGCGGGCGATCACTTCGCAAAGTCCTCGATGGCGAGCGTCTGCCCTCCCTCGACAGCAATCGCCTGGTGCGAGGCGATGACCGCGATACCGCCGCCGTGGCAATGTTCGGCAACGATCCGTTCGACCAGCACCACCGCATCGCGGTCGAGCCCGTTGAGAGGTTCGTCGAGCAACCAGATCGGTGCGCTCTGGCCCAGCAGGCGGGCGAAGGCCGCGCGCTTGCGTTGCCCGGTCGAAAGGTAACGGACCGGCACGTCGAGCAGGTCGGCAAGGCCGAGCCGGACATATTCATTATCCGCCGCGCCATCGATCCGTTGCCAGAAGCCGAGTGCCTTGCCGAGCGGCGCATGCTCATCGAGCGCGGGGCGTTCGTCGACCAGGCCGATCGCGCCGGTGCGCACCACATCTCCGGCATAGGCCGGCATCAGCCCGGCAAGTATACGCATCAGGCTGGACTTGCCGATGCCGTTCGATCCTGTGATGTGGAGTGCGTCGCCCGGGGTGAGCGACAGATCAAGCCCGCGAAACAACAGCCGGTCTCCGCGCCGACAGGCCAGTTCACGCGCGGTTAGGCTGCACTCTTGCATGGTGGGCAGCGTTAGGGGAAAGGCTGCCCGGTAACAAGAATTTGGAAAGGGCCTCGCATGAGTATCGCCGAATTGACCGCCGAAGAGCGCGATGCGCTGGTGGAGGCGCATCCCAAATGGATGCTGGCGCGCGAAGGCAAGGCAATCGAGCGCACAATCGAGTTCGGGGATTTCAACGAGGCATTCGGCTTCATGACCCGCGTCGCGCTGATCGCCGACAAGCATGACCACCATCCCGAATGGTTCAACGTATACAACAAGGTCGAAATCACGCTGACCACCCATGATGCAGGCGGGCTTTCAGTCCGCGATGTTGCGATGGCGGCGGCAATCGACGCGATGGTGCCGTGATGCGCGGCCTGCTTGCGGGACTGTCTGCCTTGTTGCTTGTATGCGGGCTTGCCGCGCCTGCTGCCGCGAAGGATGACACGCCCGATCCCGAATGGGTTGGCGTGTGGCAGGGCAGCATCGGCCGCCTGCCGATCGTCGCCTGTTTCGATCGCTGGAACAGCGGGGAAGGGCGCGGCAGCTATTATTATTCCGTCCATCTCAAGCCGATCCGACTGAAGGGCGACGAGACCGGGCGCAACTGGGCGGAAGGCAACAAGACGGGCGAGCCGGGAACCGAGGCGGTTCCGTCGCTGATATTTACCGATATCACCGAAGAGCGGATCGAAGGACGGTGGCGCGCGGGCAAGCGCAGCCTTGGCATTGTGCTGCATCGCATCCCCGACGGGGCGGAGGATTATTACGACGCCTGCGCTTCGGCCAATTTCCTTGCGCCTCGCGTGGTGAAGCCGGAATTCGAGCGTGCAGCAGCGACAGTCGGGGGCTTTGACTTCACCCGGCTGCGCTACAAGGTCCCGGCGCATTTCGAAGATGTCGAAATCGGCGGGTTTACCTTTGCACCCACGCAGCCCGGTGACGGCAAGATCATCGAATGGCTTGGCTCGAAATTGCCGCAGGGCAAGGTGGATGATGAATTTCTCCAGTGCCTGGCAGGGGCGCTTACGGTGCATGGGGTGGATGGCTATTACGCGATGGGCCTATCGCCCGTGTTCGCCAATGACGAACTGCTCTCCATCGACCAGAACAGCAGCGATTATTGTGGTGGCGCGCACCCCAATCACTGGAAACAATATTTCACCTTCGACCGAAAAACGGGCGCCCAGCTCGAGCCGGTGGACTGGTTCAATTCCAAAGGCACAGTGGTATCCGAATACGGCTCGACGCTGATGCAGCCCGATCTGCGCGCGCTGATCGTATCGCACTGGCCGCAATATGAGAATGAGCCGGACGAGTGCTCCGGCTATGCCGAGGATCAGGAATGGTGGGGTTACCAGATCCGGCGCGAGGGTATCCAGTTCCAGCCGGACCTGCCGCATGTGATCACCCCGTGCGAAGAGGAAATCCTCATCGGGTGGGACGAGCTTGAACCGTTCCTCAGCGACGCAGGCAAGGATTTGCGCGAAAGGGCGCAGCGTTAGGCCCTATTGACCCAGCGTTCCCTCGCGCGGGGTCGGGCCGAGATCGAGCAGCAGGCATTTGTAGTACAGGCCCTCGCGCCCGCGTTCGGCGGCTTCGGGCGTCATCGGCGTGCTGTTTTCGCGCGTGCATTCACTGTCGAGCAGCGCCTGCTCCTCCGGCGTTCGCTCAGTGATCGCCGGGCCACCGACCAGCGGGTAGTTCTTGTATTCCCGGCTAGGCGTTCCGTAGAGCGCGCGGAAAGCGTCGAGCGCCATCGGGTGGTAGAGCGTGCCATGCGTTTCGCTCTTGCCTGCATCGACGAAGGTCCAGGTCAGCCCTTCGGGCGCGTGGTGACGTAGTGCATCGACCAGCCGTTCGGCCCCCTCGCGGTGCCAGTCGCCCTCATTCGCCGTGGTCAGGTAGAGCCGCCGTTTGCCTGCCGGATGGTTGGCGAAATATTCCGCTGCTTGCTTGCCGTATTTCATCTCTTCCCACCACAGGCTGGGCGAGATGGCAATGTAATCGTCGAACAGTTCGGGCTGCTTGAGCAGGGTCTCGACCACGAACAATCCGGCGAGCGATTCGCCCATGATCGCGTCATGCCCGTTGGTGCGGAATGTCTTTTCGACCAGCGGCTTGAGTTCCAAGGTCAGGAAGCGCCGGTAATCAGGCGCACCGCCGGGCATCGCGCCGAGCGCCTCCTCATAGACCTTCGGATCGCGCGCAATGGGCGATAGTTCGTGCCGGCGGTTCACGCTTTCGATCCCGACGAGGATGAAGCGGTCGAAGCTCCCGTTCATGTCGCGGCTTTGCGCGATTCCGGCGATATGTTCGAAATCCTGTTCCGGCCCGCCATCGAGCAGGTAGACCACCGGGAAGGTCACCTCCGGTTCCTCGCCATACCCGGCGGGAAGCCGCACCGTCACCTTGCGATCCCCGCCGAGGATCTTCGAACTGACGGTATAGGTGGTTGCAGTGACCAGCGGTGTCCCGTCCTGCAATTGGGCGGCAGCGGGCAGGGGAAGGGCGAGCGCCGCAAGGGCGGCAAACAGGATGGGGAGTTTCAAGTTCCGGCTCCTATCGCCCGAGCGGGCGGAAAGACGAACGGGTCTGCTTGCGCACCCGGCCGGGCATCCAGCGGCTGCCGAAAGCGATCTGCTTCGCGGTCTTGCCGACCAGCCAGTGGAGCTTCTCTCCATGCACTGCGTTCCACGCTGCCTCGGCGACTTCCTCGACCGGAGTGATCTCCAGCCCCGCGTCGATCACCCGTTGGCGGATCGCCTCGTTGGATTGGGCGTTGGGGTTATGCTCGAGCAGCGGCGTGTCGATAAAGCTGGGGCATAGCGAGCGGACGTTGATCCCGTCCGGCGCCCATTCACCATCGAGGCTTTCGGTGATGCCCCGCACTCCGAACTTGGTTGCGGTGTAGACGCTTGCACCGGGGGTTCCATAGATCCCGGCTGCGCTGGCGGTGTTGAGCAGGCAGGAATCCGGCGCGCTGGCCTTGAGCCATGGATAGGCTGCCTGTGCACCGAACAGCACGCCTTTGAGATTGATATCGAGGCAGCGAGTGATTTCCTCCTCGCTGTTCTCAGCCAGCGAGCCGCCAATGGGTATCCCGGCATTGTTGGCCAGCACATCGATCCGGCCACCTGCCGCCTGCGCGAAAGCCGCAAGTGCATCGTCCCACGCTTGGCGATCGCGCACGTCGAACCTGTGGCAGAATGTCGCGTCGCTGCCGACCAACTGTGCAGTTTCCTGCATCCCTGCCTCATCGATATCGCCAAGGCCGACGAACCAGCCTTCACTGCCAAACTTGCGCGCTATGGCCCGTCCGATGCCCGAACCGCCGCCGGTGATGAAAATCGCTCTACGCTGGGCCAACATTCCACTCCCATAATCAAACCTCGCAGGGGGCCTACCCGCGCGCAGCTTGCTTGTCAGCTATTTACATTGATGTCAGTCAGCCTGTGTTTCGGTGAGGCCTGCAACGTGCTGCGCACCTTCGACCAGCCGCGCGGTCGAAGCGTTTACGGTATCGCCAATCGGTTCCGCTCGTCCACCCAGGCAATTGGCGAGGAAGTTCTCGGCCACAGCGTTGAAGGCGATGTTGTTGGCTGGTTTGGCAAAGCCATGGCCCTCATCGGGGAACAGGACATAGGTGACGGGAATGCCCGCCTCTTTCATCGCGTTGACGATCTGGTCGCTCTCGGCCCGTTTGACCCGTGGATCGTTCGCGCCTTGCCCGATCAGCAACGGCCTGGTGATCTCGTCCGCCTTGTAGAGCGGGCTTCGTTCCTTGAGCAGCGCGAGGCCTTCGGGCGTGTTGGGGTTGCCGACCCGCTCGTGGAACTGGGCGATCACCGGCTCCCAATAGGGCGGGACCGATGCGATCAGCGTTTCGAGGTTCGACGGGCCGACGATATCGACCCCGCAAGCGAAGGTCTCAGGCGTGAAGGTCAGTCCGGCAAGCGTGGCATAGCCGCCATAGGAACCGCCCATGATCGCGACCTTTTCCGCCGAAGTGACGCCGTTTTCGACCGCCCATTCGACCGCGTCTATCAGGTCATCATGCATCGCCTTGCCCCATTCGAGGTCGGCAGCGGAAATGAACTGCTTGCCGAAGCCGGTCGAGCCGCGAAAATTGACGCCGAGCACGGCATAGCCGCGATTGGCGAGCCACTGATGGGTTGCGTTGAAGCCATAACTTGCGCGCGCCCATGGCCCGCCATGGACCAGCAGCACCATCGGTACGGGTGCATCGGGTTTGCCACTGCCCGCGCTGTCGCTGCCGGGTGGCAGGGTCAGGTATGATGGCAGCACCAGCCCGTCACGGCTAGTGATTTCCAGCGTGTGCATCGGTTGCAGCGGGGCGCCCACCAGTTCAGGGCGTGTGGTGTAGAAATCGGTTAGCCTGTTCGCCGTCCGGTCATAGATGAAGGTCTTGCTCGGGCTGGTCAGCGGATCGTTCGCGATGATCCATTTGGTGTCATCCTCGGTCCGGGACTGGACATTGAATTCACCCTCCAGCCGCTCTCGCAACCAGTCGAGCGAGGTCTTGATCGCGGGATCGATCGCGGTCCATTCGGTCTTGAGGTAGGTGAAGCTGTACGCCTCGATCTCGCCCGTCCGGGGATTGGCCATTGCACCGCCAATATCGGCCCTGTCGTTTTGCGCGATGATCGTTCGTTCACTCGTTTCGACCGTTTGCGCGATCAGGGCTGCCGTGTTGCGACCACGGCTTTCAATCCAGTACATGGTCCTGCCGTCGGTGGTAAAACCGATGGGATGGGTCGTCAGGCTGTCGTCCAGCCCGGTGCTTTCGCTCGCCTCTTCGGCGATGGCACCGCCTGTGATCTGGTGGAAATCCATCCCACCTGACGCGTTGGGACGGATCGCGAGGCGCAGGGCCAGATTGTCATCGGCAAGGAAACCGGCAAACCCGTCATTCTGGAGGACAAGCTCCAGCTCGCCGGTGTTGAGATCGAGCAGGTAGGGATCGTGAAAGCGCGCATCGCGGTTGTTCAGCCCGATCAGGATCCTGTCACGAATCGATTCCGAAGTGCCGATCACATCGACCCGCGTATTCTCGAACGGCGTCAGCGTTCGCTCTTCGCCCGAGGCAATGTCCACGCCATAGAGCAGGTAGTTCTCGTCACCCCCCTTGTCCTGGATGTAGAGCAGGCTCTGGCTGTCGGGGGCCCAGAAATATTGCGGGATAGGCCGATCCTGCGCCGAGGTCATCGCACGCGCATCCGACGGATCGCTGGCTGGTGCGGTCCAGACATTCATCACGCCGTCTTTGGGTGCCAGCCAGCTCAACCATTTGCCATCGGGGCTGATTTCTCCGCCGGAACGAGTCGGGTTGCCGAACAGATGTTCGCGCGGGATCAGCATTGCGGGGACGGCGTCAGTCATGTGCTCTCCAGGCCTGTTTTGCCTCAGGTGGGCAGCCTTGGCCGTGTTTGCCAGCGGATTTGCCGGATTGACCTGCTACAATGCCGGATTGTTGTAACTGTGCCAGGTCAGGATGGCGATCGATCCGCGGTGCGGGCTCCACTCGTCCGCCAGCGCGCGGGTCGCCTTTTCGCTCGGGCGTTCCTCGTGGCCGAGGATCTTGCCGATACCGGCCTGCACCGCCAGGTCGCCCGCAGGCCAGATGTCGGGGCGCCCTTCGGCAAAGAGCAGGTAGATTTCGGCCGACCAGCGGCCGATACCCTTGATCAGCGTCAACTGCTCGATGGCCGCTTCGTCGTCGGCGGGAAGGCCGTCGAAATTGACGGCTCCGGCCTCGACCAGTTCGCACAGGCTGCGGGCATAGCCCTGTTTCTGGCGCGACAGGCCGCAGGCGCGCAACGTATCGAAATCGCGTTCGAGCAGGCAGGCGGGGGTGAAATCCTCACCCAGTTCGGCTTCCAGTTTGTTCCACATCGAACTGGCCGCCGCGACGGATACCTGCTGGCCGACAATGGTGCGCAGCAGCGTTTTGTAACCGGTCGGCCGGATGCGGGGTTCGGGATATCCAACCACATCGCGCGCGCGGGCAATCGCGGGTTCCAGCATGGCGACATGGTCTATGCCTTCGCGTAGTGCCTCTGCGCTCAAACCCATCCCGAAGTCCCATCCCTTGCCAAATGCGCAGCCATTCCTTAGCTGCCGCGTCGACAGGCCTTTTGGTCGAAAGCAAACGGAAAGCAAAGCCACATGCCCAAGCTGATCGTCGTAAACCGTGCCGGTGAGGAAAGCGAAGTCCAGGTCGAAGACGGGCTGACCGTAATGGAGGCCATTCGTGACAATGGCTTCGATGAACTGCTGGCGCTGTGTGGCGGCTGCTGCAGTTGCGCGACCTGCCATGTCCATGTCGACCCGGCCTTCCAGGACAAGCTGCCCGCGATGAGCGAAGACGAGGACGACCTGCTCGAATCCTCCGATCACCGTGAAGGCACTTCACGCCTGTCTTGCCAGATTCCCTTCACCGCAGATCTCGACGGTCTGAAGGTCACGATCGCACCGGAAGATTGATTTGCAGACCGCGTAGCGCATCTGCGTTGCGCGGCCCTGCCTCCATGCCTAGCTGTTGGCCATGATTGCACCGGCACCGCGCGCGCGGACCATCGACCTTATCGGCAACACTCCGCTCGTCCTGCTCAAGGGGCCCAGTGAAGCGGCAGGTTGCGAAATCTACGGCAAGTGCGAATTCGCCAACCCCGGTGCCTCGGTAAAAGACCGTGCCGCGCTGTGGATCATCCGCGATGCGGAGGCGCGCGGCGAGCTTATGCCGGGCGGGACCGTGGTTGAAGGGACAGCTGGCAACACCGGCATCGGGATTGCGCTGGTCGCCAATGCGCTCGGCTACAAGACCATCATCGTGATGCCGGATAACCAGTCCAAGGAAAAGATGGATACGCTGCGGGCACTCGGCGCCGAACTGGTGCTGGTGCCCCCGACCAAGTTTGCCGATTGCAACCACTTCGTCCACACCTCGCGGAGGCTCGCGGAAGAGACTGACGGGGCAGTGTGGGCCAACCAGTTCGACAACACGGCCAACCGCAAGGCGCATATCGATGGCACGGCGAAAGAGCTGTGGGAGCAGCTCGATGGCAAGCTCCACGGTTTCACCTGCGCGGCTGGGACCGGTGGCACGATTGCCGGGGTCGGTATGGGCCTCAAGGAATTCGACGAGAATATCCGCATCGCGCTGACCGATCCGCACGGTGCGGCGCTCTACAGCTATTACGCGCATGGCGAACTGGCTGCCGAAGGCACATCGGTGGCTGAGGGGATCGGGCAGGGGCGGATCACCGGCAATCTCGAAGGCGCGCCGATCGATACGCAGTTCCGTATTTCCGATGAGCAGGGCCTTGAATGGGTGTCACACCTGTTGCGCGAGGAAGGGTTGTGCCTGGGCCTGTCGAGCGGGATCAATGTCGCGGGTGCGATCGAACTGGGCAAGCAGCTGGTGGCTGACGGGGTTGAGAACCCTCGCGTTGCCACGATCCTGTGCGATACCGGCTTCCGCTATCTCTCGACGCTCTACAATCGCGAATGGCTGACAGCGAAGGGCCTGCCGGTGTTCGACTGGCTGGCCGATTGACGATCAGCGATTGACTGGTGGCTGCGGCGTATTAGCCTAGCGAAATGGCAAACACGTTTCTCGAACGCGCGATGAAGGCACGCGAGCCCGACGATGACGGGGTTTCCCCGCCGCCGCTTGGCGGCACCCGGGCGCAGGCGGTGCATCGCCTGCAGATCGGGCTGTCGGGCATTGCCGGCATGGTGCTGATGATTGCCCTTGCCGATACGATCCTGAGCCGCGCGGATGAGGCGGAGGCGAGTTCGGTCCCCGAGGCAGCAGCGACTGTCGAGGCGGTGGAAACCGACGCCCCGAAGAACGATCCGCTGGCAGAGGCGGGTGTCGTCCCCGATCTCCCGGCATCGCCAACCCCCAGCGCAAGCGCATCGGCTTCGCCTTCCCCGGTAGCACAGGAAGCGCAGGGTGACGAAGACTAGGCTGGCGCTTGCTGCGCTGGTGTTGCTGACAGCGCTTGGCGTATCGGCGTGGTCCCTGTTGCCGCGTAAAGAAGACCGGCAGCCGCTCGGGTTGATGACTTCCTTGCCGGTATACTGGTCGGAAGCGACTTCGCTCGAGGGCATGCTGGCCGATGGGCAGGAAGAGCATTGGGCTCGTGCGCTGATCGAAGAACGCTACCTGATCGAACCGCTCGATACCCTTTCTTCCCAGGACAAGGCCGGCCATCCGGGTGACGGCCTTGCCGGGGTCGACAGATTGCTGCTGGCCCAGCCCAACGCGCTGCCTCCTGCCGACCTTGTGGCGCTGGACAACTGGCTGCGTGGTGGAGGAAAGGCGCTGATCCTTGCCGACCCCATGCTCACCGAACACAGCGATTTTGCCCTGGGCGACCGGCGCAGACCGCAGGACATTGCGATGATCGACCCGCTGCTCGCGCGCTGGGGGCTGGCCTTGCAGTTCGATCCCGACCAGCAGCCCGGTCCACGCGAAGCTGCGCTGACGGGACCGGTGCAAGGCGAACTCGTCGTCGACCTGCCGGGAACGCTGGTCCCGTGGGATGGTGGCGCGGTTGCGGGCGAATGTGCGATCCATGACGGGGGGCTGCTTGCGCAATGCGAGGTCGGGAAGGGGACTGCGATAGTGCTTGCCGACGCAGCAATTCTCGACCGTGAAAACCGGGGCGGTGCGGCAATGCTCGAGGAGTTGCTGCGTGCTGCGTTCGAGTGACGCAAGGGACTCGGGATATTCCGAGATTGGCGGGACTCGCCCGTCGTCAGTCGGGGGATTCTGCGGGAATCGAAGGGGAATTGATGCCTTCCTGCCTTCAATCGGGTCATGTGTTAGCCATGATAGATATTTAAAAACAATGATTTAGCAGTTTTTCCCGAGAAATCCCTTAATTTTCCCTTTAATACCGTGATTTCGCGCGGTAATACCACCTTCCATCGGACAGGTTGTCTTTTGCCGAGTCTCGCGGGGGCGAGGCTTGCTGCCCGCGCTGCTGCGCGGGTGGTGACGGGGAAGACGTGCCTGCAGCGGATGCGAGTGAGGGGTGCAGGGCAAAGTGCCGGAAATGCGGGTCAGTTACAGCGGACAAGCCTATTCGCCATCAGGCGACAAGGGCCGTTTCGCGCTGCCGCCTCTCTTCCGCAAGGCCGTGAAAGAGGCGAGCGGCGGCAACCGTATCCTGTGCCTCGACAAGCATCCCAAATGGAAATGCCTTGTCGGCTTCGGCCTCAATCGCGAGGAAGAGCTGCAGCAGCAGCTCGACCGCGAATATGACGCTGCACTCAATTCCGGTCGCGATTTCGACTATGACGAGCGATCCTCGCAGCTGTTCGGTTTCGAGAAAATCCCTTTCGACGACAGTGGTCGCTTCGTCATGCCTGCCTTCCTGACCAAGGTTGGCAATGTCGATGATGGCCTGTTCTTTCGCGGCGGCGGGCGTTTCTTCACGATCTGGAATCCGGTCGAACTCGGTCGCATGTCGGACGAATGGGAAGCTGCCAAGGCCGCTTGCGACGTACTGGTTGCCGAGCATGAGGCGAAGCGCAAATGACCGCTGCGGCCGCCTCGAACGATGCCCTCCACATCCCCGTCCTGCTCGATGAGGTGATCGCCGCGCTTGCCCCGCAGCCGGGCGATGTAATCGTCGATGCCACTTTTGGCGCTGGCGGATACACCCGTGCGCTGCTCGATGCGGGCGCGACGGTGCATGCCTTCGACCGCGATCCCGATGCCATTGCAGCAGGCGGTCTGTGGCCCGAAACTGCCGAGCAGCCCCCGCGCCTCGTGCTGCACCCCCGTCGTTTCTCCGAAATGCTCGCCAGCCTCGCCGAAGCAGGGGTCTCGCAGGTTGACGGGGTGACGATGGATATCGGCGTGTCCTCGATGCAGCTCGACCAGGCGGAGCGCGGCTTTGCCTTTTCGAGCGACGGCCCGCTCGACATGCGGATGAGCCAGGACGGCGAAAGCGCCGCCGATTTCCTCAACTCGGCGGATGAGGGCACTATCGCCGATGTGCTCTACCAATATGGCGAGGAACGCCAGTCGCGCCGGGTCGCGCGCGCCATTGTCGCCGCACGCCCGCTCGAAACCACCGGCGATCTCGCCCGCGTGGTGCGCAAGGCGCTGGGCTACAAGCCGCATGACAAGAAGGACCCGGCGACCCGGAGCTTCCAGGCGGTTCGCATCCATGTGAATACCGAACTCGACGAACTGGCCGAAGGCCTAGCGGCGGCGGAAGCTTTGCTGCGTGAAGGCGGACGACTGGCTGTCGTCAGCTTCCACAGCCTCGAAGACCGGATCGTGAAGCGTTACCTGCGCGAAGCATCGGCAGTGGCAGGCGGTTCGCGCCACCTTCCGCAGCTTGACGCTGCGAACCCCGTCTACGCCAAAGTCTCGAAAGCGATCCGGCCATCCGAAGCCGAGATTGCCCGCAACCCCCGCGCGCGATCCTCAACCTTGCGCCATGCAATCCGCACCTCCGCACCGGCGAGGGAGGCGGCATGATCGCCACCGGATCCCGCTTGCGCCAGATCGGTTGGGCCGTCGTACTGACGGTGTGCCTTGCCGGGTTCGTCGCGCTTACTTTCCGCGTCAATGCGGTGAAGAGCGAAGTGCGGCTGGCCGAACGCCAGATCATTGCGCTCGAGCGCGAGAAGATGATCCTCGAAACCGAATTCCAGGCCCGCGCCAACCAACAGCAGCTGGCCGACTGGAACCGGATCGAATTCGGTTACAGTGCGCCTGCTGCCGACCAGTATCTCGAAAACGAACGCCAGCTGGCATCGCTCGGCGTCCCGCGCGGCGTCGACGCGCCCGATCCGATCCGCGTCGCCAAGGCACCTGTCGAGCAGGAAGAGGATGGCATTCTTGCCATGGTCTCGCCGCTGACCGGAAAACCGGCAGGCGCCGACGAGGCTGCGGCGCACCAGCCGGACCGCCAGCGTGAGCCGATGTCCGCCCGTCGCCCGCTGTCCGAGCGGCTCGCCATGGAGAACCCGCTGCACGGTGCAAGTGCGGAGGCGGCACAATGAACGCGCTCACGGTCAGCACGGCCATCTCCAGCGGCCGCGTCCACCTCGTTTCCATCCGCCAGGCCTCGCTCGATACAGCGAGGCTTCGCGTTTTGTGGGTTGCGGTGATTTTCGCCGTTGTCGCGGCCATCGCGGTGCTGCGGATCGGCTATTTCGGCGTGAGCGATCGCGCGATCCGCGCAACCTCGCTCGAAGAGGCGCTGCTGCCCCCGCGCGGCGAGCTGACTGATCGCAACGGCGTGCCGCTGGCCCGTGCATTCCCGGCCTATGCCCTGTGGTACAATCCCAAGGCGATGGGCGATCCGTCGGACCCGCTGGTCCGGTCGCCCGAAGCCGTCGCTGCCGAGCTGAAGGCTATCTTCCCCGATATCGACCAGGACGAAATTGCCAGCAAGCTGGCTTCCGGACGCGGGGGCTATATCCGCCGCCGTGTCCTGCCCGAAGAGGCCAACAGGGTGCAGGACATCGGCGAACTTGCGCTTGAGCTGCCGCGCGAGAGCGAGCGGCATTACCCGCAAGGGCAGATGGCGGCGCATATTCTCGGTTTCGTCGATGCAGAGGGCAAGGGCAAGGTCGGCATGGAGCAGGTGCTCGACGAACGTCTCAACGATCCGGTAATGCGCAACCAGCCGGTTGCGCTGTCGATCGATATGCGGGTGCAAGGCGCGCTCGAGGATGAGCTTGGACGCGGGATGCTGGCGACCAACGCCAAGGGCGCTGCCGGGATCGTGCTCGATGTCGACACGGGCGAGGTGCTTGCCCTGGCCTCGCTGCCCGAATTCGATCCGAACAAGATCGATGCCGAAGGCGCGGGTAACATGTTCAACCGCGTGACCAACCAGGTCTACGAACTCGGCTCGACCTTCAAGCCGATCACCATTGCTGCCGCGATCGATGCGGGCACGGTGCGTGATTTCGGCAAGCGGTACAACGCCAACCCGGTCGAGATCGGCGGATTCACGATCAAGGACAGCCACGCGATGGGGTCGAGCCTCAACGTGCCGGAAACGCTGATCCATTCGTCGAACACCACCACGGCGCGCATTGCGGACGAGCTTGGCGCAGAAAAAATGCGCCGCACCATGATGGATCTGGGGATGAACGAGCGCCCGCATATCGAACTGCCGGCGCGCGGTTTCCCGATCTGGCCGGGCGACAAATGGCCGCGCCTGCGCAACATGACTGTCAGCTATGGTCACGGTATCGCCGTGACCCCGCTGCATCTTGCCAGCGCCTATGCCGCGATGGTCAATGGCGGTGTGTGGCGCCCGGCGACCATGCACAAGCTTGAGCCGCATCAGGTCCCCAAGGGGCGCCGCGTGTTCAAGGCCTCGACCTCCAGCCGGATGCGCCAGTTGCTGCGGATGATCGCGCTCTATGGTACCGGTCGGAATGCCGATGCGCCGGGCTTTCGCGTCGGCGGCAAGACCGGCTCGGCAGAGAAACCGGGGGCTGGGGGCTACAAGAAGACCTCACTCGTTTCGACCTTCGCCGCAGCCTTCCCGATGGATCGCCCGCGTTATGTGGTCATCGCGATGCTCGATGAGCCAAAGGGCACCACTGCCAGCTCGTTCCAGCGCACCGCCGCATGGAATGCCGCGCCGATCGTCGGCAAGCTGGTGCCGCGCATCGGCCCGCTGCTGGGCGTGATGCCCGACAACACGCGCGACGTCGACATCAGCGACCTGCGGCCACTCGTTCCGGGGGGGCATTGATGCGCCTTGCGAAACTCGCCGCCGAAGCTGGTGTCTCGCTGCCCGAAGGAGCGGATGCGCAGGTGACCGGTTTCGCGATCGATAACCGCAAGGTCGCGCCCGGTACGGTGTTCGGTGCGTTCCAGGGCGCGCAGGTCAATGGCGAGGATTTTATTCCCGCCGCTATCGAGGCGGGTGCTGTGGCGGTCATCGCCCGGCCCGGGGCGGAGGTGGATGGCGCAATCCACATTGCGAGCGACACACCGCGCAAATGCTTTGCCGAAATCGCCGCGCGCTTCTTCACTCCCGTGCCGCAGACGATCGTCGCGGTTACCGGAACCAACGGCAAGACCTCCACGGTCGAGATGACCCGCCAGCTGTGGCGCATGGCAGGGCATCGTGCCGCGAGCATCGGTACGCTGGGTGTCACCACGCCCGATGAAAGCGTTTCGACCGGGCTGACTACGCCCGATATCGTGACGTTCCTCTCCAATATGAGCGGTCTCGCGCGCGAGGGCGTGAGCCATGTGGCTTACGAGGCATCGAGCCACGGCCTCAGCCAGTATCGCAACGAGGGGCTGCCGGTGGCAGCAGCTGGGTTCACCAATCTCAGCCGCGATCACCTCGATTACCATTCCGACATGGACGATTATTTCGCGGCCAAGATGCGGCTGTTCGATGAAGTCGTCTCCGAAGATGCCACGGTTGTGGTCTGGACCGGCAATAGCGAGTGGGCCGGTCGGGCCATCGAGCATGCGCGCAAGCGACAATTGCGTGTGCTCACGGTGGGCGAGCAGGTAGATGGAGACCACGGTGGTATCCGCCTGCTCGCTCATACACCGACGCAGCTGGGGCAGGAACTGACAATTGAGTATGAAGGGCAGCAACGGGTTATCCGGCTGCCCTTGATCGGTGCCTACCAGACCGCCAATGCCCTGGTTGCAGCCGGGCTGGTGATCGCAACCGGTGGCGATCCTTCGATGACATTCGACGCGGTGTCGCGGCTCCAGCCCTTGCGCGGGCGGCTCGAGCGGGCAGCGATCACCCCGAGCGGGGCACCGGTCTATATCGATTATGCGCATACGCCCGATGCGCTGGAGGCGGCAATCGAGGCACTGCGTCCGCATGTCTCGGGCAGGCTGTTCTGCGTCTTCGGCGCGGGCGGCGACCGTGATCATGGCAAGCGCGCGCCGATGGGGGCGGCTGCCTCGCGTCACGCCGATGTCGTGATCGTCACCGATGACAATCCGCGCGGCGAAGATGCCGGGGATATCCGCCGCGAGGTCCTGTCCGGTGCGGGTGACAACGCGATCGAAATCGGCGACCGGCGTGAAGCCATCGCTCACGCAATCGGCCAGGCGGAGAAGGACGATATCGTCCTCGTCGCGGGCAAGGGCCACGAGGAAGGCCAGATAATCGGATCGGGAGCAGATATGCGGGTCTTGCCGTTCAACGATGTCGAAGTGGCGCGTGAGTGTGCCTCGCAGCGCGCGAGGCAGGGCGAATGAGCGCCGCACGCCTCCAGCATCCGGCGCTGCGCCAATGGCCCGCCTCGGCGCGCGATGCCCTGCCGCTTGCGCTATGGACCTCTGACGCGGTTGCCGCGGCAACGGGCGGCACGGCCAACAGCGCATTTCAGTGCGCAGGTGTCGAAATCGACAGCCGCGATGTGCGCAATGGCGACCTGTTTTTCGCGCTCAAGGGGGAAGCGATGGATGGCCATCGCTTCATCGACAAGGCGTTTGAGAACGGCGCCGCTGCTGCGGTTGTCGACCGCCCGGTACCCTATCCGCATGTCCTGGTAGAGGATACGACTGTGGCGCTGCACGCCCTTGCAGCGGCATCGCGCGACCGGGCGACAGCGATACGCATCGGCGTGACCGGCTCGGTCGGCAAGACCGGCGTGAAGGAAGCGATCTTCGCCGCGCTCGACCGATCGAGCTATGGTGCGACTCATCGCAGCGTGCGCAGCTACAACAACCATGTCGGCGTGCCGCTCAGTCTTGCGCGGATGCCTGCGCGCAGCCGCTATGGCGTGTTCGAAATGGGCATGAACCGTGCTGGCGAAATTGCCGGCCTGACCGGTCAGGTGAAACCGCATGTCGCGGTCATCACCACCATCGCACCGGCGCATATCGAAAACCTTGGTAGCATGGAGGCAATTGCCGATGCCAAGGCGGAGATTTTTGCAGGTGTTGTCGAAGGCGGCATTGCGGTTATCCCAGCCGATGTCGACCAGTTTGCGCAACTCGCGGCCATCGCAAAACTTCGCGGCATCGAAGTGGTGTCGTTCGGCAGGAGTGAACACGCCGATGTCCGCCTGCTCGATACCATTCCGTCGGCCAATGGTGGTTCGCTCGTCACGGCAGACCTTGGAGATACCCGCGTGTGTTACACGGTGGCCGAACCGGGCGAGCACTGGATCGCCAATTCGCTCGCCGTGATGGCGGCGGTGCGCGCAGCCGGGGGCGATCTGGGTGCAGCCGGGCTGGCGCTGGCCGAGATGGGCGGCCTGAAAGGGCGCGGCGCGCGGCACCAGCTGGCGGCACCGGGCGGCAAGGCGCTGCTGATCGACGAAAGCTACAACGCCAATCCGGCCTCGATGCGTGCAACATTGCGCCAGCTCGGCCAGACGCCCGCTACCCGGCGCGTCGCTGTGCTTGGCAGCATGAAGGAACTGGGTGATTTCGCGCCCAAATTCCATGCCCAGCTGGCCGAACCGCTGAGTGAAGCGCAGGTCGATTATGCGATCCTCGTCGGTGAGGAGATGCGGGCGCTTGCACGGCACTTGGGGAAAGGCGGCGCAGGGGCGCTTGCGGGGGGACTCAGCTTCGCGCATTGCGATAGTCCTGCCGAGGCGATCGAGGCGCTGGAAGACTATGGCCTGACTGCGGGTGACGCAGTGCTGGTGAAGGGTTCCAACTCGATTGGCCTGGGCAGGCTGGTTGCACACTTCACGGGCCGGACAAACGGCCGGGACGACTGAATGCTGTATCTGATTGCCGAGTGGCTGGATTTCGGGGGCCTGTTCAACCTCGTCCGCTATCAGACTTTCCGCTCGGGCGCGACGCTGATGACCGCGCTGGTCATCGGCCTGATCATCGGGCCCCGTTTCATTAGCATGCTGCGGGTGCGCCAGGGCAAGGGGCAGCCGATCCGCACCGACGGTCCGCAAACCCACCTTGCCAAGGTCGGCACGCCAACGATGGGCGGGTTGATGATCCTGATCGCGCTATGCGCCTCGATGCTGCTGTGGATGGACCCGCGCAATCCCTTCGTCTGGGCCTGCATGGCGGTGACTGTCGGCTTCGGCGTGATCGGTTTCATGGATGATTACGACAAGGTCACCAAGCGCAGTCACCAGGGCGTTTCCGCGAAGGTGCGCCTCCTGCTCGAATTTGCTGTGGCTGGCGTGGCGAGCTATCTGATCGTCGGCCAGATCAAAACCAATCTCTACGTTCCCTTCCTGTCTGGCGTCTATATCCCGCTTGGCCCCTTCTATTACGTGTTTGCTGCCTTCGTGATCGTGGGTTTCGGCAATGCGGTAAATTTGACCGACGGGCTGGACGGGCTGGCGACGATGCCGGTTGTGATCGCGGCAGGGACGTTCGCAATCATCGCCTATCTTGTCGGGCGCGTCGATTATTCCGCCTATCTCGGTATCCCGCATGTGCCGGGCGCGGGTGAGCTGGCGATCTTCTGTGCGGCGATCATGGGCGGGGGACTCGCCTTCCTGTGGTTCAACGCGCCGCCCGCCGCCGTATTCATGGGCGATACCGGCAGTCTGGCACTGGGGGGTGCGTTGGGGGCAATCGCGGTGGCGAGCCATCACGAGATCGTGTTGCTTATCGTCGGCGGGCTGTTCGTGGCGGAAACCGCATCGGTCATCATCCAGGTGTTCTGGTTCAAGCGAACCGGCAAGCGCATCTTCCGCATGGCCCCGATCCATCACCATTTCGAACAGAAGGGCTGGGCGGAATCGACAGTGGTTATTCGTTTCTGGATAATCTCCATCGTGCTTGCACTGGCGGGCCTTGCGACGCTGAAGGTGCGATGATCACTTCGCCCGCCTTTGCCGGCAAACGCTATGCCGTCCTCGGTCTCGCCCGTTCGGGCCTGGCCGCGGCGGAGGCACTGCTGGCGAGCGGGGCGGAAGTCGTCGCGTGGGATCGGCAGGACGTCGCGCGCGCCAAGCTGGAAGGTCGGGCGAAGCTGGCCGACCCGCTCGATCTGGACCTGACCGGGTTCGATGGCGTGGTGGTGTCACCCGGCGTACCGCTCAACACCCATCCGATTGCTGGCCACGCGGCGAAATTCGGCGTGTCGGTAATCGGCGATATCGAACTGTTCGCGCAAGCCCGCGCGAACCTGCCACCGCACAAGGTGGTTGGGGTCACGGGAACCAATGGCAAGAGCACGACCACCGCGCTGGTCCACCACATCCTGCGGACCGCCGGGGTTCCCTCACTGATGGGCGGCAATATCGGCATCCCGATCATGGAGCAGGACCCGCTGCCAGAAGGCGGGGTCTATGTACTCGAATTGTCGAGCTACCAGATCGACCTGACGCTGAGCCTTGATTGCGATGTGGCGGTTCTTCTGAACGTCACGCCGGATCATCTCGACCGCTACGAGAGCTTTGCGGCTTATGCGGCGAGCAAGGAACGCCTGCTCAAAATGCAGGACAATCATTGGGCTATCGTGGGAATTGACGACAGCCAGACGAGCAGCATTGCAGATCGACGTGCAGTCCAGCTCACACGAATCTCGGCATACGAGTTGCCGAAGCGACTGCGCGATGCACCTTCGCTACAGGGGCCGCACAACTGGCAAAATGCAGCGGCAGCGGTCGAAACTGCCCGTGAGCTGGGTATTCCACTTCCGGTCGTGGAAGCTGCCCTCAAGACTTTCGTCGGCCTCCCGCACCGCATGGAATTTGTCGCCGAGCACAAAGGCGTCACCTTCATCAACGACAGCAAGGCGACCAACACCGACAGCACCGCCCCGGCACTGGCGGCCTATCCGCCGGTTGGCGGGCGTCCACGCATCCACTGGATCGTGGGCGGGTTGCCCAAGGAAGACGGGCTCGGCGCGACCGAAGCCCACCTCGGCAACATCGCAGCTGCCTATACCATCGGCGAGGCCGGGCCGCGCTTTGCCGAATTGCTCGAAGGCACGTTGCCTGTAACCCGTGCTGAGTTGCTGTGCGAAGCCACGCGTGCCGCGCTTGAGGCAGCACAGCCGGGCGATGTGGTGCTGCTATCGCCTGCATGCGCCAGCTTCGACCAGTTCAAGGATTACGAGCGGCGTGGCGAGCATTTCCGCCAGATCGTTGCCATGCTGACCGGTGAGGGCCCGCCGACTGCACCCCGGCTCGAAGGGAAATCGGCGGCATGAACGGCACGCAGCCTTATATTCCCCGCCCCGGCGAGCGGATCGCGACACCCGATCGCTTCAAGGGTTCGCGCATGGCGGAGCTGAAAATCTGGTGGCGCGAGATTGATCGTGTGCTGCTGTTCCTGATCCTCGCGTTGATGGCAATCGGGACGGCGGCGGTCGCAGCGGCATCCCCGGCGAGCGCCAATCGCCTGTCGACGGCGGAAGTGCGCCTGCCCGATCTCTATTTCTACTGGGCGCATCTGCGCTGGCAGTTCCTCGGCCTGATCGCGTTGTTCGGTGCGTCGATGCTCAGCCGGGACAATGCCCGCCGGCTCGGCATATTGCTCGCGGCGGGCATGCTGGCGCTGCTCTTCCTCGTGCCGCTGATCGGTTATGAGGTGAACGGCGCAAAGCGGTGGATCAACTTCGGCATTGGCTTGCAGCCGTCCGAATTCCTCAAGCCGGGCTTTGCGATTGCGCTCGCGTGGATATTGTCGTGGCGCCTGCGCGATCCGAACCTGCCGGTTATAGCCCTGGTAACCGGGTTTATGGGGATCATAGGCGTGCTGCTGATGCTTCAGCCGAATCTGGGGGAAACCCTGCTGTTCGGCGGCGTGTGGTTCGTCCTCATCCTGCTCGCCGGAGTCAGCGTGCAACGGATTGCAGGGCTGGTCGGCGCCGGTATCGCGGGGCTGACGCTGACATATTTCCTGTATGATAATGCGCGCAATCGCATCGATTCCTTTATCGGCGGGGGCACCGCCTTCGATCAGGTAGACCTTGCCGAACGCACGCTGCTTGCCGGTGGCTGGACCGGCAGCGGGCTGTGGCTTGGCGTGCGCAAGATGAACCTGCCCGAAGCGCATACCGACTACATCTTCTCGGTCATTGGTGAGGAGTTCGGCCTGCTGGTCTGCGCGCTCATCGTGCTGCTATACCTTGCCATCGTGGTACGGGTGCTAGTGCGGCTGGCGGATGAGGAAAACCTCTTCGTCCTCCTCGCCGGGGCAGGCCTTGCAACGCAGATCGTCGGGCAGGCCTTCATCAACATCCTCGTCAACCTGCAATTGTTCCCGTCGAAGGGGATGACGCTGCCGCTGGTTTCCTATGGCGGGTCCTCGACCATCGCGGTATGTCTTGCCGCCGGGCTGCTGCTCGCGGTGACGCGGCGCAATCCGTTCCTGACGCGCGAGACACCGGGCTTGCGCGCGATGCTGCAGGACAAGCTGTCGCAAGACGAAAGGAAGCGCACATGAGCGGCGCGAACCGCCATTACGTCCTTGCCGCCGGAGGGACCGGTGGGCATCTGATCCCCGCCTTCGCGCTGGCGACCGAGCTTGAGCGGCGCGGGCATCATGTCGCGCTGATCACTGACGAGCGTGGTGCGAAAATCCCCGGCAAACCCGACTTCCTGCCGGCGCATGTCCTGCCCGCCGGGCGGTTCGGCAAGAACCCGCTCAACTGGATCAAGGGTTTGCGCGCCGTCTTGCAGGGGCGCGATATGGCGCTGCGCCTGTTCGAGAGTTTTGAACCGAGCGCGGTCATCGGCTTCGGCGGATATCCCTCGCTTCCTGCGCTGCTGGCTTCGACCAAGTCCGGCGTGCCGAGCCTTGTGCACGAGCAGAATGCGGTGCTGGGCCGCGTCAACCGTTTCCTTGCGGGCAAGGTGCAGGCGATCGCCACCGCTTACCCGGAGATCACGCGGCTCAAGCCCAAGCACGCGGGCAAGGTCCACCTTGTCGGCAATCCGGTACGCGGCGAAGTCCTGCAACTGCGCGATGAGCCTTTTCCGGCCTTTACCGAAGACGGCTTGCTGCGCGTGCTGGTCACTGGCGGCAGCCAGGGGGCGAGCGTGCTTTCCGAGGTGGTGCCCGATGGGCTTGCCATGCTCCAGCCTGCGCTGCGTTCGCGCCTGCAAGTGACACAGCAGTGCCGACCAGAAGATCTCGATGCGGTGCGCGAACGCTATCGCAGCCACGACATCCCTGCCGAACTGGGCACCTATTTCGAGGATATGGAAGCCCGCCTTGCCGATGCGCATCTGTTTATCGGCCGTGCCGGTGCTTCGACGATTGCCGAGTTGACGGCAGTTGGCCGCCCGGCGATCCTGATCCCCCTGCCGATCGCAACCGATGATCACCAGGCTGCCAATGCGCGCGAAGTCGCCAAAAAGGGCGGCGCGCGGATGATCCGGCAGGAGAAATTTACCGGTAAGGAACTGGCTAAGCAGATCCAGGCGCTGGCGCAAAATCCGCAATCGCTCGCAACCGCCGCCCATGCAGCGTGGAATTGCGGCCGTCCCGACGCAGCGAAGGATCTTGCCGACCTGGTCGAGAGTTTCGGCGGCGATGAATTGATGGATGTCATCCGCACGGTTGAACCGCTGCGCGACGAAGCCGCAATCGGCGCGCCATCAGGGGCAGCCGCATGAAGGGCGTCGGCACAGACATCGGAGTGATTCATTTCGTCGGCATCGGCGGCATCGGTATGTCGGGCATCGCCGAAGTGATGCACAATCTCGGCTATACGGTGCAGGGCAGCGACCTCAACGAAGGCCCCACGGTCGAACGGCTGCGCGCGCAAGGCATCGCGGTCAGGATCGGGCATGAGAAGGAAAACGTCGAGGGCGCGGCGGTTGTCGTCACTTCGACCGCCGTCAAGCGGACCAATCCCGAAGTCGCCCACGCACTGGAAAATCGCATCCCGGTGGTGCGCCGGGCAGAAATGCTCGCCGAACTGATGCGGCTCAAGAGCACCGTCGCCGTTGCTGGAACCCATGGCAAGACCACGACCACCAGCATGGTTGCGGCCTTGCTCGATGCGGGCGGGGTCGATCCCACCGTGATCAATGGCGGGATCATCGAACAATACGGTTCCAACGCGCGCATGGGCGATAGCGACTGGATGGTGGTTGAAGCCGACGAAAGCGACGGCAGCTTCCTTCGGCTCGACGGTACCATCGCAGTGGTGACCAATATCGACCCCGAACATCTCGACCATTATGGCGATTTCGACGGGGTGAAGGACGCCTTCGTCGAGTTCATCCACAACGTCCCGTTCTATGGCGCCGCGATCCTGTGCATCGACCACCCCGAAGTGCAGGCGGTGATCGGAAAGGTGCGTGATCGGCGCGTCGTGACCTATGGTTTCAGCCTGCAGGCCGATATCTGCGGAGTGAACATTCGGCCCGCCGACGGCGGCAATGTGTTCGACGTCGTCATCCGCCAGCGCGGCGAGGAGGATCGCCGGATCGAAGGCGTGAAGCTCCCCATGCCGGGCAGGCACAATGTCCAGAACGCGCTGGCCGCTATTGCCGTTGCCATCGAAATGGGCTGTTCGGACGATGTGATCCGCGATGGCTTCGGCAGCTTCGGCGGTGTCCGCCGCCGGTTTACCCGCGTGGGGCAGGTCGCCGGTGCCACGGTGATCGACGACTACGCGCACCACCCGGTCGAAATCCGCGCGGTCCTGTCGGCGGCACAGGAAAGCGCAGCAGGCAAGGTGATTGCGGTCATGCAGCCGCACCGTTTTACCCGCCTTGCCGATCTGATGGATGACTTCCAGAACTGCTTCAACGATGCCGACAAGGTCTATGTCACCCCGGTCTACACCGCAGGCGAAGACCCGATAGAAGGTGTCGATGCAGCGGCATTGGTCGAAGGGCTGCAATCGCGCGGGCATCGTTCGGCTTCGACGGTCGAAAACCGTGCCGAACTGGCCGAGCGACTGGCGGGTGAGATTGGCGAAGGCGATCTGATCGTCTGCCTCGGCGCGGGCGACATCACCCGATGGGCTGCTGCGCTGGCAGGCGATATCGAGCAGGTGCGCGCAGCATGATGATGCACCAGCCAGACGATTGGGCAATGTACGATTCCGGTGGTGCCCCCGATGCCGAAGTCGAGGTGCAGGGTGCGGTCAACGCGCCAGTCCCGACCGATGGCCTGCGCGGCAAGCTGACGGCCAATGCTCCGCTCGCCAAACTTGTCTGGTTCAAGACCGGCGGCAATGCCGACTGGTTGTTCGAACCCGCCGATATGGACGATCTGGCACTGTTCCTCGAACGGCTCGAAGGAAACCTGCCGATCATGGCGCTGGGTCTTGGCTCCAACATGATCGTGCGCGATGGCGGTGTGCCCGGTGTGGTGATCCGGCTGGGCAAGGCCTTCGCCAAAGTCGAAAACAAGGGCGACTGCGTGCTCGAATGTGGCGGCGGTGCGTCGGGCATCCTCGTATCCTCGACCGCGCGCGATGCGGGGATCGCAGGGCTGGAGTTCCTGCGCGGTATCCCCGGCACGGTGGGCGGTTTCGTCCGCATGAATGGCGGGGCCTATGGCCGCGAGGTGTCCGATGTCCTGATCGATTGCGATGTGATCCTGCCGACCGGCGAATTCATCACTCTGCCAGCGGTCGACCTGCAATACACCTATCGCCATTCGGTGCTGCCCGAAGGTGCGGTTGTCGTTTCGGCCCGTTTCAAGGGCACTCCCGGTGATCCAGCAGAGATCGGCACGGAGATGGACCGCATTGCGCAGGCGCGCGAGGAATCGCAGCCGTTGCGGACCAAGACCGGCGGGTCCACCTTCAAGAACCCGGAAGGTCACAAGGCATGGCAACTGGTCGACGCTGCGGGCTGTCGTGGCCTGACCATGGGCGGCGCGCAGGTGAGCGAGAAGCACACCAATTTCCTGATCAACACCGGCGACGCGACGTCCGCCGACATCGAAGGGCTGGGTGAAGAAGTGAAGCGCCGCGTCTATGCGAATTCGGGCATCCAGCTCGAGTGGGAAATCCAGCGGGTGGGCCGACCATGAGCGGTTTGCCAAAGCTCCACGTCGCTGTGCTGATGGGCGGCTGGGCCAACGAACGCCCGGTTTCGCTGATGAGCGGCAAGGGCGTTGCCGATGCGCTCGAAAGCCGGGGCCACAAGGTAACGCGCATCGACATGGACCGGCAGGTTGCCGCGCGGATCGCGGAAGCTGCACCGGATGTGGTGTTCAATGCGCTGCACGGTGTGCCGGGAGAGGACGGCACGGTGCAGGGCATGCTCGACCTCATGGGTGTACCCTACACCCACTCCGGGCTCGCGACGTCGGTCATTGCGATCGACAAGGAGCTGACCAAGCAGGCGCTGGTGCCCAAGGGCATCCCGATGCCGGGCGGGCGGATCGTGAAGAGCGAGGAACTCTACGAAAAAGACCCGCTGCCGCGCCCCTATGTTCTGAAGCCGGTCAATGAGGGGTCGTCGGTCGGGGTGGCTATCGTCACCGAAGAGGGCAATTACGGCAACCCGATTTCCCGCGACAGCAAGGGACCGTGGCAGGAATTTCGCGAGCTGCTGGCCGAACCCTATATCCGTGGCCGTGAGCTGACGACCGCTGTGATCGACGGGCCGGACGGGCCGCGCGCACTGACAGTAACTGAGCTTGTCCCGAAGTCGGGCTTCTATGATTTCGATGCCAAATATACCGACGGCATGACCGATCATGTGTGCCCGGCGGACTTGCCGGAAAACATCACCGCGCTATGCCTCGACCTCGCCGTTCGCGCGCATAAGGCGTTGGGCTGCAAGGGCACCAGCCGGACCGATTTTCGCTGGGATGACGAGCAGGGCGAGGGCGGGCTCTTCGTGCTGGAAACCAATACGCAGCCGGGCATGACGCCGCTCAGCCTTGTGCCCGAGCAGGCAAAGCATTGCGGCATGGACTACGCGACGCTGGTCGAGGCGATCGTGGCCGAAGCACTCAGGACATTCGAAGCCAAGGGAGGCGGCAATGGCGACAGTCAAGCGTAAGGCACAGGGCGTCCGCCGCTCCGCAGCCGCACGCAGCCGCGCCAACACCGCGCGCAAGGCCAGGGCCAGGACCGGTTCGGTGCTCGATTCCGCGATGGCGATCCTGCCCTTCACCGAAGAGCAGTTGCAGCGCATTTTCCTCGCCATAATTCTTGGCGGTGCTGCCGTCCTGGCATGGTTCGTTGCCAGCCTCGCTGGCGTCCCGGCCATGGCCAACCAGCAGATCGCTGGCCTGGCTTCGGATGCCGGGTTCGAAGTGCGCCGGGTGCAGGTGACCGGCGTGGACCGGATGAATGAACTCAAGGTCTATGAGCGAGTGCTGGGCGAACGCGATACGCCAATGCCTTCGGTCGATCTCGACCTGCTGCGCAACCGCCTGCTCGAACTCAGCTGGGTCAAGGATGCCCGGGTATCGCGCCAGTTGCCCGATACGCTGGTGGTCGATATCGTCGAGCGGACCCCGCATGCCGCGCTGCGCAAGGCGGATCGGCTGGTACTGATCGATCCCGAAGGTGTGGAGCTTGAGCCGATTACACCGGCCAATGCCAAGGGCATGCTGGTCGTGTCCGGCCCCGGCGCGGCAAAACAGGTCGCGGCACTGACCGAACTGCTCGATGCCGCACCTGCGCTCAAGCCGCAGGTGGTCGATGCCGAATGGATCGGCAATCGCCGCTGGAACCTGACCTTTGCGACCAAGCAGGTGCTCGCCCTGCCACAGGGCGACAAGGAAGCGGCGAGCGCGCTGGTTTCCTTTGCCACGCTCGACGGGCGCAACCGGCTGCTGGGCGGCAAGGTGGCACATTTCGATATGCGCGTTCCGGGCCGGGTTCACATGCGCATTCCGGGACTCTCGCAGCAGACTCTTTCGACGGGAGGCGAATGATGGCTCTACCCCGCATCAGCCGCGTGTTCGGGGCCGTAAATGTCGGCTCCTTCCGCATTTCCGCGATGATCATGGGCTTGTCCGAGACGGGTGAGATGATCGTGCTCGGTTCGGGGCACCGTCAGAGCCAGGGGATCAAGCGCGGTTATGTCACCGATATGGCGGCGGCGACCTATGCCATCCGCGATGCAGTCGAACGCGCGGAGAAGAACGCAGGAACCAGTGTTTCGAGCGTTTGGATCGGTTGTTCGGGCGCAGGCCTCGCAAGCCAGATCGCCAAGGTCGAGATCGATATCGGCGGACGGCGGATCGAGGAAGAGGATATTGAGCAGCTGTTGCTGATCGCGCGCGACAATATCCAGCCCGATGGCCGGATGGTGCTGCACGCGCAGCCGGCACACTACACGCTGGATGGCGCCCATGGGGTTGCCAATCCGAAGGGTCTCCATGCCGAACGGCTGGGTGTCGACATCCATGTGATGCTGGCTGACGGTGCGCCGGTGCGCAATTTGATCGAGGCGGTGCAGAATGCGCATCTCGAGGTGGAAAGCGTGGTCGCAGCACCGATCGCTGCGGGTCATGCCTGCCTGACACCGGAAGAACGCGAACTCGGCACCGCGCTGATCGAGATTGGCGGCGATGTGACCAATGTTTCGGTTTATGCGGCGGGGATGCTGCTCGGGCTGAAGGCAATTCCGATGGGATCTGCCGACATCACCGATGCGGTCGCTTCGGCTTTCGGTATCCGCCGTTTCCAGGCCGAGCGGCTGAAATGCGTTGCCGGATCGGCCATAGCCAGCCCGACCGATCATCGCGAGATGATCCCCGTGTTCGGACCCGGCGATACGGGTGAAAGCGGCGCGACTGCGCGCGGGGCGGATGACAAGAACCGAGTGCCAAGGGCGGAACTGGTGTCGGTGGTGACGGAAAATCTCGCCAAGCTGACCGATGAAATAGCCAAGGCATTGAAGGAGATGGGTTTCTCCGGCTCGCGTGGTAGCCAGGTCGTGCTGACGGGTGGCGGTGCGGAATTGGCAGGCCTCGCCGAATTTGCCCAGAGCGCGCTTGGGCGCCCCGTTCGTATCGGCAAGCCGCCTGCACTGCGCGGCCTCCCGGAAGCGCATGCGACGCCCGGTTTCTCCACTTTGGCCGGCTTATGCCTCTACGCCGCAGATGATCCCGTCGACATCCGCACTATCGAGTCCGGCTACCAGACCACGATCAAACTGGGCGGCATGGCAATGGTCTCGCGGCTGATAAGGGCATTGAAAGAGTATTTCTGAAGCGAGCTGCGCCGCGTTAACCACTGTGGATAAGCGATAATCCCCTATGCCCGCTGAATCCCATTTGTGTAAGACTGTAGGTCAGTCTAATTTTTGCAATCACTTCCCCCGGAGGGACACGCCATGAGCATCAATATCGGACCGCCTGCATCGGATGAGCTCCGCCCCAGGATCACCGTAATCGGTGTGGGTGGCGCGGGCGGCAATGCGATTGCCAACATGATCGCGGCCGAAATCGAAGGCGTCGAGTTCGTTGTCGCCAACACCGATGCGCAGGCGCTCAACAATGCAGTAACCGATACCCGCATCCAGCTGGGGCCGGACATTACCGGCGGGCTTGGTGCAGGTGCGCGGCCGGAAGTCGGCAAGGCTGCAGCGGAAGAGACCGTGCAGGAAATCGAGAACCTGCTCGATGGCGTGAACATGTGCTTCATCGCGGCCGGCATGGGCGGCGGCACAGGCACCGGCGCTGCGCCGGTCATAGCCGAGGCTGCCCGCCGCAAGGGCGTGCTGACCGTGGGCGTCGTGACGAAGCCGTTCCTGTTCGAAGGCACGCGCCGCATGCGTGCGGCTGAGGCTGGTATCGAAGAACTGCAAAAGCATGTCGATACGCTGATCGTAATCCCGAACCAGAACCTGTTCCTTGTCGCCAAGGCCGAAACGACCTTCAAGGAGGCGTTCCAGCTGGCCGACGAAGTTCTGCAGCAGGGCGTGCGTTCGATCACGGACCTGATGGTCATGCCGGGCCTGATCAACCTCGACTTCGCTGACGTTAAGTCGGTGATGGAGGAAATGGGCAAGGCGATGATGGGTACCGGCGAGGGCGAGGGCGAGAACCGCGCGCTCGAAGCTGCCGAACGTGCCATCGCCAACCCGCTGCTGGACGGTGTTTCGATGCAGGGCGCCAAGGGGGTCATCATCTCGATCATCGGCGGTGAGGACATGAAGCTGCTCGAAGTCGACGAAGCGGCGAACCACATCCGCGAACTGGTCGATGAAGATGCGAACATCATC
This sequence comes from Sphingomonadaceae bacterium, assembly GCA_024236155.1. GTDB lineage: Bacteria > Pseudomonadota > Alphaproteobacteria > Sphingomonadales > Sphingomonadaceae > Parerythrobacter_A. The sequence goes on from JACKLA010000002.1 coordinate 110,596, forward strand.
TGGGGTTCGGCATTCAACCCGGAGCTTGAAGGCAAGATTCGCGTATCGGTCGTCGCTACGGGTATCGAAGCCGGGAGCGGGATGGTCGATGCATCGGGCGATACCCATTCGCTCTCGCTTGGTGCCAACCGTGCGCCCAAGCGCCCCGTACTCGAACTGCCGGAAGAGGATGGTTTCGACGACGTCCCCGGCGAAGAAGATATCGAAGAGGAAGAGGCTCCGCTGTCGCTCGGCGGTTTCCAGGTCGGCGGTGACGACGACTTTGACGAATTCGACGAAGAGGAAGACGAAGACGTCGACGGTATCGTCGATCCGCTCGCAGGCATGCGCAACCAGGTGCCCGACCCTTACGAGGCGGAAGAGGAAGCGATCCCGGAACCGGCTGACGATTCGGCGCAGGCATCTGCTGACGCAGGCGAAGGCGGCTTTGCGGCGGAAGCTGACGACGATTGGGGCGATGTCGGCGATGACGGCGATATCGGCGGGGAACCGCTCGATCTCGGCTCCGAAGGTGAGGAAATCGGCGGTGACGATGGCGCTCCACAGGACGAGGACGACGGCCTGCTGGCCGAGGCCGACAAGCTGGCCGACGATGACCAGCCGCTGCAGGTGAAGACCGGCGGCGGGCGTCGTCGTGGACTGCTGGCCAACAGTGGCGAATCGGGCGCTGGGAGTACGCTGTTCGAGCGGATGGCGAATCTCTCTCGCGGTTCATCGGACGATGAAGAGGAAGAGGGTGAAGAGGATGAGGCCGAGGAAAGCGGCTCGTCGCTCAACATTCCGCGTTTTCTCGGCCGGCAAAACAACCAGTAACGCATTGGAACCCGGTTTCGCTGCGGTTCATCGCCCGGCTGGCAAGCGGTCACTTTACCCGCTCGCCAGCCGAGGCTAACCGGTCGCTTCCGATGAACAGACCGCATACCAAGCTTGAGAAATTGGCGCTCCTGGCCGGCGCAGCCATCATGCTGCAAGCCGTGCCGACATTGCATGCGCAGGAGGTGGTCCAGCCGCTCCCTCCCGAGGAGATCGGCGATCTCAACGCAGCATTGCAGCGGCTTGCCCGCAATCCACGTGATGTCGCGGCGATGGTCGACGCGGGCGAAGCGTCGCTGGCGGTTGGGGATACCGATGCGGCAGTCGGGTTTTTCACCCAGGCTGAAGAAATCTCGCCGCAGAATCCGCGCATCATGCTTGGGCTGGCCAGGGCGTCGGTGCGGGCGCGCGATCCGCTCAAGGCGATTGGCCTGTTCAACGCTGCAGAGCAGGCCGGGGCTTCGATGAAGGGCGTGGGGCTCGATCGCGGCCTCGCATACGACCTTGTCGGTGATGCCGCCTCGGCACAGGCGGAATATCGCAAGGCCCTGGCAGAAGGTGAGGACGATGAAACGCGCCGCCGCCTCTCGCTCAGCCTGGCTATTGCGGGGGATCGCAAGGGGTTCGAGGAAGTGCTCAACCCGCTGGTCGCGCGGGGGGATTCCGCCTCCTATCGCACTCGGGCGTTCGGCCTCGCCATCCTCGGCGATGAAGACGAGGCCGTGGCAATAACCGATGCCGTGATGCCGCGCGAAATGTCTGCGCGGATGGAACCCTATCTGCGTTACATGAAGCGGCTGACCCCGGCGCAGCAAGCCTCCGCCGGAAATCTCGGTGTATTTCCCCGTGCCGCACAGATTGGGCGAGATACGCCGCAAGTGGCGCAATATCGCGAGCAGAACGGATTGCTGCGCAGCCCCGATGCGCGGCTTGCACCGCAGGGGGAGCCGCTGGGCCGCCGCGCCGACGCAACCAGCCAGCGCCGCCGGCCCGATCGTGGGCGCAGCGTTGCCGCGCAGGATGAACCGGCGGGAACGGGCAGCAATGAATTGCCGGAGGCGGTGCAGCGTGAAGTCGCCCGTGCCGAACGGCGGCAGGCGTCCGATCCGCTTCGGCGTTCGGACCCGGTGCCAGTGGTTGTCCGCCGCATCGAGCCTAAAGAGACACCGCCTGTCTCGGTGGAACCGCAACCGACTGCGGTTGCGGCGGCGAGCAGTCAGCCCGAACAGCAAGCGCCGCCGGAGCCTACTGGGGTGGCGGTGACCGAGCTGCCTCCGTCCGAAGCCGCGCCAACCAGGGTCGCGGTCGCGACACCTGCGGTTGAACCCGGTTTCGATCTGGCAAAACTGCCCTCGGCCTCTGCGCCCTCTGCCCAGGTGCCGGCACCGCCCGAACCGAGCGAGGAGGAGCAGCAAGAGGCTGCCAGCGTTGCAGAGGCTTTCGCGGCCTTTGCCAATCCTGCGCCTCGCCCTGCATCTGCATCGAATGGCGGGGTCGATATCACGCGTATCAAACCTCCACGCGAGGTCGAGAAGGCAGATCCGCCGCCGCCACCCAAGCCAGTCCACCCGAGCCGCCATTGGGTGCAGGTCGCCACCGGGCGTGACGTTAAGGCGCTCGGTTTCGACTGGCGCAGGCTCAGCCGCAAGGCGCCCGATGTGCTCGGCAAGCTGGAGCCGCATGTGACGCCTTGGGGCGAAGCAAACCGGCTTCTCGCCGGGCCGTATGCCAGCCGGGAAGAGGCTCGCAAGGCCATGAATTCCCTGAAAGAACTGGGGATCGAAAGCTTTACCTATGTCAGCCCGGAAGGGCAGGAGATCAGGTCGATCGACTAGCTGGCAGCGTGCGTTTTGCACAGACTGTGAACAGCCAAATCGAGTTCTCCCCAGCGCTGCGCTGCGCTGCCATTGCGCGTTAACCCTGACCCGCTGCATCCAGCACGCATGATCGAAAGCCCCCGCCCGTGACGCTCGCCGACCGACGCCTGGATGCGGGTGACGATTCGGCACCCGTCGATATGCTCGCCGCCTTGTTCGAGGCGCGCGGCTGGCCGGTGGAGATGCTGTCACCGGAAGAGCTTTCGGGCGAGATCCAGGGCAGTTGGGCGAATTACCAGCTGCGGGCAATCTGGCGCGCAGAGGATAATGTGCTTCAATTGCTGTGCCTGCCCGATGTGCGTGTCCCATCGCAAAGGACGCCTGCGGCGCATGAGCTTCTGGCGCTGGTCAACGAACAGCTCTGGCTGGGGCACTTCGACATCTGGTCCAAAAGCGGCATGCTGGTCTATCGCCATGGTGCGATGCTGGGGGATGATGGTCTGCTGAGCCTCGACCAGGCACAGGCGCTGGTCGAAACCGCTGTCGACGAGTGCGACCGGTTCTATCCAGCGTTCCAGTTCGTGCTGTGGAGCGACCGTTCCCCGCGCGAGGCACTCGAAAGCGCCCTTGTCGATGCGCATGGGGAAGCTTAGGCCTCCCGCATAACAGGCGGAGCGACACTTGGCATTCGAGAAAATCCTGATCGTCGGGTTCGGTACCATGACCGGTGCCATGGTGGATGGCTGGCTCGCAGCGGGCAGTTCGACCAGCCGGTTCGAGGTCTATCACCCCAGCAAGGCCGAGGTCGATCATGGGCTGGCAGTCCACAATGAATGGCCAAGCGGGCATTTCGAAGCCGTGCTGCTGGGCGTCAAACCCCATATGATCGACGATATTGCGGGCGGCGTGGAGCCCATAGCGGGGCCCGATACCGTCATCCTGTCGGTCCTGGCAGGCGTTGAACTGGCAAGCCTTGAACGTCGTTTTCCACGCTCTGGCGGTGTGGTTCGCTTCATGCCCAACCTCGCATCGGCTCTGGGAAAGTCGCCCAATGCACTAATTTCCAAAGGGCTGAATGAGCAGGGTAGGGCAAATGTGACCGCGCTTGCCGAGCAGATCGGCAGTGCCGAATGGCTGGAGGATGAAGGCCAGTTCGATCTTGCGACCGCGCTTGCCGGATCGGGGCCGGGCTTCGTCTATCGCTTTATCGATGCGCTGGCAGCGGGCGCTGCCGAGCTTGGGCTGCCTGCCGATCATGCGGGTCGGCTGGCGGTGGCGATGGTTGAGGGTGCCGCCGCGCTGGCGGCAGCTTCGCCGCATACCCCGCACGATCTTGCGCGCCGCGTCGCCAGTCCCGGCGGCATGACCCAGAAAGGGCTTGATGTGCTGGACGATGCCGGTGCGCTCAATGCGCTGGTAACCGATTGTCTGCGCGCCGCGCGGGACCGGGGGCAGGAAATGGCGCAAGAGGCGCGCAAACCGCGTTAACTTGCAAAGCGCGCAACAGTGGCCGGTTTTCCTTGAAAATCACCGCTTCGCCGCCGATATTGCATCCATGAACCGGCGCCTGTCGCGGTGCCGTACAAGTGGAGTATTGTTAGCAATGGCTGATTGGAACGACCCCCGCCGCACGGGCATGGGCGTTGGCGCAACCCCCGGCATTGATGGACAGCTTGGTGAGCGGACCATCATGGACGAGGGCCTGCGCAAGCATATGCTCTCGATCTACAACTATATGGCTTCCGGCGTGCTGCTTTCGGGCATCGTCGCATTGCTGTTCGTCAATTCGTCGCTGTTTGAATCGGCCTACACCGTGGTTCAGACTTCGCGCGGACTTGGCGCGCAGCCCAGCCTTCTTGGCTGGATCATCGCACTTTCCCCACTGGCGTTTGTGCTGTTCATGTCGTTCGGCCGTAACAAGTTCAGCGCCGGTGCGCTTCAGGCGATGTTCTGGGGTTTTGCAACCGCGATGGGCCTTTCGCTCTCGACGATCTTCATCACCTACACCGGCTCGTCGATCGCGATGACCTTCTTCGCTACGGCAGGCGCTTTTGCCGGCCTCAGCCTGTGGGGTTACACTACCAAGAAGGATATTTCAGGCTGGGGCAGCTTCCTGATTATGGGCGTCGTCGGCCTGATCATTGCATCGCTGCTCAACGCATTCCTGATCGGTTCGCCGGGTCTCGAACTGGCGATTTCCGCCCTGGGCGTGCTGATCTTCGCAGGCCTTACGGCTTATGACACCCAGCGCCTGAAGTCGGAATATATCGCCGTGCAGCATGCCAGCATGACCAACCCGGCGATTGCTGCGCAGTATCCGCTGCAGAAGATGGTGATCCTCGGGGCACTCAACCTGTACCTCGATTTCATCAATATGTTCCTGTTCCTGCTGCGCTTCCTCGGTGTCGCGCGCGGCGAATAGTCGCATAAAAGACTCACTTGAGCGTGCCCGGAGTGCCTGACGCATTCCGGGCATTTTCTTTGCCTGCTCCTCTGGCTAGGGTGCAGCTTCAGGTAAGCGAAAGGCTGCCTGGGGCATGATCACCTGCGCCTTTAGGGAGGGACGCACACACGATGTTCGAGACGAACGGTTCACGAATTCGACTGCTGGCCGTCTGGGCGGGCCTCGCGACACTGGCTGCCTGTGCGCCGCCTCCGCCACCCCCGCCGCCCCCGCCGCCTCCGCCGCCACCGGTGGTGAAAGTCATTCCGCCGCGGCCAACGCCGCCGGGCGGTGCATCGCTTGGCATGTATATCCCGCCGACCGACGAGTTCGGCATTCGCCGCACGGTGAACTATGGCTTGTCGACCTCGCAGACGGTGTGGAACCTGCGTTCGGCGCTCAACGTGGCGGCGCTCAATTGCCAGAGCCCGCAGCACGCCGATATCCTGCCCGCTTACAGCCTGCTGTTGCAGCGCGACAAACGCTCCCTGTCGAAGGCCAATGACACGATCATCCGTGAATTCCGCACGCGGCATGGCAGTGCGTATCGCAGCAATTTCGACAACTACATGACGCAGGTCTACAACTACTTTGCGCTGCCGCCGACGCAGGGCAATTTCTGCGATACGGCGCTGGCGATCTCGCAGGAATATATGCTGACCGATGGGTCGCAGATCGAAACATTTGCTCTGGCCAACCTTCCGCGGATCGAGCGGGTGTTCCAGAACTTCTATTCCTCCTACGAGCAGTACCAGCGCGATGTCGTTGCATGGGACGCCGAATATGCGCCGCCGCCGCCGGTGCTGGTAACAGGTTATCCGGCATATGGATCAAGTGGATCAGGCACTCCGGCGACGGGCGCGACCACTGCAGCACCCTCGGCCGTCTATTCAGTCGATGTTGCGCCTTCGCAGGATGTCCCGGCCTCCATGCGGCCACCGGTGATCGTCTCGCAATTGCCGCAAAGCCAGCCGCAGGACGAGGTGATATTCTCGCCGGGGGTGGCACAGCCCGATCCTGCTCCCTCTGCATCGCCCGGCTTCTCGATAACCGACACGGCACCCGTCACATCGAGCGGTGCGCCTGTGGTGTTCGAGAGTGGCGAGGTCGTCCAGGCCGTCGAAGATGACGAAGGGGGCGAGTAGGCCTGCAGGCCGATTCCCCCTTTGCAGCACCGATCCCATTGGCTAAATCGCGCGCTCGCCGCTCCGGCGGCGAACGTCTGGATCGGGGCCGTAGCTCAGTTGGGAGAGCGCGTCGTTCGCAATGACGAGGTCAGGGGTTCGATTCCCCTCGGCTCCACCAGCTTTCCCTGTCGAGGGCTTGCGCCCGCAATGCCACATATGCTGGCGCTTTTGCCTGCAACACCCTAACTGGGCCGCCATGCACTTTCTCGATCAAGCAAAGATATACCTGAAATCCGGCGCGGGTGGCCCGGGGGCGGTCAGCTTCCGGCGCGAAGCCTATGTCGAGTTCGGCGGACCGGACGGCGGCAATGGCGGCGATGGCGGCGACGTGATTTTCGAGGCTGTGGCCGGGCTCAACACGCTGATCGACTTCCGTTACGCGCAGCATTTCAAGGCGTCGCGCGGCAATCACGGCATGGGCAAGAACCGCACCGGTGCCGGGGCTGACGACCTTTTGATCAAGGTCCCGGTCGGCACGCAGGTGCTGTCGGAAGACAAGGAAGAGGTGCTGGCGGACTTCACCGAGGTCGGCCAGCGGATCGTCTTCCTGCGCGGCGGCATGGGCGGGCGCGGCAATGCCAGCTACAAGAGCTCGACCAACCGCGCGCCGCGCCAGCACCAGCCGGGCGAACCGGGCGAGGAAATGTGGGTCTGGCTGCGACTGAAACTGCTCGCCGATGTCGGCCTGCTGGGCCTGCCCAATGCGGGCAAGAGCACCTTCATCAACGCCGTTTCCAACGCGAAGGCCAAGGTCGGCCATTATGCCTTCACCACGCTGGTGCCCAAGCTGGGCGTCGTGCGCCACCGTGAACGCGAGTTTGTGCTGGCGGACATTCCCGGCCTGATCGAAGGGGCGGCGGAAGGTGCCGGTATCGGGGATCGCTTCCTTGGCCATATCGAGCGTTGCCGCGTGCTCATCCACCTCGTCGATATTTCGGGTGAGGATCCCGCAGAGGCCATGCAGACGGTCAACGCAGAGCTTGAGGCCTATGGCGCTGGACTGGCCGACAAGCCGCAGCTGATCGCGCTCAACAAGCTCGACCTTGCCGACACCGAACTGGCCGAAGGCTTTGCCGAGGAACTGAAGGCAGCCGGGGCTGACCGCGTATTCGCCGTGTCCGGGGCAACGGGGCAGGGCATTCCCGAACTGCTCGATGCAGTTCTCTCCTACTTGCCCGATCGCACCTCTACCGAAACCAATGCCGCCGAAGTCGACGAGATCGAGGACAGCGGCGAATGGTCCCCGCTCGACTGACTTCTGCACGATGACCATCGCCGCGCTCACCGACCTGCTCGATCCCGCGAAGGTGCGGCGCGTGGTGCTCAAGGTCGGCTCATCGCTGCTGGTTGATGGCGGAGGCCGTGCAAGGGGAGACTGGCTCGGGACGCTTGCGGGCGAGATTGCTGCCATGGTGCAGGCGGGGCAGCAGGTTGTCGTCGTCTCATCAGGCGCGATTGCGATGGGCGGGGCCTTGCTCGACCCGTCGCTCAATCCGCGCCGCACGCTGGCTGCTGCGCAAGCCTCGGCGTCGGTTGGGCAGATCGCGCTGGCGGGCCTGTGGTCGGCCAAACTCGCCACACAGGGGCTGACTGCAGGACAGATGCTGCTGACGCTCGACGATCTGGAAGATCGGCGGCGTTATCTCAACGCCTCGGCAACTTTCGCGCATTTGCTCGAGGCCGGGGTCGTGCCCATCGTCAACGAGAACGACAGTGTCGCGACCGAGGAAATCCGTTTCGGGGACAATGATCGACTGGCTGCGCGCGTGGCGCAGGCGGCCGGTGCCGATGCAGTGGTGCTGTTGAGCGATGTCGACGGCCTGTACGACCGGGCACCGCAGGATGCGGGGGCGCAACTCGTGCCTGTGGTCGACGGGATCGACGCTGAAACCCTCGCCATGGCGCGGGATACGTCCGGTTCGGGCATGGGTTCTGGCGGGATGGTTTCCAAATTGCAGGCCGCACAGATCGCAGAGCGTGCAGGTATTGCGCTGGCCATCGTCAACGGCACGCACGACACGCCGCTTTCTCACGCAATGGACCATGGCACGGGTACCATCTTCCTGCCCCAGCGCAGCGATACGGCGCGCAAGGCATGGCTTGGCGGGCGGCTTGCACCGGCCGGGACGCTGCGCGTCGATGCTGGCTGCGAGGCGGCGCTCAAGGACGGGGCCAGCCTGCTGGCCGCAGGGGTCGTCGGCATATCGGGTGCCTTCGTGCGCGGCGATCTGGTAACGGTCGTTTCCATCAAGGGCGTGAAACTGGCGCAAGGGCTGGCCGAATATAGCTCTCGGGAGTGCGAGGCGATTGCCGGACGGCGCGAAGCGGACCAGGCAGAGCGGCTGGGCTATGCGCCCCGCTCGGCGGTCATTCATCGCGACCATATGGTGTTGTTGTGACGCCGTCTGGCGTTGTTGCGATCACCGGAGGAACCGGGTTCGTCGGGCAAATGGTGCTCGATGTCGCGCAGGAGCGGGGGATCGCGATCCGCGCACTGGCGCGCAAGGTACCGGAAGGCCGCGAATACGTCGAATGGGTGCAGGGAAGTCTCTCCGACGATGATGCACTTACCCGGTTGGTATCGGGTGCCGAGGCGGTGATCCATATCGCCGGGCTGACCAATGCGCCCGACCCCTCTCAATTCGAGGCGGCCAATGTCACCGGGACCGAACGGCTGATCGCGGCGTGCAAGGCGCAGAAGGTGAAGCGGTTTGTCTTCGTATCATCGCTGTCCGCCCGCAAGCCCGAGCTTTCGCTTTACGGTGCATCGAAGGCGCGCGCCGAGGAACTGGTGAAAGCCAGCGGCCTGCAATGGACGATCGTGCGCCCGCCCGGCGTCTATGGCCCGCGCGATGTCGACTATCTCGACATGTTCCGCACCGCGAAATTCGGCTTTGTCCCGCTGCCGCCGGGTGGGGCCAGTTCGATTATCCATGCGCGTGATCTCGCCAATTTGCTGCTCGACCTTGTCCCTGCAACCGGCATGGTGCTGAAAAAGCTCTTCGAGCCGGATGACGGGCGCGAAGGTGGATGGAGCCACAAGGAACTGGCGGTGCAAATCGGCGCGTCGGTCGGGCGCAAGGTCTTTGCACCGCACCTGCCCGAAGGCGTCCTGAAACTTGCAGCAAGTGCTGACCGCATGCTGCGCGGAGACAAGGCCAAGCTGACCGCCGACCGGGTGGGCTATATGTGCCATCCCAACTGGGTCTCACGCTCCGACCGCGCGGTGCCGCAGGGCGTCTGGCAGCCGGAAATCGACGGCGCGGAAGGCTTGAAAGCAACCGCCGAATGGTACCGCCGCGAGGGTTGGCTTTAACTCAGAACGCCGGATCGAAACCGGGTGGCAGTTCGCCTTCGTCATCCAGCGGGGTGTGGATGCCGCATTCGGTCTTGTCCCAGCCTTTCCAGCGGCCCGAACGCGGGTCTTCGCCCGGCGCGACCTTGCTGGTGCAGGGGGAACAGCCGATCGAAGGATATCCCTGCGCCACCAGCGGGTGCGGCGGGAGGTCGTGCTCCTCGAAATAGGCGGTGATATCGGCTGCGGTCCAGTCGATCAGCGGGTTGATCTTGAGCCGTCCCTGCTCGTCCGATGTGTCGATCTCGAAGCGCGGCAAATTGGCACGGGTCGAGGACTGGAACGCCTTGCGCCCCGTCAGGGTGGCGTCATATCTCGCCAGTGCGCGGGCAAGTGGTTTGACCTTGCGGATCTCGCAACAGCCATCGGGGTCGTAGGACCAGCGCAGCCCGCTCTCATCGCGCATTTCCAGCTCCGCGAGGCAGGGATGGACATTGACGAGATTTTTGAGGCCCAGCCGCTGCACCAGTTCATCCCGGTAGGCGAGTGTTTCGGGGAAATGCTTGCCGGTTTCGAGGAACAGAACCGGCAGCCCGGGCGCAACCTCAGCAATCAGGTGAAGCAGGACCGCACTCTCAGCGCCAAAGCTCGACACGGTGGCGAGCTCGCCCACCATGTTGTCCTCGACCAGGTTTCGCAACATTTCGCGTGTGTCCTGCCCGCGAAACATGCGGTTGAGGCGCACTGCATCATTGTCTTTGAAACGCGGCCCGGTGTCGATCCGGTCGATTGCGCGCGCATCCTCCATCAGGCCGCTCCGTGGCGTTTGGACCAGATCGGCTGGCGCGCATCGGCGGCGGACTGATAGATTTCGGGCCAGCGGTCGAGCGCGGTTTGCAGGTCGTCGGGGTTGAGCGCAGCATCGGGTTCGAACGCATCGAAACCGCAGCGGCGCATATAGGCGACATGGTCGACCAATACGTCACCCACGGCGCGCAGCTCACCGTCATATCCCGCTTCGCGCAGGATGCGGGCGGAGGAATAGCCGCGACCGTCGCCGAAGGCGGGGAAGTTGACCTCGACCAGCTGCAACTGGCCGATATGCGGGATGAGCTCGCGCGCGTCGTCGCCCGGTTCAACCCGCACGGCATTGGCGTTCGACTGGTCGAGGAAGCTGTCGACCGTCACCGCCGGGTGATCGACCGGCTCATCGTCGCGAAAACGGATGATCTCAGCCATAAAGCGCCTCCTTGAAGGGTTCGATGCCGATGCGGCGATAGGTGTCGAGGAAGCGTTCGCCCTTAGCGCGCTCGCGCAGGTAAACGTCGGCTGCGGTTTCGACCGCATCGACAATACCGTCTTCGCTGAAGCCGGGGCCGGTGATCTTGCCCAGCGAGCAATCCTCCGCCTCGCTGCCACCGAGCAACAACTGGTAGTTCTCGATACCTTTCCGGTCGACGCCGAGGATGCCGATATGGCCTGCGTGGTGGTGCCCGCAGGCATTGATGCAGCCGGAAATCTTGAGCTTCAGTTCGCCCAGTGCCTCGGTCTTGCCGTTGGCGGCGAAACGCTCGGAAATCTTCTGAGCCACCGGGATCGAGCGTGCATTGGCGAGGCTGCAATAGTCGAGCCCGGGGCAGGCGATGATATCCTCGATCGTGTCGAGATTGGGCGCGCCGAGCCCGTCTGCATCGAGGCGTGTCCACAATGCATGCAGATCGGCGATTTTCACATGCGGCAACACGATGTTCTGCGTGTGCATCACGCGCAGTTCGTCGAAACTGTATTCCTTCGCCAATTCGGCCATCAGGTGCATCTGCGCGGCGCTCGCATCGCCGGGGATGCCGCCAACCGGCTTCAGGCTGATCACCGCGCTGACATAGGCATCATGCTTGTGGCGCACGGTGTTGCGATCGACCCATAGCGCAAAATCGGGATCGGAACGGTCGACAGACCTGGCTCCGTCCCCGAATGCAGGATCGGCGAAACAGGTCCTGATCCGCTCGAGTTCGGCGATCGGCGGTTCGATACCCTGGTCGAGCAAATGGGCGAATTCTTCCTCGACCTGGCGGGTATATTCCTCCGCACCCAGTTCATGGACGAGGATCTTGATCCGCGCCTTGTATTTGTTGTCGCGCCGACCGTAGCGATTGTAGACGCGCAGGCAGGCTTCCGAATAGGAAACCAGCTGGTCGAGCGGCACAAAGTCGCGAATGCACGGCGCAATCATCGGGGTGCGGCCCATCCCGCCGCCAACATAGAATGCCGTGCCGAGCTCGCCAGCATCGTTCTTCACGATCTGGATGCCGATATCATGCAGCCGCATCGCCGCGCGGTCGGTATCGCTGGCGATCACCGCGATCTTGAATTTGCGAGGCAGGGCATTGAATTCCGGGTGGAAGCTCGACCATTGGCGCAGCAGTTCAGCATAGGGGCGCGGGTCGACCAACTCGTCTGCCGCAGCCCCGGCAAAATGATCCGAACTGATGTTGCGGATGCAGTTGCCGCTGGTCTGGATCGCATGCATTTCGACCTTGGCGAGATCGGCGAGCAGGTCGGGCGCTTCTTCCAGCTTGATCCAGTTGTACTGGATGTTCTGGCGGGTGGTGAAGTGCCCGTAACCGCGATCATATTTGTCGGCGATATCGGCCAGCGCGTGCATCTGGCGGCTGTTCAGCGTGCCATAGGGCACGGCAACGCGCAGCATATAGGCATGCAACTGGAGATAGAGCCCATTTTTCAGCCGCATCGGCGTGAATTGCGCCTCGGTCAGCTTGCCTTCGAGGCGGCGGCGGGTCTGGTCGCGAAATTCCTCGACGCGCGTGTCGACCATGGCCTGGTCGTAAGAGTCATATTGGTACATCAGATCACCCAGTCGCGGTGGTCGGGATCGGCGGGTTTGAGCGTCAGGTCGGGCCGCACCGTGGGGCCGAGTGCGCGGATACGCTCCTTGATGTGGAGCGGGCGGGCCTTGCCCTCGCGCTGTTCGGCATCGACGGCATAGGGGCCGTTGACCCGGCGGGCGGCTTCCTCGCGCTGGGCGATTTCGTCCGCGCGGTCGCCTGCATTGACGGCATCCTCGATATGGAGAGACCAGTCATGGCCGGTCCACCAGACGACTGCGCCGCTCTTGAGGTCGTTTCCAGTCAACAGTTTCATAGCGCAGCCTCCAGCGCGATGCGTTGTACGGCGCGGTCGGGCCGGCCGGTGACTTCACCGATCACAATCAGCGCGGGGCTGGCGACGCGTTCCTGCTCTACCAGCTGGGGAAGTGCGGCGAGCGAGGCGCGCAGCACTCGCATGGAGGACCGCGCGGCGTTTTCGATCACGGCAACCGGCATGTCCGGCGCGAGCCCGTCTTCCATCAGCTTCTCGGCGATCTGCGGTGCGGTCTTGACGCCCATAAAGATCACCAGCGTGCGGCCCTTGCCGGCAAGCCCGGCCCAGTCCTGATCCTTCAGGCCCTTACACTGTCCGGCAACGAAGCTGACGATGCTGGCGCTGTCGCGATGGGTGAGCGGGATGCCCGCCGCAGCCGCCGCGCCATTGGCGGCGCTGATGCCGGGCACGATCTCAACCCGGATCCCGGCAGCACGGCAGGCTTCCATTTCCTCACCGCCGCGCCCGAATACGAACGGGTCGCCGCCCTTCAGCCGCACCACATCGCGCCCGGCCTGCGCCTCGCGTACCAGCAGGGCGTTGATGCTTTCCTGCGGCATAGTGTGCTTCGACCGGCTTTTGGCGACCGAGATCAGCGTCGCGCTTGCAGGGGCGAGCGCGAGGATCGCGGGATCGACCAGACCGTCATGCACGACCAGCTGTGCGCGCTCTATAAGCCGCGCTGCACGCAGCGTCAGAAGATCTGGATCGCCGGGCCCTGCGCCGACGAGATAGACTGTACCGGTGTTTTCCATACCGCCTTATTCGGCGCGACCGGGTGAAACCGCTAACGAGAATGGCTCGCAGCCATGGAAGATTGGATTTTGAAATCGCGCCTTCTCTGGCTGGAAGCCGCGATTTCAGTAGCCAAGGTTGCCTGTCGGGTAGCTAGTCTTTCGCTTTGCCATCGACGCGCTGCGCGATTGCGGCGACCAGTTGGTCGAACTGGGCGTTGCCGCGCAGGTTGAGATCGCGTTGCGGGAACGGGATTTCGATCTCGCTTTCCTGGAACAGGTCCCACAGCTTCTTTAGCACTTCGCTGCGGATATTGCCGATCCCGGCTTCGGGGTCAGTTATCCAGCAATGGATGATGAAATCGACCGAGCTTTCGCCATACTGGTCGAGCCAGACAGTGGGAGGCGGTGATTTCTTGACCCGTTTGCTGCTTTTGGCGGCTTCGAGCATCAGCTCCTCGGCCAGCTTGAGGTCGCAGTTATACGACACTCCGACCGGCACCTGCATGCGCACGTTCCTGCTCGAATAGGACCAGTTCTCCACCTGGTTGACCATCAGGTTCTCGTTCGGGATGAGATATTCCTTCTGGTCGCGCGTGGTAATCGAGACTGCGCGGATACCGATCTTGCGGATCTGCCCAAAGGTGGAATTGCCCGCCTGGTCGGCCACCGCGATCACGTCACCCGGCTTGATCGACTTGTCCATCAACAGGATGATCCCGGCGATCAGATTGCCGAAGGTCTTTTGCAGGCCGAAGCCGATGGCAAGGCCAAACGCGCCGGAGAACACCGCCAGCGCCGTGAGATCGATCCCCAGCAGGTCGATCCCCATGAGTATGGCGATGGCCCATACGGCAATCGTCAGCAGCTTTTCTGCCAGCAGCCGCTGGGATGCATCAAGCTTGGTAATCCGGCGCAACACGGCATGCGCGCCCTTGCTGGCGAGCCAGGCGAAGAGGATGACGCAGGTGATGACCATGATCACCACCAGCGCATCCCACACCGAAACGTGGAAACTGCCAACATCGAGTGCCAGCGAGTCGAGATCGTCGATGATCTGGCCGACTGTGCGGCTCTGTTCCGAAACCGCTTCCTTGATGCCTTCGGAGGCGGCGACGGCGTTTTCCGATGGGCTGGCGGCAGGAACGGGCGTGGCCGCAGCACTTTCGGTACCGGTCGGGACCAGCGTCACGGTGTCGCCAGCGTGCAGTTGCTCGCCAGATGCTGCCTCCGGGGCGGGTGTGGTTGGCGTCGTCATGTGCGCTCCATGGCGGCGAAACCGCGATCGAGGTCGCGGATAAGATCTTCGGCGTCTTCGAGCCCTATCGATAGGCGAATTCCCAGCCGGTCGCCAGTGTCCCACCCTTGCGGCGGCCATGGCGTGGCGGTCCTGATACTTGCCGGGCCGAACGGGATGACGAGGCTTTCGAACCCGCCCCAGCTATAGCCGATACCGAACAGGTCGAGTGCATCGACGAAACGCGCGCGCGCATCCTCGTCGCTGCCCTTGAGGATGAAGCTGAACAAGCCGCAGCCACCGGTGAAGTCGCGCTGCCACAGATCGAATCCGGTATCGCCGGGCAGGGTAGGGCAGAGCACATGGGCGATCTCGGGCCGACCCTTCAGCCAGTGTGCGATCTCGGCTGCGCTGGCGGTGCTTTTCTCCAGCCGTACACCCATTGTCCGCAACCCCCGCAGCGCGAGCGAGGCATCGTCGGGCGAGACGACATGGCCCAGCGCCTGTGCGGTGCGGCGCAGCTTGCGATAATAATGTTCGCCCGCGCTGGCGCTGCCCATCATCAGGTCGGAATGACCGCCGACATGCTTGGTCAGGCTCATCACTGCGATATCGCATCCGCGCTCGAGAACCGGGAAACCAAGCGGCGAGGCCCAGGTGTTGTCGAGCAGGCTGACTGCGCCCTTTCCCCGGGCAATCGCAGCAAGTGCCGGGATGTCGCACATCTCCATCGTCAGGCTGCCCGGCACTTCGAGCATGACCGCTTTGGTTCGTTCGCAGAAATGCGCGGAAAATCCGTCGATATCGGTCGGATCGAAGAACCGCGTTTCGACGCCGAAATCCCTTAGCAGGCCCAGCGCAGCAAGCCGCGTCGGCTCGTAGGCATTGTCTGTCACCAGCAGCACATCGCCCGGTCGCAACACGGCAAGCAACGCGCCGGTTATCGCCGCAACGCCGCTGGGGTAAAGCACCGTGCCGAAAGCGCCGGGTTCGATCTGGGTCAATGCTTCGGCCAGCGCCCATTGTGTCGGAGCGCCGCGCCTGCCGTAGTAGAACTGCCCGTCGGAATTGTTCTTTCCGCCTGCCTTGCGCGCAGCCTCGTCCGGGTAGAGATGCGTGCTTGCTCGCCAGACAGGCGGGTTCACCACAGGCCCGGTCCATTCCTTGCGCCGTCCGGCGCCAGCGAGTTTCGTGCCCTTGCCCTGCTTGTCGGAACTGCCCTCCATCAGCCGATAGCCTCGCCCGTTTCCTTCGGAGTCGACGGATCGGCACCCCATTCGGACCAGCTGCCATCATACAGCGCGCCGTGATCGTGGCCGAGCAAGCGATGCGCGAAGAGCACGACCGATGCGGTCATCCCGCTGCCGCAACTGGCAATGAGCGGTGCGGCAGGATCGAGACCAGCATCGCGGAATTCCTTTTCGAGCTCTGCAGCAGGTTTGAAGGTACCGTCATCGTCCAGCAGCCTGCGGAACCAGAGGTTGCGCGCGCCGGGGATATGGCCACCGGCAAGGCCATGCACAGCGTCTTCGCTGGCGGCGGTAAAGCGGTCCGCGTCGCGTGCATCGACCAGTTGTTCCGCCTTGCTGGCGATATTGGCAAGGACATCCGCCTTGCTGCGGACACCGCTGTCGTCGCAATCGGTGCATCGAAAAATGGAGGGTGCGTGGCTGGCTTCACCGCTTTCGACCGGTCGCCCCTCGGCAAGCCATTTCTCGAACCCGCCATCGAGGACCGCGATGTTCGCGATTCCCGCGCGGCTGAGCGCCAGGAATGCCCGTGCAGAGGATCGCAATACCGAATTGTCATACAGGATGATCGACTTGTCTGGATCGACCGCCAGGGAACCCAGCCGATGAGCAATCTGATCGCCGCGCGGCAGGGCGGATGGTGTTGCGCTTTCGGGGTCGATCAATGTGCCAAGCGACAGGAACCGTGCGCCCGGAATATGCTGCTGGGCAAATTCCGCCGCCGCATCACGCCCGGTTGCGGGCAGGTGCGCAGAAGCATCAAGGATGGTGACGTCACCCAATCGGGCGGCGAGCCAGTCAGTCGTAACGAGAAGGTCCATGCTCGCTGCCTAGCGCGATGCACCGGCCCCGTCGAGCGCCCCGACAACGCTCCGCAGTCAGCCCAGCGGGCGGAGCCCGATCTGGCGATAGATTTGCGCCATCTCGTCGAGCCGGAAGGGCGTGAGGCGGCTGCCGCGAGCACCCTGCGTCTGCCCGATGACGAAGGTTTTGACGACCGGTTCGATGCCGTCGGCGTGGATCCGCAGCCGCAGCAGGGGAACGTAGAGCGCCGCCTTGCCCTGCCGGATCAGCTTGATCTGGCTGACAGGCAGGCGAAATTCGCCACGCGCCTGCTTTGCCGCGCCCGATGCGAGCATGTCGATCCGGGCAAGATCGGGCAGTTCGGTGGTCGTGTTCGCAAGCTGCTGATCGACCGGGAGGCTGCTGTGCGCGGTGGTCATATCGGCCTCTATCCGCACATCGCGCAGCGCTTGTGCGCCCATATTGCTCAGCGTGATCGAATAGCTGAGCGTGGCATTGGCGAAACTGCGGCCGAGCGAGATCGCCTCTGCTTCGACCCTGAGGTCAGGCTCGTCGGAGGTCATGGCAGCCGCGGCGGTTTCACCTTCGGAGGCAGTCTTGCCGGGGACGACCGGTTTGCGAATTTCCGGCGCGATGACTTGTGCGGAGTCGGGCCTGCGGCGCAGGAACCAGTATGCGGCTGTGGCGAGCGTCGCGAGTGCTGCGGCGACCAGCCACCACAACCAGGCAATGCCCAGCAGCCCGCTATCACCGGCCCCGGCAGGTTCTGCTTGCGGCGGTGCCGTGTTGGTCGACGCGGGTTCGCTGGCCGGTTGCCCGGATTGCAGACTGTCATCGTCAGGCAAGGAGGCTGGGGGCAGCTGTTGCGGCTGCTCCACACCCGAAGGCAGTGAAGCGGTCGGGGTGGCTTGCGATTGTGTTCGTACCTGCGCCGGTGCCTGTGTTGCAGCCCTCGACTGCGGCGGGGCCGCGCCGTTTGAGGGCTGGTTTGACGCGCGGGTCGACGGCGTTTGCGTTGCTGCGGGTGTGGCGCGACTTGTCGGAGTGGTTGTCGGGCGCGCAGTCGGGATGACTTGCGGCGCGATGATTACCGGCCCTTCGCGGTCGACCGGGCCTTCTACTTGCGGCGCAGCACTGGGCGTCGGTTCGGGCGGAAGCTGGAAATCGCGCAATGAGGGCTGCTGTTGCTGTGCACCAGCGGCGGTTGCGGCCATGCTTGCCAGGCCAAGAGCTGTCAGGGAAAGGGAAGAAAATCGGCGCATGGTCTGGGTGGCTTTTACGATCCGGTTTGTCGCTGCACGCGGGGCGCGCTGAATAGGGACTGAATTCATGCCTTGCCAGAGCCGACTTGTGCTGCGCGCACGATCGGGGCAAGTGCGCGGCATGAGCGACACACACAAACCGCAAGACGCCGCGCCGCAATTCCTCGGCCAGCAGACCCCGCTGCCTGCTTCGCCGGATGAGGCTGTACTCGACTACGTGCCCAATCCGCGCAAGGGCACGCTCTATCTCGTCCGCTTTGCTGCGCCGGAGTTCACCTCGCTCTGCCCGGTCACCGGCCAGCCCGATTTCGCGCATCTGGTGATCGACTATGCGCCGGGCGAAACGATTGTGGAATCGAAAAGCCTCAAGCTGTTCCTCGGCAGCTTCCGCAACCATTGCGGTTTCCACGAGGATGTGACTGTCGGCATCGGCCAGCGCCTTGCGGAGGAAATGAAGCCGAAGTGGCTGCGCATCGGTGGCTACTGGTATCCGCGCGGCGGTATCCCGATCGATGTGTTCTGGCAGACCGGTTCGCCGCCCGAGGGGCTGTGGGTGCCCGATCAGGGCGTCAACGCCTATCGCGGGCGGGGGTAATCGCGGATGGGGGCAAACTGTCCCAAACAGGGCCTGCGCCGGTTCGTGATCGATACCGCCATGAATATGGCATCCGTCCGATACTGATTTATGGCATACCCCTTGCCGGAGTTAGGGGGACTCATGGGCTGGCTGACACCAGAAAGACTCAGGCTGATCTCTGTCGTATTGCTGGTGCAGGGCCTGTTCTGGTTCGTGATTTCGCCGGCTTTCGTGCGTGCACCGCGTCCGGTTGATCGGATCGAGATCACATCTTCATCCGTGGCTCGCATTGCGTCGCCCGACTGGAAGGAAGTTGAATCTGCGACGTTCACGCCGGTTGAACTGCCTTATGAGGATTGCTGCGAAGAGGGTTTTCAGGCGATCAAGGTGACATTCAACCTTGATAAGATCCCCGAAACCGGCCTTGCCGAAATTCCGGTAATTGGTGCCGACAATTACACGGCCCGCATCAACGGCTCACTTCACTGGGCAGAGGGCAATATGACCCTCGATGAACTGACCTATCATGGCAGGGTCCAGCGTGGGATCAATCGATTGCCCAAGGGGCTGCTCAAACTCGGCGAAAACGAGCTGGTGTACACGCTGGCGAGCAGCGATGGCCGCGATGGGGTGTTCATTGCAGCGCCAAATCTCGGTGAATACAATGCGATGGCCGACCATTTCGCCTTCCGCGATTTCATCCTCAACGATTACCTGCTGATATCGATTGTTATCGGATACCTGTTGGCCTTGCTCTGCTGGTTTGCATGGCTACGCAGCAATCGGCGGCCATTCCTGTTTTGGCTGGGTACCCTGTCGTTCCTGTGGGCGTTTGGCCTGCACCAGCAGGACTGGGCATACTGGCCCTTCGATTCCCGTCTGCTCGTCCTGATAGGCGCTGCATCGTTGCTGGCCCTCCCGGTGAGCTGGACCAATCTCGTCAACAGCTGGCTTGATCGCAGGCTCAGATATGTGTTGCCGATTTCACTGGCGGCGTTTGTCGCCTCGCTGGTTGCGTTTTGGCTGCTTGTCTCGAGTCCATCGACAGAAGCATCCGCCATCAAACTCATATTCTGGATGCAAGGATTGGGAACACTCGGCGTGTTCGGATTGCTTGCTTGGAAGCTACCTTCGGTAAAGCGGGAGACGCATTGGGAGTTCGCGATTTTCGCGGGCTTTGCCACCTTCCTGCTGCGCGATTCCATCGTGCGGATATTCGAAATCCAGCTTGGCAGGACGACCGACTATGTCCTTCCCTTCATGTTGATTGCCCTTGCCGGCGCATACCTGTCGCGCAACATCCGGCTGTTCCGATCATCCGAGCAGATCAACACCCTGCTGCAAACCCAGCTGGACGAGCGCACTGCCGAACTTGCCGTGGCGCATGATCGCGAGAAGCAATTGCTGCGCGGCCAGGCGCACCAGGAAGAACGCCAGCGTATCCTGCGCGATATGCATGATGGGCTTGGGTCATCGCTGATGTCGATGTTGCTCGCCGCAAGACGCGGCAAGGCGGAGCCGGAGAAGGTGGCGAGCGGGCTTGAGTCCGTGATCGACGAGATGCGTCTGCTGATCGATTCGATGGATACCGTCGGCGAATCGCTCAATTCGGCGCTCACCCTGTTCCGCAACCGCGCGAAAGAACGCGTGCCCGAAGGCGGTTTTGCGTTCGAATGGACCGACAATTCAGGCGGCGCCTTGCCCGAGATGCCTCCGCGCGCAGTTTTGCAGGTGTTCCGCATCCTGCAGGAGGCGCTGACCAATGCGCTCAAACACAGCGATGGCGACCGGATCGAGGTGCTGGTCGAAAGCGATGCGATAAGCGTGATCGACAATGGCTCGCGGTTCGACGGGCCGCGCGATGGTGGACGCGGCCTTGAAAACATGGCCGCGCGTGCCAGCATGATCGGCGGTTCATTTGCGGTTTCTCGCAAAGGCGATACGACTGTCGCACGGATCGAATTGCCAGTACCGGGCTTTGCCGATCCCGCAGCGCTTCCGGCATGATCGGCCGTTGCGCGAACCGGGGCCAGTGTGGGGACTATGGAAAGCCAGCAGCCGATGTCGTGGATGACAGCCGACCGTGTGCGTCTGCTGGCCCTGCTCGTGCTCGCGCAAATGGCTCTGTGGTTCGCCATCCTGACGGTTTTCGACGCCGACAAGGACAGCATTCGTTATATCGCCATTGGGGCTAGCGAGATTGCCGAACCCACCGCTCCGACGTGGGAGGCGGTGGGACAAGCCGAGTATGAGGCTTTCGAGCCGCCGCTTCGGATCTGTTGCCAGGCGAAGCACCACGCAGTGCGCTTCGTGTTCGATCTCGAACGCGTGCCGCAGGACGGTCTGGGTTTGTTGCACGAGATGCGGGCCGACGCCTACCAGATCAGGATGAACCGGATGGAAGTGCTGCGCCGGGGCGATCTGGCGCTCGATTCCGTCGGTCTGGAAGGGCGCAGCCACCATGCCATCCTGCGCGTACCACCTGAAAGCTTGCAGACAGGGCGGAACGAGCTGGTGATGCTGCTGGCTGCAAAGGAAGGCGGGTTGGCGCTGACGATCAACGAGCCGCTGCTCGCCGACTATGCCGATTTGCAGCAGGTATACGGGCTGCGCGCGTTTATCCTGACCGACTACAAGCTCGTCAGCATGGCGATCGGCTTCATGGTAGCGATACTCGCCTTCCTCGCCTGGTACCGGGGGGACCGGCAGCCCTACCTGTTCTGGCTTGCAACCGTCGCCGCCCTGTGGGGTTGCGCGATCATGTTGCAGTTGTGGGGGTCCATGCCGCTCCCCATCCGCTTGCGGTCGTTCTTCATGGTGCTGGTCTACATAACCCTGCCATTCTTCTGGATATTGCTGATCAACAGCTGGGGCGGCAGCCGGATTCCGCATCTCGGCAAGGTCGCGGCAGGCGTGATTCCGGCGGTTATCCTTGCGACGGCGATAGCCTATTCGACACGCACCGGCACCGGCGGGATGGTGCTGTCCGAAGAGGTTGTCGGGTTCGTGGCAACGGTTATCGGCATGGTCGGTCTTGCCCTGCTGCTCGTGTGGAAATTCCCGCGCATCGACCGGACCATGCATTTCGAATTTGCGATCTACAGCGCCATGGTGGTGGTGATAACGCGCGACTTGCTGGTGCGCAGCCCGGAATTGCGCTTGCCGGTGCTCAACATCGTACTGCCGGTCCTGCTGGTCGCACTGGCGGTCGGCTTTATCTCGCGCAACATCCGCCTGTTTCGTTCTGCGGAGCAGATCAATACGCTGCTCCAGACCCAGCTGGCTGACCGGACCGCAGAGCTTGCCATCGCCCATGACCGCGAGAAGGGGCTGCTGCGCGAGCAGGCGCACCAGGAGGAACGCCAGCGCATCCTGCGCGATATGCATGATGGCCTCGGCTCTTCGCTGATGTCGATGATGCTCGCCGCGCGGCGCGGCAAGGCAGAGCCGGAGAAGGTGGCGAGCGGGTTGCAGGGCGTCATCGACGAGATGCGCCTGCTGATCGATTCGATGGATACGGTGGGCGAGTCGCTCCATTCTGCGCTTGCC
This sequence comes from Sphingomonadaceae bacterium, assembly GCA_024236155.1. Lineage (GTDB taxonomy): Bacteria > Pseudomonadota > Alphaproteobacteria > Sphingomonadales > Sphingomonadaceae > Parerythrobacter_A. The sequence continues at coordinate 132,723 of JACKLA010000002.1, forward strand.
CTGCTGCGCGAACGATCGAAAGAACGCGTCCCTGCAGGCGGCTTTGCGTTCGACTGGACCGATCGTTCCGGCGGCAGCCTGCCCGAAATGCCACCGCGTTCGGTGCTGCAGGTGTTCCGCGTCCTGCAGGAAGCGATGACCAATGCGCTCAAGCACAGCGATGGTAACCGGATCGAAGTGCTGGTTGAACGCGATGCGATCAGTGTGCTCGACAACGGCTCGCGCTTCGAAGGTCCGCGCGCGGGTGGGCGTGGTCTGGAAAACATGGCGACGCGCGCGACCGCAGTTGGCGGTGAGTTTTCGATGGAGCGGCGAGACGGCTGGACGATCGCGCGGATTGCCCTTCCGACGGTTGGAGAATCAACTCCCGAGGCGGCAGATTGACTGGCAGCGCATGCTGCTCCATCCTCGGCGGGACAATGCTTTGGCGGGGGACGAGATGGACGACAACACACGCCTTCAAATGATGTTTCAGGCGCAGAAAAAGTCGACCGGAGCTGCATACCTGTTGTGGTTTTTTCTGGGCGGCTTTGGCGCACACCGATTTTATCTCGGGCAGACGGGCACGGCTATCGCGCAGCTTCTGCTGCTTCTGCTTGGCTGGATTCCTTTCTTGCTTGGCTGGGCGGTCCTGTCGGTTTGGTGGATCGTCGACGCGTTCCTGATCCCCGGTATCGTCCAGCGCGAGGACATGGCGACGATCCAGCGTCTTGGCGGCCATCCGGGGATGATGGGTGGTCCCGGCATGGTAAACGGTCAACCGATCCCGGCGCGCCGGGAAGACCCGCCGCACTACTGAGGCTCGCCGCTTGCTGGGGGCGATCGAGGCCGGCGGCACGAAATTCGTGCTTGCAGTGGGGCATTCGCCCACAGAAATTGCTGACCGGCATGTCATTCCGACCCGCCAGCCTGACGAGACGCTGGCGGAGGCGCTTGAGTGGTTCAGGCGGCATGATCGGGTTGATGCACTGGGCATCGGCAGCTTCGGCCCGGTCGATCTCGACCCTTCGTCGGCCACATGGGGGCATATCGGCAATACACCCAAGCAGGGCTGGGCCGGTTGCGACATTGCCGGTTATTTCGCCGGGTCCCTGGGCGTTCCCATCGGCTTCGACACCGATGTCAATGCAGCGGCGCTGGCTGAAGCGAAATCGGGGGCAGGCCGCGGCGTTTCTTCGCTGGCCTACATCACTGTCGGCACGGGCATTGGTGGCGGGCTGGTGATCGGCGGGTGGCCGGTCCATGGCGCGGCGCATCCGGAAATGGGGCATATTTTCGTTCAGCGCCCGCATGCCGAAATGGGGTTTGCCGGGGTCTGCAAGCATCACGGTGCCTGCCTCGAAGGCGTGGCCAGTGGCCCGGCGATACTGGCACGTTGGGGAGCGACCCTGTCCGACCTTTCCCCGACCCATGAGGCGCATGGCATCGTGGCGGGCTATCTCGCGCAGCTCTGCCACAACCTGTTCGCGATCACCGCTGTCGAAGCGGTGGTGCTGGGTGGGGGTGTGATGAAGACGCCGGGACTGATCGGCCTGGTGCGGCAGGAGGCCCTGCGGCTCGACAATGGCTACCTTGCTGCTGGCGCGCGCCACCAGATCGTTACGCCCGAACTGGGTGACAATGCAGGTATCACCGGCGCGCTGATGCTGGCCGACCAGGCGATCCCGCTTGCGCCAGCGCAAATGTAGGGAAGATGGTGCACTCTGAGGGAGTGTTTACAAACCAAATCCTAGAGGAATTGGCAGGCTGGGAGAAGATTCTCCAGCACACCAGCCTCAGCCAGACATTCGATCCCGATGAACTTGAAGGTGAGGACGAGGACGCACCGCGCGACCGTCGTCTGGCGACCGTGCGGAGGCGTCGTCGTAGGTCTTGAGATCGGAGGGCTGGATGGCACGCAAGCCATACGATCCTCCCTTCTCTCTCCGCCTCTCGTTTGAAGAGCGGGCAAGGCTCTCAGAGCAGGCCGAAGGCATGCCGCTCGGAGCCTATATCCGCTCGCGCCTTCTCGATCAGCCGCCGCGCCGCAAGCGTCTCAGTCAGATCGACCAAGATTCCCTGCTGCGCGTGCTTGGCCAGCTCGGCCAATCGCGCATCGCAAACAACCTCAACCAGCTCGCGAAACTTGCCAATCTCGGGACACTGCCCGTCACGCCCGAAACCGAAGAGGCATTGCTAGATGCCTCGAAGGATATCGCCGAGATTCGGAAGCTGCTCATTCAGGCCTTGGGACTGGAGGTCACGCCATGATCCTCAAGGCCTCTCAACGCAGCGGCGCGGCTCAACTCGGTCAACACCTTCTGAAGACCGAAGAAAACGAGCATGTCGAGGTGCACGAAGTCCGTGGCTTCATGTCAGAGAACGTCATGGGCGCGATGAAAGAAGCCCAAGCGATGGCCAAAGGGACGCGCTGCAAGCAGTATCTCTTCTCCGTCTCGCTCAACCCTCCCGAAACCGAAAATGTCGCCATCGAGGTCTTTGAGGGTGCGCTCGCCTCCATCGAGGAGAAGCTCGACCTGCAAGGTCAGCCCCGCATGGTGGTCTTCCATGAAAAGGAAGGCCGCCGCCATGCGCATGCGGTCTGGTCACGCATCGATGCCGAGACCATGACCGCCAAACAGCTTTCCTTCTTCAAATCCAAGCTGCGCGAAGTCTCGAAGCAGCTCTATCTCGAAAACGGCTGGAAGATGCCGTCCGGCCTGATGGACAGCAAAGCGCGTGATCCGCGCAATTTCACGCTGGACGAATGGCAGCAGGCCAAGCGCGCGGGGCTGGATGCCAAGTCCGTCAAAGGGATTGCCCAGGAATGTTGGGCGGTCTCGGACAGTGCGCAAACCTTTGCTCACGCGCTTGAAGAGCGCGGCCTTTATCTGGCCAAGGGTGATAGGCGCTCCCATGTGGCCGTCACCTACGAGGGCGAGGTCTTCGCGCTCTCGCGCCTGATTGGCGTGAAAGCCAAGGACGTGACGGCTCGCCTTGGGAAGGCGGATGCCTTACGCAGTGTCGAGGAAACCAAGGCGCATATTGCAAACGCCATTGCGCCTCGTCTCGATGGCTTCCTCCAAGAAGCCAAGCGCATGGCGCGGGACGCGCTGAAACCCCTCGCCGAGAAGAAAAAGGAAATGCAACTGGCTCACGCTGAGGAGCGTCAGCGCATGGCCAAAGGCCAGCGCGAGCGGTGGCAGCGCGAGACCAAAGAGCGGGCAAGTCGTCTGCGGACGGGTGTTCGGGGCCTGTGGGATCGCTTGACGGGCGATCACGCCAAGATGGTCAAGAAGAACGAGTTCGAGGCCTATCACGCGCTGCGCCGCGACCGCGATCAGCGTCAGGCCATGCTGAATGCTCAACATGCCGAACGTCGCAAGCTGCAAGAGCAGATCAAACAGACGCGTGAGCGCCATGCGCGGCAGATTCTGAGCCTGCACAATCAGGCAGCTAATTATCGCCTCATGCGGGATGGCAGTCAGCAAACGATCCGTAGCGAATTCTCGCGGAGCGCAGGGCAAGCGAGGGAGCAATCCCGAAGCGCGCCGACGCGCGGACTTGAACTCGGACGGTAATCTCGAAACAGTTAGGCCATAGCTGGTGCTCGCCGCTCTCAAGCCCTTCAGCCTGAACGGCCATCCTTAGCGGTTTTCTCTTTTCCCAAACACAGCTGCCGCGTTGTTACCCAGACCGGAGCTTCTAATCCGATTCCCGTGACGGTGGGGATGCAAGGCGTAAAGCCTTCTTCAGTCATCCTTTCGATTGCGGGCAATGCATCTGTCAAAGCCTCGGATTCAACCACTCCTCCCGTAACGCGGCCCGTGGTGGGCAGCGGAAAACCTCAAGGGAGGATGCCATGTTCCGACTGACGAAAGACGGCTTGAAAGCCAAAAGCGAGGCCCAGCTTCGCGACCTGTTTCAACGAGCTACGCGCGAGATTGCAAACAACCCGCGCCTCAGCGACAATTTCAGCAATGCCTCGACTGCCATGCTGATGATCCGCGACGAATTGGCTCGTCGCGGTATCAGCCCCCGATGAGGCTGAGGCCGCCTCAAGCGGCGGCCTCTTTCTCGGTCACTTCGCGCATGACGATTCGGCCATTGAGCGGAAGGGCGTTCAGATTGAGGGAAAAGCCTTTCCCGTCGCGGGTCGGCCAGGCCACTCCGATATCGGTCCAGCGGGCGGACTTGCCTTCGCCGTTGACGGAATAGAGACGGAAGGCGGGACGGTTTGTGTTGGTGTCAGACATTTTGATGCTCCTTTTCACTTTGCCGAACGGATGAGCCCGTCGGCTTCATGGGAGCACTGGAAAGACACGGGGGTGCCCACGCGGGGTCAAATGCCGCCAGCCCGTTTCACGGGGGCGGAGCTGCACGAAGGAAGCGAGCCGCATTGATCCCCGCTGGCACCGTGTCTTAGTCCCCATGAAGAGAAGCCGAGGGGCACATTTCCGTGAGCATGTGATCGTCATAGGAGCATCGGACTGACACATGCAGACCGTCAGAACGGACAATCGTCGAATTCATCGTCCAAGGGAAAGAGTTCACCCTGCACCTCGTCGGAAGGCCAAGCCTCCTGCAACTGTCGGAAATATGCCGCATTCACCTGATCCTGAAGCCGCATCATCAATATGGCCAGCCGTGGGATCGAAGAGATCGGGATACAGGGCTCGCCATTGCGCATCATCGCTAACTCGCGGTCGGTCGCGATACCGAGCCGCCCCGCGAAATCGGCAAGATTGATTTCAAGCGTCGCTGCAAGACCCTGGCACTGGTCGTAAAGGTCGATCCTGCAATCCAATAAATCTCGGCGGGTCACTCGCGGCATGGTCGTCCTCCATTGTTTGAGAAGGTCGGATTACCTGCGCGGCCCATGTTGTTTGGGCGGAAGTCAGCCTAGTTGAAGAGCGGCCCAAGCTGCAGCCGCATCAGGCGAATAGCCTGCCCCGTTGCCTCGTAGCGCATGTCGGGAGACAGGCGGGGATCGCGCAGGGCGATCTCAAAGCGTTTCAGGTAACGCTCTTCGAGGCAACAGGAAGAAAGAGCTGGTCGTCATCATCGACGATATCAGCCGCCTTGCGCGTGGCCTCGAGGCGCACCTGCAACTGCGCGGCGCAATCGCTTCTGCGGGTGCGACGCTGGAATCCCCGTCAATCGAGTTTGGCGAGGACTCTGACAGTGTCCTTGTCGAAAACCTGCTGGCGAGTGTGTCGCAGCACCAGCGCCAGAAGAATGGCGAGCAAACCAAGAACCGCATGCGTGGGCGCATGCTGAATGGCTATTGGGTGTTCAAAGCCCCGTGGGGCTATCGCTTTCAGCGCCAATCTGGCGGCGGCAAGCTGATGGTGCCCGATGAACCTTTGGCCTCGATCATCAAGGAAGGCTTGGAAGGCTTTGCCAGCGGGCGCTTTGCCTCTCAGGCTGAAGTGAAGCGCTTCTTTGAGGCACAGCCTGAATTTCCGAAGTGTCGGCATGGCGTTGTGCTGAACGAGCGCGTGAATCAGCTCCTCACGCAAACGCTGTTCTCAGGTTATCTGGAATTCCCAGAGTGGAATGTCAGCCTGCGCAAGGGTCAGCATGAGGGGCTTATCAGCCTCGAAACATTCGAGCTGATCCAGAAGCGCCTAAAGACCAAGGGCTATGCGATCACCCGCAAAGACCTCAATGAGGATTTTCCTTTGCGGGGCGTGGTCTGCTGCGCTGATTGCGGCCATCCCATGACTGCTGCATGGTCGAAGGGGCGGAACTCCCTCTATCCGTACTATATGTGCCGCCAGCGTGGCTGCTCTGGCGAGAAGAAGTCCATTCCTCGTGCGCGGATCGAAGATGCGCTGCACGAAATGGTGAAGGCTCTCACGCCTGCACCGTCCCTCTTTCGACTGGCCAATGAGATATTCCAGGACTTCTGGAAGAAGCGCGCCAATGCTGGCCGCGAGCGCATCACTCAGATGCGCGTCGAGATCGGGCAAATTGAGCGCAAGCTCGCTCAGGTCGTAGATCGGCTTGTCGAAGCCGATAGCGGAGCGATTGTGCGAGCCTATGAGCAGAAGGTCGATCAACTCGAACGCCAGAAGCTGATTCTGGCCGAAAAGATCGCAAAATGTGGCACGCCTGCTCGCGACTATCAGTCAACTTTTCAAACCGCTCTCAAATTTCTGGCAAACCCTTGGAATCTTTGGGAAAGTGGTCGGTTGGAAGACCGCCGCGCTATGCTCAAACTGGTGTTTGGTGGGAAGATCGTATTCGACCGTTTTGAGGGCTTTCAAACCCCCGAAATTTCCTTGCCGTTCAAGGCTTTAAGGGCGATTTCTGGCCCCGAAAAGGAAATGGTGCCGGTTAGAGGATTCGAACCCCTGGCCTGATGATTACAAATCAACTGCTCTACCAACTGAGCTAAACCGGCATGCCATGCGGCCAGCGCCTTTCGCCCAGCGCGCGCCGAAAGTCCAGCCCCCAAGAGACGGAGCCGCCACAGTGCCATCACGGGGCTACCACAGGGCTACTTCTTGACCCGCCAGTCCTTCGCATAGACCGATTCCTCACCATATTTCCGGCCCGCGGCGGCAGCCTGTTCTTCCAGCTCGGCGGGCGTAGAACCGCGTGCCTGCGATTGCCTGAGCATCGCCGAACGCTGGATCGGCACTGCCTGCACCATGGGCGTACCGGCAGGCAGGAAATGCTCGCCCGGATCGCCTGTCCACAGGAACGGGAAATTGATCGTCGTATCGAAGCGGTCGCAATCGACCAGCCCGCCGAAACAGGTGAAGGGCAGGTCCGGGCGGCTGAAAGGCGGGGCGAACAGCACCGAATAACCGGCCGGCACGCGAACGCGCCACGGGTTGATGAATTTCAGCGGCATCGCGCGTTCGAATGGGGGTTCCGGCGCGCCGATCTGGCCGGGATGATGCTGCTCCACAGGTTGGAACGGCACGTCCGGCGCCCAGCCGAACTGGATCGATACGCGGTCCTCCGGCACGCGCAGCATGATGTCGAACGGCAGCGGGATGATGAAGCCGAGCGAGAGCGCATCGGTCACCGGCAGGCAGGCTTTGACAGTCATGCCCGGCATGCCCTGCGCATCGGGCATGCCCATCTCGCGGTCCAGTCGTTTGAACCATTCGGGCGCAAAGCGGATTGCCCGTTCCGGCACCGGAATGCGGCCTTCGAGTGCGGGATCGCACAGGAATTCGATAACTTGTCCCTTGTCGGCGTCCATGCATCCCCCGGATGGCCCGGGTGAACTAGCGCGCGCCAAAGGTCCAGCCTTCGGTCGCCGCGATATTGCGGGTGAGGCCGCAGGGGAGCCAGTTTTCCGCCTCGTGCCCGGCCTTGCGCAGCCATGCGGCTGTGAGCAGCGCATCGGAGCTGTGATCGTCGATCGGGCCGCGTCCTGCGACCGGTGGCGAACCGAGCGCGACCAGTGCATCGTTGAGTGCTGCATAGCTGCGCATTTTTGCCTGCGTGGCACTGCGCCCGGCCGCAAGCGCGGCGAGGCTGGTGTAGATTTCAACCACTACCGAACCGGTCTCCGGCAGGGGGACGATCGGCCACACGGGTACGGTACCATGCAACCGGTGAAGCAAGCGCATGCCGGTCAGGCTCGACTTGCCGACCTGCGCAGCGCCGACAAGGTTGAAGTTAGAATAGGGCTTGCAGCCCATCGCTGCCTGCGCGTGTTCGGTGATGCGGAAGCGCCCGCGTCCATGCGGCGCGCCGTCACAGCGAAAATGCCCGCCTTCGCGCGCGCCATGCCGCCGGAAATAGGCGCTGAGCTGCGGATGGTCCACGAAACTGCTGGCGGCAAGATGCGGATCTTCCGCACAAAGCTCGTCAACCAGCGCCCATAGCGATTTCGCGTCGGGCGGGCTGTCTTGCCAGCCAGGGAAGAATGCACCGCAATCGGCGAAGGGCAGCGAAATGCCGAGGTCCATGCCAACCAGCGTATCGCCGGGAAGCTCCTGCAGCAGGTCCAGCACTTCCATGCGGGACCAGCCGCGACCGGGGGCCTCGACCAGCACTGGCGGCCCACCTCGTGCATCCGCCAATGCCAGCGCAATCCCTTTGTGCCGCTCCCCCGCTGCGCCCGACCAGTCGATTGCAAGGAAGCGGGTGAAGCGATCAGGGCGCATCGTAGGTGGGGCAGGCTTCTCCGGGCATGATTTCCCATCCCTTTGCAGCCGCGGCGACGTAGTGGTCGCGGGCAAGCCTGGGCAGGTTGTCCCAGTTGCCATCGATCCGATCCCACGGCACTGCGGACAGGTGAAGACAGTCCTCGTCTTCCCACCGGTCGATCCGCCAGTCGGTCAGGGAAGGCAGGTCGGTGGTAACGTGAATTGGCTCAATCGTCTTCGGGGCGATGCGCCAGATGGCAAAGCCTTCAAATCCGCCCCAACCGGCGTCCGAAAACTGGATGGTCGCAAAGCTGTAGCCATGCGGTGAAAAGACGGGCCGCGCGCCGGTATCGATATCGCGACCGGTTCCGGCCGTGTCGATCAGGATATAGCCCCATGCCTCATAGCCGGTCCATTCGAACCCTGCGAACCGGTCATCGAAGCGTTCGTAATCCTCACCTGCCAGGATCCAGTCTACCGAAACGCAATGCGTCGTATCGGACCGGGTTTTCACGGCAATCCAGTGATCCGTGAGTTTGGCAAAGTCTTTCCAATCGTCGGGCAGGGCGAGCGGGTTCTGTTCGGGGCTGATCGTTTCGGGATCGACCGGCAAGGCATCGCAATAGAAGGTGGAAGGTGCCTTGTCGGGATGGGCCACGGCTGGAAGCGCGGCGGCCAGCGCCAGCGCGATAAAGCCGAATGCAGTCAGCCCTCGCGCAGTTCGGTGCGCTTCCTGTTCCACCATTCCATCCGCTCCTTCACCTTGCGTTCGAACCCGCGCTCGACTGGCGCATAATATTCTTGCGGTGTCATGTCCCCCGGCCAGTAATTCGCGCCCGAGAAGCCGCCATCCGCATCGTGATCATAGGCATATCCTTTGCCATAGCCGATATCTTTCATCAGCTTTGTCGGGGCGTTGAGGATGTTTTGCGGCGGCATCAGGCTGCCGGTTTCCTTCGCGCTTTTCCACGCGGCCTTCTGCGCCTTGTAGGCGGCGTTCGATTTGGGCGCGGTGGCGCAATAGAGGCAGGCCTGCACGATGGCGAGTTCACCCTCGGGACTGCCGAGAAATTCATAGGCATCCTTGGCTGCGAGGCACTGGGTCAGTGCCTGCGGGTCGGCGAGGCCGATGTCCTCGCTCGCAAAGCGAGTGATGCGGCGCAGGACGTAGAGCGGTTCTTCCCCTGCAGTCAGCATCCGCGCAAGATAATAGAGCGCCGCCTGTGGGTCCGAGCCTCGCAGGCTTTTGTGAAGCGCGCTGATGAGGTTGTAATGCCCTTCGCGGTCCTTGTCGTAGACGGCGACACGGCGCTGGAGAAACTGCCCGAGCGCGGATGGGTCGAGCGGTTCCGCGATCTTGGCATTATACAGCGTTTCGGCCTGGTTGAGCAGGAACCGCCCATCGCCATCGGCGCTGGCGATCAGCGCCGCGCGTGCTTCATCGGTCAGGGGCAGGGGGCCTTCGAGTTGCTCACCTCGGTCCAATAGCTTGCCCAGCGCATCGGCATCGAGCCGGTGCAGGATCAGCACCTGCGCCCGGCTGAGCAGGGCGGCGTTGAGCTCGAAGCTCGGATTTTCGGTTGTCGCGCCGACCAGCGTGACGGTTCCGCGCTCGACGAAAGGCAGGAAGCCATCCTGCTGCGCGCGGTTGAAGCGGTGGATTTCGTCCACGAACAACAGCGTCTTGCGCCCGGCCTGCGCAGCAACATCGGCTGCGGCGAACGCCTTTTTCAAATCTGCCACGCCGGAGAAAACCGCGCTGACGCTTTCAAACCGCATCCCCACTGCATCGGCGAGCAGGCGCGCGATGCTGGTCTTGCCGGTACCCGGCGGCCCCCACAGGATCATGCTGGAGAGGCGACCGGCAGCAACCATCCGCCCGATTGCGCCCTCCGGGCCGGTCAGGTGATCTTGCCCGATTACCTCGCCAAGCGAGCGCGGGCGCAGGCGATCGGCGAGCGGTGCGTCCTCGCGCACTCCATCCCGCGCTGCACTTTGCGGAAGCTCGTCTGCGAAGAGATCGGTCATCGCCGCTATCTAGGCGCTCTGCATCGGGATTGCCAATGACGCGAGACATGGGCAAAATTCACGCATTACAAGGGTCGCACCTTGAGGGAGGGATATTATGAACACCGCAACGAAAACGCCGTGGCACCTGTGGGTGGTCGGCTTGCTTACACTGCTGTGGAATTCGGTCGGGATCACAAGCTATCTGATGACCCGGCTGGGCAAGCTCGCCGATCTGGGAATGACGCCTGACCAGATCGCCTATTTCGACAGCTTCCCGGTCTGGGCAAACTCTGTCTGGGCGCTCGGGGTCTGGGGTGCGTTCTTCGGTTCGGTGCTGTTGCTGCTGCGTTCGCGCTGGGCGGTGATTTCGCTTGCGATTTCGGTGGTTGGCCTGATCGGCACGACGGTTTTCCAGCATTTCGTCACCACCGTGCCAGCAGACATGTCAAACCCGGTGCTTGACGTGGTCATCTGGGCTACGACGCTGTTTACCCTGTGGTATGCCATGAAGATGCGCCGCGAAGGCGTGCTGCGGTAAGCTTCAGCCTTTGCGCGTCTCGACCAGGCGGAGGTAAGTATCCGCCACCGCCTGGTTGATCGTGTCCCAGTCGTAGAGCTTGCTCTTTTCCTCGCCCGCTGTGCCATGCGCGGTGCGCAGCGCGTCGTCGGTGCAATAGGGCGCAATTGCCTCGGCAAAAGCCTGGGCCGAGCCGGGCGGTACGAGCCTGCCTGTCACGCCATCGGTGACAAGGCTCGATGCGCCAGTCGCCCCCGCTGCGACAACCGGCAGGCCGCATGCCATCGCTTCGAGCGTCACATTGCCGAAAGTCTCGGTGATCGAGGGATTGAAGAAGATATCCCCGCTCGCGAGCGCCCGGCCGAGGTCGGCTCCGGTCTGGAAGCCGACGAAGGTGCCGCCGGGCAGTGCCTTCTCGAACCATCCGCGCGCGGGGCCATCGCCGATGACGAGCACCTTGTGCGGCACCTGCATCTTGCGCAGCTGGACGATGGTTTCGGAAAAGATGTCGAGCCCTTTTTCCATTACCAGCCTGCCGAGGAAGACCACGGCGACATCGCCATCGTCGATCCCGTGTTCACGCCGCCACGCGAGGTCGCGTTTCTCCGAAGCGAAAATGGTTCGATCGACGCCGCGCGTCCACAGCGAAATATCCTTGTGCATGCCCTGTTCGAGCAGCGTTTCGATCATGCTCTGCGAAGGCGCGACCAGCGCGTTGCAGCGGTTGTAATACCGCCGCATGATCGCCTCCAGCCACGGCTCGGTAAAGCCCAGCCCGTAATAGCGGGGGTAGGTCTCGAAGCGCGTATGCACCGATGCGAGAACCGGAATGTCGTTGGCGCGGGCCCAGCGCACGGCTGCATGACCCGTCGGGTCGGGAGAGCTGGTGTGGATCACATTGGGCGCAAATTCAGCAAGGTCGGCTCGGTTCGCTTTCGACAGGCCCAGCGGCACGCGGTACTCGGCGCGACCGGGGATGGCGACACTGGGTACGCTGACGAGATCGCCCGTCGGCTCGAAAGCGGGCGTATCGGTGGTCGGCGCATAGACGCGCAGCGCCGCGCCTTGCCGCAGCAGATATTCCGCCAGCCGGTTCAGCGCCTGGTTGGCCCCGTCGCGGACGTAATTGTAGTTGCCGCTGAACAGGGCGATACGAAGGTCACGTGTCTCCATCACCTGCGGCCATAGAACGGCAATTCGCGCTTGGCGAGTGCGGCATTCATCTTGCCGTATGGGCTTTTCAACGGTGCATTCGATTGCGCGCTTGACTTGTTGCGGCGCAACATTACTGCGGCCAGCGGGCCACGCGGTCCCAACGCCGCGCGTGCTCTCTGCAAGGAGAGAATACATGACTGCTGAACCGACGCTCAAGCCAGAGCGCCCCTTCTTTTCGTCCGGACCGACCGCCAAGCACAAGGGCTGGTCCGCTTCCAACCTCAAAACCGAATCGCTCGGACGCTCGCATCGCAGCGCCCTTGGCAAGTCGCGGCTGAAATATGCCATCGACCTGTCGAAGGAAATGCTCGGCGTGCCTGAGGATTACCTTGTCGGCATCATGCCCGCATCGGACACCGGCGCGCTTGAATGTGCGATGTGGACGATGCTGCGCCCCGATCGCAAGGCGACGGTGGCGGCATGGGAAAGCTTCGGCAATGTCTGGATCCAGGATGCGGTGAAGCAGCTCAAGCTGCCACAGCTGACCACACTCGATGCCGATTATGGCGAAATCCCCGACCTTGCGAGCATTCCGCAGGATAGCGATGTCGTCTTCACTTGGAACGGCACCACCTCGGGCGCCAAAATCCCCAATACGGACTGGCTCGCCCCGGGCCGTGAAGGTGTGACGATCAACGATGCGACGAGCGCCGTCTTCGCGATGGAGATGGACTGGGCCAAGCTCGATGCCACAACCTACAGCTGGCAGAAGGTGATGGGCAGTGAAGCCCAGCACGGCATGCTGATCCTCAGCCCCAAGGCGGTTGAGCGGATCGAGGAATACGACCCCGAATGGCCGCTGCCCAAGCTCTTCCGCCTCAAGAAGGGCGGCAAGATCAACCGCAGCATTTTCGAGGGCGCGACGATCAACACGCCATCGATGCTGGCGACCGAAGACTATATCGACGCGCTCGAATGGGCGCAGGCGATGGGCGGGCGCAAGGCGATGTTCGAACGCGCCGATGCCAATGCGAAGATCGTGCTCGACTGGATCGAGGCGACTCCATGGCTGCGCAACATGGTCTCCGACCCGGCAAAGCGCACCAATACGGGTGTCTGCTTCGTGTTCCAGGGCGAGTGGTATGACAGCCTGCCTGACGACGAGAAGGCCGCCGTGCCGAAGAAAATCGTCAAGCTGCTCGAAGACCGCGATGTCGGTTACGACTTCAACGGCTATCGCGATGCCCCGCCGTCGCTGCGCATCTGGTGCGGCGGCACGGTCGAGCAGGAGGACCTCAAGCGCCTGCTGCCGTGGATCGAGTGGGCGTATGAGCAGGTGAAGGCTGGCTGATTGTGCGTCCCCGCGAAGGCGGGGACCTCAGGCCGCACCCTCCGACATTTCCGACACAGACCCCCGCCTGCGCGGGGGATCATTCAAGGACATTACGATGACCAAACCCAAAGTCCTTATCAGCGACAAGATGGACCCGAACGCGGCGCGTATTTTCGAAGAGCGCGGCTGCGACGTCGATGTGATTACCGGCGAAACGCCGGAAGAACTGGCCGCCCGTATCGGTGAATATGATGGCCTTGCCATCCGTTCCTCGACCAAGGTGACCCCTGCCATTCTCGATGCGGCGACCAACCTCAAGGTCATCGGTCGCGCCGGTATCGGTGTCGACAATGTCGATATTCCCTATGCCAGCGGCCGGGGCGTGGTGGTGATGAACACCCCTTTCGGCAATTCGATCACCACTGCAGAACACGCCATTGCGCTGATCTTTGCCGTCGCGCGCCAGATTCCGGCTGCCGACAAGCGCACGCAGGCGGGCGAATGGCCCAAGAGCGATTTCATGGGCGTCGAACTGACCGGCAAGACGCTGGGCCTGATCGGCGCAGGCAATATCGGCAGCATCGTTGCCAGCCGCGCGCTTGGCCTGAAGATGAAGGTCGTCGCTTTCGATCCCTTCCTGACCGAAGATCGCGCGGTTGAGCTGGGTGTGGAGAAGGCCGATCTCGACACACTGCTGTCGCGGGCGGATTTCATCACCCTGCACACTCCGCTGACCGACCAGACGCGCAATATCCTCAGCCGCGAGAACCTCGCCAAGACCAAGCCGGGTGTGCGCATCGTCAATTGCGCGCGCGGCGGTCTGATCGACGAGGAAGCGTTGAAGGACATGCTCGACAGCGGTCATGTCGCGGGCGCTGCGCTTGACGTGTTCGCGACCGAACCGGCGAAGGAAAGCCCGCTGTTCGGCACGCCGAACTTCATTTCGACCCCGCACCTTGGTGCAAGCACGACCGAAGCGCAGGTCAATGTCGCGCTTCAGGTGGCCGAGCAGATGGCGGATTACCTCGTCAATGGCGGGGTCACCAATGCGCTCAACATGCCCAGCCTCAGCGCGGAAGAAGCGCCCAAGCTCAAGCCCTATATGGGGCTTGCGGAAAAGCTGGGTTCGCTGGTCGGGCAGCTGGCGCATGGCAACCTCACCCAGATCAGTATCGAGCGTGAAGGCGCGGCGGCAGACCTTTCGGGCAAGCCGATCGAGGGCGCAGTGCTCGCTGGCCTGATGAAGCAGTATTCGGACACTGTGAACATGGTCAACGCGCCTTATCTCGCGAAGGAGCGGGGGCTGGATGTCCGTTCGGTCCGGCACGAGAAAGAGGGTGCCTACAACACGTTGATCCGGGTCACCGTCGCAACTGATGCCGGTGATCGATCGGTCGCAGGGACGCTGTTTGGCAATGACAACCCGCGTCTGGTCGAGATGTTCGGTATCGGGATCGAAGCCGAACTGGCGGGCAATATGCTCTATATCGTCAACGAAGACGCGCCCGGCTTTATCGGCCGCATCGGGACCCTGCTGGGTGAGCACGGGATCAATATCGGTACCTTCAACCTCGGTCGCCGCGATGCGGGCGGGGAGGCGGTGCTGCTGCTCAGCGTTGACCAGCCGATTCCGGATGCGGTGATCAAGGATGCTTGCGCGCTCGAGGGCGTGAAAGTGGTCAAGGCGCTGGAATTCTGACCGGCAATAGGGCAGGGCGCGCGGCGATATGACATTATCCGACGATCTCCTGCCCGAAGGACTCGAAGATCGCCTGCCGCGCGAAGCGGCGGTGCTTACCCGCGTGATGCGTGAAGCATTGGGTGTGCTCGACAGCCATGGCTATGACCGGGTGCGTCCGCCGCTGGTCGAATTCGAAAAGAGCCTTGCCGGGCGGATGGAGGGCGTGCGTGCCCGGCGCATGTTCCGCTTTGTCGATCCGCATAGCCTGCGCACGCTGGCCCTGCGCAGCGATATCACTCCGCAGATCGGGCGCATCGCCGCGACCAGCATGGCGGCTGCCCCGCGCCCGCTGCGGCTGGCCTATGCGGGCGATACGGCTGTTATCCGCGCAGACCAGCTCGATCCTTCGCGCCAGCGGCTCCAGCTGGGCGGTGAACTGATCGGCAGCGACAGCGCGGCGGCGGCTGGCGAAATCGCACTGGTGGCGATTGAGGCGCTGGAGGCGGTCGGGGCGCAGAAAATCCAGATCGACTTCACCCTGCCGGACCTCGTCGATACGCTGGCCGCGAGTGCCCTGCCGCTCGAGGCCGGGCAGGTCGATGCGGTTCGTCGCGAACTCGATACCAAGGATGCCGGTGGTTTGAAGGCAGTGGGCGGGGACGCGTACCTGCCGCTGCTCTATGCCGCCGGGCCGTTCGGGGAAGCGATCGAGAAACTGGCTGCAATCGACGCCGGCGGCGCGCTTGCCAGCCGGATCGAGGGGCTGCGCGCCATAGCCGGCCGGATCGGCAATCGCGCGCGCATTACGCTCGATCCGAGCGAGCGCCACGGCTTCGAATACCAGAGCTGGTTCGGTTTCACGCTTTATGCCGAGGGTATCCGGGGCGCTCTGGGCCGTGGCGGGACCTATGCGATTTCCGGCAGCGATGAGGTCGCGACCGGTTTCACGCTCTATTGCGACCGGCTGGTCGATGCGGTCGCGGGAGATGGCCAGCCTGACACGCTGTTCCTGCCGCTCGGCCATGATACCGAGACGGCTGCCAAGCTGCGCGCCGAAGGCTGGCGAACCGTGGCTGCGTTGACGGATAGTGACAACGCGGTGGCGCTGGGCTGCACACACGCGCTCGATACAGGCGGGCCGAGTAAGCTCTAGCGTGCGAATACGCGTTTCAGCCACGCGTCGACCACAGCCGTTGCGGGATAGGCCGGATCGCCCAGCTTGCGGTTGATTTCGGCATGACCTTGCAGGCCGCGCCCCTCGAATTCGTGCCGCTCGACACTTGTCCCGGTAGCCTTGAGTGCCGCCTCGAGACCTTTCGCCTGCCGGATACCGTCCTGCCGCTGGACATGGATCAGCAGGAATTGAGGTGCGTTGGGAGCTGCCGCGTGCCTTGTTGGGGAGAGTGCTTTCTGGCGTTCCGGATCGGTCCCGAAAGCCTGTTCGTAAGTGTCGCCCAGCACGACTGCGTTTTCGCCCATTTGCGAAGGCACGTCATAGGCAGCGCCATCGTTGGGGATCACCCCGGCGATGCCGGACAGCGACAACCCCTTCGCCGCGAGATATTGCGGATCGGTCCCGACCAGCGCGACAAGGTGCGCGCCAGCACTATGGCCGATCAGCACAATGCGTTCCGGGTCAATCCCGAGTTCATCGGCATGGCTGCGGAACCAGGCGAAGGCTGAAGCGACATCGGCAGCCTGCTGTTCGACCGTGGCATCGGGGACCAGCCGGTAATTCGCCGAGGCGACCGCATATCCCGCTTCCTGCCAATGGCTGAGCATGGGTGAGCCGTCCATCATGTTCTTGTCGCCACGCTTCCACCCTCCGCCATGGACGAACAGCACCAGCGGCGCTTGTTCGCCCCGACCGGGCCAGAAATCGGCTTTTTGCAGGGGAGCGGCACCATAGGCGATTTCCTGCCCCGTACCGGTTCTTGCCCGCTTGCCATCGGCGGGGGCATCGCGTCGAGCGCCAATCCGCTCGCGCAGCTGCGTGCGACAGTTTTCGCTCAGGCTGCCAGCCTTCTCGCGCAGGCAATTGCGAATTTCGCCGCGATCACTGCCGCAAAGCTGGCGTATCTCACGCCTGCATTCTCGCGGCAAGCGATCCTGTGCAGTGGCGATGGAAACCCCCAGAACGGCCAAAATGCCCGCACCAATGGCAATCGAAACTTTCCGCATATCTCGCTCCTGAATCCCGACGCGGCGCATGATCCCTGCAAGCGCGTTGCAGGTCCAGTCTCGAAATGTCGCGGAATGTCTCAAACGGGCGGCCTGCACCGCTTGACTCGCGCGGTGGTCACCCTCTAACGCGCGCCCCGCATCCGGAGCGCAACTGCGTTCCGCCCATCCCGTCCCGAGGTCGAGTCCTGTCGAAGGACCTTGCGGATCATCCCGGCAGGGGCAAAGGTGTATCCATGGCAAATGTTACCGTGATCGGTGCCCAGTGGGGCGACGAGGGCAAGGGCAAGATCGTCGACTGGCTGGCGAGCCGCGCCGATGCTGTCGTGCGGTTCCAGGGCGGGCACAATGCCGGGCATACGCTGGTGGTGGATGGCAATGTCTACAAGCTCAGCCTGCTGCCTTCGGGAATCGTTACCGGCACGCTGTCGGTAATCGGCAATGGTGTGGTGCTCGACCCGTGGCACCTCAAGTCGGAAATCGAGAAGCTCGAAGGGCAGGGGGTCGAGATCAATGACGACAATTTCGCCATTGCCGACAATTGCCCGCTGATCCTGCCGATCCACCGCGATCTTGACGGGCTGCGCGAAGCCGCGGCGGGGACCGGCAAGATCGGCACCACCGGGCGCGGCATCGGCCCGGCCTACGAGGACAAGGTTGGCCGCCGCGCAATCCGTGTGTGCGACCTGGCGCATCTCGATAGCCTTGAGCCGCAGCTCGATCGGCTGTGCGCGCACCACGATGCCTTGCGTGCCGGGTTCGACCAGCCGCCGGTGGATCGCGAAGCCCTGCTCGCCGAACTGCGTGACATCGCGCCTTTCGTGCTGCAATTCGCGCAGCCGGTTTGGAAGCGTTTGAAGAAGGTGCGCAAGGCGGGTGCGCGCATCCTGTTCGAGGGCGCGCAAGGCGTGCTGCTCGATATCGACCACGGCACCTATCCCTTCGTCACCAGCAGCAACACCGTCAGCGGCACGGCGGCGAGTGGCAGCGGGCTGGGGCCGAACAGCACCGGCTTCGTGCTTGGGATCGTAAAAGCCTATACCACGCGCGTCGGCAGCGGTCCTTTCCCGACCGAGCTTTCCGACGAAGTCGGCCAGCGGCTGGGTGAGCGTGGACACGAATTCGGTACCGTGACCGGGCGCCAGCGGCGCTGCGGCTGGTTCGATGCGGTGCTGGTGCGCCAGAGCTGCGCGATTTCGGGCGTGACAGGTATTGCGCTGACCAAGGTCGACGTGCTCGACGGGCTGGAAACCGTGAAGATCTGCACCGGCTATCGCCTGCGCGGCAAGATCATGGACTATTTCCCGTCGCACGCCGCCGACCAGGCCGAGGTCGAGCCGATTTACGAGGAAATGGAAGGCTGGAGCGAAAGCACCGCAGGCGCACGCAGCTGGGCCGACCTGCCCGCCAATGCGATCAAGTATATCCAGCGGGTGCAGGAACTGATCGAAACCCCTGTCGCGCTGGTCAGCACCAGCCCGGAACGTGAGGATACCATCCTCGTGCGCGATCCGTTCGTCGACTGAGGATGCACGGGCATGTCATCCGGGCGCTGACCTTCACCTGCTTTGCCCTGGCGGCGTTCGGCAGTTTCTGGTTGCTGGGGAAATACGACCTGCCCGACTGGTACGATTACGTCGTGATCGGCGTATTGATGGTGCTGTGGAAGCTTGTCGACGACCGGCTTGGCGTAGGGCAGGGGCGCGGCGAATGAAGTGGGCGGCAGTGATACTGTTCACACTGCTCGCGGCCTGCGCGCCGGTCGAGCGCGAACCCCTCACCCAAAAGGCCGATTTCGTGCTGGTCGACAAGTCCGACAGGACGCTGACACTCTATCGCGATGGCGCCGTGCTCCGCGAATATGCAGGCATTGCCTTCGGCGATGTTCCGCAAGGCCACAAGCGGTTCGAGGGTGACGAGCGCACGCCGGAAGGTCGCTACACTATCGACACGCGCAACCCGAACAGCGCCTATCATCTCAGCCTGCGTGTTTCCTATCCCAACGCGCAGGATCGCGCCTATGCGCAGGGTTTGGGGCGCTCGCCCGGCGGGGATATCTTTATCCATGGCCAGCCCAACGGTTCCCTGCTGGACCGCCTGCCCGGCGACTGGACCGATGGATGCATCGCCGTTTCGAATGGAGAAATGGACGAGCTGTGGTCGGCAATCGATGATGGCACGCCGATCGAGATAAGGCCTTGACCTGATCTCATTTTGTTCACATCCTGTTCCCCATTGAACAGGAGTCGGGCATGCAAGCGGATTTCACCTATCGTGGGGCAGAGGCAGCGAATGATCCGGCAGGACTTCCGCTGAGTGTATCGATCTTCGCGGATCGTGCGCATCTGCGGGATCAGATTGCCGAAGATGCTGCGGCTGCGGGCCTGCGTGTCGGGCAGTGTGGGGCGGTGGCCGAACTGCTCGAGGGCGGCCCTCAGGCGCTGGGTGATATCGTGCTGCTCGATTGTCCCCTAGTGGATGGCGCCCGGCTTGCGGCGCTGGCCCGGCTCGATGTGCGGGTGGCGCGGTCAGGCGCGCGGCTGGTGGTGTCGACGTCGCTCGATGCGCTCGATGCGGTATTCGGTTGTTTCGACCAGTCGCGTGCGCAGATTTTGGTCGATCCGGGCAGGGGAGAGCGCGTGATTGCGCTTGGCGGCATGCTGACCGGCTTGCCCGGCATGCGCCTGCGCGAACTGGGTGAGGAGGACCGCCTCACCCTGATGCGACTGACCGAACAGGTTGGCCAGATTGCCGAGCGGCTCGAACGTCTGGACCGGCAGGGACTGAGTGCGAGCGGCGGTGTCTTTCGCTTCGAATCGCCCGGCAGGGATTTCAAGGGCGAGGATGAGGCGATGGCCGGGCTTGTCCGCAGCAAGAAGCCTCCGCTGCC
This sequence comes from Sphingomonadaceae bacterium, assembly GCA_024236155.1. GTDB lineage: Bacteria > Pseudomonadota > Alphaproteobacteria > Sphingomonadales > Sphingomonadaceae > Parerythrobacter_A. The sequence goes on from JACKLA010000002.1 coordinate 152,586, forward strand.
CGATCCGCGCCTTGTGCGCCAGATCATTCGCCAGCGCCGCTTGCGCGATCAGTTTTTCGACGCAAGCCTGTTCGCCGATCCGGCATGGGACATGTTGCTCGACCTTACCGCCGCGCGGGTCGAGCATGTGCGGGTATCGGTCAGTTCGCTGTGTATTGCTGCCGCCGTCCCGCCGACGACCGCACTGCGCTGGATCAGCCAGATGGTCGAGGCCGGCCTGTTCGAACGGGTGGAGGACGATACGGATCGCCGCCGGGTGTTCATCGGATTGAGCGACAAGGCCGCCAGTGCAATGGCAGGCTATTTCGCGGCGCTCGAAGACAAGCAGGTCGCGGCCGCCTGACGCTACCCGGCGCGTCGCAATATGATCGTCAGGCCGGGCGGTATTTCTGCCTCGGCCCTGTACGCGCACCGCACTGCATCGGCGCGTGCCCTTTCGAGGATTGCTGCAGCTATTTGCGGATCGTGGAGGATCGTGTCCGCCATTCCCAACAGGCGAGCCTGGCGCAGGGTGAGGTCGTCCGGATCGTCGCTTGTCAGGTGGATTTCGACTGCTCGGTCCGTTGAGGCCTTGGTCGACTGTGCAAGCCAGTTATCGATATGCCCGGCAGATCGGGCATCGAGCGGATCGAGTGGCCCGTTTTCGCTCAACGCCTCGTCCAGCGCGATCCTGCGATCGCTGGCGTCGGGATATTGCGCCCGAATTGCATCGCGTGCCCTGCCCAGCCCGTCGGCAAGCCTGCCCAGAGATTGGGGCAGCATGGCTTCCAGCCGCAACCTTAACTGCTTGGCCAGTCCCGCCGAAGCGCCCGATGTGCCGATGGCTATGAGCACCGGATCACGGTCAAGTATGCTCGGGGTGGTGAAATCGCACAGTTCGGGGCGATCGGCGACGTTGACCAGCAGACCCAGCGATTTGAGCCTGCGCGCGGTGGCTTCTGCCTGGCGCGGGTCTTCAACCGCCACGAAAGCGAGCGAGGCATGGTGTGCTTCGGTTTCGGCGCAAACGACACCGCCGGCACGCTCGACCAGCCGCGCCTTCGCTTCGCCCATTGCTCCTTCTCCCACCACCACAACCTTGCAGCCGGCAATGCGGTGGAAAAGGGGAAGCGAAGCGATCATTTCAGCCAGTCTGGAACCCGCTCGGCATCCATGATTGCCCCGGCATCGATCCGGTCGGCAACAACGGCGAATTTGTCGCCATCGACCAGCACTTCCGCCACGAAACCCCGCGAGTTGTAGGAACTGGCCATGGTGGCGCCATAGGCCCCCGCAGTGCGGAACACCGCCAGTTCGCCCGATGCCAGCGCATCGCATTCACGGTCGGTCGCAAAGGTGTCGCCCGTCTCGCAGATCGGGCCGACGATATTGGCTGTCATCCGCTCGCCGCTGGGTTCGACCGCCTCGAAATCGTGCCATGCGCCATAGAGCGCGGGCCGGGCAAGGTCGTTCATCGCGGCATCGACAATTACGAAAGGCGGGCCATTGCCGCCGCGCTTCACCCGCACCACCCGGGTCAGCAACACGCCGGCATTGCCCGCGATGACCCGGCCCGGTTCGAAGGCTAGCTTCACATCCCAGCCCGATGTGGCGCGAGCGACCATCGCGCCATAGTCGGCAGGCGAGGGAAGTACTTCACCCTTGCGATAGGGCACACCCAGACCGCCGCCCAGGTCGACATGGGTGATAGTGTGGCCTGCAACCTGCAAATCCTCGACCAGCTTGCCGACTTTGGCGAAGGCGGTCTCCAGCGGTTCGAGATCGGCCAGCTGGCTGCCGATATGGATTGCCACGCCGCGCAGGTTCATGCCCTCAAGCGCGGCAAGTTCGGCAAAAGTCTCGCGCGCGCGCAGCAGTGGCACACCGAACTTGTTTTCTGCCTTGCCGGTCGAGATCTTCTCATGGGTTTTCGCGTCAACATCGGGGTTTATCCGCAGGCAGGCTTGCGCCTCGATTCCGCGTGCCGTGGCGATCCCTGCCAGTTCGTGGCCTTCCTCGCGCGATTCGATGTTGAACTGCCCGATCTTCTCGTCGAGGCCGAGTTCCAGTTCAGCCCGGGTCTTGCCAACACCTGAGAAAACGATCTTGTCCGGCGCGATCCCCGCCGCGAGCGCGCGGCGCAACTCGCCTCCCGAAACCACATCGGCACCGAATCCCTGTTTCTGCAGCACATTGAGCACGGCGAGATTGGGATTGGATTTGACGGCAAAGGCGATCAGCGGCTGGTCCAGCCCGCTCAACGCCTCGGTGAACACCTGCGCATGGCGTTCGAGCGTAGCGCGGGAATAGACATAAACCGGAGTGCCGACCGTTTCTGCGATCTGCGGCAGCGGAACATCCTCGGCGTGCATCACACCGTTCCTGAGGGCGAAGTGGTCCATAAGTCCTGAAAGCTATTCGGGCGGGGGAAGGTCGAAGGGATCGTCTTCACGATCCTCGGAGCGGCGACGCAGTTCGACACTGCGTTCAGGTGCGGCCTGCGTGTCGCGGGCGAGCAATTCCTCGGCTTCAGGCTGCGATTCGGCACCAATCGGGGCCACCGGCAAACCTTCACCCGGATAGGTTTCGAGCGGCGCGCGCTGGCCGCAGGCGGCGAGCAGGGCAATCGGGGCCAGGGCGAGAAGTTTGCGCATCATTCCTCCATGCCGAGCGCCATGCGCGCTGCGGCCACCTGCTGCCTTACTCGTTCGGGTGCGGTCCCGCCATAGGAGGCACGCGATGCGACCGATGCATCGACCGACAGAGCCGCGAACACCCGGTCATCGATCCGCGAGTCGATCTGCTGCAATTCCGCGAGCGAAAGCTGGTCGAGAGCCACGCCCTGCGCCTCCGCCAGCTTTACCGCTGCGCCGGTGATATGGTGCGCCTCGCGGAAGGGAATATCCGCCTCGCGCACCAGCCAGTCGGCAAGGTCGGTGGCAGTGGCATAGCCGAGTTCGGCGGCCTGCCGCATCCGGTCAGTGTTGAAAGTAGCATCTGCGACCATGCCGGTCATCGCCGCGATGCTGAGGGCGAGCAGGCTTGCGGCTTCGAACACTGGCGGCTTGTCGTCCTGCATGTCCTTCGAATAGGCGAGCGGCAGGCCCTTCATCGTCACCATCAGCGCCGTTGCGCAGCCGACGATCCGGCCCGAATGGCCGCGCACCAGCTCGGCGGCGTCGGGGTTCTTTTTCTGCGGCATGATCGAACTGCCGGTGCTCAGCGCGTCGGGCATGCGGACGAAGCCATAGGGCTGGCTCGCCCAGATGATCATTTCTTCGGCCAGCCGCGACAGGTGGAGCGAGCATTGCGCCGCCGCCATCAGGTAATCGAGCGCGAAATCCCGATCGGACACGGCATCGAGGCTGTTCGCGGTAGGGCGATCGAAGCCGAGCGCCTTGCTGGTCATCTCACGGTCGATCGGAAAGCCGGTGCCTGCCAGTGCTGCGCTGCCCAGCGGGCTTTCGTTGAGCCGCGCGCGCGCATCGGCAAAACGGCTGCGGTCTCGCCGGATCATCTCGTAATAGGCCATCAGGTGATGACCCAGAGTAACTGGTTGCGCGGTCTGGAGATGGGTGAAGCCGGGCATGATGCTGCCTGCATGCTCGCCCGCGCGGGTGACCAGTGCCTGTTGCAATGCCAGCAGACCGGCATCGGCCTGATCGATCGCCTCGCGCACCCAGAGGCGGAAATCGGTCGCCACCTGATCGTTGCGGCTGCGTGCGGTGTGTAGCCTACCAGCTGCCGGGCCAACAATCTGGGCAAGGCGACTTTCGGTGGTCATGTGGATGTCTTCGAGGTCCCAATCCTCGGGCACGCCGTCGGCTTCGTACTCGGCGGCAACCGCGTCGAGGCCATCGGAAATCGTTGCGGCATCCTCTGCCGTCACGATACCCTGCTGCGCCAGCATGGCGACATGCGCCTTCGACCCGGCGATGTCCTGTCTCCACAACGCCTTGTCGAACGGGATCGAGGCGTTGATTTCGCGCATGATCGCGCTAGGTCCATCCGCGAACCTGCCACCCCACATCTGGTTGGAGCTGCCCGTGTTGTCCCGTTCGTTGCTCACGCTCGCCATCCTGACGCTTCCACTGGCCGCATGCGATAGGGAAGCACCGGACGAGGCGCAACAACAGGGCGCTTTGGCGGGTGACAAGGCAGGCTTCGCAGGAGAGATCGATCGCAGCCGTGCAGGCGAGCTGATGCCCGCCGTTCTGGTATCCGCCCCCGATGGCACCCAGCTCAATCTCGGCGCACTGCAAGGGCAACCGGTGCTGCTCAACCTGTGGGCGACATGGTGCATCCCGTGCGTGCGCGAAATGCCGATGCTGGATGAGCTGGCGGATGAGTATGGCGATAGCCTGCGCGTGGTCACCGTCAGCCAGGACAAGCACGGTAAGGCGGACAAGGTGGAGGCGTTTTTCGAGCGGCTCGGATTCGCCAATCTGGAACCCTGGCTCGATCCGGACAACAAGCTCGATTACGCGATTTCGGACGGGGCGCTTCCTGCGACCGTGCTCTACGATGCGAGCGGGCAGGAAGTGTGGCGCGTGGTCGGCGAATACGACTGGTCAAGCGCGGCGGCGCGTGAGGCGATTGCGGAAGGGGTGGGGACATGATTATTGACTAGATCGAGCTTGGAAAGGCTAAGAGAATGAAATGGTTACTAGTATTTGCTGTGTATCAGGCACCACCCGGCGCAGTCGACTGGGACGGACCTTGGACGATGGGCATAACACATCTGATCGAAGGTAGTTTTGATTCAGAAGCTGCCTGTCGCAACGAGGCCATACAAATCAAAGGCCGACTTCATCAGGGTATGCTGGCACCGGTACGCTACCGATGTGTGCCTATGCCGGCGGACTTGCCAAAAGGGGCCGAGCGCTAGAAACGGCTCGTATCCTCCCGCCCTTGCGGTTGGGAGTTTTTCGGCCACCAATGTCCCCCGGACATTGGTGAGTCTCTAAAAAACTGGTGGGCGATGACAGGCTCGAACTGCCGACCCTCTCGGTGTAAACGAGATGCTCTACCAACTGAGCTAATCGCCCGCACCAGCTTCGCGGTGTGCTGCACATAGCGCCGAATGTTTGAGAATCAATTGCGAATATCGGCTGGCTGGCTGTAGGGGCGCGAAATGACCAGCCGGATCACTGTCCTTGCCACCGGAGGCACCATTGCGGGCATCGCCGGATCGGCGATCGCGAAAGACTATGTCGCGGGCCAGATCACGATCGAGGATTATCTGGAAGAAGTCGGTGGGCTCGGCCTTGGGGCGGAGTTTTCCGGTCGCCAGATCGCCAATATCGATTCGGCCGATATCGGCCCGGAGGTCTGGAACGCGCTGCATCCGGCGGTGATCGAGGCGCTGGCAGACGATGATTGCGACGGGGTGATCGTCACCCATGGCACCGACACGCTGGAGGAAACCGCCTTCCTGCTCGACCTGACATTGCCTGCGAGCAAACCGGTGGTGCTGGTCGGCGCCATGCGGCCTGCCGATGCGGTCGGCTATGACGGACTGCGTAACTTCGCCAATGCCGTTCGCGTTGCGAGTGATGCCGATGCGGCAGGACGCGGGGTGCTGGTGGTGATGGGCGACCGTGTGTTCGGCGCGCGCGATGTGCGCAAGGTTCGCACGCGCGGCACCGACGCCTTTCGCGGCTTCCCGCGCGAATCTGTGGCGCTGGTCACGCCCAGCTCGCTCGAGTGGTTCGGCGCGCCGTGGCGGCCCGACGCCGTCGCGCAATTCGACTGGTGCGATGCGCTGCCCGAGGTGGTGATCCTCTACGCCCACGCAGCGATGGATGCTGTGGCGGTTGAGCGGATGATCGGGCAGGACGCACGCGGTGTTGTCGTTGCCGGAGTGGGTGAGGGCAATATGCCGGAGGTTGTGCGGCAGGAGTTGGTCCGGCAACGCGCGAGCGGCCTGCACGTAGTCCGTGCCAGCCGTGCGGACGAAGGCTTGGTCGACCGTGAGGCGGAGGACGATGCCAATGGCTTCACCGCCGCCCGCGCGCTCAATCCGCAAAAGGCGCGTATCCTTCTGCAATTGCTGATCGCAAACGGGATTACCGAGCCTGCCGCGATCCAGCGCGTGTTCGACGGTAGCTGATCCCCCGCGAAGGCGGGGGTCTGGGGAATTTGGCGTCAACCTAGTGACCTCAGGTTCCCGCCTTCGCGGGAACTCATATTACGACCACGGTGTTACGAGGTACTTTTCGCCTGTTTTCATCAAGCGATAGTCTAGCACCGCGTCCCTCGTCAGCATCTCTTCGAGATTGACCTTGCGCTTGTAACTGCTGGCGAAGGTGGTGGTGAGATTGTCGAGCACGCGCTGGCGCATCCGCATCATCGTCTCCATGCCCGCCATTTGCAGGAACGGGGTGAGCAACCAGCCGGACAGTGTCCAGCCGAAGCCATAGCTGGGCGTAAGGATAGTCGGGCCGAGATCGAGCCGCCCATAAATGAACATGCGCTTCTGCTGGTTCGAGCCATAGCGCGAATATTCGGTCATCTTGCTGACCGCGACCTGCTCCATCGCCTTGAACACATTGTCGCTCGCCTGCCCGCCGCCAATCGGGTCGAAGCCGTAGAAGGCATCGGTGGCGTCGATTGCCTCGCGCAATTGCTTCATGAAGCCGCCATCGGACGAGTTCACGACATGCTTTGCGCCGAGACCCTTGAGCATTTCCACATGCTCTGCCTTGCGGACGATGTTGACCAGTTCGATGTCATCTTCCTGGCAAATCCTGATCAGCATCTGGCCGAGGTTCGATGCAGCGGCGGTGTGGACGATAGCTTTCTGTCCGTCCATTTTCGCATTTTCGACAAAGCCCAGCGCGGTCATCGGGTTGACGAATGCCGAAGCGCCTTCTTCACTGCTGTGATCGCCCAGCGGCAGGCACATCATCGCATCGGCAATGCAATACTGGCTGTAGGCATTGCCCGGAACGCAGGCGACGCGCTGGCCCATCAGGGCCTTGGCCATGTCGCTGTCGCCCGTCGCAACCACGGTGCCTGCGCCTTCGTTGCCAGCCGCGAGCTTTTGGCCGTGGCGCGCCTTCGATCCGCTGTTGAACGGCTCCGGCATGGTGGCGACATATTTGCCGGGTGAATATTCCGCATTCTCGAGGTCGGCCGCGCCGGTCAGGATGGCGAGATCCGACGGGTTGATCGGTGCGGCTTCCATCTTGACCAGGACCTGGTTGCCTGTCGGCTCGGGAACGGAGACTTCCTCTATCGCAACCGTCAGTTTGCCGTTGCTTTCAAGCGTGGTGAACAGCTGTTTGCCGGTGGTGGTCATCCTCATCCCTTTCGTTGCGATCTGAAACTCGTTGCTTTGCGACCTAAGCGGTGGCTGCGCGAGTTACAAGCACCGAGCGCCCGTCCTTACGGGTAAACCGCCGCGACAAAATACAGCCCGTGCGGCGGGGCGTTGAGCCCCAGTTCCCGCCGGTCGCGCGCGGCAAGGGCCTCGCCCACCTGCTCCTCGCGCCAGCGGCCCATGCCGACCAATGCAAGGCACCCGACCATGCTGCGTACCTGGTGATGCAGGAAACTGCGCGCATCGGTGCGGATGATGACTTGCTCGCCCTCCCGGCTCACATCGAGGTGATCGAGTGTCTTGACCGGACTTTGTGCCTGGCAATGGGCTGAGCGGAAGGTGGTGAAGTCATGCTTGCCAACCAGTGCCTGCGCTGCGCGATGCATCGCCTCGTGATCGAGTTCCTGCGGCACCTGCCATGCGCGATTCTTTTCCAGCGTCAGCGGCGCGCGGCGATTGGCGATGCGATAGAGATAGCTCCGGCCAATGCAGGAAAACCGCGCGTGCCAGTCATCCGGCACAATCTCGCAATGCGTCACCGCGATCGGATCGGGCCGCAAATGCGCATTGAGCGCCTCCATCAACCGAAACGGTGCAATGCCTTTCTCGATATCGAAATGGCTGCGCATGGCGAGTGCATGCACGCCGGCATCGGTCCGCCCGGCGCTGTGCAGCGTCACTTGCTCGCCAGTCACGGCCTGCGCAGCTTCCTCGACCGATTGCTGCACGCTTGGCCCGTGTTTCTGGCGCTGCAGGCCCTGAAACGGCGTTCCGTCGAATTCGAGAGTGAGCGCGAAGCGGGTCATGACCGCCTCCTTGCGACACTGGCGCTTGTGGTCAAGCCGGTCAGCGGACCTGCATTCCCTCGGGCAGCGGTTTGCGTTCGCATTTGTCGCCTTCGCGGAAGGACATGAGTTTCTCTTCCTCACCCGGCTGGGTTTTGAAGGGTTCGATCTCCATCGCTGCAAGGTTGACGACATAGCGCGAACGCACGTCGCTTTCGTTGAGGTGGTCCATCACGATCTGGTTGCCGTCCAGTGCCAGGCTACAGTTCTCCTGCCCCGGCTCGCACAGGTCGAAGGCGGTGTTGTCGAACGCAGTGTAGCGTTTGACCTTGCCATCGAGCAGTATGAAGGTCTGAGTCAGTGTCAGCCCCTTCATTCCGTCGAAATCCTGCATATCGCACACGATCATGCCGTCGGAAACGTCGGCCTTGCCGGCCGAGCTGACCTCGGTGCCCTGCGTATGCGCCGAGTCCTCGCTCTGCGGACAGGCGGTAAGCGCGAAAGCACTGACGGCGATAAACAGGTAACGCATGAAAATCCCCCTGAGGTTGCGCACTGCCCCTGTCATGCGCAGGGGATAGTGGTCAAGCTGGTCAGGTGACGATTGTGCCCGGTGCGACCGGATAGCCACGCAGGAAGTCTGCGAGGTCCATCGCAGGCTTTCCCGCTCGCTGGAGGTGCAAGGGGCGGATCGTGCTCGATCCGCAGGCGATTGCGAGCCTGTCATCGATCACTTCGCCGTGCTGGCCCGCGCCCTCGACAGTTTCAGCGCGCAGCAGTTTTATCCGCTCGCCTGCGAGTTCGCACCACGCGCCGGGAAAGGGCGACAGGGCATGGATGTGCCGCACCACTTCGTCCGCTGGCCGCGACCAGTCGATCCGTGCCTCGGCCTTGTCGATCTTGGGCGCATAGGTCGCCTCCGCATCGTCCTGCGGGATCGGGCGGTGGTTTGAGAGTTCGCGCAGAGCGCCAACCATCAGCTGTGCGCCCAGCTCGGCCAGTTCCCCGGTCAATTCGCCGGTCGTCTTGCCTTCGATCGGAGTGCGTACCGTTGCCAGCATCGGCCCGGTGTCGAGCCCGGCCTCCATTTGCATGATGGTGACGCCGGTCACCGGATCGCCTGCCATGATCGCGCGATGGATTGGCGCCGCCCCGCGCCAGCGCGGCAGGATGGAGGCGTGGACGTTGAGACAACCAAGTTTCGGTGCATCAAGGATCGGCTGCGGCAGGATCAGGCCATAGGCTGCAACCACCGCGACATCGGCTTCGAGCGCGGCAAACGCTGCCTGTTCCTCGGGCGATTTGAGCGATTTCGGCGTGCGGACCTCGATCCCCAGCACCTCCGCCTCGCGCTGCACGGGGGAGGGTTGCAGCTTCTTACCCCGGCCAGCCGGACGCGGTGGCTGGGTGTAGACCGCAACGACCTCATGCGCAGCGGCATGCAACGCGCGCAGCGTCGGCACTGCGAAATCGGGCGTTCCCATGAAAATTATGCGCATCGTTCAAACTCCCCCCTCCCTTGAGGGAGGGGATGGGGGTGGGTGTTCGACGCCACAAACAACCGTCGTAAACCCCCACCCTGCCTCCCCCTTGAGGGGGAGGGGTTTTCAGGTTCTCTTTTCTCGAATGCGCCCCTATCTGTCCCATCATGGCATCGCAAGAGATCGAGACGCTGGCATCCGCACTGGCTCGCCTGCCGGGGCTGGGTCCGCGTTCGGCGCGGCGTGCGGTGCTGTGGCTGGTCAAGCGGCGCGAACAGGCGCTGCCGCAATTGCTCGACGCGATGGAGCAGGTGCGTGACCGGCTGGTCGAATGTGACACCTGCGGCAATATCGACACGCAGAACCCCTGCGGCATCTGTGCCGATCCGCGCCGCGATGCGAAATCGATCTGCGTGGTGGAAGACGTGTCGGACCTGTGGGCGCTAGACCGCGCGAAGCTGTTTACCGGCACCTATCATGTGCTTGGAGGACGGCTATCCGCACTCGACGGGGTACGGCCCGAGGACCTCAATATTGCCGCATTGCTGGCGCGCGTCGAACAGGGCGGGGTGGACGAGGTGGTGCTCGCGATGAACGCCACGCTCGAAGGCCAGACCACCAGCCATTACATCGCCGAGCGGCTGGAGGGCTTCCCAGTGCGGATCACCCAGTTGGCACACGGCCTGCCTGTGGGCGGCGAGCTGGATTACCTCGACGAGGGCACGCTTGCACAGGCCTTGCGAGCGCGCAGGCCGGTGGGGTGACAGTCGCAACCGCTGCAATCCCACCCCGCTGCGACTAGCAAGCAGGCTTGCAAGTCTCACTGCCCCTCCCTTTAGGGAGGGGTTGGGGTGGGTGCGCGACGCTCGCTAGATCGTTGCAGCGGGTTGGGCCTGCGAAACGTTGTAATCGGCACTCCGCTCGACTAAATCGCCCCCATGGCCATACGCGAAATTCTTGAAGTGCCGGATCCCCGGCTCAAAGTGGTGTCCGAACCCGTTGCGGACAATGAGTTCAACGATGAGTTGAAGACGCTTGTCGAGGACATGTTCGAAACCATGTATAACGCGCCCGGTATCGGGCTCGCGGCGATTCAGGTCGGCGTGCCCAAGCGCGTGCTGGTGATCGATCTTCAGCCCGACGACCCCGACGCGCCCCCGGTTGAGTGCGAGCATGACGGGCACAAGCACACCCATCCGGCGACGAAGAAAGAGCCGCGCGTTTTCATCAACCCGGAAATCCTCGATCCGGCGGAGGAACTGGCGACCTATCAGGAAGGCTGCCTCTCGGTCCCCGAGATATACGCCGATGTTGATCGCCCGGCGACCTGCCGCGTGCGCTGGAAGGATCTCGATGGCCAGATTCATGAAGAGGATATGGAGGGCCTGATGGCGACCTGTATCCAGCACGAGATGGACCATCTCGAGGGTATCCTGTTTATCGACCACCTGAGCCGGTTGAAACGACAGATGGCGCTCAAGAAGCTGCAGAAACTGCGCGCGGCCTGATCGGCGCAAAAATAATCCAGCTGCACTAGCGTTCCTGCTCCGTTCCGCTTAGACTGGCGGGATGGACCCGATGCTTTTCATCCTTGTCGCGCTGTTCGGTGGCTTGCTGCTGGGCGGCTTTGGTGGCTGGTTTGCCGGCGCGCGCCCGGTTGCCGACCTGAAACAGCGCCTTGGCGAAAGCGAGGCCGAAGGGCGGGCCAGGGCGGACCAGCTTGCCCGCATGGCACCTGAGCTTGCCACCATGTCAGACCGCGCTGCGCGGGCCGATACGCTGGCGCAATTGCTCGATGAAGTGCGTGACGATCGCGAGGCGCTCAAGGGCGAACTCGCCACGCTGAAGGAAAAGACCGCCAATTTCGACGAGCAGAAACGCCTGCTGGTGGAAGCGCGGGAAGAGATGCTCAAAGAGTTCCAGAACACCGGCAATGCGGTGTTGGGCAAGGCGCAGGAGGCTTTCCTCGAACGGGCGGCGGAACGTTTCGGCCATTCGGAAAAGGCCAGCGCGGAGAAGTTGCAGGCGCTGCTCAAGCCGGTAGACGACCGGTTGCGCAAATATGAAGAGCAGGTCAGCGCGCTGGAGGAAAAGCGCGCCAATGCCTTTACCTCGCTCCACACCCAGATCGAGCAGATGCGGCTGGGGCAGGAAGAAGTCCGCCGCGAGGCGCAGCGGCTGGGCAATTCGCTGACCAATGCGCCCAAGGCGCGCGGCCGCTGGGGCGAACAGCAATTGAAGAACCTGCTCGAACAGTGCGGGCTGTCGCAACACACCGATTTCATGCTCGAACAGTCGATCGAGACCGACGATGGACGGCTGCGCCCTGACGCCATCGTGCGCATACCCGGTGGCAAGATGCTGGTGATCGATGCCAAGGTTTCGCTCAACGCCTACCAGCAGGCGTTCGAGGCGGATGACGACGCCGCGCGCGATGCCGCGCTAGCGGATCATGTCCGCTCGATGCGGACCCATGTCCAGCAACTGGGTGCCAAGAGTTACCAGACCCAGTTCGAGGATGCGCCGGACTATGTGGTGATGTTCGTGCCGGGCGAGCATTTCGTCGCCGCTGCGCTCGAACATGATCCCGAGCTGTGGGACTTTGCGTTTGAAAAGCGGGTCTTGCTGGCAACTCCTACCAATCTGGTTGCGATAGCGCGTACCGTGGCGCAGGTCTGGCGGCAGGATGCGCTGGCGGCGGAGGCGCGCGATATCGGGCGGCTGGCAACCGAGCTGTTCGACCGCATCGCCATCGCTGGCGAGCATTTGAAGCGGGTCGGCGGCGGGCTGGAAACGGCGGTCAAGAATTACAACAGTTTCGTCGGCAGCTTCGAGCGCAACGTGCTCTCCGCCGCGCGCAAGCTGAAGGACAAGGGGATCGAAACCGGCAAGCGCGATGCGGAGGATGTGCCGCTGGTCGAAGGTGCGCCGCGCTATACGGCGGACGATTTGCTGACAGACGGATCGAAGGAGGCGGCCGAATGAAATGGAAACTGGCAATCGCTGGTGCGGCGATGGTGGCTACAATGCCGCTCGCTGCGAAATCCGTGCCGCCGCAGGACCGATGCGGCGATGCCGAAGGCGCCGACCAGTTCCGTATGGCGCTGGCCATGGCGACCGCCAATCGCGATGCCGATTTGCTGCGTCCACTGGTCGACCCGCAGGTTCATCTCGATTTCGGCGGCGGTACCGGATGGGATTTGCTGCGCGAACGGCTGGACGATCCGGACTATGATCTTTGGACGGAGCTGGAGAAGGTCCAGCGCCTCGGCTGCGGCATTTTCAGCGAAGATCGCGGCGGCGAGATGTACATGCCCTTCTATTGGGCCGTCGATCCCGGCACGGACGATCCGTTCGCGACCTTTTTCGTCGTCGGCAGCGATGTGCCGATGCACGCCGCGCGAGACGCATCGAGCAAACTGGTCACGAAGCTCGATTGGGATGTCGTGACGCTGATCGATGAATTGAGCGAGGACCAGCCGACGCTGGCGAAGGTCCGGACCGCGAGCGGACGCGAGGGATTTGTCGCTTGGGACAGGCTGCGCTCGCAGGTGGACTACAGGATGATCGTGGGACGCAGGGATGGCGGCTGGCGGATCGTGACCTTTATTGCGGGGGATTAGTCCGTTGCGCGCAGGCGCTGGGAGATGATATCGAGCACCTGAAGGCGGGTGTTGAATTTCGCCACCACATGCCTGTCCCGACTGAGGCTGTCGGCCAACCGGTCGAGCTGGTCGGCCATGTCGAGCAGGTCGTCACGCTGCAATCCATGGGAGATGCGGAGCGATGCAATACGATGATTGCTGTCGGCGACGGGATAGCGGTGCCGTGCTTCGTGAACCACGCGGTCGACTTCGCGCTGCTGCGCGTGTCCGGCAGCAAGCCAGCCATGGACCAGGATGGGGCGCGCGAACCTGATCGCAGCCTCTTCGCCGGTCGATCGCAGTACGATGCCCGATACCGATTTCTCCCCGCGTCGCAGGCGGCAGCGTTCGCCGCGTGCCGGAAGGTCGTAACCCGCGAGCAACGCACCGCCGCTTGAGAGGTTGCGAATGCGGACGGGTGACGAGGTCGCATCGGTCAGCAAGGTGGCCATGACGAAGGTGTTCGTCCTGTCCTCCCGGCGGCGCGACTTCAGTGTCGTCTGGGTGACCGGCTGCATTTCCATGTTACCGGATATGGCTCGCCAGAGTGAAGGACGGCTCAAGACCTGCCTAGGTAGTGCCCTGTAATGCGTTATGCGGGGTCGATGGACTGCAGCACCTCATAGGCCAGCACCGCACCCGCAACAGCGGCGTTGAGGCTGTCTGCCCGCCCGCGCATCGGCATGGTCACGCGCAGGTCGCAGGCCATCTCATAGGCTTCCGGCAGGCCCTGCGATTCATTGCCGACGAGGATGAAGCACGGCGCGGCATAGGGCGCGCCGCGATAGGGCACGGCATCGCGCAGGCTTGCGGCGACCAGTTGGCCGCCATGCTCGTCTACATCCGCACGCAGCCAGGGCAGGAAATCCTCCCATCGCGCCTGCGCAAGTTGCTGGGTGAAGATCGCCCCCATGCTGGCGCGCACGGCTTCGACGCTGAACGGATCGGCGCAATCGTCGATCAGGATCAGCCCGCCAGCGCCCACCGCATCGCCGGTACGCAGCATGGTGCCGAGGTTACCCGGGTCGCGCAGCGCCTGCGCCACCAGCCAGATTTTTGCGCCGCTGCGGTCGAGCGCATCGAGCGAAGTATCGAATTCGGCAAACAGCCCGGCCACCGCCTGCGGGTTATCCTTGCCGGTGATCTTGGCAAGGATATCGGTGCTGGTCTCGATCACCTCGCCACCTTTCGCCAGCACGGCCTGTTCCAGTTCGGACAGCAGGGGATGCGGGTCGCGCTTTTCGGCCATGACCAGCATTTCGGGCAGGCGATCGGATTCGCGTGCATCGGTCAATAGCCGCAGGCCTTCGGCAAGGAACTTGCCCGCCGCCTTGCGGTGCTTCTTTTCACGAAGGCTGCGAAGATATTTGACCGTTGGGTTGGAGAAGCCGGTGATCTGCTTCCGCATCATTCCTCGCCGAAACCGTTTTCGACCAGCGCGGAAAGGTCCGCCAACACCGTGTCGGCATTGTCGCCGGTCACGATAACGTCGATCATGTCGCCCTTCGCCGCGCCCAGCATCATCAGGCCGAGGATCGAGCCACCGGCGGCCTCGTTACCACCCTTGGCAACGCGCACATCGACCCCGCCGGGCAATTCCGCCACCGCACCGACGAATTTGGCGCTGGCGCGCGCATGCAGGCCGCGCTGGTTGACGATGGTTATGGTCTTGCGATGCTCACTCACGCCGCGCCTCCGGCTTTCTTGCCTTCCTGGCCCAGCAGTTCGGACGCGACGGTGATATAGCTCTGCCCGGCATCGCGTGCCGCGCATACGGTGGTGTAGACGTCGTTCTTCTGCCGCGCACCGGCGAGCCGGATCAGCATCGGCAGGTTGATCCCGGCGATCACTTCGATCCGCCCCGCGTCGAGCATCGATATGGCGAGGTTGGACGGTGTGCCGCCGAACAGGTCGGTCAGGATGATTGCACCCATGCCGCTGTCGACCGACTTGACCGCCGAGGCGATATCCTTGCGGCGTTGTTCCATATCGTCATTTGGGCCGATGCAGACGGTTGCGACCGCTTCCTGCGGGCCGACGACATGTTCCATCGCCTGCACGAATTCATCGGCCAGATTGCCGTGAGTGACGAGTACCAGACCGATCATAAAATGCTTCGCACGCTTTCCCGGCCATAGCTCTGCCCCGTTGCGCGGTATGGGAAGATGGCCCTGTTCATGCCTTGCGCCCTTCGATCTCGTCCGCCGCGCGCGAACCCAGATTGCGATGGATGACCGTGGGCGAAAATCCCGCGCTGCGCAAGGCCTCGTCCATCTGCGCAGTGGTGTATACCGAGCGGTGTCTCCCCCCGGTACAACCGAAGCCGATATTGACGTAGCTTTTGCCCTGCGCGCGGTAACGCGGCAGCAGGGTCAGCAGCAGGTCGCGCATCTGGGCAAAGGCGGTGGCAAAGGCCGGATCCTTGCGGACATAGGCGCCAACCGGCTCATCCAGCCCGGTCTGCTCGCGCAGTTCCTCCACCCAGTGCGGGTTGTCGAGGAAGCGCATGTCGAACACCAGATCGGCCAGCGGTGGTGTGCCGCGCGCAAAGCCGAAGCTCGACAGGATGATCGACATTTCCTGCGGCGCGCTGTGCGAAAACGCCTCGCGGATCGCCTGCTGCAAATCGTTGCTCGAATATTCGGTGGTGTCGATTACCGCATCGGCCCAGCGCCGCAGCGGTTCGAGCAATTCGCGTTCGGCCTGGATGCCCACGCGTACCGGGCGACCGCTCGCCATAGGGTGGCGGCGGCGGGTTTCGTTATAGCGCCGCTCCAGCTCGCCGCTGCCGCAGTCGATAAACAGTGTGGTGAGCAAGACGTCGCTGCGCGCGGTCAGCTTTTTCACCCGCTCGATGATGTCATGCGGCACGAAGCCGCGAGTGCGCGAATCGAAACCGATGGCGAGCGGCCCTGACGTATGGCGCTCCCCCTCCGCACCTACCAGCCTGCCGAGCAGGCGGATCGGGAAATTGTCGATTGCCTCCCAGCCGAGGTCTTCGAGCACCCGCAATGCCGTGGTCTTGCCTGCGCCTGAAAGTCCGGTGACCAGCAGGATACGCTGCCGCTCATCGGGCAGGGCTTGGTCGGGTTCGGGCGAATCGGCGGGCATGGGTGCGCGGGTTTGCGCGTTATCGGTCGCTGTGAAAAGGGTGAATTGAGTGGAGCCTCACCTCATACTGCCAGGCCGTGGATCGCCAGCGCATGCTCTGCACGCAGGGCGTCTGCCGAACCGCCAAGGGCAAAGCGCAATGCGGGAACCAGCACCCCCTCGACCTCTATCTCCTTTGCCTGTTCGACGAAACGCGGTGCTGCCGGATCGATCGTCAGGACCAGCGCAACGGGTGCTGTGGCTGCGGGAAAACGCACCAGCCCCACATTGCGGATTTCGAGCAGTCCGGCGGTAGCATCGGGCGGGCTGGCCACCAGCTGGCCGCACTTCAGGGCCAGGGCAACGCCATCGTCGCCCACCAGCTGTGCGCCCCGGTCGATCAGCGCCAGCGCCAGCGTTGACTTGCCGCAGCCTGGCTTGCCTTCGATCAGGATGGCGCGCCCGTCGATCGCCACGGCGGTGGATTGGCGCAACCTCATGCAATCAGGCCGGGCGCCACGCTGCATTGGGCAGGCGCAGCACCAGCTTTGCGCCGGGCTGGCCCTTGTCGCGCGCCATGGCCACAAGTGCGCCATCATGCGCTTCGGCAATGGTACGGGCGATCGCGAGGCCCAGCCCGCTGTGGTTGCCGAAGTCCTCCGCATCGGGCCGCACCGAATGGAAGCGGGTGAAGACCTTTTCGCGGGCGTCCTCGGGGATGCCCATGCCTTCGTCCTCGACCACCAGCGCAACGCATTCGTCATCCATGGTAATAGCCAGCTCGATCTTCCCGCCGGGGGGCGAGAAGGACACGGCATTGTCGAGCAAATTGTCGATCACCCGTTCGATCCGCGCAGGCACGACGAGCACATGGGCGTGGCCCATCGGACGCTTCAAGGTGATGGGATGTCCTTCGTTCTCGTTGCGGTTCTCGCGCCGTTCGATGATCGCCTCGGTCAATGCGCCGAGTTCGACCTGTTCCAGCGTTGCACGCGAGATTTCCGCATCGACGCGGCTCGCGTCTGAAATCTCGGTCACGAGACGGTCGATCCGCCGCACATCGTGCGAGGCGATGTCGAGCAATTGCGCCCGCAGTTCGGGATCCTCCACCTTTCCGAGGGACTCGACCGCGCTCCGCAGCGAAGCGAGCGGGTTCTTGATCTCATGCGCGACATCGGCGGCGAAATGCTCGACCGCGTCGATCCGCCCGCGCAGGGCGTTGGTCATGTCGGATACGGCGCGGGCGAGCAGGCCTATCTCATCCTTGCGATGCGGCAGGCGGGGCACCTCGACGTCGCGCTCGCGCCCAAGCCTCACGCGCTGGGCTGCCTTCGACAGGCTGCGCAGCGGCTGGACGATGGTGCGCGCCATATAGAGCGAGAGCATGATCGAGCCGACCAGGGCGAGCATCACCGCAATACCCAGCGTCGAGCGCGCACTGCGCACTGCTTCGGTAATGTCGACCGCATTGCGGGTGGTCAGCAGTGTCGCGCCATTGGTGCCGACCGGCGCGGCGGCGGTGATCACCGGCGAGCCGTCGAACCAGTCGCGCAGCTGGATCTGGCTTAACCCAGTTTCACGCGCGCGGGCGAGCTCCGGCCAGTCGTCGGCCATATCGGATTCGTGTTCGACATAGTCCTCGACCGGTTCGGCCGAAACCACCGTATCGACGATCTTGTCGAGTGTTTGTGCCCAGTCGTCACTCCAGTCGTCCTTGCTGACATCGGCCAGCTTGAACGAAGGTTCGGCGAGCGCAAAACTGTCTGCCCATAGCAGGCCCTCGGCATCGAACATGCGCAACCGCATGCGCTGCTCCTTGCCGATCTGGACCAGCAGCGCCTCCTGCCGTTCACGGGTCGCGCCCGCCAGCGCCTCGGCGGTGATCTGCGCCTCGATCCGCGCGAGCTTGTAGCGTTCGCCCAGCAACTGCTTGCGATAGCCATCGAGGTAGAAGATGCCGCCACCCAGCAGCGCCAGCGGCAACAGGTTCACCGCAAGGATGCGCGAGGTGAGCGAGAGCCGATTGGCCCAGCTCAGCCTTTCGAGCCCGACGTCGAAACGGCGCGATTTTGCCTGCTCAGCCATCGGTAAAGCTGTAACCGGCCCCGTAAAGCGTCTCGATCGCGCCGAATTGCGAGTCGACCGAACGGAACTTGCGCCGCATGCGCTTGATATGGCTGTCGACCGTGCGGTCATCGACGAAGATGTCGTCCGGATAGGCGGCATCCATCAGCTGGTTGCGCGACTTGATCACTCCGGGGCGGGCGGCCAGCGCCTCCAGGATGAGGAATTCCGTGACCGTAAGCGACACCGGCTTGCCGTCCCAGCTGACATAGTGTCGTGCCGGATCCATCAGCAGGCGCCCGCGAGTGATCGTGTCACCGGGGCTTTCCGCATTGTCTTCGCTGCCCTCGATCATGACCATCGCGCGCGCATCGCTGCGGCGCAGGATGGCACGGATGCGCGCGGTGAGCAGGCGGATACTGAACGGCTTGGCAATATAGTCGTCCGCGCCGAGCTGGAGCCCGGCTTCCTCGTCCTGTTCATCGTCCTTGCTTGTCAGGAAGATAACGGGGAGGGCCGAGTTCTGCCGCAGGCGGCGCAGCAGTTCCATGCCGTCCATCTTGGGCATCTTGATGTCGAATACGGCAAGGTCGGGCGGGTTTTCCAGCAGTGCCTTCAACGCCGCCTCGCCATCCGAATAGAGCCGCGTGACGAAGCCCTCCGCCTGCAGCGCGATCGATACCGTGGTCAGGATGTTGCGGTCATCGTCGACCAGCGCGATGACTTGCTGGCCGGGCGTCGATTCCGCCTGTTTGTCGGACATGCTCTCTCCGCTTGCCATGGGTGTGGGCGTGTGCCGACAAGGCTAGACGCTCTCGCACGACTAGACAACGCGGTAGAACAGCTTGTCGCAGGAAAGCTATTGCCATCCACAGTGCGACAAGACTCGGTTTGACGTATGGGCGGGGCGCGATTATGCGCAGCCGCGACCCGTGGTGCATAGGTATGCACACGAATCGGGCTGCCGATTATCCCCCTTCTGCCCGGCCCTTTTATGTCCGGCATCGCCAGGAGACACACGTGACCACCGCGCTTTCGCAATCGCTCGCCGCACAAGGCATCGATACCGACGCCACCATCCACGCCAATCTTGGCACCGCACAGCTGGTCGAGCACGCGCTGACCAAGGGCGAAGGCAAGCTGACGAAGGACGGGGCACTGCTGGTCGATACGGGCAAGTTCACCGGGCGCAGCGTGAAGGACAAGTTCGTCGTCCGCGATGTGACGACCGAAGACACGATCGACTGGGGCACTATCAACCAGCCCATGAGCGAAGAGCATTTCGCCGCGCTGAAGGCCGATTTCCTCGCGCATGTGAAAGGGCAGGAAGAACTCTACGTCGCAGACCTGTTCGGCGGTTCGCAGCCGGAATATCGCGTCAATGTGCGTGTCATAACGCAGATGGCGTGGCACAACCTTTTCGCCCGCACCCTGCTCGTGCGCCCGACCGAGGATGAGGTTGCCGGGTTCGATCCCGAATACACCATCATCAACCTGCCCAGCTTCAAGGCGGACCCGGAACGCCATGGCTGCCGCAGCGATACGGTGATTGCGGTCAACCTGACCGAAAAGCTGATCCTGATCGGCAACACCGAATATTCGGGCGAGATGAAGAAGGGCGTGTTCGGCCTGCTCAACTTCCTGCTGCCCGCACAAGGCGTGATGCCGATGCACTGCTCGGCCAATATCGGCGCCGATGGCAAGAGTGCGATCTTCTTCGGCCTGTCGGGCACCGGCAAGACCACGCTCAGTGCCGATGCAAGCCGCACATTGATCGGCGATGACGAACATGGCTGGTCGGACCAGGCCGTGTTCAACTTCGAGGGCGGCTGCTACGCCAAGATGATCAATCTCTCGGCCGAAGGCGAGCCCGAGATTTACGCCACGACCAAGATGTTCGGCACGATCATCGAAAATGTGACGATGGATGAAGACACGCGCGAGCTGGACTTCACCGATGGCAGCAAGACGGAGAACACGCGCGGTGCCTATCCGATCGAGTTCATTCCGAATACGTCGGAAAAGAACCTCGGCCCGGCGCCGTCGAATGTCATCATGCTGACCGCCGACGCTTTCGGTGTGCTGCCTCCGATTGCGCGCCTTACGTCCGACCAGGCGATGTATTATTTCCTCTCGGGCTACACCGCCAAGGTGGCTGGCACCGAAATCGGTGTGACCGAACCGGAAGCCACTTTCAGCACCTGCTTCGGGGCTGCCTTCATGCCGCGCCATCCCAGCGTCTACGGCAACCTGTTGAAAGAACGCATCGCCAAGGGCGGCGCACAGTGCTGGCTGTTCAACACCGGGTGGACCGGCGGCAAGTACGGCGTCGGCAGCCGCATGCCGATCAAGGCAACGCGCGGCCTCCTGAATGCCGTGCTCGACGGCAAGATGGACGAGGTGGAGTTCCGCAAGGATCCCAATTTCGGCTTCGACGTGCCGGTGCATGTGCCCGCGCTGGAAGAGGCAGGCATCGACCAGTCGGTGCTCGATCCGCGCAGCACCTGGGCCGACAAGGAAGAGTACGACGCCACCGCCCGGAAGCTGGTGGAACTGTTCGTCGAAAATTTCGCCCAGTTTGAAAACCATGTCGACGAACGCGTGCGGCAGGCGGCGCCGCAGGCAGCCTGATCCGGGGCGAACCGAATTTACAGTTGGAGAGGGAGACCCCCGCACGGGAAACCGGAGCGGGGGTCCGTTCTGTCTGGCCGGATCATTTGGCGATTTTACATCATGTCATTGGGCGGATCGCGCCGGGTGATGTAACATGCCCTCAAGATTCGCAGCAGACGGAGGAATCTATGAGCATTCTCGACGGTATCCTGAAGAGCATCGGCGGCGCGCCGGACGATGTGAAGAACCTCGCCGAAAAGGTCGGCATCGATCCCGCAATGGCCGAAAAGGCAATCGCGGCGCTTGGCAAATCGCATCAGGAAGATGGCGATACGGTCGAACTGGCTGCGGCCAAGACGGGCCTCGGTGCCGGTACGCTGAAGCAGATCGTCGACCAGATCGGCGGTGAGGGTTCGCTCAGCAGTTTTGCGTCGATGATCGACAAGGACGGCGATGGAAATCCGCTGGATGATCTGGCCGGAATGGCGAAGGGCCTGTTCGGCAAGAAGTAAGCGGGGAGCGACAATATGAGCCTGGCACAAATTCTCCAGCAGTCCGGCGCCATTGAAAGCATGGCCAAGGAACTCGGCATCGACGAACAAACCGCGCGCGTCGGTGCGGGCGCACTGCTCCCGGCGATTGTCGCGGGCATGGGGCGCAGCGCCACCGGCGGCAGTGGATCGTCCGACCCGCTTGGCGGGCTGGGCGGCCTTGCCGGGGCGATCCTTGGCGGCGGGGGCGGCGGCATGCTCGAATCCGTCCTCGCGCCCAAGCCCACTCCGACCCAGCAGGGTAACGACATCCTCGGTTCGATCTTCGGCAGCAAGGATGTCAGCCGCAGCGTGGCGGGTGAAGTTGCCGCGATGACAGGCCTTGATGAGGGGATGCTCAAGAAAATGCTGCCGATCCTCGCCATGGCGGTTGCGGGCTACCTCGCCAATCGCGGTTCGCAGGGCGACACCGCAGGCGGAAATCCGCTGGGCGGTATCCTGGGATCGATTATCGGCGGGCTGGCTTCGCGCTGATTGCCAGTATTTCGAGCATCAAGATGGATGCGGGCTGGCCTTGGTGGCTGGCCCGCGTTTCACTTCAGCGAAGTACTCAATGTGAAACTACATCTTTTCCGCTTCTTGATAGCACTCGCCTGTGCAGCAAGCGCAATGCCCGCTGCAGCCAAATGGCATGTGGCGGGAAGCCGACATTTTGTCGTCTATGTCGATGGTGAAAAGGACGATGTAGAGCGGTTCGCCACTCTTCTGGAAAGATATGCATCGGCGATATCGGTTGCTTCCGGCATCGACTTGCCCGTTCCCAGCCCCTCTGCCCGGCTCACCGTTTTCGTTGTCGATGACCGGGCCGATATGCGCAAATTGCTCAACGGTGGTAGCAGGCTGGTCACCGGTTTTTACCTGCCACGAGCGACCGGCTCGGTTGCTTTCGTTCCATCGATCGATTTGTCGGCGAGAAAATATCCCGTCCCGCTGATCGTCCTGCTGCATGAATATGCCCATCACTATATGGCTCTGGGTAACCGGTCGACTGCGCCCTTGTGGCTGCGGGAAGGGTTCGCCGAGTATCTGGCATCGGCGAGATTCCTCAAGGACGGCTCGGTTGAATTTGGCCATCCTGCATCGCATCGCTGGCGTGAACTGCTGTTCATGGAAAAGGCACCGTTGCGCGAGATGCTGGGCGATGACAGCCGCGATCCCGCCAGCCAGGCTTCGTATGACGGATATTATGGTAAGGCGTGGCTGCTCTACCACTATCTGGCTACCTCGCCCGAACGTGCAGGTCAGCTCGACGCATATCGAAGCGCCATCGCTTCCGGGACGTCACCGTCAGAGGCGGCACGCGCCATATTCGGGGAATTCGCGAATCTCGAAAGAGCGTTGTTAAATCACTACCGAAATTGGGAGACTGTTGCGGTAAAGGTTTACGCGAAAGACCTGTCGACGGGGCCGGTAATCGTAACCGAACTGGGTGATGCCGAAGCGACTATTTTGCCGGTCGAGATGCAACTGAAAAAAGGTGTAAGTGGCGAAGTCGCGCAAGGCGCTGCGGTGACGGCCGCCAAGATTGCCGAACGCTATCCCGATAGTGCAGTTGTTCTTGCTGACCTTGCGCATGCCCTGTTCGACGCTGGGGATGACGCGGGTAGCATCGATGCAGCCAATCGCGCGCTGGCGCTCGATCCAACCAACAAGGATGCACTCCTGTACAAGGGCTACGCATTGTTCCGGCAGGCTCCGACGGCAGCCGATTCCGACCGAGCATATGGCGAAGCCATGAATGTCTTCGCGGCTCTTAATGCGCTTGAGAACGATCACCCGGTGCCGTTGGTCCAGCTCTACCGCAGTTTTGTGGAGCGGGGGCTTGAACCGACGGAGCAGGCGAAACAGGCGCTGGCGCGTGCAGCAGAACTTGCGCCGCACGACCGGTATCTGCAACTGGCCGCCGCTGCTATGCATGCACGTGATGGACGGATAGCAGAAGCGCAGCGTCTTCTGTCTGCGATTGCGTTCGATCCTCATGGAGAGGATGCGGCATCACAGGCTCGTGATATGCTGGGACAGCTGGGAATGGCTGCGCAGCACTAACATCGGCGGTCACAGTTTTTTGAACGGCGAGATCAATGGTCTTTGCTATGGTTGCCTAGCTTCCCCATCACCGTCATTCTCGCCGCCGTCATCGGTAATAATATCCGGAATTTCCACAATTACCGGCGGGTTGGACGGTTCGCCCTCAACGGCGTTTTCCAGCAAATCGCGGAACAGGGATGCGCGTTCGGCCAGCGGGCCACCATGCGGGTTGCTCGCCACAGGGGCGAGTGAGCGCCTCGCAAGGTCGATCTTGCCTTCCTGCGCCTGCATGACCGCCACCTGGAACCACAGACCGTGGTCGAACGGCGCCAGGAGCGCCGCCCGTTCCAGTGCATGCCTCGCATTCTCGGGCGGTTCCAGGCCGCGTTCGGCAAAGCTGCGATAGTAATAGATCAGCGGGAGAGGGTGATCATTCTCGCGCCGGTTGAGTGCGCTGAACGGCTTCATCGCTTCGGTATAGGCTGCATCGCGATCTTCGGCGGTTTCTGCCTTGCGGAACAGTGCATAGCCCTTCTGGACGTAGGCATTGGGCCGGTCCGGGTCGAGTGCGATGGCCCGATCCGCCGCAGCGATGGCGGCATCGTCATTGCCCGCGTCGAATTCGGCCTCGGCCAGTGCTGTCTGAACGCCCGGGTCGTTTGGGTATTTGCGCGCGATCTCGCGCGCTTCCTCGACCAGTTCGAGCGCCTCTTCACGATCGACCCCACGCTGCGACTGGATGCGCAGTGGCATCATTTCAGCCTCGCCTTCGGGCAGTTCACGAACGGTGATCGCGCCGACCGAAACCTTTTCCGGGGAGAGGTTGTAGACGGTCATCTTGCGGCTGCGTGCGTAGGCATCGAGCTCCTTCTCCAACTTGTCCAGATCGCCGAACACTTCCCGCGCGGCATCGATCGAAGATTTGCCACCGGCAATCGCGTGCAGATATTCACCCATCTGCCCGGCCCGCTCGTCAGAGAAATGGAGGTAGTGATAGAGCAACCAACTGCGCCCGTAGAAGGCATCGCTGCGCTTACCCCGGTTGCGACTGTACTGCTCGTGATCGAACAATTCCTCGGCCGGCACTTCGCGCGCATAGATCAGCTCACCGCGCCGGTGGAGCGCGGGACGCCCCACAATAATCGAACCGTCATCCTTGAACCGGGTGGATGCATAGAATTCGGCCGCACCTTCGTTGACCCATCGTGGCAGTGATGTGCGCATCGAAGACATGATGAAGTGGTGGGCATATTCGTGCATCAGGACGATCAGCGAGAAGTCAGTCTCACGGCTGCTGAAGCTGACGCTCTGTACGAACGCGCGCGAACCGCCGGCCCGTGGGATGTAGAAACCCGCTATCTCGCGACTGCCCGCAAATTCCCGGAATTCGTTGCGATCTCCGACGACAAATATCACTACCCGATTGGACGGGCTCGGGGCTGGCAATTTACGCCCGGTCAGGAATTCCATCGCCGAATGATAGCGTTCAAGATACTCGGAAAATCGCTCGACATCATCGGCCTTGTCATCGGCGTAGACCACGAAGTGATTGCTCTCGGCGACGTGCCACTTGGCAGCCGTCGGTGTCGAAAACAGCGCCGAAAACAGCACAAGTGCGAGCAGTAACAGCAGACGGTGCAAGTGCGACCTCCCGTCGAAAATCCAGTCCCAAAAACAACTATATGGAACCGGCGCCGCAGGTAAAGGATCGAATTGCCGTTACTTTGGGTAGGGCGCGGGGCGCGTGTGTGTCAGCCCTGCGTCCAGTCGAGCACCACCTTGCCCGATTTCCCGCTCCGCATTGCGTCGAAGCCTTGCTGGAAATCCCTGTAACCGAAGCGGTGGGTGATGAGCTTGCTCACGTCGAGGCCGGAGCCGAGCATGGCGAGCATCTTGTACCATGTCTCGAACATCTCGCGGCCATAGATGGTCTTGATCGTCAGCGCCTTGAACACGATGCGGCTCCACTCGATCTCGGTCTTGCCGCCCGGATAGCCGAGCATGGCGACGCGGCCGCCCATCACCATGTTGTCGATGATCTGGTCGAGTGCGGTCGGTGCGCCGGACATTTCCATCGCCACGTCGAAGCCTTCCTTCATGCCCAGCCGGTGGCGCACATCCTCAAGGCTTTCCTCGGCGACATTGACCGGGGTGCAGTCTGAAATCTGCGTCGCCAGCTCTAGCCGGTGCGGGTTGATGTCGGTGATGACGACGTGCCTTGCGCCGACATGGCGAGCGACGGCGGCGGCCATGATGCCGATGGGGCCGGCGCCGGTGATCAGCACGTCCTCCCCGATCAGGTCGAAGGCGAGCGCGGTATGCACTGCATTGCCCAGCGGATCGAGGATTGCGGCAATGTCCATGTCGACATGGTCGGGCAGGGCGATCACATTGAAGGCCGGGATACAGAGATATTCGGCAAAGGCACCGGGACGGTTGACGCCTACACCCTGCGTATCGGGGTCGAGGTGGAAGTGCCCGGCGCGCACGGCGCGGCTTTTCTCGCCGATCAGGTGCCCTTCGCCCGACACCCGCTGGCCGACCTTGAGCGGGCGGTGGACGTGGCTGCCGATTTCGGCGATCTCGCCGCCGAATTCATGGCCGACGATCATCGGCACCGGGATGGTGCGCTGCGCCCAGTCGTCCCAGTTGTAGATATGGATATCGGTGCCGCAGATCGCGGTGCGGTGTACGCGGATCAGCACTTCGTCGGGGCCGGGCGAAGGGATCGGCTGGCGTTGCAGCCAGATACCCTGTTCGGGCTTGGCCTTGACCAGCGCATCCATGGTTCCGGTTGGTGCGTCGCTCATCAGATTACCCCCAGCTTGCGACCGACGCGGGTGAAGGCGTCGACCGCGAAATCGACCTGGTCGGCAGTGTGCGCGGCGCTCATCTGGGTGCGGATCCGGGCAGCGCCGCGTGGCACGACGGGGAAGGAGAAACCGGTTACGAACACGCCTTCATCGAGCAGGGCGGCGGCCATGTCGCCCGCCAGCCGCGCTTCACCCAGCATAACCGGGATGATCGGGTGTTCGCCGGGGATCAGGTCGAAGCCCGCCTCGGTCATGCCCTTGCGAAAGCGCGCGGCGTTGGCGCGCAGCGTCTCGCGCAGGCCGTTGTCGCCAAGCATTTCGAACATCTTTAGGCTCGCACCGACAAGGCCGGGGGCGAGCGCATTGGAGAACAGGTAAGGCCGCGCGCGCTGGCGCAGCAGGTCGATCACTTCCTGCTTCGCGCAGATATAGCCGCCCATGCCGCCGCCAAGGGCCTTGCCGAGCGTGCCTGTGAGGATGTCGATCCGGCCCACGACCCCGCGATATTCGGGGCTGCCGCGGCCATTTTCGCCCATGAAGCCCGCCGCATGGCAATCGTCGACCATCACCAGCGCGTTGTACTTGTCGGCAAGGTCGCAAATGCCTTCGAGGTCGGCAATGATGCCGTCCATCGAGAACACCCCATCGGTCACGATCAGCTTGGTCCGTGCACCATCTGCATCGGCCTGTTTCAGTTGCTCTTCCAGCTCGGCCATCCGGTTGTTGGCGTAGCGATAGCGCTTCGCCTTGCACAGCCGCACCCCGTCGATGATCGAGGCGTGGTTGAGCGAATCCGAGATGATCGCGTCTTCCTCTCCCAGCAAAGGTTCGAACACCGCGCTATTGGCATCGAAGCAGGCAGCAAAGGTGATCGAGTCCTCATAGCCGAAGAACCCTGCGATCTTCCGTTCGAGCGTGCGATGCAGGTCGAGCGTGCCGCAGATGAACCGCACAGAGGCCATGCCGAAGCCATACTGCGCATTGGTTTCCGCCTGCGCTTTTGACAACTGCGCGTTGTCGGCCAGGCCGAGATAGTTGTTGGCGCAAAAGTTGAGCGCCTCGACCGTGCCCGCATCGGTCTTGACGGTCACCTTTGCCCCCTGCGGTGAGGTAATCAGCCGTTCGGGCTTCCACAGCCCCTGTTCCTCGATTTCCTGAAGCGTGGCCGCAATGCGGGCGTAGAATTCGTTACTCATGAAACCAAATGCTCCTTGCCGCGCGGCTTTGGCGCAATTCGGGCAAAGAATCCATGGCCAATACGCGCGGCGGGCGGCAGGTTGTCTTGCGCAGTTTGCCCGCCGATGACGCTACGGCAAGGTGCGTTCGATATAGCGGGTGACGTTCTTTTCCAGCACGTCCATCGGGGCGTTGCCACCAAGCACGACTGCATCGTTGAACGCCTTGAAATCATAGGTGTCGCCCAACGCGGCCTGCGCGCGGGCGCGCTGGGCGACGATGCGGCTGTGGCCGAGCTTGTAGCCGGTCGCCTGACCGGGCCAGCTGCAATATCGATCGACTTCGCTTTCGACCTCTTCGCGTTTGCTGCCGTTGCGCTCGACGAAGAAGGCGACAGCCCGTTCGCGGCTCCAGCCCTTGGCGTGCAACCCGGTGTCGACCACCATGCGGCAGGCGCGGAAGGCAAGCGACTGGAGATATCCGAGCCGACCGACCTTGAAATCGTCATAGGCGCCCAGCTCGTCGGCCAGTTGCTCGCCATACAGCGCCCAGCCTTCCGAAAACGGGTTGAAAGCGAGGATCGAGCGGATCAGCGGCAGGCGGTTGGAGAACTCGCCCTCCCACACATGGCCGGGGATCGTTTCGTGATAGGCCAGGTCGGCCAGATCGTATTTGCGGTGCAGTTCGGTGCTGCGCAAATTGATCCAGAAACGGCCCGGAATGGTGCCATCCTTGCTGCCTGCGCCGCCATAGGCGCCGGGCGCACCGGCTTCTTCGGCTGGCGGGATGCGGACGACTTCCAGCTTGGGATCGACCAGCGTGTTGAAGGCGCGGGGCATCTGCGCCTTGATCCAGTTCACCCGGTCCCAGATGAACGCCATGATCTCTACGCGGCCCGGATCATCCTCGGCGAATTTGTAGCGTGGATCGCTGCCCAGCTCCTGCATCCGCTCGCCAACCGAACCCTTGGTATATCCGATTTCGCGCAGGATCGGGTCCATCCGGCCGTGCAAGGCATCGAGTTCCTCAAGTCCCTGCCGGTGGATGTCGTCGGCGCTCAGCGTGGTGGTGGTGCTCGAACGCAGCGCCCAGGCGTAGAACTCTTCGCCATGCGGCCGTGCTGAAATGCCGGGCGCATCGCTCGCCTCGCGGCGTTCGGTCTTCAACTCAGCCAACTGGCGCTGGAGCGCTTCGAGGATCGGCCCGGTTTCGAGCGCCATCGCGCGTTTCGCGTGGCTGTCCGGCATCCCGGCTTCGGCCAGCTTGGCACGAACATCGCCGGCAAACAGATCGCCCTTGGCGGCGCTGGCGATGGTCTGTTCCATCTGCCGGATGGTCTTGTCGAGCAGGAAGCCGGGCGGCACCACCCCGATCCCGCGCGCGGCGGCGATCCGTTCCAGCTCACCATCGAGCGTCGCCGGATAGGCTTCCATCCGCGCGATATAGGCATCGGCATCGTCGCCATTGGCGATATTGTGGCTCGATTGCAGAAAGCGCGGCATGCCGAGATATTCGCCGACATTCTGGATCACCACATAAGGCGCGGTACGCCAGTTGCCGACCGGCGTATCGCCATAGGGCAGGGCAAAGCCATCGACTGCGACCTGATAGGCGCTCTGCACCACATCGAGATTGGTCACCGTATCGGCATCGAGCCCCTCGCGCGGGAAAGCGCGCACCCGGGCGAGGTCTTCTTTGAGTGTCGCGGCGTAGCGATCCTGCCCGGCGCGCGACTGGTCTTCCAGCCTGCCGCGCAGATGGGCGTGGGCACCGGTATCGACGCCAAGGCCCGTCGCGCGTTCCGGCTCGTGCTCGAGCAAATTGTAGGCGACGGTTTCGAGCAGGCGTTTCGCGCCTATCGCGTTGGCTTCCTCGATGGCGCCGGCGCGGATGGTGTTGGCCGGCGCGCATCCGGCAGCGGCAAGGGCGGTGGTCGCGCCGAGCCCGGCAAGGGCCTGGCGACGGGTGATTTCGAAGCTGTGTGTGGTCATGCGGCGTGTGTGGCGCGGTGGATTGTCGGTGTCAAAGCCGGATGCGAAAAGGGCGGACCCTGCGGCCCGCCCCTTAAGGTTTTGATGTCGACCGCGATCAGTCGAGGAATTCGGCCGGAACCGTGCCGCCATTCTTGGCGATTTCCTGCATCGTCTTCTTGTGCAGCCAGAGGTTTTCCTCTGCTGTGCCGGAATAGTCGGTGTCGCCAAGTTCGCCCGCCAGTTCCTTGCGGTTGGCGAAGCTCGAATCGATGCCGAGCAGCTTCATCAGGTCAACGATCGATGTGCGCCAGTTGAGACTGTCTGCGCCCGGAATTGCATCGAGCTTGGCCGCGACATCGACAGTGGAGACTGCGGTGGGTGCCGGAGCAGCGGTTTCTGCCGCCGGTGCTTCGGTTGCTGCCGCTTCTTCCTTCTTGCCGAAAATGGCGTTCTTGATGCTGCTGAAAATACCCATAGTGCGCTCCTTTGTGTCTTTGCCCAAGGCTTCAACGTGCCTGCTGCACGATGGTTTCAACATAATGGCACTTTGCGCGCAAGCTTGTAACGAATAGTCACACCTTATGGATACCGTGCTCTCCCTTGTCGTCCTGGCCGCAATCGGCCTGTTCCTGGCTGCAATTTTCGCCTGGCGTCGCGGTGCGCGGCAGCAGGCGGTGCTGATGGCGATCCTTGCGCTGGTCGGGATTGCCAATGTCGCGATCTGGACGGTGCCGGACAAGCAAGGGACTTCGCCGGTCGAGAAACTCGAGGCGGCGAAGTCCGACGCTGCGACCCGCTGAGGGAGATGGCTCAGTCAGGCAGCTGCCAGCGTACCGAATTGCTATAGGTTCCGGGCACCTTCATCCCCTTGCCGTCACGCGCGGAGGTGAACCGGGCGCGCTGTTTGATCAGGCGGCAGGTCGCATCGTCGAGTTCGCCATGTCCGCTGGAGCGGGTGATCCGGCAATTCTCGACGCGGCCGCTGGTGCCGACGGACAGTGAAAAGCCGACCGTTCCCTGATATTCGCGGCGGATCCAGATGGTCCGGTAATCGCTGTTGGTGACCCAAGCTGACGGATCGTTGCTCGGTTTCGCGATGATCGGATCGAGGACAGGGGTTGGCTTAGGCTTCGGGAACGCAGGGGGATCGGCCACTTTCGCTCCGTCGGGATCGGGTTTGTAGACGAAGGGAGACTCGTCCGGCTCCTCCGTGGTCGTTTCAGAGGCGTTGTTGCTGGGCAGCTTGAACGGGGGATCCGGGGTAAAGATCGTTTCGTTCTTCTGCGGGATCGTCTTGTCCGGCGTTTCCGGGGGTTCGGTCGGCGGTGGTGGGGGGAGCTTGAACTTCATCGATTCGAGGTTTGGCTCTTCGTTCAGCATAGGCACAACGGTGCTGAGGCCCGTGATGACGAGTCCGCCCAGCGCGACGTGAATGGCGATCACGCCGATCGCCGCAGTCGCGCGGTTGCCCGTTCCGTTCTGATCGACATAGGACATGGTTGCTCTCCTCTTCCCGGTATCGCCTCCACACGATACCTCGAGTCGAATAATGTTATATTATATCATTCATGACAAGCGCTTTCGCGTAGCAGATTGCCACTGATCCTGCGGGCAAGCTCGTCGGGTGCGGGATGTGGCCTTGCGGCCCGCCGATCACTTGATCGGGCAGGCCGGATCGAGGCGGAAATCGAGGTAGTTGTCGACCGAACCCATCAGGTCTTCCATTTCGTTTTCGAAGAAGTGGTTGGCGCGCGGGATTTCCTCGTGATGGATGGTGATGTGCTTTTGCGTGCGCAGCTTGTCGACCAGCTTTTGGACCGCGCTCGGCTGCACCACCGTGTCCGCCGCGCCCTGCACGAAGATGCCGCTGGCGGGGCAGGGGGCGAGGAAGCTGAAATCATACATATTGGCAGGCGCCGCGACCGAGATGAAGCCACGGATTTCCGGGCGGCGCATCAGCAACTGCATGCCGATCAGCGCGCCGAAACTGACGCCCGCGACCCATGTGACCTGCGCTTCCTGGTGGATCGACTGCACCCAGTCGAGCGCGGCTGCGGCATCGGAAAGCTCGCCGATACCATTGTCGAAACTGCCCTGGCTGCGACCGACGCCGCGAAAGTTGAAGCGCAGCGTGGCGAAACCGCGATCGACGAAGGTCTTGTACAGCCGCTGGGTGATCCGCTCGTTCATCGTACCGCCGCCCTGCGGGTGCGGGTGGAGGATCATCGCGACCGGCGCGCGCGGGCGCGGCGGCGGGGAAAAACGGCCTTCGAGACGGCCTTCGGGGCCGGGGAAAATCACTGTGGGCATTAGGGCGGGCCTATCAGAACGGGTTGGCCGCGCGGCTGGCGCGCGCGAAGTAGCGGGCTATATAGTGTTTGTTCGCCAAATCGCAATCGCGCTAACCATTACAGGACGCTGCCATTTCCCGCCGCATCTATCTCGACCACGCCGCCACCAGCCCGCTGCGCCCCGAAGCTCGCGCCGCGATGGAGGAAGGCTTCCGCATCTGGGCCAATCCCAGCAGCCCGCATGCCGAGGGCCGCAAGGCCAAGGCGGCGCTGGAGGATGCCCGTGAACGGGTGAAACGCGCACTGGGCTGGGATGGCGAAGTGATCTTCACCAGCGGCGCGAGCGAGGCGCTGTGGATCGCACTCAATCGGGCGAAGCTGCACCGGACAGTCGTAAGCGCGGTGGAGCACGATGCCGTACTGCGCGCTGCCCCTGATGCTGAAATGGTCGCGATCCTCGATGGAGCCGTTCCGCTGCAATTGCTGGACCATTCGTTGGAGGGAAAACCCGCAGCCGTGGTTGCGATTCAGCAAGTCAATCCCGAGACCGGTGCCGTGGTGCATGGTGGTTCTGCACTGCGTGAAACCGTCAACCGCAATGGTGGTCTGCTGCTGGCAGATTGTTCTCAAGGTGCAGCAAAGCTCGAATTGCCCGATTGCGATATGGCCGTTGTCAGCGCGCACAAGCTGGGCGGACCGATTGGCGTGGGTGCCTTGCTGGTGCGCGATTTCGGGTTGCTCGAACCGATGGGCGGGCATGAGCGAGGCTATCGGCAGGGGACGGAGAACCTGCCGGCGATCCTTGGCATGGCTGCCGCGCTCGAAGCGGGAGGGTTGCAGAGCTGGGCAACATCGGTCGGACAACGCGCATTGTTTCGGGATCGGTTTGCCAGAAACCGGATCGCCACCGGGCAGGTGAGCTGCGACTACATTCTTGCCTTGCATCACCCTTCGATCAGCGCACAGGCACTCCTCATCCGCCTAGACGCGATGGGTTTCGCAGTGTCGGCGGGCAGTGCATGTTCTTCCGGCACGCTCAAGAAAAGCCGGGTGCTCGATGCGTTCGGGGTGGATGATGAAACCGCCGCCCGCACGATCCGCGTCAGCATCGGGTGGAACACGACGCCGGAAGACCTCGATGCTTTTGCGGAAGCTTGGGAATCTCTTTCCTGATCCGTTCGTCCTGAGCCTGTCGAAGGGTCGCTTTTCCTTCAGGTGTTCCGCGTCGGAAAAGCGAAACGGTGCTTCGACAAGCTCAGCACGAACGGCTAGATGCGGTTTCGCGATGATCTATCTCGACTACCAGGCCACCACCCCGCTCGCGCCTGAGGCGCGCGATGCGATGCTGCGCTGGCTCGACGGGCCGGATGGCACCGGCTTCGGCAATCCGCACAGCCCGCACCGCATGGGCCGGATGGCGGCGGCGGCGGTCGACGTCGCGCGCACGCAGGTGGCGGCGCTGTTCCCGGCAGGCGGGCGGGTGATCTTCACCAGCGGCGCGACCGAAGCGATCAACCTGGCGATAAGGGGAACAGCCAGCCGTGGCGGCAGCGTGTCCGTGTCCGCCATCGAACATGCAGCGGTGCTCGATACCGCGCGCTCGCTTGGCAATTGGCATGAACTCGGCGTCGCGCAGGACGGTCTTTGCGACCCGCAGCAGGATGTGCCGGATGACACCCGGCTCTTGGCCGTCATGCAGGTCAATAACGAGATCGGCACCATCCAGCCGACACTCGACTGGCATCGCAAGGCGAAGGAAATGAACGCGATCTACCTGTGCGATGCGGTGCAGGCCTATGGCAAGGTCGAGGTGACGGGGGCAGATATGATCGCGGTCAGCGCGCACAAGTTGCACGGTCCCAAGGGGATCGGCGCACTGTGGGTGCGCGACGGGGTTGAATTGCAGGAGGCGCAGACCGGCGGCGGGCAAGAGCACGGCCTGCGTTCGGGTACGCTCAGCCCGGCGCTCTGCGCTGGCTTTGGCGCGGCGGCCAAGCTGGCGAAGGACCAGATGGCGCAGGATAGCGAACATGTCGAAACACTGTGGCACCGCGCGCGCGAATTGTTTTCCGACTGGACGCTCAATGGCAGCGAGGATGCGCGCTGGCACGGCAATCTCAATATCCGGCGGGACGGGCTCGATGTGAACCGGCTGATGAGCGATTGCCGCAATGTGATGTTCTCCGCCGGCAGCGCCTGCGCCAGCGGATCGGGTCGCACCAGCCATGTGCTGAAAGCTATCGGGCTGGACGACCGGCAGGCGAAATGCTCCATCCGGCTGGGCTTCGGGCGTTACACCACGCTGGACGACATCGAACAGGCGGCGCAAGCCATCAACGGCGCAGCGGAGGAACAGGGCCTGTGAGTATTGCGATCACTTTCGTTACCGCCAAGGGTGAGCGCGTCGAAGCACATGGCGAACCGGGCGTCCCGCTGCTCGAAGTGGCGCAGGCCGCCGGGATGCCGCTGGAGGGAACGTGCGAGGGACAGATGGCCTGCTCGACCTGCCATGTGATCGTCGCATCCGACTGGTTCGACCGCCTGCCCGAAGCGAGCGAGGAAGAGGAAGACATGCTCGACCTCGCCGCCGGTGTGCAGCGCACCAGCCGCCTCTCCTGCCAGATCGACCTGACGGAGGAGATGGACGGGCTGGAAGTACGCATCCCCTCCGAGAGCCACGATATGAGCGGGTTTTAGTATCTATTCGCGCTGCGGTTGAACTCACGATCCTATCGCCTATGCTGGCGGAAGGGGGTGTCAATGTTCAGGAAAATCGCATTAATTTCATGTCTTGCACTGGCCGGGTGCTTTCAGGATGCCGATCCGAACGGGTGGGGCATTTCGCAGCAAAATGCCGATACGCCCGTACCTTTTCGCCAATGGCGCGTGTGCAGATACAACAGCGCGACACTCAGCCTGAGCGGATGCTTCCAGACCGGGTTTGAAGAAGTCGACCACGGCTATCGCCTGACCAACCCGCAGAACAAGCTGCCCAAATCATTCCGCCTCCACTCAATGACTGCCGCCTCGATGTTGTTCAATGGCAGCGACAGTTCCTATGGTTACGCGCTGCAGGCGAACACCATGGTGACGCAAGGGCAAGCATACCTGCTGTTCCTTCCTGAATGCGGCAAAGTGGATGTCAACAAGCTTGCGCCGGGAGACGCCGCTCTATTCGAACGAAATCCGCCGATCTGCAAGTTTCGGCCAGAAGCAAAGATCGGCGATGTCGAACGGATCATGAAAGCAGCAGCCAACCAGCAGGGCGCGAACAATCATTATGTGATGTTTGAGCCCGGTGCAAAAGTTCACCTGAAGCGCGGAACCGCCCCGTCCGATGGCTCAGGTTTCGATGGCGCGCCGCAGGATATCAGGAGCCGGGCCAATGACTGGCTCAGGACGGCATCGCGCAAGTGGTTCGTCAACAAATACGACAGCGGCAGTGTCTCTTCGGCAAGCCTGATTAGCGGTGATTTTTACTCGGGCGAAGGGCGTGTGCGGGTCAATTACACGATCAATGGTGGGCGCAGTGCCAGCGCCACGGTCGTACTCAGCAACGGCAAACCGCGCTGCATCGATTATGGCGATCTGACGGGGTGCCGTCCTTTTCCCTAATTGAGATAGCGACGCAAAAAACGAAGGGGTGCCGTGGGGGAGATGCGAGTGGGCACCCCTTCTCGGGGTGCCTGCCGTGGAGTGGCAGGCAACCGTGTATGCTACGTTTCGGTGTGAGCGGGCTTGCCGGTGAACCGGCGGTTGATTGCGCGGCCGCCCCAGATCAGTCCGCCGACCGGCAGCAGCACCGCAGCCAGCATGATCAGCGTGGCAAACACGAAGCCGAGGATCGAGCCGAGTGAGTCCACCGCGCCCTTGATCGGCGAAACGAAATCGCTCGCCACCGGGGTACCGCTTTCATAGGTGATGTTGACCCGGGTGAAGGCCACGCGGCCCTTCATCTCCTCGACCCAGCTGCGGGCCTGGTCGATCTCCTGGTTGACCTGCGCCACGCTGCGCTCTGCCTCGACCAGTTCGGCGACGCTGCCCTTGCGGGTCTTGAGCACTTCCAGCAGCCGGTCACGCAGCACGGTGCGCGCGCGCAGGCGGGCTTCGGTGTCGACAATCTGCTTCGACAAGTCCTCGCCCTCGATCGAATGGGTCACCTGTTCACCGTCGAGCATTTCGGCCTCGCCTGCCAGCAACCCGCCGAATGCGCGCGCCTTGTCCGATGCGACGGCAAGCTGGAGCGAGCCGCTGGCATAGTCGCCTTCCTCGCCGCTGTGGTCCATCGACAGGATGCGGCAGCTATATGGCCCCTGGCTTTCGCACAGGTCGGCATGTTCCTGCTGCAGCTTGGCTATATTGTCGCCCGGCAGGCTGAAGCCGTAGTGATAGACATAGGCGATCTTGGGGATCGACAGCGGGATGTCGAGATCGGGGATCTGCTTGCCGATAGGGTTCGCCACTTTGCCGGTTGTGGCGGTATCGGCCGGAGCCTCTGCCATCTCCGCCGCAGCCTCGGTGCCCTCATATGCCGTGTCGGCCACGGCTTCTTCCGCAGCCATTTCATCGCTCGATTGCGAGCAGGCGGAGAGCATCGTGCCCGCCGCCAGCATGGCCATCAAACCGATACGAAACCCTCTTCCTGTACCCCTCATGGTATTCTGCCTCATTTTAGCCTCCTTTTCGCCATAATTTAGACACAATTGGGCGAGGCCTGCCACATTCGTCAAGCGCAAAATGCAAAAAGCCCAACCGAATTGCTGTGGAATGGCCATTCAAGTATCTGATTTTATGATGTTATCTGGTGTGATTTTCGTCTCCCCGGCGAGACGGGAAATGAGCGGATGAATTAAGGCAGCGATGCAATTCGGCTTGCGACTCGTGGGCGAATTGGCAACCGCGATGGACCCTGCCGCCGGGCCTGCTAGGAACAACCGCATAGAGGAGGGAGTGATGGCTTTTGACCGATTGATCCTGACGCTGTTTGCAGCAGCGTCGGTCACCAGCGCGGCGCAGGCGCAGGGTGCGGGCGAAGATGCGCCGCCCCCTGCCTTTCCGGAAACCGAGATATTCCTGTTCGATTATGACGCTGGCAGCGCGGGCGATGCGCTGTCGAACGGCCGCAACGTCACCCAGCGCACGGGCTACGACAACCAGCCCTATTTCACGCCGGGCGGCGAAACCTTCCTCTATTCACGCGATGACGGGACGCAGACCGATATCTGGGAATACGATATCGCGCGCGGCACCCATACGCAGATCACCCGCACACCCGAATCCGAATTCTCGCCCACGCCGTCGCCTGACAACCGGACCATCACCATGGTGTTCGAGCGCAACAATTCGATCTGGCAGATCGACCGCAGCGCGCCCGACAAGCCGGAATGGGTGCTGGAGGCGTCAGGCGTTACCGAACCGGTCGGTTATTTCGCGCGCGACCATGAACTGGGCAATGTCTTCTACTGGTCACGCTATGGCTTCAACGTCGCGCTGACCAGTGCGGACGAGCCGGCCTACCACTTCATTACCGGCCATGCGGTGCCCTCGACCCCGCACCTGGTGCCCAGGACCACCCATTTCAGCTTCGTCCACCGCCAGACCAACGAGGAAGTGTGGATCAAGGAATTCGACCCCGACAACAAATCGATCCGCCCGCTGACACCGCTGGTCGGCACCAACGCCAACTACAGCTGGACCCCCGACGGCGCGATCCTGCAGATCGAAGGGACGAAGCTTTACAGGTGGCGCGAGGGAGGAAAGGGCTGGAAGGTGATTGCTGATTTGGCCGATCATGGCATTGCGTCGGCAAACCGGATTGCCGTCAGCCCGGACGGGAAGCGGATTGCGGTTGTGGGGTTGGCGAGAGAGTAAGGCCAATTTGGTCAGCTCCCTATTGGGAGTGTTTAGAACGGCCCATTTGCTTGTTGCGGTGTCTGCCGCTGTTGTCGATCCCGTTGCGGCGGACTGCAGAACCATATAGCTCTGAGAGGTGGTTCCTGATCATCTCCTAAGATTCCCAACTCGCGCTGCCATCGATGCCTTGGCGTTACGATTCGACCTGCCCAACACACCTCAGATGCAGGACTGGGAGTTTGAAGTAGCAGACGCCAATCGCATTGATGAATTTCTATCGGCCTATCAGTCTCAGGAGCTGACTGATGATGAACGATTCACCCTCATGGAGATGATCATCCAGTCGTTCGAGGATCTTGGGGAATCTCTGCAGGCCGACAATCGATGGCAGTCAGCGATCGATCTTCTCGATGCGAATATCCGGTTGCACGCTCACTCAGTCTGGTACTGGTCATGTCTTGAAGAGTCAGGCAGCGGGGATCTATTTTTTGTGTCGCCATCAATTCGGGTTTTGTTGCAGAAGCATTTTGCCGATCTAATAAAGTCAAAATAGCGCCTCTGAGATATTTCCTCCCAAACCCTTCTATCGGTGCTACGTTTCACTGGTCGCCAACTCCGCTTCCCCAATCCTGTGGAAACCCCTCTCCCTAGCGCCGCGCCTCCTTGCTAGATGGTCAGGCAATGTCCGATCCGACCGAAATCACCGAGCCCGATCCGTTCGACGCCATCGTCGATGCGCCGTTCGATTCTGCGCTGTCCGAGCGCTATCTCGTCTATGCGCTGTCGACCATCACCGCGCGGTCGCTGCCCGACCTGCGGGACGGGCTGAAGCCGGTCCATCGCCGCCTGCTTTGGACCATGCGGCAGCTCAAACTCGACCCGACCAATGCGTTCAAGAAGAGCGCGCGCGTGGTCGGCGAGGTGATCGGCAAATACCACCCGCATGGCGATGCGGCTGCTTACGATGCGATGGTCCGCCTCGCGCAGGATTTTGCGCTGCGTTATCCGCTGGTCGAGGGGCAGGGGAATTTCGGCAATATCGATGGCGATAACGCCGCCGCCTATCGCTACACCGAAGCGCGGCTGACGCGCACCGCGATGAACCTGATGGCCGGGCTGGATGAAGGCACGGTCGATTTCATCCCGACCTATAATGGCGAAGAGCAGGAACCCGAGCTGATGCCCGGCCTGTTTCCCAACCTGCTGGCCAATGGCGCGAGCGGGATCGCAGTGGGTATGGCGACCAATATCCCGAGCCACAATGTCCACGAGATCATCGATGCGACGCTGGACCTGATCGACAACCCGCATGTCGAGCACGCGCGGCTGATGGAAATCTTCAAGGGGCCGGACCTCCCGACCGGTGGCCTGATCGTCGACAGCCCCGAGGTGATCTCCAACGCCTATGAGACAGGTCGCGGCAGTTTCCGTATTCGCGGGCGTTTCCATGCTACCGAAGCGGAGAAGGCGGAGGATCGCGATGCCGGGATCGAGCGGCTTGGCGGCGGGCAGTGGCAGCTGGTCATCAGCGAGATTCCCTACCAGGTGCAGAAGGGCAAGCTGATCGAGCAGATCGCCCAGCTGATCGCCGACAAGAAGCTGCCGATCCTTGAGGATGTGCGCGACGAGAGCGACGAGAATATCCGCATCGTGCTGGTACCACGCAGCCGCAATGTCGATCCGGAATTGCTGAAAGAAACGCTCTACAAGCTGACCGATCTGGAAACGCGGTTCGGGCTCAACATGAATGTGCTCGATGCAACACGGACCCCGATGGTCATGGGGCTGAAGGAACTGCTGACCCACTGGACCGCGAGCCAGATCGATATCCTCCAGCGCCGTAGCCAGCACCGGCTCGACCAGATCGCGCGGCGGCTGGAACTGGTCGAAGGCTATATCATCGCCTTCCTCAACCTCGACCGGGTGATCGAAATCATCCGTTACGAAGACGATCCCAAGGCGGTGATGATGGATGAATTCTCCATCACCGACCGGCAGGCCGAAGCCATCCTCAACATGCGGCTGCGATCCTTGCGCAAGCTGGAGGAAATGGAGTTGCGGCAGGAGAAGGACGAGCTGCTGAAAGAGCAGGACGAACTGGAGAAACTGCTCGGCTCGCCCGCCCGCCAGCGCACCCGGCTGAAGCGCGATCTCGCCAGCCTGCGCAAGGAATATGCCGAAGATACCGCGCTCGGTGCCCGCCGCACGACCATTGCCGAAGCGGCCCCGGCGGTCGAATTCAGCATGGATGCGATGATCGAGAAGGAACCGATCACCGTGGTGCTGAGCCAGAAGGGCTGGGTGCGCGGCGCGAAGGGGCATGTCGACCTTGCGGCATCGGAAGACGGGATGGGCGATTTCAAATACAAGGAAGGCGACGGCCCGGCCTTCGCGGTCCATGCCCAGACCACCGACAAGCTGCTGA
The DNA here is from genome assembly GCA_024236155.1 of Sphingomonadaceae bacterium. GTDB lineage: Bacteria > Pseudomonadota > Alphaproteobacteria > Sphingomonadales > Sphingomonadaceae > Parerythrobacter_A. The sequence continues at coordinate 192,676 of JACKLA010000002.1, forward strand.
TCGCTGCCGACAATGGCCGCATCTACACGCTGGGCGGTGACAAGCTGCCCGGCGCGCGCGGCTTTGGCGAGCCGGTGCGCAACATGCTCGATATCGATGCGGAGGCGCAGATCGCCGGATTGATCGTGCACAAGGCGAAGGGCCAGCTGCTGCTCGCCGCGACAACGGGCAAGGGCTTTGCCGCCGCAACCGACGAAATCCTCGCCGAGACGAAAAAGGGCAAGCAGGTCGTCAACCTCAAGGGCGATGCGAAGCTGCAGGTCGTGCGCCCGATCCCCGAAGAGCACGATCACATCGCGGTGGTGGGTGACAACCGCAAGCTGGTGGTGTTCAGCCTCGAGGAACTGCCGATGCTCGCGCGCGGGCAGGGTGTGACGTTGCAACGCTATCGCGATGGCGGCCTCAGCGACGCGACGACTTTCAAGCTGGAGGACGGCCTCAGCTGGCAGATGGGCGGCAAGGGCGACCGCACCCGGACCGAGGGCGAGATCTGGCAATGGAAGGTCGCGCGCGGGGCAGCGGGCCGGATGCCGCCGCAGGGCTTCCCGAGGGACAACCGGTTCGGTTGATACCCGTCAGAGCGCGGACAATTCCTCGCCCAGCAATTCCTCCACCCGCGCGCGGTCGGGGAAGCCTTCGGCAACCCAGCGGGCCTCGACCGTTCTCAGCACACGGGCGACCTCCGGCCCCGCCTGAACGCCGCGCTGTACGATCTCGCCACCTTTCAGCGGCAGCTGCGGCACCACCCAGTCGCGCAGGGCAGAGGTATCCGCACCCGCCAGCAACAGCCGGTCACGCGCACAATCCAGCCCCTCGGCATAAGCGAGCGCACGGGGTGTCTCGGCATCCGATGGCTTGCGTTCGGCGATGCACACCAGCCGGTCACGCTGGGCGCGGGAGAGGCGCAGCCGTGCGGCAACCGTTTCGACCACGGGAGGCAGTGAGGGGAGCAGGGCAGCCAGCCGGCGCACGCCATCGGGGGCTGCACCTTCACGCAGTTCTGCCGCCACCAGCTTTTCCAGCTCGCCCAGCTCATGCGCGCCACTTTCGGGCAGCACCACCGGCAGCACCCCCAGCTTGCGCATCCGCGCGATGGTCGGTGCAGGGTCGGGCAGGGCGAGCAGGTTCAGCAATTCCATCGCCACGCGCTCGCGGCTCAGGCCCTTGAGCGTATCGGCCAGTTCGCTGCACGCGGCCTCTGCCTCTTCGTCCAGCTCCGCCCCGAACCGCGCCTGGAACCGGAAATAGCGGAGGATACGTAGGTGGTCCTCACGGATTCGTTCATGCGCATCGCCGATGAAGCGGACACGGCGGGTCGCAAGGTCTTCTAACCCGCCGAAATAATCCGAAATCTGCAGGGTTTCGGGATGCGCATAGAGCGCATTGATCGTGAAATCCCGCCGCGCGGCGTCCTCTTGCCAGTCCTCTGCAAAAGCGACTGTCGCGCGGCGGCCATCGGTCGAGACATCCTTGCGCAAAGTCGTCACCTCAACCGGCCCGTCAGGCAGGATCGCGGTGATCGTGCCATGGTCGATACCGGTGGGGACGGTGCGAATACCGGCGGCGTTGCACAGTTCGATTACTCGTTCGGGCAGGTGGGTCGTTGCCGCATCGACATCCTTCACCGCGATATCGAGCAGCGTGTCGCGCACCGCACCGCCGACCCAGCGCATGCTTTCCGCGCCAAGCGCCGCAACCAGCTGCGCGCAGTCGGCACGCTGGGTCCATGGGGCGGGGGGCAATGTTGCGGTCATGGCGGGCTGATAGTCGCTTGCGTCAGTCGAGCCAAGCAAGCCGGCGCGAAAGATTGGCGATGATCGCTGCCGTGACACCCCAGATGCGGAAACCGTCGTGATGCATCTCAAGATAGTGTCGCATATTGCCCCTCCAGAACACTTCATGCTCGGTCCAGTTGCGCCGGTCCATCAGCAGGTCGAGCGGGGCCTCGAACCACGCCTCGACCTCGCGCGGGTGGGGAACCAGATCGAGATCGGGCGGGACAACGCCCAGGACCGGGGTGATGTCGAACCCGGTTCCGGTCTGATACCGGTCGGTGGTCCCGATCAGGCGAACATGCCGACGGTGGAGCGCCAACTCCTCTTCCGCCTCGCGCAGCGCAGCCTCGATTGCGTCTTCACCGGGGTCGAGCTTGCCGCCGGGGAAGGCGACCTGCCCCGGATGATCACGCAGGTAGTCTGGGCGTTTGGTCAGGATCACACCGGGGCCACCATCGCTTTCGGCCCGGTCGGTGATGGCAATCAGCACCGCCGCATCGGCGGTCCGATCCGCATCGGCGAAGCGGACATCGTTCATCAGGTCGGGGATGTCCCGACCGTGGCCGTCCTCGAACAGGCGGGCGAGCTTTTCGAACAGGGCACTCATATGGGAAGCAACGAGAAGGTCTCGCCCATGCTGCTGACAGTCCAGTTGTCACCCTGCGCCAAAGCGATCTCGGCCAGCTGCGCGTAAGTGCTGCGGTTGAGCCGCGCCTCGCATCCGCGCCGGACCATCAGGTAAAGCGCCGGTGTGTCCGCATCGCCTGCCGCGCGCAGCGGGTTGTCTGGTCCTGCGATCACCAGTTCGTCGGTATTGGTGCGGAAGGCGAGGCTGCCATCGGTCTGCGAGACATCGGTTGCGACGAAGGGTGCGTCCTCGACCTCGATCACCAGCTTTTCGAACGGGGTGACCAGCCAGTGCCGCCCGCTGTCGTCGCGCGTCAGCAGGCCGGAAAAGGCGCGGACCATGGCGGTGCGGGTTATTGGACTATCCTGATGGTACCACGTCCCGTCAGCCGCGATCCGCATTGCGCTGTCACCGGTCTTTTGCGGTTGCCATTGCTCCACCGGCGGCAGTTTTCGCGCCGCAACCTGCTCGGCGACTTCGGCGAGTGTCAGTCCGGCGAGTTCGGGTGGGGGTTCGTAAGGCATTGCCTGTCTGGTGGCAGAATGTCTCTCCGACCTCAACTGCCGGAAACCCACCCCGTTGCAGCTAGACTCGCTTCGCTCGTCAAGCTTCACTGCTCCTCCCGTGCGGGAGGGGAGCGAGACTTGCTGAGCCGAAGGTGAAGCTAGTCGCAGCGGGGTGGGTTTGTGACCCCGTTTACCCTTGCCACGGCCCAAGCATACCCTCTTCCGGCAGTACCGCAGGATTGGCGCAGCGGACCAGCAGGCGGGTGCGTTCAAATGGACCGGGGCAGTGCCAGCCTTGTGTCGGTGCAGCGGTGAAGCCCCAGAAGCGGCCGTAATATTCGGGATCGCCGATCATTACCTGCGGCAGGGCGGAGGAGGTTTCGCTGGCGGATGCATCGACCGCCTCCAGCGCGGCAACCATCAGTCCCTTGCCGAAGCCTTCGCTCTGGCGTTCGGGCACCACGGCAACGGGGCCGACCATCAGCATCGGGTGCTGGCGACCCTCGCGGTCGGTCAGGGCGACAGGCCACAGCTGGATCGTGCCGACGAGGTATTCCTCCTCGTCCAGCGCGGCGAAGCTGAGTGCGGGCAGCCAGTCCATGCCTTCGCGGATGCGATAGGCGGTGCGCGCATGGCGACCCGGCCCGAAGGCGCGGTCGAGCAATTGCTCGATCAGCTCGGGTTCGATCGCAGAGAGGGGGACAAGCGTCGCCATGGCGCGCGCCGATAGGGCGGGGGGTGCCGTGTGTCGATCAAATTCGGCTTGATGCGGGCCAGCGCCTACTTCTTGGGTGTCAGCCGCAGCAGGTGCGCGTCCTGTCCTTCTTCGATTACCCAAATCGCGCCATCCGATGCCTCGGCGATGGAACGCATGCGGTCACCCAGCGGATAGCGCGCGATTTCCTTCGCGCTATCGCCGTCGATCTTGACGCGGATCAGCGCGCGCGATTTCAGGCCGGTGATCAGTGCATTACCTTGCCAGCCATTGAACAGATCGCCCTCGTAAATGATCATGTCGCTTGGCGCGATGACCGGGGTCCAGCTGACAGCGGCAACCGCGAGGTCGGGGCGCGTTGTGGGGGAGGGGATCGGGGCGCCGCCATATTGCGTGCCGTCGGACACCAGCGGCCAGCCATAGTTCTTGCCCTTCTCGATCAGGTTCAGCTCGTCGCCGCCTGCCGGGCCATGTTCGACTGCCCACAGCTTGCCATCCGGTGCGAAGGCAATGCCCAGCGCGTTGCGGTGGCCATAGGACCAGATCTGGTCGGTTGGCGATTTCTGTCCGGCGAAGGGATTGCCCGCCGATGGTGCGCCATCGAGATCGAGCCGCACCACCGTGCCGAGATTGTTGCCGTTGTCCTGCGCCGGCTCCTGCGCCTGCCGCTCGCCCGAAGTGACGAACAGGTGCTTGCCATCGGGCGAGATGGCGAGGCGGTGCGAATAATGGCCCTGCCCGGTCATCTTGGGGGCCTGCTCCCAGATATTGCGGACATCTTCGAGCGTACAGGTCGCTTCGCTCTCGCAGGCGAGCTTCGCCATGCCGACCACCGCGCCACGATTGCGCCCGCCGCCGTTTTCGACCCAGCTGAGATAGACCGTCCCGCTGGTTTCGTAGTCCGGCGCGAAGACGAGATCGCCCAGCCCGCCCTGTCCGCCGTAATCGACCTCTGGCGCGCCGCTGACCTTGCCGGTGCGGCCATCGGGCCAGCGGAAGCTCATCTTGCCGTCGCGGTGCATGATGAACAGGCGCCCGGTGCCCGGTTCGAACTCGATCGCCCACGGATTGTCGAAGCTGGCGACGTGCTCGCTATCGAAGGCTTCGACCATGGCGGGTGCTGCTTCTTCCGAAGCCGCCGTTGCCGCATCCTTGCCGCTTTCCCCAGTCACCGCATGGCCGCAGCTTGCGAGCGTCAGGACCAGCGGCGATAGCAGGAAGGGAAGGCGGCTATGGGTAATGATGTTCGACAATTGCGGCACTCCGGGCGAAGGTTTCAGTTGCGATCCGCTGGTGATCGGGGTCGACGAGGCGGGGCGCGGGCCGCTCGCCGGGCCGGTGGTGGCCGCTGCCGTGGCATTGTGCAAGCCGCGACCCGCAGGGCTCGACGATTCCAAGAAACTCTCGGCAAAGAAACGCGCCACGCTGGACGCGGCGATCCGCCAGCGATGCGCCTGGGCGGTTGCCGTGGTCGAGCCTGAGGAGATCGACCGGCTCAATATTTTCGCTGCCACCATGCATGCCATGACCCGTGCGACGAGGGACCTTGTGGCGCTGTTGCAGGGTCAGCCTGAATGTGTGCTGATCGATGGGAACATGACCCCGCAGGGCAGGGTCGGGGAATGGAGCTGGCCCGCCCGTGCAATCGTCGGCGGGGATGCGATCGAACCGGCTATCTCGGCGGCCAGTATCGTCGCCAAGGAATGGCGCGACCGGATCATGCTCGATGCGGCGCAGGCGCATCCGCAATATGGCTGGGATCGCAACAAGGGATACGGCACGAAAGAGCATATGGAGGCGCTGCGCGTCCATGGCCCAAGCCCGCTCCATCGCCGCAGTTTCGCGCCGGTTTCGCAAATGGTGCTTCTCTAATCCCCGCGAACGACTAGGCCGCTTGGACAAATTCCTCAATGCCACGGCCAGACGAGAAAGCGCCAGTTCCGCGTCGCTCCTCCTTGAATATGCAAAAGCATGTCCTGCGTCTTCGCTCCTTGAACTAGCGCTTTCTCGTCTGGCCCCTTCGGGATTCGGCCCAAATCCGCCCTCACAGCGTTGCGTGACCTCGAAAGTGAGCGGCACTTCCTTCGGTCACACGCCTCGTGAGATCGAATTTTGACTCGAACCGTGGCGTTGAGGAATTTGTCCACGCGGCCTAGATAGCGCGCATGCTACAGCCGATCCTCCTGAGTATTGCCGGTCTCGTCCTGCTCGCCATTGGCGGCGAATTGCTCGTGCGCGGGTCGGTCGGGATTGCGCGGAAGCTGAATGTCTCCAACCTGTTTACCGGGCTGGTAATCGTCGGGGCGGCCACTTCGATGCCCGAGATGGTCGCCAGTGTGGAGGCGGCATTGCTCGGTTCATCGGAGCTGGCATGGGGCAATGTCGTCGGCTCGAACATTTCCAACACGCTGCTGATCCTGGGTGTTTCGGCGCTGGTGATGCCCATTGTGCTGACGGGTGCGGGCAAGCGCGACGCAGTGATTGCGCTGGTCGCTTCGCTTGTACTGTGGGCGATCACGGCGGCGCAGGTCGGATCGGTCTGGGTCGGTGCGGCCCTGCTCGCGGGGATCGTGGCCTATGTCTACTGGCGATATTTCCACCCGCGCCCGAGCGAGCTGGCAGGCGCGGACGAGGAGGAAGAGGCTGTCCTCGCAATCCACTGGGCGGCGCTGGCATTCCTCGGCGGACTGGTGCTGCTGGTCGGGGGCGGCAATTTGCTCGTCACCGGGGCGATAGACATCGCGCGGCTGTTCAACATCAGCGAAACGGTGATCGGGCTGACCATCGTCGCCATCGGCACCTCGCTGCCCGAGCTTGCGGCATCGGTCGCGGCTGCACTGCGCGGTAAGCCCGGGCTGGCGCTGGGCAATGTGCTGGGGTCGAACATCTACAATATCCTGCTGATCGGCGGGGTGACGATGATGGTTGCGCCCGTCCCGGTTCCGGCCAGCCTGCTCGATTACCAGCTGGTGCTGCTCGCCGCATCGGCACTCGCGCTGCTGGTGCTGCTCGCCACGGCGAAGCAGATCGGGCGCGTCGTGGGTGCCGCGCTGGTGATGATTTTCGCGGTCAATGCGGCGATGGCGCTGTCGGCCTAGAAAAATTCGGCCCTTCGCGGGTGCGGTGAGTCCGCAGCGCAACACCCCATCATATCGAGTCCCGCCAAGGCCAATGGACTCAATATCTTGTGGGGGACTCTTTATGTTCTCTCCCAAAGATGGGGTAGTTAGCGGCCCGTTAACCATAGTCTGCGAAAATTCCGTCCTTGACGCGGAGTCCGCTTGGACTCACCCTGTGGATAACTCAGGGAAGGAAAGTACGGATGGGGGTCATCGAGACCACGAAAGCGCGTGTCGCGCGCGTTGCAAAGCCTGCGCCGGTTGCGCTGTCGGACCTGCCGCTGGGGCAGATCCTCGATGGCGACTGCGTGGAGGCGATGCGCCGCATTCCCGATGCCAGCATCGACCTTGTCTTTGCCGATCCGCCCTACAACCTCCAGCTTGGCGGCGATCTGAGCCGCCCCGACGGCAGCCATGTCGACGCGGTGACCGATCACTGGGACCAGTTCGACAGCTTCAAGATCTATGACGATTTCACCCGCGACTGGCTGATCGAGGCCAAGCGCATCCTCAAACCCGATGGCGCGCTGTGGGTGATCGGCAGTTATCACAACATCTACCGCGTCGGTGCGATCCTGCAGGATCTGGGCTTCTGGATCCTCAACGACATCGTCTGGCGCAAGTCGAACCCGATGCCCAATTTCAAGGGTACCCGCTTCACCAACGCGCATGAGACGCTGCTGTGGTGCAGCCAGGGCGAGAAGGCGAAGTACCACTTCAACTACACCGCGATGAAGACGCTCAATGACGAGTTGCAGATGCGCAGCGACTGGGTGCTGCCGATCTGCAACGGGGCGGAACGGCTGAAGGAAGGCGGGCACAAGGTCCACCCGACGCAGAAGCCCGAAAGCCTGCTCTACCGCGTGCTGCTCTCGACCACCGAGCCGGGCGACGTGGTGCTCGACCCGTTCTTCGGCACCGGCACCACCGGCGCGGTCGCCAAGCGCCTCGGCCGCCACTGGATCGGCTGCGAGCGCGAGAATGTCTACCGGGATGCCGCGCTCAAGCGGATCGAAAAGGAACTGCCGCTCGACGAAAGCGCGCTGACCGTAATGCAAAGCAAGCGCGCCGCGCCCAAGGTCGCCTTCGGCGCGCTGGTGGAGGCGGGCTATATCAAGGCCGGCACGCAGGTCTTCGACAAGAAACGCCGCTGGATCGCGACGGTGAGGGCGGATGGTTCATTGGCTTGCGAGAAACAGACCGGCAGCATCCACGGCCTCGGCAAGGATTTGCAGGGCGCCCCCAGCTGCAACGGCTGGAGCTTCTGGCATTATGAGGATGCAGGTGAGGTGAAGGCTATCGATGCGGCGCGGCAGATGTATCTGCTGGCGGTGGAGGATTGAGATTGCCCTCTATGACCGCATGCTAGTCACGGTTTCCTCTCCTCAAGACGTCGAAGTAAGACAGAAGCGACCGACAAGTGGTTCAGGCACCGATCAATCGGATCGGTCGTAATGTCGTGGCCTCTTGGGTTGCGAATTGCTGACATTGCCCCTGCAAAGATAAACTTGAAACCGACTTGCTCATCAATCTCACTTTGATTTGAAAGGGTTGTCAGCCTGATTTTCGGATTGCTTTCCGCAAACGCGGCCATCATGAGTTTGTAGCCGCTGTCCTTGATTCCCGAGATCTTTTTCACCTGAAGGTCAAGGAATTTGAAGGCCTCGAAAGTGGCTTGCGAGTAGTGACCGTTATTAAATAGCTTGACCGAAACCTTGCTGATGTCGGGGTGGATATTCCGTTCGTCGAATGGATGCGAACTGTCACATTGTTCGTCCGCACCGTAAGCCAATTCTCCAGACATTCGAGCTATGCGCTCAAACAGGCCGAATTGTTCAGACATACAGATTCGCTCTGATACTCTTGAAGATATTGTCGTAGGTTTCTCGCGAACCGTTCGGCGGCAAGTTGATTTCGATGCGGACAGTCAATGCCATGTCCGTTTGCTTATCTTTCACGGATATCCCGGACCCCGTTCTCTCAACTTTGGCTGCTGCCTTGGGAACTGACGCCCCAGCCTTCTTCACCTGCGGTTTGCGCGGTTTGCTGGCAGGCTTCGCTTGAGATTTATCATCGGGTGCCTCATAGCCCGACAGCATTCGGAAGACTTGGAAGACACCCGCTTGCCTGCTGCCGATCACTTCGCTGGTTTTATCGGTTGTCCGAAAGTATCCGGTGAGTTGGGTTTTGGTCAGCTTCCAGGCATCGTCGCCGCGAAGCTCGAAAAGGTCGCTGTATGCTTCTTTGATGAGCTCTGCGAAGGCAGTAGGGAAGCTGTCGTCAGGCAGCACGGAGCACATCGTGGCCTTTTTCAGTTCGTTTGCCTTCTTCGTCGATCAGGCCAATGAACTGCAGAGCATTTATGACGTAACTTTCGTTGTTCGAAGCTAGGCCAAACTTCTTCACAGTCTCAGATGTGACCGTTGCAGGAAAGTTTTTCCGCAAATATGCGATCATTTGAGCCACATTGCCTGGGCCTGAAATATATGGATGAGAAGCCATAGAAAACCTTACCTAAGAATTGTCTCAGCATATTCGCTAGTGAGTAGAGGGCGATTCTACAATATTGAATGTTTCGCCTTTGTTCCTTTTTTGTGGACGACCCGTGGAAAGGTTCAGCTAGAAGAGTTCCGGGGACAGCAGGAGTTCCGGGCATGAGTTCTGCGGACAGTATACGTTTTTCGATTGTTCCGAGGACACCTTCCAAGCTTTATCGTCACTCAGGACTTGATCCGGGACCCCGCTTCTCCCGCCGTTCCGTTCTAGGGTGATTGGGACCCTGTCTCGGGGGGCAGCGTGACGTGCATTGTGAAATGGCTCGATGACGCGATATGCTGTCCTACTTTCTCCACGCTCGCTACCATCCCCTCATGACCAACCCGCACCAGCCCGATTCCAACCCTTGGACTGTGTTCCATGTGTTCCACTTGCTCAGCTTTCTTGCTCGAAAGCTGAACGGCGTGGTCGGGCCACAATCGACGAAACAGCGGAAAAGCGCGCAAAACTCAGGCGCGGGATAGTGTCAACACCGTCAACACCCCGCTAGGATCGCGGCATGAGCAAGCAGGTCTATATCCGCCCCGTCGGCACCACGCCCGGCCCGCAATCCGAGCATGGCGATGCCGTGCGGCTGGCGGGCGGTATGGTCTATGCGCATCGCTTTGCAGTGATTGTGCGCGATGGCGCAAAGGTCACGGATCGCTGGCTCGCCTCGCCTGCAACCATCGACGAGGTGCTGGGCGATCTGCCCGATAGCCTCGCCGCCGAGGCCGAGCGGCAGTGGAGTGCGCTGCGCTTTGCCCATCCGGCGTTGCAGCTGGGCGAGCGCACCGTGCATCTCGACCAGCCGCAGGTGATGGGCATCCTCAACGTCACGCCTGACAGTTTCAGCGATGGCGGCCAGTTCCTCGACAACCCCGAAGCGGGCAGGGCGCATGCCTCGGCCATGCTGGAGGCGGGCGCGGCGATGGTCGATATCGGGGGCGAGAGCACGCGCCCCGGCGCGGCGGCGACATGGGAGGGCGACGAGCTGGAGCGGGTGATCCCGGCGGTCGAATATTGCGCCGCAATGGGCGCGGCGGTCAGCGTCGATACAAGGCGTCCGGCGGTGATGGAGGCCGCGCTCGATGCGGGCGCACATGTGGTGAACGACATTTCCGCGCTGCGCCACGATCCGCGAAGCCTTGAGCTGATGGCCTCGCGCACCTGCCCGGTGGTGCTGATGCACGCGCCGGGCGATGGCGACGATCCGCATGCCGATGGCGGCTACACCAATGTCGCCTTCGATGTGTTCGACGGGCTGAAGGAACGGCGCGATGCCGCGATTGCGGCGGGGATCGACCGGTCGCGCATCGTGCTCGACCCGGGCATCGGCTTCGGCAAGTCGCTGGCGGAGAACCTCAGCGTTCTGAACGCGCTGCCGATGTACCACGCGCTCGGCTGCCCGCTGCTGCTGGGTGCGAGCCGCAAGCGGATGATCGGCGCGCTGAGCCATGAGGCACCGGTGGAGCAGCGCCTCGGCGGCAGCATCGCGCTCACCATTGCGGGGATGAATGCAGGCGTCCAGCTGCTGCGCGTCCACGATGTCGCGGAGACGGTGCAGGCACGCAACGTATGGCGCGGCCTGCGCGACGCGGCGCTGACCGATTTTGCGGAGTTGCCGGGAGAGTGATCGTAAACGAACGGCTTGCGCGCCGCGCAGCGCGTGTTAACTCAGCGCCATCCTTTGGGGGGATCACATGACGACACGCCGCAACCTGCTCAAATCGACCACGCTGCTGGGCCTTGCCGCGAGTACGGCCACACCAGGCCTGGCATATGCGAGCGATGTTCGCGTGCGCCATTCGGGCATGTCCATTGGCGGGGCGAAACAGTCGCTCGCCTATCACTGGCTCGATACGCTGCTCAATATTGCGGTGCGCGATGTCGAGTTGCACCAGGCGCGGCCGACTATCCTCGCACGCGCGATGGCGATCGTGACCGAGGCGATGTACGAGGCGTGGGCGGCGTTCGACGACAAGGCGATGGGTGTCAGCTTCGGTACCTCGCTGCGGCGCCCGCCAGCCGAACGCACACCGGCGAACAAGCAGGCGGCGATCAGCTTTGCCGCAGCCTGCGCCTTGTCGGACCTGTACCCGGAATCGCGTCATATGGTCGACGCGGCGCTCAAACGCTTCGGCTATGATCCTGCCGCAGGGGTTGCTTCGCGCACCAGCGCCATCGGGGTTGGCGTGCTGGTCGGCGAGACCATTTGCGCAGCCAAGCATGCGGACGGCGCGAACCAGCTGGGCGACGAAGTCGGATCGAGCGGCGCGCCCTATTCGGACTACACCGAATATGCCCCGGTCAATCCGCCTGACCGTGTATGGAACCCCGACCGGTGGCAGCCGATCACCTTCCGCCGCGACGATGGCAGCACCTTCGCGCCCGGTTTCCTCACCCCGCACTGGTACCGGGTGGAGCCTTTCGCCCTGTCGAGCCCGGACCAGTTCCGCGCGCCCGAGCCTCCGCGCGTCGGGTCCGACCAGCTCAGGGCCGAGATCGACGAGGTGCTGGCCTATAACGCCGGCCTCACGCCCAAGCAGAAGGCGATCGTCGAATTCATGCGCGACGGGCCGGGATCGACCGGGCAATCGGGCCACTGGCTGCGCTTCGCACAGGATATCTCGCGCCGCGATGGCAACGACCTCGATACCGATGTGAAGCTGTTTTTCCAGGTTGGGCAATGCGCGCATGACGCCTTCATCGCCTCATGGGACAGCAAGCGGTACTGGGACACCTCGCGTCCGTGGACGCTGGTGCGCCATTACTATGGCGACCAGATGATCAAGGGCTGGGGCGGGCCGGGCAAGGGTACTGTCGAGATGAAGGGGGCGGACTGGTATCCCTATTCGCCCTATGTTTTCGTCAGCCCACCATTCCCGAGCTATGTCTCGGGTCACAGCACGGTGAGCGCGGCCTGTGCCGAGACCCTGCGCCTGTTCACCGGATCGGACGAACTGGGTGCGGAACTGGTGCGCCATCCGGGCGAGATTACCGAGCCCGATGCGGTGGGGCCGGACGTCACGCTGTTCCTGCCGACCTTCACGGAATCCGCCGAGCTGGCGGGCATCAGCCGCATCATGGGCGGCTATCACATCCAGGCGGACAATGTGGAAGGCCTCAGGATGGGCCGCAGCGTGGGGCAGGTCGTGCATGAGAGGGCGCAGGACCTGTTCGGGCATAGCTAACCGGGCGAAGCTGCCGATCCGGCGAGCAGCCCACCGTCGAGCGTGAGTTCGGCGCCGGTCATATAGGCGCTCTCGTCGCTGGCGAGGAAGGTGGCGAGCGCGGCCACTTCCTCAACCGTGCCGAAACGCTTGAGCGGGGTATCGGCAACCAGCGAAGCCATCTTCGCCTCGCGGTCCGGCCCGTCGCCCAGCATCGGCTCCCAGATCGGGGTGAGGATAGCCGCTGGGTGGATCGAATTGCAGCGGATCGCCCAGCCATGCTGCGCGCAATAGAGCGCGACCGACTTGGAATGATTGCGGATCGCCGCCTTGCTCGCGGCATAGGCCGCGGCACCGGGTATGCCGACCAGGCCCGAGCGCGAGGACATGTTGATGATCGAGCCTTTACGGGCTGCCTTCATCGCCCGGATCGCATAGCGGCAGCCGAGGAAGGTGCCGTCGGTGTTGACCGCGTGCACCGCGTGCCAGTCTGCCAGTGAGGCATTCTCCGGATCATGCGGGCCGGGCGATGCCTCGAACCCGGTGATCCCGGCATTGTTGACCAGCACATCGATGGCTGGTTCCGCAGCTTCGAGATCAGCCCACTGCGCTTCCGACCGCACGTCGAGCACGGCAAAGTCACAGCCGATATTGGCAGCTGCTGCCTTGCCTGCCGCCTCATCGATATCGGTCAGCAGGACTGAGGCACCTTCGCGCGCTAAAGCCTCGCAAATGCCGAGCCCGATACCGCTCGCGCCGCCAGTGACGACGCATCGCTTGTCCTGAAGTCTTGCCATCTGCCGCGCATAGGAGCGCGCGGGTTGCGGCGCAATCGGTTCAGCCGCCGATACGTTCCATCAGCTGGCCGAGCGTGTCGGCCATCCATGCCTCGTCGACATTGGCATATTTGGTGTGGATCGGCTTGCCCGGCGCGACCGCGAATTCGCTGCGTTCGATGGTGCCGATCGAGGCGATGGCGCGCCCCTTGTCGAGCGCGAGGGCGAGCGCGGCGATGCGCTGGCCATGGACCTTGATGACGAAGCGCTTGGTGTTGCCTTCGCCGCCTTCCTCGTTGATCTCGATATCTGCGCGGTCGTTGACGGCGCCTTTTACCAGTTCGACCAGCCGCACCAGCTTGGGTGCCTCGTCACGCGCCCAGCGCATGCGTTCGAAATTGCCTTCGTCGACCTTGCGCGACAGGCGATCGAGTGCGTCGCGAAAGGCGTCTTCGGTGGCTGCCGAAGCGATCGGTTCGGCGGTAACGGAGGGCGAGATCGGGCCGTCAACCATTGTCTGAGGTTCCCTAGGCTGCGTTGTCGATGCCGAGATCGGCGAGCTTGCGGTAAAGTGTCGAGCGCCCGATGCCGAGGCGACGGGCAACTTCCGTCATGCGGCCGCGATAATGGCCGATGGCAAGGCGGATCACATCGGCCTCGATCTCTTCGAGCGGGCGCAGGTTCCCGTCTGCGGAATAGAGCATCACGCCGACGCCTTCCTGCATCGGGTTGCGCGGTTCCTCGATCACTTCGCCGAGCAGTTCTGACAGCTGCGGGAATGCCTCGGCCGTCAGCGTATCGCCTTCGCAATAGACCACGGCGCGGAACAGCACTGCCTGCAACTGGCGGACATTGCCGGGCCAGTCGAAGGCCGAGAGGAGCGAGAGCGCGCTGTCGCTGATCGAAAGATGGCGCAGGCCCGGCTGCTCACCGATCCGACCGAGGAAGTAGCGCGCCAGGGCCGGGATATCGCCCGTGCGTTCGCGCAGTGGCGGCATGGTGATCCGCGTCTGCGAAATCACTTCGAGCAGGTCAGGGTGGAAATATCCGTGGCTGTTGAGATCATCGAGCGGCAGGTTGCTGGCGCTGAGCAGGCGGACGTCGATCTTGAAACCGTGCTTCGCGCCGACGGGGCGCACAATGCCAGTGGAAAGCATTTCGGCCAGCTTGGCCTGCAGGTCTTCGCTCAACCGGTCGATCTCGTCGAGCACCAGCGTGCCGCCATCGCAATGCTGCAATGCGCCGACCTGCCGGTCGAATGCGCCGGGAAAGGCGTTCTGCTCATGGCCGAACAGGACGGATTCGATCGAGTTGGCGGGTATCCCGCGCACATTTATCAGGCGGAACGGGGCCTTGGCGCGGGGGCTTGCGGCGTGCATCGCGCGCAGCAGCATTTCCTTGCCGGTGCCGCTCTCACCCTCGATCAGCACATTGCCGTGGTTGCGCGCGGCCTTGGCCGCCTTGGCCAGTGCAGCGCGAAAATTGGGCGCGGTGCCGATCATCGATTCGAAATCGAGCACCGGGGCAAGCTTTTCGGTCAGTGGCTGGAGTTCGTCCTTGGGCGCTTCGCGCTTGGTCGAACTGCGCAGTGCCTGCATCAACCGGTCGGGAGCGACCGGCTTGATAAGGTAGTCGGTGGCCCCGGCACGCATCGCCTGCACTGCAAGCAGCGGCGAGGCGCTGGCGGTAAGGACGAGAATCGGCAGCGCAGGGCGGCGCTCCTTCAGTTCCTCGATCAGTTCACAGGCATTCTCGCCCGGCACCCACTGGTCGAGGATAATCGCCGATAGCTGCATGCCCTGGCGGGTGCCGAGTGTGGCAATTGCCGTCTCGGGATCGGACACGACCAGCGTGCGCCAGCCCTCACGCGCAGCGAGCGCAGTGATGAGCCGACTCTGTGCCGGTTCGTCATCGATCAGCATCAGCAATCGCGATTCGGTGTCCGCCATAATCCCCCAACGGCACAGAATGCCGTCCCAAGGTGAAACAGGCGTCCCGTTTAGGGGCAACGGGTAAAGGTCAGATTAAGGGTGACGCCAGATTTGCTGCTCTTGATGCCGCGCGGCGTGCGCGATAGGAACCGCCGCAGACATATTCACTTTCGGGGAATTTCAATCGATGTCCGCCAATGACATGAAGGCCGCTCAGAAAACCTATGACGGCTTTATCGCATCGCTCAAATGGACGGTGCCGCTGACCGCGATCATCACGCTGCTGATCGTTATCATGATCGCCGACTGACCCTGACGGCATCTTGCGGATAGCAGCCCTCAAGGAACGCGCACCGGGCGAAACGCGCGTCGCCGCCACACCCGAAACGGTGAAGAAATTCATCGCGCTGGGTGCCAGTTTTGCCGTCGAGCAGGGCGCGGGGGCTTTCGCCGCCATTGCTGACGAAGACTATGCAGCAGCCGGGGCCGATGTGCTGCCTGCGGGCAAGGTTGCCGAGGGCGCTGATATAGTGCTTGCCGTGCAGGCACCCGATCCCGACGCGCTGAAAGGTGCGAAGCCCGGTGCGTGGGTCGCCGCGACCTTCGATCCCTTCGGACAGCGCGAGCGGGTGGATGCCTATGCCAAGGCGGGTTTCGAGGCACTGGCGATGGAATTCATGCCGCGCATCACCCGCGCGCAGAGCATGGACGTGCTCTCCAGCCAGTCCAACCTTGCCGGTTACAAGGCAGTGATCGCTGCGGCCGACCAGTATGGCCGTGCCTTCCCGATGATGATGACGGCGGCGGGCACGGTGCAGGCCGCGCGCGTCTTCATCATGGGTGTCGGTGTCGCGGGTCTTCAGGCGATTGCAACGGCCAAGCGGCTGGGCGCGCAGGTTTCCGCGACCGATGTGCGCTCTGCCACGAAAGAACAGATCCAGTCGCTCGGCGCGAAACCGGTCTTCGTCGAAAGCGTCGAGGGGATCGAGGGCGAAGGCAGCGGCGGTTATGCCACGGAAATGAGCGAGGAATACCAGAAGGCGCAGGCCGAACTGGTTTCGAGCCATATCGCCAAGCAGGATATCGTCATCACCACGGCGCTGATCCCTGGTCGTGCTGCACCGCGCCTGATCAGTGATGCACAGATCGCCAGCATGAAGCCGGGCAGCGTGATTTTCGACCTTGCCGTGGCACAGGGCGGCAATGTCGAAGGCTCGAAAGCAGACGAACTGGTGGAAAAGCACGGCGTGACCATCATGGGCTACGCCAACACCCCGGCACATCTCGCTGCGGATACCTCGGCACTGTTCGCGCGCAACCACTACAACTTCCTCTCGGCCTTCTGGGACAAGGAGGCAGGCAAGCCAGTGCTCGACGAGGAAATCGGCGACGCCATCCGGCTGACGGAGGGCGGCAAGGTGGTCAATCAGCGACTGATGGAGAACGGCTAATGGACTTCATCTCGATCCTGTCGATTTTCGTGCTGGCCTGCTTCGTGGGCTATTACGTGGTCTGGTCGGTCACCCCCGCGCTGCACACGCCGCTGATGGCGGTGACCAATGCGATTTCCAGTGTGATCATCGTCGGTGCGCTGATCGCTTCGGCTGAGGCGGGGAGCGATATTGCCAAGTGGCTCGGCCTTGCGGGCGTGGTGCTGGCGAGCGTCAACATTTTCGGCGGCTTTGCGGTGACCGAGCGTATGCTGGCGATGTACAAGAAGAAGGAGAAGAAGTGATGCTGGGCAACACCTCCCTTCTCCGTCATCCCGGCCCCAGAGTCGGGATCCCGCTTTCTTCTCGCGGGGCACCTCACAAAGCGGGACCCCGGATCAAGTCCGGGGTGACGGCAGTTCTTTTGGCGACCTTCTTTGCAACCCCTGCCCACGCCTCGACCGGCGAGGCGGTAAACCCGTGGGTCGCGCTGGCCTATCTTGTCGCGGGCGTGTTCTTCATCCTCGCACTGCGCGGGCTTTCGTCGCCCTCGACCAGCCGCACGGGCAACCGTTTCGGCATGCTCGGCATGCTGATCGCAGTGGTGACGACGCTCGTCACCCATGACATCGCCAATATCGTCGAGATCGGGATTGCGATCTTTGTCGGCGGTATTTTCGGCATCACCGTTGCCCGGCGTATAGCGATGACCTCGATGCCCGAACTGGTGGCGGCGTTCCACTCGCTGGTCGGGCTTGCGGCGGTGCTGGTAGGCTGGGCGGCTTATCTCAACCCGGCGGCCTTCGGACTGCTGCTGGCCGATGGCGGGATTGCGCCGGTCAGCAAGGTCGAGATGGGTCTCGGTATCGCCATCGGTGCGATCACTTTCTCCGGATCGGTGATCGCCTTTGCCAAGCTTTCAGGCAAGATGAGCGGTTCTCCGATCCTTCTGCCCGGAAGGCATATCATCAACCTTGGTACGCTGGCTGCGATCATCGCACTGACCGCGCTGTTCGCTATGGCCGCGCCGACAGAGACCATGCCGCTGATCGTCGCGATGACGGTCGCTGCGTTTATTATCGGCTTCCTGCTGATCATCCCGATCGGCGGGGCGGACATGCCGGTGGTGGTGTCGATGCTCAACAGCTATTCGGGCTGGGCGGCAGCGGCGATGGGCTTCACGCTGGGCAACACCGCGATGATCATCACCGGCGCGCTGGTCGGCAGTTCGGGTGCGATCCTTTCCTACATCATGTGCCGGGCAATGAACCGCAGCTTCATCAGCGTGATTGCGGGCGGCTTTGGCGCAGAGGATGGCGCGGGCGCGGCTGCTGGCGGGGGCGAGCAGCGCCCCTACAAGACCGGCAGCGCGGAAGACGCCGCCTTCATGCTCGAACAGGCCGAGAAGGTCATCATTATCCCAGGCTACGGCATGGCGGTGGCGCAGGCGCAGCACGCGCTGCGCGAAATGACCGATGTGCTGGAGGAAAAGGGTGTCGAGGTGAAGTTCGCCATCCACCCGGTTGCCGGTCGTATGCCCGGACACATGAACGTGCTGCTGGCGGAAGCATCGGTCGATTACGACAAGGTGTTCGAGCTGGAAGACATCAACAGCGAGTTCGCGCAGGCTGATGTCGCCTTCATCATCGGGGCGAACGACGTCGTGAACCCGGCGGCGAAGACCGACA
Organism: Sphingomonadaceae bacterium; assembly: GCA_024236155.1. Classification (GTDB taxonomy): domain Bacteria; phylum Pseudomonadota; class Alphaproteobacteria; order Sphingomonadales; family Sphingomonadaceae; genus Parerythrobacter_A. Next base: position 210,952 of record JACKLA010000002.1, read on the forward strand.
AATCCTCACCCATCTACGGCATGCCGGTGTTCGATGTGGACAAGGCGAAACAGGTCTTCTTCATCAAGCGCAGCATGGGCGGTGTCGGTTATGCTGGCGTCGACAATGACGTGTTCTATATGAACCAGACCGTGATGCTGCTGAGCGATGCGAAGAAGATGGTCGAGGAAATCGTGAAGGCGCTCGATTGATCCGGCTCGCGCTGCCGCTCTGCGCGGCGTTACTCCTTACGGGGTGTATCGAAAAGATTGCCGAAAGCCGCGTCAAATCGGCGCTGCTCGATGCGGGCCTGTCCGAACGCAATTCATCCTGCATGGCAGAGCGCATGGTCGACCGGCTGAGTATTTCGCAATTGCGCAAGCTTGAGAATCTCAAGCCGCGCAAGGGCGAGCCGGTGAAGCCCACGACCCTGCGCGGCTATGTCGAGCGGGTGCGGCGGGTCGGCGATGTAGAGGTTCTGACTGTCACCAGCAGTTCGGCGGCGATCTGCGCGGTCGGGCTCGATTGACGAGGCCGGTCAGGCGCGTGTCCAGGTCACTGTCTTGCAGATGATCAGCACGCAGCCCTTCACCTTCAGCTGGTTGCCTTCGCGCTTGAGGTCGGCGTTGAAATAGCGCCCGCCTTCGGGATTGTAGCCCTTGCCCTCATAGCTGTTGCTGTCTGGCTTGAGGTTCCAGAATATCCGCAGGCCCAGCAGTTTGCGTTCGCGCAGCGCCTTGTTCGGGTTCTCTCCATCGCGCGCACCGCCGCGCGGTTCGGGTACGAGGAATTTGTCGATCCGCCCGCACATCGCATTGCCGCATTTGTAGAAGGCGATGATCGACTTGCCATCATCGGTCTTCCACCGCCCCTCGATCGAAGCGGGCGCGGCATGGGCAGGCTGCGCCAGTATGATGAGCGTCAGAAAAGCAGTGATCAGTCTGGCAATTTGCATGGTTCATCCCCGAACATCCGGTTTCAGCATATATTACGTAACGTAAGCCGTCTTGGTTTCACTCCCGATTTGTCGCACTATGGCGCGCAAAGGGAGAGATAGCATGTCCAGACTGAACTTTGCATGGCTTGCAGCGGCCTCGACGATTGCGGTGGCCCAGCCGCTTGCTGCCGAGACGATCGAAGTGGCGGCAGGCGAAGGCGCGCAGGAGCGTTTGCAGGAGGCGCTGATCCTCGCAGCCGAGGGCGACGAGGTGGTGCTGGGTGCCGGTCGCTTCGATCTGACCGACGGCCTGAGCCTCGATGTCGATGGCGTGACCGTGCGCGGTGCCGGGATGGACGAGACCGTACTCGATTTCACCGGCCAGCAGGGCGCGGGCGAGGGGCTGCTGGTCACCAGCGACAATGTGACCCTGCGCGATTTCGCACTCGAAAACCCCAAGGGTGACGGGGTGAAGTCGAAGGGGGCGGACAATATCGTCTATCACCGCATCCGCGTGACCTGGACCAATGGCCCCGACCCGTCGAACGGTGCATATGGCATCTATCCGGTCGAGAGCACCGGGGTGCTGGTCAGCGGCTCAAAGGTATCGGGTGCATCGGATGCCGGGATCTATGTCGGGCAAAGCAGCAGGATCACGGTCAAGAATTCGATCGTCGAATCCAATGTCGCCGGGATCGAGATCGAAAACAGCCGCGATGCGCTGGTGGAGAACAACATCGCCACCCGTAACACCGGCGGTATCCTGGTGTTCGACCTGCCCAACCTGCCGGTGATGGGAGGCGGTAATGTGATCGTGCGACAGAACCTTGTGGTCGGGAACGACACCGCCAATTTCGCCCCTCCCGGCAATATCGTGGGTGGTGTGCTGCGCGGAACCGGCGTGCTGGTGATGGCGAACGAAAACGTCTGGATCGAGGACAATGTGTTCGACAACAATCCCACCGCGCAGGTGATGGTCGTCGCCTATACGCAGAGCTACACGGACGAACGCTACAATCCCTATGCGCGCAAGGTCGCGGTCGGGCCGAACGTGTTTGGCCGCGGTGGTGACGATCCGCAACTCGACGGCGCAGATATGCTGCTCGCTGCATTTGGCGGTTCCTTGCCGGCCGTGTTGTGGGACGGCATCACCGAAGGGGACGATGGCCTGCAAGTGGCGTCCGGCATCGATGGCTGGACGCTCGGCCTGACCACTCCAGGCCAGCAGTTTGCGGAGGCAATACCAGGGCCGCTCACCGTCGCCGAGCCGCAGGGAATTGACTGGGATTTCAGCAATGTCGGGGCACCGGCTGAGCTGGAGGCGCGGATCAAGTGAAACGTGCGCTATTCGCTGTAGCACTTACGGCGCTGGCCTTCGTCGGTACGGCAAGTGTGCAAGCGACCGGCGGTTCCGATGCAATCGACCAGCTGGCCATCACCAGTGACGGGATGCCGCGCAATCTGTCGGACTATGGCTTCTTTGCCGGTAGTCCCGACCGGCCCAATCCGGCGCTGATCCCCTATTCGGTGCGCAACCCGCTGTTCTCGGACTACGCGGAGAAGGCGCGTTTCATCTCGCTGCCCGAAGATGCATATTTGCATGTCGGGCCGGATGGCCGCGTCGATTTCCCGGTTGGTACGGCGCTGATCAAGAGCTTTGCCTATCGCACCGACGCAGGGGGGCTGGATACGATCGAAACGCGCGTGCTGCTGCATCGGGCGGATGGGTGGCTGGCCTTGCCCTATGTCTGGAACGAGGATCGGACCGATGCGGTGCTCAAGGTCGCTGGCGCGCGGATGGATGTCGTTTTTGATGACCCATCGGGAGAGCGCCATGAGATCAGCTATGGTGTGCCGAACAAGAACCAGTGCAAGCAGTGCCATAATCGCGATGGAAAGCTCTCGCCCATTGGACCGGTATGGCCCGATATGGAGTTCCCGCGAGAGGGTGATCATGAGCGACTGAAAGAGCTCGCTTCCTTCCCGCGCAACGGCCTGTTCGCGACGCCGCGTTGGGACGATCCGGCTGAACCCATTGCAAGACGCGCAGGTGCCTATCTCCAGGCCAATTGCGCCCACTGCCACAGTCGCAGCGGGTCCGCGAGCAATAGCGGGTTGTTCTATGATGAACGGTTGGGTGAATATGCAGTCAGCGGCTATCTCAAGCGTCCGGTCGCTGCCGGTCGTGGCAGCGGCTCGTTCGACTTCATTGTCGACCCCGGACATCCCGAACGCTCGATCCTGCTCTATCGGATGCACAGCCTCGATCCCGGCGTCGCCATGCCCGAGATCGGGCGGGCCACTGCGCACAGGGAAGGGCTGGCGGTTGTGACCGAATGGATCGCGGGGCTTGAAACAAGGAACTGATCCATGATGAGGCGCGTTCTTCGTATCGTCGCAGTGCTCGTTGCGCTGGCCATGATCGCATTCGTCATCTTCCGCACGCCGGATACCGACCCTGCAGAAATGCGGGCGAAATATGGCGGCAACCCCTCGCAATTCGTGAAGCTCGACAGTGGGCTGGAAGTGCATTTGCGCGATGAAGGACCACGCGATGCGCCGGCAATCATCCTGCTTCATGGATCGAATGCAGACCTCCACACATGGCAGCCATGGGTCGACCGGCTGAAGGCAGATTATCGCGTGATCCGCTTCGATCAGCCCGGACACGGCCTGACCGGCGCGACACCCGATGGCGACTATTCGACGGCGACCTATGTCGGGGCAATCGATGATGTTGCCGATGCGCTCGGTCTCGATCGCTTCATCCTCGGCGGCAATTCGATGGGCGGTTATCACACGCTCGAATATGCGCTGGCGCACCCGGAGAGGGTGCAGGCAATGGTGCTGGTCGATGCAGGCGGTCCGCCGGTGAAGCTGGAGAGCGGCGGCAATATCGGTTTCACGCTGGCGCGCATTCCGGTGCTGAACCAGTTGCTGAAGCACATCACCCCGCGTTCGATGGTCGAAAAGAGCTTGTCGCAGAGCGTCAGCAATCAGGCCGTGGTCACGCCCGAGGCGGTCGATCGTTACTGGGAATTGCTACGCTATCCCGGCAATCGCCATGCAACCATGGTGCGGTTCGGGCAGGATCGTGTTCTCCTGACCGACGCTCAGGCATCGAGCCTGACCATGCCCGCGCTGGTGATCTGGGGTGAGGAAGACCGGCTGATACCGCTGGCTGCGGGCGTGTGGCTCGACACACATTTACCGAACAGCACATTCGTTACCTTGCCGGGCATCGGCCACCTGCCGATGGAGGAAGCGCCCGAACCGACTGCGGCCAATCTGCGCAGCTGGCTTGCCGAACAGGAATTTACCAAGCTTGAGGGAAACTAATTCACCCTCGCGCGTTCAGTTTCCCTAAAGCCAGTCGAAACGAATTCGATTGCCACGAATTTGACCGGGTCGGGGCCCGGAACGGAGGGAATGACGCGTGCGCAAGCTGGGCCTGATCGGGGGGATGAGCTGGGTTTCGACCCGCACCTATTACGAATGCATCAACCTGCAGGTGCAGAAACGTGCCGACGCGATGAGCAGTGCGCCGCTGCTGATCGAGAGCCTCGACTTCCGCAGCCTGTACGGCTTGCAGAGCGAAGAAGAATGGGATCGCGCCGCAGTGACACTGTCCGATACCGCGCAGCGGTTGGAGGCAGCCGGGGCCGAGGGGCTGATTATCGCCGCCAATTCGATGCACCGCGTCTATGACAGAGTGGCAAATGCGATCGATATCCCCGTGTTGCACATCGCCGATTGCGTCGGGCGGCGGATGGCTGCTGACAAGGTGACGAATGCCGCGTTGATCGGCACGCGCAATGTGATGACCGAAAGCTTCTATCGCCAGCGGCTGGTCAGGCACGGCATCGACCTGCTGCCGCCCGAGATGGATACCGTCGAAACACTCGACCGGTTCATTTATGACCAGCTGATGGTCGGCAAGGCGACGCGCGATGCACAGCGTGCCTTGAAAACGATCATCACGCAGAAGGAACAGGCCGGTGCCAAGGCGATCGTGCTTGCCTGCACCGAGTTGGAGATGGTGGTCGACGTTAACGCCAATGTCCTGCCGATCTACGATTCCGCGCGGATCCATTGCGAGGCGGCAGCGGAGTGGATTTTCGGCAGGGATTTCTGATGTCCGCGCCGCAGTCGGCAGTGTTGCCCGATTGTTCCCGTTGTCCCTGATCGCCTGACAGCCTAGGCCGCTGGCCGATGACACGCGCCACATTTGCTGCCGATCCTGCCCTCAGCCGGGGCCGCGAATTTCCGGAGAACCGTGAAGGCACGCGCGGCCCTCGCAGCGAGTTCCAGCGTGACCGTGACCGGATCATCCATTCGATCGCCTTCCGGCGCCTGCGGTCGAAAACGCAGGTGTTCATCGCACCCGATGGCGATCATTACCGTACCCGCCTGACCCACAGCCTGGAAGTGGCGCAGATCGGGCGGGTGATTGCACGCACGCTCGGTCTCGATGAGGATTTGACCGAGGCCCTGTGCCTTGCGCATGACATCGGCCATCCGCCGTTCGGCCATGCGGGGGAGAAGGCGCTGTCACAGGCGACCGAGCGGCATGGTGGGTTCGATCACAATGCGCAGTCGCTGCGCACGCTGATGCGGCTGGATAGCCCCTATTGCGACCATCCCGGCCTCAACCTGACATGGGACTTGCTGGAAGGGCTTGCCAAGCACAACGGCCCCGATCCTGCGAGCAACTGGGCATTGGAGGAACTGGACGCAGCCTTCGATCTCGAACTCGACCGCTGGCCCAGCCTCGAAGCGCAGGTCGCGGCGGTGGCGGATGACATCGCCTACGACAATCACGATATCGATGACGGACTACGAGCGGGCTTTCTCAATCTCGACCAGTTGCTTGAGCTTGATTTCGTCGCAGACCAGTGGCGCAGTGTCGAGCGACGCTTCCCTTCGGCGCCGCATGATCGCAAACTGCGCGAGCTTATCCGCGGGCAGATTGGGCTGATGGTCAATGACGTCATCGAACACACTGGCAGCCAGGTGCGAGGCATCGTTGCGCTTGAGGAAATTCGCGGAGCGGGCAGGGGGCTGTCGGGTTTCTCGCCGGAAATGGCGGCGCAGGAACGCGTGCTCAAAGGCTTCATGTACGAAAATCTCTACTACCACCCCGGCCAGCTCGAAACGTCAGAGAAGGCGCGCGATGTGGTTGCGCGCCTCTATGCTGCATACGATCAGGATGGATCGCTGATGCATGACGACTGGCACGAAGAGATGCCGGGCGCGGAACCGGCGCGGTCGCGCCATATCGCCGACTTCATCGCAGGCATGACCGACCGCTTCGCCATCGACCAGTACGCGCGCATCTATGGCCACCGGCCCGAGGGGCTCAGCAATGTCTGACCAGGTGCGGATCGCACTGGTCGGTGCCACCGGACTGGTCGGCCGGGGGATCATCGAGGAAGCGGTGGGTCGCGCCGATTTCCGCCTGCTGGCGCTGGCGCGGCGCGAGGTGCCGGTACCCAAGGGGGCAACCATGGATGTAGTTGTGGCTGACAATGCCGAATGGGGCGGGGTGTTGGGCCGCTTCAAGCCGGAGGTGTTGATCAGCGCGCTCGGCACGACAATCGGCAAGATGGGCGGCGACAAGGATGCCTTTCGTGCGGTCGATCTCGATCTTGTCGTCGATACGGCCCGCGCAGCACTGGCGCATGGCGTGGAGCGTTGCGTTGCGGTGAGTTCGGTCAATGCCGATCCGCGCAGCAAGCTGTTCTACCCGCGCGTGAAGGGTGAGGCGGAACAGGCGCTGATGAAGCTCGGCTTCAAGCGTCTCGACCTGCTGCAGCCGGGTCTTTTGCGCGGCAGGCGGACCGACGACGCAAGGGCGCTGGAGCGTGCGGCAATGATCGCCAGCCCGGTCACCGACCTGCTGATGCATGGCAAGTACCGTGCGATGCGCTCGATACAGGCACGAACGGTCGCGCAGGCTTGCCTGACCTTCGCCCACCGCAAGGCATCCGGCCGTTTCACGCACACGCATGATGCGCTAAAGCTTGCAGCCGGCGAGCTGCCGCGGATTTCAGGGCGTGTGGGAGACGATTGATGTGGGATGCCATTTTCAGCACGGCAAACATGCTTGCGATGATTTGCTGGGCGGGACTGATCCTGTTGCCACGCTGGCCGACGCTGCTCGCAGTCATTCTCTACCTTGGTGTGGGGCTGTTGTGTCTCACTTACACGATTCTGCTACCGTCGATTATGGGCGGCTGGATCGATCCGGTTGGCCCGGCTGATGCTGCGGTCAATTTCACCACGATCGAGGGCGTGCGCAGCATCTTCCTCAGCGATGGCGGGGTGACGGTCGGCTGGACGCATTACCTTGCGTTCGACCTGTTTGTCGGCCTGTGGATCGCCAAGGATGCCGACGCAAAGCAGTTCTCGCGCGTATTGCAGGCGCCGATCCTGTTCGCGACTTTCATGGCCGGGCCCATCGGGTTGTTCTTATGGCTGGTCGTGCGCGAACGGCGGGCAAGGCTGGCAGGCCGCACGAAATAGACTGGCTACGAAAACGCCCGCAGGAGCGATCCCGCGGGCCGATTTCGCGCTTGTGAGCTGTCTTTACGTCAGGTCGTCCCCGGCCTGGCCGACCGATTCGATATCACGCCCCAGCCCCTTCACCGTATTGCAGGCGGCCGTGGTCATCGAGATTGCGGCGATACCAAGTGCTAGGAGGATTTTCCTGGTCATTTCTGAATCCTTTCGTGCGGTTCGTCCCTGCTGGAACGAGCGCAACGGAAATCGGTTCCATAAGCATGCCGACGCATTGCATCCCCCGCAGGGTGCAACCATATCGCGCGCGTGGAACTGCGACATTTCCTGATTTTTGCCAGCGAGGCAGAGGCCGTCGGGCTGTGGGGCCTTGGCCTGATCGCGATCGCGATATGGGCCGCCTTTATGGAACGTCGCCGCCTGAAGCGACAATCCATCGACAGCGTCGGCTGGGTGCCGTGGTTCGCGATCAGCTTCGTCTGCATGATCCTCGGGGCAGGGCTGGTCGCCGCATCCTTCAAGGGGATCGCTGCAGGCTAGGCCTTACAGGCAGGCTTCCAGATACGCCTGGTCGAAACCGAACTGGCGAGCCTTTTCGAGCGTATAGGGCCGCAGGCCGCTCGAGCGGAATTCGCCGAGGATCTTGCCGTCCTCGCTCTCGTCGAGATACTCGAACTTGAACAGTTCCTGCGTCACGATCACATCGCCTTCCATCCCGATCACCTCGGTGATGTTGGTGGTACGACGCGAACCATCGCGCAGACGCTTCACCTGCACGATCAGGTCGACCGATTCGGCGATCTGGCGCGAAATGGCTTCCTTGGGGATCTTGATGTCGCCCATCAGGATCATGTTTCCCATACGGCCGAGGCATTCGCGCGGGCTGTTGGCGTGGAGCGTACACATCGAGCCATCGTGGCCGGTGTTCATGGCGGCGAGAAGGTCGAAACATTCCGCGCCACGAATTTCGCCCAGGATGATGCGGTCAGGGCGCATACGCAGGGCGTTCTTCACAAGGTCACCGATGGTGATGGCACCCTGGCCTTCAAGGTTCGGCGGGCGGGTTTCGAGCGGCAGCCAGTGCGGCTGCTGCAGGCGAAGTTCGGCGGCGTCCTCGATGGTCAGCACGCGTTCGCCCGGGTCGATCATCTTCGACAGGGCGTTGAGCATGGTCGTCTTACCCGAACCCGTGCCGCCCGAGATGACGATGTTCATCCGGCATGCGCCTGCGATCTTGAGCGCGGTACACATCTTGTCGCTCATCGAACCGAAATCCTTGAGCATGTCGAGCGTGATCGGCTTTTCGGAGAATTTACGAATCGAGATTGCAGTGCCGCGCAGCGACAGCGGCGGAACGATGACGTTCACACGGCTGCCGTCCTTGAGACGGGCGTCGGCTAGCGGCGTGGTCTGGTCGACGCGGCGACCGACCTGGTTCACGATGCGCTGGGCGATCTGGAACAGGTGTTGCTCATCGCGGAACCGGATCGGTGCGATGACCAGCTTGCCCTTCTTTTCGATGTAGGTCTGGTCCGGGCCGTTGACCATGATATCGGACACGTCGGGATCGTTGAGCAGTTCTTCGAGCGGGCCGAAACCCAGCAGCTCGTCGATCAGCACCTTTTCGAGCGCGAACTGCTCGCGCCGGTTGAGCGTGACCTTCAGCTCGGCCAGCACTTCCATGATGATCGGGCGGAATTCTTCGGACAGTTCTTCCTTCGACAGCGTGGCCGCTGCTTCGGGGTCGACGCGTTCGAGCAGGCGCGGCAGCACCTGTTCCTTGATCTTGTGGACGCTGGCTTCGAAGCCGCCGACATCGGCCTCACCCGAATGAACCTGGTTTGCGCGGTCGGCCAGACGGGCCATCGCGTCGTTCTTGCTCGGCTGTCCACCGCCGGATGGCGGGGGTGGGGCGCTGCCTTCACCGGGAAGAGGCGGGAATTGTTCGCCGCCGGGAGGAGGAGGGGTATCGCCCGATGGCTTGCTGCCGCCGCCACCCTGCATCGGGCGGGCAACGCCAAATTGCGGACGTGCGCCGGGCTTCATTCCGCCAGGTCCGTTTTTCCGTCCGAATGCGCTCATTACTGCCCCCAAGTGACATAAACTGGTTGCCGTCCTTCCACGCCACATGGCGAAGAGGGACTTGCGAGAAATGGTGAATAGGATGGAAAGCTTATTTTTTTCCTAAGCCCGACCGACCGGCCCCCGAAAGTTTTGATTAACCAAATTTTGCTAGCCAGCACTGGAATGTAAATTGGGGCGGGCACAATGAATGCGATCAGGAAACAGCTGAAGTTCGAAATGCTTAGGGATTTTCCCTGGCAGTGGGCTTTCTGGTGGGTCTTGCTGCCGAACCTGGCGATCGTAGCAATGTGGCCGGTGGGTGGCCCTTCGATGGCGGCGCCGATGTTCTTTTGCGGATTGATGGCGATCGTTGCATCCCAGCGGTCAAGCGCGATCCTGCGGGTTCTCGCCATGCTTTCGATCTTCCTGATCCTTCTGGCGTTCTACGCGACAAAATCATTCAATGTCGGCCTGGGTAATATCGCCATGGTCGACCAGTATCTCGTCGAACTGCGCCCGGCCCAGTCGCCGGAGTATCTCGTCGCGGGCGTGGTTCTCGCGATCGCGATGGGGCTGGCCCTGCGGTTTGGCACCAGGACACGCAAGTTCGGATCGACCAGCCAGTTCGTCATGGCGATCGCGGCCGTGGCCCTGCTGGTGAATGCCGATACCTATGCGACTGCGGAAACGCGCGGCAGCTACAAGGCGAAGGCACCGGCTGGCACACCAATCGATTCGGCGATCCTGCAGAATCACATCGGCCCGAGCACGGTCGAGGCGGACAACCTGATCGTGATTATCGTCGAGAGCTGGGGCGTGCCTGCCAACGATTTCGATCGCGCGATCGATCATCAGGTATGGGACACGACTGCGCTTGAAGCCCGCTATGAAGTTTCGCGTGGAATCAGCGAATATTATGGTTCGACGACCAACGCCGAAGTGCGCGAGTGGTGCGCTGTCTGGGCCGATCACATGTCGTTCGATTTCGACAATTCGGTCTGCCTGCCCGAAGCGTTCCGCCGCAAGGGTTTCGCGACCAAGGCCTTCCATAGCTTCAATGACCAGTTTTTCCGGCGTGGCGAATGGTATCCCAAGCTCGGCTTCGAGGAAGACTACTTTGACCGCGAACTGACGAAGGAAGGCGCCCGCTTCTGCGACGGCGTGTTTCCCGGCGTTTGCGATACCGATGTCCCCAAGATCATGGCGAAGCACCTCAAGGAATCGAAGTCGGAGCGCAACCTGCTCTACTGGCTGACGCTGAATGCGCACCTGCCTGTCGGCAGCGAGCACAAGCTTGGCTCGGACGACTGCAAGCTGGGCAACGCACAATGGCGCGAAGATTTCCCGATGCTGTGCCGCAGCTATGCAGTCCATCAGGCAGTTGCGAAATCGATCTTCGAAGAGATCAATGCCGAGGATTTCCCGGAGGCAGACATCCTGATCGTTGGCGATCACATGCCTCCGTTCTTCCCGCGCAACATCCGCACGCGCTTTGATTCGGCGCATGTGCCGTGGCTCTATCTCAAGAACCGGGCAGCGGGCGACTGAGCAATCGGTTCGGTCGCTGCATCCGGGACTGGCTTTGACGCCGGTGTTTGAATAGAGCGCGGGGCGAATCGAGGCCCCATGACTTCCAACAATGAAAGGGCAGGCATACTGCTCGCATTGACCGGCTTTGCCGTGCTTGCGGTTGGCGATGCCGTGGTCAAGACAATGGCCGGACAGTGGTCGCCGATCGCGGTTGCTGCCCTGCGTTTTGCCATGGCGGTGTTGGGCCTTGGAACACTGCTGGCGCTGCGCGAAGGACGCGAGGGGTTCAGGCCCGCCAGCCCATGGCTCCAGCTTGGGCGCGGGTTCTGCCTTGCCATGGCTACGCTGTGCTTCTTCACCTCGATTTTCCTGATGCCACTGGCGGTCGCGACGTCGCTTGTCTTTATCTCACCGATCTTCACCGCCTTGCTCAGCGGCCCCCTCCTGAAGGAGAAGGTGCGTCCGGAAACACTGGTTGCTTCGGTGATCGCCTTTATCGGGGTACTCGTCGTCTTGCGGCCAAACCTGGCGGAATCGGGCTGGGTCGCGCTGCTTCCATTGTGTTCCGCGCTCTTCATCAGCTTTATGATGATCGCCAATCGCGCGGTGGCCGGGCAGGGCAGTTCGCTGTCGATGCAGTTGTTTATCGCTGGCGGCGCTGCGCCGATCCTGGTTGTCGCGACCCTGATCGGGCGTGCCAGCGGCGTCGATGTGCTGCAGTTCGGCTGGCCACCTGCCGATGTGGTGCTGCGCTGCCTGGTGGTGGCGATCACTGCCAGCACCGCACATTGGCTGGTCTTTCTCGGTACGACACGTGCCGGCGCTTCAACCATCGCTCCGATGACCTATATCCAGCTGCTCGTTGCGACGGTGCTCGGCTGGTGGTGGTTTGGAGAGATGCCCGACATGATCTCGCTGCTCGGCGCGGTCATTATTGTTGGTGCAGGGCTCTATCTCTGGAAATCGGGCACCCGAAAAGCGCAGAACTGACAGGCAGGCATTGATCGGGTGCGACAAGGCACTACACCAAATCCAAAGCTTTCTCGTCTATCGGCACGGTTCTGATCGTCCGAAGGCAAACAAGGGTCTGATTGCAATGTGCGGAATTATCGGGATCGTCGGCAAGGAAGCGGTGGCTGACCGGCTGGTCGATGGCCTCAGGCGGATGGAATATCGCGGTTACGACAGCGCGGGGGTCTGCACCATCGAGGGCGGACAACTGGTTCGCCGCCGCGCTTCGGGCAAGCTGGCCAATCTCGTCACCGAACTGGCGGGCAATCCTGCGCCGGGCGTGATCGGCATCGCGCATACCCGCTGGGCGACGCACGGTGCACCGACGGCGGAGAATGCGCATCCCCATGCAACGGGCGAAGTCGCGCTGGTGCACAACGGCATCATCGAAAACTTCAAGCCGCTGCGCGATGAACTGATCGCCTCGGGCCGCACGCTTGAAAGCGAGACCGACAGCGAAGTCGTCGCCCACCTGATTTCGCGCGAAGTCGAGGCTGGTGCATCGCCGCAAGATGCTGTGAAGACGGTGTTGCCGCGCCTGCGCGGTGCTTTCGCGCTTGCCATTGCCTTCCGCCAGCACCCCGGGCTCCTGGTCGGTGCGCGGCTGGGATCGCCTCTCGTTGTCGGCTATGGTGAGGGCGAGATGTATCTCGGCTCGGACGCGCTGGCACTCGCACCGCTGACCCAGAAGATCGCCTATCTCGACGAAGGCGACTGGGTTGTGATCGAGCAGGGTCGCGCAACGATTCACGATAGCGAAAACAACCCGGTGGAACGCGAAGTTACCACTTCGGGTGCTTCTGCGGCTGCGGTCGAGAAGGGCAATTATCGCCACTACATGCAGAAAGAGATCTTCGAGCAGCCGACCGTGGTTGCGCAGACTCTTTCGAGCTACGTCCACCAGGCCGACGAAACCGTCGCGCTACCCCAGATCGATTTCGATCTGTCGGCGATCAACCGCGTGACCATCGTCGCCTGCGGCACGTCGTATTACGCCGGCATGGTGGCCAAATACTGGTTCGAGCAGTTCGCCCGGGTTCCGGTCGATATCGATGTCGCCAGCGAGTTCCGCTATCGTGATCCGGTGCTCGAGGCTGGCGGGCTGGCCCTGTTCATCTCGCAAAGCGGTGAAACAGCAGATACGCTCGCAGCTCTGCGCCATTGCAAGGAACACGGCCAGACCATCGGCGTGGTGGTCAACGTGCCGACCAGTTCCATGGCGCGCGAGGCGGACCTGCTCCTGCCGACCCATGCGGGGCCGGAGATCGGCGTCGCATCGACCAAGGCGTTTACCTGCCAGTTGGCGGTGCTCGCCGCGCTTGCGGCACATATGGCGGTAAAGAAGGGCTACATGAGCCGCGAGGAAGAGCGCGAGGTGGTCAAACACTTGCTCGAAGCTCCCGCTGCGCTCAACGCCGCGCTCGACCATGATGACGATATTGCCGGTATGGCGCATCTGATCGCACCAGCGCGCGACGTGCTTTACCTTGGCCGCGGGCCTGATTTCCCGCTGGCGATGGAAGGCGCGCTGAAACTCAAGGAAATCAGCTATATCCATGCTGAAGGCTATGCCTCGGGCGAAATGAAGCACGGCCCGATTGCGCTGATCGACGAACTGGTGCCGGTTATCGTGCTGGCGCCGTCGGGTCCGCTGTTCGAGAAAACCGTTTCCAACATGCAGGAAGTGCGCGCGCGAGGCGGTAAGGTGGTTCTGATCTCTGACGAGGAAGGGCTGGCCGAAGCTGGCGAGGATTGCATCGCCACGATCCAGATGCCCAAGGTGCATCCGCTGATCGCACCCTTGGTTTACGCCGTTCCGGTCCAGTTGCTCGCTTACCACGTCGCCTGTGTAAAGGGGACCGACGTTGACCAACCGAGGAACCTGGCAAAATCCGTTACGGTTGAATGACTTGATCGAAGGGCGCTGGCAAGTTGCCAAGCGAATGAAGGGCGTGATTTTCCTTACACCCTTTACCAGCCTATAACCTTTTTTGCTTACCCGAGTGGGCGTGAGTGACAACGCGCCCGATCAACCGGCTCTACCGGCGAAATTGCCTGCAATGGCCGTTCTCGGGCTAACCAGCCCGGAAGCGGGCGATTGGGCACGCCTGCGCGCCTTGCAATATTCCAACATGCAGCCGCTGCGCCCGGTTCGAATGTGTGGTCAGTTCACAGGCGCGTTGTTTACCGCAGCCGTAGTGTTTCAGGCATTGGGCTTGGTCGTGGCAACCGCATGGATGGCCGCGTTTTGCGCGTCGCTCTGGTACGCCAGCAATGCTGCGGGCCAGCTTAGCGACACCGAAGTGCGGCGCCCCACTGTTGCCGAAGTTCGCTCGCACAGCATTGCAGCCGGGGTCCTGAGTGCAGTCTGGGCGCTTGCACCGCTGGCTGTAGGCTGGTGGGGAACACCAACCCAGTTGATGGTCGTCTGGGCCATCCTTGCGGCGATGATCGCTGGTTCTTCGCTTTTCCTTGCGGCATTGCCGCTCTCGACGGTGACTTTTGCGATCCTGACCGGGACCGCCACCGTTATTGCCGCACTGGTCAACGGGCAATTCCTGTTCGCGGCAAGCGTCGTGATGCTTCTGCTGCTCGTTGGCTTTGGATCGGTCGATGTCGCGCGCACTTTCCTGACCGCGCGCATCGCCGAGGCAGGCATCGCGGAAAAAAGCGAAGTCGTTTCGCTGCTGCTGCGCGAATTCGAGGAACACCAGGCCGACTGGTTGTGGGAAATCGACACCAACCGCAGGGTCCGCAAGGCCTCGCCGCGCTTCTCTTTTGCGCTGGGCAAAGCACCTGACGATGTCGATGGACTGCCGTTCCTGCAATTGATCGCGGGCGATGCCTGGGAGACCGGACAGTTTGCGCCAAGCCTGCATGATCTTGCCGAGCGCCTGAAGCGCCGTGAGAACTTCTCCAACCTCATCGTGCGGGTCACCATTGATGGCGAAAACCGCTGGTGGGAATTGTCAGGGACGCCAATCCTCGACGAGACGGGTAGCTATCTCGGCTTCCGTGGGGTCGGTTCGGACGTTACCGAGCAACGCGAGTCGAGCGAGAAGATCGCTTATCTGGCGCGCTATGATACGCTGACCGGGCTGCCCAATCGCCTCATGCTCAACGAGGCGCTGCGCGACGCCCTGAAATTTGCCGAGCAATGGCGCACCAAATGCGCTTTCCTCATGCTCGATCTCGACCGGTTCAAGGCCGTCAACGATTCACTCGGCCACCTTGTCGGGGACCGGTTGCTGGCCGAAGTGTCCTCACGCCTCAAGGAACTGATGGACGAGAATGCGATGTGCGGTCGTCTCGGTGGGGACGAGTTCGCCGTTGTCGTGCGCGATGCATCGGAGAAGGGCTCGGTCGAGCGGCTCGCCCGCCGGATCATCGGCAGGCTGTCACAGCCATATGATATCGACAACCACACGCTCTATGTCGGTGCCAGCGTCGGCAGTGCCGTTGGCCTGCGCGATGGTGCTTCGGTCGAGGAACTGATGCGCAATGCCGACCTCGCGCTTTATCGTGCCAAGGACGAGGGCGGGGGCGAACATTTCGCTTACGAGCCCAGCTTCCACGCGCATGCGGAAGAACGCCGCAAGCTCGAATTCTCACTGCGCCGCGCCATCGAACGCAAGGAACTGGTGCTCAACTACCAGCCGGTGGTCGATGCCAACACGGAAGAACTGGTCAGCTTCGAAGCGCTGGTGCGCTGGAACAGCAGCGATCATGGTTTCGTGAGCCCGGGCAAGTTTATTCCGCTGGCAGAAGATACCCGCCTGATCGTACCGATCGGCAACTGGGTGCTCGAAACGGCCTGTCGCGAAGCGGCCAACTGGCCGAGCCATGTTCGTGTTGCCGTCAATGTCTCGGGCGAGCAACTGGTCGAACCGGACTTTACCAGTAATGTCGTGCGCGCGCTTTCACAGAGCGGGCTCGAGGCGAACCGGCTCGAAATCGAAGTGACAGAGAGCATCTTCCTGCGCGATGCGGATATCGCCCGTGCTGCGCTGGAGCAGGTGATCGCCATCGGCTGCACCGTGGCCCTCGACGATTTCGGCACCGGCTATTCTTCGCTCGGCTACCTGCGTAAACTCAGCTTCTCGACCATCAAGGTGGATCGCAGCTTCGTGCAGGGTGCGGTGCAGAACAGCGCGGAAAGCCTTGCCATCATCCGCGCCGTGGTGGCGATGGCCGACAGCCTCGATATGTCGACGACAGCAGAGGGTGTCGAGAGCGCTGAAGAAGCGGCGCTGATCCGCCAGCTGGGCTGCAAGAAGATCCAGGGCTATTACTTCGGTCGTCCCATGCCGGTCGACGAAGTGCGCGCGATTTTCCGCCGGAACGAAGCCGCCAACGCCTGATCCTGGTGAAACTCAGGCGGCAACCAGCCGGGCGATTGCACTTTCGAACAGCCGCCGTCCATCACTCCCGCCGTGATCGTCCTCGACCGCCCGTTCGGGGTGAGGCATCATGCCCAGCACATTGCCAGCAGCGTTCAGCACACCGGCAATGTCACGGCGTGAGCCGTTGACGCTTTCGAGATAGCGGAAGGCGACCTGCCCTTCGCCCTCGACCCGGTTGAGCGTCTGGTCATCGGCAAAGAAGTTGCCGTCATGGTGCGCGACCGGGATGCTGATTTCCTCGCCCTGATTGTACTCAGAGGTGAACAGCGAGGAGGAATTCTCGACCTTCAGGCGCACATTGCGGCAGATGAAATTCTGGCTTGCATTGCGCATCAGCGCGCCGGGCAGGAGGCCGCTTTCGGTCAAGACCTGAAAGCCGTTGCACACGCCCAGCACGGGCACACCGCGCTGCGCAGCATCGACCACTGCGCGCATGATCGGGCTGCGCGCAGCCATCGCTCCGCTGCGAAGGTAGTCGCCGTAGGAAAAGCCACCCGGCAGCGCGATGAAATCGAGACCGTCGGGGAGGGTGCTTTCACCGTGCCACACGCGATGCGGCGCAGTGCCTGAAACCTGCTCCAGCGCCACCGCCATATCGCGGTCGCAGTTCGAGCCGGGAAAGGTGATGACCGCCGAACGGAACGCCATCACGCCGCGCCCACGGTTTCTGGCAGCTTCTCGATCCGGTAATTCTCGATCACCATATTGGCGAGCAGCTTGCGGCACATATCGTCGAGCGCTTCGTCGCTGACATTGTCATCGACATCGAGTTCTATCAGCCTGCCCGCACGCACATCGTTCACCCCGTCGAAGCCCAGCCCTTCGAGTGCGTGGTGGATCGCACGCCCCTGCGGATCGAGCACACCGGGCTTGAGCGAGACGTGGACGTGGACTTTCATCGTCGGGGAATCCTTGTGCAGGTGCGTTCGGTGTGCCGCCGCCTATAGCCAATGCTGCGCCGAGCGCAATCGGCGCGCCGGGCAAATTCAACAGCAACCTATTCGGCCGATGCGGGCGCTTCAGGCACAACGCGGATTTCGAGGACTGCCGCAGGATCGAGGAATTGGGCGGCGGCATCGCGGATCATTTCGGGGGTGATTCTGGCAGCGATGCCGGGCGCGGCAAAGAATCGCGCCATGTCGCCTGGCTTGCCCTGCGCACGGTCAGCCAGTGCGCGCCAGCCGCTATTGCTCTTGAGGGCGTTTTCGAACCGTTCGAGCAATGGGCGGCGGGCACGGTCGAGCATGTCCGCATCGACAGGTTCGTTTCGCAGGCGCTGGACCACCCTGTTCATCGCTTCGCGAGCGTCGTCGACCTTTCCGGCGTCGAGAGAAGCGGCCAGCGAGAATGTGCCGTAGCCCGGATAGACCCCGGATTGCGCGCTGCTCGCCGTCGGTGAATAGGCTTGCCCCAGCCGTTCACGCAGCTCTTCTTGCAAGGCAATCCTTGCAATGCGTTCGAGCAGTTCCATCGTCAGGTTCAGCGTCAGGTCGCTGTCATCGGTGGTTGGCCAGATGAGCCGCAGCATGGCCTGGTCAGGCTCTCCGCCATGGCTGATCGAGCGTGGACTACGGTCGGCAGTGAAGCTGCGTTGGCGGGCTTGCGTATAGGGAAGGAAATCGGGTTCGCGCTGGGGCAGGGCTCCAAGGGTCTTCGCAACGGCCGCGATTGCACTTTCTTCGTCGATGTCGCCGACCAGAACCAGCTCGATCGCTCCCTTGGACAGCCTGTCGCCGATGGCAGCTTCCAGATCCTTGTAGGTAAGCGCAGCCATTACCTCTTCCGGCTGGAGCGAGAAGCGCGGATCATCGTCCGACAGGATTGCACCAATTGCATTGGAATAGGCACTGCCGGGCGTGGCATCGAGCGTGCGATAGAAATTTGCGACCGAACGCCGGTAGCGTGTTTCACCTTCGGCGCGATAGCCGGGATCGGTTAGCTCCGCTGCAAGCAATTGCATCTGCAACTCGAGATCGCGCGGGGTGGTGGTGCCGCTGGCGGAGAAAGTCTCCGCGCCGGACCCGAAGCCAATGCCCACACTGCGCCCGGCGAGGATCGACGAAAGCTCGTCCTGCGAATGGGCACCCAGGCCGCCTGCAGTGAAGAAATTGATCATCGCCGTTGCGGTCGGGTTCTCTCGCGTGTCGAGCAACGAACCGCCATCGAGGTTCATGCGAAAGGCGATCCGGTCCTGCTGCAATTCCGTCCGCTTGAGGTTCAGCCGCACGCCATTGTCGAACGAAAGCAGGCGCAAACCGGTCTTTGCATCGCGTACATCGGAGGCAACAAGCCCCGGGGGACCGAAGTCGGTATAGGCAAACTCGGCGATATCGACCGCCTCCGGTTGCGCGACTGGTTTGGCCATTGCTGAATCCCAGGCATCGCGCAGCGCCTGTTCGCCACCTTCGGGTGCGGTGCGACCGCGAAAGCGGATCAGCGGGTTATCGAGTGGTGCCGCATCTTCGAGCAGCGCCGCAAACACATCGGTCGGAGTGATCGCCTCGACATAGCTCTCGAACCGCGCCAGCCCGGATTCGGGTGTCGTCGGAACGATTTCGTCTTCGATCAGGCCGATTGCACTGCCGACCAGCGATGCATTGGTGCGGGTTGCCGCTGCTGCCACCGAATTTTCCAGCGCATTGCGGGTGCGGGCGATTTGCTCTGCCACCTCGCTTTCGCTGAAGCCGTGGGCGAGTGCAGCGCGCAGCACTTCCACGGCAGCTTCCAGCCCTTCTGCCCAGCCGCCATCGGGTGTCGCGACGATCAGGTTGGTTGTTCGCCCTTCGTCGAAGATATCGCCCGTCCCGAATCCTGCCGAGCGGAAGGGGGCATCTTCCTGCGCGGCGATACGGGCGAGCCGACGGTTGACGATATCGTAGCCGATGGAGCGGACGAGGTTGGCCTGTCGGGTGTCCGCACCGTCGGGACGGTCGACCCACTGTGTGTGGCGAGAGATTGTGACGGTTTCCGACAGCGCCGGATCAATGAAGATGTCGGTCTCGCCCTTGCGGTCAAGGTCCAGCGGGCCGACGTTCGGCTCGACCGGTTTTGGCGCAGCAGCCCAGCTGGCGAAATGATTGCGGATCGCGCTTTCGACCGCAGCGGTTTCATAGTCGCCGACCACAACCAGCACCGCGTTGGCAGGCACATATTCACGTGCATAGAAGCTTCGCAGGTCGTCCGCCGATGCATTTTCCAGCACTTCGGGCAGGCCGATTGGCAGGCGTTTCGTATGCAAGGCCCCAGGGGTCAGGAATTCAAACCGGTCGACGACTTCTTTCAGCGAATAGTCATTTCGGTCGCGTCGTTCGGCGAGGACCACGCCACGTTCGCGGTCGACGGCATCGGGGGCGATGGTCAGTTCGCTTGCCGTTTCACGCATTAGCATCAGCGCCGTGTCGAGCAATTGGATATCGTTGCGTGGCAGGTCGAGCTTGTAGGTCGTCGCCTCGAAGCCGGTCGAGGCGTTGGTGTCGGCACCGAATGCCAGCCCTTCGCGTTCGAGCAGCGGGATCATTTCCCCTTCGGGAATTCGCTTCGAACCGTTGAAGGCCATGTGTTCGAGGAAATGGGCCAGGCCGCGCTCGCTTTCGGTTTCCGACAGCGAGCCGGAACCGATATGCAGCCGGACGAGAGCGGTGCCCTCAGGCCGTTCATTATGCCGCACGATATAGCGCATGCCATTGTCGAGCGTGCCGAAAATGAAAGCCGGGTCGGGTTCGAGATCGCTGCCCTCGAACGCCCAGGCGGATTCTTCGACTTTGCTCGCTGTTGCGGCGGGCGCTTCCTGCGCTTGTGCGGCAGGCAGGGCAAGAACACAGCCTAGCAGGCCGACGGCAAGGAGATGATTTCGCATTGCACGTATGTCTGCCCAATGGGGCAGGGGGATGCAACTGCTGCCTTGGCGGACTTGCCGTGTTACTTTTTCTTCGGTGTTGTCCGAAGCTTGCCGCGGTGGGCGTTGAGGTCGAACACTTCGCCCGGGCCGCTGTTCTCGCCATCGAGCAGGCCGAGGCGGCGTGCCACTTCCTGGTAAGCCTCTTCCTCACCGCCGAGATCGCGGCGGAAGCGGTCCTTGTCGAGCTTTTCGCCGGTCTTCATATCCCACAGACGGCAGCCATCGGGGCTGATTTCGTCGGCCAGGATGATGCGGCTGAAGTCGCCATCGAAAATGCGCCCGAACTCCAGCTTGAAGTCGACCAGGCGAATGTCGATCGAAGCGAACATGCCGCACATGAAATCGTTGATGCGGATCGCCATGCTGGCGATGTCCTGCATTTCTTCGGGGCCGGCCCAGTTGAAGCAGGCGATGTGCTCTTCGGCGATCAGCGGATCGCCCAGCGCATCGTCCTTGTAGTAGTATTCGATCAGCGTGTGCGGCAGCGGCTCGCCTTCTTCGAGGCCGAGCCGCTTGCAGATCGATCCTGCGGCGACATTGCGCACGACGACTTCGATCGGCACGATTTCGACCTGCCGCACGAGCTGTTCGCGCATGTTGAGGCGGCGGATGAAATGGGTCGGGATGCCGATATGCGAAAGGCGGGTGAACACGAACTCGCTGATGCGGTTGTTGATCACGCCCTTGCCGTTGATCGTGCCGCGTTTTTCCGCGTTGAAGGCGGTCGCATCGTCCTTGAAATACTGGATGATGGTGCCCGGTTCGGGACCTTCATAGAGGATCTTGGCCTTGCCTTCGTAGATCTGGCGGCGACGCGACATGGAATAATCCTTGGCTGGAAATAGGTTACCCCGGCCTGCGAAGACTGGGCTTCACTGCGCCGGGGCTTGGACTTTCCATTACAGTGGAACGTCCGCGATAGCAATTGCCTGACGCGGGTGGGCTGGCTAGCGAAGATACATGGCAATCGTGATCGGCAACTCGTGAGTTTTCGCTATCGCCAATCAGGGTGCTTGGTTTCTTCGGACATCGAACTGCCCGAATGGGCGGAGTTCCGCGCGGCGGATGCGGGAACGCCCGATGTCCAGATCGGATTCGGCGCTGCAAGAGAATTTGAGGGCAAGCAGACCCACTTCGAAGTGCCGGGCATTGGGCGGTGGCGAATCTGCGATGGCAGGCAAATTTGCATCGAGCGATCAGCAGGCGCAGCAGATGCCGATATTCGCCTATACACGCTGGGCAGCGCATGGGGGGCGCTGGGTTATCAGCGGGGCTGGGCCATGTGGCATGCCAGCGCAGTGGAGGTCGACGGGCGCGCCGCGCTGTTCTGCGGTGAGAGCGGGCAAGGAAAATCGACCATGGCGGCAGCGATGGCGCAGGCGGGGCACATTCTGGTGGCGGACGACCTTAGCCGCGTCGATCCCGCAGACAGCATGATCTGGCGCTCATCGTCGCGGATCAAATTGCGGCGCGACGCCATCGGGCCGCTGGCACTGGATGAAGCGGCGCTCGAGGCCGACAGTTCCGACCCTGATCGCTATCGCTATGCCGTAGACGATGGCGGGATTTCGGACGCACCCGTGCCGATCGGGGCGATATTCATCCTCGAATGGGGGGACGCGCTGACGGTCGAGCGGTTTCGCGGCAGTGAGGCGGTTTCGGCGGTTTCGCAGGCTGTTGTCTATCGCAAGGAATTCCTCGAACAGCTGGGCCTGCTGGCCGGGCATGTCTTGCAGGCCGCGAATATTGCGGCTGCAGTGCCGGTGTTTCGCCTCACGCGTCCGCGCGATAACAGGCGTCTGGTGGAATGTGTCAAGCTGGTTGAGCGCACGCTTGCACAGGCAGGTAGGTCAAGCGGGTGACAGACCGGGAATAGCGCGCAGCATTGACCGTTTGGGGGCCGGGAAGTGGTGCCTCGGGGCGGATTCGAACCACCGACACCGCGATTTTCAGTCGCGTGCTCTACCAACTGAGCTACCGAGGCTTTCACCTTGCTCAGCGGCCCGAAATCCGGCCCGCGAGCGGTTTGAAGCGCGCCTATGGCGAAGCTGCGCGCGCTTGGCAAGGGGGGAATCAGTCCTGCCGATCCCAATCTTGCGAAGTGAGCTCTTCAGGCGAGGCAGGTCGGCCGGGAACCGTGTAGCCATCGTTGAACCATTGCGACAGGTCGCGGTCGCGGCAACGGTTCGAACAGAAGGGCGCATGCGCCTCGACACGCGGCTTCTTGCAGATCGGGCAGGGTTTGGCGGGCTTAGTCATGCGGCACGATCTGGGCCTGCGCAGCCTCGATCGCAAGGCCGGGATCGGTTTCGACCCTGACACCGCGCCCGGTGCGCCGTTCGAGTTCGGCCAGCCATTCAGGTTTGAGTTTAGCCTTCAGGGCGGGGTGGACGGTGAGGAGTGTGATGCCCGGGCCCTCGACCATCTCCGCGCGGCGCAGGGCTATCCGCGCTGCCATGCCGACACGCGAGCTGGCCATGCGGTGCAGCAGCGAAGGCCCTTCGAGCCGCGCGACGATCTGGACGAAGCCAAAGCCGTTCATAGCGGTGCGCTCATGCGGCCAGCCTGTCAGGGCATCCTCCAGCGCGGCGTCGATCATCTTTCGATCAGCTTTGGCTTCCAGCGTGGGAAAATCGATCCCTATCGAACCGCCGAGGTCGAACAGGCGCAATGCATGGGCGAGGGGGCGGGCCGCCGCCAGCGCAAGCTCGCGCGGGGACAAGTCGCCATCGATATCGATCACGGTCATTGCAGGGGTGACGCTGAACAGCAACGAGCCGCCCGCGAAATCGACCTGCCCGCTGCTGGCCGCCTGCCAAACATCTTCCCACGAGCCGGCGGGAAGGTGATGAACCTCCTTGCCTGCCGAAAATGCATCATCGAGCGGTTGGGGTTCATCGGCTGGATTTGCCACCCGGCCCTGCGCGCGCTTGAGGCGGCCTCGTTCGGCGATAGCCGCGCGGGATATCCGGATGGTGAGTGCCTGTCCTTCGGCAGTTCCTGGCGGGATACGATCGAGCAGGATCTCGCGTCGCGCCTCGTCCACTGCGACGCCGCGCCTAGCACCTGCGGGCTTGGACACCAGTTTCGCGCTGCAGGTCGCACCGGCATGCAACTGGCCCGGCCAGCGCAGCTTTGCCGCCAGCACCTCACCACCATCGACCAGTAGCGCCCGGCTTTCGCCGATGCCGTGCTCGACCAGCCACTCAGGCAATTGGGAACCCTGCCGCCTTCAGCAGCGCGCGCGTTTCGAACAGCGGCAGGCCGACAACGCCTGAATGGCTGCCCTGGATGCGGCTGATCAGCCCTTCGGCGATGCCCTGTATGGCATAGCCGCCCGCCTTGCCGTCCCATTCGCCGCTGGCGATGTAGTCATCGATTTCCTGCGCGGAGAGGCGTTTGAAAATCACCACCGTTTCGCTCAGACGTTCGCGGATCGTGTCGTCGGGTGCGCGAAGGGCGATGGCAGAAAGCACGCGGTGGCGCCGCCCCGATACCAGTTCGAGGCATTTGCGCGCCGTCGCCTCGTCTTCGGCTTTGGGCAGGATACGCCTGCCGACCGCGACAACGGTATCGCCCGCCAGCACGAAGCCCGCATCGCTCGCGGCTGCCTCGGCCTTTTCGTGCGCCATGCGGCGCGCATAGTCGTGCGGAAGTTCCGCCTTGTGCGGCGTCTCGTCGATATCGGCCGGGGCGATCGCAGTTGGTTCAAGCCCGAGCCGCGCGAGCAATTCTCGCCTGCGCGGGCTGGCCGAAGCAAGGATAAGGCTGGGTGCGGACAATTCCGCCGCCGCTTATTGCGGGCCGGGGCCCTGGGCCGGGTTCTGCCCCGGACCACCGCGACCGGGCATGAAACGATAGGTGATGCGTGCCTTGGTCAGATCATAAGGTGTCAGTTCGCACAGCACCTCGTCACCCACCAGCACGCGGATGCGGTTCTTGCGCATCTTGCCGGCAGTGTGGCCGAGCACCTCGTGGCCGTTTTCGAGCTCCACCCGGAACATCGCGTTGGGCAGCAGTTCCACCACCTTGCCGCGCATTTCGAGGAGTTCTTCTTTTGCCATGTGTGTTCGGTATCCGTGTTGTCTGTCGATGAATGTTGCGCGCCCATAGCTGCGGCAGGGCAAAAAGGGAAGAGTTGAGCGTATGGGGCGGTCGGGTCGTCCCTCCATCGGCCTGCTGCGACATTCGGTTACTATTCATCAGTTGCCGTGCACCACGGCGATTGGCTATCCGGCATCCGATTGGACCAGCCCCCTTATTGTCCGGGAATCAGTGTTTTGAAGCCGCTGCATGCAACTGCCTCTGTCATGGCGATCGCCATGATGCTCCACATTCCTGTCCTTGCGCAGGAAAGCGAACCAGCGCCCGATGAGAAGAGCGAAGATGATATCGTCGTCACTGCGGAGCGGATCCGTGGGCAGGTCGACACCGATCTGCCCCCGGTGCTCGAACTCGATGAGGCCGATATCAAGGCATTTGGCGCGGGATCGATCGCAGATCTCGTCGCCCAGCTTGCGCCGCAGGTATCCTCCGGCAGCGGTCGGGGTAGCGGACAGCCGATTTTCCTCGTCAACGGCAAGCGCGTGTCCGGATTTCGCGAATTTCGCCGCTATCCGCCTGAAGCCATTGTCAAGGTGGAAGTCCTGCCTGAAGAAGTGGCGCTGCAATATGGCTATCCGGCGACGCAGCGGGTTATCAACTTCATTCTAAAGGATAATTTTGCCAGTCGCGAGGTAGAGGTCGAGTATGGTGGCCCGACCGCAGGTGGCCGGGCGAGTGGCGAAGCCGAGGCCTCGCTGCTGACGATCAATCGCAGCAAGCGGTTCCAGGTCGGGGTGGAATTCAACACTTCCAGCATGCTGACCGAAGACGAGCGCGGGATTATCCAGACACCCGGCAGCGTGCCGGACCTGGCGACCGATCCCGACCCGGCCCGCTTCCGCAGCCTTGCCGCCGATAGCGAGAGTATCCAGCTCGAGACGACCTATAACACTGTGCTCGGCTCCAGCCCGGATGCCGGAACCATCTCGCTCAACGCCAATCTCCAGCGCCAGCACAGCCTTTCGCTGTCTGGCCTCGATACGGTTTTGTTGACAGGGCCGGGCGGGGATACTGCCTTGCGCACGCTCGATGCCAACCCGCTGGAGAGACGGTCGACGACGACAACGGCGGCATTCGGGAGTTCGATCAACAAGCCGGCTGGCGATTGGGAACTGGCGCTCACGCTCGATGCCACGCGCACCTGGAGCGACAGCGAGATCGACAAGCGGCGCGATACCACTGCGCTGGTCGATGCAGCAGCGGCGGGCACGCTTGCAATTGACGGCGCGTTACCATCGGTTGCCGATGCCGGTTTTGACGAGGCGAACAGCCGGACCTGGACGGTCGATTCGCTGATTACTGCGCGCGGCAATCCGTTTGTATTGCCGGCAGGCGAGGCATCGCTCACCCTCGATGCAGGCTACAAGTGGAATCGGATCGAAAGCGAGGATACCCGCAGCGCGCTGGGTGAAACGCAACTCACGCGCGGGCGGATCAACGGTGGGATCAACCTCGGCTTGCCGCTGACCAGCGAGAGGGAGGGTTTCCTTGGCGCCGTGGGCGATTTCACGCTCAATGCCAGCGCGGGGGTCGACCATCTTTCGGATTTCGGGACCTTGACCGACTGGAGCACCGGGCTGACATGGCGGATAGGCGATCGGTTGAGCCTGACGGGCAGTTACTCGGCACGCGATGAGGCGCCATCGCTGACCGCGCTCGGTGCCCCCGAGGTCGTGACTTTCAATGTGCCGGTCTTTGACCTCGCCAACAGTGAAACCGTCCTCGCGACAGTGACAACCGGTGGCAACCCGTTGCTTTTGGCGGAAAAACAGCGCGATATCAAACTGGGTGCAAGCTACGATTTCGACCTGTTCGATCGGGCCAATTTCCTTGTCGAGTATTTCCGCACCAGATCGTCCGATGTCACCGTTGGCTTCCCGGTACTTACCCCGACCGTGGAAGCGGCATTCCCCGACCGGATCACGCGTGACAGTTCGGGCACATTGACCGCCATCGATCGTCGTTCGGTCTCGTTTGGCGAGCGCAACAGCTCGCGTATTCGATACGGTTTCAACCTGTTTGGCCGCGTCGGTAGCCCGCAACCGCAAGGAGGGGGGGCTGGTGCATCGGCCCCGGCAGCGGGCGGTCCGCCGTCCGCACCGTCCGGTGGCGGCCAGCCACCTTTCGATCCGGAACGCTTTGCAAAGATTCGCGAGCAATTCTGTGCGCTTGAAGATCCTATGCAGTTCGATTTCTCGACCCTGCCGGAACCGATGCAAGTACGGTTGCGCGGGCAAGACGGACAGATCGATCCCGCCAAGGTGCAGGAGATGAAGCAGCGGACATGTTCGGACGACGGAGCCGCACGGCAGGGCCCCAGTCCCGAACAGCGCGAAGCAATCCGCAAAGCTATCTGCACCGTCCCTGAGGGCGGCGGTTTGCCCGATCTTTCGGCTGTGCCCGAACGCTTTCTGGCACGCCTGCGCGGCCCGGACGGTGAGATCGACCCGGCCAAGCTTGCCGAACTGCGTGAACGGATTTGCCAGGACTCAGGCCAGCAACAGGGCGAAGGCGCAAATGCGCGAGGCGGCGGCGGTGGTCCGCGTGGTGGTGGTTCCGGCGGTCGCACTTCGGGCGGTGGCCGGGGCGGTCCTTTCGGCGGCGGCAATGGGCAGGGGCGCTGGTTCCTCTCGCTCTATCATTCGATCGAGCTTGAAAGCGAAGCACTCGTCGCGCCGGGGCAACCGGTGTTCGACCTGCTTGACGGGGATGCGCTGGGTGAAGGCGGCATTCCGCGCCACAAGGTCCAGCTGGAGGGCGGATTGTTCTATCGCGGGATAGGCCTGCGCCTGTCGGGCAACTATGTTGGCAGTTCCCGTATCAACGGCACTGGCCTTCCGGGATCGAGCGATCTCTATTTCAACGATCTTGCGACCTTCGACCTGCGTTTGTTTGTCGATCTCGAGCAGCAGAAGTGGCTGACGGGAGAGAATCCGGGTTTCCTGAAAGGCGCGCGCTTCTCCGTCCGGGCGAATAACCTGCTCGATGCGCAGCAACGGGTGACCGATTCCACCGGCACAGTCCCCCTGAGCTATCAGCCGGGCCTGATCGACCCGCTCGGCAGGCAGGTCACCGTGGAGTTTCGCAAGGTTTTCTAGTCCAGCGCACAACCCAGGTCGCCCACGCCGACGATCGTTTCCAGCATGGCCTTGCTTGCTGTGTCAGCGGCAGGATTGTGGAGCAGCTTGCCGCCCATGGCCGGCTGGGTAATCGACGCCACGTCGAAGCCGTGGCGCGCGCCCTCGAATGTGGTCACGCCGATCATTTCCGGTTTGGCTGACCGGCTGACAAAGCGTTCGAGCTTCCCGGGCTGGGTGATCCGGTCCTCGTCGCCCTGGAGTACGGTAACGGGCACTTGCGGATCGTAACCTTTCGCCTGACCGCGCACCGACGGGTAAAATCCCACGGCGCGGATCAGGCCGGGCAGTGCCGAGCGGCCGCCTGCCGCCAATTCCCACATTCCTTCTCCGCCAAGCGACCAGCCGACTACGATTCCATCGCAGCGTGCATCCAGATGGCCTTCCGTGCGCTCTGCCCCGACGGCGTGGCCGACTATTCGTGCGATCCTCGGGCCGGGTTTTCCCTTGCTGGTATCGGGCAGGAAGCGTGTCGCGTTGCGATAGTCGACAACCAGCACATCCATCCCGTGCTGGTTGAGCCAATTCGCCACGGTGAAATAGTGCTGATCATCGCCCAGGATGTCGAGGCCACTCGCCCCCGGCAGCAAGATAGCCCATGGGCGCGGCTTGTCGTCAGGTGCGGCCGGTCGCCAGTGGAAATGGTCGGAGGCATCCTCGGCAGCGATGGGTGCTGCCGCCAGTATGGCAAGCGCAAGCGATGCGAAAATCCGTGAAAACATGCAGGCTCCCTGGCTGGCGTGCCAGGGTGCCTTGCCGCTTGCGCATGAACACGTCTTGAAGCCGGGCCTAGTTCAGCAGCCGGGTACGCGGGAAAAACAGGCTTGCCAGCCCGCGGGCATGGAAAGGCTTCCAGTTCCCCTCCTTCTGCGCAAGGCGATCCGCGATGGCGAACATGACCGCCGGGTTCACCCCCATGCCGCAATGGCTGGCAAGAACCTCTATATTCTCGGTCTGGCCGTGGTTTGCATCATCGGGGAACTGCACCGATCCACGCCAATGGACGACCCCGTCGGTCTTGGTCAGGATGGAGGTGGTCGGCACCGGCGGCGCTTCGCCGAGTTTGGCGAAATTGCCTTCCTTCATCGGCTCGGGTTCTTCGCCATTGAGATATTCGAACAGGCGCCGGGCATTGGTGTGGTTGCGGTCATCGCTGATCGGGCTGCCGAGCGAGATGACGAGGCGCACTTTCTCCGGCGCGAGCTTAGCCAGTTCACGCGCAAACACCCCGCCAAGGCTCCAGCCGATGATCGAGACCTTGCGTCCCGTCTGCTCGAACAGGTCGTCGACCAGCGAAACCATGGCCTCGACCCGCGCATTGTCGACACGGACATTGCGGCCGAGACCCCAGCCCGCCGTTACATAGCCAAGGCTGTCGAGCAGGCGGCGCATTGGTTTGGTCGACGTGTCGGTGGCCATGAAGCCGGGTAACACGAGGACGCCATGGCCATCGCCGCGTGGGAGTGCCCCCATGATCGGGCGCAAGGCATAGAACGATGCCAGTTCGGCCATCGCGCGGCTCGGTTCCGCCAGCGTGAGCAAGCGGCTGGGCGGACGTGCGGTGGTTTCGGCAAAGGCCGTGGCGGTGGTCATTTGCTGGTCGTTCCTTTCCTGCTCTTGGCAGTCTTGCGTGGCGCTGCCTTGCCTGTGCTGCCCGTCTTGCTTGCGGGCTTCTTTGCGACCCGCTTTTTCGGAGCGGGTTTGGTGGTTTTGGTCGATTTGTCGGCTGGCGGTTTGCCGGTTGCCCCGGTCTTTGCCGGCGCAGCCTTCTTTGCCCGGGTTGCTGGCGCAGCAGGCCTCCCTTTGACGGGTGCGGCCGGTTTCCGCTTCTGCGCCTTTGCTTCGGGTTGCCCGGATGCCGCTTTTGCCGCGTCCCGCAGTTCTGCGAAACTGTCCTCGATACATTGGGCGTAGAATTCCGGATCGGGCAGCAATTCGCGGCAGGCGGTGAAGGAGATCGACGCCTCGTCGCAATAGCTTTGCACGACATGCGCCAGACCCATGCCGTCGGTCAGGCAGACAAGGCCGATCATGCTCTGCAACCGCGCGCCGCTGGAATAGATGGGAACGGGTGGCCCGGGAACATTGGTGACGACGGTCGAGAAGGGCGGACCCACACGATTGGCCAGGCCCAGCCTTGTGTAGAGCCGCGCGCCGAGCGACATATAGAGCGCCGGGCTGACCTTGCTCACTTCGGTCATGTTGCGCGCACCGATGGCGTCGGTCATTGCCTTGGAGTTGGTCGTCTTGGAATGGACGAAAGCGAGCCGCTCGGCGGGGTCTTCGATATGCGTGCCGATTTGTGCGATCATCGCTGCGACCTGGTTGCCCATATCGCCTTTTTCGTTGTTCGAACGAACCGAGATCGGCGCCATTGCCGTCAGCGATTTGGCCGGAAGCTCCTCCTTGGCGAGCAGGTATTTGCGCATTGCCCCGCCGACGATGGCGAGGAACACGTCGTTTACCTTGGAACCGGGCGCGAGTGCGCGGATGGCCTTGATATCGGCCAGCGGCAGGCTGCGCCCCTCAACCACGCGTGCAGTCGAGATAACCCGGTTGAAGCGCGTGCGCGGGGCGAGCATCTCGGGTCCGACCTTGAAGTCCTTGACCGCAATGCCCTTGATTGCCTTCGCCAGTCCGGGTGCGGCGCGCGCGGCCACTTCGAGCTGTTTCAGCGGATTGGTGATTGCATTGAAGTAGCTCTTGCCCAGCAGTTCGACCGGGTTTGGCACCTTTTCGGGTTTCCACTCGTCAGGTGCATCGGGCGCCGGGGCGTCGGGCGAAAGCGTGTGCATCACTTCCATCAGGTCGATGCCGCTCATCCCGTCGACCGCCGCGTGGTGAACCTTGGTCACCATTGCATAAGATCCCTTGGCGATGCCCGGAATATTGTCGAGCCCTTCGACGACGGTGAATTCCCACGGCGGTCGCGTCAGGTCGAGCGGGCGGGAGAATATCCGTGCTGCCTGGATGCAAAGCTGGCGCCAGTCACCGGGTTTGGGCAGGGCAACGTGGCGGACATGATATTCAAGATCGAAATTCGGGTCTTCGATCCAATAGGGATAGTCGAGGTCGAACGGCACGCGAACAAGCCGCTGGCGGATTGTGCGGCTCAGCTGTTTGCGACTGTCAAAGAAGTTCAGGATATCCTTGAAGCGGACGAAGCCACCTGGCGCTGTGGCCGGGTCGTAAATCAGGATCGAGCCGATATGCATCGGCGAATTCGGCGTTTCGAGCGCGACGAAGCTCGCATCCATGCCCTGCAATTGTCGCAAGGGCGATCTCCCGTAACGGCCCGCTCTGCGCGGGTCTCAATCAGGTGAGAGTTACCAACTTGCTGCGCTGCGTCAATGGCGGCGCGTTGGACGGGGAAGGGTCAAAGGGGCGCTGAAACCGGTTCCTCGATTCCGACATGCCGCTGCAGCGACTGACGATAGCGCTGGAGGGATCTCGCTGGAGGACGGGACCGTCGAACCGGTTGTACATGCTTGTGCAACGGATCGGGTATGAGACCTACCTCCTGCAACATCGCAGCGAGTTCGGGTGTCGCTCCGATCCTGGCGCCATTCAGGCCGGGCAGCATACGACAATCGTCATGGATGAGGCCGAACATGAAAAGATCGCGAAAGGCGACTCGCTCAGGCAGGCCTTCCACCAGGCTCAGGTCGAGCTGTGCGGGAAGTTGCCTTGCCGCTGCGTCGAACCGGTCGAGTTGCAATCGCTCGCTATGGCGAACCCTGTTTTTGACCAGGAGCCATTCGATATCGCTGAAACCCGCTGCAATGCGCGCTTCGCGTAGTTCTGCCACAAGTTTGGCGAAACTGCCGATAGCGGTCAGTCGTCCGGTTGCCGGGCTGAAGCGGGCGATGGAGTCGAGGTCGACGAAATTCGCGTTGACGGGGGTTATCAGCTTGTCCGCAAGCGCGATGGCGCGGCGGGCGATGGGGGAATCGTTGCCGGGCACGTCGACGATGATGGTCGAACAATCCGCTCCGACGCGGGCAATCTCCTGTGCCAGCATCGCGCCGCTGTGATGTTCGAGCAGGAGTGATCGCGGGCCCGGCAATTCGACGCCAAGGCTGCGACACGTTGCCGCCCGGTTTTCAAGCGCATGTGCGAGTGATTGCTGGCGCCGGTCGAGATCGATCGCGAGCACCTTCTCGCCTGACTTGGCGAGCGAAACTGCAGTGTGGAAAGCAAGCGTCGACTTTCCGACGCCACCCTTCTCGTTCGCGAAGACGATAACGCGTGACCCGATCTTTGGCCGACGCGAAATATCAGCCAGAACTACGGTCGCGTGTTCGCCTTCCGTTGAAGGATTCGCCATCCAAATCGCCCCCAGAGCTTGCCTCGCCTGTCCGCCTGCGACTCGGACAGGGGGCACATCTTCACCTATCTCCAGTTTATCCACAAGTTTTTCAGACTCCTGTTTTGAGGTGGTCACAAGCGACATGCCGCGAACTGTGCGGTTGGTGAATGGAGTGCTTTCAATCGCCTAAGGCTCGCCTATGTTGCGCCTCACGATGGCTCGAACACCAGCTGGATCCCCCAATGACCCGAGAGGGGCTGCGCGCTTCAATGAGGAACGCGCGACCTATACGGTTGCCAGTGCGCAGCCCGATCTCGAAGCGGGCGTCAAGGCGATCCGCGCGACGGTGAGGACGCTGAAACCCGTCCCCGGCGTATACCGCATGCTCGATGCGCGCGGTGACGTGCTTTATGTCGGCAAGGCGCGGGCGCTGAAGAACCGGGTGGCTAATTACACGCAAGTGCAGGGGCTGACAGGCCGGCTCCAGCGCATGGTCAGCCAGTGCCGCAGTATGGAGATCGTCACCACCAACAGCGAGGCCGAAGCGCTGTTGCTCGAGGCGCAGCTGGTCAAGCGCTTCAGGCCGCCGTTCAATGTGCACTTGCGCGACGACAAGAGTTTTCCCTTCATCCTGCTGCGTGCAGGGCACGACTTCCCGCGGATCATGAAACATCGCGGTGCACGCAAGGCGAATGGGAACTATTACGGCCCCTTTGCCAGTGCGGGCAGCGTCAACACCACGATCAACGCACTGCAAAAACTGTTCCTGCTGAGGAGCTGCACCGACAGCTTCTTCAGCCGCCGTGATCGGCCCTGCCTGCTTTACCAGATAAAACGCTGCAGTGCGCCGTGCGTTGGGCGGATTGACGAGCGGGATTATGCGGCGCTGGTCGAGCAGGCGATGGATTTTCTCGCTGGCAAATCGGGGAAGGTGCAGCAGGATCTCGAAATGCAGATGGCAAAAGCGGCGGAGAGTCTCGACTTCGAAACCGCCGCGATCCTGCGCGATCGGCTGCGCGCCGCGACCTTCATCCAGGGCAGTCAGGCGATCAACGCGCAGGGCGTGGGCGATGCCGATGTTTTCGCCCTGGCCGCCAAGGGGGGGCAGGTCGGTGTCCAGGCCTTCTTCATCTGGGGCGGGCAGAATTGGGGTCACCGGGCATTTTTCCCGACCCACACGAAAGATGTGGAAGAGGCACGAGTCCTGTCCGACGTCATCCTGCAATTCTATGAAGAAGTACCGCCGCCGCCGATCGTGCTGGTCGATCGCGAGCTGCCCGAGGCGGAACTGATGGCGCTTGCGCTGGGCGAACTTGCCGGTCGAAAGGTCGCCATTTCGGTCCCCCAGCGCGGGGACCGGCGCAAGCTGATGGAACAGGCGCAACGCAATGCGGTGGAAGCACTCGAGCGGCGGCTGGCCGAGAGCGGGACCAAGGCCAGGGTCCTGCGCGATCTTGCCGAGTTTCTTGAGCTGGAGGGCGTACCACAGCGCATCGAGGTCTACGACAACAGCCATATCCAGGGCGCGAAGGCGGTTGGGGCGATGATCGTCGCGGGGCCGGAGGGCTTGCTCAAGAACCAGTACCGCAAGTTCAACATCCGCGAAGCGCAGACCAACGACGATTTCGGCATGATGCGCGAAGTGATGCGGCGGCGCTTCGAACGCGCATTGAAGGACGATCCCGATCGGGAGACGAGTGGGGACAGGGCGGTCTGGCCCGACCTGGTATTGATCGATGGCGGCAAGGGACAGATGTCATCGGTGCGCGATACGCTGGAGGAACTCGGGATCGAGGATGTGCCGCTGATCGCCATCGCCAAGGGACCGCACCATGGCCGCGAGGGGAGGGAGGTATTCCATTTCCCTGACGGGCGCGAGAAGACATTGCCGACCAATTCGCCACTGCTGTTCTACCTCCAGAACCTGCGCGACGAGGTACATCGTTATGCGATTGGCGCGCACCGGGCGAAGCGTAGCCGGGCGATCAGTGCCTCGCCGCTGGATGAGATTCCCGGTGTTGGCCCGGCGCGCAAGCGCGCGTTGCTGCTCCATTTCGGCACCGCGAGCAAAGTGCGCGCGGCGGCGCTGGAGGACCTCCAGCGTGCACCCGGGGTGAGTGACGCTGTGGCGCGGAAAATCTACGACTTCTATCACGCAGGCGGCTAATGGGTCCTGATCCTAGCTATCTGTGCAATCCGGCCAGGCTGTCCGATTTTGGTCCCCCGCAACAAGTCGAAATTAACCATGTTTGACCACACTTTGAGCTAAGTTCCTGATATAGCGCAATTCGCAGTTGTAAAATCCAGAGGGGTTCTGGAAACGCGATATTTACGATGTTTCCCTATCGCGAAGGCTTGTGGGGAACAGGATTTGCTCAAGCTAGCGCGAACCCTCTTAGCCTCTGAAAGGCTCCGCCATGCGGTTTACGCCAGTATTCTGGCGGCGCT
Organism: Sphingomonadaceae bacterium; assembly: GCA_024236155.1. Classification (GTDB taxonomy): domain Bacteria; phylum Pseudomonadota; class Alphaproteobacteria; order Sphingomonadales; family Sphingomonadaceae; genus Parerythrobacter_A. The sequence continues at coordinate 245,291 of JACKLA010000002.1, forward strand.
GGTTGCCGCCACAACGATATTGCGACCGATAGACATTAGTCTGTGGTCGCTTCAATCCAAGATGTTCGAGCACAAGCCGAGCGACGAAATCGCGCTGGTAACAGTTGAGAAGGCCGAATCCGCCAAGGGTGTCGCCGCCGACAATGAGGATTTGCTCCGGACTCTTCGTGATCTCGACGCAGCCGGTGCGAAACGGATCGTTGTCGATCTACCTGTTCGTCGCAGTGGTTCGCCGGAAATCGACGCCCAGCTTCGTGCCGAACTGGAGCAGCTTGGCGATCGGGTGATCCTGACCAAGGTGGTGAGACAGGACTTCCTCGAAAGCCGGGCAATCGCGAAATCAAGCCGCTATTTCCTCGATGACATGCGTGTCGTCAGCAGCGACTACCAAACCGATTTCCTCGATTTTGTCTGGGCGATAGAGCCATCCTATTCGGACGGGCACGAAAGGATTCCCGCACTGTGGACTGTCCTGAACGATTCGCAGCCCGCCCAAGGTACGCTGCGGGTTGATTACACGGTAGATGTCCCTTCGATCAGGCAGTTGGCATCATCCGAACTGGGGAAGAGCCGATCGGCGGATCGAGCGACCTTCAAGGACAAGTCGATAGTTCTGGGTGCGGCCAGTGCAAGAGCGCATTCGGCCAAGGTCCCCGAATTCGGATATGTACCGTCCAGCATGGTTCACATCGTGGCCGCTGAAACGGCAAAACGCGGCGCAGGGGGAACACTCAACTGGGGCACAGGTATTGGAGTGTTCGGCATCTTGCTTTTGCTTGCCGCAATGCCTTTCCGCGATAGTCCGCGCAGGCGCACCGCCTATGTCCTGTGGTTTGCTTCGCTTGTTGTCGCAGCGATCATTACGGCAAAAATGGGCGTTCGCGGTGAATTTTCCGCTCCCCTGGCGGTGGGTGGATTCTACGCAATTTTCCGGGTTTCGGCCAACTTCAAGCGCCGCCACCTCTATATTGAACAACGCAGCAAACTGCCCAATTTCGTCGCCTTGCAAAGGGATCTCGGCGATGGAGCAGCTGGCAAGGATGCCGCGATCGTCATTGCAAAGATCTCGCGCATCGACGCGATGTTCGCCACGCTTTCGCAGACCGATCAGGGCCGCTATCTGCGTCAGTTGGCCAGCCGCCTCGCCCTCGGTGACCAGAAACAGACGATCTACTACGATGGGGGCAAGAACTTTGCCTTTGTCCTGCCCTCGGCTGCTTTCTATGATTTGCAAGGGCATCTCGAAGGTTTGCGGGCCATCGCGTCGCAGTCTGTCAATGTGTCCGGACGCGACCTTGACGTCTCGATGACTATCGGTGTCGACCAGTCGTTCGACAAAACGGTTTCCAGCAGGGTCAATTCGGCAATCTCGGCGGCGGACCAGGCGCGTGAGGCCTATCGCCCGGTCTTCATTATCTCCGATTTCGCGACTGACAGCGAGGACTGGGACTATTCGCTCCAGGCCAGGCTGGAGGACGCGCTGTCGGAAGACCGCATCGCTATCAAGCTGCAGCCACAGGCGGATTTGCAGACCGGAAAGATCGTCGGTGCCGAGGCGTTGGCACGCTGGGTTGACGAGGAGCATGGCGATATCGCACCCTCGCGGTTCATCCTCCAGTGCGAACGTGCAGGTCGGTTGGACGACCTTACCAAGCGCATCATGCAGAAAAGCCTGCGCGCGGGAGAAAACCTGCTCGATGACAATCTCGAACCGCAAATCTCGATCAATGTTTCCGCAATCCAGTTCGTCGACCACAGGATCGCCGACCTGCTTGAGGAAAATCTCGCGGCCTGCCGCATCAATCCGGAAAATCTGACTATCGAAGTCACCGAGACGGCCCGCATCGAAGACTTTGCAGTGGCACGGGAAGTGTTCGACAGGATTGGCCGCAGCGGCGTCAAATTCTCCATCGATGATTTCGGCATTGCGAGTGCAAACTTCGATGCGCTTTACCAATTGCCTTTCAGCGAACTCAAGATCGATCAGATGTTCGTCCAGCAGATATTCCAGTCACACATGGCCCGCTCGATCGTGGCCAATCTTGCGCGCCTTGCCGATGAGACCGGGCTGGTTTCGATCGCCGAGGGAATCGAGAATCAGCAGACCTATGCGATTCTTGAGGAATTGGGTTGCCAGGTGGGTCAGGGTTTCTTCATTGCCCGGCCAATGACGCTTGCTGAGTTCAGGGAAATACTTTTTTTACAAAGCTCTAACGGAATGCCGCGCAATTTGGTTGGTTAAAAGTTTACAAATTTTCTGGGTTAACGTATCTCCACGTTGCTAGTCGCAACAGGAGATATAACATGTGGTCGATCTGGGACTGGATCTTGAAGTAAGATCCCTTGCATGTGCAAGTTAACGAAAGGGCCTCGAAAGAGGCCCTTTTTGTTTGTGTGCTATTGTCCCGGAAACGGCCCGATTATCGATAGAAAAAGGGGTGATTGGTGATGCGTTATCGCGTGCCGGTATTCCTGCGTTTGCGCATCACGCCTTCCTGTGCGACGCTGGCAACCAGTTGCCCCTGGCGATTGAATATCCGCCCGCGATTAAAGCCACGTCCGCTTCCGCTCCACGGGCTGTCGGTGACGTAGAGCAACCATTCGTCGGCGCGGGCCGGACGGTGGAACCACAAAGCATGATCGAGGCTGGCCCCGAGCAATTCGCCGCGCATCCATGACAGCCCGTGCGGCAGCGCACTGGTGCCGAGCAGCGTGAAGTCGCTGGTATAGGCAATAACCGCCCGATGGAGTGCCGGATCGTCGGGCAAGGGGGCGACCGTGCGAAACCAGCTATGTGCCCGAGGTTCCTTCGGCTCGTTGTTCATCCAGTGCAGCTTGTCGGTCGTGCGCATGTCGATCGGCCGCGGGCGCAGCATCAGCCTGCGCTGGTTATCATTCATTCGCTCACCCAGCTTTTCCACGACCTCGCGGCGGATTTCCATGTCCGATCGAAGTTCTTCGGGTGGGGGAACATCGGGCATGGCGCAATCCTGGTGCTCCAGTCCCTCTTCCTCGAGGTGGAAACTGGCGGTCAGGTTCAGGATAACCTCGCCACCCTGGATTGCGACAACGCGGCGGTTGGCGAAGCTGCGCCCTTCGAAGTCGGTTGCCGCGCGATAGGTGATCTCGGGGCCTTCCTCGCCGCTGCGCAGGAAATAGGCATGCAGCGAGTGGGCCATCTTGGCATCGCCGACGGTCGCCTGGGCCGCCTGCAGGGCCTGTGCGACGACCTGCCCGCCAAACACGCGGCCCACGCCACCGGGCTGGGGTTGCCCGGCAAACAGCGTCTCTTCGCGGTGTTCGACCGTGAGCAAGCGCACGAGCCGTGCAACCAGTTCTTCGGGTGTGGGTGTGCTGTCGGTCGGTTGTGCCATCTCGCTGCCTTTGCGGCGCGATGACGCTTACGTCAACGTAGCACCTGTGCCGCGAGCCTAACGAGCGAGGCCGAGCCTGCGGATGATGCGGAATGCGAACGACTTGGCGGCGTTGGTGTTCGGCCAGCGCCCGGGTGCAGTCGGCCTCATACCAAATTTGCGCATCATGCGGTTGAACCCGCGCGCATCCGCTTCGGCAAAGCTCCAGTCGCTGCGCCAGGTGATCGATAGCGATATCGAGCTTTCGGGCCCAACCCGCACGAAATGCGGGGCCATTACCGGAACGAACACCGCCTGCCCCGGTCCGATGGCGAATTCGCGGCCATGCTGGGCGAAGCTGTCGTGCCAGGTCAGCTCGCGCGCGCCGCCCGCGTGATAGGTTTCATGGACTGTGTCCGGTGCGAAACGGTCATTGCCAGCCGGGAACTGGGTCATCACCTTCGTACCCTTGAGCTGGAGCAGGATATTGTGCTCCGGGTCGAAGTGATAAGGCGTTACCGCATCGGGGCTGGAGATGAAGATGAACCCCTGCGGTCGCAGCATGGTACCGGTCTTGCTTTCGATCTCGCTCCGGATTTCGCCGAGCAGGTTCAGCAACAACGCCTCATAGGCCGGGTCCTGCTCGATATTCTTGAGGACTGCCCAGCTGTTGCTGGTCGCAATATGGCGGATGGTATCCCCGATCGAGATACCGGTATCGCCGGGCTTGCCATCCACGCCGATCGGCAGGTCGCCGCGATTGTACTCGATCGAGGCTTCGGGCAACCGCCCGGCAAGGTCGGCCAGCGCGTCGAGTTGCAGCATCGCATTGAGGCCGAGCCGGTGGCCCAGTACATGCGGCATCTCGGGGTAATTGGCAGCGAACGTGGCCCGCGCCTTGGTGTCGAACACCGGAACGGCTTGCGTCGCGTCGGCGGCGATATCCTGCATCAGTCCCATGGCTTACAATCCTCGAAGTTCGGTCCCGGCCTCACGGCGCAGGATCTGGCGGCACAAGGCCTGGCGGGCACTGCCGCCGATGGCGATGGAAACGCGCACCATGGCGCGCTTTTCGCGCCAGATACGGTCGATCATCGGATGGTCCGCAGAGGCGCAGCTGTCGCACCAGTCGATTGCGGGGTTGTCGAGCAGGTCGAGATTCTCGCGCTGCAACAGCACGCCGGGGGAGAACCTGGCGTAATCCTCATCATAGGCGGTCTTGTAGGAGAACGCGCCCGGCGGAGTGATGAAATTGGCCAGCATGGCAATCGGCTTGCCATCGAGCGACAGGCGCAGGCGTTCGAGCCTTCCCGCTTCGGCAGCCCCGGCAAGCGTGGCGCGGAACATTGCATCGGTATCGCTGCTGCAAGCAAGTGCCGAGCCATTGGACCCTTTCCAGCCCGCCTTTTCGAGCAGGAGGAATTCATCCGTCCACGGGCCCAGCCCACTCGCATCGATCTGGCGAGCGAATTCCAGCTTGCCTTCTTCGGCAAGCCGGCGGTGCTGGCGGCGCAATTCCTTGCGTTTCTTGCCGCTCATCGACGCATCGAGATAGTCCTGCGGCGACAGCTGCGAGTGGAGCAGCGCGCGCTCCTCTCGGTGGACCACGGCGGCGGCGCGGTGCTGCGAATTCGCCACATCGCGCAGCGCCGCGAACAGCGGTCCACCCTCGTCGAGATGGGTCAGGTGGAGGAAAAGTGCGGTCCCGGCCCGACGGTCTGCCCAGTCGAACAGCGCCTGCCAGAACTGTCGTTCCTGCCCGGCCCGCACCAGCGGCATGCCGCAAAAGGCATTGCCGTGCATCCAGTTCTGCAAATGCGGCAGCGGATAGCGGTAATAGAGCCCCCTACGGGCAATGGGCATCAGGCCGTGCAACTCGCCATCGCCGTCGAGTGAAAGGAGTTCGCAGCGTCCGGCACTGTCATGCGCAGTCAGCGCGGGTAGCAGCGCCCACTGTTCGTTGAACGGATTGGGTTCGCTTGCATGGTTGGCCAGATCCGCCCAGGCGGTGAGAAGCGCAGCATTGCACTCGACATCGCGCCAGTCGCGGGCTTCGAGGCGGGCAGGGCACGCCTCGCCATCCCGCCCTCCGGCAGGATCATATGGTGCAGCCTCAGGCCAAGCGCGGCTGGCCATGCGTTAACCCTCGTTTCCCGCAGCAAATGGTGCTGCCGGGCGGGTCTAGCGCCGATTGGCTGACGAAGATTTAACGAGTGACACAGAAAAACCCCGCCCGGCACAGACCGGACGGGGTTTTCACGATCCGGCAGGATCGGGTGCGATCCGCGATTACATCACGTGACCACCGGCCAGCGCCGCGAGCAGCAGCAGCGCGACAATGTTGGTGATCTTGATCATCGGGTTCACGGCCGGGCCTGCAGTGTCCTTGTAAGGATCGCCCACAGTGTCACCGGTCACGGCTGCGTGATGGGCATCAGAGCCCTTGCCGCCGTGGTTGCCGTCTTCGATGTATTTCTTCGCATTGTCCCATGCGCCGCCGCCGGCGGTCATCGAGAGGGCAACGAAGATCCCCGAAATGATCACACCCAGCAGCAATGCGCCGAGTGCCGCAAAGCCATCAGCCGCGCCATTGGGCGAGACCCAGGTGATCACGAAATAGACCACGACCGGGGCAAGCACCGGCAGCAGCGACGGGACGATCATTTCCTTGATCGCCGCCTTGGTCACAAGGTCCACCGTGCGGGCATAGTTCGGCTTGCTGGTGCCTTCCATGATGCCCTTGTCGTTGGCGAATTGTTCGCGCACGTCCTTGACCACGTCACCGGCAGCGCGGCCCACGGCGGTCATGCCCATCGCACCGAACAGGTACGGGAGCAGCGCGCCGAGCAGCAGGCCGACGATGACATAGGGGTTCTCGAGGCTGAAGCTGACTTCGCCATTGGCGAGGTCACCATCGGTCAGCGCCGGGAAGAATTCCCTGAGGTCGGTGGTGTAGGCAGCGAACAGCACCAGCGCGGCAAGACCGGCGGAACCGATCGCGTAACCCTTGGTCACGGCCTTGGTGGTGTTGCCCACGGCATCGAGCAGGTCGGTCTTTTCGCGGACGCTTTCGTCCAGACCGGCCATTTCGGCGATGCCGCCTGCGTTGTCGGTCACCGGGCCATAGGCGTCGAGTGCCACGACCATACCTGCCAGAGCCAGCATCGCGGTGGCGCCATAAGCGATCCCGATCAGGCCAGCGAGCTGGTAGGCGATGATGATACCGGCAACGATCACCAGCGTCGGCAGCGCGGTCGCTTCGAGCGAGATCGCGAGGCCCTGGATCACATTGGTGCCGTGGCCCGTTTCCGAAGCCTTGGCGATCGACTTCACCGGGCGATAATTGGTGCCGGTGTAGTATTCGGTGATCCAGATGATCAGGCCGGTGATGACGAGGCCGAGCAGCGCACACCAGAACAGGTCCATACCGGTGAAGGTGGTGCCGGTCCCAACGGTGAGTTCGGTGGCAATGCCGCCAAGCGCAACATCGGTAGCGTACCAGATCGCCGGGATGGCGAGCACGGCGCTGACGATGAAGCCCTTGTACATCGCCCCCATCACGTTCTTCGAGCTGCCGAGGCGCACGAAGTAAGTGCCGATGATCGAGGTAACGATGCATACGCCGCCGATCAGCAGCGGCAGCGCCATCAGCCCTTCGAGCTGCGGAACGCCCGCCATCAGCAGCGCGGTCAGCACCATGGTGGCGCCGACGGTCACGACATAGGTTTCGAACAGGTCGGCAGCCATGCCGGCACAGTCACCGACATTGTCGCCCACATTGTCGGCGATCACGGCCGGGTTGCGGGGGTCATCCTCGGGGATACCGGCCTCGACCTTGCCGACGAGGTCGGCGCCGACGTCGGCGGCCTTGGTGAAGATACCGCCGCCCAGACGGGCGAAGATCGAGATCAGCGAAGCGCCGAAGGCGAGGGCGACGAGGCCATCAACCACGGTACGGTCTTTACCGCCTACGGTGTAACCGCCGGGGCCGGTGAGATACCAGTAGAACACGGCAATCGCGAGCAGGGCGAGGCCTGCCACCAGCATGCCGGTGATTGCGCCTGCGCGGAAGGCGAGGGTGAGGCCTTCCTGCAGCCCCTTGCTCGCCGCCTGTGCGGTGCGCACGTTCGAGCGGACCGAGATGTTCATCCCGATATAGCCCGCCACGCCCGACAGCACTGCACCGATCACGAAGCCTACGGCCGAAACCGGGCCAAGGAACACGCCGACCAGGATCGCGACGACGACGCCGACGATGCCGATGGTGGTGTATTGCCGGTTGAGATAGGCCTGCGCGCCTTCCTGGATCGCGCCTGCGATCTCCTGCATCTTCTCATTCCCGGCATCGGCGCCGAGAACCTGGCGGCTGGTGATGAAGCCGTAAATGACGGCCAGCAATCCCAGTCCGATTGCGATTTGTACGAGTGTCACGAAGTCCCCCATGCATCCTGAGTGGAACCGGCCCGCCCTTGCGGGTCCGAAAAAGGTGGCTCGGCTATAAGGGGGTGTCGCTTTCGTGCAAGCCCCTATCGCAGGCTTTGCACGGCTCGGCTCGTTGCTGGAGCGTGCCTAGTGAGTGTATCCGAGGCCGGTCTTGTCAGCGAAGGCAGTGTCGCCAAGCCGCAAGGGGGATGGTGATCGGGCGGCAACAGTGCCGATCCGCTGCGCCCCGGTTGGTGCGGCCATGCCTTGGGGCAGGGTGAACAGCAACTGGTAGTCATCGCCCCAGCGGATACATTCATCGAACCGGGCGGGGTCGGCAACGGGGATCGCGGCGGGATCAAGCTGGATCGTGGCCCCGCTCGCGCTCGCCATGCGCCAGCAATCGAGCAGCAGCCCGTCCGAAACATCCATCATCGCAGTGACAAGCGGGGCGAGCGCAATGCCCTGTTCGAGCAGAGGGACCGGGCGACGATAGGCGAGGCTGCATGCAGCGGTGCCATCGCGCAGCGCCTCGAATCCGAGCATTGCAGCCCCGATCTGGCCGGTGACGTAAAGCTCGTCGCCGGGTGCTGCGCTGCTGCGTGAGGGGACAGGGGTGTGGCTGGCTACGCCGATTGCGGTCATGCCGAAGCTTCGCGCCGCGCCGGTGCCGGCCACGGTATCACCGCCCAGCAGCGGGGTCTCGAATACCTCAAGAGCCTCCTTCAAACCCTTGATAAACCGTGCATCGTCATCGCCGAGCATATGGCCGAGCAGCACGCCCACCGGTTTCGCGCCCTTGGCGGAGAGGTCGGAAAGATTGGTCGCGACGAGCTTCCACGCGACGTCGGCCAGATCCTGGCCGGGCAGGAAATGCACGCCTTCGACCATCACATCATGCGTCAGGACCAGCGTTTCACCGCCAACCTCCAGCACGGCTGCATCATCCTCCAGCCCGCGTGCGGCGGGTGTAGTGGCGATGGTGCGCAGCGCGGTGATGAAATCCAGTTCATCGGTCATGCTGAACTCGTTTCAGCATCCATCGTGCCTCACAGAGCGATTGGCGATTGCCGGGGGATGGACCCTGAAACAAGTTCAGGGTGACGGCAAGGCAGACTTATCGCACGTCCTTCGCCACCGCATCGAGGATGCCGTTGACGAATTTCGCCTCGCGGTCGTCGAAGAAGGCCTTGGCGACATCGACATATTCGCCGATCGCGGTACCGACAGCGATGTCCTGTCGCGCCATCAGTTCATAGGTGCCCGCACGCAGGATCTGGAGCATCGTCTTGTCCATCCGGGCGAGCGTCCAGCCTTCGGCCAGCTTGCCTGCCAGCTTGCCGTCGATTTCATCGCGCCTTGCATCGACACCGCTCACCACATCGTCGAAGAAATCGACATCGGCTTCGGCATATTGCTCGTCCTCGATCTCGCGACCGAGCCGGTGCTGGTGGAATTCGTCGAGCAGGCGCGCGAGCGCGGTGCCTTCCATCTGCTGCTGGTAAAGCGCCTGTACGGCTGCAAGGCGGGAGGCCGCGCGGGCCTGCGAACGGGTGTTCATCGTTTCAGTCTCAATTCGATGGATTTGGCATGGGCCGGAAGCCCCTCTGCCGTGGCGAGGGCGATCCCGGCGGGTCCGATGGCGGCAAGAGCCGCGTCATCGGCGGCAAGGAAGCTGGTGCGCTTCATGAAGTCGAGCACCGACAGCCCGCTGGAAAAGCGCGCGCGGCGGCCTGTCGGCAGCACATGGTTCGGCCCGGCAAGATAGTCTCCCACTGCCTCGGGCGTCATCCGGCCGAGGAACACGCTGCCCGCATGGTGCAACCCGGCAAACAGCGCGTCGGGATCGTCGACCGCCAGCTCGACATGCTCCGCAGCGAGGCGATTGGCGAGCGGTATGGCATCCTCCAGCGTGTCGACCACGATGATCACGCCATGGTCCTTCCAGCTCGCCTGCGCGACCTTGCCGGTGGAAAGCATGGCGGATTGCACATCGACCCGGTCTTCCACCTGCCATGCAAAGTCGGCGTCGTCGGTGATCAGGATCGACTGGCTGGAGGGGTCATGCTCGGCCTGGCTCAGCAGGTCGGCGGCGATCCAGTCGGGGTCGTTCTTCGCATCGGCAATGACGAGAATTTCGCTCGGCCCGGCGACCATGTCGATGCCGACCACGCCGTAAAGCTGGCGCTTTGCCTCGGCGACCCAGGCATTGCCGGGGCCGGTTATCACGTCGACGCGAGGGATGGTTCGGGTGCCATAGGCGAGCGCACCGATCGCCTGCGCCCCGCCGATGCGGAACAGTGTGTCGATCCCCGCGACATGCGCGGCAGCGAGCACCAGCGGGTTGAGCTTGCCGCCGGGCGTGGGGGACACCGCCACCACCTGTTGGACCCCCGCGACCTTGGCGGGGATGGCATTCATCAGCAGCGAAGACGGATAGGCCGCTCGCCCGCCGGGGACATATAGCCCCGCTGCATCCACCGCGCGCCACTTTGCGCCCAGCCGCATCCCGGTGTCGTCGGTATAATCGCGATCTTCGGGCAATTGCGCTGCGTGATAAGCCTCGATCCGCCTGGCAGCGAGATCGAGCGCACCGCGCAAATCCGCATCAAGCGCTTCATAAGCGGCAGCGAAATCGGCAGGCCCCATCTGCCAGCTTTCGGGCGTATCGAGGCCATACTGGTCGAACCGCGCGGTCAACTGAACCAGCGCCTTGTCACCTCGATTGCGCACATCGGCGAGGATCGAGGCGACATCGCGGCTGACATCGTCGTCACTCTCGCGCCGGTCGTCGACGATTCCAGCGAAGGCGCGTTCGAAGCCGGGTTCGGAGGTCTTGAGCAACTGCATCAGGCGGCTTTGCTCGCTGCATCGGCGCGAAACGCCTCGACCAGTGCGGCAACCCGCGGATCGGTCTTGAGCGCCGCACGGTTGACGATCAGTCGCGCGGTGATGTCGACAATCCGCGACACTTCGACCAGCCCGTTTTCCTTCAGCGTCTGCCCGCTCGAAACAAGATCGACGATCCGCCCGCACATGCCGAGGCTGGGGGCGATTTCCATCGCGCCGTTGAGCTTGACGCACTCGGCCTGGATGCCCTGCGCCTCGAAATGGCGGCGGGTGAGGTTGGGGTACTTGGTCGCGACCCTGACATGACTTGCGCCGTCGATGCTCGCCGCGCCATCCTTCGGTTCGGCGACCGACAGGCGGCAATGCCCGATGTCGAGATCGACCGGGGCATAGAGATCGGCATAGTCGAATTCCTCGATCACGTCCGACCCGACAATGCCCACCTGCGCCGCACCATGCGCCACGAAAGTCGCCACATCGAAGGCGCGCACGCGGATCAGCCGCATGTCTTCGCGTGTGGTGGCAAAGGTCAGGCTGCGGTTGGCCTTGTCGTGAAACGCATCCTCCGGCACCACGCCGGCGCGCGCCATCACGGGCAGCGCCTCGTCGAGAATCCGGCCCTTGGGAATGGCGAAGGTAAGCTGCGTCGACATGGTGCGGGCAGATAGGCATTGGGGGTGTAAAGGGCAATCGGAAAGGAATTTGCATGGCCAATAGCGCGGTTATGGACATGGTTTCGGTTGCCGACGGGATCGAATGGCAGGCTCGCCACGCGGAAGAGGCGGGGGCGACCTGTACCGCAAGGGTGATCCGCGCCGTCGCCGCGCTGGGCAAGACCGATACCGCGACAGGTCGCCGGATCGCAAACTGGCAGGGGCTGCTGCTCGCCGATGCCATGCCGCTGAGGATCACGGGCGCGCTACACAACCTCGTGCTGACGGGGGAGGATGACCGGCTGACCAAGGTCTATTCCGGGGTGATGACCGACCAGGCCGCGATCGATGCACTGGTGTGCGAACTGGGCGAGAAATACGACACCCGCCTGCTGCCATGGCTCGACGGCCCGCCGCAGACCAATGAGGCGGGGCGTTCGGCCAGCCTGATGGCGGGATTGCTGTGGCTGGCGAACCGGCTCGGCCCAAAATTCCGCCTGTTCGAGATCGGTTCAAGCGCCGGGATCAACACCATGATGGAGCGCTATCGCTTCGATCTGGGCGGGGTGACGACCGGGCCGGAAAGCTCCCCCATGCTGATCCGACCCGATTGGCGCGGCCCGCCGCCGCCAGAGGCTGAAGTCGAGATCACCGGCATCGAGGGCTGCGACCAGTCACCCATCGACCTGTCGGACCCCGAAGCCGCGCTGCGCCTCAAGAGCTATGTCTGGCCCGAGGCGCTGGGGCGCATGCAGCGGATCGAAGCGGCAATCGAACTGGCCTCGCAGAAAGCGCCCAAGGTAGTGAAGGAAGACGCCGCCGATTTTGTCGAGCGCGTGCTTGCGCAGCCTGCTGAACCGGGCGCCACCCGCGTGCTGTTCCACTCTATCGTGTGGCAATATCTTCCCGATGAAGGCCAGCAGCGGATCAGGGATGCCATGCACCGCACGGGGGCCGAAACCACCGAAGATGCCCCGCTGGCATGGGTGCAGCTGGAAACCAACCGCAAGACGTTCCGTCACGAGTTGAAAGTCCGTTACTGGCCCGGCGGCGAGGAATCCGCGCTGCTTGGCTGCGCTCACCCGCATGGCGAATGGGTGGAGTGGAACAGCTAGGCAGAGTGGACCAATTCCCCATGGATCGCGGTCCGAGTCCGAATTTGTCCACGTTACCTAGACTGGCTTTGTCACCCCTCGGCCTCGATCTTGTCCATGTATCCAGCCGCAACCATGGCGGCGACCTGATCGAATAATTGGTCCGGCGTGCGGCGTGCTTCGCCCATTGCCAGTTCCATGCCGCGCGCGATGACAATCTCGCGCTGACCTGCGGCCACGGCGTCGACCATCTCCTTCGCCGCCTCTTCCGCAGGAATTCCGTTCTCGATCGCCTTGTCGCTCCTGCCTCGCGTGCGACCATCGGCGGTCAAAGCATTGCGCGCGACATTGGTCGCGACCGATCCGGGATAGATCGTATGCACATCGACCCCGTTGACTGAAAGCTCGCCGCGCAGCGCATCGGCGTACCCGGCAAGTCCGAACTTGGCGGCGGAATAGGCAGTGCGCATTGGCACCCCGACCTTGCCTGCGACCGATGAGATGAACAGCAGGCGCCCGCCGCCGCGCTGCGCCATATGGCCGATCAGGCCCTGGCTGAATGCAATCTGCGCGGTGAGGTCGACTTCGATGATTTCGCGATAGACCGCCATATCGGTATCGAGCGCGCGGCCACGCTGCGAAATGCCGGCATTGGCGACGGCGATGTCTACGTTGCCTTTCCACGCAATGGCTTGCGCAATCGCGTCGGCCAGCGCCGCATCGTCGCGCACGTCGAAGGGCAGGGTGAGCGTGTCGGTGGGAAGCCCCGCAGCGACCGATTGCAGCCGTGCCTCGTCACGTCCCGAGAGGATGCAATATGCCCCTCGTGCCGCGAGTTCCTTCGCCAGTGCCGAACCGATGCCCGAACTGGCGCCGGTGATCCACGCCACCTGTCCCTCGAAACTCATGGCATCGCTCTCCTCAATCCTCGAACCGGGCCTCTTCGCGCAGTTTCAGCCCGGCGGTTTGTAGCGGGGTGACGGCATTGGTAAACTCGGTCGGCGTCATATTGGTGAAGCGCCTGAATTCACGCGCGACATGCGACTGGTCGAAATAGCGCAGCGCGGCAAGGTCGCTGTCACTTGGGCTGGAGAAGCCGCGCATCGCGGTTGCCATGTCGAGGAAGCGGCTGCGGCGCAGGATCGCCTTGGGCGTGAGGCCGAATGTGTGCTGGCAGCGGCGTTCGAGCTGGCGGACCGAAAGGCCAACTTCGCGGGCGGCATCCTCCACCCTGATCGCGCTGTCGGTGCGGGCAAAGACCTCGAATTTCGCCATCTGGCTGTCGGTCTTGTAGCTGCCGATCTGCTTCAGGCGGTGCGCGATCGCAGCCTCCATTGCAGCCAGCTTGCCTTGGTCATCGTTGGCGCTCTCCACCCCTGCCTGCATATGGTCGGCAAGGTCGCCCCACAGATCCTGCAATGGCAACAGGTCGTCTGCAAAGTCACGGTGCGACTGTTCGAACAGGGCCTTCCACCCGCTCGGGCGGATGGCGAAGCCGGTGACGGCGAAACTGCCCTGGACCCGCACCCGGAACGGCAAGGCGTTGGCACCGAAAAACAGCGTGCGCCCCGGCTGGCTCCATTCGCCCGGCGCAACCTCGCCCTTCCAGTCGCCTTTGAGCAGGCAACGCACGAAGGCGGTTTCCGAAAGGAGGAAATCCTCGATCACCATCGCTTCGGGCAGTTCCGCCTCGAACACGTAAAAGCGCCGGATATAGGGGGCGAGCGCCTCCGACGGGTGGTATGTTCGCGAGAGGAGCATGCGTCAGGCGGGCGACGATGCCTTGATGGCGAGCGCGTGAACCCGCTGGCCGGGAATATCACCCAGCGCGCGGTTGACCATCCGCTGGCGTTCGAGCCGCGAAACGCCATCGAACGCAGCACTTTCGATCACGATGGTGAAATGCGATTCCCCACTGCCGTCATCCCCGGCATGACCATGGTGCCGGGCGCTGTCATTGATCACTTCGAGGGCGGTCGGCGCGAAGGCTGCGCGCAGCAATTCCTCGATTTCCTGTGCGATTGTCGTCCCCATGAAATTCCTTTGGGGCTTCACTTCGCGCTTGTCCATGCCCATCCTATGGCCAGTGAAACAATCGCGATTCCATGGACGATACGAAGAAACGGGCCGGATGTGCGAGCATCCCGGTTGCCGTGAGCCGGGCGAATTTCGCGCGCCGGGCGTGCAGGGCAATTCGTTCGACGGCCCAGGCGAATGGCGCTGGCTGTGCCTCGATCATGTGCGCGAATTCAACGCCGGATACGACTGGTTCGAGGGGATGAGCGCGGAGGAAATCCTGTCCGCCCAGTCACCCGCGGCAGGCTGGCAGACCGAAACCCGCGCTTTCAAACCGACTGCAGGTGTGGACGGCATGCCGCGCTGGGCCGATTTCGACGACCCGCTCGATGCCATCTCCGCCCGCGCGGCGGGGATCAAGAGCCGCGCCCGGCGCGAGGCCGAGATGGCTCTTGATGGCAGGTTCAGCCCTGACGAGGCGAAGGCACTGGAGACCATGGGATTGGGCCTCGATACCGACCGCCAACGCTTGCGGCGGCGGTATTCGGAACTCGTGCGCCGCTACCACCCCGACCGCAACGGCGGGGACCGCAAGTACGAGGCGCGGCTGGGCCGGGTGGTCGAAGCCTACCAGTTGCTCAGGAAATCGCGCGCTATTGCCTAGCGCCTGTCAGCCATCCGCCTGTTGTGCCTCGTCGATCAGCTTTGTGTCGATCGCCTTTGCTTCCTTGTAGGCCGCTCGCGAGCGCAGGCGTTCGGCATAGGCTTCGAACACCGGGCGCGAGGGGATCGAGCCGAACGACAGGCCCCAGTCGACCTGGCTGCCGACATAGACATCCGCCATGGTGAAACGATCGCCGCACACATAGTCGCCACCACCCAGCAGCGTCTCGAACGTATCCATCGCCTTGTCGTAATTGCCGAAGCCGAGCATGCCCTGTTTTTGCGGATCGTCCACGCTCCAGCCCATTGCACGGCTCGTCACCGCCTGTTCGACCGGCCCGGCGGCGAAGAACATCAGGCGGTAGTAATCCGCTTTCTCGTGCCTTTCGGGCAGCAGCCCGGCATCCGGGTGCATCTCGGCGAGATAGTGGCAGATCGCCGCACATTCGGTCACCACATGGATGTGATCGCCATCGTGGTGGACCAACGTGGGAACCTTGCCCATCGGGTTGGCATCGGTGAAGGCCTTGGGCTTGGCCATCCAGTCGACCAGTTCCGTGTGATAGTCGGCACCCGCCTCATGCAGCGCCCAGCGGACGATTTGCCCGCGGCTCATCGGGTTGGTGAAGAATGTGTAGTCGGCCATGATGTATCCCCTCGATCTCCTGCTGTTACTATGGGCGTCTCCTAGCCAGCGGGAAAGCGGTTATTGGCGAAAAGCCCAGCGCAGGGTGCGACCTGCCGATCGAGCAGCCAGCCTTGCGGGAATGGCGGTGAGGCCCGGCTTGTCTAGCGAAAGCATTTGGCGGGCGTAGACCGGAAGGAGATCAACCGCCGCGGTCGCCAGTGTCGACTGGACGCCGGGCGGCGTGCCTGGAGGCTTCTGACCAAGCACCAGTTGCGCGACATCGCGCGCTGCCGGGGAACCGCGCAATTCGTCGCGGAACTCGAGCAGCAGCCGCTCGGCATCGTTCTTCGTTTCGGGTACCGGGTCGGCACCCAGCTTGCGGGCAATGATGGCAAACTGGCGGAAATATTCGTCCTGTTCGGCAAAGGGCATGGCAGGGCGGACATAGCGCAGGTAAGCCTCCAGGAAGCTCGCTGCTTCGGCCACGTGGACCCAGGCCAGTGTGCGCGGGTTTGTTGCAGAGTAGGGGGTGCCGTCGGGCAGGGTGCCGGTCACTTGCATGTGGATCTGGTTAACCCGGGCGATTGCCGCTTCCGCCTCGTCGCGATGGGCGAAAGTGGTATGCGCGATAAACCGCGCGGTGCGGCGCAGGCGGCCATGCATGTCATTGCGGAAGTCCGAATGATCGAGCACCCCCTGCAGCGCATGTGGATGGAGCATTTGCAGCAGCAGGCTCCGTACCCCGCCGATCATCATCGACACGACATCGGCATGAACCCGCCGGATGGGCGAATCGCGTTCGAACAACGCCTCGTCCGAAATTGCCACCGGCTGCTCGCCGCCTTCGATATCGTTGAATACGCCGCGAACCCGGTCGACGAGCCTTTGCCGCAGGCGTTCGGAAGGGCGGAGCGATTCCATGCCTCTCAATATAGGTTTTCGCCGCGTGAATGGAATGTTGCGCTGCATGTGCTTGCAGCCGCCTGCCAGCCCGTCTAGGCACCGCGCCATATGACCGACAAGACCTTCGAAGCCGCCGACAAGACCATCCTCGCCGCGCCCGACATCACCGTCGATGTGCGCGAGACTTTTGGTATCGATATCGACTGGCAGGTACCCGCTTTCTCCAAGGCTGACGAACGCGTGCCCGATCTCGACGAGAGCTATGTGTTCGACCCGGACACGACGCTCGCGATCCTTGCGGGCTTTGCGCATGATCGCCGGGTGATGGTCCAGGGCTATCACGGCACCGGCAAGTCGACCCATATCGAACAGGTCGCAGCCCGCCTCAACTGGCCCTGCATCCGCATCAACCTCGACGCGCATATCAGCCGTATCGATCTTGTCGGGCGCGATGCGATCGTGCTGCGCGACGGCTTGCAGGTGACCGAATTCCGCGAAGGCCTGTTGCCGTGGGCGTTGCAGCACCCGGTCGCGCTGGTGTTCGACGAATACGACGCGGGCCGTCCGGACGTGATGTTCGTGATCCAGCG
Organism: Sphingomonadaceae bacterium; assembly: GCA_024236155.1. Lineage (GTDB taxonomy): Bacteria > Pseudomonadota > Alphaproteobacteria > Sphingomonadales > Sphingomonadaceae > Parerythrobacter_A. The sequence continues at coordinate 262,463 of JACKLA010000002.1, forward strand.
CGTGCTGGAACAGCAGGGCAAGCTGACCCTGCTCGACCAGAACCGTGTGATCCGCCCCGATCCGAACTTCCGCCTGTTCGCGACCGCAAACACGGTGGGTCTTGGCGACACCTCGGGCCTCTATCACGGCACCCAGGCGATCAACCAGGGCCAGATGGACCGCTGGAACATCGTCGTCGGACTGAACTATCTCGATGCCGAGACAGAGCTCGACATCGTCGGGTCCAAGAACCCGGACACCGACAAGAAGGTCCTGGCCGACATGATCAAGGTCGCCGACCTGACGCGGCAGGGATTCATCAATGGCGATATCTCGACCGTGATGAGCCCGCGTACGGTGATCACCTGGGCGCAGAACGCGGCGATCTTCAAGGATGTCGGCTTTGCCTTCCGCCTCAGCTTCCTCAACAAATGCGACGAGGCAGAGCGGGTTCTGGTGGCGGAATACTACCAGCGCGTGTTCGGCGAGGATTTGCCTGAAAGCGTGGTGAAGCAGGGCTGATACCTGCCGTGCATCAGCCGAAGGTGTCGACGAACTCGCTTTCGGCGGCGCTTCTGGCACGAAGCTTCATTCCCTTTCGCCAGGCGAAAAACCCGACGATCACAGCGGGGACAAGGGCATAAAGGAAGGCTGAAGGATCGAACGCCGCATCGCCGCGGCCAAGGAATCCGGTGAGCACCGAGAAAGTCAGGTATGCAGCAATTGTCGCCCCAATCTTGCCCTTGACCGGATCATCTTCGATGCGGCTGAAAAATGCCAGATCCCAGATAAGGTAGAAGAACACCAGGCCCAGCGTGCCAAGCGCAATCGAGATGGCAATCGCTGCCAAACTGATCTGATCCATCAATCCCCCTGTTTTAAGAAATTTACCACCTGCGCCAATCCTTCACAAGCGGTTCAGCGCAGCATGTGAAAATCAGTTCTCGATTTAACTGTATTGTTTGACTAAGACAGCTCTCATGGCGTCGATTTTCCAGCTATTCCGGAAGGGGCAGGGCCGCGAGCGGGCAGAGGGCCAGCATCGCGGCTTCTATTCGCTGTACGAATCTGCCCGGCCACGCTGGGCGGATGATGACGATGACGAGCCTGTATATCGTTCGGGCACGCGTGCGCCGGATTACGAGGCGTGGGATCGTCGACTGGACGAGCTTGAGCGCCAGACCGAAATAGCCCGGCCAAAGCAGAAATGGTGGAAACCCGCCTATTGGAAAGGCCGCCGTAAACGCTGGTGGGCGGTTCGGATTGTCGCCGGTTTCGTTGCACTGTTCCTGCTGCTGGTTGCCTGGCTGGCGATCACTGCACCGCTATCCAAATCGCTCCAGCCCATCGCCGCGCCGCAGGTGACGCTGGTCGCCGCAGACGGGACTCCGATTGCACGCAACGGGGCGATTGTCGCCGATCCGGTGGTGGTATCCGAATTGCCGCCGCATGTGGTCGATGCGTTCCTCTCGATCGAGGATCGGCGGTTCTACGATCACTGGGGCGTCGACCCGCGCGGCTTGGGCAGGGCGGTGTTCGCCGGGGTCGGCGGGGGCAGCACGATTACCCAACAGCTTGCCAAGTTCACCTTCCTCACGCCCGAGCGCAGCCTGACGCGCAAGGGGCGCGAGATGCTGATCGCGTTCTGGCTCGAAGCGCGGCTGAGCAAGGATGAGATTCTCGCGCGATACCTCTCGAACGCCTATTTCGGCGACAATGTTTACGGCCTGCGCGCCGCCTCGATGCATTTCTTTTATCGCAAGCCCGAGAATCTGACACGCGAGCAGGCGGCGATGCTTGCGGGGCTCGTACAGGCCCCCTCGCGCTATAATCCGCGCCTGCATTACGATCGTGCGGAAAAGCGTATGCGGATGGTGGTCGATGCCATGGTCGCCAATGGCAAACTGACCGAGGCGCAGGCCGCCGCCATGCCCGCGCCAAAACTCGATATTCGGACCAGGAACGATCTGCCGACCGGCACCTATTTCGCCGACTGGGCGCTGCCCGAAGCGCGCAAGCTGACCGAGAGCGGCTATGCCAGCCAGACGCTGACGACGACGCTTGATTCCAAATTGCAGAACATTGCCCGCCGGGTGGTTGGTCGTGCCCCTTTGGGCAAGGCACAGGTCGCGCTGGTGGCGATGCGACCGAATGGAGAGGTTGTGGCGATGATCGGCGGCAAGGACTATTCCGCCTCGCCCTTCAACCGGGTGACGCAGGCCCGCCGCCAGCCCGGCTCCACTTTCAAGCTGTTCGTCTATCTCGCCGCGCTCGAAGCCGGCATGGAACCGGATGATCTGATCGACAACACGGCGATCGAAAACGGTGGCTATCGTCCAAAGAATGCGAGCGAGAACTACTCCGAAAGCCTGACGCTCGAGCAGGCCTTTGCCCGTTCGAGCAATGTCGCGGCCGTGCGTCTTTATGATCGGGTTGGCGGCGATGCGGTGATCCGGCAGGCGCGTGAGTTGGGGATCAGTTCCCCACTGGCGGAAGGCGATCCCAGCCTTGCACTTGGCACTTCGACCACGACGCTGCTCGAAATGACTGCCGCCTATGCCGGTGTCGCGGCCAACAGCTTCCCTGTCGAACCGCGTGCCTTCCCGGCGGAGGAAGAGGGTTGGTTCGACTGGCTGTGGGCTGGTGGCGGCAGCTATTCGTCGTCGACGCATGAAGCGATGCAGCAAATGCTGCGCGCCGCCATCAACAATGGCACCGGTCGCGCGGCGATGCTGCGCAGCCCGAATTTCGGCAAGACAGGCACCAGCCAGGACAACCGCGATGCCCTGTTCATCGGTTATGCGGGTGATCTGGTGGTTGGCGTGTGGGTCGGGATGGATGACAACACCTCGATGAAGGGTATCAGCGGGGGGAACTTGCCCGCGCGGATCTGGCGCGATTTCATGAAGCAGGCATTGGGCGAAGTCGAAGCGCCACCCAAGCCGCGCCATACGCCAAAGCCCAACCCGAGCGGGCCGGTGCAGCCGATGGACGATATCCCGTTGGGAGAAGACGGCTCACGCCTGCGTGTTCGCGATGGCGGAGTGACACTCTCGACAGAGATCGACGGGATGCCGGTTGACTTCCGGCTCGACGAAGATGGGCTTGCGGTCGAACCGAAGCGCGATCCCGCTGAAGACTAGACCATCAGGATGTTCATCACTGCGGTGGCAACCGGGCGGCTGCGGTCGGACTGCCACGCCTCGACGGTCAGGTTCGCATTGCGGCGACCCAGCTTGTTGATCCGTGCCATGGCGAACACCGTCTCGTTTTTTGCAGCAGCAAGGAACTGGACCGTGATGTTGATCGGCTTGAGCTGTGGTTGCACACCGCGTTCTGTCAGGGCGCAGCGTAGCGCGGCGTAGCCTGCGGTTTCGAGCACTCCGCTGGTGGCACCGCCATGGAAATGGCCCGGTCGCCCCTCGACCCCGCTGGCAAAGGGGACGGTGATAACCGGCACGCCGTCTTCATATCTGTCGACCGCGATGCCGAGCGAACGCGCGTAGGGTGTCAGTGCCGCGACGTGGTCGCCGACTGGTCCACCGATGGAGTCATCACTGCGGGACACGGCGCGCCTCCGCGTTGATCGACATGAAGACACCGGCAATATTGGCGACCGGATCGTCCGGATCGCCATCATGTGCCACCCCGCGAACGAAGGCGGCCGAGCGGGTCAGCTTGTAACATTCCGCCCGGCCAATCACTGCTGCACGTTCGCGAGCCGGGCGCTGGTAGTCGACCCTGAGATCGAGCGTCGCAATCGCCTCGAACTTCTGCTTGCACGTCCAGATGCACAGGCCGGATGCCATATCCATCAGGCTGATAATCGGGCCGGAGGCAAGCACATGCCGGTCAGCCTCGCCCAGCAGGTCTTCGCGCCATGGCAGTTCCAGTTCGACCCAGTCATCGCCCGATGCCCGAAAACGCATGCCCAGCCAACCGGTGTGGCCATGCTGGAGCAGGAATTGCGCAGCCTTTGCAGGGTCGAATGTGCTGTCTGGAGGGGTCACCAGACCGCTTTGAAGGCCGCTCCCAGGCGTTGCAATCTTTTAATTTCCCCGAGCAGCGGCGCGTCCACATTTTACATTTACAGCGCGGCGATCCTGCCTCGCTGCATTCATGGAGGGACGCAGATGGAACTGCCCAAAATCGACCTGTCGGGATTGCCCGACCTATCCGGAGCCAGCGGTCTGTTCGGCACCTTGTCCGATCTGGCGACAGCGGGCACCGATGACCGTGTTCTGGTTATCATGGTGTTCATTTACGAAACGCTGCCGCCAGAGCAACTCGGGTTCTGATCCGTGATGATCGTTCATTCCGACATCGAGAAGCTGCGGGGCGATCCGGCCCCGCAGCGCGAGGCGCAGGCGGCCCTTGAGCGAGCGAGGCGCGCGTGGCGCGAAGCCGCAGGTGCACGCTTGCTGGCGGAACTGGAATCCTATGGCAATGGTGCGGATTTGTCGGACTGCCCGGCTCTGGGCGACCTGATCGCCGGAAGAACCGCGCCGGTCGAGGCAATGCTGTCCTCCCTGCTGGGCGTGTTGGTCGATCATCCGCTTGGCCATGTCCCACTGCGCCATCACCTGACCAAGGGTATCGGCCTGCTCCAGCTTGCGGAGGTCGGGCGTGCGGCGCTGACGCTGGTTGTCCACGAACCGAACGCACGCCGGGCAGCTCCGCAATCGGTCAGCTTCACCGATGCCGAACGCCATGAGCTGGTGCTCGCCGGCGAAGCGCGGGTGCGACTGTTCGACTGGTGCGGGCAGGGGGACACGCCGCCGACCGTGGGTGAACAAATCCTGCGCCGTGGCACAAAACTGGCTTTTGGCGGTTTCGGCGGTGCGAAGCTGGTCGACGAGGTCGCTCAAACGCTTGTCATCCTGCGGCTCAGCCGCGTCGCGGTGCAGCCAAAGCCGGGCGTGGAAATCCGCGCGGGCGACGGTGCGATCCTACACCGCGCCGCCGGTGACCGCGATGAAAGTTGCCGCGAGATGGCGATGGCCTTGCTTACCGCCATGGAGCGTACCGACGCTGCACCGCATCTCGCAAGGCTGGCCCGTAGCGGCACGCCCGAGAGCCGATGGCAGGCACTGCGCCATTGCCTTGCGCTCGATACGGCGACGGGTTTCCGGGAGCTGTGTGCTGTCGCCGATGATCGGGATGACCCGCTGGCACCCTTTGCCAATTCGCTGCGCAGCCAGTTGCTTGCAGCCCACCCGGCCTTGCAGGGAAAGGAGAAGGTACCATGCCGCGCGTGATCGAGCTGGACAGGCAATCGGAACCCGTGGGGGTGGAGGAATGTGCCGAGGCCATTGCAAAAATCGGCTTCGATGCCCGGAATGAGGAAAGCCTGCTGGCAGTTGCTGCCCAGTTGCAGGCGCTTGGCAGTAACCGGATGTTCCTTGGTGACCGGCTGGTCGAACTGCTTGCCGGGACTGACGGCGATGGTCCCGACAGCGCCTACAGCCCGCAGTCGATCATGCTCACTGCCCCGCGCGACGGCTTCTTCCTGCGTGCCAATATCTGGCCTTGCGAAAACGACAGCTGCGTCCGGCGCAGCGGAGCGCACAACTTCGCCTATGGCGCGCCGCACGATCATAATTTCGACTTTTTGACCGTCGGCTATTTCGGGCCGGGGTATCGTAGTGACTATTACGAATACGACTATGGCGATGTCGCGGGATATTTCGGCGAGCCGGTGGAATTGCGTTTCATCGAACGCAGCACGCTCTCACCCGGCAAGCTGATGCATTATCGTGCGCATCGCGATGTCCATTCGCAACTGCCGCCCGAAAGCCTCTCCGTCTCGCTCAACGTCATGTGCTGCGATCCGGGGCAGGGCTGGTACGACCAATACGCCTTCGACCCGGATCGCGGCACGGTGGGCGAGATGCTCAGCACCGGATCGACCGAAGTGCTGTTGCGGATTGCGGTGGCGATGGGCGGTGAAGATGCAACCGGGCTGGCGGAACACTGGGGGCGGACGCATGCGAGCGATCGGATCCGGCTGGCAAGTTACGAGGCGCGTGCCTTCGCGTGCAGCGATGATGAGGCGCGCGAGGAGATTTGGCGACAGGCGGAGAATTCGGGCAGCCTGCTGGTCGCAAGGGAGGCCGCGCAAATGCGGCGCGCGCTTGGCTAGAACGCGCTCCCAGCCATCGCATCGATCGCCGCTTGCAGGATGATAGCGGCTGCGTGGCTGTCGATGCGTTCGGCGCGCTTCTTGCGGCTGAAATCCTGCCCGATCATGTCGCGCTCTGCGCTGGCGGTGGACCAGCGTTCGTCCCACAACAGCACGGGCAGTTCGAGCGCTAGCGCCAAATTGCGGGCATAGGCCCGGCTCGATTGCGCGCGCGGTCCCTCGCTGCCGTCCATATTGCGCGGCAGGCCGAGCACGATGCCCTTGATCCCGCGCTCGGTAATGATGGCCGAAAGCGCGGCGCAATCCTTCGAGAATTTCCCCTTCGCCAGTGTCTTGCCGGCGGTGGCGAAACTCCACGCCGCATCGCAGGTCGCAATGCCAATGGTCTTGGTGCCGAGATCGAGGCCGAGCAGCGCGCCGCCATCGCCCAGCGCATCGCGCAGTTCGAGGGCGCTTTCGGTGATCAGGACGCTGCGCTCCATCCCTTGACCCGCGCGATCACATCCTGCTGCACATTCTTCCAGAACAGCGGGATGTCATAGACATGGTAATTGTTGCCCGGCAGCACGGCATTGCCGACCTCGGGAGGGTCGCCAATCAGCAGTAGGCCGCGTTCGTCGCAGCGGGCGGGGACAGAACCGGGGATCAGTTCGCCCGTCGAATAATCCGCCTCCGGCACCAGCGTACCCAGGTTCCGGTCCGCAGCGGCCTTGCCGTTGACGGTGCCGGTCAGCGGGTTGGTACACAGGATCATGCTGTCGCCGCGCGGCTTGCCATCAAAGCCGGTTGAAGCAGCATAGGTTTCCATCAGCGCGCTTGGATCGGCAGGCTCGGCAAAGCTCGACCAGGTCAGGATGCACCCCGACTGGCCCGGAGTTGCGCAGGCGGGAAAGCCGAGTGCGGGCAGGTCATGCTCGACCGAAATCGGCCAGCCCACAGCATAGATTGCGGCGATGCGCGATTCTGCCTCGCTGCCCGAAACCTCCTCGCGCAGCAGGCGCAGCAAGTGCAGTGCGCCCTGGCTGTGACCGACGAGAACGATCGGCGCGTCCTTGTCTGCGCTGGCGAGGAAGAATTCATAGGCCTGCTTCACATCCGCATAGGCCGCGTCGATGGCCTTTTGAGCTTCGGGAGCGTCGGTAAGGAATGCGCCGAAAGTGGCCTGGCGGTATTTGGGCGCCCAGATTTCGCTTGCTGCATTGAACGGGCTGGCCATGCCGCGCGCATAGAGGTTGGCGAATTTCTGCGATTTCTCGTCGTCGAGCGGGGCGTTCCAGTTCGATTTTTCGAGATAGCTGGTCGGGTGGATGAAAAAGACTGCGAAATCGGGCGCGTCGTCGACTTCCTGTGCGATGCTGCCTTCGGTTGCCTGCAAGGCAGGCTGCCAGCGCGCCGGATCGCCGACACCCATTCCCGGCCGGGAAAGCCACATTTTCGGATCGTTATAAGCGTTGGTATCGAGCGGCTTCTGTTCGACGAAATCCTCTGACGGGACAAACGCGAACCGGGTCAGTTCCTTGGACCAGATGCTGAGAGCGAACAGGCCCAGCACGGCCACCATGATCAAACCGGCCACAATATAAAGAAACTTCCGCGCCATCATTCACTCTCCGCAAGGCTGGCCTGTTCATCCGCATCGTTCTTTTCGGCCCGGCGTTCGAGCGCGACCTTTATCATCGCCATCAGCGGATCGGCGAGGAACAGGCCGAGGATGCCGAACAATATCCCCATTATCAGCTGCGCCGCCAGCACCAGTGCCGGGGCAAGATCGACGGTCTTCTTGGCGATGAGCGGGATCACCACATAGCCGTCGAAAGTCTGGACCAGGAAATATACGAAGATCGTGTACACACCCATGTCCGTCCCGCCGGAAAAACCTACCAGCACCATCAGCCCGCCCGCGATCAGCGCACCGAGATTCGGGATGAAGGCGAGCAGGCCGGTAAGGATTGCCAGCAGCGCGGCCATCGGTACGTCGTAAATCGCCAGCATGATCCATGTGAACAGGCCTTCGAAGACCATGCCGACTAGCCGGCCGGCCATCAGCCGCCGCATGGTATAGCCCATCCTGGAAACGGTGCCGTAAAACCACTCGCGCCGGTGCCGGGGAAGCATCCACGCAACCCCGCGTTCATACAGTTGCGGTTCCAGTGCGATATATATGCCGATGATGGTGATCAGCATGACGGTGGTCATCCCGCCGAGCAGCCCGCCGATGGCCCGGGTAACCGTACCGACGCCGCTCACCAGGCTGCCTGCGACATTTTGCACATCGGTCTGGCGGATGTCGAAACCCTGAAGCTGCATCCATTGCAGCGTTACGTCGATCTGGGCCTCGATGATGCCGGGAAGGGCAGCCGCTTCCCGTGAAATCTGCGACCCCGCAAATATTACCAGCCAATAGAAGAAGAGCGCTGTGGCCAGCAGCACGATCATCACCAGCCATGTGCGGCCAAGCGGGAGCACGCGACCGAGCAAACGCGCACCGCCGTCAATCATCGAGGCGAAAACCATCGCGCCGAAGATCACCAGCAGCGATTGGGAGATGTAGATCGCAAGGACAATCGCGCCGATGACGGCGGCCCAGACAAAGGCGCGTTGCGCTTCGAAGCGCAGTTCAGGATTCGTAATGCGCGACGGGCTGGAGCCGAGATCGTCTTCCGCGATGTCGGCCCGCTCCTCGCTCATTCGCTTGCCGCTTCGCCCTTGCCCGCTTCCTTGATCGAGGGCCGCAGCGTGGTCCAGGCGCGATCGCCGCGCAAGGCACCCCACCAGCTAAGCGGGTTCCATGTCGCAGTGCCGTCGAGCGAGAAGGTGATGAACTCCGCCCGTCCGCCGACATTTTCCAGCGGGACGGGACCGCCAAGCCCCTGTGCGAATTCCTCGGCCCGGCTGTCGGCAGAATGATCGCGGTTGTCGCCCATCATAAAGATATGGCCTTCGGGGATCCGCGTCGCGGGATAGTCATCCAGGCGCTGGCGTTCGTGGTCGATCACCAGGTAGGTTGCGCCATTGGGCAGTGTTTCGCGCATCACCGGCAGTTCGTAAACCTCGCGCCCGTCCTCGAGTGTTTTGCGATAGACGTCGAAATAGCCGAGGCAGGTAATGCCATCGCACAGCTGCTGGTCGTCGACGTCGATGCGGATAGCGGGCTCAACCTCCTGCGGCACGGGCTTGCCGTTGAGGATGATCTGGCCGTTACGCACCTCGATCATATCGCCCGGCAGGCCGACGACACGCTTGATATAGTCTTCGTCCCGCGATGGCGGCACAGCGATCACCACGTCGCCATATTCGGGCGTATCCGGCCAGATGCGCCAGTCGCCGCGCGGCAGGAGGTGGAACGAGGCGGATACCCATGACCAGCCATAGGGGTATTTGCTCACCACCAGCCGGTCACCCACCATCAGGTTGGGCACCATGGAGGTGGAGGGGATATAGAATGGCTTGGCGACGAAGCTGTGAAAGCCCAGCACCGCGAGCAGCATCAGCGCCAGCCCGCGAATTTCGGCGAGCCAGTTGATCGGCTCTTTCTCTCCCGAGATCTTTGCATCGGCATCCGCTTCGATGGCGGACTTGTCCGGTTCGTCGATAGGGGCGGTGGTGTCTGTCACGTCGGTTTCTGAACTCAAAGCGGGCGTGCCTCGATGATTACGAATGCCTGCGCCCATGGATGATCGTCGGTGAGGGTGAGATGAATGACCGCCTCATGGCCATCTGGGGTCAATTCGGCAAGCCGTTTCGCCGCGCCATTGGCAAGGGCGAGGGTGGGCGCGCCCGACTTTGCATTCACCACGCCGATGTCCTTCATATAGACGCCGCGATAGAAGCCGGTGCCGACCGCCTTGGAAAACGCCTCTTTGGCGGCAAACCGCTTGGCATAGGTTCCGGCGCGGGTGAAGGGGCGTTTGGCCGCCTTGGCGCGCTCGATCTCGGTGAAGCAGCGCATCTCGAAACGGTTGCCATGCCGGTCGAGCGCCTTCTGGATACGCTCGATATTGCACAGGTCGGAGCCGAGGCCGATGATCATTTCCAAAATCGCCACTGGCAGATTTCTTCACCGGCGAGGAAATTGAGCCAGTGCCTGGTAAGCCAAGTGATCAAGAACGCTCCACCGGCGATGGCAAGGCTCATAATGATGCGCTCCCAATCCAGTGGTGAACCTTTCGATAGATTGGGGATCACTCCTTGAAATAGAGCGACGACGGAGAGGATAATGAAAACCGGAAAAAAGATGCGGAAGTAATTCCACATTCGTTTGTAATGTCTCTGCATCACCGCACCCCGTCCATCAATTCACGCATCCGGCGCACCGCGTTTTCCAGCCCGACAAACACCGCCTCGCCGACGAGGTAGTGGCCGATATTGAGCTCGGCCAGTTCGGGGATGGCGGCAATCGGCTGGACATTGTCATAGGTCAGCCCGTGTCCGGCATGCGGTTCGATCCCCATGCTGGCAGCGAGCGCGGCCATATCGGCGATGCGCTTTCGCTCGGACGCGACCCGCTCGCTGTCGCCGTCAAGGAAGGCGTGGGCATATTCGCCGGTATGAAATTCTACCACCGGTGCATGCAGCCTCTGCGCGGCGTCGAGTTGCCTTTCACTGGCTTCGATGAACAGGCTGACCCGGATACCCTGGTCCGACAAACGGGATACGATAGGCGCAAGCTGGTTATGCAGGCCCGCTGCATCGAGCCCGCCTTCGGTCGTGCGCTCCTCGCGTTTTTCGGGCACGATGCAGGCGGCGTGCGGCTTGTGACGCAGCGCGATCTCCAGCATCTCCTCGGTCGCGGCCATTTCGAGATTCAAGGGCAGGTCGGTCGCCGCCTGTATCCGCGCAAGGTCCTCGTCGCGGATGTGGCGACGATCTTCGCGCAGGTGGGCGGTGATGCCATCGCCGCCAACAGCCGCGACAATTTCTGCCGCGCGCACGGGATCGGGATGGTCGCCACCCCGCGCGTTGCGAATGGTCGCAACGTGATCGATATTGACCCCGAGGCGCAGGCGGCCCGCCACTATTTGCGGCTGCCCGGCTTGGTCACGGGAATGGCGGCCAGTTTGGCCGGGACTTCATCCTCGGCGTAGGTCGGGAAGTTGATCTCGACCAGCGGATAGAACGGTACGCCCAGGTCGGCCTCGCCTGCCGAACGGTCGATCAGCGAGACTTCGGCCAGAACCTCGCCGCCTTCGCGCCCGACCGCGTCGATAGCCTCGCGGCTGGAAAGGCCGGTGGTTACCACATCTTCGACCATCAGCACTTTCGCTCCCGGTTCGAGCGCGAAACCGCGCCGGAGGTGGAATTCGCCCTCGGGTCGTTCGAGGAACATCGCATCTTTCCCCAGCGCGCGTCCCATTTCGTGCCCGATGATCAGGCCACCCATCGCGGGCGAGACGACCACGTCGATCTGGTTGCGCAATTCACGCGGAAGCTTGGCGGCAAGGGCTGCCGCCAGCCTGCTCGCGCGTTCCGGGTTCATCAGCACGCGTGCGCATTGCAGGTAAACCGCGCTGTGGCGGCCCGAGGAGAGCTTGAAATGGCCTTCGAGCAGTGCGCCGCTGGCGCGGAATTCGGAGAGAACTTCGTCATCGGTCATGGTGTGGTCGGAATGTCCGTAGCTGCTTGGTAATGGCACGTTTCCCGGCGGGCGAACGCGGTTGAGGATTTTTCTCCTAGAAGTGCTTGAGGCAGGGGGCAAGCATGCGTATACGCGCCGCAGAATTGCGCCCTTTCCGGGGCGTTGCGGCACGTCTGGCCGTATCCGGTGACTGACAGAGAGCATTGAAAACAATGATTTTCGGTAAATCGCCCGTGGGGGCAAAGCGATTGGCAACAACTCTCTGGGCGGCACTGCTGCTGGCGTTTGCGCCGCAAGCCGTTTCGGCGCAGGATGCCCCGGTTGAGGCGACTGAAGTTGCCGCCGCTACGGAATCTGCGGCTGCTCCGGCGGCTGTCGAAACGGACGCGGCGACGGTTGAGGGCGGCGAATCGGGCTACACCCCACTCGGACCGGAGGACATCAAGGGTCAGCCGCTGCCGGGTGAATGGAACGTCCAGCCGCAATATTCGGACATTGGCGAACAGGCATTCGCGCTCCACACCGGTATTTTCTGGGTGATGGTGGTCATCAGCGTATTCGTGCTGGTCCTGCTCGCGATCGTGATCCTGCGTTTCAACAAGCGCGCCAACCCGACCCCTTCGAAGACGACCCACAACACGATGATCGAAGTCGTGTGGACGGTGGTGCCGGTGCTGATCCTGGTCGGGATCGCCATCCCGTCGATCAGCCTGCTGGCGAAACAGTATGAGTCGCCGCCCGAGGATGCCGTTACGGTCAAGGTGATCGGCTACCAGTGGTACTGGGGCTATGCCTATCCCGACAATGGCGACTTCGAAGTTGTGTCGAACATGCTGTCCAAGGAAGAAGCAGACGCCAAGGGCTTGCCGCACCAGCTTGCTGTCGACAAGCGCATGGTCGTTCCGGTGAACACCCCGCTCCGCATCCAGACCACTTCGGCTGACGTGATCCACTCGTTCGCGGTGCCGGGGCTGTGGTTCAAGCTCGACGCTGTTCCCGGTCGCATCAACGAGAAGCTGCTGACCATCAAGGAGCCGGGCATCTATTATGGCCAGTGTTCCGAACTGTGCGGCATCAAGCACGGCTATATGCCGATCGCGGTCGAGGCGCTGCCGCGCGACAAATGGGAAGCATGGGTTCGCACCCAGCCGGGCGGCAAGCTGAAGGGCGATGACGAGGCTGCGGCTGCAGCCGCCGCTCCCGAAGCTGCCGAGGGTGAAGCCGAAGCGGCACACGCTGAAGCAGCCGCCGAATAATTACGAATCAAGATAGAACGATAGAGACAGATCATGGCCACCACCGCTGAAGGTTTCGACGTCCATACTGACGATCACGCGCATGATGCCGACCACAAGCCGAGTTTCTTTGCGCGCTGGTTCATGTCGACCAACCACAAGGATATCGGCACGCTCTACCTGATCTTCGCGATCATTGCGGGTATCGTCGGCGGCGCGCTTTCGGGCGTAATGCGGATGGAACTGGCCGAGCCGGGCATCCAGTACCTGGGCTGGTACGTCAACATGATGGGCGGCGAATCGAGCTTCGAGGCCAATCTTCATGCTTGGAACGTGATCATCACCGCGCACGGCCTGATCATGGTCTTCTTCATGGTCATGCCCGCCATGATCGGCGGCTTCGGCAACTGGTTCGTTCCGCTGATGATCGGCGCGCCGGATATGGCCTTCCCGCGCATGAACAACATCTCGTTCTGGCTGACGGTGGTTGGTTTTCTCAGCCTGTGTATCTCGCTCTTCGTACCGGGTGGCGCGACGGGTAACGGCGCGGGTACGGGCTGGACGGTCTATGCGCCGCTATCCTCTTCGCAATCCTATTCGCCGGGGCCTGCGGTCGACTTTGCGATCTTCTCGCTCCACCTTGCAGGTGCGGGTTCGATCCTCGGGGCGACCAACTTCATCACCACCATCTTCAACATGCGTGCACCAGGCATGACCCTGCACAAGATGCCGCTGTTCGTGTGGTCGGTGCTGGTCACGGCCTTCCTGCTGCTGCTCGCGCTGCCGGTTCTGGCTGCTGCGATCACCATGCTGATTACCGACCGCAACTTCGGCACGACCTTCTTCGATCCGGCCAATGGTGGTGACCCGATCCTGTACCAGCACTTGTTCTGGTTCTTCGGTCACCCTGAGGTCTACATCATGATCCTGCCGGGCTTCGGCATGATCAGCCAGATCGTCGCGACCTTCAGCCGCAAGCCGGTGTTCGGCTATCTCGGCATGGCTTACGCGATGGTTGCCATCGGCGTGGTCGGCTTCATCGTGTGGGCACACCACATGTATACCGTCGGCCTCGACGTGAACACGAAGATGTATTTCACCGCCGCGACCATGGTTATCGCCGTGCCGACCGGTGTAAAAATCTTCAGCTGGATCGCCACCATGTGGGGTGGCTCGATCGAGTTCAAATCGCCCATGGTATGGGCGCTGGGCATGATCTTCCTGTTCACCATCGGCGGTGTCACCGGCGTCTACCTCGCCAATGGCGGCGTCGACGATTATGTCCATGACACTTACTTCGTCGTCGCGCATTTCCACTATGTGCTGTCGATGGGTGCGGTGTTCTCGCTCTTTGCGGGCTTCTACTACTGGTTCCCGAAGATGAGCGGCCGGATGCACTCCGAACTGCTTGCGCACATCCACTTCTGGGTGTTCTTCATCGGCGTGAACCTGATCTTCTTCCCGCAGCACTTCCTCGGCTGGCAGGGCATGCCGCGCCGTTATCCGGATTATGCGGAAGCCTATGCCTACTGGAACGAGATTTCCTCGCTCGGCTACGAAATCATGGCCGGTTCGATGATCTTCTTCTTCGTCAACATCGGCTATGCGCTGGTGGCTGGCAAGAAGGCTCCGGCCAACTACTGGGGTGAAGGCGCGACGACGCTCGAATGGACGCTGTCGAGCCCGCCGCCGTTCCACCAGTTTGAAACCCTGCCGGTTATCGCGGAGCATCAGGACTACCACGATCACCGCCCGGCCAACGCCTGAGGCGGGCCGCAGGAACTGCACGCTTCCGGCCGGCCCGCAAGGGTCGGCCGTTTGCTTTTGACCGGAGAGGATACCCATGCCCGAAATGCGCCATATCGACGTCGGTGAGCTGAACCTGCGCTGCGCCGTGGAGGGAACCGGCCCGCTGGTCATCATGGTCCATGGCTTTCCCGAAAGCTGGTATAGCTGGCGCCACCAGATCGGCGCGGTGGCCGAAGCCGGTTTTACCGCCTGTGCAATCGACGTTCGCGGATATGGCGGGTCGGACAAGCCGCATCCGGTCGAAGCCTATGCGATGGAACATATCGTGGGCGACCTTGTCGGTCTCAAGATGGCGCTCCAGCCCGATGAGCGAGCGATCCTTGTCGGCCATGACTGGGGTGCTCCGATCGTGTGGAATACGGCGCTGACCAATCCCGAACATTTCCGCGCGGTAGCAGGCATGTCGGTGCCTTTCGCCGGTGTACCCAGCCGTCCGTTCACCGAGGTGTTTCGCGAACATTTCACCAGCCAGGGCCGGTTTTTCTACCAGGAGTATTTCCAGGAAGAGGGTGTGGCCGAAGCCGAGGCGGAGAAGGACCCGCGCGACTGGGTGCATCGCATGATGTATTCGATCAGCGGCGATGTGCCTCCCGGCAATTACTGGGACAAACCGCTGGGCGCGACTTTCCTGCAGGACCTGCCCGATCCGCAGCCGGTGCCATGGCTGACCGAGGCGGACATGGATTTCTACGAAGGCGAATTTCGCGCCTCGGGCTTTCGTGGCCCGCTCAACCGCTATCGCAACCACGAGAACGACTATGCATGGCTGCAGGGCTGGGTGGGCAAGCGGATCGAGCAGCCCGTATTGTTCATCGGCGGCACGCGCGATCCGGCGACCACGCTGTTCGGCGCGGTTGCCGATCCGATAGCGATGATGCGCATGTTCGCCCCGCAGGTCGAAGGACACATCCTCGAAGGTGTGGGTCACTGGACCCAGCAGGAACGACCTGAAGAGGTCAACGCATTGCTGATCGACTGGCTAAAGCGGCTGTAGCACCCTATAGCAGACCCGATTCCATGACCCAGCTTGCCGCCACCCCCTTGCCCGCCGACTGGCGCGATTTCTTCGCGCTGACCAAGCCGCGCGTGATGACGCTGGTGATCTTTACCGGCCTGTGCGGGATGCTTGCCGCCCCGGGGACGATCCACCCGGTGATCGCCTTCACCGCGATCCTGTGCATTGCAGTGGGGGCAGGCGGTGCGGCGGCGCTCAACATGTGGTGGGAAGCCGATCTCGACGCGGGGATGAAACGGACGTCCAATCGCCCGCTGCCAACCGGCCGCATGAACCGCACGGATGCACGTGATTTCGGCGTGCTGCTCAGCGCGGCATCGGTGATGGTGATGGGCGTTGCGGTCGGCTGGCTGGCTGCGGCGATACTCGCGCTTTCGATCGTCTATTACGCGGTGATCTACACCATCTGGCTCAAGCCGCGCACGCCGCAGAATATCGTCATCGGCGGCGGGGCAGGGGCCTTCCCGCCGATGATCGGGTGGATCGCGGTGACGGGCGATATCACCGCCATGCCGGTGTTGCTGTTCGCGATCATCTTCATGTGGACCCCGCCACATTTCTGGGCGCTCGCGCTGTTCGTGCAGACCGATTACGCCAAGGTCGGCATCCCGATGATGCCGGTGGTGAAGGGTGAGAAATCGACCCGCTGGCAGATCCTCGCCTACACCATCCTGCTGGTCCCCATCGCTGCCGCCCCATGGTTTATTGGTGGGACTGGCGCGGTTTACGGGATTGCCGCTCTGGTGCTGTCGGCCGCTTTCCTTGCGCTCTCGCTGCCAGTTGCACTCCGCACCGCACAGCCGGGCGATGCGATGCAGCCGGAAAAACGGCTGTTCAAATTCAGTATCCTCTATCTCTTCGCGCTGTTTGCTGCACTTGTTGCGGATGCCATTGCGCGCAATCAGGGAATTCTTGCATGACCCCCGAAGAACAAGCCGAATACCGCCGTCGCCAGAAGAGCCGCAACCTCGTGCTGGGCGGCGTGCTGCTGTTCATGGCGGTGCTGTTCTACGCCATCACCATCGTGCGGATGTGAGCTGAGCCATGGCCACCGCAGCAACGCTTGAAACGAAGAACACCCGCACCGCGCTGTTCGCCTTTCTCGGCGCAGCTGCGATGCTGGGCCTCGGCTATGCTGCCGTGCCGCTCTACCAGCTGTTCTGCCAGGTGACGGGTTTCGGCGGGACGACCCAGCGCGCAACCGAGGCTGAGGCCGATGCGGCGGCGATCAATGCAGCGGGCAAGACCATCTCGATCCGCTTCGATGCCAATGTGGCGGGCGACATGCCGTGGACCTTCAAGCCCGCGCAGGTGACCGAGACTATCAAGATCGGCCAGCGCCAGCTCGCTTTCTACACCGCGCGCAATGACAGCGACGTGCCGATTACCGGGGCCGCGACCTACAATGTCGAACCGGAGCAGACGGGGGCCTATTTCAACAAGATCCAGTGCTTCTGCTTTACCCAGCAAACACTGCAGCCGGGTGAGGAAATCCGTATGCCGGTGCTCTATTTCGTCGACCCGGCAATCCTCGATGACGAGAACGCAAAAGGGGTCGAACAGATCACCCTGAGCTACACCTTCCACAAGGCGATCGAGCAGCCGGGCGATGCCTCTGGCGGCACGACGCCAGATTCCGGCGAATAAACCCGCTTTCCGGCACTGGACCTGCACGCCAGAGGCGATTAAGGGCAGGCCAACAGTTCTGACAGGACGAGATACATGGCTGGCGCAACGAACCACGACTATCACATTCTTCCGCCCGACATCTGGCCGCTGATCGGCTCTTTTTCGGCGCTGACCTTCACCAGCGGCATGGTGCTGTTCATGCACGAGATGGCCAATGCGCACCTCGTGCTGGGCCTCGGTATTGCAGGCCTCATCGCCACCTTCTTCAGCTGGTGGTCGAATGTGGTGAAGGAGGCTGAAACCGGCCACCACACCCCGGTCGTCCAGCTCCACATGCGTTACGGCATGATCCTGTTCATCGCTTCGGAAGTGATGTTCTTCGTCGGCTGGTTCTGGGCGTTCTTCGACTTTGCACTGTTCCCCAACGCCCTGTCGGAAGTTTCGGGCGGTGTGTTCCCCTCGGTAGCGGTCGAGGCGGTGATGAACCCGTTCAGCCTGCCGCTGCTCAACACGCTGATCCTGCTCTGCTCGGGCACCACCGTGACCTGGGCGCACCACTCGCTGATCCATGGCGACCGTGAGGGTCTCAAAAAGGGCCTGTGGCTGACCATCATGCTGGGCATCCTGTTCAGCGCGATCCAGGCTTACGAATACGCCCACGCGCCGTTCGGCTTCGGCGGCAACACTTATAGCTCGGCCTTCTACATGGCGACCGGCTTCCACGGCTTCCACGTGCTGGTCGGCACGATCTTCCTGATCGTCTGCCTCGTGCGCACCTACAAGGGCCACTTCACCCCGCGCCAGCACTTCGGATTCGAAGCGGCTGCGTGGTACTGGCATTTCGTCGACGTAGTGTGGCTGTTCCTCTTCGTCGCCGTCTACATCTGGGGCGGCTGGGGCGCGCCGATCCACTGATGATGTCCGACAATTCGGAACATACGAAGGGGCAGCCCGGCTTGGCCGAGGCTGCCCTTTCCGGTTTGTGTCCGCGCTGCGGCGCGCCGACCCTGTTTGAAGGCATCGCCAAGTTCTCGCCCAAATGCGAGAAATGCGGGCTCGACTATTCGAGCTTCAATGTCGGCGATGGACCGGCAGCTTTCCTGACGCTGGTCATCGGCGCTGTTGTCGTCGGCCTTGCGCTATGGGTTGAGGTCAGCTGGAGCCCACCCTTCTGGGTGCATGCCGTGCTGTGGATTCCGCTGGTCATGGCTTCGGTGTTCGCAGGATTGCGCCTGTCCAAGACATGGCTGATCCATGCCGAATATCGCAACCGTGCAGGCGAGGCGGGGCGCGAGGAATGAACTGGCGTGGCATACCCATTATCTCGACAGCGATTGTCCTCGCCGCAGTGGCGGTGATGACCGGGCTGGGCTTCTGGCAGCTTGACCGGCTGGACCAGAAAGAAGCCCTGATCGCCCGCTACAAGGCGGCGCCGACCGATGCGGCGCGGATCGATTATCCCGCCGCCGACCAGATCGAGCAGGAACTCTACCGCAAGGTGCGCGCCGAATGTGCCGAGGTCGCCTCGATCCTTGGCGTGGCGGGCAATAACAGCCTTGGCGTCAGCGGATTCTCGCATGTGGCCGATTGCACGCTGAAAGGCGGCGAGGAGGCCAAAGTTGCTCTCGGCTGGTCGCGCAATCCGCAATCGCCCGACTGGCAGGGCGGGGAAGTGCTCGGCATCCTCGCACCCGGCGGCAAGATCGTCGCCGATCCGCCGCTGGCAGAGCTCGGCCCGCTGGCGAAGCCCGATCCGGCGGACTTGCCCAACAACCACCTCGCCTATGCCGGGCAGTGGTTCTTCTTCGCGCTGACCGCGCTGGTGATCTACATCCTCGCTCTCCGGCGTCGGCGCAGAGAAGATTGAGCCGGGCAAAGCCTCACTCGCTTGCCCAGCAGCGTAGCCAAGGCTAACCGCCGGACACGATGAAATACGTTTCCACTCGCGGCAGCGCCCCGGCGCTCGATTTCGAAGGCGCAACGCTCGCCGGGCTGGCTTCGGATGGAGGGCTCTATGTGCCCGAGGCATGGCCGCAGTTCTCGGCCGACGAGATCGCGGCAATGCGCGGACTGCCCTATGCCGAGCTTGCCACGCGGGTGATGCTGCCCTTTGTCGAAGGCAGCCTGACCGAAGACGAACTGCGCGGCCTGTGCCAGCATGCCTATGGCAAGTTCGCGCACGCCGCCGTGACCCCGCTCAAGCAGTTCGACGAACAGCATTGGCTGCTCGAACTGTTCCACGGCCCAACGCTGGCTTTCAAGGACGTGGCGCTGCAATTGCTCGGCCTGCTGTTCGAGACGTTCCTTTCGCGCAGCAGCGATCACCTGACCATCGTCGGTGCGACCAGCGGGGACACAGGTTCCGCTGCGATCAACGCGGTGGCGGGACGCGATCGGATCGATATCTTCATGCTCCATCCCGATGGCCGGATCAGCGATGTCCAGCGCCGCCAGATGACCACCGTGCTCGCGCCCAACGTCCACAATATCGCCATCGATGGCAGCTTCGACGACGCGCAGGCGAGCGTGAAACGAATGTTCAACGATCCCGAAATGACCGGGCGGTTTCACATCGGCGCGGTCAATTCGATCAACTGGGCGCGGCTGATGGCTCAGGTGGTGTATTATTTCGCCGCCGCGCTGCAACTGGGCGCGCCCGAACGGAAGGTGGCGTTTGCCGTGCCGACCGGCAATTTCGGCGATGTCTTTGCCGGATATGTCGCCGCGCAGATGGGCCTGCCGGTCGAACAGCTGATCGTCGCGACCAATGTCAACGATATCCTCCATCGCGCTTTGTCGGAGGGCGACTATTCAACCGGCACGGTTACGCCGACCGCTGCCCCTTCTATGGATATCCAGGTCAGTTCCAATTTCGAACGCCTGCTGTTCGACTGTGCTGGCCGCGACGGCGAGGCGCTGGCCGAGCAGATGCGCGGTTTCGAGGAAAGCAAGGCCATGCGGCTGACCAATGCCCAGCGCGAGGGCGCAGCGCATCTGTTCGCCAGCGCACGGGCCGATGCCGACGATACGGCACGGGCGATGCGCTGGGCCTATGAGCAATGTGGCGAGATCATCGATCCGCACACCGCCATCGGCCTGCATGCTGCACGGCAGGCAGGCATTGCGGCCGATGTTCCCGTCGTCACACTGGCGACAGCGCATCCGGCGAAGTTCCGCGATGCGGTCGAACGGGCGACGGGCGTGCGCCCGGCTCTCCCGGCGCGGGTCGGCGACCTGTTTTCGCGTGAGGAGCGTTACGCCACGCTTGGCGGCGATTACGCATCGATCGCCACCTATGTTGCCGAGCACGCCATCGAGGCTGGCTGATGGCAGAGCTGCGGGAACAACCGACCCTGCTCGCGGGCGAGGCGTGGGAAGATTACGGGCTGGTCGATAGCGGCAATGGGCGCAAGCTCGAACGCTATGGCCCACATCGCTTCATCCGCCCGGAACCGCAGGCGATGTGGCAGCCGCGCCTGCCCGAATGGCAGGCCGATGGCGAGTTCGTTCCCGGTTCCGATGAAGACGGCGGCGGTCGCTGGCAGTTCGACCGGCCGGTGCCAGAGGATGGCTGGCCACTTGCGTGGAACGAAGCAAAATTCACTGCCCAATGCACCCCGTTTCGCCACCTTGGTTTTTTTCCCGACATGGCACCTGTGTGGAGCTGGATGCGCGGCCAGTTGGGTCCCCGCGAAGGCGGGGACCTCAGGCCGGATGCAGATTGCGAGCCGACTGAGACCCCCGCCTGCGCGGGGGATCACAACACACTCAACCTGTTCGGTTACACCGGTGTCGGTTCGCT
This sequence comes from Sphingomonadaceae bacterium, assembly GCA_024236155.1. GTDB lineage: Bacteria > Pseudomonadota > Alphaproteobacteria > Sphingomonadales > Sphingomonadaceae > Parerythrobacter_A. Next base: position 283,650 of record JACKLA010000002.1, read on the forward strand.
TGCGCTCAGTCGTCATGGCCGTGTGACCCATGTCGATGCCTCGAAGAAGTCCGTCGCGCAGGCGCGTGAGAACGCGGCGCTTTCCGGCATGGAGGATCGCCCCATCCGCTGGCTGGTCGACGATGCAGCGAAGTTCACTGCGCGCGAAGTGCGGCGGGGTAATCGCTATGACGGGATTATCCTCGATCCGCCCAAGTTCGGTCGCGGGCCGAAGAACGAAACGTGGCGGATCGAAGAGGGACTGGCGGGCCTTGTCGGCGACTGTGCGCAATTGCTCGATGGAGAGAGCAGGTTCCTGTTCCTCACCGTCTATGCGGTGCGGATGAGCAGTGTCGCACTTGGCGGCCTGCTGGCCGAGAAGCTGGCGCATCTTCCCGGCATGATCGAGCATGGCGACCTTGCCGTGCGAGAGGAAGGCGAGGGCGGGCGCCTGTTGCCGACTGCGATCTTCGCGCGCTGGTCGAATTCGGGCTAGGAGGCGGGCCATGAACGATTCGCTCACTCTCGAAGTTGCCGATCTCGAACATGATGTCCTGACCGGCATTTATTCGGAGGAAACCGGCAAGCCGCAGCCGCTGCGGATTACGATCCAGGCGCAGATGCGGGTGGCGGATCGCTATGAGCCGGAAACGCCGCTCGATGCGAGCAAGAACTACATGGATCTCAAATTCGCGGCGACCGATGCGCTGCCGCCGGGAGTCCACTTCAAGCTGATCGAGGCGGTTGCCGACCATATCTGCGAAACCCTGTTCCTGCAGGATGACCGGGTGGAGGCGGTGACCGTAAAGATCGTCAAACTCGCGATTGCCGAAGCGAATGAGAAGATTGGCATCACGCTCACCCGGCATCGGCGCTGAAGGCGTGCAAGTGACGCTGCGCATCGATAGCCTGCCGGATACGGCGCTGGAGGCTGCGGCGGAGTTTGGCACCCGCCACGTCCCGACTGCACGCGGGCATGCCGGGCAGGGTGGCGATGTCGCCATTGTGCTGCCTGCGGCATCTTATGACCATGCCGATTGGCGACGTGCGGCTGCGCGTGATCTTGCCCGGGATTGCGCCCCGCAGCGGGTGAATATCGTGGCCGGGGATGATGGCGCGGCTGTCGCGTCCGCATTGGCCTATCTCGAGAACGCGCCGGGTGTGACCGGGCAATATCTCCCATTGGCGGGGGCAGGGCGGTTCGATGGCTGAACCGCGCACCCTGGTTGACGGATTTGCCCGGCAGATCACCTATTTGCGCCTTTCGGTAACCGATCGCTGCGACCTGCGCTGCACCTATTGCATGCCCGAACGGATGCAATTCCTGCCACGGGCAGAGGTGCTGACGCTGGAGGAACTCTATGCCCTGGCGCGGGGTTTCATGGCGCGCGGTGTGCGCCGTATCCGGCTGACGGGTGGCGAACCGCTGGTACGGCGCGACATGATCGACCTGGTCCGCGCGCTGGGACGGCATGTGGGCGGTGAACTGGACGAGGTTACGCTGACCACCAATGCGACGCAACTTGCCGAGCATGCGGCGGCACTGGCGGATGCCGGCGTGCGGCGGATCAATATCTCGCTCGATACGCTCGATCGAGAGGTGTTCCACGCATTGTCGCGCCGCGATGCGCTCGGCGATGTGCTTGCCGGGATCGATGCCGCGCGTGCAGCGGGGCTGGCGGTGAAAATCAACACCGTGGCGCTGAGAGGGGTAAACGAAGGTGAGATCGGCACGCTGATGCGCTGGGCGCATGGGCAGGGCTTTGCACTGACGCTGATCGAAACCATGCCGCTGGGTGAGGTGGAACACGCGCGCATCGACCGTTTCCTGCCTTTGACCGAGGTCAGGCAGAAGCTGGAGCAGGACTATACACTCGCCCCGTCGACGCATCGAACCGGCGGCCCGGCGCGCTATTTCGATGTTGCGGAAACCGGCGGACAGCTGGGGTTGATCTCACCGCTGACCGAGAATTTCTGCGCCGGGTGCAACCGCATGCGGGTGACGGCAACCGGGCAACTCTATCCCTGCCTTGGCGGAGGAGAGCGGGTGGATCTGCGCGCTGCCTTGCGTTCCGACGATCCCGATGGCCAGCTGGAAGCGGCGCTCGACCGTGCTGTGCGGATCAAGCCCGAGCGGCACCATTTCCGCATCGACGGTGATCACACCGACCCTGCGCAACCGCGCCATATGTCGGTGACCGGAGGGTAGGATGGCTGTCCGCATCGTGTTTCTCGGTTCGCTGCAGGATATCGCCGGTCGCGAGGAGATGGAGGCAGCGGCACCGCTCGACTGGGCGCGACTGCTCGAGGCGGTCGGCCCCGATTGTGCGGCGGCTTTGCAATTGGAGCGGGTGCATATTGCCTGTGCGGGAACGGTGCTGGCCGACAAGGTCGCGCTCCTTGCGCAGGATGGTGACGAGGTTGCCTTGCTGCCGCCCGTCAGCGGTGGATAGCCATGCGCGATATTCGCCTGCTCAGCGAACCGTTCAACCTCGGCCTGCTGATCGGGCCTTTCACCCATGCCCATCCCGGGCTGGGCGGGGTATGCACTTTCGTCGGTGAAGTGCGCGGGGGCGATGGTGTCGAACTGCTCGAGCTATCGCATTACGAGCCGCTTACGCTGCCTGGTATGGAGGACCTTGCCGATCGTGCATTTGCACGGTTCGAGTTGATGGGGCTGCTGATGGTCCATCGTATCGGCCCGATGCAGCCCGGCGAGCCTATAGTCTGCGTTTCCGCTGCTGCGCTCCATCGCCGCGACGCGATCGATGCGGTCGATTTCTGCATGGACCACCTCAAAAGCGCATCATGGTTCTGGAAACGCGAGAAACGCGCAGATGGCTGGCACTGGATCGAGCCGCGCGATTCGGACCATGCGGATATTGCCCGCTGGGGCTGAAGCAGATTTTTCGCGAAATTTGATATTTATCAAGGCTGGCAGGGTTTCGATCTGCAACCTGACACTCGCTATCGCGGCGTCGATCCGTTTCGGGCTAGGACCTCCCTCCCAACGAACGAACCGGTCGCGCTGCAGGGGGTGTGCGGGATTGCAGGGGGCAGTCCCGCACATTTTTTTTGCGGATCAGTCGATCGCGCCGCGCAGTTCGGCGAGGATCACGTCTTCCTCGCGCAGCTTGGCTTCGGCTTCGTTGCGCGCCTTGCCGACATCTTCGCGCTGTTCGAATGCGAGAGTGGTATCGGCGAACAGCAGGTCGAAATCGGCCAGCACCTCTGCCGCCTGGCTGCGCTGCGAATCGAGCGAGGCAAGCGCGACCTGCGCCGTCGCCCAGCGATCATCGCCGACAGTTGTCCCCGCAGCGGCGCGGACCGCCGAACGCGCCGAGGGTGCTTCTGCCATGAAGCGGCTGTGCGCTGCACCAAGCTGGTCGCGCAGAGCGGCGATGCGGGCGGATTTCTCCTCCGGCAGCGGGGCAGGCGCGATCACCGGCTGCGCATCGGGCGCATCGAACGATCCCTGCACCCGCTCGAAATCCCGGATCGCGAGCGAGGGATAGTCCGCGCTGCTCTGGGCACAGCCCACAATCAGCGGTGCAGATATTACCATGATGGCAAGGGTGGCTGGCGCTTTCATCGCGCTTCCTCTAGCACGCCGGACGTGCCTTGCCACTGTTTGCGCAAGCGATGTTGCGCCGAGGCAAAAAACCCGCGCCCGGAGCGTTGACTTGGCACCGCATTTCCCTTAACGGCACGCTTCTTTCCGGGCCACGCCACATGGCGGGGGTACGGACGCGCCGTTTTCGAGAGACTGCGGCACAGCAACAAGATTGAGAGATTACTACCATGTTCGCAGTAGTGCGCACGGGCGGCAAACAATACCGGGTTGCCGCCGGAGACAAGATCGCAGTTGAAAAGCTGGCTGGCGAAGCCGGTGACACCGTGACGCTGGGCGATGTCCTGCTTGCGGGTGAAGGCGATTCGGTTGCAGACGCTTCGAAGGTCACTGTTTCGGCAGAGATCATCGCACAGGCGAAGAGCGAAAAGGTCGTCGTTTTCAAGAAGCGTCGCCGCCACAACTATCGCCGCAAGAACGGTCACCGCCAGCAGATGACCCTGCTGCGCATCACCGATGTGGGCGAAGGCAAGAAGGCTGCGCCGAAGAAGGCTGCTGCCCCCAAGGAAGAGGCTCCCGCCAAGGAAGCCAAGAAGCCTGCAGCGAAGAAGGCACCGGCCAAGAAGGCTGACGCCGCTCCTAAGAAGGAAACCGCAGCCGACAAGAAACCCGCTGCGAAGAAAGCCCCGGCCAAGAAGCCGGCAGCCAAGAAGTAAGAGGTAACGACCGATGGCACATAAAAAAGCAGGCGGTTCGTCACGTAACGGTCGCGACTCAGCAGGTCGTCGCCTTGGTGTGAAGAAGTTCGGTAGCCAGGCTGTGGTCGCCGGCAACATCATCGTGCGCCAGCGCGGCACCAAGTTCTATCCGGCTACCAATGTCGGCATGGGCAAGGACCACACGCTGTTCGCGCTTACCGACGGTGTGGTGCGATTCCACAAAGGCAAGCTCGGCCGCAAATACGTGTCTGTCGACATGATTGCGCAAGCAGCCGAATAAGCGGACAGTTCGCTAAAGGGACTGTCCAGACAGGACGGTCCCAGCCGGTCTAGCACCGGCAGACGAAGAGGGAGATGGGGCTTTCCTGGTAATCAGGGGGCCCGTCTCCCTCTTGTCGTTTCTCCCTCACGCACTGGCGAAATGATCTTTCGCCGCAACGCAATTGTCATTCATGGTGCCTAACGGGGCGCCGTGGGGCGAAGAGGAGAGATCCAATGTTCCATCGCAGCGAGCGGCTGTTGCTGAGACCGCTCTGGCCCGAGGATTGGGAAAGTGTCTTTGGCGGGATCGCCGACGAGGGCGTGGTGCGCAACCTCGCGCGTGCCCCCTGGCCTTACAGGCCCGAAGACGCACGCCAGTTCGTCGACCTGCCGGTCGATCCGCGCTTTCCGCGCTTCCTGATCGCTCGTGCCGAGGATGCCCGACTGGTCGGATGCATCGGTATCGACGGCAGCGGCAGCGAAATCGAGCTGGGATACTGGATATCCCGGCCATATTGGGGCCGCGGCTACGCCACCGAAGCAGGAAGTGCCGTGCTCGATGTTGCGCGCATGCTCGGCCATGCCCGGCTGGTCGCCAGCCACTTCGTCGACAATCCGGCGTCGGGGCGGGTGCTGCGCAAGCTTGGCTTCCAGCCAACCGGAAAAGTGCGGCCGCGTCACAGTTGCGGGCGGGGTGAGGAAGCCCCGGCTGTCGAATACACGCGCGATCTCGATGCCGACGAGCAAGTCGAGATGCGAGCGGCCTAGGCAGCCCAATAACAAAAAAGCCCCCGGCCTTTCGGCAGGGGGCTTTTCCATTTCGAAATCGATGGGTTTACTCAGCCGGCATCAGCGCGGCAGAGAAATCGCCTTCGTGGATGCGGATGAGTTCACGGTCATCGTGATCCCACGGGTGGAAACCCGGCTTGAAATAGGCGAGCCATGCCGGGAAGATGCGGCGCACCACGCCCGGCTTGAAGGTGAGGTAAGTGAACAGGCCCCAGCGCGCCTTCCAGCCGGTGATGCCGTCCTGCGCGAGCAGGTTCATGCTGTCTTCCCAGCGATGCTTGAAAAAGCGACCGGTCACGATCAGCATCATCAGGCTGCGCAGCTTCCAGCGTTTCCACTTCGACCAGTCGCGCGTCGCGTGGTTCCAGGTGTCGTAGGCGACGCCCTTGTGCTCGATTTCCTCGATCGAATGCCATTCCCACATCTTGCGAACTTCGGGGTCGGCATCCTTGAAATGGTTGGGATTTGCGAGGAATTCATGCGCCATCATCGCGGTATAATGCTCAAGCGCCATGGTCGCGGCGAGGTTGAGGATCACCGGGCGACCCTTGGTCATTTCGAGCATTTCGGCCACGCGCTTGTCGACTGCCTTGATGTCATAGCCGTGGCTTTCCGCCAGCTTGTTGAAGGCGATGTGTTCGCGCGTGTGGTTGATTTCCTGCTTCACGAAAGCCCGGATCTCGGCTTCGAGCTTGGGATCGGCACCTTCGCGATGCGCCTTTACGGCTTCGATGAAGAAGGCTTCGCCACGCGGGAAGGTTGCGGAAAGGGCATTGTGCCATGCAGTGCCAAAGGCATCGCCCGCCCACCAGCGGCGCGGTTCGGTGCCGCGATTGAAACGCTCGTCACGCACGGTGATGTCGAGGTCTGCGGGGGTGGGGGCTTTGCTACGGGTTTCGAGGTCGATCTGTGCGGGGGCGTTCACGACAGGCTCCATTGATTACTAACAATGATGTAAGTAGCCCTTACTTACACTGGTGTCAATAAAGGAATTGCTAACGCTGGGAAATGGGCGCCAGGAAAAAGCGCATGTGCACACAGGGCGCTGGCGACTTGCTCCATTCCGTTGTGGACACTACGCCATTGTAAAGCATTGCGATGGGCAAGATTTTGACGGAACCCCGGCATAACATGGCAACCCGTAAGCGTCTGTCACCCGAAGAGTCCCGCACCGCCGCGCTCGAGGCGGCGCGCGGTCTGCTGATCGAAACGGGGCCGCAATCGGTAACGCTGAAGGCCGTCGCGCAGCGAATCGGGCGCACCCATGCCAATCTGCTGCATCATTTCGGATCGGCATCAGGCCTGCAGAAGTCGCTTGCCGCGCATCTCGCCACCACGGTGTGCGAGACGATCAAGGATGCCGTGCGCGCCAGCCGCGCAGGGCTGGGCAGCCCGCGCGAAGTCGTCGACCTCGCATTCGATGCCTTCGACAAGGAAGGGGCAGGCAGCCTTGCCAGCTGGATGCTGCTGACCGGGAACGAAGATGCGCTCGACCCGATAATCGAAACGATCCACCAGCTGGTCGACGAACTGGCTCCGGAGGAAGCCGTCGACCACGCCGGGATCATGGCGATGCATGAGAATACGCTGACGCTCGTCCTGCTGGCGCTGGGCGATGCGCTGATGGGCAAGGCATTGGCGCGCTCGCTCAGCGTCCCGGAAAATGCCGTGCGCGAGCGGGCGGAGCGGATCCTCGTCGAATCGCTGTCGCTCGATTAGGATTGGCGCTCGACTAGCATTGGCGCTCGATTAGGATTGGCCCTCGGCTAACGCCATCCAGCCCGGCGCGATGTCGGGCGTTATATCTTCCACCCGCAGGTGATCGATCGCCAGGCCCAGCTGCGGGTATGCAGCCTTGCGCCGCTTCTCGTCCGAACGATCCAGCGGGACGACGACCAGTCGCCGGTTGACCTTCTGCCGCCAGTTCATCCGCGCGGTGTTTTCCTGCCCGATATAGCAGCCCTTGGTGAAGCTCACTCCGCCCAGTTCAACCGCATTGGTTTCAAGCCAGAGGATATCGCCCAGCTCGTCACGGCCTTCGGGCACGCCGAGCGAGAGGCGGTGAGCGAGCCAGGCATCGTCGGCCACGCCGGTGTTCTCATCGAGCGGAGCGATCCAGCGAGCGCCAAGATCGGGCAGGCGCGGGTCGGCTGCCGCACCTTCGCGCGGCTCGGCCTGCCAGCAGACCACCAGGGTGGGATCGACCTCGATCGCGATCTTGCGCCGCAGGCGATAGAGTGAAAGCCGCTTCACCAGCTCTTGCGCATGCGCAGCCTCGCAATCGAGCAGCAACTGACCATCTTCGGCGGGCCATACGATGAAATCGAACATTGCCTTGCCTTGCGCACTGAGCAGCGCGGCATAGGCGGGGAGGGTGCCGATCACATCATTGGTGACGAGGCCCTGCAGGAAGGCTGCAACATCTTCCCCCGCCTCTGTTGGCGAGAGCCGGATAACGGCGCGATTGGCAAGGCGGGTCTCGGTCATGCCAGCAAAGGTGGCAGTTGCCGCGGACGAATCAAGCCCTGTCCTACTGCAGCGGCATGTGCCATGGGCAGGGCATGACATTGCATCGCACCCTTGCCTCATTGCCAATCGACAGCCCCGTGATGGCGGGTGGGTTTCTAGCCCTTGGACAGTGTTCCATGTGTTCCATTCATTCAGGCGAAGCTTGCACCAGATGAACGAAATCACCATCCGCCGCCCTGACGACTGGCATTTGCACTTCCGTGACGATGCGATGATGCGCGCGGTGGTGCCATACACCGCCCGCCAGTTTGCCCGGGCAATCGTGATGCCCAACCTGACGCCTCCTGTAACGACGGCAGCGATGGCGGCGGCATATCGCGAGCGGATTTTGGCCGCAGTGCCGGAAGGCATCGACTTTACCCCGCTGATGACTTGCTACCTCACCGACAACACCGATGCCGACGATCTGGCACGGGGGTTTGCCGACGGCGTGTTTACCGCAGCAAAGCTCTATCCTGCCGGGGCGACCACCAATTCGGATAGCGGCGTTACCGATGTCGCGAAGATCATGGGCGTGCTCGAACGCATGGCTGAAGCGGGCATGCCGCTGTGCGTGCACGGTGAAGTGACAAGCGCGGATATCGACGTGTTCGACCGCGAGGCGGTGTTCATCGACCGCGTCCTCGCGCCGCTGGTCGGGCGGCTGCCCGAACTGAAAGTGATCTTCGAACACATCACCACGGCGGAGGCGGTGCAGTTCGTCGATGGGGCAGGGGACAATATCGGCGCGACGATCACGCCGCAGCACCTCCATATCAACCGCAATGCGATTCTCGTCGGCGGGATCAGGCCGCATGCCTATTGCCTTCCCGTTGCCAAACGCGAAACGCACCGGCTGGCGTTGCGCAAGGCGGCGACCTCAGGTTCGGCCAGGTATTTCCTCGGCACTGACAGCGCGCCGCACACGCGCGAGGCGAAGGAAAATGCCTGCGGCTGCGCGGGCATCTTCAACGCGCCCTATGCGATCGAGAGCTATGTCACCGTGTTCGACGAGGAGGGTGCGCTGGGGCATTTCGAGGGTTTTGCCAGCGAGAACGGCCCCCGCTTCTACGGGCTACCGCTCAACGAGGGGACGGTGACCTTGCGCAAGGCTCCTGTCGCTGTCCCTGAGGCGTTCGATGCGGCGGGGGCGTCGGTCGTGCCCTTCCACGCGGGTGAGACGCTGGGCTGGTCGCTGGTCTAGGCCGCTGCCTTCGCGGCGCGTGCCTTCGCCCACATGTCGTAGAGGAAGATCGACAAGGCGGCCCAGATCAGCAGGAAGCACGCCAGCTGGACCGGCTGCAATTGTTCTCCGAACACGGTCAGGCCGAGGATGAAGACGATGGTCGGTGCGATGAACTGGACGAAGCCGAGCGCGGAATAGTCCATCCGCCGTGCAGCAATCGCGAACAGCAGGAGGGGTATCGCCGTGATCACACCGCCGAACATGAGCGCGGCGGTAAGCCACAATTCGCGCCCGAAGGCCGATCCGGCCGGAAGCTGCGCGAAGTAGAGACAGATGGCGGAAGCCGGAAGGAGCAGGATCGCCGATTCGATTGTCAGTCCCGGAAGCGAGCCGACCGCGACCTTCTTGCGCAGCAGTCCATAGGTCCCGAAGCTGAGCGCAAGCGTCAGACTGATCCACAGCGTGGTGATCGCGCCGCCCAGCAGCAGCGCGACACCGCAGGCCGCCAGCGCAACCGCCAGCCATTGCCTTCGGTTGAGACGCTCACCCAGAAGCAAGGTGCCGAGCAGGATGTTGACCAGCGGATTGATGTAATAGCCCAGGCTGGCCGCATAGACATGGTCGGTCTGGATCGCCCAGATGTAGACCAGCCAGTTGATCGCAATCAGTGCAGAGCTTGCGGTCAGCACCAGCAGGCTCGTTCGATCCCGCAACGCCGCAAGCAGATCCGGTCCCTGCTTTCGTATCGCGACGATCAGCAGGCACAGCGGCAGGGTGAAGATGATTCGCCATCCGACGAACTCGAACGGCGGCACCGACTTCACCAGCATCAGGTAGAGCGGAAGGAAGCCCCAGATTATGTAAGCCGCAAGCGCGGCGGGCAGGCCCGATGGCGCTTGCGAGTTGGGGGGGCTGTTCATTTCGGCCCATTAGGCCCCGCCCGGTGGCGCTGCAAGCATCGCTTCATCGACATTTTTCGCTCGCTTCGTCGCGCATTGCGAAAGCTGACGAGCATGTTGCATGGCGTTCAGGAAATGGACCGTATTCCTGAACACACCGGACGACAAGACCGAGAGGCCGATCGCCCACCCCCGAAGCGAAAGGACTTTGAAAAATGACTATCAAGACGCTGAAGATAATGGCTTTGACGCTTACGGCCCCGGCCATTGCACTCGCCACCCCAGCCAGTGCGGCGGCACCGGCTCAACAGCCTGTCACAAGCTATTCGGCCGCCCACACGCCTATTGGCGCCGACACGACCGAATATGATCGCGGCCGCCATCGTGGCTGGAAGCGCGGTCGCGGCAATCCGCATCGCTACACTGGCGGCTATGGTGGCCAGCAACGCTATCTTGGCGAACCGGTCTATCGCTCGACCCGCGTATGGCGTGGGCGCGATGGTGAATATTACTGCCGCAAGCAGGACGGCACCACGGGCCTGCTGATCGGTGCCGGTGTCGGCGCGCTGATCGGCAATGAACTGGCCGGTCGAGGTGACCGCACGCTGGGTGCGATCCTCGGCGCAGCAGGCGGGGCACTGCTCGGCCGTGAGATCGACCGCAGCAACGCTCGCTGCCGCTGATCTCGACAACAGGCTTCGGCTGTCCCCACCAACAGCCGCAGCGCGACCCGCAAGGGGAGTGGAAGGCATCCGGTCGCCATTCGGGCGGCCGGGTGCCTTTTTGTAACAAATTGGCCGAATATTAACCCTGTTCGCATATGGGCGAGGGCGTGAAAATGCGCTCTCCCCGCCTCGCAGCGAAAGCTGCCGCCCTGCTACTGGCGGGTGCTTGCCTCTCTGCCTGCGGCGCAGGCGGGGAAGAGGCTGATGGGCGCGAGGCCGACCCGATGGTCCAGCGTGCGCTGAACGACCCGCTGATGGCCGATCCCGACCTGGTGTCGCAGAACATGGCCAACGCGGCGCTGAAGTTCGAGATCGGTCATCCGCTCCCGCCCGAAGATACCGGCCAATCCGCCGTGATCGCGGCGCGTGAGGCAGCGTTGGAGATGCTCGGCGGCAGCACAGGGCTGAAGTCGCTGCCCGACGCAAAGGATGGCGCTGCACTTTCCGACGCAGAGGCGCTCAACACGATCGGGCGGATCGGCAGGTTGCCACTGGCGGAAAATTGCAAAAAAGCGCTCCGCTTGTCGCCACTATGGGCTGCGCGGCTGCCAACGGCACTGGAGCCCTATCCGCGTGGAAGCGTGAAAGAGGCACTGGGCGCAGACAGTCCGGGTTGTCACGCGCGGGCGGTTGCCTATCTCACGCCGGTCCCGCTTGAGGACGTCCTTGCCTTTTATAACTCGCGCGCGGTGAAGGCAGGCTTTGCGGTGGAGTACCGCATAACAGGCGACTGGCATGTGCTTGGAGGCCGCAAAGGCACTTCGCGGTTTGAGGTAACCGCCCGAACGCTGCCCTCGGGCCTCGCGGAAGTCGCGATCGCTACGCTGGATGAAGGCTAGGTCCTGTGACCCTAGCTGTTTGCCAGGCCCACGCCGATCGTCGCGCGGGGCTGGTCCATCTCGGTACTCGCGACCGGGTAGGCGCAGTAGTCCGCCGCATAATAGGCAGCCGGGCGATGGTTGCCCGAAAGGCCAAGACCGCCAAACGGGGCTTTCGACGAAGCGCCGTTGGTGGGGCGGTTCCAGTTGATGATACCAGCTCGAATATTCGCCCAGAAGCGATTGTAATCCTGCGGGCTTCCGCCGATCAATGAGGCCGAAAGCCCAAAGCGCGTGCGGTTCGCTTCGGCAATAGCCACGTCGAAATCCTTGACCTTGATGACCTGCAGTAACGGCCCGAACAGTTCGACGTCGGGCCGATCGGCCATATCGGTGGTGTCGATGATGCCGGGGGTAAGGAATGGCAGGTCGTCCGAAGGGCGGGTCATGTGCCGGATCGCCTTGCCGCCGTTGGACAGGAAATAGAGGAAGCTTTCGACCATCTGGTGCGCCGCATCATTGTCGATCACCGGACCCATGAAGGGGGCAGGATCAGCGAATGGTTCGTCGACGATGATCCGCGTGGTCATTGCTTTCATCTCGTCGACGATCGCACCGTACATGCTTTCCTTGACAATCAGCCGACGCGCCGCCGTGCATCGCTGCCCGGCCGAGGTGAAGGCAGACTGGATGATCAGCGTCGCCGCATCCGAAACCTTGGGTGTGTCGATCACCACGATGGGGTTGTTGCCACCCATCTCGAGCGCGACGATCTTGCCGGGGTTGGCGGCAAGCCGCTTGTTGATTGCGATCCCCGCCTGCGCCGATCCGGTGAACAGGATCCCGTCCACCCCGCGATGGGCAACCAGTTGCTTGCCCTCTTCCGGTCCGCCGACGAAGAACTGCGCGACGGCAGCGGAAATGCCCGCGCGATTGAAACACTGCATCAGCAGTTCACCGGTCGCAGGTGTCTTCTCGCTTGGCTTGAAGATCACGGCGTTGCCGGCAATCAGGGCAGGGACGATGTGCCCGTTCGGCAGGTGTGCGGGGAAGTTGTAAGGGCCGAGCACGACCATCACGCCATGCGGCTTGTGCCTTACGGCAGCTGTGCCTTGCAGCGCACTGTCGAGCTTCTTCTGGCCAGTGCGGTCGGCATAGGCCGAGACTGAAATATCGACTTTCGCGACGACCGATTCCACTTCGGTGCGCGCTTCCCACAGCGGCTTGCCGGTTTCTCGTGAAATGGTTTCGGCCAGCCGGTCGGATTCCTTGCGCACTTCGTTGGCAAAGCGGCGAACCAGTTCAATCCGTGTGGCAAGCGGCTGTGCGGCCCAGGCAGGCCATGCCCGGCGTGCCGTTTCGACGGCCGCCTCGACATCTCCGATGGGTGAACGCCACAATTCCTTACCGGTGGCCGGCTCGTAGGACACGATTTCTGGTTTTGACACTGCCGTCGGTTCCCCCGAGCTTTATCGTTTTCTCGCATGCTCCTCGGGCAAGCGATTTCGCGCTTCTACTGCCTCCGCCACGCCCGTCAAATATTTGTCGAGGGCAGCTTGGTGCACAAAGGTAAAAATTTGCCGCATGGCAGCTTAACCCGCCGGAAATCGGTTGGTTCCGCCATATCCATGGCATGGACGAAATGCCTCGCCTGCCGTCATCTCCCGCATATCGAACGGCGCGAAAAAACGGGCCAAAACGATTGGCTAACAAGCCGAAGTCAAGGGACGCACGGCCTCGAACGGGCCGGCTGTGGGAGCTCGAATACTATGCCGATCGCACTGTCGCATGCGCTTGCGATCGCCTGCCGGGCGCTGTTGGTAACCAGCCATCGCTCCCGAAATTGGACAATCGGGATGGTAAACACATTGTTGCCAAGCCCCGAAACTTCTGCCAGCTTGCCTGAAGACTGGCGAAACCCGACCAGCGCGAACCCAACTGAGAAGGTGAAGACAATGCGATTCAATGCCAAGAAGATTGCAGTTTTGGGGGGCTCTGCCTCTCTTCTTGCGATTGCGACCCTTTCGCTGGCCGCCCAGCCCGCTGCGGCTGAAGAGTGCCTGCTCGATACCAACGACAACGGTATTGCCGACGCAGGTGATACAGACCGTGGTGCCACCTCGAATGGGGTGACGACGCTTGCCTGCGGTGAGGGGGCGCAGGCGACGGGTGCAGCCTCGACTGCGACGGGATACCGTGCTGCAGCGACCGCCAGCGGATCGACGGCCACAGGCTCGCTGGCAAAAGCAACAGCCAATGTCGCGACGGCAACCGGACGTCAGTCTGTGGCATCAGGGGCACGGAGCACAGCTACGGGTGCGCAGGCGACCGCGTCAGGTAACCGTGCTACCGCAACGGGCTCCAGTTCGACGGCAAGCGGGCTCGAGTCAACTGCAACCGGAACAGATTCGATTGCATCGGGCACGCAGTCGACGGCGAACGGCTTCAGAGCGCGTGCCATTGGTGATGAAAGCACGGCAACTGGCGTAAACTCGACCGCAAGTGGGGCCAACTCATTTGCTGGCGGCTCAAATTCGACCGCGAGCGGGCTGACCTCGGTTGCAATCGGCGACAACGCAACCGCCAGCGACGAAGATGCGGTTGCTGTCGGTGAATCGGCTAACGCCAGTGGTTTCCATTCGACCTCGGTTGGCGCAGAATCGCAAGCCACCGGGGCGGGCGATACCGCGCTGGGCTGGCAGGCTTCGGCCACAGGTGGCCAGTCGACTGCGACCGGTCGCCAGGCTTCGGCCGGCGGCTTCCAGTCGAGCGCTTATGGCCAGAGCGCAAGCGCCAGCGGCGAAGGTTCCTTCGCAGGCGGCGTTGGCTCCAGTGCAACCGAGTCGGGGGCAGTAGCCCTTGGCCGGAACTCCGCTGCCACTTCGGCTGGCGCGGTTGCCATCGGTGACGGAGCAGTCGCCAGCGGGTCGACTGCGGTCGGTGCCGGTTCGGCGGCCACCGGCGCGAACTCGGCGGCCTATGGTGCAAATTCTGCCGCAACGGGTGACGACAGCACCTCGCTGGGTGAGAACTCCTCGGCGACCGGCAACAATGCGACGGCGGTTGGCCAGGGGGCTTTGGCCAATGTCGACGGGGCTACCTCCGTCGGTGACGAAGCGAATGCGGGCGGCACCGAATCGACGGCAGTCGGCCACCTTGCCAGCTCGGCCGGTGCAAACAGCACCGCAGTTGGCACGCTGGCGTCCGCATCGGGTGCAAACAGCACCGCCAGCGGTGTCTCAAGCTCCGCAAGTGGGGCGAATGGATCCTCCTACGGCACGAACAGTTCTGCTGCAGGTGACTTCAGTGTTGCCGTTGGTGCCAACGCCAACACCGGAGCAGGCGCGACTCATAGCGTTTCCATCGGCTCGGCAGCGACTGCGCAAGGTGGTGCGTCGATCGCGATGGGCCTTAATGCAGCGGCGACCGGGGTAACCTCTATCTCCGTCGGCCCGGGTTCGGTTGCTTCAGCCGACTCGTCTTCGGCGTTCGGCGCGGAAGCCCATGCAACGGGCAATACATCGACCGCCATCGGCGTGCTGTCGCAAGCCAGCGGAGACGACTCCGTAGCAATCGGTGAAAGCGCGAACTCCTCGGGCCTGAACTCGACTTCGGTTGGTTCGGAATCGCAGGCAACCATGGCGGGCACCTCGGCCTTCGGTTGGCAGGCGGCAGCCACGGGCGTCCGTGCTACAGCCCTGGGTCACCTGACCGTCGCATCGGGCGAACGCTCGCTCGCGGTGGGTGAGGGTGCTTCGGCAACCGGTCTGACCTCGACGGCATTGGGCAACCTTGCTGTGGCGTCTGACGAAGATGCCGTCGCCGTCGGCGATGCTGCGCAGGCGACCGGCTTCCACTCGACTGCCATTGGCGGTGAGGCAGTAGCCAGCGGCATCGGTGCGCAGGCCTTCGGCTGGCAAGCGTCGGCTACCGGCAACCAGGCGACTGCACTTGGTCGTCAGGCCAATGCATCGGGCTTCCAGGCGACTGCGCTCGGCCAGAGCGCGACCGCCGGGTTCAGCGGCTCGACGGCAGTCGGTGTCGGTGCAACCACTACCGCAGCCAACCAGGTTGCGCTTGGCGGTACGGGCAGTGCGGTGCGTGTCGGCGACATAGCAGCCAGCACGGCGGCGCAGACCGGCGCAACCGATGTGATGACGGTCGATGCAAACGGTGTCGTCGGTCGTGACCCGACGATCCGCACGCAGATCGCCACCAACACGGCCAATATCGCGACCAACGCTGGCAATATCGCAACCAATGCTGCGAATATTGCGAGCCTGCAGACACTGACATCGACCCACACCAACCAGATCAATCAGCTGTTCGGCGAAACCGCCGCCAACCGCGAAGCGATCGGTCGGGCGAATGAAGGTGTCGCCATGGCGTTGGCGATGGAAACGCCGATGCTTCTGGGTGATACCACGTTCGCCCTGTCGGGCGGCATTGGCTACTTTGAAGACAAGGGCGCTGGTACGCTCGCGGTCTCGGCGCGCATCGGTGAGAATGCTGCATTCTCGGCTGGCATCGGTGTCGGCTTCGACAGCGGCGAAGTCGGTGCCCGTGGTGGCTTCCAGGTTGCCTGGTAAGCCGCTACACCTGCGACCATGAACATGATCGCGAAACTATCGAAGATGCCGGGGCTGCGCGCCCCGGCATTTTTCTTGGCTGCAGCTGCCTTCGGAATGCCGTCGGTCGTTTCTGCGCAACAATTCCAGCAGGGCGGTGTGCCGCAGGTGCAGCCGCCGCCATCGATGAGACCGACCCCGAGCCAGCTCGAACTCTCGAAGATGATCTGGTCGACCATCGCCGCGGTCGACCATGCCAACCGGTCGGGCAATTATTCGGTGCTGCGCGACATTTCGGCGCAGAGTTTCCAGATCCAGAACAATGCCGCGCGCCTGTCCGAGATCTTCGCCGGGATTCGCAATTCGCGGATCGACCTGTCGAATGCGCTGCTGGTCCCACCGACCTACAATCAGGCACCGCAGATGATCCGCGAGGATATCTTCCGCGTGCAAGGCTTCTTCCAGATCCGCCCGATTTCACTGTCTTTCGACCTCTACTACCAGTGGGAGCAGGGCATGTGGAAACTGGTGGGGATTGACCTGCAGCCGGTCGAGATGAGCACCGGAACGCCTGCGGAGCGTTAGACCCCGGCTTGCCGTAGCAGTTCGGCTCACCTGCACGGGTACTTCATTCGTGCATGTGTCTGTTTCCGTTCACGCGAGTGTGGCCATGCTGGCAGAAAGCTGCAATGTGTCGTCGGGCTGATATGGCTGCTCCTGCCAGTCGAATCGAGGACACACGCCGCGCAGATGGATACAAGCTACGCTGATCGATACTGGACCAGCCCCGATGGGCTGAAGCTGCACTTTCGCGATTATCCCGGAAGCAATGAGCGCCCGCCGCTCCTGTGCATGCATGGCTTGACCCGCAATTCGCGCGACTTTGCTGATCTGGCAGACCGTGTTGCGGGCACATGGCGCGTGATCGTGCCCGAGATGCGCGGACGGGGCATGAGCGAATATGCATCCGATTCGGCGACCTACAATCCGCTCCAATATGTGCAGGACGTCTCGGCCCTGCTCGAACAGGAGGGGATCGAACGCTTTGTTGCAGTCGGGACCTCGCTCGGCGGGCTGATGACCATGCTTCTCGCGGCGATCGATCCGTCGCGTATCGCCGGGGCGGTTCTGAACGACATCGGGCCGGAAATTTCGCCCGACGGCATCGAACGGATTCGCGAATATGTTGGCCAGGGGCGCAGCTATGCCACGTGGATGCACGCCGCGCGCGCCCTGCAGGAAGTGCACGGCGAAGCGCATCCGCGTTTCGGCATCGAGGAATGGCTCGACATGGCCAAGCGCAGCATGGTCGTGCAGCAGAATGGCCGCATCGGCTTCGACTACGACATGAAGATCGCCGAACCCTTCGCGCAGGATGACGGCGCGGCGCCGCCCGATATGTGGCCTGCGCTGGAGGCATTGGACGGTCGCCCGGTGCTGATCGTCAGGGGCGAGAAATCTGACCTGTTTGCCGAGGATACGCTCAAGTCGATGCTCGCTCGCCTGCCGCAGGCCGCATCGGTGACGGTCCCGGAAACCGGCCATGCACCGATGTTGAATGAGCCGGAGGCGGTTGCTGCAATCGACGAATTGCTTGCCCGGGTAAAATGAGCCGGAACGGCGAGAGACCTGCGCGAATCCTGCACCTCCACTCGACCTTTTCGGCCGGTGGGAAGGAATTGCGCTGCGTCCAGTTGATCAACGCCTTCGGACCGGGGATAGAGCATCATATTGTCTCTGCAGTGCCCGAACGGATGGAGGCGGCTGAGCTTATTTCGCGCAGGATTTCCGTAACCTATCCGCAGGACTTCCCGCCACTTCAAGGGAAGCCGTGGCCAGGCAGGCTGCACCGCATCGCGCGCGCCATGCGGGGCTACGACCTTGTACTGACCTACAATTGGGGCGCAATGGACGCCGCGATGGCGCATGCGTTGCTGGGGCAACATCTGTCGTTGCCGCCGCTGATCCACCACGAGGACGGTTTCAACGAGGATGAGCGCGGGCGGCTGAAGACGAGCCGCAACTGGTTTCGCCGTATCGGCCTGTCGCGTGCGTCGCAACTGGTCGTGCCATCGGAAACGCTCGAGAAAATCGCGCTTGAGACGTGGCAAATTCCGATGAGCCGGGTGAAAAACATCCCAAACGGGATCGATACCGCTGCCTTTGCCCGGCCACCGCGCGGGAACGCCTTGCCCGGCCTGCGCAAGGAAGTGACAGACCGCTGGGTCGGCACGCTGGCGGGCCTGAGGAAAGTGAAGAACCTTCCTGCTCTGGTGCGTGCTTTCGCAACACTGCCCGAGCCGTGGAAACTTGTCATCGTCGGCGATGGTCCCGAGGCCGAAACCATCCGCGCCGAGGCCGAACGGCTTGGCCTTGCCGGGCGTGTCCATTTGCCCGGATTCGCACGCGACCCGGCGAAATTTGTCGGGCTGTTCGATATTTTTGCGCTGTCTTCCGACACCGAGCAGTTCCCGATCTCGGTGGTCGAGGCGATGGCGGCGGGCAAACCTGTTGTTGCCCCGGCGGTGGGAGACATTGCCAATATGGTGAGCGAGGAGAACGCTCCGCTGATCGCCCCGGCAGGGGATGAAACAGCGATTGGCGCGCGATTGGAGAAGCTGGCCTCCGACGAAACCCTGCGCCTCTCTGTCGGCGCTGCCAACCGAGTGAAAGCCGCCGCCGAGTTCGATGAGAAACAGATGATCGAAACCTATCGCCGCCTCTACGCGAGCGCGATGGGCCGGGCGAACCTGTCATAATTGCGCTTCATCGGCGGTTCACGCGCTGGGGGACAGCATTCGAGATGTGAATTGCATCGCGACGCCCATCGTCTAAAGACGCCAGACCCGTATTTTGCAGCAGAATGGAAGTGCCCGCGTGGCCCTGAGACCGACTTCAAATTCATCCAGCGACGACAAGAAGGCCCAGCAGCAGGCAGCACAGGACGAAGTGCTGCTGCGCGAGATCGACGATGCCGTGCGCCAGGACCAGTATGCCGACTTCGCCAAGCAGTATGGCAGGCCGATTGGCGCCGTGGTGGCTGCGGGTCTGCTTGCCCTGGCCGGATACCTCTTCTGGGATAGCCGTCAGGAAGCAGCACTGGAAAAGGATAGCGAGGCGCTTGTCGGCGCGCTCGACCAGCTTGAGGCGGGCAATCTCGATACTTCTTCCGAGCGGCTCGATGCGCTGATTGCGGAGGGCGACGGTGCGGCGAAGGCGAATGCCCAGATGCTCAAGGCCGGGATCGCGATGGAGCAGGGGCGCAATGATGAGGCCGCAAAACTGTTTGCCGCCGTTGCGGCTGACGATAATGCCGCACAGGCGATCCGCGACCTTGCGACAGTGCGCGAAGTGGCCGCGACCTATGACAGCCGCAAACCCGAAGATGTGATCGCCCGCCTCAAGGCGCTGGCGACGCCCGGCGGCGCCTATTTCGGCAGCGCGGGCGAGATGGTGGCGATGGCCTATCTCAAGCAGGGCAAGCGCGATGAGGCAGGCGCCTTGTTTGCGCAGATCGCCAAGGATGACACCGTGCCGGAAACCCTGCGCTCGCGTGCCCGCCAGATGGCCGGGCTGCTGGGCGTAGACGCAATCGAAGATGTCGAGGAATTCGTGAAAGAAGGTCTCGAAGGCGAGGGAGCACAGCGTGCCCCCGCACAGCAGAATTGAGGACGACTGAAATGACCGCAACAAAGCTCGCCCAAGGGCCGTTCCGCGCGACGCTGGCGATCATGCTGGCGGGTTCGCTTTCGGCATGCGGTATCATCGGTGGGGGTGACGGCCCGAAGACGACCCCGACGGTGGGTAATCGCATTCCTGTGCTGTCGAAGATCGAAACCGGGGCCAAGGTCGACCCGAGCCTCCAGAGCGTTTCGGTTATCCTCCCGCCCGCGCAGCCCAACAGCGAGTGGGCGCAGGCCGGTGGCAATGCAGGCAAGGCCAATGGCCATCTTGCACTGGCCGACAGCCCGAATCAGGTATGGTCCGCGCAGATCGCCGGATCGACCAACCGCAGGCGCCTTGCAGCGGCCCCGGTTATCGGCGGCGGCATGCTGTTCGCCGTCGATACCGATGGCGTGGTTCATGCCTTCGACGCTCAATCTGGCGGCAAGCGGTGGACCTACAGGATGAAAATTGCCGATAACCAGTCGGCATCGGCGTTCGGCGGCGGGGCAAGCTATTTCGGCGGCCGTGTCTATGCCACCAACGGCGTGGGTGAAGTCGTCGCACTCAATGCCGAAACGGGCGAGGAAGTGTGGACGGTGCAGCCCGCAGGCCCGCTGCGCGGTTCGCCGACCATCGCATTCAATTCGGTTTTCGTGATGACGCAAGACAACCAGATCCATGCGCTGAGCACGGTCGATGGCAAGCAGCAGTGGCAGGAATCGGGCTCGACCGCGCAGGCGGGTGTGTTCGGCGTGGCCGCCCCCGCAGCCGGTCAGGGCAGTGTCGTTGCCGGTTACAGCTCGGGCGAACTGGTCGCCTATCGTTACGAGAATGGCCGTACCCTTTGGTCGGATGCGCTGGCGCTGACCTCGATCTCGACCTCGGTCGGTTCGCTCTACGATATCGATGCCGATCCGATCATCGACCAGGGCAAGGTCTATGCACTGGGGCAGGGCGGCCGCATGGCTGCCTATGAACTGGTGACCGGCCAGCGCCTGTGGGAAATCAACGTCGCGGGTATTTCCACCCCGGCGATTGCGGGCGAGTGGATTTTCGCGCTGACCGACGATGCACGCCTGCTGGCAATTGCCCGTTCGACCGGCAAGGTCCGCTGGATCAGCCAGTTGCAGCGATACAAGGATGAGAAGGACAAGACCGGGCCGATCTTCTGGACCGGGCCGGTGCTGGCGGGTAACTCGCTGTGGGTCGCGAGCACGCGCGGCGCGCTCTACAAGGTCAGCCCGGGTGAAGGCTCGGCCACGCTTTTTCGCGATCTTGACGAGGCGGTCTCGCTGCCGCCGGTGGTGGCCAACAACACGCTCTACCTGCTCGACGATAGCGGGACGATCCGCGCCTTCCGCTGACCGGTTAACCAATCGGGGACGACCCGTCCCTCTTCGGGATGGGCGCTCCAGCGTTACCGCGCCTTTAACCCTTGTGCGCTATGCGCCGGGGCGATGAGCGCGCACGATCACTCCAGCTTCACCCGGGTGGAAACCCGCCTGCCGACCAGCGATGTTTCGGCCGCGACAGGCTTTGTCGGCCTCGCAGGGCTGATTGCCTGGGTGATGTTCTGCCGCAATTACGGTGACATGGCAGACCTGATCGGCCTGCCCGGACCACGCCAGCCGATGTCCGGCCCCTATGCCGCTGTGCTGGCGCTGGTCTTTTCCGCCGGGCCGATGGTGCTGTGGTCGATCTTCGTCGACAAGGTCCATCGCCGCGCCTCGACCGGGCTCGACTGGGACAATCCGCGCCCGCTGGGGCACGATCTCGATGTTTCCGTGGTCAAGCTCGCAGGACTGTGGGCAACCTATGCGATCATTGCCGGGCTATACTGCCTCGCGCGGTGGTACTGGCAGGGTCAATATCTCTTCGCGATGGAGATTATCGGCGCGGCGGCAATTCCGCTGGTTGTGCTCTCGGTGCCCTATGTCCTGTGGCTCGACCGGGTGATGGTCGAACCGCGCGACGGCGCATGGCACTTCGGCGCGATGCTGACGGGGCGCGAGGGCTGGGACCCCGAACAGGTCAAGAAGCATTGGCGCGCGTGGATCATCAAAGGATTCTTCAGCGCCTTTATGATCTCGATCCTGCCGGGCGGCTTCGCCTTCGTGGTCGAAAACAACGCGCAGGGCATATTTGCCGATCCCGCGCGCCTTGCGCAATTGTGCATAGAGATGCTGTTCGTGATCGACGTGCAGATCGGAACGGTCGGATACCTGCTGACCATGCGCCCGCTCGATGCCCATATCCGCAGCGGCAACCCGTTCCTCGGCGGCTGGCTGGCAGCGCTGATTTGCTATCCGCCGCTTGTCTTTGCCTTCATGGGGCCGGACGGAATGATCGCTTACGAGCACAATACGGCGGGCTGGGCGCACTGGCTGGGCGGAAGTCCTGCCGTGCTTTACGGTTGGGGCGCACTGCTGGTGCTCCTCACCGGCATTTACGCCTGGGCGACGATGGCTTTCGGCATCCGCTTTTCCAACCTGACCTATCGCGGGGTGATCTCGAACGGCCCCTATCGCTTCACCCGCCACCCGGCCTATCTGTCGAAAAACCTGTTCTGGTGGTGCGCGGTGATGCCGTTCTTCGTCACCAGCAACTCGCTGGTCGATGTGATCCGCAACACCGTTTTCCTCGGCTGCGTCAGTGCGATCTATTTCTGGCGTGCGAAGACCGAAGAGGCACACCTGCTCATCGAAGATTCGAAATATCGTGAATATCACGAGTGGATGGAAGAAAACGGCGTAATCACCAGCCGATTGGCAAAGCTCAAGCGGTGGCTTACCCCGCGTGGTGCGATAAGCTCTGCCCAACCGGCGGAATAGGCCGCTTCAGATCGGCTCACCCTCGTCGGTTTCGTAGAGCCGCAAATCCCGATCCGAAATACCGAGCGCGGCAAACTCCGCCCGCCATTCGGCCATATGCGGCGTCTGGAAATGCGCGGCCAGCGCATCGCGATCGGCCCACGCTTCGACAACATGGACCAGCCCTTCATCGAGGACATCGACGGCATAGGAGTATCGCAGGCACCCTGGCTCGGCGCGCGAAGCGGCGAGCATTCTTTCCATTGCGGGGCGGGCGGCATCGATCGAACCCGCAGGAATTCGCACCGTTCCGACAATCTGGATCATTTTCGTCCCTGTTTCAGAAGCTGTGTTCGTAAATACGCGTGATGTCGCCGCCCCAGTCGCCATGGTAGAGGTCGAGCATACGCTGGGCGGGCACCTTGCCGCTGGCGACGATCTCGTCGAGTGTTTCGAGGAAACCGGTTTCGTTGTCGCCGCTGGTGTTGAGTCGCGCGCGCGAGGCGAGGCCCTGCCGCGATATTTCCAGCACTTCACGGGCGAGATCGCGCAGCTTGCGGCCACCCGGGATATCGGCATCGAGCGCCAGTTTCGGCACCGCATTGCGCAGCGCCTCGCGCTCCTCCATCGTCCAGTCCTTGACCAGATCCCACGCCGCATCGAGCGACGGGCCATCGTACAGGATGCCGACCCAGAACGCAGGCAGGGCGCAGATGCGGTTCCACGGGCCACCATCGGCGCCGCGCATTTCGAGGAAGCTCTTGAGCCGCACTTCGGGAAAGGCGGTCGACAGGTGGTCCCACCAGTCGCCCTCACGCGGCTTCTCGCCCGGCAGGATCGACAACCTGCCGTCAAGGAAATCGCGGAAGCTGAGGCCCGAAGCGTCGAGGTATTTTCCGTCACGGAAGACGAAATACATCGGTACATCGAGCATATAGTCGACATAGCGTTCGTAGCCGAAGCCGTCCTCGAACACGAAAGGTAGCATGCCGGTGCGGTGCGGATCGGTGTCCGACCAGATATGGCTGCGGTAGGACAGGAAACCATTGGGCTTGCCCTCGGTGAAGGGCGAATTGGCGAACAGCGCGGTGGCGAGCGGTTGCAGCGCCAGCGAGGTGCGGAACTTCTTGGCCATGCAGGCCTCGCTCGCATAGTCGAGATTGACCTGGATCGTGCAGGTGCGCAGCATCATGTCGAGGCCGAGGCTGCCGACGCGCGGCATGTGGCGCAGCATGATGTCGTAGCGCCCCTTGGGCATGATGGGCAGTTCTTCGCGGGTCTTGTCCGGCCACATGCCGAGCCCGAGGAAACCGACCCCGCAACATTCGCCGATAGCCTTGACCTGTTCGAGATGGCGGCCGGTTTCGGCACAGGTCTGGTGCAGGTTTTCCAGCGGTGCGCCCGAGAGTTCGAGCTGGCCCGCCGGTTCGAGGCTGACAGTGCCGTCGTCGCCGCGCATGGCGATGACCTTGCCGTTTTCCTCGACCGGTTCCCAGCCGAACTGCTGCAGGTTCATCAGCAGGTCGCGGATGCCGCATGGCTCGTCATAGGACGGAGCGCGAAAATCCTCTCGCTTGTAGACCAGCTTTTCGTGTTCGGTGCCGATACGCCAGTCGGCGGGGGGCTTTTCACCAGCCTGCATCGGGGCGACCAGCTGGTCGCGACTTTCAATGATCGGGTCTTCCCGGTCGGATGCCTCGCGCGTGCTCATGCCGGTTGCGATAGGCAACCGAATGATTGCACGCCAGCGCAATTTTGCGTCCAGACTTGGAAGCTAACCTTGCCAGTCACCCGATACGCCCATCCATAGTGCGGTGGCCGCTATCGCTGCGGTCTCTCCGCGCAATATTCGCGGGCCGAGCGTGATTGGTTGCACATTGGGATGCGCGCGCAGCATTTCCCGCTCACTATCGTCGAACCCGCCTTCCGGCCCGACAAGCAGCGCGGCGGGGCCGGTGTTTGCTGCGAAAGCGGCACGCGCGGGCTGGCCGCCATCTTCGTCGGCGAAATAGATTACGCGATCGTCGGGCCAGTCCCGCAGCAGGGTATCGAGTTTCACTGGTTCGGCGATTTCGGGCAGGGCGGTGCGTGCGCATTGCTCGGCCGCTTCGATCACGATGTGTCGCGCGCGATCAAGGTTGAGCTTGTCCGCCACGCAGCGGCGCATGAGAGCGGGCTGGATCCTTGCCACGCCCAGTTCGGTTGCCTTTTCGAGCACGAGGTCGAAGCGATCCTTCTTGAGCAGGGCCGGACATAGCCAGAAGTTGGGCACATCCTCGCGCGGGCGCAGCTTGCTGGCAGTCTCGACTGTGAGCGAGCGTTTCGATAGCTCCACGACGGTGCAGGCCCACTCGCCGGAAATGTCGTCGCACAAGATCACTGTGTCGCCCGTTGCCACACGCATGACCCGGCTGAGATAATGCGCCTGATTGCCTTCGATCACGACCTGCGCATCGGCGCGCAGTTCATGGTCCACGAACAGGCGTGGAGCACTTTTCGGGGGCCATGCAGGTTGGGCGGGCATGCAATCGCGTTAGACGAGCCAGCCCGCCGCCGCTAGAGGGTGGGCATGTCCGCATTGACCGCCCAGCGCCTGATCGCCGCCGTGTTCCTGATCCTTGGCGGCTGGGCGCTGTTCGCGCCGCAATCGGTGATCGACCTCGCGGTGACACCCGAATACCGCGACGATGGCTTCCTCACGCGCTTCGCCATGGCCTGCTTCGGCGCGCAGGCGTGCATCTTCGGGGTGATGTCGCTGGTGGTGCGATACACCAGTCGGGGCTTCCTCGTCTTCGCGCTGATCCTGCTGCCGTTTTTCGTGTTCGACTGGTATTTTCACAGCGTGGTGCCGGTGCTCAACTCAGTCGGCATGCTCGACCTTGTCGGCAATATCGCGATGTTTGCCTTTGCCCTTTACGGCTGGCGTCGGGCGCGGGCGGAGGAAGCGGCGGCGTGAGCGAGCAGATCGTCCCCGACAGCGAGCACAACAGTCTTTCCGGCGGCCTCGTCGCGCGCCTGCCGCAATTGCCGCGTGACCTTGCGCAGCTCGCACGGTTCGACCGGCCGATAGGCTGGTGGTTGCTGTTCTGGCCCTGCGCATGGGGCTTGTGGCTGGCGGGGCAGGGGTTCCGGTGGGAATTGCTCGGCTGGTTCCTGCTCGGCAGCATTGCGATGCGCGGGGCGGGCTGCGTCTACAACGATATCGTCGATTCCGATCTTGACCGGAAGGTCGCGCGCACCGCAGCGCGCCCGGTGGCAAGCGGGCGGGTGTCGAAGAAGCTCGCATGGGGCTGGCTGCTGGCGCTTTGCCTCATCGGGCTGGTGGTGCTGTTGCAACTGCGCTGGCAGGCGCAGCTGGTTGCGCTGGGCAGCCTTGCGCTCGTTGCCGCCTATCCCTTTATGAAGCGCATAACCTGGTGGCCGCAGGCATGGCTGGGGATGGTGTTCACATGGGGCGCACTGGTCGGCTGGATTGCAATCCGCAGCGACCGGATCGAAGTGCTTGCGGCTCTCTATGGCGGGGCGATCCTGTGGTGCATCGGTTACGATACGATCTACGCCTTGCAGGACCGGGAAGACGACGCACTGGTCGGCATCCGGTCGAGCGCGCTGCGGCTGGGTAGCCGGGTGAAGACCGGCGTTGCCCTGTTCTACGGTGGGGCGGTCGCGCTGTGGGCGCTCGCCTTCTGGCTGCTGCGCGAAGACTGGGTGGCGGTCATCGCGCTGCTGCCGGTTGCCTGGCACCTTGGCTGGCAGGTGGCGACGCTCGACCCGGCAGACCCCGACAACCCGCTCGAACGCTTTCGCTCGAACCGCTGGGCCGGGTTGCTGATGGCGGCCGCCTGTTTCGTGGTCGGCAATGCAGGGGCGTGACGCGGGCCGAATATCGGATCGCGCGGCAGAAGCTCATTCATAGCTGACCACCTCGAACTCGATCCCGTCCCAGTCGAAGAAATAGAACCGCTTGCCCGGCTCGTAATCGTCGTGGCCGAAGGGTTCGAGCCCGTGCGCGACGACGACCGCTTCCGCACCGTCGAGATCATCGACCAGCAGGCCGACATGGTTGAGCGGTTGTCCCTTGCTGTATCCACCCTTCACATGATCGCCGGTGTAAAGCGCGAGATAGGTCGCGCCATTGGCGGGGGCGCCGACATGGATCGTCCAGCCGTGTTTCTGGCTTGGTCCGCGCCAGCGTTCCTGCCAGCCGCATAGCTCTGCAAACAGCTTCGCGCTGCGTTCCGGATCGGTGACCGAGAGATTGGCGTGTTCGACTTGTCCCTTGGGCATTGTGCACTCCTTTTCGTCAGGTTCGCCTGGACCCCGTTAAGGAGTAGGCGCTGGGTGCAGGATGTTTGCAACCTCAAGTTAACTTGAGGTCAAGGATCAATTTTGCTATCAATGTAATCGATGAAAGCGAACGATCTCCTGACCATCGGTGAACTGGCTGCGCGCACGGGGCTCAGTGTCTCGGCGATCCGCTATTACGAGGAGATGGGGCTGGTTGAGGCACTGCGCACCGGCGGCAACCAGCGGCGCTTCCTGCGTGCCGACATCAGGCGGCTTAGCTTTATCCTGATCGCGCAGCGGCTTGGCCTGTCACTCGGTGAGATCGAGCAGGCGCTCGCCGGATTGCCGCAGGGGCGCAATCCCAATGCGGCGGACTGGAAGCGGATCAGCAAGGCGATTCGCAAGCGGATCGATGCCCAGATTGCTGCGCTGGAAAAAGTGCGGGAAGATCTCGACGGCTGTATCGGCTGCGGTTGCCTGAGCCTGAAGAAATGCGCGTTGTACAATCCTGAAGATCGCTGGGGGGCGAACGGTGCCGGGCCGCGTGTGCTGCGGTAACACCCGGCTTGGGGATTTTACTTAATTCCCGGTTACCGCGCATTTTACCTTTATTGAAGCAGTCGCCGCTATCCTGTCTGCATGAACGCAGGAAACCGATCCGTATCAGGGCTAATGGCCGCCAGCCTTGTGCTGGGTGGGCTGGTGTCTGTGCCTGCCATGGCAAATACCGATACTGCTCAGGGTGCGTCCCAGGCAACGGTGGTGGAACCGATCCAGATTACCAAGGTCTCCGACCTTGAATTTGGCAGCATCGTTGCGCCTGCCACCGGGATAGCGCGCGTCACGATTAACGCCCGAACCGGTGCGAGAACCTCCAATGTCAACGCTACACCGGTCGGAACCGTGTTTGGGAGGGGCCAGTTCGTCGTTACGGGAGTGCCCAATACGACGGTCAACCTCACCACGAGCAGCCCGACGATCCAGCTGACAGGGCCGGGCGCACCGATGACGGTCGACCGGCTCAGGGTGAACCGCAACAACAGTGGCCAGGCCACGTTGCCCCGCGCCTACACCATCCCTGCCAGCGGTACGATGGATGTCGGCTTTGGCGGTCGCTTGCGGTTTCCTGCCGGTCAGACCCCCGGCGACTACAGTGGGACGTTCGACCTGACTGTCACCTATCAGTAGCGCATTAGTGTTCCGGCCCGAGCGCCGGATCGAGATCGCGCGGGCGCTTGAAATGTACCAGCCTGCCGCAATCCTTGCCGACATCCGCCCAGTCGTCGATGTCGAGCTCGAAGATGGCAAAGGCCGCCGTCGGATATTTGGTCGCGGCCTCGTCGAAATCGCCCGTTTCCGCCTCTGACGGGACGAGGGTGAAAAGCATTTCCTGCAAGCCGGGATTATGCGCGGAGAGCAGCACGGCATCGGCATCGCCGCCGTGTTCCTGCAACACCTCCATGATGGTCGCGGGGTCGGCGAGGTAAAGCCGTTCGTCCCACTGCACTTCCATATCGGGCAGCGCCTCGGACAGCGTCTGCTTCACCCGTTCTGCGGGGCTGGCAAGGACCTTGTCCCACAACTGCCCATGATCGCGGATATGCCGCCCCATCAGCCGTGCGCCCTTGCGACCGCGATCATTCAGCCCGCGATCGAAATCGCGCGTGCCGATATCATCCCAATCCGATTTTGCGTGGCGCAGGAGACCGAGTATTTTCACGGGCGCAGGCTATCCTCTCTGACGGCGGTTGCTTCGGTTCCTGAAACACCCGATGCGACGCGTTGTAAAGCCTCCTCCAGCGTCAACCTGATGACAGGGGTGCCTTTGGGAAAGGCAGACAGGAGCCGGCTGGGAAATGCGGATGAGAGCACGACGAAATGCCCCGCATCGTCCTTGCTGCGGATCAGCCGTCCGAAAGCCTGCGCCAGCCGCGCGCGGATGATCCGGTCGTCATAAGCACTGCCGCCGTTCGCGGCCCTTCGTGCGCGGTGGAGGATAGAGGGTTTGGGCCAGGGCACCGCTTCCATCACCACGCAGCGCAGCGATTCGCCGGGAACGTCCACCCCGTCGCGCAGGGCATCGGTGCCGAGCAGGCTGGCCTTGGGATCATCGCGAAAGATATCGACCAGCGTGCCGGTGTCGATCGGGTCGACATGCTGTGCGCAGAGCGGAAGGCCTGCCCGTGCGAGCCGGTCGGCAATCCGCCCGTGGACGATGCGCAACCGCCGGATCGCAGTGAACAGCCCAAGCACGCCCCCTCCGGCAACCTCGATCAACCGGGCATAGGCCCCGGCCAGCGTGGGCAGGTCGCCCCGCTTTACATCGGTCACGATCAGCACCT
The DNA here is from genome assembly GCA_024236155.1 of Sphingomonadaceae bacterium. Lineage (GTDB taxonomy): Bacteria > Pseudomonadota > Alphaproteobacteria > Sphingomonadales > Sphingomonadaceae > Parerythrobacter_A. The sequence goes on from JACKLA010000002.1 coordinate 312,778, forward strand.
CGGCACGATTGGCGTAATCGAACGGGCTTTCCGCCGCTGAAAGCTGCGGCTGCACTTCGATATGCGGTGCGCCGCTCGCTTCAATCGCGGTTTCCCAGTCCTCGCCGTCGCGAAGGGTCGCGCTGGTCAGCATCACTCCATGGCTCGGTTCGAGCACAACACGGGCAAATGGCTTCATCGGGTCGAGCCAGCGGCGGTGGATGCCGATATCGAATTCGCGCGCTTCGGAGCGATCGACCGCGAACCAGTCGACGAATTCGGGATCGGCCGGGCCACCAAGCCGGTCGAGCATCGCCTCCCATGCCGCAATCAGGTCGATCCGCCAGCCGAGCGAATTGCGCGCACCCTCGATCCGTGCCCGCCCCTGCGCATCGAGCCAGTCGGGCGCGTCCTCTACGATCGCTTCCAGCCGCACGCCCAGCTTGACCAGCGGGCTGCGGATCGCGGCAAGCGCCTGCATCGCCTCTTGCGCAAGCTGGATCAGCGGGCCGGGCAATTCGGCAACCTCCGTCTCGATCCCGTAACCCGCCTCATGGCCACCACTTTCATCGCGCGCATAGGTCAGCGCCCGCACGGCGGCGAGCAGCGCCTCGATCGGGCCGAACGGTTCGTTGTCGTGTAGCCGCTGCAGCCAGCCATCGGTCGGCAGTGCCTGTGCGGCGGTGATCGCTGTCTCGACCGCTTCGCCCCCGGCATCGTCATAGCTCGCGACATCGGCCAGCCGCGCGGCGAGACCCCTGCGGCGGCCTTTCGACTTGCGTTCGGGCCCGACGATCCACCGGCGCAGTTCGATGGTTTCGGCGCCGGTCAGCGCGGCGGCGAAGGTCGAATCCGCCGCCTGGTGGACGTGATGCCCTTCGTCGAACACGATACGGCTGGGGCGTTGTGCGTGATCCCTTCCCCCACCAAAACCGGCGCGCGCGGCGTTGACCATCACCAGCGCATGGTTGGCGATGACGAGATCGGCCTGCGCGCTTGCCCGTCCGGCGCGTTCGATGAAGCACTTTCGGTAGTGCGGGCAACCGGCATAGATGCATTCGCCGCGCTGGTCGGTCAGCGAGGCGATGCCCCGCTTGCGGAACAGCGTCCCGAGCCAGCCCGGCAAATCACCGCCGATCATGTCGCCATCCTGCGAGTAGGCAGCCCAGCGCGCCACCAGCTGCGCCATGATCGCGGGCCTGCCACCAAACCCGCCTTGCAGCGCATCCTCCAGGTTGAGCAGGCAGAGGTAATTCTCGCGTCCCTTGCGCACGACCACCGGACGCGATCCGTCGGCGCGTTTCTCCGGCCAGGCCCGGCGCGCTTCGCCGCGCAATTGCCGCTGGAGGTTCTTGGTGAAGGTCGAAACCCATACCGTGCCTTGCGACGCCGTGGCCCACAGCGATGCCGGGGCGAGGTACCCCAACGTCTTGCCGATCCCTGTCCCCGCCTGCGCCAGCAGGAGGTGAGGCTGGCCGCGCTCACGGCGCGGCGCGAATATGCGTGCCACGGCACGGGCATAGGCGCGCTGTCCCTCGCGCCGCTCGGCCCCCGCGCCCGTGAGATATTCGAGCTGGCTGTCTATCTCACTATCGGCTAGCGTCACCTGCGCGGGCTGCGGGCGCTCGGGGCTGTCGTCCCATTCCGGCAGCCTTGAGAACAGCCATTTCTCGGCCTGCTGGGGCCGGGCAATGTGCGGCGCGAGCACCTGCGCCCATGGCCAGCGCAACCGCATCAGCGATTGCAGGGTAGACCATGCTCCGGCGCGTTCGGCCCAATCCTCCCGCTCGCAGGTTTCGAGCAACACGGCACCAGCCTGTTGCAGTAGCAGCGGGACGGCGTCGTCGCTCTCCGGCTCGGGCAGGTCCAGCACATGGGCCAGCCCCTTGGGCGTCGGTACGCAGAAACGCGCCGGGTGGACGAAGGCGAACAGTTCGAGCAGGTCGAGCCCGGACAGATCGGGATATCCCAGCCGCGTCGCCACCAGCGGCGCATTGAGCAGCAGTACCGGCGTATCGGCTGCGGCCATGATCGCTTCACCCTTGGAGCAACCGCGGGTCGACCCATTGGCATCGCGCAGCCATGTCCCGGCGTGTGAGGCATGAAGGGCAGGCAGGGGGAGTGTCGAAGCCACGAAAACAGCCATGGGCAAAACGGAACGAAAAGTAAACGGACTGACCAGTCCCACATGGCCATCGCATTGCGTACAAAGGATTTTAAGGGGTTTCTTAAGCTCTCGGCGGCATATTCTGGGCGAAACGCAGGGGAGCGAAAATGACGGGTTTCGGCAAGAAAGGGCTTGGTTCAGGGGCGGGCATGCCCCGGCAGTCCGCCGGCTTCGGGCAGGCGATGCCCGCGCAGCGCATGGCGCAGCAGCATAGCGAATACGATCCGATGGCTGCCCAGCGCGAGGCATTTATTGCTGCCGAACGCGCCCGGCGCGAGGCGGAAGGCGGGGGCTATTCCAACGCCTATCGCGACGAGCCCGGCCATGGCAGCCCCGGCGTCAGCAGCTATGCGCAGGATTATCACAGCCCGCATCCGCGTGTGATCGGGAACCGCAGCCTCGCGATTGCCTATATCTTCTGGTTCATCCTTGGCCAGCTTTCGATCCACCGTTTCTACCTTGGTGCGACCACTTCGGCGATTGCGCAGGTTGGCTTGCTGTTCGGCAGCTTCGTGGTGCTGTTTATTTTCCCGCCTATGGGTGTGGTCGGCCTGATCGGATGGGCGCTGTGGATCTTCGCAGACCTGTTCCTGATGCCCGGTATGCACCGCGCCTATTGTCGGCAGGGTGCTGTCAACGCCGGGATATTCTCCTGACCGCCTAGGCCGCTGGCGTTCGGTTGGTTTGACTCGTTCGGCTGGCTTTTTGCGCTTGGTGCCGGTGCTCCCGGTTCCGAATTGCTGTCCTACAGCGCATCGAATCCGTATGACCGGCCCATGCCGTGCGGATCGCCCAGGACGACACTGTCACCTTGCAAATATACAAAAGTGGCAGTCTTGCGCGTAGGGATTGATGATTTCTGGCGGAATTGCGCGCTTTGGGGCGTTTCGACCAAGTGCATAAAACCGGCGTTCGGTGTCAACGGTCAGGCTGCTTTCGCACTTGCAACATCGGGGCGCATCGGCAAGAGGCGTGCGCCATGAGCATGCAAGAACTGATCGAAGCCGCACGTGTATCCAAGGCCTGGCCGTTCCAGGAGGCGCAGCGGCTGCTCAAACGCTATCCCAACGGTACCAAGCCGGATGGCTCGCCCGTGCTGTTTGAAACCGGCTATGGCCCCAGCGGGCTGCCGCATATCGGCACTTTCCAGGAAGTGTTGCGCACCACGCTCGTGCGTCGCGCGTTCGAGGCGATGATCGGTGCACGGCCGGAAGATGGCAGGACGCGCCTCGTGGCTTTCAGTGACGATATGGACGGGCTGCGCAAGGTGCCCGAAAATGTGCCCAACCAGGCGCTGTTGACCGCCAATCTGCACAAGCCCTTGTCGCGCATCCCCGATCCGTTCGAACTGGGGCACGCGAGCTTTGCCGCGCACAACAATGCCAAGCTGCGCGAATTCCTCGACCGGTTCGGCTTCGAGTATGAATTCATCGCATCGAGCGACATGTATAATTCGGGCAAGTTCGACGATGCACTGCGCGGGGTGCTGCGCAACAATCAGGCGATCCTCGACATCATGTTGCCGACCTTGCGAGCGGAACGCGCGGCGACATATTCGCCCATCATGCCGATCAGCCCCACCAGCGGCCATGTGCTGCAGGTGCCGGTGGAGGTGGTCGATGCCGATGCAGGCACGATCCGCTTCACCGACGAGGATGGCAGCGTGGTCGAGCAGTCGGCGCTGGGCGGCATGTCGAAGCTGCAATGGAAGGTCGATTTCGCCATGCGCTGGGTCGCGCTGGACGTCGATTACGAGATGTATGGCAAGGACCTGACCGATACCGGCGTGCAATCGGGCAAGATTGCCAAGGTGCTCGGCGGTCGCAAGCCTGAAGGCCTGATCTACGAACTGTTCCTCGATGCCAATGGCGAGAAGATATCCAAGTCGAAGGGCAATGGCCTGACGATCGAGGAATGGCTGACCTATGGCAGCGAAGAGAGCCTCGGCTTCTATATCTTCCCCAATCCCAAGAGCGCGAAGCAGCTGCATGTCGGCGTGATCCCGCGCGCGGTGGACGATTACTGGCAGTTCCGCGAGCGGCTGACCGAGCAGGAGCTGGACAAGAAGCTGGGCAATCCGGTGTGGAACCTGCTGCGCGCCAATGGCGGCTGGCAGGCTGGCGAGGCGCCGGGCGAGGGCGACAGCCTGCCGGTGACCTATGGCCTGCTGCTCAACCTGGTCGGTGTGCTGGGAGCAGAGGCGACCCGTGAACAGGTGTGGTCCTATCTCGGCAATTACATCGAGGATCCCGATCCGGCGAAGCACCCGGAACTGGATGTTCTGGTCGGCACGGCGCTTGCCTATAACCGCGATTTCGTCGCCCCGACGCTGGAGAAACGCGCTCCGGCGGAGAACGAGCGCGAGGCATTGCGGGCGCTCGATTGTGCGCTGTCGATCATGCCGGCGGATACACCCGCAGAGGACATCCAGACGATTGTCTATGAACTGGGCAAGCGTGAGGAATTCGCATTCGAAAGCCTGCGTGACTGGTTCAAGGCGCTGTACCAGACCTTGCTCGGCAGCGAGCAGGGGCCGCGCATGGGCAGCTTCATCGCGCTCTACGGGATCGAGAACAGCCGCCAGCTGATCGAGGATGCGCTGGAGCGGAAATAGGGCTCAGCCAAAGGCGCGGACCCGGTACCATCGGGTTATGACGTATTTCGTGCCATCGAGCACCGGCGTCCCGGCGTGCATCGCGTCCTCGTTGGGCACGCCGTCCTCGCGGGCGTTGTTCCACACCAGCAGCGAGCCGGGCTGTGGGTCGATACTGACGCCCGCATTGGTGAAGTGGGTGGCACCGCCTGCAGCGACCGGGCTGAGATAGGCCATGGCGGTCCAGCATCGCTGCCCGCCGCGCCTGCGTTCTTGCTGCCAATAGGATTCGGAGGTGTAGAACCAGTCATTGTGCGGCTTGAATTCCTGACCCGGCTGGTAACGCTGCCCCTGGATCGGCTCCCCGGTCGGCGCGGCAAGGCCCAGCAGCGCGTCGATCCGCTCTGCAATCCCCTTCACGAAGGGATCATGCGGATCGAGGTCGCCCGAATAGGAGGTGCGGAAGCCGCTGTCGTATCCGACATCGAACAGGGCGCTGGGCTGGGCCACAAGGTCGATCATCGTCGCCAGCCGCTGGCACTCGTCCGCAGCGAGGAAGCCGGGCACGGCATAGAGTTCGACCTTGTCCGTCTCGAGCCGTGTGACCGCTGGAGCCCCGGCTAGCCTTCTTCGAACTGCCGCGCCAATCCGCCTGAGCGCATCGCGATCGGGAACTTGTGGCGGCCTCGACATTGCAGGCAACGTAGCAATGCGACAGGCCACCGCAAGACCGGCGTTTGCAGCCGGTCGATCCGATGATAGTCTCTGCCGCACCGAATGAGATACGAGGTTCCCATGAGCGAGAATGTACAGCGACGCTATTCAGCAGGCGCGATGACCCTCCACTGGCTGATCGCCATCGCGGTGATTGCCAACTGGCGCATCGCGGAATCTGCCGAGCATGCCGAGATGCCGGCCAAGATGGAGATTTTCGGCTATCACAAGGCGCTGGGCATAGCGATCCTTGTGCTGACCCTCGGTCGGCTGCTGTGGCGCTGGACGCATCCGGTGCCGCCTCTTCCCTCGAGCCTCGCCAGTTGGGAGAGAGTCCTTGCCCGAGCTGTGCATGTGATCTTCTATGTCCTGCTCATCGGGTTGCCGCTCGGCGGCTGGCTTGCCAATTCTTTCAACGGGCGGGAGATCGACTTCTTCGGCATGTTCACCATCCCGGCGCTGCCGGTTGGTGAGAACAAGGAACTGGGCGAGAGCATTTATGAAGCCCATGCCACTGGCGGCGAGGTGATGATCTATCTCATCGCGCTGCATATCCTCGGTGCGCTCAAGCACACGTTCTTCGACAAGACGGGCGGGCTGTGGCGCATGCTGCCATGGGGCAAGGTCTGACCGGAAAAGAGAACCCCCGCCCAAGGGGAAGGGCGGGGGCTCCTTAGGCTGCCTGTCACTCGCGCCAGGCAGCGATAGGGTTCTGGCCGCTTACCAGAAGAAGTCGTAAATCACGTCGACCACTTCGCCGGTATAGGTGTTCACCAGCAGCACATCGTCGTAATAGCGGACCCAGCGATAGGGGCCGTAGACTTCGGGCAGGCGATAGTGCCACGGGTCGCTGATCCAGTAGCGGCTGCCGAAGAACAGGTCGTCGAGATAGAACCCGATGCTCAGCCGGCGATAGCGATAACCGCGATACGGCGAATAATAGGTGCCGATGCGGAAGATGCTGCGGTTGTGGCTGCGATAGCGGTTCCAGTCATAACGCCGGTCGTTGCGCCAGCTGCGGCGGTCCCAGCGGCGGTAATTGTCCGCCCGGCGACCGTTGCGATAGCCGTCGCGGCGCCCGTCACGATAGGCTTGCCTTGTATCGCGGCGATCATCGCGCCGGTCAGCCCGGCGTCCGTCGCGATAGCCATCGGTGTAGCTCCGGTTGCGACGGTTGTCGGTATAGGTGGTGTTGCGCTGGGTGCGCTGCGTCGACTGGCGATAGTCGCGGCGATCCTCCCGACGTTCGGTGCGGCGTTCAGTCCGGTTATCGTTCGCGCGGCCACGCCACTGTTCGCGGCGGTCGATCTGCGCCTCGCGCCGGGCCTGTGCCGGGGCGATGGCAGGGCCTTGAGCCCGGCGTTCGCTGCGGACCTGCCGTGTGCGTTGTGGCTGGGCGGCCACCTGCCGCTGCTGGCGCGGTTGTGCCTGCGTGCGCTGGCGGTTTTCCTGCCTCGCTTCGCGACGCTCGCTACGGTTCGATCGTGCACCACGATTGCCCCGGTCACCACGATCCCCGCGCTCTGCGCGCTGGCTGTCGGCAGAGGTGGCGGCTTCGGCCTGGGCGGGAAGGGCGGTCAGCGCCATCGCAAGCGCGAGGGCGGATGCGCTTCCTGCAGTCAGAAATTGCTTCAAAGTCATTACGGCTCTCCAAACGTGTTGTTGCCGCTGCCCACCCTGCGCGGCCCTGTTGGTAAAACCCTGTTAGGGATTGGCGACTGACCGGAAACTGAACCGGCTGGTATGGCTGGCGTTAAGGTTTCGGCGCAAAAATCTGAATGGAATGGCGGACGGCAGGATGGGTGGTTTGTTGGGCGGGCGCCTGTCCGGCATGAGTTCGTCCGTCGGATTTGTGGGGGTGTTGACACTATGGTGTCAATACCAAGCGAGGGACTAGTCTATAGCCAAAAGAGGCATATTATTGTTTTTAATCAATGTATTAAGGAAATACCCATGCCTTGTTGAACTGTCACCTTTCGATTGCCGGGAATTTGCTGCTTTCCGGTGTCAGGGCAGGGAATCGCCAGGCCAAAACCATAGCGGTCACAAGGTATGTAGGAAAATCCGGCGGGGTCGGTTTCGCCGCTATTGCCACTCAACCAGCTTGAGCTTCGCCAACTTGCTACGCGCCTGTGCGGGGTCGCGGGTCTCGAGGAATTCGAGCTTGCCCTGCAAGGCCCCGACATTGAGTTTGGCATCGAGCAATATGCATTCGCCCGCGCCAAGGGTGACGCTGTGGTTCACCGCCGACCCTTTGGTCTGCGCTGCCATCCGCCCCGTAATGACATGCTCGCCCGGTTCGACTTCGGCCATAACGAAACGCCCGGTGCGGAACTGGCTGGTGAGCGAATCGTCGATCACCACGTTCATGCCCTGCTGCCCGCCGACGAAACCGTCCCGCATGATATAGATCGCTGCCTTGCCATCGGCGGCGATGAACTGCCGCGCCGCCTGCGCCGCGCCCTCGTCAGCAACGCCGGCACCTTTGTTGTTGAACAGGATGAAGGCGATATAGCCGAGCACGGGTATCAGCAGCAGCAAGCCGATAATCGGATAGGCAAAACCTGCGACCAGCCCGACGCCGATTGCAAGGGCAAACAGGATGATGTTGCGCGGGGTCATGTTCATCGGATGGGGACTCCTTGCTGGACGTCGCGAACTTTAGCGTGCGGCGAAGTGAAGCGATAGGGTGCGGTGGCTGCCGCACCCACCTGCTACAATGCGCGACAATCGGATTACAAACCAATACCCTGTTTTCGTTTTCAATCCCCATCGACCCCGCCACACAGCCTGCGGGGGCACATGCAATCCGCGCGAGCGGTTTCGATGGAGATGCGAATGACCACCCCCCCTGCACTGTCCCCCAACCGCAAACCCGGCGAGCATCACGATCATGATGGCGGTTACGCAGCCGATGTTGCCATGGCGCGCAGTCTCGATCGCAGGCGCGCGCTCGGCCTGTTCGGCGTGGCATCGACTGCGGCGATAGTCGCGGCTTGCGGCGGCGAGGATTCGTCGTCGGTCACCAGCGGCGGGACGGCAACGCCCACGCCCACCCCAACTCCGACCTCGACAAGCTCGACCGGCACCGGTTCGAGCGGCACCTGCGTCTCTTACGCCAGCGAGACCAATGGCCCCTATCCGGCCGATGGCACCAATAACTCGAGCGGGTACACCTCCAACGTCATCACCCAGGCCAGCTTCCAACGGTCGGATATTCGCACAAGCGTGGCGACCGGCAACGAGTCTCCCGGCATCCCGCTGACCTTCACCATCACGCTGGCCGATGTGAACAACAGCTGCGCCGCGCTGGCAGGCTATGCGATCTACATCTGGCACTGCGACGCCGAGGGCAGATATTCGCTCTACGACATTCCGGCGGAAGATTACCGGCGTGGTATCCAAACGACCGACGCCAATGGCCAGGCCACTTTTACCACCATCGTGCCGGGCTGTTACAACGGGCGTTACCCGCATATCCATTTCGAGGTTTTCTCCTCACTCACCAATGCCACCACCGGCCGCTATGCCGTGCTGGTTTCGCAGTTCGCTGTGCCCAAGGATGTGCTGACTTCGATTTACGCCAGCGACACCCGGTACACGAGCAGCATTGCCGCGTTAAACAACACCTCGATTTCCAGCGATAATGTGTTCGGTGACAACACCAGCGCGCAGATCGACGCGATGACGATGGAAATGTCGGGCTCGATCGCCGCCGGTTACACTGCCACCGCCACTGTGGGCATTGCGACCTAACGAGCCGGTCGCATGTCGGGGCGGCTGGTAACACCGAGCTGGTCGCCCCATAGGCATTTCGGGGCCGCTGGCAGCACTGCATTCACAGATGCCAATCGGGTGACTGTGGCTTTACCGCATTGAAACCCCACGGTGGTCGAGATACCAATTGGTTTCAATTGCTTGATTGTTTGGCAAGCCCCGATCTCAACATCGCCTCGAGCCCTTCGACAACCAGTGCCATGCGCCCGAAATCCAGCTTCTCAGCGGTGTCAGTTGGCCGATGGTAGTGAGGATTTCGGAAAATCGCCGTGTCCGTGATCATAAAGGCAGGGATCCCGCGTTGCGAGTATGCCCAGTGATCGGACCAGTCGATCCCCTGTATGATGGCCGGGGCTGTGCCGCCCACAGAAGGAATGCGTGCATTCTCGCGGAATGAGCCCACCATCCTTCGAAGGAAATCGCGTGACGAAGTGTCGCCGACAAAAGCGATAAAATTGCCCTTCGAAGGGTAACGCAGTGACAGCGGGAACGGGTAGTGCTGGCTGCCGGAATTTTCGGAGTAGTAACCGATTGCCTCAATGGAGATCATCCCCAGGACGTCGTCCGGTTCCTCGACTGAATGAGCATGCACATGGCTGCCCATTGCATTGGTTTTGAAATGCGGCGGCTCCTCGTTTGCGTAGAAAACCAGTTCCAACTCAATGGGGCTTGTGCCGGAATTGGCTTTCAATGCGCGGGCGAGTTCCAGCAACGCTGCAACTCCACTGGCATTGTCATCTGCACCGGGCGATGACCCAGCCGTATCATAGTGCGCGCCGATAATAAGAATAGGTGCATCCGGTTGGGCGGCGGGAATTCTGACGATTACATTGTCGGCCGGGGAAACGACCTCCTGCAATTCGGGATCATACCCGTAGGAACGCAATTCAGTCGTCAGATAGCCGATAGTGTGCTGGACTGATGCCAGCCTTTGAAGATTGCGGGGCCCGGCTGCCAGCGTTCGGACATGGGTTTCCAGCCTTGATGCGAGTGCGCTGTCTGATGGTTGCCTGGCGGGGCCTTCATACGAGCTTCCGGGCGTTGCGGTTGCCCAAAGAAAGCCGACAACAAGTGCGGTGACAATTCCAAATCCAACAAGCAAAAAAACGCGGCGAGCTACCCCGCCGCGTCTTTCCGAATGTTCGACAAAGTTCACCGCCTACCTCGTCAGCTTCTTGTACGCCAACCTTGTAGGCCGATCCGCAGCATCGCCAAGGCGCCGCCGCTTGTCCTCTTCGTAAGCCTCGAAGTTGCCCTCGAACCATTCGACGTGGCTGTTGCCCTCGAAGGCGAGGATATGCGTCGCCAGACGGTCGAGGAAGAAGCGGTCATGGCTGATGATCACAGCGCAGCCGGCGAAGTTTTCGATCGCTTCTTCGAGCGCGCCCAGCGTTTCGACGTCGAGGTCGTTGGTCGGTTCGTCGAGCAGCAGCACGTTGCCGCCCTGCTTGAGCATCTTGGCCATGTGGACGCGGTTGCGTTCACCGCCTGACAGCTTGCCGACATTCTTCTGCTGGTCGCTGCCCTTGAAATTGAACGCGCCGACATAGGCGCGGGTCGACATGTCGTGTCCATTGACCTTCATGTAATCGAGCCCGTCGGAGATTTCCTCCCACACATTGTTGCTCGCCGTCAGGTCGTCGCGGCTCTGGTCGACATAGCCGAGGCGCACGGTTTCGCCGATGTCGAGGCTGCCTTCATCGGGCGTTTCCTGCCCGGTGATGATGCGGAACAGGGTCGATTTGCCCGCGCCGTTCGGCCCGATCACCCCGACGATGCCGCCGGGCGGCAGCATGAAGTCGAGATTTTCGAACAGCAGCTTGTCGCCATAGGCCTTGGTCAGGCCCTTCGCCTCGATCACCTTGCCACCAAGCCGCTCGGGCACCTGGATGACGATCTGCGCCTTGCCGGGTTTGCGGCCGTCCTGCGCGTCCTGCAGTTCCTCGAACTTGCGGATACGCGCCTTGGACTTGGTCTGGCGCGCGCTGGGCGTCTGCCGGATCCATTCGAGTTCGCGGGCCAGCGCCTTCTGCTTGCCCGATTCCTCGCGGCTTTCCTGCTCGAGCCGCTTGGCCTTCTTCTCGAGATAGGTCGAGTAGTTGCCTTCATAGGGATAGTAGCTGCCGCGATCGAGTTCGAGGATCCAGCCGACGACATTGTCGAGGAAATAGCGGTCATGGGTGATCATCAGCACCGCACCGGCATATTCCTTGAGGTGGTTTTCGAGCCATTCGACGCTTTCGGCATCGAGGTGGTTGGTCGGTTCGTCGAGCAGCAGGATGCTGGGCTTCTGGATCAGCAGGCGGGTGAGGGCGACGCGGCGTTTCTCACCGCCCGACAGGTCGTTCACCGGCCAGTCCCCCGGGGGGCAACGCAGGGCCTCCATCGCGATTTCGAGCTGGTTGTCGAGCGTCCACCCGTCGACCGCGTCGATCTTGTCCTGCAGTTCCGCCATTTCGGCGCCCAGCGCATCGAAGTCGGCGTCTTCTTCGGCCATCTCCATGCCAATCTGGTTGAAGCGTTCGACCATATTGGCCGTTTCACGCGCGCCGTCCTTGACGTTTTCGAGCACCGTCTTGCTCTCATCCAGTTGCGGTTCCTGCGGAAGATAGCCGACGGTGATGTTCTCGCCCGGCCATGCCTCACCGGCGAAATCGGTGTCGATCCCGGCCATGATCTTCATCAGGGTGGACTTGCCCGCGCCATTGGGGCCGACGATGCCGATCTTCGCGCCCTGGTAGAACTGCAGGTTGATGTTGGTGAGCACCGGCTTCTGGGCACCGGGGAAGCTCTTGGTCATGTTCTTCATGACGTATGCGTATTGCGCGGACATCTGCGGTTCCTTCGGGAATCTGTCTGAAATGGAGTTGGCGCGCAGATAGGGGGTGAGCGCGTGCGGGGCAAGCTGGACTTGGCCAATGCCGGGCGATAGCAGTTGCGCCCATGAACAGACTCGCACTTGCGCTTGCCGCGCTCTCGCTTCCGATCCCGGTTGCCGTATCGGCATCGAACCCTGACATGACGCTGGAGGAGGGCGCCGACAGGGTTCTCGACCATGACAAAATCGCATGGGATTTCGTCGAGGGGATCACAACGGAAGTCGGGCCGAGGCAGGCCGGGACTGAGGCAGAGGCGCGGGGGCGTGAGTGGGCCTCCAACTGGATGAGGGCCAACGGGTTTGACAGCGTTGCCATCGAGCCGTTCGAAATGGAAACATGGGTACCGGGCGACACGCACAAGGCCGAAATCCTCAGCCCGTTTGCGCAGCCGCTGGTGGTACAGCCGCTGGGTGGCAGTGCCTCGACAGGGCCGGAAGGCATCACCGCCGAGGTCGTCTATTTCCGCACCGTGGATGAACTGCGCGCCGCGCCGGATGGCAGCCTCAAGGGCAAGATCGCCTATATCTCGCACAGCATGACGCCGACGCAGGACGGCAGCCAGTATGGCTTTGCCGGGCCTGCACGCTGGGTCGGCTCGGGCATCGCTGCCAGCAAGGGGGCGCTGGCGACGGTGATCAAGTCGGTCGGGACCGACAACCACCGCAACCCGCATACCGGCGGGGCGGGCTTCCCCGATGGTGTTGCGCCAACCCCTGCCGGTGCGCTGCCATTGCCCGATGCCGCCAATCTGGAGCGCATGTTCGAACGCGCAGGCGGCAAACCGATCACGATGAAGCTGACGCTCACGCCCAAACAGCTGGGCACGACCATGAGCGGCAATGTCGTGGGCGAAATCGCGGGGCGCGATCCCTCGCTGCCGCCGGTGCTGGTCGCCTGCCACATCGACAGCTGGTGGAACGGCACCGGTGCATTCGACGATGGTGCGGGCTGCGGTATCGTTGCGGCGGCGGCACTGCATGTCCGCCACACCGGCAAGCCGCTGCGCACGATCCGCGTGCTGATGGCCGGGGCAGAGGAAACCGGCCTGTGGGGCTCCAAGGCCTATAGCGCCGCGCATATTGCTGACCCGATCGCCGTCGGGCTTGAAAGCGATTTCGGGGCGGACCGTATCTGGCAGTTCCAGAGCAATTTCCGCGAAGCGAACCCGGACCTGCATGCAAAAATCGCGTCTTCCGTCGCGCGTTTCGGCGTGTCGAATTCGACCATGGTCGCCAATGGCGGGGCGGATATCAACATCGCCCGCGATCAGAAGACCGCGATTATCGATCTGCAGCAGGACGGAACCCGCTATTTCGACCTGCACCACACTCCCGATGACACGCTCGACAAGATCGACCCGGTGCAACTGCGCCAGAATGTCGCGGTGTGGACGCAGGTCGTCGGGATACTGGCCAATGAACCGGGCGAGATACTGCCCAAGGAGTGAGTTCAGGCGAAACCGCGTTGCAGCAGGCGCGGCATAATTGCCAGTTGCAGTAAGGCCCGGATCACAAGGAACAGGGTGAAACTCAGCCACAGCCCGGCATTGCCCATCGGCCAGGTCAGCCACAGGCTCAGCGCGAAGGCGAAGGCGGAGCCAAGCATCGACAGCAACAATGCGCGCGTCCAACTCGCGCCGACGAACACGCCGTCGAAAATAAAGCCCGCCACGCCCGCAAAGGGGATGACGACCAGCCAGATGGCGCTCGCCTGTGCTGCCTCTGCCACGCCGTGGGTTGCGGCAAAGCTTGCGAGTACGGGATCGGCAAACAGCGCAAACGCGCCTGCCACCACCGCAGCAGCGGCGAAACCGCGCCATATCGTTGCGCGGACATAGGCGGTGAAGCCCGCCCGGTCCTTCGCGCCGAAGCATTCGCCATTGAGCACTTGTGCCGCATTCTCGAACCCGTCGAGCAGCAGCGCGGTGAAAATGAACATCTGGTAGATGATCCCGTTGGCCGCCAGCACCACCGCGCCGCGCTCGGCGCTTAGGCGGGTGAGCGAGGCGAGGGCGACCACCAGCACCAAGGTGCGCAGGAACAGGTCGCGATTGACCGAGAGGAAGGGGGCGAGCGCCTGCCAGCCGAGATTGCCTTTCGTCCGCAATTGCCCGGCCAGCGCGCGCAGCAAATCGCCCCGTAGCAGGAACAGGCCGACAGCCGCTAGCTTGGCATATTCGGCGATCAGGCTCGACCAGCCGACCCCGGCAATTCCCAGATCGAGTGCCAGCACGAACCACAGGCCCAACCCGACATTGAGCAGGTTGTAACCCACTTCGAACAGCAGCACCGCCTTCATCTGCCGCCGTCCAACCATGAAGCCGATCAGCGCGAGATTGACCATGACGGCCGGCGCGGACCAATAGCGGATTTCGGCATAGGTACGCGCGGCGACCAGTACCTCCCCTTCTGCTCCCAGCGCATCGAGCGCGAAGGGCAGGATCAACGGTTTGAACGCCAGCAACAGTGCCGCAATGGCGAGGCCCACCGCCAGCCCGCGCAACAGCACTGATGCCTGCGCATTGGCCCCTTCACGAGTGCCTGCCTGCGCGACCATGCCGGTGGTGCCGGTCTTGAGGAAATTCATCACCGTGAACAGCACCGCGAACAGCCGCGCGCCGACATCGACCGCGCCCTGCGCCGCCGCATCCTCCAGCCGCCCGACGATCCACATATCGCCCATGCCGATCAGGGCGGTGGCGACATTGGTCACCATGGCGGGCAGGGCAATGGCCCAGATCGCGCTGGTGTCGATGGTCGATGGGGTGGTGTTCGTTGACGGGGTGTTCACAAGGCCGCCTCCCGCGCTTCGCTTGGGAGCATTTTGGCCGAAAGTGTCCCCCGGACACTTTCGAGTCTCAAAATGCTGGTCGGGGAGAGAGGATTCGAACCTCCGACCCCCTGTACCCAAAACAGGTGCGCTACCAGGCTGCGCCACTCCCCGACCGATTTTCGCCATGTTGCATCCGGTGGGCCCGGCAGGACTCGAACCCGCGACCTAGCCGTTATGAGCGGCCAGCTCTAACCAACTGAGCTACAGGCCCATGGATGCCTTACAGCGAGGCGCGCGTTAGCTTGGCCGTGCGGCAGTGGCAAGCGGAACGTGGCGTGTTTTGCCCTATGCCCGATTCAGTCGGTGACGACCGCGTCCATGATGCCGTTGATCGTAGTCGGCTTGACCCCGCGCAATTCGAGATAGCCGTATATCCGGCGCCACCAGTCATAGAGCTGGTCGAGATCGTCCTCGGTGCGGACATAGGGTGTGTTGCCGGGGACCAGCGAGGGGCTGTGGAACGATAGCACGATCAGCGGCAATGCGTCGTCGAGTGCCATATCGATTCCGCGAATGGCCTCGTCGATCGACACCCCTTCGGGGGTCAGCGGTATGCGTTCGAGCAGCCCCAGCTTGGCAAACAGTCCCGGCGCGCGCGGTAGCTTTTCGAGCAAGGGATTGATCTGGCGGCCTTGCCTGCGCAGCATACCCCAGAAAACGGTGGTAAGCGGCAGTTCGAGCAACCGGCGATCATCATCGACCCAATAGGGGTGCAGGGGATGGCGGCTGTAGTCGGCACCGCCACCGGGCGAATAATCGAAATTGGCCCGCACCGATGTGTCGATGGCGACCCCGGCACGCTTCAGTATATCGGCAGTGTTGGGACCAAGGCCGTAGCGCCCGGCGCGGTAGATGCGCGGTGCGGTTTCGAAATTCTTTTCGATCGCATCGCGCAGGCGCAACAGCTTTTCCTCTTCAAGCGCGGGTGGAAGATTGCCCGCGAAGCTGTTGAAACTGTTTATCTCTTCCTCGATCGGGGGATTGACCCACGGGTGCAGCTGGATGCCGACTTCGGCGCGCCCATCGGCAATCGGGCCGCGCAGGATATCGGCCGCAATCGGTGAAGTCGCGATCGGCCAGTCAATCAGGTAGAGCGGGACGACGCCCAGCCCTTCGCAGAACTGCTGGAACTTTGCCAGGCGGGTGACATGATCCAGCCCGTGTCCTTCGGCGCTGAACGGCTTGTGCCAGTCGAATTCCTCTTCGGTGTCGACCGTCAACAGCGAACGCTGCCCGAAGTCCGGCGAGAACTTCGCCCTGGAGCCCGCTGCGGGCAGTTCTAGCAAAGAGCGGCTCACGCCCCGTTTCCCCTGTCTAAAGCGCCCCGTGTTTACGAATTTTGTCTGTTTCAGGCCGCTTGTGACTGGCTAGGTTCGCCATCCGACCCGGTCAAGAGCGGCAGGGTCACAATTATCCAGTCTTCCACCCGCGACAGCTCGCCGCCTGCGACTTGTGCCTCTGCCCGTGCGAGGCGGAGGGAAAAGCCGGGGCCGAACATACCGGCGCGCAGGGCGCTGGCAGAGGATTTTGCCGATGCTTCGAACAGCTCTTCTTCGGCGGCGAGTGCAGAGGGGAGCTGGCAGGCGAGCTTGGCCCGCCCGTCATGACGCGACAGCTCAAGGCGCAACTGTTCGCCAGCGCCGACCGCTCCGGCCATGGTCGCGAGCACCCGCCAGGCGAGCGTTTCGGCGTCGATCCGCGCCAGCGGCACCGAACCAACTGTCTCGGATACGAACTCGAACTGCGCATTGCGGGTAGCGAGCTGGGCCTGCAATTGTTCGACCAGAGGAGAGACGACCGAGTTGATATCGCTCGCACCATCGTCGAGTTCGAGGGCTCCGGTTTCCAGCCGCGCGAGCCGGTCGATTTCGTCGAATCCGGCCAGGATACGCGCACCGTCCCCGGCGATGGTTGCGGCCAGCGCGCGGTATTCATGCGGTGTGGGGCCGAACACCTGCTGCTGGATCACCTCGGCAAAACCCTGGATCGCATTTGCGGGGGTGCGCAATTCGTGCAGCAGCTGGCGCAGCCGGTCGGCCTCGGGCGAGCTTTCCGGTGTGGAGGCGGAAGCGCTGCTGCGGGCAGGCGGGCGGCGAAACATCCCGGCATAACCGGCAAACTGCCCGCTTGGCTGGGCAAAGCGCGGGGTGGCGTCGACGACCCAGGATCCGGCCACTTCCGGCGCGCCGGCAAGCTCGATCGCTGCCGCGCGGATCGGCTGGCGCAACAGCACAGCGCGGCGCATGGCATCGCCATCCAGCCGCGTTCCGATCACCATCGGGGCAACTTCGCGATCCGCCCAGTCGATCCGCCCCTCGATCCCGGTGGTGAAGCCGAAGCCTGCCAGAGGTGTTGCAGCATGGGCGAATTTCTCGCCCAGCGGCAGGCGCGGAGCCTCGGGCTGCTCTCGATGGGCCGCGTCGCGCGTCTTGCGAAAGGTCTCGATCCGTTTGACCAGCGCCCCGATCTCGGTTTCCTCGCCGGGTTGCGCCCTGTTGTCGTGAGCCTTGTCCTGCGCGTAGTCCTCAGCAGTGATGGCTGGATCGTGTTCGACCTGCGGATCGTTGGCGGGCACGGGCAGCGGGGAGGGGACCGCGCCCGGTATGGCTTCGGCCGGTTCCGAGACTTCGGGCGATCCGGCGCCATCCTCGCCCACGATTTCCTTGACCTGCTCGGGCATCGGCAGGCCGCGATCGTGAATGCCGAGGCGTTCGAGAATATCCTGCGTGCTGTGCGGCAGGTCGCGGCGCAGGCGCAGGAAGCCGCGTGCGCGAACCGGCAGGCGCGGGATCAGCGCGTTCCAGTCGCCTTCGGAGAGGCGGGCAGCCGATAGTGCCGCAGCCGCGACATCGGGTTCGTCCTCGGCAAGATGATAGGCCAGTTCCGGGTTGCGGAAACGCAGGCCCGGTTCGCGGATCATCGCCGCGCGTTCGTTTGCCGGGATCATTTCGCCCAGCGCCGCCAGCCGCAGCCAGGCCGCAGCCATCAGGCTCTTGTCGTCGGTGACCCGGCGACTGCCGAGCAGGTCGAGCAATTGCCGGAACTGGGTCCGCGCCGCGCGCTCGCCTGCTGCGCGGTGTCGCAGCACAGTAGCAAGGCGGTCATCGAACTGCATGATTTCTCCGGCGGAAACACTTGTATGGCAATGCACGCCGCCAAACTGCGACGCGGAGCGTCTCTACCAGCTTCGCGCGACTTGGATACGCCGCTCGGCCCGCCCGTTGCAAAGCGGGACAATTGCTGGCACAAACAATAAAATTAGCCGTCAGGGACTTTTTGGGCGGCTTTGATTTCAAGCCCGCGAATCAATCTGGCGGGTGGCCGAAAGAAGGGGCGCGGCTATGGCCAACCTTGACGATATCGATCGCAAGCTCTTGTCCGAATTGCAGAGCGAAGGGCGAGTGACCAACGTCGAACTCGCACAGCGTGTCGGGCTGACCGCGCCGCCTTGCCTGCGCCGGGTACGTGCGTTGGAAGAAGCGGGCGTTATCAAGGGCTATCACGCCGAACTCAACGCGTCGGAACTGGGCTTTGCGATCACCGTTTTCGCCATGGTCAGCCTGAAGAGTCAGGCCGAAAGCGCGCTGCGTGAGTTCGAGGAACACATGCATGAACTGCCCGAAGTTCGCGAAGTTCACATGCTCAATGGCGAGATCGACTTCATCCTCAAGGTGGTGAGCAAGGACCTGCAGAGCTTCCAGGAATTCCTCACCGGCAAACTCACGCCCGCTCCCAATGTGGAAAGCGTGAAAACCTCGCTCACCATCCGCACAAGCAAGCTGGAACCGGGCGTCCCGCTGGAGTAGAGCGTTGGCATGATCCAACGCATCTATCCCGCCATCGCCATTGCCTCTCTCGTCCTTGCCGGGTGCTATCCGGCGAGTGAGCCTTCCACCTCGGCCTCCGAAGTCGCGTTGACCGGCAAGCCCGCCCAAGGCGAGTTGTTGGCGGAGGCGCTGTGTTCGGGGTGCCATGCGATCGAAGCGGGGGCGCTTTCGCCCAATCCGCACGCGCCGCAATTCGAAGCGATCGTCAACAAGCGTGACCTGACCGAGGAAACGCTGGCCGCGTTCCTGCGCGATTCGCACAGCTATCCGGAACAGATGAATTTCGAAGTTGCAGTCGAGGATAGCGAGGCGCTCGCCGCCTATATGATTACGCTGAAATCGGACGATTACCGCCCGCCGGTGCAATAGGACGGCGGGCGGAGCTGGTCAGCCCTCGCGCTGCTCCAGCCATTCTTCGAGCCATTTGATCGAATAGTCGCCGTTCAGCACGTCATCCTGGCGCAGCAGTTCCTGGTGCAGCGGGATCGACGTCTTGACGCCTTCGACCACCATTTCCTCCAGCGCGCGGCGCAGGCGCATGATGCAGCCTTCGCGATTGCGGCCATAGACGATCAGCTTGGCGATCATGCTGTCGTAGTAAGGCGGGATCGAATATCCGGCGTAAAGCCCTGAATCGACGCGCACATGCATCCCGCCTGCCGCGTGATAGCTTTGCACCTTGCCGGGGCTGGGGGCGAAGGTGAACGGGTCTTCGGCGTTGATCCGGCACTCGATCGCATGGCCGGTGAAGCGCAGGTCTTCCTGCGATACCGACAGCGGCTTGCCATCGGCGACGCGGATCTGTTCGCGCACCAGGTCGACACCGGTGATCATCTCGGTGACGGGGTGCTCGACCTGAAGGCGGGTGTTCATTTCGATGAAGTAGAACTCGCCATCTTCCCACAGGAATTCGATCGTACCCGCGCCGCGATACCCCATCTTGCGCATCGCATCGGCGCAAATTTCACCCATACGGTGACGTTCATCAGCAGAAAGAACCGGGCTGGGCGCTTCTTCGAGCACTTTCTGGTGGCGCCGCTGGAGCGAGCAGTCGCGCTCGCCAAGGTGGATCGCGTTGCCATTGCCATCGCCGAATACCTGGAATTCGATATGGCGCGGATTGCCGAGATATTTCTCGAGATAGACCGTCGCATCGCCAAACGCGGCTTTCGCCTCGCTGCCGGCCTGTTGCATCAGGCTTTCGAGCTGGTCCGGGCTGGTGCACACCTTCATCCCGCGTCCGCCGCCGCCCGATGCGGCCTTGATGATGACGGGATAGCCGATTTCCTCGGCAATTTTCGCGGCTTCTACCGGGTCACTGATCGCACCGTCGGAGCCGGGGACCAATGGCAGTCCAAGGTCGCCCGCGGTCTTCTTGGCCATGACCTTGTCGCCCATGGTCACGATATGCTCGGGCTTGGGGCCGATCCATTTGATGTCGTGCGCTTCGACGATCTCGGCGAACTTGGCGTTCTCCGACAGGAAGCCATAGCCTGGGTGGATCGCATCGGCATGCGCGATTTCCGCCGCCGAAATGATCGTTGCATGGTTGAGATAGCTCTCGCCCGCAGGCGGTGGGCCGATGCATACCGCGTGGTCTGCCAGCCGGACATGCATCGCATCGGCATCGGCGGTCGAGTGGACCGCGACCGTCTCGATGCCCATTTCATGCGCCGCGCGGTGGATGCGCAGCGCGATTTCGCCGCGATTGGCGATCAATATGCGCGAAATACCCATGGCTCAGCCTTAGCCGATAACCACAAGCGGCTGGTCGAATTCGACCGGCTGGGCATTCTCGACGAGGATCGCCTTGACCGTACCGGCCTTGTCGGCGGTGATCGGGTTCATCACCTTCATCGCCTCGACAATCACCAGCGTATCACCCTTCTTCACGCTGTCGCCGACGCTGACGAAGTTCGGCGCGCTGGGATCGGGCGCGAGATAGCAGGTGCCGACCATCGGCGATTTCAGCGCATCGCTGTGATCCTCGGCAGCCGGAGTCTCAGCGGGTGCGGGCGCCGCGGCTGCCGGGGCGGGGGCTGCTGCTGGTGCCGCCACAGGCGCAGGCGCGGCCATCATCGGTACGCCGCCGCCGCGCGATACGCGGATCTTGCGGTCGCCATCTTCCACTTCGATTTCGGTGAGCCCGGTTTCACCGAGCATTTCTGCCAGTTCGCGAACCAGCTTGGTATCCACATTCATGCCGGACTTGGAGCCCGAAGAGCGACGGTTGTCGGCCATTGCCTGCCTCTTATCTGTTTCAGGCGAGTGCCTATGCGCGGCTCTGCGCGGGCTTGCAAGGGTCGCGGCGTGGATTGTGAAGTTTGGCGATGCCTAAAGACCAAACAGATCGATGACTGTCTCGGCCGCTTCTTCGGCAATTTTCCAGGAACCCAAAGCTACTAGGCCAAACATCAAACCGGATTGAAAAGTCTCAAAATTCCCGATGGTGGCCACCGCCAAGACTAACATTGCCATGGTGACCAATTTGAATGCGGCAGGAGTGCTAGGTTGCTGGCCGTAATTTGGAATGAAATCCAATTTCCCAAGCCTGTGAATTACGCCGCCGACGGCTCCTGCCAAAATTGTCAATTCAAGCACCATTGACCGATCTCGCTTGGAATACAGTTCTACTGATTAGCTGCGGTATCGAGCGCGATCAGATAGCTTTTTGCCCCGTGGCCGGAAACGCATTCCACAGCCCCCATGCCGACATAGGATGTGTGGCGAAATGCCTCGCGCGTCATCGGGTCGGACAGGTGGACCTCGATCACCGGGGTGCGGATCGCCTTTATCGCATCGAGCAGCGCGATCGAGGTGTGGGTATAGGCCGCAGCATTGAGCAGCACCGCCCGCGCGCCTTCGGCCTGCGCCTCGTGCAGCCAGTCGACCAGCATGCCTTCATGGTTGGTCTGCCGCATATCGATCTCAAGCCCCAGCTCACGCGCGCGATCTTCCAGCATGCCTGCAATATCGTCGAGCGTGTCGGAGCCGTAAATCTCCGGCTCGCGCGTGCCGAGCAGGTTCAGGTTGGGGCCGTTGAGGACATAGACGGTGTTGGTGGTCTCGATAGTCATGCGCTGCGAATAGCGCGGAACACATGATGCGGGAAGCAGGGGAAGGCGAGCAATGTGCAGCATCCCGAAGCGCCATGCTTGACTTGTCACGACTCTTGTAACATTAGATATTACATGAGTCGTGACAGCAGGTTCTCGGGTGTGCTTCATGTGCTGCTGCACATGGCGGAGCAGGACGGGCCGGTTACGTCACAGGCGCTTGCTGGCATGATGCGAACCAATCCAGTGGTCATCCGCCGGACAATGGCGGGCCTGCGCGAGCAAGGGCTTGTCCGGTCGGAGAAGGGGCATGGCGGCGGCTGGTCGCTCGCCTGCGATCTCGCATCGGTTACGCTTTACGACATCTATCGGGGTATCGGTTCGCCCGGCCTGTTCGCCATCGCCAATCGCGACGATTCGCCCGATTGCGCGGTCGAACGGGCGGTCAATGCGGCACTCGATACCAGCATGGGCGAGGCGGAAGAGCTGCTGCTCGCCTCTTTTCGCAGCGTGACGCTCGCCGACCTCAGCGCCGACTTTCATCGCCAACTTACCGGGCACGAGCCGGGCTGTTCAAGGGATACCGAAAATGCCGCATGACGTCGCTGCAAGCGAAGAGATGTTTATCAAGCACTTCTCCGATCCGGAAAAGGTGGCGACCTACGCAGAGGGGCCGCGTCGTTACGTGCCCGGCCTTGAGGCGCTTCACACAATGACAGGACTGCTGCTCGCCGAGCGTGCACCGGCCGATGCGCGCGTACTGGTGCTTGGCGCGGGGGGCGGGGCGGAACTCGCAGCGATGGCGCGCGCCTATCCGGGCTGGAGCTTTGTCGGTGTTGACCCGGCTGTCGAAATGTTGCGTCTCGCCGAACAGGTCGTCGGGCCGGACATGGATCGGGTCGAACTGGTCGAGGGCTATATCCAGGATGCGCCGACCGGGCCATTCGACGCTGCGACCTGCCTTCTGACCCTCCATTTCCTGCCTGAGCCGGAGCGCATCGAAACGGTGCGGCAAATTCACGAGCGCCTGCGGCTCGGTGCGCCCTTCATTGCGGCACACTCAAGCTTCCCGCAGGAGGAGGCTGCGCGCGACAGGTGGCTCGATCGTTATGCCTCCTACCCGGTCGCCATGGGTGCCGATCCCGAGCAGGTGCGGCAGGCGCGCGAGGCGGTCGCAGCCAGCCTCAACACCTTCAGTCCCGAACGCGACGAGGCCGTGCTGCGCGCAGGAGGGTTTAGCGATGTAGAACTGTTCTACGCCGGTTTCACCTGGCGGGGATGGGTATCCTACGCCTGAGGAACGCGGCTGGCGCAGGAACTATTGGTCCACCCCCTTGACCTTGCCCCACTGGCGCGCGGCGGTGTAGCCGAGATAGCCGGTGCCGAAGAGCGCATAGAGCGGTTCCGGCAGGCCGCCGAGATAGGCATTCATCCCGGCGGCTATTTCCTGAGCCACGCGCGGGTTGAAGGCGGCGAGTATGCCCATCGGGATGGCGAACAGCAGCAGCGTGTACATCACATAGAGAAAGCTGGGGCGCGCGCGGCTGGTCCATGGGTCGCGTGAATTGGCCTCGGCAACGATGGCAGACAGGCGGGCCTCGATAGCCTGCAATTCCTGCGTGCCCTGCAGTTCGATCAGTTCGAGCTTGGCCTTTGCGCGGGCTTCCTTGTCGGGAATGATCTTGTCGATGATCGAGGCGATCGGGCCGATAAGCGATTCGATAAGCGGCATGGTGGTGCTCCTGCAAATGGGAGCAAGTCATGTAACCATATCGGTTCGTGTAGGAAAATAAATTCTCCAACACAGCGAACAGCTTGTGCGCATGCTGCGATCTGGAGGAAAATTCCACTGGTCGGGAAGACAGGATTCGAACCTGCGACCCCCACACCCCCAGTGTGATGCGCTACCAGGCTGCGCTACTTCCCGAGACCAGTGGAGGGCGGCGCTATAGTGTGCAGGTCCGGCCAAGGCAAGCGCGCAAAGCGGGTTTGCGGCATGCACCGTATTTGTGGCCTTTTGCGCACACATCGCGCGCGTCGATTGCGGACGACTTGCATTGCTGCTAGGCGCGCCCACCTATGCCACCGGGGTGAGGGAGGGTGCCGTTCGCACCCGATCCGGCCCCGTTACAGGCACGACTGAATTCTAAGGGTTAGGCATTAGAACATGATCGAATTTCTGTCCGCTGCAGCCACTGCGGAGGCGCCGCCGTTCTGGATCCAGATCCTGCCATGGGTCGGTATCTTCGCGGTGTTCTGGTTCCTGCTGATCCGCCCGCAGATGCGCCAGCAGAAGCAGCATCGCGAGAAGATCGAAGGCATCAAGAAGGGCGACCAGGTCGTCACCGCAGGCGGGATCGTCGGCAAGGTGATCAAGGTGGACGAGCATTATGCCGATATCGAGATCGCACAGGGCGTGCGGGTAAAGACGGTCAAGGCCACCATCGGGGACATTATCCCGCCGGGCGGCAAGGCCGCAAACGACTGATCCGGGAGCGAAATCGGACATGCTTGAGTTCCCGACCTGGCGCAAGGTCTGGCTGTGGGGGATCACCCTCGTTGCCGTAGCCGCTTCGCTGCCGACGATTTTCAACGCCGCGAATATCCGCTGGCCTGCGCAATTGCCTGACCCGATGGTCAATCTCGGCCTCGACCTTGCTGGCGGTAGCCACATCCTGCTTGAAGCGGACGCCCAGCAGGTCCAGACGCAGCGTGTCCAGAACATGGAAGATGCGGTGCAGGCCGCGTTCCGCTCGGCCGAACCGCGCATCCGCATCGGCGATGTCTCGACACGCGGCGGCCGGTTGACCTTTATGGTCAACAGCGCAGCAGACGTCGATCGTGCACGCGAGGAAATCCTGCCGCTGATAAACGGCAGCGGGCTGGTGCGCGAGTGGAACCTCGAGGTTGTCGATGAGACGCGCTTCGTCCTGACCCAGACGCAGGCAGGCGCCGATGCCGCGCTCAATTCGGCGATGGACGCGGCGACCGATGTCGTGCGCAAGCGTATCGACGCGCTCGGCACGCGTGAGCCGACGATCATCCGCCAGGGTGACAATCGCATCGTGGTGCAGGTGCCCGGCCTCGATGATCCGGAACAGCTCAAGGAACTGCTCGGCAAGACCGCCAAGCTCGAGTTCAAGCTGGTCGATCCGGAGTTCCAGCAGGCATTGCCGGATGAGACAGCGCACGAAATCACCAAGGTCGGGACGCAGGTCGTACCCTATGCGGAGGGCAGCGGGCAGGAAGGCTCGTCGATGGTCGTCCGCCGTCTTGGCGGCATCCAGGGTGACTCGCTGATCGAGGCGACGGCTGGCAAGGACCAGCAGTCCAATGAAGATGTGGTGAACATCAAGTTCGACGCGCAGGGCGGTGCCCGGTTTGCCAAGCTCAGTTCAGAGAATGTCGGACGCCGTTTCGCGATCATCCTCGATGGTGCGATCATATCCGCGCCCAATTTCAATGAACCGATTTATGGCGGGCAGGCGCAGATTTCGGGCAATTTCACCTTCGATTCCGCCGCTGCACTGGCAATCCAGCTGCAATCGGGTGCCTTGCCGGTCGATCTCAAGATCGTTGAGGAACGCACCGTCGGGCCGGATCTGGGTGCGGATTCGATCAAGAAGGGCCTGATCGCGATCATGGTCGGCCTGTTCGCGGTTATCGCCTTGATGGTCGCCACCTATGGCCGGTTCGGCCTCTATTCGACCTATGCGCTGATCCTCAATATCGGCATGCTGCTGGGCATCATGGCGATCGGCAACACCACGCTGACGCTGCCGGGCATCGCGGGTTTCGTGATAACCATCGGTGCGGCGGTCGATGCCAATGTGCTGATCAACGAACGTATCGCTGAAG
The DNA here is from genome assembly GCA_024236155.1 of Sphingomonadaceae bacterium. Classification (GTDB taxonomy): domain Bacteria; phylum Pseudomonadota; class Alphaproteobacteria; order Sphingomonadales; family Sphingomonadaceae; genus Parerythrobacter_A. The sequence goes on from JACKLA010000002.1 coordinate 338,460, forward strand.
AACGAAAACGCGGGCGACGCGTAGTGGCTGCTGTCGAGAACGGCTACAAGGAAGCGAGCCGCGCGATCTATGACGCGAATATCACCAACTTCATCGCCGGTGTGCTGCTGTTCCTGTTCGGCTCGGGCCCGGTGCGCGGCTTTGCCGTGGTGCTGATTGTCGGCCTGTTCACCAGCGTGTTCACTGCCGTTACGCTGACCCGTATGTGGGTTGCGGGCTGGCTGCGCCGCGCTCGTCCGACCGAACTCGTGATTTAAGGAGGGGATAGACCATGCGACTTCTCAAGCTTGTCCCCGACAACACCAATATCAAATTCCTCAAATGGCGTGTGCCGTTCTACGTCGTCAGCGTATTGCTGATTGCGGCGAGCTGGGCGCTGGTGTTCAGCAAGGGGCTGAACTACGGCGTCGATTTTGCCGGCGGCCTCGAAATTCGTGCCAGCTTCGAGGAAGGCCAGCCCGCGCCGATCCCCGAACTGCGCGAACAGGTTGGTTCGCTCGGCTATGGCGAACCGGTGGTGCAGAAATTCGGTGAGCAGCACCAGGTCTCGATCCGCGTTCGCCTGCCCGATGCGGCAGAGGGCGATAACGAAGCGGCGCAGAAAATCGCCAACGAGATCATCGCGAAGATTTCCGAGAACCACGATGAGATCGTGATCGACGGCAATGACAACGTTGGCGGCAAGGTTGCCGACGAATTCTGGGAAACTGCCATCTGGGCGCTGATTGCCGCCATGGCCGCGATTTCGATCTATATCTGGGTCCGGTTCGAGTGGCAGTTCGGCATCGGCGCGCTGTTCGCGCTGTTCCATGACGTGTCACTGACGCTGGGCATGTTCGCGCTGTTCCAGCTCGAATTCAGCCTGCAGATCATCGCCGCGATCCTCGCGATCATCGGTTACTCGCTCAACGATACGATCGTCGTCTATGACCGCATCCGCGAGAACCTGAAGAAATATCGCAAGATGCCGCTGCCCGAACTGCTCGACCTGTCGGTCAACGAAACGCTGGCGCGTACCGTGATGACCTCGCTGACGCTGCTGGTGGCGCTGGTGCCGCTGGTGCTGATGGGGCCGGAAAGTCTGTTCGGCCTTGCCTCGGCGATCACGCTGGGCATCTTTGTCGGGACTTACAGCTCGATCTACATGGCTGCGCCGATCCTGATCTGGCTGGGTGTAACTTCGGACAGCTTCGTGCCTGCCGAAACGGTGGCCGACAAGCAGGAGCGCGTGGCGCGCGGCGAAAGCTGATTTGCCTCAGGCGCCGCCGGTCAGCCGCTCGTAATAGGCGGCGAGGTCGGCGGCGTGCTGCTGCCAGCTGAAGCGGTCGGCATAGGCGGCCACCACCTGTTGCTTCATCTTTGCTGCCAGCATGTGCTCCATTCCGGCAGCCACGTCTTCGACCGTCCGTTCAACAAGGATACCGGCGCCCGGCCCGGTGATGATCTCGCGCGCACCGCCCACATCGGCAGTGACCACCGGCGTGCCGCAGGCAATCGCCTCGACCCAGGCATTGGCGAGCCCTTCGCGCGCAGAGGGCAGGACCATCGCATCCGAAGCCGACAGGATCAGGGGAAGCAGGTCGTGGTCGACCGAGCCGAGGAAGTGCACCCGGTGCCCGACCCGCAAGTCATTCGCGAGGTTGCGCAAATGCACTTCGTCGTCGCCCTTGCCGACCAGCATGAGATGCGCATCGGGAAAACGGGCAAGCGCGCCGATGGCAAGATCCTGCCCCTTGTGCGGCACCAGTGCACCGACAGTCGAGAAGACGGGCGCGGCCACGGGTAGCTCGAAACCGAGCGATTTCGACAGCATCGAACGCAGCCCGGCGTGATCGAGCGGGCGGAACCGGTCCCGGTCGAGCCCGGTATAGTGCAGGGAGATACGCCCGGACGGCATGCCGAGGTTGACCATATCGTCGGCCAGCGCCTGCGACACCGCAAGCAGCCCCCTGGCCCGTCCAGCGGCATCGAGCATCTGGTCGCGGGCAAAATCCTTTGCGCCCCAGAAGGTGATGTCCGATCCGCGCGCCTTGATCGACAGGGGCAGGCCAAGGCTTTCGGCGATCCACGCGGCGGCCGGGCCATCGGGGTAGAAAAACTGCGCATCGACGAGGTCGAAAGGGTTTTCCGCGTGGAGCCGCTGCGCGAGAGGGAGGACCTTGCGCGCGATCACCGACGGATTGCTGCGCACCCCGACCTTGGGAATCAGTGTGAAGCGCGGGCGATGCACCTCCACGCCAAACTCCTCGCCGTCGACTGCGGCGCTGGCGAGTGGCTTGTACTTGCCGAAAGCGATCGGCGGGATACCGATCGGGTTGATCAGGGTGACGTGCCAGTCGCCACGCTTCGCCAGCGCCTCGAGCGAGCGGGCGACGAAAGTCCCGAAGCGCGGCGAATGCGCGTTGGGGTAAAGCGTCGAGATCGAAAGTATCCGTTTCATCGCCGTATCAGAGCTTGCGGACCAGCATTTCGGCCACCGCCAGCCAGGGCGGATTGTCGACCACCTGCTGTTTCTGCCCCATGCCGGGCGGCAGGACGCCCACCAGCGTGCCTTGCCGATCGATCAGCCTGCCGAATGCAAAGCGGCCGCCGGGGCGCGGGACAAGCACGTCGCGATTGATCGCCCGCGCGCTGTCCGCCGGATCGAGCTGGCGCAGCCACAACTGGTCGCCCGCGCGATACTCGCCCATTCCCGCCTCGATGGAGAGCGCCATCAGCGGGGCATCGCCGCCAAGCTCAGTCGGCAGCACGGCATCGGCCTGCTTTGCCAGTGCTTCTGCCCCGGCATCGATCAGGCGGGCGACAACCTTGGGATGTGCTGTCGCTTCTGAGCGCACGAGTGCTTCCGGTTCCACCCCCAGCGCACCGGCAATCCGGTCCATCCATTTGATCGACAGATTGCGCATCCCGGTTTCAAGCCGCCCGATGGTCTGCGGAGTGGTGGGCGGAGTGCAGGCTTCCGCCAGATCGGCAAGGGTCCAGCCTTTCGCCTTACGCAGGTCGCGAATGCGATTGATCATCAATCGGCCACCTCCATAGAATCCTCGTCATGCTGAACTTGTTTCAGCATCCATTTCTCCACTTTCGCCGCTCTGAGCTGGTGGAGGGCTGGACCCTGAAACAAGTTCAGGGTGACGATAACTATAACCAAATCGGTTTTTTCTTTCCTACAACTATCCGTATTTGGCAAGGGATGATTCGCTTCATCCAGGGGAGAAACCTATGCGCCGCGAACTCGTCGAACGTGAACTGACCAGTGAAGGCGTGCGACGGCGTGGCGGGGCGCGGGGAAAGCGGCGCACTGCAACGGTCAACATCGCCGAGTCCCCGCTCGGCTGGTTGCACGCGCGCGGGCATATCGATGAACGGCTCTTCGACGCAGGGGAACGGCTGCGTGCCGACTACGAGCGAGCCCAGCTCGAGCCGAATGTGACCATGCGTTGGGATCCGGTTCGGATAAAAGCGCAGGGTGGTGACGTGGGCCTGTCGCCGACCGAACGCCAGATTGCGGCAAAAGATCGCTTCCACGGTGCGCTCGCCGAAGCGGGCAAGGGGTTGCAGGACATATTGTGGCGCGTTGTCTGCGCCTGCGAGGGCCTGCCCGATGCCGAGCGGGCGCTGCAATGGCCCGCGCGCAGCGGCAAGCTGGTGCTCAGGATCGCGCTCGACCGGGTGGCGGATTTCTATCGGATCAATTGAATTTTTTCACACGAAGGCACGAAGAAGGTGCACTCGTGGCGAAGCCGCACTCCTATTTCATGCTCTCCACGATTGCGACGCTTGAGGTTTGGCAGGCCTACTATCGCAGGCGGTCCATCTTGGTGCCTTCGTGCCTTCGTGTGAAACCTAAAACCCCAACATTTGCGACACCCGTTCACGCAGAACCGGCAGCACGTCCGCCTCGAACCACGCATTCTTCCGCATCCAGATCGTACTGCGCCACGATGGGTGAGGCAGCGGGATGCGGTGGGGCAGATGCTCGCGATATTGCCCCACCCGTTCCGTCAAAGAGAGCCTTCGCGTGTCGGGCATATATTGTTCCTGGGCATAGCTGCCGACCAGCAGGGTGAGGCGGTCCGCAGGCAGTTCGGCGAGCACGCGGTCGTGCCATTGCGGCGCACATTCGGGGCGGGGCGGCAAGTCGCCGCTTTTGCCCTTGCCGGGATAGCAGAAGCCCATCGGCACCAGCGCAACCTGCGCCGGATCGTACATCTGTTCTTTCGACAGGCCAGTCCATTCGCGCAGCCGGTCACCGCTTGGGTCATCCCACGGGATGCCGCTTGCGTGGACTTTCGACCCGGGTGCCTGCCCGATGATTAGCAAGCTGGCGGTTGAAGAGAAGCTGACGATAGGCCGGATGCCGTGGGGCAGGAATTTCGCGCAGGTCTGGCAGCGCAGGATTTCGCCGTGAAGGCTCACCCCTCGACCAGTTCCGCCAGTTCGAGCCAGCGTTCCTCTGCGGTGTCTTTCTCGGCACGGGCATTCTCTACGCCCTTGCTGATATTGGCGAATTTCTGCGGGTCGGCGGTGTAGAGATCGGGATCGGACAGCAGTGTTTCGCCCCTGGCGATTGCCGCTTCGAGTTCCTCGATCCGCTTGGGCAACAGCTCGTAATCGCGCTGGTCCTTGTAGGACAGCTTGGTCGATTTGGGTGCCGCTGGGGGCGGCGAGGCGGGAACTTCGGACCTGTCCGCCTTCGCTTTCGACGGCCCCTTGTTGCGTTCGCGCCGTTTCTCTTCCCAGTCCTCGTAACCACCGGCGACAATGTCGACGAAGCCACTGCCGTCGAGGCCAAGCGTAATCGTCACGGTCTTGTCGAGGAAATCGCGGTCGTGGCTGACGATCAGCACGGTGCCTTCGTAATCGGCAATCACTTCCTGCAGCAGGTCGAGCGTTTCGAGGTCGAGATCGTTGGTCGGCTCGTCCAATACCAGCAGGTTCGACTTGCGGGCAAATTCGCGCGCCAGCAGCAGTCGCGAACGCTCGCCGCCTGACATGATGCCGACCTTGGTGTCGACCACCTTGGGATCGAACAGGAAATCCTTGAGATAGCCCTGCACATGCTTGCGCACCCCGCGCACGTCGATCCAGTCGCCACCTTCGGCCAGCACCTGCCGCACTGTGCGGTCGCCTTCGAGCAGGCTGCGCTGCTGATCGATCATCACGCCGGTGAGTTTCTTCGAGATTTCGACCTTGCCGCTATCGGGCTGCAACTCGCCGGTCAGCAGTTTGAGCAGGGTGGTCTTGCCTGCGCCGTTCGATCCGACGACGCCAATCCGGTCGCCGCGCTGGATACGCAGGGTGAAGTCGCGGATGATCTTGCGCCCATTAGAGGTGTCCTCCGTTCGCCCTGAGCTTGTCGAAGGGCCCGGTGCAGGTGCTTCGACAGGCTCAGCACGAACGGGGATAGGGGTTCCACGTGCCGGGTAGGATTTGGAGACATTCTCCGCGACGATCACGGACTTGCTCTTGAACTCTTCCTCGGTCGCAAGGCCCAGCTTGGCGCTGCCGGTCGGCGTGATCATCGCCGCGCGCTGGGCGCGCATCTGCCACAGTTTTTCAAGCCGCCCCTGGTTGCGCTTGCGCCGTGCGGTCACCCCGCGTTCGAGCCAGTGGGCCTCGATCTTCAGCTTGGCGTCGAGCTTTTCGGCCGCGCGGGCTTCCTCGGCATAGACCTGTTCTTCCCACGCCTCGTAGCCGCCGAAGCCGACTTCCTTGCGCCGCAGCGTCCCGCGATCGAGCCAGATGGTTGCCTTGGTCAGCCGCTTGAGGAAGGTTCGATCGTGGCTGATAACGATGAAGGCGCCCTTGTAGCGGTCGAGCCAGCTTTCGAGCCAGTCGATTGCGGCGAGGTCGAGGTGGTTGGTCGGCTCGTCCATCAACAGCAGGTCAGGGTCCTGTGCCAGCGCACGGGCGATGGCGGCGCGGCGTTTTTCGCCGCCGCTTGCGCCGCTTGCGGGCGTGCCCATGTCGATACCAAGCTGGCCGGCGATGGCTTCGACCTCGTGCTCGGCAGGCGGATGGTCGCCCGCAAGTGCGAAGTCCATCAGCGTGTCGTATCCTGTAAAATCGGGTTCCTGTTCCAGCACCACGATCCGCAAGCCCGGTTTGACCTTGCGCTCGCCCTTGTCGGCCTCGATCCGGTCGTCGATCAGGCGGAACAAAGTCGTCTTGCCAGCGCCGTTGCGGCCGATCAGCGCGAGCCGGTCGCGCGGCTGGATATGGAGGTCGAGATCATCGTGATCGGGACCGCCGAACAGCCACTTTCCACCCTGCTGCAGGGCGATGCCTTCAAGGCTGAGGATGGGAGGTTGCGCCATAGCCGGTGGCAGCTAGGCGTTGGCGGTGCGGGCCGCAAGACAAACCAGCATCCGTTCGCCCTGAGCTGGTCGAAGGGCTGGTTCGAGCTTGGCCGGGAACCTTCCGCGACACAGCGCCTCGGCTAGGTTCGGCCCGGTCCCTCGACAAGCTCGAGACGAATGGTTCCGGATTACCGTTCCCCGCGCCCGGCCTTTTCCGCTTCCACCATTTCGGCGACATCGGCCAGAAGCTGGTGCGCGTCGTAAACGATACCATCCTTCACCGTCCAACGGACCCCGCCGACCGTTTCCAACTGGTTCGTGTCACGGTTCAGTCTTGTGTGGCCGGTGCCGTATAGCACCTTGAGGTTCGCCAGCGGGTTCTCCGGCACGATCACAAGGTCTGCCAGCTTGCCCGGTTTGATTGTCCCGAACGGCGGGTTGCCGCCCTTGGACTGCCAGATTTCCTCCGCCCCGTTCATGGTTGCAGCACGGATCACTTCGAGCGGGGTCAGGCCCGCCTCGCGCAGCATTTCAAGCTCGCCGATATAGGCGAAGCCCCATGTCTGGTAGATATAGCCCGGATCGGAGCCCGCGGTCACGCGCCCGCCGCGACGGTGGAACTCGCGGGTCAGGTCGAACCATTTGCGATAGAAATTGCGCCACGCGACCTCGTCCTCGCTCGACCAGTCGTGGTAATAGCTGCCGTGATTGGTGAGGCTGGGGGAGTAGAACTCCATCAGCTGGGGCAGGGTGTATTGCTCGTGCCATTCGAGATTGCGCGCGCGCATAACGTCTCGGCTGGCGGAATAGATGTTGAAAGTGGGGTTGAGCGTCACGCCCTGTTCGACCATGAAGTCGATATATTCGTCCCATTCCTCGCTGCCCGGCTCGCCGACCTGATCGGCCAGCCGCGCGACCCATGCGAAGCGGCTTTGTTCGTCGAGATAGTTGTAGTCCGCCGGGTATTGCGGCGCTGCGCTGTCTTCCAGCAGGCTTTCGAAATGGCCGTAGAAATGGGTGACGCCATCGAGACCGAGTTCGATTGCCTTGCGCGCATTGACCTGAGCAATGCCGCGCTGACCAAGGTGGGCCACCGTGCCGAGGCCGAGCTTCTCCGCCTCTTCATTAATCGCGCTGAAGGTGGCCGGGTCTTCATTGTTGAAGAACTTGACCCCGTCATAGCCGCGAGCCTTGGCCCAGCGCACCCATTCGCGGCCCTTCTCGGGCGTGTCGACCGCGCCGCCCGACCATACGTCGCCCGGCACGGCATAGGCGAACAGGCGCGGGGCGACGATGGTATTCGCCGCGCTCCTGCGCTTCTGGTCGAGCGAGGGATCGTCCGGCCCCCAGCCAAAGCCGACCCCGCGCACCGTGGTTACGCCATGCGCCAGCCAGAGCTTGAAGCCGTAGGAGGGCTGGGGTGCCTTGTCGGGGTCGCCATTGTGGCCGTGCACATCGACGAAGCCGGGCAGGACATACATGCCCTGCGCATCGACCACGCGATCGGCCCCGGCGATAACCGACGGCGAAGCGCCGCCCCGTGCAACGGTGGCAATGCGGTTGCCCTCGACCACGATATCGACCGGCCCTTCGGGCGGGGCGCCGGTACCGTCGATCATCGTTGCACCGCGGATCACCAGCGTGCCGTATGGCCCGCCGCCTTCGCCCGCCTCGCGCGGCAGGACCTGTTCCATCTCCTGCGCAGCGATCGGGCTGGCGACAAGCGCCATTGCCGCAACAAGTTTTTGCAACAGTTTCATCGACAATCCCCCGACATTGCGAAACCTATAGGCCACGCGGCGCGTTGGGATGCAAGAGAGGCGCAGATTGCGCAGGGTTCAGCTATTCAGCTTGATGAAAGCCCGACTCCGCGAACAGGGTGCCAATGTAACAACATAACATGGAGAAAATCCGATGAAAAACCTTGCCCTTTCGATTGCCCTCGGCACCGCTGCAGTCGCGCTTGCTGCGCCGGCGCAGGCTGAAGTCCAGGTTACCACCAGCCAGCCGGTGGTCGAGCTTTCGGTGACCGAAACCGTCAAGGGCGATCCCGATCTCGCCACCATTGGCGCAGGCGTATCCAGCCGCGCGGGCACCGCAGTGGAAGCGATGCGGATCAATGCGCGCGAGATGAAATCGGTGATCGACCGGATCAAGTCGCTTGGCGTAGCGGAGAAGGATATCCAGACGACCGGCGTCAGCCTTTATCCGCAATATGACTACAACCGCACGACGCAGCAGCAGGAATTCAAAGGCTACCAGGCATCGAACCGGGTGAGCGTGGTGCTGCGCGATATCGACAAGACCGGCCCTGTGCTCGATGCGTTGGTGGCGGCTGGGGCGACCGACTTGTCGGGCCCGGATTTCTCGATCGATGACGACACCGCCGCCAAGGCACAGGCGCGTGCCGCTGCGATGAAACGCGCCGAGGCAATGGCCCGTGACTATGCCCGCATGGGTGGCTATTCCGATATCCGTGTCATCCAGATCAGCGAAAACGTGATGGTCAACCGTCCGGTGCCGATGCTGCGCATGGCAGTGGCAGAAGCCACAGCCGATGCTTCGACCCCGATCCAGCCGGGGCAGGTCGGCAGCAGCGTCACCGTCAATGTCACCTATGAGATGATGCAGTAACAGATCGGCAAACAGTCTGAACCCATGGCAACGCCGCCATTCAGAGCTTGTTCAATGGGGTGGGCTTAGGCAGACAGGCACGATGAAGCCGAAATTCGCCTCGATTGTCGCAGTCTCGCTGCTCGCAGCAACGCTCGCCGCGCCCGCTGCCCATGCGCAGCAGCCTCCCAACGAGCAGGGCGAGGCGCGCAAGGAAATGCGCGCGGGCAACGTCCTTTCCCTGCGTGAGATCGAGCGGCGCGTGCTGCCGTCCATGCGCGGGGCCGAGTATCTTGGCCCCGCCTATGACAGCGCCGCCATGGCCTATCGCCTCAAGTTCATTCGCGATGGCAAGGTCATGTATGTCGATGTCGACGCGCGCACCGGGCGCGTCTTGCGCCGCAGCAACTGATTGCCAACCCACATTGAAACCACGGCGCGAGTTGACGCGTTTGCTTCAAAAGACCACTTAGCAAGCGCGTAAACAAAGGGGACCCAGTCGACCATGCGTATCCTGATCGTCGAGGACGAACCGACACTCGGCCAGCAATTGAAGAGCACGCTCGAACAGACCGGCTATGCGGTGGACCTGTCCACCGATGGCGAAGACGGCCATTTCCTTGGCAGTACGGGCGATTACGATGCCGTGATCCTCGACCTCGGCCTGCCCGAGATCGACGGGCTGACCGTGCTGGGAATGTGGCGCAAGGAAGGCCGTACCTTTCCGGTTCTGGTGCTGACCGCGCGTGACAGCTGGTCGGACAAGGTGGCGGGCCTCGATGCCGGGGCGGATGACTATCTTGCCAAGCCGTTCCAGACCGAAGAACTGATCGCCCGTTTGCGCGCGCTGATCCGTCGTGCCTCGGGCAACACGTCGAGCGAGCTGACCGCAGGTGATGTGCGTCTCGACACCCGTTCGGGCCGTGTTACGCTGGCGGGCGAGCCGGTCAAGCTGACCGCGCAGGAATACAAGCTGCTCGGCTACCTGATGCATCACAAGGGCAAGGTCGTCAGCCGGACCGAGTTGATCGAGCATATTTACGACCAGGATTTCGACCGGGATTCGAACACGATCGAGGTGTTCGTGACGCGGATCCGCAAGAAGCTCGGCGCCGATGTGATCACCACCATCCGCGGCCTCGGCTACAGTCTCGACGATCCGGCGGAAGCGCCGCGCGCCAACTAAGGCAAATGCGATGAACGCTTCGGGTGCAGTGAAGGCGGGCGGTGAAACGCCTGCCGCGCTGCGCGACGATGCCGAAGCAGCGACATTGAATGCCGAAATCGCCGGGGGGGCGGCTCCGCCCCACACTGGCAGCCTCTCACGCCGGATGATGGCGATTGCGGCAGGCTGGATCCTTATCCTCCTGCTGGCCGGTGGCTTCGCGCTCGATCGGGTGCTGACTAACCTCGTCGAAAAGAATTTCGACGACCAGCTCGAATATTTGCTCAATGCCATGCTGGTGACGGCAGAGATCGGGCCGGATGGGGAGGTCTATTTCAACCGTCCCATCGGCGAGCCGCGCTTCCTCGAACCCAATAGCGGGCTCTATTTCCAGATCAGTTCACCGGGCAAGGAAGGGTACCTCTCGCGGTCCTTGTGGGATGCGCCGCTCCAGGTGGAGGACGAGCATGTCGACATGGAGCCGCATTTCTACAACAGCAACCAGATCGAGGGGGAACCGCTGCGGATTGTCGAGCGCAGCGTCGTGTTGCCCGACGACGATACACAATGGACCTTTGCGGTGGCTTCGGCGCGTGAGGAACTCGACTACCAGATCGCCCGCATCCGCTCGATCCTGCTGTGGAGTTTTGCGGTACTGGCCTTCGGCCTGATCATGATGGCGGCGTTGCAAAGCTGGTATGGCCTGCGCCCGCTGCGCCGCATCCGCATGGCAATCCAGAAGATCAGGACGACCGGGGTGAACCGGGTGACCGATCCGCTCCCGCTGGAGGTCCAGCCATTGGTCGAAGAGCTCAACATGTTGCTCGCCCATTCGGAAAAACAGGCGGAAGAGGCGCGTATGCATGCAGGCAACCTTGCCCATGCACTCAAGACTCCGCTGACCGTGTTGACCAATGCAGCAACTGCGCGCGATCCCAAGCTGGCGAGCCATGTCTTCCGCGAGACCAAGGTGATGCAACGCCATGTCGACCACCACCTCGCACGGGCGAGGGCGGTCGGGCGGCGCGCCACCGGGCTATCGCGTGCAGCCGTTTGGCCCAGCGCGGAATCGGTGCTGCGCGCGGTCACCCGGATATATGAGAGCACCCGGTTCGACCTCGACGGCAACCGCGAGGCGCAGGTCGCGATCGAGCGGCAGGACCTCGACGAAATCCTCGGCAACCTGATCGAGAACGCAGCCAAATATGGCGGCGGCAGCGTATTCGTTACGGTCGATGCCGACCGCGACGATAGCGAACGCTGCGAAATCTGGATCGAGGATGACGGCATGGGCATACCGCGTGAGAAATACGAGGAAATCTTCGATCGTGGCGCGCGGCTCGATACCGGCAAGCCGGGAACCGGCCTGGGCCTCGCCATCGTGCGCGATGTGGCGGAAATCTATGGTGGCAGGGTCACGCTCGATGAGAGTGAGGACCTGGGCGGCCTGCTGGTGCGGCTGAATTTGCCACGGGCGGGCTAGACGGAAATCGGAAATTTGCGCTAGGTCATCGCCACATTCCTGTGGGGGACATTATGAAATTTTGCGCAATTCTGGCGGTGGCATGTGCTGCCGTGACGCTTTCAGGGTGCTGGGAATCGACCACGCCGTTCATCACCGTCCCGCGGATCGACGATCCGGGCATCGTTGGCGAGTACACCGAAGGCACCAACTCGGTCACGATCACCAAATCGGGTGACTACTGGACCAAGCAGGATGCCAACTCGACGGCGCGTTTCCTGCGTTTCGACCTTGTCAAACCGGGCTGGTATATCCTGCAGCAGGATAGCCTCAGCGGCGGTGAAGTGCAGTATGGCATCATCAACAAGAAGGCCGATGGAACCGTGGTGCGATACCCTGGAGACTGCATCAACTCTGTGGCTGCCCTGAAAGGCGTGACGCGCGACGAAGGCGGCGATTGCCAGTTCGCCAGTTACGAAGCGCTGGTCGAAGCGGCGAAGATCTATGTCGCCCATCTTGAGAAGGGCGGCTCCGTTGCGGTGGGGACCTATGTGCCCAAATAGGGGCGTTTCCGGATAACGATCAAACCGAACGCATCGGTTGCTGCATGATCGCGGCTGCTTCGCCGCGTTTCATCCAGCCCTGCAGCATGCGACGCAGTTCCTCGTCATGGTGGCTGCGATAGCAGTCATTGTTCCAGCGCAGCTGGCGAATGGTGCCGAGGCTGGCTTCCTCGTCGAACTGCAGCCCTGCGCTCTTGCCTTCGGTCCAGCAGACCGAGAACAGCACGTCGAGCGGCGAGCAGCGCAGGATACCCTGGTTGCCCGTTCGCAGCGGAACATCGGTGATGATCCGTGCGCCGCTGGTCGAAATATCTTCCAGCGCACATTCGAATTCGCCAGCGAGCAGGACGAGCCGCGCCGGGACGAGCACCTTGAAACGCTCGGCCGAACGCCGCCCGAGCGTCGCGGGCATATCCGGATCGGGTCCGTCGAAAGGAAGCGGAGCACTTGCCATGTTTGGTAAATGGCACGGAAACCATAATATCCGGTAAATGCCAGGGGTTTGGTCGGGGATTGGCACGCGGCAAGTTAAGCCATCATTCAATTTTGTTCAGATAAATGCGAATCTATCTTAACACTTCCTCGAATCGGGAGAATTTTCGTGGGGCATTCGTTACTCAAACTCGCGTTGATCGGCGCAGCGGCGGCGTCGCTCGGCGGATGCAGCAGCCTGTATGGCTATGGTTCGGTCGGCAGCGGCTATTATGATGGCGGCTATTACGGCGGTTACTACGACCCCTATTACGACAGCTACTACGATCCCTATTACACCGGGTACTGGTTCGGCTGGTACGACAACTACTATTATCCCGGTGTCGGCTATTATATCTACGACCGGGGCGGCAATCGCCATCGGTGGTCGGATCGCCACCGGCATTACTGGGAAGGGCGCGGGCGCAATAACCGCCATCGCGGTGAGAACTGGTCCGGCTATTCGCGCGACAATGATGGCCGCTACAGCGATCATCGTCGGCATGACCGCGATGGTGAGAACCGGCGCGGCGGGCGTCGCGGAGACAGGCACGGCGATGGCGCGGGCAATGGCAATTCGGGCCGTGGCTTTGGCCTCAGCCCCGATCCGGCAGCCCGTTCGGGCCAGCGGGACGGGCGCCGTGACGGTGACCGCAGCGGAACCCGCCGCGATCGCGGGGTGAGTGCCAGCCCGCAGTCCGATGTCCAGTCGACCGCACCTGCGCCGCGCACGGCCCCGCCTGTCCAGCGCTATCGCCCCAACCCAACGCAGCGGAGCCAGACGGCTCCGGCGCGGACGCCGCGTGTTGCGCCTCCGGTCCAGCGGAGTCAGTCGGCTCCTGCGCAGGTGACGCGTCCGGTGCCAGCGCAACGCACGCAGAGCGCACCGGCGCAGCGGACGCAGTCGGCACCAGTTGCGCGCCCGGCACCCGCCGCGCGCCCGACCGTCGAAAGCCGCCCGGCACCGCGCAGCAACCCGCGCAACACCACGCCCTCGCGAAAGGTCGACGATTAGGCTCTACAAACTGTCGAGGAATTCACCCGTGCGAGCGTAGCAATGCTGCGCCTCGCGGGTGAAGGTGGCGATCATGAAGTCGTGGAACGCGCCTTCATACTCATAATACCGGACCTTATGCCCCTCCGCCTCGGCGCGCTCGGCAAAGCTGCGTGCGTCGACGCACAGGATGTCGTGCGTTCCCTGGAAAATCGCCATTGGCGGCAGGCCTGACAACTCCGCGTTCAGCGGGCTGAGGTCGTGCCGCGCAGGGTCATCCTCGCCCGCCCACATCTCGCCGCAGATACGCAGCCTGTCGACCCCCAGCATGATGTCGTGCTGTTCGACGATGCGGGCGCGTTCGTCGGCCATCGTCAGGTCCATCCATGGCGCAAACAGCACCAGTGCATCGGGTTGCGGATGCTCGCTCTCACGCAAGCGGATCGCGGTGCCGAGTGCGAAATTGCCGCCCGCGCTGTCCCCCGCCAATGCGATCTTCGCGCCGGGATTTTCGACCCTGATATGCTCGTAGATGTCGAGCACGAGATCGCGCCCTGGCTTGTAGTCATGCTCGGGCGCGAGCGGATAGAGCGGCAGGGTAATCGTCGCACCGGTTGCTTTGGCCAGTTCGCGCAGCACGCCCCAATGCACCGCGTGCATCGGGTTCACATATCCGCCACCATGGAGATAGACGATCTGCCATTCGGATCGATTCTCGCGCGGGGTCAGGTGGTAGACCGGCACGCCCCAGTGATCCTGCTGCTCGACCACGAACTGCTTTTCCACCGCCCTGGGCATGGGCGCGGCCTGTGGCGGCTTGCGGCGGGCCAGTTTCTCGCGAATCTCCGATGCTTCGGGGAAGGGCGCTGGCAGCAGCTTGAACAGCGTCTTCGCAATCCGCAGCCGCAGGCTCGGCGTGTCGAAGGCGGTTTCAATCACGCCGCGCTTGCTCGTGATGCCGGATAACCTCGTCGATAATGAAACGGAGGAATTTCTCCGAGAATTCGGGATCGAGATGTGCCTCTTCCGCCAGTGCGCGTAGGCGGGCGATCTGCTTTTGCTCGCGGCCGGGATCGGCGGGGGGGAGGGATGTCTTCGCCTTGTACTCGCCCACCGCCTGGGTGATGCGGAAGCGTTCGGCCAGCATATGGATCAGCGCGGCATCGATATTGTCGATGCTGCGGCGGAAGGCTGCGAGTTGCGGATCGGGTGCGGGCGTGTCGACTGGCTTGCTCATCGCGCATTGCCTATCACGCGTTTTGCAACCAAGCCAAGGCGCTTCGCACTTGCCATTGTGCGGGCAGGCGGCCAGAGCGGGCGGCATGACCGCCGAAGTCGTCCCCCTGCCGCGCAAGAAACCCACCCTCGATCCGATGCTCGCGCTGACCGCGCCGGGCATGAATTCGGTCAATGCAGTGATCCTCGACCGGATGCAGAGCGAAATCCCGCTGATTCCCGCCCTGGCGGGACACCTGATCTCGGGCGGCGGCAAGCGGCTGCGCCCGATGCTGACGCTCGCCGGGGCAGAGCTGGTGGGATATAACGGCACGCGGCACCATAAGCTGGCGGCTGCGGTCGAGTTCATCCACACCGCCACGCTGCTGCACGACGATGTCGTCGATGGCAGCGAGATGCGGCGCGGCAAGGCGGCGGCGAACATCATCTTCGGCAATCCGGCGACTGTGCTGGTGGGCGATTTCCTGTTCAGCCGCAGCTTCGAACTGATGACCGAGGATGGCAGCCTCAAGGTGCTGAAAATCCTCTCCAACGCCAGCGCGGTGATTGCTGAGGGCGAGGTCGACCAGCTGACCGCCCAGCGCAAGATCGAGACGAGCGAGGAGCGTTACCTCCACATCATCGGCGCCAAGACCGCCGCACTGTTCGCCGCCGCCAGCCGGATCGCTGCCGTTGTCGCCGAATGTGGCGAGCGCGAGGAACAGGCGCTCGACGATTACGGGCGCAACCTTGGCGTTGCTTTCCAGCTGGTCGACGATGCGATCGACTACGATTCCGATGCCGCCGAAATGGGCAAGGATCGCGGCGACGATTTCCGTGAGGGCAAGATGACGCTGCCGGTGATCCTCGCCTATGCGCGCGGCACCGAGGAAGAACGCAAATTCTGGCAGGCGGCGATACTCGGCCACCGGTCGAGCGATGCCGACCTGGAAGAGGCAATCGCGCTGATCGCGAAATACGACGCGCTCGAGGCGACCCGCGAACGCGCGCGGCATTTCGCCGAGCGTGCGGTGGATGCGATCTCGATTTTCCCCGACAACAAGGCCCGTGCGGCGATGGCCGAGGCGGCGCATTTTGCGGTCGCGCGGGGGTATTGAGGGAAAAACCGCCGGTCCGTTCGCCCTGAGCTTGTCGAAGGGCCGTCCTTCTTCCTAGAGCGAATTGTGAAAGGAAGGACGGTGCTTCGACAGGCTCAGCACGAACGGAAATGCGATGGCTGAGCACAGCCTGCCCATCCACGCTGTCCTGCCCGAACTGCTCGACGCCCTGCGCGGGCAGGGTGCTGCCGTGCTCGTCGCTCCGCCGGGGGCCGGCAAGACCACTTCGGTCGCACCTGCGCTGCTCGACCAGGACTGGTGCGGCGGTCAGGTCATCCTGCTCAGCCCGCGCCGGGTTGCCGCGCGCGCCGCTGCTGAACGAATGGCGGAACTGCTGGGCGAGAAGGCGGGGGAAACCATCGGATACCTCACCCGGCTCGACAGCAGGACTTCGGCGAAGACGCGGGTGCTGGTGATGACCGAAGCGATCTTCGTCAACCGCATCGTCGACGACCCCGAACTGGCGGGCGTGTCGGCAGTGCTGTTCGACGAGGCGCATGAGCGGCATCTCGACAGCGACCTTGGGCTGGCGCTGGCGCTGGAAAGCCGCGCGGTGCTGCGCGAGGACCTGCGCATTTGCGTGATGTCGGCAACCATCGATGGCGCGCGGTTCGCCCGGTTGCTCGGGCCGGGGGCATCGGTGATCGAGAGCGAGGGCAAGGCCTTCCCACTCGAAATCAGATGGTTGGGCACATCACCTGACAAGCGGATCGAGGATGCGATGAGCGCTGCGATCCTTACCGCATGGCGTGAGGAGGAGGGCGATATCCTCGCCTTCCTGCCCGGTGTGGGAGAGATCGAGCGCACCCGCGAGAGGCTGGCAGAGCGGCTGCCCGATGCGCCGATCCTGCC
Source organism: Sphingomonadaceae bacterium (assembly GCA_024236155.1). Lineage (GTDB taxonomy): Bacteria > Pseudomonadota > Alphaproteobacteria > Sphingomonadales > Sphingomonadaceae > Parerythrobacter_A. Next base: position 355,215 of record JACKLA010000002.1, read on the forward strand.
GCTTCACGGGCAGGTCCAGCCGCAAGACCAGCGCGCTGCCATTCGCCGCGATCCGCAGGGCAGGCGGCGCATCGTGCTGGCAACCGCTATCGCGGAAACCTCGCTCACGCTCGATGGCGTATCGGTGGTTGTCGACAGCGGGCTGGCGCGGCATGCGGAATTCGACCGTTCGACGGCAACCACGCACCTCGTCACCCGGCGAGCGAGCCAGGCATCGGCCGGGCAGCGTGCAGGCCGCGCCGCGCGGCAGGGGCCGGGCATCGCCTATCGCCTGTGGGAAGAAGCAGCGCATGCGGGCCGCCCCGAATTCGATGTGCCAGAGATCGAAAGCGCCGACCTTGCGCCGCTGGTGCTGTCACTCGCCAAATGGGGCACGAGCGATCCGGCGAACCTGCCCTGGCTCGACCCGCCGCCCGAGGCGTCGATAGCATCCGCGCGTGACCGGTTGGTGAAGCTCGGCGCGCTGGATGGGGAAGGGCGGATCACGCCGCAGGGCAACCAGATCGCCAGCCTGCCGATGGATCCCGTATCGGGCGCGGCTGTCCTGTTCGGGGCGGAGGTTTCGCAGGCGCTCGATGCGGCGAAGCTGGTCTTGCTGTTGCAGGAAGGCGGGCTGGGCGGGCGCGGCGAAGACTTGCTCCAGCGATTGGGCCGGTGGGATGGCGATCGCAGCCCGCGCGCCGATGCCTCTCGCAAGCTGGCGCGGCGCTGGGCCGACCGTGCCGGGCAACTGGTTTCAGGCGTCGATGGCGACGCGACCAATCCGGCAATATTCCTTGCCCTTGCCAAGCCGGACAATGTGGCACGGCGACGCGATCCGTCGGGAGAGAACTGGATTTCGGCCGGAGGCAGGGGTTTCGTGCTCGACCCCGCCAGCCCGCTGGCGCGCGCCGAGTGGCTGGTGATCGGCGACGCGCAGGGGCAGGCGAAGGGCGCGCGGATTACGGCGGCGGCGGAATTGTCGGGTGAAGAGGTCGAGCGGCACCTTGGCCACTTGATCGACAGGCAATCGGTCATCCGCTGGAACGAGGAGGACAGGCGTGCCGAGGCAAGGCTCGAACGGCGGCTGGGCGCGATTACGCTGGCGTCCGGCCCTGACCCGGAGCCAGACCCCGCGGCACTTGTGGGCAAGCTTGTGGAAAAGGCGGTGGGGCGGCTGGGGGAAATCCTGCCTGCCGACCTGCTGGCCCGGGCGAAATTCGTCGGCCTCGAAGCCTTGTCACACGATGTGCTGGCTGCTTCGGCGCAGGAGTGGCTTGCGCCCTTGCTGGCGGGGAAGCGCAATCTCGACCTGCCGCGCGGCAAGCTTGTCGATGCGCTGCTCGCCCGGCTTGACTGGGCGGACCGGCAAAGGCTCGATACCGAGGCTCCACGCGAGTTCACTTCGCCGGCGGGGACAGGTCACGCCATCGACTATACCGGCGATGATGCACCCAGCGCGGAAGTGCGGGTGCAGGCAGTGTTCGGCCTTGAACGCCACCCTATGATCGGCCGCACACCACTATTGCTCAAGCTCACCAGCCCCGCGGGTCGCCCGATCCAGTCGACCCGCGACCTGCCCGGCTTCTGGCGCGGCAGCTGGGCCGATGTACGCAAGGAGATGAAGGGGCGCTATCCAAAGCACCGCTGGCCGGATGAACCATGGGCAGAGAAGCCGAGCCTCAAGACGAAGAATGCATTTGAGAGGCGGTGATTGGGTTCGCGCGGGGAGCTTTTTGGGTTCTCGCAGAGGGCGCGGAGGAAAGGAGAGGCGCAGAGAGATTGCACCCGCGGCGAAGCCGCCCTCCACCTTCATCGGTCGCGGCTGGCGCGGGCTTTGCGATCCAGAGGGAGCCTGCGGCTCGTCACGACACCTCTGCGTCCCCCTTTCCTCTGCGCCCTCTGCGAGAAACAAAACAAACAACCGACTTGATTTTCCCTGCCGCGACAGGAAAAGCGATCCGCATGAGCGCACGAATCTACCAACGTCCCAAGAGCGCAATGCAATCGGGCAAGGCCCGCACTGACGATTGGGTGCTCGAATTCGAGCAATCCGAAGCGCGCAGGGCCGATCCGCTGATGGGCTGGACCGGCAGCGGCGATACGCAGGTGCAGGTCGTGCTGACCTTCCCTGACAAGGATGCGGCAAAGGCCTATGCCGAGAAATACGGCATTGTGGCGCGTGTCCACGCGACCCCGGCGAAGACGCTCAAGCTGCAGGCATACGCGGACAACTTCCGCTAGAAATCAGGTTTCGTCGAAAGCCTCTGCCACTGCGTCGGCGGCGGCTTCCGCAGCGTCTTCTTCAGTCGCAGCCGCAGTCGCCCCCAGTTCGATCGGCAGGCTGTCCATCTGCCAGCGCGCGGTGCCCTTGCGCACGGCCGCGCGGCAATCATTGGCGTCGTGGCCGATGTCTTCGGTGAGATAGATCATTTCCGAAGCATAATCGCCGGTGAAGCGCAGGTCGTCGCATTCGCCGTCATTGGCATAGTCGCTGGTGTTGTTGCCGAAATCGATATCGTCGATCGAGGCGGGGGTCTTGAACAGCGGGTTCAGCCCGACGCTGCCAGCATCATAGTGGTTGCGGCAATCGGCTGCGTCCATGCCGATGCTGTCGGGCATGAGCACGGTCGACATGCCCGAACCGGTGAAACGGATATCGTCGCACTCGCCGTCATTGGCCCACTGGCCGGAGTTGTTGCCCCAGTCGAACGGCCCTTCGATCCGGATCGGCACAATCCGCCGGATCGGGCTCAGCGGATCGCTGGCATTGCCTGTCGCGCTCCCGCTGCCGCGCAGGTCGAGGTTCCCCGCTTCATAGGCAGAGCGGCAATCGGTGGCGTCATGCTTGACGTCTTCTGCAAGCAGCCCGGTTTTGGTCATTCCCGACCCTTCGAAACGCATATCGTCGCATTCGCCATCATTGGCCCACCGGCCGAGGTCGTCACCCCACTGGATATGACTCGAATCGCGCCCTCCCGTTCCACGATAGGTCACGCGGCCCTGCTCATGGGCGATCCGGCAATCGGTCGCGTCATGGCCGATATCGGAATCGAGCAGCGGGGTATCGGTCATGCCCGGCCCGGAAAACCGCTTGTCGTCGCACTCGCCGTCCTTCGCGAAATCGCTGCCATCGTCGCCAAAATCGATATCCTGCGCACTCGCAGGGGTATGCGCCACCAGCATCAGCGCCATGACAAGGGCCGAAAGACGGCAAAAATAACGGAACATATGTGCAAGCCCTCCTGATGCGAGGGTATTAGTAAGCCGCGACTGAATGGGCAATTGACTGAATCGTGGTGCTTGATTTTCGACGGGGTGCTCGCCATATGCGCCGCCGGGAGTCGGGTGGACGTTTGCGTTCGCTCACCGGGTCAGGTCCGGAAGGAAGCAGCCCAGGTGAATTGCGACGGGTCGCCCGGCTCCTTTTTCATGCCAGTTTTGCCAAACGGTCCTGGTCGTCAGTCGGCCTGCGCGGTTTCGCGCATGCGTGATCGTGCCTCGTTGCGCGATCCGGTTGCGGGGACGAGCCCGGCGACCTTGCCAAGCCCGAAAGGCGGCATATTGCCATAAACGGTTTCATACCCGCCCGCGTTAACGGCATAGGTTTCGTGGAAAATGCCCACTGTCCCGTCATTGCCGATGCGCTTGTTGAAAGCCGTCCAGGCGGGCCAGTGCTTCTCGTCGCGAGAGCGGGCGTAGCGTTCGAGGCTGTCGAAATCGCGCCAGTATTGCAGCAGCATCACCTGCCGCCAGCTGCACAGGGTGAACTCTGTGCCGAGGAAGCCGCTGTCCGGGTTCTTCGACAATTCCTCTATCATCGGGCCCATTGCCTTGAAGGTCGGCAGCCATTTGCCGATCTTGTGGAAATGATTGATCCGCATGCCGATCACGAAGATCACCAGCGGGCCTGAAAAATCGGCCGTCATCCGTCCTGCAATCACACCCATGCCACTCTCCCGTAACGGCAATTAAATTGCAATTTGCAACTGAAAAGTCAAGCTTCGACAAACGCTGCTTTGGTGCCTAGATTGCCAGCGATGCCCGATTCCCAGAACCCCGACAATCCGCTCGACAATCCCGAAGCTGAGGATAGCGCGCCAAGTGCAGCGGAGCTGGAGGCGGCAGGGCAGAACTCGATGTTTGGCGGGGCGCAGGACACGGTGCCGCAGCCGGTTGCCGCACCCGCTCCGGCACCCCAAGCGTCCAGCCAGCCCTACCGCGTGCTCGCACGCAAGTACCGCCCGCAGACCTTCAGCCAGCTGATCGGGCAGGAACCGATGGTGCGCACGCTGGCCAATGCGATCGAGCGGGACCGGCTGGCGCATGCCTTCCTGATGACCGGGGTGAGGGGGGTCGGCAAGACTTCGACCGCGCGCCTCATCGCCAAGGCGCTTAACTGTATCGGGCCTGACGGGCAGGGCGGGCCAACGATCGACCCGTGCGGCCAGTGCGAACCCTGCACCGCGATTGCCGAAGGGCGGCACATCGACGTGATCGAGATGGACGCCGCGAGCCACACCGGTGTCGACGATGTGCGCGAGATCATCGAAGCGGTGCGTTATGCCGCAGTTTCGGCACGCTACAAGATCTACATTATCGACGAAGTTCACATGCTGTCGCGCAATGCTTTCAATGCCTTGCTCAAGACACTTGAGGAACCGCCGGCGCATGTGAAATTCCTTTTCGCCACGACCGAGGTCGACAAGCTGCCGGTGACCGTGCTCAGCCGCACCCAGCGTTTCGACTTGCGCCGTATCCCGACCGAACTCCTGCAAAGCCATTTCGGCTGGGTATGCGGTGAGGAAGGTGTCGAAGCGGAGGAAGAGGCGCTGCACATGATCGCCGCCGCCGCCGAAGGATCGGTGCGCGACGGGCTTTCGATTCTCGACCAGGCAATCGCCCATGCCGATCTGGGTGGTGAGGGCAAGGTGACCGCAGAGCGGGTGCGCGACATGCTCGGCCTGACCGACAAGAGCGCGCAGCGGCGACTGCTTGGCACTGTCCTTGATGGCGATGCCAAGGCGCTGCTGGCGGGGATCGACGAGCAATATGCGCTCGGTGTCGAGCCGCTGGCGCTGCTGCGCGGGCTGATGGACCTCGTCCACCGGATCACCGTCGCGCAGATCGGCGGCGGCGAACCCGATGCCCCGACCAGCGAGGAACGCGCGGCGCTGGCTGACTGGGCCGGGCGCCTGACAGCAGGCCAGCTCCACCGGCTGTGGCAATTGCTGCTCAAGGGGTATGACGAGGTGCGGCAGGCGCCTGACCCGCTGGTCAGCGCGCAGATGGCGCTGCTGCGCGTGCTGCATGCAGCCGACCTGCCCGATCCGGGTAAGCTAGCGAAGAAGCTGGAGCACCTGGCGGAAACCGGTGTGCAGGCCGCGCCCGCAGCTTCAGGCGAAACCTCGTCACCCGCCCCGTCAGCCGCGCTCGACTGGAAGGGCATCGTCGAGCGCATCGACCAGGCCGGGCACCTGCGAGTGGCGCAGCTGATGCGCGACTGGATACGCGTCGAAACGCTGGAGGATGGCAAGCTCGCCTATGCGCTGACCGACGAGTTGTCCGAAGACCCGTCGCCCGAACTGCGCGATGTGCTGCTGAAAGTCACCGGCAGGCGGTGGGAAGTGATCAAGCTCGACGTCGGCGGTGCGCCTTCGCTGCGCGAGCTGGAAGAAATCGCCCATGCCGAGGCGGAGGCGAAGATGCGCGCGCATCCGCTGGTCGAGGCGACCTTTGCCGCATTCCCCGATGCCGAACTGGCCGACGGCGACAACACCCCCGCTTCGGGCGACCGCGCCTGGAGCAAGAGAGCTTAGGCAGCGTGGACAAATTCCCCGTGGTCACGGCCAGTCGAGAAAGCGCCAGTTCGAGGAGTGAGGACACAGGACATGCCTGGCATATTCAAGGACGAGGGACGCGGAAAAGGCGCTTTCTCGACTGGCCCCGGAGGGGTTCGGCCCAAATCTGCCCTGACGGCGTTGCGCACGCTTGAAAGTGCGATGCACTTCCTGCACGCTCGCGCCTTGTCAGGACAAATCTGGACTCGAACCGTGATCCACGGGGAATTTGTCCACGCTGCCTAAGGATACTCACATGCAATCGATGGAAGAAATGATCCAGGCCGCGCAGAAGGCGGCGGAAACGATCCAGACCCAGATGAACGAGATGCAGGCCAAGCTCGATGCGATCGAGGTCGAGGGCCAGTCGGGCGGCGGCCTGGTGAAAGTCCGCGCCAGCGCGAAGGGCCGCATCCTCGGCGTCTCGATCGACGAGAGCCTGATGAAGCCCGAAGAGAAGCAGATGGTCGAAGACCTCGTCACCGCCGCTTTCAACGATGCCCGCGACAAGGCGGATCGGGTTTCCAACCAGGAAATGCAGAATATCCAGGGCGGAATGGGCCTGCCGCCGGGGTTCAAATTGCCGGGTATGTGATCGGCGCGCGGCGTGCTATCGGTTGCTCAAAGAGACTGAAGGAGAGAGCAGCCATGGCCACCGTAATGAACGACAATCCCGGCGGGTCGGACGCCGATGTCCGGGCGCAGGTTTCGGACGAGGAATGGGCGGTCCGTGTCGATCTGGCTGCGGCCTATCGGCTGGTTGCGCTTTACGGGTGGGATGACCTGATCTTCACCCACCTTTCGGCCCGCGTACCGGGGCCTGAGCATCACTTCCTGATCAACCCCTACGACATGATGTTCGAGGAGATCACCGCTTCCTCGCTGGTCAAGATCGATGTCGACGGGCAGCCGGTGATCCCGAGCCCGCATCCGGTCAACCCGGCGGGCTTCACCATCCATTCGGCCCTGCATATGAATTGTGAAGAGGCGCATTCGGTGATGCACCTCCACACCCCGCATGGGCAGGCGGTGAGCGCGATGGCCGATGGGTTGATGGAACACACGCAAACCGGGATGATCGCGCGCAGTGATATCGCCTATCACGAGTATGAAGGCATCGCGACCGACCTCGAGGAGCGCGAACGGCTGGTCGAGGATATGGGCGACAAGCACACCATGATCCTGCGCAACCACGGCACGCTGGCAATCGGCAAGACGGTGGGCGAATGTTTCCTGCGGCTCTATTTCATCGAACGGGCGTGCGAAGCGCAGGTGCATATGCTCGCAGCAGGACGAGATGGGCTCTACAACCCGCCGCAGGGCACGCCGGAAAAGGTCAAGGCACAAACCCCGCCGGCGGGTATCGGCATGGTCGCCAATGCGCTCGCCTGGCCGGCCCTGCTGCGCAAGCTCGACCGGATCGATCCGGGTTTCAGGGACTGACAATTCCCGCGCGGCTGACCACCGGTAGCCAAATCGAAACCATTTCCCTGAGGACGGGCTAAACCAGCTTCATTGTCGGGGCTGAATTGTTGTGCTGCCAATCCGGTCTGCGAAGCAATGCAGACGATGGATTTGAAGACGCGGACACCCAGTTCCCTGAACACGCTGTGGGATCGGCTCTCCCGGATTGTACCGGGCGGGCCGCGTTCGCCCGTGCGCGCTGTTCCGGGCAGCAGGGTTCGCACCTTTGTCCGCGAAGAGCTTGTCCGCCAGTTTGTGCTGCGCGAATTGCTGGCGATCCGGTCGCGTGCCGTCGGGCTGTTCCTCATCCTGTGGCTATCGTCGGATCTGTTTCGTCCGCAATGGGCCGTTGCCGTCGCCATCCTCCATATCGTGACGGTGCTGATCAATCATCGAAGTGCAAAATGCGTGCTCGATGCGGTCGAACGCAAGCAGGACTATACGCGGAAGCTGCGCCACCTGAGCATCGGCATGGGTGCGACGGGCTTTCTGTGGGGTGCGCTGCTGTGGTCTTTCCCCATCGTCGAAACCCGGACCAATGCGGAATTCCTGGTCGCGCTCACCTCCATCGTCGCGATCTGCCTGATGATGGTTGCAGGCGCGCTTTATCCGCCCGCAGTCAGATCCTCGCTTGTCGGGGCGTCGCTGGGCACCCTGCCGATTGCAATTGCAATCATGCCGGTGGTGGGGCCGGTTCTGCTGGTTGGTTTCGTTATCCTGATGGGCATCCTCCTCGCTTTTGCGAGCGTGTTCCTGCGCCAGGCAAGGCGGGTGGCCCTGCTGCATCGCCAGCATATCCACCTGTCGCGCAGGCTGGCGAAGGTAAACGGTGCGCTGGCTTCGTCGATGGAGCAGCTGCGCATATTGGCCGAGCGCGATTCGCTTACCCAGATGCGCAATCGTGGCGCGTTCGAGCGTGCGGTGGACGAGCTCAAGGCGGAAGGGCTGCCCGATGACCGCTATATCGTCGCGCTGCTCGATATCGATCACTTCAAGCAGGTGAATGACCGCTTCGGTCATGCTGCCGGGGACGCCGTGCTGGAGCATTTCGGTGAGGTGCTGGGCATCTGGGAACGGCATGGTCCAGCGCGGATTGCTGCGCGCTGGGGTGGCGAGGAATTCATCGTCGCCGCCCGCATCGATCATGCGACCCGGCCATCGGCAGTGATCGAGGAACTGCGCGCCATCCTTGCCCCGCCGGGACGGAATCCCGGATGGCCGACCGGTCTGCGTGTTTCGGCCTCGATCGGATATTGCACCTGCGGAACCGATTTCGACCTGCAACGCGAAACCAGCCGTGCCGATGGCGCGCTCTATCGGGCAAAGAACGAAGGGCGAGACTGCTACCGGCTGGCAGCCTGACAGTGTCACGGTGCTGCACAAGGTGACACTTTGCGATGCAAGGTGACGGTTTGCACAATATCCGACCCTTGGCTGTGTCACAGCTGTCAACACCGGTCGGTCCGGCACCGTCCACAGCTTTAGTCCGGCCCCGCTGTTGCAGCGCGGCGGGGCACTACCCATATTCCGGCCATGAGCACTTTTCCCTTACTTCCCCTGCGCGATATCGTTGTCTTCCCCGATATGGTCGTTCCGCTATTTGTCGGGCGCGACAAGTCCGTTGCCGCCCTCGAAGCCGCGATGGAGGGGAACAAGGATATCTTCCTGCTCGCCCAGCTCGATCCCGGCTGCGACGATCCCGAGGCGGACGATCTCTATGACGTCGGCGTGGTGGCGCAGGTGCTCCAGATGCTCAAACTGCCCGATGGCACCGTGCGCGTGCTGGTCGAAGGGCAGGCGAGGGCGCGGCTCGAACAGCTGAAAAATGTCGACGAGATGGTGGTGGCGGACGTCACCGTGCTCGACGAGGAAACCGCATCGGGCAGCGAAGTAACCGCGATGATGCGGCAGGTGGTCGACCACTTCAAGGATTACGCCAAACTCAACAAGAAGCTGGGCGAAGATGCCGCCGATGACCTGGGCGAGATCGACGATGCCGGCGCGCTGGCCGATGCGGTTGCCGCCGCGATCCAGGCCAAGGTGTCCGACAAGCAGGCGCTGCTGACCGAGCCCGATCCGCTCAAGCGGCTCGAAATGGTCATGTCCTTCATGGAAGGCGAGCTGTCGGTACTGCAGGTCGAAAAGAAGATCCGCGGCCGGGTGAAGCGCCAGATGGAAAAGACCCAGCGCGAATATTACCTCAACGAACAGTTGAAGGCGATCCAGAGCGAGCTGGGCGGCGATGCCGAAGAGGCCGATGAACTGGCCGAACTGCAGCAGAAGATCGACACGCTCAAGCTGTCGAAAGAGGCCAAGGCCAAGGCGGGAAGCGAGCTGAAAAAGCTCAAGGGCATGCAGCCGATGAGCGCCGAGGCGACCGTCGTGCGCAACTATCTCGACGTGCTGCTCGGACTGCCGTGGGGCAAGAAATCGAAGCTCAAGCGCGATATTGCCAAGGCGCAGGAAGTGCTCGACGCCGATCACTATGCGCTGGAGAAGGTCAAGGACCGGATCATCGAATATCTCGCGGTGCAGGCGCGGACCAACAAGCTCAAAGGGCCGATCCTGTGCCTCGTCGGCCCTCCGGGTGTCGGCAAGACCAGCCTCGGCAAGAGCATCGCCAAGGCGACCGGGCGCGAATTTATCCGCCAGTCGCTGGGCGGGGTGCGTGACGAGGCCGAAATTCGCGGCCATCGCCGGACTTACATTGGCTCGCTGCCGGGCAAGATCGTCCAGAACCTGCGCAAGGCGGGCAAGAGCAATCCGCTGTTCCTGCTCGACGAGATCGACAAGCTGGGGCAGGATTTTCGCGGCGATCCGGCGTCGGCGCTGCTCGAAGTGCTCGACCCGGAACAGAACTCGAAGTTCCAGGATCACTATCTCGAACTCGATATCGACCTGTCGGACATCATGTTCGTCACCACTGCGAACAGCCTCAACCTGCCACAGCCCTTGCTCGACCGGATGGAGATCATCCGGCTCGAAGGTTATACCGAGGACGAGAAGGTCGAGATCGCCAAACGCCACCTGATTGCCAAGCAGGTCGAAGCGCATGGCCTCAAGGATGGCGAGTTCGAGCTGACCGAAGAGGGCCTGCGCGACCTGATCCGCTATTACACACGCGAGGCCGGTGTGCGCACGCTCGAGCGCGAAATTGCCAAGCTGTGCCGCAAGAGCCTGCGCCAGATCCTCGAGAAGAAGGTCGAGAGCGTGACTGTCACGCCGGAAAACCTTTCCGACTTCGCAGGCGTGCGCAAATACAAGCACGGCATGTCGGATGACGAGGCACAGGTGGGTGCCGTAACGGGCCTCGCATGGACCGAAGTCGGCGGCGAGTTGCTCACCATCGAAAGCGTCACCACACCGGGCAAGGGCGAGGTCAAGACGACCGGCAAGCTGGGCGAGGTGATGAAGGAATCCGTTGCCGCTGCCTTCAGTTTCGTCAAGGCACGCGCGCCGCATTACGGGATCAAGCCGAGCATCTTCCAGCGCAAGAACATCCATATCCACCTGCCCGAAGGTGCGGTGCCCAAGGACGGGCCGAGCGCGGGCGTGGGCATGGTCACCTCGATCGTCTCGGCGCTCAGCGGAATTGCCGTGCGCCCGGACGTGGCGATGACTGGCGAGGTCACGCTGCGCGGCAGGGTGCTGGCCATCGGCGGCCTGAAGGAAAAGCTGCTTGCCGCCCTTCGCGGGGGTATCAAGACGGTGCTCATCCCCGAAGAGAATGTGAAGGACCTGGCGGACATCCCGGGGACCATCACCGATGGGCTGGAGATCGTACCGGTCAGCCATGTCGATCAGGTGCTTGAACGGGCCCTGGTTTCCGCACCGGTTCCGATCGAGTGGACCGAAGCGGACGATCTCGCAAGCCAGCCTGCGCCGGGTGATCCCGCTTCAGGTGCTTCCCCTACGGCACACTAGGCAGCGTGGACAAATGCCCCATGGTCACGGCCAGTCGAGAAGCCGCCATTTCCGCGTCCCTCGTCCTTGAATATGCCAGGCATGTCCTTCGTCCTCGCTCCTCGAACTGGCAGCTTCTCGACTGGCCGTGACCATGGGGCATTTGTCCACGCTGCTTGGGATGAAGGCAAGAAGCTGCCCCGGATTGGTGCAACTCGTCGCAAAACCCGGCTATTTGTCCGATTCATGACAAGCAAAGGATGAAATGCCTTTGACAGACCGTGTAAAAATCCCTTCTATCACCCGCCGCGCAGGGCGATTCATTGCCTGTACCATAGCAACGCAGTGCTAGCAGCGAGACACGGGGGATATCTGAGATGAACAAAAACGACCTGATCAGTGCGGTAGCGGATTCAAGCGGCCTGTCGAAAAGCGACGCCGCGAGCGCGGTGGAAGGTGTCTTCGACGCCATCACCACGTCGCTGTCGAAGGGTGATGAAGTCAGGCTGGTCGGCTTCGGCACTTTCTCGGTCGCGAAACGCAAGGCATCGACGGGTCGCAATCCGCGCACCGGAGAGCCGATGACGATCAAGGCATCGAACCAGCCGAAATTCAAGGCGGGCAAGGGCCTGAAAGACGCCGTCAACTGAACGGCTTCGACGCGCGATCTGCGTACCGGCAGGGCACAAGGCAAAAAGGGGGACCGGCCATCTGGCTGGTCCCCCTTTTCGTGGGCGATGTCTCGCTTGCTGCCTAACGGAGCCTGATCAGCGCCAACGGAGCCTGCCCGCTGATACGGTCAACCTTCCACACCATCCGCTTGCCACCTTCAAAGGCGGTGAAGCCTTCATCGGTGTTGTTGGCGAGCACTTCGCCATCGGTGGTCAGCGTGAACGTGCCCTCGATCGGCAGCGTTTCCGTCAAGCCCTCAAGATCGTTCTTGCCGCCGAAGGCACCCGCGACCAGCAGGAAGTAGGGCAGGTTGGGCCCCGACTGGTCGGCTGAGGCGGAGGCAAAGCCGGGGGCCTCGATCCGCACCGTATCGCCATTGCGGCGATAAGCGGTGATGAATGGCGAGACCGAGGTGAAACCTTCCATGGTGGGGAAGGCAAAGTCGTGGTCGATCCGGCTCTCGATTTCGAATGACACCTCGAACAGCCCGTCTTCGCGGTACACCACCGATTTCCAGCCTGCCTGTTTGGAGAGCCGTTCGGCAATCTGCCTGCCTGCGTCGGGATCGGACGGGTCGACTCCGCCGAACACGGCCTTCATCTGGCGCAGGTCGCGCTCCTCGCGCTCGACCCGGCGCTTGCGAGCCGCTTCAGCGCGTTCCTTGCGCTCGGTGATCTCGGTTTCGGTGCAGGGGCGCTCGACGCGCTTGGTGCCGGGACGTGCGACAACCATCGGTGGTGGGACGCGGGGAACTTCGACCACTGCTTCAGTTTCTACTGGTGCAAAGCCAAGGGGTTGAACTGCCTGCGGAGCGGGCACAGGCTCAACCGCCACCGGGACATCCCTGATCGTTTCTGCGTTATCGTCATTGTCGACCCAGTCGTAACAGGGCCTGTCGATCTGCAATTCGTCGAAGCCGGGGGAAGACCTGTTCTTCATTTCCGCCAACTGCTTCAGCCCGACAAACTGGATCTGGCCATCATAGCGGTAGGAGAATGTACCATCGCTGCGCAGATCCATCGCCGCATCGAATTTCCCCGGTGCCAGAAAACACCCGGTCAGTGTGGCGCAGCCTGCCGCGACAGTGGCCATCCTGGCCAGATTTGCGACCCATGGTTTCATCAATTATTCCCCCTTGCCGGAATTTGCCGTGGCTACCGCATAAAGCGCGATGGCCGCAGCGTTGGAAACATTCAGACTTTCAATCGCGCTGGAGATTGGCAGGCGGGCTAGGGCATCGCAATGCCCGGCAATGTTGTGTCGCATACCTTCCCCCTCGGCACCGAGAATGATCGCAACCGCGCCCGATGGCAGCACATCGCCAAAATTATCCTCGGCCTCCCCTGCGAGCCCGATGCGCCAATATCCACCCTCGGCCGCTTCCTCCAATGCGCGGGCCAGATTGACCACGCGAACCCATGGCACTGTCTCAAGCGCACCCGATGCGCTCTTGGCGACGGTGCCCGATTCAGGCGGGGCATGCCGGTCCTGCGTCACGATGGCAGCGGCACCAAATGCAGCCGCAGAACGAAGGATCGCACCGACATTATGCGGGTCGGTTACCTGATCGAGAAACACCAGCGGCGCGCCGGGGCGGGCCTGCATCGCTTCGTCGAGATGGATGTCCTCAAGCCCTGCGCATTCAAGCACCAGCCCCTGGTGCGGCGCATCGCGTGCGACAAGGCGGGCAAGATCGGACACATCGGCATACTCGACCGGGAAATCTGCCGGCAACTCGCCATCAAGCGAGGCCACGCCTTCGCGCGTCGCCCACAGCTTGCGATGCACGCGGTGCGGGTTCTTCAAAGCCGCTTCGACCGCATGGCGGCCCCACAGGCGCACGCTGCCGGTGCTGGCCCGGCCACTGCCGCGTCCGCCCTTCATCCGTCCTGCCCTGCCTCTCAATGCGCGTTTGCGCTCACCCTTGGCCATGAAAATCACCTGAAAACGTCAATCTTTGCGCGCCATGCCAGCAGCCCCATTGACAGGCAAGCGCGGCTTCGCCAAAGGGGCGCCTCTCGGTCGGAGGGCCCCATGCGGGCCGCGCTATCAGGCGATGCAATTTCGCCTTTCCGGCAAGCCAAGTGGACAGGTGGCCGAGTGGTTAAAGGCAGCAGACTGTAAATCTGCCCGCGCAAGCGTACGCTGGTTCGAATCCAGCCCTGTCCACCACCGCCCTTTCTCAGCACATCTCCGAAAAGCCCTAGAAATCGCAGAAAACCAAGGGTATTATCGCCATTACCGTCCGCGTTTGACCGCTGCAATTTGCCTGCAACCGGAGCCAAGTGTGGGGGTAATGTGGGGGTAAAGTAGCTTACCCCCACACTTTGGTTTCGCAACTCGGTCCCGAAAAGTGTGGGGGTAGAGCAATGGGCAAACTCACGGCGGTAGCGGTCAAGGCAGCTTTGGCGAATCCGGGCACCTATCAGGACGGTGACGGATTATTCCTGAAAGTGGACAAACGCGGTGGTGCCTACTGGAATTTGCGACTCCAACAGGATGGTAAGCGACGAGATATCGGCGTCGGCAGCGCGAAGCTGGTTACGCTCGCCGAAGCGCGCGCCAAAGCGGCGGAACTCCGCAAGGCGGTAAAGGTCGAAAAGCGGGATGTGCTGACCGAGCGCAAGGACGAGGACGCTGCCAAGGTCACCTTCCGCGAAGCCGCTACCCAATATCATTCGGAGAACGAGGCGGGCTGGAAAAGCGATGTCTATGGTCGTCAATGGCTCGCCAGTCTGGAGAACTACGCCTTCCCGAAACTGGGCGACATGACGACCGGCGGAATCACTGCTGCCGACATTATCGGGGTGCTCACCCCGATTTGGCAGGAAATCCCCGAAACAGCCCGTCAGGTTCGTAACCGGATTTGCGCGGTCCTCGACTACTCCCACGCAAAGGGCTGGCGCTCTACAGAAGCTCCATCGGGCAATAGTAGCCTGAAAGCGGGGCGAGGGTTGCCGCGACAGGTCAAGAAACCTGCAAACCGCAAGGCGATGCCATACGTCGCCGTTCCTCCGTTCCTGACCGCGCTGCGTCGCAAACCATCCTATTCGCGTTTGGCGCTCGACCTGCTCATTCTGACCGGCGTTCGCTCGCAGGAAGTGCGGCTCGCGAAGTGGGATGAATTCGATCTGGACCAACGCCTTTGGACAATTCCAGCCGAACACATGAAGCGCAGCAGGGCGCACATCGTGCCGCTGTCAGAAGCGGCGATGGCGGTTCTTGTGAAAGCGGACGCGATGCGGCTTGAGGGTGCCGAAGTCGTATTCCCTGGCATGACCGGTACGGCGATGTCCAACATGACGCTACTCAAGGTCATGCGCGATATGCAGGAGCCTTTCCACGTCCACGGTTTCCGCTCCAGCTTTACCGACTGGGCGGCGAACGAAGGCTTCCCCAACGCAGTTGTCGAAGCGGCACTAGCGCACAAGACGCCGGATGCTGTGCAGGCCGCGTATCGGCGAACGACCTATCTCGGCACGCCCGAGAATCCAGGCGCGAGAGTGAAGCTGATGGATGCGTGGGGAGAATACTGTTCTGGTGCCCATGCTTAAGCCGGTATGCCCAAAATTGATCCTCCACCTAGGTGACATTGTAGATATCGCATCTTAAGCCACTTGCAGCTTTGATTTGAATCGGAAGGGTTTAGTTTTGTTCAGAAAATTGTTTGGCGGAGGCGCGCCTCAATCGCCCGCGTACGAAGCCGGTCAGCACCTTTTCGAGCAGGGTATGAGAGCGGCCAGCGAGTATCGTACCGCCGACGCGATAGCGCTCTACACGAGGTCGATTGAAGCAAACCCGAATCCTGCACCGCTCATCAACCGAGCGAAGTTGTATCGCTGGCGACTGATGTTCGAAGACGCGATCACCGATCTAGAAACTGCTGTGAAGCTCGATAAGCAACAAGGCAACGAATTTGCTGCTCCGTTAGCACAGGAACTGCGCGAATGTAGGATTCTTGCTGAAAACCGATTTAATGGAAAGCGACCGCTTTTCATTGCGGATCTCAATGACAAAGGCTTCGATCATGTTGCGGGCCGAATTGCGGACTCAATCTTTCAAGGCAACGGCCAACTTCTAGCGTATCACATGGTGAATGAAGTCGATAACGCGAAAAAGTTTGAAAATCTGTCTGATTTCCCTTCAGTGAAAACGCTTCTAAACAATTGGATGAAAGATCAAAGTGTCATAGATCAAGCTCTGGCTGACCAACGCATCCACGCCGAATACGAACCAAAGCGCGGCATCTTCGAAGCGATGGTTTGCGTATATGACTACCCCGACATGGCAAAACTGCGTGATACGATCGTGCGAAAGATATGGTGCTTGTTAAACCCGCCAAGCCAAATGCAAGCGATTTGGGAGGCGAGTCTTCGTGATCCAGTTCAGTAAATGATCCCGCGATAACGAATCGAGAGCAAATGGGCTGTAGGGCCAAGAGAGTATAGTATTCGGCGATTGCGATAGCGCCCTACGGTGCCACTTGGATCGCACAACTGACCGAATGCCCCACTTCTCGCGCCCGCTCGTTGCAGCGTTCGAGCACCTCGCGGTTTGCACTGAGGATGCGCTGCGCTGTAGCCAGTTCTTCCCAGGCTTCGGGGTTCTGAGACCGGATCAACCGTATTCCGGCGTCCACGATTGTCGGCTCTCCAACAGCCTTGCGAGCCATTCGTTCGGGCCAGTGCCAGCTTTCGGGCATGGTGCGTGCAATGGTGCCGGGCAAGATCGACCATAGCAGGATACCGGCAGCCAGCCCTAAGCCTGCAAAGCGCCAGGTCTGGCGCGTCTGTTCGGCCTCTGCGCGGACGCGCCCGACAATAACTGTGAGCCGACCGGTTACATTGTCCAGGTCTTTCCGGCCCTGCCGGAACAGGTCGCTACTGTCGCGCAGCATGTCGAGAGAGGCGCGCTTGATCTGAACCGCGATATCTTCCGGCGTCAGCTCGATGGCGGGCTTGTTGCCGATTGCGGTCAGCGTCTTGGAGACCTGTGCCAGTTGATCGGCCATTTGGCCGAGCGTGGCCGTGTAGTCCGGAATCACGATGTCGGCTCGTTCCCTGGCCATGTTCTGGACTGTATGGCGTACCATCGCCATCTCGCCTTCAAGACGAGCGAAGGCTTCCGTTGCCGGGTCGGACTCGGTCACCGGCTCCGGTTCTGGTCTCGGCGCGGGCGGTTCCTCGACTTCGAGGTCCAGTTGCACTTCTTCGATGTGGTCGTCTTCCATGTTGGTTCTCCTAAATGCCAATGTCGAAAGCGCGGGTGCGCTCGCGTGTGAGGGTTGCGGTGAGTTCGTTGGCGATGCTGCGTTCGGGTTTTGGATTGATGCCCAGCTCGCGGGATTTGCCTCGCAGCAGACCTTCGACCTGCGGATCGCGCTCCAGCCCTTTCGCCAGATCGGATAGCTTTGCCGACACACGGGCAGCGCCTGCACGGTCGCCTTGCTGTTCAAGCTGCTTGCGTGTCGTGCTCAACCCCCGCCAGTCGCTGACGAAACGCTCGGATCGCAGTGCTGGATCGGTCCGCACAGCGGCTTCGTGCCGCATGGCACGCATAGTTTCCTGGCTGCGACCGCCAGCGGCCTCTGCAATCAGCTCAGGACGCCGCTCCAGCGCCTTGGCGAGATCGGTGACGGCAAGGGGGCGGTTCGCTTCGAGCGCCCTTCCTGCTTTCTCCAGCGCATCCTTCTGGTGCGGGAGGACGGGCAAGCCCTGCGCCTGCATCGTGCCGATATCGCGAAGTGCGCGGGCATAGTGTTCGACCGCGCGGCGCTGGTCGTTTTGCGTGATTGCCTGCGCCGGGATTGGCTCTAGTTGACGGGCCTTCGGGCGGAAGTTTCCGAAGATCGATTTGGCCCGTTCGGGAAACTGCCGAACCATCTCCATGACCCGCTCGCGGAAAGTGATGCCGCGCAGTTCGGCGAAAGCCTGCTCGGGTTTGTAATCGCCAGCCATGTCCTTCCCGCGCTCGCGGCTTAGCAATCGGACAAGCTTGGACTGGTCGGCAAAGTCATCGCGCCCATAGTGCAGCGCCAGCCCGTCGCGGTGGCGCGACATGGCGACATAGGCGGAATGGCTGTCCATGCCCGGTGTGGCGAGCAGATAGGCGCGATCAACCGTCATGCCCTGCGCCTTGTGGATCGTGGCCGCATAGCCATGATCGATATGGGCGTAATCCTTCGTGTTAAAAGCGACCTCGCGGCCATCGTCTGTGCGCACCGCCATGCGCTGCGCGCTGGCCTTTGCAACCGTGCCCAGCGTCCCGTTCTTGACGCCAAGCCCGCGTTCGTTGCGCAGGAAGATGATGCGGTCGCCGGATGCAAACTGGCGCTCGCCGCGTGCCGCCTTGATCGTGACAACTGCGCCCAGCGCACCAGCCTCGCGCAGCTTCTCGCGCGCCATCTGGTTCAGCTTGCGGACCTCGTCATTGGTGTGGGTGAGGATGATCCGGCTGTCGGCGGGGCTGGCCTGGCGTTCCTGATTCCAGCGCTCGATCAGCACCGTCCGTGCATCCTCGCGCGTGTCAGCGGCATGGACCATGTCGCGTTCTTCATAGGTGCGGATTGCTTCGCCGGTTCGGCCCGTGGCGAGGTGCCGGGTCGCATCCTGCTGCCATGCGGAAAGCTGGCGGCGAACTTCGCTGATCTCGACCCCGCCGTGGCGCTCATGGATCGCCCGGAAGGCTGCGCCTGCCTCGATAGCCTGAAGCTGCTGCTGGTCGCCGACCAGGACCACTTTCGCTCCGGCCTTTTCGGCATGGGACAGCACGCGCTCCATCTGGCGCGTGCCGACCATGCCCGCTTCGTCGATGACGAGAACGTCACGGGATGTGAGCTGCTCACGTCCTCTGCCCCACTGATGCTCAAGGCTGGCAATGGTGCGCGATGCGATGCCGGAGCCGTTCTCCAGCCCTTCGGCGGCAATGCCGGAAAGCGCTGCGCCGCGCACAGTGTAGCCCGCGCTTTCCCAGGCCTCACGTGCCACACCGAGCATCGCGCTCTTGCCGGTTCCGGCGTAGCCGACAACGACTGCAAGTCCCTTGCTCTTGGTCACATGCTCGAAGGCGAATTTCTGTTCGCCGGAAAGGACCAGGCCGCGCCTTGCAGCGCTGGCGAATGCAGCATTTCGCAGGACATCATTGACGCTGTGTTTGGTGTGTTGGGCCATTGCATCGGCGGCGCGATGCAGGCGCTGTTCGGTCTCGATCATCGACCGCGAAGTGAAACGATCCTGCCCTCGTCCATCCTTGCCCAAGGAGATCAAATCGGGCGATGCGCGCACGGCATTGTAAGCCGCATCGAACTGCTCCTTTCCGTCGCTATGCCGGTTAACAAAGGCGGCAAGGTCGCGCCTGGTGAACGTCGCCTGCTGGTGCGTGATCGCATCGAGCGCCAGCGCGGGATTGGCGATGATCCGCTCGCCATTGCGCTGGGCAATGGCGCGGTGTTCTTCGATCCGTTCGGCCTCCAGTCCGCGTCCGCCAATGCGTGAGGCTGCGGGTCCAATCTTGTCCTGCGGTTCCAGAGCGATGCCCTGCGCCTCCAGGCTGCGATGATCGATCCGGGCATCGATATCGCGTTCGGAGAGGGCGCGGTTCACATGATCGGCCCAGCGCTCGCGCCATTGCTCGATCAGCGCGGTTTTGTTCCAGTCGCGGACCTTTGCGCCAAAGCCACCCTTTGTGACCTCTCGCATGGTCAGCATGACATGCGCGTGCGGCTTGGCCTTGCCGTCCTCGCCAATATCCCAATGGACATTGAGATCGGCGATCATGCCTTTCCCGACGAACTCGGCTTTGAGGAACTCGCGCGCCAGCCTGACATTGTCCTTCTTGGACAGCTCGCGGGGCAAAGCGAACTCGACCTCGCGGGCGAGCTGGGCATCCTTGCGCTTCTCGGCGGCCTCGACCGCAT
Source organism: Sphingomonadaceae bacterium (assembly GCA_024236155.1). Lineage (GTDB taxonomy): Bacteria > Pseudomonadota > Alphaproteobacteria > Sphingomonadales > Sphingomonadaceae > Parerythrobacter_A. The sequence continues at coordinate 374,988 of JACKLA010000002.1, forward strand.
TCCACAATGTGGCCCGGTCGGTGAAGGCTTCGGGCGCGCCCTTGGGGCAGCATCACTTCGGAATGAAGGACGCCTGCCTTGTTGGTGAAATCATGGGTTCGGTCGATGCGTTCGTCGTGCAGCTGTTCGCCAGCACGATAGGCCGCCGCCGCAACGGCACTGCGTCCGCTCGACCGTCCGATGACCTTTGCGCTGAAGTGAAAGATTGCCATGTCGGCAATCCAGTTACACCGCAAACGCAACGTCGGCACGACGTATAAGCGCGCCCTCTCATGATAAAATCCTGATCGGGACTAGGCGGTATCACACTGTCCCGGCGACCTTACTGCATTGGATTACAAGCACGATTATTATCACTCCATCGCACCAACGATGGAGACAACACATGCGCAAACCCCGCGATTTTGATTCGGAACTGAAGGCACTTGCCGACAAGGCGAAGCAGTTGAAGGAACGCCGCGTGCGCGACCTCGGCGCGCTGGTCACGGCAACCGGAGCCGACGCGCTCGATGCCGATGTCCTGGCGGGCGCTCTGCTCGATGCCGCCGCCAACACCGACAAGGCAATCGGGGAGGGCTGGCGCAAGCGCGGCGCAGCCTTCTTTCAGGTCAAGTCACGCGACACTGCGAGCGGACCTCGCCAGCAGCCGGAAAGCACTATACCGCTCGACAGCGGCGCGGCATCGGCTTGAGGCGGCAAAGGCACGAACCGACATGCGCGAATGGCAGGTCAAACGACGCGAACGGACCAAACAACTGATCGAGCTGGGCGGCCTCGTCGCCAAGGCTGATCTGGTCGAGCTGACCGATGATGATCGCGCCGCGCTTTACGGCGCATTCCTCACAGTCGCCGCCAAGCTGCGCGGGCCGGATGGAGCGCAGGCGCTGGTGCTCTTCCGGCGTAAGGGCAAGCGGGCGTTTGAGGCTGAACAGGACCTCTGAACCTAGGGTGTTTCCGCCGTCGAAGTGGCCCAATCGGCTCAAGCATCGCCAATCGCGCTTGCTTCGTTTGTAACTGCGCTATAACCAGAGCAAGAGAGGGGGAGCCGTGGGGCAGGCTAAGTCGCAAATTTCAAACCAAAAAATGGTTCACGTTAGGCTTGAACCGGAGTTGCACCGGCGGCTCCGCATAGTCGTCGCTTCGGAAGATACCTCGATTCAAGACTGGCTATCTGATGCGGTCGAACGTGCCGTTGAAAAGGCATGGCCTACCATCACACAAGGGACGAACAAAAAATGAGTACGGCTGCCTTGCGCGCTCCCAGTAGCGCCCAGATTCCGGTCATCGTTCGGCAGGGCAAAATCCTCGATTTCATCGATGGTCTGACCCAACGGAATGAGACCCCAGAAGAGTATGTCAGGCAGGAAATAGCCAAGTCTCTTGTCCGCGAATATGATTACGCGAAAGCCGACATTTCCGTCGAATTCACGCTTCGCCTCGGTTCACGAAAGCCGCGCGCTGATCTCGTGATTTTCGATGAAGGTGACGACCACAAGCAAGACCGTGCGAGGGTCATCATCGAATGCAAATCGCAAAAGGTGAAATCAAGCGATCGCAAGGAAGGTGTCGGCCAGCTTCACGCCTACATGTCAGCTTGCCCGAATGTTCAGTATGGAATGTGGACCAACGGTCTGGAACGATACTGCTACCGGCGTGTCGAGAAAGATGGCTCAATATCTTTCGACGAAATTCCGGATATACCTGGCAAGGGATGCAGTGAGGAAGATGTTGAGCGCCCTAGGTTCGACCAACTCAAGGCGGCGTCGTCGGACGCGCTGCTGTTCGCGTTTCGGCGCTGCCACAACTATATTGCGGGCAATCAGGGGCTCCAGAAGCCAGATGCGTTCTGGGAACTCCTGAAGATCATTTTCTGCAAGATTCATGACGAGCGCAGCTCCGATGAAGTTGAATTCTACGCCACCTCGAAAGAGCGTCACAATCTGAATGGACGCCTCAAGGTCAAGTCGCGGATCGACGCTCTCTATGCTGCGGTGAAAGCCGAATACGACACGATCTTCCGCGAAAATGAAGAGATCGAGCTTGAGCCTGCGGTACTGGCCTATATCGTCAGTCAGCTTCAGATGTACTCGCTCCTGGAGAGTGATATTGACGTGAAGGGACGCGCTTACGAGGAGATCGTTGGCTCGAACCTTCGCGGTGACCGGGGCGAATTTTTCACTCCGCGCAATATCTGCCAGATGGCGGTCACGATGCTCGATCCAAACGAGCGCCAACTGATAATGGATCCGGCATGCGGGACTGGGGGCTTCCTCATTACCGCGATGAACTATGTCATTGAGAAGATACGCGCCGCAGAGATTGCCAAGTGGGGTGAAATCGCACGGGCAGAAGATGCCATTCGTGCACGTGTCCAGCGCTTCGCCGAGAAATTCATCATTGGAATGGACCTGAATCCGAGCCTCGTGAAGGCATCGAAGATGAATATGGTGATGAACAATGATGGCGCTGGCGGGCTATTCCAGGGTAACTCCCTGAAGGCTCCTGCGACATGGGATGACGTGCTTCGCGCGCGGAACGTCATGGGCACTGTCGATCTGCTGTTCACGAATCCACCGTTCGGTTCGAAAATTCCAATTGATGATCCCGCCATACTCGAAAAGTACGAACTCGGGCATGCGTGGTCATACGACGCTGACACCGATGAGTGGTCGATGCGGTCAGATATTCAAAAGTCCCAGCCGCCGGAAATCCTCTTTATCGAACGGTGCGTGCGGTTGTTAAAGCCGGGGACAGGCCGTTGCGCAATTGTTCTGCCTGACGGGATACTTGGTTCGCCGGGGGCAGGATATGTTCGTGAGTGGCTACTGCGGAATACTCGAATCCTCGCCAGCATTGACCTTCACCCAGACACTTTCCAGCCCCATGTAAGCGTTCAGACGAGCGTGCTCGTACTCCAGCGGAAGACCGACGAAGAAATGGCTGTCGAAAAGGCGGCTGGCCGGTTCAATGACTACCAGGTGTTCATGGCGGTAGCAAACCATGTAGGGCATGATAAGCGCGGTAACGTCACATACGTACGTGATCGATCGGGCAACGAAATTGTTGAAGAATTTGAAGAGCAAACGAAGGATTACGAAGAAGGCAAGCCAATTTACAAGCGCCAACTGACTCAGCGAAAAGTCGTCGATGATAACACTCTTCAAATTGCTCAGGCATTTCGCGCATGGCTATCCGAGCAAGATTAACTGCCCCGCGAGAGGTCAGGCAACAATGGCCGTGGCATGAGGCACAGTCGATCAGCCTCCCGGCGTCACTGCTCTTTGGCGGCGATCGCCGAATGGAAGCTGAGAATTTTTTGGCACCAGGGTTTGCCGTTCGGCACCGGATCACGTCCAAACCAAATGGCTGGAGCGCCTTCTCGGAGGCTGCAAACGTTTGGCAGCCATCTCGACTGAAGGGCATCCAAGTATCACCTGATTTTGGAGTGCCGTTCCTAGCTGCGACGCAAGTGTTTGATGTTCGACCGATCCCTCGAAAATGGCTGTCGTTAGATCGTACCGATGACCACTCCCAGCGTTTCGTTTCGGAGGGAACGGTGTTGTTGACGTGTTCCGGCAGCGTTGGCCGTGCAACGCTTGCGGATGCCACTGTCTCTAAGATGCTCATTTCGCACGATTTGTTGCGGATTGACGCTCGCAAGGACGAAGAAAGAGGCTGGATTTACGCTTATCTTCGGTCGCCAACTGTGAGGGCGATGATGACCTCGGCGCAGTACGGCCACATGATCAAGCACCTCGAGGTGAGTCATTTGGAAGCGCTTCCGTTCGTTTCCATGCCGAAGGGGGCGGCCAAGACATTTAACGAAGCCGTTGATCGGATCATTAGGCTGAGAAACCAATCACATGACCTCACGGAAAGAGCTGAGCAACTCTTTGAAGAATCGTTCGGGAAATTCTCTCCAGGTTGTGACGGTGAAGCTGGCTTCTCCGTAAGCGCTTTAGCTGCACTGACAGGGGAACGACGCAGATTTGAAGCTCAATTTCACAATCCGGCAGTCGGGGAGATTGTGCAGCACTTGGGAGTGCGCGCTACTGGCTGGAACTCGGTCAGCCAACTTGGCTATTCAGTTTGGCTTCCGACAAGGTTCCGGCGAATAAATGCCGATGATGGCATCCCATTTATGGATAGCTCAGTCCTTTTCGAAATTAATCCTGACCTCAAGAAATTCATTCAAGACTCAGATTTTGGCGACCCCTACCGTGGACGGGTAATGGCTGGATGGTTGCTCTTGGCTCGATCGGGACAAGTCTACGGCATCAACGGTTCGACAATGATCGCCTCAAGCGCTCACGAAGAGAAGATCATATCAGATCACGTCATTAGGATCGCGCCCGAATCGCCTCAGTGTCGCGTCGGCTATCTGCATGTAGCTATGTCTCACCCTGAGCTGGGGCGACCGCGCGTAAAAGCGTTGCCCTATGGATCAAGCATTCCGGAAATTGAGGTGGCAGATGTCGAGCGGCTTCTCATTCCTCGGCTATCAGCGGAAAGGGAAGGCGAGATTGCTGATTTGGCAGAGGCGGCGGCAGCTGACCGCGATACTGCAGACGCACTTGAAGTGGAGATTGCAAACGAGGCGGACAATATCGTCCGATCATTCATGAAATGATGTGATTGAAGTCGAGAGCTAGGGCAAGAATTATGGCGATATTCACTACCAGCAATGTTCCGATCTCGTCCCTGATCGAAGACATCGATATGGGCAAGATCGGCCTGCCGGAATTGCAGCGCCCGTTCGTGTGGCCGAACGTCAACGTCCGCGATCTCTTCGACTCCCTCTATCGAGGCTACCCTGCCGGTTTCTTGCTGTTCTGGAAAACCGGTGCTGAAGGCGGCTTGAAGAGCATCGGAACTGGCCCCAAGCAGTCCGTCCCTGAACTCGCAATCGTCGATGGCCAGCAGCGCCTCACCTCGCTTTATGCTGTTGTGAAGGGGATGGAAGTCCTCCGCTCCAACTTCAAGAAAGAGCGCATTCAGATTGCCTTCAACCCGCTGTCTGGCCGGTTCGATGTCGCCGATGCTGCGATCAAAAAGGACCGTGCCTTCATCCCTGATATTTCGGTGCTCTGGACGCCGGACTTCAAGGCCGGTGCTTTCCGAAAGGCCTTTCTCTCGCAGCTCACGGAAATTCGGGAAATCTCGGACGACGAAGAGGCGGCCATCGAGGATGCGATCGATCACCTTCGCAATCTGCCCAATTACAACTTCGTCGCTCTGACTCTCGCGTCATCGGTCGATGAAGAAACCATCGCCGAAGTTTTCGTGCGCATCAACGGAAAGGGCAAGGCGCTCAACCAGGCAGACTTCATCATGACATTGATGTCAGTCTTCTGGGAGGAAGGCAGGGTCGAGCTGGAGAATTTCTCGCTTCAGGCCACAGTGCCCAGCGAAGGGCAGGCATCGCCGTTCAACCATTTCATCAAGCCGTCACCAGACCAGATGCTGCGCGCGACTGTGGGATTGGCGCTCAAGCGAGCGCGGCTGGCCAATGTCTATGGCGCGCTGCGTGGGAAGGATGCCGCGACCGGCGTGGACAATCCCGACAAGCGCGAGGGTCAGTTTGCCCTGATGCGCGAAGCCCAGTCGGCGGTTCTCAACCTGGCCAACTGGCATCACTTCCTCGATGCCTTAAAACTGGCGGGCTACCGTGGGCAGAAGATGGTAAGCTCGGAAGCGGCGATCATTTTCAGCTACGTCCTCTATTTGATCGGCATTCGTGACTACGGCATCGATCGCACCCGGATGCGACAGGCGATTGCCGAGTTTTATTTCATGTCGGCAATGACAGGGCGTTACACCAGTTCGCCAGAAACGCGCTTCGAAGCCGATCTTGCTCAGGTCCGTGATCTTGGTAGCGGCGAGGCATTCATCGCCAAGCTTCGCGAGATGTGCGACACCACGCTGACAAACGACTACTGGGAAATCACACTGCCTAGTCAGCTCGCAACCTCGGCCTCGCGAAGCCCGACGCTCTTCGCCTACCAGGCCTCGCTCATCATGCTGGACGCGCCCGCGCTTTTCAGCCCCTTGAAGTTGGTCGCAATGATTGACCCTGCGATCAAGGGATCGAAGGCGTCGCTAGAACAACACCATCTGTTCCCCCGCGCCTATCTCGAAGGGCAGGGTGTTACCGATCTCAAGCAAATAAACCAGATTGCCAACTTTGCTCCGGTTGAATGGCCGGAGAACATCAAGATCGGGAAACAACCCCCGGCAGAATATGTCCCTGCGCTCGACGCGCAGATGACCGCGTCGGAGCGCGAACGGGTCTATGGCCTTCACGCTCTCCCGTACCTCTGGTGGGAATTGCCCTACGATCAGTTCCTGGTCGAGCGGCGGCTCCGCATGGCACAAGTCGTTAGGCGGGCATGGGAGCAATTGCGCGGTGATGCTGCCATTGAAGCGGTTGCGCCGCCTTCGGTGGCTGAATTGATCGCTGGTGGCGAAACCGGAGCGGTGGAGTTCAAGTCAACGCTTCGCATCAACCTCCACACCGGTCAGCCGGATGAGAAGATGCACCTGTCCGCGCTCAAAACGATTGCCGGATTCCTGAATGCCAAGGGCGGCACACTGCTTATTGGCGTGGCCGATGATGGCGAAGTCCTCGGCATCGGTGCCGATGGCTTCCCCAACGAAGACAAGATGGGGCTGCACTTGGTCAACCTCATCAAAGACAGGATTGGCGAAGTTTTCTTGCCTTACGTCCACCCGCATTTCGAAGATCAGGAAGACGAGCGGGTTCTTATGGTCCGTTGCGAGCCGGGGCCAAAGGCCGCATTTCTGAAGGACGGGAAGGAGCAACGATTCTTCGTTCGTGGCGGTAATGCTACTGCTGAATTAAACGGCGCAGGCGTAACTGATTACATCAATCACCGTTTCGGCTAGCATTGTGTTTTGCAGGGCGACCTTTGATAGATTCGCACTAAATTGAGAAGGTTTTGGCATTGGTCGAAAATTCGCTTGAAGGGATAATCGAGTTCGCGACTGTTCGCGCCCAGCAAGAATGGGATGAGCACAAGCAGCCCTATTTGCTAGCGCGACTAAGTCCTGATTTGTCTGCAGAGGGGGTCGATTATCGCACCGTTCTCGGGGAACAAAAGCTCAAGGACTTTGTCGCTGGCCATGCTGACAAGCTGAAAGTTGTTGTGCATCCGCAGCAGCGAGCAAAGATAGGCCTCCTGCCGGCCGATGTGGACTTTGAGTTTGAAACAGCTGCGGACAACGAAACTCAATCAGGCCGTAGGAGGCCGACTAGCGACGCGGGTATTCACGGATCGAAGCGGCGCTATATCGTTGGAAATTTCCTTCAAATGGTTTCGGAACTCGACGAAGCCGATGCCAAGCAGGTTGAAATCCCGGCTCATATTCTTGCGAAGCTTTTGCGTGACAAATGAGGGTTGTTATCGCCGTCGCCACGGCGAATGCGGCGCTTAGGAATTTCTTGGCATCCAATCGGCCAAACGTCATCCCGCAGGGCACGATTGAAAAGGGCTATTTTGCTGAGAGGCAAGCTCGCTTCTCGGTACAGATCCAGGCTCTCGACGAGAACTCTAGCGCTGATGCGATCGGTGCATGGCTGAAGCGTATTTCGAAGACTGCTGACGCAGTGATTTTGCTGATCGATCAAAATTGCCGCCAGCTTGTAACTCCTTACGAAGACGCATATTTCATTGTCGATATACCGCCATATCCCGGCGCAGTTCTTCAAAATCAGGTATTCGCTACGCTAGCTCCGATCCTGCGGCATTTCGCAAATTTTTGCCGCATCTTCGACTCCCAGAAGAATCAAAAGGTCCTCCTCTTGCCGCTTGATATTTTTCTAGCGGACGAGCTGAACGAGCTGAGAGCACGTCTGACGGTTAATAAGATGGACGTTGGATTTGCGGATGACGTCGAACAGAAAATCTCACGGCTCAACGAGCGAGCTCGACCAAAGGGGCAAAGGCGATTTAAGCGTGTCTATTTCGTCGACGATAGGCCGCTCTGGTTTCACTTTGGATTGGAGCAACATGCGATGGCGGAAACCGGAGTTCCGCCGCATGCCGAGCACTGTTGGCATACTAGCTGCTTTAGGTTTGGGAGGCGATTTGACTGCAAAAGACATTTCAATGTCGATGATGATTCGACACCTACCAAGGTATTTGGAAGCTTCATCACCTGCCATGGTGAGACGTTTAATGCCTCAGGACAAAGCCATCTGAATGTCTTTCCAAATTGCTTTATTTGAGTGAAAAGGGGCAGCTCGAAAGCCGCCCCTTTTGCAAATACCGGTGTCTAGCGCTTATATTTCCTTCACTGCCGCGGCAGATCAGATCACGACCCAAAATGTCGATCTTTCCGATCTTTCGTCTGGTCACTCCGGCGAACCGATGCCTATCGAGTAGGTGTCATCAATTCGCATGAAGGGAAAACGTAGACTACACATATATGAAGGTGCCCCGGTTAAGAGTCAATGAATCCCGTGGTCAAAGGGACATTGTCGTGAAACGAGGTGATCCTCGTCTGCCGCACACTAGGTCTCCGATCTTTGCCAATTGTGACGCAGAATTCGGCAGCGCTCGCGCGAAAATCCGTCACCGCCGTCGCAAATTTGCGCTTGTCAGACGCAAAATCGCGTCGAGCGAAAAAATTCTCAGCATCAAAGGCAGCGGGGTGGTTTGTCCGTAAAGGTCTCGGACCGTCCATAGACGGTTCAAATCGCACAAATCGTTGAAGAATTGCCCGAATTTCAACTCGGACTGCCCCTTGCGTCGAGATAAAAAGTTCTCATTATGTTCCGTGGAGGGGCTGCCAATGTCAAAGTGAGAACGCCCAATGTCCAATACCGAACGCATCATCCGACTGAAGACCGTGCTTGACCGCACGGGCCTCTCTCGCTCGACCATTTATCGCAAAATCGCCGAAGGCACTTTCCCGTCACAGGTAAAGATCAGCGTCCACGGCGCGGGCTGGCACGAGTCAGAAATCAATCGCTGGATCGCCGATCCCGCTCACTATCGTGAAGAGGAACCGGCGGAATGAGCGGCCAACAATCCGTCGAGCCGATCTGCGTCAGAGTCAATGACGCCGCCCGCATGATCGGCGTTGGCCGAACAAAACTCTACGAGTTGATTGCCAACGGCGAACTTGAGACAGTCAAGCTTGGCAAGGCAACGCGGGTTACGACGGCCAGTCTGCATAAGCTGGTGGAGCGGCATCGGGCATTGAACTGACCAGGCCGCGAACTCGCAATTGGACAGTGTCAGAGCGTGCCATTATGTTGCGATCAGGCGCGCTGCGAACCACCCATTTATTCAGTTTTTTGGACAAAACGCTGAACCGAACCACCGTTAAATGAACGAAAATGTGGGGGAAAGTGTGGGGGAAGGCCTGCGTTTGTTCCAAGAACAAGATTGATATCAAAAGGTTATTTTTCCGGTTCGATTCAAGCCCTGCCATCACTTGCCCATTCTCGCAGAAACCCCGACCAGGCCCGGAAATCGTGGAATTCCAAGGGCATTCTTCCTCTTCAGGGCTGCCTGCGGAAATGCGGGCGGCCTTTTTCTTGCCCGACGCGCTGGTGCGGACTAGGCAGTCGCACCATGGAACTCACGCACAGACCCGTGATCTCTTCGACTGGATTGTTCACTCCGGAAGAGAGCATCAGCAACGCCGAACTCGTCGACAGCTTCAACCGTTATGTCGAGCATTTCAACGCCGATAATGCCACTGCCATCGAGGCGGGCGAGGTCGAGGCGCTCCAGGCCAGCTCGGTCGAATTCATCGAAAAGGCGAGCGGTATCAAGTCGCGCCACGTCATGGCAAAAGGGCCAGTACTCGATATCGAGACCATGGCCCCGCGCTGGCCGGAACGCACGAATGACGAAATCTCGATCCTGGCAGAGATCGGCGTCAAGGCGGCGCTGGATGCGTTGCAGCGGGCGGGACGCGATCCGGGCGATGTCGATGCAGTACTGTGCGCGGCATCGAACATGCAGCGGCCCTATCCGGCGATGGCGATCGAGATCCAGCAGGCTCTCGGCATCGACGGCTTCGGCTTCGACATGAATGTTGCCTGCTCTTCGGCGACCTTCGGTGTCCAGACTGCCGCCGACTATATCCGGGCGGGCAACGCCAAAAGCGTACTGGTCGTCAGCCCCGAGATCACCAGCGGTCACCTCAACTGGCGCGATCGGGATAGCCACTTCATCTTTGGCGACGTGGCAACGGCCGTGTTGGTCGAGGACGCAGCGATCGCTCCAGCGGGGCATTGGGACATTCTGGGCACCAAGCTCAAGACCGTGTTCTCCAACAATATCCGCAACAATTTCGGCTTCCTCAACCGCGCCCACCCGGAAACTGCCGACGGGGCGGACAAGCTGTTCGTCCAGGAAGGGCGCAAGGTGTTCAAGGAGGTGGTGCCGATGGTCGCGCAGATGATCGTCGATGAAGCAGAGCGCCTGTCGATCGATCCGCACGGGCTGCGGCGCCTGTGGCTGCACCAGGCGAACACCGGCATGAACCGACTGATCGCACACCGGGTGCTGGGGCATGAGGCAAGCGAGGATGAAAGCCCGACTGTGCTCGATACCTATGGCAATACCTCCAGCGCGGGATCGATTATCGCCTTCCACCTGCATAGCGAGGACTTGCAGCCGGGTGACACGGGGATCATCTGCAGTTTTGGCGCAGGCTATTCTGCGGGAACGGTTTTTGTCCGCAAGGCAGGCTGATCGGGAGCCGACGGGCGCTTTCGATCACGCCAACAACCTGTCTGTATGCGCGGTTTCAGGGTCGGGTTCGGCTTGTGGATGACCCGCGCACAACCTAAGTGAACACATATGGCAGGTGAAATACTCGACAATCGCGGGCGCGGTGAAGCCAGCTGGAACTGGCCCTCGATCCACCCGGAAGGGCGCAAGTTCGGCGTTATCGCACTGGCAATCAGCCTTGTTTTCCTGCTGTTGCTGGACTGGGAAATCATTGGCTGGCCGATGCTGGGCCTGACAGCTTTCGTCTTCGCCTTTTTCCGCGATCCGGAGCGTGTGGTACCGCAGGGAGACGACGTGATCGTTTCACCGGCTGACGGGCTGGTGTCGCTGATCATGCAGGTCGAACCGCCGGCAGAACTGGTTGGCGATGATGGTTCGGGCCATGCAGGCCTGAGGCCCGGTCCGGTAACGCGCATTTCGATTTTCATGAGTGTGTTCGACGTACACATCAACCGCGCGCCGATTTCCGGCACTGTGAAGCGGCTGATCTACATGCCGGGCAAGTTCATGAATGCCGATCTCGACAAGGCGAGCGAAGAGAACGAGCGCCAGCATATCCTGATCGAGCGGTCGGACGGGCTGTTGATCGGTTTCACCCAGATTGCCGGGCTTGTCGCACGGCGCATCCTGCCCTTCGTCAAGCCGGGCGACATGCTTGCCGCCGGGCAGCGTGTGGGACTGATCCGCTTCGGCAGCCGGGTCGATGTCTACCTGCCCGCGGGGACCGATGCGTCGGTCCTGCTAGGGCAGAAGGTGGTTGCTGGTGAAACGGTGCTGGCACAAATCGGTTCGCAGAAACTGATCGAGGGCGTTTCGCAGTGAGCGAAGGCTCCGATCTTCCTCGCGTCGGCCCGAAAGCAGCCGAAGATGAGGTGCCGAGTGGAAGGGGAACGCGGGGCCTGACGCTGCGGGCCATGCTGCCCAATGCCATCACAGCCGCTGCATTGTGCTCTGGCCTGACAGGTATTCGTTTCGCCGTGAGTGGCGAATGGAAGCTCGCGGTGATTGCGATCATCCTCGCCGGTGTGCTTGACGGTATAGACGGGCGCATTGCCCGCCTGCTGCGCGCGCAGTCGCGTTTCGGTGCCGAGCTTGACAGCCTTGCGGACAATGTATCCTTCGGGGTCGCTCCGGCGTTGATCCTGTTCATGTGGGCACTGCAGGACCTGCCGCGCATCGGCTGGTTTGCCGGGCTGGCTTTTGCGGTTTGTATGGCTCTGCGGCTTGCCCGCTTCAACGCGCAGATCGATGTCGACGAACAGCCGCACAAGTCTGCCGGTTTCCTGACCGGCGTTCCGGCCCCTGTGGGGGCGGGGCTGGCTTTCCTGCCGGTCTATTTCTGGCTGGAGACGGGGATCGATGCCTTTCGCAACCCGATCTATCTCGCGATCTGGCTGGGCCTGATTGCCTTCCTGCTGATTTCCAACATGGCGACGCTCAGTTGGTCGTCGATCAGGCCGCGGCGTAATATCAGGCTCGAATTCCTCGCACTGGTCGGGATCGCGTTCGGTGGGGGGATATTGCTCGAACCGTGGTGGACCCTGATCATCATTTGCCTGGGTTATCTGGCGCTCATGCCTGTGGGCCTGGTTCGTTACGGCCGGATCAAGCGGCAACGGGCAGCGGCAGCCCAGCCGGCTCCGAAGCCGCTCGACGTGAACTCGCTCCACGATTGATCCGGGCGAGGGGCTTGAGCCTTACCACCTCTGCCGCTTCGCGCCGAGCTGCCAGCGAATGGATCGAAATCGATGCCATCGTGCCCGGAAAACTCGCTGGCGGGGTTTTCAACCGCCGGTAAGCAACGCGCCCGCGAATGGCGCAATCCGCAAGCGTCAGTATTGCGACCAGTGCAACCAATCCGAACAGCGTGACTTCAAGCATCGTTTTCACTTTCTCTGCATGCCCACAAAGCCGTTGACAGCCTGTGGACTTCTTGTGGATAACGCCCGAAACGGAGCATTCGATCCATCGCTCCGCCAATGTTCTCTTTTTGTTCCGCTGTGTCAAGCGGTATTCGCGACCAGTGCGCGTGCTTTTGCGACGAATTGAGGCTGGATTTCTCCCTGCAAGGCCGCTAAAGGCGCCGCGTTCGCATCTCGAAGGCTGCATTTCGCATGCTGTAAGGGGCGGGCAAATCCACATGGAAAGCACATATACCGGTGCCGCAGGGGGAGAGCCCCACGGTTCCAGCTTTCCAGAGGCATAACCGGAAGGAATTTACTTATGACGGCACCTACCGTCACCATGCAGCAATTGATCGAGGCCGGCGCACATTTCGGCCACCAGACCCACCGCTGGAACCCGCGGATGAAGCCGTATATCTTCGGCGCCCGTAACGGTGTTCACATCATCGACCTGTCGCAGACCGTTCCGCTGTTCGCGCGTGCGCTCGACTTCGTGCAGTCGACCGTCCGTTCGGGCGGCAAGGTCCTGTTCGTCGGCACCAAGCGCCAGGCGCAGGAACCGATCGCAGAAGCAGCCCGCGCTTCGGGCCAGCACTTCGTCAACCATCGCTGGCTCGGCGGCATGCTGACCAACTGGAAGACCATCAGCCAGTCGATCAAGCGCCTCAAGACGCTTGAGGAACAGCTTTCGGGTGAGACTTCGGGCCTGACCAAGAAGGAAATCCTCCAACTGACCCGCGAACGCGACAAGCTGGAACTTTCGCTCGGCGGCATCCGCGACATGGGCGGCATCCCGGACGTGATGTTCGTGATCGACGCCAACAAGGAAGAGCTGGCAATCAAGGAAGCCAATGTTCTTGGTATCCCGGTCGTTGCCGTGCTCGACACCAATGTCGACCCCGAAGGCATCGCTTTCCCGGTTCCGGGCAATGACGACGCAGCCCGCGCCGTTCGCCTCTATTGCGATGCGATCGCCCAGGCTGCGACCTCGGGCAAGGGCGGTGCAGTTGCCGATTCGGGTGCCGACATCGGCGCCATGGCCGAGCCGCCGGCAGAAGCCGCAGCGGAATAATCGATACGGATGGGCGGGCGTGCAATGCGCCCGTCACATTCCTGATCCAGCGCGCCGCCACGACCTGGCCCCCTCGGGTCCGGCGCGCGCTATAGTTTGAAGAAGGACAATATCATGGCGAATTTCACCACCGCCGACATCAAGGCCCTGCGCGAGAAGACCGGCGCGGGCATGATGGATGCCAAGAAGGCGTTGACCGAAACCGATGGCGACATCGAAGCTGCAATCGACGCACTGCGTGCCAAGGGCCTCGCCACTGCGCAGAAGAAGTCGAGCCGCACCGCTGCCGAAGGTCTCGTCGGCGTTGCCGTGACCGGCACCAAGGGCGTGGCCGTCGAAGTGAACTCGGAAACCGACTTCGTTGCCAAGAATGACAAGTTTCAGGACTTCGTCCGCAAGGTAACCGAAGCCGCAACCGATGCGTCGGCTGACGATGTGGATGCCCTCAAGGGCATGGCATACCCCGATGGCGGCACGATCGGCGACAAGCTGACCGATAACGTCGCGACCATTGGCGAAAACCAGCAGATCCGCCGTATGAAGACCGTCGCGGTCGATAATGGCGTCGTCGTGCCCTACATGCACAATGCTGTCTCGGGCGGCCTCGGAAAGATCGGTGTGCTCGTCGCACTCGAATCCGAAGCCGGTGCCGACGTGCTTGAACCGCTTGGCAAGCAGCTGGCGATGCACATCGCCGCCGCTTTCCCGCAGGCGCTGAACGCTGAGGGCCTCGATCCCGAACTGATCGAGCGTGAGCGCAAGATCGCTGCCGAAAAGGCTGCCGAAAGCGGCAAGCCCGAAAACGTGCAGGAAAAGATGGTCGAAGGCGCGATCGCCAAGTTCGCCAAGGAAAACGCGCTGCTCAGCCAGGTTTTCGTGATGGACAACAAGACGCCGATTTCAGACGTCGTTGCCAAGGCGGGCAAGGATGCCGGTTCCTCGATCGTGCTGAAGGACTATGTCCGCTTCCAGCTCGGCGAAGGCATCGAGAAGGAAGAAAGCGATTTCGCGGCGGAAGTCGCGGCAGCCGTCAAGGGCTGATCGTTTCTGGCAAAAGAACAAATCGGGCGGCCGTCGGAGGTAACTCCGGCGGCCGCTTGCCTTGTGCAGCACATGCTATTGCGGCACAAGCTCGATCAGCCACACCTGCGGGCGAGTGAACAACCGCATCGGCAGCAGGCTCGTGCCGAGCCCCGCGCCGACAACCAGTGTTTTGCCCGCTTCGTCCACCCGGCCGCAGTAATAGCGATCGCCATAGTCGGACATCGTCGCAGGCGCGCCGCCCCACGGATAGGCGATCTGCCCGCAATGCGTGTGGCCCGCCAGCACCAGCGGCACCGAGTTGGGGATATTGGGGAAGGGGTCCGGGCTGTGGCTCAGCATGATCCGCGCGCCTTTTAGCGGTCTCATCGCAGCGAGGGTCGCCGCAAGGTCGGCGCGGTCGGTATAATCATCGTCCAGTCCGCCGATGACCAGCGGCCCGCGCTTGACCGCACCGTTGGCGACCAGCGTGATGCCCTGCTTGTCCATCTCGGCAGCAAGACCTGCCATATCGAACCAGTGGTCGTGATTGCCCGGCACCGCGACGACCCCCAACCGGGCCTCGAGCTTGCCGAGCGGCGCGACGATTTCCTCCGGCGTGTAGATATGCGTGGCCGTGCGCTTCTCGCTCACCAGGTCGCCCGCGATCAGCACCAGATCGGGCCTCAGCGCATTGATCTGCCCGACAATGCGCTCAAGCCGTTCGGGCGGCATGTCCGGCCCGGCGACATGGATATCGCTGATCAGCGCCACAGTCAGCGGCGCGGCATCCGCGGGCAGGCCCTTTAACGCCAGCGTCGTGCGCTCAACCTCGGGCGCGCCCATCGTATCCGACCACGCCTTGATGCCGAAGCCTGCGATCAGGGCAGATAGTACCAGTGCTGCGATACGCCGCTTCCTCACAGGCGTTCGTCCCTGTCGATAGTGTCGCCGCCTGCGGGCAGGGTGAAAACCATCCCATCTTCCCCGACCACGATTTCGCCCTCGAAATTCTCTGCCGCATCACCCAGGAAGGCCGGGTGGAAGAACGAGCCGGGGATTGGCGGGACGAGGTGGCTCAGCACTAGCAGTTTCGCACCCGTGGCCTGCGCGCTCTTCGCCGCGTCTTCGGGCGAGGTGTGGTAATCGAGGATATCGCGGGTGATCTGAGCTGTGTTGGCATTGCCCGCCGCCTCCAGCGCGCCGGTCATCTCTGCGACCATCTTCGGCTGCAAGGCTTCGTGGACGATGATGTCGGCCCCGTTGGAGGCCGCCTCGAGGCTGGCAGAGCGTGACGTATCGCCGCTGATCACCACCGAACGCCCCTTGTAGTCAAAACGATAGCCGACAGCAGGCAGCACCGGATTGTGATCGACCGGGAAGGCGGTGACTTTCAGCCCGTCCTGCTCGAACACCACCTGCGGCGCGGCGGGGATGGGGAAGCTCACCGCGCGATAGCCACCACCGGTCGGCGGGACGATCACCTCGCCATGGTGCGCCACGCGGTATCCGTGATCCTGCCGATAGGCGGAGTTGAAGCCATCGACCACCTGCTGCACGCCTTCGGGGCCGATCACCGTGAGCGGGAGGGCGGCGTTCGCCCCGGTCCAGTGCATCAGCGCCAGCGGCCCCATGCCGTCGATATGGTCGGAGTGGAAATGGGTCAGGAACACAGCCTCGACCCGGGCGGGGTCGATCCCCATCAGGTTGAGATTGCGCGCCCCGCCTTCTCCCATGTCGACCACGAACACATGATCGCCTGCGATCACCACATTGCACGGCCCCGCCCGGTCGGGATTGGGCAGGGGGGATCCGGTGCCGCACAGCCCCACGCTAAGCGCGTCACCATATGCAACCGGTTGCGCGCCGATGCGCTGCTGCACCGCGCGCTCGAACAGCCAGCCACCGACCTGCCGCTGCATGGTGAAGATCGCGACGACGGCCACCAGCGCCACGACGACCACCCCGATTACCAGCTTGCGCATAGCCATCCCCTTGTTTGCAGCCTTTCCCTTTGCGTGGTTTGGCCCTTTGCGGGAATAGTCAATGCGGCTAAGGAACGCCGCATCCCGCAAACCATCACGGATTCTTCTCGCCCATGCCGCATACGCAATACAAGCGCATTCTCCTGAAGCTCTCGGGCGAAGTGCTGATGGGCGACCAGCAATTCGGCATCGACCCGTCCTTCGTGGCGGAACTCGCTGCCGAGGTGAAGAAAGCCAAGGATACGGGCCTCGAAATCTGCCTGGTCATCGGCGGGGGTAACATCTTCCGCGGCATGGCGGGTGCGGCGCAGGGGATGGACCGCGCACAGGCCGATTACATGGGCATGCTCGCCACGGTGATGAATGCGCTGGCGATGCAGAATGCGCTCGAACAGCTGGGCGTGCAGACACGCGTCCAGTCGGCGATCCAGATGGATGCGGTGTGCGAACCGGTGATCCGCCGCCGTGCCGAACGGCATCTTGAAAAGGGCCGCGTGGTGATCTTCGCCGCCGGTGTCGGCGCGCCCTATTTCACCACCGATTCGGGCGCCGCATTGCGCGCGGCCGAGATGAAGTGCGACGCGCTGTTCAAGGGCACCAGCGTCGACGGTGTCTATGACAGCGATCCCAAGAAGAACGCCGATGCCAAGCGTTATGAAACCGTCAGTTACGACCGAGTGCTGGCAAACAATTTGAAAGTGATGGACGCCTCTGCGGTCGCGCTGTGCCGCGACAACAGCATTCCCATCGTGGTCTTCTCGATCCGCGAAAAGGGCAACCTTGCCCGGGTGCTGTCGGGGCAGGGTGTCCAGACGATTGTGCGAGAGGAAGCCTGATCATGGCCAAGTTTGACAAAGCCGATATCGAACGCCGCATGCAGGGCGCGGTGGAGAGCCTGAAGGGCGATCTTTCGGGCCTGCGCACCGGGCGCGCCAATGTCAGCCTGCTCGATCCGGTGGTGTGCGAAGTCTATGGCGCGATGATGCCGCTGAACCAGGTGGCGACCGTCTCCGCGCCCGAACCGCGCATGCTCAGCGTGCAGGTATGGGACAAGGCGAATGTCACCGCCGTGGAAAAGGGCATCGCCCACGCCAATCTCGGCCTCAACCCGATCCAGGACGGCCAGACGCTGCGCCTGCCGATGCCCGACCTGACCGAAGAACGCCGCCGCGATCTCGCCAAGCTTGCCGGGCAATATTCGGAAAAAGCCAAGATCGCCATCCGCAACGTCCGCCGCGACGGGATGGAAGACCTGAAGGACGACGAGAAGAAGAAGGAAATCTCCGAAGACGACCGCAAACGGTCGGAGGACGATGTCCAGAAGCTGACCGACAAATATGTCGCCGAATGTGACGCGGCAGCGGCGGCGAAGGAAAAGGAAATCCTGACCCAGTGATTGGGGTGGGGTTCCCTCGCTTTTCCGTTCGCCCTGAGCTTGTCGAAGGGCCGTTTTTCTTGAAGGAAGTGCAAGGCTTCGACAGGCTCAGCCCGAACGGACGAGAGAATGGCTGAAAACACGGAAAAACGCGCGCGCCACGTCGCCATCATCATGGATGGCAATGGGCGCTGGGCCAAGCGCCGGATGCTGCCGCGCGCGATGGGCCACAAGCGCGGGGTGGAGGCCTTGCGCGAAGTGGTGCGCGGATGCCGCGATCTCGGACTTGAATGCCTCACCCTCTACGCCTTCAGTTCAGAGAACTGGAAGCGCGAGGAGGAAGAGGTCGACGATTTGATGAACCTGATGCGCAAGTTCATCAAATCGGACCTGCCCGAATTCATCGCCAACGATGTGAAGCTGAAGATTATCGGCGATTGGCAAGGGCTTGCGCCAGATATCGTCGAAATGCTCGAAGATGCGCTTGAGCAGACGAGCAAGGGTACGCAAACGGTTGCGGTGGCGCTGAATTATGGCTCTCAGCAGGAGATCACCCGCGCAGCGACCAAGGCGGCAGCGGCGGGCGACGTGACCGAGGCGAGCATTGCCGCACATCTCGACACGGCCGACCTGCCGCCGCTCGACCTGCTGATCCGCACCAGCGGCGAGGTGCGCCTGTCGAACTTCCTGCTGTGGCAGAGCGCCTATGCCGAAATGCTGTTCGTCGATACGCTGTGGCCCGATTTTACGGTCGAGCATCTGAAACAGGCGCTCGACAATTTTGCAGGACGGGAGCGGCGCTTTGGCGGACGGTAATTTCCAGCTGGCTTGCTGCCCATACCATATCGTCACCCTGAACTTGTTTCAGGGTCCATCTCTCCAACTGCGAAGTGGGTGCGCTGCCGAACCATGGATGCTGAAACAAGTTCAGCATGACGTGATGGGGAGTCAGCAGTGAGCGATACGGTTGCCAAAAAGTCCGACCTCGGCGTGCGGACCCTCTCGGCCATCGTCATGCTGGCGGTTGCCGGAACCGCGCTGTGGCTGGGCGGATGGGCGTGGTATCTCTTCGTCGCGCTGGTCGCCGGGGTGTGCTTCTTCGAGCTGGCACGGCTGGTACGCAAGGCGTTCGGGCGCGGTGTCGGGCCGACGCTCGGGGTGCTGGCTGGCGCTGCCTATGTGGGTGGGGCGGGCTATGCATTGGCGAACCTGCCCGTTGCGGTCTTGCTCGGCGTTATCGCGGTGGTGATTGCGACCGATACCGGGGCCTATTTCAGCGGCAGGGCGATCGGCGGCCCGAAGATCGCGCCCCGGATCAGTCCGTCCAAGACATGGGCGGGCCTGATCGGTGGAGCGACGCTGGCGGGCGCGGTTTCAGCCGGATTCTTCATCTACAACACGGGTGAGTTCGTGTTGCGGCCGATGCTGTTTATCGCCTTTGCCATCGGCGCGGTGCTGGCGGTGCTGGCGCAAGCGGGCGACTTCTTCGAAAGCTGGCTCAAGCGCCGGGCGGGGGTGAAGGACAGTTCCAACCTCATTCCGGGCCATGGCGGGGTGTTCGACCGGGTTGACGGCATGCTGCCGGTGGCGCTTGCGTCATTGCCGCTGTGGATGATGCATCCGTGACCCGCTCCATTTCCATCCTCGGCGCAACGGGTTCGGTCGGTGCCTCTACGCTCGACCTGATCCGCCGCAACCGTGAGGCGTGGCGCGTTGTCGCCCTGACCGCCAATTGTTCCGCTGCCGAACTGGCCAAGCTGGCGCGTGAATTCGGTGCGGAGATAGCGGTTGTCGGCGATGAAAGCTGCCTCGGTGACTTGCGTGAGGGGCTGTCCGGTTCGGGCATCGAGACGGCGGGCGGTGCGCAGGCGCTGTGCGAAGCGGCTTCGCGCCCGGTCGACCTGACCGTGGCGGCGATTGTCGGCTGCGCGGGGCTGGCCCCCGTCATGGCGGCGATAGAGCAGGGCGGCACCATCGCGCTTGCCAACAAGGAAGCGCTGGTTTCCGCCGGGGACGTGATGACCCGCGCCGTCGCGCAGCATGGCGCAACCCTGCTGCCGGTCGATTCCGAGCATAATGCGATTTTCCAGTGCCTGCAGGGTAATGCGATCGAGGATGTCGCGCGGATTACCCTTACCGCCAGCGGCGGGCCGTTCCGCACATGGACACAGGAGCAGCTCGACGCCGCCACACCCGAACAGGCCGTCGCGCATCCCAATTGGGATATGGGTGCCAAGATCAGCGTCGATTCCGCGACAATGATGAACAAGGGTCTCGAATATATCGAGGCGCACCACCTGTTTCCCGTCGGGCTGGAGCGGCTGCGGATCGTGGTTCATCCCCAGAGCGTGATCCATTCCATGGTCGAATATCGCGATGGTTCCACGCTGGCGCAGCTTGGCCCGTCCGACATGCGCGTGCCGATTGCCAGCTGCCTCGCATGGCCGCAGCGGATGGATACGCCGCTCGAGCCGCTCGACCTGACGGCCATCGGTGAACTGTCCTTCTTCGCGCCCGACGAACAGCGTTTCCCGGCCACGCGGCTGGCGCGCGAGGCGGTCGAGGCGGGCGGAGCGGCCCCGGCGGTGCTCAATGCAGCGAACGAGATAGCAGTTGCTGCGTTCCTCGCCGGTCACATTCCGTTCACTCGTATCGCGCTAAGCGTCGAGGCCATACTGCAACAGAGCAACCTGCCGCCTGCCCCGGCAACGCTTGACGACGTGCTCGATGTCGATCAGGCCGCAAGGGCGAGGGCGCGGGAATTGCTGGAGGTCGCCTGAATTGATGCAATCGGTCCCATGGTGGATGTGGATACTGGGTTTCCTGCTGGTGCTGGGCCCGCTCGTTACCGTCCATGAACTCGGCCACTACCTCGTCGGACGCTGGTTCGGCGTGAAGGCAGAGGCGTTTTCGATCGGCTTCGGCAAGGAACTGACCGGCTGGACCGACAAGCGCGGCACAAGGTGGAAGATTTCCGCCCTGCCGCTCGGCGGCTACGTCCAGTTCAAGGGCGATATGGACCCGGCCAGCATCCCGCACCCCGACGAACTGGCGAAAATGCCGCCCGAGGAACGCGGCGACAGCTTCCATCACCAGCCGCTGTGGAAGCGTGCTCTGATCGTGTTTGCGGGGCCGGCGACGAATATACTTGTGGCCATCGGCATACTGGCGGCTTTCTTCCTAGCCTATGGCAAGCCCGTTCCTTCCGATCCTGCGGAAGAGAACTACATCGAGAAGCTGTCAAAAATCTCACCCGCGCGCGAAGCGGGGATCAGGATTGGCGACCGCATTATCGAGATCGATGGCGAGCCGATGCTCGATTACCGCCAGACGCAAAGCACGATCTGGATGCATCCGAATAAGGAAATCACGGTAACGGTTGCGCGCGGCGACGAACGGCTCGATTTCGATGTCGTTACCCGGCCCTATGAGTTGAAAGACAAGTTCGGCAATGTCTCGACCATCGGCCTGATCGGTATCGAGGGACGCCAGACGAAGCGCGAATACGAGGCAGTCGGGCTGGGCGAGTCCGTCGTGCTGGCGACCGGGCAATGTTTTGACACGGTCGGGTTGATGATAACCGGCATCAAACAGATCGTCAGTGGGCAGCGTTCGGTCAAGGAACTTGGCGGCCCGGTGAAAATCGCGAAATATTCGGGCGAGCAGCTCAGCCTCGGGCCAGAGGCGTTCGTGCTGTTCATCGCAATGATCTCGCTTAACTTGGCGTTCATCAACCTCTTGCCAATCCCGGCGCTCGACGGCGGGCACCTGGCTTTCTACGCGGCTGAAGCAATCCGCCGCAAACCGGTCGGTCCGCGCGGCACGGAGATCGCATATCGCACCGGTATCGCTCTCGTGCTCGTGCTGATGGTGTTCGTTACGGTGAACGACGTGCTTTCGCTGCCGATTTTCGACGGTTGATCGCAGTGCAGCGTTCAGGTCGGGATAAAACGCGGGGGTTTGGTCCTGACTTTGCTTGATCGAGGGGGCAGCATCGGGCAGAGGGCGGCATCGCACCTTTGCCGGATGTAAATCGGGCGAAGGTCAGGTGGATATTTTGGATTGGACGGTATGACCGTATCGACGATTGGACGGGAAATGACAGGCGAAGCAACCATCACATCGGGTCGCCGCCTGGCGCTGGCGCTGCTCGGCAGCACAATGCTGGCAGGTGTTCCCGCAGCCGCTTTCGCACAGGATGCCGAAATTGCGGCCGATGAAAGCCAGCCCGTACAGCCTCAGGGCCAGATCATCCAGTCGATTGCCGTGTCGGGCGCGCAGCGTCTCGAACCGCAGACAATCGTTTCTTACATCCGTCTCAGCGTCGGTGATGTCTACACCCAGGCCGCAGCCGACCAGGCGATCAAGGATCTCTACGCGACCGAGCTGTTCTCGACCGCGACCGTGCGCAACGATCGCGGCAATGTGGTGATCGACGTGGTTGAAAATCCGGTCGTCAATCGCATCATCATCGAAGGCAACAAGCGGCTCAAGAACGACAAGATCGTTCCCGAGATCAAGCTTGCCCCGCGCCAGATCTATACCCGCTCCAAGGTACGGGCCGACACCCAGCGCATTATCGAGCTCTACAAGCGCCAGGGCCGCTTTGCCGCGACGGTCGAGCCGAAGATCGTCCAGCTGAGCCAGAACCGCGTCGATATTGTCTATGAAATCAGCGAAGGCCCCAAGTCCAAGGTCCGCCAGATCAACATTATCGGCAACGAGGTGTTCTCGGACAGCAAGCTGCGCGGCGAAATGGTTACCAAGCAGGCGCGCTGGACTGCCTTCTTTAGCTCGAACACCAGCTACGACCCGGATCGCCTTGCATTCGACCAGCAGAAGCTGCGCCAGTTCTACCTGACGCAGGGCTATGCCGATTTCCGCGTCGTCTCCGCCGTTGCAGAGCTGACGCCGGACAAGGAAGACTTCATCATCACCTATGTGGTGGAAGAGGGCGAACGCTACAAATTCGGTGAGGTTTCGGTCGACAGCCAGATCCGCGATTTCGACAATGAGCGGATCGAAGCGCAGCTGCCGATGAAGGAAGGCGACTGGTACGACGCAAAAGCGATCGAAGATACCGTCGAGCAGCTGAGCGAGCTGGCCGGCACCTTCGGTTATGCCTTCGCCGACGTCGAGCCCGAATTCCGCCGCAACAAGGACGAGTTGACGATGAATATCGCCTTCGTCCTGCGTGAGGCGCCGCGTGTCTATGTCGAGCGGGTCGATGTCAACGGCAATACGCTGACGCAGGACAAGGTGCTGCGCCGTGAATTCCGCCTTGCAGAGGGCGATGCGTTCAACTCGATCGGCGTGAAACGCTCGTCGAACCGTATCAAGTCGCTCGGCTTCTTCCAGGAAAACTTCGAAATCGAGCAGAAGCCCGGCAGCCGCCCGGATCGTATCGTGCTCGAAGCGAATGTCGAAGAACAGCCGACTGGCGAACTCCAGCTTTCGGCGGGTTTTTCGTCGATCGAGAGCTTCATCCTCTCGGCCTCGGTCCGCCAGCGCAACTTCCGCGGTCGCGGCCAGACGGTCGGCGCAAGCGTGAACTATTCGCGCTATTCCAAATCCGCGCGGCTGAGCTTCACCGAGCCCTATGTGTTCGATCGGAACATTTCGGCCGGGGTGGATATCTACCGGCAGGATTACAACAGCTTCAACTTCACCAATAACAGCCGCAACACGACCTACAAGCAGTCGACGACGGGCGCTTCGCTCCGCCTTGGCGTGCCGTTGACCGAGTATATGTCGCTGATCGGCAGTTACACGATCAATTTCGACGATGTGTCGCTCGATGAGAACCAGTTCTTTGCCGATCTGGACCAGGATGGGATTTCGACCTGTGAGCCGCTGCTGGCGGGCCGCTTCCTGTGCGAAGCCATCGGCAAGCGAACGAGTTCGATACTCGGGGCGACCCTGTCGTTCGACAACACTGACAGCCGGTACCGCCCGACGCGCGGTATGTCTGCATCGCTGACGACCGAGTTTGCCGGGCTGGGCGGGTCGGTCAAGTTCATCCGTAACCGTGCCAAGGCTGCACGTTACTGGAACCTGTTCGATAACTTCATTTTCTCGCTGACCGCTGAAGGCGGGGTGATCAACGGGCTGGGTGGCAAAGATGTTCGCCTTACGGACCGCTTCTTCCTTGGCGAGCCCCAGATCCGTGGTTTCGATATCCGTGGTGTAGGCCCTCGCGTCCTGCGCCAGCCAATTATCGCCGACCCGGATAGCCCGGATGCGAACAATCCGTTGCCGCTCATTGTGACCGACCGGAACCAGATTGCTGACGATGCGATTGGTGGCGAAGCCTATTATCTCGGTCGCGCTGAGCTCGAGATTCCGCTTGGGTCCGGCGCCTCCGAACTTGGTCTGAGACCTTCGGTCTGGGTTGATGTCGGCGCACTGTTCAATGTCACGACGCCAGACCTGCAACAGAGTCCGTTCCCCGGCGGGCTGGCCTTCCAGCTCAAGGATGCAGACGGCAACCTGCTCTATATTGACGATAACGGAGCTGCGACGATCGATCCGAGCTCTTGCGCGACGACTACTTGTGCGCCGCTGAATCGTACCATCGCTCCTTTCCAGGAAACCTTCCTGGGTGATTCCGCCAGCCCGCGTATTTCGGCGGGTATCGGGGTCAACTGGAACTCGCCATTCGGGCCGTTCCGTATCGATTTCGCCCAGATCATCAGGAAGGTCCCGGGCGACGATACCAAGACATTCTCATTCAACGTAGGTACCCAATTCTAATGAAAAAGCTTTTCAAACCGGTATTTGCTGCCGGCCTCACGCTTTCGGCAGCGGCCATGGTCGCCACCTCCCCGGCATCTGCGCAGGTCGCAGGGATTGCCACCAGCAGCCCAGAAGCGGTTCTCGTGCAGTCAGCTGCGCTCCAGCAGGGTTACACAGCGATCAACACAACCTATGCGACCCAGCGGACCCAGGTTCAGACGCTGCGTACCGAGATCAACAATCTCCAGCTCAGCCTGAACACCAATGGCGATCGTGAAGTCGACCAGGCGGAATGGGATGCCAATCCGGCGGTGACCCAGCAGATCGAGGCAAAGGAAGCGCAGGTGCAGACCCTGCAGCGCCCGATCACCATTGCCGAAATGTATGTCGTCGAGCAGGTGCTTTCCAAATACGGCGCAGCCGAGAAGCAGGTCATCGATGGCAACAACATCCAGATCATGCTTGAACCGAGTGCGATCCAGTATTCGGTCGAAGCAGTCGATGTTACTGGCAAGATCGTTGCTGCACTCAACCAGGCACTTCCGGTAGCTGCGACCACTCCGCCCGCAGACTGGAACCCGCGCCGCGATACGGTCGCGACCCACCAGGCGATCCAGCAGATACTCGCAGGTCTCGCTCAACGCGCTGCGGTACAGGCTGCCATCCAGCAGCAGGCGCAGCAGGGCCAGACCCAGTCGACCGAAGTTCCGCGGTAATCGGACGAGCAGGGGGCAGGGATATGAGCGATACGGGTTTCGACATTGTCGAGGTGCTCAAGCGCCTTCCGCACCGCTATCCCCTACTCTTGGTCGACCGGGTGAAGGAACTGGTGCCTGACGAGCGCATCCATGCGGTCAAGGCGGTCAGCTTCAACGAGGATTTCTTCCAGGGCCATTTCCCCGGTTCGCCGATCATGCCCGGCGTCTTGCAGATAGAGGCGCTGGCGCAGGCTGCCGGGGTGCTCGCAGTGGAAAGCCTCGGCCTCGCCGGATCGGGCAAGCTGGTCTATTTCATGGCGATCGAGAACGCGAAGTTCCGCAGTCCGGTAACGCCCGGTTGCCTGCTCGATCTGAAGGCCGAATTCGTCCAGAAACGCGCCCGCGTGTGCAAGTTCGCGGGCGAGGCATCGGTTGAAGGCAAGGTAAGTTGCGAAGTCAGCTTCACCGCCATGATCGCCGATGCACCCGAATAGGCCCGAATAAGGTTGCCAAGCAGCGCGCCTCCCTCTAAGGGCGCGCCTTCTCCATTTGACAGCGCCTGCCGGTCGGAACCGGCGACAGCTATGAAGGAACAGTGACATGAAAGCCGAAGGGCACCCCGACTATCACATGATCACGGTCAAGATGACCGATGGTACCGAATTCCAGACGCGCTCCACCTGGGGTAGCGAGGGCGACACGCTGACGCTCGAAATCGACCCGACCAGCCACCCGGCATGGACCGGCGGTCGCCAGCAGCTTCAGGAAGGCGGCCGCGTCGCAGCCTTCAACAAGCGCTTCGGCGGGCTTTCGCTCAAAAAATAAGCGTTTTACGAGCTTGGCAGCCCTCGGGCTGCCGGAGAAGGGCGGCCTGACGGGGTCGCCCTTTTCATTTCATGCGCAATTGATGCACCGTGTTGCGATGGGGCGGGCCTGCAGCCGTTCCCTTGCAATCGGCTCGCCGCACTGCGCGCAGGTGCCGTAGGTGCCGTTCTCGATCCGGGCGAGGGCGTATCGCACCTGCTGGATCTCGGCGCGCAGCACATCGTCGACGCCTTCGAGCGCCTCATCATCGGCAAGGTCGATTGCCTGTTCTTCCGAATCCGCGTCGAGCGGGTGGCGCAGATCGGCCTCGATCACGTCCGCACGCTCGATCAGTGCGGCAAGTCTTTCCCGCAGTTCGCTCTCAAGTCCGCTGTAGTCCGCCATACTCACCCCCAGGGTTTTTCGCGATACCACTTGGTGATGATGTATTTGACGCCCTTGCGGACTTTCATCCCGTGGTGGATCGCGTTGACATTGCCCGCAAGCTCTGCCGTGCGATTGTTCCAGCAAAGCAGCTTTCCCGCCTCCGGCTGGAAACTCTTCTTCACCGCAGTGAAACGGGTAGCACCGCCAGCTTCGACATCATTGAGATAGATCATAAACGTCCAGGTCCGCTGGCCCGAGACGCCGCAATATTTTTCCCAATCCTGCCCATGCGGATTGAACCAGTCGTTATGCGGCTTGAATTCCTGCCCGACATCGTATCGCTGGCCCTGCACCGGTTCGCCATGGGCCGGGTCGATGCCGTTGAGATCGAACAGCAATGCCTCGAGCGCCTGCACGGCCGGCTCTCCTTCCGGCAGGTCGCAGGTCTCGCTGGTGCGGAAATAATTGTCGCCATTGTGATCGGCGAGGGTGGAGGGTCGGCGACCCTGCTCGATCAGCGCGATCAGTTGTCGGCACAGCATATGATCGAGGAAATCACGCCGCTGGAACAGTTCGATCCTGGGGTAGGGCAGGCGTTGTACACCGCCATACTGCGCCAGCCTTGCGGCGGAAGATTCGCCCGGATGTTCCATCGCGCCGATCCTAACTGCCCGCAAGCACTCTGCAAGCGATGTAACATAATTGCGTGAATTGCCGCGCGGCGAAGTTTTCGCTTCACATGCAACCTTGTCTGTGCAACAGGCTCGCGCCCGCATCCACGGCCCCTTGACGGGCGCGCGGATGGGCGTAACAGCCCCGCCTCACACGGCTTTTCAGGGGCATGTGGCGATCGTAGCTCAGTTGGTTAGAGCGCCGGTTTGTGGTACCGGAGGTCGGGGGTTCGAGACCCCTCGATCGCCCCATTTTCTCCCTGTCAGTCAGTTTGGACGCGCCAACAGCGGGGCACGCGAGATGACGGCATTCTGGACCGAAGCGGATTACGACGATCACGAGCTGGTGCAGCTCGTCCATGACCGCAAATCGGGCCTCTCCGCGATTATTGCCATCCATTCGAGCCATCTCGGACCGGGCGCAGGTGGTACCCGTTTCTGGCACTATGCCGAACCGAAAGACGCGATGCGCGATGCGCTGCGCCTGAGCCGTGGGATGAGCTACAAGAACGCCATGGCCGGTCTCCCCATGGGCGGCGGCAAGGCGGTGATCCTGGCCGACAAGGACCGCACCAAGACGCCGGAAATGCTCGCCGCTTTCGGTGATGCGGTCGAACGGCTGGGCGGGCAATATGTCACGGCGGAAGATGTCGGCATCAGCGAAGCCGACATGGTCGCCGTGTCGAAGCACACCAGTTATGTCTCGGGCCTGCCGGTTGAGGGTGACGACGCTGCAGGCGGCGATCCCGGGCCGTTCACGGCAATGGGCATTTTCCTCGGCATCAAGGCGGCTGTGCGGCACAAGCTGGGCAAGGACAGCGTCTCGGGTGTGCATGTGGCGATCCAGGGCACCGGCAGCGTCGGCGGCGGTGTCGCCCGCCTGCTGGCCAAGGATGGCGCGAAGCTGACCCTGTCCGATATCAATGAAGCGCGTGCCGCTGCCCTCGCCGATGAGCTGGGCGGGGAATCGGTTGCACCCGATGCGGTGATGAGCGTTGCCTGCGACGTGTTCAGCCCCAATGCGCTGGGCGCGATCCTCGATGACGAGGGTATCGCCCGGCTCGATACGCCGATTGTGGCTGGCGGGGCGAACAACCAGCTTGCGCGGGCCGGACACGGCGAGAAGCTGGCGGCGCGCGGTATCCTTTACGCGCCCGACTATGTGATCAACGCCGGCGGCATCATCAGCGTGGCGATGGAATATCTGTGCAAGAACCACGGCGATCCTTGCGACATCAACGAGGTGCGCAAGCGGATCGCGCAGATTCCGGGGCGGCTGGAAGAAATCTGGCATGAAAGCGATGCCAGCGGGGTCTCTGCAGACGTGGTGGCTGACCGGATGGCGCAAAAGCTGATCGGTCGCTGAATCGCCCCTTGCGGGCGGGCATCTGCACTGCCAGAAGCTCGCCGCGACGGGATTAGAAAATGCACGGCTTTGCCAATCCAAAACGCTTCCTGACAATCGCCCGATGGCTGACCCCGCTCCTGCTGGTGAGCGGACTGGCGATCATTGCTGCGACCAGCTGGTACGGCCTGTTCCACGCGCCTGCCGAACGGTTGCAGGGGGAAAGCGTGCGCATCCTGTTCATCCATGTGCCAACCGCCTGGCTGGGCATGGGCGGGTGGAGCGCGATTGCCATTGCCAGCCTTGTCGAACTGGTGTGGCGGCATCCGCTGGCCGGGTTGGCCGCGCGTGCCTCTGCCGTGCCCGGTGCAATCTTCACCGCGCTGTGCCTCGTCACCGGATCGCTGTGGGGCAGGCCCGCATGGGGCACCTGGTGGGAATGGGACGGGCGGCTGACCAGCATGCTGGTGCTGCTGTTCCTTTATCTCGGCTACATCTCATTGTCGCAGGCGGTCAGTCGCGAGGGCGGGTCGAGCCGCATCCCGGCGATCTTCGGGCTGGTCGGCGTGGTGAACATCCCGATCATCCATTATTCGGTGCTGTGGTGGAATTCGATCCACCAGCCGCCGAGCATCTCGATGGGCAAATCGGCCATGTCGGGCGAGTTCCTGTGGCCGCTGCTGCTGGCGACGGTCGGCTTTTCGCTGCTGTTCGGCGGGATCGTGCTGGCGCGGATGCGCGCATTGCTGGCCGATATCCAGGCAGAGGCCCGTTTGCGGCGCAAGGCATTGGGGGCGGCAGATGCGTGAGAATCTCGACCAGTGGAACTATGTGATCGCGGCCTACGCCATCGCGCTGGTCGCAATCGCTGCCATCGTTGCATGGTCGTGGTATGACATGCGCCGGGCCGAACGCCGCCGCGAAGAAGCGAAACGGAAGTAGAATCATCCCATGAAAGCCAAGCACCAGCGTCTGGTCCTGATCGTCATTGCGCTTGTCGCACTGATCGGTGCGAGCCTTCTGGCGATTTACGCGCTGCGCAACCAGGCGAGCTATTTCTACGTGCCCAAGCAGATGGCCGAGAGCCCGCCCGAAGTCGGGCAGGCCGTGCGACTGGGCGGGATGGTGCAGGAAGGCTCGCTCGAGACGCTGGCCGACGGGGTCACAGTGTCCTTCATCGTCGGCGATGGCGAGGCGACCGTGCCGGTGCGCTTTTCGGGCATCCTGCCCGATCTGTTCGTCGAGGGATCGGGGGTTGTTGCCGAGGGCAGGCTGGAAGCGGACGGCACTTTCATGGCCGACAACCTGCTCGCCAAGCATGACGAGAACTACGTCCCGCGTGAGCTTCAGGACATGACCGAGCATCAGGCTGAGCAGGTCGTGGCGGAAACGACAACGGGCGGAAAAGCCGAATGATTGCAGAACTGGGCCTTGCCGCCTTGTGGCTGGCCACCGCGCTGGCGGTGTTGCAACTGGTTGGCGGCATTCTGGCGGTGCGCGGGCAGGGCGAACTGGCCTCGCTGGTTCGGCCGACTGCGATCGCGCAAGGCGCGCTTGCCGGGCTGTCCTTCCTGCTCCTGATCTGGCTGTTCCTCGTCACCGACCTTTCGGTAAAGCTGGTCGCGGCCAATTCGCATTCGGCCAAGCCATGGATTTTCAAGCTCGCCGGGGCGTGGGGCAACCATGAAGGCTCGATGCTGCTGTGGGTCACGGTGATGGCGCTGGCGGGCGCGCTGATCGCGCTGATCGAGCGCCGCCTGCCGGAAAAGACCCTGCTGGCGACGCTGGCGGGGCAGGCTTTTGTCGGGATCGGCTTTTATGCCTTCATCCTGTTCAGTTCCAACCCGTTCGAGCGGTTGCCGACCCCCGCGCTAGAGGGCAATGGCCTCAACCCGTTGCTGCAGGATATCGGTTTGGCCTTCCACCCGCCGACGCTCTATTTCGGCTATGTCGGGTTGTCGGTCGCCTTCAGTTTTGCCGTCGGCGCGCTGCTGACGCGGCAGGTGACGCCCGATTTCGCCCGTGCAATGCGGCCATGGGTGCTGGGTGCGTGGATTTTCCTGACGCTTGGTATCACGGCAGGTTCCTATTGGGCTTATTACGAGTTGGGCTGGGGCGGCTGGTGGTTCTGGGATCCGGTCGAGAACGCCTCGTTGATGCCGTGGCTTGCCGCAACTGCCTTGCTGCACTCCGTCAGCGTGCTGGCCGCGCGCGATGCGCTGCGGACATGGACCATCATGCTGGGCGTGATCGCTTTCTCCATGTCGATGCTCGGCACCTTCCTCGTGCGTTCGGGGGTGCTAACCAGCGTTCATGCCTTTGCGGTCGACCCGGAACGCGGCAGCTTCATCCTGATCCTGCTCGCGATCTATATCGGCGGCGCGCTGACGCTGTTCGGCCTGCGCGCGAGCAGCATTTCGGAGGGTGAGCGATTTTCGGTCACCAGCCGCGAGGGTGCGCTGGTGTTCAACAATGTGATGCTCAGCGCGATCCTCGGCATTGTGCTGCTCGGCACGCTGTACCCGCTACTGACCGAAGCGTTCGATGTGCGCGTGTCGGTCGGCCCGCCTTACTTCAATCCGGCGGGCGCAATTTTCACCATCCCGATGCTGCTGGTGATGGC
This sequence comes from Sphingomonadaceae bacterium, assembly GCA_024236155.1. Lineage (GTDB taxonomy): Bacteria > Pseudomonadota > Alphaproteobacteria > Sphingomonadales > Sphingomonadaceae > Parerythrobacter_A. The sequence continues at coordinate 406,379 of JACKLA010000002.1, forward strand.
GGTCGGCCCGCTGCTGCGCTGGCGGCAGGACAGCTTTGCGCGCATCCGCCTGCCGCTGGTGCTGATCGCGGTCATCATGCTCGCGGCACTGGCGCTGGTGGTGATTCTCGGCGCCTATTCGCTGCTGGCGGACCTTGGCCTGGCAATTGCAATCGGCATTGCCATCGCGAGCTTCCTGCCACTGCGCGGGCGCAACCTGCTGCGCGTGCCGCTGGCGACATGGGGCATGGTGATCGCGCATTTCGGGATTGCGGTCGCGCTGTTCGGCATGGCGAGCGAATCGGCCTTCTCCGAAGAGAAGCTGGCGGCGGTGAATATCGGCGAAAGCACGCAGGTTGGCCCATGGAAAGTCCAGCTCGAAAGCGTGACGCCCGTCGCCGGACCGAACTGGACTGCGCTGGAAGGCACATTGCAGGCCAGCTATGATGGCGGTGAGCCGGTTGAACTCCATCCGCAGGCGCGCAATTTCTGGGCGCCGCCGCAGGAAACCACGGAAAGCCAGCTGGCAACCCGGTGGAACGGACAGCTTTATGCGGTGATCGGCAATGAGGCGGGGCAGGGGCGCTGGCAGCTGCGCCTGTGGTGGAAACCGTTTGTGACCTTCATCTGGTATGGCGGCCTGCTGATCGCGCTTGGCGGCCTGCTTTCGCTGGTCGGCCGCGTGATGAGCGATCTCAAGCGCAGGCAGGTTGTCAGGCGCAGGCAACTCCTCGAGGCGGAGGCGGTGGCATGAACCGCTGGTGGCTCTTCGTCCCGCTCGGGATTTTCGCGCTGTTTGTCGGGCTGGCGGCCTACCAGCTGACCCAGCCGAAGGACGATTTCGTCCATAGCGAGATGATCGGAAAGAAGCTGCCGCAGTTCGATTTGCGTGCGGCCACTGGCGGCAAACCCGGCACCTCCACCGCGGATTTCACCGACGGCAAGCCCAAGCTGCTCAATATCTGGGCGAGCTGGTGCATTCCGTGCATCTCCGAAGCCCCGCAGCTGGAGCGGCTGCAGGCAAGCGGGGTCGAGATCGTCGGCATTGCGATCAGGGACCGGCCCGAGGATGTCGAACGCTTCCTCGCCAGCTATGGAAACCCGTATAGCAAGATCGGGGCGGACGACCTTTCCGAAGTTCAGCTGGAGCTTGGCTCCTCGGGCGTGCCCGAAACCTTCGTGATCGATGGGCAGGGCACGATCGTGTACCAGCATATCGGCGATATTCGCGCCAGCGATGTGCCGATGCTGATGGAGAAATTGCAGGAGGCAGCGCAATGAGGCAGCTGTTTGCGACATTGCTGGCGTTGCTATCCCTCGCTGTGCCGCTCGCTGCACAGGATTCGCTGCCACCGGCACCCTATGCTTACCAGCAACTCGATGACCCGGCGCAAGAGGCCAGGGCACAGGCGTTGATGGAAACGCTGCGTTGCCTCAAATGCCAGAGCCAGTCGATTGCCGACAGCGATGCGCCGATGGCCGGCGATATGCGCCACCAGGTCCGCACGCGCATAGCTGCGGGTGAGGAGCCCGAAGCGATCCGGGCCTGGCTGGTCGAGCGTTATGGCGATTATGTGAGTTATGCGCCGACGGTCAGTGAAACGACCTGGCCGCTGTTCGCAGTGCCCTTGCTGATCGTACTCGTCGCAATGCTGCTGTTGTGGCGGCGCATGGGCAGGCGCAAGGAGAAAGCGGCATGACCTGGATACCGATCATTGCCCTGGCCATCATCGTCTTCCTCGTCACCGCCTTCGTCCTGCGCATGCCGCGCAGCGGGTGGACGATCTTTGGCGCAGCATTGATGTTCGGCCTGTCGGGCTATGCCTTGCAGGGCTCTCCGGGGCTTCCCGCTTCGCCGAAAGAGGCGGTCGAGCAGTCGGATGAAAGCGCCGCCGCCATGGTCGAGGCGCGGCGTGACTTGAGCGGGCCGGACTTCCCGCCATCGGCGCTGGTCGTGGTGGCGGACGGCTTTGCACGAAACGGGAAATATGCCGATGCAGCGGGACTTCTCGGCGGTGCGGTCGAGAGGGATCCCAGCGATGCCGAGGCATGGGTAGCGTTGGGCAATGCGCTTCTCGGTCATGCGGAAGGCAATCTGACGCCTGCCGCGCTGTTCGCCTATTCGCGCGCCGAGCTGGCAGATCCGGGTAATCCCGCTGCGGGCTATTTCTACGGCGTCGCGCTGCTCAATGCCGGTCAGCCACAGCAGACACGTGAAGTCTGGGCCGAAGTGCTTGAAAATGCGCCCGAGGATGCCGAATGGCGCGATGCCATCGCCGGGCAGATCGAGCGGCTCGATGCCTTGCTCAACCAGGGCGGAATGTGACGGTTTGACACACCGTGTTGCAGCGCATCGGCGTTGGTGCTACGCGCCGCAGCCTTTCAGGCCGCACATGGGTGCGATGAGCCAAACAGGACGGGGTTAGCGGTGCGATGAGCGACGCGTCTTCCCAAGAGACTTCACAAGCAGGCGAGCACGAACCGGGCCATTCGGGCACCGGCCATGCGGCGTCGAAGACGGCGCTGGCCATTGGCGCGATCGGCGTCGTGTTCGGCGATATCGGCACCAGCCCGCTCTACGCTTTCCGCGAAACCTTCCTTGGCGAGCACAGCCTCGCGATCGACAAGCTGCACATCTATGGCGTGGTCAGCCTGATCTTCTGGTCGATGACGCTGATCGTTTCGATCCAGTATGTCACGATCCTGATGCGGGCGGACAATAACGGGCAGGGCGGGACGCTGGCCCTTGTTGCCAAGCTGACCCGGCGGATCGGGGGTACCCGATATGGCTGGATAACCGTGATGCTCGGCGTGTTCGCCACTGCGCTGTTCTATGGCGACAGTATGATCACTCCGGCGATATCGGTGCTTTCCGCGGTCGAGGGGCTTACGGTTGTCAATTCAGGGCTCGAGCCGCTGGTTATCCCGATCGCACTGGTGTTGCTGATCTTCCTGTTCCTGATCCAGAAACGCGGCACTGCGACCGTCGGCAAGCTGTTCGCGCCGATCATGATCGTCTATTTCACCACCATCGCGGTGCTGGGCACGATCCACATCGCACAGAACCCCTATATCCTGCAGGCGCTCAATCCGTGGTATGCGGTGCAGTTCTTCATTTCGGATGGCTACATCGCCTTCCTTGCGCTTGGCTCGGTGGTGCTTGCTGTGACCGGGTCGGAGGCGCTTTATTCCGACATGGGGCACTTTGGACGCGGGCCGATGCGGTTGAGCTGGTTCGGTTTCGTCATGCCCTGCCTGTTGCTCAACTATTTCGGACAGGGCGCCATGCTGGCGGACCTCGCCCCGCACGAAACTGCCGAAGTGATGGCCAGTCCCTTCTTCAACATGGCACCGGAAGCCCTGCGCCTGCCGCTGGTGATCCTTGCCACCTGCGCCACCTTCATCGCCAGCCAGGCGGTCATTTCGGGCGCGTTCTCGATCACCCACCAGGCCATCCAGCTGGGCTTCATCCCGCGCCTTTCGACCGAGCACACGAGCGCCTCGGAACGCGGGCAGATATATATCCCCTTCATCAACTATGCGCTGATGGTGGCAGTGATCATCCTGGTGTTGATGTTCCAGAACTCGTCGAACCTGGCCTCGGCCTATGGCATCGCGGTGACCGGTGCGATGTTCATCGATACGCTGTTGATGGGCGTGCTGCTGTTCGCCGTGTGGAAGTGGCGCTGGTGGTACGCGCTGCCCGTGCTGCTGCTGTTCGTCTTCGTCGACGGGGCTTACTTCGCTGCCAACCTGCCCAAGGTGCCCTCTGGCGGCTGGTTCCCGCTGGTTATCGGCGTGATCGCCTTCACGCTGCTCACCACCTGGGCCAAGGGCCGCAAGCTGATGCGCGAACGGATGACCGAAGTCGCTCTGCCGATCGAGGTGTTCGCCAAATCGGCCAAGAACAGCGCGGTCCGTGTGCCCGGCACGGCCATCTTCATGGCATCGGCCACCGGTGGCGTGCCATCGGCACTGCTGCACAATATCAAGCACAACAAGGTGCTGCATGAACGTGTCGTCATCTTGACCGTGCAAATCGCAGACGTGCCCAACGTGCCCGAAAGCGAGCGGTGCGAGATCCACGATCTCGGCGATGGCTTCTTCCGTGCGATCCTGCATTACGGCTTCATGCAGGAAACCGACGTGCCGCTGGGTCTCAAGCAGATGGAACGCTGCGGCGGGCATTTCGACATGATGCAAACCAGCTTCTTCCTCAGCCGCCAGACCCTGCTGCCGAGCGACAAGCCGGGCATGCCGATCTGGCGCGAAAAGATTTTCGCATGGATGCTGCGCAACAGCGCGACGGCAATGGAGTTCTTCCGCCTGCCGACCAATCGCGTTGTCGAACTGGGCAGCCAGGTGCGGATCTAGGCTGGCGTATCTAGCCCGTTGGCGGCTCGTTCTTGAGCACGTCGTCCTGCTCATCCACCGCCAGACCATGCTTCAGCAGCATGGGGATCTGGGTGAAGGTGAACAGGAAGGTCAGCGGCATGAAGACCCACAGCTTCGACCACAGCCACGATTCGAAGCTGAGCGAATGCATTAGCGCGGTGTTCAGCGCGGCGAGGAACAGGAAGAAGAAGCCCCAGTTGCGCGACAACCTGGCCCAGCCTTCGTCGCTCAATCCTTCGAATGCTGCCTCGAGCAGGATCCGCAGCAGCGCCTTTCCCTTCCAGTAATAGGCGCCGAGCAGGGCGATGCCGAAGCCGAGATAGATGATCGTCGGCTTGATCTGCACGAACACCGGATCGCCGAAAAAGATCGTCAGGCTGCCGAAACCGACGATCAATGCGGTTGAGAACCACAACATGGGCGAGACTTTGCCTAGCCGCCATTTCGACACGGCAAGCGCGATGATTGCCGCAATGATGAAGGCGAAGGTGCCCTTGATGACCGCCGCGATCTCGGCGATCGGTTCACTCTCTTCGGGCGAGAAATATTTGTAGGTCGCTAGGAAGACCACCAGCGGGCCGTAGTCGACCGCGACATTGAGCCAGCCGGAGCCGGATTTGGGCTTTGCGCCCTCATCCGTTCGCCCTGAGCTTGTCGAAGGGCTGTCTTTCACTTTTGGTACCTCGCAATGGAAGAAGGATGGGGCTTCGACAAGCTCAGCCCGAACGGGAACCGGGAATGCGTCAAATCACGCAACCCCTGCAATAACACGCGCCACAAGGTCGGGATCGAACGGGCGCAAATCGTCTATCTTTTCGCCCACGCCGATAGCATGGATGGGCAGGCCGTATTGCTCTGCCGCTGCGACGAGCACGCCGCCGCGCGCGGTTCCGTCCAGCTTGGTCATGATGAGACCGGTGACGCCTGCGACCTCCTTGAACACGTCGATCTGGGCGAGGGCGTTCTGGCCGTTGGTTGCATCGAGCACCAGCACCACATCGTGCGGCGCTTCGGGGTTGAGGCGTCCGAGGACTTTGCGGATCTTGGCCAGCTCGTCCATCAATTCGCGCTTGTTCTGCAACCGGCCGGCAGTGTCGACCACCAGCGCATCGATCCCCTGATCGGTCGCGGCTTTCACCCCGTCGAACACAATGCTCGCCGGATCGCCGCCTTCGGGGCCGCGCACGATCGGGACATTGATGCGCTCGGCCCAGGTCGCAAGCTGGCCGATGGCGGCGGCGCGAAAGGTGTCGCCCGCCGCCAGCATCACGCCATAGTCGTCTTCCTGGAACCAGTGCGCCAGCTTGGCGATGGTGGTCGTCTTGCCGCTGCCATTGACCCCGATGACCAGGATGACCTGCGGGCGGGGAAAAGCGGTGATCTCGATCGGCTTGGCAACCGGGCGCAGGATTTCGGCGATTTCCTCTGCCACGGCTTCCTTCAGTTCGCGCTCGGTGATGTTGAGACCGAAGCGCTTTTCGGCCAGCTTGGCGCGGATACGCGCAGCAGCGGACGGGCCGAGGTCGGACATGATCAGCGCATCCTCGACCGTGTCGAGCGTGCTGTCGTCGAGCTTCGCCGTGCCGACGATGCCGGTGATCGGGGCCGCCAGGTTTTCGGACAGTCTCTCGGAAGTCTTGCGGAAGCCGCCGAACAGCCGATCCTTCCAGCTTGTCTCGCTCATTTCAGGAGGCCTTCCTCGACAGTCTGCGGCGTGATGGTGACGATGCTGCCCGCAGGCGTGCCTTCGGGCAAGGCTATGCGGGCGAAGTTCGGGGCATAGCCGGTCCCGTCGCGTTCGGCGAGCACATCCATCGATTGCCCACGCAATCCGTCGAGCCATCTCGTGCGAACCGCTGCAACATCCCCACGCAGGTCGGCGGCGCGCTGTTTCACCGTCGCCCGGCCTGTTTGCGGCATGCGCGCGGCAGGCGTGCCGGGGCGGGGCGAATAGGGGAAGATGTGACCGTGGACGATATCGAGCGCATGGATGATCGAACGGTTTTCCGCATGCATCGCATCACCCTCGGTCGGGAAACCGGCGATCAGGTCGGCACCGATGGCCATTTCGGGTCGCCGGGCCTTGAGACGCTCGACCAGCGCGATGGCATCGGCGCGGCTGTGGCGGCGCTTCATGCGCTTGAGGATCAGGTCGTGACCGTGCTGCAAGGACAGGTGCAAATGCGGCATGACGCGCGGTTCCTGCGCGAATAGCTCCTCCAGCAACGGGTCGATCTCGATCCCGTCGAGCGAGGACATGCGCAGGCGTGGCAACTGGGGGAAAGCGTCGAGCACCGCCTGCACCATCGTGCCGAGGGCAGGGCGATCTGGCAGGTCGTGACCCCAGCTGGTCACGTCCACGCCCGTAAGCACCACTTCGGGCGCCCCCTGGTCGATATGGCGTTCAACCTCGCGCAGCACCTCGGCGATGCTCAGCGACCGGCTGGGCCCGCGCCCCTGCGGGATGACGCAGAAGGTGCAGGCATGGTCGCAGCCGTTCTGCACGGTCACGAAAGCGCGGGTGCGCGATGCCGGGCGGGGAGGGGCGCTTTCCGGCACATTCCATGCGCGCGGATCGAGCTTGGCAGTGTTCTCCACCAGCCCGTCGACCTCCGGCATGGCGGCAAGTTGCTCGCGCTCGATATCTGCCGCGCAGCCGGTCACCAGCAGTCGTGCATCGGGATTGGCGCGGCGCGCGCGGCGGATGGCCTGCCTCGTCTGACGCACCGCCTCGCTCGTTACCGCGCAGCTGTTGACGACCACGACACCGGTCTCGCCAGCCAGCATGTCGCGGATACGCTCGCTTTCGGAAATATTGAGACGGCAGCCGAGCGAAATCACCTCAGGCGCATTCATCCGAAATCGTCCCATTCGAACGATCCGCGGAAACTCTCGGTCGCCGGGCCGGTCATGGTGATCCGGTTGTCTTCACCCCAGCCGATAGTGAGATTGCCACCGGCGAGCCGTATCTCGACTTCGCGGTCGGCCAGCCCACGCCGCATCGCGGCAATCGCAGTGGCGCAGGCCCCGGTCCCGCAAGCGCGGGTTTCACCGACGCCGCGTTCCCAAACGCGCAAGGCCACGGTCTGGCGGTCGATCACACTGGCGACGTTGACGTTCACCCGCTCGGGAAAGACCGGATCATGTTCGATCAGCGGGCCAAGCGTCTCGAGGTCGATCAACTGCGTGTCGGGCACGAAGAAGACCGCATGCGGATTGCCGACATTCACCCCGACCGGATTTTGCAAGTCTTCCCAGCCCAGCGGCAAGGACAGCGTGTCCATCGCATAGGCCAGCGGGATAGCTTCCCAGCCAAGGCGCGGCTCCCCCATATCGACCGAGGCCCCACCGGCTATTGGATCGGCGCGCAGCAGGCCGCCCGATGTGGCGATGCTGGCAGGCACGCCATGCAGCATGGCGACGGCCCTGGTCGCATTCCCGCATGCTTCCACCTCGCCGCCATCATGGTTGAATATCCGCATGAGGAAATCGGCATCCGATCCTTCGGATGCAGGCTCAAGCAGGATCAACTGGTCGCAGCCGATCCCGGTGTTGCGATCCGCCAGTGCCTTCGCTTTCGCGGGCGTCATGTCAGGCAGGGCGGTTTCGCGTGCGTCGAGCACGACGAAATCATTGCCCAGACCGTGCATCTTGGTGAAGGAAACGCGCATGACAGGGCGCATCTATGGACTGCGCTCCCGACAGTCCAGTGCCTTAGGCCTGGCGTTGTCCCGGCAAGTCGCCGGCTTCGGTCGTATCGCCTGTTTGCGAAGTCTCGTTTTCGCCCTTCAGCAGCCCGAGCGCAGCAAGCCTGTCACGCACTGCCAGTGCCTCTTCGGGACGGCCGTAAAGATAGCCCTGACCCTTCATCGCGCCCTTGCCGCGCAGGGCCTGCAGGATCTTGCCGTCCTCGATCCCTTCGGCGGTGATCGGCAGGTCCAGGCCATCTCCCAGCGCGATGATCGCATTGATCAGCTTCTCGTTCGCGTCCTCTGCATTGAGTTCGCCGACGAAACTGCGGTCGATCTTGAGCCGGTCGAACGGCAGCGAGCGCAATTGCGCGAGGCTGGAATAGCCGGTGCCGAAATCGTCGAGGCTGATCCGCACGCCCTGGTTCTTCAGGCTGGTGATCATCGAGCGAACCTGGCCGATATTCTCGTGCAGGCAGCTTTCGGTTATCTCGATCTCCAGCCGATGCGGCGGGAAATTGTGCTCGACCAGCAGCTTGAGTAGTTTCTGCGCAAACCACGGATCGCGCATCTGGACGGGTGAGATATTGACCGACAGGGTCAGGTCGTTCGCCCATTCCTTGGCATCTTCCAGCGCGATACCTATCAGTTGTTCGGACATTGCCGAAATCAGCCCCAGTTCTTCTGCGATCGGGATGAAGATGTTGGGATTGACCACGCCGTGATCGGGCGAGTGCCAGCGTGCGAGCATTTCGAAACCGACGATCTCGCCGCTCTCGATGTCGATTTGCTGCTCGTAATAGGGGACGAACTCGCCATTCTGGATGCCCAGGCGGATACCGCTTTCCATCTCGCTGCGGAAACGCAGTTCGGTTTCCATCGTGGCCTCGAACCAGGAATAGCGGTTCTTGCCCTGCTTCTTGGCGTTGTACATCGCGATGTCCGCGCGGTGCAGCAGCTTTTCGCCGAGCGAACGGTCGCTGTCGGCGTCGCCGCCGATCCGGCAGGTCGTGGCGATACCAACGGAGATTGTCGTCTCGATCGGGACATTGTCGAAATTATGCGGGCGCGAAATCCGGTCGATCAGTTCATCGGCGATCTGGTCCACCCGGTCGGGCGTGCGCGCGTCATAGGGCACCACGCAGGCGAACTCGTCACCGCCGAGCCGGGATAGCAGGCCGTGCGGAGGCAAGGCATCGCGCATGCGTTGCGCGGTCGCCTTGAGCAATTGGTCGCCGACCTTGTGGCCGTAGAGATCGTTGACCTGCTTGAAATTGTCGAGATCGATCATCAGGAACGCCACCGCGCCGTGCCCGTCGCGGTGTTCGGCAATCAATGCATCGGTGGCCGGTGCGATGCTGCGACGGTTGAGGCAACCGGTCAGCGGGTCGGTTTCGGCGAGTTGCTTGGCAAGCTCTTCTGCCTCGCGCCGGTCCTCGATCTCCGCCATCAGCTCGCGATAGCGGCGCAGGCCGAAGAGGATCAGCGCGATGTTCAGGAGCAGGGCGTTGACCAGCAGGTAGTCGGGGCCGTTTTCATTGTAGAGCCAGCTGCGCATGATCTTCGGCAGCACGGAACCGCCCGTGCCGACGAACATCAGGATCGCCGCAATCGCGATTCCGAAGGCCACGATATCGCGCTCGGCGCGACGCCGCACAGTGCCCTTGTGGTCGCTGGAACTGGTCTTGGAACCGAACATGGTCACGGTGGTCGAGTGGTCGACCCAATCCCCCTGCATTGATCTGTGTTACATTTATGCCCGAACGTGTTGAAGAACTGGTTAACTTGGGTTTGAGGAAAAGCCGGGGGTCGCAAGGGTGGCCATGGACCGGTGCGCTCGCTATCCGTGGAACCGGTGACAAGCGTGGAGGAACCGCACCCGATGGCTCGTTTCTGGCTGATGAAATCGGAACCCGACGTCTATGGCTGGGACGACCTCGTCGAAGAAGGGGAGGGCACGTGGGACGGCGTCCGCAACCATCGCGCAAAGAACAACCTTGCCGCGATGGAAGTCGGTGACCAGGCGTTTTTCTATCACTCAAACATCGGGCTCGAGATTGTCGGCATCTGCGAGGTCAGCGTTGCCGGGATCACAGACCCGACCGACCCCACGGGCAAATGGGCGGCGGTAAAGGTGAAGCCGGTGCGCAAGCTGGCCAATCCGGTGACGCTGAAACAGGTGAAAGCGGATCCTGCACTGGCCGAGATGGAACTGGTCAAGCTGATGCGCCTGTCGGTCAGCGAAGTTCGCGAAAGCGAGTGGCAGCACATCCTGAAGATGGCTGGCGAGTAAGCGCTTACCTGTTCCCGTGGTGCTGAACGAACAGGCTTAATGTCCCAGCTTTAGACGGTGATACATCTGCGCGTGCGCGATGGTTAGCAGCAGGTTAACCGGCGCCCATGCGTAGATCACTCGTCCTCACCGATGAAACCGCCGGGCACCCGTTCCTGGCCAGCCTGCCGCCGCACATCCGCAAGGGTGCCGAGCCGAAACCGGCGCGCCCGTGGCTCAGGCTGACGCGTGAGGACTGGATGGGTTTTGTAACCACCTATATCGGCTGCTTCGTCGCAGTTTCGATCTTTATCGCCTGATTGCTATCCGCTTTGTCAGGCGTGGGCGGGTTTCGCCGCAGCATCCTGTTCCGCCTGATACAGCTTCTTGCCCAGCCATGCGGAAAACAGGCACATGGCGGCGCTGAGCAGCAATTGCTCGCTCACCGAAACACCCAGTGCGCTTAGCCCCATCGCCATCAGCGAACCGCCGACCATCGCGCCCGAATTGACGATATTGTTGGCCGCGATGGTGCGCGCGGCCTGGTCGGGCGAGACACGGGTTGTGAGGAAGGCATAAAGCGGCACGACGAACATGCCCCCTGCAATCGCTATGCCCAGCAGGCACAGCAGTAATAGCATCGCCATCGGCCAGGCAATGAATTCGCTGACGCTGAGCAACTGCGTCGGCTGGTCGGCCGCCCAGATTTTCGCGACGATGTAGAACGCCACCACGAACAGCCCCATCACGATTACGGATGCGGGAGAATAGCGCGCGGAAACCTTGCCTTTCAGCATGGCGTTGATCGATACCGATCCGATTGCGACACCAACCGAGAAAACCACGAGGAACAGGCTGGCGACTTCCTTGCTCGCCATGATGATGTTCTTGGCCAGCGGTGGGAACTGGATGAACAGCACCGCACCGATGGTCCAGAAAAAGCTGATCGCCATGATCGCGTAGAACACCTCGCGATTGTGCATCGTCTCGACGATCAACTGCTTCGACGCGCGCAGGATATGCCAGTCCAGCGGCTCAACCTTCGCCTGCGGCGGTGCGTCGGGAACCTGTCGGCTGATCAGGTAGCCGATCACGGATGTGACGACGATCCCGCCTGCCGCCCATTCGACGGGGATCCATCCGGCAAGGATCGTCCCGGCAAGAATGGCGATATAGGTTCCGGCCTCGACCAGCCCGGTCCCCGCCAGCACTTCCTCTTTTTTCAGGTGTTGCGGCAGGATCGCGTATTTGATCGGGCCGAGAAAGGTCGATTGCACCCCTGTGAGGAACAGCGCCAGCAGCAGCAGCGGGATCGCGATTTCGTCAACATAGATACCGCGCCAGGCGAGGTAGAGCCCGCTGGCGCCGATGAGCATCAGGATAATCTCGCATGCCTTGACCTTGCGGATGATCGCCGCCTTGTCGCGCATGTCGGCGAGTTGCCCAGCAAGGGCGGACAGGAGGAAGAAAGGCAGGATGAACAGGAAAGAGGCGATGCCGCTGAACAGCCCTTCCGCCTCTTCCGACTGATAAACGCTGTAGACGACGAACAGCACCATCGCGTTCTTGTAAAGATTGTCGTTGAAAGCGTTGAAAAGCTGGGTGACGAACAGCGGCAGGAACCGCCTGCGGCGCAGCAAATGCGTCGTTGTTGTCATGTAACCCCGCCTGCAACCAGCATCCCTGCGGCGTGGTCTAGCGCAATATGGGTTTGGGACAAGGGAGAGTCGGTGCTTTTTCCTTCGGCGCGGTTGGGCTAGTGGACTTGCGATGCTGACCTTGCCCAACATCCTCACCCTGTCGCGCATCGTCGCCGTGCCGTTGCTCGCGGCGCTGCTGTGGTGGCCCGACTGGAAGATGGGCTATGCCTTCGCTTTCGCGCTCTACAGCCTGATGGCGATCACCGATTATTTCGACGGCTATCTCGCCCGGTCAAGCGGTGCGGTATCGAAGCTGGGCATCTTCCTCGATCCGATTGCCGACAAGATCATGGTCGCGGCGGTCATCCTCGTGCTGACGGCGCAGGGGTATTTGCGCGGCCCCTATGTGGGGGACCTGCACGTTATTGCCGGGCTGGTCATCCTGATCCGCGAGATCGCCGTGTCGGGGCTGCGCGAATTTCTCGCCGGGTTGCAGGTTTCGGTGCCGGTGACCAAGCTCGCCAAGTGGAAAACCACGCTGCAACTGCTTGCGCTCGGTTCGCTGATCCTTGGCGGTGCGGTGCATGGTCCGCCTCCGGCATCACTTGCGGAGGCCAATCGCGAGATCATGGACCAGTGGATCCATCTCGTCGGTCTGGTCAGCCTGTGGGGGGCAGCAGTGCTGACGCTGGTAACCGGCTGGGATTACCTGCGGGTCGGCCTCAAGCACATGGACTGAGCGCCGCCGCGATGTTCAACCGCTGATCGGCAGGCCGAACCGGTCGCGTGGATCGTTGCGATCGAACTCGTCGGCCGGAGGGAAGCCGTATCGTGCAACCAGGCGGTGGTGGACCGGCGTTCCGAACTTGATCCCGGCATTTTTCCCGATCCGCCACACGACACGTCCGGGCACCTCGGTTTTCGGCGCAAGGCGCAGCGTGATCGCGCTACCCTGTTCGAGTTCCGAATCTTCCGATTCGATCATGCACCCGCCGGATGACAGGTTGTACAGCCGAACATAGTCGGTCCGTTTGTCGACGGTGACCTGGATTTCCTGATCGGTTTCAAAACGATTGTACGAACGCATGGATAGCGACCCCCTTGGATATCGGACGCGTTCATACTTAGTGTAAAATTTACCAAGAAATCGTGAATTTTTTGAAATTTGTAAAATTCGCAGAACTTTGGTCAGCCCGCGCGCAGTTCCTCGGCAAGCAAGCTGAACTCATCCGAGCGTGGCGAATTCTTGCGCCAGATCAGCGCGATTTCGCGTGTTGCACTGGCCGATTTCAGCGGTCGGGCCACGACACTGGTGCCCGACAGTATGCCAGCCTCAAGCGCCATTTCCGGCAGCATCGTCAGGCCCAGGCCATTATCGACCATTTGCACCAGCGTGTGCAGGCTGGTGCCGATCATCGTGGCGCTGGCCCGCAATTCGGGGCGGTTGCAGGCAGCCAGCGAATGTTCGCGCAGGCAATGACCGTCCTCGAGCAGCAGCAAGCGGCCTTCATCGATCATGTTTGGCGGTACGATGGCTGGCGGGTCGCGCGGGTCGTTCTGCGGGAAGGCAACGAACAGCCGATCATCGGCGATGTGCTCCATCTCGACCTCGCCAGTGGCGAAGGGGAGGGCGAGCAGGACGCAATCGACCCGCCCGTGATGCAGCGATTCCACTGCATCATGGCTCGTCTCTTCGCGCAGCAGCAGCTTGAGGTTGGGTCGTTCCTTGCGCAGCCGGGGCAGGATGCGCGGCAGCATGAAGGGGGCAATGGTCGGGATCACGCTCATGCGCAATTCGCCCGACAGTGGTTTGCCGCTCGCCTGCACCAGATCGCTCAGTTCTTCCGCCTCGCGCAGCAGGCGGTGTGCCTTGGCCACCACCTGTTCGCCAAGCGGGGTGAAGCGGACGACCCGGCGGCTGCGCTCCACCAGTGTCACGCCCAGCAGCGTTTCCAGTTCGCGAATCCCCGCCGACAAGGTTGACTGTGAGACAAAGCTCGCCTCTGCGGCCCGCCCGAAATGGCCATGCTCGTGCAAGGCAACGAGGTATTGCAGCTGCTTGATGGTGGGGAGGTAGGTGCTCATTCGGCAGCCTGCGCCTGCTCCTGGGCATCGGCCTGAGAGGCTGCCTGCGCCTGGGCGAGATCGCCGGCCATATCGTCGATATGGGTCATGTGCAGCTTGCCGTTCTTCACCGCGAAGGCGAGCTTGCCTTCTACCAGTTCCAGCGCGTCCTTGCCGAACACATCGTAGCGCCAGCCCTGCAGCAGCGGGAGGTCGCGGATACCTGCTGCCAGCGCCTCCATCTCGTCAGAGCGGGTCAGCAGGCGGCTGGCAACGTCGATTTCACGCGCGCGGATCTTGAGCAACAGCTTGAGCAGGTCGGCGACCAGCGCCCCTTCCTTGCCCAAGGGCGCGCCGCGCTTGGCCTTTTCAGGCATTTCGGATTTGTTGAGCGGTTCGGCCTTTTCGAGCACCTTCATCAACCGCTTGCCGATGTCGTTATCTTTCCACGCGCCCGACAGGCCGCGCACCTTGGTCAGGTCAGCCTGCTTTTTCGGTGGATGGCTGGCAATGTCGGCCAGCGTTTCATCGCGCATGATGCGGCCGCGCGGGATATCCTTGTGCTGCGCTTCCTGTTCGCGCCATGCGGCGAGTGCTTTGAGACGGCCCAGCACCTGCGGGTTGCGCCCCGCCTGGCGGATGCGCTTCCACGCCTTGTCCGGATCGGTGCGATAGTTTTCCGGATCGGCGAGCTTTTCCATCTCCGCATCGAGCCATGCGCCGCGCCCGGTCTTGACCAGCTTCTTGAGTATCTTGGGAAAGATCTCCGCCAGATGGGTCACGTCGCCGATGGCATATTCGATCTGCCGGTCGGTCAGCGGGCGGCGGCTCCAGTCTGTGAAGCGCGCGCCCTTGTCGACCGTGAAGCCGAGCCAGCTTTCGACGAGGTTGGCATAGCCGATCTGTTCGGACTGGCTGATTGCCATCATCGCGATCTGCGTATCGAAAATCGGATGCGGCGTGCGTTCGGTAAAGTTGTAGATGATCTCGACATCCTGCCCGCCCGCATGGAAGACCTTGAGCACGTCTTCATTGTCGGTCAGCAGGTCCCACAACGGATCGAGGTCGATGCCGTCGGCGAGCGGATCGATCGCGGCGGCTTCTTCCTCGTTGCCGATCTGGATCAGGCAGAGTTCGGGCCAGTAGGTGTTCTCGCGCATGAACTCCGTGTCCACGCAGACAAAATCGGATTTTTCGAGGCGTTTGCAGAGAGCTGCGAGATCGTCGGTCTTGGTAATCAGGTCGTGTATTTTCATCGTACTTTTCATATCTGTTGGGCGGAGTGCCGCCCGCGGCGAAGGCCATGATGGAATACGGTGCCTTGACAAAGGCCCGCGCATCCCCTGTTAGCGCGCGCGTTACGCGCGTCGCGCCGGTTGACTTGTGTCGTCGGGCGCGCCCTTAGCGCCATAGCTCCGAAAATGGAAAGATTTTAGATGCACGCCTATCGTACCCACAACTGCGCACAGCTGACCAAGGACAATGTCGGCGATACCGTTCGCCTGTCGGGCTGGGTGCATAACAAGCGCGACCATGGCGGCGTATTGTTCGTCGACCTGCGCGATCATTACGGCATCACCCAGATCGTGGCGGACAGCGACAGCGAGGCGCTGCCGCTGCTCGACAAGCTCAAGCTGGAATCGGTCGTCACCATCGACGGTACGGTCAAGGCGCGTGATGAGGTTGCGGTGAATCCGAACCTGCCGACCGGCGCGATCGAAGTCTTCGCCCGTGAAGCGACGGTGCAGAGCCGCGCCGAAGAACTGCCGCTGATCGTCAATTCGGCAGAGGACTATCCGGAGGAAATCCGCCTCAAATACCGCTTCGTCGACCTTCGGCGCGAGCGTGTTCACAACAACATCATGCTGCGCAACAAGGTCATCACCAGCCTGCGCCGCCGGATGATCGACCAGGGCTTCAGCGAATTCCAGACCCCGATCCTCGGTGCTTCCAGCCCCGAGGGCGCGCGCGACTATATCGTGCCGAGCCGCCTCCACCCGGGCAAGTTCTACGCGCTGCCGCAGGCGCCGCAGATGTTCAAGCAGCTGCTGATGGTTGCCGGTTTCGACCGCTATTTCCAGATCGCGCCGTGCTTTCGCGACGAGGACCTGCGCGCTGACCGCAGCCCCGAATTCTACCAGCTCGACTTCGAGATGAGCTTCGTCACGCAGGAAGACGTGTTCCAGGCGATCGAGCCGGTGCTGGCGGGCGTGTTCGAGGAATTCTCGGGCGGAAAGACGGTGACCCCGGCGGGCACCTTCCCGCGCATCCCCTATGCCGAAACCATGCTCAAATACGGCACCGACAAGCCCGACCTGCGCAACCCGCTGGTGATCTCGGACGTCACATCGCACTTCGAGAAATCGGGCTTCGGTCTGTTCGAGAAGATCGTCGGCACGGGCGGCCGCGTGCGGGTGATCCCGGCCCCGAACACGCATGAGAAGAGCCGCAAGTTCTTCGACGATATGAACGACTGGGCGCGCAAGGAAGGTTTTGCAGGCCTCGGCTACGTCACCCGCAAGGGCGGCGAATTCGGTGGCCCGATTGCCAAGAACCACGGCACCGAAGGCATGGAAAAGCTCTATGCCGAGCTGGGGCTGGGCGAGAATGACGGCCTGTTCTTTGCCGCTGGTAAGGAAAAGGACGCTGCCAAACTGGCCGGTGCAGCACGCACCCGCTGCGCCGAAGAACTCGGCCTGATCGAGGAAGGCTGCTTCAAGTTCTGCTGGATCGTCGACTTCCCGATGTTCGAATATGACGAAGAGCAAAAGAAGGTCGACTTCAGCCACAACCCCTTCTCGATGCCGCAGGGCGAGATGGAGGCACTGGAAAACGAAGACCCGCTGACGATCAAGGCGTGGCAGTACGACATCGTCTGCAATGGCTATGAACTCAGCTCGGGCGCGATCCGGAACCACCGCCCGGACATCATGTACAAGGCGTTCGAGATTGCCGGTTACAGCAAGGAATCGGTCGACGAGAATTTCTCCGGCATGATCGAAGCGTTCAAGCTGGGCGCGCCGCCGCATGGTGGCTCGGCACCGGGTATCGACCGCATCGTGATGTTGCTGGCAGACGAGCCGAACATTCGCGAAGTAATCGCCTTCCCGCTTAACCAGAAGGCGCAGGACCTGATGATGGGTGCTCCGTCTGAAGTCATGCTCAAGCAGCTGCGCGACGTGCATATCCGCACTGTGGAGCCGCCCAAGAACGAGGGTTGATCGCAAGCCCGTTTCATCGCAGCCTTGTAGCCGGTCGCACAATTATCGCTGATTTTCTGGACAATGGGAGTGATGGGGTGCGCAAGGTTTTTTCGGTTTCCATCGGCCTGTTTCTCGGCGCGGTGAGCTTCGGCCCGGCGCAGGCGGAAGTCCTGCCGGTCGATGGGATTTACCCCGCCGGTATCGACGCTGCTATCCCGGTTGAACGGATCGCAATCGAATCGTTTGACGGTGACAGTGGAACCGCGCTCAGCTTTGCCATCACCGATGCGTTGCAGGCGGTTGTGATCGACGGCCAGCCCTGGTTTCAGGTGGTACCATCGACCGGCGGGGCAGCCGGCAGCATCTATATCATCGAATCGGACCAGAAGGGTGGAGGTTCAGCGCGGACCGTTGAGGTCGATCCCGGCTTCGATGCCGTATTGCGCGGCACAGCTTCCTATTCGGTGTCCGACGTCCGCGTCGACGATCGCAAGCGCACCAAATGCGTCCGGAAAGACGATAAGGGCAAATGCGTGGAGGAGAAGGTGACGCTGATCGAATGTCGTTCGATGACGGTCAATTTCAATCCGAACATCCGCCTGATCGGCACCGATGGCGCGCTGATCCACCAGGATCGCGCAAGTGATAGCCGGTCGCAGAAATTCTGCGCCGATGACTACAACCAGCCGACGGTAGAAAGCCTGCTCGACCCGATGATAGCCGGTTTTGCCCAGCGCGTGCGCGATGCGCTGGCCCCGCGCCAGCTTGGGCAGCAGATTCGCGTGCTCGAAAGCCGCAAGAATATGGCAAGCGGGGCCAAGGGGCCGTTTCGCGATGCGGTCCGGCTGACCAAGAACGACCCGCTTGGTGCCTGTATGGCCTTCAAGGCGCTGGAAACGGTCGATCCGGAAAACGCTTCGATCCTGTTCAACATCGGGCTGTGTTTCGAAGGCGAGGGCGAGCTGGATACCGCTGCGGACTACTATCGCCACGCGCTCGAAGTCGATCCGGGCACAAGCTATGCAACCGACGGGCTCACGCGAATTTCAGACCGCTTCCGCGCCTTCGATCAATTGCAGTTGCGGGACAATCCGCAGGCCGAGGAATAGTCGGAGCGGTCGGGTCGCGCTTTGTCGTACCTTGTTTGCGACAATGGTTGTTTGTGATACGCGGATGGCAGAGAGGAACTGCCATGGCCTGTTTTCCGAAGATCGATAGCCCCTGTCCTTACAAGGGCGATATCGTCGATATCATGGATGGTGATATCTGCTCGCTGTGCAGCAAGCCGGTCTACGACCTGACTGATCTTGACGATGAGGGTAGGCACGATCTTCTTGCCGGTCGCTCGGGTGAGATGTGCGTCAGCTATCGCCTTGGCGCACGCGCCGCGATGGCGGCTGCTGCCATGGGTGCGAGCGTGGTTGCGGTGCCGACAATGGCGCAGGACTCGCCTGATCCGGCAAACACTTCGACAGACGATGCCGCCAGCGCAGAAACCGACGAGCACACCATCTTCATCGTCGTTGGCGGCCTGCGCAAGCCAGACGAGGCGCGCTGGATCGCTTTGGAAGGCGATGCGCGTCCGGTGCAGAAGGGCCGAGAACTCCCGGTCGAATATGACGATGAGCCTGCCCCGAAGAAGGCCGATAGCTCTGGCGGCTAGTTTTCGGGTCGCGGCCTGACTTCGGACAGTGCTTCCCATTCGAGCAGGCCGGCGATCAGATAGGCTGCTGCAATCGTATTTGCCTCGCCTTCGCCGACTGTGAAGGCCACATGCGCGCTGTCGAATTCGCCGATGGTCATGTCGTAGCTGCGCCAGGCCCCGTCGGTATAGGCGATCACCCAGCTGTGTGGCATGAAGCCGTCGCGCTCGCCGTGATAACGGTCTCGCGAGTGGACCATCCCGCTCGCGACCAGCGCCGGGATGCCGGCAGCGCGCGCCATGGTGGCAAGCAGCACGGCATCTTCGGTGCAATCGCCTGCGCGGCGCTGCCAGGCGGTCCTGGCCGAGTAATGCCCGGTGAAATCGACATCCTTGAGCCGCGACCGGGTGCGTTGCGAAAGTCGTTCCATCGTCTTCGCGTCGCTAATCCGGCTGCGCGCGCTCTTTGCCCAGAGGGCAATGGCAGGATCGTCGCTTTGCATCCATGCAGTGGGTCGTCGCCAGCGGGTCAGGCTGGCTTCGTCAGTCGGCATGCCGGGACCACATTCGGGGCAGACATCGATCCTGAGCTTGCCATTGGAGAAGCTGACGGCCTGCTCGGCTGTTTGCGGCAAGTCGGCGGAAATCGCATCGGGCAGGGCAAAACGGTATCGGATGTGCCGTTTGCGGGCCGCGCTGTTGATATCATAGGGTGATGGGAGGAAGGGGTGCGCCATCCTTGTGCCACCCGACAGGCCTGGGGCCTTTTCTTCATCCGCACGGGCAACGAAACGGAACGGTGCGCCAAATTGGGGCCGGATAGCCCCCGTGACCAGATCGTTTTCGTCTATCTCTACAATCAGCGCGTCGGTCGGTGAATCGCCCTAATAGGTCACCCGTAAATGTCGACTGTCGGCATAGTCGATCAGTTTGATCTCAACTTCCACGAAGCGCCCACTACCGGCGTCAAAGGTGTTATAGCGCCCGGCCTGGTAAATTGTCACAGAGGCCGGGTCGAGCAGCGGCAGGCTGTTGTCGATGATCTGCGTCTTTTCGCCGTTCTGCGGGTTACGGAAGTCGGTGATCCGCGCCTCGTTGCCTGTGATACCGATAACAAAGCTGTGCCTTGCCCCATTGGTTTCCGCAGCGATGATGATTGATCGCAGAACCCCGTCCTGAAACGTCTGCGTTGCGCGATAACTCGACTTGAGCGGAGAATGACCGTCGATTGAAAATGCCAGTTCGCGCTCGACAGTGCGGATTTGCAGGTCGCCAGCCAGTTCCAGAACCTCGCTGTGGTTACCGACTGTATCGCCATCGGAATTTCGGATCGTAAAGTTTTGTGTGAATGCCCGATGGGCCTGGGCCTGAATCGGGAACGCCAAACAAACGGCCGCCACCACGCAAGCGAGAAGCCAGATATTGCTCGCGCTGCGTCGTCGCTGCGCTCTGATCGCCGGGGTCATCCGGCTCTTTTGCCCGCGCAAGGTGCTCGGCGACAAGGAAATAGTGTGTGATGAGTGGACAGAACCATGCTTTCATGGCCCGAACTCCCAGATCCATGGCATCGATTGCCGTCCGCCGTGCGGCTAGCCAGCGACAAGTCATTGAGGGGGCGAAACCGATGGACGCACAAATTCCGCGCACGGACTGGTTGCTGCGGGCACCGGGGTTGATCCGCAGCGCCGCAGTCTATTCTGCCTTCCTGATTGGAGATGCGCTGCATTTCGTGCGCACCGGACCCGGCTGGCAACGGCCGAGCGCAAAATACGCGGCCTACAGCTTCATCACCAACCCGGTGATCGAGCGGCAGATCAACCGCAATCGCCAGGCGCTTGCCTTGATGGAGGGCTGGAACTACCGCCGTGAAGTTCCTGAAAGGGCGGAGTTTTCCTATTCGCTCGACGATCTGGACAAGCTGCTGGTCAGCGAACTGGGTGACGGATCGATGGCGCAGATAAAACTAAGTTCGACAGGCGGAAAGCCGCGCAGGCTCTCGCTCGAATCGCAGGATTATCTCGGCGATCCGCATGCGCGGCGCGACTTCTTTTCGCGCATTGCGATCACCGAACTGCGCTGAGCGATTGAAACGGGGGATTTCCCGCCTATCTGGGGCGTGGCGCAAATCGTTCTCTGCCCCTTGCCAGCCTGCGCGCCGTTCATTAGGGCGAAAGGGAAGTTTTCAAACCCAGTTTCAAGAGGGAAAATATGAGCGATACCGCCGACCGCGTGCAGAAGATTGTCGTCGAACATCTCGGCGTCGAGGGCGACAAGGTCACCCAGGAAGCCAGCTTCATCGACGATCTGGGCGCCGACAGCCTCGACATCGTCGAACTCGTGATGGCTTTCGAAGAAGAATTCGGCGTGGAAATCCCCGACGATGCGGCTGAGAAGATCACCACCGTCGGCGACGCCACGAAGTATATCGAAGAGCACAAGGGCTGATTGCCCGTATCCCGCCGTGCTCGCCTGAGTAGGCGGGACCAGACAGGCCCGACCCGGATGCGGGCCGGGCCTGTTCCATTTTGACGGAGAATTGCATGCGCCGCGTTGTCGTAACCGGTCTTGGTCTTGTCACCCCGCTGGGCGGTGATGTCGAAACCTCGTGGAAGAACCTGATCGCCGGGAAAAGCGGCGCCGGGCCGATCACCCGTTTCGATACGGAGGGGCAGAAATGCACCATTGCCTGCGAGGTAAAGGGCAAGGATCACGAATACGGCTTCGACCCTGACAAGCGCGTCGATCACAAGGTCCAGCGCCAGGTCGATCCGTTCATCGTTTACGGCATCGACGCCGCAGGGCAGGCGCTGGAAGATGCGGGCCTTGTCGACATGGATGACGATCTCAAGCTGCGCACCGGCTGTTCGATCGGTTCGGGTATCGGTGGCCTTCCGGGGATCGAGAGCGAGAGCATCGTGCTGCATGAGCGTGGCCCCGGCCGTGTCTCGCCGCACTTCGTCCATGGCCGCCTGATCAACCTGATCAGCGGGCAGGTCTCGATCAAATACGGCCTGATGGGGCCGAACCACGCGGTGGTGACTGCCTGTTCGACCGGCGCGCACTCGATTGGCGATGCTGCGCGCATGATCAAGGATGGCGATGCGGACGTGATGCTGGCGGGCGGCGCTGAATCGACCATCAACCCGCTCGGCGTGGCGGGCTTTGCGCAGGCGCGCGCTCTCAATATGAGCTATAATGACCGCCCGACCGAAGCCAGCCGCCCTTACGACAAGGATCGCGACGGCTTTGTGATGGGCGAGGGCGCAGGCGTTGTCGTGCTCGAGGAATATGAGCACGCCAAGGCGCGCGGCGCGAAGATTTACGCCGAAGTGGTCGGCTATGGCCTGTCGGGCGATGCCTATCACGTCACTGCGCCGCATCCCGAAGGCAAGGGCGCGGAACTGTCGATGCGGATGGCGCTGCGCAAGGCGGGCCTCGAACCGTCTGACATCGATTACGTCAACGCCCACGGCACCTCGACCATGGCCGACACGATCGAACTGGGCGCGGCCAAGCGCGTGTTCGGCGATGATCTGGGCGGCGCTTCGATGAGCTCGACCAAATCGGCGATCGGCCACCTGTTGGGCGGTGCGGGCGCGGTGGAATCGATCTTCTGCATCCTTGCAATCCGCGACCAGATCGTGCCGCCGACGCTCAACCTGCATAACCCCGACGAAGGCACCGAAGGGGTCGATCTCGTCCCGCTGACCGCCAGGAAGCGTGAAGTAAACGCCGTGCTCAACAACAGCTTCGGCTTTGGCGGTACCAATGCCTCGCTGGTGATGAAGAAGGTCGACTGACCATGGCACATGGCCTGCGGCGGCTCGTCGGTGTGGCGGTGCTGCTCGGATTGATCGTTGCAGGCTGGTTTGCCTATGGCTGGTACGGCGCAGCCGAGGTCGAGAAGGACACCGGCTATGTGGTGCCTTCGGGCTCTTCGCTGACTTCGGTTGCGAAAGACCTCGAGGATGGCGGGCACATCGCATCTGCCGATGCCTTCCTGCTGCGCGCGAAGATATTTGGCGGCGGCGATCCGATCCAGGCGGGTGAGTTCCAGCTGACGGCAGGGATGAGCCAGGCCGACATGCTCGACGCGTTCCAGTCGGGCGATGTTATCCGCCGGTTCATTACCATCCCCGAAGGTACGCCTTCGATCATCGTCTATGAAAAACTCATGGCCGAAGAATTGCTGACCGGCGAAATACCGGTGCCGGTCGAGGGTTCGGTCCTGCCCGATACCTATGATTTCGAACGCGGCGAAGACCGTGCCAAGGTGCTCGCGCGGATGCAGGCTTCGATGCAGAATTTTCTCGCCGAGGCATGGCCCAAGCGCAAGCCGGGTATCGCGGTCGACAATGTGAAGGATGCGGTGGTCCTTGCATCTATCGTCGAGAAGGAAACCGGCGTTCCGTCCGAACGCAAGATGGTGGCCGGGCTCTATTCCAACCGGGTCAAGAAGGGGATGTTCCTGCAGGCCGACCCGACAATCATCTATCCGATCACCAAGGGCAAACCGCTGGGGCGTCGTATCCGCAAATCGGAAATCGCCGCGATCAACGATTACAACACCTATTCGATGGCAGGCCTGCCCAAGGGCCCGATCACCAATCCGGGGCGCGAAAGCATCATGGCGGTGCTCGATCCCGCGAAGACCGGGGTGCTGTATATGGTGGCGGATGGTTCGGGCGGACACGCCTTTGCTGCGACGCTGGAAGAGCACAACGCCAATGTCGACAAATGGTTCGCGCTGCGCCGCGAACGTGGCGAGATGTGAGCGCACAGAGCGCCGGTCACCCGCTGATTGTCACTGCTGGCTTGCCGCGTGACCTCGCGGCATGGGCGACTGGGCTGCGGCGGAGGCATTTTCCGCCCGAACGCAACTATCTCGATGCGCATGTCACTCTGTTCCACGCGCTTCCTCCGCAATGCGAGGATGAGGCAAGCGCGCTGCTTGGCCAGTTTGCGCGGGAATTTTCCCCGGTTGATGCGAAGCTCGATCGCGTGATCTCTCTCGGGGGAGGGACGGCCCTTGCGATCGAAAGCGATGGCATGCTGCAAATTCGCCGACTGATCGCCGATCATTTCCACGGCCTGCTCACCGCGCAGGACCAGGACCAGCCGCGCCTTCACATCACAATCCAGAACAAGGTTTCATCCGCCGCAGCAAAGGCCCTGCAGGGCGAACTTGCCGATATATTCGCACCGCGCGACTTCACGTTTCACGGGCTGGAACTGCATCGCTATGTCGGCGGGCCGTGGAAAAACCTCGGCAAATTTGCATTTCGCGGCAAAGCGAGGGCATGATCGGGCGGTGATCCACAACCAGGGGGAATGATTGATGCAAGCCATTGCGCAGGACCTGCTCGATCCCGGCAATGCCTTTGCCCATCTGTCCTATATCTTCCTCATCACCTCAATGATGATGACCTCACTGCGCTACCTGCGCATTCTCGCCCTGCTCAGCGGACTGGCCGCCATCGTCCATTTCACCTTCCGCACGCAGGACAATGCCAGCCTGGTGTGGGAATTGCTGTTCGTGATTGCCAATGGGCTGCAACTCGCGATCCTGCTCTATCGCTCGCGCAAGCGCGATATGCGGGCAGAGGAGGCGCGCCTGCTCGAACATGTGCTGCAGGTGCAGGAACCCTCGCAGCAACGCCGCCTGCTCGACCTGCTCGAATGGCAGGATGTGGAGGAGGGCAAGGTGCTGATGAAGCAGGGCCAGGAAAAACCTCCGCTGATCTATATTGCCGAAGGCGCCGCCGCGATCCGTCATGGTGGCGCGCTGGTCGGCGTATGCGGCAATGGCGATTTCCTCGGTGAAATGAGCATGGTCACGGGCGAGCCTGCCTCTGCCAGCGTAGAAGTCACCAACGCCATGCGGATCGCGCGTTTCGACCGCGATGCGCTGTCCCAGCTGTTTCACGCCGTGCCCGATCTCAGCCGCGCTTTCGACAACGCGCTGAACCGGGGCCTTGCGGCAAAAGTGCTGCGCATGAACCAGTCTGCCGCGCAGGAAAGCTGAAGATTTGCAGGCGTTGCGAGACGGGTGTTGACCGCGAGGCAAGCCCGCCCTAAATGCGCCGCTCGCCGTCGGGAATGATGCGTTTCGCACAGCCCGCAGCAGGCCTTTCGGGGCGGAGTAGCTCAGGTGGTTAGAGCAGCGGAATCATAATCCGCGTGTCGGGGGTTCGAGTCCCTCCTCCGCTACCATTCCTTGATCCGGAAGCTTCCACTAGCTTCCGCATTTTTCCAAAAATCGAAAGAAAAGCAGAGGGTTGCGGGTGATTCGCGTCCGCATGCGCCCATGGTCTTCCACATGCAGCCAGATTTGGTGTGGGGGTATTTTGGGGGTATTTTCGCGGAGTATCGGAAAGGAGCGATACCCCCAATGCCTCTCACGGAGATTCAGGCCCGAAATTCCAAGCCACGCGAGCGCGCCTACAAGCTGGCCGACGGGGAGGGCTTATTCCTGTTCGTCCAGCCGAACGGGTCAAAGTTGTGGCGGATGAAGTACCGCTTCGCAGGCAAGGAGAAGTTGCTCTCGTTCGGCGCTTACCCAGACCTCGGGATAGCTGCAGCGCGTGCCAAGCGCACAGCCGCAAAGGCGTTGCTAGCCGAGGGCAAGGATCCAACGAAATCCAAGGGGGAAGTGATCTCGCAGGAGGGTGCCACTTTCTTTGATGTCGCAAAGCGCTGGCATGAAAATCGAAAGAGCGCGTTGAATGCCGCGCACGCCGAACGTGTCTGGTCGCGCATGGAAAGGGACGTGTTTCCAGCCATCGGCGAGAAACTCGTGCATGAAATCACGGCGCCCGACGTCCTGGCAATGATACGCAAAATCGAAGCAAGAGGCGCGCTCGATATCAGCCGGCGTGCGAAGCAAGGGGTTGGGCAAGTCTTCCAGTTCGCAATCGCGTGTGGCCTGGCCTCGAATGATCCGACGACACATCTGCGTGGGGCGCTAAAGCCGCGACCACGAGTGAAGCATATGAGCCGGCTGCCGCTCAGCGAATTGCCCGCATTCATCGAGAAGTTGCATGCCTACCAGGAAGAGGGCGAACGGCGGTCCGCGATCACCCGTGACGCAGTTCTCTTTGCGCTCCTGACTTGGGTTCGAACCAAGGAACTGCGTTTCGCCGCCAAATCCGAGTTTGAAGACCTGGGCGGAAAGTCACCTGTCTGGAGAATACCAGCCGAGCGAATGAAGATGGGACGAGAGCATTTGGTGCCCCTCTCGCAGCAGGCAACGCACATCGCGAAATCCATGATAGCAGCAGCGCCTGGCGAGTTTCTCTTCCCGGGCAACGGCCTGAACAAGCCGCTTTCAGAGAACACAATGATCTACGCGCTCTATCGCCTCGGATACCACAGTCGCCAAACCGTACACGGCTTCCGGGGCTTGGCGAGCACCTGGGCCAATGAGCAGTTGGTCGAGTTCGGCAAGCCGCCCATGTGGATCAGGAAATACCATGAGGATTGGGTCGAACTACAGCTCGCGCATTCGGAGAAAAACGACGTGCGTGGAGCTTACAATGCCGCTGAATACCTGGCTCCTCGGCGCCGGATGATGCAGGACTGGGCTGACTATCTGAGCGGCGGGAAGGTGATCGACATCAAGAAGGCAGGGAAGCGCGCAGCCTGATAACTATGGCTTCGATCAGACCGGTCCAATCCAGTCTGCGCGCAAACGATCTCGACCTGCGACAACCCCCTCGACAATCACCGCTGATCCGACGAATTCGCATTCGGGTTCTTCGCTCTCGATGATCCAGACGACTTCGTCTGTCGTGGTCAGGAACATCCCGCGTCTACCGCGGCTTAAAATTCCCGAGACGCGTATTCGACCCGCGCTCACAACACCCCCCGTTCAAAAACGCCAATGGCGCAGCACTTCGCGCACATAGGCCGGCGTCTCGCCATTGCGAGGAATACCGCCTGCGCGCTCGACGGCACCTGGACCTGCGTTGTAGGCAGCGAGGGCCAGATGAACTACCCCGAACTTGTCCAGCATCTGGCGTAGGTATCGGGCCGCACCCAAGATGTTCGCCTTGGGATCGAAGCGATTTGAAACGCCAAGGTCCCGCGCTGTCCCTGGCATCAATTGCCCCAAACCTGCGGCCCCGGCCTTGCTGATGGCCATCGGATTATATCGTGATTCCGTCCATACAAGAGCGTCGAGAAGGCCGCTTGGTAGCGAGTATTGAGCCTCAGCAGCGTAAACATGAGGAAGGTAGCTTGCCCGACGGAATCCCGATGGCGCGCTGCCTTGGGGCTTTGGATATCGATAGGGCAGATAGGTTCGACCCGCATCGGTAGCCGGCGGCTCGGACGAGGCCGTTGGAGGCTTTCTCCAAATGCCATGTTCGACGAGAAGGAAGCCATCAGTCCCTTCTGCAACGCGGAAGCCGTCGGTCGTCAACTCCGAGGCAACGGTCATCTGAGGGGGCTCCATCTCCTGCGCGTGAGCGGGGAGGACGGACCCAAGTCCTGTCGTTGCCCCTGCAACTACTGCCCATTTCAGTCTCATTCCCGAATCCTTTGGTGGTCGAATCGGGAAAGAACATATATAGAACATCTGATGTAGGAAAATGAAACGTCAGCGACGCAGAGCGGAGGCTGCGCGGGTGGAGGCACGTTACGATGGAGATGCCCCATGCACCAACACCGATCATCCCAATTCCAAGGTCTGCAACTGGAAAACCGCGCGCGCAAGATAGTCGAGCAGCTGGGCGGTGCCTGGTCGCGTTCGCGCGGAATGTGCTGCTGCCCGGCCCACGACGATCGGACTCCTTCGCTAAGCATCACACTCGGAAAGCGCGCAATTCTTGTTCATTGCTTTGCCGGCTGCACGAACGAGGCGGTGATAGAAGCCATGGCCGGGCTCGGAATACGAATTGCGGACCTGTTCGATGGCACGAGTGGTCCGATCGTGGCCGAACCGCGCGAGGAAGTCGCCAATCGCAATGCGCTGAGGCTCTGGCGTGAGGCGTCGACCATCGCTGGCAGCCCCGCCGAGAAGTACCTCGTGTCCAGAGGCATCACGATTTCTTCGCCGGAGCTGCGTTTCCACCCGCATATGCCGCTGGGGCCAAAGGGTGCTGTCCGGTTTCTACCCGCGATGGTGGCGGCCGTGCGCAATGATGCCGGAATTCTGGCGCTGCACCGCTCCTTCCTTGACCTCGACAAAACCAGCTTGGCTTCTTTCGATCAGCCCAGGCGTGCGTTGGGCAGCCCCGGTTCTGGGGCGGTGCGTTTCGCGTACCCGAATGGGGGACGCCTTGGCCTCGCAGAGGGAAACGAAACGGCCCTCTCAGCGATGCAAATGTTCAAGGTTCCCTGCTGGGCGACGCTAGGAAACGAACGCTTCGGCTTGGCCACAATCCCGGAATCGGTGCACCAGCTGTATCTCTTTGTCGACAATGATGCGGGCGGGCACCTTGCTGAAGAGCGTGCGCGAGAGGCCTACGCTTGCGAAGGGCGGCTGATTGTCACCAGGCGTCCGGAGCTAACCGGCGACGACTGGAATGATGTGCTCATGCGCTCAGTCCGAGCTGCGGTCTGAATGTCGGTGAGAGGAAAGCGGGCTTGGGGCCTTGTGAGGCCCCCGGACGGATCCATCTGAACGGACACCCGGACAAACCCAGGGCCTCTTCAGGAGGTCTCTCATGTCACACGCAAATACCGCTTTCGCATTCTCCGATCCCGCCGAGCCGCAAGTGCTGGCAGCGGCGAGGGCGCTGGCCGCGCGGCTCGCTGCAGATCAAGCAATTTCACGGCTCACTGTGAATGCAACAATGGCCGATCACTTCGGCGGTAGCGACGCCGAAGGACGCTGGTCCGTACGCGATGCCCATGCCGCACTTGAATTGGCGCAGGTGCTGTTCCTGACGCAGGCAACCGAATTCTCACCTGCAATGTCATCCAGCTTTGCCGATGAGGCTTTCACGCGCCTTGAAGGTCTGGTCCCGACCCAGTCCAACCGGAGCGACGAGCAGATCGAGTGGCAACAATTCGCGACGCCGCCCCGTCTGGCCTGGATGGCTGCAAAGGCATGCGCGATTTCTGCCGCTGAACTGGTTCTCGAGCCGTCGGCCGGGACCGGGATGCTGGGCGTATGGGCAGCAAAGGCAACTGCGCGTCTTGCTCTCAACGAGATATCGCCGCTGCGCCGCGAATGCCTGGGCGTCGTGTTTCCGGAGGCGACAGTCACGGGATTTGACGGGGAACTGATCGACGAACTTCTCACGCCCGACGTGGGTCCGAGCGTGGTGCTGATGAACCCGCCCTATTCACACGGTATCGAGAGGGGCCACGATAGTCGCACTGGCGACCGGCACTTACGTTCTGCCTGGAAGCGCCTTATGCCCGGTGGCCGCCTGGTCGCAGTGATGCCCGAATGGTTCGAGCTTCCGAAGTTCCTCGCCGGGATCGCTGGTCCCCTCTCGTTGCGCCTCAACGCGACGATCGAGCGCGGTTTCATCAAGCAGGGCACCTCAATCTCAACCCGGCTCCTGATTCTCGACAAGGCTGAGGATGGTACCAGCCCGATCATCGCCCAGCCGGCAAACTTTGCCGAGCTTCATCTGCTGATCGATATGCTCCCTGACCGGGTAAGCCTGCCCGCGGGACCCAGCATCGGCATCAAGCCAGCATTGCCGCTTCGGCTGGTTGCGAACAAGACGAAACCAGTTCCACTTAAGGTCCATCCAACCAATGCGGCGCCGTCGATCCTGCCGCTTGATTTTACTCCGCTCGAAGCACCTGCGCCGATCGAAAGCCAGGTTGGGCATTATTTGCCCTACCGGCCGAGCCGGATCTCAATTGCAGATGCTGTCCCGCATCCGACCCCCCTAGTCGAATCCGTTGCGATGGGTTCGATCACCGCACCCGTGCCCGAAGTGGTGCCTCAGCTTCCGTCGAGCCTCATTGCTGGGGGCGTCCTATCCGCTGCGCAGGCCGAGACCCTGATCTATGCCGCAAGCGCGCATGCCCGCGATCTGCCGGGACGGTTTGAGCCCGACGACAAGGGCTGCGCCTTGAAGGCGAGCGCCGAGGGGCACGCCTACCGCATGGGCTACTTTCTTGGTGACGGAACTGGTGCAGGGAAAGGACGGCAGGTCGCTTCCGTCATCCTCGACCGGTGGGTGAGGGGCGAACGGCGCCACATCTGGATTTCCAAGAACGAAGCTTTGCTCGAAGATGCCCGCCGCGACTGGAGCGCGCTCGGCGGCCTTCCCATCGACGTCCAGCCCCTTGGCCAATGGAAGCTCGGTGTCCCGATCGGGATGCGCGAGGGCATACTCTTCGTGACTTATCCGACACTGCGTTCGGGACGCAGCGACGCGACCCGGCTCGAGCAGATTCTCGAATGGGCAGGGGAGGACTTCGACGGGCTCATCGTCTTTGACGAAGCCCATGCGATGGCCAACGCCGCTGGCGGGGAGGGCTCACGTGGCAAGGTCAAAGGATCGGAGCAGGGCATTGCCGGTGTTCGCATCCAGAATCTGCTGCCGCGCGCCCGCGTGCTCTACGCTTCGGCGACCGGGGCATCCGACGTCAATAATCTCGCCTATGCCACCCGTCTTGGCCTGTGGGGGCCCGAGACGGCTTTCGCCAATCGCGAAGCCTTCGTCGCAGACATCCGCGATGGCGGTATCGCTGCAATGGAACTGGTCGCCCGTGATCTGAAGTCACTCGGACTGTATGCGGCGAGGGCACTTTCATTCGCCGGAGTCGAGTACGAGATTCTCGAGCATTGCCTGACCCCCGACCAGGTAGCGGTTTATGACGCCTATGCAGACGCCTGGGCAATCATTCATTCCAACCTGCGCGAGGCACTCGAGGCAACCCGGATCGTCGACACTGACAGTGGCGATACCCTGAATTCAGGCGCCAAATCGGCTGCGCTTTCGGTGTTTGAAGGCACCAAGCAGCGCTTCTTCGCGCAGCTCCTTCTATCGATGAAGCTGCCGAGCCTGCTGCCTGCGATTGATACGGCACTTGCCGACGGCAACGCTGTTGTAGTTCAACTCGTCTCGACCGCCGAAGCCATGCTCAACCGCCGCCTCGCTGATCTCTCCGATGCGGAACGTGAAGCACTCGAAATCGATCTCTCCCCCCGCGAATATGTGTAATGTTGAGCTCAACATTAAATGGCTTCTTTGCAGTCGCAGTTTATGTCGAGCGCGGCGGCAGGAGGCGCAGGTTTCCTTCGGTTTTCCATGATTTCACTCCAGATAATTACGGTTCCCTCGACCTGAACAAGTCGAAGGAACCACCATGAGAACAAGATCATCAGAGCTGTTTTGTCCGGCACAGCTCCGGATCGAAGATCCGCCGAGCTCAGATGCCCTATTCAACGCCTTCCTCTCCTCTCTGTGGGTCAAGGAGGAAGCGGCCTGTTCGATCCTGTACAGTGCAGCGATCCGTCATTTCCTGCATTGGCTGGATGTGCATGCCATCCCGGTCAGTACGCTCGGCGATCAAGTCGTCCGACGGTTCGAGAAGCACCGTTGTCGGTGCCACGGATACTCGGCTCAGCAAGCCGCCTATAAGACTGATCAGGCTGCGCGGGTCCGGCGCTTTGTCCGGTTCCTCGAAGATCAAGGGTATATCGAAGTCGACGATGGGATCGACGATCTCCCCCGTCACCTCACCGACTACTCCGATGCAATCGACAGCCTGCAACTCGCCCCTGGAGTGGCACAGGGCTACCGGTCGGAAGCCGAGCATATTGTGGCTTGGCTTCGCATCAAGCGGCAGTCGTGGGCCGATGTCGATGACGCGATCCTCGACCAGTACGCGGCGCATGGTTGCCGCTGTCCGGTCTGGCGCAAGCGGGGCAAGCTCGTCGCCTCGGGCGCGAAGCGGCGGCGGCGTGGCGCTCGGCACTTCGTCGAGTTCTTGCGCGGCCGGGGTGTCATCCCTTCAGTCGAACCGGTGTCGGATGACGACCCGCACATGGCGGCATATCTGGCATGGCTCAAGCAACACCGCGGCGCGACCGATGAGACGATCCGGCGCTACCGGGCCGATATCAGGCGGCTCATGCCTATGCTCGGCGACCCTTCACAATGGGATGCAGCCGTCCTCAGGCGTGCGTTTCAACAACGAAGCAAGGAGACGCCGGGTTCTGCATCACTGCTCGTCACGATAATGAGGAGCTATATTCGGTTCCTGGTCGTGCAGGGTGTTTGCCGTCCAGCTTTGTTGCACGCGATCCCATCAGTGCAACGCTACCGTCTTTCGACGCTGCCCCGGCACGTCAACCCGGCAACGATCGAGCAGATCATCGGCGCATGTCCGACTGATCGCCCGGTGGAAGTTCGGGACAAGGCCATCATTCTCCTGCTCGCCCGGCTTGGCCTGCGTGCCGGTGATATTCGGGATATGCACCTCGACGATATCGACTGGCGCTCGGGCCACCTGACGGTCAAGGGCAAGGCGCGTCGGCCTGATCGCCTGCCATTGCCTCAGGACGTCGGTGACGCGATCCTGGACTACATTGCCACGGCGCGTCCCAAGACCGCCGATCCGCATCTGTTCGTGCGCGCGCAAGCCCCGTTCCGTTCGTTCCGCTCATCGGCGGAGATCGCCGGCATCGTTGCACGCACGCATGAGCGCGGCGGGATCGAAGGCGTGCCGACCGGATCGCACATTTTCCGGCATTCGCTTGCCACCAACTTGCTGCGCGCGGGCGCAGGGCTGGAGTCCGTTGGAACGATCCTGCGCCACAGCTCGCCCGAGACCACCGCCATCTACGCCAAGGTCGACCTGCCGATGCTCATGAAGATCGCGCAGCCATGGCCGGGAGAACCGTCATGCTGAACACGCACATTGCCAGATACGTCTCGCTGTATCGCGGCTTGGGGCGGAAGTTCTCGGAACAGGAACGACTGCTGCGCCAATACGCCGCTTTCGCCGAACGCTTCGGTGACCGGCACACCCGAGTGCAGCGCATCTACGACTGGTGCCACACGGCAAGCTCGCAGAACGTGGCTCGCCATAGGTACGACGCTGCTCGTAATTTCAGCCTTTTCGCTCACGCCGAGGACCCAGACCACGAAGTCCCGCCTGTCGGCGTTTTCGGCCGGGGGAAGCGGCCACGTCCCACTCCGACCATCATCGAACCGGACCAGGTGCGGGCGATCATGGCGGCGGCATTGAACGTTCCGCCCCATGGCACGATTAGCCCATACACGTACCATTACCTGTTCGGCCTGCTCGCGGCGACAGGTCTCCGGATTTCCGAGGCTCTCGCCCTACAGTGCGACGATCTGGTCGAGGATGGGCTGGTCGTCCGCAACGGCAAGTTCGGCAAGCAGCGGCTGATCGCCTTGCAGCCATCGACGCGCCAAGCACTCGAAGCCTACATTGCGATCCGCGCGAAGCACCCGGCCAAGTGTAATGACCTGTTCGTCACTATCCGGGGGCGGGCGCCGCACAAGGTGCGCGCCCACGTCGTGTTCGTCAGGTTGGCCCGGCTTCTCGGATATCGTGGAGCAACCGGTACGGCAGGCATGCGACTCCACGATCTGCGACATACGTTCGCTGTTCGCTCGCTTGAGTCCTGCCCGCGTGACAGGGAGGCCATTGCCCACCACATGGCCGGTCTCAGTGTCTACCTGGGGCACGCGTCGATCGCCAACACGTACTGGTATCTCGAAGCCACGCCAGTGCTGCTGCGCGACATTGCGGCTGCAAGCGAGCAACTTTTTCAAGGAGAAGCGGCATGACGGCGCTTGCTCCCCATCTCTCGGCATATCTGCGGGAACATCTGCCGCGCGAACGCGCCGTCAGCCCGCACACGGTGAAGACCTATGCCAACTGCTTCGTCCTCCTCGTCCAGTTCGCTGCCGATCGGCTGAAGCGCCGACCGACCGATCTAGAGGTTGAGGATCTCGACACAGACATGATCATGGCCTTCCTCGATCATGTCGAGATCGGCCGCGGCAGCTGCGTGCGGACCCGCAATGGCAGGCTCGCCGCGATCCGATCCTTCTTCCGATACATCGAGTACCGGATTCCAGCCTGCCTCGATCAGGCACTCCGTGTCAGAGCAATCCCGACCAAGAAGACAGACAAGGCGCTGATCGATTATCTCGACCGGGCCGAGATCAAGGCTTTGCTCGATACACCCGATCCCCGGACACGCCTCGGCACCCGTGATCGCGCGATGCTGCATCTTACCTATGCTGGCGGACTGAGGGTGTCGGAACTCGTAACGCTGCAACTGGGCGATTTCCCGGACCGCTCCCTGTCCACCATGCACATCATGGGCAAAGGGCGACGTGAACGGGTCCTGCCGCTGTGGAAGGAGACCCAGATCGCATTGCGCGCATGGCTTGCGATCCGGCCTCAAGTTGAGGTCACCGAGATATTCCTCAATGCCAACGGGCAGCCGATGACCCGCGACGGATTTGCGTTCCGATTGGCCGAGCACGTCAAGACGGCAGCGACGAAGCAGCCGTCGATCCTTGGGAAGCGCGTCACACCCCACGTGCTTCGTCATTCTTGCGCGATGCACACGCTCGCGGCGACGGGGGACATTCGCAAGGTCGCATTATGGCTCGGCCACGCCAGTATCCAGAGCACCGAGACCTACTTGCGCGCCGATCCCGAAGAGAAGCTGCAGATTCTCGCAGCCCACGGTGCCCCTGCGATCAAGCCGGGGCGCTTCAAGCCGCCTTCCGACGCCTTGATCACAATGCTCACTGACGTTCGAAGGCGGGCCTGACCCGTCTCCGAACACTCTCTCTAACCCTCATAATATCTGGAGTGAAATCATGGAAAACCGAAGGAAACCTGCGCCTCGCGCCGCCACGCTCGACATAAACTGCGACTGCAAAGAATACGTGGTCGATTACCTCACCAAAAGCTTCCCGGTTCGGTTGATGGCCGTGTTTACGGACGAGAATGGCAATGCCCGGTCCGAACCGATGAGTGATGATAACGGTGCCCCTGTTCTCTGTCGTTCGGCGCTTGCCGCGCGCGATAGCATGATCGAGAAGCTCTGTGCCTTGCCGCCGATCGCGACGGCGCTCGATGCGATCATCGAACGGTTCGGTGTCGATCAGGTCGCCGAAGTCACCGGCCGTACCCGCCGCCTGATCGTCGGGCGCGATGGACGCCAGGTGCTCCAGTCGCGCTCTCCGCGCGCCAATGTCGCCGAGACGCGAGATTTTATGGACGGGACCAAACGAATTCTGGTTTTCTCCGATGCCGGTGGCACCGGCCGCAGTTATCATGCCGACCTTGCGGC
This sequence comes from Sphingomonadaceae bacterium, assembly GCA_024236155.1. Taxonomy (GTDB): domain Bacteria; phylum Pseudomonadota; class Alphaproteobacteria; order Sphingomonadales; family Sphingomonadaceae; genus Parerythrobacter_A. Next base: position 441,527 of record JACKLA010000002.1, read on the forward strand.
AAAGAACCAGATGCGCCGGGTCCACTTCCTGCTTGAGCCGGGCTGGCGGGCCGATGCCGCAATTCAGGGCCTTGGCCGTACCAACCGCACCAATCAGGCGTCGGCCCCGCTGTTCCGCCCGGTGACCACCGACGTGCGTGGCGAACGTCGGTTTATATCGACCATTGCACGTCGGCTCGACAGTCTTGGGGCACTGACCCGAGGGCAGCGCCAGACTGGTGGGCAGAACCTCTTCGATCCTGCCGACAATCTCGAGAGCACCTACGCCAAGGAGGCGCTTCATCGCTGGTTCGGCCTGTTGTTCGCAGGCAAGCTGGAAGCCGTTACGCTTTCTCGGTTTGAGGAATTGAGCGGGCTCAGGGTCGAAGGGCCCGACGGCGGGATGGTCGATGACCTGCCAACAATCCAGCGCTGGCTCAATCGCATCCTCGCGTTGCCGATTGCTTTGCAGAACGGCATATTTGACGAGTTTCTCGGCCTCGTCGAAGCGCGGATCGATGCAGCACGCCAGGCCGGCACGCTCGACATTGGGGTCGAGACCATTGCGGTGGAGCATTACGAGGTGCTGACCGACACTCTACTGCGCACCGATGCGCTGTCGGGCGCGACTACGCATCTCCTGGAACTCGAGATCGCCCGCGCGCTCAAGCCTTTGCGTCTCGAACGGCTCGAGGAACTCTACGGCTTTTCAGGTGCGCGTCAGCAACTTCTGCGTAATGCGCGCTCAGGCCGGATCGGGCTGCTTGTCCCGGCGCGTAGTCTGCTCACCGACGAAGGTATGCGTGTGGCCCGCTTCGAGCTTGTCCGTCCCTTGAAGCATGGGCACATCACCGCCGATCAACTCGAGGAGAGCAACTGGGAAACAGTGGATCCAACCGAATTTCAGCGCCTGTGGCAGGCGGAGGTCGATGACGCCGCATCAAATCACAAGCGGGAGCGACTGCATCTTGCAACCGGCCTGCTGCTTCCGGTGTGGGACAAACTCCCTTCTGACTATGTTCGCGTCAGCCGGATTTCGGCGCGAGACGGACGCTCGCTGTTAGGTCGGGAGGTTCCGCTTCATTGCGTGCCCGAACTGTGCCAAGCGCTTGGGCTCGAAGACGAACATGTCTTTTCGGCAGAGCAAATCGTCGATGCGGTGCTCGGGACAGGGCGACCGATGCAAATCAAAAGCCGCGAAGCGCTTACGCTCAAGCGCAGCCTCGTGAATGGCGCGCAGCGGCTCGAACTGGCTGGTTGGTCGGCGTCGCGCCTCGACTGGTACAAGGCACATGGGTGCTTCACCGAGATCATACGCTATCAGACGCGACTTTTCGTCCCGACGACGAACGCTGTGGCGGTCTTGGCGCGGCTTGCAGGCCAAATTTGACGGATCTTGCCAAATGGCATTAAAGATGCTATATGCTGCCATATGGAGAATAGTCATGTTGGCTTTGCAACCCATTGATACCGTCCCCCACGCCTTCCGGCCCGATCCTGTAACCCAAGAGGAAGCAGCGGCGATGTTCCGCGCCGTGCTGAACCTGTTTGGGAAATGGGAACTAACTGACGAACAGGCAGCGACTTTGCTCGACATGCCGGTTCGCTCCTATCGGCGGTGGAAGGCTGAGGGTGCGGGCCGTGTCTCGCGCGATGGCGCGGCGCGCCTTTCCAACCTGATGGGTATCCACAAGGCGCTGAGGATCATCTTTTCAGAAGCCCAGCGTGGCTACGCCTGGATCAAGGCAGGTAACGCCGCCTTTGCCGGAGCGAGTGCGCTCGACGTCATGCTTGGCGGCGAGCTGACTGATATCATGCGGGTGCGTCGCTATCTTGATGCCGAACGTGGTGCCTGGTGATTGATCCCAAGGCAATTCCGGTTGCCCAGGTCGAGTGGAAAGGTGCTGTACGGATTATCCGCAGTGCCTTTCCACCGATCGACCTGTTCGAAGATATCGCAGACCCCGCAGATTGGCCGCTGCTGATCTCTGCCGAGCAAAAAACCAATCCTCGCATCATGGCGACGATCGGCAATCTCGATCTGGTACCTGCAGACCGTCGGGTAGGGGGCAACGGCGCATCCTATCTGATGGCCCCGTTCACGCATGTCAGCACTGACCGACCAAGTCGCTTCACCGATGGGACCTACGGCGTCCTATACGCGGGCAATGCATTTGAAACTGCGCTGTTCGAGACAATCCATCATCATGCCCGCTTCATGGCTCGCACTGTAGAAGCGCCAGGCTGGACCTCACAGTTCCGTGAGATCATCCTTTCGGTAAGCGCCGATCTTCACGATCTCAGGAGCCTTGCCGCAGGCGATCCCGCGCTTGATCCCGACAACTATGCTGCATCGCAAGCCCTCGCTGTTGCGCTCAAAGGGGGCGGGGCCGAAGGTCTTGTCTATCCGAGCATCCGGCATCCAGGTGGTGAATGTGTCGGCTTGTTCTACCCGGATTGTGCATCCGACCCCACTCAGGGACGTCACCTCGACTACCACTGGGACGGAATGGTTGTCGATCTGGTTCGAGATGCGGGTACAGGGGCGGTGTTTCGGGTGGTTGATGCTGCGTAGACTGAAGATCCAACGTCCGGCTGCCGACTTCCCTAAAGCAGACATCGGAGTATTGGATTCGGAACGGTCGCGATTGCGGACACTCGGGAACGTCTCCTTTCGGAGGCGCCTGTCAGGGTAGCGGAGGACTATCACGCGCCCTGGCTCCGGTCGGTCGCCGGCGTGATGCGGCAACGTGGGCGAGAGGCGTTACATGTAGAAGCTGTAGCTAACCTGGGGCTTCTCGGTAGGGCTGACGTATTTCATGATGTCCCCAATCTTCCGAGCGCATTCAAGCGTGATGGGCAGGCGCCCGTCCATCTGTGTGTTGTTCCAGTTCATCTTGGTCAGGCCAAGTATCTCTTGGCATAGGCTCTCGAGGGATGAATCTTGTTCGTAGACCGTGATCTTGAGGGGCTTGGGAACGTAAGCGCCCGGATACGTTTTATAGAAATCCACAGTGCCGCGCGTGTATAGCAGCCCTTCAGTTTCGCTAATGGCGAGCATGGTGCCGCGCTTTGGCGGATAGTCGCCGTCACCGAACAGGCGGATGTCGGTGTCGGTGATGGCTACGAAATCCTTAGCGCGAATACTTTTTTCATCGAGGGCGCGCAGGAAGCCCTTTTGTTCGCTGTCGCGGAAGTGGCTGGATTTGTGGATAACGATTCGGGCCGGCATGTGCTGTAGGGCGCGGTCGTATTCGTCCAACGCGTCGCGCAAGAGTTCGTACGCCTGATCCTCGCTGAGGTAAGGGTGTCGGTTCTTCTTGTCGATGGAAACCGGGGTTCCGCGTAGGATTATGCCGTGGCCGAACTCATCGAATACCTGCGCGAGGCTGGACGAGACAGTTTCACCATCGCGGCTTTTGTAGAAGCCGATCCCAATGTAGCAAGAGCGCAGCTTGGCCGTGTCCTCAACGAGCCTCCACGGGATGGTGCGGTTGCCCTTGTAGTAGAGTGCAGTGCAGAAGTTCCATGCCTTGGTGGCCGGATCCTGCTGCTCCCCGGCCTGCTTGGTGATGAGGATGGTCTTTTCGCGCACGAGCTGCAGCGGCGTCCCGAGATGCATGCACTTTGCTTTGAGGATTCGGCGGAAATTGTGTTCCAGCTCGCTCTCCCCGTTTTCATCCCCCTTGAGAGAGGTGACGGAGTCGAACATTTCGTTCGGCATGACGCAGACTATGACATCAACAGACCTGTTCTCGGCCAGGAAGCGGATTTGCTCGTAGTAAAGCTCGACCGCACGCTCGACACGATCGGGGCGTGACGGAAGCTTCAAGATAGCAGTGATCTCGGATTTCTGCAGAGTGCGTGTGTACTGGGGAGAGTTGATGAGGCGGGTCAGGAAGCCGTAGCTTTGGTTGATGCCGCCGAAACCCCGGAAAAGATTAAGCAGCTTCGATTCCTTTTTGCGCTCGATGCCGCTGCGGCATTGAGCGAGCCATTCGTCGAGCAGATCGACCCCTTCGCCGCGACCGACGACGCCAATGCGCAGTTCCGTGCGGCGCAGCTCGTCGCGCTTGTCGTACACCCCCATGTGCTCGATGCCGGTTCGCGGGCAAACGTGGGTGCCGGTGCCGAATTCGAGCAGCGGCTCGGTGAGGGTGGTGAGCTTCAAGCGGCTTCCTCCTGGTCGTCTGCGACATCGGCGATGAACGTCTCGTCAGCATCGTCAGAGACGTAATCGGCGTCCTCACCTACGTCGAACTCGACTAAGTTCTGAAACGCGAGCCCGTCCTCTTCTCCGGCGCCTGTTGCGGACAGGAAGTAGGCGATGAAGCGCACCTGGTTCCTGACGCTGGCATTCCGTTCGAGCCGCTTCTGTTGGGAGAGCAGGTCGTCGTGCCAGTTCGACTGGCGAAACCCGTCGAACGAGTAAAACCAGCTAGGCACGATCTGGGCGAACCAATCGTCACCGAGCTTCGCAAAGGTAAGGTCGAACGATAGGTGCTGGTGATGCGCGACCTTCGTGGGATCCTTTTTTGACGGGCGGGCAAAGTAGACACGCCGCGTCGCCTTCTGCTTGCCGATCCAAGGTTCTTTGCGTTCGCTCTGTCCCTCCTCGTCGGCGATGAAATAGAAGAAGCGATCCTTCGGCTGCATGCGGACGTGGCGTGCCTTGAGGAGCTCGCGGGCCTCGGCGATGAGAAGTTGCTTGAGCACGTTGATGTTGTCGGTTTCCAAGGAATCGGCAAGGTCAGAGACGTCGAGCCGTTCGACCGACCCTTCGTCCACGACGCTGATGAGGCCGTTGGCCTCCATGTCATGGAACGAGAAGAGTTTGTTGTCGTGGCAGACCCAGGCATCCGAGTGCACATCGTTGAGGAGGAGAGCCATCTTTACGACCGATGTCCTGCTCCGAGCTTTTCCCTTGTATGAGAGACTGCTGCGCGCCTGCGCGACCACTTCCTTATCATTGATGGTCAACTCGGCGACGTAAATAGCCTGCGGCATCCGGACCCGCAGGAGGTTGGTCGTGATAGCAGTCGGATCGGGGATGCTGTCGGAGCTGTACGCGATATATGCGTCCACCTCACCTAGGATTCGTTGAAACTCCTCAAGGACGCGCTCCTGAGCGGGCAGACGCAGCCCCGCGACCAGCCCGAGCAAGTCGCCGAGATCGATGACGTGTTTCTTGGTATTAAAGGCGAAACGGTCGCCGACGATCTCGTTGACGGCGGCTTGGCTATAGGACGCCTGTTTTTTGACGAGGGTGAGGACGTAAAGTTCGTCGAAGCTATTGAAGTAGCTGCGATCCATGAACTGGCGAAGGGTGGCCTTCACTTTATCGAGAGAGGTGGTCGAGGTGACCTGGAAGCAAACGCGGTCGTGATCGTCGCCAAGATCGATGCCAGGAAAATTCTTTTGCTTACGGTTGAGATTGACGAGTTTTGGCAAGTTGTAAACCGACCTTAGGATCGGGATAAACGCATCTTCGAGCGCTAAGTTGATGTCCGTTCGGCCCTGGGCGGTAGCAAGCTCGACCTGCAGGATGATCCGGCTCACTACGTCGCGGAGCTTATTCTCTATGTCTAGCTGCCGCATACGATCGCGTCCCCATTGCCCTATCGGAATGATGGGAACGCATGGGGAACAATTCAAGACGTTCCCGAATGAAAAACCTCCCCTGCTGGTATCTTAGGGCACCGGCAAGTCACGCATTCGCATGTGGGTGCTGCGGCGAGTCCTTGAAAGTCGTCCGGCAAGCGACGACGACGGCAAGCCTTACGACGCTCAGGTCCACCCATTTTTTGGCTGACGTGAAGCAAGCCTTGACGGCTCCAGCTTCAGCTTCAGCCTCGAACGGCAGCTTCGCTCATCCTAGCGCATCAAGCTGTACGGGCAGCGGCGGCCCGCCGCCAGTTATTGAGAGGGAAGGGGGCTTGCTTCTGTTTGAGTCGAAAGAGCGTCAAATGTCGATGCCTGGGCTCGCAATCAGGAGTAAGTCCCATGATCAAGTCGATCCCGCTGACCAAGTTGGTCCAGTCCCCTCGCAATGTGCGCCGTCACGGTGACCCAGCCGCAGATTCCGAATTGAAGGCGAGCATTGCAGCCCACGGGTTGTTGCAGAACCTCATCGTTCGGCCTGCTGCTCGTGGAAAATTCGAGGTTGAAGCCGGAGAGCGCCGTCGGTGCGCCTTGCTAGCGCTTGCCGAAGAGAAAGTCCTGCCGAAAGGCTACGAGGTTACCTGCCTCGTGCTTGAGGACGATGCGGAAATCGCAGTCGAAACGAGCCTGGCCGAAAACTTCCATCGCCTCGCGATGAACCCCGCCGACGAAGCGCAGGCGTTCGCAGCCCTTATTGATGCTGGTGCCTCGACGGAAGATGTCGCGCGCCGCTTCGGGCTGACGGTCCGCTTCGTCGAAGGCCGTCTGCGTCTCGCGACCCTCGCGCCTGTCGTCTTCGATGCTCTGGCATCCGGTGAAATCACTCTCGATCTCGCCAAAGCTTTCGGCGCGACCTCCGACCAGGAAATTCAGGCTCGCGTCTATGAACAAGCGTCTTCGGGCTATTATGCGCCCAGCGCCGACAGTATCCGGCGCATGGTGCTCTCCGGCACGGTTCGCGGCAGCGATGCTCGGGCCCGTCTTGTCGGTCGCGAAGCCTATATCGCTGCAGGTGGCCGGATCGAACGCGAACTCTTCGACGACGATGACAGCGAGTCCTGGGTCGATGTCGCGCTTCTCGAAACGCTCGCCGCAGAGGAGATGGAAAAGCGCGCCAAGGCGCTCGCAGCAGAGCAGGGTCTTGCCTGGGTCAAGCC
>JACKLA010000003.1 GCA_024236155.1 Sphingomonadaceae bacterium
ATCCACACCGCAAGTCCAAGGCACACGACAAGCCCGAACAGGCCGCCCGCCAAACCGCCACGGATCGCCCTGCTCTGGATGTCTTCCCAGCACGCAATCCACATCGGATCGTTGGCAAGGACACTCGCAGGTATGCGACCCGTTCTGCCATCGAAATTGACCGTGACTTCGGGGTCGGTTTTGCCCCCGGAAACGATGCTCACGAGGCTCCCCTGGCCGTGCTGATAGGCGCAGGTGAATTGCCATGGTTCGACCGTCTGCATGGGCAGGCCAAAGCCGCCAAGAATGGCCGCACCGCCAACCGTCCATGCGTAGGCTTTCCAGCGCGTGGCGAAACCCGATATCGCCTGCCGGAACAGGCCTTGTCCGCGCAGCAGATTGTCGTGATCGTGGCTCATGACAGTGCCTCCGCTGCGAGCGCTCTTTGCCGCCTGTAGGCAGCCTGCGCGGCATCGCTGGTGGCAGCATCGACGCGGTCGGCATCGCTGTCATTGCGTAGCGCTGCGCGCCGCGAATAGGCATAGGCAGCGCTGGCCGTGAACAGGTTGCGGTCGGTCAGGGATTCGATGATGGAAAGGCGGGATTCAATCGCGGCCAACGCCTCTTCGCTGGCCATTTGCGAGCGGATTTGCGCGCCGCCAGTGATTGATGCGAGACCGGTTTCGATGACCCGCAGCAGAGCCTGATAGCGGGTGAGGCCGCGTGCCTTGGCGATGTGCCGGATCAGGGCTTCCTGCTCCGCCGGGATGCGGATCGACAATTTGATGCGGTTCATGATTGCACCTCCCGCAGCGCGCCATGCGCGCGCTGCGTTTTTGGCTGGATTGCGGGGGTTGAGAGGCGAGGGCGCAAAGAGCGCGCGCATCGCCCCCCATGACAACGGCGGAAATCTGGCATGCACCCGTGCGTAGGGTGTGTATCTGATCTGCTGGCTCGATGCGCAGCATCGCAGCCTTTCCTAACCAGTCTTGCCGAGTGACGTTCAAGCATCGCTCGGCTCCGCTTCCGGGTGGATCAACGCCGCTGCGTCGGCCATCTGGCGAAGTGCGACCTCGTCATCAATAGGCCTGTTGCAACGGGATCGAAGAGGTTCGCACTGGTCGAGCAGAACGTGTTCGATCAGCCACTTGAAGGCTGCTGCATCTATGGCTTCGCGCAGCCTTGCATGGAGGTCTGCCGCTTCGACCGGACCAAGCTGGAGCCAGCCACGATGATCGACGAAAACCTGCGCGCCGAGCGGAAAGGTCCGGCCACCACAATCATACAGTGGGCCTTCGAGATGGAACCAGATTTCGTCGCCTTTCAGGATCGCGATGCGAGGGCGTTCGGTCAGGAAGAACGGGCGCAATGCGGTCTGAAATGCGTCACCGTCTGCGTCGTCGGCAAAGAGCCGGTCTGCCAGCGAAACGAGTTGGGGGGCGATGCATTTCCGGACATGGATCGTGTACGAAATGAATCGATGTTTGCTCGAACCGCGATGGAAAATGGGCATGGAAATTCTCCAGCCGGAACAGCGATCCGGCTCAAAAGGTGTGAGGGAATGGGGCAAACTGGGCGCGACAGGTGCGCAGGATCAGGTCAATTGCGCGTCTGCAGATTATCGATCCAATCGCGAATATCGCTCTCGCGCCAACGCAGGCCGCGTCGATTGATCACGCAAGGTGGAGGCAACGCCTTGCGCGCCACCATGTCATAGATTGTTGACCGTGAGCGGATTTTGAGGGCGGCTTGAACCTGCCGCATATTCAAGAGAACAATATCAGGGTCGGTCATGCGAACCTCCTTTCGAGAGGTTCCCCAGCATGCATATTCCGATTAGGCCGCCTACGGATTGGCCGCCAATTGGCAAGAAACTCAGACGACGAAACCCGGCAATACGTTCAATTCGTTCCGGATCGTCTCGGACAACGGGCGCGTGACCGGCGCATACTGGCCGCTCATCAGATTAAGAAACCAGCTCTCAGGCTTGCGTCCGCGATTTCCGGATGTTTCGGCAGGATCGTTCGACGGCGCTTCGCCGGTAATGTTCAGGCGACAAAGCTGGCGTTCTTCAAGATCGTCGATCTCTCCAGCCGTGCGAAGGCGTGCGGCTTCAATCTTAAGCGCTTTCTCGAAAGCCGAAACGACAAGGTCCTTCCTCGTCGTAGGCTTGCCCGATTGCTTTTGCGTGGCCACGTGATCTGCAATCTCGCGTAGAGCGGTTCGCACCTTGATCCGCTTGATCTTTTCGCCCGCGTAAATTTCCGGTGTACGGTCGAACAGGTCCGGCAAATGCGCCGCGACTGGGGGATTCCAGAGATAGAAGTTGAACCATACGCCAGTCGCTTCGGGCGTGATTGCCACGAATTCCCAGCTCGAATTTGATCTGCCAAACAGTTCCGCCACCAGCCATGGATTAGCGAGACATCCCTTGCCGTGAACAAGATCGACGGGCCGATGCGATATAGGCGTTGCAGTGGTTCCAGTGCCACTTGCGGCGATCCGCAAGATTGTGTGGTTGCCTGAATCAACCTCGTCCAGGACATCCTCGATGGCGGACTGAACTTCGCAGTGAACCGGCTTCAAACCCCATTTGCCAAGGTATTGCGACCAGCTCCGCCGACGGAAGCCAAACATGAAAAAGACGAATGCCATGCCTCCGGCCAGAATCATCAACCCAATGTCCAAGAAGCTCAGCGGTGAACGCGCGATAAGCGCCGTTCCACCTGCGAGAAAAAGTGCCGATGCACCCAAGGCCAGAAGGGCATTGGCCTCGTTGTTCACCCACTCGATTGTCTCTTTGAACTTGTCAGCTGATGCTTCAATGTCGTCCATCGTAGTGGGCAGGCCGAGTTCGCTAATGCGCTGCTCAACGTAGGAGTTGAGGTCGATCTCGATCAGCTTCGTGGAACGCGGCTTCGCCATGCCACTCGGCTAGCAATCAGATCCATGTGGGACAATGGAGCGACTAATCGATTGTCAGGCATCCGAGCACCTGTATTGCCCTGCTACAGCTTCGACTGAACGTTTGTCGTATTGGCGGCGACCATAGATGGCGTCTCTGCGACTGTGCGGGAAAGGTGAGAATAGTATGATCGGCAGCAAGCCAGACAAACCCAGCTTCCCGAGCGTGGACGATCTAGTTGCAAACGCCACGGACTTTCTGAAATCAGCCACGGCGGACCTGACCAAGCGACCGAAACATTCGGTGATCGCGTTCTATTCCGCTGTCGAATTGATTCTGAAAGCGCGCCTGATGGCGGAGCACTGGACATTGGTGGTTTCGAAAAATGCTGACAAGAGCAATTTCGCCAAGGGGGATTTTGTTTCGGTAAATTTCGATGAAGCTTGCCTCCGTTTGCAGAATGTCGTCGGCAGCCCACTTCCAGATGCAGCACGGTCTATTTTCAATAGCCTCCGCAAGCACCGCAACAAGATGGTCCACTTTTATCACGAGGGCCAGGCGGACAAGGACGTGCTCGAAAACATTGCTCTCGAACAACTGCTCGGCTGGCGCGCATTGGCAGGCCTTATGGAAAATCAATGGCAAGCGACATTTGCAGACAACGCATTCGACATCACGGCAATAGATGACGGATTCGCTGAGCATAGGCTTTATGCGAAGGCCAAGTTCGAAAGCTTGGCCGAACGATTCAAAGCAATTGAAGAGGGCGGTGGAAAGCTAGTCGATTGTCCATCTTGTTCGTTCAAAGCGGCTGAATGCCATCAGGAGACCGACAGCATCTTTTGGTCACGCTGTTTGGTATGCGCCAGCTATCCTAGGTGGTGGATGGTCACGCCATGCCCTGCTTGCAAACAAGAACTTGTGAACGAAGGGGATGACGGAGCGCAATGTAGCGAGTGCGGCACCAAATTCTCGGTGGAGGAATTGGTCAATGAGCTCAACGAAGAGATTGTGACCAAAGACAACTACTTCGAAGCGAAAACGCCTGCAAACTGCTCATCTTGTGATGGATATCATACCGTAATCGAATGGCAAGGAGGGTTCGTTTGCCTAGCTTGTATCCACTTCACTGACGAGCTTGAATGTTGTGGTTGGTGCGGTGAATACGACAACGGGGACATGGAGATGTCTGGGCTTCACGGTTGCAGTCAGTGCGACGGCAACGCAAAACTCCTTTATGATGACTAAGCTCGTGCTCCTGTTTGTGCCGACGATTGTCGCCCACGACAGGCTCACTCTCAGATAGGATGGGGTGGAGCCTATAGGGAGCCTATAGCGAAATCTAGGCTCCATACGCCGCCACGCGGCGATCTGAAAAACCCGTAAATATCGCATTTCAAAGGGAAAGTATGGTGGACGCACTAGGGCTCGAACCTAGGACCCGCTGATTAAGAGTCAGCTGCTCTACCAACTGAGCTATGCGTCCACATTGCCATGGGCAAACCCGAATCGCCTTGCGAACGGGAGTGCTGCGTATAGCGATCCTTTTCGCGGTGAAAAGGGGCTATTTTCGTGTCTCGGCAGACCAGTTGCCGTGCGATCAGAGGTTCTCGCACAAACCTTCGCGGCGGCTGCCCGATCGGTAATAGGTGCCGCCATAGCTGCCACCGCTCTGGTGCTTCTGTTCGAAGCGGGCGATATCGACATAACAGCGGCCATCCGGGTCCTTCAGGGCGAGGGCGGCATACTGGTATCGCAGCAGGATCACGCCGGTGATCTCGTTGCGTTCGACCGACCAGCCAGAGGATGTCAGGTTGACCCTGGTCACTTTCGCGCCGCCGCCATTGCCGGTGTTGTAGACACTGTTTTCAAACGCGCTGGCGAACTGCCGGCCAAGTGCCGCATCGGTCCGTGTGGCAGCAGGCAGGCGGGTCTCGGCAAGATATGCGGCGCGCACATCGGCTGCCTGCCCTCTACCGCAGCGAAATCGCCGAGCACGGCAAATGCCCGGTTCGAGGTGGCGGTCGCCGCTGCAATCTCGGCGTGTCGCCATAGATCTTGCGCAACAGCGCCAGCTTTTCACGCGCGACGACGAAGGACATGTACTTGATGAAAATCGGCCGTGAGCTGCCATATTGCTTGACGCTGTCCAGGTCGGCATCGGCAAGGCTGCGGTCATAGGTTTCGGCGAAACGGTTTGCGCGCGCCTTGAGGCTGACAAGGCGCCGTTCCGAGCTGTCATTGGCGTTGGCAATGATTGTCGGTGTCAGTTTTGCTTCGGCCTCGCTGCGGAAACTCCTCGAGCGCAGCCCGGCTTCATCGAGATTGCCGTTCTCGTCCGCCTGCATCCGTGCGAAGGGAAAATTGTATTTCACGATGAAATCGACAGCCGCAATCACCTCGTCCGTCTCGGCGCGAGACACCTCTGCATGCGCGCTGCCATAGCTGCCCGTCGCCCCGGTGGGGCACGATGGCAAGTCCAATGACGGCTGCGGACACGATCGATATTCGATAATGCGACGCGTTCATGCGGCATCCTCCCAAACCCTGCGCAAACTTGCAGCCGGGCCGGGAGATGCGCGAGAATATGGCTATCCTACAATGCCACGTTTCTGGCGGTTCCAGCGGTTGATCATCATCAGCGTGCCGATGCAGATCATATTGGTCATCATCGACGATCCGCCATGGCTCATAAAGGGCAGGGGATGCCCACGACGGGGCGAGCCCCATCACCATCATCAGGTTGATCGCGACATAGAAGAAGATCGTGGCGACCATGCCTGCCGCGAGCAGCTTCGAGAAACGATCGCGCGCTTCATGCGCAACCTGAGGCCCCAGCGCAGGATCAGCCCGAACACCAACAGCACGAAAAGCCCGCCGATCAGCCCCCATTCCTCTGCCATGGTGGCGAAGACGAAATCGGTATGGGGTTCGGGCAGTAGTTGAGGTGGCTTTGCGATCCCTCGTTGAACCCCTGCCACTGAACCCGCCCGATCCGATTGCGATCTTGGACTGGGTGATGTGATAGCCGAGCCGAGCGGGTCGCTTTCCGGGTCGAGGAAGGTGGTCACGCGGCGCTGCTGGTATTCCTTGAGGCCGAAGAAGGCGAGCGGCGCGACGACTGCGGCAACGGCCCCTCCGGCGACGAACCAGCGCATCGGCAGTCCGGCCAGGAACATCACCACCACGCCGCCAAATGCGATAGCCAGTGACGTGCCGAGGTCTGGCTGGAGGAGGACGAGCGCCATGGGCACGGCGATCAGCGCGCCCGCCAGGATAATCGCCCGCCAGGTGTTGATCATTCCGGCGGGCAGCGACTGGTAGAAATGGGCGAGCGCCAGCACGACGGCAGGCTTCATCAGTTCGGAGGTTGCAGGACCAGCGGACCAGGTTGAGCCAACGCTGGCTTCCGCCGCCCATCGCGCCAATCGCCTCCACCGCCATCAACAGCACCAGCACAACGCCGTAGATCGGATAGGCAACGAACTGCACCAGCGGGCGCTGGAACAGTGTCATCGCCGATGCCATCGTCAGGAAGACGGCAAAGCGGAACAGGTGCGACGTTGCGAAGGGCTGCATGTGCCCGCCGCTGCCGAAAACAGCACTGCAGCGCCGAACGCGACCAGCGCGAATAACGGGATGAGCATTTGCCACGGCTGACGGGCTATGGGCGCAGGGACGATGCTGTTCATTCGGGGCTGCCCACGGAATCGGATTCGACATTGCGCGTCCGGTTTACCGCCGCATCGCTTGCCTCGGTCGCGGGCTTTTCCGCTTCCATCCGCGCTTCTGCATCCACCCGGTCGAATATCTCGGTCTCGCGCGTCGGGGCGGGCGGGATTGCCCTCCGGCTTCCGAAGCGAAGGCGACATATTTACGCGCCAGACGCTGCTGCGCCGTGCCGCCCCACTGCTTTTCCAGCCCATAGAGCGCATCGAGGCCCTTCTGGGGATCAAACAGGAAGGTCATCACATCCCGCGCAATCGGGTAAGCCGCGCCCGAACCGCCACCATGTTTGATCACCACCGCCCCGGCATATTTCGGCTTGTCGAACGGGGCGAAGAAGATGAACAACCCGTGGTCGCGATATTTCCATGGGCCGGATTTGCCGTTGGAAATGCTCAGCGAGACGACCTGCGCCGTGCCGGTCTTTCCGGCGATCTTGATGTCGGGGAAGGGCAGGCGACCGCGCCCGGCCGTGCCGGGGCCGTTGACGACATCGCTCATCGCCTGGCGAATGAACTGCTTTTTGTTCGGCGGGGAAGCCAGATGGCTTGAAGATCGTCGGCTTGGACTTGGTGAGCAGCTGCGGCATCACCTGCTTGCCGGTTGCGATGCGCGAAGCCATCACTGCCAGCTGCAGCGGGTTTGCCAGCATGTAGCCCTGGCCGATGGTGGCGTTGACCGTGTCGAACACCGCCCAGTCGCGATCGTATTTCTGCTTCTTCCACGCCGGATCGGGCACGGTGCCATAGAACTGGCTGACCACCGGCAGGTCGAACTCCTGCCCCATGCCGCAGCGCCGCGCCATCGTCGCTGCAATCGGGTCCATCCCGATACGCTGCGCCATCGAGTAGAAATAGACGTCGCAGCTCTGGTATATACCCTGGCCATGTTGACCGAGCCATGCCCGCGCCGGTTCCAGCAGCCGAACACACGATTTCCCACCCGCAGGCCGCCGCCGCAATGCACCGTTTCCTCGGATCGATACCGGCTTCGATCAGTGCCATCGAGACCATCGGCTTGACCGTCGAGCCGGGTGGGTAAAGCCCCTTGAGCACCTTGTTGCGCAGCGGCTCGCGCTCGTCCTGGCTCAGCATGGCGTATTCGACCCGGCCAATCCCGTCGGAAAAGCTGTTGGGATCGAAACTGGGCATGCTGGCCATGCACAGCAGTTCGCCCGTTTCGCAGTCCATTACCACGACCGAGGCGGATTCAGGCCCGATGCGGCGCGCGGCATAGTCCTGCAGCGGGCCGTCGATGGTCAGCCTGACCGCATCGCCCTGGACATCTTCGCGCGTTTCGAGATCGCGCACGATCCGGCCTGATGCGGTGACTTCGACCCGGCGCGCGCCCGGCACACCGCGAAGTTCCTGTTCGAACTGCTTTCCAGCCCGTCCTTGCCGATCTTGTAGCCCGGCGTGACGAGCAGAGGGTTGCGGTCCTTCTCATATTCCTCCGCCGATGCCGGGCCGACATAGCCGACCAGGTGGCCGACGCTCGGCGGTGGGATAGAAACGAGAGAAACCGCGTTGCGGGATGACGCCAGGCATTTCCGGCACGCGCACGGTGATTGCAGCGAATTTTTCGTAGTCGAGGCCGGTGGCCACCTCGATAGGCTGGAAACCGCGCGAGGATTCCACCTGTCCCGAGATCCTGCACCTTGCCGGGATCGAGCGAAAGCAGCGTGCCCAGCTTCTCGATCGTCTGGACGGATTGGCCATCCGTTCCGGGATGATGTCGATGCGGAAATCCGCCCTGTTGGAAGCGAGCGGCGCGCCGTTGCGATCGAGAATCCAGCCACGCCGGGGCGGGATGAGCGAAAGGTTGACCTGGTTGCTCTCCGCCTCGGTGGCGTATTTCTCGTTCTCGGCAATCGCGATGTAGGCCATGCGCGTTGCCAGCAGCGTGCCGACACCGGCACCCATAGCGCCGACAACGAAGCTGCGGCGGTCATAACGGTTCTGCAGCGTCGACTGGTTGACCGGTGGCCCGGCCGGTTTGCGACGACGGGGCATCAGTTCACGACCCTGAAACGGGTGAGCCGCAGCCGGTCAAGCCGGGCGACAAGGCGCGAAATGAGCGGGAACAGCGCAATCGACAGGATGATCTGCGGAAGGATCGCCAACAGCATTGGCAGGTCGAACTCCCGCCTGAGAGCATGCCTGAGGCGATGATGTAGGCCGCAGTGAAACCGGCCACAGTCAGCCAGTCCTGCACGAAGTTGCGCCATGGAAAGCGCAGTTCGATCAGCTCGATCGCAATCATGGCGAGCGACCATAGCAGGATTGCGGAGCCGAAGGGCTGCCCGCTGAACAGATCGTCGAACAGTCCCAGGGAAGCCGATCCATACCGGAAAATCCCGGCCGGATTATGCGCCACGACATCAACAGGAGGAACCCCAGCGGCGGGATAATGGGTACCGCGCTGGCGATAGACAACCGGTATGAGCGAACCCAGCAGGATCGAACACAGCGGGATGAGAAACACCAGCGTCGGGGAGGGCGCGCGGTTTATCCGGCTGCCATAGGCGTCACGACGGGATTTCGGATTGACCCGTTCCATTACTCCGCCACGCTCTCCTCAATCGGCTTAGCTGCCGTTTCAACGACTTTGCGCTGCCATACGGGTTCGACCGAGACACAGCCGGTCGCAACCGGATCGCTGATCGGGCGGGCGAGCGCACCGTCATTGGTGATCTCGCTGACGATAGCCACCGCAATACCGGGCGGTAATAGCCGCCTGCACCGCTGGTCACCATGACATCGCCCTTTTAAGCGGGTTGATGCCGAGATTGATCAGCCGGATCTGGATGCGCCCGTCACCGCGCCCTTCTGCAAAGGCGGTTGCCTCGCGTTCGGTGCTGGCGAGCCGTACCGGCAAGACACTCTGGCATCGGTAATCAGCAGGATGCGCGAGGTCGAACTGCCGACTTCGAGCACCCGCCTGACGACACCGCAGGCGCTGCGCACCGGCATACCCACCGTAACGCCGTCCGAACGCCCGGCGCCGATATAGCCGAAACGACGGAACTGGTGGCGGTCGAGCCGATCAGGCGGGTGACGGCAACCGGTTTGACCTCGCTATCCGCCAGCCCGAGCAGCGCCTTGAGCCGTGCGTTTTCCGCCTTTACCGCCTCGGCTTCGGCGAGGCGAATTCGTGCGAGTTCGACTTCTTCCTTGAGTTCCGCATTTTTCGAACCTGCCCGGTAATAACCGGCGATGGATTCGAACAATCCCTTGCTTTCCGTCCGCACCACGGCAGCGGCTTGCCCGCCGGCGCGGTGGCATCGTGCAACGGTGCGCGGGCCGCTGAAGAAACCCGGATCGAACAGCGACAGGCCGAGCAACACCGCGCCGACGACCGCACCGATCGTGGCGAGCACATAGCCTGTGAAGACGGAATACTGGACCCGGCGAGAATTGCTCGAGCGCCGGGAAGATTTCGGCGCCATGATCAGCCCCCCTTCCGGCTCAGGCGGTCATCAGGACGCCGCGATAGATCGGATCTTCCATCGCGCGTCCGGTACCCACCGCCACGCAGGAGAGCGGATCTTCGGCAATGGTCACCGGCAGGCCGGTTTCCTCGCGCAAGTGGACGTCGAGCCCCTGGATCAGCGCGCCGCCACCCGTCAGCACGATGCCCTGGTCGACAATGTCGGCGGCCAGTTCGGGTGCGGTGTTTTCCAGCGCGATGCGCACGCCTTCGACGATGGCGCCGATCGGTTCGGACAGGGCATCTGCGATATGCGCCTGGTTGATGGTGATTTCCTTGGGCACGCCGTTGACGAGGTCACGCCCCTTGAGCGTGATCGTTTCGCCCACACCGTCTTCCGGAGTCATGGCGATGCCGTAGTCCTTCTTGATCCGCTCTGCCGTCGACTCGCCGATCAGCAGGTTGTGGTGTCGTCGGACGTAGGAGACGATGGCTTCATCCATCTTGTCCCCGCCAGTGCGGACCGAGGTGGTGTAGGCGAGGCCGCGCAGCGAGAGCACGGCGACTTCGGTCGTGCCGCCACCGATATCGACCACCATGCTGCCGACCGGCTCGGTCACGGGCATGTCCGCGCCAATTGCCGCAGCCATGGGTTCGAGGATCAGGTAGACTGCCTTCGCCCCGGCATTGCTGGCCGCATCGCGGATCGCGCGGCGTTCAACCGAGGTCGAACCCGACGGGACGCAGATGGTGATTTCGGGGAAGCTGAACAGCGTGTTGCGACCGTTCACCTTCTTGATGAAATACTCGATCATCTTCTCGGCGATTTCGATGTCGGCAATCACGCCATCGCGCAGCGGGCGGATGGCTTCGATGCTGTCGGGCGTCTTGCCCATCATCATCTTTGCTTCGTCACCCACGGCCTTGACCTTCTTGAAACCTTCGACCGTTTCCATCGCCACGACCGACGGTTCGTTGAGGATGATGCCTTCGCCGGGCACATAAACCAGCGTGTTGGCAGTACCGAGGTCGATAGCGAGATTCTTGGAACCGAACTTGAACAGGTTGGAGAAGAAGGACATTCGCGGCAGATTCCGTATATTTCTGTGGGCCTTACCGCAGGCTGCTGCGATAGATACGACCCGAATTTGACAGGGGTGCCGCACCCTTACTCAAAGGCGCGGAAAAACGCCAAAAATTTATCACCGGATTTGCGGAAAAATTGCACGACCGGCCTCGAATCCACCGCGCTTCGTCGCTACCCTTGGCTTGCATGCCCCAAATCCGCCGCCTGCCAGAGAATCTCGTCAACCGCATCGCTGCGGGCGAAGTCGTCGAGCGCCCGGCTGCGGCGCTCAAGGAACTGGTCGAAAACGCGATCGATGCCGGGGCAAAGCGGATTGCGATCTCGCTGGTCGATGGCGGGCTGACCCGGCTCGAAGTGACCGATGACGGCTGCGGGATGACGCCGGAGGATATGGCACTGGCGCTGGAGCGGCATGCAACATCCAAACTGCCCGATGATGTGATCGAGCAGGTCTCGACCCTCGGATTTCGGGGGGAGGCGTTGCCGTCGATTGCCAGCGTATCGCGCTTCACGCTCGAAAGCCGGGTGCGCGGGGCAGAGCAGGCCGCTTCGACAGGCTCAGGACAGGGATGGCGCAAGGTCGTCGACCATGGCGCGCTGGTGGCGGACGAGCCCGCTGCATTGCCACCGGGTACGAGAGTGCGGGTGGAAGAGATCTTCGCCAAGGTGCCTGCACGCCGCAAGTTCCTGCGCACTGCGCGCAGTGAATATGCGGCTTCGCTCGATGTGGTTCGCCGCCTCGCAATGGCGCGGCCCGATATCGCTTTCACCCTCGAACATGCCGGACGTCGCTCGATCAATGTCCAGGCAGGCCAGTCGGTCGAAACGCGCGTGTCCGAGATTGTCGCGCGCGAACTGGCGGACAATGCGGTGTCGATCGACCTCGAACGTCCTGCACCGGGCGGTGTGATGCGGTTGACGGGGGTTGCGGGCCTGCCGACCTACAATCGCGGGGTGGCGGATCACCAGTACCTGTTCGTCAACGGACGCCCGGTGAAAGATCGCCTGCTGACCGGGGCAGTGCGCGGTGCCTATGCCGATATGCTTGCGCGGGATCGCCATGCGGTGCTGGCGCTGTTCCTCGAAATCCCGCCCGAAGATGTCGATGTGAATGTCCATCCGGCAAAGACCGAAGTGCGTTTCCGCGATGCGGCGGGGGTGCGGGGCTTTATCGTATCGGGGTTGCGGCAGGCGCTTTCGACTGGCGACCGGCGCAGCGCGCAGGCACCTGACGCGGCGGCGATGGGACGCTGGCAGGCGGAGCCCATGCGCGAAGAACCGGCACCTGCATTGCGCTCCATCTTTGCCGGGCGCGACTGGACGGCCCCGCAGGCGCGTGTGGCTTCTCCCTCGGTGGCTTTTCACCATGACACAGGCGAAGTGCTGGCAGAACCGCAGGGCAGGGCAGAGGTCGCCGAGGAACAGCCGGTAGAGAGCTACCCGCTCGGCATTGCGCGCGGGCAGGTTGCAAACACCTATGTCGTGGCCGAAGCGGAAGACGGGCTGGTGATCGTCGACCAGCATGCCGCCCATGAACGCCTCGTGCTCGAACGGCTGCGGGCGGCCGGGGCGGGCGAGGCGATCAAGCGCAGCCAGGCGCTGCTGATCCCCGAAGTCGTCGAACTGGGCGAACCCGATTGCGACCGGCTCGAAGGGGCTATCGAGCGGCTTGGCGAACTGGGCCTTGCCATCGAACGCTTCGGCCCGGATGCGATGCTGGTCCGTGCCGTCCCATCCGTGCTTTCCAAATCCGACCCGCATGCCCTGCTGCAAGACATCGCCGATGACATCGCCAAGCACGGTGAGGCAATCCTGCTTGGCGAGAAGCTCGATCTCGTGCTGGCCACCATGGCATGCCACGGATCGGTCAGGGCGGGGCGCACGCTATCGGTGGCGGAAATGAACGCCCTGCTACGCGAAATGGAACGCACTCCGCGCTCTGGCCAATGCAATCACGGCAGGCCGACCTGGGTCAAGCTGAGCATGGAAGATGTCGAAAAGCTTTTCGGGCGGCACTGACGCGCGCCGGATGGACGACGATCAGTAGGTATAGACCTCAACCCGCCGGTTGAGTGAGGGTGCATTTCCGTTGCTTGCGGCCATTTCGGGACGTGTCTCGCCATAGGCGATGATCGAGATCCGGTTGGCGACCACCCCGTGTTTCACCAAGCCATCGGCCACAGCGGCAGTGCGGTCGAGGCTGATCTTCTGGCTGTACGCTGCATCGCCTTCTCCGCTTGCATGCCCGGCCAGCACGATATTCTTGCCTGCATCCCGGCCATTGAAGAGATCGGCATAGGCTTCCACCAGGCTATCGGCGGTCGAGGTGAGCGTGCGCTCGTCCTGCGAAAAATAGACGCGGCCGATCATTTCGGTCTCCATGCCGGTCAGTCGCTCGTCTGTGATCGTGGCATATCGTGCTTGCGGGCCGGTCGGCACGGTGGCGCAACCCGCAAGTGCGAGGCTCAGTGCAAGGAATGTTGCAGTGGCTGGCTTCCAAGAACGCATCGTACAGTTCCCCCCTGTGTACGCAGTCAGGGAAAGCTGCCACTCAGCCGCCTGTTTTACAAGCTTGTCAGACGTTGAACTTGAACAGCATGATGTCGCCATCCTGTACAAGGTAGTCCTTGCCTTCCTGCCGCAGCTTGCCCGCATCGCGCGCGCCGCTTTCGCCGCCTAGCGACACGTAATCGTCGAAGGCGATGGTTTCGGCACGGATGAAGCCGCGTTCGAAATCGGTGTGGATTTCACCCGCTGCCTGCGGTGCCTTTGCGCCGTCGTGATAGGTCCAGGCACGGGCTTCCTTTGGCCCCACGGTGAAGAAGGTCTTGAGCCCGAGCAGCGCATATCCGGCGCGGATCACGCGGGCGAGGCCGCTTTCGGTCAGCCCAAGATCGGCGAGGAATTCGGTGCGATCTTCAGCCGGAATACCGATCAGGTCGGCTTCGATCGCTGCGGAAACCACCACTGCCTGCGCCCCTTCAGCTTCGGCCTTGGCGAAGACCTGCGCAGACAGCGCGTTGCCTTCGGCAGCGTCTTCTTCCGAGACGTTGCAGACATACAGCACCGGCTTGGCCGTCAGCAACTGTGCCTGATCGAACAGCTTTTGCTCGACATCGTCCTTCGGCTCGGTCAGCCGCGCGGGCTTGCCGTCCTTGAGCAGTTCGAGCGACTGGCCAAGAACGCTGGCCAGTGCCTTGGCTTCCTTGTCGCCCGCCGTGGCGCGCCGCTTTGCGTTGTCGACCCGTTTCTCGAGGCTTTCGATATCGGCCAGCATCAATTCGGTTTCGACCACTTCGGCATCGGCCAGCGGATCGACCTTGTTGCTGACATGCTGGATGTCATCATCCTCGAAGCAGCGCAGCACATGGACGATCGCATCGACCTCGCGGATATTGCCGAGGAACTGGTTGCCAAGGCCTTCGCCCTGGCTCGCACCCTTCACAAGGCCAGCAATATCGACGAAGGCGAGCTGGGTCGGGATAATCTTCGCACTGCCACCGATCGCGGCGATCTTGTCCAGCCGCTCATCCGGCACCGATACCTGACCGACATTGGGCTCGATCGTGCAGAACGGATAGTTGGCCGCTTCCGCTTTCTGCGTTTCGGTCAATGCATTGAACAGGGTGGACTTGCCGACATTGGGCAGCCCGACGATTCCACAACGGAAACCCATCGAAAACTCCGGTACAAGAACAGGCCGGGCCTTTAGCGGGGGCCTTTAGTCGGGGCCTTTAGCGACGGTGAAGGGGATTGGCCAGCTTCACCGAATATTTATCGCGCTGCGATAGGGCGGTGCGCATGGTTAGACGCACAAATATCGCCCTCGTTTCGCTCGCCGCGCTCGCATTGGCTGCCTGCGGCATGGACCCGCAGGAAAAATTCGCTCGCGCGCAAGGCAATTTCACGGCGCATGAGTATTCGCAGGCGCGGCTCGATCTGGTCTCGGCGCTGGAAGGGCAGCCCGAAGATGTCGCGATGCTGAAGATGCTGGCGCAGGTTCAGCTCAAGCTCGGCGACGCAGAAGGTGCGCTGTTCGCGCTCGAACGGCTCGAGAAGGCGGGCGGCAAGCTCGATGACCCGATCCTGTTCCGCGCCGAGGCGGAGATACTGCGCGGGCGCAATGACGATGCGCTCGAACTGTTGCAGGGTGACAAACGCGCGGACGCCCATCGGCTGCGCGCACTGGCGATGGTGCGCGAAGGCAAGTTCGATGAGGCCCGCGAAGAATTGAAGCGCGGCATGGACGGGACCGGCCCGAAGGCCGAATTGCAGGCCGATTATGCGCAATTCCTGATGGCCGATGGCAATCTCGACGAAGGCGCGAAGATTGCTGCCATGGCGCTTGCTGCCGCGCCCGATGCACTTGGCCCGCAGATCGCCTCCGCAGTCGCTGCGGAACGGCGCGGGCAGCGGGAGAAGGCGCTGCAATTCTACGATAAGGCGAGCAAGTCCTACCCGGAAAGCTCCACCGCCATGATTGGCCGTATCCGCCAGCTGGGCGAACTGGACCGGGTTGATGAGGCTGAAGGGTTGATCAAGGCCGCAGTCGACCGCTCACCCGATGACGTCGACATCGTGTTTCTCGCCGCACGGCTCGATGCCGAGAAGGGCGACTGGGCCGAAGCACGGACCCGCCTCCAACGGGTGGAATCGCGGATGCGCGAATATCCCGATGCGCAATTGCTCTATGCCCGGTCGTTGCTGGAGGAAGGGCAGGTTGAACTGGGCCGCTCGATCCTGCGTCGCCTTAACGCCCGCTTCCCCGAACATGCGCAGAGCGCGGCGCTGCTGGCCGAAGTCCTGCTGAGCCAGGGCGATCCTGCCGGGGCACAGAAGGTGCTGACGCCTGTTGTCGCACAGGAAGGCGTGCCCGAGGCGATCCGCCAACTCTACCGACGGGCCGAAACGCAAAGCGCGGGCCGATCCTGAGATCGACCCGCGCCATGATAGCTTGAGATTTGAACCAGAGGTCCGAGCTATCAGGCAGCCCGCTTGCGGCGGCGTGCAATGCCGAGGCCGAGCAGGCTGAGGCCGAACAGGCCGAGCATGCCGGGTTCGGGCACCGCAGTACCGCCGGTCGAGCCGCCGGAAGTCGTGCCACCCGAGGTGGTGGTGCCGCCCGAAGTCGTAGTGCCACCCGAAGTCGTGGTTCCGCCCGAAGTGGTCGAACCACCCGAGCTGGAGGTGCAGGTGCCGGTGTGGCCGCAACCGCAATAGTGGCTGTGGCTCGTGCCGCCCCAGGAGCCGCCGCCCCACGAACCGCCACCCCACGAGCCGCCATAGCTGCCCCAGGTTGCCGCTGCCGGTGCGCCGATCGCAAGTGCGCCTGCTGCAACCGCCAGGATGGTCTTCTTGTTCAACATCGACTTTCCCCTTCGTCGTAATCGGAATTGGTTGACGAAAAGAAATGCAACCCCCGTGCCAAATGCGCATTCCTGCGGGAGACAGTGGTTAACGCGCCCGAGAGAGGCGTTAATTGTAAGTTATCCCGACAGGTTTTGGACGATTCAGTCGTGGACTGCCCTGATCAACGGACCATATCCGGTGCCACCCAGCCACTCGACCTGCGTGCGGGCCGTGACCTCGTTGATCGCAAGCTGCGGGATCGTGCCGCCGCTCACCGGCAGGCGGAGCGGCCTTGTGCCGGCGGGCATGGCGATGGTGCGGGCGATGGCATAGGGCACGTCCATCGGATCGGCGGTGCGGCCGGAGCCATCCTCCTTGCCCATCTGTGCCACGGCCTGCGGATAGCCATCGAGATGGACTGCGGCTGCACGTTCTTTCAGCTCCGCAGTATAGCGGTTGCGGTTGACCCACACCTGGGTGGGATAGCCGCCCGGCTCGATAATCGTCACGTCGATACCATGCGCGACCAGTTCATAGGCCAGCTGCTCGCTCATCGCCTCGAGCGCAAACTTGCTGGCGGAATAGTGCCCCGCATTGGGGACGATCACCCGGCCGAGCTGGCTCGAGATCTGGAATATCTGGCCCGAGCCGCGCTTGCGCATGCCGGGCAGCACGGCGCGCGCCATGCGGTGCGGGCCGAATACATTGGTCTCGAAGATCAGCCGGGTTGCTTCCATATCCTGCACCTCGACCGGCGAGGTGATGCCGATCCCGGCATTGTTCACCAGCACGTCAAGCGGGCCATCGTTCAACTGCTCGGCCAGCGCGACCCCGGCATTCACCGATGCCTCGTCGGTCACGTCGATTTCAAGCACCGTTACATCGAGGTCATGCTCGAATGCATAACCCTCGAGTTCGCCGACTTCGGGGCGGGGGAAATTGCGCATGCTGGCAAACACTTTCGCGCCGCGCCGTGCATAATAGATCGCGCCAAGCCTGCCGAAACCGGACGAGCAGCCGGTTATCAGGATCGATTTGCCGGTGAGATCTGGTTCGGGTGCCAGCTTGTCTTCGGCCCGCAAAGCGACGGTGGACAGCGCACCAGTAGCAGCGGCTCCCGCCAGAAGGGTGCGTCGGCTGACAGATGGCATAGTGTTCTCTCCTGATTTGCGGAGAGCATAGCAGATCAGTCCTGCATCCGCAGTGCGTATTCATTCATAAAGCGGGCATCGTCACCCCTGGCGAGCCATTCCGCCTCCGCCCCGATGGCACCGAGCATCTGCACCAGATCGTCCTGTTCGGCCTTGGCATAATTACCAAGGACATGGCCATGGACACGCTCTTTGTGGCCCGGATGGCCAATCCCGATCCGCACCCGGCGGAAATCGGGGCCGAGGTGCTGGTTGATGCTCCTGAGGCCATTGTGCCCGGCAAGCCCGCCGCCGGTGCGCACCTTTACCTTGAACGGGGCAAGATCGAGCTCGTCATGGAACACGGTTAGCGCGTCAACATCGAGCTTGTAGAAGCGCATTGCTTCGCCCACCGCACGCCCGCTCTCGTTCATAAAGGTCGCAGGTTTGAGCAGGATGATCTTCTCGCCGCCGATGCGGCCTTCCTGGATCCAGCCCTGGAACTTCTTTTGCACCGGGCCGAATCCATGCATTTCGGCCAGGACGTCGCACACCATGAAACCGATATTGTGCCGGTGCATCGCATATTGCGGTCCGGGATTTCCAAGGCCTGCCCATATCTGCATGTTGCGCCCTCTAGCCGCAGCTTACGCAAAAGCAAAACGCCGGCCCATCGCTGGACCGGCGCCTTGGTGATTTCTCCGACGGAGAAGGGTGAAGGCTTACTCTTCGCCGCCTTCTTCGCTGCTGTCAGCGTCATCGGCATCCTGCTGGCTGGCAGCGGCATCGCTGGCGTCAGCCGTGGTGGTGTCGCCTTCTGCTCGCTTGAGGGCGGACGGGGCAACCAGCGTCGCGATGGTGAAGTCGCGATCGGTGATGGCGCTTTCCGAACCTTCCGGCAGGGCGATTTCGCTGATGTGGATCGAATCGCCGACTTCCTTGCCGGTGACATCGATCGCGATTTCGCTCGGGATCTTGTCCGCATCGCAGACCAGTTCGAGTTCGTGACGGACGACGTTGAGAACGCCACCCTTCTTGAGGCCCGGCGAGGCTTCTTCGTTGACGAAGACAACCGGCACGCTCACGTCGATCTTTGCGCCCTTGGCAAGGCGCAGGAAGTCGACATGGGTCGGGCGGTCGGTAACCGGGTGCAGCGCGACGTCTTTCGGCAGGGTGCGGACCGAATCCTTGCCCAGCTCGATATTGACCAGCGAGTTCATGAAGTGGCCGGTCATCAACAGCTTGACGAGCGCCTTTTCTTCAACGTGGATAGTGGTCGGTTCTTCCTTGCCGCCATAGATCACGGCGGGGACACGGCCTTCGCGACGCAGTGCACGGGAGGCTCCCTTGCCAGCCCGTTCGCGCGTCTCGGCCGGCAGGGTCAGAGCGTCGCTCATAATCGCTTACCTTTCGAAATGCTTTGGTTAGTTCGTTTTTCCCGCCACGCCTCCAGGGATGACCATGGCTTGGGAAGGGCGCGCGTATAGACGGGCGCGGGCAAATTGCAAGCGTAACCGTATGCACGAGGTTTGCCGGGTGCCTACTGGATGCGCCTGACCGAATAGCCGGCCTGTTCGAGCAAGGCGACAAGACCGTCGCGGCCCGGCAGGTGCCCTGCGCCAACCGCGACCAGCATCGGCCCTTCCTCGTCCATCGCATCCTGCAGCTTTTCCACCCAGCGCAGATTCCGATCGACCAGTAGCACCTGCCGCAATTCCGGGTCATCGAGCAGGCCTGCTTCGCCCGGCTTTACAAGCTGGTCGAGCCTGCCCTGTCGCCAGTCCCGGACCTGCCGCCGCAACTTGGCCGGCCCCTCGCGGCTTTCGTCGATCACCGATGCAAGCAGGTCGCGTTGCTCCTTCTCGTCGAGCGCCTCGAAAATGCCAAGCTGGTATGCCGCGCCTTCCAGCTCGATGATTTCCCGCCCGGTGAATTTTGCGATCAGGAGCCGGTCCACCCCGTTTTCGGGCTTGCCGATCGACACCGCATTGGCAAGTTGCAGCGCGACCGCCCAGCTGTCCACATTTGCAAAGTCGCCGGGTGAGGCATTGGCCTTGTCCAGCAGTTCGGCGAGGGCGGCCTGGCGGTCTTCACTGACCCGGGCGGTGAGCGGTACCGGATGCTTGCTGGCGGCAAGTTGCCGGTAAATGCGCGGGATGGCGGGATCGTCGGCCAGCCCGTCGATCTCGACCACCAGCACTTCGGCCCGTTGGCTGACCCCTTCCAGCTCGTCGGTCAGCCATTCGGTCCCGTCAGGCAGTGAGTGGATCGTGCCGAAAAGCCAGCCTTCAAGCTGGCCATCGGGATTGCTGACTTCGAACAATGCGGGTGAGGGCGGGGTGCCGTCATCGACCGGTGCCGGTTCCTGCTGGCACGCAGCAATCGCCATGCAGGAAAGCAGCAGCGTGAAACAGCGCATCAGCATGATGCCGGGGCGATCACTGGACCCGCGTTACCGCAATGCCGCGCTGGCCAAGCAATTCCTGCACGCTCTTCGGTCCGGCAAGATGGCCTGCTCCCACCGCGATGAAGACATTGCCCGATCCCGCCAGCATATCCGCAATCGAGTCCACCCAGTTGGCATTGCGATTGTAGAGCAGGATTTCGGTCAGTTCGTCATCCTCGGTGAGCCCCTCGTTCATGATCTGCGCCAGCCCGTCAGGGTCGCCTGCCAGCCATTCCTGCAGCATCGCATCCATCATCGGGAAGGTCTTGTCGATCTGTCCGGCGGTGGCGAGGAGGAAATCGACCTGGTCATCGACCGGCATGTTGTCGAACAGGCCGATCTGGTATTCGATGGTCTCCAGCGCACCGAACGCCGTATCATCGTCGGCCATGGCGATCAGCTTCTTCTCGACACCCTGGTCGGCGCTGTAGCCTTCCTGCATCAGGGGCAGGATCGACAGCGCCAGTGCGGCCATCCACGGTTCCTGGCTGTCGAAGGTTTCGACCGGCAGCCCGAAGCCGGTCATCGCCGTTTCATAGGCAGCAAGGTCTTCCGTGTTCATCAGCGAGCGCAAGGTCGTGCCCTGCGGCAGCGTGCCAGCCTCCAGCGCATATTGCGCCAGATAAGCATCGTCTTCTGGCTGCATGGGGATTTCGGTCATCAGCGTGTCCGAACCTTCGAGCGCGGTCCGGATTGTCTCGGTGTACCAGCCGAGGCCATCGGGCAATGCGTGGACCGTGCCGAACAGGTAGATCCGGCTGTCTTCGTCCGACACCAGCCACAAGGCCGGGCCAGTGGCTTGCCGGACCGGCTCGATCCCGTCGAGTTCGACATCCTCGACCGGGATGCGGGTATTCTCGACCGGTGTCGGCAGGGTCTGCTGGGCCAGCGCCGCCGTGGGCAAGGCTGCGCAGCACAGGGCAGTGAAACAGGTCGACAAGAACGTGCGAAGCATGGTCATGGGCACTCATTGGGGGCGAGAGAGTGAATTTGCCGTGAAGGCATGTGAAGCACGGCCATAATGGCCG
Source organism: Sphingomonadaceae bacterium (assembly GCA_024236155.1). GTDB lineage: Bacteria > Pseudomonadota > Alphaproteobacteria > Sphingomonadales > Sphingomonadaceae > Parerythrobacter_A. The sequence continues at coordinate 21,080 of JACKLA010000003.1, forward strand.
GCGGATATCCGGTCAGTTGATCCGCTCTGCCGTCAGCCCGCGCTTTTCGAGCATCAGGAGAACCGAGTGTTCACCCTCGAAATGCCCCGCGCCGACTGCAAGCAGCATGGTGCCCGGCGTATCGAGCCGGTTGTCGAGCCATTCGGCCCAGGCCCGGTTGCGATCTTCCAGAAGAACTTTCGTCATCGCCATGCCGAACGCGCTATCGTCAAACATCGGGTCGGTGCCGACTTCGCCCTTTGCCCAGCCATGTTCCATCGCGAAGGGGGCGTAAGTTTCGCTATCGCCAGGACCATCCGCCTCTTCCGGGGCAGGTTCGAGCATCAGCGTTTCGGTCGATTTGCCGTCCCATTTGGTCAGCTCGGTTTCGAGCATTTCCAGCACGCCGTTTTCATCGATGTTCATCAGCGCCATCATGACATCGCCCGAATTCTCGATCGAGCCGATCGGCTTGCCCATCTCCTCGAATTCGGCGGTCAGGATCGTTTCGACCCCGAGTTCGCGCTGCGAACCCTCCATCATGCTCATCGAAAGCCCGATGCCCATCATCGAGAGGACCAGCGGCATGCGGTCGAATTCAGCAGGGGCCATGCCGACCATGCGGCCGAGTTTGAGCCATTTCTTGCCGTTCGACGGGGTCAGCCGCTTCGATGTCGGTTTGCGGGTCAGCATCATCACCGCCATTTGCGGCACCAGCTTGGACATATCGCCTTCGGAATCGGCATCCGAGGTTTCGAGCACCAGCTCGTCGACTTCGCTGACGATCTGGTTGAAGCGGTCACTGCGCCACTCGAAGCCGGGCGGCAGGATGTGGATCGTGCCGAACATGTAGATCGTGGTGTCTTCGTCAGACAGTTTCCAGATTGCGGGGTTGGGCGTGTAATCCTGTTCTGCGCCGGACGGAGCCTCCAACTCGGGCGGGGCCTCCAGAACCTGCATGGGTGGGGCAACATCGCTCGCCGCCACCGGTTCGGTCGCGAAGCCCGGTTGCGACAGCGGCAGGAATGCCAGCGAGGTGGCAGCAAGCAGTGCGGTTAGGTTGCGCATCGAAAAGACCCTGAAATCGCGGACGATATTGCGCCTACTCACACGGCTATGCGGTCCGTTGTCAAGCGCGGTGATTTCTTGCCCTGCGCCGCGCTGCGGCATTGACGCATTTTGGCGCATCCGCCATTGGCGCGCGCATGGACCGCAATCCGCAAAACTCGTTCCAGGACATGATCCTCGCCCTCCATGATTTCTGGAGCGCGAACGGGTGCCTGATCCTCCAGCCCTACGACATGCGCATGGGGGCAGGCACGTTCCACACCGCGACCACGCTGCGCGCGCTGGGGCCGGAGCCATGGAATGCCGCCTTCGTCCAGCCGTGCCGCCGCCCGACCGATGGTCGCTATGGCGAGAACCCCAACCGGCTGCAGCATTATTACCAGTACCAGGTGATCCTGAAGCCGAGCCCGCCCGACATCCAGGACCTCTACCTGAAGTCGCTGGAAGTGATCGGGATCGACCCGCTCAAGCACGATATCCGCTTTGTCGAGGATGATTGGGAATCGCCCACGCTGGGCGCATGGGGCCTGGGCTGGGAGGTCTGGTGCGACGGGATGGAAGTGACCCAGTTCACCTATTTCCAGCAGATGGGCGGCTTCGACTGCAAGCCGGTTGCCGGTGAACTGACCTACGGGCTGGAACGGCTTGCGATGTATATCCAGGGCGTCGACAATGTGTACGACCTCGATTTCAACGGTCGCGGGGTCAGTTACGGCGATGTGTTCCTCGAAAACGAGAAGCAGATGTCGAAGTGGAACTTCGAGGTCGCCGAGACAGATGCGCTGTTCGACCTGTTCAACAAAGCAGAGGCCGAGTGCAGGAATGCACTGGAAAATGAAGTGCCTATCGCGGCCTATGAACAGGCGATCGAGGCGAGCCATATCTTCAACCTGCTGCAAGCACGCGGCGTGATCAGCGTGCAGGAACGCGCGAGCTATATGGGCCGGGTCCGCGACCTCGCACGCGGATCGTGTGAGGCCCATATGGCGAAGGAAGCCGCAGGCTGGGCAGAGAAATATCCGGAGTGGAGCGCATGAGCGATTTCACACCACAGCCGTTCGGCCTGAGCTTGTCGAAGGCCAATTGCAACGTTTCGGCTGCGCTTCGACAGGCTCAGCGCGAACGGATGTTTGCAAGGGAGGCGGGCAATGTCTGACTTCCTCCTCGAACTGCGCAGCGAAGAGATCCCGGCCCGCATGCAGGCCGGTGCGCGGGCGGAACTCGAAAAGCTGTTCCGCCGCGAGATGGAGGCTGCAGGCGTTTCGCCGGGTGACGTCACCATATGGTCGACGCCGCGCCGCCTTGCGCTGATCGCACGCGGCCTGCCTGACGCCACGAAGGCCGTGAGCGAGGAAGCCAAGGGCCCGCCCGAAGGCGCGCCGGACCAAGCGGTCGAAGGGTTCTGCCGCAAAAATGGCGTCACGAAGGACCAGCTCGAAGTCCGTGACGTCAAAGGCCGCCCGACTTACTTTGCGGTGATCGAGAGGCCGGGCAGGGCGGTGAAAGAGCTGCTGGCTGACGCCATTCCTGCAATCATTCGCGATTTTTCATGGCCCAAATCCATGCGCTGGGGCGCGGCCTCGCTTTCGACCGAGAGCCTGCGCTGGGTGCGCCCGCTATCGGGCATCGTGGCCCTGCTGGGTGATGAGGTGGTCGAATGCGAAGTGCATGGCGTTACCTCGGGCGCGGTTACGCTGGGCCACCGCTTCCATCATTCGGGTAGCATCACCATCGCCAATGCCGATGATTACGCGGCAAGGTTGCGCGATGCCCATGTGATCGTCGACCATGAGGAACGGCAGGACACGATCCGCACCCTCGCCAATGAGGCAGCGCGCGTTGCGGAGCTGGTGCTGGTCGAGGATGAGGGACTGGTGGTCGAGAATGCCGGCCTGACCGAATGGCCGGTGCCGCTGCTGGGCCGGTTCGACCGCGATTTTCTCGACGTGCCGCCCGAGGTAATCCAGCTGACGGCTCGGGTGAACCAGAAGTATTTTGTGTGCGAAGATGCGGATGGCAAGCTCGCCAACGCTTTCGTCTGCACCGCCAATATCGAGGGCGCAGGCTGCGGTGCGGCGATTGTCGACGGCAATCGCAAGGTGCTGGCAGCGCGTTTGAGCGATGCCCGCTTCTTCTGGGATGTCGACCGCAAGACCTCGCTTGAAGATCACGCGAAGAAGCTTGAGCGGATTACCTTCCACGAGAAGCTGGGCACGGTGGCCGACAAGGTCGAACGTGTCGCGAAACTGGCAAGGTGGCTGGTTGAAGAGGGGGTTGTAACAGCACGAGCCCCCGCGCAGGCGGGGGCCTCAGGCGGCACCGCACAACCGACTGAGGTCCCCGCCTTCGCGGGGACGCAGGAAGAGTTGGCCAACCTCGCCGAACAGGCCGCGCGCCTGTGCAAGGCCGATCTCGTCACCGAAATGGTCGGTGAATTCCCCGAACTTCAGGGGCTTATGGGAGGTTATTACGCCCGCGCCGAGGGGCTGCCCGATGAGGTCGCCGACGCGATCCGCGATCACTACAAGCCGGTCGGGCAGGGCGACGAAGTGCCGACTGCGCCGGTGACGGTGGCTTTGTCGCTTGCGGATAAAATTGACACCTTGGTGGGTTTTTTCTTCATCGGGGAGCCGCCCACAGGCTCAAAGGATCCTTTCGCGCTACGACGCGCTACGATCGCTGCGATTGCAATTATGCACAAAAATGAGCTGAAGCTCCCGTTACTGTCCCTATTTATGCGTGGCTTGGCAGGAGTGGCACCGGCACTGCATGCCGATGCTGACATTGAGCGCTTCGAAAAGGCTATGAAGGCTTATGAAGAAGCTGCCGATCTATTGCCGCCGTTGGAATATACGGAAGCGCGGGCACAGGCTGCTGAAATTTCCAGTAGTGACTGGGAAATCTCTAGGCTCATGGATGTCGAATTTGCGGTCAGTTACCAGCTCCTCGACTTCTTCGCCGACCGCCTCAAAGTCCAACAGCGAGAGGCAGGCGTCCGACATGACCTGATCGACGCGGTCTTTGCCCTCGGTGGGGAGGACGATCTCGTCCGCCTGCTTGCGCGGGTGAAGGCGCTCCAGTCGTTTATGGAAACAGAAGACGGCGCGAACCTGCTCGCCGGATACAAGCGTGCGGCCAATATCCTCAAGAAATCTCCCCTCCCCGGTGGGGAGGGGTCGGGGGTGGGGGTTCCCGCGTCCGAGGTGTCGAACACCCACACCCAACCCTCTCCCTCAAGGGAGAGGGCTATTGAGAAATCGCTGTCCTACACGCCCGAAGCTGCGGAAAAGGCGCTGATCGATGCGCTCGATGCGGCGGAGCCCAGGGCGGCTGCCGCTATCGAGGCGGAGGATTTTGCGGGCGCCATGTCTGCGCTCGCCTCCTTGCGCGCGCCGATTGATGCGTTCTTCGATGAAGTGACGGTAAATGCGGATGAAGAAATCAAACGCCATTCACGGCTCGACCTGCTTGCACGCTTCCGTGCTGCGGTGCACAACGTCGCCGACTTCTCGCGTATCGAGGGGTAAGGTTACGCATTTCGGCGCAAGGTGACGGTTTCTGCCACAAGGTGACAGTCTGGTGAAAACGGCGCGAGGACTGTGTCAACGTGTCAACACCTGACAGGGAAACAGGGGTTAAGATGAACAAGACGGTCTTTCCATTCGGCGGCGCAGCGGATCATTCGGACCCGCGCCAGAAGGACAAGACCGTCACCGGCGGCAAGGGCGCGAACCTGGCTGAAATGGCGCAGATCGGCCTGCCGGTGCCCCCGGGCTTCACCATCTCGACCGAGGAATGTGTCAGCTATCTCGCGGGTGGCTCCGATTTCTCGGATGCGCTGCGAAACGATGTCAATGCGGCGCTTGAACATGTTGAAAAAACGGTAGGAAAGCGTTTCGGCGATGCCGCCGATCCGCTGCTCGTCTCGGTCCGTTCGGGCGCGCGCGTTTCCATGCCGGGGATGATGGACACCGTCCTCAACCTGGGCCTCAATGACGAGACGGTGCAGGGGCTGGCGGCAACTTCGGGCGACGAGCGTTTCGCGTGGGACAGCTATCGCCGTTTCGTCCAGATGTATTCCGATGTGGTGCTCGGCCTCGATCACGGCCTGTTCGAGGAAGCTCTCGAAATCGCCAAGGAAGACAAGGGCTTCTACAACGATACCGAGATGGAGGCGGAAGACTGGCAGGCGCTTGTTGCGGAATACAAGTCCATCGTCGGGCAGGAACTGGGCAAGCCGTTCCCGCAGGATGTGACCGAACAGCTGTGGGGCGCGATCGCTGCCGTGTTCGACAGCTGGGACAGCGACCGCGCCAAGGTCTATCGCCGCCTCAACGATATCCCGGGCGACTGGGGCACAGCGGTGAATGTGCAGGCGATGGTGTTCGGCAATATGGGCGATACCAGCGCCACCGGGGTTGCCTTCACCCGCGATCCGGCGACTGGCGAGCGCGCCTATTACGGCGAGTATCTGATCAACGCACAGGGTGAAGATGTGGTCGCGGGTATCCGCACTCCGCAATATCTCACCAAGGCTGCGCGAGAAGCCGCCGGTGCCAAGCCGCTGTCCATGGAAGAGGCGATGCCTGCTGCCTATGGCGAACTGGCGCGCGTGTTCGACCTGCTCGAAAACCATTATCGCGATATGCAGGATATCGAATTCACCGTGCAGGACGGCACGCTGTGGATGCTGCAGACCCGTTCGGGCAAGCGCACCGCCAAGGCCGCACTGCGCATGGCGGTGGAAATGGTCGGCGAAGGGCTGATCTCGGAAGAGGAAGCGATCCGCCGCGTTGACCCGATGGCGCTCGACCAGCTGCTCCACCCGACGCTCGACCCCGATGCCCCGCGTGACGTGCTGACCGCCGGGCTTCCCGCCTCGCCGGGTGCGGCAAGTGGCAAGATTGCGCTCGATTCCGATACGGCAGAGCAATGGGCCGGGCGCGGCGAGAAGGTCATCCTGGTCCGCGTCGAAACCTCGCCCGAGGATATTCACGGCATGCATGCGGCAACCGGCATCCTGACTGCGCGCGGCGGCATGACGTCACATGCGGCGGTGGTGGCGCGCGGTATGGGGCGGCCCTGCGTCTCGGGCGCGTCTGCCGTTTCGATCGACATGCCATCGCGCAGCCTGCGCATCGGCAGCCGCGAGTTGAAGGAAGGCGATACGCTGACCCTCGATGGTGCCAACGGGCAGGTCATGGCTGGCGAGGTCAAGACCATCGAACCCGAGCTTGCGGGCGATTTCGGCACGCTGATGGAATGGGCCGACAGGCATCGCCGGATGAAAGTGCGCACCAATGCCGAAACGCCGGCGGATTGCCGCATGGCGCGCCAGTTCGGGGCCGAGGGTATCGGCCTGTGCCGGACGGAGCATATGTTCTTCGATGCCGGCCGGATCAGTGCAGTGCGTGAGATGATCCTTGCCGAAGACGAGAAGGGCCGCCGCGCTGCGCTGGAGAAGCTGCTTCCCGAACAGCGTGGCGACTTCAAGCAGATATTCGAGGTCATGGCGGGCCTGCCATGCACGATCCGCTTGCTCGACCCGCCGCTCCATGAATTCCTGCCGCATGGCGATGCCGAGTTCGAGGAACTGGCCAATGCCACCGGATACGGTGTCGACCACCTAAAGCGGCGTGCGGGCGAACTCCACGAATTCAACCCGATGCTGGGCCATCGCGGCTGTCGCCTTGGGATCACCTATCCCGAGATCTACGAGATGCAGGCGCGGGCGATCTTCGAGGCGGCTTGCGAAGTGGCGAAGGAAAGCGGTGACGCCCCGGTGCCGGAGATCATGATCCCGCTGGTCGCCACCAGGCGCGAGCTGGAACTGCTCAAGGCGCTGGTCGACCGCGTTGCGGCGCAGGTGTTCGAGGAAACCGGATCGTCGGTGGATTATCTCGTCGGCACCATGATCGAACTGCCGCGCGCTGCCCTGATGGCGGGCGAGATTGCCGAGGAAGGCGCGTTCTTCTCCTTCGGCACCAACGATCTGACCCAGACCACACTCGGCGTCAGCCGTGACGACAGCGCACGGTTCCTCGCCCCCTATGTCGAGAAGGGCATTTTCGCCCGCGATCCGTTCGTCAGCCTCGATGTCGACGGGGTTGGCCAGCTGGTCTCGCTCGCGGCCGAGCGGGGCAGGGCAACCCGGCCCGATATCAAGCTGGGCATTTGCGGCGAGCATGGCGGCGATCCGGCGAGCATCGCCTTCTGCGAGCAAACCGGGCTCGATTACGTCAGCGCGTCGCCTTATCGCGTGCCTATCGCAAGGCTGGCGGCAGCGCAGGCTGCGTTGAAATAATTTCTTTCCTACAGAGGGTTGGCCGGGTTACCTGCGCCAGCCACTCAAGGTCAGAATCTCAAAGGTTTCGATAACGCGCCCGTCGTCACCTGCCGTTTCGAGGAAGGTGGTTCGCGCGCGGTCCAACCCGGTGCGGGTGACGGGCGGGGCCTTGCTCTGCAGCACGCTGGTAAGCCCGTGGAGCCGCAGATCGGCGACCAGCCGGTCGAGCGAGCCATAGGATACGCGCAGCGTGTGGCTGTCGACCACCGGGCTGTACCAACCCGCGCGCTGGATCAGTTCAGCCGCCGCGCGGACATCGACCAGCGGGTGCATCCGGGCCGCAGGTCGCTCGCCGTCGGCGGCCAGCATGGCGCGGCGCAGGTTGGGCAGGCTCGGCGCGCCGATGAACGTGGCGATGGCCAGCCCGCCCGGGGCCAGAGCGCGGTGCATATGGATCAGCGCGCCGGGCAGGTCGTTAAGCGTGTCGAGCGAGGCCATGCTGGCGATGAAGTCGAAATTGCCGCCGGGGTAGGGGGCTTCCTCGTCGAACCCGACCGGCGGCGGTGGGGCATCCGCCGGAGCAAGTTTGAGGCGATCGAGCAGGGAGGGCGGGGAATGACCGGTTAACAGGGGTTTGGCAGGCTCATGTTGCACGAAATCGAGCCGGTCCACGATCTCGCCCGCCATGTGTTCGAACAGGAATGGCAGCTCGCCGGAAACCGCCTGCAGCTTGCGCGCCCGATCGGCAACAACCTGCCTGCGGCGAGGCGAAAATATGCGGGGAGGCGCTCGTTCGATCATGCCGTGCCTGTGCCGCCCTTGCCGCCGGCTTGCAAGCGGTGCAGTGTCGGCAAATGGCGGTCGCTCCCATCATTGCAGAGACGTTTGCCCCGCTGGTCGATCTCGTCTTCCCGCCGCGCTGCCCGCTGTGTGGGGAGGGTATTGCCGAGCAAACCGGCCTTTGCGCACCATGCTGGAGCGAGCTGGTCATTCCCGGTGAACCCGCCTGTGCGACCTGTCAGCGACCGTTTGCCAACCACGCGGCTGGGGAGGGTGCCGTTTGCGCACCCTGCCAGCAATCCCCGCCGGTGCATGACGGGATCGCCGCTGGTACGCTCTATAACGAGGCCTCGCGCCAACTCGTGCTCCGGTTCAAGCACGGCCGCAAGATTGCCATGGCACCGATGCTGGCGCGGCTTGTTGCAGCGCGCCTGCCAGCGACGGATGGCGGACGAGTATTCGTTCCAGTCCCGCTCCACTGGACCCGCTTGTGGCAGCGCGGGTTCAACCAGTCCGCACTTCTGGCGAGGGAACTGGCGAAGGCGACTGGCGGTGTGCTGCTGGTTGACGCACTCCGTCGGTCGAAACGAACTCCGCCGCTGGGTGGGCTGGGCCGCAAGGCGCGCGAACGCATGCTGGCCGGATCGATCGAGGTTGCGTCAGCAAGGAAAAGCGCGCTTGCCGGGCGCGACGTGGTACTGGTCGACGATGTGCTGACCAGCGGCGCAACCAGCACTGCCTGCGTCAAGGTGCTGAAACGCGCAGGCGCGAAGAGTGTCGTCATCGCATGTTTCTCGCGGGTTCTGGACGAGGCGATACCATGACGAATGGACCGCAAGCGAAACGCCGGGGATCTTGCGATCCCGGGCGCCACGTGACGAAATTTAACGGACCACCTTGCGGTTCGACAGCCACCCCCTTTTGGCCGTCGCGGTCCTATCCCTCATCGTTACGGGCGCGCTTCCGTTGCCGGCTGCTGCTGCCCTTACCCCCTGAACTTGGCCCTTTACGGTGCCTTCCCTGGGTGCCCGGCATGCGCCGAACGAGGCGCGTTTTTCCACTTCTCGCCGGAACGGCATAGCCGGAAACCATCGAGTGATAGATTTTGAACGACAGTTGTGGTTATCGTGCAACAAACCATCCGTGGAGACACGGCGGCGAGAAAGGACCGAACAAGCCGATGACCACGAATGAACTGACCGCCGCAGAGCGGGAGGGCGGCAGCATCTTTGCCCCGAAATATGATGCCCACGGCCTGATCTGCGCGGTGGTCTGCAATGCCGGATCGAGCGAGGTGTTGATGGTCGCCTATATGAACGAGGAAGCCCTGCAATTGACCGTCGATAGCGGGATTGCGCATTTCTACTCACGGTCGCGCCAGACCCTGTGGAAGAAGGGCGAAACGTCCGGCAATACGCTTTCGGTGGAGGAGATACTGGTCGATTGCGATCAGGACGCGCTGGTTCTGAAGGTAATCCCCGCCGGGCCCACCTGCCATACCGGCGCGACTTCCTGCTTTTACCGCGTCCTTGCGGATGGAACCTTGCAGCCTCGCTCCAGTTGACGTTTACGTAAGGTGCTTTTAACAACGTGGCATGGCGACTGCACACGAAAAAGATTCGCAAAGGCACGGCGGCGCACATCTCGATCGCCCGGACCGGCTCGATAGGGAACAATATTCGATTTCCGACCTGACGGAGGAATTCGACTGCACGGCGCGCGCCTTGCGCTTTTACGAAGACGAAGGCCTGATCGCCCCCGCGCGGATCGGGCTGGCCCGGGTATATTCCAAGCGCGATCGTGCCCGGCTTGCCTGGATCATGCGCGCGAAGAATGTCGGTTTCAGCCTGACCGAAATTCGTGAGATGATCGACCTGTACGACCTTGGCGATGGCCGGGTCGAGCAGCGCCGCGTGACGGTCGAGAAGTGCAAGACCCACATCGCAAAACTCAAGCGGCAGCGCGCCGATATCGATTCCTCGATCAAGGAACTGACGCAGTTCGTCAAACAGGTCGAAGCGATCGATCAGGACAAGTGACCCGCTGACTACCCAATTTCCGAGGACATACCATGCCCACCTATTCCGCCCCGACCCGCGACACGCGTTTCATCGTCAATGAACTGCTGGATCTTGCCAGCTACGGCAACCTTCCCGGCTTCGAAATGGCTACCGAGGATGTGACCGACGCGGTCATCAATGAGGGCGGGCGGTTCTGTGCAGAGGTGCTGGCGCCGATCAACCTGTCTGGCGACCAGGAGGGCTGCACCCGTCACGACGATGGCTCGGTGACCACGCCCAAGGGTTTCAAGGAGGCGTTCGACCAGTTCCGGGCTGCTGGCTGGGGCACGCTTTCCGCACCGGAAGAGTTCGGCGGGCAGGGTATGCCGCATGTCCTCGGCATGGTGATGGAAGAATTCATCTCAAGCGCGAACCAGGCGTTCGGCATGTATCCCGGTCTTACCAACGGCGCGGTATCGGCGCTGATCGCCAAGGGCTCGCAGGAGCAGAAAGAGACGTATCTTCCGAAAATGATCTCGGGCGAATGGACCGGAACGATGAACCTGACCGAACCGCATTGCGGCACGGATCTGGGCATGATCCGCACCAAGGCGGAGCCGCAGGCCGATGGCAGTTATGCGATCACCGGGACCAAGATTTTCATCTCGGCCGGCGAACACGACATGTCGGACAATATCATCCACCTCGTGCTGGCGAAGACACCGGGCGCGCCCGACAGCACCAAGGGCATTTCGCTGTTCGTGGTGCCGAAGTTCCTTCTCAATGATGATGGCTCGATTGGTGAGCGCAACGGCGTGATGTGCGGCTCGATCGAGCACAAGATGGGCATTCATGCCAACTCGACCTGCGTACTCAACTATGATGGTGCAAAAGGCTGGATGGTGGGCGAGGAGAACAAGGGGCTCGCCGCCATGTTCGTGATGATGAACGCTGCCCGCCTCGGGGTCGGCATCCAGGGATTGAGCCAGGCAGAGGCAGCCTACCAGAACGCTGTCGCCTATGCGCTGGACCGGCGGCAGGGCAGGGCTCTGACCGGCCCTGCGGACCCCAATGCACAGGCCGATCCCATCTTCGTCCACCCCGATGTGCGCCGCATGTTGATGGACGCCAAGGCCTTCACCGAAGGCATGCGCGCGCTGTGCCTGTGGGGCGCCCTGATGGTCGATCTCAGCCACAAGGCGCAGACCGAGGAAGAGCGCGCCGAAGCCGACGCTATCATCGGGCTGCTCACCCCGGTCATAAAGGGATATGGCACCGACAAGGGCTATGAAGTCGCGACCAATATGCAGCAGGTCTTCGGTGGCCACGGCTATATCGAGGAATGGGGCATGAGCCAGTTCGTTCGCGATGCCCGCATCACCCAGATCTATGAAGGCACCAATGGCGTGCAGGCGATGGACCTGTGCGGCCGCAAGCTTGCCAGCAAGGGCGGCGCTGCAATCCAGGCTTACTTCAAGATGGTTGGCGAGGAATGTGCCGCTGCCAAGGGTGACGAGGCGCTTGCGCCTATGGCCGAACAGCTAGAGAAGGCTCTCGGCCAACAACAGGCTGCCACCATGTGGTTCATGAACAATGCGATGCAGAACCCGAACCACCTCGGTGCGGGGGCGCATCACTATATGCATATCATGGGCATCGTGACACTCGGCTACATGTGGCTCAAGATGGCCAGGGTTGCGCAGGAGAAGCTAACCGGATCGCCGGGAGATGCTGCGTTCTACGAGGCCAAACTTGCGACTGCGCGCTATTATATGGACCGTTACCTGCCCGATGCCGGCGCGCTGCGCCGCAAGCTGGAAACCGGTAGCGACAGCATGATGGCGCTGGGTGAAGAGGCCTTCCAGACAGCGGCCTGAGTCCCGGGTCGTCAGGTCGGCAGGACCTCGTCGAAGAGGTTAAGCATCGCAGCCCAGCTTTGGCGGTCGGCGCTGGCGTCATAGGCGACAGCGTCGAGCGGCTTTTCATCATTCGCCGGATCGGTGAAACCGTGGACGGCCCCGGCATAGATATGCAGGTGCCAGTCGGCCCCGGCGTGGTCCATCTCTTCCATGAAGGTGCGGACCTGTTCGCGCGGGACGAGCGGGTCGCGGTCGCCATGGCATACCAGCAGGCGTGCCGTGACTGCGCCGGGTTCGGCGGGACGCTGTGTTTCAAGCAGGCCGTGGAAGCTGGTAACGGCCAACAGGTCTGCGCCATCGCGTGCGAGTTCGAGCACGGCCTGTCCGCCCATGCAGAAACCGATTGCCAGCATGGGCAATTCAGGTGCCTGCCCACGCAGCGCGGCCAGTCCGGCATGGAGGCGCTGGCGATACACGCTGGTATCGGCGCGCAACTGCTGGGCGAGGGGCGGGCCGGGATTGGCATCGCTTACTTCCTCGCCATAGAAATCCATCACCATGGCGAGATAGCCCGCATCGGCCAGCATGTGCGCCTTATCAGCGACGCGCGGGGTGATGTTGTGGATCGTGGGAAAGACAGCAACGGCAGCTGTCGGAGTGGTTGCCGGGCGCGCGAGATAGCCGGTCAGGGCAACCGCCCGGTCGGAATATTCGATCCTCTCAAGCGTTGTCATGCCAATCCCGATCAATCGTCATCATAGACAGGAACTTCGCGTTCGGTGACGCGGAAGCGAATTTTGATTTCACCGTCGGCGGGCACCCTGGCCTGCCAGACATATTTGCCATCCTTTCTGGCGACACGCCGGGAGAAGCGCGAAAGCGTGTATTGCGTATCGTAGTCCAGCTCATCCGCGAACTCGATCTCGAAGGTGACCGGCCATTCGTAATTGTTTTCGACCGTGAGTTCCTTTTCCTCCCAGTCATCGCCTTCCTTCCCGGTGTTGTCGATGTCGAAGTCGAGATACAGGTCGTCATCGGGAAGGCTGATCACCACCTCCTCATCGACAGCCTTGTCGGCGATATTCGTCTCGCCAATCAACTGCCTGCCAGCGCGGGTCATCTGGAAAAGCGCCATTTGCCCACCGGGCAGGGGTTCATCAACGCCGGATTGCTTGTCGTTCCTGAAGCGGAATGCGAGTTCGAACTCGCGGTAACTTTCATCGGCGCTGACCTTTGCGAGATAGATCGTCTCGCCCTCGATCTCCGTCTCGCGCAGGAAGCGCGCTTGCTTCAGGCTTTGTGCGGGTACGGTGCTGCGAAAGGGGAGTGTGTAAAGCTTGAAATCCCCTACATCGTCGCGGCGTGCAATGCGGCTTCCGGTCACTATGATGACATCTTCGCTGCCATCATAATCGCAGTAATAGCCCCCGCAATAGCTGTAGCTGACCTGTATCGGCAGTTGCTTTTCCTCCAGGCTGCCGGGTCCGAACAGGACAGGCCAGTTCTGGCCTGCCGCCGTGCGCCCGGATGGCCAGCAGGTGTAGTCCAGTTCGATATTGTCCGGACCATACGGATCGTTCCTACGCTCTTCGTAAAACGCGTCTTCTTCTTCCTCGGTCATCGTCGCGCGTGCGACCTGCCCGGCGATCACGCTGACTTCGGCACCTTCGAATGTCGTCCGGTCCTTGCTCGCCAGGGTCATCCATCCGGCAAGCTTCAACGACTGGCCATCGGGCGAAAACGTACCGACATAGTTCGCCTGCCAATCGAAGTTCATCGCCAGATAAGCGAGCGTAACGGTCATCGTGCCGCCCGGATTGTCTGGCCTGGTCAACATGGACAGGGTTGGCTTTGCTGTCAGGTCGGTCGGCACCCCGTCAAACAGCAAGGTGTCGATCGTTCCCGTGCAAGCAGCTGTGATGTATCCCCGCGCGGTCTTGAGCACGATGGCATCGGGCTGCGAAATGATTGTCGCTGGTTCGAAGCTTTGCTTGCCGGTCGTGGGATCGGTGTGGCGCAGGGTGACAACCTGCCCGTAGAATGCATCGAGCAATCCGCGTTGCGACAGCAAGCGACCATCGAAGTTCTTTTCACGCAATTCCCCGTCGAGCAGGATTGCGCTTTGCGGTTCGATACCGCTGGCTACACCCTCGAAGCGGACGGTCACTTCACCGGCAGGGATGGTGATGGTTCGCGTTTCCGCGATCATTGCGTAACCGCCGAGGATTTCCTCCTCGTCGTCAAAGTCGACTTCCATCGGATATTGGGTGCCGCGGTAGGCATCGCGGTAGAATGTTACAGCAACATCGTCGGCGGCCTTTGAAACCACGATGGGCGTGTCGGCCAGCGCAGGAGCCGCCACGAGGGTGGCGAGGCAGGCCAGCGCGGTGAGCCAGCGCTGCACGGCTCAGAAATCGGTCAGGAAGGTTGCGGTAACCTCGGTTTCGCCATTTGCGGGAATGCGGACCTGCCACACACGCTGCCACGGCGTCCGCTGTTCGCCGGGCAGGCTTTCCCCGGTCATCCGCGTTCCGCGTGAAAATCCGTTCAGCCCATCCTGGATCAATTCGACAGTGACGGGAATATCGCGTGCATTGGTCAGGACATAACGCATTTCGGTACGCCAGAATTCGCGACGCTGGTTCACGGTGACAACCTCGACCCCGGCATTGCTGACGATCCGGTACTCTGCCGCCTTGGTCCATTCGTCATCGGTCACCCGCTCGCGCTTGTCGACGATCGGACGAACCTTCACATCGAAGGCATAGCCGGTGACGATTTTCATGTCCGATCCGGCGGGCGTGTGCGGGATGCGGCTTTCGCCAACGAAACGCGCCTTGCCATTCGCATCGCGCATATAAACGCGTGCAACTCCTGCGGGCAGGGCACGCCCAAGGCCGCCTTTCGCGCCGGTGTTGAAGTCGATGATGCTTTCCGCGCTGCCCGGCTCTTCGGACTGGCATATCCAGTTGCAGCTATACCGGTAGGCCCGGCTTGCTGCGACACCCGCAGCATCGAGGAAGCTGATCTGCTTTTTCTGGTTTGTGGCAACCGTCGTGCGCCCTTCGATCGGATAGAGGTAAAGGTCGCCAACCGTTTCATCCTCCTCGCTCCGCTCGGTCCCGGCGCGGTAGCCACTGCCTGGATTGTAGCTGTTGTTGCGGTTGCGCTGCGCCGCACGCTGGTTGAGCTTCACGACATCGCCGGCGGCCAGCGTCAGCTCGGCATCGGGAAAGGCCGTTCCGGTGGTATTGGTCAGCGTGACCCAGCCCTGCAGGTCCATCGTTCGCCGCTCCTCGTCGAACACGCCGACATAATCCGCATTCCAGCCAAGGCCCGAAGTAAGGTAGCTCAACCGCAGCGGG
The DNA here is from genome assembly GCA_024236155.1 of Sphingomonadaceae bacterium. GTDB lineage: Bacteria > Pseudomonadota > Alphaproteobacteria > Sphingomonadales > Sphingomonadaceae > Parerythrobacter_A. Next base: position 36,417 of record JACKLA010000003.1, read on the forward strand.
CGGGACCCCGCGCGTTCGGAATCGAAGGTCACCGACAGGGTTGGGCTGGCGCGCAGATTCTCCGGGATATCATCGAAAACGACGCGCACCGGCTGCCCGTCATCGCGCAGCACTTCGATCTTGCCACCAACCTCGATCACCACGCCGCCATTGACTGCCAGAACCCTTGCCTGCTCGGTGGTTTCGGCACCGGTCGCCGGGTTCCGGCGGATGAGCGTGATGCTTTCCCCTTCAGCCGCCCGCATCAATGACGCGGGGGAAAGCAGGTCGAAGTCGAAGTTCTGCTCGGCAATCTCGATCGCATCGCCCTCGAGCGAGACCGTTTCGGGTCGGATAGCGGCAGAAACCTCGCGAAACTCGTGATGGACCTCACCGGTCGGCAATGTCAGGACGCGCGTATCTTCAACCAGCGCCTGCTGGTCATAGATGGTGATCGAGACTGCGCCCTGATTGCTCTGGGCCCATGCCGTTGACGGAACCAGCACCAGCACGGCGGCGACAATTGCGCGCATACAACCTCTCCCGATTGTTCGATTTGCGAAGCTTATCACGCGTTTGGGGCGAGGCAATCGAATTGCGTGGAGGAAGTGTGGCAGCTCAGTTGTAGAGCTCTCGCAGGATGGCCAGCGCCTTTTCCGCTTCTGCGCGCTCGGGGGTTTCGTCGGCATTGCCGAAACCCCGGTCATCGTTCGCGCCAAGATATTGCACGATCAGCCCGTCGCGGCGCGATATGGCCTGCACCTGGTCGAAATAGAGCGCATAGCGCGCCTCTGGCTGCGGGATCAGCCAGTTGATCTGCCCGCGCACCGGCACCAGCGTTTCGTCGCCCCAGATCGCCTTGGCGCCGTAGCCCAGGCAGTTCACGATCACCGGCTCGTCCACTGCCAGCGCGCTTGCCCGGTCGGAGAAGCTGCGCTTCACCATCTTACCGCCCTTCAGCAGGAACAGCCGCATCAGCCGGTCGGCATATTCGGAGACGTTGAACACCAGCGTCTGCCCTCCGCGAACAAAGCGACCGGGAAAGGGATTGGCGATCCCTTCAACCGCGCCCCACGATGGCGTCAGGCCACGCAGCCGCCTGTTGACGTGGAGGAAAGGGCGGCTTTCCTCGACATTCGGCTCCTCGCCGCCGGCAACATTGTATTGCGGCACATACTCAACCGGGTCGCCCGACAGGCCGATCATCTGCTGATGGACGGCGTAGGACCGTCGCGACCATCCCTCCCACCGTTCGACGAAGTTCGGATCGATCGCGTCTTCCATTGCGATCCGGCTGCTTGGCGACCACACACCCGTTGCGCGGGCAGAGCGGCTGTCGGGCAGGAAATCCTCGGCATAGATGGTGACCTTTGCCCCGCGATCGACCAGCGCGAGTGCAGTTGTCATGCCTATCGCGCCTGCACCGAGCACTGCAAAACTGCTCGCGCCGGTTTGCCGGGCGAGGGCGGTCGCCTCCTCAGCGCACCCCCAGCTGAGCGACCAGCCCGATCCGCCATGGCCGTAATTGTGGATCACGTTCTTCTCGCCGATGCGTTCGAGCTCAAGCCGGGGCCCGGCAGGTCGGAACGGTCGCGCGCAGACCGAAATCCGCATCAGGCGTGCAGGATCGAATTTCAGCCGTGCAAGCTGCAGCCCGACCGGTGGCTTGGCGAGCGGCACAGGCGGCGTCGCGGTGCAGGCCGTGAGCAGGCTGACTGCACCACCCAGCATGAATTCGCGCCGTTCGAGCTTCATGGTCCCTCCTGCCAGAAGGATGCGAGCCTAACGCCTTATGCTTCGGGCAGGAAGTCCGGCACGGAGAGATAGCGTTCACCCGTGTCGTAATTGAAGCCGAGCACCCGCGTACCCGGTTCGAGGCCGGGCAGCTTGCTGGCAATTGCGGCGAGGGTGGCCCCGCTCGAAATGCCGACCAGCATGCCTTCTTCTCGCGCGCAGCGGCGTGCCATTTCCTTCGCCGCGTCGGCATCGACCTGGATCGCGCCGTCGATGACCTGGGTGTGCAGATTGCCTGGAATAAAACCCGCGCCGATGCCCTGGATAGGATGGGGGCCGGGCTGGCCGCCATTGATCACGGGGGAAAGCTCGGGCTCGACCGCATAGGCTTTCAATCCGGCCCAGTGACGTTTCAGTTCTTCCGCGCAGCCGGTCAGGTGGCCGCCGGTGCCGACACCGGTAATCAGCACGTCGACCGGACTGTCTGCAAAGTCGGCGAGGATTTCCTTCGCCGTTGTCGCGACATGCACCTTGTAATTCGCCTCATTGTCGAACTGGCTGGGCATCCATGCGCCTTCGGTCTGTTCGACCAGTTCGGTCGCCCGCTCGATCGCACCTTTCATGCCCTTTTCCTTGGGCGTCAGGTCGAATGTCGCACCATAGGCAAGCATCAGGCGGCGTCGTTCGATGCTCATGCTTTCGGGCATGACGAGCACGAGTTTGTATCCCTTCACCGCCGCGACCATGGCAAGGCCGATGCCGGTGTTGCCGCTGGTCGGCTCGATGATCGTGCCGCCGGGCTTGAGCGCGCCGGACTTCTCGGCATCCTCGATCATGGCGAGGCCGATGCGGTCCTTGATCGATCCACCGGGATTCGCCCGTTCGTTCTTCACCCATACCTCGTGATCGGGGAACAGGCGTGAAAGGCGCACATGCGGGGTGTTGCCGATGGTGGCGAGGATGGAATCGGCTTTCATGCTTTCTCTCCGTCGGTCTTTGGTGCTGCGTGACTATCCAATATCTCGGCAGGCGGGTCAAAGGTCCGTGTGGTGCGCAGTACGGGAAAAATGCGGCTCCATAGCCCGACCGTCACAATAGCCCCGACCCCGCCAGCGACCACCGCCGCAACCGGTCCGATCAGATATGCCAGCGTTCCGGAGAAGAAATCGCCAAACTCGTTGGAGGCGCTGATACTCAGATGGCTGACCGATGACACCCGCCCGCGCTTGTCGTCGGGCGTGTGCAACTGGACCAGCGACTGGCGGATATAGACGCTGAACATGTCTGCCGCCCCGACGACGAGCAGTGCTGCAAGGCTGAGCGGCATGGAGGTCGAGACACCGAAGACAATCGTCGCCACGCCGAAGATGGCCACCGCACCGAGCATTGCAGGCCCGACATTGCGCGCGAGCGGCCGGAATGAGAACCATATGCCCGTCAGTGTCGCGCCGATCGCCGGGGCCATGGTGAGCTGCGCCAGCCCTTCCTCACCCACCTGGAGAATGTCCCTTGCATAGACGGGGAACAATGCAGTCGCCCCGGCGAGGAACACGGCAAACAAATCAAGCGTGATCGAGCCAAGCACCATCTTGTTCTGGACCACATAGTGCAGCCCGTCGACGACTTGCCGGATGGGGTGCGCGGTGCCCTTGATATTGGGTTGGGGCACCTTGCCGATCGTGCCGAGCGAGACAATCGCAATGCCGAACAACCCGGCCGCAACGCCGTAGGGGAGAGCCGGCTCGATTGCGTGGAGATACCCGCCAATGGCCGGCCCGGCGATCATCCCGACTTGCCACGAAATGGCGCTGAGCGCGATAGCCGTTGGCAGGATGGCCTTGGGCACCAGGTTGGGGGCCAGCGCCGTCATGGCAGGGCCATTGAAAGCACGAACGATGCCGAGCAAAATCGCAATACCGAACAGCCATGGAATCGAAACCGCCCCGTTCCAGGTCAAGGCGCACAGGGTCGCGGCGCAGGCGAGTTGGAGCAGGATCGTCGACTGGCCAAGCAGGCGTCGGCTGAAACGGTCAGCCGCCAGGCCGGTAAATGGCGAGAGCACGAACAACGGGATGAACTGGAGCAGCCCGATCAGTGCCAGCTGGCCAGCCGCGCCCTGCATGCTCATCCCGCCGGTCCGGGCGATGTCGTAGGTCTGCCAGCCGATGACCAGCATCATCGCATACTGGCCCAGCGTCATTGTGAGGCGCGAAAGCCAATAGGCGCGATAGTTGTGTACCCGGAAAGGGTGCGCCGGTTCTGGAGACGGGGTGTTCACCGGCTCGCAATGGCAGGCCGGTGACAGTCAGGAAAGCAAGGAAGACTATTCTTGCGTCAACTTGCCTCTTTATGTCGCACGCCTCAGCGGCGGCGGCGCAGTTTCGGATTGGGCTGCAATGTGTCGATCATCATGTCGAAATCGTCAAGCCGGATGATCCGTTCGAACTGGAAACCGGCGCGTTCCTCGCGCAGCCAGATAAGGTATGCCTCGATCCGGCCAACAACCGGAAGGCGAATGATCACGCGATCACCGCGAGCCAGGTCGCCAGCATTGTCGACCATGAAACCATGCGCCGAGATATTCGAGATGTGCAGGTTCACATCACCACGATCATGGTGTTCTGCGATAACCGGATAATCCACCGGATGGCGCGCTGCGCGACGCTGATCGGTTACCGAAAGCTGTGCACGGACTGACACGTTCCATGACCCCTGTTTTGTTTCAACCCAGGGATCGTTAATGCCTTACAAAGCCTGATATTTTGTAAAATTTTCTGTTTCAGAACGGGACAAAACAGCGGTTTTTGCAGCTTTATCGCGTCAAAATGCCGTGTTTCTTCTTGCCGAGGCTTAACTTCTTTTCGGAACCTTGTTCGACCTCGACGAGGAAGCCCGGATCGCCGATCGACTCGCCGTCGAGCTTCACTGCACCCTCGGCGATCTTGCGCTTGGCCTCGCCGTTGGAGGCGGTGAAACCGATCTCCGTCAGCACCGCGCCGATACGCATACCTTCTGACCCGACCGACAGCGTGGGCAGGTCTTCACCCGCACCGCCACCGGCAAAGGTCTGCGTCGCCGTCGCTTCCGCCGATTTCGCAGCATCTTCGCCGCGGACGAGCTTCGTCACCTCGTTGGCGAGCACGATCTTGGCCTGGTTGATCTCTGCACCTTCCAGCACCTCAAGACGCTCGATCTCGTCCAGCGGCAGGTCGGTGAACAGGCGCAGGAAGCGGCCCACGTCGCGGTCGTCTGCATTGCGCCAGTACTGCCAGAAGTCGTAGCTCGGCAGTTGCGCTTCATTGAGCCACACCGCGCCCGCCGCTGTCTTGCCCATCTTGGCACCATCGGCGGTGGTGAGGAGGGGCGTGGTCAGGCCGTATAGCTCGCGCCCTTCCATCCGGCGCGACAGTTCCATCCCGTTTACGATATTACCCCACTGGTCGCTGCCGCCCATCTGAAGGCGGCAGTCGTAACGCCGCGCCAGTTCGAGGAAGTCGTATGCCTGCAGGATCATGTAGTTGAATTCGAGGAACGTCAGCGGCTGCTCACGGTCGAGCCGGAGCTTGACCGAATCGAAGGTCAGCATGCGGTTGACGGTGAAATGCGGGCCGACATCGCGCAGCAATTCGATATAGCCCAACGTACCGAGCCATTCGTCATTATTGACCATCACGGCATCGGTCGGGCCGTCCCCGAAGGTCAGCAGGCGTTCGAACACAGTGCGGATACCCGCGATGTTTTCGTCGATAAGTTCGCTGGTCAGCAGTTTGCGGCTTTCATCCTTGCCGCTGGGATCACCGATCTTGGTCGTGCCTCCGCCCATCACCACGATCGGCTTGTGCCCGGCCTGCTGCAGGCGGCGCAGCATCATGATCTGGACCAAGCTGCCGATATGGAGCGAAGGTGCGGTCGCATCGAAGCCGATATAGCCCGGGATCACCTGCTTCTGCGCCAGGGCGTCCAGCCCCGCAGCATCGGTCTGCTGGTGGATATAGCCACGCTCATCGAGCAGGCGCAGGAGGTCGGACTGGAAATTGGACATGGTGCTCTCTTGCCTTGGAGCGCGGCGGTTAGCATGGAGGGGGGACAATGCAAGCGTATCCCCTATCCCATCACCCTGCCTGTCCGCCGTCGAAGGTTCGCGCCGTAGAGGCGCGGGTGGGACAGGGCGATCCGCACTGGCTGGCCCTGCGTTGGAAGATCGAGGGTTCCTCGCAACTGGTCCTGCCTTCGCCTTCGGGCAAACGGCGGCGTGACGGGTTGTGGCAAACCACCTGTTTCGAACTGTTCCTGAAACCCGAAGGCGGCGATGCCTATTTCGAATTCAACCTGTCGCCCTCGGAGGGATGGAACCTGTACCGCTTCGACAGCTATCGCGAGGGAATGGGCGGGCATCCGGTACAGCGGAAACCCGTCTGCACCATGCGCCCCGGCAGCAGTTTCGCCATATTCGATGCCACCATCCCGCGCGATCTCCTGCCCGAGGGGGATTGCGCGATGGGTTTGAGCGCGGTGATCGAGGAAGAGGGCGGGATCAAAAGCTATTGGGCGGTTGCTCATCCGGACGGTGACAAGCCCGATTTCCACGATCCGGCTTGCTTCGCGGCAAGGCTTGCGGCACCCGACGCGGCATGAAATTCGGAATCGACCGCCTCCTCACCGAACCGGAGCTGCAAACCGCGTTGAAAGGACGACGCGTTGCGCTGGTGGCGCATCCCGCTTCGGTCACGCTAGATCTCACCCACAGCCTCGATGCGCTGATTGCCGCAGGGATCAATGTGACCAGTGCTTTTGGCCCGCAGCACGGGCTGAAGGGCGACAAGCAGGACAATATGGTCGAGACGGCCGACGAGATCGACCCGACCTACGGCATCCCCGTGTTCAGCCTTTACGGCGAAGTGCGCCGCCCGACCGGGCAGATGATGTCGAGCGCGGATGTGTTCCTGTTCGATTTGCAGGATCTCGGTTGCCGGATATACACCTTCGTCACCACGCTGCTTTACCTGCTGGAAGAGGCGGCGAAGCATGGGAAAGAGGTGTGGGTGCTCGACCGGCCCAATCCGGCAGGGCGCCCGGTCGAAGGCACGCTGCTGATCCCCGGCCATGAAAGCTTCGTCGGCGCTGCCCCGATGCCGATGCGCCACGGCCTGACGATGGGGGAAATGGGCCACTGGTTTATCGCGCATTTCGGGCTCGACGTGGAATATCGCGTGATCGAGATGCATGACTGGCTGCCCGAAGCAGGGCCGGGTTGCGGTTGGCCGAACGCCGGTCAACAGGGGCGTATCTGGATCAACCCGTCACCCAACGCCGCCAACCTCAATATGGCCCGCGCTTATGCGGGGACGGTCATGCTCGAAGGCGCGACATTGAGCGAGGGCAGGGGAACGACCCGCCCGCTCGAAGTCCTGTTCGGCGCACCCGATATCGACGCGAAAGCCGTACTGGCCGAAATGGAAAAACTCGCGCCCGAGTGGCTCGCCGGATGCGCCCTGCGTGAGTGCTATTTCGAGCCGACCTTCCACAAGCATCAGGGGCAGCTGTGCAATGCGCTGATGATTCATGCGGAGGGGCCGTTCTACGTCCACGATGCGTTCCGCCCATGGCGCTTGCAGGCGCTGGCGTTCAAGGCGATCCGGCGGCTCTATCCCGACTACGAATTGTGGCGCGGGACCGATTTCAAATACGAATATACCGACAATGTGCTGGCGATCGACGTGATCAATGGCGGCCCCGGCCTGCGCCAGTGGGTCGACGACCACGCCGCCTCACCGCACGATCTCGACGTATTGGCCGCCAATGACGAAGCAAGCTGGATCGCGACTGTGCGAGAGCATTTGCTCTACTGATCGGGCTCGCGCACCGGCTGCACCAGCGAGACCAGCACGAAGCTGATCAGCATCAGCAGGTACCAGCTGCCGAGCTTGGAAATGTCGACCATCTCCCACCCGTCTTCCTGCCCGGGATAGTTCCACGCATTGGCAAAGGTGCCGATATTCTCGGCGAACCAGATAAACAGGGCGACGAGACCGAAGCCGAGCAGCAGGGGCATCCAGCGATGGATACGCCAGTTGCGGAAATGGACCTTGGTGCGCCAGAACAGCAGGGCAGTCAGCGCGAACAGGCCAAGCCGGATGTCCACCGTCCAGTGATGGGCGAAGAAGTTCACATAGATTGCCGCTGCCAGCAGCCACGTCGCCCATTTGGGCGGATAGTAGCTGTAGCGGAAATCGAAAATCCGCCACACCCGCGCGATATAGCTGCCCACGGCGGCATACATGAAACCCGAGAACAGCGGCACCGCACCGATGTGAAGCAGGCTGTCTTCGGGATAGACCCATGATCCGGCGGACGTCTTGAACAGTTCCATCACCGTGCCGACGACATGGAAGATCAGGATGACCTTTGCCTCGTCCCACGTTTCCAACCGGAACAGCAGCATCCCGCCCTGTATCGCAATCGCAGCGAGGGTAAGGAAATCATACCGGTGCAGCAACGCATCATCGGGGTAAAGGAAGTGCGTCGCCAGCAGCAGGAACAGCAGCAACCCGCCAAACAGGCAAGCCCAAGCCTGCTTGAAGCCGAACAGCAGGAATTCGTAGAGCCACAGCCGCCATCCGGTGCCCGGATTGAAGGTTTCGAGGCGTTGGCGGAACTGCTGGAAGCGGGAGTGGCGAGTGTCAGTAGACTTCGACATATCGCTCATTTCCTGCATCCCACGCAAAGTGGCGATCGAACTCGCAGTCAATCAGGGTAATCCAGCTGTCGTCGATATTCAAAACCTTGCCCAAGGCTATATAGTGCGGATTGGCACCATTGGCCTCGTCTGCATCGATCGCCTCCTGAGTGCCACGAATTCGCCAACCGCTGTCCGGATATTGATCGCTTTCTCGAGTCATGTCCGGCTCTTCACGATAGAGATAGTCGATATGGCTGCGGCCCTCGAGGACGCAGTCGTCGACAAGGCAGCGATCCCAGTATTCGCGCCTTTCGGGAGTCTCGGGACGCGGATTGTCCTTGTGAAACGCTGTTGAAATCGCATGCGAGAGCGGAATACGCACAGCGTCCCCGAGTTTGATCGCGTCCATGCCTGCAGGCTCGTTGTCGAGCGTGCCGATGACGTCGCCGTCCTCTATGCGTTCGATCAGAACCCACATCCTTTCCGCATCGTAATGCGTGGCACCGTGAAGCTGCCGAAAAATCGCCTTGATGCCGTCCCTAGGCCGGAGGGCAGCCAATTCCGCAGGAAACGGCATGAAGAAGGTATAGGGATTTTTTGCAGCAACAGGTCGGGGGTCGTCGAGCGCTATCCCGTCCGGCAGTTCGATCCTGCTCACGCTCCGTGCTTGCGGCTCAGCTCGCGCATTGCGTCGTCCAGCCCGTCTAGCGTCAGCGGGTACATCCGGTCATTGACCAGTTGCTTCATCACCTTGGTCGACTGCGAATAATTCCACTGCTTCTCGGGCACCGGATTGAGCCACACGGTGGCCGGATAGGTGTTGGTTACCCGCTGCATCCAGATCGCCCCGGCTTCTTCGTTCATATGCTCGACGCTGCCGCCGGGATGGGTGATTTCATAGGGGCTCATCGCCGCATCGCCGACGAACACGACCTTGTAATCATGCCCGTATTTGTGGAGCACGTCCCACGTCTTGGTCCGTTCCTGCCAGCGCCGCTTGTTGTCCTTCCACACGCCTTCGTAGAGGCAGTTGTGGAAGTAGAAGAATTCGAGATTCTTGAACTCCGCAGTGGCGGCGCTGAACAGTTCCTCGACCAGCTTGATGAACGGGTCCATCGAGCCGCCAACATCCAGGAACAGCAGCAGCTTCACCGCATTGCGGCGCTCGGCGCGCATATGGATGTCGAGCCAGCCCTGCTTGGCAGTGCCTTCGATCGTCGCGTCGAGATCGAGCTGGTCCTGCGCGCCTTCACGGGCAAAGCGGCGCAGGCGGCGCAGCGCCATCTTGATGTTGCGCGTGCCCAGTTCCTTGGTGTTGTCGAGGTTCTTGAATTCGCGCTTTTCCCACACCTTGATCGCGCGCTTGTGCTTGCTTTCGCCGCCGATCCGCACCCCTTCCGGGTTGTAGCCCGAATGGCCGAAGGGTGAAGTGCCGCCAGTGCCGATCCACTTGTTGCCGCCTTCATGGCGCTTTTCCTGTTCCTCGAGCCGCTTCTTCAGCGTCTCCATGATCTCGTCCCAGTCACCCAGAGACTTGATCTGCGCCATTTCCTCTTCGGTGAGGAACTTCTCGGCCACTGCCTTCAGCCAGTCTTCAGGGATATCGACCGGGTTCTGGCCGTAATCGGTCATTATCCCCTTGAAGACCTTGTGGAACACCTGGTCGAACCGGTCGAGCATGCCTTCGTCCTTCACGAAGGTGGCGCGCGAGAGATAATAGAATGCCTCGGGTGTCTGCTCGATCACGTCCTTGTCGAGCGCCTCGAGCAAGGTGAGGTGTTCCTTGAACGAGGCCCCGATCCCGGCATCGCGCAGTTCGTCGATGAAATTGAAAAACATCCCGTTTGCTTAGCGCAAAACCGGCGCCTCGCAACAGCAGGAACAGACGATGCGCGGTGGCGCGCTTGGCGTTTTGTTAACCTTGTTGCGAGACAAAGGCAGGAAAGCAGCGCCTTTTCGGTGCTTTGGGGGGAAACATCGTGGACATGAAGCCGGTTACGACCGACGATGCATGGGACTTGTCATCGGTCAGGGATGCATGCGGCAAGGTAGCAATCGATTGCGCCGATGCCGCCGGGATTGTCGATCAGGTCATTCACACATCACAGCGCATGCGCAATGAGCATGATTCCCTGAAAGCGACGGTCGAAGAACTCGAACGTGACCAGGCGCGTGTCGTCGAGGCAAGCGATGAAGCCCGACTGCTTTCCGGTCGCGCCATCGAAAGGCTCGGGCAAGGGACAACGCAGATCCAGGCGTCCCTCAGCGAGATTTCCAATCTTCTCGACCTTGTTGCTGCGTTGAGCACCCACGTCACAGGATTTGCTGCGGCGATGGAGCAGGTGAGCCGTTGCTCCAGGGATATCGAACGCATCGCGGAAACCACCAATATCCTGGCGCTCAACGCGACCATCGAGGCTATGCATGCCGGGGAAGCCGGGCGGACCTTCGGTGTCGTTGCAGACGAAGTAAAAACGCTGGCCGGTGAGACCCGCAAGGCAACCGATGAAATTGCCAATGTCATCGAGAAGCTGGGTGGTGAGGCATCGAGTGTGATCGAACGGATCGAGGCGGGCGCGCAAGGCTCGCTCGAAGCCAAGAATTCCGTGTCGAGTATCGATTCGACGATCATCGAAGTCAGCCGTCTTGTCGAGGAAGTCGACCAGCAGAACGACCAGATTACCCGGGCAGCCGGGATGATCACCGGACATGTCGATCAGGTCCATCGTGTTGCGGCCGGCTTCAGCGATGCTGCTAACGAAAGTGAAGACCGGCTCGTGCTGGCGGGAAGCCGCATCGGCGAACTCGAACTGACCGCCTGCGACATGTTCGACACGCTGGTCCGCGCAGGCCTGTCACCCGAAGACGACCGGTTTATCGAGATCGCGAAGGAAAAGGCGCAACTGGCCGTTGAGATCGCAGAGCGCGCCATTGGCTCGGGCGAACTTCGCATCGACGACCTGTTCGACACCGAATACCAGGAAATCGAGGGAAGCAACCCTCCGCGTTTCCGTACCCGAAGCATGGGTTGGGCGCAGAAGAATTGGCAGGCATTGCTCGATGCAACCAAATCGATGGACGCGCACATCGTGTCGGCGGTTTACATCAATGTAGACGGTTATCTTCCGACACACCTGACGGAATTCTCTCAGCCGCCCAGGGGCGATATCGAATTCGATTTGCGCCATTCACGACATGGACGAATGTTCGATCTCGCCTTTGTCCGCCGCGCGTCTGCAAGCCAGCGCGACTACATCATGGCGGTCTATCGCCGCGAAGACGCGCCGTCGGAATATGCCGTAATGCGGTGTGTTTGCGTGCCGATGCTTATCAACGGTCGACGGTGGGGCGATTTCCAGCTGTCGTACCAGCTGTAACAAGCGCCCCAGTCCGTTGCTCGTTTACTGCCCGGTAACCAAACATCCAGTAGCAAGGAACAATACAAATATCAGGGGCGCCGATCAGAGATGAAGCACGAGACTTTCGACAACACGAACCAGCAGGCAATCGACCGCATTCCCGAAAGCTGCGGCAAGGTAACGGTTGGTTGCTCGAACGCTGCGGGGATCGTGCAATCGGTCATTGAAACGTCCGAACGCCTGCGTGCCGAACACACCGCCCTGCGCGGCACCGTGAGCGAACTCGAGCAGGACCAGCAAAAGGTTTCGGAGGCCAGCGATGAAGCCCGCCTCCTTTCCGAACGCGCGATCGAGCGTTTGGGGCAGGGCACCGAAATGATCCAGTCATCGCTCGGCCAGATTTCGGACCTGCTCGACCTCGTCGAAACGCTGACCCAGCATGTGACCGGCTTCGCCGCCGCGATGGAGCAGGTGCGCAAGAGTTCGCAGGATATCGAGCAGATTGCCGAAACGACGAACATCCTCGCCCTCAACGCAACGATCGAAGCGATGCGTGCTGGCGATGCCGGGCGCACCTTCGCAGTGGTCGCCAACGAGGTTAAGAGCCTGGCGGGTGAAACACGCCGCGCCACCGAAGAAATTTCACGCACCATCGATACGCTCGACGAAGAGGCGAACACGGTTATCGCCCAGATCGAAAGTGGGGCAGAAGCGTCGAAGAACGCCAAGAACTCGGTTGCGCAGATCGAACAGACCATCGGCGGCGTCGCCGAGCTGGTCGAAGAAGTCGACCGCCAGAACGATCAGATTGCCCGCTCGACCAGCACGATCAGCAATCATGTCCACCGCGTGCAGGATGTGCTCGAAAGCTTCGACAAGGCCGCGCTTGAAAACGAGACCAAGCTGCAGGGCGCGCACCAGAACATGCAGCAGCTGGAACTTACCGCCAGCGAAATGTTCGATGGGATCGTCAAGGCCGGGCTGTCACCGAACGACAGCATGATGGTGGAAAAGGCCACCGGCTTCGCTGCGGAAGTAGCGTCGGTTGCTGAAAAGGCGCTGCAAGACGGCTCGCTGACCATGGATGCGCTGTTCGACAAGGATTATCGGGAAGTACCGGGATCCAACCCGCCCCGTTTCCGCACCCGTGCAAGCGACTGGACCGATGCCAACTGGCGCCCGATCCTCGACCGGGTCGTCGGCGAGGGCGGGGCGGTCAAGATGTGTTCGCAGGCGGATATGAACGGCTTCCTGCCGACGCATATCTCGGACCGCTCGCGCCAGCCCACCGGCGATTTGCAGCACGACACCATGTATTGCCGCAACGGACGCATCCTGTTCGATCCTATCGACCAGAAGGCGAAAAACAGCACCGCACCTTACATGATGGCGGTCTATCGCCAGGAAGGCGATGGCAAGACGCACGAAATCGTTCGCAACGTCTACATTCCGCTGTTCATCAACGGACGCCGCTGGGGTGATTTCGAGGTCGCCTACACGCTCTGATCGCGGACTGTTCGTCCGGCCGCCGCCTAGACCGGATTGCGCCGCGCCATGAAGGCGAGCCGTTCGAACAGCATCACGTCCTGCTCATTCTTCAGCAGCGCGCCATGCAGCGGCGGGATCGCGTTGTTGGGGTTGCTGTCCTGCAGCACTTCGAGCGGCACGTCTTCGTTGAGGAGAAGCTTGAGCCAGTCGAGCAATTCGCTGGTCGACGGTTTCTTCTTGAGGCCGGGCACGTCACGCAGCTCGTAGAAGATATCCATGGCCTTCTTGACCAGCGTCTTCTGGATGCCGGGATAGTGGACCTCGATAATGTCGGCCATCGTCTCGCGGTCGGGGAACTTGATATAGTGGAAGAAACAGCGACGCAGGAATGCGTCGGGCAGTTCCTTCTCATTGTTCGAAGTGATGACCACGATTGGGCGTTCTTTCGCGGTGATCGTCTCATGCGTCTCGTACACATCGAAGCTCATCCGATCGAGTTCCTGCAACAGGTCGTTGGGGAACTCGATATCGGCCTTGTCGATCTCGTCGATCAGCAGGACGGGCAGTTCGGGTGCGGTGAAGGCTTCCCACAGCTTGCCCTTCTTGATGTAGTTCGCAATGTCGTGAACGCGCTCGTCACCCAGCTGGCCATCGCGCAGGCGGGCGACCGCGTCGTATTCGTAGAGCCCCTGTTGAGCCTTGGTGGTCGACTTGATGTTCCACTCGATCAGCGGCGCGCCGATCGCCTTGGCGATTTCATGCGCAAGAACGGTCTTGCCGGTGCCCGGTTCGCCCTTGACCAACAGCGGACGCCGCAGCGTAACCGCCGCGTCGACGGCGACCTTGAGGTCGTCGGTGGCGATGTAATTGTCGGTTCCGGTAAAACGCTTGTTGTCGGCCATCGGTTGTCCCTTGCAACTTTACGTTCGCGTTAACCCGACGAACGCGGAGTGGCAAGGGCAGCAATACCAATCGCACTATCGGCGCAGCAATGCGATCGCGCGTTCCGCAAGACCCTTGAACAGTGCCTCATCGACTGGCTTTTCAGGATCGTTCCAACCCATCGACAGAACATGCCATTCAAGATCGCTGTCTTGCAGCAGGAATGTCATATTGATCACCCCCGGTTCGGAGCCTCCTTTGTAGCCGACATAGGCGAGGTTTCGCTCAAGAGTTGGGCGCACGACCGGGTTCACCGCCATGATTTTGCGTGCAGTCGGATCATCAAGTTCCTCTATGCGCTTCAGGATGAGCCGCAGATCGTTGGCGCTGGCAAACCATTCCAATGTATCGATTTCGGTCGGATCGGCGAAATTTGGCGGAACGACATTGTCCGGGTTCCCGCCGATCTCTTCGGCGAACTCGGCTATTATTCGCCTTTGCTCGGTTTCCGATGCCGCCGCATAGGCCAGGCCGCGCGGCAGATCGCCTTTCAGGCCGAACAGTTCGAGAGTCGAAAGGAAGGGGATGTTGCTCTCGGGTAATGCGTGATCCGATGCCCGCAACTCAGCTTCCACCGATTCTCGACCGACGATTTGCAGAAGCTGGTCGGTGGCCGTGTTGTCGCTGATGGAAATCATCATCGTTGCCAGCGTATGCAGGGTGACCGGTGCATCGTTCGGCCAGTCTTGCATCTTCCCGCTGGGGAAGGATCGTGTCGACAGAACCACCACTTCATCCCAGGAATGTTCGCCGTTCGAGATTTGCCGGGCAAGGGTGGAAAGAACGTAGAGCTTGACCGCAGAACCGATTGCCAACTGCTTCTGCGGTTCTATCGAGAGCAAGGGTTCGCCACCCTCGAGTGGTGTGAGGATAACCGATACGCTGCCGGGAAGGGTCTCCAATTCTGTCTGAAGCTTCTCGGCTGAATCGTTGATCTGCTCTACATCGGTGATGCGCAGGCCTGCGATCGGGTTGGGCGCATCCGCCGAGACAACCAGGTCGACCGACAGGATCGCATGCTCATAGCGTATTTTGACCGTCGCTCGTTGTTCGTCGAGCTTCGCAACATGCTCGACCGACAATGGCAAGCCATAACGCTCCGTCATATCCGTAGCTATCGCCTTGAACTGGACAGGGGGAACGGCGGCGAGAAACACCGGTGAAAATACGGGTTCAACCTCGCCTTCACCTCGCAAGACAAGCAGCACGTCTTGTGCGCGCTGGTCGAGCGGTGAAACGGAAGGCTGTTCGGCTTGCGGTTCATCCTGCGCGGCCAATGGAGCAAACGGAGCAAGCCAGGACAAGGCAAGCAATACAGCAAGAATTTTCACAACAATTCCCCTAATTCGGTTGTTTGCCAATCAAGCGATCTCATCCAGTTTCTCGATTTGAGCTTTCAGCTTGCGCGCCGTCCTGCGGTTGAGCCACGCGACACCCACGAATATGGCGGCGATAAGCGCAGCGGACGGAGCGACCCTTATCAATGCACCTCCCCAACCAAATTGCTGGGCGAGAGATTGCGTCGAGGCTGCAACGATCAGCGACATGCCAGGAATCAACGGTCCGATATACCATCGCGGAACGCTGGTTAATGCGACACGCTGATGTTCGAGTTGAGCACGCAGATGGGTGCGGCAGTCATCTTCCGGCCTGCGCTGCACGGTGCTTGCGCGGTAGTACAGGTTGGCAAGTATTACCACTGTACCAATTATCCCTGCCAACCAGCCCAGCGCGAGGAAGGCATGACCCGCATTCGACGCGGCCCACGCGCTACGCGCAAAAAGCACTATGACGATTGCCCCGGCCAGAAACTCGATAAGGTTTCGTCGCCGGATCTGCCGTTCGAATACGCCTGCCCTCAACGCAAGTTCCGCGCTGTCGGTAAAGCGGGAATCGGGAGAGAGGGCGCCCCATTGCTCGATCAGTTTGTCGCTCATCGTCAGTGGTTCCCTTCGGATGGGGTATCAAAGGCGCGGGCGATGAGTGCCTTGATCCTGTGTATTCTCACCTGCACCGCATTTGTAGAAAGACCTGCAATCTCGGCAATTTCAGTGCCGCTTTGGCCCTCGAGCCACAGAAGTATGACCTGCCGATCAAGCGGTTGGAGTGTGGGTAGAAGTGCCCGAATCCGCCCCAACGCATGTTGTTCTGCGAGCTGGCGCTCAGGGTCATGCAGAGCAGGGAGATCATCGATTGCATCGAGCGTGACCAGTGCCGGTCGACGCATTTGTGCCGCGACATGATCTGCGGCGACGTTATGAGCAACGCGAAAGACCCAGGTTTTGAGCGAACATCGTCCATCGAACCGGGCAAGGCTTTGCCAGATCGCAGCATGAATTTCCTGCTCCAGATCGCGGGATTTGTCGCGGTCGAGCTCTACAGCCAGCGCAAGCCGCGCGATTGCCGGCGCAAATTTACTGCCGGCTTCCTTGTATAGCTCGGATCGATCTGCACCGCTGTCCATGCACCTTTAGTCCTGCGGTGGCGGAAAAACTTACGATGGCGCCATGATTTTCTTGTTTTCGTCCCTACGCATCGATCATCTCGCGATCCACCTCGCCTGCGCGGTTCTGGATGAAGTTGAAGCGGTGTTCGGGGTTGCGGCCCATGAGTTCGTCGACGAGCCGCGTGACGGCGGCGCGATCCTCGAATTCGGGGGGCAGAGTGATCCGCACGAGTGATCGTGTTTCCGGGTCCATGGTGGTTTCGCGCAGCTGCGCAGGGTTCATTTCGCCCAGGCCCTTGAAGCGGCCGACTTCGACCTTCTTGCCCTTGAACACGGTCGCTTCCAGCTCTGCGCGGTGTGCATCGTCGCGGGCATAGCGGCTCTCTTTCCCGGCGGTGAGGCGATAGAGCGGGGGCTGGGCGAGAAACAGGTGCCCCTTGCGCACGACCTCGGTCATTTCCTGGAAGAAGAAAGTCATCAGCAGC
The DNA here is from genome assembly GCA_024236155.1 of Sphingomonadaceae bacterium. Lineage (GTDB taxonomy): Bacteria > Pseudomonadota > Alphaproteobacteria > Sphingomonadales > Sphingomonadaceae > Parerythrobacter_A. The sequence continues at coordinate 53,529 of JACKLA010000003.1, forward strand.
GTCGCGATGTGCGCCCCGTCGACATCGGCATCGGTCATGATGATGATGCGGTCGTAACGCAGATTGTCCGGGTTGCAGTCCTTGCGCGTACCGCAGCCCAGCGCGAGGCCGAGATCGGCGATTTCGGCATTGGCCCGGATCTTGTCGGCGCTGGCGCTGGCGACGTTGAGGATCTTGCCGCGGATCGGCAGGATCGCCTGCGTCTTGCGGTTGCGCGCCTGTTTCGCACTGCCGCCCGCGGAATCGCCCTCGACGATGAACAGTTCGGTTTCAGCGTCCGTCTCACCGCTGCAATCGGTCAGCTTGCCGGGCAGGCGCAGTTTCTTGGCGCTGGTCGCGGTCTTGCGCTTTATCTCGCGTTCCTGCTTGCGGCGCAGGCGCTCGTCCATCCGCTCCATCACCTGCCCGAGCAGCGCCTTGCCGCGTTCCATATTGTCGGTCAGGAAGTGGTCGAAGTGGTCGCGCACCGCATTTTCGACCAGGCGCGCGGCTTCGGGCGAGGTCAGGCGGTCCTTGGTCTGCGACTGGAACTGCGGATCGCGGATAAACACGCTGAGCATCACCTCAGCCCCGGTCATCACATCGTCTGCAGAGATGTCCTTTGCCTTCTTGGTGCCGGTCAGGTCGCCGAATGCCCGCAACCCCTTGGTCAGCGCGGCGCGAACGCCTTGCTCATGCGTCCCGCCATCGGGCGTCGGCACGGTGTTGCAATACCAGCTGGTCGATCCTTCGGACCATAGCGGCCATGCGACGGCCCATTCTACGCGCCCCTGATCGTCGGCGAAATCCTGCCGCCCGGTGAAGGGCTGGGCGGTCACACATTCACGCTCGCCGATCTGTTCGGCGAGGTGGTCGGCGAGGCCGCCGGGGAACTTGAATGTTGCCTCTGCCGGGACATCGTCCGAGACAAGGCCCGGTGCGCATTTCCAGCGGATTTCGACCCCGGCAAAAAGGTAAGCCTTAGACCGGGCAAGCTTGAACAGGCGTGCGGGTTTGAACTGCCGGTCACCGAAAATCTCGCTGTCGGGCGTGAAGGTGACGGTGGTCCCGCGCCGGTTGGGTGTCGCGCCCAGCTTTTCTATCGGGCCTAGCGTCTGCCCTTTGGAGAATTCTTGCGCATAGAGCTGTTTGTCGCGCGCGACCTCGACGCGGGTGTGGCTGGACAGCGCATTGACCACGCTGACGCCCACGCCGTGGAGGCCGCCAGACGTTGCGTAGGCCTTGCCCGAGAACTTGCCGCCCGAATGGAGCGTCGAGAGGATCACTTCGAGCGTCGACTTGCCGGGAAACTTGGGGTGCTCGTCCACCGGAATCCCGCGCCCGTTATCGGCGATGGAAAGGCGGTTCCCTTCCTCAAGGCTGACCTCAATCCGCGTCGCATGGCCTGCCACCGCCTCGTCCATCGCATTGTCGAGCACTTCGGCAGCGAGGTGGTGCAGCGCACGGTCATCGGTGCCGCCGATATACATGCCGGGGCGCCGGCGCACCGGTTCGAGACCCTCGAGGACCTCGATCGAGGAGGAGTCGTAATCGCCGCTCGAGGAGGGCGTGCCTTCAAACAGATCGTCAGACATAGCCACGGCTATAGGCTGCGGATTCGCCGCCTCACAAGCAGGACTTGCGCTTTATCGTCAGTCCTCGAACGTGGTCGGTGCGGCCGAGACGATCACCACCTGACCGTTGCGGATTTCACGCACCTCCATCGCGCGTTCGATCACCCCGTTCTGCTGGAAACGGAACGGGCCATCCAGACCGAGGAAGCCACCGTCTTCGCGCAGCTGGCGCACGGGGAAATTATTTCCGACCTTCCAGTCGCGCGCCACCCGCAGGGTCAGCAGCACGCTGTCATAACCAAGCGTGGCGATGCGATAGGGCTGGGCGCCAAAACGGTCCTTGTAGCTGTCCGAAAAGCGTTTGAAGCGCGAATCCGAGATGGCGGAGAAATACATGCCGCGCAGCGAAGGCGTGCGCGTCACCCCGCTTTCACCGCTGAGCAATTCGGTACCAAGCAGCAGGGCCGCGCCGCGCCCGCCCGGTTTGAGTTCATTCGCCGCCATAGCCGTAAGTCGCGAACCATCCGCGATCAGGACGGTGTTGAAGCCGCCGCGCTGTTGCAGGCGCTGGGCGGCGCTGACAATCGAGGTGTTGCCGCGGTCGTAACGCTCTGTCGCGACCATGCGCCCACCTGCGCCGACAACTGCGGTCTGGAATGCAGCTTCGATCTGCTTGCCATACTCGCCATCGGGAATGATTGCCGCAAAGTCGGTGGCCCCGTTCTGGCGCGCATAGCCGACTGTGCGTTCGACCGATTGTGCGGGAATCTGGCCCATTACGAACACGTCCGGCCCGGCAATGCTGGCATCGTTGGAATAGGTGATTACCGGCACATCCGCCGGGCGCGCTTCGGCCAGCACCTGGGGAACATTGTCCGCTACCAGCGGGCCAAGGATCAGCTTGTTGCCATCGGCCACGGCCTTGCGTGCAGCGGCACGAGCTCCGGTCGAGGTGTCGTAGGTCGTAATGCGCAGATTGCTCGCATTGGTATCGAGCAGGGCCATGGTCGCAGCATTGGCGATGGCATTGCCGACCGGACCGTTCTCACCCGTCATCGGTACCAGCAGGGCTATCCGGTGGCGGGTGTTGTCACCGCTGGGCAGGGCCGTGTCGCTCGGTACGCTGGTCGAGGTATCGGGGACATCCGGCGTGCTTGTCGAAGTGTCGGGCGCGGTCGGGATGACCTTACACCCGGCGAGGAACACCGTCGCCGCTGCTATCGCGAAACCGCGCCGATTCATCCAAAAACGCTTCATTTCTTGCCGACCCCTCATATTCTGGTCCATGGATCGCGGCTGTGACGCGCAATCCCGAAATAGAATCCCTGTCTCCCGGCCTCTATATAGTCGCGACGCCGATTGGCAATCTTGGCGACATTACGTTGCGGTCGGTCGATGTGTTGAGCCGATGCGATGCAGTTGCGTGCGAAGATACGCGTGTGACGGGCAAATTGCTCAAGCATCTGGGCATCTCGAAGCCGCTGTTGCGCTACAACGATCACAGCAAGGACAGTGATCGCCGCCGGATTCTCGACATCCTGGACACGCAGGCGGTGGCGCTGGTCAGCGATGCCGGGACACCGCTGATATCGGACCCTGGCTACAGGCTGGTGCAGGATGCGCAGGAGGCTGGGCGTATGATCACCAGCCTGCCGGGCGCCTGTGCGGCGGTGGTCGGGCTGACGCTTTCCGGCCTGCCGAACGACCGCTTCCTGTTCGCAGGTTTCCTGCCCAACAAGGACAAGGCCCGGCGCGAAACGCTGGAGGAACTGGCCGCAGTCGATGCCAGCCTGATCTTTTACGAAAGCGGGCCGCGACTGGTGAAGTCGCTGGAGGTATTGGGCGAAGTCATGCCCGCGCGCGATGTCGCCGTGGCGCGCGAATTGACCAAACTCCATGAAGAATGTCGGCGCGGCCCGGCTGCCGAACTGGCAGAACACTACACCCGGCATCCGCCGAAAGGCGAGATCGTCCTGCTGGTCGGCCCACCCGCAGCGATGAAGGTGGATGCGGTGGATGCAGACGCCTTGCTGCTTGCCGCGCTCGAAACCAGCAAGGCCTCGCAGGCCGCCGCCGGGGTGGCTCGGAAGACCGGCATGGACCGCAAGCAGCTTTATGCGCGGGCAATGGAACTGCGCGGCAAATGAAGCGCCAGATTGCCGAACGCAGCGGTCGGGATGGCGAAAAGCGCGCGGCGGCATGGTTGAGGCTGAAAGGCTGGTCGATCCTGGGTAGCCGGGTAAAGACACCGGCGGGAGAGATTGACCTGATTGCAAGGCGCGGATCGCTGATTGCGTTCGTAGAGGTCAAATGGCGCCGGAAGAGCGAAGACCTCGATCATGCGATTGACGAATATCGCCTGTCGCGGGTGGTAGCAGCGGCGGAGGCGGTGGCGCACAAATACGCCTTGAACGGGGAGGATATCCGTATCGACGTGATCCTGCTTGCACCCGGCAGCTTCCCACGCCACATCGCCAACGCATACCAGCCTTAGGCCGGTCCCAAGTCAGACATAGGCCTGAGCCAGACATAGGAATGACAATGACCCTGCGCGTAGCTGTCCAGATGGACCCGATCGAAACGGTCAACATTGCCGGGGATTCAAGCTTTGCGCTGATGCTGTCGGCGCAGGCACGCGGGCATGGTGTCTGGCATTACGATGTGTCTACGCTCGCTTACGAGGATGGCAGGATCACCGCATGGGCGCGCCCGCTGACGGTCCAGCGCGTGGAAGGCGCTCATTTCGAATGGCAGGGTGAACTGGCGAAGATCGATCTTGCCCGCGATATCGATGTCATCCTGATGCGGCAGGATCCGCCGTTCCACCTCGGCTATATCAGCGCGGCGCTGCTGCTTGACCGGCTCAGGGGGGAGACGCTGGTGGTCAACGATCCGCGCGAGGTGATCAACGCGCCGGAAAAGATGTTCGTGCTCGACTATGCCCGGTTCATGCCGCCCACACTGGTCGCGCGCAGGCTGGAGGATATTCGCGAATTCCAGAAGAAGCACGGTGCGGTGGTGGTCAAGCCGCTGCACGGAAACGGCGGCAAGGCGATCTTCCGTATCGATGCCGACGGCACCAACCTTTCCGCCCTGTCCGAAGTGTTCAACCAGACATGGCCGGAACCGCATATGGTCCAGCCTTTCATCCCCGAGGTAAGCGAAGGGGACAAGCGCATCGTGCTGGTCGATGGCGAGGTCACAGGTGCAATCAATCGCGTGCCGGGCAAGGGCGAATTCCGCTCCAACCTTGCGCAAGGCGGTTATGCCGAAGCGACCACGCTAACCGCGCGTGAAGAGGAAATCTGCGCCGCGATGGGGCCCGAACTCAAGCGGCGCGGGCTGGTCTTCGTCGGGATCGACGTGATCGGCGGCAAATGGCTGACCGAAATCAACGTCACCAGCCCGACCGGTATTGTCGCGATCGACAAATTCAATGGCACAGACACACCCGCATTGATCTGGGATGCGATCGAGCGGCGTCACGCGGTGATGTAATCAATCCTTCTCGCGCGGGTGGGCGTTGCGATAGGTGTCGAGCAGGGTTGCAGCATCGACCTTGGTGTAAATCTGTGTCGAGCCGAGGCTGGCATGGCCGAGCAGTTCCTGCAGGCTCCTGAGGTCCGCGCCGGCGCCCAGTAGATGCGTTGCAAAGCTGTGGCGCAGGGCATGCGGGGTGGCTGTGGCAGGCAGGCCGAGTGCCTTGCGCGCCTGTGCCATTGCCTTTTGCACCATGCCCGGATTGAGCGGGCCGCCCTTGGCTCCGAGGAACAGCGGCCCGTCCCCGGTGATCGGCCAGGGGCAATGGCGGGCATATTCCTCCACCGCCTCGCGAACGATCGGCAGGATCGGGACGACGCGCTGCTTGTTGCCCTTGCCGGTCACGGTCAGCGTTGAACCAAGCGGAATGTCACTGCCTTTCAGCGACAGCGCCTCGGCAATGCGCAGGCCCGCGCCATAGAGCAGCAACAGCACCGCCCGGTCTCGCGCCCCGATCCAGCCTTCCTTGCTCGTATCGGCAACCAGTTCGGCCAGGTTGCGCGCATCGTCGGGCGTGACGGGGCGGGGCAGGCCCTTTTTCAGGCGCGGACCGCGCAGGCCGGGAAGGCGGGCATCGTTTTGGCCGGACTGCGCCGCAGCAAAGGCAATGAACGCCTTGATTGCCGAAAGCTCGCGCGCGACCGATGCATTGCCCAGCCCCTCTGCCCGGCGCGATGCGAGATAGCGGCGCAGTTCGGGGCCGTCGATCCGGGCGATCTGCGTCCAGCTTGTGTGCTCGCGGTAATCCAGCAACCGGGCCGCCGCCGCCCCATAGGCGCGCACGGTGTGCGGCGAGCGCCGCCGGTGCTGCGTCAGATGGTCGCGCCATTGTTCGAGGAAATCGGCCTTGGTCATGTGGCGACCAGCTCACCCGAAACGACCTCGCCCAGCAGCGCATCGAGCACGGCCATGCCTGCCGGGGTTGCTCCGATCCGCCCATCCTTGTCCCACAGGAAACCGAGATTGCCGTAGAATGCAACGCGTTCGCTATCGACGAGGGTGCTTTCGGGGATGTGAAAACGGGCGCTCAACCCGGCCAGGTCGATCCCTTCGCGCAGCCGCAGGCCCATCATCAGCGCTTCGCTTGCACTTTCCGCAGCCACAAGCGCGCGCTCCTCGACCAGACCGTTGCTGTTGGCGGCGATGGCATCGAGCCAGTTTTCCGGTTTGCGATGGCGCTGTGTCGCCATGCACCCGCGCCTGCCATGCGCGCCGGGACCGATGCCGATATAGTCCTGGTATCGCCAATAGGTCAGGTTATGGCGGCTCTCCTGTCCAGGCGCCGCATGGTTGCTCACCTCATAGGCAGGCAGGCCTGCGGCATTGGTCAGTTCCTGTGCCAGTGCGAACAGATCGGCTGCAGGATCATCCTCCAAGGGGGTGAACACCCCGCGCCGCACATCGGTTGCGAAGCGGGTGCCGGGTTCGATCGTCAGCTGGTAGAGCGACAGGTGGTTCGTCCCGAAGCCAAGCGCGCGTTCCAGTTCTGCACGCCACATCCCGGCACTCTGGCCGGGGCGGGCATAGATCAGGTCGAAGCTGGTGCGCGCAAAGCAGGATTGCGCGGTATCGAGCGCGGCAAGGCTCTCCGCCACATTGTGCAACCTGCCAAGGAACCGCAACGTCTCATCGTCGAGCGACTGGAGGCCTAGCGACACGCGGTTCACGCCCGCCCTGGCAAGATCGGTGAAGTTGTCAGCCTCCACAGAGGATGGATTGGCCTCCAGCGTGATCTCGATTTGCGGATCGAAACCCCACAGGCGCTCCGCCTCTTCCAGCAACCGCTCAACCAGACTGGGCGGCATCAGCGAAGGCGTGCCGCCACCGAAGAAGATCGATGTCAACGGGCCGGTATCGGCCAGCGCATGCTCATGGCGCATGTCGGCCAGCATCGCGCGCTCCCACAGCGCGTGGTCCACGCCATCGCGGACATGGCTGTTGAAGTCGCAATAGGGGCATTTCTTCAGGCAGAACGGCCAGTGGATGTAGAGCGCGCGGGCCATGGTAAGCCTATTCTTTCAGCCCGGGTTAACCGCGACAAGCCCAAACCGTTCGCGATGGGACGGGTCGCTCAAATTTTCGCTCTTGGCGCGATATCGCTCGGTGCAATGGCCGGGGCAGCGATTGCGGGTGCCAGCCTCCATCCCTTCGACCGCGAATTGCTCGAAACGCACAATGATGCCCGGCGCGATTTCGGCAGCAAGCCATTGCGCTGGAGCGATGATCTGGCTGCCGATGCCCGCGCTTACGCCAAGGTGATGGCCCGGACCGGCAAATTCGATCATTCGCCTGCCAGCACACGGCGCGGCGTGGGGGAAAACCTCTGGATGGGAACCGACCGGACTTTCACCGCAAGCGACATGATCGGGGCCTTCGTGGGCGAGAAACGCTATTTCAAGCCGGGCAAGTTCCCCGATGTTTCCAACACCGGCAACTGGGTCGATGTGGGGCATTACACCCAGGTTGTCTGGCCGTGGACCGAGGAAGTCGGCTGCGCCGTGGCGAGCAATGGCGGGCACGAATACCTTGTCTGCCGTTATCGCCCGACCGGCAATATCTACGACTGGCCTATCGCCCCGAAATAGTCAGCCGCCGAACTGTTCGGCGACAAGTTTGGCAAAGGCATCGGCGCGGTGGCTGATGGCGTGTTTCGCTGCGGGTTCGATCTCGGCGAAGGTCAGTTCGCTGCCACAGGGCACGAACACGGGGTCGTAACCAAAACCCATCTCGCCGCGTGGCGGCCATGTCAGGGAGCCATCGCATTTGCCTTCGTAAATTGCATATTCGCCGTCGGGCCATGCCAGTGCGAGGACGCAATGGAAGGCGGCACTGCGGTCGACTTCAGGCCCCTTGGCCTGCAACAGCCCTTCGACCTTGCCCATTGCCATATGCCAGTCGCGGCCCGGATCGCCTTCGAACCATTGCCGCTCGGCCCAGTCGGCAGTGTAGACGCCGGGCCGTCCATCGAGCGCATCGACCGACAGCCCGCTGTCGTCGGCCAGCGCGACCAGTCCCGACGCCTCGGCAGAGGCGCGTGCCTTGATCAGTGCATTCTCGGCAAAGGTCTTCCCGGTCTCCGCAGGCTCGGCCAGGCCAAGCGAACCGGCGCTGATGCATTTCACCCCATAGGGATCGAGCAGCGCGCCGATTTCCCTCAGCTTGCCCGCATTATGCGTGGCGATGACCAGCGAACCCCCGCCGAGTTTGCGGGTCACTTCACCGCGTCCATCTGCGCCTTGAAGATACGATCACAGCCAATGTTGGCGAGGCGAAGCAGCCGCAGCAGGCCTTCCTCGTCATAGGTCGCGCCTTCTGCGGTGGCTTGCACCTCGGCGATCTGCCCGCCCGAGATAAGCACGAAATTGGCGTCAGCATCGGCGCTCGAATCCTCGTCATAGTCGAGATCGAGGACAGGGTTGCCCTGGTAGATGCCGCAGCTGATTGCAGCGACCTGCGCGTTGATCGGGTCTTCCTTGAGGTCACCGCTTGCAAGCAGGCCGTTGACTGCCAGTCGCAGCGCCACCCATGCGCCGGAGATTGAGGCGGTCCGCGTGCCGCCATCGGCCTGGATCACGTCGCAATCGAGTGTGATCTGCCGCTCGCCCAGCTTCTTGAGGTCGACCACAGCGCGCAAGCTGCGCCCGATCAGCCGCTGGATTTCCTGCGTGCGGCCGGATTGCTTGCCCTTCGCCGCTTCGCGCGAGCCGCGCGTATGCGTGGCGCGCGGCAACATCGAGTACTCGCCCGTCACCCAGCCTTCACCCTTGCCGCGCATCCATGGCGGGACATTGCGCTCGACACTGGCAGTGCACAGCACCCGCGTATCACCAAAGCTGACAAGGCACGAACCCTCGGCATGTTTGGTGAAGCCGGTTTCGATGGTGATAGCGCGCATCTCGTCGGGCGCGCGGCCGGAAGGTCGCATGGTATTGTCCTTTGTGAATCGTTGTGGGCGCGTTACGCGCTTGAGCGATCAAGGCCAATGACTAGATTGAGGCTATGCCCACTCCACCCGTCACCGAACTGAACGAACGCGCGCGGGAGATATTCCGCCTTGTGGTCGAGGGCTATCTCGACAGCGGGCAGCCTGTCGGATCGAAGACGCTTGCAGGCGGCGGCGTGAATCTTTCGCCCGCATCGATCCGTTCGGTACTGGCCGATCTCGAAGGGCTTGGCCTGCTCGCCGCACCGCATACCAGCGCAGGCCGCCTCCCGACCGAGACGGGATTGCGCCTGTTCGTCGACGGCATGATGCAGGTGGCTGAACCCACGCGCGAGGAGCGCAAGGCCATCGAGGCGCGCATTGCCGAGCCCGGCCCGATCGAGCAGGCACTGGAGCAGACCAGCGCGATCCTGTCCGATATTTCGGGTGCGGCGGGTATGGTCATGGTCCCGCAACGCGATCCGAGACTGGCGCAGGTCAGCCTTGTCGCGCTGGGACAGAGCCGTGTGCTGGCGGTTCTGGTCGGCGAAGACGGGGTGATCGAGAACCGCGTGATGGAGGTTTCCGAACCGGTCTCGTCACCCGTGCTCGAACAGGCGAGCAATTACATCACAGCACGCCTTGCCGGGCGCACCTTGCGCGAGGCGAGCGCGGTTATGCGCAGCGAACTCGCGGCCAATCGCTCGCAACTCGATGAGGCGAGCCGCGACCTGGTCGAACGCGGGCTTGCCGTCTGGAGCGAGGATGCGGCCCAGCGTCCTGTGCTGATCGTGCGCGGGCAGGCCAATTTGCTTGACGAAACCGCGCTCAACGATCTCGAACGGGTGCGGCAATTGCTCGATGACATCGAGAACAAGCACTCGATTTCCGACCTGCTCGAAAGCACACGCGATGCGGAAGCGGCGAGAATTTTCATCGGTAGCGAGAACCGGCTGTTCGCGCTTTCCGGTTCATCGGTTATCGCATCACCCTATCGCGACCGCGAGGGGAGGGTGGTCGGCGTGCTGGGGGTGATCGGCCCCACGCGGTTGAATTACGCGCGGGTCGTCCCCATGGTGGATTTCACAGCCCGATCATTGGGCAAGATCATCGGATAGATACGGAAGACTATGAGCGACGAGAAGAAGCAGCCGCTGGATGAGGCTGTCGAAAACGAACTGAAGGGTGTGCCGGAAGAATTCCTCTCCGACGCGGACGATGCGGATGGCGATGACGCCAGCGTGGAAGATGCGCTGGCCGAACTGCGCAACGACCTCGAGGCCGCGAAACAGGAAACACTCTACGCCAAGGCAGAGGCGCAGAACATCCGCCGCCGTGCGGAAAAAGACATTGCCGATGCCCGCGCCTACGCCGCGACCGGCTTTGCCCGCGATATCCTCTCGGTGGCCGACAATCTCGGCCGCGCAATCGATGCCGTGCCCGCCGAACTGCGCGAGGATGACAAGTTCAAGGGGCTGGTCGCCGGTATCGAAGCCACCCAGCGCGAGATCGACAAGGTGTTCGGCCAGCACGGCATCAGCCGCATTGCTGCGATGGGCCTGCCGCTCGATCCCAACCAGCACCAGGCGATGATGGAAATCCCCTCGGCCGATCACGAACCGGGCACCGTGGTTCAGGAAATGCAGGCCGGATACATGATCCGCGACCGGCTGCTGCGCCCGGCGATGGTCGGTGTGGCGAAGAAGCCCGACTGATGGCTCTGCGGTTCAAGGCAGCGTTGACGGCAACGGTTTCCCTCCTTGCCGTGCCTGCCTGGGCCGGCGAGGCAGACGACCAGCGGGTTGCCGAACTGGGCGAAAAGCTGGTTGAATACAACCAGAAGGCCTATGGTGAGGACGCTGACGAAGACGGCGGTCGCAAACCCGCCACCAGGCTGTGGTCGGTAAAGCCCGAGGCGCAGATTGCGCGCGCGGATTACTACAGCGAACTGCGCGGTGAACTGGGCGAGATCGATCAGGACGCACTTTCCCCCACTGCGAAAATCGACGCCGCCGTGCTGCGCATGATCCTCGACGAAGATATCGGCAATGCGCAGTTTCGCGAGTGGGAAATGCCGTTCGACAGCGACAGCAATTTCTGGAGCTACCTGAACGCGAGCCGCCCGTTCAACACGGTTGAGGAATACGAAGCCTATATCTCCCGCATGCGCGATATCCCGCGCTATTTCGGGGAGCATATCGACAATGCTCGCGCCGGGCTCGCGCGCGGTTTCAGCGTGCCGCGTGTAACGCTGGAAGGCCGCGATGCCTCGATTGCGGCCTATGTTGTCGACGATCCGGAAAAGAGCCCGTTCTGGCGTCCATTCGAGAACATCCCGGCACGCATTCCCGAAAGCGATGCGGAGCGCCTTCGGAACGACGCTCGTCAGGCGATCCAGCGCCATGCGACCGAGGGATACCGGACGCTGCTGCACTTCTTCCGTGACGAATACCTGCCCAACACCCGCACCACGCTCGCAGCAGAGGCGATGCCCGATGGAAAGGCGTACTACCAGCAGCAAATCCGCCAATACACGACGCTCGACCTGACAGCCGAACAGATCCACGAGATCGGCCTGTCGGAAGTCGCACGGATCACTGCCGAGATGGAAAAGGTGAAGGCGGAGGCTGGATTCGAAGGGACGCTTGACGAATTCGTTGTTTTCCTGCGCACCGATCCGCAATTCGTTGCCAGGACGCCGGACGAACTGATGGGCGTATCCGCCTATACCGCAAAGCGGGTCGACGGGGTGATCGCCGATTATTTCGGCTTCCTGCCGCGCCATCGCTTCGCGATCCGGGAGGTCGATCCGGCGATTGCGCCGTTCTACACCGCCGGGCGGGGTGGCTACACCGCTTGCCAGATGAACACTTACGACCTGCCGTCGCGCCCGCTTTACAACATTCCTGCGCTGACGCTGCACGAGTGTTCGCCCGGCCACAGTTTCCAGGCCGCCTTCGGGGCAGAACAGCCCGAACTGCCCGAATTCCGCAGCGGCGTGTACTTCTCCGGCTTTGGCGAAGGATGGGGCCTCTACACCGAATATCTCGGTGAGGAGATGGGCATCTACCGCACGCCCTATGAGCGTTTCGGCAGGCTGAGTTACGAAATGTGGCGCGCCGTCCGACTGGTGATCGACACCGGCATCCACCACTATGGCTGGAGCCGTGAGGAGGCGATCGATTACCTTGCATCGCGGACCGCACTGTCCGAGCATGAGGTCGGCACCGAAGTCGATCGCTATATCAGCTGGCCGGGGCAGGCGCTCGCTTACAAGCTGGGCGAAATGACCATGCGCCGCGTCCGCGCCAAGGCAGAGGCGGAACTGGGTGAGCAGTTCGACATCCGCAAGTTCCACGATGTCGTGCTGTCGCTGGGTTCGGTGCCGCTCCCGGTGCTGGAAGAGCGGATCGACGCCTTTATCGCCGATGGCGGACAGGGGTTGGCAGGGGTGAGCTACGATTGAGCAAATCGGGGCCGCCCGGTTTGGGCGGCCCCGTTGTGATCAAACCGTCTGTGCGCGGTTTTCGTCGCGGTGCTTCTTCAGGTATTTCATGAAGGGCGTGCCGCCAGTGCCGACATCCGGGTCGTTTCCGGCGATGCTGCCCGCCTGCTTGTTGATGTAGCTGGCGGCATATTCGAGATGCCGCGTGCGGAACCGCGCGGATTGCTCGAGGCAGGCGTTGAACGCATCCTTGAGGCTCTGCGAACCGCTGGCGCTGACGAAATCGCGCAGCGTCGACTGCGCGGCCAGGTCCTCGATAAAGCGGCGGTGCTGGACCGGGCGGTAATGGTGCAGCTCGTCGAGGAAGCTCCGCAGCGGATCTGCCGAGTGGCCGACCTGGAACAGCGCGTCCATTGCCGGGACGATGCTCGACTGGCTGCCGGTCTGGCCCCGGAAGGCCTGCGGCTTGCTGCCGAACTTTTCGACACCCTCGTAAACCAGCCCGCCGTCGAGCGCGGGGTTGTTGGCCCAACCGTGGATGTAAGGGCGCACACGGTGGAAATAGATATAGGGATCGCAGCGTTCGCCCATGCGGGCGAAGTGTCCGTAGATGCGCTCCCACGCTTCATCCATTTCGACCAGCAGGCGTTCAGCTTCGGCGTCGTCGCCATTCTTCGCGATGGTGACGAGTTTCGCGGCATTGTCGAGCAGGACACCGGCCTCCGCTTCGATCGCGACATGTATCATCACGAACCAGTTTTCGTCGTCGCCGCCGACAAAGTTCTGGTACATGTAGACGTTCTCAAGCGAGATCGGCCCGGACTTGTCGAGCCGTGCCCAGTTGTCGAGGACGTAGCCGGAATAGGGCAGCAGTGCTGCTTGTCCGAGCCGGTCCGCCACCGCCACCATGGGGCGCGAAAGATTGGCGGGGAGCGATGCAGGCGCTTCGGCCTCACCCCAGACATAGGCCTGCACGAGGAAGGAATAATGCACCATCGCGGTGCGGACTTCTTCCTCGGGGGCTTCGCGTGCCCATTCCTCGAGGATCGGATCGCCCAGCTGGTCCAGCCAGTGGCGCACGCGCCCGGTGGACAACAGCCCGGAGAGATTGCCCGCCGCCTGCTTCACGCCGTCGAACCGTGACGGGAGCGTGATCTCGTCGATTTCGTAATGCGAAAGGTAGCCGCGCTCGCGCGACATGCTGTAGTCTTTGATCTCCATCGTTGAACTCTTGGCCGGGCGCGGGTTGGGCCGCCCGGACCGTCAAACCGGTATCAAGTGAAACCGGTTCGGGCAAGCCATGGAGACGGCAAGTTGTTCAGCAGTGCCGAATGATCAATAGGGGTCGTGTGCCATATCGATTTCGCGCACACCGCGTTCCTTACGGGCCGCATCGACCAGCCGCCTGATCCCCTCGCGCCGCTCCGATGCATGCGCGATATACCGCATGCTGAGCGCCGAGTTGCGCGTCGTCTCGTCACTCGAAGTGATCGTGATGGTGCCGATTCCGGCGAGCTGGTTGAGCAGGCTGAAATCCATCCGCACATCCTTGACGCGATAGAGTTCGATTTCGTCGACGCTTTTCATGATGATCCCGCGCCGCACGACAATCCGTTCGCGGGTGACCCTGAAGCTTTCGCTCATCACTTCGAGCCACTTCCAGCCGATAATCAGCAGTGCCAGCAAGGTGAGCAGGAGTGGCCACGCGCCCCAACTGGTGTCCGATACGAACAAGAGGACAAATCCCGCGATGGCGAGGATCAGTGTGCCGATGCCGGCCGCAGTTCCTACAAGCCACCGCCCAAGCGAGGGGCGGAACGTATCATGCATATCCTCAGCCACCGGCTCTCTCCGTCCAAAAGTGATGAACCACGCGCGTAGTTAGCCCGCGCCAGGAAATCTGACCAGCAGGTCATAGGCGGCCAGATCACCCACGCCGGCAAGCTTTACGCCATTGCGCAGCAGGAAGGCGTGTTTGACGATCTCGGCCTGCTGCTCGACACCGTATCTTTCCAGCGGCCAGCCGGGCCGCAGCGAATATTCATAGGGTTCCCACGGCAGCCGGTTGAAGATCAGCCACCAGCGGCCCTTCTGCTGCACCTGCCAGACATGCACCATCTCGTGAATGAAAAGCGCCTGGCGGAAAATCGGCGCGGTGGCAAAATCCTCGCAATAGACATCGCCATGCGGGTGGAAATGGATATGCCCGCGCGGGGCCATGGTGACCTTGCGGGGCTGGAAGGGAAACCATTTGCGCCGCCGGATTTTCACCGCGCTGTAATCGATCGCATCGCCGAAAACGCTGCGCGCAAGGGCGATTTCGCCCGGCGTCAGGGATCGTTCCCCGCCCACCGGGCAAAATCCGACTTCAGCTGACATGTCCGATGCCGTCAGCGTTCATCCCCGGCGGCCTGGATTTCGACCGGGAAGGTCGTTTCCTCGCCATTGTCGAGCTTGATGGTCACATTCGTGCTGTCACCGGCTTTCCAGCTGTCGGCAGGGTCCATCACCATCAGGTGATAGCCGCCCGGCTCGAATTTGATGGTCTGGCGCGCAAGCATCGAGATTGGTGCGGCTTCCCCCATCATCGCTGTGCCGTTCTTCATATCCGTGGCGTGAATTTGGGTCTTTTCGGCACCTTCGACGCTGGCCGATTCCATGACCGGCGCACCACCGCTGTTATAGGTTATGTCGAAATATACGGCAGCCGGACGACCGGAAACAGCCGGAAGCACCAGCTTCCCGCCTTCGGCGACGAGGCGTTCTGCCGGTTTGGCTTCTTCAGCCGGTTCATCCGATGATCCGCATGCGGACAGGGCAGTGCTGCCAGCAAGGACAAATGCTGCGAAAAGGGTCGAGCGTTTCATATCTGGAAAATTCTCCCGTGTTGCTGCGCAAAAACTAACCGCCTGCGTCCCTTGTGCCAACAAAAACCGCTCCTATATCGCCCGCATAGTCGAGCTGCCGAGCTGCTTCGCCATCCCGGGGAGTGAACCGCGCAGCGTCCAACATTTGAATACGGAAATGGGGAAATAATGGCCAAAGTTATCGGTATCGACCTCGGCACCACCAACTCCTGCGTCGCTGTGATGGATGGCGGCAAGCCCAAGGTGGTCGAAAATTCGGAAGGCGCGCGCACCACGCCTTCGATCGTTGCCTTCACCAAGGATGGTGAGCGCCTGATCGGTCAGCCGGCCAAGCGCCAGGCAGTGACCAACCCGGACAACACGCTGTTCGCCATCAAGCGCCTGATCGGCCGCCGGTTCGACGATCCCATGACCAAGAAGGACATGGAAATGGTCCCCTACAACATCGTCAAAGGCAAGACCGGCGATGCATGGGTCAAGGCTGGCGGCGAAGACTATTCGCCGAGCCAGGTTTCCGCCTTCATCCTCCAGAAGATGAAGGAAACCGCCGAAAGCTATCTCGGCGAAACCGTGACGCAGGCGGTCATCACCGTTCCCGCATATTTCAACGACGCCCAGCGCCAGGCAACCAAGGATGCCGGTCAGATTGCCGGGCTTGAAGTGCTGCGCATCATCAACGAACCGACCGCAGCCGCGCTTGCCTATGGCATGGAGAAGGAAGACGGCAAGACCATCGCCGTTTACGACCTTGGCGGCGGCACTTTCGACGTTTCTATCCTCGAAATCGGCGATGGCGTGTTCGAAGTGAAGTCGACCAATGGCGACACCTTCCTGGGCGGTGAGGATTTCGACGGTGCGATCGTCGAATATCTCGCGGAAGAGTTCAAGAAGAAGGAAAACATGGACCTGAAGACCGACAAGCTCGCTCTTCAGCGTCTCAAGGAGGCTGCCGAAAAGGCCAAGATCGAGCTGTCGAGCTCGGCCCAGACCGAAATCAACCTCCCCTTCATCACTGCACGCATGGAAGGCGGCGCGACGACCCCGTTGCACCTCGTCGAAACGCTGACCCGTTCCAAGCTGGAACAGCTGGTTGGTGACCTGATCAAGCGCACGCTCGAACCTTGCAAGAAGGCGCTCGCCGATGCCGGGATCGACAAGGGTGGCGTTGACGAGGTTGTTCTCGTTGGCGGCATGACCCGCATGCCTAAGGTGCGCGAAGTGGTCGAAGAATTCTTCGGCAAGAAGCCGCATACCGGTGTGAACCCCGATGAAGTCGTCGCCATGGGCGCAGCGATCCAGGCCGGCGTGTTGCAGGGCGACGTGAAGGACGTGCTGCTGCTCGACGTGACCCCGCTTTCGCTCGGGATCGAGACGCTGGGCGGTGTGTTCACCCGCATGATCGATCGCAATACGACGATCCCGACCAAGAAAACACAGACCTACTCGACTGCCGAAGACAACCAGCAGGCGGTAACGATCCGTGTGTTCCAGGGCGAGCGCGAGATGGCGGCGGACAACAAGCTGCTTGGCCAGTTCGATCTTGTCGGCATCCCGTCGGCCCCGCGCGGCGTGCCGCAGATCGAGGTCACTTTCGACATCGACGCAAACGGCATCGTGAATGTCAGCGCGAAGGACAAGGGCACCGGCAAGGAACAGCAGATCCGCATCCAGGCCTCGGGTGGCCTGTCGGATTCCGACATCGAACAGATGGTGCAGGACGCCGAGAAGTTCGCCGAGGAAGACAAGAAGCGCCGCGAGAGTGCCGAAGCGCGCAACCAGGCCGATAGCCTGGTCCATGCGACGCAGAAGCAGCTCGACGAGAATGGCGACAAGGTCGATGCCGACACCAAGGCTGCCGTCGAAGCAGCACTTGCCGAGGCGAAGACTGCACTCGAAGGCGACGATGCCGATGCGATCAACGCGAAGGCGCAGGCGCTGACAGAGGCGGCCATGAAGATGGGCCAGCAGATCTACGAACAGGAACAGGCAAATGCCGCTTCAGGCGATGCGGGCGAGGGCGATGCCTCCGCCTCGGGCGCCGATGAGGAAGTGGTCGACGCCGAGTTCTCCGAAGTCGACGAAGACAACAAGGGCTAAGCCCCGATGAAAACCGACACCGCCGCCGAAGCACCTGCCTCGGCGGCGGTCAGGTTTGGGATTGTGTGATGTCTTCCGCCGAAATCGACTTTTACGAACTGCTCGAAGTCAGCCGGGATGCCGACGACAAGGTGCTCAAGAGCGCCTATCGCAAGCTCGCGATGCAGTATCACCCGGATCGCAATCCGGGTTGCTCGGAATCCGAAGCCAAGTTCAAGGCGATCAGTGCGGCCTATGACTGCCTGAAAGACCCGCAGAAGCGCGCGGCCTATGACCGCTTCGGCCATGACGCCTTCCAGCAGGGCGGTGGCGGCGGGGCCGGCGGTTTCGGCGCGCAGGACTTCGGCGATATCGGCGACATCTTCGAAACGATCTTCGGCAGTGCCTTCGGCGGCGGCGGCGGTGGCCAGCAGCGCCCGCGCCGGGGGGCAGACCTGCGCTATGACCTCCAGATCAGTCTCGAAGAGGCTTTTCATGGCAAGAAGACCGAAATCGGTATCGAAGTCTCGCAAAGCTGCGAAACCTGCAACGGGTCGGGTTCGGAACCGGGCACCGGCACCCGTGGCTGCAACCTGTGCAATGGTTATGGCAAAGTCCGCGCGAAACAGGGCTTTTTCGTGGTCGAGCGCCCGTGTCCCAATTGCCATGGTCGCGGCGAGGTTATCGAAAAACCCTGCGGCGATTGCCGGGGCGAGGGCCGGGTTGACCGGGAAGTCGATCTCGAAGTCGAGATTCCGCCCGGCGTCGACACCGGCACGCGCATCCGCCTGTCAGGCAAGGGCGAGGCCGGGCCGCGCGGCGCACCGCCGGGCGATCTCTATATCTTCGTGCATGTGAAGGACCATCCAGTGTTCCAGCGCGAGGGCACAACCCTCCATTCGCGTATGCCGATCAGCTTCACGACTGCCGCACTTGGCGGCTGCGTGGAAATCCCCGACCTCACCGGTGAGACCAACAGGGTCGATATCCCTGCCGGTATCCAGTCCGGAAAGCAGCTGCGCGTTCGCGGGGCCGGTATGCCGGTTCTTCAAGGGCGCGGGCGCGGCGATATGGTGGTCGAGATTGCTGTCGAAACGCCGACCAGGCTGTCAAAGGCACAGCGAGAAATCCTCGAACAGTTCCGCGAGACGGAAACCGGTGAGGAATGCCCCGAAAGCAAGGGCTTCTTCGACCGGCTGAAAGACACGTTCGGGGTTTGAGACGGAGGCTGGCTAGCCCAGCCTCTCTTCGATTTCCTGCCGCAATCTTTCGATCAGGCCGGAATTGGCCTTCAGCCGTTCCTCTTCCTCGTCGAGGATGGCGTGGAAAGCTGCTCGCTTGAAACGCTGGCACGCGCCCTCATCCGGTGCCTGCTCAGCCGTTGAGCAGACCAGGTCGATCATCCTCTCTGCACCATGAAGTCGCCCCCAAAGATAATCGTTCTCGCGATAGGCGCGGCTGAAGAATGCCCCGAAATTGTAGAACTCGATCCCGCGCAGCGTGGCCCGCGTGCCGCCTTCCCGGATCGAACGGGCATCGTCCGGGCTGATCCGGTCGACCTTGACCGGGTCGAATTCGGTCAGCCCTTCGTGCCGGATCAGCGGGAGCGTGGCGATATCGTAGTAAGGGAAACCGAGATAGGCGAGCAGCATCCTGCGGCGCAGGTTCTTCGGCATTTCCTCGAGCGCGGCGGCGAGCATTTCTTCCGCCTGCTGATCGGTTTCGAGCAGGAGACGCCGCTGGGCGAGCACATCGAGCACCGCACCGGGTTGTTCGAAAACCGTGGCGGCGAGGTCGGGAAAGTCCTCGCCCAATGCAGCGTGGTTGTCGCGCTCGAAATACAGCGCGAGGATGCGGTAGATCACATCGCGGGCATGATCGACAGCAGCATCGTCGATCTCGGGATCGGCCTCCCAGTCGCGTGACAGCCTGCGCGCCAGCAGCCTCAGCCGACGTTCGCGAAAGCCGAGATCGTGCGAACGGAAAAACGCGATTGCTGCTTCGCTCGATCCCCCCTTTGCATCGGCCAGCGATGTCAGGCCACGCATTTCAAGCTCGCGATGCAGTGCATCGGCAATCGGCGATGCGTCGGGCAGGCCCAGGTCAGGCGCGGAATGATGGATCAGTTCGGCAAGATCGTCGACGATGCGGCTGAACTTTACCTGCGCGTAGGACTGGTAGGAAAATCCTGCCGCCACTGCAGCCGATTGCTGGGCCTTGCCCCGCCATGCAACCAGCCTTTTGGGGGTAGGGCGGTCGAGGAACAGCGTGCGGCCGAACAGTTTTTCGACCGCGGCATCGACTTCGGGCCGCAGGGCCTGCACCATGCGGCTCAACCGTTCGGCCTCGCGCGATTGATGCTCCAGTACTTCGAGGTTGTCGCGGATCGGCTGTTCGCGCGGGATGGTCGACAGCGAGCCGAAAATGGCCCCGAAAAACCCCACCGGATCACCTTGCGTGTCGTGCATCGACCCGACGCGATCCGGGCGCGGGTCGATATAAACGAACCGTCGATCCACCTCGCGCTGGGCTGGGCGCCCGTGGAGCGCACGGATGGCCCCGTCGAACGGCTTGTTGACCAGCACCGATCCATCGATCAGCGACACGTTCTCGACCATCCCGTTTCGATGATGCCCCGGCATGATGCGATGGAGGAATGCTTCGCGCGAATTCCAGCCTTCGCCCGATTTTCCTGCAAGCCGGTCTATCTCCTCGATCCTGAGCGGTGGGAAAGCACCGGGGAAGCTTGCAGTGGCACGCGCTGCAAGTGTCAGTTCCAGCGGATGGGCGAGCGGCATCCCGCCTTGGTCCGGCGTGCGGGCGGCGAATGAGATTGGCAGCCGATGCTCGGTTTCCTCGACCACTGGCGGGCTGTGCAGGCGCAGATATTCGAGATGCCCGCGAAAATCGGTCGCGGTAACGAACAGGTCTATCGGGTGGCCCGGTGGCAGCAGGGGGGAGTCAACCGATGCTGCGGCCATGGCGCCAAGTGCATCGTGCAGCAGCCGTGAAAAGCCGATCCCCGAGAAGGGTGGCTGGAACCATCTTCCCCGCACGAAACGCGAAACCTTGCGCCGAACTTCGGAACGCGTTTCGGGTGCGACGCTTTCCGACACGGCGTTGCCGGGCCGTTTGAACAGCCACCACGCGATCGGCTGCGCCCAGAACTTGGCGAAACGCCAGACCGGCCGGGCATCGGGATCGAGCAGCTTGTCGACATCGGCCACGTCGAGCCACAGATCCGTCAGCGGCTCGAGCGACTGCCCGGAATGAATGGCTTGCGCGAGGAACACGGCGTTGATCCCGCCCGCACTCGCACCCGACATGATATCGGGCAGCACGCGCAAACGCAGGCCGCCATCCTGCTCGATATGCTCCAGTAAATCGCGATAGACGCCCTGGACCCCGGCCTGCCTCGGCTCACCCGAATGGAACGAACGGCTTGCGCGCGCGAGCTTCCACACTTCCTTGGTGACGCCGTGCATGTAGACCGCAAGGCTCACCCCGCCATAGCAGACGAGTGCAATCCTGAGTTCCTTTTGCCGCATGAAAGGATTGTGGCGGGCAATTCGCGCGAAGGCAATTGCGTTCCTCAAATGTTCTGTTTATCGCTGCGCCATGGCCAAGCCGAAGAAACGATATATCTGTGCAGCATGCGGATCGGTTTCACACCGCTGGCAGGGGCAATGCCCCGACTGCGCCGAGTGGAACACGCTGGCGGAGGATGTTCCGGCCACGGTGTTCTCGCAGAAGCACGATCTCTCCGGCGGCGGGCGCAAGGTCGAATTCGAACCGCTCGACACGCCGGGTGCGCCGTTGCAGCGCCGCGCGACCGGGCTGGCCGAGTTCGACCGCGCGCTGGGCGGTGGGCTGGTGCCGGGCTCGGCAATCCTGATGGGGGGCGATCCGGGCATCGGGAAGTCGACATTGCTGCTGCAGGCTGCGGCAAAAATCGCCAAGGGCGGCGCTGAAACGGTCTATGTCAGCGGAGAGGAAGCCGCCGGGCAGGTGCGCCTGCGCGCATCGCGCCTCGGGCTGGCGGACGCGCCGATCAAACTGGCCTCTGCCACATCGGTGCGGGATATACTGACCACGCTCAATGCGATGGAACCACCCGCGTTCCTGGTGATCGATTCGATCCAGACCATGCATTCGGACACCATCGAGGGCGCGCCGGGCACCGTCAGCCAGGTGCGCGGCTGCGCGTTCGAGCTGATCCGCTATGCCAAGGAAAACGGTGTTGCGCTGGTGCTGGTCGGGCATGTCACCAAGGATGGCAACATCGCCGGTCCGCGCGTGCTCGAACATATGGTCGATGTGGTGATGAGCTTCGAGGGGGAACGCAGCCACCAGTACCGCATCCTGCGCGCGCTCAAGAACCGGTTTGGTGCGGTCGACGAAATCGGCGTGTTCGCAATGGCCGGGGCAGGGCTGGAAGAGGTCAAGAACCCATCCATGCTGTTCCTGTCCGGTCGTGATGAACCCCTGGCTGGCAGCGCGGTGTTTCCGGCATTGGAAGGCACCCGCCCGGTCCTGGTCGAAGTGCAGGCGCTGATCGTTCGGCTGCAATCCGGGGCAACGCCGCGCCGCGCGGTTGTTGGCTGGGATTCGGGGCGGCTCGCCATGCTGCTGGCGGTTCTCGAGTCGCGCTGTGGGCTCAATTTTAGCTCGGCAGAGGTCTATCTCAACGTCGCAGGCGGCTATCGCCTGTCGGACCCGGCGGCAGATGTTGCCGTTGCAGCCGCCCTGGTATCCGCACTGGCCGACAAACCGTTGCCTGCGGAAAGCGTGTGGTTCGGGGAGGTTTCGCTCGCGGGGGAAGTACGTCCTGTCGCGCATGCCGGGCTTCGTATGCGCGAAGCGGCAAAGCTCGGCTTCGGCATCGGTGTCGGCCCGGAAGATGCGGACGGTTCAGGCGACCTTAACTACTGCCCCCTCAAGCAATTGGGCAATCTCGTTGACCGGGTAATGGCTTCATCCTAGTTCTGCTGGCTATATGACGGGTTTCGATATCATCGTGCTGTGCGTTGTCGGCGTAGCAGCGATTGGCGGTTTCATGCGCGGGCTGGTGCAGGAAGTGCTTTCGCTCGCCTCGTGGTTTCTCGCGATCTTCGCGATCCGCTACCTGCATACGCCGCTCTATGACGCGCTGTGGCCCTATACCGGGGCGAGCACGGCAACGGCGATCCTTGCCTTCGTCCTGCTGCTGCTGATCCCCTATGCCGCGATGAAGCTGATTGCAGGTCGCGCGGGCAATGCTTCGCGCAATTCGCTGCTTGGGCCGATCGACCGCGTCCTTGGCTTCGGTTTCGGGGCGATCAATGGCGCGATCATCGTGGTGATCGGATTCTCGCTGCTGGTGCTCGGCTATGACACGGTCTGGGGCATAGCGGGGCGTCCAACATGGATGACTACCGCCCGGACCTATCAGGTGGTCAACGCTTCGACCGATGCGCTGGTGGAAATGATCCATGAACGCCGGGCAAAAATCCGTGAGGAGGAAGAGGCGAACAGGATCGGGGATTAGGCATGGTCGCTACAATGCCTGCTCAACTCTATACTCCCGCCATATTGTCGCTGGCGGTCGAACTGGCCAGCTATCCGGTCGATCCGGCTTTCGACCTTGTCGGCGAAGCCCGTTCACGCAGTTGCGGCAGCACGATCGCTTTTGCCTGCACGCCCGACGATACCGGCAGGGTCGAGGCATTCGGGCTAAAAGTGACGGCTTGCGCAATCGGCCAGGCCGCCGCTGCAATATTCGCAGGTGACGCCGCAGGCAGGTCACTTGCGGAAATCGAAAGCGCGTCAGGCCAGATCGAAGCATGGCTCGACGGCGGCGGGAGGCAGCCGGACTGGCCGCGCATCGCCATGCTCGAACCCGCTCGCGAACACCCGGGCAGGCATGGCGCGATCCTGCTGCCGTGGAAGGCTGCGATCCGCGCGCTTTCCAACAGCGCTGCGCCTCGCTAGACCGCCCCGCATCGTTCAGGGGAGGAGAAGGCATGAACGCCCAGACCGAAAATGGCGAACTGGAGCCGAGCGACAAGGAAATCAGGCTCGTTATCGGGGCAAGCTCTGCCGGCACCGTGTTCGAGTGGTACGATTTTTTCATCTACGGCACGCTGTTCAGCCTGATCGGCAAGGCATTTTTCCCGAGCGACAACGAGACGCTGCAAATCCTGCTGGTCTGGGCAGGCTTTGCGATCGGTTTCGGATTTCGTCCGCTGGGCGCAATCCTGTTCGGCTTTCTCGGTGACCGGTTGGGGCGGAAGTATACCTTCCTCGTCACCGTCACGCTGATGGGCATCGCAACGGCCGGGGTGGGGCTCGTCCCGAGCGCGGACAGCATCGGCATTGCCGCACCTGCCATCGTGATCCTGTTGCGCATTCTCCAGGGCCTTGCGTTGGGCGGCGAATATGGCGGCGCGGCGATCTATGTCGCCGAACATGCACCGAAGGAGAAGCGCGGGTTCTACACCAGCTTTATCCAGGCAAGCGTGGTCGGCGGGTTCATCCTGTCGATCATCGTGGTGCTCGGTTGCCGCTTCCTGATCCCGGAGGACCAGTTCAACGCATGGGGTTGGCGCGTGCCGTTCCTGCTGTCGATCGTATTGCTGGGCATATCGCTGTGGATGCGGCTAAAATTGTCCGAAAGCCCGGTGTTCAAGGCGATGAAGGAAGCGGGCGAGATGTCCGGCAATCCCTTCGTCGAGAGCTTCACCTACCCCGGCAACAAGAAGCGCATTTTCGTGGCCCTGTTCGGGGTAACCGGCATCCTCACCACGATCTGGTATTCTGCCTTTTTCTCCAGTCTGTCATTCCTCCAGCGCGATATGCGGCTTGATGAGCTGACTGTCGAACTGACCTTGCTCGTTGCCGGGTTGATCGGAATGACCTTCTACGTCTTTGTCGGCAGGTGGTCGGACAGGGTGGGGCGCAAGAAGCCGATTATCATCGGCGCAATACTGACCCTGCTGCTGCTGTTCCCCAGCTTCTGGGCCATGGGCAACCTCGCCAATCCGGGGCTGGCCGAAGCGGCAAAAAGCAATCCTGTGGTGGTGACAGGCCCGCAATGCTCGACCGATCCCTTCGCCGAGCTGTTCAAGCGCAAGCAATCGCCATGCGGTGATATCCTGCAGACCCTGACCTCCAGCGGTGTGGCCTACGAGCTGCGACCGGGCGAAACACTTGAACTGACGGTCAATGGCAAAGCGATCGAGCAAGGTGCAAACTGGTTCGAAGACGGCAACGCGCGGCGTGACGAAATCCAGGCGGCGCTGACAGAACATGGCTTCGATTTCTCGCGCCAGACCCCGCCTCTCACAAGCCTGCTCGGCATTGTTGCGATCCTGCTGGTCCTCAGCGCATTGTCAGCACTGACCTATGGTTCGGTCGCCGCATTGCTGGCGGAAATGTTCCCGCCGAAAATTCGCTACAGCTCGATGTCGATCCCTTACCACATCGGCGCAGGCTATCTGGGCGGCTTCCTGCCGTTGATCGCCGGGGTGATCGTCGCGAGTACCGGCAATATCTACTCCGGCTTGTGGTACACTTGGGGCGTGGTGGCATTCGGGCTGCTCGTGGCATGGTGGGGCCTGCCCGATGGCCCGCCGCAGGATTTTGAGGACGATGCCTGACACACTTCCCGCCAGCCTGCGCCTGCACATCGATCGGGCGGCGTTGCAGCACAACTGGCTTCATCTCGACAGGATGTCCGGTTCGGCGAATGCCGCTGCCGCCGTCAAGGCCGATGCCTATGGTGTAGGCGTCGAGCATGCCGTTCCCGCGCTTCGTGACGCGGGTGCGAGTGAATTCTTCGTCGCCCACTGGTCGGAAGTCAGCCGGGTCGCAGTGCATGTGCCGCCAAGGTCCATCGCGGTGCTGCATGGCCCCAACACGCGCGAAGAAGCCGATTTTGCCCGCAGCCTCGGGGTGGTCCCGGTGATCAACAGCCTGCACCAGGCGCAAATCTGGTCGGCAAGCGGCGGCGGGCGCTGTCACCTGATGGTCGACAGCGGCATCAACCGGCTCGGCCTCTCCCTCGGAGACGTTGGCGCGGCGATCATCGGCGAACTCGAAGTCGATTGCCTGATGTCGCATCTCGCATCGGCCGATGAAGACAGCGCGATGAACGAGCTCCAGCTCGATCGTTTTGCTTCTGTTTTCGGGGTAATCGGACACAAGCGGCGCAGTTTCGCCAACAGCGCCGGTATCGCGCTTGGTCCGGCCTACCACTTCGACCAGACCCGGCCCGGCCTGGCGCTGTATGGCGGTGTGCCGCGCGCCGAACTGGCCAATGACATCCGGCAGGTTGCCTACCCGCAGGCTGCTGTGATCCAGTTGCGCGATATCGAGGCAGGTGATGGCGTCGGCTACAATGCGACGTTCGTGGCAGACCGGGACATGCGCGTGGCGGTCATTTCGATCGGTTATGCCGACGGCTTCCTTCGCCCGCGCGGACCGGGAAGCAGCGTGCAATGGAAAGGCGAGTCCCTGCCGATACTGGGCAAGGTGTCGATGGATATGATCGTCGTCGATGCAAGTGCGAGCATGGGCCTGAGGGAAGGCGACTGGCTCGACATCCCTTTCAGCCTGCCGGAAACTGCCGCGAAATCCGGCATTTCCCAGTATGAATTGCTGACGACGATTGGCAATCGTTTCGACAGAAGCACTATCTGACAGGGATTTGTTGCACTGCACTTGCTGCACCTGCTAATGCAGCATGCATTGCAACATGAGAGGGTACGCCCATGGCCAAGCGCAGCGCGCAGGATGGCGATACGATAATCATCAAGAAATACGCCAATCGCCGCCTCTACAACACCGGGTCGTCTAGCTACATCACGCTGGATGATCTTGCGAAGATGACTCGTGAAGACGTCGATTTCAAAGTCGTCGACGCGAAGAGCGGGGATGACATCACGCACTCGATCCTCACCCAGATTATCATGGAAGAGGAATCGAGCGGATCGCAGATGCTGCCGGTCAGCTTCCTGCGCGATCTTATCGCCATGTATGGCAATTCGATGCAGTCGATGATGCCGAGCTATCTCGAAGCGAGCATGCAGAACTTCCGCCAGAATCAGGCCAAGCTGCAGGAAGCTTTCAAGAAGGGCATCACCGGCAATCCGCTGGCCAAGATTGCCGAAACCAATCTTGCGGTGATGAAGGCGATGGGCGATGCGCTGATGCCGGGTTCCAAGCCCACCGCATCGGATAGCAAGGCCGGCGACAGCGACGAGATTGCGGCGCTTCGCGAACAGATGGCCGCCATGCAGAAGAAACTCGACGAACTCGACAAATAGGGCGCACCACCCGTCCGTCCAAACGATCAAGCAGGAACAATCCGTGTCAAATATCCGCCACGCCCTGTCGGTTAAGCGCGCCGACGATTTTGCGCAATGGTATCAGGAAGTCATCTCCGCAGCAGATCTCGCCGAGGAATCGGGTGTGCGCGGCTGCATGGTGATCAAGCCGTGGGGCTATGGCATCTGGGAACGCATCCAGCGCCTGCTCGACCAGCGGATCAAGGATACGGGGCACGACAATTGCTATTTCCCGATCTTCATCCCGCTGTCGAATTTCGAGCGTGAGGCCGAGCATGTCGAAGGCTTCGCCAAGGAAATGGCGGTTGTCACCCATCACCGGCTGATCGCCGACGGTGAAGGCGGGCTGATCCCCGATCCCGAAGCGAAGCTCGAAGAGCCGCTGGTAGTCCGTCCGACCTCCGAGACGATTATCGGCGATGCGATGGCGCGCTGGGTGCAGAGCTGGCGTGACCTGCCATTGCTGACCAACCAGTGGGCCAATGTCGTGCGGTGGGAAATGCGCACCCGCATGTTCCTGCGCACCAGCGAATTCCTGTGGCAGGAGGGGCATACCGCGCACGAAAATATGGCCGATGCGAAAGAGCACACCATGCGGATGCTCGAAGTCTATCGCGCCTGCGCAGAGGAAGACCTCGCCATGCCGGTGATCGCTGGCGAGAAGCCGGAGAATGAGCGTTTTCCCGGCGCGGTCGAAACATGGTCGATCGAGGCCATGATGCAGGATGGCAAGGCATTGCAGGCCGGAACCAGCCACTATCTCGGCACCAATTTCGCCGAGGCATCGGGCATCCGGTATCAGGATCGTGAAGGCACCCAGCAGCTGTGCCACACGACTAGCTGGGGTGTTTCGACCCGCATGGTCGGCGGCGTGATCATGACGCATGGTGACGATGACGGGCTGCGCGTGCCGCCCACGATCGCACCGTGGCAGGTGGTGATCCTGCCGATGCTGCGCGACAAGCCGGAAGACGACGCGCTGATCGAATATTGCGAAAAACTGCGGGCCTCGCTCGCCTCTGCCGAAGCACTGGGTGAGAAGGTCCGCGTCCTGCTCGACAAGAAGCCCGGCAAGGCGGCTGCCAAACGGTGGGATTGGGTGCGCAAGGGCGTGCCTGTCATTATCGAAGTCGGTGGCCGCGATATGGAAAATGGCGTCGTCAGCCTGCTCCGCCGCGACCGGCTATGGAATACCGAAAACGGCAAGACCGCTTTTGAGACGCCTTCGGCCGAAACGGCCGGCCAGGCCATCCCGGCTCTGCTCGAGGAAATCCAGGCTTCGCTGTTCGACGAAGCCCGCGATCGGCGCGATGCCAATATCACCCGCGGTATCGATACGCTCGACGCGCTGACCGAGTTCTACAATTCCAACGGCCGCTACCCCGGATGGGTCGAGGTGCAATGGGCCAAACCGACGGGTGCCGCACTCGACACGGTTGTCGAAAAACTCAAGGAACTGAAATTGACAATCCGTAACGTCCCGATGCAGACCGGAGCGGTCGACGGTGCGTGCATCTTCACGGGCGAACCGGCAGTTGAGCGCATCTACGTCGCGCGGGCATACTGAGCATCAGGGGGACAGAATGATTGCTTCGGTCAAATACAACCTCGCAAATCTCGGCAATTTCAATGGCCGGGACGCACGGTCTACCTTCTGGTGGTATATGCTGTTCCTCGTCCTGATACAGTTCGTTCTGGGGCTGATCACCCAGATCCCGATGTACGCAGAGATGTTCGGTTCGGCGATCGAAGCTGCACAGAACGGAGTCGATCCGGCCGACATGAACGCCGCGATGGCGGCAAACATTGGCGACACGATGCGCACTGCAACCTATCTTGGCACCGGTGTGACTGTGCTGGCTTCAGCGCTGTTCGTTGCAAGCTTCGTGCGCCGTCTGCATGACTCGGGGAAGCCGGGCTGGATCGCAATTCTCGCCCTTGCACCTGTCCTTTACACTGCGATTACCAACGCACTGAACATCGACGAGCTCATCGAAATGACGCAGTCGATGATGACCCAGAGCGACCCCAACGTGGCGATGGGCGACCAGTCGCGACTCTATTTCTCCAGTATCCTGGGCTGGGTCGGCTACCTCGTGACGATCATCTTCGGCGTCCTCGAATCCGATGACGGGCCGAACAAGTATGGCGAGCAGCCGGTTTCGCTCGGCTGAGGGCGCACCAAGTTAAACGCTTGCCAAAGCCGGGCGGGGGCATAGACAGTGGCGCAATGCGCTATTGTCTTTTCCAGCTCGCCCTGTCCGTTTCCACCCTCGCATATGCACAAGAGGCTACCGACCCGGCTGAGAGCGTCTCGGCGGAGCGGCTGAAATCGGATGTCGAGCGACTTGTCGCGTTCGGCACCCGCCACACGCTTTCCGAGCAGGACAATCCGGCGCGCGGGATAGGGGCCGCTGTCGATTGGGGCGCCGATGTGTTTCGCGGCATCTCTTCCGATTGCGGCGGATGCCTTGAGGTCGTGCTTCCCGAACGCATGGTCGAAGGGCGGCGCATTCCCGTACCCACCCGCTTGCGCAATGCGGTTGCGATCCAGCGCGGGACCGAACGCCCGAACGAGGTCGTGATCGTGCAGGGCCACATCGACAGCCGTGTGTCCGACGTGCAGGACTTCACCAGCGATGCCCCCGGCGCGAATGATGATGGTTCGGGCACTGCGCTGGTGATCGAGGCGGCACGGGCATTGTCGCAGCACGAATATCCGACAACCATCGTCTACGCCTTGCTTTCGGGTGAGGAGCAGGGGCTGTATGGTGGCCAGTTGATGGCGGATTATGCCGAGGCGCAGGGCTGGACGGTGAAGGCCGTGCTCAACAACGATATCGTCGGCGGCAGCTGCGGATCCGACGGCTATTGCGACAATTCCCACGTTCGCGTGTTCTCGGAAGGGCCGCGTGCGGACCTGACCGACGGATTGCGGGCCGACCAGCGCCGCAATGGCGGCGAGAACGACAGCCCGGGCCGCAACCTCTCACGCTGGATCGATGCGCTGGCCGACGAATATCCTGCCGAGCTCGATGTACGGCAGATCTGGCGCACCGACCGCATGGGGCGGGGCGGGGACCAGATACCCTTCCTCGACAAGGGTTATCCCGCCGTGCGCTTTTCGGTCGCGGTGGAGGATTATGAGCACCAGCACCAGGACCTGCGCACGGAAGGTGGCGTGACCTACGGCGATACGGTGGACGAGATGGATTTCGGCTATCTCGCCAATGTGACGCGGCTGAATGTCCGCGCCCTCGACCGGCTCGCCAAGGCGCCGATGCCGCCGATGGTCAAGGCCGAAGCCGCAGTCCGCACAGACACGCTGGTCAGCTGGGCCCCCGTGGCCGGGGCGACCGGCTATTGCATCCGCATGCGCCGGACCGATGAAGCGCATTGGCGCGCAACCGCGCCCGAAGGCACGGATGGCTCATCCATCGAAGCCTGCGAAGCCGCGCCCGATGCGGCGAGCGGCACTATCGAGCGCACAGTGCCTTTGCGCGGCGACGACTGGCTGTTCGGGGTCGAAGCCCTTGGCGAATTGCACAACAGCCCTGTCTCCAGTGCCGTTCCCGCCGGAGCTTTTGCGCCCATTGCCAAGGAAGAGGGTGACAGCGAATAAGCCCGCGCCCATATGGGCGGCCTATGGCCAAACGCCCCCACACAAAGCAACCGCGCGCGAAGCGCCCACATGGACTGCCCTCGAAAGAGCAGGTCCTCGAATTCCTCCAGTCCGCTGACGGCATTGTCGGCAAGCGGGAAATTGCCAAGGCTTTCGGGCTGAAGGGGCAGGAAAAGATCGCCCTCAAGAAACTGCTCAAGGATATGGCTGAAGAGGGGCTGATCGACGGCAGGAAGACGGCCTATCACCGCATGGGTGGTGTGCCCAAGGTCACCGTGCTGCGCGTGCTCGAGATCGAGGATGGCGAGCCCTATGCCATTCCCGACAGTTGGCAGCCCGACGATGCCTCACCCCCGCCAAGGCTGCGGGTGATCGAGAACAAGAAGGGCAAATCGCGCCATGCCGCGCTGAAGATCGGCGACCGCATCCTTGCCCGCACCGAAGAGGCGGGCAGTGGGTGGAAAGCCCATGTGATGAAGAAGCTTCCGGCGCGAACCGAGGGGCTGATGGGCGTGGTCGAGCTTGACAGCAGCGGGAAGGGCTGGCTCGCGCCGATCGACAAGCGGGTGCGGCAATCCGCAATGATCGCCGACCTTGGCGATGCGCAGGAAGGCCAGCTGGTGCTGGCGGAACCGGCAGGCAAGTCACCCCGCTCGGGCGTGAAGGTGGTCGAGGTGCTCGGCGATCCGCTCGCGCCCAAGGCGTTTTCACTGATTGGGATCTCCAAGCACGGCATTCCGCATATCTTCCCCGAGGCGGCGCTTGAGGAAGCGCAACTTGCCGCGAAACTGCCGCTAAGCGCGGACCAGCGCGAAGACCTGCGCCACCTGCCCATTGTCGCTATCGACCCCGCCGATGCGCGCGACCATGACGATGCGATCTGGGCCGAACCGGACGGCAAGGGCGGCTTCAAGGCGGTGATCGCCATCGCCGACGTTTCTTTTTACGTCCGCCCATCCGGCGCGCTTGACCGCGAGGCGCGCAAACGCGGCAATTCGGTCTATTTCCCCGACCGCGTCGTGCCCATGCTGCCCGAAGTGCTGAGCGCCGATGTCTGCTCGCTCAAGCAGGGCGAGGATCGCGCGGCGATGGTGTGCCATTTGCATATCGATGCGCAGGGCAAGGTGCTCGAGCAGCAGTTCCGCCGCGCCATCGTGCGGATTTCGGCGAATATCGCTTACCAGGACGCGCAGGCGCAGATCGATTCTGGCGAGGCGGACGAAGGGCTGCAGAACCTGTGGGCATGCTGGAAAGTGCTCGCCGCCGCACGCGACAAGCGCGATCCGCTCGAACTCGAACTGCCCGAACGGCGGGTCATTCTCGACGATCAGGGCAAGATTGCCGAAATCGCCATTCGCGAACGGCTCGACGCGCATCGGGTGGTCGAGGATTTCATGATCGCCGCCAATGTCGCGGCGGCAAAGGCACTGGAAAACAAGACCGCGCCGGTGGTCTACCGCGTCCACGAGCCACCGAGCCGCGAGAAGCTGGTCGCGCTGAAGGAATATCTCGCCACCTTCGGGCGCAATTTCGCGCTAGGGCAGGTGATCACTCCCGGCCTGTTCAACCGCATGCTGAAGGATGTGACCGACGAGAGCGAAAAGGCGCAGGTGATGGAGGCGGTGCTGCGCACGCAGACGCAGGCCTATTACGGCCCGAAAAACGCCGGGCATTTCGGCCTGTCGCTCGGCTCCTACGCGCACTTCACCTCACCGATCCGCCGTTATGCCGACCTGCTGGTGCATCGCGCGCTGGTCGATGCCTATGGTCTTGAACAGCCAAAGCCTAAATCCGACCTGCCGCCTGCAACCGGCCTTTCCGATCGTGACCGCAACGACCTGTCGAAAATCACCGATGCCATCAGCCAGGCCGAGCGCCGTGCGATGGAGGCGGAGCGTGATACGATCGACCGCTATGTTGCGGCATGGCTGGCAAGCCGGGTGGGTGAAACCTTCGATACCCGCATCACCGGAGTGCAAAGCTTCGGCTTCTTCGCCACGATAGAGGGGCTGGGCGGTGACGGATTAGTGCCAGTATCGACATTGGGCGCCGAACATTTCCGCTATGACGAGGCCGCGCAATCGCTGGTCGGGGAAAGCAGCGGGGCCAGCTATTCACCCGGAGATCGGCTCAAGCTCAAGCTGGGCGAAGCCAATCCGCTGACCGGCGCACTCAAGTTCGTGCCGCTCGACAGCGACGGCAACCCGATCGAGCCGCGCGGCGCGCGACCTGTGCCCAAACGCAAGGGCAAATATGTCGGCGGCAAACGAGGCAGGCCGGGCAATATCCGGCATCAGGGCAAGCGGCGGCGCTGAAGCACCGCGTCAGGCTAGGCGGTCGATATCCTCGATCGAGAAACTGCCCGGCACGATATAGAGCGGGCAGGGCAGGCTGCCCGAATTGGCGACGAAGTGGTTGATAAGCGGGCCGGGCGAACCCTCGGCTGCTGCACCGAGCACCAGCGCGGCAACTTCGGGATGCTCGGCGAGATATTCGCGGATCACGGCCTGGCCCTCGCCGGTTTTCACTGCGATTGTCGGCATTCGCCCGCTTTCCGAAAACAGGTTTCCGGCGGCGCTGCTGGCCATGATTTCGGCACGGTCGCGCGCTTCCTCTTCGATGGTCGCCTGCACCGATCCGAAGGCGTTGAAGTTCTGTTTCTGCACGATGGCAAGGATATGCACTGCCCCGCCGGCTTTGGAAGCTCGGCGCGAGGCGAAGCGGAGCGCTTTCTGCGCCTCCTCCGTTTCATCCATGATGACCAGGTAAACTCGCATCGCAATTCCCCCGTCGCCCGGCTCGCAAGGCGATCTGTCCGGTGCATGGTATCCGCTGAAATCGTATTCGGCGCAAGAACCTTGCCCGCGAGCGCCAAATTGGCCAGAGGGTGACGCTACGGAAAAAACAGGATTTCGCGAACACCCATGCCCACACCGATCAAGATGCCCGCCCTGTCGCCGACCATGGAGGAGGGCACGCTCGCACGCTGGCTCGTCAAGGAAGGCGATACGGTGAGTTCCGGCGATATCATGGCCGAAATCGAGACCGACAAGGCGACAATGGAATTCGAAGCGGTCGATGAAGGCGTGATTGCGAAAATCGAGGTTCCCGAGGGGACCGAGAACGTGAAGGTCGGCACCGTCATCGCCATCCTTGCCGAAGAGGGTGAGGATGTGGGCGATGCGGCGGCTGCTGAGGTCGACGGGGGAAGCTCGAAACCCGTTCGGGCTGAGCCTGTCGAAGCCCCGTCCTCTACTCCTGATGCCACGCCACAAGAAAAGAACAGCCCTTCGACAAGCTCAGGGCGAACGGATGAAGGAAGCGCACCGAAGGCCGAGGGCGACCGTATCATCGCTTCCCCGCTGGCGAAGCGCATTGCCGAACAGAAGGGCATCGATCTGTCGGGCGTTACAGGCAGCGGTCCGAACGGCCGGATCGTCAAGGCGGATGTCGAAGGCGCGAAGCCGGGCGCGGCCCCGTCCATGGCGGCAAGTGCCGCACCTACGCCCAGCGCGCCGCAGCCCGTTGCGCAGCTCGGCGGCGATCTCGACGCACCTTACGAAGCGCAGAAGCTCAACAATGTCCGCAAGGTCATCGCGCGCCGCCTGACCGAGGCGAAGCAGACGATCCCGCATATCTACCTCACGGTCGACGTGCGGCTCGATGCGCTGCTCAAACTGCGCGGCGAGCTCAACAAGAGCCTCGAAGCGGACGGCGTGAAGCTGTCGGTCAACGACCTGCTGATTAAGGCGCTCGCCCGCGCGCTCCAGCGTGTGCCCAAGTGCAATGTAAGCTTCCAGGGCGACGAGCTGTTCCAGTATGCCCGCGAGGATGTCTCGGTCGCGGTCGCTGCTCCGTCGGGGCTGATCACGCCGATCATCCGCGATGCGGGCCGCAAGGGTCTCGCGCAGATCAGCAGCGAGATGAAGGAACTGGCGGGCAAGGCGCGCGATGGCAAGCTGCAGCCGCATGAATTCCAGGGCGGCACTGCTTCGCTCTCGAACCTCGGCATGTTCGGCACCAAGCAGTTCGACGCGGTGATCAACCCGCCGCAGGCCATGATCCTCGCAGTCGGCGCAGGCGAGCAGCGCCCGCATGTGGTCGACGGCGCGCTGCAGGTTGCCACGGTGATGAGCGCCACCGGCAGCTTCGACCACCGCGCCATCGACGGCGCCGACGGTGCTCAACTGATGCAGGCCTTCCAGCAGCTGGTCGAGAACCCGATGGGGCTGGTGGTTTGACCTCTCCAACTCCGACTAGCGGGCAAGCCCGCAAGTCTGCGTATCCTCTCCGGCAAGCGGAGAGGAGCAACGAGCGATTCTCCTCTCCCTTCACGGGAGAGGATAGCGAAGCTCGCTCGCGCAGCGAGCTAGCGAAGCTTGGAGAGGGAATGCGACAGCACGCGGGTCGGAGAGGAGGCAAGCGCAACCTGTTGCCACTCGCAAAGCGCATGCGCCGCGAACCGACCGAAGCGGAACGACGGCTCTGGGCATTGTTACGGGCTGGACGGATGGCCGGGTTCAAGTTCAAGCGCCAAGAACAAATCGGTGATTTCATTGTCGATTTTATCTGCTTTCAAGCCCGCCTAATAGTCGAAGCGGACGGCTCGCAGCACGCCGATAGTGGCAGCGATGTAGAGCGAGATGCTTGGCTTGCTTCGCAGGGGTTCAGAGTCCTCCGATTCTGGAACAATGATATCCTGAGTGACACCGATGCTGTCGCCGCTGCGATCCTCCAAGCGGTGGAAGCAATTGCCTGACCAATCCCCCCTCATTCGCGTCACGGCCATGCCGACCGATCTCAACCCCTATGGCGGGGTGTTCGGCGGGTGGCTGATGAGCCAGATGGCGCTCGGCGCAGGTTCGCTGGCGAGCCGTGAGGGGAAGGGCAAGGCCGTGGTTGTGTCCGCGACGGATTTCGCCTTCCCCGGCGCGATGCAGGTGGGGGATGAGCTTTCGGTCTATTGCAAGATCGCCGCCACCGGCAACACCTCGCTGACCATCGCCGCCGAAGCCATCGCCCGCGAGCGTAATGGCGAGGTTGAAACCCGGGTCGCGCAAGGGACGTTCAAATTCGTCCTGCTCGATGAGAATGACCGGCCGCGTTCTGTGGCGGCAGTCGTCGCATGACAGATTGCGCCGCCGCTCAACCGTTCGTGCTGAGCTTGTCGAAGCACCGCACTTTCTTTGAGTGCAACGCCGGAAGTGAAGGACGGCCCTTCGACAAGCTAAGGGCGAACGGGGATGAAAGTCTGCGCTGTCCTACTCACCGCAGCGCATGGCATGGTGCCGAAATGACCCGCACTGCCAAATCGCACCTGAAAACCTACCCCAGCTCCCCCCGTGCACTGGAAGAATTCAAACCTTTGGACTGTGTTCCATGTGTTCCACTTGTTCAGGCTCGAAAGGCTTAGACTGAATGACTGCCCAATATGACGTTATCGTTCTCGGCTCCGGACCCGGTGGCTATGTCGCCGCGATTCGCTGTGCGCAGCTGGGGTTGAAGACCGCGATTGTCGAGCGCGAACTACTCGGCGGAATCTGCCTCAACTGGGGCTGCATCCCGACCAAGGCGCTGCTGCGCTCGGCGGAAATCCTGCATTACGCGCAACATGCGAGCGATTATGGCCTGACGATTGCGGGCAAGATCGAGGCTGACCTTGAGGCGGTGGTGAAGCGCAGCCGCGGCGTGGCGAAACAGCTGAACCAGGGCGTTACGCACCTGATGAAGAAGAACAAGATCACCGTGCATATGGGCGAGGGCACGCTGACCGGCCCGACCAGCCTCACCGTGAAATCCGACAAGGGCGAGGAAAAGCTCACCGCCAAGCACGTGATCGTCGCCACCGGCGCGCGGGCGCGTGACCTGCCGTTTGCCCCGGCTGATGGCAAGCGGGTGTGGACCTATCGCCACGCGATGACCCCGCCCGAAATGCCCAAGAAGCTGCTGGTGATCGGCAGTGGCGCAATCGGGATCGAGTTTGCCAGCTTCTACAACGATATGGGCTGCGATGTGACCGTGGTCGAAATGCTCGAGCGGATCGTGCCGGTGGAAGACAAGGACGTTTCCGCCTTCCTTGAGAAGAGCCTGACCAAGCAGGGCATGACCATCATGACCGGTGCTGGCGTCGAAGACATCAAGGTCACCGCCAGCGGCGTCAAAGCCAAGGTCAAGGACAAGGCGGGCAAGATTGCCGAGACCGAGTTCACCCACTGCATCACCGCCATCGGCATCGTGCCCAACACCGAGAATGTGGGGCTGGAAAAGCTGGCCGAGATGGATCGCGGCTTCATCCAGATCGACGATTACGGTCGTACCAAGTCGAAGGGGTTGTGGGCGATTGGCGATTGCACCCCCGGCCCCTGGCTGGCGCACAAGGCGAGCCATGAGGGCGTTACCACGGCAGAGGCTATCGCTAAGGAACTGGGCAACAAGGACGTCCACCCACACCCGCTCGACCGCTCGAACATCCCCGGCTGCACCTATTGCCACCCGCAGATCGCCAGTGTCGGCATGACCGAGGCCAAGGCCAAGGAAGCGGGTCACGAGGTGAAGGCAGGCACATTCCCCTTCATCGGCAATGGCAAGGCCATCGCGCTGGGCGAGGCGGAAGGTTTCGTGAAGACCGTGTTCGACGCCAAGACGGGCGAACTGCTCGGTGCGCACATGGTCGGTGCGGAAGTGACCGAAATGATCCAGGGTTTCGTCGTAGGCAAAACGCTGGAGACGACCGAGGCTGAACTGATGAACACGGTGTTCCCCCACCCGACGATCAGCGAGTCGATGCATGAAAGCGTGCTTGCGAGCTACGGGCGGGCGCTGCATATCTGATGAAGATCAAGCCCCTCCCAGCGGGGAGGGGTTGGGGTGGGGGAGCGAGACCACCAGGTCTCGCGTCCCAGTTACCGGGGGAAACCCCACCCCGACCCTCCCCACAAGGGGAGGGAGATGAAAGAAGAGCGCAATGACAGACTTCCTCGTCATCGCATTCACCATCCTGGTTGCCGGCGTTGTCGCAGTCCCGGTGGCAACGCGCTTCGGCCTCGGATCGGTGCTCGGCTACCTGATCGCCGGGATGGCAATCAGCCAGTTGCTGGCCGCGCTATCGGTCGATATCGAACAGTTGCAGGGTTTCGCCGAATTCGGCGTCGTGATGATGCTGTTCCTTGTCGGGCTGGAACTGGAACCACGCAAGCTGTGGGACATGCGCGGGCAATTGCTGGGGCTGGGCGGCGGACAGGTTGTCGCAACGGTGATCGTGCTGGCGCTGATTGCAATCGTCAGCGGGAACGACTGGCGCACCGCACTGGGGATCGGGATGGTCCTCACGCTGTCATCGACCGCGATCATCGTCCAGACCCTCAACGAGAAGGGCCTGCTCAAGAGCGAGGGCGGTGAAGCCAGCTTCTCGGTCCTGTTGTTGCAGGACGTTGCGGTCATTCCGATACTGGCGCTGATCCCGCTGCTGGCCATTCCCGAACTTGCCGCTGCCGGTGCTGCCGACCATGCAGAGGGAGCGCATGGTGCAGGCTGGACGCTGACCGATGGCATGCCTGCATGGCTTGCCGCCATCGTTACCATCGCAGCCGTCGCCTCTGTCGCGCTGATCGGCAACTATCTTACCCGCCCGATATTCCGCTTCATCGCCAGTGCCCAATTGCGCGAGCTATTCACCGCAACCGCGCTGGTATTCGTGATCGGCATTGCGTTGCTGATGACGCTGGTCGGCCTGTCGCCCGCGCTCGGCACCTTCATCGCCGGGGTTGTGCTGGCCAACAGCGAATACCGGCATGAGCTGGAATCCGATGTCGAACCGTTCAAGGGCCTTCTTCTCGGCCTGTTCTTCATAACGGTCGGGGCAGGGATCGATTTCGAGCTGGCGATTGCGCAGTGGGACAGGGTCCTGTTCTGGGCCGCCGTTGTCATCGCCACCAAGATCGCCGTCCTCGCAGTGATTGCCCGGCTTGCAGGGATCAGGCGGCAAGCGGCGTGGCTGTTCTCGCTCTCGCTCGCGCAGGCCGGTGAGTTCGCCTTTGTCCTGATTGCCTTTGCACTCGCCAACTTCGTATTCGACGAGCCGCTGGCGGACCTGCTGTTGCTGGTGGTTGCGCTGACCATGCTGGTCACGCCGCTGCTGTTCATCGTCTACGACAAGCTGATTGCCGCTGCCTATTGCAAGGGCGAGGCGGAGGAGCGGGAAGCCGACCTCATCGACGAGGAGAACCCGATCATTATCGCCGGGCGCGGGCGTGTTGGCGGGATCGTCGACCGGATGCTGCAGGCGGCCGGGTTCAAGACAACGGTGATCGACTATGACAGTCGCCACCTCGAGATTGTCCGCCGGTTCGGGTACCGGACCTATTTTGGCGATGCGACACGGCCCGACCTGCTTCATTCGGCAGGGATCGCCAAGGCGAAACTGCTGGTCGTCGCACTCGATGAGCGTGAGCAGATCGACAAGCTGGTCCGCTATGTCGTGGCCAACTATCCCAAGGTGCATGTCATGGCGCGCGCGATCGACCGCAACCATGTGTTCGCCCTGTGGGCCTATGGGTGCCGGGACATCATCCGTGAAACCTATGACAGCAGCCTGCGCATGGGACGCTCTGCATTCGAAGTGTTGGGGGTGGATCGCCAGCAGGCACGGGCAATGACCGACGCATTCGAAGAGATGGACCGCAGCTCGATGCGCGAAGTGGCCGATGTGTTCCGTCTCGATGTGCCATTCGGCGAGAACGAAGAGCTTATGGAGCGGGTAAAAGACCTCAAGACCAAATGGGACCCGGTGCTCCGCGAACAGATGGATGATATCCTGAAGCGAGGGCGATGATCGTGGCCAAGGGTACACATGAATACGCCGCCGATCCACGTAACGAGGTGGTTCTGATTAACGTGAACGGGACACTGGTTCCGCGTGCGGAAGCAACCGTTTCAGTGTTCGACAGCGGCTTCATGCTGGGTGACGGGGTGTGGGAAGGGTTGCGCCTGCACAAAGGGAAGATCGCTTTCCTCGATGCGCATCTCGACCGGCTTTACGAAGGCGCGAAGGCCATTGCGATGGATATCGGCCTCACACGCAAGGAACTGAGTGAACGGATCGACGAGACGATCGACGGCAACGCCATGCGCAGCGAGCAGGGCGTGCA
Organism: Sphingomonadaceae bacterium; assembly: GCA_024236155.1. Classification (GTDB taxonomy): domain Bacteria; phylum Pseudomonadota; class Alphaproteobacteria; order Sphingomonadales; family Sphingomonadaceae; genus Parerythrobacter_A. The sequence goes on from JACKLA010000003.1 coordinate 93,026, forward strand.
TATCCGGCTGATGGTGACGCGCGGCATCCGTTCTACGCCCTACCAGGACCCGCGCGTCGTGATCTCTCCCGCCACCATCGTGATCATTCCTGAATACAAGGCGCCGCTGCCTGCGACGGTCGAGAACGGCATACGCCTGTTCACCGTCCATGTCCGTCGCGGCGATCCGGCGGTGCAGGACCAGAAGCTCAACTCACATTCGAAGCTCAACTGCATCACGGCCTGTATCCAGGCGACGCAGGCAGGCGCCGACGAAGCCCTCATGCTCGATCCGCATGGTTTCGTCGCGACCTGCAATTCGACGCATTTTTTCATCGTTCGCAAGGGCGAGGTGTGGACCAGCAGTGGCGACTACTGCCTTGGCGGGATCACCCGGTCGAATGTGATTCGCGTGTGCCGCGAGCAAGGTATCCCGGTGTTCGAAAAGAACTTCTCCCTCACCGATGTCTATGGCGCGGACGAGGCCTTCGTCACCGGCACATTTGCCGGCGTGGTCCCGGTTACCGAAGCCGACGGACGCAGGCTGACAGAGGGCAGGGGGCCGATGGTCGAGCGACTGCAGGGACTCTACAAGGCGCTGATGGACCGGGACGTTCGGGGCGGCGAAGCATGACCATTCGCATCGCCATGTGGAGCGGGCCGCGCAATATCTCGACCGCGATGATGCGCAGCTTCGGCAACCGCGAGGATTGCGCGGTGTCGGACGAGCCGTTCTACGGTGCGTTCCTGAAGGCCACCGGAGAGCCGCACCCCATGGCTTCCGAAACGATTGCCGATATGGATTGCGATTGGGAGTCGGTGCTTGCAGGCCAGTCGGGCGATGCACCCGATGGGCGACCGGTCTGGTACCAGAAGCATATGCCGCACCATATGGTCGGGCCAGTGTCGATCGCCGACATGCCGGATCATCGCCACGCCTTCCTGATCCGCGCGCCGGAGCGGGTTGTCGCCAGCTATCAGAAGAAGAACGAACTGCGCCGTGCCGAAATGCTCGGCTTCGCCCAATTGCGGCGATATTTCGAGATCGAGGCCGACAGGAGCGGAAAGGCCCCGCCAGTGGTCGATTCCGACGATATACTCGCCGACCCGTCGGGCGTCCTGTGGGAACTATGCAATGCGCTTGGGATCGCTTGGGACACAGCCATGCTCAAGTGGACCAAGGGACCGCATCCCGAAGACGGCATCTGGGGGGCGCACTGGTATGACAAGGTCAACCAGTCGACGGGCTTTGGCGAACCGCTCGGCGATTTGCCGGAACTCAGTGGTGAATATGCCCGCGTCGCCGACGAATGCCGCGCCGATTACGAGGAACTGAAGCAATACAGGATCGTGTGATCAGACCTGCTTCGCAGCCTTGGGATAGCGCCTGCGATAGAGCTTCCACAGCGGCGCTGCGATACTGTATCCAACAAAGGCGCCGCCGATGTAGAACACACCGGATTTGCCGCCTGTGTAACCCATCTGTTCGGTCACGAGGTAATAGGCGACAAGCGCCCCGGCGATGGTCAGGATCCCGGTCAGCACTGCCAGAGGAATGAACAGCAACCAGTTGTTCTTCGTCCGCTCCGCCAACGTATTGTCGTCCATGGTCATCCCCGGTTCCCTTGTTCGGGGAGTTGGATAAACGCTGGGTCGAGTGATTTGGCTGCCATATTCATGGCAGGCGGCATTGCCTCGGCCTTAGTCGACCGTCATCTCGAATGTGACGGCATATGTGGCCCCGGCAGCGAGCGATGTTGCGCTTGCGGTCACGACCGTCCCGGTGCTCGCCGCACCATGTGGATCGCTTTCGTCGGCACCGGAGCTGTCATCGTCTTCGGCTTGCACTGCCGTGGAGCAGCTTGTCCCGGACTTCAGTGTCCCGGCGGTGTAGGTCAGGTCGCCGGGCAACGTATCGCTCGCGCTGATGTTGACGGCGGCAGTATCGCCGGTGTTGGTGAAGAGCAGGCAATAACGGACGGTCGCCCCGGGAATGGCCTTGGGCGTGCCACCGGTAATCGCCGTCACGGGATCGCTGATGACGGAACTGGTCTTGATCGCGGTGATCGAAGTTGTCGGGCGGCAGAAGTTGATATCGTGGATCGCGATACCCTGCTGCCCCGGATTGGTCGGCGCGAGCGAGTGGTTGCCATACCGGATGATGATCGTGTCAATCGGCGCATTGAACGTCACGGTGATGTTACCATCCGCTGAATCGTTGTTGGAGGCGGCGTCGCCAAATGCCTGGTTGCCAACAACGTAGTTGGAAACCCCGTTGGTCAGGATCGGGATCACCGTCGCGCCCTGATAACGGCCCTCGACTTCCATCCTGTCGGCAAACTGATTGTTTGCGTAGTCGACATCGAAGATCCGGAACTGCGCGCCACGCATGATTGCGGGCAGCGTGATGGTGGTCGTGACAACCGATGATCGATCGGGGAGGTCGACCAGTTGCAGAACCGAGTTCTCAAATGTCGCCCCGTGTACGACTGCCTGCCGGGTCGGGGACTGACCGCCGACCGATGCATTGTTCAGCCATGTCCCCGGATTCTGCATCAGGAACTGAATCTGGCCGATTGCCCCAAGCGTATAGTTGTTGTTTGTGGTGCCCGCAGCCCAGTCGTTGGCGGGCAGATCCCAGTCGAACAGGATGAAGCCTGCCGGGCAGGTCAATGTCGGAGGCACGCCAGCGGTGCGTGTCCCGCTCACGGTCAGCGTTGCGCTGGCATAGTCATCCTCCGACGTGACGCCGTTGTCGGGGGTCGAGTCGATATCGGGTACGCTGCTTGAAACGATCTCCGCAGTGTTGGTGAAAGAGCCTCCGGCGCTCGCATTGACGGTGCCGGTGATATCGATGCTCGCACTCGCACCCGGTGCCAAACTACCGACCGACCAGATGCCAGTGCTGCTGTTGTATGATCCGTTGCTGCCAGTGAACGAAAAGCCGGTGGGCAGGATGTCGCGAACCTCGATACCGGTTGCAGTCTGGGGCGAGGTCGCGGCGTTCGTGACCGTGAGGCGGAACGTCGCCGAACTCCCGGACGTCGGATTAGACGTCAGCAACGTCTTGCTCAGCGAAAGGTCGGCGTAGTTGGTCGGCGTCGAGGTCAGGTAGAGATCGGCCTGGTAGAACGTGCCGGAATCTCCGTTGAACCGATCGCAGATCTCAAGTGTCCACGTACCGGCCGAACTCTGCCCATTGAATCCCGACAACACCGATGCAGGCCGGTATGTCGCTGCATAGGGCGGCACTGTCGTGCTCGCTGTCGCTGTTGCATTTGCAGTGTAGTTCGAGATCGCCGACGCGGCAGAATCGTCAAACAGGACATTGTAGTTGTCCGCCCCGGCCCCATCGCCGGATGCCAGCTGGATTCGCGTGCCTGATGGCGAAACCAGCCACATCAGCAGGTCACCACGATAAGTATGTGCCAGCAAAACGCCGATATTCACGTCGGAAATCGTATAGTTGCTCCCAACCGTGAATGTGCGTGTGTAGGGATTGCTGCAGGGCGTATTGGTCTCATTGATAAAGCCGGTCGCGCTGTCCGTCGTGTTCGTATAGCGAGTCGTAACCTGCGCCGAAGCGGGCGATGCTGCCATGAAGGCGAGTGCCACCATCGTTAGGGCGACCAGCACGCGCACCAGCGGCGCGAACCGTGCCATCCAGCCTTGCGCGGCGACAATCATCGGCCAAGCCCCAGGAAGCTGAAGCTGTCAGCATCGAACTTCATCCGAACCGTCGCATAGACACCCTTGTCGGTGCTGCGCGCGGCGGAGAAATCGCGATCGCGGAAACCTTCGATATTGTAGCCGACACTCACAAGCACATCCTTGCGCGGGCTAAAGCCGATTTCCGGACCAAAGGCAAAGCTGGTTACATCATCTTTCAGGTTCGCCCGCACTGTCGCCCGGCCGCCGATTTCAAAATTGTCGCCAATGCCAATACGGGCATCAAGTCCGGCCATGGCCGTAAAGCCCTTGAGGTCGAAATCGTCAATCTGGTCAACGCTGTAGCGCCCGCCGAGGAACAGGCCGATTTCGGTCCGCTGGAACAGGCCGCCATCGTCTTCGTCGAAGCCCTTGGGCGACCAGTTGGTCGACAGGCTACCGATGAAACGCTGCGATTTGGCATCGCCATCGACCGTCAGCGCGGTGCGGCCCGCCGGGCCGGTTTCTCCAGCTACCGCATCGACCACCTTGTCGCTGCGGAACTCGAGCTTGGCAAGGAAGGCAAAATCGGATTCGTCCGGACGATGCGCAGCGGAAATCGCGGCATCCATGACTTCGGTGATTGCACCGTTCTCGCCCTTCGCGCGCGTCCAGCTGAAGCCCGAACCGACAACGCTGCCTTCACCCAGCTGGCGGATTACGCCAAAGGTCGCACCCGTGCGGTCGGCATATTCGCCATCGCGGTATTCACCACGAGCCGTTGCCGACCAGCGATCCTTGCGCCAGCTGGCACCGAGCGTAACTGCCGTGAAATCCTCGAACAATTCGCCGTCCTGACCCAGGTGACCGCCGCTTGCGACCGGCTGGAGCGGGTTGACGACCTGTCCGATATCCGCGCCGCCAATCTGGCGGTTGCCGTCGATCGTCGCATCGAGGGTGAGCGATTTGCTGACCTGCAGGCTCTGCGACAGACCGAAGGCAGCGAAGCTGCGCTTGCCATATTCGTCGATGTCCTGCTGGCCCAGCGTGGTGCTGACGCGCGCGCCCGACCATGGGGCTACTTCGATACCACCGCGCAACGTGCGGGCGTCGATTGCGTCGCCTTCAGCGATCTCATACGAGCCGATGGCCCGGATGTTGTTTGTCACCGCGTAGGACGCGCCGAACTGGTGGCGAGTCGGCAGGTCGATTGAATCCGTTCCCTCAAGCGCGATGCTGCTGGACGCACTCAGTTCGAGCTTATTGTCGAGCAGGCGCTGTGTCGCTCCTGCTTCGAGCACGGTCGATGCTCCCGACCGGCCGTCTGCATAGCGATCATCGAAGCGCGCGATGCCAAGGCGCAAGTCGGTCGACTTGCTGCGCCAGGTGCCCTGCAACTGGATTGCATCGCGGCGAGCGGTATCTGTCAGGCTGTCGTCGCGCCATGCGCTGGCGGTGACGCTGGCGTTCTCGCTGAAACGATACCGCGCATCGACGCCAACCTTGCGGCGCCCGCGTTCGACACCGCTTTGCTGGCCGGTGCCAAACTCTGCAGCAATCGAACGGGCATATGCCTGCACATCGAAGTTTTCCGAGCGGTGCTCGGCTTCTACGAGCCAGGCCGTCGAGGTTGCGCCGGCGCGGCGACTGGCAGCCACTTCGGCGCGAACTTCAGTCGCATTGCCAACGCGCACGCGGGCATCGACAGCCGCGATATTCGTGCGGGCATCGTCACCCTTGTCGGTGATGGCAGATGCACCGAGGCGAACCGCGCCATCGGCCAGCGTTACATCGGCGCGCACGCCCGCATTCCATTCACCGGCAGAGTTGAGATCGTCGGTTTCGTATTCGACCACGATGAATTGCGGATTGAGGTCGAAGTCGCGGCTGAGCACCGGCTTGCTGAAGGTGATGGTGCCCGAAAGCAGGTCGATGTCGTAGTCGACAAAGCGTTCGAGCTCTTCGGTTGCCACGACAAGCTCGGACCGGAAGCGGTCACGCACCTCGATCCGCACGCGCTCGCTGTTCGGCACGATCAGGCGGCTCGACAAGCGATAGGGACCGCTCAGGCCATTGCCCTGCATTTCATCCTTGCGGAAGCGCGTTTCGGTCTCGGCGGCAAAGCCCTGCACATGAACGTTGCCGAAGCGGCCTTCGGCCTTCACACCCGTGGCAGCGCGATTGTAGCGAGCCAGCTCGGTCTGGTCGAAGCCGGTGACGATATCGCCATAGATCGCGTAGAAGCTTTCCGTTTCGATCCGGACATACAGCTTCTCGCGGCTTGCTGCATCGAAGCGGCGCACCGAACCATCGGCGAAGACCGTGTAATAGGCGTTGGGATCGATAGCGCCCTGCAACCGCTCTTCGTCGCGTTGCTTGGCACTGTCATAGGCCGCAGTAAGCAGGAATTTCCCGAGCACGCGGCCTTTGGCGTAGAAGGCAACACGCGCGTTTTCGCCAAGATCGCTGTCGAAGCGCCCGGTGCGTTCCATATTGTCGGCGATGCTGCGTGCACCCAGCGATCCTTCTGCAAGACCAACGAGGGTCCACTCCTGGTCGCCGGGTACGATCCAGCTTTCGATCTCCTGCGAACGGGTGATCCGCCCGTCGGTGAAGGTGAATTCCAGATGCAGCGGGCCGCTGACCATGGTCGGGGCCAGTTCGATCAGCGCGATGCCGTTGTCGCCTTCCACAGTCCAGTTCGGGGCAGTGCTACCGCCCGACAGGCTCGAAAGCTGGGCCGATTGCATCTGTTCGATCTGGCGCGCGCTTTCATAGGGCGCGTTGATGGCGACGCTACCGGAGACACCGGCGCGCACCGGGCGACCCTTGCGATCCGTGATACGCACCGCGATTACTGGCTTGGTCGCACCATCGGCAACAAGGTTCGAACGATCCGCATCGAGAACCGCCATTGCCGGTGCAGCGGCGAAATCGACGCGGCGTTCGATTTCGGCCGCAATCGTATCGTCGCCATTGCGGACCTGTGCAGTGAAGTTGGTAACTTCGCCATTGAGCGGCAGACCGCGCCATACGCTTACCGCGAAGGGCGAATTGGGTGCATGCTCGACACCATCGAATGACAGCGGATCGACCAGTCTGCCATTGCTCGAAAGCGAAACGACCTGACCCGGCTTGTGACGGATCGCCACACGTACAGCGGGCGCGCGCGGATTGTGGCCGATTTCGGGGAAGAGAAATTCGATCGGACCGTCGCCATAGGCCTGCCAGTCGATTTCCGCCCCGGCAGCTTCTGCATCGCCCTTGGGCTCATCGGCCTCGGCAGGCTTCACCGGTGCCCAGCCTTCGGGCAGATCGGCATAGAAATCTGCCTGAACGAGGCTGCCGCCCTGACCGCGAACGAAGCGCGAGCTGGTCGATCCGGCGTTCGCTGTCGAACGCGAGCAATCCACGAATTCGCCGCCTTCGGGCAGGGTCTGGCGCTGCGCCTGCACGACGTGGGTACCAGGCAGCAGCCCCTCGAAGTGATAGCGGCCATCCGCATCGGTGATCGCGAAGCTACCGTCTTCAAGGATGACGCGCACGCCCGGGATACCGCGACGCTCGTTCTCGAGCATGCACGGACCTTCGGTGACGCGACCGATCAAGGTCATGCGGCTGCCGACGGTTTCGCGGTCGATCCGCAGAGCCACGCTGGTGCGGATGCTGTCGCCATTGCGATCGGTTGCAACTGCCTCGTTGAGGGCCTGGCCCGGAGGGGCATCGGCACGCACGACCATGGCGTAGCGAATGGTGTGCGTGGCACCAGCTGCAATCTGGTCGAAACGGACCGACAGCTGCCGTCCGTCGGCGCTCACGCTCACTGCATCGGGAGCGGGCAGGCCGTCTACACGGACCGTATCCTGGCGCAGGCGCAGCCATTGGGATGGCGTGTCGAGCACGACGACATCCTGTTTGGGGCCAAGTGTATCGAGGTTACGGATGGTAACGGTGTAGACCACCGCATCGCCCGGCATCGCGACGGCGCGGGAAACGGTCTTTTGAAGGCCCACGGTGATGTTGGGTCGGTCAAGCGGAATGTCGACGCGGATCGGCAGCGGCGAATCCAGCACCAGTGGCGCGCCATATGACGCGTCGATCAGGATATATGGATCACCGTTGGGCCTGGTGAAGCCAGCCAGCTCCGCCGGTGTGCGCTCAGAAGGCGCAGAATAAGGGGAGGGCGGCTCGACCACGATGCGATAGCTGCCAAGCGGTGCCAGCGGAAACCAGTATTCACCGGGTTCCATCTGGTAGACATTGCCCGCAGCATCGGTGATCGGCTGGCCGCTGATGACTGTCGAGGGCCAGGGCGTCACGCCGTCTTCTGCGAAGACTGAGGCAGGCTGGCCAGTTGCCGCGTTGACCAGTGACACGCGTGCACCCGAAACGGGGACACCGGTCTGGCTGTCGAAAACGAAGCCGAACGGATCGGCAAGGACGGCAACGGCCGCTTCGACGATAGGTGTCCCGTCGGGACGGCGATATTCGATCGTGATCTGTTCGCCCGATTGCACGCTGAGAGCGCAATCACCCAGAACAGGCTGCGGAGGGATCACGACGGTGGGGATCGCACCGACGAATTCGCCTGTGTTTTCACCACTTTCGTAGACGGTCAGGCGCTCTTCATCGCCCGAGTTCGTCGTCAGGGTAACTTCAATGGAGTCAATCGCTGCCGGGTCCTGGTTCGCCAGCGGTGCAGTGATCCGGAAAACGAGCAGCTCGCCCGCACGAACGACATCGGCAGGGTCAACTGCAATCCCGTTTGCAGCACTGCCCGCTCCGCCCGGAATTGGCAGGGGAGAGCCGCCACACAGCGGGGTATTGATCGGCAAAACGGTGGAGGATCCCGGCCCGGGATGGAAAGTCTCGATACGGACGCCGGGATCCACCACATCGAACGACACTTCGTTCGAAATCGTAGTTTGTTCCTGTCCGCCGACACGCCATTGAGCGCCGGCGACATTGGTAATGGTCTGGGCCTGTGCCGGAAAGACGACAAAGAGCAGCAGCGTTGCAAGCAACGCTGCTGCCAAGTCGCGGATTTTCCGGAAGTGGACCATCGAATAACCCGTCAGATCAGTCGATAGTTGCCCGGAACAGGAGAGCACGCGTCTCACCGGCACTCAACGTGCCGAGATTGCCGCTTGCAACACCCTTGCCGTTCGCACCTGGATCGGCGAACGAACCAGTACCCGGATTGCTCGTGTCCGAGCACGAAGTCTGGAGCACGACACCGAAGGTGTTGTCGCGCGTGACTTCTGCCGGAACATCGTCCGACACCGAGATGTTGGTTGCATCGGCACTGCCAGATGCGTTGGTGACGAGGATGCAGTATTCGACCACAGCACCCGGAATCGCCTTGGGCGTACCGCCGGTCACATCGGTGATCGGATCGCTGATGATCGTACTGCTCTTGACCGCGCTGATCGACGCAGCAGAGACCTTGTAGTCATCGCTGGCCGAGTAGGCACCGTCATAGTCGGCGTCGGTATCACCCGAACCGTCGGCAAGGACGGTATCGACAACCGAGGCGTCGTTCGTCGCCGAAGTCGTGAGTTCCGTGCCGAGCGAACCTGCGCCGCCGCCGGCATGGCCGTCAGCCGTCAGGGTAACCGTCGAAACATCGCCGGTTGCCTGGCCGAGCGGAACACTGGCAACCACGAACACCGTCTGGCTGGTGTCTGCTGCCAGCTCGTCGATATAGGTGGTGGCTGTTTCGTCGGTCCAGTCGCCGTCATTGTCGGTGTCGACATAGATCAGCACGCTGGTGACATCGAAATTGTCGGTGTCGCCAAATGCCGATGTGCCGCCCGACTGGTTGGCAACGGTCAGTTCGTAGTCGAGAGTATCGTTCGACAGGTTGGTGACCTGAAAGGTCGTAACCTGCTGGACGGCGCCCGGCGTAACGATAGTTGCGCTGCCACCGACTTCGGCGACAGTAACGTTTACCTTGCGGTCGACCACGAACTCATCAGTGTTCGAGCTGACCGAAGGTTGGGTAACACCGCCCACGTCAAATGTGACGGACACGGTATTCTGGATCGGCGTCCCTGCGTCTGTACCCGCAGCAAGCGCCGCATTGGTACTGAGTGCGACGAGCGCAAAAGAGCTCACCGCGCCCAGCCATCTGCTGGTGCGTGTCATTGGTTTGGTCCTCTTCGTTTCGGCCGCGTTTTGGTCCGCCCGCAGCCTGTTAGCGGTCCTCCGGTCTGGTTATCGGACGATGGCTTGATAGGAGAGGGTTCCACGCGCGCCCGGATCGAGGCGCTTCAGGACCCAGCGAATATGCGTGACGTCTGCCAGTTCAGCCGGACGGTTTCCGACGATGTCGACGTCGACGGTCAAATCGGACAACGGGGCATAGTTCTTGCCTCCGTCGACCGAGACGAGGAACGACGGATCGAGTTCGGCCAGTTTGACTGCACCGGGCAGCGGGTTGGTGACGACGAAATTGTCGACCGCATCGGCGCCCTGGTTGTTGTACTCGGTCGAAAAGACGAGCCGATCACCGGGGATAACGTCGTTCGGTTCGCTAAGAACGGTCGTTTTCACGCCGTCCTTGTCGACCGAACGCTCGACTTTCACGTCGCTGTCGAGCGAAACGACACCCTCGGCATGCGCTGCGCCCACAGTCGAGAACAGCACTGCTGCAAATACAAGAAAATCCGCAAAAATATTGTTTTTCATTGTATTATCCTCAATCGATCTTGACGTTGAAGGTAATGGTGTAGTTGCTGCCAGCTGCTGCCGAGCCGATCAGAACATCGATCCCGCTGGCACCTGCCTTGCCTGCGTCCGCATCATCGGCATCGGTCAGTGACGCTGCATCGAGGGCAAGCGTCCCGGCTTCGTAAGTTGTGCCTGTCGGGATGATATCGGTAACGCGCAGGTCGGAAATCGAACCGCTGCCCGCTACGGTTGCAGTGAGCGTATAGGTAATGACAGCACCCGGCACCGCCTCGCTTCCGCCGAACGGGTCGGCGATTGCTGCCGCCTTTACGAGCGCCAGGCTCGCGAGGCTGGCAATCAGCGCGCCATTGGTTTCGTCATCGGCGCCGGTCGTGCCGACAACCGCATCGCTTCCGTCGACGCCCTGACCCGCGAAAGTGGTACCTGGGGTGCCGGTTCCGGTCACGGCTTCGGCGAGAAGGTTGATTTCGCTCGTCTGCCCGTCGGTAACACCGGCGGGGGGCGTTGCGAGGATAAACACGGTCAGCGTACCATCCGCCAGAATTTCAGGCGTTGCCTCGCTTGCGCCGAGAATGGCATCCACCCCGGGATCGTACACACCGTTGCCGTTCGTATCGACCGCGATCCCGTCGATCGTCATGTCGAAATCGTTTCCGGTCACCGATGGATCGGCCGTCAGGTCATATGCCTCCGGTCCGTTGCCGGTGTTGGTGATCTCGAACGTCAACACAACCGAACCACCACTCACCGCGACGGCACCTGCGTCCTGCGAGGCAATGGCAACGTCGAGCAGTTCGTCGACCTTGACCGTGACCGTGTTGGAATCGACGGTTTGCGTACCGGAACCGTCCGTATAGCTGGCGGTTGCGGTATTCTCGATCAGCGTGCCGGCAGGTACGCCCTCTGCCATCGCATTGGTCGAAACCAGGGCGGTGGCGATGGCTAGGCTGCAGGCGGCGGTACGGATATGTGCGTATGTCATGCACAACCCTATACCGGAGCTTGGTTATCGCTTTCCTAAGATGGCCAAGGGTTTCTCCTAGGGGACGGTTTGTAAAATTGTATAAAATCGGCGGAGTTCCGCCATTTTGCGTGTCTAAACACATTGGTTAACGCCAGCGAGGCCGTGTCCCGTCGCCGTGGAACGCGCACGCGCTCGGATGTTTTGCAAATTAAAACAATGTGTTGGCAGGAGCCTTCTGAGTGGCACGTTCAGTCCGAATGGCGCGCATGAAGGCTGTTGGCGGACAGGGTGGGATTCGAACCCACGAAGGGCTTGCACCCTTGCCGGTTTTCAAGACCGGTGCATTCAACCGCTCTGCCACCTGTCCGCGCATCGCGCTCGCTAGCCACGGAATTGCCGCTTGTCACGCCCTGTAGGGCATCGATTGCGGTAAAGTGCGGGATTGTGGCGGTTTTGCCGTTTTTCCGGCCCGCGTTCTGTGTCACAAGACAATGATGATCCAAGCCAAGCTCAAGCTCGTATTTGTCGCATGCGCCGCCTTCCTTGTCGCTGCGCCCGTCTCGGCACAGGATATGTCGTTTGATGCCTACCTGCAGCTTGTAACGGCCAAGGCACGGGCAGAAGGGGTGAGTGAAGGGACGATCCGGCGCATGACTGTCGGGCTTACTCCGAACCAGCGGGTAATCGAGCTCGACCGCAGCCAGCCGGGGACGCCGACGAGCACGGGCTATCCGCTGCTCGCACCCTATCTCAGCACGCACGTCAATCCCGCGCGAGTTGCCAGGGGACGTGAAATGTTTGCCACAACACGCGGAATTCATTCCCGTATTGAACGAGATTATGGCGTGCCAATTCCGATACTCATGGCGATCTGGGGGCATGAAACGAACTATGGCAGCTACAAGGGCAATTTCGATCTCTCACGATCTCTTCTGACGCTCGCGTGGGAAGGCCGCCGTAGAGAGTTATTTGAAAGTGAATTCATAGCATTATTGAAAGTTGCTGATAAGGGTTATAGCCGTGACCAGCTGGTTGGCAGCTGGGCCGGGGCGTTCGGAAACCCGCAATTCCTGCCAAGTGTCTACCTCCGCCTCGCAACCGATGGCGACGGTGATGGCAGGGCTGATATTTTCAACAATCGTGCCGATACGCTCGCGTCGATCGCGCGCTACTTCAAGGATGCCGGCTGGCGCAGCGGGCAACCTTGGGGTGTTCGTGCCTATGTCCCGGATGGGTTTGACTGGGGCGCCGTAGCCAGCAAGGCGCAATCACCGGTATGTTCGCGCGTGCATGAGCGTCACAGCCAGTGGAAGACGGTTGCGGAATGGCGGCAGCTCGGCGTGCAACCTCAGGAAAATTTGCCTGCAAATACAATGACTTCCTTATTCCAGCCTGATGGTACCGGAAAACCTGCATGGCTTTTAACGGCAAATTATAGGGTTATCCTCGAATATAACTGCTCGAATTACTACGCGATGAGTGTGGGATTGCTTGCAGATGAGATTGCCCGTTGACCTTTCGAAGCGCCTTGCCCTTCTGGGCCTGAGCCTTGCCGTTGCTGCCTGTGGGCGCGGTGGCACCGATTTCGCAGACTTGCCCTCGGCTTCAACGCCGCAGGTGGCAGCGGCTGCGAACGGGCCGGAGGCCGACTTCCCGGTTGTCCTCGGCGAGCCATACACCATCGATGGCCAGACCTATACGCCGTTCGACACGCTCAACCATGATGAAGTCGGCTATGCGACCTTCGACCGCGAGGGCGGGGCGGGTGTTTCGGCAGCGCACAAAACGCTGCCCCTGCCGAGCTACGTCGAAGTCACAGCACTCGACACGGGCAAGACCGTGCTGGTCCGCGTCGAACGTCGCGGGCCGATGACTGCAAGCCGGGTGATCGCGCTTTCGCAGGGTGCGACCGCATCGCTTGGCATCGGCGAGGGGGCACCGGTTCGCGTGCGCAGGGTCAATCCTCCCGAAGATGACCGCGCCATGCTGCGTGCGGGTGCCAGTGCGCCCGAACGTATGGAAACGCCCAATTCGTTGCTTACGGTTCTGCGTCGCAAGCTGCCGGGCAGTGGTTCTGCAAACCTCGCTGCGGCATCGCCCCAGCGCAGCACGGCGGAATTGCCGCCGGCCGCGAGTTCCGGGAATGTTGGTGCGGCTACGCCCGTGGCCGTTGCAAGGGTGCAGCTCCCTCGATCAACTGCCGCGCAGAGCTTCGACCAGGTGTTCTCGCAGGATCGCAAGGCCGTGACGGCTTATCCGCTCCCCCCGCTCAACGCAGCGCGGCAGGCTGTGCGACCTGCCGTTGCCAGCTCGCAGCCGGCCGTATCCCGACCTTCTCCTGCACTGCAGCGCGTTGTTCAGCCATCCAACGCAAATGACGGGCGCTTCGTAGTGCAGGCGGCGGCATTTTCGCAAAAATCCAATGCAACCCGCGCTGCCGACGCTGTCGGTGGGTTTGTCGAGCAATCGGGCCGCTTCTATCGTGTCCGCATGGGACCCTTCGCAAGTCGTGGACAGGCCGAAGCGGCGCTCGCCAAGGCACGTGCAGCGGGTTATAGCGACGCACGCGTTTACCCCACGGGATAGTCAGCCGGGCCTGCCTGGCGCAGGAGCCAGGCAATCATCCGCTTTCGTTCAATCCTGAGTGCTACATTCCTGGCTGCGGCGATAGGCGCCCCGGCACAGGTCGGCGCACCACGGGAAGATTTGTCACCGCAACTGGCAAGCGACATCCTGCAAGATGCGCCGGTAGCACTGCTGGTCGATATGACGACCGGCCAGACGCTCGTGTCGCGCAACGACCGGCACCGCTTTCTACCGGCGTCGGTCACCAAGGTGATGACGCTCTATCTCGCGTTCGAGCTGATCGAGCGGGGCAAGCTCGATCCCGGCAAGCCCATATCCATGCGCGACAAGACCCATGCCGAATGGGAAGGCAAGGGCTCGACCATGTTCATCCGGCAGGGGCAGGAAGTCCAGCTTGACAGCATCCTTGCCGGTATTGCCAATATCTCTGCCAACGATGCCAGCATGGCACTGGCAGAATCTGCGGGTGGATCGGTCCAGGGCTGGACGGCCATGATGAATGACGAGGCCCGCAAGCTGGGGATGCAGGACAGCCATTTCGCAACGCCCAATGGCTGGCCCGATGACGGCAAGACTTTCACCACGGCAAGGGATCTCGAGATTCTGGCGCATGCGCTGATCACGCGCCACCCAAGGAAATACGCCGAGTATTTCGGGCGTGACGGGTTCGCGTTCAATGGCGTCGCCCAGGCCAATCACGACCCGATTACGCGGAGGGTGAGGGGTGCCGACGGCATAAAGACGGGTTACACCAACGAAGCGGGACACACCTTCCTCGGCAGTGCAGAGCGAGACGGGACACGTCTGGTCATGGTCCTCGCAGGGGTCGAGGATTACGATGATCGCAGCACGACATCGCGCCAGCTGATCGAATGGGGCTTTGACGGGTTTGAACGGGTCGTGCTGTTTCCGAAAGGCGCAAAGATCGGCACTGCGAGCGTGCAGGATGCCGGGGTCGACGATGTCGAACTCGTGGCTCAGCAAACGGTAAAAATTGCCATCCCGAAAGGCGCCCGGCGCGACATCAATCTGTCGATCCGCTATTCTGGTCCACTGCGCGCACCTTTGTCGAGCAAGACAGCGGCAGCCCGGCTTGTGGTCGATATCGACGGCATGACGTCAGCGACATTCCCGCTCGCCCCTGCAAAAGATGTTGCAAAAGCCGGTTTTTTCGAGCGCATCGCCAATGGCTTTGCTAGCTGGTTCGCATGACGCGCGGGAAGTTCATTGCACTTGAAGGGGGGGAGGGGACCGGCAAATCCACTCAGGCCCGGCTGCTGGCAGAATGGCTGGCAGGGCAAGGTCTGGACGCGACCGTAACCCGCGAGCCCGGCGGAACACCCGGCGCGGAAGCGATCCGTAGCCTCTTGCTGGCTCCTCCGGGCGAGGGGTGGGGCAGCCGGGCGGAAGCCTTGCTGTTTGCGGCGGCACGGTCCGACCATGTCGAAAAACTCATCCTGCCGGCGATGGAGGACGGAAAATGGGTCGTGTGTGACCGTTTCGTCGATTCAAGCCGGGCTTATCAGGGCGGGGCAGGGGAATTGGGCGACGATGCGATCCTGCGCCTGCACGACATCGGCAGCAAGGGTGTGCGCCCCGACCTGACGCTGCTGATCGAAGTCCCGGCAGAACGCGTGGCAGAGCGGCTTGCATTGCGCGATGGCGGGAATGCCGATGCAATCGGAGGCCGCGATGCGGACTATCACCGGCGTGTGGGCGAAACATTCCGGGAAATTGCCGCGCGTGATCCCGATGCTTTTGCCCTGATCGACGGGACCGGCACTATCGATGAGGTCCAGTCGCGCATCCGTTCGGTCGTCGCTCCGCTGGTGACCGGGCAGTCATGAGCCTGTTCGGCCATGACGAGGCATGGGGCCAGTGGCGCAATGCCCTGGCCGGTCCACGCATGCACCATGCATGGTTGCTTGCGGGCAAGCGCGGGCTTGGCAAGATGCATTTCGCCCGTGCTGCGGCGCAGGAACTGGTCGCCAGCGTCATGCCGGTCGGCGGCGCGGATCACCCGGACATTATCGTGCTGGACCATGCGCCCAAGGACGAGAAGGAAGAAAAGAAGCGTGCCGAGGGCAAGCCCTACGAGACGAAGCGGAACATCTCCGTGGGTCAGATCCGGCAGATGCAGCAACGATTGATCACGCGGCCGACGCTGGGCGACCGCAGGGCGATCATCATCGATCCGGCGGACGATATGGAACCGAGCGCTTCCAACGCCTTGCTCAAAAGCCTCGAGGAACCGCCTGAAGGTACGTTCTTCCTCCTCGTATCGCATCGGCCGGCACGTTTGCTGCCGACCATCCGTTCGCGCTGCCGCCTGTTGCGTTTCCACGCCCTGGGTGACGACCAGGTCGAACAGGCCGTCCGCCGCGAGGCGCAGGATGCCGATGCGGCCACCATCCAAGCCTCGGTCGCGGCAGCCAGCGGCTCACCGGGCGTTGCGCTGGAATTTGTCGAACAGGGTCTGGGCAGGCTCTACGGGCTGATGGAACAACTCGTGCGTGAGGGCGACCGGGATTTCGCGGTGCGCGGCCAACTGGCGGAAGCGATCGGCGCAAGGCCCAAGCGCGAAGCCATGCAAGCTGCACTCGACCTCGCCCGGTCGATTCTCGCGGCGCGGATTGGCGATGCGGATCGCCCGGCACAGCGCGCCATGATCGAAGCGCATGGAGAGCTGGTTCGCCTCGCCGGACAGGCACCGACCTATAATTTCGATGCCGGATTGCTCGTGATGCAAATCGGCAGCTTGCTTGCCTCTGCTGCGCCCGCTAGCGAGCGCGCCAATGTCTGAACCCTTCTACATCACCACCGCGATCAGCTACCCCAACGGGCGCCCGCATATCGGCCACGCATATGAGGCGATTGCCGCGGATGTCATCGCGCGCTTCCAGCGTGCCATGGGCCGCGATGTGCGTTTCCAGACCGGCACCGACGAGCACGGGTTGAAGATGGCCCGCAAAGCGGAAGAGCAGGGCAAGACTGCGCGTGAGCTGGCCGATGAAATGTCGGGTTATTTCAATGCAATGTGCGATGCATTGAATGTCTCTTACGACCGCTTTATCCGCACGGTCGACGCAGATCACCATCGCGCAAGCCAGGCTATCTGGCAGGCGATGGAGGCCAATGGCGACCTCTATCTCGATCGATACGAAGGCTGGTACTCCGTCCGTGACGAAGCCTATTACGACGAGAAGGAACTGGTTGAAGGCGAGGGTGGAGAAAAACTCTCACCACAGGGGACGCCGGTCGAATGGACGGTTGAGGAAAGCTGGTTCTTCCGACTGTCGAAATACCAGGATGCCTTGCTCGAACTCCTGAGGACGCCCGGCTTCCTCGAACCCGAAAGCCGCCGCAACGAGATGATTTCCTTCGTTTCGGGCGGATTGAAGGATCTTTCCGTCAGCCGCACCAGCTTCGACTGGGGCGTGCCGGTCCCCGGAAGTGACGGACATGTGATGTATGTCTGGGTCGACGCGCTGACCAATTACATCACCGGCCTGGGCTACCCCGACGATACCGGCATGTGGCGGAAATACTGGCCCGCCAACCTGCACCTGATCGGCAAGGATATCGTTCGCTTCCATACGATCTACTGGCCGGCATTCCTGATGAGCGCCGGGATCGAACTGCCCAAGAAGGTGTTCGGCCACGGTTTCCTGCTCAATCGCGGGCAGAAGGAATCCAAATCGCTCGGCAATGTGACTGATCCACTCGAACTGGCGGAAAGTTTCGGGGTCGATTCCCTGCGCTATTTCCTGCTCCGTGAAGTCGCATTCGGGCAGGATGGCAGCTATTCGCCAGAAGCAATCGTCACGCGTTGCAATGCAGAGCTTGCCAACAGTTTCGGCAATCTTGCGCAGCGCACATTATCCATGATTTTCAAAAATATGGATGGCAGGCTTGAGGCATATGACCCGGCCTCCGCAGGCGGCCCGGATGGCGAACTCGTGTCAAAAGTCGCCACGGAAATCGAGAACCTCAAGGCGCGTTTCGAGGATCTGGCATTCAGCGATGGCCTCGAAGCATGGATGCGGGCGGTATTCGCCTGCAACCAGTATGTCGACGAAATGGCACCCTGGGCTTTGCGCAAGACCGATCCTGAGCGGATGAAACAGGTGCTGCTGACGCTTTACCGTGTCGTGCACGACCTCGCGATTGCGGTTCGTCCGGTCGCTCCGCAATCGATCGACCGGCTGCTGGACCAGATGGGTGTGACCGAGGGCGAGCGCGATTACGCCGCGCTCGATAATGCCGACTGGTTCGCAAACCTGGTCGGGAGCGGATTCGAACTCCAGAAACCGGAAGGCGTTTTCCCGAGGCTTGAACTGCCGGAAGCCGAGGCCGGTTGATGCTGATCGATAGCCACTGCCACCTCGAGTATAAGGGGCTGGTCGAAGATCAGGCCGGCATACTCGATCGCGCACGCGAGGCAGGGGTAGGGGGCTTCCTCAATATTTCCACCCGCGAGAGTGAGTGGCGGCAGGTCGTCGGCACGGCAGAACGTGAAGGCGATGTCTGGGCAAGCGTCGGCATTCACCCGCATGAGGCCGATGCGCATGAAGACCTCGGGGCTGAGGTGTTGCTGAAGGCATCCGATAACCCGCGCGTGGTCGGCATCGGCGAGACGGGCCTCGACTATTATTACGACAAGTCGGACCGGCAGGTTCAGCGCGACCTGTTCCGCATGCATATCGGCGTCGCGCGCGCAACCGGGCTGCCGGTGATCATCCACACGCGCGATGCGGAAGACGATACGGCGCAGATCCTGGCCGAGGAAATGGAGAAGGGCGCATTCCCCGCCCTGATCCATTGTTTCACCGCGTCGGCAGATTTCGGGCGCAAGGTGCTCGAACTCGGGTTGACGATCTCGATATCGGGCATTGTGACCTTCAAGAACGCCGCCGAACTGCAATCGGTCGCGGCGCAGGTTCCGGCTGACCGGCTACTGGTCGAGACAGACAGTCCGTTCCTCGCACCGATGCCGCATCGCGGAAAATCGTGCGAGCCTGCCTTCGTGCGCAATACCGCACAATTCGTTGCGGACCTGCGCGGAGAATCCTTCGAGCTTTTGAGCGAGCAGACGACGGGCAACTTCTTCCGCCTGTTTTCAAAGGCGGTCGCATGAAACTGGTAATGCTCGGTTCGGGTACGTCCACCGGCGTTCCGAGGATCGGCAATGACTGGGGTCAATGCGATCCGGGCGAGCCGAAGAACAGGCGGACGCGCGTTTCGATCATGGTCGAAAGCAGCGAAGGCAAGCGATTGCTCGTCGACACGTCGACAGACCTTCGTCAGCAGTTTTTATCCAATAATATCGACCGGATAGATGGCGTTTTTTGGACGCATGATCATGCCGATCATTGCCATGGCATCGATGATTTGCGCGCTCTGCGGTTTAGCCGGAAGGCACCGATACCGGGCTATGGCTCGCAGGAAACGGTGCGCCGCCTGCGCCAGCGGTTCGACTATGTTTTCGCCGGCCAGTTCGGATATCCGACCATCGTCAGCCTCGATACACTGGACAGGATACGCATGTGTGCCGGGTTCGGTGTAGAATGGTGCCAGATGCCGCATGGTCCGACCGAGACGACCTGTTTTCGTTTCGATGCAGACGGAAAATCAATCGCTTATGCGACGGATTTCAGTGAAATCACCGCCTCGATGGTGCGACTGCTCGATGGCGTCGACATTCTCGTAACCGATTGCCTGCGGCGCGAACCGCATCCCACGCACGCCAATCTGGACATGGCGCTCGATCTGGCAAGGCGCACAGGCGCCGGTATCACTGTATTGAGCCATCTCGACAAGAGCATGGACTACAAGACGCTGTCCGATGAAGTGCCAAGCAATGTGCTTGTAGGTTATGACGGAATGGAGCTCACAGCATGACCGGCTTCGATTGGTATATGGTGATCTGGGGCGCTGCCGTCCTGGCGCTGGCTGGCGGCGCGCTGGCAGCATACCGGCTAAGTTGGAAACGCAGTGTGACATACGCCTTGATATGGGCCTGCATTTTCGCTGCAGCCACGCTCCTGTTCAATGCGTTGGGGGGTTGAAACTTCTCACTCTGACGATCTATGATTTAACATAATATATATTATCATTCCAATATGACCGAGCAACTGTCCCGCCTCCTCCAGATCATGGCTACCCTGCGCGACCCCTCGCGTGGCTGCGAGTGGGATTTGGCACAGGACTTCAAATCCATCGCGCCTTATACGATCGAGGAAGCCTACGAAGTTGCCGACGCGATCGATCGCGGTGCAATGGATGAATTGCGCGAAGAACTGGGCGACCTGTTGTTGCAGGTCGTGTTCCACGCGCGGATGGCTGAAGAAGAAGGCCATTTCGCCTTTCCCGATGTCGCGCGGGCCATTTCCGACAAGATGGAAGCACGCCATCCGCATATCTTCGGCGATGCTGGCGGCCGGATGCAGGAAGCGAGATGGGAAGCTCTGAAGGCGGAAGAACGCGCCGCCAAGGGCGCACAAAGCAGCATGGATGGCGTAGCTGGCGCGCTTCCTGCCTTGCTTCGCGCCGAAAAGCTCCAGAAACGCGCGGCACGCGACGGGTTCGACTGGGGCGATACGCAAGGCCCGACCAGCAAGGTGCATGAAGAAATCGCAGAACTGGCGGATGCCAGCGAGAACACGCGCGAAGAGGAAGCGGGTGACCTGCTGTTCGCGGTGGTCAACCTCGTCCGCGCTTACGGAATTTCACCCGAAAACGCCCTGAAAGCAGCCAACCAGAAGTTCGAACGCCGCTATCGCTCGATGGAAAAATTCGCGGAAGGCAAATTCGCCGAACTGTCGCTCGATGAACAGGAGGCCTTGTGGCAACGCGCCAAGGCTGGCGAAAGTATCGACAACTAACGCCGTCAGAGCGACATATATTGCCCATATTCCTTCGGGCTCAACCGCACACGCATCGCGCTGGCCGGCACATCCTGCTGCGTCGTCGGTTTTTCCTCCATCACCTGACCATGGGCATGAAGCCAGGCGATTTTCTGACCTTCCGACATCGGTAGCACCAGATCATAGATCCTGGCCTCTTCGGTGAGGACGGCATCCACCCTGCCCAGCAATTCCTCGACGCCCGTACCTTCGATCGCCGAAATCGGCACGACATCGCCATCCTGTGCCGCCACAGCAGACATCTCGCGCTCACGCTCCGGGTCGAGCAGGTCCCATTTGTTCCAGGCTTCGAGGATGGGAATATTGCTCGTGCCGTCGACCCGGTCGACGACGCCCAGATCGGCAAGCACTCCCAGCACCTGCTGCTTCTGCGCGGCGGCAGCCGGGTTCGACATATCGCGCACATGCACGATCACATCCGCACCGGTCACTTCCTCCAGCGTCGCGCGAAAGGCCGCCACCAGCTGCGTCGGAAGATCGGAGATGAAACCTACCGTGTCCGACAGGATTGCCTTCTCTACGCCAGGCAAGCGGATGGCGCGCATGGTCGGATCGAGCGTGGCGAACAGCAAGTCTTCCGCCATCACCCCTGCCCCGGTCAATCGGTTGAACAAGGTGGATTTGCCCGCATTGGTGTAGCCCACCAGTGCGATCACAGGCCACGGTGCCCTCCCCCGCCGCTCGCGATGGAGCGCACGGGTCTTGCGAACCTGCTCAAGCTCCTTGCGCAGCCGCCCCATACGCTGGCGGATCATGCGGCGGTCAGCCTCGATCTGCGTCTCACCGGGGCCGCCGAGGAAGCCGAAACCGCCACGCTGGCGTTCGAGGTGGGTCCAGCTGCGCACGAGGCGGCTTTGCTGGTAGTCGAGATGCGCAAGTTCGACCTGCAACCGCCCTTCGGCCGTCGCCGCTCTTTCACCGAATATCTCGAGGATAAGCCCGGTTCGGTCGATGACCTTGCGTTTCAGCTCCTCTTCGAGATTGCGCTGCTGGATAGCCGAAAGTGCGCCATCGATAATGACCAGTTCTGCCTCGTTTTGCTCGCACAGGGTTGCGATATTCGCCACCTGGCCCGAGCCGAACAGCGTGTTCGGACGCACATCGCGCACGGGAATAATCGTGCTTTCAGCGATTTCGATACCGATCGCGAGGGCGAGTCCTATTGCCTCCTCAAGCCGCTCCGCGGCATCGAGGTCATAGGATTGCTTGCGGATATCCGGGCACACGACAAGGGCGCGTGCACCGCGCGATACCTCGTCCATCAAATGGTCGTCGAAGCTCAGTCTTCTTCGCCTTCCCAGTCACCCGACAGGTCGAGCGGTGTCGCTGGCTGGATCGTCGATACGGCGTGCTTGTAGACCAGCTGCACATAGCCATCGCGTTCGAGCAGCATGCAGAACAGGTCATAGGCCGCAATGCCGCCCTGCAGCATCACGCCGTTGACGAGAAACATCGTCACCTGCGCATCCGAATCGCGAACGCTGCCAAGGAACACATCCTGCAGCAGGCGCTGCTTGCGGTTGGAATCCTGGCTGGGGAACTGGCCGGCATCGACCGGCTGCCCCGGCATGATCGTGCTGATCGCGTGCTTGTAGACCAGTTGCGACTGGCCATCGCGGCGCAGCAGGATCGAGAAATTGTCGAACCAGGTGATAATGCCCTGCAGCTTTACGCCCTTGACGAGGAACATCGTTACCGGCGTCTTGTCCTTGCGCAGCGCGTTGAGGAAGGCATCCTGCAAATTGCCGGTTTTCGGCGCTTCATTCGATTTTACGGGTTTTGCCACCGGCCTTGCCGACAAGGTACGTCCTTCGGACATTGTTTTGCTCCATTATTGGCGGGCCCTTCATGGACTCCGCAATCTGGCGAAACGACTGGTCTTTCGCCGAACCATGTAAAATTATGGGTCAGGTGACAGAATTTGCAATGCTAGTTTGTGTTTGTCACATGATTGCCGTGCTTGAACAAGTGGTGATCAGTCCTCGTCATCCTTCTTGCGTTCACCCATGCCAAGGAGCTTGAGCTTCCTGTGCAAGGCCGAACGCTCCATGCCGATGAAGCTCGCGGTCTTTGATATATTGCCGGAAAAGCGGCGAATCTGGATGCCGAGATATTCGCGCTCGAATGTCTCGCGCGCTTCACGCAGCGGCACCCCCATGAGCGCGGAGATGCCCCCTCCCCCGCCCAGCTTGCCGCCGGTAACTTCGCTGGGGAGCATATTTGCTTCGACCGTACCGATTTCGTCCCGCGGGGTCAGGATGATCGTTCGTTCGACGACATTGCGCAGCTGCCGCACATTGCCCGGCCAGTCATAGGCCTGGAGCGCTGCCATCGCCTCTTCGGAAATCGACGGTGCAGGGATGCCCTGCTCGGCGGCGTAGCGGGTGAAGAAATGCTCAGCCAGCGAGGGAATGTCATCCCGCCTTTCGGATAGCGACGGCACGCCGACCGGAACGACATTGAGGCGATAGAACAGATCTTCGCGGAACCGCTTTTCCTCCATTTCTTTCTCGAGATCGCGTGCCGTCGAAGACACGACACGAACATCGACGCCGATCTGACGACTTCCGCCAACCCGGACAAAGCTCTGTTCGGTTAATACGCGCAGGATCCGTGCCTGCGTCGAAAGCGGCATGTCGGCGATTTCATCGAGGTACAGCGTGCCGCCATCGGCAACTTCCAATAATCCCTGCCGAACCAGCTTGCCGTTGCTCTCTTCACCGAACAGTTCCTGTTCGAACCGTTCGGGTGTGATCCGCGCCGAATTGACGATAACGAATGCACTGTCCGAACGCGGGCTCCAGCTGTGCAGCAGCCGGGCTGCAACTTCTTTGCCAGCGCCTGCCGGGCCGCTGATCAGCACCCGGCTGCCGGTGTTGGCCACGCGCTTCAGGGTGGCGCGAACCTGATTGATAGCGGTGGAATTCCCGGTGAATTCTTCACCACTGGAAAAGCCCTGTCGCAGCCGCGAGTTCTCCCGGCGGAGGCGTTCGGTCTCCGTGGCCCGTTCTACCAGGTGCAACAGGCGCCCCGCTTCAAACGGCTTCTCGATAAAGTCCATTGCACCGCGGCTCACCGCCGATACTGCGGTGTCGATATTGCCGTGGCCCGAGAAGATGATGACCGGCAGTTCCGGTTCGCGCTGCTTGATCGCATCGAGCACTTCCAGCCCGTCCATCGGGCTGCCGTGAAGCCACACATCGAGCAGCACAAGGCTCGGACGCCGCTCGTCGATTGCAGCCAGAGCGGATGAACTGTCGCCTGCGGTGCGGCATTCATAGCCTTCATCCGACAACACGCCGGACACAAGCTCGCGAATATCGCGTTCATCGTCCACGACAAGGATGTCTAGTGCCATCTGGTACTTCCCGAATTGCAGTTCATTTTCTTGTTTCCATCGCCGGAGTCCCCGGCTGGCGTGCGAGCCGCAGGGTGACCCGCGTGCCGCCATCGGGTGCATTGGCGAACGTCATCTCGCCGCCATGCTCCTCGACGATCTTATTGACGATGGCGAGACCCAGCCCGGTGCCTTTCTCCCGCGTCGTGACATAGGGTTCGGCAATGCGTTCCCGGTCCTGCGGCAGGCCAACGCCATTGTCTTCGACCACGATGCAAACGGCCTTCTCGCTAGCCGTCACACTGACCGCAATCCGGCCGCGATAGTCCGGTTCCGAAGCCGCTGCTTTCGCTTCGACCGCCTCGACCGCGTTCTTCAGCACATTGGTCATCGCCTGCCCGACCTGATGCCGGTCGCAATTGATTATCGCGTCGCCCTCGATCTCGGTATCGAGGCGGAAATCGACTTGCGGATGCGCCACTTCCTGCAGGAACATGGCCTGACGGACCAGATCGAGCGAATCCTCCAGCCTGAAGACCGGTTTGGGCAAGCGCGCGAAGGAGGAGAACTCATCGACCATTTTCCGCAAATCCCCGACCTGCCGGACAATCGTATCGGTCAGGTCGTCGAACAGCTCGCCGTCGACTTCGATCAGCTTGCGATAACGCCGTTTGAGACGCTCGGTGGCGAGCTGGATCGGCGTGAGGGGGTTCTTGATTTCGTGCGCGATACGCCGGGCCACGTCCGACCATGCAGCTTGGCGCTGGTCGAGCAACTGGCGGGTGATATCCTCGAATGTGATAACCCTGCCATCGCCGGTTTCGGTGATTTTCACTGCAAGGGTGAGCAATTCACCCTCACGGTTATGCGTGACAATGCCGCTTGAGAGCCCTGCCTTCAGCAGGCTGTCGATTTGCGGGGCCACTTGCTCCATATTGCGCGCGGAACCCGGCGCGATATCCCCGGCGAGCAGCAATTCCTGCGCCGATGAATTGATCAGCTGGATGCGCCCTTCCCCGTCGAGCGAAATGATCCCGGCGGTAATCGATTCAAGCAAGGCTTCGACAAAGGCCCGCCGCTGGTCGAGCTGCGCATTGGCACCGACCAGTGCATCGGTCTGCTTTTCGATTTGCGCAGTCATGCGGTTGAATGCGCGGTTCAGCAGGCCGATTTCGTCTGAGCCCGTGCGCCCCTCAACCCGCAAGGCGAAATTCCCCGCGCCCACTTTCCCGGCCGCGACGACAAGATCCGTAAGCGGCTCAACCTGCCGGTCGGCAAATCGCAGCGCAAACCATACCGCGATCCCGACCAGCGCCAACGCAACGAAATAGAGCGCCAGATTGAAGCGAAGCTGCAAGGCGCGGGCGCGGCTGATCAGCACCTCATAGGCGGAACTGATAGCCTTGGCGCGCTGCCATGATTCGAAACCCCGTTCTTCGAGATTTCGCACATTGTAGAGGTAAATCCCGGCGTTCTTGTCGATCGCAACAAGCGCCTCGATCCGGGCGTCATTGGCTTCGACAACCGCCCGCTCACCCGATCTCAGTCGCTCGATCACACGTGTCCCGAAAACACCCGGCTCGCTCTGTTCGGTAATATCGTATGTGGCGACCGTCAGTAGCGAGCCATCTTCTGCGCGCTGAAGAATGGCCGACTCGTTGATGTTGCGACCACCCATCTGGTAGCTCACAAAGTCGACGAAATCGCGATCGGTAAAGGCGGTTTGCTGGCTGTTCTGGAAATAATACCGCAGGTCACCAGCCATCGCCACGGACTCGTCGGATACCTGGACCTGGTTGTCGACGTAATACTCCCTCGCCAGCTCGTCGGCATTGCGCATCAGCCCGCGCGAATTGTCGGAAAACCAGAAATCGACGCCAGACTGAAAGAGAAACGCGGCGAACCCCGCCACCAGCAAGGTCGGAACCGCAGCAACCATCGAGAAGAAGAACACGAGCCGCACATGCAGGCGAGCCGTACTGCCTGCAGCACGCCGCAGGGCCATCCGGCGCCCGAAAAGGACGATCAGGGCCAGTGACGGGATGAGAGTGCCGATCAGCAGCGTTGCGACCTGGGCCGATGGCAGCAGCTGGCCGCCCGCCGGTGCATGCGTAAAGGAATACCAGGTCGCGTATATCATCGCCGCAACGGCCAGCACCGCTGCTATCTCGAGATAGCGGAATATGTTTGCCCGGCGCGAGGCGACGACGAACTGCCGCCACCAGCGGGGGCTCTTTCTGGGCAGTGTAGCGGTTGCGCCTTCCATAGTTGCTGACATACAACGCCGGTGTTGCATTTTTGCAAGGAATTTCTGGTCAGGCGTGGCTTATCGTCGCCAATCGGCCTTCCTCGTCAGCGCGTTCGCCCGAAGGTGTCGGGCTCGATCGACAGGTCGTCGAGCTTCTTGCGCAAGGTGTTGCGATTGATCCCCAGCAGTGCAGCCGCTCTAAGCTGGTTGCCCCCGGTTTGCTGCAAGGCCCATTCAAACAGAGGGCGCTCGAATGCGTGCAATGCCCGATGGTAAACCGCACCCTGAGGGGGTGCGGCATCTGCAAGCCAGTTGGTGACCGCCGACGACATCCCGTCAGTTGCAACAACCATATCCGTCTCGACCTGCGGGTCGAGGACTTCCTCGATCACGGCGGCGTCGATCACATCGTCGCGAGCAAGCAGGGCAAGCCGGTAGATCGCGTTGCGCAATTCGCGGACATTGCCGCGCCAGGGCTGCGTCTTCAAAAGTTCTACCGCGTCATCGGACAATTGCCGCCTCGGCAAACCTTCGTTTGCCGCCAGATTCAGGAAGTGTCGCGACAAGGGGCCAATATCCTCAGACCGCGTTCGCAGTGGCGGCATCTGGATAGGGACCACGTTGAGGCGATAGAACAGATCCTCACGAAATGTGCCTGCCGCTATCATCGGCTTGAGGTCGCGATTGGTCGCTGCAACGATGCGCACATCGATGGCAATCTCCTGACGGCCACCGACCCGCCGGATCGTGCCGGACTGGAGTGCGCGCAACAGCCGCGTCTGCGCCTCGATCGGCATGTCGCCGATTTCATCGAGGAACAGCGTACCGCCATTTGCCTGCTCGAACTTGCCGATGGCCTGCGACACCGCACCTGTGAAGGCGCCCTTTTCGTGCCCGAACAATTCGCTTTCGATCAACTCGCCCGGAATCGCCGCGGCATTGACCGGCACGAAGGGGCCCGTCTTGCGCCTGCCGAGCTGGTGGATCGCCTCCGCCACCAGTTCCTTGCCGGTGCCCGACTCGCCAAGGATAAGCACGGTCAGATCGTTGCGCAGGACGCGGGTGATCATCCGGTAGACGCCCTGCATCGCCTGGCTGCGCCCGACGAGCGGCATGCCATCGCCCGCATCCACTTCGCCGGATTCTGCCTTCGCACCGCTTCCAACCGCCTGCGAAACCGCGCGGATCAGCTCATCGAGGTCGAACGGCTTGGGGAAGTATTCGAACGCCCCCGTTTCGGTCGCACGCACAGCGGTATCGAGCGTGTTCTGCGCCGAAAGGATAATGACCGGCATATCGGGGTGGCGCTCGCGCACCTGCGGCAGGCTGTCGATCCCATCGCCATCTTCGAGCATCACATCGGTCAGCATCGCGTCGAACCCGCCGCTGTCGAGTTCGCGGTCACGCGCCGCGATACTGGCGCAGCAGGTGACCTCGTACCCCTCCGACTGGAGGGCGGCACGCACGACTGTCGCGATGGACGCATCGTCCTCGACAAGAAGGATTGCCTTAGTCATCGCCAGCCTCCTGCCTGGGTTCCGATACCGCCAGATGGACCTTGAAGATGGTCAGTCCGGCGCGCTGGTCGCGGCGATAGCTCACCCTCCCCCCCATATCGCCAACCATCTTCTTGACCAGCGGCAAGCCAAGCCCCTGGCCGTTCTTCTTGCTGGTCACAAAGGGTTCGAACACATGATCCGCGAGCGTCGGGTCGAGGCCCGGGCCGCTATCGGCGACCGACACCTCAATCGGCAGGCGCACCGCCGTACCAAGGCGCAGCACATTCGCCGCAAGGCCGCTGACAAAGCGGGTCCGGACCGAAATCGACGGTGCCTCCCCCTCCCCGCAGGCATCGACGGCGTTGGTCAGCAAATTGATCAGGACCTGCTCGAGCATATCCCGATTGGCCAATACCGGCGGCAGCGAAGGGTCGAATTCCTCGCTGAATGCAACATTGGCGCCTGCACCGGCGCGAACCGTGGCAATCGCCTTGCGCACGGACTCATGCAAATTGACCGGGCCAACCGGCTCGCGAGTGTTGCTGCCCAGTTCCTGCATCCGATCGATCAGGCGTGCGATGCGGTCGACCTCATCGGAAATGACCTGCGTCAGTCCGCGATCACCCGGCTCGAGTTTCCGGGCGATCAGTTGCCCCGCCCCACGTATCGCTGCGAGCGGGTTCTTGATCTCATGTGCGAGGATGGCGGGGGCCTTGAGTGAGACATCCGGCCCGGTGTCCCCGGCCATATCCTCCTGCCCTGCATCGGTCAGCGTCACCACCCGCCAGCCCGGATGGGTCGACAGCGGACTGACCGTCAAGTTCACCCGCCGCTCCTGCCCGGCGATCCCGATAGAAACACCGCGCGCAATAAGCTGCGCATGTTCACGATCGAGCCGCCGTTCGATCCCGCTTCCTGTCAGGTCGAGCAGGTCAAACAGGGTTTCACCGACCAACCGCTTGGCGCTGCGACCGATAAGGTCTTCCGCCGCCGGATTGACTTCGACCACGCGCAGCTGCGGATCAAGCACCATGAGCGCGAATACGAGGCCGGATATCTGCGCGCGCGGATCGGGCGCCACCGCCGGGAGGTTCACGCTGCTCTGCGATGTACGAAAGGGTCGTAGAAACGCTCGATCTCACCCAGGACCTGATCGGGATCGTCGACGAAATTGACGTGATTGCGGAACTCCGCCGATCCATGCATCCCCTTGGTATACCACCCCAGATGCTTGCGCGCGATCTTGGCCCCGACATTGCGCCCATAGTGTTCGAGCATTGCACGATAATGTTCGATGACCACGCCATACTGTTCGGCAAAGCCAGGGCTCTCGCGCAGTTCGCCCGTATGCCACCAATGCATGACCTGACCGAGCAGCCATGGCTTGCCATAGGCGCCTCGCCCGATCATCAGCCCGTCCGCCCCGGATTGTTCCAGTGCAGTCGCAGCATCGGCAATGGTGCAGATGTCGCCATTCACGATCACCGGGATGGAGACGGCTTCCTTCACCTTGCGGATAAAGGCCCAGTCTGCATTGCCCTTGTACATCTGGTTGCGCGTGCGGCCGTGGACGGTGATCATCTTCACCCCCAGATCCTCGGCAATATGCGCCAGCTCCGGCGCGTTGAGATCGCCGTGATCCCAGCCCATCCGCATCTTGACCGTCACCGGAACATCGACCGCCCTGACCGTGGCCTCCATCAACCTGGTTGCAAGCGGCACTTCGCGCATCAGGGCGGAACCTGCCAGCTGGCCAACGACCTTGCGCACCGGGCAACCGAAGTTGATATCGATGATCGCGGCGCCATTGCCCTCCTGCAGCTTGGCCGCTTCGGCCATGCTGTCCGGATCGCAACCAACCAGTTGCATCGAAACCGGTTCCTCAATCGCGTCCCACTCGGCCTTCTGGATGCTTTGCCGTGTCTCCCTGATCGCAGCCTCGCTCGCGATCATCTCGGTGACGTTGAGGCCCGAACCGTAGCGGCGTACCAGCGTGCGGAAGGGCCGATCCGTCACGCCCGTCATCGGGGCAAGCACGACAGGGGTATCGATCTGCACCGGGCCGATGTCGATCGGCTTCAAGGCCGGAGGTGCTGGAATATCAATCATTACCGGGAAATGCCTAAAAATTAGGCAGCGCATATCGGATTGCGGCGACTGGCGCAAGCCGCTAGCGCGCCGGGCAATGAGCGAAAACCCTCCCCTCAAGGCCTTCAGTGCCGTGATCGTCGCTGGCGGTCAGGGTCTGCGCGCCGGGCAGAAGGTGCCCAAGCAGTTTGCAAACTGGCGTGGCAAGCCGGTGCTTGCGCATTCGCTCAAGGCTTTCGCAGACATGGGTGCCCGACGGATAGTTGTCGTGGTACCCGATCCCGACGATCCGGTTGCCATCGGCATTTGCGGCGCTTTCGACCATGTCACGCTGGTTCGGGGCGGAGCGAGCCGGCGGGAGTCCGTTCTGGCCGGACTGACCGAGCTGGAAGGCGGCACTTCCGGCGCAGTCCTGATCCACGATGCCGCTCGCCCCGGCCTGCCACAAGCCGTGATCGAACGGCTGCTGGCCGCACTCGGGCAATATCGCGCCGTCATCCCGGTGCTTCCCGTGGTCGACAGCATGGCAGTCGAGCAGGACGGCTTGATGACCGGCACCGCGAAGCGGGAAGAGTTGCGACGGGTCCAGACACCCCAGGCATTCGACTTCGACGCGATCCTTTCGGCGCACCGAAGCTGGAACACATCGATCGAAGCGGGTGACGATGCACAGGTTGCCGCAGCTGCCGGATACGAAGTTGCCCTGGTCGAAGGCGATGAAGCACTCAAGAAGCTGACATTTGCGGAGGATTTCGCCGTGACCAAGCTGCCCATCCGCACCGGAACCGGGTTCGACGTCCACCGTCTCGCCATGGATGAAGAACTGTGGCTCGGCGGCATCCGGATTGAGCACGATCGCGGGCTGGCCGGGCATTCCGACGCCGATGTCGCCCTTCACGCCATCACCGATGCGGTGCTTGGTGCGGTTGCAGCAGGCGATATCGGACAACATTTCTCCCCCAGCGATCCACGATGGAAGGGCGCTTCATCGGACCGGTTCCTGGCCCACGCACGCGACCTTGCCGAAGAGCGAGGATATCGGGTCGGCAATATCGACCTGACGATTATCTGCGAGGCCCCAAAAATCGGCCCGCATCGGGACGCCATGGCCGCACGTATCGCAGAAATCTTGGCGATCGAGCCATCGCAGGTTAGCGTGAAGGCGACTACGACAGAGAAGCTCGGCTTTGCAGGGCGCAGTGAAGGTATCGCTGCCCAGGCGGCAGCCACCATGGTATCGACGGATTTGTAAGCGCGATGAGTGAAAGCAATCTCCCCACCGAACTGGTCGAACTGGCCCGCCGCGTTATCGAGGAGAACGCTGCAATCGGGCGCACCATCACGCTGGCAGAAAGCTGCACCGGCGGCATGGTTGCTGCGGCCCTGACTGAGATACCCGGCTCGTCCGCCGTTCTCGAACGGGCCTTCGTGACCTATTCCAACGATGCCAAGATGGAATCACTGGGCGTGGCGAGCGATATCATCGAGACCTTCGGGGCCGTTTCTATCGCCTGCGCCTGGGCGATGGCGCAGGGCGCGCTCGCTCACAGCAAGGCGGATGTTGCGGTTGCCGTCAGCGGAGTGGCCGGGCCTGCCGGCGGGACCGAGCTCAAACCGGTCGGAACCGTCGTGTTCGCACGCGCGGTGCGCGGCGAAGACTCATTGCAGGAAGGCGATCTCAAGAAGTTCGGCGATGTCGGGCGGGCCGGAATTCGCCGTCAGGCGGCGCTGGAAGCACTGGGACTGCTGCTGCCGTAAAGTTCGGCAGCACGATCTTCGAACGCCCCCATCAGCTTGCGAAATGCCCGGTCGACATACTGTCCGGCAAGCGTCTCGAACACCCGGCTCTTGAAGGTGAAATCGACGCGGAAATCGACGTCGCATTGATTGTCGCCAACCGGGGTTATTTGCCAGCTATTGTCGAGATTGCGCATCGGCCCGTCGACGTAATGGACGACGATCCTGTTGGGGCGTTCCTTTTCGACCCGCGAAGTGAACTTCTCTCGCAGCGATTTGAACCCGACCACCATGTCCGCCAGCATTTCGCTTTCGCTGTCAGAGCGAACACGCGTCGCAACCACCCATGGCAGGAACTTCGGGTAGCTGGCCACATCGGCCACAAGGTCGAAAATCTGTTCGGCCGAATAAGGCAGCCGACGGCTTTCACGGATATGTGGCATCAGGCCTTGGCGTCGCCCTGCGCCTTGGCCAGCTTCGCTTCGCGCGCGGCCTTCATCTCTGCAAAGTCATCACCCGCATGATAGCTCGAACGTGTTAGCGGCGTCGATGCGACCTGCAGGAAACCCTTGGCGCGCGCGATCGATCCGTAAGCGGCGAACTCCTTGGGCGTGACGAATTCCTCGACCTTGGCGTGTTTGGGCGTTGGCTGGAGATATTGGCCCATGGTGATGAAATCGATATCCGCGCTGCGCATATCGTCCATCACCTGGTGAACTTCGAGCCGCTGCTCGCCCAGCCCCAGCATGATGCCGGATTTGGTGAAGATCAGCGGATTGTGCGCCTTCACCTCTTCGAGCAAACGCAGCGATGCGTAGTAACGCGCGCCGGGGCGGATCGTGGGGTAGAGACGCGGAATCGTCTCCAGATTGTGATTGAAAACATCCGGTCCCGCTTCACAGATTTCCTCGATCGATTGCTTCATCCGCCCCTTGAAGTCGGGCGTCAGTATCTCGATCGTCGTATCCGGCGTTTCGCGGCGGAGCGCATTGATCACTTTCACGAACTGCCCTGCCCCGCGATCCGGCAAATCGTCGCGGTCAACGCTGGTGATCACGATATGCTCAAGGCCCATTTCGGCCGCTGCAACCGCAGTGTGCTCCGGCTCGAGCGGATCGACCGGCATCGGCATGCCGGTCTTGATATTGCAGAAACGGCAGGCGCGCGTGCAGGTATCGCCAAGGATCATCACCGTTGCATGCTTCTTGGTCCAGCACTCGCCGATGTTCGGGCAAGCTGCTTCCTCGCACACCGTATGCAGGTTGAGATCGCGCATCAGCTTGCGCGTCTCGTTATACCCCTTGCTTACCGGCGCTTTGACCCGGATCCAGTCGGGCTTGCGCTGGCGTTCCGGACGGTCGCCTTCGGGCTGCGGAGCGGTCGAAAGATCGTTCATGCAGCGCCATCTAGTCTTGGGACTTGCCAGTGGCAATGGCTCGGGGCAATTGCGTTGCCATGAATAGCAATGCCGCAACCCCGCTTGACGGGCTGATCGAAGGATATCGCCGCTTCCGTGCCAATGGCTGGAGCTCCAACCGTGAACGCTGGAGCTCGCTCAAGGAAGGGCAGGCCCCGCAGGTGATGGTCATCGCCTGCTCTGATAGCAGGGTCGATCCGGCGCAGATATTCGATGTCGATCCGGGCCAGATTTTCGTCGTGCGTAACGTAGCGGCAATGGTGCCGCCGTTCGAGACATCTCCGGGTCACCACGGCGTTTCGGCGGCACTGGAGTTCGCCATCCAGTTCCTGCGGGTGCGTGAAGTGATGGTCATGGGACATGGCATGTGCGGCGGTTGCCAGGCGGCGCTGACCCAGAGCATGCATGGCAGCGAACCGGGCCAGGGCGGCTTCGTTGCCGACTGGATCGGGCTGCTCGATGAGGCGCGCGAGCCGGTCGTCCACCAGCACGGAACCGAGGGTCGCGAGGCGGAACGGGCGATGGAACTCGCCGCGGTTCGCCAGAGTCTTGCCAACCTGCGCACCTTCCCCTGTGTACAGGAAAAGGAAAAGCGTGGCACCTTGACCCTGCGCGGCACCTATTTCGCCATATCCGATGGCGTTTTGCACCTGCTCGACGAAGCAAGCGGTGAATTTCTCCCGGCGGAATAACCGCTTGTCCCGGCGTTCGGCGGTGGCCATGTTGCGATTATGGACAATATGAACCCCCGTAACATCGCCCTGCTGATCGATGCAGACAATGCGAGCCACAACGGTATCGATGCGGTACTGACCGTCCTTGCCGAGCTTGGACAGGTCAATATCCGCCGGGCCTATGGCAACTGGCGCAAGACCAGCCTGAAAGGCTGGGTCGACAAGATGCACCGCTATGGCATCGAACCGCAGCAGCAATTCGATCTCACCAAAGGCAAGAACGCCACCGATATGAAAATGACCATCGACGCGCTCGACCTGCTCTATGGCGGGCGGGTGCATGGTTTCGGCATTATGAGTTCGGATAGCGATTTCATGCCATTGGCGATGCGCATCAGGCAGGATGGCTATCCCGTCTATGGTTTCGGCAACCCCAAGACGCCTGAGGCATTCAGGGAAGCCTGCACACGTTTCATCGACGTTCAGGCGCTGATGAAGGCCGACGAGCCACGTAAGGATGCAAACACCAGCGCCCCGGATAGCGAACTGGTGCAGTTGCTGGTCGATGCTTACAACAACAGCAAACGCGATGCGCAGGGCTTCGCCAAGCTGTCCGAAGTCGGTCAGCGAGCAGGAAACCGCTCAAGCTTCGACGTGCGCAACTATGGCTTTGCCCGGCTCACCGATATGATCGAGACGATACCGAACTTCACCCATGAACGGCGCGAGAATGGCGCGGTCTGGATCAAGCGACTGCGTTAGGCATCCGGTGGTTCGCAAGAGAAAAGGCGCGGAGCCTTCGCCCCGCGCCCTTCGCTTGCCATCAGGCCAGATCTTGCGTTCGACTAGATCTCGCTTGCGGCCTCGGCAGCCGCTTCGGCCGACGTGCCCGATTCCTTGGCAAGCTGATCCGCATAGACGGTCCAGAGTGCTGCCACCGGGCGGCGCTGCCCGGTCACCTTGGCGAACGAGGCTTTCGCATCTTCCAGCTTGCCGAGGCTGAGCTGTGCGATCCCGAGGCGCATATTTGCCAGTGCCGCGTCAACATCGGGGCGGCCAAGGGCATTCTGATAGAGTGCTTCCGCCTTCTCGTATTGCTCATAGGACAGGAAGGCATCGGCGGCGTTGGTTGCGAATTTTGTGGATGCCGAAGCCGCCATTGCTTCCTTCTCGAGATTGGGCAAGTCGCGCTTGTCGGCGTCGACGCTCGAGTTGGCGGCTTTGAGGACATCGGAAACAGCCGGTTCAGAGCGATTTACAAGCCCCTTGGCGATACCTTCGTCAAGGATCCGCTTGACCTCTCCCGGTGCGCGAATAACCTCCGCCGAGTCGGCGTATTCGAGATAATCCCGATCCGTTTCGAGCGTGCCGAGACGATGGCCGAGACGCATCAGGTCCAGCAGTTCCGGCCCGTCCATGAGTACCAGATTGCGCTGGATATTGATCGCATCGCGCCAGTTCTGGGTGTCCGGATAATACCTGACCATCTCATTGGCGAATTCGATAGCCGGCAGCGCCAGGTCGTTATTGTAGGCTTTCGCCCGGGCGCGCATCAGCCAGTCGTGTGGAGGTGTTTGACCGGCGGCGACGCGATTTGCGATCTGGGTCCGGATATAACCAAGCCCGCCCTCGAAATCTTCCTCGTCGAAATAGATATCGGCGAGCATCATCCGAAGGTCATCGGCAGCGAACGTCTTGGTTGTGCCGTCCGTCAGGCGCCCTGAAAAACTGTAGTCGGCGTCGATTGCAGCCGCGAGGAATTCCCGGGCAACGTCATACTCATTGTCCTGAAACGCAAGCTGGTAGCTGGTGTAGTTGAACTGCCCGGTCTTGGCCTGGTCAAGACGCCCGCTGTCGAGCATCAACTTTAGGCCACGGCGCTG
Source organism: Sphingomonadaceae bacterium (assembly GCA_024236155.1). Classification (GTDB taxonomy): domain Bacteria; phylum Pseudomonadota; class Alphaproteobacteria; order Sphingomonadales; family Sphingomonadaceae; genus Parerythrobacter_A. The sequence goes on from JACKLA010000003.1 coordinate 128,705, forward strand.
CAAATCGGTGTCATCAAGCCCAACGCCGACATTATACACCAAGCCGCCGGCCGCATTCTTGTCATCGTCGGTTACTGCAGCGGCAACGACACCATCGAGCTGGGCGCCCGCAGCTTCGTTGTCTCCAGCCTTCGATAGCTTGTCGACAGGCGTATATGCGGCAACAAAACCTTTCGAATAATCGGCCTTCGGTTCCTTGTCGTTCTTCTTCTCTTTGGCGTAGACCGGAAGCGCGATTCCTGCAGTTGCAACCATAGTTCCGGTCGCCAGTGCAATCGCCATCGCGAAGTTTGAGCCGGTACGCCGGAAAGGCTTGCGGGCAAGTGAAAACATGAGGGTGTCTCCCAATAAAATTCGGTTCAGCCTTGCGGGGCAAAACGGTTCACACGCGCGCTACTGCCGCTTCGTGTTCCGTAATGCAAACCCTGATACAAATTTGCGGCTGAATGACCTTTGAACGCAGCTGCTGGCAAGGCTTAAGATTGGCCGAAGTCATATGTGGAAAAAGATGTCGAATCTGTCCAAATCCCGTCCGTCAAACTGGTGATTCTTACCCCCTTCCCCTAAGCTCGCTGCCTTGTCCGTCCGCATAGCGGATGCAGTTGAAAAGACCTCTCTTGAGCGACGATAACGAATTCACCGATCCGCCCGTGCCTTCGGGAGATTATACCCGCGTCGACATCGTCGACGAAATGAAGACCAGCTATCTCGATTACGCGATGAGCGTGATCGTCAGCCGCGCCTTGCCCGACGTGCGTGACGGTCTGAAACCGGTGCATCGTCGCATTCTTTTCGCCAGCCAGGAAGGTGGCTTCGTCGCGGGACGCCCCTATCGCAAGAGCGCCAAGATCGTCGGCGACGTGATGGGCAACTACCACCCGCATGGCGATGCGGCCATCTACGACGCGCTGGCCCGCATGACCCAGAACTGGTCGCTGCGTGTGCCTCTGGTCGACGGCCAGGGGAACTTCGGCTCGATGGACCCCGACCCTCCTGCCAGCATGCGGTACACCGAAGCGCGCCTTGCCAAGGTCGCGAACAGCCTGCTCGACGATCTCGACAAGGATACAGTCGATTTTACCGACAACTATGACGGGTCGCGCCAGGAACCGACCGTCCTGCCAGCACGTTTCCCCAACCTGCTCGTCAACGGAGCCGGCGGTATCGCGGTCGGCATGGCGACCAATATCCCGCCGCACAATCTCGGCGAAGTCATCGATGGCTGCCTCGCTTTCATGGAGCGGCCCGGCATCACATCGGAAGAACTGTTCGAGATCATTCCCGGCCCCGACTTCCCTACATCGCCGTTGATCCTCGGCCAATCGGGTGCGCGCGCAGCCTATACCACCGGTCGTGGCTCGATCCTCATGCGTTGCCGCCACGAGATCGAGAAGACCCGTGGGGATCGCGAGTGCATCGTGCTGACTTCGATTCCCTATCAGGTCGGCAAATCCGGGCTGGTCGAGAAAATCGCCGAAGCGGCCAAGGACAAGCGGATCGAAGGCATTTCCGACATTCGCGACGAATCGAGCCGAGAAGGAGTCCGTGTTGTCGTCGACCTGAAGCGCGACGCTTCGCCCGAAGTCGTCCTCAACCAGATCTGGCGCTACACTCCGGCACAGGCCAGCTTCCCTGCCAATATGCTCGCCATTCGCGGCGGGCGGCCGGAAGTGCTGACCCTGCGTGACTTTATCCAGGCGTTCATATCCTTCCGTGAGGAAGTGATCACCCGCCGGACCAAGTTCGAACTGAACAAGGCCCGCGAACGCGCGCATATCCTGCTCGGCCTCGTGGTCGCCGTGTCGAATCTGGATGAAGTGGTGGCGATGATCCGTGGTTCGTCCAACCCGGCGGGTGCGCGGGCCAAGCTGCTCGCCAAGGAATGGCCGATCGGCGACATCGCGCAGTACATCCGGCTGGTGGAAGCAATCGAGCCAACCGCCGATCAGGAAGGCGGCACCTACCGCCTGTCCGAACGGCAAGTGAAGGCGATTCTCGATCTGCGCCTGCATCGCCTGACCGCGCTCGGCCGGGATGAAATCGGTGACGAACTCAAGGAACTGTCGATCGCGATCGAGGAATACCTCTCGATCCTCGCCGACAGAGCGAAGCTCTACACCGTCATGCGCGAGGAACTAACCGAAATCCGGGAGCTTTACGCAACCCCTCGCCTGTCCGAAATCGCGCCCGCATGGGACGGGGTTGAGGACGAGGACCTGATCGAGCGCGACGAAATGGTCGTGACGGTCACGCTCGATGGCTACATCAAGCGCACCCCGCTCTCGACTTTCCGTGCGCAGAACCGCGGCGGCAAGGGCCGCGCCGGCATGGCGACCAAGGAAGAGGACGCCGTCAGCGAGCTCTTCGTCACCAGCACGCACAACCCGGTCCTGTTCTTCTCGACCAAGGGCAAGGTCTATCGCCTCAAGGTGTGGAAGCTGCCCGAAGGTGGTCCGACCACCCGTGGGCGCCCGATCATCAACCTCCTGCCCTCGCTTGAAGATGGCGAGACGATCCGCACCGTGCTCCCCCTGCCAGAGGATGAGGACAGCTGGGGTGCGCTCAACGTCGTATTCGCCACCGCGAAGGGAAATGTCCGTCGTAACTCGATGGATGCGTTCACCAACATCCCGTCGAACGGCAAGTTCGCCATGAAGTTCGATGAGGAAAGCGATGACCGCCTGATCGGTGTCGCGCTGCTCGAACAGGGTGACGATGTCCTGCTCGCCACGCAGATGGGCAAGGCAATCCGTTTCTCGGGCGAGGACGTGCGTGAGTTCGTGTCACGCACCTCAACCGGCGTTCGGGGCATGAAGTTCAAGGAGAAGAATGACGAGGTCGTTTCCCTCTCGATCCTGAAGGGCGGAACGGCGACGCCTGATGAGCGCGATGCCTACCTCAAGGTTGCGCCATGGAAATCGGATGAAGAGGCCCACAGCCTTTCGGATGACCATCAGGCCATGGCGGACGAGGAGGAGTTCATCCTCACCGTTTGCGCGAATGGTTACGGCAAGCTGTCCTCTGCCTATGAATACCGCCGCGCCGGTCGTGGCGGCATGGGCATTACCAACATCGATAATATTGCCCGCAACGGACAGGTTGTCGCCAGCTTCACTGCCACCAAATCGGACCAGCTTATGCTTGTCACCGATCAGGCAAAACTGATCCGGATCGGGCTGAATAGTTTGCGAGTTATTGGGCGCAGTTCGGCGGGTGTCCGTCTATTCAATGTTGCCAAGGGCGAAACAATCGTTAGCGTTGCAAAACTGGACGAGAACGAGAACCCCGAAAACGAGGCGGAAGAGGCCATCGCAGAGGAAATGGTCGGGAGAGGCGCGGAAGAAACCGCCCCCGATACGACCGCACACAGCGACAGGAATATTCCTGACGAACCTGGGGGATAGGATTTGCATATCGAGCGATCGGGATCGACCTGTGGCGCAACCGTCCATGGCGTGGATCTTTCCGGCCCGCTCGATAGCGAACTGATATCCGAGATCCGTTCGGCGTGGCTTAAACACCGGGTGCTGGCCTTTGCCGACCAGTCGATGGATGACGACGCGCTCGAACGGCTGACCATTGCCATGGGCGGGTTCGGTGAGGATCCCTATTTTGCCCCGATCGAAGGGCGCGAACATATCGCGGCGATCCTGCGCGAAGCTGACGAGACATCGCCCCTGTTTGCGGAAAAATGGCACAGTGACTGGAGCTTCCTGCCCGATCCTCCCGCCGGCACATGCCTGATGGCAGTCGATATCCCCTCCACCGGGGGTGATACCCTGTTCGCCGACCAGATCGCTGCCTTTGCCGCCCTGCCGGAGGATCGGAAGACGCAACTGCGCCGCCTCAACGCGGTACACTCGGCGATATATGCCTACTCGCCGGACGGGGAATATGGCGAACGGGACAAGGGGCGGTCGATGGCAATCCGGCCGGATGAAAGCGCCCGCCAATCGCATGTGCACCCGCTTATCCGCCAGCACCCCGAAACGGGGGAAGAGGCAATATTCTCAACCCTGGGCTATATCGTCGGAATAGAGGGAATGGCGCAGAACGATGCCTTCGCCCTGCTGGCGGAACTGGCACAATGGCAATCGCGTGACGAGTTTGTCTATTCGCACAAATGGCAGCCCGGTATGGTCGTCATGTGGGACAATCGCAGCGTCCTGCACCGCGCAACGGGTGGCTATGAGGGGCAGCGGCGCGAGCTTCATCGCACAACCATCGCCGCCTGGAAGCCCTAGTTGGTGTCGCTTCTCAGGGTCTGGATCACGCCTGTCGCGATCAGGAACTGGCCCGAATAGTAAACAGGCCAGACAAGCCAGTCGGCCAGGGGCTTGATTGCCGGAACGCCCATACGGCCAAAGATAAGCCAGTCGGAAACGACGAACAGCACCGCACCAAGGCCGACCCGGTAGCGCGAGAACCGGCTCGACCACGCACATGCAGCCATCGCGCCGAGCGCCACGGAATAGAGCAGCACCATCGGATCGTGCGTCAGCAGCCATGAAACCAGCGGCGTTCCGATCAGGAGGGCGACGGATGCACCAAGCTGGCTTGCAGGATAGGTGCTGCGTCGGTTCCGCAGGTAGAGCACGCAGGCAATCAGGTGGCCGACAAGGAACGCACCCGCACCAAGTTCGAAAAATATCTCGAGCAGTGCATCGCCAAGAGCACCGAAGGCCATCACCAGCGACAGGATCTTGGCATCCGCCTCCGGATGGCGGACCCAGGCATAAACCGCAAGGAAGCCGACGCCCGCCCCTTTCAGGATGGCAAGGTAAAGCTCCGGCATGGGTTCGGAGAGGACCAGTCCTTTCGATACGACAAAAAAGGCCAGCGATGCCGCAAGGCTCGCCAGCAGCCACGGCCTGTGTTCGACCAGCGCGCGTTTGGGCATGATTGCTCTCCTCGCGGCGACACTTGGGCTTGAACAGGACCGTGTGCAAGCCCTGGGCCGCGTGGACGATTTCCCCAATGCCACGGCAGGACGAGAAAGCGCCAGTTCAAGAAGCGAGGACACAGGACATGCTTTGCATGTTCAAGGACGAGCGACGCAGAACTGGCGCTTTCTCGTCCTGCCCCTTCGGGGTTCGGCCCAAATCCGCCCTCACTGCGTTGCGTGACCTCGAAAGTGAACGGCACTTCCTTCGGTCACGCGCCTGGTGAGATCGAATTTTGACTCGAACCGCGGCGTTGTGGAAATCGTCCGCGCGGCCTAGGGCGCGCGGATGACACATGATGTCCACATCATCGGCGGCGGGCTCGCCGGAAGTGAAGCCGCATGGCAGCTGGCGAGGCGCGGATTTTCCGTGCGCCTGTCGGAAATGCGCGGCAGCGGCGAAATGACCCCGGCGCACCAGACCGACGGGCTGGCCGAACTGGTATGCTCCAACAGCTTCCGCTCTGACGACGATACGAAGAACGCGGTCGGCCTGCTGCATCACGAAATGCGCCGCCTCGACTCACTCATCATGCGCGCAGGCGAGAAGGCGCGTGTGCCCGCCGGGTCTGCCATGGCGGTGGACCGCGATGTTTTCTCGGAAGAGGTGCAACGCGCGCTCGAACAGCATACGAATGTGACCATCGTCCGCGAGAAGATCGACAACCTGCCAACCGATGGCATGACGATTGTCGCGACCGGGCCGCTCACCGCCCAATCGCTGGCTGAAAGCATCGTCCGATCGACCGGACAGGACCGGCTGGCGTTCTTCGATGCGATCGCCCCCATCGTCCATCGCGACAGCATCGACATGGATGTCTGCTGGATCCAGTCACGCTGGAACAAGCGCAACGAAGCCTCCAACGACGATGGCGATTACATCAACTGCCCGATGACCAAGGAGCAATATCTCGCCTTCCACCAGGGATTGCTCGACGGCGAGAAGACCGAATTTCGCGAGTGGGAGGCCGATACCCCCTATTTCGAGGGGTGCATGCCGATCGAGGTCATGGCGTCACGCGGCATCGACACGCTGCGCTTCGGCCCGATGAAGCCCGTCGGCCTCGACAACCCACGCGATACCACGCCGGAGTTTCCGCAAGGTCGCTGGCCCCATGCCGTTGTCCAGCTGCGGCAGGACAACAAGCTGGGTACGCTGTGGAACATGGTCGGTTTCCAGACCAAGTTGAAATACGGCGCACAGGTCGAACTCTTCCGCACCATCCCCGGCCTTGAGAATGCGGAATTCGCGCGTCTGGGTGGGCTGCACCGCAACACCTTCATCAACTCGCCGATGGTGCTTGATCGGCAGCTCAGGCTGAAAGGTGCAGAGCATGTCCGCTTTGCTGGCCAGATCACCGGTTGCGAAGGTTATGTCGAAAGTTCTGCCGTCGGGCTGATCGCCGGTGTCATGGCCGCACACGAGCTGGCTGGAGAACGCTGGGAATCGCCGCCCCGCAGCACGGCCATGGGCGCCCTGCTTGCCCACATTACCGGCGATGCGGAGGCGGAAACATTTCAGCCGATGAACATCAATTTCGGCCTGTTCGAACCGCTCCACGATGTAAAAAAGAAGTCACGCAAAGAAGCCTATACCAATCGCGGCAAATCCGATTTCGGTGAGTGGCTGGCGAAGCTGGGATCAGTGCCCAGCTAACATTTGCAAGCCGGTTTTCGGGCGCTGCGCTTTGGTGCCGTGGTCGCGAATTCGCGCTGCGACAGTTCCCGGTCACCATTCGCATCGGCCTTGTCGAAACGTGTCGCGGTGGTCACAGCCCACTCCTCGAAAGTCAGCAGGTTGTTGCCGTCCCTGTCGAGCTTGCGGAAGTCATTGGTCCGCGTCGAAAGCATCTCGTTGCGGGTAATCCGCAGATCGCGATTTCGATCATAGCGGAAGAAACGCCTCTGCTCGCGCGAAAGTTCGGTCGCCTCGGGTGGTGCCGGGCCGCGCATATCGCCAGCATCGGCGACAGGGATTTCAGGCTCTGCATCCGGGTCAGCCAGCGTGGCCGGATCGGGCGGTGGCGCGCCCTGCTCGACCTGCGCCCTGCCCTGCCACCAAAACAGGCCAACCCCGGCGAGAACCAGTGCTCCAAAGGCACCGAGAAGAATTCGGTTCATGCGACACCCCCCAAATCGGGAGCTAACATAGCCTAGCGGCCAAACATGCCAAGTCGCATGACCTTCAACGCATCGCGGCGACGGGCGAGGAGCGGCACACCGCCGCGCAGCAATGCCGATCGTCCAAGTTCACCAAGGATCGTCAGGTGGCGCAGCGTTCGCGGCAAATGGACCGCCTTTCCGGCGAGCGGCTCGGCCAGGTCCAGAATCACCCTGCGCTCTGCATTGTCCGAACTGTGGGCTGCAAGATCGGCAAAAGCCCAGATCCGTCCTGCACGCGCTGCCTCGTCGATAGATCGCCCATGCCCTGCCAGCACGGCCAGCCCGGCGAAGATACGAGAACGACCGTCGGCGAACTCGATCAGCGCAGTGTCGGCAATGGGGTGCCCAGCCAGCAACTGTTCCCACCCATCGACCAGTGCGCCCAGATCCCGGCTATTCTCGCCCCAATGAAGCGTCACCGCGTCGAGGATGGCGTCGCCTTTCGCGCGTTCTTCACACCGCTTGCCAAGCTGCTCACGCCACCACGCCAGGCGCAACTGAGCAACAAGCGGTTCGCTCGCCTGTGCAACGAACTGCCCCAGTCGCAAATCGAGAGCAAAGGCTGCCGAGGCTATGGCGCGCCCAGGGGACGGAGCATGTGCGAGTGCCAGATCGAGCATTGTTGGAAGGGTATGGAAGTTGTGAGTGCGCACTCACCTGCTGTGTCCGGCTGGCTCGCAAACTGCAAGTCCTGCGATTAGTCGCACTCGGAGTCGCTGCTGCTTCCGGTTAGACCGGGATCCAGGTTCCGATCATCCCTGATAAGGAAGGCCGCTTCGGACCGAATAGTGCGATCGCCGGAACCAAACGGATTCTCGAAAAGCGCAGAATATGTGTATTCGATCTCGACAAACATGACTGCAGAATCGGATGTGGCGGTGGCCTTGTTGGAGCCGCTCCCCATGCCGTTGATCCGCGCGCCCGTCAGACCATTATTGGTGTCATCGTCACCATACTCGGATTCGACTTCCATATCGCCGCGGCAGCGCTGCCAGTGGATATATTGACGACGCGAATAGTCATCATATTCCAGGCTGGACAAAATCACACGACCGTTTTCCTCAAGATCAATCGTCGATCCCTGCCGCATAGCACCGTCGAGGATCGCATCCACGTCGTCTTCAGTGATCGTCGGGGTGACGCCGCTGTTGTCCGTCTGCCCGAGCCGCGAAGCGTTGTCGGCTATCGACAACGCAATCTGGCTGATCTGCGTGCGTGTTACAGCCATACGTGCAATTTCAGCGCCGTATAGCCCGAGCGTAAGGAGAACAGGTAGAACGAAGGCGAATTCGGTCATCGCGATCGCAGAGTCCGAATGCAGCAACTTCCGTAGCATTATTAGCGGGCGCTTCAGTCGCATGTGCCTGCCTCCGCAGTATAGCCGGTTTGGGTAGCGAAGGGCTGGTTCTTCTTGATCGCCGTCGAAGTGAGTTTCCGGGTATCGCCCACGTGTGGCAGCAGCGGCATCGCGAATGACGGCTCGTAGGTCACCTCGACCGTGTAGATCACAACATCGCCTGCACCACCGTTGCCGCTCACGCCAATATCGGCGTCCCAGGTGCCGTTACCGTTTTCATCGGTGAAGGCTTCGCCATCGTTGCAGTCGCCACTGTTGTCTTCGTCGTTCCATTTCTCGGCCCGATCAAGATCGGCGAAGTCGTAGTAGCTCACACGGCTCGCGACCACATTGGCGTCGGGCGTAATGCGCTTGATCATCGAAGAAACATGCGCATCGGCCTGCACGGTATCGCCGCTTTCCAGAGCACTTGTTCTGGCGGCGGTCTGGACTGCCCCATCGAGCACCGAACGAGCGTACATCCATTGCCCAAGATCAAACAGCGCCAGTAGCAGGAACAGGAACACAGGTGCGACGAGGCCGAACTCCATGAGCGCGGCACCGCTGCGATCTTCCCGCAGCGCACGCAAGCGAATACCGGATCGGAAAATGCCAAGCATCATTGAGTAACCCTGAGCTCACCAACGACCTTGCCGATCGACTGGAATGCTTCGTTCAAGGAGGCTGCGTTCGACGCGGTGAAAGAACTGTCGGGAGACGCACAGGTCTCAAGGTCCGATGTCAGCGCCGAGGTAAAGGCAATCACCCAGATGCGGATACCCTTGGCTTTGGCGGCCTCACACACTGCGAGGAAGCGCGAGGTATGGCGTCCATCCTGGTTCGATGTTCCGTCATCCGTGACCCTGCGGTCATGGTACTCAATGCCATAGGTCGAATGGGTCGTGTAACTCGTGTCCATCTGGCCATCGGTCATGAAGATGATGTGCCGTGCGACCGAACCACCATTTGACGGGGCATCGTTGACATTGGAACTGAAAATCCCATCGGGTGATGCGAGGCGTGCGCCCCAAATCATCCCGAGATCGAGGTAGGTCGCGCCTTCGGGATCGAGCGAATCCGCGTAGGCGTCAAATTCGGACTCGGTCATCTCGGCATAGAGACGTGCTGCAACCGGACATGCTGCCCCGGCTTTGCGGCCGTAATCCGATACGGACGCACTCGTCAGGTATCGACCACTGCTGGTGGTTCGATAATAGCTAATCTGGTCCCACATCGGGCCCCATTTCGTGTCGGCATCACCGGTGGGTGCACTATCGATATCCAGATCGTTGGCACCGGCCGGCGTGATTCCCAGCAGTTTTGAAAAGCTGAAGCTGTTTTCCGCAACGGTCGCCCGTTCCTCGATACAACCTTCCCATGTGGAACTTTCGTTCGAACCGCTATCCCCTGTCGGGGTGAGGGTCGACGCGAAAGTCTTGTAGGTGCTGGTGTCGTAGTTCACCGCCTTGTAGGCGAAGTGATCGAAAACCGAGGTCGTCGTCGTCGTGAAAATCGGATCCTCGATCGAATATTCGTGATCGTAGAACGTCCGCTCCTGGTTCCGGTAGATGATATAATACCGGCGCCTGGTCTTGTAGCACGTGTAATCCTTGGAACGCTGCCGCTGCTCCGTAGTGGTCCGGGTCACGCGGCGCTGCTGCGAGTCGATATAGGTCGTCGTGCTTGTCGAAGTGCCGCCGTAATTGCTCCAGCTGGTTGAAGGCGGTAGGTCGTCTTCACACTGGCTAAGTTTCCTGTAGTTGTCGCTGCTGTTGTAGTACCAGCCCGAACTGTCGACATCGGAATAGCCTGTGTCGGTCGTCTCGTAGGGTGCTTCGTAGCCCGACACGACCTGGTGGGTAACAGTCCGGTATTGCGGTTCACGCGATTGGTAAGTCCAATTGTCCGCCAGGAAGCTCGGATCCCGATCCAGCAAGAGCTGGCCAACATTGACCGACGAACTGTAAGGCACGAATCCATACCGGATGCGACCGTTGCCGCCCGAAGCCGCTGCGCTCAGAGTGTCGTAAAAGCTCTTCATGGCATCACGAAGGGCGTCGATGCGCGAGGTTCTGTCGTAACTGCTGACATCCCAGTCCATGGAACCGGTCGTGTCGAGCACCATCATCACATCGCTGTTGCCGATCGACATCGACGCGCTGCACTCGACGGAGATAGGCATGCTTTCGAAGCCGAACAGTTGCATGACTGCAGTGGACATATTGGCCGATGCGGTTCCTTCAACCGTGTTCCCGTCATCTTCCGAGTCGGTTTCGAAGGTGAGTTCGGTTACGCCCTGTTCGCCGGCATCGAAATTCGTCGCGAAGAACGCTTCCGCCTGATCTTCCGCGTCACTGTCATAACCGTCACTGCCAACGGCCTTGCGTCCGGCCAGCACGCCCGCGTCGCAGGCATTCTGGAGGCGGTTTTGCGCCATATAGGCGCGCGATATATCGACGCCGCCGCCGACCATCCCTGCAAGCACGATAAGCCCGACCGCTGCCAGCGGGAACACGTTGCCTGCGCAGTCCTTGAGGACGCGCAACATGCGTGACACGACTCGGTTCCGGATTGACTTGCCCATAAGCGGATTGCCCCATTGAGAGGGGTCCGAATATCGTGGAAGCCTAAACAAATCCTAAACTGCGAACCTTTCATAAGGTACGGAAATATTAACCAAAACCGTTTGCCATACAGCTACGTATAGCCGCTATCCGCACACGTTATGAAATCGCCAGTTCACCTATCTTGCAGCGCCGGTATGATGCGAAAGCTCGCTCGCGATACGGCGGGTAACACGCTGGCGCTGCTCGCTGCTGCAATTCTGCCATTGCTCGGCATAGTAGGCGGCGGCGTCGATATGGGCCGTGCCTATCTCGCAGAGAGTCGGTTGCAGCAGGCTTGCGACGCCGGTGTGCTGGCCGCGCGCAAGAAGCTTGGCACCACTGCTCCGGTGACCGGAGCAATCCCTTCGGACGTGTCGACGCTCGGCAACCGCTTTTTCAATATCAACTATCGCAGCGGCATCTACGGCACCGAGAACCGCCAGTTCCGCATGACGATGAACAACGACTACTCGATCGATGGACGCGCCACGGTCGACGTCCCGACCACCATCATGGGCGTGTTCGGCTTCGACAAGATCCCGGTTGTGGTCGAATGCGAGGCGAACCTGAACTTCTCCGCGCTCGACGTGATGATGGTGCTCGATGTCACCGGCTCGATGCGCCACACCAACGCAGGCGACACGCTCTCGCGCATGGATTCGATGAAGCAGGTCATCCGCAATTTCTATGCAGAGCTGGAAACGTCGAAAGCACCCGGTTCCGAAGTCCGCTATGGCTTCGTGCCTTATGCCAGCAATGTGAATGTCGGGCACTTGCTCGAAGATGACTGGGTTGCCGACAGCTGGACCTACCAGTCGAGGATCGACACGGGGGTGAACAAGCCGGCGGTCAACAAGACATATTATCGCAACTGGGCCTACAAGTCGGGCGCATTGACCGACTGGTCGCTCGTAAACAGCTATCCGGCAACCTATTACGCCGCCGCAGGTGCCGACCAGAGCGGCTACTACAAGTGCGAAGGCACGCAGCCCGCCCCGACCTGGGTCGAATCCACCGTCAAGACAGGCACGCGGACAGAGGTTCAGACAAGCCCATACCTCGCAGTCCTGACCATCGAGTCGCGTGAGAACACATACAACGGCACCCGCTATCGGACCGTGGTGAACGGCAGCACGTGCAATGTCGAGAAATCGACGGCGACCAGCTATGTCGAAACCTACGAGTTCGTGACCGAGGTTCCCTCGCTGTCTGACACGCTCTGGAAGTATCAGCCGGTCACCATCGATACCAGCAACTGGCGAAATGAAACCAAGGGCTGCATCGAAGAACGAGCAACCTACAATATAACCGATTTCAACAATGTCGATCTCAGCAAGGCGCTCGACCTCGACATCGACCGCGTGCCCACTGCCGGGTCGCCCGACACGCAGTGGAAGGCGCATTATCCGGCGATGATCTATGTCCGCAAGATCATGGGTGACGGGAGCGGTACGATCTGGAAGCCGCAAGCTACCACGGCGGAAAATTATGCCGATACAGGGAACTGGTGGTTCTCGGATTGCCCAGCCCCGGCCAAGAAGCTGACCCCGATGACGAGCAGCGAGCTGGATGACTATCTGGCGAAGCTGACCCCCTATAGCGCGACTTACCACGATATCGGCATGATCTGGGGCGCGCGGCTTATCTCGCCCAAGGGCCTCTTCTCGGCTGAAAACGGTGTGGTCGGTGGCCGCGACAAGACCCGCCACCTGATCTTCCTGACCGACGGGCAGACGGAACCCTATGACCTTGCCTACGGCGCATACGGGGTCGATGCACTCGACCAGCGGCGCTGGGACAGCGGCAATGCGCTGACGCTTGCACAAACGATCGAGCAGCGGTTCAAGTTCGCCTGCACCGAGGTCAAGAAGCGCAATGTTACCGTGTGGGTGATTGCGTTCGGCACATATGCCAACCAGGCGATGATCGATTGTGCCGGGAATGGCCGCTATTTCGAGGCGTCGAACGCCAAGGAACTGAACGACGCATTCATCAGCATCGCGCGCTCGATGTCCGACCTGAGGCTGACCGACTGATGCTGCGGCTTGTCCGAACCCTTCGCCGGGACGAAGGCGGTGCGGCACTCGTGGAATTCGCGCTGATCGCCCCGACCCTGTGCCTGATGCTGGTCGGCCTGTTCGACATATCCTACAATATGTACTCGAACACCATGCTGACTGGCGCCGTCCAGGATGCAGCGCGCGATTCGACCATCGAAGGGGCTTCGGCGACCGCTGTCGACAATGCGGTTCGCGATGCGGTGCAGGATATCGCGCCCGATGCGAACCTGACCTTCTCGCGCACGGCCTATTCCGAATTCACCAGCGTCTCGCGGCCCGAGGACTACACCGACCTGAACGGCAATGGCACTTGCGATGCAGGGGAACCGTTCGAGGATATCAATAACAATGGCACATGGGACCAGGACCAGGGCACTACCGGCCAGGGCGGTGCGCGCGATGCCGTGCTGTATGAAGTGACAGTCGAGTATCCGCGTGCTTTTCCGCTCGCGGCATTTATCGGCATTTCGCCCAACTACCGCACCACGACAACAACCGTCCTGCGCAACCAGCCCTTCGCCGCTTCCGAGAAGCGCGATGCAGTGGGGAATTGTGCGTGATGGTGACCAGGGCTTTCCTCAAGCGCCTCAAGGCAGATGCCGCAGCGGTCGCGATGACCGAGTTCGCGCTCGCAGCGCCACTCATGCTGACTGTCGGTCTCTACGGGCTCGAAATGGCGAATTACGCCATTACCCACCTCCAGATCAGCCAGGCAGCCATGCATGTGGCGGATAACGCCTCACGCATCGGGGACACTTCGACGCTGGTCGACCGAAAGATCTACGAAGCCGATATCAACGACCTGCTCTATGGCGTTGACCTGCAGGCCGGCGATGGCATCGACTTGCTTGAATATGGCCGGGTGATCGTCAGCAGCCTCGAGGTCGATCCCGACGACAGCACCGGCGTCCAGCAGTATATTCACTGGCAACGCTGCAAAGGCAAAAAGAACTTCGTTTCAAGCTATGGGGTCGAAGGTGACGGCAAGGGCGACCCATCCTTCGTCGGCATGGGACCAGCTGGCGAAGAAGTGATCGCCATGGAAGGCGAAGCGGTTATTTTCGTCGAAGTTTCCTACACCTATCAGCCGATCGTGACCGACGCCTTTATCTCCAACCGTGAGATTACGGTGTTCTCGTCGTTCAATGTTCGGGACAGCCGGGACATCAGCCAGATTTACCAGGTCGATCCGACCAGCCCGGATACGCCTGCGGATTGTGGCAGCTTCACAAGCTACAAGCCGGCACCGACGCTCCCTCCCTCGAATTCCGGTGGCTGGAACTGGAACTGGTTCAATGGCGGCGCTGGCGGTTGATCGAGTAGCGGCGGGACTAGCGGTTGCGGGCCTCCTCCAACCCCCTGCCCCCAAAGCGAACTAAGCCTTGTAACAGACCTTGCGGACTGCATTAACAATGCGGTCTGCGTCGATCAGCGCCAGCTTTTCCAGATTTGCAGCATATGGCAAAGGCACGTCTTCGTCACAGACGCGCAGCACCGGCGCATCAAGATGATCGAAGCCCTCTTCCATGCAAATCGCGATGATCTCCGATGCGATCGAGCAGGTTGGCCAGCCTTCTTCGGCGACAACCACGCGATTGGTCCTGGCCAGGCTTTCGAGCACGGTCTGCTTGTCGAGAGGACGTAGCGTGCGCAGGTCGATGACTTCGGCATCGATGCCCTCGCCCGCAAGCGTCTCGGCAGCCTCAAGCGCGAAGCCGACGCCAATCGAATAGCTGACAATGGTCACATCGCTGCCTTCGCGCACGATCCGTGCCTTGCCGATCGGCAGTACGTGATCGTCCAGCTCGGGCAATTCGAAGCTCTTGCCGTAAACCAGCTCGTTTTCGAGGAAAACCACCGGATCGTCGCTGCGGATTGCAGCCTTGAGCAGGCCCTTGGCGTCCGATGAGTCGTAAGGTGCAATAACGACCAGCCCCGGCACGGCGGCATACCACGGGCCATAATTCTGGCTGTGCTGCGCGCCCACGCGGCTGGCGGCAGCGTTGGGGCCGCGGAACACAACCGGGCAACGCATCTGCCCCCCCGACATGTAATTTGTCTTGGCCGCCGAATTGATGATGTGGTCGATCGCCTGCATGGCGAAGTTGAAGGTCATGAACTCGACGATCGGGCGCAGGCCGCCCATCGCGGCGCCCGTCCCGATACCGGCGAAGCCATATTCGGTGATCGGCGTATCGATCACACGCTTGGGACCGAATTCGTCGAGCAAGCCCTGGGTGACCTTGTATGCGCCCTGATACTGCGCGACTTCCTCACCCATCACGAACACCCGTTCGTCCCGGCGCATTTCCTCGGCCATGGCATCGCGCAGGGCTTCGCGGACTGTGACGGTCGCCATGTTGGTTCCGTGCGGGATTTCGGGATCGGCCTTGGGTTCGGCCTTCGGCTTTGCGGGCGCAGCCGTTTCGGCTGCAGGTGCCGGTGCAGGAGCTGGTGTCGGCGCGGGCGTTGAAGCGGCTTCGCCCGCCTCTTCACCCTCGCCAGCCATCATGGCGATTATCGTGCCGACCGCGACGTTCTCGGTCCCTTCAGGCACCATGATCTTGGTCAGTGTACCCTCATCGATGGCTTCGAATTCCATCGTCGCCTTGTCGGTCTCGATCTCGGCGATGATGTCACCGGGGGCGATTTCGTCACCTTCCGACTTCAGCCAGCGCGCAAGCGTACCCTCTTCCATGGTTGGCGAGAGTGCAGGCATTTTGAGTTCGATAGCCATGGCTCAATACTCCTCCACCAGAACATCGGTGTAGAGTTCTGACGCTTCCGGCTCGGGTGAACTTTCCGAGAAATCAGCCGCTTCAGCCACGATCTTGCGAATTTCCTTGTCGATTGCCTTGAGGTCTTCCTCGGTCTTGCCATTTTCGAGCAAGACCTTCTTCAGGCCCTCTATCGGATCCTTGTGATCGCGCACGTCCTGCACTTCCTCGCGCGTGCGGTATTTCGCCGGGTCCGACATCGAGTGACCACGATAGCGATAGGTGTTGAGCTCCATCAGCACCGGGCCGTTGCCATCACGCACATGCTTGAAAGCAATTTCGGCGGCGTTGCGGACTTCGAGCACATCCATGCCGTTCACGTCCATCCCCGGGATGCGGAAGGCCGTGCCGCGGCGGTGGAACTCGGTCTCCGCCGATCCGCGCTTGACCGCCGTGCCCATGGCATAACCATTATTCTCGATCACGAAGACGATCGGCAGCTTCCACAGCGCCGCCATATTGAAGGTTTCGTAGACTTGCCCCTGGTTGGCCGCACCGTCGCCGAAATAGGCAAGGCACAGGCCGCCATCTTCATTGTACTGGTGTGCAAGGGCCAGACCGCCGCCAAGCGCCACCTGCGCGCCGACGATGCCGTGCCCGCCGTAGAATTTATGCTCGGTGCTGAACATGTGCATCGAGCCGCCCTTCCCCTTCGAGATACCGGCCTGTCGCCCGGTCAGCTCGGCCATAATCACCTTCGGATCGATGCCGTAAGCAAGCATATGGCCGTGATCGCGATAGCCGGTGATGACGCTGTCCAGCTTTTCGGTCAGGGCTGATTGCAGGCCCACCGCGACAGCTTCCTGCCCGATATAGAGGTGGCAGAAACCGCCGATCAGCCCGAGACCATAGAGTTGCCCCGCCTTCTCCTCGAACCGCCGGATCAGCAGCATCTGCTTGTAGAATTCCAGCATCTCATCCGCGTTCGCCTTGTACTTGGGCGATTTTTCATGCGCTTCCTGCAAGGAGTGCAGGATGAAATCTTCGGGAGTGGCCGCCGCCCCGCTCTTGGCAGGCGCTTTGGCCTTGGTCGGGGCTTTCTTTGTCCGGGGCTGTTTTGCCAAGGTGATGGTCCTTGTGTGGTTATTGCACCTGGGGAGGTAAGAACCGCCTATTGGCGCAAGACGTAACGTCACGCAACGGGTCCATGCCCCGTGCATACGAAAACTCTGGCAAAGCGATGAAGTCCAGGCCGCTTATTCGCTGTCGGGAAGCGTCAGCACAACCTCGTCCGGATGGACCATGTTCTGGTTCTGCCGCAGCAGTTCGCTGACCAGATCGGCATCCGCGTGGTCGGGGTTGAGCAGGTCGACCAGATTCTGGAGCCTGTCACGCTCTGCCACAAGCGAGACGACCTGCGCCTGCCGCTGGTCGAGCAGGCGTGAATTCTCGCTCCATGCGAGCAGTCCGCTGGGTCCGGCGATCGCAAGACCGGCCAACAGGAGCAACAGCGCCAATGCAGAAACCTGCATCACCTGCTCCCTTGGCAAACTGATCTTGTGTCCCGCCCTTGTCACAATCACCTTAGAATCACAGTTGATTCAACAGATCAAGCGCAATTTGACATTTTCGGTGTGAAGAGCACGAATCCGGGGTCAACGGCCCGGATATTCAGTTCAAACCATGCGCCGGATCGACGGCACGCGTGCTTGACTCCGGCGCTACCCGCGCATAGATAGTTTCCATTGTAACTAATTTGATTACCGAGGACTGACATGGCCGACCTTTTCGAGAATCCCATCGGGCTCGACGGATTCGAATTCGTCGAATTCTGCGCGCCGGAAAAGGGCGTGATCGAACCTGTGTTCGAAGCAATGGGCTTCACCCACGTCGCCAGCCACCGTTCCAAGGATGTCGCGCTGTGGCGGCAGGGCCAGATCAACCTGATCCTCAATTACGAGCCGCGCAGCGCAGCATGGTTCTTTGCTCGTGAACATGGCCCGTCGGCATGCGGCATGGGCTTCCGGGTTCGCGATGCCCGCAAGGCCTACACCGAACTGCTCGCGCGCGGAGCCGAACCCGTTGCGGTCCAGACCGGCCCGATGGAACTGCACATCCCGGCAATTCGCGGCATCGGCGGCGCGATCGTCTATCTGATCGACCGTTATGCCGACAATGACGGCAACGGCCTGTCGATCTACGATATCGATTTCGAATACCTGCCCGGCGTCGAGAGGCACCCGGTTGGCGCGGGTTTCAACGTGATCGACCACCTCACCCACAACGTCTACAACGGTCGCATGAAGTATTGGGCGGATTACTACGAGACGCTGTTCAACTTCCGCGAGATCCGCTTCTTCGACATCAAGGGCGAATATACCGGCCTCACCTCCAAGGCGCTGACCGCGCCCGACGGCAAGATCCGCATCCCGCTCAACGAAGAAGGTGAAGGCGGCAAGGGCCAGATCGAGGAGTTCCTGCGCGAATTCAACGGCGAAGGCATCCAGCATATTGCGCTGATCTGCGATGACCTGCTCAAATGCTGGGACAACCTCAAACAGCTCGGTGTGCCGTTTATGACTGCCCCGCCCGAAACCTATTATGAGATGCTGGCAGAGCGCCTGCCGGGCCACGGCGAAGATGCCGACCAGCTCAAGATGCGCGGTATCCTGCTCGATGGCACGACGGAGGGAGGCCAGCCTCGCCTCCTCCTCCAGATATTCGCCGAAGCGCAGGTCGGGCCGGTGTTCTTCGAATTCATCCAGCGCAAGGGTGACGAAGGCTTCGGCGAGGGCAACTTCAAGGCGTTGTTCGAAAGCATGGAACGCGACCAGATTCGCCGCGGCGTGCTCGAAGTGGAGCCAGCACAATGACCACTCACCCGGTAAGGTTGGGTGGTATCCATCACACCGCCTATCGCTGCCAGGACGCCAAGGAAACGGTCGAATGGTACGGTCGCGTACTCGGCATGGACTACACCACCGCTTTTGCGGAGGATCACGTCCCATCGACCGGTGCATACGATCCCTACATGCATGTCTTCCTCGATGCGGGGAACGGCAATGTCCTCGCCTTTTTCGAACTGCCCAACCAGCCTGATATGGGCCGCGATGAGAACACGCCCGCATGGGTCCAGCATCTTGCCTTTCGGGTCGCATCGGAAGACGAATTGCTCGCCGCAAAAGCGCATATCGAAAGCTTGGGCATCGATGTTCTCGGTCCCACGCATCACGGCATTTTCAAGTCGATCTATTTCTTCGACCCGAACGGCCACCGGGTGGAACTGGCAACCGATATCGGCACCGACGAACAATATGCCGAGCTCAAGCGCGTCGCGCCGCTGATGCTCGACGAATGGAGCCAGACCAGGAAGGCACCGCGCCATGCCGACTGGCTGCATGAAGTCGCGCGGCAGGAGCACGCCGCAAAAAGCTGATCGCCCTCCCTTCCCCCTTGCGTCGATCCGCGCGCCGTTGGAAAGCGGTACCGGCAGGCTTGGTGAACCAAGCCCTGAGACGAGAGGGTACGGGTGACAACAGGCGGCCATCTGACGCGCACGCAGGAACTGGGTCTTGCGGTGATTGCGGCGGTCGTTACCGCCAACGCCTATTACATCCATCCGATCATCGGCGAAGTCGCACGGCATTTCGGTGTCAGCGAAGCGCGCATAGGGCTCGTCCCGGCACTCAACCAGATCGCGCTGGCGACGGGGATATTCTTCCTGTTGCCGCTCGGCGACCGGATATCGAACAGGCGACTGACGATCATATTCGTGTCCGGTCAGACATTGTCGCTGGCGGTGATGGCCGTCGCTCGCGATTTCACGCTGTTCACGATTGCCTCGACCGTGCTCGGCTTTTTCACCATCGCACCTTACCTGCTCCCCGCCTACGCATCCAAGCGTGTCGCCCCGGAACGGCTTGGCCAGGTCATGGCGCTGCTGACTGTCGGCGTTATCCTCGGCATACTCGTTGCCCGGGTCGGGGCGGGTATCGTGGCCGAGCAGTTCGGGTGGCGCTATGTCTATTTCGCAGCGACCGGGCTGATGGCGATGGCACTGGCGGCACTGCCCTTCCTGCTCGACCCGCCAGCGGGTGAGAAAACAGCAGCCATGCCTTATCTGGCGCTGCTCACATCGCTGTTCCCGCTTGCACGCAAATACCCGGAGGTCATGCTGTCGGGCACCATCCAGGCGCTCAACTTCGCATCCTTCATTGCCATATGGCTGGCATTGGCGCTCCACCTGACGAGCGCGGAGATGGGATATGGGATGGACACAGTCGGTTACCTCGCGGGTATCGCTGCGGTCAGCATCCTCTCCACGCCGCGCCTCGGGCGCTGGGCGGACAAGGTCGGACCGCGCAAGGCACGCTGCGGATTCGCCATCGTCCAGTTGCTGGGAATGTTGCTGATGTGGCCGCTCGGCTATTCCTTGCCGACGCTGCTTATTCCGCTGATGCTGGTCAACCTCGTCGGCCCCGGTATCGACGTTGCAAGCCGCATGACTTTCCTTTCACTTGCCCCCGAACTGCGGACACGGCTCACGACCCTGTTCGTCGTCCTGATGTTCACCGGCGGCGGCATTGGCAGCATCATGGGCACCTGGGTTTACGATCATTACAACTGGGCGGGAACTTGCGCGCTACTGGTGTGCATTTCGCTGTCCGTGGCCTGCCTTTCCTTCTTTGCGAAAAGGCGGTTTGGACAAGCAGCGGCGTGATTGGTGCGCCCGACAGGATTGCTCTGCCCTGCGGGCATCGCGATCTGCGCTTCGCTTCGATTCCGAACAAGGTGAAACCCGAAGCACCAAACCACAAGAGGCGGCCCTTCACAGGACCGCCTCTTGTGGTGCGCCCGACAGGATTCGAACCTGTGGCCCCCAGATTAGGAATCTGGTGCTCTATCCTGCTGAGCTACGGGCGCATCCGGCTGGCGCAATAAGCGCAGCACCCAGCCGATGCAATCATGCTGTCTGTATTGGCCCCCAGATAGACCTCCGCTTCGCTACGGTCGTCTCCGCCGCTACGCGGCTTCGGCAAGGAATCTGGTGCTCTATCCTGCTGAGCTACGGGCGCGTCCGGCTGGCGCAACAAGCGCAGCCCGAGAAGGATGCAATCAGTTGAGTTCTTCAGGCTCGGCGATGGGGAATGGCAGCGGCGAAACCTCGATGCCTTCATCGAGCAGTTCCTTCGCCTCTTTCAGCGTGGCCTTGCCGTGGATAGCCTCGAGATCCTTTTCGCCATAATGCATCGCGCGTGACTGCTCGGCGAAGTCGTCTCCCACCCACTTGCTGTTCGCCAGCGCCTTCTGCTGCGCTTCGGCCAGTGCTTTCATCGCCTTGCGCACTTCGGGCGGGATTTCTCCACCAGTCATCGGCGCCTTGTTTTCGGTCGGCGATGAGAGCTGGTTGCCCTTGCGCGGCACGGCGGGGGCCATCGGGGCTTTGCCCACTTCGCTTGAACCGCATTGCGGGCATGTCACCAACCCGCGCTCCTGCTGGCTGGCAAAGTCGCCGGACGAGCCGAACCAGCCTTCGAAACGGTGCCCTTCGGCGCAGTGGAGGTCGAATACGATCATGGTCGCGCGCTAATTGGGCATTGCGCGCCGATTGGCAAGGCTCGGGACCTGGCTGCGCACTTCGGCGATGCGCGCCGGATCGATTTCCGCAAAGCCGATGCCCCGTGCGCCATCCCCCATGTCGAGCAGCACCTTGCCCCAAGGATCGACTACCAGACTGTGCCCATAGGTCTTTCGGCCATCCTCATGCTCGCCGACCTGGGCGGCGGCGACCACATAGGCGCTTGCTTCGATCGCCCGCGCGCGCTGCAGGACATGCCAGTGATCGCGCCCGGTGGGGCGGGTGAAAGCGGCGGGGATCGCGATGACATCGCAGTGCGCACGGCCCAGCGCATCGAACAGAGCCGGGAAGCGGACATCATAGCATATCGCCAACCCCAGGCGTCCGACCGGTGTGTCAGCCGTAACCACTGCATCGCCCGGCGCATAGGCATTGGATTCGTGCCAGCTTTCGCCATCGGAAAGTTCGACATCGAACATATGCATCTTGTCGTAGCGTGCGGCTATGTTGCCCGAACCGTCGATGATGAAACTGCGGTTTGCCGAACGATCTCCCTCACCCGCCACCGCAAGTGAACCGAGCGCAACCCACAGGCCATGGGTGGCCGCTGCTTCGCGCACTGCCGCCAGCACCGGGTTATCCCCCTCACGGACAATGTGCTGCGCAGCCCGCTTCCGGTTCTGGTCGAGCAGGCCGGACATCTCCGGCGTAAAGAGCATGGCTGCCCCGCCCTCCGCCGCCTGTTTCACCGCTTCGACGAGATCGGTGGCATTGGCGGCCGGGTCGATCCCGGTCGTCGCCTGGAAGATTGCGATCCGGGTCATTCAACCTGCCAGCAAGGCGTCGAGTTTACCTTCACGCTCCAGCGCGTGAAGCTCATCCGATCCGCCAACATGGACTGCACCAATGAATATCTGCGGCACCGTCCGCGCAAGCGGCGCGCGTTCGAGCATTTCGTCGCGCTTTGGCCCGCCCATGGTGATGTCGTGTTCGGTATATTCCGCGCCCTTCTCGTCGAGCAACCTTTTCGCACGATAGCAGAATCCACACCCGAACTTGGTGTAGATGGTGATTTCCGGTTGGCTCATTCGATTTTCCTGTTTCTGGCGCAAATCGCAGGGTTGAATTGTGTCGCGCGGCACCCATTTCAACTGAGGATACCGGGCCGCATTGGGCGGTGTCCACAGCAGGGAAGTGCCTGTTTCGGGGCTTTCCATACATTCAAATTGCTCAAAGGAGGATTTGTTTCGATGTCACGTTTTGATTTTACCCCCTATCGCCGTTCGACCGTTGGTTTTGATCGCCTGTTCGATGTTCTCGAAAACCAGGCGCGCGCCAACTCCGGCGACAATTACCCCCCTTTCAATATCGAGCGGCGCGGCGATGACGATTACCGCATCACGCTGGCCGTCGCCGGCTTCAAGCCGGCCGATCTCGACATTACTGCGCAACAGAACCTGCTGACGATCCAGGGCAAGAAGCGCGATGAAAGCACGATTGAGGGCGAAATGCTCCACCTGGGCATTGCCAATCGCGGCTTTGAACGTCGTTTTGAACTGGCCGACTACGTGCGGGTTGAAAATGCCAACCTCGAAGACGGCCTGCTGGTGATCGATCTCGTCCGCGAAGTGCCCGAGGCGATGAAGCCCAAGAAGATTGCAGTCAACGGGCAGTCCGGCCTTTCGGTGATCGAAGGCAGCAAGTCCGATGACGAGGCCAGCGCCGCCTGATCCGGCACCACCATGCAAATAGCGACGGCCCGCCTCCTGCCAGGAGTGCGGGCCGTTCCTTTTGCTGATCGAGAATGCAAAGGGGGCGAACCCGAAAGTCCGCCCCCGCGACGCATAACGCCGCCTTGTCCGGAATTGACCGTCCGGGTCGCAGAAGACGAACAAATCCGGGGCAAGCTCGATATGCAAATATCCTCCCGGCGGGTATCCCTGCCGGAAGGTACGTCCTCTGCAACCGATAATGCGCCAAAATTATCAAAAGATAAAGTGGGCATTTGAACTATTTGATTGCGCCAGCTGCAAGCTGAACCCGTCGCGGGTCCACCCCGACAGAGCTCTGCAGGAACAACCAATAATTTACTGCTTTAAAGTGATTTTTATCAGACCAGCCGCGATTGACGCAGTGCCGCCGCGATAAATCCACTGAACAGCGGGTGCGGATCGAAGGGTTTGGATTTCAATTCAGGGTGATACTGCACCCCGACGAACCAAGGATGCTCGGGCCGCTCGACGATTTCGGGGAGCAGGCCATCGGGTGACATGCCCGAAAACACCAGCCCGGTACCCTCGAGGGAATCGCGATAGGCTCCGTTCACCTCGTAGCGGTGACGGTGGCGTTCGGAGATTTCCGTCGCGCCACCATAGATCGAGCTGACATGGCTGTTCCCCGCCAGCTTGGCCGGATAGGCACCGAGCCGCATCGTGCCGCCAAGGTCGCCGCCCGCCTCGCGCGTCTGCAGCCCCTCTTCGGTCATCCATTCGGTGATGATGCCGACAACCGGCTCCTCGGTCGGGCCGAATTCGGTCGAGGATGCCTTGTCATGCCCGGCAAGCCGCGCGGCCTCGATGCAGGCCATCTGCATGCCGAGGCAGATACCGAGGAACGGCACGCCTCGTTCACGCGCAAAGCGGACGCTGGCGATCTTGCCTTCGCTGCCGCGCTCCCCGAACCCGCCCGGCACAAGGATACCGTGCATCGGCTCGAGCCGCGCCGCTATATCCGATTCTTCGCCCTCGAATATCTCCGCGTCGATCCAGCGGATATTGACCTTGACCCGGTTCGCCAGCCCGCCATGGACCAGCGCCTCATTGAGCGACTTGTAGGCATCCTGCAGGCCGACATACTTGCCGACCACACCGATGGTCACCTCGCCTTCGGGGTTGAAATAGCGGTCGGTCACATCGTGCCAGCGCGACAGGTCGGGCGCAGGCGCGTCGGTTATCCCGAAACCGCGCAGGACTTCGCTGTCGAGCCCTTCCTGGTGGTATTGCAGCGGCACCGAATAGATCGAGGGCGCGTCAAGCGCGGGGATGACCGCTTCCTTGCGCACATTGCAGAAATTGGCGATTTTCTGGCGCTCGCCCTCGGGGATCGGATGCTCGCTGCGGCATAGCAACACATCCGGCTTGATCCCGAGCGAGGCAAGTTCGCGCACCGAGTGCTGCGTCGGCTTGGTCTTCAGCTCGCCCGCCGCAGCGATATAGGGCACCAGCGTTACGTGGACGCTCAGCGTCTGGAGCGGTTCGAGCTCGTTGCGCAGCTGGCGGATCGCTTCCATGAAAGGCAGGGATTCGATGTCGCCCACCGTCCCGCCAATTTCGCACAGCACGAAATCGAGGTCATCGACGTCTGC
This sequence comes from Sphingomonadaceae bacterium, assembly GCA_024236155.1. Classification (GTDB taxonomy): domain Bacteria; phylum Pseudomonadota; class Alphaproteobacteria; order Sphingomonadales; family Sphingomonadaceae; genus Parerythrobacter_A. Next base: position 153,471 of record JACKLA010000003.1, read on the forward strand.
CAGCGCGAATTCCTTGATCGCGTCGGTCACATGCGGAACCACCTGCACCGTCGCGCCGAGATAGTCCCCGCGCCGTTCCTTGGTGATGATGTTCTGGTAGATGCGCCCGCTGGTGACATTGTCGCTCTGCCGCGCAGAAACGCCGGTGAAGCGTTCATAGTGACCAAGGTCAAGGTCGGTCTCCGCCCCGTCGTCGGTAACGTAGACTTCACCATGCTGGTAGGGGCTCATCGTCCCCGGATCGACATTCAGATATGGATCGAACTTGCGAATCCGTACCTTGTAGCCGCGCGCCTGCAGCAGTGCTGCGAGGCTTGCCGCCATGAGACCTTTGCCGAGCGAGGAGACCACGCCGCCGGTGATGAAAATATACCGCGCCATGGGAGTTGGGCCTTACGCGTGAAATCGGATTCGGCGCAAGCGGATTGGCGCGGCAAAATGCCGCAATCCACAAGCACAGCGGGAAAAGCCTACTCGGCGTTGCCGTCGAGCGGATCGGTTGCGGGCGTCGCTGCCGGAGCGGCTTCCCCTGCCCCGGCAGGCGTCTGGGTCGGAGCGGCCAGCGGATCTGCCGACGATGTCACATCCCGATCGACGGTGGAGGTGATGTCATCCCCGGTCCCCGATTCAACGGCGAGAGCAGCCAGGACGATCGACAGCACGACGAACGAAACCGCGAGCCACTTGGTCGCCCGGGTCAGGAAATCGGCCGCGCCGCGTGCGCTCATCATGCCATTGGGATTGCCGCCGACACCCAGTCCGCCCCCTTCGGAACGCTGCATCAGGATAACACCGACAAGACCGGCGGCCACGAGGGCCTGCACGACGGTAAGGAAAAGGAACATGTGAAATTCTCTGTCTGTCTGTGCGCCCGCATGTAGTCGCGCCATGGGGCATCCGCAAGCTTGCGCCTGCAATGTGCCGATCAGGCGGGCTGGTCCTGCAGTTCGGCCGCCGCGATAACGATGCCAAGGAAGCTTTCCGCTGTCAGGCTTGCCCCGCCGACCAGCGCCCCGCCCACTTCATCAGCGGCCAGCAATTCGCGCGCATTGTCGGGATTGACCGACCCGCCATAAAGGATGCGCACCTGCGCACCGCCTTCTTCGCCGAAACGCTCGACCAGGGTCGCGCGAATTGCGCGATGCATCGCACCGATATCGTCGACAGTAGGCGTGCGTCCCGTGCCGATGGCCCAGATCGGCTCATAGGCGACGGTGAGGCTCTCTTCCGGATTGTCGAGCGATTCGGGGATCGAGGCTTTCAACTGGCGGGTCACAAAGTTTTCCGCCTTGCCCGCGTCGCGGGTTTCTTCCGATTCACCGACGCACAGGATGACGCGCATCCCGGCTTCGAGCGCCGCCGCACCCTTGACGCTGACGAGTGCGTTGGACTCGCCATGGTCCTGCCGACGCTCGCTATGGCCAAGGATAACGAATTTGGCACCGGCATCGGCGACCATTCCGGCCGAGATATCGCCGGTATGCGCGCCTTCGTTCCCGGCGTGGCAATCCTGTGCGCCGACGCCGATCTGCTCGGCCTCACGGTGGACAGGGTGAATCAACGTGTAAGGCGGTGCAAGCGCAACCTCGACCTTCATCAGGTTTTGCGCTGCACGGTCAATCGCGCGGGCCTGCGAAAGCATGGCGCGCGTGCCGTTCATTTTCCAGTTGCCAACGATATAGGGCCGTTCGGCCATGTCGAGTTTCCTGCGATTGCTCTGAAATGTGGTTTGGCCCGCTTATATGGGGCCGTCTGCGAGGTCCGCTAGCCGGACTTTACGCGCAGGTCAAAACAAAGCGGCAACTGTTGCGGCGAGGTCGCAGGACGGATAAAGCGCCTCTCCTGATGCAGCCTCACGGCTGCGCTGCCAAAACTCTCGGATCGACAGGTTTCATGCAATTTTTCCGCAATTTCTTCAAATCGAAGCTCGGTATTCCGGTCACCCTCGGCTTTGTGGCCCTGATCGGATTCGCTTTCGCCATGGGCGACGTCTCGAATAGTGGATCGTTCAGCATCCTCGGCGGTGGACAGCCTGTTGCCGTGGTGGGAGGCGAAAAGATCAACGCTGCCGAACTGCTCGATGCGACGGACACGGCCGTTCGCAATGTCCAGCGGCAGGATCCAACCGTTTCGAGAGCTGCCTTTGTCGAGCAAGGCGGCCTTGACGATGTGCTGGACAGCCTGATCGAACGGAGTGCCCTGACGAGTTTTGCATCGGAATACGGGCTGCGCGCAGGCGAGAACCTGGTGAACAGCGAGATCCTGAGCAACCCTGCATTCAAGGGATCCGATGGCAATTTCGACCAGGAAGCCTTCCGCCAGGGTCTTGCAAGCCAGAACCTTTCCGAAGCGCGTGTGCGCGCAGAGATGGCACAGGGCCTGCTCGCCAAGCAATTGCTGGTTCCCGCCGCTTTCGGTGCCAAGGTGCCGAACAGTTTTGCGACACAGTACACAGCACTGCTCAAGGAAACCCGCCGCGGCACGATCGCGGTCCTGCCCAGCACAGCCTACGCGCCAGCTGGAGAGCCTACTGCCAAGGCGCTGAACGCTTTTTACGAGAAGCAGCGCGGCGACTATGTGCGCCCCGAACGCCGCACGATCCGCTATGCAACCTTTGGCGTCGACGCCCTTGGCAACAAGGCCGAACCGACCGAGAAGGAAATCGCTGCCTACTACAAGGACAACAACAAGCAATATGCGGCGACCGAACGGCGCACGGTGACCCAGTTCATCGTACCGACCAAGCAAGCAGCCGAATCGATCCGCAGCAAGGTTGCAGGCGGTGGCTCGATCGAGCAGGCGGCGAAGGAAGCGGGCCTCAAGACAGACAAGGTCGGGCCGTTGACGCAGGAACAGTTCGCCGCCCAGACATCGGCGGCGGTGGCCAAGGCCGTGTTCGAGGCAGGTCAGGGTACGATTGCGGTCCCTGCGCGCAGCGGGCTCGGCTTTCATGTCGCACGTGTCGATGCGGTCGAAAAACAGGCCGGGAAAACGCTGGCGCAGGCGCGCGGCGAAATCGTCGAAGTGCTGCGCGTCACCAAGCAGCGCAATGCCGTCACCGACCTGGCTGAGGAAATCGAAGGCCAGATCATCGACGGCGCCTCGATCACGGAAATTGCCAAGCAGGTTGGTACGGAAATCACCACTACGAAGCCGCTGACCGGTGGCGGGCTGGTCTATGGCGCGGCGGGCGAACAGGCGCCGCCAGTCCTGATGCCCGCCCTCCAGACAGCCTTCGACATGGAAGAAGGCGAGCCCGAACTGGTCGAGTTGCAGGCCGGGCAGGCTTTCCTGATTTTCGAGGTCGGGGAAATCACCCCTTCGGCAGCTGCGCCGCTGAAGGATATTCGTGACCGGGTCGCTGCCGACTGGAAGCTGGCCGAAGGCGGCAAGCTCGCGCGTGCAGCGGCAGATCGCATCCTGGCTCGCCTGAAAGGCGGGAAGGATCTTGCCGCTGCCGTGCGCGAGGAAGAAAAATCGCTTCCCGCAGTCGATGCTATCAATCTCACGCGCGAACAGCTGGCACAGGCTGGTGGCCGCGTTCCGCCGCCGCTCGCACTGATGTTCAGCATGGCGGAAGGGACGTTCAAGAAGCTCGAAGCGCCGCGCAATGGCGGCTGGTTCGTGGTTGATCTCGATGCCATCCAGACCGGTGAAGTCGCCGATGACGACCCGCTGCTTGCCCGCACACTGCAGGAACTGAACGCGGTATCCGGTCAGGAATATGCATCCCAGTTGCGCAATGCGATCCGCAATGAAGCGGGTGTCGAGAAAAATGATGCCGGTGTGGAAGCGGTGCGCAAGCAGCTCGTCGGCGAAGCGCCGTAAGGCCCAGCGCCGCGCACCATGCAAGCAAGCGAGACATCCCGCCTTTTTCCCGGCCTGACCAACGCTGTTGAAGCCATCACGGCTTTGCAGGGCGGGCAGCCTTCGCTCGTCTGGCGCAAGGTGGTTGCTGACGCGGAAACGCCCGTCGGTGCCGCAGCGAAGCTGATCGAGGCCGAACGGGGCGATTTCCTGCTCGAATCGGTCGAAGGCGGGGAAATTCGCGGGCGTTACAGCCTGCTCGGCCTCGCCCCCGACCTCGTATTCCGCGCATCGGGAGCGAAAGCCGAGATCAATCGCAGCTGGCAGGTCGATCGCTCCACCTTCGAGCCGAGCGACAAAACTGCGCTAGACGCATTGCGCGACCTTGTCGGTGAATGTCGCATCGATGTGCCGGACGGATTGCCCCCTGCCCTCGCCTGTCTCGTGGGTTATTTCGGGTATGAAACCATCGGGCTTGTCGAGAAGCTGCCGCGCGCCCCCCAGAGTACACTCGACCTGCCCGACATGCTGTTCGTCCGGCCCACGGTGATTTTGGTGTTCGACGGACTGACCGATGACCTGTTCGCGATTTCGCCGATGTGGCCCGATTCTGACGCTCCGAAACGGGCGATCGAACTTGCCGCCGAACGCATCGATGAGACGCTGCGGCAACTTGCCCGGCCTGCCCCTGCATCGCCTGCACTTGCAGACCTGCCGGACATGGCGCTTGAGCCGGAACTTGCACCGGGGGACTATGGCAGGATGGTCGCGCGGGCGAAGGACTACATCGAGGCTGGCGACGTTTTCCAGGTCGTGCTGGCGCAGAGGTTCACCTGCCCCTTCCCGCTGCCGCCGTTCCAGCTTTATCGCGCGCTGCGCCGGGTGAACCCTTCGCCCTTCCTCTATTTCCTCGACCTGCCCGGTTTTGCGGTGGTTGGATCGAGCCCTGAAATCCTCGTCCGCGTGCGCGATGGGGAGGTGACCATCCGCCCAATTGCCGGAACGCGCCCGCGCGGGGCAACGCAAGCGGAAGATATCGCAGCGGAAGAAAGCCTGCTGGCCGACCCGAAGGAACGCGCAGAGCACCTCATGCTGCTCGACCTCGGTCGCAACGATGTCGGACGTGTGGCGAGCGAGGGGTCGGTCGAGGTAACCGGCAGTTTCACGATCGAACGATACAGCCATGTGATGCATATCGTCAGCAATGTGGTCGGCCAGCTTTCGGGCGACCACGACGCGCTCGACGCATTGTTTGCCGGGTTCCCTGCCGGAACAGTCAGCGGCGCGCCCAAGATCCGCGCCTGCGAGATCATCGCCGAACTCGAACCTGAAACGCGCGGTGCCTATGCCGGGGGCGTGGGCTATTTCGCGCCCGATGGCTCGGTCGACAGTTGCATCGTCCTGCGCACCGGGGTGGTGAAAGACGGCCTGCTGCATGTTCAGGCCGGGGCTGGCATCGTCGCCGACAGCCAGGCCGAATACGAACAGCGCGAATGCGAGGCCAAGGCCGGTGCATTGCTGGCCGCAGCTCGCGAGGCGGCGCGCATCGCTACCGAACCGGGGTTTGGTCAGTGAGGCATGCAACGCTTGCCATATTGGCCGCCCTCGCCGCCTGTTCACAGGAGCCGGAGGGTGAGCCGGTCATGCGGACCGAGATCGGCAGCGGTGTTGCCGAGGTCCGCGCCACCCCTGAACCGGAAGCCGAAGCCCCGGCGCGCCAATCAGCCTGCCGTGCAGTGACTTTCGATGGTTCCAAATTCACCCACTGTATCGCCGATCCGGCCAAGCATCGCATCGGGATGGACCTTGGGCCAAATGGCGGCGCGCCCTATCGCAGCCTCGCCAACCTGGCCGGTGGGCGGCCTGCCGATGCAGCGCCTGTCGTCTTCGCCATGAATGGCGGGATGTATGACGGCGAAGGCAAGCCGATCGGCTATTATGTCGAAGGCGGCGAACGCCTGAAGGAACTCAACCGCAACGATGGTCCGGGCAATTTCCACATGCAGCCCAACGGGGTTTTCTTCGGCAGTGGCGGCAAGTGGCAGGTGCGCACTTCGGACGATTTCTATTCCAATGTCGGCGACCGCCCGCAATTCGGCACGCAGAGCGGGCCGATGCTGGTCATCAAGGGCAAGCTGCATCCCGAAATCACCGATGACGGTCCGAGCAAGGCGATCCGCAATGGCGTGGGTGTCGATACCGCCGGTCGCGCGCATTTCGTGATTTCGCGGGAGCCGGTGAGCTTCGGCAAGCTCGCCCGCTATTTTCGCGACGAATTGAAAACTCCGAACGCACTGTTTCTCGATGGCAATGTATCGGCGCTGTGGGATCCTGCCAGCGACCGCCTCGATGCGGGTGCCCCGATTGGCCCGATGATCGTGGCAGAGGAGAAGGAATGACGCTGACTTACGACCGCACGCTCTATCCGCATATCGAGCCATATGAGAGCGGAATGCTCGATGTCGGCGAAGGCCATTCGCTCTATTACGAGCGCGTGGGAACGCCGGGCGCGAAGCCTGCCGTCTTCCTCCATGGCGGCCCCGGCGGCGGGATGAGCCCGGCGCACCGACGCCAGTGGAATCCCGATCTTTATGACGTGCTGCTTTTCGACCAGCGTGGCTGCGGCCAGTCGCTGCCATTCGCCGCGATCGAACACAACGATACCTGGCGGATTGTCGAAGATATCGAACGACTGCGCACGATGTGTGGCCATGAGGCCTGGCAGGTGTTCGGTGGCAGCTGGGGCGCAACCCTTGCGCTTGCCTATGCCCAGACCCACCCGGAACGGACCACCGAACTGGTGTTGCGCGGCGTGTTCCTCGCCCGCCAGAAGGAAAAGGACTGGCTCTATACCTACGGCGCGAGCGAGATCATGGCCGAGCAGTGGGACGATTTCACCGGCCTGATCCCCGAGGACGAGCGCGGCGACCTGGTAAAAGCCTATCACGACCGGCTGACCAGCGATGATGAGGCAATTCGCCTCGCCGCCGCGCGCGAATGGTCGCTGTGGGAGGGCAATGTCGCCACGCTTTTGCCCGATCCCGACCTGCTCGACAGCTTCGCCGATCCATCGAAGGCCGTGCCGTTTGCACGGATCTGCGCGCGCTTCTTCCTCAACGATTTCTACCTCGAGGAAGCGCAACTGCTGCGCGACGCGCACAAGCTCAAAGGCATCCCCGGCATCATCGTACAGGGCCGCCACGACATCTGCACCCCGCCGACCTCAGCGTGGGAACTCAAGAAAGCATGGCCCGAAGTCGACCTGCGCATCGTCCATGACGCCGGGCACAGTGCAGGCGAACCGGGTATTGTCGACGGGCTGGTTCGCGCGACGGACGAGTTGGCTGGAAGAACCGCCTGAAACCTAATCTTGCTTGCCTGCGAACCTGCGAGCGGCAAAGGCACCAACCATGATCCTCGTCATCGACAATTACGACAGCTTTACCTTCAACCTGGTCCATTACCTGATGGAGCTGGGCGCAGAGGTGCGGGTCGAGCGCAATGATGCGATCAGCGCGGGACAGGCCATTTCGAGCGGGGCCAGCGGATTCCTGATCTCGCCCGGCCCCTGCACACCGAACGAAGCAGGTATCAGCCTCGATCTGGTCGCGGCCTGCGCCGATGCGGGCAAGCCACTGCTGGGCGTGTGCCTTGGACATCAATCCATCGGGCAGCATTTCGGCGGACGGGTGACGCGTGGCGGCCTGATGCATGGCAAGACCTCGCCGGTCGATCACGACGGCACCGGGGTGTTTGCAGGACTCCCCTCGCCCTACACCGCCACCCGCTATCATTCGCTGATCGTCGAGGACATTCCCGATGACCTGGTGGTCAATGCCACCAGTGAAACACCGGGTCTCGACGGCACGGCCGTCATGGGATTCCGCCATTGCGAACTGCCGATCCATGGCGTGCAGTTCCACCCGGAAAGCATCGCAACCGAGCACGGCCATGCATTGCTCGCCAATTTCCTGCGCATCTGCGGCATCGAAGCGAGGGAAATCGCATGAAACACCTCCCTCTCGCCGTCCCGCATATGAGCGAGGCCGAGGCCGAGGAAGTCTTCGGCTGGATACTCGATGGTGAAGCCAGCGACGAGGAGATCGCACGTTTCCTGCTGGCGATGACCGAACGCAGCGAAACTGCGGATGAAATCGCCGGTGCGGCCCGTGCATTGCGTGCGCGCTATATCCCGGTTGCCGGGCCGGACAATGCAATCGACGTGTGCGGCACGGGCGGTGACGGGCACCACACGCTCAACGTATCGACCGCCGTGGGACTGGTCGTCGCAGCCTGCGGGGTACCTGTCGCACGGCATGGCAACCGGGCGATCTCCTCACTTTCCGGGGTGGCGGACACCCTTGAAGTGCTCGGCCTCGATATGGCGGCCGCCGGGCGGACTGCGGAAAAGACGCTGGCCGAAATCGGCATCTGTTTCCTCTTCGCGCCCAACCATCACCCGGCGATGGGGCGCATCCAACCGATCCGCAAGAAACTGGGCCGCCGGACGATCTTCAACCTGATGGGACCACTGTCCAATCCGGTTGGCGTGAAGCGCCAGCTGATCGGTATTGCGCGGCCCGGCTATGTCTCGATCTATGGCGATGCCACGGCGCGGCTTGGTACCGAACGCACATTCATCGTGTCGGGCGATGAGGGGCTGGACGAACTGAGCCTTGCCGGGGGCAACGAGCTGGCAGATGTGACCGGCCACGAGTTCGCCATGCGGCGGGTCGATGCGAGCATGGCCGGGCTGCAGCACGCGCCGGTCGAGGCCATCCGTGGTGGCGATCCGCAGCATAACGCCAGGGCCCTGGCAGCCTTGCTCGACGGGACGCCCGGCCCATACCGCGATGCCGTGGCGTTCAACTCGGCAGCTGCACTGATCGTCGCCGGCAAGGCATCCGATTGGGAGGATGGCGCCGCCATTGCAGCCGATGCGATCGATAGCGGCGATGCCAGACACTTGTTGTCGCGCTGGATCGAGATGGCGAAGTAGGCCGGTGAACAAGCTCGACGAAATCTGCGCCACCAAGCGAGAGGAAGTTGCCGCCCGCAAGGCGCTGGCCACGCTTGCCGATCTCGAAGCGCGCGCAAGCGAACAGACGGCGCCGCGTGGTTTTCGCGCCGCACTCGAAACAAGGGCGCAGGGCGGCTTCGCACTGATCGCGGAAATCAAGAAAGCATCGCCCTCCAAGGGCCTGATCCGTGCCAACTTTCATCCTCGCCAGCATGCAATCGATTATGAGAAGGGCGGCGCGGCCTGTCTCTCGGTCCTGACCGATGCGCCCTATTTCCAGGGTCATGAGGATTTCCTGATCGAAGCCCGCGCCAGCTGTGCGCTTCCCGTGCTGCGCAAGGATTTCATGGTCGACCCGTGGCAGGTCGCCGAAGCACGCAGCATCGGGGCCGACGCAATCCTGATTATCGTCGCCGCGCTCGACGATGGTGCCATGACGGAAATCGAAGCCGCCGCGATCGAACGCGGGATGGACGTGCTGGTCGAAGTCCATGACGAGGCCGAGATGGAACGCGCCGCGCGCCTGCAATCGCGCCTGATCGGGGTGAACAATCGCGACCTGCGCACCTTCACCACCGATCTTGCGACGACCGAGCGATTGTCTGCCTTCGCGCCGGACGGGACATTGCTGGTCGGGGAAAGCGGGATCAACAGCCACGCCGATTGCCAGCGCCTCTCCAGAAGCGGGGTTCGTGCCTTCCTGGTGGGTGAAAGCCTGATGCGACAGGACGACGTCGTGGCAGCGACCCGCACACTTCTCGATGGTTAGCCCTGTCCTACTTTCGCCGCGCTTGGCATAACGCTGTCATGGCTGCCTGTTCCACCTCGTTTTCCCCTCCCATTTTCACCTGCCTTTCGGCCGGAAGAAATCTTGCCTTTGGACAGTGTTCCACTTGTTCCACATGCCCTTCAGGAGCGACGAGTTGAGCGGTCTTTCGCATATCGATGCGTCGGGCACGGCGCGGATGGTCGACGTTGGCGGCAAAGTGGATTCGCATCGCGTCGCGGTGGCCGACGGATTTATCCGCATCGCCGCCGATGCCCTCGCCGCGATCGAGGCCGGCAATGCGCCGAAAGGCGATGTCCTCGGCACAGCCCGCATTGCCGGGATCATGGCGGCCAAGAAGACCGGCGATCTTATCCCGCTGTGCCATCCACTGGCGCTGGATGCGGTCAATATCGACTTCGCAATCGAAGAGCAGGGTATTCGCGCGACGGCAACGGCATCGCTGACCGGCAAGACCGGGGTCGAGATGGAGGCGCTGACCGGTGTTTCGGTCGCGCTGCTGACAATCTATGACATGGCCAAGGCGCTCGACAAGGCGATGGAGATCGAGAGCGTGCGACTGGTCGCCAAGCGTGGCGGGAAGTCGGGCGACTGGCAACGCGACGATGGGTAGCGGATTGCTCGACCTCGGGACTGCGCAGCACGGCCTGCTGCACCTGCTTCCTGCCATGCCGGTCGAACCCGTGAGCGTAGATGATGCGCTGGGTCGCTACTGCGCAGAGCCCGTCATGGCGCAACGCACGCAGCCACCGGCAGATCTTTCGGCAATGGATGGCTTTGCGGTTGCTGGCGACGGACCATGGACCATTGTCGGCGAGAGCCGCTGCGGCGCGCCATTCGCTGGCGAACTTGCGCCCAACGAGGCCACGTTTGTATCGACCGGAGCGGTCATGCCCGGCGGCGCGGATGCGGTGCTGATCAAGGAAAACGCCGAAGTCGAGGGGCGCAATCTTTCCGCTACGACTCCGCCTGCAAGCGGCAGGCACATTCGCCGCGAAGGCTTCGATTTCCGCTCGGGCGATGAGATACTGCCTGCAGGAGCGAGGATTGGCGCAGCCGAGCTCGCCCTGCTGCTCGGTGGCGGATGCCGGACAATGGTCACCGCGCGCAAGCCGCAGCTCGCTATATTCGAAACCGGCGACGAGTTGCTCATCGACCCCAAGGGCGATGCAACCTCGGCGATCCCGGCCAGCAATGGCGCGATGCTTGCCGCGATGTGCGCGGGGGAGCCATGCATTGCTCGCCGACATGCGCCATTGCCCGACAGGCTGGATGACATCGCCAGCGCCTTGCAGGCGGCCAATGAAGCGGATCTTGTCGTGATCAGCGGCGGCGCATCGGTGGGCGACCATGACCTTGTCCGGCCCGCACTGGAACGGATCGGTGCGAAAATTGCCTTCTGGAAGGTGGCGATGAAGCCGGGCAAGCCGCTGATGGTGGCAACGCGCGGGTCTCAGGTCATTCTCGGCCTGCCGGGCAATCCGGTCAGCAGCTTTGTCACCGGTATGCTGTTCATGCTGCCCGCCGTTCGCAGGCTGTGCGGCAGCGCCAACCCGATGCCGGTGAAACTGCCGGTTTTCGCAGCGGAAGACCTGCCGCCTGTCGGCACGCGCATGGAATTCCTGCGCGGGACGATCGATGCCGACGGAGGCCGCCCCCTTCTCCAGCAAGACAGCAGCGGGCTAGGCGCGCTAGCCCAGGCCAACTGCCTGATCGAGCGTCCTGCTGGGTGCGCCGGGGTCAAAGCGGGAACAGTTGTTCCGGTTTATCTGCTCGGAAATGGCTGAACCGCTTGACGAAGCAAAAAAGGTTGCCTAATTGTTCCACATTCGTTCGCATCGCGGGCGAGATGGAACAGGCGGCCAGGGAGCTTACGCCATGCTGACCAAAAAGCAGCACGAATTGATTCGCTTCATCCACCAGCGGTTGGAAGAAACAGGGATTTCCCCTTCATTCGAAGAAATGAAGGAGGCGCTCGACCTCAAGAGCAAGTCGGGTGTGCACCGGTTGATTTCGGCGCTCGAGGAACGCGGATTCATCCGCCGCCTGCCCAATCGTGCACGCGCGCTCGAAGTGCTCAAACAGCCTGAAGACGCCCTGCCCGGTTCGGCGCGTGCCGCCGCTAACGATGTGGTTGGCAAGGCAACCGGCGCACCGACCATGGCACCGGAACCTGCGAACGATGTAATCGAAATCCCGCTGCATGGCCGGATTGCCGCCGGTATGCCGATCGAGGCATTGGAAGGCCAGTCGAGCCTGCCGGTTCCCGCAGCCCTGCTTGGGCCGGGTGAGCATTTCGCGCTCGAGGTTTCGGGCGATTCGATGATCGAAGCCGGTATCTTCGATGGCGACTTCGCCCTGATCCGTCGGACCGATACTGCGCGCGATGGCGAAATCATCGTTGCTCTCGTGGACAATGAGGAAGCGACGCTCAAATACCTCCACAAGGATGGCGGCATGGTTCGTCTCGATCCGGCAAATTCGAGCTATGAGGCGCAGGTCTATCAGCCGGGCCGGGTGCAGGTTCAGGGCAAGCTTGCAGGGCTGCTGCGCCGATACCACTGATTATTGCGGCAATCGGGCTGTGGTGAGCGGGATGGCTAGTCCCGCTTGCCGCGCCACCAGCCATGCTCGCCCTGCCCTTCGGCAACGGTGGTGTAGTGCGCGTTCGACAGGTCGATGGCGAGGCCGCCGGTCCGGTCGAGCAAGCGCCTGTCCGCCTTGAGCCAGCGGGGGCTGCAACTGCGCGGCAGGTAACGATCGGCAATGACAATGTCCGACCGTTCGCAGGCCGCAGCCAAGACACGCTCTTCGACGATGTCACGGCTGCGCGACATCAGCAGGCTCCAGCTTCGCCCGCCACGTTCGAGGTCGATCACGCAGAAATCACGGCTGCACTGCGCCCCCGGCCAGTCGGCAAGCGCAATCGGCTCTCCCTCGACTCCGGCGAGTTCGAGAAGATTGTCCTTCGCGTAGTCGCTGCGGCTCTCGCGCAGCACCAGCAAGGTGTCTCCCTCACCCGCGATGCCGACATGCCGGCCATCGCCAGACACCAGCACGTCCGGAACCGGCTTCACCAGCAGCAGGATCGTCGCAACAGCCCATGGAACAAGACCCAACAACCTCACCCTGCCCCGCCACAGCGCCATCCACAGCCCGCCCGCGACATAGATGGCGAAGAGGCCCGCTCCCATCTCCGGCGTCAGCTTCACCGCACCCGGCTGCGCCGAAGTCCAGTGGGCAATGCCGAGCAACAGCTCGAGCGACTTGCCCGCTAGCCACCATGCGGGACTGCCCAGCCCTACCATATCGAGCGCGAGCGCCAGAGCGATCAGCGGCATGGAAACGAACGTCACCAGCGGAATGGCGATGACATTGGCAAAGGCACCATACACACCCGCTCGATGGAAGTGGAACAGCACGATCGGCATCAGCGCGATCTCGATCACCAGCCCTGTCACCAACAGCATGAGCGCGCGGCGAGACATTCTTGCCAACCAGCTTTCCTCGCGCACCGCCAGAAACGCCTTTACCGGCGCCGCATTGTGCAATGCCACGATCGACAGCACGGCTGCAAAACTCATCTGGAAACTCGGCCCGACCAGAGATTCCGGCCACAACAGCAAAACAAAAAATGCGGCTGCAGCAACCATGCGCATAGACAGTGCCTCTCGGCCCAATGCCAGTGCGGTCAGGACCAGTACGGCGCCCACACAGCTGCGCACCGTTGGCACCTCCGCCCCTGTAAGAAGCGTGTATCCGATACCCGCAAGCGCGCCGATGGCGGCGGCCACGAGCGGTAGTCTCACCCGCAGCGCGATCCGTGGCCACAACGCCAGCAGCTTGAGGGCAAGGAAATACGCTGCCGCTATCACCGCACTGACATGCAGCCCGCTGATCGATAGCAGGTGCGTCAGCCCTGCATCGCGCATCGCCTCTTCGTCGGCCTCGGAAATGCCGCCACGATCCCCGCTGGCAAAAGCTGCGGCAATCGTGCCCGGCGAACCACCGAGCTGCCCTCTCACATGCGTTGCGAGCCTGCGCTGCAATGGTGCCAGGCCGGCGGATGTGCTGGCGGGTTCGACGATCTCGATATCGCCCAGGACCGATCCTGTTGCGGAAAGTCCCTGGAACCAAGCGGTCCGCGCGAAGTCATAGCCGCCCGGCAGCATGGGCGGTGCAGGCGGCATGAGCCGGGTCCTGAGCCGGATTATGGCCCCTTCCCGCAAACCGTTGTCATCGTTTGCAACCGGCACATTGACCTGGATTTTGCGCGAGACACCGCTTTCGGCATCGCGCATGGCCAGTACCAGCCTGACCCGCTCCTGCGCTGGCTGCTCTTCGCGCTGCAATATCCGCGCATCGATCTGGTGGACCTGCGGGTATGGCAGGGGTTCGGCACCGACTATGGCAGACCGCGCCCAAACCAGCAGGATCCCCGCTGCCAGCAATATTCCCAGCACGACGAGCGCCTTTCTGAGTTCCGGTGTCCGCCCGTCAGCCGGGATCAGCGATGCGGCTGCGACTGCAACAAGCGTCGATACGCCAATCGCGGCACACCATTGCCATGGCGTATCGAGTACAAACCAGAGTGCTATCCCTACAGCAAAAACGACCGCCAGCCACGGCCCGCGATCAAACCCGCTATTGGCCAGAAAACTATCGATTTGCGCCGTTACACTGGACAAGTGCAATGCTCTGCGCCATCTGCGCTGCACTGCAACATCGCCGCAATCGGTATCTTCGCCGACCGGCACCACGGGCGCATCCTGCGTCGCCATGCAAGTGATTGAAAGGAAACGGGACGAGATGGCAAGCGATAGCGGAATTGATCGCGAAAAAGTGGTCACGCGCTTCGCACCGTCACCGACCGGTTACCTGCATCTCGGCGGTGCCCGTACCGCACTGTTCAACTGGCTGTTTGCGCGCCATCATGGCGGCACTGCGCTGCTTCGTATCGAGGATACCGATCGCAAGCGGTCGACTCAGGACGCAATCGACAAGATTATCGAGGGCCTTGACTGGCTTGGTCTTGAGTATGACGAGCCGCCCGTGTTCCAGTCGCAGCGTGCCGACCGGCACCGCGAAGTGGCGCTCAAACTGCTCGAAGGCGGTCATGCGTATAAATGCTATGCCACGCCGGAAGAACTCGAAGAAATGCGGGCGCAGCAACGCGCCAACAAACAGCCGATGCGTTATGACGGGCGCTGGCGCGACTGCGACCCTTCGGCTGCACAGGAAGGCGAACCCTACGTAGTCCGGCTTATAACGCCCAACGAGGGCGAAACCGTCATTGACGATGCCGTGCAGGGTCAGGTGCGCGTCGCCAATGCCGAGATCGACGACTATGTCCTGCTCCGCGCAGACGGCACACCAACCTATATGCTGGCAGTGGTCGTCGATGACCACGACATGGGCTGCACCCATATCATCCGCGGCGACGACCATCTAAACAATGCCTTTCGCCAGTTGCCGATCATCAAGGCCATGGATGAAATCGAAGGTGGCTGGCCGGTGCCGGTTTACGCGCACGTCCCACTGATCCACGGTCAGGATGGGGCCAAGCTGTCCAAACGCCATGGCGCGGTGGGTGTCGAAGCCTATCGCGACGAGCTGGGCGTGCTGCCCGAAGCACTGTTCAACTACCTGATCCGGCTTGGCTGGGGGCACGGCGACAAGGAAGAATTCACCCGCGACGAAGCCGTGGAACTGTTCGATCTCGCCGGGGTCGGCAAAAGCGCCTCGCGCTTCGATCTCAAGAAACTGCTGAACCTCAATGGCCACCATATCCGCGAGGCGGACGACCGCCGCCTGGCCGAGCTGGTCGCCCCGGCGATCGAGGGCGAAGTCGATATCGACCTCCTGGCCGAGGCGATGCCCGTACTCAAGGTTCGCGCGAAGGATACGCATGAGCTGGCCGAAGGTGCAGCCTTCCTGTTCAAGCGGCGCCCCCTCGAAATGACCGAGAAGGCAGCGGGATTGCTCGATGACGATGCCCGCAAGCGGCTTTCCCTTGTCTCAGCGCGTCTCAAGGGGGAAAACAACTGGACATTGGAGGCTCTCGAAGCCACTACCAAATCGCTCGCCGAAGAGCTCGAACTGGGCCTCGGCAAGCTTGCGCAGCCGCTTCGCGCTGCGTTGACGGGGACAACAACTTCCCCTGGAATTTTCGATGTGCTGGTCCTGCTTGGCAGGGAGGAGTCGCTGGCGCGGATTGACGCGCAGGCGGCTTGAGCGGGCCCGGGCATACTGACTGAAGGAGAAAACAATTGGCGGACAAGCAGGCGAAGCTCGAAACAGGCGGGCAATCTTTTGATTTCCCGGTTCTGCAAGGCAGCGTGGGGCCCGATGTCATCGACATTCGCAAGCTCTATGGCCAGACCGGCCAGTTCACTTTCGATCCCGGTTACAAGTCGACTGCGAGCTGCGAGAGCGCGCTGACCTATATCGACGGTGACGAGGGTATCCTGCTTCACCGCGGCTATCCGATCGGCCAGTTGGCCGAACATTCTAGCTTCATGGAAGTTTCCTACCTCCTGCTCAATGGTGAACTGCCAAAGCAGCAGGAACTGGATGATTTCACCTATACCATTACCCGCCACACCATGGTGCACGAACAGTTGATGACCCTGTTCCGTGGTTTCCGGCGCGATGCACACCCGATGGCGGTGATGTG
Source organism: Sphingomonadaceae bacterium (assembly GCA_024236155.1). Lineage (GTDB taxonomy): Bacteria > Pseudomonadota > Alphaproteobacteria > Sphingomonadales > Sphingomonadaceae > Parerythrobacter_A. The sequence goes on from JACKLA010000003.1 coordinate 169,761, forward strand.
TGGCGTAGTCGGCGCGCTATCGGCTTTCTATCACGACAGCACCGATATTTCCGACCCCGAACATCGCAAGATATCAAGCCATCGCCTGATTGCCAAAATGCCGACGATCGCTGCGATGGCATACAAATATGCCATCGGGCAGCCGTTCCTCTATCCGAAGAACGATCTCAGCTATACCGGCAACTTCCTGCGGATGACCTTCGGTGTCCCGGCTGAAGAGTATGAACTGCACCCGGCTGTCGAGCGGGCAATGGACCGGATTTTCATCCTCCATGCCGACCACGAACAGAACGCTTCAACCTCAACCGTGCGTCTTGCCGGCTCGTCGGGTGCGAACCCGTTTGCCTGCATCGCTGCCGGCATTGCCTGCCTGTGGGGTCCGGCGCATGGCGGTGCGAACGAGGCTGCGCTCAACATGCTGCGCGAAATCGGCACGCCGGACCGCATCCCGCATTATATCGAACGCGCCAAGGACAAGAACGATCCGTTCCGCCTGATGGGCTTCGGACATCGCGTCTACAAGAATTACGATCCGCGCGCGACCGTGATGCAGAAGACGGTTCGCGAGGTGTTCGATGCGCTCAAGGTTACCGATCCGGTCTTCGAAACCGCGCTTCGACTCGAGGAAATGGCGCTCAACGACGACTATTTCAAAGAGAAAAAGCTGTTCCCGAATGTCGATTTCTACTCGGGCGTCATCCTGTCGGCGATCGGCTTCCCGACCACCATGTTCACCGCACTCTTCGCCCTTGCCCGCACCGTGGGTTGGGTCGCGCAGTGGAACGAGATGATTTCGGACCCCGGCCAGGTCATCGGCCGCCCTCGCCAGCTCTATACGGGGCCGACCGAGCGCGATTACGTTCCTGTCAGCGAGCGATAAGCCATCGCGTCCGGCCGTTACCGGTCGGGCGGCAAATCGAGTATAAAGCGCGCCCCTTGTCCGGGCGCGCTTTCTACATCCAGCTCCCCGCCCATAGCGCGGGCAATCCGGCGGGATATGTAGAGCCCCAGCCCCGATCCGCCATCACCGCTGCGGCCGAGGCGCTCGAATTTTTCAAAGATAACGTCCTGTTGCGCCTGATCGAGACCTGGCCCTTCATCCGCCACCCAGATTCGAGCGGTATTGTCACGTTCCTCGATACCAATAGTCACCGTCGAACTGTCTGGGGAATAGCGGATCGCGTTCCCGACAAGGTTGAGCAAAATCTGCAGAACACGGCGGAACTCAGCAACTGCCGGGACGCTCGCGGTCATGTCGGGACTTACGAGCGTAATGCTCTTCTCCTGCGCGCGGACGGACAGGATACCCGCAGCCCGGCGAGCCACATCGCCGAGGTCAATCTGGTCTGGCGCGGTCGAAAAATCTTCGGATTCGACAACCTCGAGATCCGACAGATCCTCGATCAGCGACAGCAAATGCTGCCCGGCGCTAGCGATGTCGGCTGCGTATGAGCTGTATTCTTCTGCGAGCGGCCCGGCCATCTTGGTACGGATCGTCTCGGCATTGGCGATAATCCGCGCAATCGGCTGACGCAGCACGGGTGCCAGCTCACGACCGATCGAATGGGTGACACCCTTGGCACGCACGACCGGTTCGCTCGCTACCGGGGCGAGTATCCGGTCCGGGATCAGGTATAGCTCGAAGCCCTCCGCACCGGTCCGCGCCGCACCAAGTGGCACCAGATGAACCGACCAGCTGCGTTCCGATCCGGCGATGGAGCAATGCGCGCCGTCGAGCAGCCGCCAGTGCATCGGTTGACGGTGAGTGTCGCCGGGAAAGGTCACGAAATCGGTCCATGGCCGCCCGACTGCCGCCCCCATCGCAGCAACCGTATCGACCACATCAGCCGCCCGGCCGTCTACCGCAAGAATACCCTGGGCCGGGTCGAGCCGCGCCGCGATCTCCGCCACGCTGCGGTCTACATCGAGCCGTCGCTGTTCGTATTGCGGGTCGGATTCGACTTCATAGGGCGTTGCCTGCCAGCTGGATATGCCAAGCAGGCAACCGCCGGCCTTCTCGTCTGGAACGACTTCCACCCAGCCCTCGATCCGTTCCTCGCCGTCGAAGGCGCTAAAACCCCGCGACACCTGCCGCTGGTTTGCGAGGCACTGGAAAACAGCTTCGCGCAGTTCGGGGATTGCGATAGTTCCGGGCAACTCGCCGCCACAGCGCAATTGCAGCGCCGCAAGCGGGTCTTGAGCCTCCGCCAAATGGCCGTCAGCGTCGACTTTCGCGCGGGCGAGGAATGTGCCGGTAAGGCGTGCCATCGATCAGTTCGTTTCCGGGTAGTCGCCGCCAGCAACAAGCATGGCTGCCGCACGGTCGATCCGCAGCGTCTCGAACCCTTCCGGCAAGGCAACATCGGGATGCAGGTACTGGAACTGCTCCTCAACTTCCCGGTGATCGAAACCCGCCGCCCGAAGCGAGAGCGCAAGGCGGCCCAGCTGCTGCTCGGTCGTTGCCAGCAGTGCAACATCCCGCGATTGCTCGGTCGCCGAAGCGAGCGTCGAAGCGAAAAGCGACAGGCCGCCATGCCCGACTGACAGTGCAGCCCGCGCGTCGCGCCCGAGTGCATGAACCATCCGGCTGAGCAGGCCAATGCGGCCAGCACCTTCGTCGAAAGTGCTGCGAAGCGTCATCTCCGCCTGCGCGGTGACTGTTTCCGTTCCGGGCCCGGCAAAACTGCGCCAGCGCATCAGCACCACGTCGAATATGGAACCCGGCAGTTCGCGCACCGGCAGTTCCATCCGCTCATGCTGCTGGAAGAACCGGGCTTGCGATGCGAGGATAGCCATGGCCCCGCCAGCAATCCCGGCATCCTTCGATGCGATCAGCGACTGGAGCATTGGTGAAACCACTGGATCGATACCGGATCGCTTTTGCAAGTGCCGCGCGGTCTGGGCTTCTATTGTCAGCGCATGGCAATGAAGCAGGAAGTCCTGCTCGCCGAGCAGGTCGGCAGCAAGGGATTCCGCGCCTGCCGCAACAAACGCCTCGACATCTTCTTCCCCCGCAGCCGATGCCTGTTCGCGAAGCAACTGGCCGGCAACATCCATTGCCCTGCCGCGGATCGTCGCCACGACCTGGTCGTTGAACAGGACATTGGCCTCAGTCGCGACAAGATGCCCCAGTATCGGTGCAAGCGAGCCGAGCACAGCGTCGCCATGCGCGAGCTCGTCACGCATGATGGTTTCGACCGGGCTTTCGGCTTCGACGTTCATCACTTCCCCTGTGAACTGATGCTCTACCTGCCTATGGTTAAACCTGTGTTAGCCTCAGGCGAAGGATTTGAACCAATCCATAGGCCATGGCAGCAAGCGCAAGCATTTGAGTCAAAGGCAGAATTACCATCGCACCGGCACCGATAGCCAGCCCGATACCAAGGATCGCCCGGTCGGAAAGCAATGGAACGGTCAATTCGTCCCTTGCGAGCGGTAACAAATGCAACAGGCCCAGCAGCATTGTGGCGGCGAACAGGCCATCGATCCACACATATCCCGGCAAGGCGCGAATGACGGCGATCAATATCGCAAGATCGAGCAAAAGATGGCTCAACCTGCTCACCCACTTTCCAGCCCGATCCGGAAAATATCTGGTTTCAACAAGCTGCCCCAGGGAATTCACACTTCTCAGCAAGTATGATCCCAACGCAACCAGTCCAAGCCCGGCAATCGCGTGACCAAACCCCGATGCGACGAACGAGCCCGCAATTGCAAGCCCAGCACCGAATCCCGTCCCGATCCGAACCTTGCCCGGTGCATTGCTGCGCAAGGCAATTTGGGAAGTAGCTATGTCCGCCAAAGCGTTAACCGGGCGAAGCCAGCTGTCGCGTGCGATTGCGCCCTTTATTCGCCTGCGACTGAATTCTTCCGCCTGACTCGCTTCGGAAACCAGGCTCCAGTCCCCCGAAACGAGATATTCTCCATCAATGGCAGCAATGGGCACGCCCGATTGCAAGCCAAGGCGCAACAGGCTGGAGATGCAGTCGATGTCGGGCGGCAGATCGTTGAGTTTGTCGACAATGGACCCGCGCAATATCATTGCGCCAGCCCACGCACGCTCTCGGTCCATCCTTTCATAGCCAAGCGGTACGGCCTTGTCCGCCGGGAGCGAGAGAATCACATCACCCTTGCCGAAGTGCACCTGCGCGAGAGCTTGCACGGCAATCACGCCGTCGGCAAACACCAGCAGGCGGTCTTGCGAAGTAACCGCGCCTGCCAGCGCCTTGTGGTGGGGTGAGAGGATAAACCTGGCCCCGGCGGATTCTGCCCTGCGCTGGAGCGAAACGAGGCTCGGCCGCGTTCCATCGGCAAGGCAAACGACGCGCTCACAGCCGAGAGACAGCGCAACATCGAGCTGGCGGGCGATTATCGAGGCTCCGGCGGCCGGAAGATCGGAAATATACCCGGCATCGTCCTGCCGCGTCGTCTCACGCGCAGAAATCAAGGCAACAAGCATGGTATCACCGCCGGAAACATGGCGATGGCTTAGAACTGCAAATGGGGCGATGCCAAGCGCGGGCTGCTACTTCAGCCCCTTTCTCCCACGAATTCGCGGTGGAACGCCTCGATCCGGCGGATAACGGTTGGTTCGCCGGGGGCTGCCTGCACGGCCTCATCGGCCAAAGCGATCAGCCCATCGGCATGGAAACTGGCTGCGAGGCCCTTCAGGCGCTGTGCCGCCATCTCCCAGTTCGCATCGCAGCGCGATCGCTTGAGAAGGTCGAGCTGGCGCGCGACGCTCTCTGCAAAGGCGACGCGCAGCTCTGCCAGCAGCGCGGGATCTTCGCCCGCCGCTGCCGCGAATGTTGCGTCCAGATTTCCGCTTTCGAATACCATAGCGTGCGCGCTTTATCGCAGTTTGGTTAAGCCGGGGTTTAACCTGCTGCAAACTGTGATATTCTCCAACCATGACCGGGGGATCGAACATCAGGGCCATTGGCCCCGAAGATGGCGCGCAAAGCGATATTGCGAGCAGTGATGCTGCAGCCGAAGTTGCTGTGACAGAAGAAGAATTCGTCGATGAGTGGGAGCCTGAAGAGGATTTCCGCCCTTCGCGGATGCGCTGGTTTGTGCCGATCCTCGCCGCGTCGGCGATAGCAGGCTGGACCGGCTTTTTCGTTTGGGCACAGCAATCCACCATTCTTGGAGGCGGCACGCCGCAGCAGTGGATCGGCTGGATCACGGCGTGGGCAGTACCTGTGCTTCTGGTCGTATCGCTATGGATTCTGGCAACGCGCAACAGCCGCCGCGAGGCCGTTCGTTTCGGCGAGGTTGCCGAAAGCCTTTCGGTCAAGTCCGCCGAACTCGAACAACGTCTTTCGGTGGTGAACCGCGAGCTGAGCCTTGCGCGTGAATTCCTCGCCGCTCAATCGCGCGAACTGGAATCGCTCGGTCGGCGCGCCAGCGAACGTCTCTCGGAAAATGCAGACCGCCTCCAATCGCTTGTGGCGGAGAACAGCTATCAGATCGAATCGATTGCGGAGGTGAGCACGACCGCACTCGACAATATGAGCCGCTTGCGGGACGATCTTCCGGTTATCGCCAATTCCGCCCGTGATGTATCCAACCAGATCGGGACGGCTGGCAGGACGGCGCATGGACAGGTCGCCGAACTGGTCACCGGGTTCGACCGCCTCAACGCCTTCGGCAAGGCCAGCGAGCAGCAGGTTACTTCACTGCAGGAACGCATTGCCGAAACGCTCACACGTTTCGAAACCCGGACAGCCGAGATGCAGGAACTCGTCGAGGCGCGATTTGCCGCACTTGGCGAGCGCAGCGAGAGCTTCCGCAGCGAACTCGATGGCCGCGAGGTCGACGCACTGGCCGCCATGCGGAGACGCGCCGATGCGCTGGCTGAGGAATTCGGCAAGAGCCGGGCCTTGCTCGAGGAAGAGGAAGAGGAGGCACTTCGTTCGCTCAGGGCACGCCTGATGGCGCTGCGTGAAGAAGCCCAGACGGTGAGCCATTCGGTCCGCGAAGGCGAAGAGGACGCGCTGGGCCGCTGGAAAACGCAGGTCGGGACACTCGACAGCCAACTGCGCGAAGCCATCGCGGAAATCCAGCGCATCGATGAAGCGGCCCTCGCTTCGGCCAACCGCAAGCTCGATGCGTTGAAGCAAGAGGCCGAGACGGTTGACGCCAATATTGCGGCACGCGACGCCAAACTGCTGGAGCAGATCGGTGAGCGGCAACGGACGCTTGCGCAGGATGAAGAGGCGGCTCTGGCACGTCTTGCAGAACGGCTCGTTGAGCTCGACGCCGCCATCGCCCATCGTCGCCAGGGCCAGTTGGAACAGGCAGATACCCTTGCCGAACGTGGTGAGGCCCTCGCTGCACGGATTGACGGCCTGCGTAGTGTGCTTGCCGACATTGCCGAGCAAGGCGACGCAACGCAGCACAGGATCGCCGCGAATGTTTCCAGCCTGGCCGACCAGCTGGACGAAAGCCAGACCCGCCTGTCAGGCGCAAGCCAGGCCGTTGCGGAGCTTACCGAGGCCAGCGTCAGGCTACTCGAACTGATCCAGGCCAGTTCCCAGCATACCAACGATGTCTTGCCGGGCGCGCTGTCGGATGCAGAAGCGCGGCTTGAGGCCGCACGGGACAGTGCGACAGAACTTCAGGGCATGATCGGCGAAGCTGGCCGCAAGGGCGAAGACCTGTCCGCCTACGTTATCACAGCGCGCGATACGAGCCGTGAGGCAATCAAGGATCTCGATGCGCTGCAGCATCGCCTGTTCGAATCGCATGATGATCAGGAACGCCGGATTGCCGGATTGCGCCAGGGCCTGCATGAACTGAGCGCACAGAGCGACGAGCTAAGCGAACAGGCGCGTACCGCCCTGACCGAAGCGGTGACCGCACTTGAAGAAGCCACTCGCAGTGCCCCCGACAAGCTCGAAACCGTCATGTCCGAAAAGCTTGCTGCACTGGCGGAAACTGTAAGCCAGCGCACCGCAATGCGTGTTGGTGAAGCCGTGGATTCGGGCATCGAGGATTCGATCACCCGCCTCGAAGATGCGGCAAACAAGGCCGCCGGATCGGGCCGTGAGGTGACGATCCAGCTGCGTGACCAGCTCGCGATGGTCAATGAGCTTGCCGGCAACCTCGAAACCCGCGTTGCCCGCGCGCGCGAACTGGCGGAAGAGCAGGTCGGTAACGATTTCGCCCGCCGGGTGGCACTGATCACCGAGGCGCTCAATTCCAACTCGATCGATATCGCGAAGGCCCTGTCGAGCGATGTGAGCGACACGGCCTGGGCTTCGTATCTGCGGGGTGACCGCGGTATTTTCACCCGCCGCGCAGTCCGCCTGCTGGACAATACCGAAGCGCGCGAGATCGCCGAAACCTACGATGCCGACCCCGACTTCCGCGAGAATGTCAGCCGCTATATCCATGATTTCGAGGCGATGTTGCGCACGATGCTTTCTACGCGCGATGGCAATGCGCTCGGCGTCACGCTGCTCAGTTCGGATATGGGCAAGCTCTACGTCGCATTGGCTCAGGCGATCGAGAGGCTGCGCGACTAGCTCGTCGGTGCTTCGAACAGCCAGCCAAGCAGGTTGATATCCTGCAGCCCGACCCATCCGTATATGTAGTTCAGCACGTAGATCGCGGTCAGCCCCGCAGCGATAAAGGTCGTGCGAATTGCCAGTCGACCCGGCCGGAAATTTGCCGGAGCACTATCAGCCTGTCCGGCGACCTTTGGCATACCGGCTTCGTCATGCGTCTTGATGCCAAATGGCAATGACACGAAGGCGGTCATCACCCATACCAGCCCGTAGATTGCCAGGATCGAGGTCCACTGCATTGCGTCAGCCCACCAGCATCACGCGCACCTGCGGGCGCTTGCCGCTCCACCGCTGGGCGGCCCTGCGGGTAGCAAGGCGCGCCGCTTCCTTGATCGATTCCGGGTCCTTGCGGGCAGACCCCTTCAGTCGACCGATGGCAGAAGCCACGTCTTCCTTCGCCTCGTTGATGAAATCGGTCTCGTCTTCGTCGAGCGGCAGGCCGAGCGGTTCGATATGCGGTTGCAGCCCGGCATCGAGCGCAACGAAGACTGCTCCGTTGAAAGCAATCCGCCGCCGCATCGCAATGGCCTCCCCATCGGCGGGCACAATGATATCGCCATCGAGAACAAGCCGCCCTGCCCGCACTTCGGCCAGCTTGGCGGGCTTTCCCGGCGCAAGGCGGACGATATCGCCATTCTTCTGCACCACCGCCTGCGCTATGCCCTTCGACAGGCCAAGCCGCGCCTGTTCCTGCATGTGACGCATCTCACCATGCACCGGCACGAGGATTTCAGGCCGCAGCCATTCGTACATTGCCTCAAGTTCCGGCCTGCCGGGATGCCCCGAGACGTGAATGTCGCTCTGCCGGTCGGTGACCATCACGATACCGCGTTCTGCCAGCTGGTTCTGGACCTTGCCGATAGCAAGCTCGTTGCCGGGTATCTGGCGGCTGGAAAACAGGATCACATCGCCGGCAGACAGCTCGATGGGATGATTGCCTTCCGCAATGCGCGATAGGGCGGCGCGCGGTTCACCCTGCCCGCCTGTTGCAACGATCAGCACCTCTCCGCGCGGCAGGCGCATGGCAGTGTCGAAATCAACCGGTTCGGGAAAATCGGTGAGGTAGCCGTTTGCCTGCGAGACTTCGAGTATACGATCGAGCGAACGGCCAGCCACGCAGATGCGCCGCCCTGTTTCCCGCGCCACCTCGCCCAGCGTATGCATCCGCGCGACGTTGGAAGCGAAGGTTGTTACCACCACACGCCTGCCGCGATGCCTGGCCACTTCTTCCATCAGGCCCCGAAACACGGCACCCTCCGACCCGCTGGGGTTGGGATTGAAGGCATTTGTGGAATCGCAAACCAGCGCAAGCACGCCCTCATCGCCCAGCGCCGTCAGCTCTTCTTCCGTCGTCGGCTCGCCAATGATCGGGTCTTCGTCTAGCTTCCAGTCGCCCGTGTGAAAAACGCGGCCATGCGGTGTTTCGATGACCAGTGCGTTGCCCTCGGCGATCGAGTGGGCAAGCGGGACATAACTGACCGTGAACGGGCCGAGATCGAAGGGATCGAGATCGTCGATCTCGTGCAGCACCACGCTCTGGCTGAGCCCAGCTTCTTCCAACTTTCGCCGTACCAGTTCCGCTGTGAACGGGGTCGCATAGAGCGGCACGTCCAGTTCAGCAGCGAAATAGGGTACCGCGCCGATGTGATCCTCGTGTCCGTGCGTGAGGACGATGCCGAGCAGGTCCTTCGTCCGATCCTCGATGAACTCGAGATCGGCAAAAACAAGGTCCACACCCGGATATTCGTTCCCGCCGAAGGTCATGCCGAGGTCAACCATCAGCCATTTGCCATCGCAGCCGTAAAGATTGACGTTCATGCCAATCTCGCCCGACCCGCCAAGGGCAAGGAAAAGCAGTTCGTCTTCGGGCGTGTAGTCTTTCTTCACTTGGCGGCACGCTCCGCAAGGATCGCAAGGCCATGGATGGTCAGGTCGGCATCGACATGATCGAAAATCTCGGTTTTCTGGTCGAACAGGATTGCGAGGCCACCGGTGGCAACCACCTTGGCCGGCCTTCCGATTTCGACGCGCATGCGGGCAATCAGGCCCTCCATCATTGCAACGTGAGCCCAGAAGATGCCGATCAGCATCTGGTCTTCGGTGTTGCGACCGATCACGCTGGTCGTCTCGGGCGCACGAATGGCAATGCGCGGCAGCTTGGCCGTCTTGCCGACCAATGCATCGAGCGAGAGGTTGATACCGGGCGCGATAATCCCGCCTTTATATGTGCCGTTGAAATCGATCGCCTCGAACTTGGTCGCCGTGCCGAAATCGACCACGATCAGGTCGCCGCCATATTTCTCATGCGCAGCAAGGATGTTGAGCGCGCGATCGGCACCCAGCGAGCTTGGCTGGTCGACATCGATCGCGAAGGGCCAGGCCGCTTCCCCCTGCCCGGCGATTATGGGCGTGAGGCCGAAATACTTCTCTGCCAGAACGGTAAGGTTGTGGTTTGCACGCGGTACGACCGAAGCGAAGATGATCCGGGTGACATCCTGCCGTTCGTAACCCTCGATCTTAAGAAGCTGGAGCAGCCACACAGCATATTCATCGCCAGTTCGGCGCGGATCGGTTGCAATGCGCCAGCGCGCCTTGATCTCACGCCCATCAAACAGCGCGAAGACAACATTTGTGTTCCCGACATCGGCGGCAAGCAGCATTTCAGCCTCCTTCAGGCCAGCATCACGTCGCCGGCATGGATGGCACGAGTGGTGCCGTCTTCCAAGCGTAGCATGAGCGATCCATCTTCGGACAGCCCGGAAAAGGAACCCGCCAGCCTGTCGCCTCCAGCATCGTGTACCGCAAGAGGCGTACCAAGCGGATGCGCCGCCGCGAGCCAGCGGTTGCGGATCGGGTCGAGCCCGAATTGTCGCCAGCGATCAAGTTCGCGTGAGACATGTCCAGCGAGCATGGTCGCAAAAAGTTCGCGATCAGGTGCCGGACCGATATCGCTCAACGCGGCCGTTTGGCGATCATCCAGCTTTGGAGCGGCGGCGAGATTGACCCCGATCCCCAGGATCACCGCCTTGCCCTCCCGCTCAAGCAGGATGCCGGACAATTTGCCGCCCGACAACAACAGGTCGTTCGGCCATTTGATCTGCAACTGGCCGGGCTGCGGTAACAGGGGAACAATCGCCTCATAAAGCGCGAGGCTGGCAACCAGCGTCAGCGTGTGGACCGGAGGGTCTCCATCGGCCGGATGGACGACCGTCGAACCCATGAAGTTGCCATAGCCATCGAACCACTCGCGCCCTTGCCGACCGCGACCGGCAGTCTGGCGTTCCGCCACCAGCCAGTCTCCTTCGGGCACATATTCGCCGCCACGCAGCCTCGCAGCGAGGTCTGCATTGGTCGAACCGGTTTCGGCGACGGTATGTATCAAGCGGCGAAGAAGAGCGCGGCAGCCGCCCGATCCGCCCAACCACCCAGCCAGCTGGTCAGCAGGAAGCCGAGCGGCGAGACGAAGATCGTCGCCAGCGCCAGCACCACCCAGCTGGCCGTGTCGGACTTGCCTTCGACAACCTCGGCAGGCTCGTCGAAATACATGACCTTGACGATCTTGAGATAATAGAACGCGCCGATCACGCTGGCTGCGATACCCAGCGCCGCGAGCACGATCAGGTCGGCATTCACCGCAGCCCGGAACACCACGAACTTGCCCCAGAAGCCCATCAGCGGCGGGATCCCGGCGAGGCTGAACATCATCACCGCGAGGCACAGCGCCAGAGCACCGTGCGACCGTGATAGGCCCGCAATATCGGCGATTTTCTCGACCTGGTTGCCTTGCGCATCGCGCAGCATCAGGACGGCCCCGAAACTGCCAATTGTCATCGCAACATAGAAGGCGAGATAGACCAGCATTCCGCTCGCGCCTTCCTGCGTACCGGCGGCAAGGCCGATCAGGATGAAGCCGACATTGTTGATCGAACTGTAGGCGAGCAGCCGCTTCAAGTTTTCCTGCCCGATCGCGCCAAGCGCACCGACCACGATCGAGGCAAGCGCCGCAAAGATCACGATCTGCCGCCACGCATCGACCTGCGTACCGAATGCATCCAGCGACATGCGCATGAGGATCGCAACCGCTGCAACCTTGGGCGCGGTTGCGAAGAAAGCCGTTACCGGTGTCGGCGCGCCTTCATAGACGTCCGGCGTCCACATGTGGAACGGCACGGCGGCGATCTTGAACGCCAGGCCGGCGAGCACGAAGACCACGCCGAACAGCAACCCGCCAGACAGGCCATCGCTCATGGCAGCGCGGATCGACAGATAGTCGGTCGCCCCGGTGAAGCCGTAGACCAGGCTCATACCATAGAGCAGGATGCCCGATGCCAGCGCGCCCAGCACGAAATACTTGAGCCCGGCTTCCGCCGAACGGTCATCGCTGCGCGCAAAGCTGGCGAGGACATAGGACGACAGGCTCGACAGTTCGAGGCCGATATAGAGCGTCATCAGATCGACGGCCGAAACCATCATGCCCATGCCAACTGCGCCGAAGATCATCAGCACCGGGTATTCCGGGCGATATTCACCGCTCTTGTCGAAGAAGCGCGGCGTCACGATCAGGCAGGCGATGGTTGCGACATAGATCAGGATCTTCGCGAAACCGCCAAAGGCGTCCATGCGATAGACGCCGCTGAATGCATCGCCACCCAATTCGAAGGCCGGATCGCACAGCAGGTGTGCGGTGAAGATACCGGCCCCGAACAGCGCAGTCACTGCAAGGATCGTCACCAGTCGCGCAGAGGGTTTGCCAGCAAACGCCGCAACCATCAGCAAGATCAGACCACTGACCGAAAGGATGATTTCAGGCAGGGTGAAATAGAAGGAAGAAGCGTAGCTCATCAGTGCTCTCCCTCGCTTTCATGGCCTTCGCCGTGATCGCCTGAGGGTTCTATGTAGTTGGCGTTATGCTCACGCGGCGGCTTGGCTTCGAGCTTCGCATCACCGGCAGGTTCGGCACGCGCAAGCCGCGCATCGAGCGCCGCGATATCCTTGCGCATCGGGGCGAGGAAGCTTTCGGGGTATACGCCCATCCACAGCACCGCAGCGGCGATCGGACCAAGCATGATCCACTCGCGCAGGTTGAGATCGGGCATGGCAGCCGCATCGGCGTTCTTCTGCTCGCCGAAAGCAACGCGGCGATAGAGGTAGAGCATATAGGCTGCGCCAAGGATGATGCCGGTCGTCAGCACGAATGTCGCGACGCTCGATACCTCGTAAACGCCCATCAGGCTGAGGAATTCGGCCACGAAGCCGCTGGTCCCCGGCAGGCCGATGCTCGCCATGGTGAACAGCAGGAAGAAGATCGCATATTGCGGCATGTTGATGGAGAGGCCGCCGTAACGGTCGATCTCGCGCGTGTGCAGCCGGTCGTAAATCACCCCGACGCACAGGAACAGCGCGCCGGAAACGAGGCCGTGGCTCAGCATCATCACCATCGCGCCTTCGAGGCCCTGCTGGTTGAAGGCGAACAGGCCCGCCGTCACGATCGCCATATGCGCGACCGAGGAATAGGCGATCAGCTTCTTCATATCGTGCTGCACCAGCGCGATAAGGCTGGTGATCACCACCGCCGCCATCGACAGGCCGAGGATCAGCCACAGGAACTGCGCGCTGGCTTCGGGGAACATCGGCAGGCTGAAACGGATAAAGCCGTAACCGCCCATCTTGAGCAGAACACCGGCAAGGATGACCGAACCGGCGGTGGGCGCCTGAACGTGCGCATCAGGCAACCAGGTGTGGACCGGCCACATCGGCATCTTCACCGCAAAACTGGCGAAGAAGGCGAGCCACAACCAGGTCTGCGCACCGGCCGGGAAGTCATACTGCATCAGCGTCGGGATATCGGTCGTGCCCGACTGGTGCACCATCCACAGCATGGCGATAAGCATCAGCACCGAACCGAGCAGCGTGTAGAGAAAGAACTTATACGACGCATAAATGCGGTTATCGCCGCCCCAGATGCCGATGATCAGGTACATCGGGATCAGGCCTGCCTCGAAGAAGATGTAGAACAGGAACAGGTCCTGCGCGGCGAACACACCGATCATCAGCAGTTCCATGAACAGGAACGCCGCCATGTATTCGCCCACACGCTTGGTGATCGATTCCCAGCTGGCGAGGATGCAGATCGGCATCAGGAACACGCTGAGTACGATCAGCATCAGCGCGATGCCGTCGATACCGAGGGCATATTTGAACCCTGCGAACAGATCCTCGCTCTCGACGAACTGCCACTGCGCGCCGCCGATATCGTAATTGAGCCACAGCAAGATGCCGAGCGCGAGATTGACCAGCGTTGCCACCAGCGCAGTCCAGCGCGCGCCGTTGTCGCTCAGGAACAGGCAGGCGATGGCCGCGACCAGCGGCACACCGAGCATTGCGGAAAGGATCGGGAAACCGCCCATTACATCAAAATCCAGGTGATTGCCGCGACCAGGCCGAGAAGCATGATCAGCGCATAGCTAGTGAGGTATCCGGACTGGACGCGCTTGGCGACGCCCACCCCGCGCTCGACAACCCATGCCGCGCCGTTCGGGCCAAAGCGGTCGATGATACCGACATCGCCCTTCTGCCAGAACTGCCGACCGATCCAGAACGCAGGCTTCACGAACACGAGATTGTAGAGCTCGTCGAAATACCACTTGTTGTAGAGGAAGGCGTGCAGGCTGCGGAATTGCGCCACGAACTTGCCGGGGATGCTGGTGTCCTTGATATAGGCGAACCAGGCGATCACGAAACCGAGCACCATAACGATGGTCGCGGCATATTTCACAAGCACCGGCGCGTTGTGCAGCGCATGGATCAGCGGCTCGTTGTAGAAAATCGAACTGCCCCAGAACTCCGCACTGTCGACGAAGGCGCGGTTGAACACGAAGCCTGCCGCAATTGCGCCGAGGCTGAGCACGCCGAGCGGGATCAGCATTGAGACCGGGCTTTCGTGCGGGTGGTAACCGCCCGTCGTGTCCTCGCCCGCCTGTGCAGGCGTCTTGTGCACAGTGTGCTGGATATGCTCGCTCTCGATCCAGCGCGGCTTGCCCCAGAAGGTGAGGAACATCAGGCGCCAGCTGTAGAAGCTGGTCAGCAGCGCGGCGAAAGTGCCCATCCAGAAAGCGAACTGGCCCGTTTCGGTGCCGCGCGCAAACGCCACCTCGAGGATCGCATCCTTCGAGTGGAAACCGGCAAAGCCGATATGCAGCGCGACAACGCCGACACCGGTGATCGCCAGCGTACCCATCATCATCGCCCAGAAGGTGAGCGGGATCTTCTTACGCAGGCCGCCGTAATAACGCATGTCCTGCTCGTGATGCATCGAATGGATCACCGAGCCCGCACCGAGGAACAGCAGCGCCTTGAAGAAGGCATGGGTGAACAGGTGGAACATCGCCACGCCATAGGCACCAACGCCTGCGGCAAAGAACATATAGCCGAGCTGGCTACAGGTCGAATAGGCGATGACACGCTTGATATCCCACTGCGTCGTGCCGACGGTCGCGGCGAAGATACAAGTGGCCGCACCGATGAAGGTGACGAGGCCGAGCGCGACAGGCGCAGTCTCGAACATCGGTGACAGGCGGCAGACCATGAACACACCCGCAGTCACCATGGTCGCGGCGTGGATCAGTGCGGAAACCGGGGTCGGGCCTTCCATCGCGTCGGGCAGCCAGGTGTGCAGGCCCAGCTGCGCGGACTTACCCATCGCGCCGATGAACAGCAGGATGCACAAAATATCCATCGTGTTGAGGCGCATGCCCATGAAGGTGATCGCACTGCCGCTCATCACTGGTGCCGCTTCGAGGATCTCCGGGATCGAGACTGTGCCGAATACGAGGAAAGTACCGAAGATGCCGAGCATGAAGCCAAGGTCACCCACGCGGTTGACCACGAAGGCCTTGATCGCGGCGGCATTGGCCGAAGGCTTGCGGAACCAGAAACCGATCAGCAGATACGATGCGAGGCCAACACCTTCCCAACCGAAGAACATCTGCACCAGGTTGTCGGCAGTCACCAGCATCAGCATGGCGAAGGTGAACAGGCTGAGATAGGCGAAGAAGCGCGGCTGGTCCGGATCTTCCTCCATATAGCCCCAGCTATAGAGATGGACGAGCGCGGAGACGGTGGTGATCACCACCAGCATGACAGCCGTCAGCGTGTCGACCCGAAGTGCCCAGTCGAAGCTGAGTGTGCCCGACTGCACCCATTGCAGCACCGGCACCACTTGCGGCTCGACCGTACCGGCCACGAAGCCGAGGAAGATCGGCCAGCTGAGCGCGCAGCTGATGAACAGCGCACCGGTCGTGATCGACTTGGTGAACACCGCCGGGGCTGCCTTGTTGGTCAGCCCGCCGACGATCGCCGCGAGCAGCGGCAGAAATACGATGGCCAGGATAGGATGCACCTCAGCAACCTCCGTTCGGGCTGAGCTTGTCGAAGCCCATGGGTGTTGCACTTGCGTCCTTCGACAGGCTCAGGACGAGCGGGAATGGGGTATACATCGAAATCACCCCTTCATCCGGCTGGGATCGTCGACCGCGATGGTGCCGCGGCCTCGGAAATAGATGACGAGAATGGCGAGCCCGATGGCGGCTTCACCCGCTGCAACGGTCAGAACGAACATGGCGAAGACCTGCCCGACGAGATCGTTCAGCTCGGCACTGAACGCGACGAGATTGAGGTTCACGCTCAGCAGGATCAGCTCGATCGCCATCAGGATGACGATGATGTTCTTCCGGTTAAGGAAGATGCCGAGCACACCGAGCACGAACAGGATCGCGCTGACGACAAGATAGTGTTCGATGCCGATCACAGCTCGACCCCCTGCCCTACCTCGGGCCGTTTCATAACCGTTGCGTCTTCCGGACGGCGCGAGTTCTGCTTGGTGATGTTCTGGTGACCGCGCAGCGTCTTGGGCGGGCGGTGCGTCAGCACGATCGCGCCGACCATCGCCACCAGCAGGATGATCCCGGCGGTTTCGAACAGGAACAGGTATTTGCTGTAAAGCAGCGCGCCGAGGCTTTCGATATTGCTTTCACCCATGCGGGGGGCGCCCACACCGCTCGGCTCACCCAGCTGGATCGCGCCGATCTTGTAGGCACCGAGCCCCAGCACCAGTTCCGCCAGCAGGATCAGGGCAACGACCAGCCCGAGCGGGAAGTTGCGCACGAAACCGGCGCGCAGTTCAGCGAAATCGATGTCGAGCATCATCACCACGAACAGGAACAGCACCGCAACCGCGCCGACGTAAACCACGACCAGCAGCATCGCGATGAATTCTGCGCCGACAAGCACCATCAGCCCCGCCGCGTTGAAGAAGGCGAGGATCAGCCATAGCACCGAGTGGACCGGGTTTTTCGCCGTGATCACCATCACCGCGCTGGCGATGACGAGGAATGCGAAGAGGTAGAAGGCAAGCATCTGGATCAGCATGTCGCGCGGCCCCTATCGATAGGGCGCATCGGCTTCAAGGTTCGCGGCAATCGCCCGCTCCCACTTGTCCCCGTTCGCCAGCAGTTTCGCCTTGTCGTAGAGCAGTTCCTCGCGCGTTTCGGTCGCGTATTCGAAGTTCGGCCCTTCGACGATTGCATCCACCGGGCAGGCTTCCTGGCAGAAGCCGCAATAGATGCATTTGGTCATGTCGATGTCATAACGCGTGGTGCGGCGGCTGCCATCTTCGCGCGGTTCGCTCTCGATGGTGATCGCCTGCGCCGGGCAGACCGCCTCGCACAGCTTGCAGGCGATGCAGCGTTCTTCCCCATTGGGATAGCGGCGCAACGCATGCTCACCGCGAAAACGCGGGCTGAGCGGGTTCTTCTCAAACGGATAGTTGATCGTCACCTTGGGCTTGAAGAAGTACTTCAGCGTGAGGGCGTGCGCCTTCACGAACTCCCACAGGGTGAACGATTTGATGAGGTGGGCGACGGTGGTCATGCCAGACGCTCCAAGTCAGATTCTGAGAAGCAATCGCCCATCATCGCGACTTCGCCCTGCTGGTAAGCGAGGATAGAGCCCGGTCCATCGTCGGACATCACATCTGTGACAGCCAAGCCAAGATAGAAGGGATTCTTTCCGTCAGCCTTCTTCAGTGAGCCGCTACCGCCGAATCCATTGCTCTCGACCATCTCAAATTCGTAGTTGCCCTCAAATCGAGCAGGAAATTTTATTTCGAGGCTTTTGTTATCGCTGTCGACCCAGTCTCGCTTGAGGTAGACATTCGTAGCCTTGCCAGTCCTCCCCGCGGAAGCCGCATATTCGTCGGTCGATACCAACCGACAGACAGAAGTCGCATCCATACTTACTAGATCATTTTGCTGCGGAATGCCGCTCGCGACGCGTGCCTGATCGTCATACCTTGTCAGCATCAGATACCCGCTCACCAGGAACACGAAGATCAGGCTCATCGGCAGGAACACCTTCCAGCCCAGCCGCATGAGCTGATCATAGCGGTAGCGCGGGACTGTCGCCATGACCCAGCTGAACATGAAGAAGAAGAACAGGATCTTCGCGAACAGCCACACGATGCCGGGGATGTCGAACCACGGGATCAGGTCGATATCGAGCGGCGGCAGCCACCCACCGAAGAACAGCAGCGCGTTGAGCGTGCACATCAGCAGGATATTGGCATATTCGCCGAGCCAGAACAGCGCGAAGCTCATCGAGCTGTATTCGGTCTGATACCCGGCGACGAGCTCCGACTCCGCCTCGGTCAGGTCGAACGGGACGCGCTGCGTTTCAGCAAGCGAGCTGATGAAGAATACAACCCACATCGGGAACAGCAACACGTTGAAGAAATACCCGTTGACCACGCCAAATCCGTGGCCACGCTGCGCCTCGACTATGTCGGACAGGTTGAACGTCCCTGCCCACAGCACGACGCAAATCAGGATGAAACCGATCGAGACTTCGTAGGAAATCATCTGCGCGGCGGCACGCATGGCGGAGAAGAACGGGTATTTCGAGTTGGAAGCCCAGCCCGACATCACCACGCCGTAAACCGACAGCGAGCTGATCGCGAGGATGTAGAGCAGGCCGACATTGATATCCGCCAGCACCACGCCGGCATCGAACGGGATCACCGCCCAGGCAGCAAGTGCCACGGTGAAGGTGATGATCGGTGCAAGGATGAAAATGCCCTTGTTCGCCGCGCTGGGGATGATGGTTTCCTGCAGGAAGACCTTGAGCCCGTCGGCAAAGGACTGGAGCAGCCCGAACGGCCCGACCACATTCGGCCCGCGCCGCAGGTTGATCGCCGCCCAGACCTTGCGATCCATATAGATGATCATCGCGACAGCCAGCATCAGCGGCAGCGCGATCAGCAGGATGCCCGCGATGGTCGCGACAAACCACGCCCATTCATAGGTCATGCCGAGGGATTGGAAGAATTCGGTC
Organism: Sphingomonadaceae bacterium; assembly: GCA_024236155.1. Lineage (GTDB taxonomy): Bacteria > Pseudomonadota > Alphaproteobacteria > Sphingomonadales > Sphingomonadaceae > Parerythrobacter_A. The sequence goes on from JACKLA010000003.1 coordinate 188,717, forward strand.
ACTGAACTGTTCTCCCAAGTCCGTTCGGGCTGAGCTTGTCGAAGCCCTGCACTTCACTTTCAGCGCGACGCTCGAAGAAAAAGCGGCCCTTCGACAGGCTCAGGGCGAACGGAGGTTGTGCCGGTTTCATTCCGCCGCCTCCGCCAGTTCATCACCGTGAAGCAACTCCGCCGAACACTGTTGCATCACCGCGCTGGCGCGGGCGATGGGGTTGGTGAGGTAGAAATCCTTGATCGGATAGGCCGAAATCGCGCCTTCCGCCTTGGCCTTGCCATCCGCCTTGGGCAGCTTGCCCAGGTCGGCAAGCCCCTCTTCGCCCAGTGCCGGCACATCCGCGATCATCCCGGCCTGCAATTCGGCGAAACTGTCGAAGCCGACCGAAACACCGAGCGCATCGGCCATGGCGCGCAGGATCGTCCAGTCCTCGCGCGCATCGCCGGGGGCAAACACAGCTTTCTCGGCGAACTGCACGCGACCTTCGGTGTTGACGTAGGTGCCGTCCTTTTCCGCAAAGCTCGCCGCCGGCAGCACGATATCCGCCGCATGCGCGCCCTTGTCACCGTGGTGGCCGATATAGACCTTCAGCGCATCGGCAAACGGCTTGAAATCCATCTCGTCCGCGCCGAGGCTCAGCACGACCTTGGGCTTGGCCTTGACGATATCCGCCATGCCGCCCTTCTGCGCATAGCCCAGCATCAGCCCGCCCATGCGTGCGGCGCTGAAATGCAGCGCGTTAAAGCCGTTCCAGTCGCCCTTCACCACGCCAAGCTTGTCGGCCGCGGCCAGCGTCGCGCCCAGCGCGCCCTTCGCAAGCCCTGCGCCGCCGAGAATGACGGCGGGACGCTCTGCGCCCTTGAACACATCGACCAGTTCCTTCGGCAGCTTCGACAGCACCGACAGGTCTTCACCGAGGAAGGTCGCCGGATAGGTCGGCTCCCAGCCCGGGCCGAGGATATAGACTTTCGCGCCGCGCTTCACCGCCTTGCGGATGCGCACATTGACCAGCGGCGCTTCCCAGCGGATGTGGCTGCCGACGATCAGGATCGCATCGGCGGCTTCGATACCGGCAAAAGTCGAATTGAAATTGACCGCTGCGAGGTTCGACACGTCATAGTCCATGCCCGTCTGACGGCCTTCGAGCAGGCTCGAACCGCATGCCTTGAGCAGCGCCTTGGCGGCGAACATCGTCTCGCAATCGACCATATCGCCCGCGATGGCCGCAATGGCCTTGCCGGGCTTGGCCTTGGCGATTTCCTTGAACGCCTCTTCCCAGGTCGAGGGTTTCAAGCCGCCTTTCTTGCGCAGGAACACCTTGTCGAGGCGGCGCTTTGTCAGCCCGTCGACCATGTAGCGGCCCTTGTCGCTGAGCCATTCCTCATTCACGTCGTCATTGATGCGCGGAACAGCGCGCATGACTTCGCGCCCCTTGGAATGCAGCGTGATGTTCGCTCCAACCGCATCGGAAACATCGATGCTGAGTGTCTTCTTCAGCTCCCACGGACGCGCCTCGAACGCATAGGGCCGCGAGGTCAGCGCACCGACCGGGCACAGGTCGATCACATTGGCGCTGAGTTCATGCTCGGCCGCCTGTTCGAGATAGGTGGTGATCTGCATGTCTTCGCCGCGATAGAGCGCGCCGATTTCATCCACTCCGGCGATCTCTTCGGAGAAGCGCACGCAGCGGGTGCAGTGGATGCAGCGGGTCATCACCGTCTTGATCAGCGGGCCCATATATTTCTCGGTCACCGCGCGCTTGTTCATGTCGTAGCGCGAGCCGCCGCGACCATAGGCCACCGCCTGATCCTGCAAATCGCACTCGCCGCCCTGATCGCAGATCGGGCAGTCGAGCGGGTGGTTGATGAGCAGGAATTCCATCACGCCTTCGCGCGCGGTCTTGACCATCTGGCTGTCGGTGCGGATTTCCTGCCCCTCGCTCGCCGGGAGCGCACAGCTCGCCTGCGGCTTGGGCGGCCCGGGCTTCACTTCGACCAGGCACATGCGGCAGTTGCCGGCGATGCTCAGCCGTTCGTGATAGCAGAAACGCGGGATTTCCTTCCCCGCCTGCTCGCAAGCCTGCAAGACGGTCGCGCCGTCCGGAACCTCGATTTCCTGTCCGTCTACTGTGACTTTAGGCATTATTCGGCTACCGTTTCTGGAGATTCATTTGCGGACCACGCGCCATAATAGCTGCGCGCCCACATTCCGTCGGCGATCATCATGCGAAGCATCGACGTGCTCAATTCGGGCGGATCCTCGGTTTCAAGGCAGGTCAGCAATGTCGGCCACAATGCCTCCAGCGCCTCTGTCTCTCCCTTGTTGCCAGGAACCGAGTCCAGAAAGGCATGCGCACCGGCACCGTTGCGATAGGTAACGCAATCGGAAACCTCTGCCATCACACCTGCACGTGGGCCGCCCCTGGTGAATGCGAAGCGATCCTTGATCAATGTTGGTGCACCCTCGGCGAGCACCGGTGCATCCTTATGGTCCTTCAGATACACTTCCTCGGCGAGCAGATTGCGCAGCGTCGAATACTGCATTTGCACCCAGACCTTGTATTGCGATTGCTTCATCGCACGACCGATGCACTGGCTGAAGTCGATCTGATCGAAGAATTCTTCGCCAGTAAACGATGTTGCTGCAAAATCGATGCGGTCAAAGTCGCTATTGGCGAGCAGTTCGCGAACTTCGTCCTTGTTGCCGAAGAATACGCAGCGCGCGATCCGCTTCTGCATCTGCCGCGCGTCGGATTCCTGTGCGGTTTCCGCTGCGCGCGCAAATCGTGTTCCCGTCTGGATATCAGGAGCGAGGAAGCGATCGCGCTTGCGCTCCAGATCACTGTCCTGCGCCGCAACCGGACCAGCAGCAGCCAGTGCCAGAAAAGAGAGGAGTAACCTCTTCATTCCGCCGCCTCTGCGAATTGCGCATTGTGCTCTTCGATCCGGCGCTCAAGCTCCGGACGGAAATGGCGGATAAGGCCCTGGATCGGCCACGCAGCGGCGTCGCCTAACGCACAGATAGTGTGACCTTCGACCTGCTTGGTAACCTGTTGCAGCATGTCGATTTCCTCGACCGCTGCGTCGCCGGTGCGCAGGCGTTCCATCATGCGCCACATCCAGCCCGTGCCTTCGCGGCACGGGGTGCACTGGCCGCAGCTTTCATGCTTGTAGAAGTAGCTGAGGCGGGAAATCGCGCGGACGATGTCGGTCGATTTGTCCATCACGATCACCCCGGCGGTGCCGAGGCCCGAACCCAATTCCTTGAGCCCGTCGAAATCCATCGGCGCGTCCCAGATCTGTTCGGCCGGGACAAGCGGGACCGAGGAACCACCGGGGATCACCGCGAGAAGGTTGTCCTTGCCGCCGCGAATGCCGCCGCAATGTTTCTCGATCAGTTCGCTGAAGGGGATGCTGAGCGCTTCCTCGACCACGCAGGGCTTTTCGACATGGCCACTGATCTGGAACAGCTTGGTGCCCTTGTTGTTCTCACGCCCGAAGCCGGAGAACCAGCTTGCGCCGCGCCGCAGGATGGTCGGCACGACCGCTATGGATTCCACGTTGTTGACCGTCGTCGGGCAGCCATAGAGGCCCGCGCCCGCCGGGAATGGCGGTTTGAGGCGCGGCTGGCCTTTCTTGCCCTCGAGGCTTTCGATCATCGCGGTTTCTTCACCGCAGATGTATGCGCCTGCCCCGCGATGCATGAATACGTCGAAGTCATAGCCGCTCTTGGCCGCGTTCTTGCCCAGCAGGCCCGCCGCATAAGCCTCGTCGATCGCCGCCTGCAGCGTCTCCGCCTCACGGATATACTCGCCGCGGATGTATATATAGGCCGCCCTCGCCCGCATGGCGAAGCCGGCGACCAGCGCGCCTTCGATCAGCTTGTGCGGATCGTGGCGGATGATCTCGCGGTCCTTGCACGAACCGGGTTCGGATTCATCGGCGTTGATGACGAGGAAGCTCGGGCGACCGTCCTTCGATTCCTTGGGCATGAACGACCATTTGAGACCGGTCGGGAAGCCTGCCCCGCCACGCCCGCGCAAGCCGGACGCCTTGATCTCATCGATGATCGAATCCTGCCCGCGCGCGATCAGCGACTTGGTATCGTCCCAGTCACCACGCTTCTGCGCCGCCTTCAGCCCCCAGTCCTGGAAGCCATAGAGGTTGGTGAAGATGCGGTCCTTATCAGCCAGGCTCATGCGAAATAGCCCTGTGAATAGATGTAGATAGCGCCGATCACCAAGGCACCGATGGCGGCGAATTTAACGATCCCGGTGATTGCCTTGTAGGCAATGAAGGCAAGGATCAGCGCGATGGCGAAGGGCGCGTATTCCATCACCATTCCCCCCGATAATCGTGGTTCTCGCTGACCATTTCCTTGAGCGTGGTCGGCCCGCCCGACGGCTCCGACGTGTGCCGCCCCGGCTCCTGCGTCCCGGCCTTGGGCGTATCGCCCTTGGCCAGCGCATCGAGCACGGCATCGAGCCGCTCGGGCGTCAGGTCTTCGTAATTGTCGTCATTGATCTGGACCATCGGTGCGGTGGCGCAATTGCCCATGCATTCGACCTCGGTAAGGGTCCAGAGGCCGTCTTCGGACACCCCGCCCTTCACCATCCCACGGCTTTTGCAGGCGGTGATGATGTCGTCGCTGCCGCGCAGCATGCAAGGCGTCGTGCCGCACACCTGGACGTGATATTTCCCGACCGGGACAAGGTTGTACATGAAGTAAAAGGTTGCAACCTCGACCACCCGGATCACCGGCATGTCGAGATACTGCGCGACATATTCCATCACCGGCAGCGGCAACCAGCCCTGCGTATCGGTTTCCTCGCCCACCTGCCGTTGGGCAAGGTCGAGCAGCGCCATGACTGCCGACTTCTGGCGCCCATCGGGATATTTGGCGATGTGCTTGTCAGCCTTGGCCTTGTGCTCAGGCGAAAACTCGAACGAGCCCCACCGCTCGCGCAGCTCGGGTGTATCGGGTGCAAGATGACGGTCAGCCATCAGTTGGCTCCTTGCGCAGAACGACGCGCCGACTGGAGGAATTTCTCGCAATCCCCATAGGTTCCGCGCGGGCCTTCATAGTACCACTCGGTGCCGAAATTCCCTGAGATACGCGACCACATGCAGCCAGACTCGGTATCGAGCAGGAACAGCTTGCCATCGAATACCCGCAAGACAAAACGCCCCTCCGGCCTCCCGCGATAGTCATCGCGATACTGCGGAACCTGCTCAACATTGCGAACTTGTGGTGCAGGACGTTGCTGGGCGGCGACGGGGGCTGCGAGCGCGCCCATCACAACGAATGCTATCAATACTGTCCTCACCGGTCACACTCCCCGAACACAACGTCGATTGCGCCAAGAATAGCAGTCGCGTCGGGCAGCATGTGGCCCTTGCTCATCATATCCATTGCCTGGAGGTGGCTGAACGCGGTCGGGCGGATCTTGCAACGGTAGGGTTTGTTCGACCCGTCGCTGACGAGGTAGACCCCGAATTCGCCCTTGGGGCTTTCGGTCGCTACGTAGACTTCGCCCGCAGGCACATGGAAGCCCTCGGTATAGAGCTTGAAGTGGTGGATCAGCGCTTCCATCGACTGCTTCATCTCGCCGCGCTTGGGCGGGGAGACCTTGCCATCGGTGCTTGCCACCGGGCCTTGCGGCATCTCGGCGAGGCACTGCTTGATGATCTTGGCGCTTTCGTAGACTTCCTTCACCCGCACCACGAACCGGTCATAACAGTCCGAATTGGTGCCGACAGGGATCTCGAAATCCATCCGGTCATAGACTTCATAGGGCTGCGACTTGCGCAGGTCCCAGGGAATGCCCGCAGCACGGATCATCGGGCCGGAGAAGCCCCAGGCAATCGCATCGTCGCGGCTGACCACGGCGATATCGACATTGCGCTGCTTGAAGATGCGGTTGTCGAGCACGAGGCTCATCGCGTCGCCGAACAATTCGGGCAGCCGCGTGTCGACCCATTCGCCAATATCGACCAGCAGCTTTTCCGGCACATCCTGATGGACGCCGCCGGGACGCAGGTAAGCATGGTGCATGCGCGCACCGCTCATCCGCTCAAAGAAGTTCATGCAGTCTTCGCGCAGTTCGAACACCCACAGGTTGGGCGTCATCGCGCCCACATCCATCACATGCGCGCCGATGTTGAGCATGTGGTTGCAGATGCGGGTCAGCTCGGCGAACAGCACGCGCAGATACTGCGCGCGGATCGGCACCTCGACATTGAGCAGCTTCTCGATCGCGAGAATATAGCTGTGCTCCATGCACAGCGGGCTGCAATAGTCGAGCCGGTCGAAATAGGGCAGCGCCTGCAGGTACGTCTTGTGCTCGATCAGCTTTTCGGTGCCGCGATGGAGCAGGCCGACATGCGGATCGATCCGCTCGATGATCTCGCCATCAAGCTCCATCACCATGCGCAGCACGCCGTGCGCCGCAGGGTGCTGGGGCCCGAAATTGATCGTGTAGTTGGTGATGACTTCGTCGCCGGTGGTCGGCGACTCTTCGAGCTGGATGCTCATTTCGCCTCTCCTTCAGCCTTCTCGTCACCCGGCAGCACATAATCCGCGCCTTCCCACGGGCTCATGAAATCGAACTGGCGCAAGTCCTGCGCAAGCTCGACCGGCTCGTAGACCACACGCTTTTCCTCTTCGGAATAGCGCAGTTCGACATAGCCGGTGAGCGGGAAATCCTTGCGGAAAGGATGCCCCTCGAAACCGTAATCGGTCAGGATGCGGCGCAGGTCGGTGTTGCCGTCGAATAGCACGCCATACATGTCGAACACTTCGCGCTCGAGCCAGCCTGCATTGGGCCACAGCGTCGTGACTGTCGGGACCGGGGTCGCCTCATCGGTCGAGCACTTGACCATGATCCGATGGTTCTTTGTCAGGCTGAGCAGCATGTAGACGACTTCGAACCGCTCGGGCCGCGAGGGATAGTCCGCGCCCGCGATTTCCATCAACTGCTGGTAGGCATGATCATCCCGTAGGATGCGCAGCGCGTCCTCGATGCTCTCACGCTTCACCCGCAACAGAATCTCGCCATTCGCCTCTGTTGCATCGACGAGGTGATCACCAAGCGCCTTCGAAAGCGTGTCAACGACGCCCTCGTTCGAGCTGAATTTGGGGGCAGAATGAACGACACTCATCGCGCAATCGTCCCTTCGCGGCGGATCTTGCGCTGCAATTGCATCACGCCATAGAGCAGCGCCTCGGCAGTCGGCGGGCAACCCGGAATATAGATGTCGACCGGCACGATACGATCGCAGCCACGCACGACGCTATAGCTGTAATGATAGTAGCCGCCGCCATTGGCGCAGCTGCCCATCGAGATAACGTATTTCGGCTCCGACATCTGGTCATAGACCTTGCGCAGCGCCGGGGCCATCTTGTTGCACAGCGTGCCTGCTACGATCATCACGTCCGACTGGCGCGGGCTGGCGCGCGGAGCAACGCCGAACCGCTCCATATCATAACGCGGCATGTTGACGTGGATCATCTCGACCGCGCAGCAGGCGAGGCCGAAAGTCATCCACCACAGGCTGCCGGTGCGCGCCCACTGAAAAAGGTCCTCGGTGCTGGTGACGAGGAAGCCCTTGTCGTTCACCTCGGTCTGCAGCGCGCGGAAATAGTCTTCGTCAGGCTGGCGGATTTCGCCGCCCTGAGCGGTGACCTGTGCAGCGAGCCCGGTTTCGTTCACTCCCATTCGAGAGCCCCCACTTTCCATGCGTAGGCAAAGCCCACGATAAGTTCGAACAGGAACACCATCATGGTGATCCACCCTGCCCAGCCAGTGATGTCGAGGCTGACTGCCCAGGGGAACAGGAATGCCGCCTCAAGGTCGAAAATGATGAACAGGATGGCGACGAGGTAGAAGCGCACATCGAACTGGCTGCGCGGTTCCTCGAAGGCAGGAAAACCACATTCATATTCGCTGAGCTTTTCCGCATCGGGGCTGTGTGTGCCGGTCAGGCGCGAGACACCCATCGGCAGGAACACGAACGCTGCTGACAATGCCACTGCAACGAACAGGAACAGCAGGATTGGAAGATATTGGGCTAGATCGACCACGCGGGAATCCCATGGGTTAATTTGTGCCCGCCTCTAGGCCGCTAGTTGCGCCGGTGCAAGGGCGCGAAAGTGCAAATTTGGCTATTTCCCGTGCGTTTCACTCAAAGCTTCAGGCGGCGGATTTGTGTCGGGACCGCCGGTTTGCCGTCAACCGGCTTTCCAGCCTCGAACCGGTCCCACTGGCCGTTGCCCACGTAATAGAGCGCATCCTCCCTTATCGAGCCGGACAATGGCTCGGTCCATTCGGGGTTTTTCGCTCAAGCACCTCCGCGTCGACGACCCGCAGGCCATCGCCCGAAAGGCGAAATGCGCTGATCCGCATTGGGCTGGTGCCGTTCTGCACCGCTATCAACCGGTCGCCGTGCCGCCAGAGGCCATCGACCCCATCGAGGATCGCGGGCACATCGCTTGCCAGCCGCGTTACGCGGCGTGTGTCCAGGTCCACCAGCGCAATCCCGTAACGATAGTCACTGACGTACAGCCTGCCGCCATCTGCACTGCTGGCCAGCCCTTGCGGCGAACGAAACGTCCCCGGCGCAATCAGCGTTTCAAGCGTGCTGCTGCCCGCCTTCATCCGGTAAATCCCGCCACCGAGCGGATCGCTGGCATAGACCGTCCCATCATCGGCAATATGCAGGTCCGACAGGTTCACACCGACCGGTGCGGCCACACGGAGGAACTGGTCGGGATCGTTAGTAATGCCGATCAGACCGGCAAAAAAGCGTTCGCCGTCTTCCGATCCGTCGATATTGCCGGAAGCCACCCAACCGACATTGCGTTTGTCGTCGGAAACGATGCCGGAGAGATTGCCCGCACCCGGAATTTCCATTGCAAGCTGTTCGCCGTCTTCGGTAAAAAACCACACTGTACGTTCGGACACCGAAGTCGCGGCGAATATGCCATCCGATCCGGGCACAACCACACTCTCGACCAGCCCCGCTTCCTTCGGCACCGTCGCGACGATCTCGCTCGTCACAATTGGCTGCGCGGGCGGCAACAGCAATGCTTTCGCCCGTTCGGCGAACGCCGCACCAATCAATTCGGGGATTTGACCGCGTGCAGCCTCGCTGAAAACATAGCCGCGATCAGCCAGCCAGTGAAGGCTGGCCAGCGCCGCCTCCCCCTGCTCCGCCCCCAGTTGTGCGTTGAACAGACGCAGCCGCACCGAGCCACTATCGGGAAAGGACGCGGCCAGTGCCTCAAGCCCATCGATCTCCGCAATCCGGCCGGTCTCCGCATCCACCGGGTGCCATGCTGCCCGATCATCATTGGCCGCCACCGAAACGCCGGAAACCGTGAGCGCCAGCGCAGCCAGGATGACGCGCAATTTCACTTCTTGAGCTGGCTCGAAATCGATTTGGCCGTCGCCTTGCCATAAGGCGGCTTGAACCCGGCAAGCCCGGCAATATCGCGCTTCGACTGGGTGTAGACCGAGCGCGCGTGGCTGAATTCGCGGAAGCCTTCGGGTCCGTGGTACGAGCCGATGCCCGATGGGCCAACGCCGCCAAAGGGCAGGTCCTCCATCGAAACGTGGAAAACCACGTCATTGACGGTCACGCCGCCCGAGATCGTGCGCTGGAGGACTTCCTCGCGCTCCCCGGCATCGTCACCGAAGTAGTAGAGGCCAAGCGGGCGGTCGTTCTCATTGATGTAGTCGATTGCCTCACCCACGCTCTTGTAGGTCTTCACCGGCAGGACCGGGCCGAAAATTTCTTCCTGCATCGCCTGCATGTCTTCGGTGACATTGCGCAGTATGGTCAGCGGCATCTTGCGCGAGTTGGTGTTCGAGAAATCCTCATCCGCCGGATTGATCTCGATAACCTCTGCGCCCTTGTCTTTCGCATCGGCGACAAGGCCCTGCAGCCGGTCATAATGACGATCGGTAACCACCGAGGCATAGTCGTCATTGTCGAGCAGCGTGGGATACATGTTGCGCACGCCCAGTTCGACGGCGGCAATCGCACCGTCCTCACGCTCTTCAGGCACATACATATAATCAGGCGCGAGGCAGATCTGCCCGGCATTCATCATCTTGCCCAGGGCAATACGTTCACCCGCCTGCTCGAAATTCGCGCTCTTGCCAAGGACGACCGGCGACTTGCCGCCGAGTTCGAGCGTGACCGGCACGAGGTTCTTCGCTGCGGCCTCCATCACCTTGCGCCCGGTCGCGGTCGAGCCGGTGAACACCAGATGGTCGAACGGGAGCGAGGAGAACTCATAGGCCACCTCGGGGCCGCCCGTGATCACGGCCACCTCGTCTGGCGAGAAATACTGTTCGACCAGTTCCTTGCTCAATTCCGATGTGCGCTCGGTAAACTCGCTCGGCTTGATCATCGAACGGTTGCCCGCCGCGAGGATCTGCATCAGCGGGCCGAAGCTGAGGTTGATCGGGAAGTTCCACGGGCTGAGGATGCCGATCACGCCCTTGGGTTCGAACCGTAGCTGCGCCTTGGCACCCAGCAGGCCGAGGGGGAACTGCAGCTTGCGCTTTTCCGGCTTCGCCCAGCTATCGAGATGCTTGAGGCAGTATTTGCCGAAATTCACCGTCCCGACGATGTCGGTCATCATGCTCTGTTGCTTGCTGCGGCTGCCGAAATCCTCGCTCATGGCGTCGCAGAGTGCATCCGCGTGATCGACCAGAAGCGCAATGGCCCGCTTGATCCGGTCGCGCCGCAGGTCGAGCCCCTCAGGCCTCGCAGCGGTAAAAGCCTTGCGCTGGATATCGAGTATCGCCTGAAGCCCGGCTGCGTGATCGGTTGCCATTGTTCTCTCCCAAGGGTTTCTCTTTGCCACCTAGTGTTGACCAAGCAGGCTCCAAACACAAGCATGCAAAGCTAAGCTTGTTTGCCTTTGCCGCAGTGCAACATTAGATAGCCACGACAGTTTCCAGACCCAACGCAAGGATTTCCTATCATGCCGCAGTTTTCCGAAGCCGATCCGATCGTCATCCTGTCCTATGCGCGCACGCCAATGGGCGGCATGCAGGGTGCACTGTCGGATGTTTCGGCAACCGATCTCGGTGCGACTGCGGTGAAAGCCGCTGTCGAACGCTCGGGCGTTTCGGGCGAAGATTTCGACCGCGTTTACATGGGCTGCGTACTGCCTGCCGGATTGGGTCAGGCCCCTGCCCGCCAGGCAACGATCAAGGCCGGCTTGCCCAAATCCGTCCAGGCAACCACAGTCAACAAGGTTTGCGGCAGCGGCATGCAGACCGTAATCATGGGTGCAGAAGCGCTCGCCAGCGGCAGCATCGACTATGTCGTGGCAGGCGGGATGGAGAGCATGACCAACGCCCCCTACCTGCTCAAGAAGCACCGCAGCGGCGCGCGTATCGGCCACGACACTGCCTATGACCATATGTTCCTCGACGGGCTCGAAGATGCCTATGAGGCAGGCCGCGCCATGGGCACCTTCGCGCAGGACACCGCCAACGAGTACCAGCTCACCCGCGAGGATATGGACGGCTATTCGATCGAATCGCTGCGCCGCGCCAATGCCGCGATCGAAAGCGGCGCATTCGCCGGTGAAGTCGTGCCCGTGACTTTCACCACTCGCGCGGGCGAGCAGGTCGTCGATACCGATGAACAGCCGGGTCGCGGCCGCCCCGACAAGATCCCCACCCTGCGCCCTGCATTCGCCAAGGACGGCACGATCACGGCAGCGACCTCCAGCTCGATTTCGGACGGTGCGGCAGCCGTCGTCCTGACGCGTGAGAGCATCGCCAGCGAGAAGGGTCACCAGCCGGTGGCAAAGATCGTCGGGCTGGCGGCGCATGCGCGTGAGCCGAAGGATTTTACCGTCGCCCCGGTCGGTGCGATCGAAAAGGTGCTCAAGAATGCCGGTTGGACCATCGACGATGTCGACCTGTGGGAAGTCAACGAAGCCTTCGCCTGCGTTGCCATGTTCGCCATGCGCGATATCGGCATCGCGCATGACAAGATCAATGTGAACGGCGGTGCGACTGCCCTTGGCCACCCCATCGGTGCCAGCGGCACGCGCATCATCGTCACGCTGATCAATGCGCTCAAGACGCAGGGCAAGAAGCGCGGCGTCGCCAGCCTCTGCATCGGCGGTGGTGAAGCAACCGCGATTGCAGTCGAACTCGCCTGATTGGCGAAATACCGATTCGGCAAGCGCGCCATTTGGTGTTAGTCCGCTCGCTCCGAACAGGAAGAGGAATAGCGAAATGAAGAAACTGATCCTGATGGCCGGTTGTGCCGCACTGGCTGCCTGCTCCGGCGCCAAGGAAGACGCTGCACCGGAAGGCGATGCTGCTGCCACGACCGCCGAAGCACCCGCCGAAGACTCGATGGCCGGTACTTACGAGGCGACTGCCGCCGATGGCACCGTGATCACCACTACGATCGATGCAGAAGGCAATTATGTCGACACAGTCGACGGCAAGCAGACCGGCAGCGGAACCGTTGCGGTCGCCAAGAATGGCCAGACCTGCTTCAACTCGTCCGAAGCGGGCGCAGCGCCCGAATGCTGGACCGATGGCGAGAAGGCCGAGGACGGCAGCTGGACGGCCACCAATGACGATGGCGAAAGCGTTACCGTTCGCAAGGTCGAGCCGGCAGCGTAAGCCTTGTGGCAATGTTCTTGAAAGGGCGGCCAGCGTGCCGCCCTTTTTTGTTTTGTGGTTTCGCTCAGGGCGCGCCTGACCCCCACAGTCGCGCGGCTTTGACCCATCCGGCGCGACCTTCCACATCGAAACGGCACCAGCCCGCCTGGCATTCACCCAGCTTGCCGACGACGCCCGGCTCGACATTCCATTTCAGCTTGCCATTGTCTGCCGGTGCATCGCGCATGGCGGCAAGCCCCTCACCGACCACCACGCCACCACGGTCCTTCGACAGCAGGCCGGAATTGACCCAGCCACGATCCCCTTCGTGATCCTCGACAAGGCGCCAGCCTTCGACAACGCGGACAACCTTAACCGGCAGCCCCTTGCGGCGATAGACCCAGGCAATCTTGTACTCGAGGCTCGGCCCGACACGCATGTTGAGTTCTTCGGTGTCGATCGAAGCCCAATAGGGGACATCACGATCCTGCGCATGGCCCATGCCAGCGAGCCCGAAGGCAAGCGCGATCGAGAGAACAAGTGCGGGCAGGATTCGCTTGAACATCCTGCAATCCTAGAACGAGCGACCGACTCGCTTCAAGCGCGATTGCGAAGTGCTTGACCTGCACCCTGCGCACGGCTTAGCCCCGGCGACATGTCAGCGCCGAGCGAAAAAGCGACCCGCCGGGTCGAGGGAACCCCGCGAGTTATCGTCACCCGTCACCTGATGCCAGCTGTAGAGGCGCGGATGGCGGAGCTCTACGACGCGGTACTCAACCCGACAGACGAGGCATTCAGTCGCAACCAGCTGGCGCAGGCGATGCGCGATTGCGACGTGCTGGTGCCGACCGTCACCGACCGGATCGACCGCGAACTGATCGAGCAAGCCGGCGAACGCCTTGGGCTGATTGCCAGTTTCGGGGCCGGCACCGACCATATCGACCTCAGGGCCGCGCGTGATCGCGGGATCATCGTCACCAATACGCCGGGGGTGTTTACCGACGATACCGCCGACATCACCATGGAAATGATTATCGGTGTCCCGCGCCGCGTTCGCGAAGGTATCGCGCTGGTCCGCCGGGGCGAGTGGAGCGGCTGGGCGCCATCTAAACTGCTCGGGCGGCAGCTCGGCGGCAAGACGCTGGGCATCGTCGGCATGGGCCGCATCGGGCAGGCAGTCGCCTATCGCGCCAAGGCGTTCGGCCTTGAAATCGCCTATCACAATCGCAAGCCCCTGCCCCGTGCGATCGAGGCCATGTTCGGCGCCCGCTATGTCGAGAATATCGATGACCTGATTGCCACGTCGGACATCCTCACCCTGCACTGCCCGGAAACCGAGGCGACGCACGGCTTCATGGACGAACGACGCTTTGGCCTGATGCCGCCGGGGGCATCCTTCATCAACACCGCGCGCGGCAAGCTGGTCGACCAGGAGGCGCTGATTGCCGCGCTCGAATCGGGCAAGCTCGCCGGGGCAGGCCTCGACGTTTACCCCGACGAGCCCAATGTCGATCCGCGACTTCTGGCCCACCCCAATGTTATGACCCTGCCCCATATAGGCAGCGCAACCGCAGAGGGGCGGGAGGCATCGGGCGAAAAAGTCATCGCCAATATCCGCTTCTGGGCCGACGGGCATCGTCCACCGGACCAGGTGCTCGACGCGCTGGTCTGACACGCGCGCTGCAAACGGAGGACAAAATGAAGAAACTCATTGCACTGGCCATGGTTGGCAGCATCCTCTCGGCAACTGGCCCAGCACTCCCTGCAGCTCACGCAACAGAGGCGGCAACAAAGCAGATCACCGTCCTTGTAAGGACGCTTACCGGCAAGACGATTCCCATCGCGATCACGCGCGAATCAACCGTGCTCGAATTGAAGCAGGCGATTACCGCCAAGGAAGGCATACCGCCCGACCAGCAGCGCCTCATCTTCGCCGGAAAGCAGCTGGAAGATGAGCGCAGGCTGGTCGACTACAACGTGCAGAACGAAACCACTGTGCACCTCGTGCTTCGTTTGCGTAGCTAGGGGCGCTCCTCCTCCATGAAATTGTGCAGTGCTCCGACAATTACGGCAATGGCTCTGCGCGAGCTCCCGAGTTCAAAGTGCCGATAGGGCAGCTCGAACCGCGCATCGGATTCATCGGGCGCACCCCTTGCGCATTCCGCAGCGACGATGCCATCCTTCGTTGACCACATGGCGATTGTTGGCACCGGAGGTTTGGCGGAAATCTCCTCAGGGAACGGAGGAGCATCGACCGTGTGATCGTTGAGCCGCTCATATAGTCGCCAGGCATTGTTGGCGCGGCGATTGCCCGAAAACGGCGATCCCAAGGTGACCGCAAGCGCAACCAGTTCCGGCCTGCGATGCGCAAGCAATCTCGCATAAAGGCCGCCGAGGCTCCATCCGATTATCACAACCTTGCGGCCAGTGCTTGTAGCGATATCGGCCAGTCGACCTTCAACCCGAGCGATCGCTTGCGTGGTAACCCGCACGTTGAAACCTTCTTGCCAACCGTATGGGTCAAAACCTGCCTGACGCAACGAGGCGCGCAGCAAGGCAGTCGATCGATCACCCGACAGCATGCCAGGAATGACCAGCACCGGTCGGCCCATCCCGAAGTTTTCGCAGTGGTCTGCTCGACGGCAGGGCGCTGCCAGAACCTTCGGCACTGCTCCTAGCTCAGTGGCCCAACGCCATAGAGGCGGCGGCTCAGCCAAGCCTCGATCAGTCCCCGGTCAGAATACGATCAACCAGCTCCTTCACCGTCGGGGTGAAGTTGTTGGAGTAGAACGGATCCTGCTTGAAGCGATAGGCAGCATGGCCGGCGAAGGCGAGGTTCTCGTCCGGGTCGCCGCCATGGGCGATGTCCTGCAGCGTTTTCTGGATGCAAAAGCTGCGTGGGTCGGCGAGGCGCCCGGTGGTGTGATCGTCGTGATCCTTCCAGCTGGAAAACTGGCAATGCGAAAGGCAGCCCATGCAGCCTTGCTGGTCGGCGCGAATCTGGTCGGCGCTGTCGGGCGTGACGAATACCACTGTGTTGTCAGGCGTCTTGAGTGCTTCGGTGAAGCCTTCATGCATCCATGACTGTGCCTTGCGCTGGTCGCCGGGGTGAACGAAGAAATATTTGGCCTTGCCGTGATCGGAAAGCGGAACGGTGCCCTCTTCCTCGTCGCGCTTGAAGATCGGGATCTGCCGCTCGCTGCGGTGCATCAGGTCATAGAGGAACGGAGTCTTGACCGCGCTCGAATAAAAACCGGTGGGGCTGAACTTGTGCAGCAGCACATCGCCCGGCTCGACCGTGCGCAGCATGTCCTTCCACACCTGCGGGATCGGGCTTTCATGGGTCAGCAGCGGGCGGGTGCCGAACTGGAATGCGATCTTGCCCAGATCGGGATTGTCGATCCAGTCGTTCCACTCACGCAGGAACCAAACGCCCCCGGCCATGACGATGGCAGTGTCTTCGGAAACGCCCTCTGCGCGCATGGTATCGCGCAGCGCCTTGACACGGGGATAGGGATCTTCCGGGCTGCGCGGGTCTTCTGCATTGGAAAGCCCGTTGTGCCCGCCAGCGAGCCACGGGTCTTCATAGACCACCGCCGCCATCAGTTCGGGCACCTTGGAATAGCTGCGCTTCCACAGCGCACGAAACGCGCGCGCCGAGCTGATGATCGGCAAATAGTGGACGTTGAACCGCTGCGCGATCTCGGCCAGCTTGTAGGGCATGCCCGCCCCGCAGGTAACGCCGGTAATCAGGCCCTTGCAGTTCTCCAGCACGCCCTCGAGCACCTGCTGCGCGCCGCCCATTTCCCACAGCACATTGATGTTGATCGCACCCTTGCCATTGGCGATTTCATAGGCACGCTTGACCTGCTCTGTCGCCCCGTCGATGCCGAAGCGGACCAGCTGTTCGAAGCGTTCCTTGCGCGTAGCCTGCGGATATATCTGCGGGATGGGATTGCCGTCATCGTCATAACTGTCCGCATTGACGGCGCTGACTGTGCCGATGCCGCCAGCTGCCGCCCACGCGCCCGAACTGGCATGGTTGGTGGCCGACACCCCCTTGCCCCCTTCGACCAGCGGCCAGACTTCACGGCCACCATACAGAATTGGGCTCAGTCCCTTGAAACTCATTATAATTCCTGTCTTTTGAAACAGCCTATCTGGCTGCGTTGCCCGCGCCGCCTTGCGACCCCTGGCACGGCTTTATGTTCTTAGGTTCGGGCCTGTTAGCGGCTCGCTTGAACTGTGCATAGTACCCGGCAAGTTCCGGGGCATCCTTGAAGGCAACAAGTTCGAATCCCACCCGCTCGAACTCGCAGGACAGCAATAACGGGTCGATCCCGTGCTGGTCTGTCGGACGGTCGACATCGACGACGATGATCTGCCCGTCTTCGCGCAAGGCGGGCCACATACGCCACAGGAGCGCGTAGGGTTCCTGCACCTCGTGATACATGTGGACGAGGAAGATGCGGTCGAAACTGTCTTTCGGCAGGCGCGGGTCGTCGGGTGCGCCGAGCTTGATCGAGACATTGTCGAACCGCTCACGCTCGACGCGGTTGCCGAGCCGGGCGATCGCCGCTTCATCGATGTCCTGGGCCAGCACCCGTCCATCGGCGCCCACGCGATCCGCCAGACGCACGGTATAATACCCCTCACCCGCGCCGATATCGGCAACAGTCATACCCTTTTCGATACCCGCAAGGTCCATCACTGTTTCGGCCTCGCCACGGTTGTCACGCGCTGTTTCGGTCGAAAACTCGTTCTCGCCCAAGGCTGACACAGGGCGGTCTGGCAGCGGAAAATCGGTCGATGATTCGGGCCTGTCCGACGGTGCGGGCGAGCATGCCGTAGCGGCAAGGACAGCCGCGAAAAATGCTGATCGAAAACGGATCATCAGGCGGCTTTAGTCGCCCCCTCTGCCATGCGCAAACATCGATCCGTTCCCCGTCGAGCGGCTGGATGCTCAGGGAATCGGTAAAGTCCTCATTCCCGCGATGAACACGTTGAACGGCAGGTCTCCCTGCCGCCATGGCGATTGCCTGCCCTGCGTAGCGTCGTTCACCTTTACCGCTGTACGCCGGAAGGTCTCGTCCAGCGATTGCCTGCGTGTAATTTCCCGCGCGAATACCTTGGCGAATGGGCTACCCTTCCCCGGCGTATCGCCGTCCTCTGCAACATTACCCGGCTCGGTCGAGAAGAACACAACCGCCGATAACCCACGTAAATTGCCCAGCTGCGCAAGCCCGTCGCGCGCTTGCGCGAGGTCAAGCAGGGTGATCGGCTGCAATCCGCGCGATCCATCGGTGATCTCGACCACCGAGATATCCTCGCCATCGTCGAGCGTCGAAATCGGGTTGTTGCGGCATGCATCGACGATCACCACGACACCCTTCGCCCGCGCTGTCAGCCGTTCGAGCAGCGGGTCGAGTGCGATCAGCGCGGTGCTGTCGGAAGAAAGGAAGTAGTTGATCCCGTCGACCTGAAAACCATGCGCCGCAACGTAAAGCACCGCAATATCATCGCCCGACATCGAATTGACGAAACTGTCCATCGCCGCCTGCCAATCGTCGGCATTGGGCTCCTCGAGCAAAGTGACTTCATCGATGGCAGTACGCTTCATCGCTTCGCCGACCATGCGGATATCGGTGATCGGATTGGCAAGGCGCAGCGCCTCATTGGGCGCTTCGGTGTAGTTGGAGCCGATCAGCAGGGCCTTGGTCCCTGCCCAGGCGGGATGGGCTATCGTCAAGCCGACGCCAAGCACGAGGTAGACGGAAAGCTTGCGCAACAGGCCCGTCATAGCCGGAACGATACCCCCAGATTGACCCCGTGATTGACCCGCGTGTCGCCGAAATCGAAATCGCCGGAAATCGGGAAATACAGGATCGCACGATAACGAATATCGAGCGCAATGTTCTCGGCCAGAGCAAACTGCGCGCCGACCGCGAAATCCGGGCCAATGCTGAGTTCGCCACTATCGATCCGGTCTTCTTCCCTCACCAGATCGCCGTTTACGCCGAAGAAGCGGGTGTTGAAGTTGGTCGAGGGCTGGTAGCTGCCCTGGATCATGCCGTTGAAAAAGGCGACTGCGCCTTCGTTGAACGGCACGAAAGCGGTGACACCTACTCGCGCGCTGTAGGTTTCCAGAGTCCGATCCGTAGCTATGTCGGTAGGCTGTGCGGCGCCATCCAAGTTGCGTGACGGAGCGTCTTCACCGAGTGTCTCGGCAACGAACGCCTGCACTTCGTCAGTACTCTGAATGGTGATCGCACCCTGCCCGGCAATATCGAGCCGTTCATAGCGGGCACCGGCGAGGATCGCGAAATTCTCGTTCAGTCGCCGCTGCCAGGTCAGTTCGGCATCGATCCGGTCGACCTCGTCGGACACGACCGTCTGGATGACCGACAACTCGTTGAAGAAGATATCTCCGACTGTGACCTCAACCTCACGCGAGGAGACCAGTTCGGTTGTGGTCTTCCCGCTGCCAATCATCGCGGTCAGCGTAAAGCGATCGCGATCATTGCCAAAATTGATCATGCCGCCGATCATCGGGAAGCCGACCTGGTCCGAGTTCGAGGCGGAACCGTTGTCCTGGACGGTAACGGTCAGGTCATCGAAACCGCTTGCGTCGCGCAGGTCCTGAGTGAGCGCCTCATCGACCACCTGGCGCGCGTCCTGCAGGCCATTGAGATCGGAAGTGCGCAGGTTGGAATTGTCGAAATAGTAGGAAACGCGCGGGCCGACGGTCACATCTGCCAGTGCCGGGCTCGCAACGCCGAGGCTGGCGAGGCAACATCCGGCGGCAAACCGTTTCCCGAATTTCGTCACTCCACATCCTCCACGTCAACAGTTTCCCCGGTCACCCTTTGCGCAAGCGAGGCGGCGATGAAATCGTCCAGCGCACCGTCGAGCACAGCGTCGGGCGCGGTCGAGGTTACCCCGGTGCGCAGGTCCTTCACCATCTGGTATGGCTGGAGGACATAGCTGCGGATCTGGTGGCCCCAACCGATCTCGCTCTTTTCCTGATATTCGCCCGAGGCCGCCGCCTCGCGTTCCGCCATTTCACGCTCGAACAGGCGCGCTTTCAGCATGTTCATCGCGATATCGCGGTTCTTGTGCTGGCTGCGGTCCTGCTGGCTGGCGACGACGATACCGGTCGGCTGGTGGGTGATACGGACCGCAGAATCGGTCGTGTTAACGTGCTGCCCGCCTGCGCCCGACGCGCGGTAAGTGTCGATCTTCAAATCGGCCGGATTGATCTCGATGTCGATATTGTCATCGATGACCGGGTAGACCCAGACCGAGCTGAAGCTGGTGTGGCGGCGTGCGCTTGAATCGTAGGGACTGATGCGAACAAGGCGATGGACACCGCTCTCGGTCTTGGCATAGCCATAGGCGTTTTCACCCTTGAGTAGCAGCGTCGCGCTCTTGATACCGGCCTGGTCGCCCGCCTGATATTCAACCGTATCGACCTTGAAGCCGCGGCGTTCAGCCCAGCGGGCATACATGCGAAAGAGCATTTCGGCCCAGTCCTGGCTCTCCGTTCCCCCGGCGCCGGCATGGATTTCGAGATAGGTGTCGTTCGCATCGGCTTCACCCGAAAGCAGCGCCTGCACCTTGTCGGCATCCGCGCGGTCTGCGAGCTTAGCAAGCGAGGCAAGCCCATCGTTGACGATGTCCTCGTCACCTTCGGCCTCGCCCATTTCGATGAACTCGATCGCATCACCCATCTCGGATGAAATCTCGTTCACCGTGTTGACTGATGTTTCGAGCTGCTTCTGCTCACGATTGATCGCCTGCGCTTCCCTGGGATTGTCCCACAGCGTCGGGTCCTGCACGCGCGCGTTGAGTTCCTCTAGGCGGCGCAGCGCGCGGTCCCAGTCGAGCGACTGGCGTACCAGTTGCAGCGCGGCTTCGATCCGGTCGATATGGGCCTGCCCTTCGGCACGCATGGCATTCACTCCAACAGATTGGCGGCCCGCTTAGCGGACAGGTATGGATTGTAAAGGCAGGCGGCGAACCGCCGGTTGCCGATCAGTAGATGCCACCCTGGTCCTCGACGAAGTCTTCCTTCTTCGTTTCCACCTCGGTCCTGCTCTGGGAGGAAGCACCTCGCTGGCCGCTCCTGATGATCGCCAGGATTTCCTTCCGCTTCGCCTCGATCTCGTCGCGACGGGTCGAACGGGGCGGTTCGGTATCGGGCTTGAAGGCTTCCCAGATAACCGAAGCCTTGGGGTCGTCGCTCGGCCACGCATCGAACACCCGCTTGCCCGACATGCGATCGACACGAACCATGCGAACACCTGCGGGTGCCACGAAGGGTTCCGGACGCAACCGCTTCCTGATCTTCTCGAAGAAGCTCTTGATGATCGGAGCCGACACCGTGCCGCCCTGCGCATATCCGCCAAGATTGCGCGGTGTGTCATATCCTACATAAACCCCGGCAATCAGGTCGGACGTGCCACCGACAAACCACACATCCGTGGGACCGGTCGTCGTGCCGGTCTTGCCGAACATCGGCATGTCGAGACTACGCAGAACCGTCCCGGTTCCCCGCAGGATCACGCCCTCGAGCATGTGGACCGTCTGATAGGCCGTGCGGGCGTCCATCGCCTGCAACCCGCTGATGCCGAAACGCGGCATCGGCTTGCCGTCCCATTCGGCCATGTTGCAGCCCGTGCAATCGCGCTTGTCCGCCCGCCAGATCACCTTGCCTTTGCGATCCTGCACATAGTCGACCAAGGTCGGTTCATTGAGCCGACCGTGGTTGGCCAGCGCCGAGTATGCGTTCACGAGCCTCAGCACCGACGTCTCTTCCGAGCCGAGAGTCGTGGCCGCATAGGGATCGGGATCATCGCTGATATTCATCGTCTTGATGGTATCGACGACGTGTTCCATCCCGGCCTGCATGCCGATCTGCACGGTCATGATGTTCTGCGATTGCTCGAGGCCATAGCGTAGCGGGAACTCACCGCCGCGACCGCCCCGAATGCACTTTTCGCCCAGCCTCGCGCCCTGATAATAGCAGTAGCGGCTGTTATCGATCAACGTCGATGGCGTCATGCCGTTGTCGAGGCCAGTGGCATAGACAAAGGGCTTGATGGTCGAACCGGGTTGCCGTTCAGCCTGTGTCGCCCGGTTGAAATCGGACAGCCTGCTATCGAAACCGCCCTGCATCGCAAGGACGCGCCCGGTCTGCGGTGCCTGTGCCACGAACCCGCCCGAAACCGTTGGTATGGTGCCCACGGCATAGCCATTGCCCGATTTCTTGACTGCGATCACATGGCCCGCCTTCAGGTCATTGGGCAGGCCGGTTAGTGGTGCGGTATTGCCATCGGAAAAGCCGATCTTCGCACTGCCGCCGCTGCGTTCGGTCACCACACCCACGCGCCAGCCCTGATAATTGATCCCCAATGGCGATGAAGCAAGCTGGCTGGCCCATGGCCCATCGTCAAAATTGATCGTCGCCAGCGGTCCACCCCACCCGCGCCCGGCATGGTAACGCAGCAGGCCCTGCCGCAAGGCGTCGCGCGCAGCGTTCTGCAATTCGGGATCAAGCGAGGTGCGGACCCACAGGCCGCCGGCGTATACGCTGTTGGGACCGGCATCGGCCGTTTCGCCAAAGTCCTTCATCAGCTGGCGGCGTACTTCTTCCAGGAAATACCCCGCATCCGCCGAACGCATCGTCCGCGCGTTGACAAGCCCCAGCGGTTTGGCCTTCGCTGCGCTCGCTTCGGCTGTGGTGATGAAATCATTGGCCGCCATCTGGTCGAGCACGAAATTGCGCCGCGCCATGGCCTTGTCCGCGTTCTTTGCGCGGCTGTATGTTTCAGGTGCCTTGGGCAGGATCGCCAGGAAGGCGGCTTCCTGCAACTCCAACTCACCCACATCCTTGTCGAAATAGGTCCGCGATGCGGCCTGCACACCAAAGCTGCGGCGCCCGAGCGGGATCTCGTTCAGATACAGCTCAAGGATCTCTTCCTTGCTGAGAACCCCCTCGATCCGCCTTGCCAGGACCATTTCCTTCAGCTTGCGGGTGATCGAATACTCTTTCGACAGGAAGATGTTTTTCGCCACCTGCTGGGTGATGGTCGAACCGCCGACTGCGCGTTCATCGCTGCCCAGTTTGCTGACATAGTCGATCACGGCCCCGAACAGCCCGCCCGCGTCGATCCCGCCATGGCTGAAGAACGTCTTGTCTTCTGCCGCGAGGAAAGCTTCGATCAGCGGTTCGGGAAAGTCGGCATATTGCAATTGCACGCGGCGATCGCGCGCATAGCTGTGGACGATCTCGCCGTCATAGCCGCGCACCACCGTCGGCAGGGGCGGTTCGTAATCACGCAGCGTTTCCACATCGGGCAAGTCGCGGGTAATCGCGATATAGCCGATCAGGAAAATGAGCAGGAATGCCCCCAATGCGGAAGCAAGCCAGCGGAACCAGCGCCTCTCGCGCCAGTTCGCCCTGAACCAGTTGAGCACGCCGCTCGCCTCGCGGCGGATGCGGTAGCTGATCGATTGTAGGGTAACGTCTGCCATGGTCCTGACGCGCCCTTAGCACGGCATTTTCCAAATGTGCCAGACGATTTGCGCCTTATCGACCGTCATCGCCTGACGCGCGTATTCAGGGCTGGTTGGACTGCCGGGCGAAGAAGACACGAATTGCCTGTGCAATCGCCTCTGCGAAATCCGCCTTGCCTTCTGCCGACGTCAGGCGCTGGGCATCAGCCGGATTGGTAACATAGCCCGATTCATACAGCACGGCTGGCACATCGGGCGCACGCAGCACGGCCAGCGCCGCCGATCGGCGCGCTTGCGGGTGGAAGCGCAGCTTGCCGCGCCCTTCGCGGACGATGAGCCCGGCAAACTCGGCACTCGTTTCCTGCACCCGGCGCTGGGACAGTTCGACCAGTATGGTGCTGACCTCGTCACTCTTGCCCTCCAGCCTGACGCCATTGACCGCATCGGCATTGTTCTCACGCTCGGCAAACCGTGCGGCGGCCTGGCTCGATGCCTCGGTCGACAGCGTGTAGATGCTCGCTCCGCTGACATCCGAAACTTCACCGGCGGAGTCGGCATGGATCGATATGAACAGGTCCGCCGCCATCCGACGGGCAATCTCGGGGCGTTCTTCGAGGACGAGGAACCTGTCATCGCTGCGAGTAAGCGCGACGCGCACCCCGCCCTGCTGCAAGAGCTCGTCACGCAGGGCCAGGGCGAGCCCGAGCACGATATCCTTCTCGCGAGAACTGCCGCTGCTTGCCCCCGGATCTTTCCCGCCATGGCCGGCATCGATCACAACCAGCGGCCGCGAACGATCCTGCGGGCCGAGTATCTCCGGCAGGTCGACCGGCGATCCCGGCTCGGGCAGTGCGACGCGAATCACATAATCCCGGCCGAGGTGCGGAATCGGAATGGTCAATCCAAACGCAACAAGCGCGCCGACCAGCAGGACCGGGGCAAGGAAGATCAACAGGATTTGCACACGCAACGACATTGCTCGCCCTCGTTACGGTGTTGCCATGCAATTGCGCAATATGGTTGCGGGATGAAACCCACGGTGCTAGCGATCGCGAACCGATCTACCGCCTGTCCGGCAGGGTGCTTCAAGCGCCATGAAGTTGGAACCACAAGGAAAATCGGCCCGGCGATTTACCGCCGGATACGCAACAGGTTGATGCAGACATGAGAAGCTTCTCCCCGACCCAGACGACCGGACCGCGCGTTCGTGTCGCTGTATGGTCGGGTCAGACGACGCAGATGATGCGCCCTCTCGTCTCCGCAGACACATCACCCCGGAAAAACGCGCAATCGCGCCTTGTCCGGTCCGATATCGCCGCAGTGCCGATCATGGCAGGCGGCTCCCACACATATAAACGCCCTCCAGCAGCGGGATCAGCCCCGCCCGGCGGCGTTTGGAGAATTTTGAATGGCAACCCGCATGCTTATCGATGCGCGCCACACCGAAGAGACTCGGGTGGCGGTGCTCAAGGGAAACCGGATTGAAGAGTTCGACTTTGAATCTGCCGAACACAAGCAGATCAAAGGTAATATCTACCTCGCAAAAGTAACCCGCGTCGAACCGTCGCTGCAGGCAGCGTTCGTCGATTTCGGCGGCAATCGCCACGGTTTCCTCGCGTTCAGCGAAATCCACCCGGATTACTACCAGATCCCGAAGGAAGACCGCGAGGCCCTGCTGGCCGAAGAGGCTGAGGCCGCCGAGGAAGAAGCACGCCTGCGCGCCGAAGAGGAAGAGCGCGGCGAAGTTCCCGGTGACGAATACGACGCCGAGGACGAAGAATCCGCCGAGGCGCTGGCCGAAGACCTGGCTGAAGACGGGGTCGAGGAAATCGACACCTCCGAGAAGGATGAAGTCGCCACGATCGAGGAAGGCCAGCTCGAAGACGACGCCGATGATGAATCCGAGGAAGACGAGGATTCGTCCGAGGATGCCGAGGAAGAGGATCAGGGTCGCAGCCGTCGTGGCCGCGGTCGTCGTCGCCAGAGCAAAGGCAATGGCAAGAGCCGGGCGAAAGAAGTCGACGAGGTTCGCGCCCGCCGCCAGGCCCTGCGCCGCCGCTACAAGATCCAGGACGTCATCCAGCGCCGTCAGGTCCTGCTGGTGCAGGTCGTCAAGGAAGAACGTGGCAACAAGGGTGCTGCCCTCACCACCTATCTCAGCCTCGCCGGTCGTTACACGGTCCTCATGCCGAACAGCAGCCACGGCGGCGGTATCTCGCGCAAGATTTCCAGCGCGCAGGATCGCAAGCGGCTGAAGCAGATCGTCGGTGACCTCAAGCTGCCGAAGAGCATGGGCCTGATCGTGCGCACCGCCGGTCTCAGCCGCACCAAACCCGAGATCAAGCGCGACTTCGACTATCTCGCACGGCTGTGGGACGAAATCCGCCAGAAAACCCTGTCGTCGAGCGCGCCCGCGCTGATCCATTCGGACAGCGACCTGATCAAGCGCGCGATCCGCGACATCTACAACAAGGAAATCGAGGAAGTCGTCGTCGAGGGCGAGGATGGCTACAAGCTGGCCAAGAGCTTCATGAAGCTCCTGATGCCAAGCCATGCCCGCCGCGTGAAAGCCTATTCCGACCCGGTTCCGCTGTTCCAGCGCTACGGCGCGGAAGACCAGCTTCGCGCGATGTATGATCCGGTGGTCCAGCTCAAATCGGGTGGCTACCTCGTGATCAACCCGACGGAGGCTCTGGTCTCGATCGACATCAACTCGGGCCGTTCGACCAAGGAACACGGGATCGAGGCGACCGCCACGGCGACCAACCTCGAAGCAGCGCGGGAAATCGCCCGCCAGCTGCGCCTGCGTGACATGGCCGGGCTGGTCGTGATCGACTTCATCGACATGGAGTACAACTCCAACATCCGCAAAGTCGAACGCGCAATGAAAGACGCGCTCAAGAACGACCGGGCGCGCATCCAGGTCGGGCGGATTTCGGGCTTCGGCCTGATGGAAATGAGCCGCCAGCGCCTGCGCACCGGCGTGCTCGAGGCGACCACCCGCGAGTGTCCGCATTGCGACGGCACGGGCCTGGTCCGCACCGCATCGAGCGCCGGACTGTCGGCACTGCGTCTTATCGAGGACGAAGCAGCCAAGGGCAAAGGCACGGTCATCACGCTGGCCGCCAGCACCGAAGCGGCGGTCTACCTGCTCAATTCCAAGCGCGCAGACCTCGTGGAGATCGAGCGTCGCTATGGCGTAACGGTCGAAGTCACACCCGAGGGTGAGGATGAAGGCGCCAAGATGAGCGTAGCCAGCTCCGGCCCGCGCCCGTCCCAGGCACCCAAGTTCGAACCGATCGTCGATGATGAAGACGACGATGAGGACATTGTCGAGGAAATCGACGAAGAGGAAGCCGAAGACGATCGTCCGCGCAAGAAGCGTCGTCGCCGCGGCGGACGCGGTCGCAAGAAGCGCGAAGGGGATGCTGGTAACGCGTCGAGCGAGGAATCGGACGATTCCGACGAAGAGACCGAAACCGACAGCGATGAAGAAGACGACGCCCCGAAGAAGAAGCGCCGCCGCAGGGGCGGTCGTGGCCGCCGGGGCGGGCGCAATCGCGAGCGTGATGGCGAAGCTTCGGATGATGGCGAGAACGGCGAAGAAGCGTCGGACACCGCCGACCAGCCCGCAGGCAATGAGGCGCTCGCTACCGAAGCTGGCGATGCCGATGCTGGCGAAACCGGAACTGGTGAATCCGACCAGCCTGCGACAGAAGAGGAAGCTCCCAAGCCCAAACGGCGCACGCGCCGCAAAAAGGCCGACGCCCCTGCTGAGGAAGCCGAAGCCGAAACGGTTGCCGAGGAAAAGCCCAAGCGTCGCCCGCGCAAGAAGAAGGCTGATGCTGAACCGGTTGCCGAGGCAGAACCGGTCGCAGAACAGCCTGCCGAAGAAGCTGCCGCCGAAAAACCGAAGCGCACCCGCCGCAAGAAAGCCGAGCCGGCAACTGCCGAGACGGTTGCGGCTGATGCCGAGGATGCTCCTGCCGAGACATCCGACACTGCTGAAACTGCAACCGCAGATGACGGTGACGACCGGCCGCGTCGTGGCTGGTGGCAGCGGACCTTCGGCGAAGGCAAATAGGTGATTGAGGCGGGGGCCTTCAGGCTCCCGCCCTCACCCGCCGATCTTTATCGCCCAGCGGCGATCCCTAAGCCCTGACCGCCACGCCCCATTCGTTCCAACCGATCGATTTTGGGGTCTTGTCGAGATATTTCGCGCCCATCGGTTCGACTTCGAACCCGCCTGCACGCACCGCCTCGGTTATCGGCCGGGTCAGGTGGCAACCGCCTGCAAACGGTTTCCAGTACGGTTCGATCTTGCGCTGCCAGTCGGCGACCTTTGCATCGGGCGCACGCCCGTGTTCGAGGAACAGCAGCTTGCCGCCCGGCCTGAGGATACGCCGCATCTCGCGCACCGCCTGCGCCTGATCGTTCACCGAACACATGGTGTAGGTGCACACGACCGTATCGAAACTCTCGTCGGCAAAGGGGATCGCTTCCCCCACCCCATCGCGAATATCTGCTTTCCAGCCTTTTGCTTCAGCGGCAGCGCGCGCATATTCGAGCAGTTTTCCGCCCGGATCGATCCCGGCAAAACTGCGGATCGCATCGGCGTGGTAGAATTGCTGGTTGATCCCGCCGCCACAACCCAGCTCGAACACATCGCCCTGCGCCAGCGGCACGACCTGCGATCGCAGTTTCATAATCGCAGGCATACCGCAGGCGAATTTGATCACGCGCGGCACACCATGCCGATCCCACCAGTTTGCCAGGCCCATTTTTCCTCTTCCCTTTCGCTCCCCGTTCGACATGATAGCCGGAAAACAGGGAGAGACCATGGGGAAGGTTCACCGCACGCCCGATGCGCGCTTCGCCGCACTGCCGGACTATCCGTTCGATCCGCGTTACCATGTCCTGACGGACGGCTTGCGGCTCCACTACGTCGATGAAGGGCCACGCACCGCCACACCGGTGCTGATGATGCACGGGGAACCAAGCTGGAGCTATCTCTACCGCAAGATGGTTGGCCCGACGGTCGAGGCGGGATACCGCGTGCTTGCGCCCGACCTCATCGGTTTCGGCAAGTCGGACAAGCCGACCGGCAAGTCTGACTACACATACTCCGCCCATGTCGCATGGATTGCCGAATGGCTCGACGCAATGGGGCTGAACAATGTCGTGCTGGCGTGCCAGGACTGGGGGTCGCTGATCGGGCTGCGCCTTGTTGCCGCAATGCCCGAGCGTTTCGCTGCAGTCGTACTATCGAACGGCGGTCTCCCCGCCGGACAGGCGCCACCGCCCGCCTTCGCGAAATGGCGCGCATTCTCGCGCTACAGCCCGGTCTTTCCAATCGGCGGGATCATCCAGAAGGCCACAACCACGCAGCTGTCGCCGCAAACGGTTGCCGCTTACGACGCACCGTTCGACACGCGGGCAAGCAAGGCCGGCGCACGAATATTCCCCTCACTCGTACCGCTGGGTGAGAACGTCGCGGTGCCGGACCAGCTCGAAGCATGGAAGGTGCTCGAACAATTCGACAAACCCTTCACCTGCTGCTTCTCGGATCGCGACCCGATCACCCGTGGAGGTGACCGGGAATTCCGCGAGCGCGTGCCCGGTGCTCGCGACAACCCGCTCCATCGCACACTCAGCGGCGGGCATTTCATCCAGGAAGACGATCCGCAGGGATTCGTCGGGGCCATTTTGGAAACCGCCGATCGGGCCGGGGTGTGACGTCGCTTTGCGCTTGGTGCACGATCCGCATGCGACTAAGTAGCAGCCACCTTGCAACCTGCTGAGAGCGATCATGCCTGAAGCCCTTGAACCCATCCGTATACCCGACGAAGCGAAAGAGCGCGTGCGCCTGTTGTTCATGGCGAAGCATGTGCTGTGGGGCGGCGGGATGCATCCCGAAGACGGCAATCACGCGATCTACCACCACGAGGTGCGGACCACGCTGGAGAATCTCGGGCTCAACCTCCAGCTGGCCAATACATACAAGGTGCTGTTCGAGAGGCCCGATGTCGATTTCGTTTTCCCGCTGCTGAACCGTGGCGGGTTCGTGAACAGTGAGATGCTGATCCCGACACTGTGCAATATGCATCGCATCCCCTATCTCGGCGCAATGCCCTTCCTGCGTGGACTGGGGGACGACAAATCGGTGTCGAAGCTGGTCTGCGCGCATTCGGGCGTGCCGACTGCAGACTGGTTCTGTTATCGCAAGGGCGCCCCGGTTCTGGAGGCGGACCTGCCTCCCTCGCCCGATGGCCGCTGGGTCATCAAGCCCAATGCGTCCTCTGCCAGCTGGGGGATTTCGGATGCCTTCGACTGGAACGGCGTGACCAATGCTATCGCCAATATCCACGGCCAGGGACACGACGCCATCGTCGAACCCTATCTCGACGGGTACGATATCCAGTGCGCCTTCATCACGCTCAACGACGAGCCGACCCCGCTACCGATGTTATGGTACGAGCGTGAGGACACGCAGAAGCTGTGGACCTATTACGAGAAGCGCGACCTGGTGCAAAATACCGAAAAGGCCTCGCTCAAGGTTTTCGACCATGCCGAATTCGCGCCCAGGATCACAGAGATGGCGCGCAAGGTCGCGCGTGAATTCGTGCCGTTCGATTATGGCCGGATCGAATTCCGCCTCGACCTGAAGACAGGCGACATCAATTTCATCGAGATCAACCTCAACTGCAATTTGTGGTCGCCCAAGGTGATGGCGACTGCGGCGAAACTCGCCGGGTTCAGCCACGCCGACCTGCTCGAAACGCTGCTCGCCGAAAGCTGGCGGCGCAATGCGCTGATCAGCCCCTAGGGTTGGGCCCTAAGCGTTCGGGACAGCCAGCGCGGCGGCAAACCGTTCGAGTTGCTCGTGCAGCACCCGCCGCCGGTCTTCGCCCGGCAGCGCAGCAAGTTCCGAGACCTGCGGCATCGAGAGGCCGACGCGCAGCGTGCCGCCCCATTCGCCACCGGGTTTCCGCACGCATTTGACCGGTTGGCCAAGGCGCAATCCCCTGGTTTCGAGCGCCCGGTAGAGCAACTGTGCCTCATCGAAGGTGCGCGCATCGGGATGCGAGCTGATATCGATCGTCGCGAGCGTGAGCATTTCGAGCGGATGGGCGGCTGCATCCCGATCATTGCCATTGGCAAAGGGCAGGACCGACGGGAAACCCATCCCTTTGACGAACACCTCATCGACGGCGCTTTGGAAATCCCGGATGACGCGTTCGACGATCTCGGCACTTAATTGCACGAAACGCTCAAGCTCGAATATCGATGCCTCGAGCCGGAATGCGAGGCCCGGATTTTCACTGTCCGCCAGCAAGGCGCGCCCTGCCCATGCCTCGCCCCACTCGGCGCGGCGGAAAATATCGGCAAATCCCGCAGGCAACTCAGGAGCGCACCCTGCGAGCCCATGCGGCACGAGAGCGAAACCCGAAAACGGCGGCCCGCCCATGAATTTCGATCCGGTGATGAAGACAATGGCATCACGGTCGAGATATTCGCGCACGGCATCGGGCGTAATGCGCGCCTGACAGGCATCCACCACCAGCGAAAGCCGGTCGCCGAATTGCGCACGCAATGCATCGATTTCGCGCAGCTTGGGCAGGATCAGCCCGGTCTTCGAACCGTGAACCACATGCAGAAGCGGGTGCTTGCCGGCCTGCAATGCGCGGTCGATTTCTGCATGCACCGCGACCCCGATATCGTGGCTATGGCGCGCCGCGCCCTCTTCACATCGTACCGGGACATCGACGAAAGATACCGGGCCGATCCCAGCCACATCGGCGCCCGCCTGCGTCTGGACGCCGAGCGCGGTTTCGCCCGCGAAGAACTGGCCGCGCGCCGACAGGATGCAGCCACTGCCGACTTCGTCTGCGCCGAGCAGGATGTTGTGAGTGCCCGCAGCACCGCGCCCGGCCACTGCCGCCAGCGCCACGAACTCGAGGTCTGTGCCCGAGGGGGCGAAGACGATGTCCACACCCGACGCCAGACCATAAGCCGCACAAATACGCTCACGCAGCGATACCAGCCGCGCTTCGTAGCCACGCGGCTCCCCGGCAGCGAGGTCAAGCAGGTGATCGAACGCGGCCTGCGAAATATCGTTCGCCGTCGATGACGCGAAGGCAATCGTTTTGCGCGGATAAGGGCCTGCCAGGTAGCGGTTGAGCCCGGTATCCGGGTTCAGCGTGATTCGGGCATCGCCGCCCGATGACAACGCATCGATCAGCGGCCTCACGCCTTCGCGCGCGCGATAGGACGGCAACAAATCCGGAAATTCTGCGACCAAAGGACTTACGCCTTTTGAATTTTCTTGGATGCTCCGCCTAGCAGAACTATGCGGCGCTTTCACACACATATCTGAGGTAAAAACCGCTTGCCCGATCTCCAGCCCATGACCATCGACGCAGCCGCGAAGGAAAAGCTGCGCATCCTGTTTCTTGCCAAGAACGCATTGTGGGACGGTACGGGTAGCCCCGAAGACGGCAATCACGCGCGTTATCATCGCGAGATGGCACAGGTCCTGCGCGATCTCGGCCTCAACCTGACGATTTCCGACAGCTTCGACATCCTGTTCAACAAGCCCGATGTCGATTTCGTCTTCCCACTGCTCAACCGCGCGGGCTTCTTCAATTCGGAGATGATGTGCCCGCTGCTGTGCGAGCGTGCGGGCCTGCCCTATCTCGGCGCGAGTCCGATCGTGCGGGGGCTGTCCGATGACAAGCACCTTGCAAAGCGATCCGTCCGCGCGGCAGGTGTGCCGACCGCCGACTGGGCGATCTATCGCCGCGGCGCGCCGGTGGAGCAGGACAAATGCCCCACGGCGACGCGCTATGTCGTGAAGCCCAACAATTCCTCGGCCAGCTGGGGCGTCCACGATGCGCATGACTGGGACGGTGTCGCGCAAGCGGTCGCCGAAGTGCACGCGCTTGGGCATGACGCCATCGTCGAGGGCTTTATCGATGGCAGCGACGTCGAAGTTCCGGTTATCACCGTGAATGGCGAACCGCAGATCATGCCGATGATGATCTTCCGGCAAGCGGACCCGTCACACCTGCGCACCTATTACGAGAAGCGCGACCTCGTCGACCGGAGCCAGAAATACTCGCTCGATCCGTTCGAAAACGAGGAAATGGCCGCGCAGATCGCCGAGTACACGAAGCTGGCCTGGGGCGACTATCGCCCGTTCGACTATGGCCGTTTCGAATTCCGCGTGAATGAGGAAACCGGCGAGATCACCTTCCTCGAGCTCAATCTCAACTGCAATCTGTGGTCGGAAAAAGTGTTCGGGCGCTCGGCCGCCCTCGCGGGCTGGACACAGGCGCAGCTGATCGAGACAATCCTGGCCGAGAGCCTGCGTCGCCACGGCCTGACGGAGTAAGACATTGAGCGATCGACCGACGACCGTCATCATCCTCGCCGCCCAGCGAACAGGTGTGGTCAACCCCCTGGCCACCCGGGCGGGGGTTTCGCACAAGTGCATCGCGCCAATCTGCGGTCGCCCGTTGATCGAGTGGGTGCTCGATATCGTTTCCGCCCGCCCGAACCTGGCTGAAATCAGGATCTCGATCGAACCTGAAGCCCAGGAAGAGGTCGGGGCGCTGCTGGCGCCCTATGCCGATTGCGGCGTGCCGATCACTTTCGTCGATTCGCAGCCGGGCATCGTCGACAGCGTGACTGCGGCGGCGAAGGACGACGAAGGGCCCTTCGTGATCACCACGGCAGACAATGTGCTGATTACCGCCGAGGGATTCGAGCTGGTTCGCGATACGCTTACCCGTGCCGACGCCACCCTGACACTCGCGCGGGAGAAAGACGTCAGGGCGGCCCATCCCGAGGGACAGCGCAACTATTACAAGTTTCGCGATACCGGCGTTGCCAATTGCAATCTCTATGGCCTCGCCAACCGGCGTGCCTTCGCAGCGGCGGAGGCGTTTCGCGAGGGTGGCCAGTTCATGAAGAACCGGGACCGGATGATCCGCGCCTTCGGCCTGTTCAACATCGCGCTGATGGCACTCAAGCTGGTCGATGTGAAAGGCGCGATGAAGCGCATCGGCAAACGGTTCGGCCTAACAATCGAGGCGACCATGTTCGATGACGGCGCGCTGGCGATCGATGTCGATAACGAGCGGACCTACGCCGTGTGCGAGGAACTGCTGCCCAAACGCAAGGAAGTCCCCACAAGCTGGAGCACACCTGCGGGCTGACCGGCCTGCGACTTAATCAACTTCACTGTCGAAACTTGCACCCGAGGTGCCTTGCCCTCGACGGCCAAGCCGCTAGAGAGGGGTCGCAAAGCAACAGGATTTAGCGGATCATGGCCACTTTCACCCTTCCCAAGAATTCGAAGATCACGAAGAACGGCAAGGTCCATACCGCCGAGGGCGGCAAGGTCCGAAAGTTCAAGATCTATCGCTACGATCCCGACAGCGGCCAAAACCCGCGCTACGACACGTTCGAACTCGATCTCGACCAGACCGGCCCGATGGTTCTCGATGCGCTGATCAAGATCAAGAACGAAGTCGATCCGACGCTGACATTCCGCCGTTCGTGCCGCGAGGGTATTTGCGGTTCCTGCGCGATGAATATGAACGGCAAGAACGGTCTTGCCTGCACCACCGCAATCGAAGACCTCAAATCCGGCGAAGTGCGGATCACGCCGCTGCCGCATATGGATGTGATCAAGGACCTCGTTCCCGACTTCACTCATTTCTACGCGCAATACGCCTCGATCCGCCCGTGGCTGCAGGCCGTCACACCGACTCCCAGCGGCAAGGAACGCCTCCAGTCGCCGCAACAGCGCGAGAAGCTTGACGGGCTATACGAATGCATCCTGTGTGCTTGCTGCTCGACCTCGTGCCCGAGCTATTGGTGGAATTCCGACAAGTTCCTCGGTCCGGCGATCCTGCTGCAAGCCTATCGCTGGCTGGCCGACAGCCGTGACGAAATGACCGGTGAACGGCTCGACCAGCTCGAAGACCCGTTCCGCCTCTATCGCTGCCACACCATCATGAATTGCGCGAATGTCTGCCCCAAGGGCCTCAGCCCGGCCAAGGCAATCGCCGAAACCAAGAAGATGATGGCCGAACGCGCGATCTGACGGTGTCGTTTAAAGAGGACGTTTTCGAACACGGGCCGGACCCGGAAAATCCGGGCTGGCGGCACTGGAATCTCAAGGACGAAACGCTGTTCAACGGCGCGGTGATGGGCAAGCTCATCACGCGGGTCGAAGGCGACAAGAGCCGCCTGCGCATGTTCCCCGAACGCAAGCACGAGAATTTGCAGGGCATCATCCATGGTGCCGTGACGCTAGGCCTGATCGATATCTCGCTGTTCACCACCATGCATACGATCGGTTCGGGGAACGCCGGGCCATCGGTGACGCTCGAGCTTTCGACCCAGTTCACAGGTGGCGGCGATCCGGGCAAACCGCTCGACGCCGTGACCGAAATCATGCGCGAAACCGGCAAGCTGGTGTTCGTGCGCGGCACGGTCGAGCAGGACGACAATATCGTTGCGAGCTATTCGGGCATCGTCCGGAAGTTCCCCCCGCGATGAGCGGGATGCTCGCGCGTTACGAGGAAATGGTCGCAGGCGGCGAGTTGCGGCCCGATAGCGAGCAGCAGGCAGCCGCAGCCTTGCTCGATCGGCTACAGGGTGAACTCGAGGTGGTTCCCAAACGAGGCAGCATCCTGTGGCGTGCGCTCAAGGGTCGTCCACAGGCACCGCGCGGTATCTACATGTGGGGCGGCGTCGGGCGCGGCAAGTCGATGCTGATGGACCTGTTCCACGGCACGCTGTCGATCACGCGCAAGCGCCGGGTCCATTTTCACGCCTTCATGCAGGAAGTCCACGCCCTGCTGCGCGAGGAACGCAAGAAGGAAAGCGGCGATCCCATCCCGCCGGTCGCGGCAAAGCTGGCAGAGGATGTGCGCTGCCTCGCCTTTGACGAGATGGTGGTCAACAACAGCGCCGACGCGATGATTATGAGCCGGTTGTTCAGCGCGCTTATTGCCGATCAGGGTGTGACGGTCGTCGCAACATCGAACCGCCCGCCGGTCGACCTTTACAAGGATGGCCTCAATCGCGAGCATTTCCTGCCCTTTATCGACCTCGTCCAGTCAGAGATGGAAGTGCTGCCGCTCAACGGCCCGGTCGATTACCGGCTCGAACGGCTCGGCGGCATCGACAGCTGGCACACGCCGCTGGGGGATGAAGCCACCGCCAAGGTGCGCGAAGCCTTTTTCCGCCTGACCGACTTCGCGCCGGAAGATGCGGCGCATGTCCCCAGCGCCGAACTCGATGTCGGCGGTGGGCGGACGATCCATGTGCCCAAATCGCTCAAGGGCGTGGCGGTGTTCAGCTTCAGCCGCTTGTGCCGCGAACCGCGCGGGGCGAGCGATTTCCTGGCCATCGCGCGCGAATATCACGCCGTATGCATCGTCGGGATTCCGCAGATGGGACCGGAAGATCGCAACGAGGCTGCGCGCTTCGTGACGCTGATCGACGCGCTCTACGAATATCGGGTCAAGCTGTTTGCAGCCGCTGCTGCCGAGCCGGAAGGACTATACCAGGCGGGCGACGGCAGTTTCGAGTTTGAGCGTACCGTCAGCCGCCTCAAGGAAATGCAGAGCGACGAATACATGGCGCTGGGCCATGGTGCGAGCGAGTAGGCTCAGGCGGAAATCTTCAACCCGGCGAGCGACTTTTCGAGCATCACCAGCTGCCACAACAGGCGCCCGAAGTCCGACTGGCCGGAAATGTGCTTTTCCGCAATACGGGCCACCTGCTTGCGGTCGAACCACCCTGCCCTGACCGCAACCGAACCATCCGCCAGCCCGCGCGCCTCGTTGGCGAGGGGACCACGGAACCACTGGCCGATCGGGGTCACGAAACCCTGCTTGGGACGATAGAGGATATCGTCCGGCAAATAGCGTTCCATCGTGTGCTTGAGCAGCCACTTGCCTTGGCGTCCGCGAATACGCTGGCGATGCGGCAAGGTGGCCGCGAACTCGATCAGCCGGTGGTCGAGCAGCGGCTCACGCGCTTCGAGGCTCACTGCCATGCTGGTCCGGTCGACCTTGGTCAGGATATCGCCCGGCAGCCAGAATTTGAGGTCGGCATATTGCGCGCGATCAAGCCCGCTTTGCGCCGGGGCATTGCGCATCAGTTCGACCAGGGGCTGTTCACCGCGGTAGCCATCGAGTGTCCGGGCGAAACTGTCAGTATAGAGAGCATCGCGCTGCAGTGATGTGGTGACCGCAAGCGCAGCCGCATATCCCTCATCACCGCTCGCAGCGAGTGAAAGCAAAGTTGACTTGGCCCGTAGCGGGCGCGGCGCCCAGTCTGCCTTTGGCCAGACCTTGCCCAGCGCGCCGAACACCGGCCCGCGCAATGCCTGCGGGAGCACCGCCCTCGCCTGTTCTTCACGCGCATGGAACACCTGCCTGCGATAGCCGGCAAAGGCCTCGTCCGCGCCATCCCCCGAAAGTGCAACCGTCACCCGTTCTCGCGCGAGCTGGCTCACCCGCCAAGTCGGCAGGGCAGAAGCATCGGCGAATGGCTCGTCGAACATCGCAGCGAGCTGGTCGATCGCGCCGAAATCGTCCGGGTTGACCTGCCGTGCATTGTGATCGGTCGCAAACAGCTTCGCGACCTGTTCGGCATAGGAGGTTTCGTCGAGCGCGGCGACGTCGAACCCGATCGAACAGGTCTGCACCGGCGACCCGCTCGATTCCGCCATCAGCGCAACCACCGAGGAAGAATCCACCCCGCCCGAGAGGAATGCGCCCAGAGGCACATCTGACACCATGCGCGAGGTGACCCCGTTGCGCAGGTGATGCAGCAGCTCGACCGACATATCTTCGGTCCTGCCCTTGCGACGGTTGCGGAAATCGACATCCCACCATTGCCGCGTGCCGGTGAAACCCTTGCCCTGTTCGATCAGGCAGAAATGCCCGGCGGGCAGCTTGGCAACGCCTTTGAGGAAGCTGCGATGATCGGGAACATAGCCCCAGGTCATGTAGTCCTCGATCGCCTGGGGATCGACCTCGCGCCGCAGCAGCGGGTGCGCAAGCAACCCCTTGAGTTCGGACGCGAAGGCGAGGCTGCCGTCGCTCAAATGCGCCATGAACAGCGGCTTCACCCCTAGCCGGTCACGCGCGAGGAACAGCTGCCGCTTGTCGATATCGTAAAGCGCAAAGGCGAACATGCCGTTCAGCCTTTGCAGGCAATCCGGCCCCCAATGCTGCCACGCGGCGAGGATAACTTCGGTGTCGCCTTCGGTGCGAAACGTCGCGCCCAGATCGGCCAGTTCGCGGCGCAATTCTTGGAAGTTGTAGATCTCGCCATTGAACACGATGACCGCGCGCCCATCGACCGAATGCATCGGTTGCGGCGAACCTTCGAGGTCGATGATGGAAAGGCGGCGATGGCCAAGGCCGATGCCGTGATCGGTCCATACGCCGGAACCGTCTGGTCCGCGATGGACCAGCGCATCGCACATCCGTTCGACCCGTTGCGGATCGACCGGCTTCGGCGTGCCATGATGGAAGATACCGGCGATCCCGCACATGGGTCAGCCCCTAACGCAGCCCGGCAATGCGGTCCATCCATTCCCCGCGCCGGCCGGCATCTGCCGAAAAGTCATCGATGGTGGCGCGCGCCGTTTCTCCATCTGCGCCCTCGACCGACAGGATCAACGTCATTGTCGGTTCGCGAGTGAGGAACAATCGGCTGGTCATGCTGCGCAGCTTGAGTTCGGTCGGACTCCCCGTTTCGAGGTCCCCCATGCGATAACGCGTAACGGCATGACGCCTGAGCTGGCCATAGGCGAGCAGTTCCTCGCCCTCACCCACCGAACTGCCGTTCCACGGGGCAACCCAGCGCCATGGCGAGTCGGGCACCAATGCCCCCTCACCCGCTGCGCCCGCTTCGCGCCCCTCCGCCTGCGCGGCGTAGAGGCCATAGACGACATCAATTTCACGCCCGGATGCATCACGATAGCGCCCGATCAGGGCATGATCCGCCCCGGCAAGGCGCGGCTGCCACGGCACTTGCGGTGTGTAGTCGACGCGGGTCCAGCCCTCTACCTCTGGCAAATGAATCCGGTCGGGCAGTGCCGCCTCGACGCGCGATGCGCCGATGTTCCAGGCAAGGAAGAAGGCCACAATCGCCACGGTGATGGCGAGATGCCGCTGCGGTGAAGCAGCAGCCTTGCCGGCGAGACGCGTCATCCACTTGCCGTCCAGCTGGTCCGCAAAATCGATCCCGAGATCATCCGGATCGCGATCGAACCAGCGCCAGAAGGCTGCGAGCAACAGGGCAACGACAATGGCGAAGAAAACCCAGCCGTAGAAGATATGGTCGAATCCAGCCGCAAATTCGACACCCTGCGATTGCGCGATGTAGATCGTGCCCCAGGCCCGCACGCCATTGGCAAGGATCGGCAGCACGATTGCGGCGGCCATGAATACCGCGCGCCTGCGCCAGCTGCGGAAACAGGCATAGCTGACCAGCACGCCCAGCGCGACCATGGCGATCAGGAACTTCACGCCCGAACATGCCTCCGCCACTTCAAACAAGCCGGCAGGCGTGTCGATAAAGACACCGTCGACAACCGCCGGAATACCGCTGAGATGCGTCAGCCAGATCACCAGTGCGGCGGTGACTGTCTGGAGCGTCGGGACCAGTTCGTCACCGAACGGAACGAGGAACAGCAAATAGGCCAGCGGAAAAGCACAGGCGAGCGCCACGCGTGGGCCAAGCATCGCCGGGACGATAAGGATCAGGCCCAGAACCGCGCCCGACTGGCTGACCGAATTGACACCGGCGACCGATCCGACCAGCCAGACGAACATCGCCCCGGCAAAAGGCAGCAGTCCGCGCCACCAGGCGGCGGGCTCGATATCGAGCAATTCCTTGCGGCGGTCCCATACCAGCCAACCGACGATCAGCGGGACGAACAGGATGTGGTTATAGGTCGAGATGTCCCACCACTGGCGGAACATCGTCGCCCATTCGCTCCATGTTGCAGCACCCAGCGCAAGCCATGCGGCAGCAAGCCTGATCAACCCGCTGCGCCAGGCGGCGGGGAGCGTCGCGGCCTGCGAAATCGGCTGCGCTACGGCTTCATGCGACATGCCGCACCCCATGATCGCCGCACCCGATCAAATGCGCCAGCGGTGCCAGCATCGCTTCCCAGCTCTGGTTGTCGAGGACGTATTTACGCGCGGCCGTCCCCATCGAGGTGCTGCGCGCACCATCGGCAAGCAAAGCGTTCGCGTGACCAACCAATGCTGCGTCGTCCGCACCGACAAGGAAATGCGTCCCGTCCGTGGCATCGATACCGTTCGCCGCTTCTGGCGAGAGCACCACGGGCCTGGCCATGGCCATCGCTTCCAGCACCTTGTTCTGGATGCCGCGCGCAATCGTCAGCGGCGCAAGGACCACATCGCAATGCGCGAGGAATGGCCGGACATCGGGCACTTCACCCCACACCTTCACCCCGCCCTTGCCATCGAGGCCGCGCACGGCATCGGTCGGCGCGCGCCCGACGATATGGAACTGCGCCCCCGGATGCTCGCTGCGGATTGCCGGGAGGATCGTTGCGGCAACCCGCTTCACCGCCGCGATATTGGGCGGATAATCCATCTGCCCGGTGAAAACGAGATGCGGCCCCGTCATCGCAGCAAAGGGATTGCCGCCAGGCACATCTGCTGGATCAAAGAAATGCGCGTCAATGCCGTTGCGCAGGGCGCGCACATCCGCCCGTGAATTGTTTTGCAGGCGCGAGCGAAACAGCTGCGCTTCATTCTCGCTCACGAGCAGCAGGTTGTCGGCACGCTCGGCCAGTCGTGCTTCTTCCTGCGCCAGCAGCCTGCCTTCACGCCGGTCGATGATCGAGCGCGGCAGGTGGCCATCGGCGGCGTAAGCCTCGAACTTGGCGGAATCGACATCGCACAGGTCGATGACAACCCGTCCCGCGAAATCCTGCGGGACATACTGTCCCATCTGGCCGGAAAAAATCACGATCGTATCGATCGGATGGCTCGCCAGCGTGTGCGCAACCCACTGGCGCAGGTCGCGGTGATCGAAGGCCGTCAGGCTGACCGGCTTGCCGCTCACCAGCGCCTCGATACCCGCGCGCTGCAATGGCTTGCTGCGGTGGACGAGCTTGTGGCTCTTCGCCACTTTCGCCAGTTCGCTCTCCGCCGCCATATCTGCTTCGGTTTCGCCGAAACAGCCGACATGCACCGGTGCTTGTGCAGCAATCGCCTTGAGCAAGTGATGCGAACGAATCTTGTCGCCACGATCCGGCGGGAACGGGATCCGGTGGGCGAGGAACAGGATATCGCCCATCACGCCAGTCCCTTGGCGATAAACGGCCCCACCTTGTTGGCAATGGCCAGCGGCAGCTTCTTCCAAAGCTCGATCTTGGCCGAATAGGCATCGCTGGTCGGGTCGATATTGCGTGGTTTCTCCCCTGGTGCCGTCCAGCGGGCATAGGCGAGCGGCTGCGGCTCGAAGCCCCAGTTCTTCTTGTAGCTGTATGGCCCGCTGCCGGTCTTGGAGCGACCGAAATCGAATGTGTCACACCCCTTGCGGCGAGCGTGGAGCATCAATTCGTAATACATGCGTTCGTTGGCGCGCAGTGCGCGTGCTGCGAAGGTTCCCCCGCCCCAATAGGGCAGCACCGCACCACCATGATAGAAGGACAGCACGCTCGCCACCGGTTCGCCCTGATGGCGCACTGTCAGGATATCGGCATCCTCGCCGAACTGGTCGAGCATTGCGTCGAACAGGCTGCGCGGAAAAACCGGTGTCCCCAGGTTGTGCACGCTGGCGCTGTAAACCGCGTAATGCGCCGCCCGGTCGGCCTCGCCGTTTCCGATTTCCACTGTGAGATCGAGTTTGAGGCTCTTGCGGACTTCGGCGCGCTGCTTGCGCGGAATGGAAAGCAGTTCCGCTTCGTCGTCTTCGGCCAGTGGGCGCTCAAACCCGCAATGGGTGTGATCCCAGCTGTCCCAGTCGGCAGGCACATCGCCTGAACGCACCTCGGTATCCGAACAACACTGCCGGATCGCAATCTCCTGCGCGGCGCGACACAGCGCTTCGCTGGTCGATTTCTTCCCTGCCAGCGGACCACCACCGACGGCAAAGCCGCTCGACACCAGCGCCCGCCCGAACAGCGGCGAATGCACTTCGGTCAGCGGGAGCCAGCCGGTCAGCGTACCGAACTTCTCTGCCACCAGCCCGGTGGCGCGCTGCCCGGTGCCCTGCTGCACGGCGAGCAGCCATGCAGGGCGATGGAACAGGCTGCCGCCCTGTTCGACAACGAAGCCTTCGATCCGCGCCACTTCGCCCGGATCGCGCAGGTCGACGAGGTTCACCACCTCGGCACCGAGTGGGAACGGCGCATTCACGCCACCAGCTCTTGTGCCACGGCAGCTTCGCGGTGCGCCAGCATATCCATCCGCCCCCAGGCGAATTCATGCACCAGACCGCGCAGCTTGGGCGCCATCTTGTCGAGATTGGTGTAGTGGCGCAGGCGCGATTTGATCGGCGCATGCGGCACGCGCGGCTGCTCGGGATCGATTTCCCACGGGTGGAAATAGAAGATCGCGGGCTTGCCCTCGCGCCGGTTTACCTGCCGGATCGCCCAACGCGAAAAGGCGTAGGGCAGCACGCGGAAAAAGCCGCCCCCGCCTGCGGCAACCCGCTTGCCGCCAAGGATTGCGGTGGTCACCGGTATCTCGATCAGGTCGGCCCACGGCAGCGGCTTGAAAGCGAAGCGCGGAGCTTCCTTCCAGCCATAGTGGTCATGGGTAATCGGCGCGACGCTGGAGGAATAGGCATAGCCCTGCTCCGCCAGTTCCATATAGGCCCAGGGCGTGCGCTGGTCGATCGAGAAGCTGGGTGCGCGGTATCCGGTGATCTTCGCTCCCGACGCATCCTCGAGGATCTGCCGTGCCTTGCGGATATCTTCGGCAAATTCTTCGCGGGTGAAGGTGAACACGCGCGCATGGTCATAGCCATGGCTGGCAAGTTCGTGCCCCGCCTCGACAATCCGGCGCATCAGCGGCCCATGCCGCTTCGCCACCCAGCCGAGGGTAAAGAACGTCGCCTTGACGTCCGCCTCGTCGAACAGGTCGAGAATGCGCAGGACATTGTCCTCCACACGCAGGTTCAGCCCGTCCCACTCGTCGCGCTCGATCACATTCTCGAACGCGCCGACCTGGAACCAGTCCTCGACATCGACGGACAGGCCATTGACGACCGGTGCAGCCTCGATCGGCGCATGTTTCATGGCCCGAAGCTCCTCAGGCGGCAGCGCGCGACTGGCCGCTTTCCATCCATTCGATCATCATCGTCAGGACATGGCGAACCATGCGTTCCTGCTCATCGATGCGGTTCTCAAGCGTTTCGATGCGCTGCTTGACCTCGTCGGAAACCTCGCCGCCACCATTTTCAACCGCTTCGGAAAGCTCGACCACCGCCTGCTGCAATTCCGCGATCTGCACGTCGCGCTCGGCGAGCAGATCGTCGACGCGCGGCGCCGGTGCCGGTTGCGGATAGCTGGCATGCTTGACCGGGCCGGGAGCCGGGGCCGGAGCAAGCTTTTCCATCGGTTTGGGCGCTGCCTCGGGAAAGGCATTGTCGTGCTGCATTTCGGCGAGCACGGCGCTGAGCATGGCATTGTCGATCCGCGAACGCTGCTCGACCGCGCCCAGCAGCAGCAGGCGGGTAACCACCTGGTTGACCTTGCGCGGGATGCCTCCGGTTGCCGAATACAGCTCTGCAAACACGCGCTGGTCGAAATCGGGATTGCCCTGCCAGCCGACACATTCGAGGCGATGCTTGATGTAGGGTTCGATTTCACCCGGCTCCATCGCTTCGAGGTGATGCGCGGCGATCACGCGCTGGCGCAGCTGTTCGAGTTCACCATGTTGCGCCAGAACCTGCTTGAATTCGGGCTGGCCGAGCAGGAGGAGCTGGAGCAACGGATGCGATCCGAGCTGGAAGTTCGACAGCATGCGCAGCTCTTCGAGCGCCTCGACCGAAAGGTTCTGCGATTCGTCGACTACCAGCAGGCAACGACGGCCCTCGCGGGCCTCTTCGTGCAGGAAGTTCTCGATCGCGCCCAGCGCGCTGGCCTTGTCATGCCCTTCGACATCCAGGCCGAAGCTTTGCGCGGCAACATGCACCAGTTCCTCGCCATCGAGGTTGCTGGTGACGACCTGCCCCACAGTCATCTGGTCCCGGTCGATCTTCTGCATCAGGTGGGCGACAAGCGTCGACTTACCCGAACCGATCTCGCCGGTGATGACAATGAAGCCTTCCGACTGCGCGAGGCCATATCCGAGATAGGACAGCGCCTTGCGGTGCGTCGTGCTCTCGAAATAGAAATTCGGGTCTGGGGTCAGCTGGAAAGGTCGCCCCGTAAGCCCATAGAAATCGTCGAACATCAAACGTCCCCTGGCGTCAGAAACCGTACCGCAGGCCGAGCAGGCCCGATGCGGCGGTGAGATCCTCGATATCGAGGTCACTATCGATATGGTCGAGTGCCACGGCCGCGCGGACCGACAGGCGATCCGTGACCGAGCGGTTGTACGAAGCCGATGCCCCGACCGCGAGCACATCGCCCTGCTGGTCGAAACCGCTTTGCAGCAGCGTGGCATAGGCATTGGTGCTGAAATTCGCGCGGCGGCCAAGCTCGCCCGAGAGGAACAGCGAACCGTAGAACGCCTCGTCGGTCACGCCATTGGCAGCGGCAAGCACCGTGCCATCGGGTGCGATGAAGCGGCGACGGTCATAGCCCGCACCCACCCCGGCCGTCATCCGGCCAACTGCGGTGGTGTAGCTGCCCGATACCCCGCGTGAACGGAACACCGAAGAGCGGACCGAACCCAGCGCACCGGTCAGGCACTGGCTGCCTTCGAGGCTGGAAACGCAGCCACCAAGGTCACCCGTAAGCGAGTTGCGCGCCACGTTGAATTCGGTCGGCAGGTTGGCCAGCGCCGAATTGATCGTACCGCCAAAGCCGGAAATCGAATCGTAAGCGGAAATATTGACCGAGCTGCGGCTGTTCGGTGCCCAGGCAAAGCTGCCGTAGTAGGTATCCGAATCGTAGCGGCGACCGTAATGCGCCTCGAACGAGGTGCGGCTGCTCGGGCGCCAGACGACACCGGCATCCCAGATCAACCCATCCGCCTCGAACGCGATCTGGCGCGGCTGGCTCTTGTCGGTGACGAGGCGACCATCGTCGCCGATAACCGGATCGCCATTGGTATCGAACAGCGCATCGCGGCTCGAAACCTCGACATCCTCGTAGCCGACGCCGCCGACAAGCGCGATGCTCGGTGAAACCGGGATCGTCACGTCGCCGCGAACATGCGCATCGCGCACGCGCTGGTCGAGGTTGGAAACATCTTCCTGCTGCCACCCGGCACCCAGCCCCACGCCAATCGGCAGGGGTTCGCCCGGCGCGGTACCGACATGGACCGACGCACGCTGGCTGATGCTCTCATCGAACACATCGATCGGGTCGGCTCCGGGCGCAGTGACCAGCGAATCCGGTGCCTCCGCGCGCGTGTAGCCGATCTGGTATTGCGCCGCGATCGCGACATCGCCTGCCTTGGTGTTGAGCGTCGGCCCGGCATAGCCCGAATAGACGCGGCTCTCGCTGTCCT
The DNA here is from genome assembly GCA_024236155.1 of Sphingomonadaceae bacterium. Taxonomy (GTDB): domain Bacteria; phylum Pseudomonadota; class Alphaproteobacteria; order Sphingomonadales; family Sphingomonadaceae; genus Parerythrobacter_A. The sequence goes on from JACKLA010000003.1 coordinate 233,579, forward strand.
CGCCATTGAGCGGGTTGAGCGTCGAACCGCCATTGCCATCGACGCGTGTTCGCGTGGCAAGGGCACCGGCCTCGACCGTCAGCACCTGCGGGATAACCGAGGCATAGCCGCGTGCGACACCGCTGACGGTATCGCTGTCGGCCATATCGTCATCATAGGCGACATTGTATTCGTAGCGGATCGACACGGTGCCGCCGGTGTTGCGCCCGGTGACCGATGCATCAACACCCGCCGCGATCTGCGTATAGGTCACCCCGTCCTCATCGGGCGAGAGGGTGACAACACCGATCTGGTTGACTTCGATATAGGGCTGGACCGTCGTGCGCTGCGTGCGGCCTTCCTCGCTCTCCTGCGCATGCGCAGGTGCTGCAAGGGCGATGGCGCAAAGCGCGGTGCCGGTGGCGAAGACGAGACGTTTCATGGCGGGTTACTCCCCGTAGCCATAGTATGACCCGAAATTCCGCCCGCTGGGGCTGAACTGGGTCGCGTTGAGCAGCAGCTTGATATCGCTGCAGCCGGAAAGGAGGCGGACGGCGTCTTCGAGGGCGCTCTGCCCGGTCGAATCCGCCCGCGCGACGAGCACCGTCTGGCCAACATGCTTGGCCAGTTCGGCGGCAGGCGAGGCAGCGAGCGCCGGTGGAGAATCGAAAATCACGATCCGATGCGGCGCGCCCACCGTCAGGCGGTCGAGCACTTCTGCGGTGCGTTCACTGGCAAGGTATTCGCTATCCGAATTGGTGGAGTTGCCGGCAGGCAGGACCCACAGGCCGGGGATATCGGTGCCCAGGACAAGGTCCTCCGGGTTCACCGACTCGTCGGCCAGGCAATCCATGAAGCCCGGTCCCTTGGGCAAGCCAAAGGTTGACAGGATGGATGGCTTGGCGAAATCACCATCGATCAGCACCACTTCGCTGTCGCGCTCCGATGCCATCGAGATGGCCAGGTTCGAAGCGCAGAAGGTCTTGCCTTCGCCCGGATGCGGAGACGAAACCAGTACACGGCGCGACACGGCGGTCCCACGCTGCTTTGCCGCGCCAAGGATCTGCCGCTTCACAATGCGGAATTCCTCGCGCAGCGCGCTGGCAGTGGCTTCGGGGACAATCAGTCCCTGCTCACGCAGATGTGCGCGATCGATATCGAAACTCGGGCCAGACAGTTCGATGCCGCCCACGCCCTGATGCAGGACGATGTCCGATGCCGGAACTGTCGCGGGCAGCGAAGCTTCCTGCGGAACCACGGCACGCGATGTTTCGGTGGCAGGTTGGGTGGTTGCCTCGGGCGTCGGGGCGGGAGCACTTGGCTCGGCCTGCTTTTCGACCTCTGGTTCTGCCGCCTTGCGACGCACCCGGGCCGGTTTCAACTCGCGCTCAGGCAGCTTGCCCTTGAAGGGAGCAGGCTTGAACGGGTCGAAACCGAACGCACCGCTGGCGCGTTCGAGCAGCGAGCTTTCCTTCGGTTCTTCGCCTTCGGGAAGCGGGATTTTCTTGTGTTCTGTCATCGATCCGCTCCTCAGGCCACCATGCCGCGCTGGACGAACTCAATCGCCAGCAGGGCCACGCACAGCCCGCCAAGCGCCGCAGAGGCGCCGTAAAACTGCTTCATCCGCTTGCGCTGCAATTCGCGCGCGGCATCGGTCAGCGTCTGGGAAATCGCCCCCAGCACCGGCAATTCGATCGCCCGTTCCAGCCCGCTGGTGGTCGAGAAGGTCGACTTGAGCTGGCCGATGGCGAAGGCTGCCCCGACACCGGCGGCAATCCCGGCAAACAGCACGCCCAGCAGCAGCAGCAGCCGGTTGGGTGCCGAAGGTGCACGCGGCGTGGTCGGCGGGTCGATCACTTCGAATTTGAACGAACTGCGCTCGTTCTCAACCTGCCCGCGCAGGCGCATTTCCTCGCGATCCTTGAGCAGCTCGTCATACTTGTCCTTGAGGACGGTGTAGTCGCGGCTGATCCGGTTCGCTTCGGCGGCAACCGTCGGCTCGTTGGCCTGACTCGCCATCATCGAGGACAGGTCGGCATTGAGCGCGGCCTTGCGTGCGGTGAGCGCCTGCACATTGGCCTGACGCTCCGACTTGATCGAAAGCAGCGCGCTATAGGCCGGGTTGGGAGAGCCGGTGGTGTTCGGGTTCTCGTTTGCGGCCTGGCGGCGCAGCAGGTCGACCTGCTTCTTGGCCGCGGCGACATCGGGGTGGTTGTCGGTCAGCCCGCGCGCCTGCAGCGATGCAAGCTGCGACTGCGCCTGTGCGAGAGCCGCACGCGCGCTGCCGGTATCGTTGGAACCGCCAACGATGGTACGCGGCGTACCGGCGATCTGGCCATCGATCCCCGCCAGTGCAGCCGAAGCGGCAGCAAGGTCCGCCTCGACATCGCGCAATTCACTGCGCAGCGACTGGAGACGGGTCGAAACGCCGTCCGCCCCGCCGATCAGGTCGGGATGTTCGGCTTCAAATGCCAGGCGGCGCTGCTCGGCAGCTTCGAGCTCTTTCTTCCGCTCTTCGAGTTGCTGGTCGAGGAACACGATGGTCTCGGCCACTTCGCCGCGATTGCCGGCAATGTTTTCCTCGCGAAAGATATCGATCAGCTTCTGGACCACGTCCTGCGCCAGCTTGGCATTGTCGGCATCGGACAGGTCGCCCTTGCCGATTTCCGCGCTCAGCTCGAACAGATTGTCTTCCTCGCTCTTGACCGTGACCGCCTTGGTCAGTCCTTCGATCGCGGATTCCATCTTCTTCTTGTCGTCGATGCCTTCACCGAGACGAGTCGAACGGATGACTTTTTCGAGATTGACCGAACTGGTCAGCGTCTGGCGCACGCGGGTGATGTCACGCTCTGCACCGCCAGCAATCTTGAGCTGTTCGGCAAGCACATCGTCGAGCTGCACATAGATGCGCGCGTTCGATTCATAGGAATTGGGGATCATCGCGACGACGAGCCAGCCCAGGATGCACACTCCCCAGGCGACACACAGCGCCAGCCAGCGTCGCCGCCAGACCGAATAGACCGCTGTCCGCAGATCTTCGAAGACTTCATTCATGCTGGTTCGTGCCTTCTCAGAACATGCTTTCCGGAATGATGATCACATCGCCCGGCTTGAGCAGGACGTTGGCGCGGCTGTCGCCTTTCTTGAGCAGGTCACCGAGCCGCAGCGCATATTCGACCTGGCGGCCGCGCTGCTTGTCGAAACGGATCAGCTTGGCGCGATTGCCCGCGGCGAATTCGCTCAGGCCGCCCACCGCGATCATCGCGTCGAGCACAGTCATGTTCGCGCGATAAGGCATGGAGGCCGGTTTCTCGGTCGCGCCGATGATGCGGATCTGCTGGCCGAAGGTGCTGTTTGCCTCGTTCACAATGACCGAAACCAGCGGCTCCTCGATATATTGCGAGAGCTGCAGGCGAATGTCCTGCGCCAGCATGGTGGGCGTCTTCCCGGCGGCGGGGAGATCGGTCACCAGCGGCGTGGTGATGCGCCCGTCGGGGCGAACCTGGATCTTCTCTGCACCCAGTTCGGGGTTGCGCCAGACGTGGATGGTGAGCTGGTCCATCGGGCCGATGATGTATTCCTCGCCCGGCCCTTCCTGCATTGGTACGACCGTTGCAGGCGGCAGCTGCGGCCCGCTCGCGCCTGCGCAGCCCTGCAGCGCAAGTACGGAAACGGCGGTGCCCGCCATAAGAAGGGTGAAACGTGACTTCGGCATCGATGCGCATCCTTGCCTTGTTGAGCGGGCTGTATGCGCAAGGCAGGAGCTACCTGGCCTTCCGCACCCGCGGACAGGCGGCCTTCCTCGCCAAAAAGGGTGAACATCCGGTTAGCCTTTTTGCGTTTCCGGGTGTTTAGTATGGCCCAGTCCCAAAACGGGACGAGCCGGAGCCAAAGGTTAAACCAGCATTTCGGCAGCCGGACCCTGTCCCAGGAACGCGCTGGGGGACGCGCTGGCGCCATAGGCCCCGGCGCAGAAAACCGCGACCAGATCGCCCACTTGGGCGCGCGGCAGCATCGCCCCATCGGCCAGTCGGTCGAGCGGGGTACACAGGCAGCCGACCACGTATGCCTCTTCTTCAGGCCGGGCATCGAAGCGGCTGGCGATGGCGACCGGGTAATTGCGCCGCACAACCGTGCCGAAATTGCCGGAGGCGGCCAGCTGGTGATGCAGGCCGCCATCGGTAACGAGGTATGTGGTGCCGTGGCTCACTTTGCGATCAACGATGCGGGTCAGGTAAACCCCTGATTCGCCGACGAGATAGCGGCCCAGCTCGATGCACAGATGGGCACCGAAGAGGCTGTCTGGCAAAGCGGCAAATCGCGCCTCCAGCGCCTCTCCTATGGCCGCAATGTCGAGCGGTTCGTCACCGTGGAAATAAGGGATGCCGAACCCGCCGCCCATATTGAGCTTGGGCAGCGGTGCGCCGATCTCTCCAGACAGGCGGTCGGCGAGGTCGAGGACATTGCCCTGCGTTTCGATGATCGCTTCGGCAGACAATGCCTGGCTGCCGGTGAAGATGTGCAAGCCCTTCCACTCCGCCCCGGCATCGATTGCACGGCGAGCGATTTCGGGCACGAGGTCTTCGTCGATCCCGAACGGCTTGGCCCCGCCGCCCATCTTCATGCCCGATCCGCGCAATTCGAAGCTGGGATTGACCCGCAAGGCGATGCGTGGCGTGCTACCGAGCCGTTCGCCAATCGCCAGCGCGCGGTCGACTTCATTGCGGGATTCGCAATTGAGCGTGACCCCGGCGGCAATCGCCGCTTCCAGCTCGATATCGCGCTTTCCCGGACCCGCGAAACTGATACGCGATGGATCGAGCCCCGCCGCCTGTGCCATCGCCAGTTCGCCGCCCGATGCGATATCGAACCCGTCGACCAGCCCCGCCATGACTTTAAGCAAGGGTTCGAAGGAGTTGGCCTTGATTGCGTAGTTGATCCCGAGCCTGTCGGGCATAGCCGCCCGCAGCTCCGCCATGCGCCGTTCGAGCCGGTCTTTTGAATAGACAAAAAGCGGTGTGCGCCCGGCCTGCGCCACCAGCACGCTGGCCGTCATGCCGCCGATGGCGAGTTCGCCGTCGACCGCCTCGAAACCTGCGGGAATGGGGCCAAGCGGCTTCATCCGCCGATCTCCTGTTTGAGTGCCGTCCGGTCGATCTTGCCATTGGGGTTGAGCGGCATCGCCTCACGCCAGTGGAACACCTGCGGCTGCATGAAATTGGGCAATTCGCGGGAGAGGAATTTGGGCAGCTCTGCCTCGGCATTGTCGGCACCGGGTTCGACACGAACCACCAGATGCACCGCCTGCCCCAGTCGTTCGTCGGCAACCCCCAGCGCGATCGCTTCTGCCACCAGCCCACTGGCCAGCGCCGCTTCCTCGATCTCCTGCGGGCTGATGCGGTTGCCTGCGCTCTTGATCATCGCATCGCGCCGACCGACGAAATAGAGCAGGCCATCGGCGTCGCGCTTCACCCGGTCACCCGACCATACCGCCATGCCGCCGAATTCCGACGCCGCAGGAGCCGGTTTGAACCGCTCTGCGGTGCGTTCTGCATCCTGCCAGTACCCTTGTGCCACCAGCGGCCCGCAATGGACCAGTTCGCCTTCTTCGCCCGGATCGGCGACATGGCCGTCGTCATCGATCACGAGGATTTCGGCAAATGGGATCGCTGTCCCCATCGAGGTAGGATGGCTGTCGACCAGCGAGGGGTCGAGATAGGTCGAACGAAACGCCTCGGTCAGACCATACATCGGGAACAGGCGTGCATCGGGGAATATGCCGCGCAGGTCGCGCACCAGGTCGGTGGTCAGCGCGCCGCCACTGTTGGTCATGCGGCGCATTGGCGCAACAGCCTCGGCAGGCCAGTCGATTTCGGTCAGTTGCACCCACAGCGGAGGCACGGCGGCAAGCGTCGTGACGCCATGCTTGGCGCACGCCTTCGCGACGTCACGCGGGAAGAGGTAGTCGAGCGGAACCACAGCCCCACCGGCATACCATGTGCTGAGCAACTGGTTCTGCCCATAGTCGAAGCTCAGCGGCAGCACGGCCAGCGTCACATCGTCGGCCGCCATGTCGAGATACTGCGCCACGCTGACCGCGCCGAGCCACAAATTGGCGTGGCTGAGCATCACGCCCTTGGGCCGCCCGGTCGAACCGCTGGTGTAGAGTATGGCGCAAAGCTCGTCGGGATCGGCATCGCTGGGCGGCAAGCCATCGGTGAGGGCTGCCGCAGCGTCCAGCGCCGCGCCTTCCTCGACCATCCGGCATGCCGCATCGCCATCCTCCAGCGAGGCAAGCCGCGCCTTGGTCCCGATCAACAGGCTCGCGCCACTATCAGCAAGGATATGCGCCACCTGCGCATGCTTGAGCAGCGGATTGACCGGTACATGCACCAGCCCGGCTCGTGCGGCAGCCAGCGGCATCAGGCAGGTCAGTTCGCCCTTCGCCGCCCAAGTCGCGACCCGCGCACCCTTCTCCGGCACTTCGCGGCGAAGCCATGCCGCCAGTTTCGAGACACGGCTTCTTAAGTCCTTATGGCTAAGCGTCCCCTCGCGCAGCACCAGTGCAGGGTCGCCATCGGCCCCGCGTTCGGCCAGATGGTCGAGCGGCTTTGCAACGGGTATCTGCGGTAAGGACATGGGGCTCCGGACAGGACGAACGCTAAATTGACGACGGTCAGCTATCACCACAGGGTTAACGTCTTGCAAGCGATGAATTTCGCAGGCGATGGCCCGTTCGCGCGTGCGGAGTGGTATGAACTGCTGGAGGAAAAAGCGGAAAAAGTGCTGGTCGCGGTCGCCGAGAAGGACGATCGCAAGCTCGCGCTGGTGTTTGCGGATCATAGCGAGCGGCTCGACAGCCTGACCAACTGGTACAGCTTCAGCTGGGCACCGCATGGCGACGATGCCGAACTGCTTGAAGACCTGGCGCGCAAGCTCAAACGCGGGCGGGCGCGGATCGTGATGGCCCCGGTGCCGGACGAGGATGGCGCGGCCAGCCTGCTCGAAACGGCATTTCGCCAGGCAGGGTGGCAGGTCCGCCGCGAGCAATGCGACCACAACCATGTGCTCGAAATTGGTGGCCGGACATTCGAACAATACTGGGCAAGCCGCCCGGGCCGGATGCGCACCACGCTCAAACGCAAGGCGAAGAAGGTCGAAACCGAAATTCTTGAGCAATTCGATGCAGATGCGTGGCGCGCTTACGAAGAGATATACGCCGAGAGCTGGAAGCCCGAGGAAGGCGATCCGGTGCTCCTGCGCCGCTTCGCCGAAGCGGAGGCGGCAGCAGGCCGGATGCGGCTCGGTATAGCGCGCCATGAGGGCATGGCGGTGGCGGCACAGTTCTGGACCGTGGAAAATGGCACCGCCTACATCCACAAGCTGGCGCACCTTGAAAGCATGAAGCCGCTGTCCGCCGGGACCACTCTGAGCGCGGCGCTGTTCGAGCATGTGATCGATGTCGACAAGGTCGATCTGGTCGATTTCGGGACCGGTAACGACCCCTACAAGCGCGACTGGATGGAGATCGACCGCCCGCGCTACCGCATCGATTGCCTCAACCCCACAAACCCGCGCGCATGGCCTGCACTTGTAAAGCGTATCCTTACCCGGCTTGCGCCCGCCAGCGGCCAAAGCTAAGGGCAGCGCCGCACTTTCAGGGGAATGCGGCCACAATGACCGGCACCACCGAAACGAACGAGAAAAAGGGTTTGCCGCCCAGCAGGCAGGCAATCGACGACAAGCTGCGCGCGATTATCGCCGATGTGCTTGGGCTGGACCGCGACCATGTCGAAACCTTCGACGGCGATACCGGGCTGTTCGGTCACCTGCCCGAACTCGATTCGATGGCAGTCGCCGGCCTGCTGACCGAGATGGAAGACCGGCTCGACATCATCATCGACGACGAAGATGTCGATGGCGAGATGCTGGAAACCTATGGCGGCTTGCTCGCCTTTGCCGAGATGAAAGTCATCGAGGGCTGATCGTGCGCGCGGTCACGACCTGGACCGCGCCCTTGCCGGATGGAACACAGCGCGAAGAAGCCGCGCTGGTGTTCGACAAGGGACGCGAACACCGCCTCCTGGTGATCCCGCCGCTATTCGACGAAGCCAACAAGTTTCGCCGCCAACTGGTTGAAATCATGCGGCGACTGGATCTCTCGGGCATCGATAGCGTACTGCCGGACCTGCCGGGCACGGGCGACAGCCTGTTACCGCACGCCGAGGTCACGCTGGCAGGCCTGCGCAAGGCCGCACAGGCCGCGTGCGAAGATTTCCGCATAACACATTGTTTCTGCGTAAGAACTGGTGCGATGTATGCGCCCTCCTCGCTCCCCGGCTGGCGTTATGCCCCGATTGCGGGGCGCAACAGCCTGCGTTCATTGCTGCGTGCCCGCACCCTGGCTGCGCAGGAACGTGGCGAGAGTGAAACCACCGCCGACCTCGAAGCGCAGGGGAAAGCGAGCGGTCTTGTCGCAGGCGGGTGGCATATCGGCCCGGAACTGTTCGCGGCACTTGGTGCCGAAAAACTGCCGCACACTCAGCAGATGGTCGATATCGATCACGAAACCGTCGGCGGCAGCCCCTTGTGGCTGCGCGCGGAGCCTGACGAAGACCCCGAACAGGCCGATGCGCTCGCCGCTGTCATCGCAATCGGACTGCTCGGCACATGAGTCGCCTTCACCTCACCTTCGAATGCTTGGGCGACACCTGTGTCGGGACGCTCGATTCGGCAGCGGGCAAGACTGGCCTGCTGATCGTCAGTGGCGGTAATGAGATCCGCTCGGGCGCGTTCCAGGGGCAGTCGCGGCTTGCGGCAAGGATCGCGGCGGCGGGCTACCCCGTCTTTCGTTACGACCGGCGCGGAATCGGTGACAGCGATGGTGAGAATCGTGGCTTCCTCGAGAGCGCGGACGATATCCGCGCCGCACTCGAAGCGTTCCGGGCGATCGCCCCGGGCGTCGAGCGCGTCGTCGGCCTGGGCAATTGCGATGCCGCGAGCGCGCTGATGCTTGCCTCGGGCGCGGGATGCGATGCGCTGGTGTTGAGCAATCCGTGGACGATCGAGGATGACGACGGCACTCCCCCGCCCGAAGCTGTCCGTTCGCGCTATGCCGCCAAGCTCGCCAATCCGCGCGAGTGGCTGCGTCTGCTGAAAGGGCAGATCGATTTCGGCAAGCTGCGACGGGGGCTGGCGCAGGCGCTGAAGCCCAAGGCCGAGCCAACTACGCTGGCAAAGGATATGCAGGCCGGGCTGGCGAAGTTCGATGGGCCTGTGGCCATCCTGCTGGCGGATGCGGACCGCACTGCGCAGGCCTTCGCTAGCGCATGGCCGAGCGATCAGCGGATCAGGCAATGTCCGGGTGCCTCGCATGCTTTCGTTGAGCTGGACGCACGCGACTGGCTGGATGCGCAGATACTGGCGGTACTAGCGGACAAATAGGCTCGTCAGCTCGACATGGGTCGACCAGCGGAACTGGCCGACCGGGCGTAGTTTCGCGAGGCGATAGCCACCATCGACCAATTGCCGTGCATCGCGTGCCCAGCTTGACGGATTGCAGCTGACATAGGCGACCCGCTCAACGTCGCTCTGCGCCAGCGCGGCACATTGCTCGCGCGCACCGGCACGCGGCGGGTCGAGCACCACGCCGTCGAACCGGTCGAGATCGGGCTTGAGCAGAGGATTGCGGAACAGGTCGCGGTGCAGCGAATGGACCGGCACACCGCGCGAATTGGCTGCCGCCTTGCAGGCGAGATGCGTATCGCGCGCCGCCTCTGCCGCGAGCACTTTCGATTGCGGTGCAAGGGCGAAAGCGAAGGTTCCGAGGCCGGAGAATAGATCGGCAACTGCGCCGCAACCCCTGAGCCACTCCACCGCATCGCCCGCCAGCACGGTTTCGCCATCTTCGGTCGGCTGGAGGAAGGCATCGTTCGGCAGGCTGACCGGGATGCCCGAAAGCGAAATGGTGACCGGCTCTGGCTCCCACTGCGTTTCCGCGCCATAGCCCTGATCGACCGTAAGGCGCGCCAGCCCGTGGTCGCGGGCGAAATCGCTCACCCGCTCGATATCCGGCAAACCGTCCAGCTCCAGCTTGCGCAGCTCGCACACGACACCCTGGTCGGCGAGCGCGAGATGGATATCGACGCCCCGGCGACCACCGAACCTGCCCAGCAATGTGCGCAGTGGCCCGACAAGCGCCTGCAATTCGGGCCGCATGACCGGGCATTCGCGCTGGTCGACGATGCGGTGCGAAGCCTGCTCACGAAAGCCGAGCGCCGCGCCCTTGCCGGTTGTCCCGTGCAAGGTTGCCCGGCGGCGGCTTGCGGCGGGCGAGCAATAGGTTTCGAGCACCTCTTCCGCCACCAGATCATGGCCGCTTGCCGCATTGACCACCCGCGAGGTCACGAACTCACGCCAGCTGGTGTCGTCGGCATGCTGCAACTGGCACCCGCCGCATTGCGGGAAGTGGCGGCAGGGCGGTGTGGCGTGGTGCGGCCCCGGTTTCACGCTGCCATCGGCTGCCACGACGTCACCCGGCACGGCGAGCGCAACATGCCGCCCGTCTGCCGTGACGCCATCGCCTTTTGCGGCGATCCGGATGATTTCGGACGGGTTGCTCAACGAAGTGCGGTCATAGCTTGCGGAACATGCGCCGCCAGATCGTCTGCCGAGAAGGCCGGGCCAGTACAGCGCGCAGCCTCGCCATGCAGCCAGACTGCCTGCACGGCGGCATCGAACGGCTCCTCCCCGCTGGCAAGACGGCTTGCCGTTATCCCGGCAAGGACGTCTCCGCTACCCGCCACCGAAAGCCAGCTCGATGCCGGGCGGAACAGGCCGGTGAGGATGGTTTCGCCGTCCACCTCACCCTCGCCATGAACGGTGGTGTCCGGCCCCTTGGCGATCACCGTCATCCCGGTGGCAGCTTGCAGGCCCGCAGCCCGGCTGCGCTTGCAATCGCCCGAGACGCCGAATGTTTCGCACAGCGCGCGCAATTCGCCCTCATGCGGGGTGACGACGATGCTTTCCGGCTCCGCATCCTGCAACATGGCGTAGTCCAGCAGGCGCAGCGCATCGGCATCGAGCACACTCGGCAATTGCAGGTCGAGCGCGAGGCGCATCCGCTCGCGCGCATCTTCGCCCAGCCCCAGCCCCGGCCCGATCAGCAATGCGTCAATCCGCGCATCCTCGAGCGAAACATCGAGCACCTGCGTATCGACCACGAGGCTGGCCGGGACACCCTGCGGCATATCGGGCGTGAGCAGCTTCACATAGCCAGCCCCGGCCCGCATCGCAGCCTTGGCAGCCAGCAGCGGCGCGCCGGGCATTTGCCCGCCGATCACTGCCAACAGCCCGCGCGAATATTTGTGCGCGCCCGGCCATGGCGGCGCAATGCGCGGGCGCGGCATCAGGTAAGCGCCGCTGCCCTGCTTGCCGACGCCGATATCGACAAGGTGGAGCCTGCCCATCTGGGTCGCTGCCGGTCCGCTGAAATGGGCGAATTTCCATGCACCGAGTGCGATTGTGGCGCGATATTCGCCCAACCGGTCGAAGCAGTGGCCGCTGTCCGATTCAACGCCGCTGGGAAGGTCGATCGCAACCGACATCTCGTGCGACAGGATCAGGCCCTCGACCGCCCCGGCCAGATCGTTCGACAATTCACGGGTCAATCCACTGCCGAACAGGCAATCGACGAAAACCGCGCCGGAACGCCCTGCGACATCGCTCGCCACCTCGCCCGCATAGAGCGCCCGCGCATTGCTGGCAGCATCAGTCTTCGGCGCGATCGGTGCGACGACCTGCACCGGCACGCCGCGTTCGTGCAGCAATTGCGCGATCACATAGCCATCGCCGCCATTATTGCCGGGGCCACACAGCACGGTCACCTTGCGGCCGGCAGCCATACGCCAGACGATCTCGCCCGCGCCGCGCCCGGCACGCTGCATCAGTTCGTCGATACTGGTCCCGGCGTCGATCAGCGCCTGCTCCGCCGCCTGCATCTGGGCGACGGTCAGCACCTGGTCAGTCTTTTGGAGCGCCTGCGTCATATTCGCGTGTGGGTAGTCGATAGCGGTCAGTGCCGACAACCACTTCGAGCAGCGTGCCGCCTTCTATCAACGTGTTTTGCGCCGCGTCCGCACCATCGGCGACCGCAAGCCCGCTGCCATCTTCCTGCACGACGAAGCGGCGGAAACCTCCATCGGGGTGGCGTATCGTGACAAGGCTTTCACCATCGAGTTCACCGGTTTCGAGCATGCAGAACGGCCCGAAATCGCTCCCCTCGCCCAAGGCGCAGTCGACGGGCTTTGCGCCTTCTTCGGCCTGTTCCTGCACCGCCCCGCCGGAGCCGCAGGCAGAAAGCGCCAGCGCGCCGAAAGCCAGGGCCCGGCGGATCATTTGCGCTTGAGCTGCGAAATGTCGCGCACTGCCCCGCGCGCGGCGCTGGTGGTCATCGCGGCATAGGCCTGCAAGGCGACCGAGACTTGCCGCTTGCGCTGTTCGACCGGCTGCCAGGCTGCTTCGCCCTTCGCCTCCATCGCCACGCGGCGTTCGGCCAGCACGCTGTCGGCAACCGCCAGCGTTATCGTGCGCCTGGGAATATCGATTTCGATCAGGTCGCCTGTTTCGACCAACCCGATAGTGCCGCCTTCCGCCGCCTCTGGCGAAGCGTGGCCGATCGACAGGCCCGAAGTGCCGCCCGAAAAGCGCCCGTCAGTGATCAGCGCACACGCCTTCCCCAGCCCCTTCGATTTGAGATAGCTGGTGGGGTAGAGCATCTCCTGCATCCCCGGCCCGCCGCGAGGCCCCTCATACCGGATGACCACCACGTCGCCTTCCTTGACCTGATCGGTCAGGATCGCAGTGACAGCCGCATCCTGACTTTCATAGACCTTGGCCGGGCCGGAGAATTTGAGGATGCTTTCGTCCACCCCGGCCGTTTTCACGATGCAACCATCCTCGGCGAGATTGCCATAGAGCACAGCCAGACCGCCATCCTGGCTGAAGGCATGCTCGGCGCTGCGGATCACCCCGCCTTGCCGGTCGAGATCGAGTTCGTCCCACCGACGCGACTGGCTGAACGCCGTCTGCGTCGGCACGCCGCCCGGCGCGGCCTTGAAGAATTCCTGCACCGAGGGGCTGTTGGTGCGTGCAATATCCCACCCGTCGAGCGCGTCGGCCATGGTGGCGCTGTGCACGGTTGGCAGCGCAGTGTGCAACAGGTCGGCCCGGTCGAGCTCGCCGAGGATCGCCATGATCCCGCCCGCGCGGTGGACATCCTCCATATGCACGTCCGACTTCGCCGGGGCGACTTTCGACAGGCACGGCACCTTGCGGCTGAGCCGATCGATATCCTTCATGGTAAAGTCCACCCCCGCCTCCTGCGCGGCGGCGAGCAGGTGGAGCACGGTGTTGGTCGATCCGCCCATCGCAATATCGAGGCTCATCGCGTTCTCGAACGCCTCGAAACTCGCAATGCTGCGTGGCAGGACGCTTTCATTGCCTTCTTCGTAATAGCGGCGGCACATCTCGACGATCAGCCGCCCGGCGCGCAGGAACAGCTGCTTGCGATCGGCATGGGTGGCCAGCGTCGAGCCATTACCCGGCAGCGAAAGCCCCAGCGCCTCGGTCAGGCAGTTCATCGAATTGGCGGTGAACATGCCGCTGCACGATCCGCAGGTCGGGCAGGCGGCGCGCTCGATCTCGGTCACTTCCTCTTCGGTGTAGCTGTCATCCGCTGCGGCAACCATGGCGTCGATCAGGTCGAGCGCGAATTCCTTGCCCTTCACCACCACCTTGCCCGCTTCCATCGGGCCGCCGCTTACGAACACCACCGGGATGTTGATCCGCATCGCCGCCATCAGCATGCCGGGGGTGATCTTGTCGCAGTTGGAAATACACACCATCGCATCGGCACAATGGGCGTTGACCATATATTCGACGCTGTCGGCGATTAGGTCGCGGCTGGGGAGCGAATAGAGCATGCCGTCATGCCCCATCGCAATACCATCATCGACCGCTATGGTATTGAATTCCTTGGCCACACCGCCCGCCGCCTCGATCTCGCGCGCGACCATCTGGCCCAGGTCCTTGAGGTGCACATGGCCCGGTACGAACTGGGTGAAGCTGTTGACCACCGCGATGATCGGCTTGCCGAAATCGCCATCCTTCATTCCCGTCGCGCGCCACAAGCCGCGCGCGCCGGCCATGTTGCGGCCATGGGTCGATGTGCGGGAGCGATAGTCGGGCATGGTGTTGGTCCGGTGTACTGAAAGGTGTGCCTCCCTCCCTAGAACATCGGGCTTGGGGGTCGAAGGAGAAAATCTTGGGCTGGCCAGAGATGGTGCGACTGATTTTGGCTTGGCGCTGTTTTGTTTCGCGCAGAGGCCGCGGAGGAAAGGAGAGGCGCAGAGATATTGTGCGCGCTGCGGCGCAGCCGCTTTCCAGAAAACCGACCGCGCCTTTCAAGCTTTGATTTGAAAGGGGCACTCCGTGCCCAATCGCGCTACACCTCTGCGTCTCTCCTTTCCTCTGCGCTCTCTGCGAGAACCCAAAAGGCACACAAGCCGCGAGTATCAAACCCCCTTCAAAGCCAGCGCCAACCGATTTGCCACATCGGTAATCAGCGCCGCCCAACGCGCCTGATCGACTTCGGTCGCGATCAGATCCTGCCGGATCTCGATGGTAAGATAACGCCGCCCATGCGCCTCTGCATGACGGTCCATCGTCGCGTTGAGTTGCTTGCCCGAATAGGGCTGGTTGTCGCCCACCTCGAGACCCTCCTCGCGGAACAGGCGCATGGCGTGCTGCGCCGCACTGTCATCATGGTTGTAGAGCAGCGCGACTTCCCACGGGCGCTTTTCCAGCGGCTTTGTTTCAAGCTGGGGCGTAAAGCTGTGCAGCGCCACGATAAGCTCGGGTTGCGCGGCATCGAGCCATTGGCCCAACGCATCGTGGTAGGGCTTGTGGAAGCGTTCGATCCGCCCTTCGATATTCGCGCCGATATTGCCCGGAATCAGGTGTCCGTCGCTTGAAGTCGGAACGGCAGAGGCTTCATCGGGATTGCGGTGCAGGTCGCACACCAGCCGGCTGATACAGGCGATATGCGCCGGGACACCGTGCCGCCGCGCCATGCGGTCGGCAATGCCCTCGGTCCCGATATCGACCGCGATATGGGTATCGAGCAGTTCGGGTGGCACACCCAGTTCGATATCGTCGGGCACGAAATTGGACGCATGATCCGCCACGCACACGATCCGGCCGCGCACCGGCTCGCCGACCTGCCTGTAGGGAAGCCCGTCGATCATCGAAGTCGTCCTGCCATTCGCCACCAGTCCGGATGGTCCAGTGCCATGCGGTCCATAGCGTCCCCGGCGGCCTCGGGCGTTGGGAAAATGGCGAAACATGTGGCTCCTGAGCCGGACATACGGCTGAGCAGCGGTTTCGTCCCTTCGAGCGCTGCAAGCACCTCGCCGATTTGCGGGCATAGCCCAATGGCAGGCGCTTCAAGATCGTTGCGCCCGGACAGGGCGATTTCGCTCACCGACCCTTGCGGCATCGGCCCGCGATCCATGCCGTCCCACGCCTTGAATACCGGGCCGGTAGCGAGCGGCACGCGGGGATTGACCAGCAGAACGGGTATCCCGGTCCAATCGCTTTCGATGGCTTCAAGCTCGGTCCCGGTGCCGCGTCCGATGCAGGTTTCGCTGCGCACACAGGCGGGGACATCCGCGCCCAGCTTCGCCGCGCGGTCCGGCCAGTCGTCGGGCAGCCCGTGCATCGCCTCGACCAGCCGGAACACCGCCCCCGCATCCGCCGAGCCGCCACCCAGCCCCGCCGCAACCGGCAGGCGCTTTTCCAGATCGATTGCCATGCCACCGGGACGCGGCAGTTTGGTGAGCGCTTTGGCCACGATATTGTCGAACGGATTGTCGAGCGTGGTGGCGAATTCGCCCGAAACCGTCAGCCGATCTTCCTCAGCCGTTCGGGCCGACAACTGATCGCCATCGTCGACAAAGGCGAACAGCGTTTCAAGCTCGTGATACCCATCCTCCCGCCGCCGCCGGACATGCAGCGCAAGGTTGATCTTGGCGTAGGCGGTTTCGCTGGGCATGCTGGTGCCTTCACCACGTCGCCCGCTGCGATGCAATGCCCTTGTGCGCCAGTCAGATTTCATCCGTTACGGGCCGGAAAACACGGCGGCAAACGCGAAAGTTGCCCTCATCGGGATAATCGAACAGCCGGTCGGTGAATTCGCGCGTCCCGATCTTGCTGCTTTCCTCAGCGACACAGGTGATCTGGTCCCGTGACGAGCCGTGGAACTTTCGACCTCCTGCAGGAATGCACGGAGTGCCGCTCACCATGGAGGCAGTGATGCCTTCCCTTGATTCATCCACCAGGACAGTGGCCTGATATCTCTCACCGTTGCAGAACACGCTTATGGTCCACGTCCCGGACAGGCCGTAGCCCGGTTGCGGCGAAATCGAGGCGAACTCGGCAGTCACATCGCCTTGTTCGGCGCGGTAAGACTGCTGCTTGTCAGTCTCCTCCCGCTTCTCGCCGGATTTGTCGTTCTCCGCAGGAACCACGCGCGAAGGTGGCGGGGTCAAACCAGACCTCAGTGCCTCGTCTTTCAGCTTGCCCGGCAAGCGATCGAACAGGTATTCCTCATCGGCAACAGCATCCTCGATCTTGATGCCTTCGATGACACCGGTATTGCCCGACAGGAAAATCCTGTTGCCGCGCACCCATTGATAGAGCCTGAGCAATCGGCTCTCGAGCGTGGAAATGGCGAACTGATCCTTGGCCATCCGCGCATCGGCGAGGCCGTGGAGGTATTCGTCGGCACGGTGACGGATGGCATCGCTATCGGGTGCAGGATGCTCGTAGTCATCCCGATAGACGATATCGCGGAAGAAGCGTTTAGTCCGGCGTGGCGTCTTTTCGAGTGGACCTGTTACGACCGGCTTGGCTCCGGGCTCTCCACCTGTCGTGTCCACGGGATCCTTTTTGGGCGGTTTCTCAGGGCTTTTTCCGCCGGTTTCGCTCTCCTGATAAGGATATGGTTCGCCAACCATTTCCTGCCAGCTCTTGCCACCACAGCCCAGTCGTACCCGTTGCTCGAATGCGCGCCTGAAGCTGGCAATCTCGCTGGGCAAGAGAAGTTCGTTGATATTGTTGGGCAGATCACTGTCACCGCTAAGGAAGAAAGAGCGCGTTGCCCCCGCTGTGTAACTCCACTCCTTGCATTTTCCTTCGGCCCGGTATTTGTCCATCAGCGCCAGATTGTCCCGAATACCTTCGCGGATGAACTTGGCCGTTGCGAGCCTTGCTTGCTCTTCCTGCGTAATGATCTGCGCTGCGGTTCGGGTCGCTTGCGGAACCAGGGATACAGCACCGAGGACGAGCGTGAACCCGAACAAAGCTATTCCAGACCCGCGCATGACAATCCCCCGCGAATGCGACCGCCGATGTTACAAGTGTCGCATGTCGCAGGAGATGCCGCAACCCAGCGGGTTTTGGATGGATTCAGCCGAAATTTCGGATCAGCCATCCCCGTTTCGGGGAGGAGTGATCACATATTCGGATAGTTCGGGCCGCCGCCGCCTTCGGGCGTCGTCCAGGTGATGTTCTGGTTCGGGTCCTTGATGTCGCAGGTCTTGCAGTGGACGCAGTTCTGGCTGTTGATCTGGAAGCGCATTTCGCCGCTGTCCTCGTCTTCCAGCCATTCGTAGACACCTGCCGGGCAGTATCGGGTCGAAGGGCCGGCGAAGACCTTGAGCTCGCTTTCCTTCTGCAGCGCCGGGTCCTTCAGCTTGAGGTGGTTCGGCTGGTCCTCTGCATGGTTGGTGAAGCTGAAGGCGACGCTGGTCAGCCGGTCGAAGCTGATCTTGCCATCGGGCTTGGGATAATCGATTGGCTGGTGCAGGTCGGCCCGCTGCAATTCCTCGTAATCGCGGTGATGCTTCATCGCGAAAGGCAGGCCGATCTTCAGCTGGCGCATCCACATGTCGATGCCCGCCAGCACGGTGCCCAGATCATTGCCGAACTTGGCGACCAGCGGCTGGGCGTTCTTGACCTGCTTGAGCTCGCTGGCGATCCAGCTTTCGCGCACTGCCGCGTCGTAATCCATCAGCTCGGTCTTTTCCGCGCCCGATGCGATGGCGGCAGCGATGCTCTCGGCCGCCAGCATGCCGCTCTTCATCGCGGTGTGGCTGCCCTTGATGCGCGGCACATTGACGAAGCCCGCCGCGCAGCCGATCAGCGCGCCGCCGGGGAAGGCGAGCTTTGGCACGGACTGCCAGCCGCCTTCGTTGATCGCGCGCGCGCCATAGGCAACGCGCGTGCCGCCCTCCAGATATTCGCGGATCGCCGGGTGCTGCTTCCACCGCTGGAATTCCTGGAACGGCGCGACATAGGGGTTCTTGTAATCGAGAGCGGTAACGAAGCCGAGGGCGACCTGACCGTTCGCCTGGTGGTAGAGGAAACCCCCGCCCCACGTATCGCTTTCCGACAGCGGCCAGCCCTGCGTGTGGATCACCCGGCCCGGCACATGCTTGTCCGGATCGATGTCCCACAATTCCTTGATCCCGATGCCATAGACCTGCGGCTGGCAATCGGCCTCGAGATCGAACTTCGCTTTCATTTGCTTGGTCAGGTTACCACGCGCACCCTCGGCAAACAGCGTGTACTTGGCGTGGATTTCCATGCCCGGCTGGAAATCGCCCTTGTGCGATCCATCCGCCGCGATGCCCATATCCTGCGTGATCACGCCGCCGACCGCGCCGTTCTCGTCAATGATGACATCGGCTGCGGGGAAGCCGGGGAAGACCATCACGCCCAGCCCTTCGGCCTGTTCGGCGAGCCAGCGGGTCAGGCTGCCGAGCGAGCCGGTATAAGTGCCCTTGTTCGACATGAAGGGCGGCATCATCAGGTGCGGCATCGCGACATGCTTGTTCCTGGTCAGCACCCAGTGCCAGTTGTCGGTCACCGGTGTCTGCGCCATCGGGCAGTTCATCTCACGCCATTCGGGCAGAAGCTCGTCGAGCGCCTTGGGATCGACCACCGCGCCCGAGAGGATATGGGCGCCGATTTCCGAACCCTTTTCGAGCACCACCACTTCAAGGTCCGCATTGACCTGCTTGAGCCGGATCGCAGCGGCGAGGCCAGCCGGGCCGCCCCCCACAATCACAACGTCGCATGGCATGGATTCGCGTTCTATGGCTTCGGCGCTCATTGCCTGTCGTCCCTCGTTTTGGCCCGCGCGTTCATTCGCGCAGAATACGTGCGAATGCCTTGTATACTGCGGCGCGACAGGTCAAGACCTGCCACCGGCCATGAACAAGCAGCAATCCCCTTCCCTCGCGCAAGACTATGAAGCGGCCATCGAATGGTGGCAGCTGGCAGGCGTCGATGCCGATTACGCCGATGACGCTACGGACTGGCTGGCCGCGCCGGAGGCGGAGGCAGAGCCTGCGCAACGCCCTGCCCCGGCGCACAAACCCGCCGCAAAGCCCGATCCCGCCCCATCGGTGCCGAGGGTAGCGATGGGCGGGGACAAATCGGGCTGGCCGCAAACCCTCGAGGAATTCCAGCACTGGTGGCTCGAATCGGGCACGCTCGATGCAGGTGGCAGCTATCCGCGCGTGGCACCGCGCCGGTCAGTTGGCGGGTCGGGGGACAGTTCGGCGGGCAGTTCAGCAGGCACGGCGCTGATGGTGATCGTCCCCGAACCCGAAGAGGCGGACCGCGAAACGCTGCTTTCGGGGCCAGAGGGGCGCCTGCTCGCCGGGTTCCTTGCCGCCGCCGGAATTGCGCCCGGATCGGCCTATGTCGCATCCGCCCTGCCCCGCCATACGCCGCTGCCCGACTGGGGCCAGCTCAAGGCCGATGGCGTGGGCGATCTGCTCGCGCATCACATCGCGCTCGCGGCGCCGAATCGCATTCTTGCCTTCGGGCGCAACATTCTGCCGCTTTTGGGCCACGATACGGCGCAAGGCGCTGCTATTTTACGCGATTTTAACCATGACGGAGGAAGCGTGCCGGTGATGGGTGCCGCAACGCTCGGCGAATTGCTCAGATCGGCAGGCCGCCGCAAGCAGTTCTGGCACCGCTGGCTCGATTGGACGGAAGGCTGATGTGACGAAAACCGGTTCCCTGCGTTTTGCTCTGGCTATTGCCTGCGCCACTGTCGGGGGGATCGCTGCAACCCCTGCCGCCGCCAATTCCTCCGCTGCCGAATATTTCCGCGCCCGCGCCACATCCACCAATGTGCCAGCGCTGCTCTCGAACTCCGAGAAGGAGTATTACGAGCAGCTGTTCCGCGCGATCGATCGCGAGAACTGGAGCGAGGTGGACAGCCTGCTCGCCCAGCGCGCCGACGGCCCGCTGCACCAGGTCGCCAAGGCCGAATATTACCTTCACGCCAACAGCCCCAAGGTCGAAGCAGACAAGGTCCGCACCTGGCTTTCCGCCGGGACCGACCTGCCGCAAGCCGAACGGCTCAACACGCTGGGCCAGAAGCGCGGTCTCGATGCATCTTACGATATCCCGCGCGAACAATCCTTCGTCAGCCAGGGCTATGCCTCCAAGCGGATCCTGCCGCGCACGGTGCAAGACGGTTCGATGCCATCTTCGGTTCGTTCGGGCATACTCGACAAGATCAAGAATGACGATCCCGACGGCGCACGGCTGCTGCTCGACGGGATCGACGCACAGCTAAGCAGCGAAGCGCGCGCCGAATGGCGCCAGCGTGTTGCGTGGAGCTATTACATCGAGAACCAGGACGCCGCCGCGCTGGGCATGGCGCGCACGGTGTCGGAAGGCGGCTCGGGCGCGTGGGTTGCCGAAGGGGACTGGGTTGCCGGGCTGGCTGCGTGGCGGCTCGACGATTGCGAAAGTTCCTCGGTCTATTTCCAGCGTTCGGCGCAGCGTGCCACCAACCCGGAACTTGCGGCCGCCGCCTATTACTGGGCGAGCCGCTCGCTGGTGCGTTGCCGTGAGCCTGAAAAGGCCGCCGAGCAGCTGCGCGGCGCCGCGCGGATGGATGAAACCCTGTACGGCATGCTCGCGCTCGAACAGCTGGGCCAGGCCGTTCCGCAGCAGCATACCGCCCCCGATTTCAACCAGTCGGACTGGCAGGCGCTGCGCAATGTGCCCAATGTCCGCACCGCCGTCGCGCTGTCGGAAATCGGCCGCAGTGACCTTGCCGATGAAGTGCTGCGCCATCAGGCGCGGATCGGCGATGCCTCTCAATATGGCGAGCTTTCGCGGCTTGCGCGCGAACTCGGCCTGCCTTCGACCCAGCTGTGGATGGCGCACAACGCGCCGCGCGGTGCCCGTTCGGAACCGGCGCTGCGTTATCCCGCACCGCGCTGGACCCCGGTCAATGGCTGGAAGGTCGACCCGGCGCTCGCCTATGCCCACACACTGCAGGAATCGAACTTCCGTGCGAGCGTGGTCAGCCCTGCCGGCGCGCGCGGGCTGATGCAGATCATGCCTGCTGCCGCAACCGACCATGCGCGCAAGATCGGTGTTTCGGGCAATGCCCGCGACCTGTCGCAACCGGAAGTCAACCTCGCCTTCGGGCAGGAACATCTCGGCATGCTGCGTGACAGCGGCGCGACCGACGGGCTGCTGCCCAAGATCATGGCCGCCTACAATGCCGGGCTTTCGCCGGTAACCCGGTGGAACAGCGAAGTCCGCGACCAGGGCGATGCGCTGCTTTACATGGAAAGCATCCCCTATTGGGAAACGCGCGGCTATGTCGCCATCGTGATGCGCAATTACTGGATGTATGAGCGGCAGGCTGGCGGCAACTCACCCAGTCGTGAGGCGCTGGCGCAGGGCATGTGGCCAACTTTCCCCGAGCTTTCGGGCGGTCGCGGCGTTCGCCTGACGCATCGCGATTGATGGGCGATTAGCGGGCGATTGATAGGCGATTGATGGCCGAGCGTTGAAGAGCTAGTAGGCGCGCAATGGCAATCGACCCTTCCCGCACCTTCAAACCGATCAATATCGCGCTGCTGACCGTATCGGACACGCGCACCGCTGCCGATGATACTTCGGGCGATATCCTTGCCGAACGGATCAAGGCAGCGGGCCACCGGCTGGCTGCGCGCGCGATTGAGCGGGACGATGCCGATGCGCTGGTCCAGCGGCTCAACAACTGGATCGACGATACCGGCATCGATGCCATTGTCAGCACCGGCGGCACCGGCCTGACGGGCCGCGATGTGACGCCAGAGGCGCTCGACAGGGTCAAGGAGCGGGACATTCCCGGCTTTGGCGAGCTGTTTCGCATGGTCAGCTATTCGACCATCGGCACCAGCACGATCCAGAGCCGCGCCTGCGCCGTGCTGGCGCGCGGAACCTATGTCTTTGCCCTGCCGGGATCGAATGGCGCGGTGAAGGACGGGTGGGACGGCATCCTTGCCGAACAGCTCGACAGCCGCAACCGCCCGTGCAATTTCGTCGAACTGATGCCGCGCCTGCGCGAAGCCTGATTTCGCGCTGTCCTACAAGAGTGATGCTTGCGTAAGGCGGGGCGTCATGCCCACGCCTTCCCTGCCGTCCGGTCCACCGCAGTACCCGTTTCAAGTCCGGAGCAACCCGGAAACGAAGAGCCGTGCTCCGCAAGGTGACAGTTCTGGCAAAACAGGCGCAGGACAGTGTCATACCTGTCAACACCAGCAGCATATTCCGCTGGCGCAGCACCAATGTTCCGCATATGTTCCATAAAATGACCCAGCCACCAACTCCGAAGACTTCCGGGCGCGGCGCGCAGTCGGGGGCGCTCCCTACCCGCTTCGGCCTGGCCACCCGCGAGGTCAACGGCGACTGGCGCGATCACATGCAGCAACTCGACGGCCCGCCGGTCAAGCTGCGCACAAGCGTTACCGAAGAGCACCCGAAGACGATCCTCAGCTTCAATTCCTCGCCCGATGTGCCGTTCGACCGGTCGATCAACGCCTATCGCGGGTGCGAACATGGCTGCGTCTACTGCTTCGCCCGCCCGACCCACGCCTATCACGACCTGTCGCCGGGGCTGGATTTCGAGACAAAGCTGTTTGCCAAGCCGGATGCGGCAGAAATCCTGCGCAGGACGCTCGCCAAGCCGGGCTACCGGCCGCAATTCATCGCGATGGGGACCAATACCGATCCCTACCAGCCGATCGAGGCCAGATACCGGATCACGCGGCAGGTGCTGGAGGTGTGCCTCGAGGCGCGGCATCCGGTGGCAATCACGACCAAATCCGACCGTGTGCTGCGCGATCTGGACCTGCTCGAAGAAATGGCCAGGCGAAAACTGGTGGCCGTGGCAGTATCGGTCACGACCCTCGACCCGAAGCTGTCCGGCAAGCTCGAACCGCGCGCAGCATCACCGGCCAAGCGACTCGCAGCATTGGAAAAACTCGTCGAAGCGGGCGTGCCGTCGCATATTTCGATCGCACCGGTGATACCGGCCATCACCGACGAATTCATGGAGCGGCTGCTCGAACGTGCGGGAGATATCGGTATCCCGTCGGCAAGCTGGATCCCGCTGCGCCTGCCGCACGAAGTATCACCCCTGTTCCGCGAATGGCTCGACGTCCACTATCCCGAACGCGCGGGCAAGGTGATGAGCATCGTCCGCTCGATCCGCGGGGGGCGTGACAATGATCCCCATTTCTTCACCCGCATGCGCCCGAGCGGCGTGTGGGCCGACCTGTTCCGCGCCCGGTTCAACCTCGCCTGCAAGCGCGCGGGGATAGGAAAGGCGAAGTTCGAACTGGATTGCTCGCAGTTCAGGAGGCCGGAAGTGGGCGGACAATTGCGCTTGCTGTGAGCAAATACACCACCCCGTTCACCACCCTGCCCGTCATGGGCTTGGCATGACAGGCCTACCTATTTCAACACAGTGTAAATTTCGGCTTGAACAAGCTCGCTCGGCGGGACTACCTTGCCGACGGTATTTCGTCTCAAGGCAGGGGAACCGGGATGAAGAGTTTTGCTATTTCGTTGTTTGCAGCCAGTCTTCTCATCGGCGCGATTTCCGTCTTCGGCGCACTTGGTGCCCGCGCCCAAGAACCTCAGGGGCAAACCTTCTCGGGTATGTGTAGCGGAAATCTTGCCGAGGCGGCTGCGAGCCCGACATACCGGAACAACCTCAAGCTCGATCGTTTCCCGCAGCTGAATTCGACGCGAATTGCAGCTTCGTGCAAGTGCTTGACCAATTTGAAGAATGCACAGGGTGAAGCGGCACCCTACATCGAAGACACGGCGATCCAGCACAAATTCAGCCGAGGCCTGTTCAACTGGCGCAGGGCCAAGCCGGGTTTGTTCGGAATGACTTACAACACCCGATGGTCTGAAGGGCCTCACCCTTATAGCCCCGGAAGCGAGCCGGTTTGGGTTCGCGTGGCATATGGCAAATTTGCCGATGGTATGGGCAGTTGCGCGCCGACTGGATGGGATCCGAATATTTTCCTCCTTTCATTGGCGAGAGATTTCGGTTCCACGTGGGTGGTCTCCAGCTGCAAGTGTGGTGATTGCAGCAGCGGTTGCCCCGAGTGATCCGCAATATAGGCACAATGGGCGTAGGGTTGCTCCTGCTAGCCCTCGGATTTGCAACATGGCACGGTGTCTCGGCGCAAGTCACTTCGGCCACCGATGCATCCGTCGTCGCCGAGCAGGCTCGCAGCGACAAGGCACTTCGCGAACCTAGGATGGCGATAGCATTCGCAACTGGAGACCTTGACCTTCTGGCAAGGGCAACAGCACTTGACGGTATTGCCGGCACAACAGGCAAGATAGTTTTCGGAACCCGCGGCGTCACCTCGATCCGCGCTCGCAGCTGGGCAATAGCCCAGATCGCCTACCTGAACTACAAATGCCCGCAAATGATCCAGTCAAATTTCGCGAACGAACTGGACTCCGGTGTACGCAGCGAAACTGGCAAGTTCGGCATTCAGAGCTCCGGGCCGGGGACATTCTCCTATATCCTTCCCGAGGGCGGCGATTGGCCCGACGCAGCGATAAAGGACGCAAGCCATCTTGAAGGGCACTTTGGATGTTCACAGCCGATGCTTGCTTATTCGCGCAACCTGTTCGCTGCTGCCGTTGGCCGAGCGTTCCCGGTCGGTGGCAAGCCAGTTGTAGCATCTTCATTTGAAACTGCGTGCCACCAGGAACGCGCGAAAGTGACCGGCAGGGTCACCATGGGGGTAAAAAACCACTGCAGTTGCCTCGCCCAGAGTTTCGGCACGAGTGAGTATCAGCGTAGCGGAAGTATAGAACGCTATTTCGAGTGGCTGAAATCCGATCAACGAAGGGCAACAAAGTGGGTCACGACCTGTTTTCAAAAGGAAGGATAACCCCTCTCGAGCTGTCGCTCAACCGAACCCCTCGCCAGCTTCACCCGGCCTGAACCGCACCAACCGGCTATCCGCCAGCGCCGCCGTGCGGTTCACCACCGCCTGCTGGTAGTCTGCGTCCTTGATCATTTCGAAGAAAGCGGCGGAGTTCGGGTATTGCGCCACAAAGCCATCGTCCCAGCGCATGTCTTCCGGCCCGGTCACCACCGTCTGGAACGCGCCGCGCCACACGATGCTGCCGCCGACACGCTGGAAGATCGGGCCGCTGGTCTTGCCGTATTCCTGATAGGCGCGCCGCCCGCTCCAGCCATTGCCATGGTGCTCGTGCCCCTCGGGATATTCGGCGAGGTCGCGATAACGCAGGAGGTTGAGCATATGGATCGGCTCATCACGCGGCAGGTCCTTGAAGGCCGCGAAATTGGCGGGAGACGGGTCGATGAAAATGCCTTCCATCATACGTCTGCCAGCTTGTAGTCGGCAAAGCGGTCCCGCAGGTCCTTCTTGCTGATCTTGCCCGTCGCCGTGTGCGGGATATCGTCGACGAACTCGACCGCATCGGGCAGCCACCATTTGGCAATCAGCGGTTTGAGATGGTCGATAATCTCGTCGCCCGTGCAGTCCGCACCCTCCTTGCGCACGACGAACAGAACGGGCCGTTCATCCCATTTGGGGTGGAACATGCCGACGCAGGCCGCCTCGGCAACGGCAGGATGGCCGACAGCCGCATTCTCCAGCTCGACCGAGCTGATCCATTCGCCGCCCGACTTGATGACGTCCTTCGTCCGGTCGGTCAGTTGCAGCGTGCCGTCGGGATGGATGATGCCGACATCGCCGGTATCGAACCAGCCTTCGTTGTTCACGGCATCCTGTTCGGCCTTGAAATACCGCTTGATGATCCATGGCCCGCGTATCTGCAAAGCGCCCGATGCCTCACCATCGCGGGGCAATTCGGTCATCATGTCGTCGAGATCGACCGTGCGCAGTTCGACCCCGAAAATGGGGCGGCCCTGCTTCATTGTGGATTCGACCTTCTCGTCGAAGCTGAGCTGGTCCCAGTTCCACGTCGGCCCGCCAACCGTGCCGATGGGGGAGGTTTCGGTCATGCCCCAGGCATGCTGCACGCGGGTGCCGTTCTTCATCAACCGCTCAATCATGAAGCGCGGTGCTGCCGAGCCACCGATAGTGGCAGCCTTCAGGGGCGGCAGGTCGATCCCTTCCTTGTCGCAATACTGGAAATGCGCGAGCCACACGGTCGGCACACCCGCACTGTCGGTCACCCCTTCGCGCAGCATGAGCTCGTGCAGGACGGCCGGATCGTTGACCGCAGAGAAGACGAATTTGATGCCCGCCATCGCCCCGGCATAGGGCAACCCCCAGCTTGCGGCATGGAACATCGGCACCACCGGCAACATCACCGAGGAGGCGCTGAAATTGAAGGTCGAGGGCTGTAACCCGGCGAGCGCGTGCAGCACGGTGGAGCGGTGCTCATACTGCACGCCCTTGGGATTGCCGGTTGTCCCGCTGGTGTAGCAGATCATGCAGGGATCGCTCTCTGCCCCGCCAACCCACTCGAAATCGCCATCCTGCTCCCCGATCCAGTCCTCGAATGCGGGGGAATGATCGCCGGAATCATAGCAGATATAATGTTCGACCGTGGTCCAGCGCTCCTTCATCCGGTCGACGATCGGCTGGAACGCCGCATCGTAGCACAGCACCTTATCCTCGGCGTGGTTGACGATATATTCGAGCTGGTCGTCGAACAGGCGCGGATTGACCGTGTGGAGCACGCCGCCCATCCCGGCAACGCCATACCAGCTGACGAGATGCCGCGAGTGGTTCATGGCGAGGCTGGCAACACGGTCGCCCTTCCTGATGCCGAGAGCCTGCAGCGCCTGCGCCATCTTCAGCGCATCGCCGCGAATGCCTGCCCAGTTCGTCCTCGTTTCGCTGCCGTCGGCCCAGCGGGTAACGATCTCCCGCATACCGGCCTCGCGCGCTGCGTGATCGATCACGTGGGTCAGGCGCATCGTCCAGTCCTGCATCGCTCCGAGCGGTCCCATCGGCATCTCTCTCCTCTCTTAGGGTTTTGCTTTGAGACCTTTCATGCCCGTGCTTGCCAGTGAAGGCAATCGGTCTAGGCCGCTTGGACAGATTCCCCAATGCCACGGCCAGACGAGAAAGCGCCAGTTCAAGGAGCGAGGATGCAGGACATGCTTTTGCATATTCAAGGAGGAGCGACGCGGAACTGGCGCTTTCTCGTCTGGCCCCTTCGGGGTTCGGCCCAAATCCGCCCTCACTGCGTTGCGTGACCTCGATAGTGAGTGGCACTTCCTTCGGTCACGCGCCTGGTGAGATCGAATTTTGACTCGAACCGTGGCGTTGAGGAATCTGTCCACGCGGCCTAGGGCTGGACGCCATGCAATGGCTTTACGACCTCAAGCTTCTCGCCGTCGATTTTACCGGGCTGGAGAAGGATGCGCTGCATATCTACATCGCGCTCCTCGTCTTTGTGGCGGTGAACATGCTGTTCGGCTGGAAAGCACGCGACGGCAAGGCTCTGCCGCTGGTGCTGATCGTGGCAATTGCCAACGAGTTGTCGGATATCCGCTATAACTTGCGGATCGAGCATACGCCCTATTTTGCCGAAAGCGTGCACGACATCGCGAACACCATGTTCGTGCCGGTCCTGCTCTTCATACTGGCACGCTGGACCCGGGTGTTCGGCGGCAAGGACTCAATGCCGTCAGGCGACGAGACGGAGGTGTGAGCCTTCCTTGCGGGTGGTGAGCGAGACCTTGTCGAGCCCTTCGATCAATGCAAGCCGTTCGGCCAGTTCCCCGTCGAGCGCGTAGTCACGACCGAGCCGGATCTGCGGCTCTATCGCCTCACCGGTCCTGAGCCTGACCAGCACTTCACCATGCCCCGGCGTACCGGGTCCGAGTTCCATCTTGAGATCGTGCAGGGCCGCAGCATCGGACAGTTCGAGTGTCAGCACCATGCGCGATCCGCCCTTCACCTCGTCCAGCGGACGCGCGCCGCGCACCGTGATGCGCGGCGGTTCGTCGGGACTGGGCGAATCGAGCTCGACATTGAGGAGGATGCAGGTGGCATCCTCTGCCCAGCGCAGGAACTGCTCGACCAGAGACTCTTCGAAACAGGCCGCACTGAACTGCCCGGTCTGGTCGGAAAAATCGGCGCGCACGAAATCCTTGCCCTTGCGCGTCTTGCCCTTGTTCACCTTCTCAACCATCGCCGCCATGACGGCAGGCTGGCGGCCACCCGGCGGCGCGCCCGCTTCCATCAGGCTTTGGTAGGTTCGCGCACCATTGGCCGAAGCGACCTGCCAGAATTGCTGCACCGGATGGGCGGAGAAATAGAAGCCGAAGTTCTCCCGTTCCTTCGCCATGCGATCGATGCGGGGCCATTCGTCGACTTCTTTCAGGCGCAGGCTGTCTGCATTGGTATCCTCACCACCGAACAAGCCGCCCTGCCCGCTTTCCCGCTCGCGCGCCGCGCTGTCGGCAACGGCAAGGAGCAGGTCTGCATTCTCGAGCAGTCTTGCCCGGTTGGCTTCCAGCCCGTCCAGCGCGCCCGCACAGATCAGCCCTTCCAGCTGGCGCGAATTCATGCTGCCCTTGGGCAGGCGTTCGAACAGTTGCTTGAGCGTTTCAAACGGGCCGTTGGCCTCACGCTCCGCCACCAGCGCATCCATCGCCTTTTCGCCGACATTGCGGATACCTGCGAGGGCATAGCGCACCGCATAACCCTCGTCGGTCTGCTCGACGGTGAACTCCGCTTCCGAATGGTTCACATCGGGCGGTGCGATCTCGATCCCGTGGCGCCGCGCATCATCGACGAACAGCGCCAGCTTTTCCGACTGGTGCATGTCGAAACACATCGATGCCGCGTAGAACTCTTCCGGGTAGTGCGCCTTGAGCCATGCGGTCTGGTAGGCGAGCAGGGCGTAGGCCGCAGCGTGCGACTTGTTGAAGCCATAGCCGGCGAACTTGTCGATCAAGTCGAACAGTTCGCTCGCCTTCTTCGGGTCGATATCCGAAACGTCCTTGCACCCTTCGATGAAGCGCGCACGCTGCTTGTCCATCTCTGCCTGGTTCTTCTTGCCCATAGCGCGGCGCAGCAGGTCGGCATCGCCGAGCGAGTATCCGGCAAGGATCTGCGCCGCCTGCATCACCTGTTCCTGGTAGACGAAGATGCCGTAGGTTTCGGACAATATGCCTTCGAGCTTGGGGTGCGGATACTCGATCTCGACCTCGCCCGCCTTGCGCTTGCCGAATAGCGGGATGTTATCCATCGGACCGGGGCGATAGAGCGAAACGAGCGCGATGATATCGCCGAAATTGGTCGGCTTCACCGCCGTCAGCGTGCGCCGCATCCCCTCCGATTCCAGCTGGAACACGCCCACCGTATTGCCCGATTTGAGCAGCTGGAAAACCGCCGGATCATCCCACGCCAGCGCGCCGAGATCGATGGTTACACCGCGTTTTTCGAGCAGCTTGACCGCCTTGTGCAGCACCGACAGCGTTTTCAGTCCAAGGAAGTCGAACTTCACCAGCCCGCTGCTTTCGACATTCTTCATGTCGTATTGCGTAACCGGCATTTCCGAACGCGGATCGCGATAGAGGGGCACCAGCTGTGCCAGGGGCCTGTCACCGATCACCACGCCCGCCGCGTGGGTCGAACTGTTGCGCGGGAATCCCTCGAGCTGCATCGCGAGGTCGACGAGGCGCTTCACCTCGTTGTCATTGTCATATTCACGCCTGAAATCCGCCGCGCCATTGAGCGCACGCGGCAAGGTCCACGGGTCGGTCGGGTGGTTGGGCACCATCTTGCACAGCCGGTCGACATGGCCGTAGCTCATCTGCAGGATACGGCCGGTATCGCGCAGCACC
Organism: Sphingomonadaceae bacterium; assembly: GCA_024236155.1. Classification (GTDB taxonomy): domain Bacteria; phylum Pseudomonadota; class Alphaproteobacteria; order Sphingomonadales; family Sphingomonadaceae; genus Parerythrobacter_A. The sequence continues at coordinate 263,820 of JACKLA010000003.1, forward strand.
GCGCGGGCTTTCAGCTTACCGAAAGTGATGATCTGCGCGACGTGATCATGGCCGTATTTCTGCTGGACGTAGCGGATCACCTCACCGCGCCGCGTTTCGCAGAAGTCGATATCGAAGTCGGGCATCGAAACGCGTTCGGGATTGAGGAAGCGTTCGAACAGCAGCCCTAGCCTGATCGGATCGAGATCGGTGATGGTCAGCGCCCAGGCGACGAGGCTGCCTGCACCCGAACCACGCCCCGGCCCGACCGGGATGTCGTGATCCTTGGCCCATTTGATAAAGTCGGCAACAATCAGGAAGTAGCCGGGGAAGCCCATCTGGTTGATCACGCCGACTTCGAAATCGAGCCGGTCCAGATAGACCTTGCGCTCTTCCTCCGAAAGCTCGCCATAGGGTTCGAGCCGCGCCTCCAGCCCCTTGCGAGCATCCTCCGCAAGCATCTTCGCCTCACCCTCAAGATCGCCTGCAAGGCTGGGCAGGATCGGTTTGCGATAAGGCGGCGCATAGGCGCAGCGCCGGGCAATCACGAGCGTGTTGGCGGTCGCCTCGGGCAAGTCGGCAAATGACTCTTGCATCAAAGGCGCGGTCTTGACCCATGCCTCGGCGTTGGAGCGCGGACGGTCTTCCGCCTCGATATGGGTCGAGCCAGCGATGCACAGCATGGCGTCGTGTGCGCTGTGCATATAGCGTTCGGCAAAGTTGGCGGGGTTGGTCGCGACCAGTGGCAAGTCGCGCGCATAGGCGAGATCGACCAACGCATCTTCCGCCGCTTCCTCGTTTGCATTCCCGCGCCTTGCCAACTCGATATAGAGGCGGCCGGGAAACAGGCTCGTCAGGCGGTCGAGCAGTGTCTCTGCCGCGTCTTGCTGGCCATTTGCCAGCAGGTCGGTCACCCCGCCTTCGCTCGCGCCAGTCAGCGCAATCAGCCCATCTGTGTGGCCTTCGAGATCGCCAAGCTGGACATGCGGCTCAAGCTCGAGCGGCCGGTCGAGATGCGCCTTGCTGACGAGGTGGCAGAGATTGTCATAGCCCGCCTCATCCTGCGCATAGAGCGGGAGGTAGTCGACCTGCTTGCCCTGCTCATCGCGTGCCACACCCAGCAAGGTGCCGATGATCGGCTGGATGCCTTCGGCCATGCAGGCCCCGGCGAACATGACCGCGCCATACAGCCCGTTGCGATCGGCGATGGCGATGGCGGGGAAGCCGCGTTCCTTCGCCAGCTTGGGGATCGCCTTGGGATCGATCGCTCCTTCGAGCATCGAATAGGATGAAAGGATGCGCAGCGGGACGAACGGGGCGTGGGCCATGCGCCGAGAGTAGGATCGCCGGGCGATTCCTCAAAGGGGTTGCGGCAGGAAATTCTCCACAGAGTTACCCGCTGTGCTCAGCCCTTGCCGCCGCAATCTTGCGGCGAGTGTCGCGGATACTCGACCATGCGCCATAGACGATCAGGACGGCGAGGAATCCCCATACCCAGACGGGGATGTTCCGCCCGGCAATCGCGAGATAGATATAGGCCGACACGAAGCAGAAGCCCGCGCACATTGTCGGCACAACGGTCGAGCGCCCCGCCTTTGCCCGGCGCACCAGCCAGGCGATGGACATCAGGAAGAACGGTATCGCCCCGACATAGATCGAGCCGAAGATATAGGGATTGACCCCATATTCTGCGCCGAGCGAGAGAAACCACTGGTTGAGAGATTCGAGCATAGTGCCCCGCAATTCGCGCTGAACCGGCGCGCGGTTACAGCAGCTTCTCGATATCCTTGCGGATACGGTCGGGCGTGTCTTGCGGGGCGTAGCGTTTGACCACATTCCCCTCGCGATCGATCAGGAACTTGGTGAAGTTCCACTTGATCGATTTCGAACCCATCAGGCCCGGCGCTTCGCCCTTCATCCAGTCGAACAGCGGGCTGGCATCGGTGCCATTGACGTCGATCTTCTTCATCAACGGGAAGCTCAGGCCGAAATTGACCTCGCAGAACTGTTCGATCTCGTCCTGCCCGCCCGGTTCCTGCCCGCCGAACTGGTTGCACGGGAATGCGAGCACCTCGAACCCCTTGTCCTTGTAGTCCTGAAAGACCTCTTCCAGCCCCTTGTATTGCGGGGTGAAGCCGCACTTGCTCGCGGTGTTGACCACCAGCAGCACCTTTCCCTTCTTCTCGGACAGGTCGAGCTTGCTGCCGTTGGAACTCTCAACGGTAAAATCGGCAATGGTGGTCATGTGGTCCCCTCCGGTCAGGGCGTTGTCGGCGCCTTGGGGCGATATAGGAAATCGAAGCTGGTTTGCCACGTCAAACCGTGATCGTTCGACGCCTCACCGAATTGACGCACGCTGCCATCACCGTTCGCGGTGTAGCTCATGCGGATCAACTGGTGCGGGGCCTGCGGGCTGGGCCAGTTGCCGGTCAGCACCATCTTGCCATCGGTGACGCCGCCGGTGAACTCGACCGCGCCGCCGCCCGAACCGACCCATTTCTGGTGCCATTGCTGACCTTGCGGATCGTAGTGGTTGAGGCTGGTTCCTGTCCGCCCGCTCAGCGGCATCCAGTTTTCGATCACGGCGCAGCCATTGTTGGTCCGTTCAATCCGGCTTTCGGCAACCTTGGCTTCGGGCGAACCGGCAAAAACTTCCCACTCGCCAACCCAGAAATCGAACCCCGCATGGGCTTCGCTGGCGCAGGGCGGTGGTGGCGCGACGGCCGTTGGTGCCGGATTGGCCTGCAACAGCAGCGCGATGATCGAGGTCGATATCATGGTTCAGTCCCCCTTGACCCAAGTGGATGGGAGAATGGACGGCTGCAGGCAGCCGGTCGATCACACTTCCATCAACCGGTCACCCTCCTCGACCGGTTGCAGGCCATGGGGGCTACTCAAGCACACCATCATGCAGGCGCACCACCCGGTCCATCCTTGCGGCCAGGCGCTCGTTATGTGTCGCAACGAGCGCAGCACTGCCCTCGCCCCGCACTAGCTCAAGGAACTGCGCCAGCACCTTGTCCGACGTGTGCTCGTCGAGATTGCCGGTCGGCTCGTCTGCCAGCACCAGCTGCGGGCGATTGGCGAGCCCGCGCGCCACAGCGACACGCTGCTGCTCGCCGCCCGAAAGCTGGCTTGGGCGGTGAGCAAGCCGTTCCGACAGGCCGAGAGAGGAGAGCAATTGCTCTGAGCGCGCCGTCGCATCTGCCGTCGAAACACCGGCAATCAACTGCGGCAGGTTGACGTTCTCGACCGCCGTGAAATCAGGCAGCAAGTGATGGAACTGGTACACGAAGCCAAGGTGGCTGCGCCGCAGCGTGGTCCGCCCGTCGGATGCCAGCGCACTGGCATCGGTCCCGCCGATCTCGATCCTGCCGCCGAACCCGCCTTCAAGCAGGCCGACCGCCTGCAACATGGTCGACTTCCCCGATCCCGACGGGCCGAGCAGCGCGACGATCTCGCCCGGCTGGATCGCGAGGTTCACCCCGCGCAGCACATCGATGGTGACCCCGCCCTGTTCGAAGCTGCGGGTCAGCCCGGTGAGTTTGACGACCGGATTACTCATAACGCAGCACCTGTACCGGATCGGTCTTCGACGCCTTGAGCGCAGGATAGAGCGTCGCCAGCAGGCTGAGGCCCAGCGCCAGCGCGACGATGCCGACAATCTCCCACGGATCGATCCGCGCCGGCAGCTCGGTAAGGATGCGCACTTCGGGGTTCCACAACTGCGCCCCGGTCGCCCACTGGATTCCTTCGACGATGGGCTGGCGGAAATAGAGCAGCAGGAAGCCGAGGATCAGCCCTGCCCCTGCGCCGATCGCGCCGACGGTAAATCCGGTGGTGACAAATATCTTGAGCAGGCTGCGCCGGGTCGCGCCCATCGTCCGCATGATCGCGATATCGCGCGTCTTGGCGCGGACGAGCATGACCAGCGAGGAAAGGATGTTGAACGCGGCGACCACGACGATGATCGACAGCGCGAAGAACATCGCCACCCGCTCGACTTCCAGCGCCTCGAAGATCGACGCATTCATCGTCTTCCAGCTGGTGACCACCGCCCTGCCTTGCAGTTTCGCTTCGACCGGGGCCATGATCGCCTCGACCCGGTCCGGATCTTCGGTCTGCACTTCGATCATGCCGATCTTGTCCCCAGTCAGCAACAACCGTTGCGCATCGGGAATGGGCATGATGACGAAGGCCTGGTCGAATTCGTAAATCCCGGTCTCCATCAGCGCCACGACTTCATAGCTGATCTGGCGCGGCACGGTGCCGAAGGGTGTCGTGCGTCCCTGCGGATTGACGATGGTGATCATCGTGCCGACATTGGCGCCAATCGCCTCTGCCAGCCTGGCCCCGATCACCACCGTGTTGTCTCCCGGACTGACACGGCCAAGGTCCCCGGCGATTATCTTGTCATCCAGCTCGGCAATGTCTTCAGCGGTGTTTCCCCGCATCACGATGCCTTCGACCCGGCCATTGTAGCTCACCATCAGGGGCTGGTCGATCAGCGGGGAGGCATCGGTCACCCCGGGGGTTTCGCGAATATCCTCAAGCACCGCTTCCCAGTTGTCGAGCCGCCCGCCATAGGCCTGGACAATGGCGTGACCGTTCAGCCCGACGATCCGGTCCAGCAGCTCGCCGCGAAAACCGTTCATCACGCTCATTACCGTGACCAGCATGGCAACGCTGAGCATGACCACCACGACACTGATCCCGGCGACCAGCGCGATAAAGGCCTCGCTGCGTCCCGGAAGCAGGTAACGCTTGGCGATGGTCCATTCGAAATTGGAAAGCAGCAAGACTGGATCGACCCGCGATAGTGGCAAGGATGCGGCCCGTTTAGGCAGGCTTTCCTGTCGCTGCAATGAAATAGGCCGGTCCATCCACCGGACCGGCATCATTGGCACAGGACTGCCCTTGTAATCTGGCTGCAACATCGCCAATGACGCGCCAGCGAGTGTTGGCGCACAGCATCGGGCGGTCGATTATGAATTTCACCCATCCATTCCGTGACGAAGACGGGGACAAGCTGCGCGAGGAATGCGGCGTATTCGGCGCAATCAACGCGCAGGATGCCTCGGCCATCGCCGCACTGGGCCTGCACGCCCTGCAGCATCGCGGGCAGGAAGCCGCCGGCATCACCAGCTTCGACGGGGATATGTTCTACACCCGGCGCGGCACAGGCCATGTGGCAGAGAATTTCAGCACGCAGCAGCAGCTGGACGAATTGCCCGGCTATATGGCCGCAGGTCATGTCCGCTATTCGACCACGGGCGGTTCCGGCCTGCGCAACGTGCAGCCGCTCTATGCCGATCTTGCGAGCGGCGGGTTCGCCGTGGCGCATAATGGCAACATCTCCAACGCGCAGGCATTGCGCGATGACCTCGTCAGCAGGGGCGCGATCTTCCAGTCGACCTCCGACACCGAGGTGATCATCCACCTTGTTGCAACCAGCCGCTATCCGACCACGGTCGACCGGCTGGTCGACGCGCTGCGGATGGTCGAGGGTGCCTATTCGCTGATCGTGATGACGCCGGAAGGCATGATCGCCTGCCGCGACCCGCTGGGCATTCGCCCCTTGCAGATGGGCAAGCGCGGCGACGCAGTGGTGTTCGCCAGCGAAACGGTCGCCTTCGACGTCATCGGTGCGGAGTTCGTGCGTTCGATCGAACCGGGCGAACTGGTTAAAGTCGGGTTCGACGGCAAGGTCAGTTCGCTGCGGCCATTCGGCAACCACCCTTCGCGCCCATGCATTTTCGAGCATGTCTATTTCAGCCGCCCCGATTCGATCTTCGACGGCCGCAGCGTGTATGCCGCGCGCAAGGCAATCGGCGAGCAACTGGCGATCGAGAATCCGGTAGAGGCGGACCTCGTCGTGCCGGTGCCCGACAGCGGCGTTCCTGCAGCCATTGGCTATGCCCAGCAGTCCGGCATCCCGTTCGAACTCGGCATCATCCGCTCGCACTATGTCGGGCGCACCTTCATCCAGCCGAGCGACGGTGCGCGCCACACCGGGGTGAAGCGCAAGCACAACGCCAATCGCGGCCTCGTAGAAGGCAAGCGGATCGTGCTGATCGACGATTCGATCGTGCGCGGCACCACCTCGCTCCAGATCGTCGAGATGATGCGCGAAGCCGGTGCGAGCGAAGTGCATTTTCGCGTGGCCAGCCCGCCAACCGCGCATAGCTGCTTCTACGGCGTCGACACGCCTGAGCGCTCCAAGCTGCTTGCCGCGCGGATGGATGTCGAGCCGATGCGCGAGTTCATCAAGGCGGACAGCCTCGCATTCGTCTCCATCGACGGTCTGTACCGGGCGGTCGGGCAAGAGGCACGGCAACCGGCCTGCCCGCAATTCTGCGATGCCTGCTTCACCGGCGATTATCCGACCTCGCTGACCGATCTCGCCCAGAAAAAAGCATCCGACGCGCAGCTTTCGTTCGACAAGGTAGCCTGAATGTCATCCGACAAATCGCCGGAAGGGCCGCTTGAAGGGCGCCTTGCACTCGTAACCGGTGCGAGCAAGGGGATCGGGGCAGCCACTGCCAAGGCTCTCGCTGCTGCGGGGGCTCATGTTGTGCTAACCGGTCGCGATGTGCGCGCGCTCGAAGCCATTGAGGACGAGATCCATGACGCTGGCGGTGCATCCACCATCGCACCGGTCGACCTGACCGAAGCCGATGGAATTGCCCGACTCGCCACGGCGATTGCCGGACGCTGGGACAAGCTCGATATCCTTGTTCTGTCAGCAGCTTACCTGCCGACTCTTACACCCGTTACGCAGATCGATCCCAAGCAGTTCGGTACCGCGATCACGGTCAACCTGATCGCCACGCAGGCAATGCTGGCCGCATTCGATCCCCTGCTGAAGCGCAGCGGGCACGGCCGTGTGATCGGCCTGACCAGTTCGGTCGGTGCGCAACCGCGCGCCTATTGGTCTGCCTATGGATCGACCAAGGCGGCGTTCGAATCGCTGCTCGAAAGCTATGCAGCCGAGGTCGAAAAGATCGGCAATGTCCGTGTTGCCATCGTCGATCCCGGCGCAACCCGCACGGCTATGCGCGCCAAGGCCTATCCGGGCGAAGATCCGAAGACGGTGAAGGAACCGTCCCGAGTCGGCGAACGCCTGGTTGCCCTCCTCAGCGATGATTTCGAAACCGGCCACCGCGAAAGAGTGCCGGAAACCGCGTGATACGCTGGTAAATATTCCTTAGCCATGCTGCGCAACCAAGCAGCAACCAGACCCGTCGACACTGTGCAAAGCCTCCCGCGCAAGCCAGCGGAAAGGCTTTCGACAGTTTCGAACACGGGATTTGACGCCATCATGCTGGATACACAGGACAATTATCTCGTCGCAGCGCAGGAAGACCGCTGCAGCCCGCGCACGAAGATCACCATCCCGGCGCAGCTTCGCGCTTCGGGTGGGCGGGCGTTCCAGACGGTTGTGCACGATCTGTCGATTTCCGGCTTCAGTGCCGCCGCGATCAGCCGGATGCATGCAGGCCAGGTGTGCTGGATCACCCTCCCCGGCCTGGAATCGCTCCAGGCCGAAGTGGTGTGGTGGGAAAACTCGATCGTCGGCTGCGCCTTCATGGAACTGCTCAGCCCGATCGTGCATGACAACATCCTGCAGCGTTACAGCCCCTCGACGGTCTATCGCAGCACGATCTGATCGGGCTGATCGGGCCTAGCCCGCAGGTTCGGCCGCCTTCCCTTTCTTCCGGTCGACCGCTGCCTGCACCGCCTTGTAGAACGCCTCGCGCTCTGCCCCCACGCCTTCATAATCGGTTGCCGTCGGCCAGTTGCTGTTCGATGCGATCACCAGATTGCGCGCGGGATCGATGAAGATGCCCTGCCCGAAGATACCCTGCGCGGCATAGCTGCCCTCGTCATTGGTCCACCACTGGAAGCCGTATCCGCGACCTTCGACACCGATGGGTGCCTGCTTTGTCGTCGCCTCGGCAATCCAGCCATCGGGCAGCACGCTGACACCATCGATTTTTGCCCCGCCGAGCATAAACAGGCCAAAGCGCGCGAAATCGCGCGTCGAGGCCTGGATACAACACCCGCTGATCTCATGCCCGGTCGAACCAAGGAGCCATGTCGCATCCTGCTCCATGCCGAACGGTGCCCAGACCTTTTCCGACAGGTATTCGGATAGCGGCTTGCCCGTCGCCTCGCTTACCAGCACGCCGATCAGGTTGGTTTCACCGGTCTTGTAAACCCACTTCTCGCCCGCAGGCGCCTCGCGCGGGAGGGTCCGCATATAGCTGACGGTCGCATCGAGCCCGTCTTCAGCCTGGTGTTCGTTGAACTTCGCAACATCCGAATTGGGATCGGTATAGTCCTCGTTCCACTTCACGCCCGATGTCATGGTCAGCAATTGGCGAACGGTCACATCGTCATAGGCCGAACCCTTCAGCCCTTCGATATAGTCAGTGACCTTGTCATCCAGGCTCTTGATCGCGCCATCCTTGACCGCCGCACCAACCATGGTCGAGGTGAGGCTCTTCGCGACCGAGAAGCTGGTCCACTTGCCTTCGGGGCCAAAACCGAGCCCGTATTTTTCGGTAACGACCATGCCGTCGAGCACGATCACCATCCCGGAAGTGCGCTGCTTCTTCATGTAGGCATCGAGATCGACACCCAGATCGAGCGTTTCTCCGGCCGGAAGGGGGAATACGGTATCACCGGATTCGATCACCCGCGCCTCTGCCAGCACCGGCAGTGCGTCCATCGCCCGAAACGCGGCGTCGCGCTGCTCGACCGACCAGAACAGGACATTGCGGTCAGTCGGCATATTGGCGAGCAGGTCGCGGGTATCCTTGGGCAGGATAAACCAGGTAATTCCACCCGCAACCAGCAGCACGGCCAGCAGGCCGATGATCCATTTCTTCATTGTCTCTCCCCCAATTTTCGCGACCCTGTATTTTCTTGCCTATATCTTCTTGAGCGTAACCTGGTGGACGTCGATACCGCCACCGCGGAATCCACCTTCACAATACATCAGGTAGTATCGCCACAATCGTCTGAAACGGTCATCGAACCCTTGCGGCAGATGTCCCTTGCCAGCCGCCCTGTCGAAATTCTCGCGCCAGGCTTTCAGCGTTTCCGCATAATCGATGCCGAAGTCGTGCTGGTCGTGCCATTCAAGCCCGCGCTCTTCCGCCAGCTGGCGGAACTCGCTGGTGCGGATGAGCAGGCCGCCCGGGAAGATATAGGCCTGGATGAAATCAGCGCTTTTCGCATAAGCATCGAACAGCGAATCCTTCATCGAGATATACTGGATCGCCGCCTTACCGCCGGGCTTCAGGTTGCGCGCGATGCAGTCCATGAAGGTCGGCCAGTATTCACGCCCAAGCGCCTCGACCATCTCCACGCTCACGATTGCATCATATTGGCCATTCGTATCGCGGTAATCCTGCTTGCGGAAATCGATCGCCGGATTGTGCCGTTCGCGCGCCCAGGCAAGCTGTTCGTCCGACAGGCTTATCGCCGTGACTTCTGCACCTTTCGAAGCGAAGTGATCCGACAGCCCGCCCCAGCCGCAGCCGATCTCGAGAACGCTTCCTGCGCCTTCCAGCCGATCCGACAAGGCAGTCCACTTGCGGCGCTGGGCTGCTTCCAGATCGTCGCCCGGCACAAAAAGGGCCGAGGAATAGCTCATCGTGGGGTCGAGCCACTGCGCATAGAAATCATTGCCGAGATCGTAATGCGCATGGATGTTGCGCACCGAACCAGAGCGCGTGTTGCGATTGAGCCAGTGAGCAAAGCGCGCCGCCCAGCGGAACGGCCCGGAAGCGCGCCCGGTATCGCCCAGCGCATCGCCATTGGCGGAAAACAGCGCGAAGGCGGGCACGGGATCGGGGCTGTCCCATTCGCCCGCCTCCCACGCCTGATACCAGCCGATCGAACCGTTCGTCGCCAGCCTCATCAGCCCGCGCCAGTCATGCAGGTGGATTTCAGCCTCGAAGCCGGGCTTGCGCCCACCCAGTTTGCGGATTGTCCCGTCGGGCAGGTGACCGATCATACTGCCCCGTTCCATCCCCGCATCGACCATGTCGAGGATACGCTTGAAACCGGGGGCAATCATGCGTGCGACAAAACCGGGCTTGCGCTCGAATCGCGCTGCCCCGGCGAGCAACTCGCCGCCTCTATCCATCCCCCTTGCTGTCATAAGTGTAAGTATGGCGCGGCGCGGCGCAGCGGGCAAGCGGCGGTATGGCTTCCTCCCCGTTCGGGACAATGCTAGTCAATCGGCAGGGAGAGGTTCGATGAAAAATCCGGTCGTCAGCAGAATTGTCGGAGTTGTCGCCGGGCTGGTGGTAGCCATGCTCGTCGTGATGGCAGTGGAGGGCGCAGGCCATGCTATGTTCCCACCGCCCGAGGGCCTCGATATCACCAGGCCGGAAGATCAGGCCCAGTTGATGGAACTGATCCCGCTGGGCGCAAAGATCGCCGTAGTGGTCGCGTGGTTCCTCGGTGCGCTCGCAGGCGCGGCATATCCTGCCGGGCTGGATCGTCGGGCTGGTGATGGTCGCGCTCAGCCTCGTCACCACGCAGATGTTTCCGCATCCCGTGTGGATGATCGGTGCTGCGGTGATCCTGCCGATTGCCGGTGTATTGGCGGCCAAGCAGCTCGTCTCGAGCCGCCTGACAACCTAGCCCTTCATTTCCCGATATGATGCAAGCGCGCGTTCGCGTGCCTCGTGGTGGCCGATAATCTTGGATGGGTAGTCGCCGCGTTTCTCATCAGGCGGATCATGGATATCACCGTCTGACAGACTGGCCAGTTCGGGCACATAGGTGCGGATGTAATCCGCCGCGTCGAATTTCTCCGACTGGCTTAGCGGCGCCATGATGCGCACAAACATGTTCGAATCGACCCCGGTCCCGGCGACCCATTGCCAGTTGGTGCCGTTCGAGGCGTAATCGGCATCGACCAGCGTATCCCGAAACCATTTTTCCCCGTGCCGCCAGTCGATCAGCAAGTGCTTGATGAGGAAACTCGCCGCGATCATCCGCACACGGTTGTGCATCCAGCCTGTCTGCCACAACTGGCGCATCCCTGCGTCGACGATGGGATATCCGGTCATGCCCTTCTGCCATGCCTTCAGGTCTTCGGCGGCGTCGCCATCAACGGGATCGCGCCATAGCGAATCGTCGAAGTCGCGATAGCTTTGCGAAGGATAGCTGGGGAACTGGCAGATCACATTCTGCGCATAGTCGCGCCAGATCAGTTCCTTCTCAAAGGTCTTCCAGCCCTGGCTACGCTTGCACTTCATCGCATGCCATATCTGCACCGGCGAAATCTCGCCAAAGTGCAGGTGCGGCGAAAGCCGGCTGGTCTTGTCGACCGAGGGCAGATTTCGCGCATCGTCATAGTCGTCGACATGATCGAACCACCAGCCGAGCCGTTCATGCGCAGCCGCTTCACCGATGTCCCAGAAATTGCGCATCCCGCCTGCCCAATCGGGCCGGGTCGGCAACAGGTCCCAATCCTCCAGCCTATCCGACGCGGGCCAATCACCGGGTGATGACAGTCTCTCAGGCTCGGGCAGTTCGTCGCGCGGAGGAAACCGCTCGATCGTCGCCTTCGAGAACGGTGTATAGATCTTGTAGGGATCGCCCGCACCGGTGGTCACCGCGCCGGGCGGCAGCAGGTAGTTGGCGTCGTAAAGCTGGAGATCGAGCTTCTTGCCAAGTCGCCCCTGCGCCCTGCGCCACCACGGTTCGTAATGGCGGTTGGCATGGATCGTCTCCGCGCCGACCTCTTTGGCGAGGGCGCATAATTGCCCGACCGCATCGCCCCTGCGCAGCACGATCATCGCGTTGTGCTTGCCGAAGCTCTTGCGGAGGCTTTCGAGCGAATGGTGCAGCCACCAGCGTGAAGCGCCGCCATAGGCATATTCGCCCGCGGCCTCGTCATCGAGCACATAGACCGCGACCACCGGCCCCGCCTGTGCGGCGTGATACAGCGCCGGATTGTCGGCCATCCGCAGGTCACGGCGCAGCCACACGATTTGGGTTTCTGCCACCAGATACTCCGTTCGGGCTGAGCCTGTCGAAGCCCCACTCTTTCTTCCCGTGCAGAGCTTAAAGTGAAAAACGGCCCTTCGACAAGCTCAGGGCGAACGGTGTGGATTGGGAAGCACCCTACTCTGCCGGAAGCTCCTCACATCGCACTTCGGGCAGCGCAACCGAGAACCTGTCACGCACGCGCGGATCGTAGAAACGGGCATCTCGCAGGATGACCGAGCCATCTTCGGCGCGCTCGGCAAAGGGTGCACGGGACCAGAAGAGGAAGGCGTCGACTTGCCCGTCACGGCGTGCGCGGAGTTGATCATAATCCAACTCACAGAACTCAACATCGAACGGTGCCGTATAATATCGGTCCCACGGTTCAACAAAGCCATTGGCCCAGCGATCGCGGCTACCAACAATAAGTTCACGCTCCCAAAAAAGGATCGGCACCGGAGAGGAGATAACAGTCTCGCCTCGCCAGCCCGTCCATTCCTTTGAAGTAGCGCTGATCGCGCCGTTCAGCCCAATATACCCCAGCGCCACCACAATCGCGGTCCGCGCAGGCCGCATCCACTCCCCGCCGCGCTTCTCCCGCCGCAGCGAGAACCACGTCGCGAAGCCCATCAGCGCCCACAGCCACACATCGATGATGAACAGCGTATCGCCATAGAACCATTGCGATGAAAACGGCTCCAGCAGCCGAACGCCATAGACGTTGAGCCAGTCGAGCGCCGGGTGGGTCAGGCAGCCGATGAAGGCGAGCAGGAACAGCCATTTGAAGCTGACCGGCACACGCCCCTCGGGCCGCTTGCCGCGCTTCGCCTGCCATCGGTCGAAACCCCACAGCAGCCCAGCGAGCAGCAGCGGTAGCAGGATCATCGCGGGCGGGCCATGCGTAATGCCACGGCGGAAACCGACATGCTCGATCCCCTCCAGCCACAACAGGCAGGCCGCATCGATATCCGGAATATTCGCCCCGATAACCAGCGCGGACATCGCGAGCCCGGTCTTCCTCTTGAGCCCCGCCTGCCCCAACAGCGCACCGACGAGCGAGTGTGTCAGGTTATCCATGGTTGTTTCGCGCCAAGACGCAAAGAGTTCTTCACTGCTTACCTCGCTCGTAGTTGTTGACCAGGCGCTGACAGCCGTCCTTGAAGGTACTCATCCCGAAGTTCATCAGCAGGCCAATTCGCAAGTCCATGAGACGCAAATAGGTCAAAACCTGCTTCGCATGAACGGGTGCATGCCGCTCGGTCGACTTGATTTCGATTATCAGCTTGTCTTCGACAAGCAGGTCGAAGCGAAAACCATTCTCGATCACGACGCCCTCGTGTTCGACCGATACCGCCCCCTGACGGAGCACATTCAGGCCATCGCGCCGCAGGCTTTCATACAAGAGAGCTTCGTACACATTCTCAAGCAGACCCGGCCCCAGATCGCGATGCAACCGATAGCCTTTGTCGACACAATGGCTGACAAGTTGCTCGATCTCCACCGGCACCCCTTTCTTCGCGCCTTCGCGTCTTGGCGCGAAACAAACCTCAAACGGGATCCTGCGCCGTGCCGCTGACGGTCCAGGTTTGCCCCTTCGCCAGCAATTTCGCCAGATTGGTGTCCTTGCCCTCGCTCGCCCGCGCGCGTTCTTCGATGGCGGCGGTTTCGAAGGTCGGGCGCGGGTCGTCGTAGAGGACGCCCAATGCCATCGGGAACGGACCGAAGGGCATTTCGACCAGCATATGCGCGATCGAGCGGTTGGTGACATCGTGGACGATCACGCCCGCCGCTTCCCAGTCGCCATCGACCACGTCGACAACCTTCAGGCACAGCGCATCGCGATCGAGCGTCAGGCCCTTGGTCTCTTTCGCAAACAGCATCGGCTTGCCATTTTCGAGCCACAGCTGGCGATCCTCGGCCCCCTTGGGCGCGGCGAAATCGTCGAACACATCCTTGTTGTAGACGATGCAGTTCTGGAAGATTTCGATGAAGGCGGCGCCCTGGTGGGCATGCGCAGCCTTGAGAACTTCGGGCAGGTTCTTCGACACGTCGAACCCGCGACCGACAAAGCGCGCACCTGCGCCCAGCGCAAAGGCAGCCGGGCGGGCCGGGTGGTCATAGCTGCCAAGCGGGGTCGAAGGTGACTTGGTCCCCTCGCGGCTGGTGGGCGAATATTGGCCCTTGGTCAGGCCGTAAATCTCGTTGTTGAACAGCATGATCTGCATGTTCACGTTCCGGCGCAGCACATGCATCAAATGGTTGCCGCCAATGGACAGGCCATCGCCATCACCCGTCACCAGCCAGATATCGAGATCCGGATTGGCCAGCTTCGCACCCGTCGCAAAGGCTGGCGCACGGCCGTGGATGGTGTGGAAGCCATAGGTTTCCATGTAATAGGGAAACCGGCTCGAACAGCCGATCCCGCTGATAAAGCAGGTGTTCGCCGGGTTCGCGCCCAACTGCGGCAGCGTGCGTTGCACCGCCTTGAGGATCGCATAATCCCCGCAACCCGGGCACCAGCGGACCTCCTGGTCGGTTTCCCAGTCCTTGAGGGTGGTTTCGATCTTAACGGGTGCGTTCATTGTGCCTGGCTCCGCAAATTTGTTCCGATCAACCCTGGCAACCACACCATAGGAAGCAGAAGAAGGGCGAGATTGGGGCCCCACCATGAAAGACTGAACTCCTGCGCTAGAGCCCAATACGAGATCGCCATCCCACCCGCACACATCGTCAGGCACAGCGAAACGATTGCCAGTCCGACCCAGCGATGGTCCCCATCACGGTCGGCGCGGATCGCCATCAGGCCGACAATAGAAAACGCGATGTCCAGCGGAGCGAAAGACCAGTTCCAGCTGTCAATGTGCGGTGTTCCGTAACCATCATACATGGCCGCCTGCGGCAAGGTGATCACGGCAAGGCAGGCAAGCGCTGAAATGAGCCAGTAGGCCAGCATCGCGACATCTGCCGTGATGAGGAAACATCGAAGTCCCCGCGGCATTCTCATGCCAACGCTCCTTCGATTGCTGCCTCAAGCTCGGCAATGGTGAATGGCTGTCCGCTGGTCTTGGTCAGTGGTTGTGCGTCGACGAGGAACTGGTCGCGCAGCACGGTCTTGAACTGGCCGGTGTTCATTTCAGGCACCAACACCTTGTCGAAACCGCGCAGCAAATCACCGAGATTGGCGGGCATCGGCGAGATGTGGCGGACATGGATGTGGCTGACATCCAGCCCCTTGCGCCGCGCGCGGCCCACTGCCTGATGGATCGGGCCATAGGTCGAGCCCCAGCCGACAACCGCAAGCTTGCCCGAAGTCTCGCCAAGGCAGACCTCCTGATCGGGCACGGCGATGTTATCGATCTTGCCCTTGCGCAGATCGGTCATGTGCTGGTGGTTGGCCGGATCGTAGCTGATATTGCCGGTCAGCGCGTCTTTCTCGATCCCACCGATGCGGTGCATCAGATCGGGCGTGCCGGGTTTGATCCACGGGCGCGCGCCCTTCTCGTCACGCTTGTAGGGCAGCAGCGTTGCTTCGCCATCGTCATTGGCCGGACCGTTCTTCTCGGTGAGGAATTTGGCCGGAAACGGGGTGTAGTTCGCCGGATCGGGCACCTTCCACGGTTCGGCGGCATTGGCGATATAGCCATCGGTCAGCAGCATCACCGGGGTCATGTATTCGACCGCGATGCGGCACGCCTCGATAGCAACCTCAAAGGCATCGCCGGGGCTGCGGCAGGCGATCACCGGCATCGGGGCATCGCCATTACGGCCATAGACCGCCTGATAGAGGTCGCTCTGCTCGGTCTTGGTCGGAAGTCCGGTCGACGGGCCACCGCGCTGGCTGTTGACGATCACCAGCGGCAGCTCGGTCATGATCGCGAGGCCCATCGCCTCACCCTTTAGAGCAATGCCGGGGCCGGAGGAGCTGGTCACACCAAGGCTACCCGCATAGCTCGCCCCGATGGCGGCGCAGATGGCGGCGATTTCGTCTTCCGCCTGGAAGGTGGTGACGCCGAATTCCTTGAGCCGCGCCAGGTGATGCAGGATCGCCGAAGCAGGCGTGATCGGATAACCGCCGAAGAACATCGGCAATTCGGCCAGCTGCGCGCCCGCCACGAGGCCGAGCGAGACCGCTTCTGCGCCGGTTATCGTGCGATAGAGCCCCGGATCGCTTGCTACCGGGTCGACATGGACTTGGCGCAGCGGGCCGGAAAGCTCCGCAGTCTCGCCATAGGCATGGCCCGCATCGAGCGCAGCGATATTGGCGTCGGCAATGTCGGGCTTGGTCCTGAACTTCTGTCGCAGCCATTCCTGCAGCGGGCCGCGGTCGCGGTCGAACATCCACAGCGCAAGGCCCAGCGTCCACATGTTCTTGCAGCGCAGCGCATCCTTGTTGCCAAGCCCGAACGGCTTGACCGCCTCGATCGTCAGCGCGCTGATATCGAAGGCCAGCACATCCCACTTGGCAAGGCTGCCATCTTCCAGCGGGTTGGTACCGTATTTTGCCTTGTCGAGATTGCGCTTCGAAAACTCTCCGGTGTCGGCGATGATCAGCCCGCCCGGTTTGAGCGAAGCAAGGTTCACCTTCAGCGCCGCCGGGTTCATCGCCACCAGCACATCGGGCGCATCGCCCGCCGTGTTGATCTCGCGACTGCCGAAATTGATCTGGAACGCCGAAACGCCGAACAGCGTGCCCTGCGGCGCGCGGATTTCAGCCGGAAAGTCCGGGAAGGTCGCAAGGTCGTTGCCCGCAAGCGCAGTCGAAAGCGTGAACTGCCCGCCGGTCAGCTGCATGCCATCGCCGGAGTCGCCCGCAAAACGGACGACGACGGCTTCCGGGTTTTCAGTGAGAGGCTGCTTGGCCTGAGTAGCCATCAAAATTCCTTTTCGCGCGCAGGCTGTTGCTGCGCCTTGTTGTCGAGCGGGGCAACTATGCACCCTGCCCTTCTCCCGCAATCAAGTTTTTCTCTGCTACCGGCAAAATGTCGAGTGGAAAAGCACCGGCAGGCCGCTAAGCTGGCGTCAAAGCAGACAGAGGAGAGAGAAATTGGCCGATACCGAGCATTTCGTGCGAGATGATGTGAAGGCATTTCTTGCCATGCTGGAACAGCTTGGCGGCAAAGGTGTGGAAGAAGTCGGCGCGGTAGAGGGGCGCCAGCAGATGCGTGCGATGGGCTCGATCGCCGAGGCGGATGCAAAACCGCTAGCGGTGGTGAAGGATATCACCTGCCCCGGTCCCGCAGGCGCCATCCCCCTGCGGTTCTATGACACGAAGGAAAGCCGCGATCCCGGCCCTTGCGTGGTGTTCATCCACGGTGGCGGCTTCGTGATCGGCGATCTCGACGTCTACAACAATCTCTGCACCGAGATTGCACATCACCTCGACCTGCCGGTGATCTCGGTCGACTATCGCCTCGCGCCCGAACACCCCTTCCCTGCCGCGCCCGACGATTGCGAAGCGGCCGCGCGCTGGGTCGCATCCTCGCCCGAGGCGCTCGGGCGGCAGTTCACCGGGCTGGTGATTACGGGTGACAGCGCGGGCGGCAACCTGACCATCGTCACCACCAACCAGCTGATGAACGATCCGGCAGATGTGCCGGTGGTGGTGCAGGCGCCGATCTATCCGGTTGCAAGCGATGTCAGCCAGCACCAGAGCCTCGCCAGCTTTGCCGAGGGTTTCCTGCTCACCGGCGCGGCAATGGCGTGGTTTACCGACCAGTATGGCGGCGACGCCAGCGATCCGCGTCACACGCCGATGGTTGGCCCGTGCGACAACACTCCGCCAACCGTGATCTGCACTGCGGGTCTCGACCCCTTGCGCGACTCGGGCCGCGAATATGCCGCGCACCTGATCCAGCAGGGTACCGAGGTGAGCTATTTCGAATTTCCCGGTATCATTCACGGGTTTACAACCCTGCGTAAGGCTATACCGAGCGGGCAGGCAGACCTCGACGCCTTCCTTGGCGCGATCAAGGTCAAGCTCGAGCGATACGGATAGGGTTCGAAACCATATGAACGAGTTGGGCTATCGCCCCTGTGTGGGCGTGATGCTGGTCAATGCGGCAGGCAAGGTGTTTGTCGGCCAGCGGATCGACAACAAGGATTCGGGCGCATGGCAGATGCCGCAGGGCGGCGTCGACGAGGGCGAAGACCTGCACGACGCAGCGCTGCGCGAACTGGCAGAGGAAACCGGCGCGCGTGAAGAGCACGTCACGATCCTTCGCCAGATGGAAGAAACCGTGCGTTACGACCTGCCCGAAGAACTGATCGGCAAGCTATGGGGCGGCAAATATCGCGGGCAGGAACAGGTATGGTTCCTCGCCCGCTTCATCGGCGAGGATCTGGATATCGACCTCGAAGCCCACGACCCGCCTGAGTTCGCCGAATGGAAATGGGTGGAGCCGGATCAGGTGCCCGAGCTGATCGTCCCGTTCAAGAAACGCGTCTATCGCACCGTATTGGAAGCGTTTAGGGAATTGATCTGACAGATCAATTCTGCGTCACCTGCGTATCGGGAAGCACATTTTCCGCTGCCAGCACGCGCGGTTGCGGGCCGCGGGCGATGGCGTTGGCGAGATCCTGCGTCTCGGCGCAGTTGGAGCCACATTCGGATTCGAGTTTCGCAAGGTTGGTCCGCGCCTTCTCGATCGCGCCCTTTTCGACCAACGCCTCACCCTCGCCAGAAATGGCGGCGTAATTGTCCGGATCGCGGTCCAGCACTTCGCGGTAGTAACGGATCGCCTTGCCTTGCAGCCCTTCGCGGCGTGCGGCCTCGGCGAGGTGGAGATAGGTGCCGGTATAGGCCGGGTCGACCGCCAGTGCGGCCTCGAACGAATCGATTGCCTTCTGCGGCTGCCCTGCATCGAGTGCTGCCTGGCCTTCTGCAATCAGCATGGCAGCGCGCGGAGCCGGCTCCCGCTCGCCCGCCATGCCCATGCTCGAAGTCACAGCGAAGCCGAGTGACAGGGCAATAGCAAGCGGGGCGTAGCGCATGATGAACTCCTTGACGGCAGCGGGTCGTGGAAGGGCGGACTCTGCCATGGGCGCTATCGTTAACACGCCAAATCTAGACGTGCGATGAAAAATCCGTCCGTACCGTCATGGTACGGGGTGAGGCGCGCTCCTTCCCCGTGCGAGCGACCGATGGGGAGGTCCAGCGCGTGTGCCGACCATTGCGGGTTCGCCTTGAGGAAGGTGTCGATCCGCTCACGCCCCTCGGCATCGAGCAGTGAACAGGTGACATAGACCATCCGCCCGCCCGGCCGCACAAGCTGCGCCGCCACTTCGAGCAGCCGCGCCTGCGTTTCGGCATAGCGGTCGACTTGCTTCGGGTCGATCCGCCAGCGTGCTTCCGGATTGCGTCGCCAAGTGCCGGTGCCTGAACACGGCGCATCGACCAGCACCGCATCGGCCTTGCCGTGGAAAGCTGCCAGCGCCTCTAACTCCTTGCCCGGATCGAGCAGCACGGTTTCGATCATCCCCGCCCCGGCCCGCTCTGCGCGCGGGGGAAGATTGCCCATCCGCCGCTTGTCGGTGTCGCTGGCGATCAGGGTGCCGCTGTTATCCATTGCGGCGGCGAGCGCTAGGGTTTTGCCCCCCGCCCCGGCGCACAGGTCAATCACGGTCTCGCCGGGCCGGGCATCGACGGCGATGCAGGCCCACTGGCTGCCGTGATCCTGCACCTCGATCAGACCATCGCGATAGGCCGGCCATTGCTCGGCCTGCGTCCCCGTCGGGAAACGTAGGGCATTGGGTGCAAGCAGCGGCTCGCCCGTTTCCGGCAGGCCCATATCCTCTCGCGATGCCTTGAGCGTGTTGACCCGCAGGTCGAGTGGCGCACGTTCGAGCAACGCCAGTGCTTCGTCGCCCGCTATGCAGGACGCGGAGAGCCTTTCGACCAGCCAGTCCGGTGCTATGCCGCCCGGCGCAACGGGCTCATCCGCGCCGATCGCTGCTGGCCCGTAGTTCGAGCCATCGAACAAGGCCCGCAGTGCCTCGTCCCGCTCTGCATGGCGCAACATTGCCGCGCGGCCGGAGACCGGCAGCGGCCCGCAATCGCGGATCGCACCGTAAACCAGCTCACGGATTGCGCGGCGATCCTTCGATCCGGCGAAACGGTGGCTGCGGAACCACTCGGCAAGGATACGATCGGCAGGCGCGCCATTGCTGCGCGCAGCCTCGATCACGCTGTCGAGAATCTCGATTGCCGACTGGACGCGAGCTGCGGGGGTCACTGCCCTCCTCCTGCCGGATCAGCGCGTCGGATAGTTCGGTGCCTCGCGGGTGATCGCAACATCGTGGACATGGCTTTCGCTCAGGCCCGCATTGGTGATGCGAACAAATTGCGCGCGCTGCTGAAGGTCCTCGATCGTGGCGCTCCCGGTGTAACCCATCGCCGCCTTGATCCCGCCGACCAGCTGGTGGACGACATCGGCAGCCGGTCCCTTGAACGGCACCTGCCCTTCGATCCCTTCGGGCACCAGCTTGAGCGCCGAAACGTCGGCCTGGAAATAGCGGTCGGCACTGCCGCGCGCCATTGCGCCAACGCTGCCCATCCCGCGATAGCTCTTGTAGCTGCGGCCTTGATAGAGGAACGTCTCGCCTGGGCTTTCGGCCGTACCAGCCAGCATCGAGCCGACCATGATGGTCGAAGCACCGGCGGCAAGCGCCTTGGCCGCGTCACCCGAGGTGCGCAGGCCGCCATCGGCGATGATCGGCACGTTCGACTTGGCGGCTTCCTCTGCGCTTTCCATGATCGCCGTCAGCTGCGGCACGCCGACACCGGCGACCACGCGGGTGGTGCAGATCGAACCGGGCCCGATGCCAACCTTTACCGCATCCGCCCCTGCATCGATCAGCGCACGGGTCGCCTCTGCCGTCGCGACATTGCCGGCAACGATCTGGACCGAATTGCTCAGCGTCTTTGCGCGCTCGACGGCGCGGGCGACATCCTTGTTGTGGCCATGCGCGGTATCGATGATCACCACATCGACCTCGGCATCGATCAGCGCCTCGGTGCGGGCGAAGCCCTTGTCACCCACAGTAGTCGCAGCGGCGACCCGCAGGCGGCCGGCATGGTCCTTGGTGGCATCAGGATAAGTGACGGCCTTTTCGATGTCCTTCACCGTGATCAGGCCGATGCATTTGTAATCGTCATCGACCACCAGCAGCTTCTCGATCCGGCGCTGGTGGAGCATCCGCCGCGCTTCCTCCTGCCCGGTGCCGAGCGGCACCACGGCGAGGTTCTCGGTCGTCATCAGCTCGCGCACGGGCTGCGCGGGATTTTCGGCAAAGCGCACGTCGCGATTGGTCAATATGCCCACCAGCTTGCCGCTGGCATCGGTCACCGGGATGCCGCTGATACGGTTCTGGGTCATTACTGCCTGCGCATCGCCCAGCGTGGCATCGGGCGAGATGGTGATCGGATTGACCACCATACCGCTTTCATAGCGTTTCACCGCGCGGACGGCGGCGCATTGCTCGTCGATGTCGAGATTGCGGTGCAACACGCCGATCCCGCCCATCTGTGCCATGACGATAGCCATGTCAGCCTCTGTCACAGTGTCCATCGCAGCGGACAGGATCGGGATGTTGAGCCCGATCTCACGCGTCAGGCGAGTAGCGGTGTTGGCCATCGATGGCAGGATGTCGCTCTCGGCAGGACGCATGAGAACGTCGTCGAAAGTCAGGCCGAGGGGGATGTCTTTAATGGGCACGAGGCGTCTTTCGTATCGAGCGGTGTCGGGAAGAATCGTGCGCCGCCCCTTAACCGGAACCGTGCCGCAGGGCTAGCCCGCCTGTCCGAAACCCGCCGATTTTTCTGGCACGCAGCCTGTCAGTCGTCGCCGGGACGATAACTCGCCTCATTGCCGAAGAAATGCAGCAGTGCGACGTGGAGCAATATGTCCTCCGTCGCGCCGCCGAGTTCGAGGTCTTCGCGCCATTCATCGCTCGCCCGGTGATAGTGGCTCGACATAAAGCCACCGAACGCCGCTTCATCGCCCATTGCCGTGCCAACCAGAACCGCCGGAACATCGCGCGAGAGCAGCGCCCAGCCATCCTGCCGGGCGACGAACTCCTGATGCTCTTCGCGAATATCGAGCTTGCGCCCAAGCGATTCCGCAACTTCGCGGATGCCGTGGTCGAGCGGGGTCCGCCCATCGCCGATAACCGTAATCGGCGCGCCGCGCGGGGAAATCGCCATGGTGTCCATGTTGAATGCAGCAACCACTGTCGGCAGCGGGAAAGGCGGATCTTCGGCAAAAGCTTCCGCACCGAGCAATCCCAGTTCCTCTGCCGTGGTGCCGATCACGTAAAGATCGCGGTCGAGCGGTCCTTCGGCGGCAATCCTGCGCGCGGTTTCGAGCATCACGCCCACACCGCTGGCATTGTCGACCGCGCCGTTGCACAGCCGATCCTCGTCGCCTTCCTTTCCGCAAGTGCCGAGATGATCCCAGTGCGCGAGCATCATCACCGTGCCGCTGCCCTTGACCCTGCCGTGCAGGACACCGATGACGTTCGCGCTCTCTACCGTTTCCTTGTCCTGGTCGACGGTCAGCTTTGCCCTGGCATCGAGCACGACCGGGCCTTCCGCCTCAGCGGCGCGTTCGCCCAACTGTTGATCGGTGACATGGAGCGTATCGAGTAGCCGGGCAGTGAAGCCGGGTGCGAAGAGTGCAAAAGCCGTTGTCTCCGTCTCCTCGGAGGCCAGCCCATAGCGCCCGCGCCGGAAGTTGCGGGCAAGGCGATCGAAGCGGTCCTGGTCATCGAACAGGGTGACGATTGCAGCCGGTTCGGCATCGAGCAGGTCATCGGCCAGTTGCTGCACATCGTCCGCGCGCACCAGCACCACCTGGCCTGCAAGCGATCCCTCGTGCAATCCCTCGCCCGAACCAACGAACACTACACCGGAATCGGGAACCAGCATGCCGTCTGCACGCAGGCGAACGATCAATCCGTCACCCTCGAACCTGGCGGGTTTTCCCTTGCCGGTAATGACGAGGCTGGAACTCGACGGACTGAAGCGTTCGATACCGACTTTCTGGAACCAGCTCCCGTCGGCCGCCCCTGCTTCGTAGCCATAACCCGCCAGCGTATCGGCAACATATTTCTCGGTCAGCTGGCCGCCTTCGGTGCCCGGCATGCGCCCGCCATATTCGGGCGATGCGAGTGTGCGGATATGGCCATCGAGCGCGACGCGCACTGCTTCGAATTCCGCCCTCTGCGATGGCACGGTTGCGCAGCCGGCAAGCAGCGCTGCCGCCATCAAGGCGAAACCTGTCCGCAACCCTGCCATGCCCCGCTTGCTCCCCTGCTATCAGGCCTGTCGCCTGCTTGATTTACTCGGCAGTCCAGCCGCCGTCGATACTCCAGTTCGCCCCGGTGACATTGCCTGCCTCTTCGCGGCAGAGGAACGCAGCGAGCGCGCCGATCTCTTCCGGCTGGACGAATTTCTTGGTCGGCGTCTTTGCCAGCAGGACATCGTTGATAACCTGCTCGCGCGTCATGTTACGCGCCTTCATCGTGTCGGGAATCTGGTTTTCGACCAACGGCGTCCAGACATAGCCGGGGCTGATGCAGTTCGCGGTGACCCCCGTCTGTGCCAGTTCGAGCGCAATGGTCTTGGTGAAACCATCGATCCCGTGCTTGCTGGCGTTATAGGCGCTCTTGAACGGCGAAGCAGTCTTCGAATGGGCGCTGGCGGTGTTGATGATCCGGCCCCAGCCCTTTTCCTTCATTTGAGGCACTGCGAGCCGGACGGTGTGGAACGCTGCGGCAAGATTGAGCGAAATGATCGCCAGCCACTTGTCGACCGGGAATTCATCGACCGGCGCGACATGCTGCATCCCGGCATTGTTGACGAGGATATCGACCGGTCCGGCCTCCGCCATCAGTGCCTCGCAGCCCTCCTGCGTCATCAGGTCCGCATTGATGTGGCTGGCCGACAGTTCCTCTGTCAGCTTGGCAATCTCACCTGCATCGCCGAAGCCATTGAGCACGACCTCTGCCCCTTCTGCCGCCAGGGCGCGGGCAACCGCCAGTCCGATGCCCGAGGTCGAGCCTGTGATGAGTGCGCGCTTGCCGGAAAGGAACATCGTAAACTCCGTGGATGGGGGTCGAAAATGGGATTGAATCGGAACGGGCTTTGCGAAAACGCGTTTTTGCGGGCATCGTGCATAGTGTCCAGCGATTCCGCCGGAAAACCTGAATTGGGGAAGCAACATGCGGCTCAACCGCTTCGATCCGAACAATATCCGCGTTGGCACGACCGGGGGCAGTCGCGGCTTCCCCGGCGGCGGTGGCGGCAAGGCCGGATGCGGCACACTGGTGATCGTGCTGATCGCGGCGCTGGTTTTCGGGGTCGACCCGGCCCAGATGCTGGGCAGCGGCGATTCGCAAGTGGCGCCACAAACCCAGCAACAGGGTGACCAGTCGGCCGAGGCGCTGTGCAGTTCGAACCAGTATGCGCTCGAAACCTGCAACGCGCTGTCATCGCTCAATGAAACGTGGGAGCCGATCTTCAAGCAGGCTGGCGTAAGGTTCCAGGACCCTGTGCTCAAATTCCCGACCGCGCGCAATTTCAACACCGGCTGCGGTAGCGGATCGGTTGGCATGGGGCCGTTCTACTGCCCGGGCGACCAGACGATCTATATCGACACGAATTTCTACGACCAGCTGGCGCAAATGTCCGGCAAGGGCGGTGATTTTGCGCGCTACTATGTGATTGCGCATGAGTATGGGCATCACATCCAGTACCTGACCGGCGTGGCCGGGCAAATCCGCAGCCTGCAACAGCGCAATCCGCGCCAGTCGAACCAGTTGCAGGTGCTGATGGAACTGCAGGCCGATTGCTATGCCGGTGTCTGGGCCGGCAAGAACCGCAACCTGATCGAAGCCGGTGACCTTGAGGAAGGCCTGCGCGCCGCCAGCGCCATCGGTGACGATACGTTGCAGCGCAATGCCGGTCAGCGGGTCAATCCGGAAGGCTTTACCCACGGGACCAGCCAGCAACGCATGCAGGCACTCAAGCTGGGGCTTGAGTCGAGTGACGACACGCAATGCGACCGGATCGTCGAGGTCGGCTAGACAATCCTAAAAACAAAAAAAATGGGGCGGAAGGCGCAGTGCCTCCCGCCCTTTTTTTGCATGGGTCGACCGATCAGGCAGCCGGTAGCGCTTCAGCCCCTTCATCCTGCCGCAGCGACCATTCGACATTGCGGGTGGCATACATCACCGCAGCCAGCGCGACGAACAGCAGCACCGATCCGATCATCAGCGACCATGCCTCGAGGCTGAGCAGGATGTAGAGCGTGGCGTACAGCCCCGCCAGCATCCCGCCGATCATTCCTGCACGCCTCCATCCGCCAAGGATTGCCGCGCTATAAGCGGTCAGCAGGCCGATAATCGCGCCGCTGGCGATGATATAGGCAAGCGCAAAGCCGACCACTTCGGCAAAGGCGAGCAGCATGACGAAGAACAGCACCAGTCCAACCCCGGTCAGCAAATATTCTGCCGAGGCCACCCGCGCACCGCCGACCACGTCGAACATGAGGTAAGCGAGGAAGGTGAAGCCGATGAACAGGAAACCGTATTTCACCGAACGATCGACCTGGCTGTAGAGATCGACCGGTTCGACCAGCCTGATCGCAGCGACATCGCTGGTGTCGGCGACCGGCGGCGTTTCATAAGCCATGCGGTCGGGCGTGAAATCGGCCGAGAGCGGCGGCGGCGGGCCCTGCTCTTCCAGCGTCACCAGCGCCTCGCCCAAGGCAAGGTTGGTGATCCCGGAATAGGTCGCCTTGAAGCCATCAGCGGTCACCTGCTTGCTTTCGTTTTCCGGCAGGAAGCTGCCGACGAAGCTAGGGTGCTGCCACGGCGAGCTGACGGTCCATTCGGTTTCGCCGCCGCGCGGCACCAGCGCGAAGCTCTTGCTGCCGCGCAGGCCATAGGTCCAGTCGACCTTGAGTTCAGCCGCGCCACCCCACTTGACCGGGGTCGAGAAGCCCGCCCCGCCCGTGCTGCGCGGGCCGTTGCCGGGCTGGAGCACCTGCTTTTCGCCTTCGACCTTGACCGATGTCCCGTCGGTCAACCCGCGCGGGTCGGCAATGCCGAAGCGCAGCTCTGCCTGGTCGAGCAGCAGCGCGCCGCGCTCGACATCGAAGCGGGAAAGATCGTCCGGCAAGGCAAAGCTGGCCGTCCCGGTGGTTTCGGAATCGTAGATCACCGAGCGATAGATCGAATATTCCTTGTAGTCGGGCGTCAACTCGGTTGCGATCGACTGGTGCGACGGCGAAAGGAACAGCTCCTGCCGCGTCGTCACTGTGCGGCTGCGCGCCTTGCCGTCGACCGTCTCGGTTTCGGTCGAGGTGCCGTTGAACGGGATCACCAGCACCGGCCCGGCAATAGTCTGCTCCCCGCCCCATCCGGCGGTGATCGCATCCTGCGCAACCTCCGACTGGCTCTGCCGGTCACCGACCAACGCATAAACCATGACGAGGGGCACCAGCAGCACAAAGCCGATGATGCAGACGAAAAGAAGCTTCAGCCCCGGGCTGCGCTGGGTCATGTCAGTCCTCCACTACTGCGACGAAGCGTGCAATACGAGCGACGAATGAACGCCCTGTGAATTTAGAGAAATAGCCCTGCCCACGCCATGCCATGGGTTGGGCAGGCCGCACCGCCAAACGAAAAAGGGCGAGGAAGCCACCGCTTCCCCGCCCTCTGCCGGAACCCTTGCCTCGGGAAAAGCGATCAGTTCCGGGATTTCCAGGCCGCGATTTTCTCGTCGAGCGCCTTGAGCACCTCGGCGCGCATTTGGGCGTCCATCTCGGTGTTCTTGGCGATTTCCGCACGGGCTTCCTTCAGACCGGCAATCGCGCTCGCCCTGACTTCGCTGGTGCACAGGCGGGTGACGGTTTCGCCATCCTCGCTGCGCCATTCCGCGCCCTTGTCACCGCCGCGACATTCGACGCTGACCTTGGTCAACCCGCCCTTGCCGTCTTTCATCTCCATCATGGCAACGCGAACGTCCTTCATCGCCGAGTCGATTTCGACGTCGGCTTCGGCCAGGCTTTCGCGAATTTCGGCCATCATTTCGGCACGCTCTTCGGCGGTCAGCTTGCTCTTCGGATCATGGATCACGACCTTGCGCTCGACATGCTTGGTGCCGCGATGCTCACCATCATCGCCTTCTTCGTCGTTGCGAAGGACAATAACGTGGCGTTCGACGCGCACCTCATTGCCATCCTCGTCGGTGGTCACCTCGACATCGACCTCAGGCGCTGCCTGAAGCGATATGGGCAATACGGGTGCCGGCGGGGCAGGCGGGGCAGGAACTGCAGCGACAACTGCAGGTGCGGCAGGCGCTTCGGGCGCAGCAGCGGCATAGGTGATGGTCGCGGTCAGTGGCAGGGCCAGCAGGCCAGCGGCCATCAGGGCGCGACCGGCATTGCGGCGACGCGGGGAAATATCGGACATCGTCAAGCTCCTCAGACGGTGGATTATCGATTTGTCGCCCAGCACCGGGCAGGCCATCGGCGCGGCCAGGGCGACATGCGGGCCGGTCGCGAAACCGGCGATAACGGAAGCATAGGCTCCACGGGTCTCAGTCCCCCGCGCGGCGATGACCCGGGCATCGCAGGCGGCCTCCTGATCGCGCCGCATTGCGCGCCAGCCAGCCCAGCCCAGCGGGTTGAACCAGTGCATGGCGAACAGCGGCTGGACGAGGAAATTGGCGAGCAGGTCATGCGCGCGGTGATGCGCCAGCTCATGTTCCAGCGCGAGTTCGCGCGTGTCGCGTGCAGTCAGCGCCATGAAGCCGATCGGCAGCGCGATAACCTTGTCGCGCACCCCGAAAGCGATCGGCGCGGTGGTGGCGGGCGTTTCCACCAGCCGCACCTTGCCAGCCTCACCCATCGGTCGCGCTTCGGCGAGCAATTCGCGACGCATCTCGAAATATTGCTGGAACCGGCGATAGAGGAACACCGCCATGCCGAGCGCCCATGCGCCGAGAGCAAGGGCGATCCAGTCGAAAGGCTGCTCCGCAGCAATCGGCGTCGCCGCAATCTCGCCCGTAGTGGTGTAGACAAAGGTCGTCATCTCTGCCGCCTCGCCCATCTCGTCGGCGGGTGGCGCGGCGTTCATCCATGACGGCAATACCAGCGGCGGCATGAGCAGCCGCAGCATCGGCAACAGCCACAGCGCATAGGCCGCCTGCGGGCCGAGCCAGCGGCTGACCGGGCGGCGCAGCACCAGCACCAGTGCGATCAGCGCGCCGGTCCATACCAGCGTTTCCAGCAGGAATGCCTGCCCGGCACCCTCCCCCCACAGCGCGCTCACTTGCGCAGCTCCCGCAGGAGGGCTTCCATCTCGTCGATGTCTTTTTCGGTCAGCGCTTCGCGTTCTGCCAGATGGGCAAACAGCGGAGCGGCGCGGCCACCGAACAGGCGGTCGACCAGGCGGCGCGATTCGGTGCCGATATAGTCGGCTTTTTGCAGGACCGGCGTATAGAGGAAACGGCGACCGTCGGGCTCGGTGGCGACGGCGTTCTTGGCAACGAGGCGGCTGAGCAGTGTCTTGACGGTCGGCATCGACCAGTCGCGTTGCTCGCAAACCGCGTCGCACACTTCGGCAGCAGTAAGCGGGCTGCGATCCCACAGAACCTCCATCACCGCGTGTTCGGCTTCGCTTATTCGTTCAGGCTTGCTGTCTTCACCGGATGCCACAGCCGGACCTCCCTCTCGTCCGTTTACGTCTGTAAGCGCATCGACTACGGCTGTAAACATGAAGCCTGTATGAACATGCGTTCAGCTTCGACGAACGACATCTGCGGACGGACGAAAGGGGAGCGCGCTTGGGCTATTCGCCGCAATAGAGCTGGAGTTGGGCCGATTTCTTCTCGCCCAGCAGGCTGGCCTCGATGGTGAGCATGCCGCCGCAGGTGCTATCGGGCAGGTAGAGCGCGAAGGCACCTTTCCCTTGCTCGGAGGTCAGCAACCCGTCGAACTTGCGCACACCGATTTCATCGCCGTGTTCGTTCGTAACGCGAATCTGGAGAACCTCGTCGAGATAGACCTCGCCGGTCGACCCGATCTCGACCACCACCAGCAAGTCATCCGCCGCCTCGTCCGCATCGCCGCCGCCGATAGGGGTGTTCCACCCGATAAACGGCTCTTCACGAGCGAGGATATCATCGGACAAGGTGCCGCTGAAGGCATAGAGCAAATGCGCCCTCACCGCCTCTATCCCGACATCCGGCGCGCAGGCATTCGCCGGCCCGGCAATGGCCGACAGCGAGGCAAGCAGGACAAAGAGGCTCTGGCGCATAGGCGGTGCTTACCTCATTCCACTGACAAAGGCACGGCCACGGATATGGCGGCCCCAGTTAAGCCCAGCAACGCTCAGCCCGGCAAGGCTCAACCCAGCAACCGGTGCGGCGCGAAATGTTCGAGCGCCTGCAGCAATTCGCTGTGGCTGCGATCGGTGTTGTTGACCGTCAGCGAATAGCCGAGCCCGTACATCGAACGACTGGTGCCCGCCGCCATGCGCTTGCCAGCGCCGAAATCCGCCGCGCGGGCATCGTCCACCTCGAACAGCAGGATCTTGTTGCCCATCATGTTCTCGGTGCGGATCGCCACAATATCGTCCCACGCGATGAGCCGCTTCGAATAATCCGTCAGCAGCATCCCGCGCTGGTCGATCCGCACCGCCAGCCCGCCCGCAAACGCGCGGCGCAGGTGGAGAAAGGCAAAGGGCGCGAAAAACACGATCGCCACCCACCCCATGATCGGCACCGCCCAATCGGGCAGGCGGCGGCTGCCACCCGGCACCTCACCGAACGCGCCCACCATCCACAAGCCTGCGGCGACAAAGCCGACCGCAAGCAATGAAAGCAGGATCGAGCGGGCGGGCGAGAAATGGGCTTCGAAGGGGCGGGTCATGCCGTGTCCAATGTTTGCCGAGAGTTTCTTCGGCATCTTCCAAATGATGCACAACGGATACGCATTGCCACCGAGCGTACAGCAATCACCAATCGATATAGCTGTCTTTCGGGTCAGGCCAATTCTCGTTCAAGTCCGCTCGTACTGAGCTGACCCAACTTGAATCTGCGGCAGCTTACGGTCCACAGTACCCATTCCCCTGCTGCCAAGTTTCGAAACGGAAACATAAACCACCGATATTTTCGGACCCCACTTCATCGGATAGATAGGCAATCCTGGAATCCGTTACCCTCAACTGACGATGCTCTGAGTCATCCTTGCTAGCCAGCAGCTGTCGAACCTCAGCAAGCGTGGCGCCGCCAGGCTTCGTCAGGTCGATTCTCATCAATAAACCCGCTTCTTCGGCTTGATATATTCGATATCGTCGGTCAGCGTGTATTCGTGGACCGGGCGGTAGTCGATTTTCACTCCGCCGCCGTTTCCGCCCCAGCCTTCGAACCAGGCGATGGTGTGCTTCATCCAGTTTTTGTCGTCGCGGTCGGGGAAATCCTCGTGCGCGTGGGCGCCGCGGCTTTCCTTGCGGTTTTCCGCGCTGGCGATGGTGACGTTGGCCTGCGCCATCAGATTGTCGAGCTCGAGCGTTTCGATCAGGTCGCTGTTCCACACCAGAGAACGGTCGTGAACCTTGATATCGGCCATCTTCTTGTTGACCGATTTGAGCAGGTCGACACCTTCGCTGAGCAGCTTGCTGTCGCGGAACACGGCGGCGTGCTTCTGCATGCCCTTCTGCATCTCGCTGCGGATTTCCGCTGTCGGCAGGCTGCCGTCGGAGTGACGGAAATGGTCGAGACGGGTGAGCGCGAAATCGGCGCTGTCCTTGGGCAGCTCGGGCTGGCTCACGCCGGTCTTGAGCGTTTCCTTGAGATGGAGGCCGGTTGCTCGGCCGAACACCACAAGATCGATCAGCGAGTTCGAGCCAAGGCGGTTCGCACCATGGACCGAAACGCAGGCAGCCTCGCCCACGGCATAAAGGCCCGGCACAACCGCATCGGGATCGCCATCGCGCAAGGTCACGACCTGGCCGTGATAGTTACACGGGATACCGCCCATGTTGTAATGGACCGTCGGCGTGACCGGCAGCGGCTGGCGCGTCAGGTCGACACCGGCAAAGATCTTGCCGCTTTCGGTGATGCCCGGCAGGCGCTCTGCCAGCACCTTGGGATCGATATGGTCGAGGTGCAGGTAGATGTGGTCGCCATCCGGCCCCACCCCGCGCCCTTCGCGCATTTCGAGCGCCATCGAACGGCTGACAACGTCGCGGCTGGCGAGGTCCTTCGCGCTCGGGGCGTAGCGTTCCATGAACCGCTCGCCTTCGGAGTTGGTCAGGTAACCGCCCTCGCCACGCGCGCCTTCGGTGATAAGCACGCCCGCGCCGTAAATACCGGTCGGGTGGAACTGGACGAATTCCATATCCTGCAATGGCAGGCCGGCGCGCAGCACCATGCCGCCGCCGTCGCCGGTGCAGGTGTGGGCGCTGGTCGCGGTGAAATAGCAGCGGCCATAACCGCCCGTCGCCAGCACCACGGCCTGCGAGCGGAAACGGTGGATCGTGCCATCATCGAGGCACATCGCCATCACGCCGACGCATTTGCCCTCGTGCATGATCAGGTCAAGCGCGAAATACTCGATGAAGAAATCCGCGTCGTATTTCAGGCTCTGCTGGTAGAGCGCATGGAGCATGGCGTGGCCGGTGCGGTCGGCAGCGGCGCAGGTGCGCTGGACCGGCGGGCCGTCACCCATATTCTGCATGTGGCCACCGAAGGGGCGCTGGTAGATCGTCCCATCCTCGTTGCGGCTGAAGGGCACACCAGCGTGTTCGAGTTCGTAAACCGCCGCCGGTGCTTCACGCGCGAGATATTCGATCGCGTCCTGATCGCCCAGCCAGTCCGATCCCTTGACGGTATCGTACATGTGCCAGGTCCAGTGATCCGGGCTGTTGTTGCCGAGCGAGGCGGCGATACCGCCCTGTGCCGCAACTGTGTGCGAACGGGTCGGGAAAACCTTGGAGATATTTGCCGTGCGCAGGCCGGCCTCGGCAGCGCCCATGGTCGCGCGCAGGCCCGAACCGCCAGCGCCGACGACGACCACATCATAGGTGTGATCGATGATTTTGTAGGCAGAGGTGTCGACCATTATGCGGCTCCTCCAGCGAGCGCGAGGCGGGCGACGCAGAAGATGCCGAAGGCAGCGCCGCCGATGGTTGCAAGATTGAGCAGCGCGAGGGTCGCGAACTTGTTGCCCGGTGTGTGAACATAGT
The DNA here is from genome assembly GCA_024236155.1 of Sphingomonadaceae bacterium. GTDB lineage: Bacteria > Pseudomonadota > Alphaproteobacteria > Sphingomonadales > Sphingomonadaceae > Parerythrobacter_A. The sequence goes on from JACKLA010000003.1 coordinate 296,067, forward strand.
CCTCGATCAGCACCTGCAGGCCAAGGCGTGCGTGCCAGAACAGGCTGGCAATCAGCAGGATCATCGCCACCGCCGGAACCGGTTTGGCGAGATAGCCCGAGATCGTTGCATAGCCGAGGTCAGGAAGCAGTACGAAGCTGGCGAGCAGCCACAGCATAAGCACGAGGTTGCCGATGGCGGTGAAGCGTTGCAGCAACCAGTGATGCGCGCCTTCATGCGCCGAGCCAAGCCCGCGCACCTTGCCAATGGAGGTTCCGTTACCCATAGTCAGTCGCCTTACTTGAGCAGCAGCAGGGCCCAGAAGCCCGCAGTGAGGAGGACGGCGATCACCGGCGAGGCGATCGACCAGAACTTGTTGGTATCGAGCTCGTAACCCGCGCCGATATCGAGCACGAAGTGGCGCAGCCCGCTCATCATATGGGTGAAGAAAGCCCAGCTCAGGCCAACCAGCACCACATAACCGACCGGAGAGGTCGCCAGCTCCACGAAATTGTCATAGGCCGTCTGTCCGGACGCCATCGCGCCCAGCCAACACAGCAGCACACCCAGCCCGACGAGCGCCATCCCGTCCCCGGTAACCCGGTGCAGGATGGAGACGAACATATGCGGCCCCCATTTCCAGATTTGCAAATGCGGTGAAAGCGGTCTGTTGCTCATATGCCTGTTCCGGTGGTGTCCCCTGTGCGCCCCTCCCTTAGCGCAATGTCGGGCCGAAACAACCCGCCAAACAGTGCCTGATCGCTCGACATTCCACGCAAATTTTGGGACAGGCGATGCATGGCAGGCATCCTCCTTACCGGATCGAGCCGAGGTATCGGCGCCGCGATCCGCGAACAGCTCGAAGCAAGAAACGTGCGGGTCATCGGCCACGGCACACTGGCGCATGACGAGCAGACCGTGGGCGCAAACCTTGCCGATCCGGCCGCTCCTGCGCTGTTGTGGCAGGAGGCGCTCGAGCGCGCTGGGGGCGAGCTCGACGTGCTGGTCAACAATGCCGGGCTGTTCGAAGCCAATGCGCTCGATCGATCGGACATAGAATGGCTTGACGCCTGGGAAGATACTTTGCGCATCAACCTAACCGCAGCGGCGCAACTTTCGCGCTTTGCCGTGCTGCACTGGCTGGAGCGCGGCGTGCCTGGCCGGATTGTCCATATCGCGAGCCGCGCCGGGCATCGCGGCGATTCGCCCGCGCACTGGCACTATGCGGCTGCCAAGGGCGGGATGCTGGCGATGCACAAGACCATCGCGCGGCAATATGCGGCGCAGGGCATCACCAGCTTCGCCGTCACCCCCGGCTTCACCGACACCGCGATGGCGGGTGATTACCTTGCCAGTCGTGGAGGGCCGGGCCTGCTTGCCGACATCCCGCTGGGCCGGGTGGCGGAGCCGGAGGAGATCGCCAATATCGCCGTCTATTGTGCGCTCGATGCGCCCGACAGCATGACCGGCACCACCATTGACGCGAATGGAGCGAGTTATGTACGCTAAGTCAGTCGCACTCGCCGCCTCGTTGATCGCGGCACCCCTGTTAGCGCAGGACGATACCCCGGCCATTGCGCCCGACCGGCAGGCGTGGCTCGACACATGCGAGGACTGGGACGAGTGGGACAAGCCCGCCCCGCCCTACCGCATCCATGGTGAGACATACTATGTCGGCACATGCGGCATTTCGGTTATCCTCGTCGTCAAGGGCGATGACCTGTTCCTGTTCGACAGCGGCACCGAGCCCGGATCGCATGTCGTGACCGACAACATCACCGCGCTGGGATACGATATCGCCGATGTGAAGGCGCTGTTCGTCAGCCATGAGCATTTCGATCATGTCGGCGGCATGGCACGGCTGCAGGAACTGAGCGGCGCGGCGATCTATGCCGGATGGGGCGCATCGCCGGTGATCCGTTCCGGAAAACCCGATCCGCGCGATCCGCAGGCGGGCACACTGCCCGATATGACGCCGGTTCCGGGATCGGTCCGTTCTGTCAGGGGCGGTGAGTGGGATGCCGAACGCCCCGCGCCCTTCGTCCCGACGATGACACCCGGCCACACGATCGGCGCCCTCAGCTGGCACTGGGTCAGTTGCGATACCGAACACTGCTATTCGATTGTCTATGCAGATAGCCTCAGCCCGGTCAGCGATGACGACTACCTCTTTTCGGATCATCCCGAACTGATTGCCGAATATCGTGCCGGTCTGGAACGGCTGGCCGCGCTCGACTGCGAGATCCTGCTTACGCCTCACCCCTCGGCCAGCAATATGCTCGATCGCCTGAGCGGCGCTGAACCTTGGGTCGATGCGGGTGGCTGCAAGGCCTATGCTGCGGCTATCGGCAAACGGCTCGACGCCCGTCTCGCGAAGGAAGCGGAGAGCGGCGATGGCGGATAGCTGGAAGATCACCGGCTATGCGCCCAAACCGGTAGTCAAGGATGCGCTGGTCACACATGAGGATGCGCTGGATTGGGATATCGAAGTCATCCTTTCCGGGCGCGAGGAAGCCGAGGACAAGCCCGACGACTGGGTGATCGAGGCATGGTATTCACGCAAACCGACCAAGGCAGACAAGGCTGCGGTTGCCGCGCTGTTCGCCAATGGCGCCCCTGCGCTGACAATCGAGAAACTGCCCGATGAGGACTGGGTGACCCTCAGCCAGCAAGGCGTCGAACCGATCGACGCGGGCAAGTTCCATGTTCACACGCCTGAATACCCGCCCCTCGCCGATCCCGACATTCGCAGTTTCTGCATCCCGGCGAGCCAGGCATTCGGGACGGGCCAGCACGAGACGACCGCCGGTTGCCTCGCCATGCTCACAGCGATGAAACAGCGCGGCGTGGTTGCGCGCAATGTGGCCGATATCGGCACCGGCACCGGCCTGCTCGCCTTTGCCGCGCTCGAGCTGTGGCCGCACGCAATGGCGACAGCCAGCGATATCGATGCGGTCTGTGTCGAGGTGGTCGAATACAACTCGAACGAGAACGACGTGCCGATGGGTTCACGCCACGGGCAACTGACCATGGTGGTAGCTGACGGGATGGACGATCCGCTGCTCAGGGCGCGTGGCCCCTATGACCTGCTGATCGCCAATATCCTTGCCGGGCCGCTTGTCGAGCTGGCGCAGGATTTTGCCGATGCGGTGCCTCCGGGTGGATCGGTGCTGCTCGCCGGATTGCTCGAGACGCAGGAAGCGAAGGTGCGCCGCGCCTATCGCCGGGCGGGTTTCCGGCTCGCCGCGCGGCTGGTCAATGGCGACTGGTCGATCCTGTGGCTGCGGCGCCGCTCGGGTCGGTGAAACGCGCATTTCGATTTGCGGGTCGATTTGCGGGGAGAGCATTTGCGTGGCTGGCGCTGATCGTCGGCCTGTTCTTCCTCTCTGGATGGATCGGCAGTTCGATCCCGCGCAATAGCGGATGGGAAGAACCTGCCGAGGGCGTGACCATCATGGTCGAGACCAACGGCATCCACACTGCCATCGTCATGCCGCTGGTCACGCCGCAGAAGGACTGGCGCGAGGACTTTCCCGCCGCCGACCTTCCCGCCCCGGGTCGCGAATACACCCACGTCTCGGTTAGCTGGGGGGAGCGTGAAGTGTTCCTCAACACGCCCGAATGGACCGACCTGTCGATCGCCAAGGCATTTGGTGCCGCAACTGGTGGCGACGGGCTGCTCCATGTCGCGCATTATGTCCGCCCCGCCGCATCCGAATATCACCGCGAACTGACCATCAGCGCTGCGGAATACGCGCGTCTGGTGGCAGCGATCGAGAAGCAAGTTCTGCCTGCTACCGAGCGCGAGGTCTTTCTCGGCTATGCCGACTATGACGTGTTCTACGATGCCCCCGGCACCTATCACCTTGGCAACACCTGTAACCAGTGGACCAGCGACATGCTGGCCGAAGCGGGCATCAAGACCGGCTGGTGGACGCCCTTCCCCGGCGGGGTGATGAAATGGGTGCCCGAAGGCGGCTAACCTGCCAGCACCGCCTCCAGATGGTCGAGTGCCGCACGGGTGAATGCCTGCATATTGGCAATGCGATCATCGCAGTCGGTCTCAGTCATCCGGGTCCGTTCGCCGTCCGGACCGACCACGGCGGCCACGCTGCGCCCCGCCGGTGCGCCTGTCGGGTGCAAACTGCCGCCCACAGAACCGCTTTCGGCAATGCCCCATTCGGCACCGAAATTGTCACGGATCGCGCGGGCTTGCAGCAGCGCGTATTCTTCGCTCGCCCCTCGCATGCCCTTATAGGCCTCACGCGGCAGGTCGAACAGCACGTCGCGGGCGCGAAACGAATAGACCACCCCGCCCCCGACGAAAAAGTCGAGCGCGCCCGGCACGGTCAGCAGCGTGGCCGCAATCAATCCACCCGTCGCTCCATCGGCCACCGCGATCTTCTCGCCCCGTCCGCGCAGCAGGCTGGCGATACGCTGCGCCTGCGGGTGGAGTTCGTCGATCACGGCGTCTCCCCCGGTGCCGGCGCCTGCGCGGGCTTGGGCGTGGGTTTGGGCTGGCCCAGCGCGGCGTAGTGGTAATCCTCCACCGCACCGACCACCGCGTGCATCATCTCCATCCGTTCGGGTACCGGGCGTTTGGTTCGTCCGATCATCACCACAACCGCATAGCGACTGCCATCGGGTGCAGTGAGGATGGCGATATCGTTATAGCCTGCCTGCTCGCCGATCACGCCCGGCGGCACGGTGTCGAGCACCTGCCCGGTGCCGGTCTTGTGGGCGATGCTCCACCCTTCCGGCAGCCCGCCCTTGAGCCGGTTCGGGCCGCTTTTCGCATCGGCCAGCCAGCCGAGCAGCAGCGTGGTCGATTCTCCCGACAGCAGTTCCCCGCGCGCCAGCCGGGCCAGCGCCATGGCGATGCTGGCGGGCTGCGCGCCATCCACCGGATCGGTGACATAGGCATCGAACGCCGCCTTGCGCTTGTCGTCGGGCACCAGCTTGCGCGCCTCGAAAAAGGTCTTGCCGAGCGAATAGGACTGGTCCCACTCCATCGCCGCGATTTCGCTCTGCATCAGCCTTTCGCCCGGCCCGAAGCGGATGCCGGCCAGTTGCTTGCTTTCGAACATGCTGCGGATTGCCTTCGGTCCGCCCACACGCACCAGCGCCATGCTGTTGGCCGTGTTGTCGCTCTCGGTCAGCGCGCGGCGCAGGAACTCGTCATAGCTTGCGGTGAAAGACCCGTTGGCCACCACCAGCTTGCGGATCGGCTGGTGGAACACGGTGAGGTCGGGGTAGCGAACCGTCGCCTCCTCGGAGAGGTCGAGCTTGCCCCGATCCACTTCATCCAGCGCGGCGATCGCAACCCACAGCTTGCTCACGCTTTGCTGCGGGAACCATTCGCTGCCGTTGTAGGAAACCTCCCGCTCGCGCGCGATATCGACCACCGCCATGCCGAGGAAGCCGTCGAAGCCTGATCCGATATCGTACAGCCGATCTTCCAGCGCGCGCTCTTCGGCAGGGCGCAGGTCCGGCTCCTCCGCCGCTGCGTCTGCCTGATCGCCCACGCCCCGGCCGGACGTATCTGCTACATTGCACCCGGTCAGCGCCGCCAGCAGGCAGGCGAAGGCGATGGTGCGGTGGGAAAATTTCACCGCTGCCCTACTCCGCCGGTTCTTCGTCGGTCTTCTTGCCGGTGCGGGTCCATGGATAGAGGAACTGCCCGCCATAGCTGCGCGGCACATCTTCGGGGATGCCATAGTCCTTGGGCCAGCGCCCTTCGGGCAGGTGGAAAGTGCCAAACAGCTTGTCGATGGTCGGGAAGAAGATGGCGAAATTGACGTCGAACGCTTCGCGCTCCAGCCCGTGGTGCCAGTGGTGGAAACGCGGGGTCGCAATCCAGTGGCCCAACCGGTCGAAATCGCCCTTCACATTGGCATGCAGCAGCGAGGACCATACATAGATGAAGCCGATATAGGCCTGCATCACCGAAGGCGCGAAACCGAGTGTAAACAGCGGCAGCGAAGTAACTGCGCGCAGCAGGATGATCTCGATGAAATGCATCCGCGATCCCGCCAGCCAGTCCATCGATTTCGCACTGTGATGGATCGCATGGAACCCCCACAGGAACGGCACGCGGTGGAATGTGCGATGGAAGAAATATTGCACGATATCCGATGCCACCAGCACGATGACGAACTGCACCACCCAAGGCAGGTTGTAGATCGCCGCGCGGAAGGCATCGAAGCTGTTGGTGTTGGCATTGATCACCGTCGATGGCGCCATCGCAAGGAAGCTGAGCAGCTGGACGAACATGGTGCTGACGAGGAAGTAGAACAGGTCTTCGCGCCATTCGGTGCGGAACAGGCGCTGTTCGCGCCGGTGCGGGAACAGCCGTTCGAACGGGGCAAACATGAAGCCGGTGACGAGCAGGTTCACGATGAAGAAATCGAGCCCGAAGAATACGCCCCAATTGCGCGTTTCCTCCGGCTGGACATTCGCCCCGCCCAGCAATGCCGCGCCCAGCCCGATGGCGAGCGCGGTCATCCCCAGCACCTTGCGCGGGCGCAGCAGCAGGCTGAGCAATGACAGGGCATAGCTCGCCAGCAGCGTCAGGTGGACGAAACCGCGAAAGCCGGTCCAGTCCTTGACCACATCAAGCTCGGGTGTGGCGAACCAGTCAGGGAAACGCAGCGCGACAACCATCAGCAGGCCGGTGATCGCCAGCAATATGGCAAAGAAGCCGGACAGCCAGCCGCTGCCAAAGCGCCGCACTTCGGTATGCGACTCGAGATCGCGCATCAGATTCTTGAGATAACCGGCCATGCGCCGCAGCCCCTTGTTCCGTCAGCCTGGTTTTACCCGTGTTTTCGGGTGCGCGGCAATTCCATCAGTCGAACATTCGGTCGAAATCGGGGTTGGCGTGGCTTTCGCACATGCGCCTTGCCTCTTCGGTACGGGCGGCCGCAGCCTTCGCCTCATCCTGCGCGGACTTGTCGTAGTCGCGGATCGAGACTTCTGCGGCGCTATAGGTCATGGCATAGCCTGCCAGCGCCTTGCCGGTACGGCGCGAAATTGCGGTGGAAAGGCCGCCCAGGCCTGCCGATTTCTCGCAGTGGAACCGCCCCGAAATGCAGCGACAACTGCCGCTGTCCCCGCCCTTGCGGCCATCGAGCCGCTGCTCGGTGCGATAGACCCGCGTGCCTGCCGGATCGACGATGCGCGAGCCGGGAGAATAGGAGGTGATGATCGCAGCCTCGACCCCGTCGGGCGCATCGAGCGTCCAGTCGATTGCCTCGTAGGAATCGAGCCAGACGATCGCCGGTTTGCCGGTGCGCGGAAGGTTCACCTCGACCGAGGTATCGCGGGCATCGCTTTCATACAGCCCGACATAGAATATCTCGCCATTGCCCGATTTGGCCAGCGCGCTGCGCAGCTCGCTGTCACTCACCGGGGCTGGCTCAACCTCACCAATCGTCACCTTGAATTCGGTGGTGTGCCAGTTGTTGATATGCTCGACTTCGACCAGATGCTTACCCGGTGCGAACATATGGGTGAACTGGCTGTCGCGCTCGGTCGAGTGCACCAGCCGCCCGTCGATCAGGATGCGCGCCTTCGCATGGCTGAGCGATACGGAAATCGTCCGTTTGCCGCCCTCGGGCATATCGAGCTGGCCGATCCAGTAACCGCCGAAATTTTCCGACGCGATGTGATGCAATTCGTCCCACGCATATTTGATCGCGACATTGTCCACCTCTTCGGTGTTGACCGCAGGCGGATTGCCGCGCCGGTCGAAATAGGCCGCGAGGAAACCCGTTTCGGGGATCTTGCCATCGGGGATGACATGCTTCGCCCAGGTGCTGCGCGGCTGCACCGGAGGAGCGACATAATCGGGTGAGCCGAAGCTGAAAAAGCTCTTGCCGCTGTCGCCGGCCGTACCGTCGGAGCAGCCCGGCAGTGCAAGCACCGCGAACAGCCCCAGAAGTGCCGAAAATATACGCATGAATTCAGCCCGCCCCTGTCTGGCGAATTCCATACGAAACAGGTGTTTTAAACTGTTTAACGCGCGCGCTCAGCCCGCAGTAGCAACGATCTCCGCCCAGCCCGCTTCGTCGATCACCTCGATGCCGAGTTCTGCGGCCTTCTTGAGCTTGCTGCCCGCGCCCGGCCCGGCGACGACAAGGTCGGTCTTGGCGCTCACGCTGCCTGCTGCCTTTGCCCCCAGCCGTTCGGCCTGCGCCTTGGCCTCATCGCGGCTCATGGTTTCGAGCTTGCCGGTGAACACCACCGTCTTTCCAGCGACGGGCGAGTCGAGCGTCTCGACGACGTAGGGCGGCGGCGAGACTTCGCCGAGCAAGTCATCCCACACCGCGACATTGTGCGGCTCGTGGAAGAAGTCTCGTAACGCTTCGTTGACGGCAGTGCCAATGCCATCGACCTCAAAAAAGTTTGACGGTGCCGCCAAGCGCATGCCACCCTCTGCCCGGAACATTTCGTTCATCGTCTCTACTTGCTGTCGCAAGCTCTGAAGCGTCACCACCCTCTTCATCAATTCCCGCGCTGTCACTGCGCCGACATGACGGATACCGAGGCCGAACAGCAGCCGCGCGGCGTCGGGCTGGCGCTTGTTTTCCACCGATGCCAACAGGTTATCCACCGACTTGTCTTTCCATCCATCGAGCGCGAGAATTGCCTCGCGCCGCTGGTGGAGACGGAAGATATCCGCCGGGCTTTCGAGCCAGCCGAGGGCGAAGAACTGCTCGATGGTCTTCTCGCCCAGCCCCTCGATATCGAGCGCAGCGCGGCTGACGAAATGTTTGAGCCGCTCGGTCCGCTGGGCCTCGCAGATCAGCCCGCCGGTGCAGCGGACATCGACCTCGCCCTCTTCCTGCACTGCTTCGCTCGAACAGATCGGGCAGAGGTCAGGGAAGATGAAAGCTTCGCGCTCCACGTCGGGCGTCAGGTTCTTCACCACTTGCGGGATCACATCGCCCGCGCGCTGGACCAGAACGCGGTCGCCCGGACGCACGCCCAGACGCGCGATTTCATCACGGTTGTGCAGCGTGACATTGGTCACCGTCACCCCGCCAACCAGCACGGGGGCGAGCCGCCCGACCGGGGTCAGCTTGCCGGTCCGCCCGACCTGGATATCGATGCTCTCAAGCGTCGTTTCGGCCTGTTCCGCCGGGAATTTGCGCGCAATCGCCCAGCGCGGTGCCTTGGCCACGAAACCGAGCCGCTGCTGGTAATCGAGCCGGTCGACCTTGTAGACCACGCCGTCGATTTCATACGGCAGGTCAGGCCGCTGCGCGCCGATGGCTTCGTAATGCGCGAGCATTTCTTCCAGCGTCTCGCAACGCCGGAAAAGCGGCGAAATCGGGAAGCCCCATTGGGCGAGCTTCGCCACCACTTCTGCCTGTGTTTCACCCGGCACTTCGGACGCCGCGCCCCAGCCATGCACCCAGAACTTCAGCGGACGTTTCGCGGTAACGCTGGCATCCTTTTGCCGCAACGATCCCGCCGCAGCATTTCGCGGGTTGGCGAACAGCTTTCCGCCCGCCTCATGCTGCGCAGCATTGAGCGCGGTAAAGTCCTGTTTGGACATATAAACTTCGCCGCGCACCTCGAACACCTCGGGCGCTTTGCTGCGCAGCATTTTCGGAATATCGCCGATGTGCTGAACGTTGGCAGTAACGTCCTCCCCCACCTGCCCGTCACCGCGCGTTGCTGCGCGCACCAACACGCCGTTCTCATAGCGCAGTGAGCAGGAAAGCCCGTCGATCTTGTCTTCCGCCGTGAAGGCGATGGCCGTATCTTCGGCAAAGTTGAGATAGCGCCGCACACGGGCGACGAACTCGCCCACTTCCTCGTCCGAAAAGGCGTTGTCTAGGCTCATCATGCGAACCTCGTGCGTCACCTTGGACAGCGGCGATGCGGCAATCTCGTGCCCCACGGCCCTGGAGGGTGAGTCCTCTCGCACCAGATGCGGGAAAGCCGCCTCCAACTCGGCATTGCGCCGCACCAGCGCGTCGAATTCCTGATCGGTTATCTCGGGATCGTCATCCGCATGATAAAGCCGGTTGTGATGCGCAATCTGCTTTGCCAGCCGCATCAATTCATTGGCGGCGTCGGCTTCGGAGAGGTCGGTCACCTGCGTCATTTTCCTCGCAACACCTGCAACATCGCAGCTTCATTCCGTTCATAGACGGGATGGCCCGGCGTGATGATATCGAAATGGCCTGCGTCGGGATTGGCAATGGATTTCACGCTCGCCCCCCTCTCCCCGATGGCTTCGACCGTCCAGGACGAAGGCACCGGCATTATCGCCTGCACGAACAACACTTCCTCCAATTGCGGGGGGCTGGAGCGAGGCGCAATCGCTGCATAGCGCGGCGCAACCTTTCCCGGATCGCCTCCCATGAAGGGATCGACCGAGGAAAACTGGCACAAGGCGTCAAAGGCGCTGCGATCCGCAAGAACATCGCCCGGCCCGTCGAGCACGATGGCCGCCCGCGCCTTTACCGCAGGCATCGCGCCGATGGGGCTGCCTTCGCCGCGCTCTTCCGCCAGCCACAGGGCAGGCAGGCCGCCCGCCGAATGGCCGACCAGCGTCACCCGTTCACGGTCGACGGGATAGTCCGCGGCAACCTCGTCGATCAGCGCGGCAGAGGCTTGCCAGTCCTCGAAACTGCCCGGCCAGCCGCCGCCATCGCCAACCTCGCGATAATCGACATTGAGCGTTGCGATACCCTGCTGCTGCCAGCGCGTCGCCAATGCGGACATATAGGCGGTGTCGGCCACGCCCTGCTTCCAGCACCCGCCATGCCAGATCACCGCAAGCGGGAATGGACCGCCCCCGTTCTTGGCACCGTCTTTGCCCCCTTCCGGCAGGCGCAATTCGGCAAAATCACGCGGCCTCTCACCGAAGCGCAGCACCGCATCGGGCTTCGACGGGGAGAGGTTCGCATCGGTCCCCCACATCGCCCCGCCCGCGCTCAGGAAATGATCGCTCACTTGTCCGCCTCCTTCGGCGCAGCCCGTGGCGCACAGGGCCAAAATGGCAAACCAGCCACGCCTCACAGCCCCATGCCTCCCTGGAGTCTCACTCCGACCAGCGTGCTGGAGCGACGGAAGAGGCCGTGAAGTTCGTTCGAGTCGGGTTTTCCCATGGCGACGATTCCAACAAACTCAGTGTCCTAGGGAATGAGCATGCCTAAAAATGAATGCTACCCTCGTACGTCTTCATACGTGCACACCCATCTTCAAATGAATGCGGCACTACCTCGCCTCGTTCGATCGCCAATGCGATGGAGACTGTCAAACCATGACAGCGTTCCGCGAGCGCATACATCAGTCTTAGTCCATTCTCCAGCTCTTCTGCGTCGAAAGCCTTTCGCGTTTTTCTATCGAACACAACCACGCCAACATCAGGATTTTCGCCCCATATTCCGTGAATTAGACGATGCCTCGTATCGCTAGCATCACGGACAATTTCGCGCACCTTTTCTAAAGGAAGCAAGCAAGGCTTGGGGAGCTTATCAGCATCAATCATGTCTGCGAGTACTTCAAGAGGTTTGCGCTCAAGCTTTCGCATATCAGCAAGCGGGGCACCGTTTGCGGCCTTCCAGCATTCCAAAAGCATTGCACGGCTACGAGCCTCACAAATTGCTATCCATCCGATTTTGGCCAGTTCTTGGTCAGCAAGCGGGAATGGTGGCAGATCGGGTCGCCAATCCATTCACACCCCCTCCAGCAGTCGGTCGGCCTGCGCCCTGGCCTCGCTGGTGATCTCCGCGCCGCTCAGCATGCGGGCGATTTCTTCCTGGCGGCCATCGGTATCGAGCAGGGTCACGCCGGTCTTGGTCACCGTGCCCTCACTGCTCTTGGCGATGACGTAATGCGTGCCGCCGCGTGCGGCGACCTGCGGGGTGTGCGTTACCGCGAGCAATTGCCCGTCGGCAGCCAGCCGCGCGAGGCGTTCGCCAATCGCGCTCGCCACTGCACCGCCGACACCGCGGTCGATCTCGTCGAAGATCACCGTCGCCGCCCCGCCCTTTTCCGCCAACGCCACTTTCAGCGCGAGGATGAAGCGCGACAGCTCGCCGCCCGACGCAATCTTGCCCAGCGGAGCGAAATCCGCACCTGGATTGGTCGCGATAAGGAATTCGACCGCATCGATCCCGCTCGCGCCCCATTTTTCTTCGGGCAATTCGTCGACCTGCGTCATGAAGCGCGCAGCATCGAGCTTGAGCGGGGCGAGTTCGGCAGCCACCGCCTTGTCGAGTTTCTTCGCTCCATCGGCGCGCGCCTTGTGCAGCGCGCGAGCCTTTGCAGCGTAGTCTTCACCCGCTGATTCTTCCGCCGCCTCAAGCGCATCCAGCTGCGCCTCCCCTCCCTCGATCGCATCGAGCGCGCTGCGGAATTCGCGCATCTTGTCGGGCAACTCATCAACCTCGCAGCGGTGCTTGCGGGCCAGCGCGCGCAGTTCGAACAGTCGCGTTTCTGCAGCATCGAGCGCAGCGGGATCATGGATCAGCGCCTCGGCCGCCTTTTCCAGCTTTTCCTCCGCCTCCCCAGCCTCGATCACCGCACGGTCAAGCGAGGCGAGCGCATCGGCCAGCAATGGATGTTCACCGCCGATCCGGTCAAGTTTGCGCGCGGCCACGCGCAGCGCGGCAAGCGGCGAATCCGATCCGTCCCACACCTGCCGCAACTCTTCCAGCTCGCCCGCCAGTTTCTCGCCCTTCTGCATGTCCGAACGCGCCTCGGCCAGGCGCGCTTCCTCGCCCGCCTGCGGTTCGAGCGCGGTCAGTTCGGCCAGATGCGCGAGCAGCAGGTCCTGATCGGCCTTGGCCTGATCGATCTCGTCACGCGCGGCCTGCAATTTCACCGCGGCATCCTGCCACTTGCGCCATGCAGCGCCGACCGCATCGACATTGCCGCCCGCATAGCGATCGAGCAGCGCGCGGTGCCCACGCGGATTGACGAGGCCCCGGTCGTCATGCTGGCCATGCAGTTCGACCAGCGCCCCGCCGATATCGCGCAGCAAGGCCACGCCAACCGGCTGGTCGTTGATCCACGCCTTCGATCCGCCGTCGGCCTTCACCTGCCGCCGGATGATCAGCGGCTCGCCCGGCTCGATCTCGATATCGGCATCGTCAATCGCCTCGCGGATCGCGCCGGGCAGCTGGGCAAACTCAAACGTCGCGGAAACGCTCGCCTTGTCCTCACCTGCGCGGACCAGCGCGGTTTCGGCGCGATTGCCCAGCACCAGCCCGAGCGCATCGAGCAGGATCGACTTGCCCGCACCCGTCTCACCCGTAAGCACGCCCAGCCCGCGCCGGAACTCCAGCTCCAGCGCTTCGATCAGCACGATATTACGGATGGCGAGATGGGTCAGCATTGTTGACCCGATTCTCTAGCCCAAGCCGATGCGCCCGTCACCGGGGTGCGGAACATTTGCGAACAAATCTGTGCCGGTGGCCGAGCTGCGGCGCTACCCTGCCAGCCTGGCCAGCCAGTCATGGATGGGTTTCAGATCGAGCAGCGAAGCCGCTATATTGGTGGCACCACGCTCACCCAGCGCCAGGTCTGCCGTGTCATGGTCGAACCACGCAGTGAGTCCCTTGTGACGCAGCAGGTCGCCATGGGGATGATCGGCAGGATAGGGCGGCGGGACGCGTTTCAGTTCGGGTTCGCCAATTCTTGCCCCGCGTTTCGCCTGCGCTTCGAGCAGCGCCGCAAGCCTGCCACCCTCGCTGTCGTCGACCCACTCGCGATACCGTTCGAGCACTTGCTTCGAAAACGCGAATATGCCGACACCGACCACCAACCGATCCAGTTCCAGCCCGGCCATCCACATCGGATGATCTGGTGCAGATCCGGGTGTCGACACGGCGATCCTCAGATGGGTGTTATAGGGCGTCTTGTCCTTCGAGAAGCGCACATCGCGGTGGAGCCGGAACACTTTCGCTGACAGCTGTGTTCCGGTCACCCGGCCCAGCTCGGCTGCAAGTTGCTCGGACAGTTCCTGCGCTGGCCATTTGTAGTGCGCCTTGTAGCGTTCCTCGTTGGCCTTGAACCACTCGCGCGAGTTGTTCTGCGAGAGATCGCGGAGGAAAGCTATCGTATCCTGTGTCAGCCACCTCATTTTGCAGGCAGGCTCCGCGCAAATTCGAGCGCGACATCGCTCCAGCGCCCGAGAAGAGCATCGTCGCAGCGATCGGCATCGACGAAGTAAAGACCGGACATCACCCGGCCGCCCATTTCCATCACCTGTCCGCCGGGCAAGGCAGCGGCCGCTTCGTTGCCCTTGCCGCACCGGAACATGAACCGGCGTTCGCCCTCTTTGGTGCGATCGGCACCGCCAACCATATTGCCGCGGAACATGAAACACATGCCGCCCATCATCCGCTTTTCTTCGAGCCGATCGATTTCATCGCCAAGCCGCCGATGGAGCGCGGTGCGCATCTGGCTGGTCAGTTCTTCGCAATAGGCCATTTCTCTCTCCAGCCATCATCGATAGCAGGAGTGCGCAGCATGGCTGGCGAATCCGCGTCAGCTGGTGGAGACGCCCGCTGCGTGCTTCTGCACAAGGTCATATGCCTTGTCGTACCACTCGCTGCCCGGATAGTTCGCGCCCAGCACGGCGGCGTATTTCACCGCTTCTTCGGGCACGCCCAGAGCAAGGCTCGATTCGACGAGGCGATAGAGTGCTTCGGGTGCGTGGCTGGTGGTCTGGAAATTGTCGACCACGTTCTGGAACCGCAGCTGCGCGGCGAGCCACTTGCCCGACTTCTGGTAGAAACGGCCGATCTCCATTTCCTTGCCGGCAAGGTGATCGTTGACGAGATCGAGCTTGAGGCGCGCATCGGCGGCATATTCGCTCTGCGGGAAGCGGCGATTGACCTCGGTCAGCGCGGCGCGCGCCTGATCGGTGATCTTCTGGTCGCGCGTGACATCGCTGATCTGCTCGTAATAGCTGAGCGCGATCAGGTAATAGGCGTAAGGCGCGTCCTTGTTGCCGGGGTGGATCGAGAGGAAACGCTGCGCGCTCTGGATCGATTTGTTGTAATCGCGCGCGACGTAATAGCTGAAGGCGCTCATCAACTGCGCACGGCGAGCCCACGGCGAATAGGGGTGCTGGCGCTCGGTCTCGTCGAACAGCGCGGCAGCAAGCGGGGCATTGCCCTGGTCGAGACGGCGCTTCGCCTCGGCATAAAGCGATTCCACATCGCGCGCGACATAGGCCGTATCCTTGGGTCCGCCACCGCCCCCGCCGCACGCGGTCAGCAAGGTGGTTGCAGCGGCTGCAGCGATCAGGGCTGCCTTGGACGAAACGCGCGAAAGCTTGGTCATGGGCGCAGCCTATAACCGCGCCCTCGCTGAACGCCAAGTGAAGTTGCGGGCGAATATGTGGGTGGCGACAGGAGGGGAACTTGCGCCGCGCTTGGCATTTGTTTGTCGCGGCGCCCGGCATGCGGTCTATGATGGCAGCACGATGACCGACCAGACACTCGACCCTGCGACGCATATCAGGCAACTCGGAGAGGCTGCGCGTGCGGCGGCGCGCGGGCTGGCGGTGGCAGGCACCGAGGCGAAAAACCGCGCGCTGACCGAAGCTGCGCAGGCGCTGCGCGCTGCCACCCCGGCCCTGCTTGAAGCAAATGCCCGGGATGTTGCAAGCGTCGAGGGGACAAAGCCCGACAGCTTTATCGACCGGTTGCGCCTGAACGAAGACCGGATCGAGGGCATGGCCTCCGCGCTGGAACAGATCGCCGGGCTGCCCGACCCGGTCGGCCGCGTGCTGGCGCAATTCGACCGGCCCAACGGACTGAAGATCGAGCGGGTCGCCGTGCCCATCGGGGTCATCGGCATGATCTATGAATCGCGGCCCAATGTCGGCGCGGATGCGAGCGCGCTGTGCCTCAAGAGCGGCAATGCGGTGATCCTGCGCGGCGGGAGCGAAAGCCGCCATTCAACCCGCGAGATCGTTGCCTGTATGCGCGCGGGGCTGGCGGCTGCGGGGCTTCCTGAAGATGCGGTGCAGGCGGTGCAGACCGCCAGCCGCGAGGCGGTGGCCGAACTGCTCAAGGCGGACCAGTATGTCGACCTCGTCATTCCGCGCGGTGGGCGCGGCCTGACCGAACTGGTGCGCGACCAGGCGAGCGTGCCGACGCTCCTCCATCTCGACGGCAATTGCCATACCTACGTTCACGAACAGGCGGATCTCGCAAAGGCGGTCGAAGTGATCCGCAATGCCAAGCTACGCCGCACGGGGATTTGCGGCGCGCTGGAAAGCATCGTCGTCGACCGCGCCGTGGCACGCGAATTCATCCCCATGCTCGCCGATGCCATGGTCCCGGACTGCGAATTGCGCGGCGATGCCGAGGCGGTCGCCATCGACGCGCGCCTCAAGCCCGCGACCGAGGCCGACTGGGACACGGAATATCTCGATCCCATCGCCTCGGTAAAACTGGTCGACGGGTTGGACGAGGCCATCGCCTGGGTCGACGCGCACAGTTCGCATCATACCGAAGCGATCATCACCGAAGACGACGCGGCGGCGCGCCGTTTCATGACCGCAATCGACAGCGCTATCGTGATGCACAACGCCTCCACCCAGTTCGCCGATGGCGGCGAGTTCGGCATGGGCGCGGAAATCGGCATCGCAACCGGCAAGATGCATGCCCGCGGCCCGGTCGGGCTGGAACAGCTGACCAGCTTCAAATATCTCGTCCACGGCACCGGCCAGACACGGCCCTGACTGTCCGTAGCCGGGCCAGGTCAGCCCTTCCGCACCGCCTTTAGCAGTAGCGGTTGGATGCCGGGCAGGACTTCTGGCCTGCCGTACCGATCGAGCGGATGAAATCGAGCCGCTGTGAGAAATCGCGCGCCGCAGCCCGCGCGTTGTAATTGTCCATCGTGCTGCTCGAACTCGTCGGCGAGCGATAGCTGCCCGAACTGTATCCGGAAGAACTCACTGCCGATGGCGGCGCGGATGTGATCTTGAGATCGGTGTAATGCGGCGCGGTAAATTGCCGGTGCGCATTGCAGGCGTAGCTTACATTCCTGTCACAGGCCGCCTTGAGGTACTGCAACCGTTTATCCCGGTCCTCCATGTAGAAGCGGTCATCCTCGTAGAGCATCGACAGATTGTAGCACTGCACCCCGTCGCCAGCCCGGCATTTTGCCTCCAGCCAGCTCTTCAGCGGGCCGATATCGTGAAAATTATAGCTGCGTTTTTCCTGCGCGACCTTGAGCACCGAAGGGCAACCGAAGTCAGGATCGCTGCGGCAGAACGCATTGAACGCGGAGAAGGCAGCAAATGGGTCCTGACCCACCCCACCGCGACCGTAATACTGGTAGATGCCGTATTGATAGCAGCCCATCTGGTAACCACGCTCGCACGAAAAGGCGAAGGCCTTGCCCGCTTCTGCATAGTCACGGTTGCGCTCCGCATCGGTTCCACGGTCGTAAGCAACCCGGGCGATCAGGGTGACGCGCGAACTGGCGAAGGTGTTTCCCTGCGCAGCTCCTTTCTCGTACCAAGAGAGTGCCTTGGGCAAATCCACGAAATAGCCGTACCCACCCTCGTAAATGGCGCCCATCGCCGTCTGCGCTTCCGGGCTGCCCTTGTCCGCCGCGATTTCGAAGAAGCGGATCGCAGTGAAGATGTCGGGCTCTGTCCCCTCACCTTTGAGTGCCATGTGACCGGCGTTGTAAGCGCCCTTCATGTGGCCCTTTTCGGCCAGTTGGCTGTAGTGGCGGAAGGCAGCTGGCAAATCCCTTGGCCCGCCCTTTCCCTGATCGAGATAGGCCGCGAGATTGTAGCATCCGAGGCTGTAACCGGCGTCGCAGATCTTGCGGTAAAGCGTCCGGGCAGTCACCTGGCTTGCACCTGTGGCCGTGCCATCGTCATGCATCAGCGCCAGATTGTAGCATGCGGGATAGTGCCCCGCACGACAGGCGGCGTCGAAATCACTCGATGCCCGGACGTAATTCCTGCTCTCGAAAGCCGAATTGCCCGACTGGAACAAATCTTCGCGCGGAAAAACAGGCGCGGTTTGCGCCGTCGCAGGCACAAGCGAGAACATCCAGCCCAACACTGTCAGCAGGCCTGCAAAAGCTCGAATCATGTATCCCTCGGTCCAAAAACCAATGCGCAACACTGCCAGACCCGTTGCCATTCGCAACCGCAAGCCGCTTTATCTCGACGAGAAATCCTGCACCCTTCCCTGCGCCAAAGTGGCATGATAAGCCTGCCCGACTGACTGGGGAGGTCGGGAAAATGCGTTTGAAGTCCTTGCGATCCATCGCCGGTGCGCTGGCGCTGTGCGCCCTTGCCGCGCCGCTCGCTGCCGAAACCATTGAAGAGCTGGACGCGCTGAGCGACCGCACGCAGGATGAGGCGCTGGGCATCCAACTGGCGCAGGAACATGCCTCGCGCGGGGAATTCCTCGATGCGCTCGCGGCGCTCGAACGGGTGCTGGCCGAACATCCCAAATCCCACCCTGCGCGCCTGCTTCACGCGGTCTATCTGTGCAAGGTCGATGACAAGCTTGGCGCGGCGGTCGAATTCGACAAGCTCAAGCGCAAGAAATATTCCGACGCGCAATGGGCCGATGCCATGGCCCAGTGCGGTTTCCAGCAGGGGGATGCACGATGATCGCACGCCGCATCCCCGCCATGAAACTGGCGCTCGCCGCGTTGTTCGGCCTGTTCCTTGCCGCCGGCCCAGCCGCCTCGCAGCAAGTCAGCGTGGGTACCGCATCGACGGTGACCGGCAAGGTCACCATGACCAACAAGCAGATCACCAAGCCGCGCAAGATCCAGCGCCGCCAGCGCCTTGCCTGGGGCGACACGGTGCGCACCGACAGCAAGAGCAAGCTGCAGATCCTCCTGCTCGACCGTTCGACTTTCACCATGGGCGCCAATTCGCGGCTGACGATCGACCGCTTCATCTATGATCCCACCAGAGGCCGCAGCTTGAGCGGCAGCGTCGGCAAGGGTGCGTTCCGCTTCATGTCGGGGCGGCGTGACAGCCGTTCGAGCGGCAATGTCAAAGGGCCTTCCGGTTCGATCGGCATTCGCGGAACCGCAGTCGATTTCATCGTCGGCGATCGCGCGGTCGACCTGGCAAGGAACGAAGAGGCAATTCCGCGCGGCACCAATCATGACAAGGATACCGCCATGTTCGTCGTGCTGCGCGGCCCCGGTGCCAGCACCGCAGGCGGGCTGACACCGGGTTTGGTCGATGTGACCGGGGTTTCGCGCACCGTCACGCTCGATACCCCTTCGCTCGCCACCTATATCCCGCGCGCCGGTGCCGAACCCATCGGACCGTTTCGCATCTCGCCCACCGGGCTGTCCGATGTGCAGGATTACCTCGCCAACAATGTCGCGCGCGCCAACAAGAAGGGCCCGCTCGACAAGCTGCTTCCTGCGCTGGGTATCGCTGCCGGGATTGCAGCAGGCGTCGCAATCCTGAGCGACGATGACGATCCCAACGGGACCGCAAGCACCCCCACCAACCCGAACAACCCCACGGCGGGCAGCAATTATTGCCAGCAAAACCCGAATTCGCCGGATTGCTGAGCAAAGGCCGATCGGTTGACCGAACCAAGTGCCATGCTGCACCTCGTCTGCGGCAAGATCGCAGCGGGCAAATCGACACTGGTTGCCAGGCTGGGGGCTGAGCCGGGAACGGTTGTTGTGAGCGAGGATAGCCTGCTCGCCCGCCTTTATCCCGGCGAGCAGGAAACGCTGGCAGACTATGCGCGCAATTCGGGCCGCCTGTACGATGCCATCGCGCCGCTGCTGGTGCAGATGCTGCAAAATGGCATTTCGCTGGTGCTCGATTTTCCCGCCAACACCCCGGCCCAGCGCGCCCGGCTACGCAAGCTGTTCGAGCAGGCCGGGTGCCCGCATCGTCTGCATTTCCTCGATGTGCCCGACGACGTGTGCAAGGCGCGGCTGAGGCAGCGCAACGCAGCGGGCCTGCACGAATACACTGTGAGTGAGGAACAGTTCGACCAGTTCACCAGCCACTTCGTCCCGCCATCCGGCGACGAGGGGTTCGAGGTGGTCCGTTACGACGCCTGAGGTCCGGGTCCGGTCTTATTTGCTGGTCGCCTGGTAGACCCCGTCCCATTCGGCATCGGGTGGCGAGGCTGCCAGTTTCTCGCAACGCTCGCGATAGAGCGCGAGCAAGGCACCCAGCCCCAGCCTTTCGTAGTCCTTTGCGCTGTCATCCAGCAATTGCCGTGCCCCGGCCCATTGCTGCGCGCGGTAGGCATTGAGCATGGCTTCATGTGCCATTCCCAGTGCAGCGATATCGTTGCCTGCCGCCCAGTCTTCATCTCCCAGCAGCGTGAAGATGGTTTCCGGCGCATCGCGTCCGACCACGCGCACGCGGTCGAGTTCGATCACGGCAAACCCGCCAAGTTGCGCGGCCATATCGGCACCGATCACGATCGGGACGCCATATGTCTTGGACAGCCCCTCCAGCCGTGAGGCAAGGTTCACCGTGTCGCCGATCAACGAGTAGCTGAGCCGCTGGCTCGAGCCCATATTGCCGACGCAGCACAGGCCCGAATCCATGCCAATGCCGATCTTCACCTCGCCCGGCCATGGCACGCCCGGATCGCCCGTCAGCTGCGCGTTGAGCGTTTCAAGCCGCGCGATCATCGCCAGCGCCGAACGTGCGCCGTTGCGGTGGTGGTCGGGATCGTCGAGCGGCGCGTTCCAGAAGGCAAGGATTGCGTCGCCCATGAACTTGTCGACCGTCGCCTTGTGCGCCAGCAATTCGTCACACATCGGGGTGAGGAAGGCGATCAGGAAGTCGATCACCTGCTTCGGGTCCATCCGTTCCGATATGGCGGAGAAGCTGCGGATATCGCAGAACAGCACGGTCATCTCGCGCTCTTCGCCGCCGAGTTCGAGCTTGCCCGGATTGTCGGCAATCTGGCGCACCAGCGCGGGCGAGAGATAACGGTCGAACGCCTTGTGGATATAGGCACGGCGGTGTTCCTCACGATTGAAGGCAAACACCGTCTGCACCGCATAAACCGCGACCAGGGCGAGCACGGGGAAGGTGGGGTCGAACAGGAAGCCTTCGCGGCTGAAGGCGAGCCAGCTTCCTGCCCCTACCCCCGCGATACCCAGACTGCCTGCCAGCGCGCCGAGCAGCGCACCGAGACGTGGCAGCAGCAGCGCAAGCCCGCCGCCGAAGACGATAACCAGGAATGCCTCCAGCCCCAGCACCCAGTCGGGCCGGACGAGGAACTGCCCGGCGATCATCTGTTCCGCCGCTTGCGCATGGACCATGACCCCGGCGGTCTCGTCGTCGAGCGGGGTGGCGACAATATCGCGCAGGCCCGTTGCGCCGGTGCCGACGAAGACGATGGTGCCCTCGACACTGGCCGCGAGTTCATCGGTACCGACATCCCCGGCCAGCACTTTCCACGCCGGGATGACCTGCTGCGGCCGGTCTTCGCCGAACCAGACCCACAGCTCGCCCTTGCGGGTGGTCGGCACCTCGAAATCGCCGATCCTGAGCGAGGTGACCGCGCCGGGCGCTGCGCCCTCCTCGCCCGAGGCATCGCTGGTGTTGACCAGCGTGGTGCCCGCCCCCTGCGCAACCCGCAGCGCCTCGACCGAAAGCGAGGTGACCACCTGCCCGTCATACAGCGCGACCAGCGGCGCGCGGCGGGTGACGCCGTCGTCGTCCTTCTCCTTGGTCAGGAAACCCGCGCCCTGCGCAGCTTCATCGAGCTGCGGCAGCGGGGCCACCACGCCGCTATAGCTTTCCACCTCGTCCGGTATCGATCCGGCGAGCGCAACGCCGACTGGCGGCTCGTAATCCCCGCCCCGTTTGGTCTTGTAGAGGAAATACCCGTTGACGACGCTGGCAGTGCCGAGGCTTTCCGCCAGCCGCGCGTCATTGCCCGGCAACCCGTCGAGCCGCGCCGCAGCCGCATCGCCCGGATCCGCCCGGCGGAGCATTTCGGCAACCTGTTCGGGCGAGGTCCGGTCCGCCTCTGCAAACACCACGTCGAAGGCGATCACCGCCGCGCCGGCATCGGTCAGCCGGTCGATCAGGCGGGCAATTTCGGTCCGGGGCCAAGGCCACTGCCCGATCCGCTCGATCGAATCCTCGTCAATATCGACCACCCGCACCGGCGAGTCTGCATTTTCGCGCGGTTGCACCCGCTGGTAGAGGTCGAACAGTTGCAGGCCCGGCAGCCGCAGCATGCGGAAATCGGCCCATTGCAGCAGCGCCACGGCCAGCATTGCCAGCAGCCCGACCGCGATGGCCGTACCGTTCTGCCACTGCCGCAAACGCTCGAACATGATCCCCCCGCTATGCCGCCCCTCCCCGGCACCCTAGGCGCAAGGGCCGCGCTGCGACAAACCATTTTCCTACACACCCGCGCCTGTGCTTCACACTGGCGGATGAGCGACACACCACACACACCCGCAAACAGGCCCGCCCGCACGCCCGGCCACACCCCCGCCACCGGCACCCTCCCGGCCTGCCTGCCCGATCCCCTCGCCTTCACCCCGGTCAAGCGGGCGAAATCCCGCTCGAACGGGTGGAACGCGAAAGTCCAGCGCGAATTTATCGAAGCGCTGGCAAACAGCGGCAGCGTCAAATCCGCGTGCAAAAAAGTCGGCCGCGCGACCACCGGCGCCTATCAGCTGCGCCGCCAGCCCGACGCCGCCGAATTCGCCGCCGCGTGGGAAGCGGCAATGACCCACGGCATGCTGCAGGTCGAGGACGCAGCGATCGACCGCGCGATCAACGGCACCGAGGAAACGGTCCACTACCACGGCGAACTCGTCGCCACCCGCCGCCGCTATAACGAGCATCTGGTGATGTTCATGCTGCGCAGCCGCCTGGCGGAGAAATATGGAGACGGCACCCCGCCCGGCGAGAAGGGCGCGGTGGGCAAGATGCAGCTGCGCCGCCTGAAGAAGAAATGGAAGGCGAAGTGGTACAAGAAGTGGGAGGCCAAACTCCCGGAAAAGCGAATGAAAGACGCCGCCAGGGCACGCCAGATCATCGACGACAAGTTTGAGGAATTGCGCCAGAAAGCCCTCACACGGCGCGAATACGAATGGCGCGCCCTTAGCCGCGAAACCCGCGACGCCTACCGCCACTACCAACGCCTGCGCGCCCGCGACCTCGGCTGCGATTACGAGGAGGAAAGCCACCTGCCGAGCGAAGAAACCATCGCCGCCGAACAAGCCGAAGCAGCCGCCCTGCGTAGGCGGCGGCGCAATGCGGCGGAGGAGGAGAACGCGATCACCTTACCGCCGCCGGTGTGGCGGGTGGAGAAGGAGGCAATGCCGGAGGAGAGCGGGCCGAGGATCAGGACTTTGAAGGATGAGGGTTGGTGACAAGCGGGCGGTAGAGCGCGAGCCCGGTCGGCGAAGGCCGCAGGAAAGCAAGGGGGGCATCCCTCCAGATCGGACGTTGTTTGCATTGGAGAGACTACGCGATCGCTGTATCACCGTTCAAATGAGCGAAGCCTACGAAAGCATCCGGCGTGGCCTGTTAGACGCTATCGATTACGCAAAGGGTGATACCACGGGGGGGGGCGCATTGTCGCTGGCCCCACCTGCCCCCGCAAAGTCGGTAACTCAGGCCAACCGCGCCAAGACCAAAATCAGCAAGGTGGAGTCGAAGACGAGCCTTAGGCTCAACTGAGCCGCCAAGCTGCGCGTGCCTGTGGCTACGCTACGCGATTGGGAGCAGCATCGGCGCTCGCCGGACACTCCGGCTCGGACGCTGTTGGGCATGGTGGATGCGGACCCGAAGGCGGCGTTGGATTTGATCGAGCGAATCGAAGCTTAGGACAGGCTACGTAGTTCGCCATCCTCATATTCGTAAAAATCTGGATTTCTGACTGCTACTCGCTCGACTAGTTCGCTGATCATGTCATCGAATTCGATTTGTTCATCGTGCTTGCCCACACGATACAAACTATAGCTTGCGTGTTTTGAAGAAGCATCGAGAAGCATGAAATAGAATGCCTCATACTGCTCATCACGGCCAGCCGGGTCGTCGCGACCCGTAAACAATCGAAATCTTGTGTGCGCGTTCTCGAAGGTCGAGCGCCGCTTGAGCGTGTTGTCGGTCGCAGCACCAGAATCGAAAATGAATAAGGCACCGAGAACTGCATACGGAAAGCGCCGATGCAGTGTGACGGCCTCAATCAGCATATCGCCGCGCCGGTTTGTTAGATTCTTCTGGTAGTTCTTCGTCCGGTTGTCTTTGAAGTTGATCGATTTTATCGAGATACCGAGGATCAAACCACTTTCCTCTGTCGACCAAGTGACGTCGACCTTCTTTGCGCCAATCCCACCAGCCATACGGCGCTCCGCACCAGAACCACCTAACTCGCCGGGAGGCGCGGGGCGTGCTTCGCTCATGCCGCGTTGGCGCAATTCTTCTGCAACCGCGAGCGCGATGTTGGCTGAAACCTTCTCGCTGTAGGCCTTCTTCTCATCGGACTTGGCCATATCGGAAGGCTTGTCGCCAGCCTCGATCAACGCCGCTTTAAGAAGATCATCTATCCTTGCCATTCTTCCCCCTCGCACGGCGACGCTGAAACAACACGTCGCGCGCTGCACGAAGGGCCTTTAGATCACTGTTTGCGATGCCTGCCAATAGTATAGCATCAACAGATTGAACGGCTGCCTCTACCTCTCCATGCCGAAGACGCTTTGCAAGTTGGGGCTTTATAGCCCGAAGTTCTGTCTCAACGGACTTGATATGATTTAGCGACGGCACCGGCAATAAGTCAGCTTCGCGCGGTTCCATCTTCAGCAAACCACCGCCATATGCGCGACCAACGATTTCTGCCCCCAGCAAAGTTACACTGTTTAAGCTCGCCACAGGTAATAGATCGCGGCCGATACTACGGCGACCGTCCATGAGCCTCACCCCATATATGGAGTTGAGCATTTGCACTTTTGCCGTGTTTGTTACGAGGCGCGGGCGATCATGATTCATGTAAGTTAGGAATAAGTCAGGCTGCTCGACCAGAGGAACCCGCCACCAAGGCGAGCGAACGCGGCACTTATATGCGCCTGATACATTCGCCTTCTCGCCAGCGTGGATATAGCGCAGAGCTGCCGCAGACGGCTTCTCGCTCGGATAGAATAGCAGTGCCCGCGAGCCGTTGCGCAGCAATTCCTTCCATGCCGCCGCTGTCAGAGTCAGACCGCGCATGTGCCGTGATCCAGGTGGCGAGATTGCCGTCACGTCGGCTTGAGTCAAACCATGTTTGCGCACCTTGTCTGCTGTGAGCGTGAAGAACTTGTTGTTGCCAGTTACTGCGCCAAGGTAGGTGCGTCCCCACGCGCCAAGCTCTTCAAAATAGTTGGTGGCGACATCGCGATATGTTGCGAAGGCGCTTTTAGCGACAAGGGCAGGGGTCCACTTCTCGCCTTCGGCTGGCACATGCTCTGTCCAGTCCGCGAGATCGACAGCCTTGAGCGATTTAGCATCGCGCGTCTGATAAACCTCGAAGCACTGCGCGCTTCCAGTGCCTTCAGCTAGCAGCAGTACGACCTCTTCCAAGACTTCAGGAAAGACGCGCTGCTCGAACATAATCAGCCGAACGCGCGCAAAGCGTCGAAGCAAGAATTTACGAACCTCTGCAGCATAGCTGACCGACAGCAGTTCAGCAGGCAAGACTAGTGCGAGTCGCCCGTCCGCTGAAAGGTGCTGTGCTGCTTTAACAACGAACCCGGCCCAAGAACTTGCAAGGCCGGATAAACGAACGCCTTGGGCTAGCGCAGCCTCAAGGCTCTTGGTTCGAGCTGCGCCAGAAAACTGCTGGTATCGAACGAACGGCGGATTGCCGACTATTGCGTCGAACTTTTGGCGATCGTCGAAATCGAAAAAGTCAGACACGGTGACTGACGCATCAAATCCAGCAGCACGCATGAGCGTTTGTGCCGCAATAGCCGAGTCCTCGTGAATCTCGACACCTTGAAGTTGGCTCGACCAAATTAGCGGGCGTGCATCAAGTGTGCGCAACCGCTCGCCTGCGGCGAGTAGAAAACTCGCTTCGCCGCAAGACGGCTCAAGCACCACATCAGAGGGAGATTGAATAGCCCAGTTCGCGAGATAACGGGAAATTTCGGGCGGAGTGAAAAAGGCTCCTCGCTCTTTACGTTTAGCCAGCGTGTCCACGCCCTATCTCCTTCCGACAGGATGTCTGAACGTCACAGGCTCCAGTTTCAAGCCAACCGGTCCATTATCGACGCATCTATTTTGTTCTCTTTATGTTCTTATGGGGCATGCGTCAAGTTTCTTGCGTCTTGCTCAATCCTCCCTTATCGGCTGCGCCGCAATAAACGCGTCCTGCGGAATGCTCACAATCCCGCCGCCGGCGCGGAAACAGCCCCGCCTCGCGGGCGCTCCCGCATCCTTCGCGTCTTTGCGTGAAACCAAACTGGCGCTGAGCTAGCCGAGGGTGCCCCTCCACCACTTCGTGGTCCCCCTCCCCGGCTCGGGGAGGACTTATTCTTCACCCATCCGCAGCGCAGCGATAAACGCCTCCTGCGGGATGCTCACATTGCCATACTCCCGCATCCGCGCCTTCCCCTTCTTCTGCTTCTCGAGCAGCTTCTTCTTCCGGGTAATATCCCCGCCGTAACACTTCGCCGTCACGTCCTTCCGCAACGCCGCAATCGTTTCGCGGGCGATGATCTTGCCGCCGATCGCGGCCTGGATCGGGATCTTGAACAAGTGGCGCGGGATGAGGTCTTTCAGGCGCTCGCACATGCCCCTGCCCCGTTCTTCCGCCACGCTGCGGTGGACAATCAGGCTGAGCGCGTCGACCGGCTCGTTGTTGACGAGGATGTTCATCTTCACCAGGTCGCCCGCGCGCAGGCCGATCTGTTCGTAGTCGAAGCTGGCATAGCCTCTGGAGATGCTCTTCAGCCGGTCGTAGAAGTCGAACACAACCTCGTTCAGCGGCAGTTCGTAGGTCACCTGTGCGCGGCCGCCGACATAGGTGAGATCGGTCTGGATGCCGCGCCGGTCCTGGCACAGCTTCAGGATCGCGCCGAGATATTCGTCGGGGGTGTAGATCGTCGCCTTGATCCACGGCTCCTCGATTTCCTCGATCCGGCTGGGATCGGGGTAATCGGCCGGGTTGTGCAGCTCGATCACCTTCGCGTCCTCGTTCTTCGTATGGCCGAGGCTGATGCGATAGACCACGCTGGGCGCGGTGGTGATGAGGTCGAGGTCGTATTCGCGGCTGAGGCGTTCCTGGATGATTTCGAGGTGCAGCAGGCCGAGGAAGCCGCAGCGGAAGCCGAAGCCCAGCGCGGCGCTGCTTTCCATCTCGAAGCTGAAGCTGGCATCGTTGAGGCGCAGCTTGCCGATGCTTTCGCGCAGCTTCTCGAAATCCGCCGCGTCGACCGGGAACAGGCCGCAGAACACCACCGGCTGCACTTCCTTGTAGCCGGCGAGGGCTTTTTCCGCCCCGCCCTTCACCGTGGTGATGGTGTCACCCACGCGGGCCTGCTCCACCTCCTTGATCTGCGCGGTGATGAAGCCGATTTCGCCCGGGCCGATTTCGGGCAGGTCGGTGCGCTTGGGGGTGAAGCAGCCGACGCGGTCGACAAGGTGCTGGGTGCCGCCCTGCATGAACTTGACGTTGAGGCCCTTCTTGAGGACGCCGTCGATCACGCGGACGAGGATGACCACGCCGAGATAGGGGTCGTACCAGCTGTCGACGAGCATGGCCTTGAGCGGTGCATCGCGGTCGCCCGTGGGGTGCGGGATCTTGGCGACGATGGCTTCAAGCGTTTCCTCGATGCCGATGCCCGACTTCGCGCTGGTGAGCACGGCTTCGGACGCGTCGAGGCCGATGATTTCCTCGATTTCCAGCCGGACCTGTTCGGGCTCTGCAGCGGGCAGGTCGATCTTGTTGATGACGGGGACGATTTCGTGGTCGTGCTCGATCGACTGGTAGACATTGGCGAGCGTCTGGGCCTCGACGCCTTGCGCCGCGTCGACCACCAGCAGCGCGCCTTCGCATGCGGCAAGGGAGCGGGAGACTTCATAGGCGAAGTCGACATGGCCGGGCGTGTCCATGAGGTTGAGCTCATAGGTTTCACCATCGCGCGCTGTGTAGTTGAGGCGCACGGTCTGCGCCTTGATGGTGATCCCGCGCTCCTTCTCAATGTCCATGTTATCAAGGACTTGCTCGGACATCTCACGCTCGGTCAGGCCGCCGCAGTGCTGGATCAGCCGGTCGGCCAGCGTCGACTTGCCATGGTCGATATGCGCAATGATGGAGAAGTTGCGGATCTTGCTAAGGTCGGTCATCAAACAGTCAATCTAAGAGGTTCGCGTGCCCCTTAGCCGTGACCAATCGCAATGTCAGCAATCAGTTGCTGCGACTGCTCCCCATCGATGTCTGGACTTCCATGAACTGCGGCCGCGACTTCGGACCATCCTGCCTGTCATTCCCCACCAGCGGATAGTATCCCGGCGGCAATGCCTGCAACGGCATCCCTGCAGCAGCAAGTGCGTAAGGCGAAATGCGATGCCTTGTGCACAAGCCGTCGGCACCGTCGCTTACCAGCGGCGTTTCGAACTCCAGCCCCTGCGTCGCTTCATTCGACCGCCGAACCTTGGCAACCACCAATTGCCCCTCGCCCAGATCGAGTACGAGATCGGTACCCTTCGGGACGTTCAAAATCCCCTCAATCATCGCCCCGCTGCGCGAAAGGTTGCGTAGGACCGCTTCGTAACGATGGTCTTCGTGAATCACACCGATGCGGCGGAAAACGGTCTTGCGCTCGGCACGGTGTTTGGACGGCCCGACGATTTCGTAGGCAAACCGCCCTTCCTGCAAGCGTTCAAGGACTTCAGCCTGCGGCAGAGCCTTGGCGAACACATAGCCCTGGATCAGTGTTGCACCAAAGCTGGTGACCAGGTCGAGTTCGTCCTTTGCTTCCACACCTTCGGCGACGGTGATCATTCCCAGCGCCTGGGCCAGGCTTACGATCGCTCGGATAATCGCGGCGTTGCTGCTGTTGTCCTCGGTCGCGCCACGTACAAAGCTCTGGTCGATCTTGATCTTGT
Organism: Sphingomonadaceae bacterium; assembly: GCA_024236155.1. GTDB lineage: Bacteria > Pseudomonadota > Alphaproteobacteria > Sphingomonadales > Sphingomonadaceae > Parerythrobacter_A. The sequence continues at coordinate 325,123 of JACKLA010000003.1, forward strand.
CGAAAGGAGCACGACTGAGATAACTCATCGACGAATATCCCGTCCCGAAATCATCGAGCGCAAGACGAACACCCAGCTTCTTCAGGCGATCAAACATGCGCTTGGTGGCATGCGGATCGGCCATGAACACGCTTTCGGTAATCTCGAGTTCAAGGCGTTCGGCTGCGAGGCCAGTCGCTTCAAGAACACGCCGAACAACACTCGGAAAGTTCTCATTGGCGAACTGTACCGCCGAAACATTGACCGCGACGCCAAGATCGCTCGGCCATTCGGCGGCATCGCGACACGCCCGCATCAGCGCCCATTCACCGAGATCGACGATTATGCTCGTTTCTTCTGCAATCGGAACGAAAACCCCGGGACTGATCCAGCCATTGTCCGGATGGTTCCAGCGCATGAGTGCTTCAAAGGCTTTGACCTTGTGCGAACCCGCCTCAACCAGCGGCTGGTAGTGCATTTCCAGCTGTTCCTGATGGATTGCGTCACGCAAATCTTCCTCGATCTGCTTGCGCAGGCGTGCCCCTTCCTTCAACTCGCTGGAATAGAAGCGGAACTGTCCCCTGCCCCCACCTTTCGCAGCATAGAGGGCAAGGTCCGCGCTGCTGACGAGGTCTTCGGCATCGATCCCATCGTAGGGCGCGATGGCGATCCCGACAGAAGTACCGATGATCGCGCGGTTACCATTGATCGAATAGGGCTGCGAGATCATCTGGATCACTCGCTGCGCCAGTTCGCCAAGGCCACCGCGATCATCCATATCCGGGAGGATGACCTGGAACTCGTCACCGCCGAGACGACCGATCTCCCCATCATCGCCGATCACCTTCTGGAGGCGCTGGGCGACCTGCTTCAGAAGTTCGTCGCCTGCCGGGTGACCGAGCGTATCGTTGACCTGCTTGAATCGATCGAGGTCGAGCATCATCAGAGCACAGCTGCGCTTTGCAGCCTTGTATGCGGTCAATGTCGCCGTCAGGCGCTTTTCCATCCGATGCCGGTTGGCCAGCCCGGTAAGTCCATCATATTGCGCAAGACGGGAGGCATCGCGTTCGCGTTCGCGGGTGGCGGTAATATCCTTGGCTGCCCCTCGATAGCCGACGAACTCCCCCTCTGCGTCGAACTGTGGCTTGCCGGTAACCGACCACCACACTTCCAGGTTTTCGTCCGGCAGCGCCAGTCGTGCAGGAAGGTCCGAAAATGAATTTCGTGCGCTGATAAGGAACGGCAAGGGGCGTTCGGCCTTGTCCGGGTCATCGGCGCGGTCGGGCACGAAAAAGTCGCTGATCGATTTGCCGATAATCACATCGCGATCGCCACCCAGCACCTCGATCGCTGAGTTTGACAGGTAGACGAGACGGCCTTTCGAATCGGTTGCCCAGAACCACCCGAGACGCAAGTCTTCGAAGTTGTTGAGCAGTTCGACCCGTGCATGGATATCGGTTGCCGAAATCGGTGCAAGAGCAGTGGCTGCGCCTGACCTGTTTCGGCCAGACCCGAGTTTGGAAAAGAAGCCTGGCTTGCTCATCATGCATGCCCTCCGCTTGTCGCAGACCGCTGCGCACACCCGAAGGGGACGCGCGAGTTTGCAACGAATCGATCAATTTTCCGATACATCATGCCGCATCGCTTTCCGGGCGGCGCAACGCCCGCTTGTCATCGTCACCGCCGATCGCAACCTTGCCGGCTGCATCGAGTTCCAGCGGTACATCGAACTTGACGCCCATCCGCTGATCTTCGCTCCAGATCGACACTGCACCGAGCACCATGCTTGTGCTGATCGCGATATTGAAACGGGTGCCGGGCGGGACGTTCCACAGCCCCTCGATCATCGCCCCGCCCTGCGAAATATTGCGGATGGTGCCGTTGTAGAATTCGCCGCTGTGCTCCAGCACAACCTTGCGCAGCATGGACTGCCTCGGTGGTCGAGCCGAGCGATAGCCGGACGCTTTCATCGTCGGTCCATTGGCGATGAAGGCCGACGCCTTTTCGAACGGTACAGCCTTCGAGAAGATATAGCCCTGGATGTGGCTACAACCCAGGCTGCGTACCAGCTCGAGTTCGTCCAGTGTTTCGACACCTTCCGCCGTAGTATCCATGCCAAGCGTGTAGGCAAGACTGCTGATCGAGGCGATAATGGCACCATTGCGGCTGCCGGGCTGGGTTGCGCCACGCACAAAGCTCTGGTCGATCTTGATCTTGTCGAACGGGGCCTTTTTCAGATAGCCGAGCGAAGAGTAGCCGGTCCCGAAATCGTCGAGCGCGAGGCGAACGCCAACGCGCTTGAGCGCCGTGAACATGGCCTCGGTTCCGGCATCGTCATTGAGGAAGACGCTTTCGGTAATCTCCAGCTCAAGTCGCGAGGGATCGATTTGTGCCGATGCTACGGCATTGGTCACGATCGCAGGCAATTGCGGGTTGGCAAACTGCAGTGGCGAGACGTTGACCGCGCATCGAATATGGGCCGGCCAATGGGCAAGATCATTGCAGGCGGTCCGAATTGCCCACTCGTCAATGGCAGCGATAAGGCCGGTATCTTCCGCGATGGGGATGAACTTTTCCGGAGACAGCCAACCCTGCATCGGATGGTTCCAGCGTAGCAGTGCCTCGAACCCGGCGATCCGATTGTCCTGCGCGTGAACCACTGGCTGGTAGAACAGCTCCAACCCGCCATGCGCAATTGCATCGCGCAGGTCCTCTTCGAGCTTCGCGCGCTCTTCCGCCGCAGAATGAAGATCGTCGGAGAAGAAGTGATATCGCCCGCGTCCGCCATCCTTGGCCGCATAGAGCGCCAGGTCGGCGTTACGAATTATTGCTTCGCTGGTGTCGCCGTTGTCGGGTGAAACGGCAATGCCCACCGATGCGCCGATCGTGACCCGTTGGCCTTCAATGGAATAAGGTTGCGACAGCGAGCTGATAATCTCTTGCGCCAGCTGTGCGAGCCGCTCACGCGCCACACGGCCGGGAAGAATGACCTCGAATTCATCGCCTCCCAGACGCCCGACACGACCGTCTTTCCCGACGGTCCGCTCCAGCCTCTGTGCCACCTGCTTGAGCAGCGCGTCGCCCGCCGGGTGCCCGAGCGTATCATTGACCTGTTTGAATCGGTCGAGATCGAGCAGGAAAACGCTACATTCGCGCTGGGCTTCGATCGGTGCGGAGAGAACTTTCTCGAGCGTCTGCTGCATCTGGAATCGGTTGGCGAGGCCAGTCAGTGAGTCGTACTGGGCAAGGCGCTGGACCGATTCCTGGCTGCGCTTCTTCTCGGTCAGGTCGGTACCCGACCCCCTGAAGCCGAGGAAATTACCGAAGCTGTCATAGGCCGGCCTGCCGCTTACCGACCACCAGCGATCCTCGCCGCTGACATTGGCTTTGACACCAAGTTCCTGGAAAGACGAACGCGACGAGAGGTGGAACGTCAAGGTGCGCTCGCCGTCAGTGTTGGTGCTGCCGAGTTCGAACAGGTCGGAGAATGGGCGTTGTATCAGATCCGACTGTTTCCGGCGCAGCGTGGCGGCCACCGACGCAGAGATGTAGGAGAGATGCCCCCGCCGATCGGTTTCCCAGAACCACCCCTGCCCGGTGTCCTCATAGTCATTGAGGATTTCCTCGGCACGGTTGCGCTCGCGCTCGCGCATCTGGGAGGTTTTCAAACGTGCCAGGTTCACTCGCGACTGATATTTCCAGATCGCTGCCACACAGGCGAGGCCAAACAGGAAACCCCCAAGCGTCTCAAATGTGCCGACCCCCAACGCGACGGTACCCCACGATGCAAGCAGGCAACTGGCCTGTTGCAGCGGACGTTCCGTAAGCAGGCTGAAAGCCATGGTGTTCATCGAAATCACACCAGCAATGATCCAGGGCCAGGCGAGGCCTGCCTGCATGTTCCAGACCACCATGGCGTATGCGAAGGCTGCAAAAGGCACGACGATCGTCAGCCATCCAATGGCTTCCCTCAACCTCGTGGACCCCTTCGCCGAGCGTTCAGCCATAGCGATGGGACGCGACAACAGTGCTGCAGCAATACCGACCAATGCCGTAACGACAGCCATTGCGGGAGGCCATGACCGGGTGATGATCCCGCAAATCGGAACCGTCGAGACAAGCGGCAAGGCGGCGAACCACCAGTGCGAAGGCAGCAAGTGCCTCCGCATAGTCCTCACTTCGTCCTTGTGGGCCACTTTCCCCATCGGACGCGCACCCGGCTTGCGTCGGCCAGCTTGCACACGGCGATCTGCGGGACTTTCTTGACCAACCTCAACGGATTTTGCGCGCACGACTTCGGCAGGCGCAGCGTGCTGCTCCTGCTCCAGTGGTTCTTCCTGCCTCTGCGGTCGAATTCCGCCCATGGGTGCGCGATGCCCGAAGGCTTTTGAAAAACAGTTAATTCAGCGCTTAGAATTGCAGGAATTCTGCGGCTTTGCGTCAGATTCTTGCCAATATCGACAGGCCAGTGCATGAGTCGCGGAAAATACGCCGTACAAAACCGGCGAAAAACCAGGAGAGAGCATGCCAGAAGGTCCGAAGCTCGAAGACGAAGCCGCCCAGTCCACCACCGCGCTAGGCCCGCTGGTCGGATTAGCCCGGGAAGACTTTGTGGGGGCAATCGCGCTGCTCCTCCGCGAGACGGCAACAGACCCCAAACGCACCATGAAGCACGCGCAGTCCATGGGCGAGGACATGATAAAGATCATGACCGGGCAGTCAGATCTCGCGCCGGACCCTCGCGACAAGCGGTTCATGGACCCCGCCTGGCAATACAATCCGTTCTTTCGTGCAGGGGCACAATACTATCTCGCCGTACAGAAAGGCATGCGCAACTGGCTGGCCGATCTCGAACTCGACGAACTTGAGCGGGACCGCGCCAATTTCATTTCCAATATCGTTATTGACAGCCTTGCGCCGACCAACTCGCTTGCTGGCAACCCGACTGCGCAAAAACGGTTAATAGACAGCGGTGGGTTGAGCCTCGTGAAAGGGCTCAAGAATGCCTACGACGACATGGTCCACAACAAGGGGATGGTCAGCCAGGTCGACAAGAAGCCCTTCAAGCTGGGTGAAAATGTCGCGACGTCGAAAGGCTCGGTCGTGTTGCGGACCGAGATGATGGAACTGATCCATTATGCGCCGACGACGGACGAGGTTTACGAAACCCCGCAGCTCACCATCCCGCCGCAGATAAACAAAATGTATATCAACGACTTGTCCCCGGAAAAGTCGGTGGTGAAATACCAGCTCGATAATGGCATCCAGACCTTCGTGATTTCCTGGCGCAACCCGTCGAAGGACCAGGGCCACTGGGATATGGCCGACTACATCGCGTCTTGCCGGGAGGCGATGGAGGCTGTGTCGAAAATCACCGGGTCGAAGAAGGTCAATGTCTCTGCCGGATGCTCAGGCGGGCAAACCGCTGCGATGCTCGCCAGCAAGCTGGCCGCAGATGGCGACGATATTCTCGGCTCGCTCACGCTGATGGTGTGCGTGCTGCATCCAAAGCAGAACGATATCGAAGCCGGTTCGCTGATGACCCAGAACGGCATGGAACTGGCCAAACGCCGCGCTGCCAAGAAGGGCATCATCAAGGGCGATGACCTGTCGCGGGGCTTCGCATGGCTGCGGCCGAACGATCTTGTCTGGAACTACGTCATAAACAATTACCTGCTGGGCGAAGACCCGCCGGCATTCGACGTGCTGTTCTGGAATGCCGATGCGACCAACCTGTCGGCAGCACTGATGGGCGATTTTCTCCACGTATTCGATACACTTGCCTTCACCCGCAAGGGAGAAGTCGAAATGATCGGGCACAAGGTGGACCTGTCGAAGGTCGACGCCGATCTTTTCATTTTGGGCGGCGTGACAGATCATATCACGCCGTGGAAGGCGACATACCGTTCCACCCGGCTGTTCGGTTCCGATGACGTGACATATGTCCTCAGCCATTCGGGCCACATGCAGGCGATCCTCAACCCGCCGGGCAATCCCAAGGCCAGGTATTATCTCCAGAAAGGCGATGGCGAACTGCCCGAAACCGCCGATGAGTGGCTCAAGGGAACCGAGGAAGTTGCCGGAAGCTGGTGGCCCTACTGGATGGAATGGGTGCAAAAACGCTCGGGCAAGCAGAAGAAGGCGCCGAAATCGGTGGGTAACAAGCAATATCCGGCATCCGATCCCGCCCCGGGGCTGTATGTCGTTGAGGAACGTTGAGCACCACGCTCGCCACATGAGGACCTGCGTTTGACCGATCCGATGAAATCCGCCGAAGTTTCGCTCGAAACCATTGGCGGACGCACGCTGCGCGTTGCGCGTTGGCGGCTCGATAAGCCCAGCGAACATCCGCCGATCCTGTTCTTCAACGGTATCGGTGCGAATATCGAAGCGGTCGCGCCGCTCGCCGAGGCGCTGGACGATCGCGGCTTCATCATGTTCGACATGCCCGGCATAGGCGGTTCGCCCGATCCGGTGGTGCCCTACAACACCGTGACCATGGCGTGGACGGCGTCGCAGTTACTCGATCGGTTCGGTCTCGACGTAGTCGATGTGATGGGCATTAGCTGGGGCGGCGGGATGGCGCAGCATTTTGCGATCCAGCATCCGGGGCGGACACGCCGTCTGGTGCTGATCGCGACCAGCGCGGGCATGCTGATGATGCCGGGCAGCCCCAAGGCGTTGACCAAGATGGCCAATCCGCGCCGCTACATCGATCCTGATTTCATGGTGCAGAATTTCGAGACGCTATACGGCGAAGGGCTCGGCAAGGGTCCGGGCAAGAAGGGGCATATGTCGCGTCTTACTCCGCCGAGCCCGCGCGGGTACATGTACCAATTGCTTGCAATGCTGGGCTGGACAAGCGCACCTGCCCTGCCCTTCATGCGCAAATCGACCCTGATCCTGATGGGTGACGACGATGCGATCGTGCCGCTCGTCAACGGCAAGTTTCTCGCCAGCCTTATCCCCAACAGCAGGCTGGCCGTGATGGAGGGCGGCGGGCACTTGTTCCTGCTCAGCCACAAGGATGAAAGCATTGCCGAGATCCGCGCGCATCTTGACCCACCCATCAACCCGGAGCTGAAGGAAGCGGCCTAGTGCATCACATTGCGATCATCGGCTCGGGGCCGGCAGGCTATTACACGGCAGAGGCCGCGCAAAAGCACTGGGGTGACGATGTTCGGATCGACATATTCGATGCCCTGCCCGTCCCCTATGGCCTGATCCGCACCGGCGTCGCGCCCGACCACCAGTCGATCAAGGGCGTTTCTCGACGATACGAGAAGACTGCGCTGACCGAAAATGTCCGCTTTGTCGGCAATGTCACAATCGGCGAAAGCGTTTCGGTTGCCGAATTGCAGGAACTGTATGATGCAGTCGTGCTCGCCACCGGCGCGCCCAATGACCGCCCCCTGGAAATGGAAGGCGCGGACCTTGCGAATGTGATCGGCAGCGCCGCGTTCGTCGGCTGGTACAATGGTCACCCCAAATTCGCCGACCTCGACCCCGACCTTTCAGGCAAGCACGCAGTGGTCATCGGAATGGGCAATGTCGCGCTCGACGTCGCGCGCATCCTTGCGAAGAGCAAATGCGAATTCGACGGCTCCGACATTGTCACCCATGCGCTGGAAATGCTGTGCGCCAGCAATATCGAAACCATCACCATCCTCGGGCGGCGTGGCCCGCACCAGATCATGATGACACCCAAGGAGCTGGGCGAGTTGATGCATCTGGAACGCGCCAGCCCGCGCGTCGACCCTGCCGACCTTCCTGACGAGGAAGAAGATGCCTTCCTGGAACCCGGATTGCGCAAGTCCGTCAGCCACTTGCGCAGCTTTGCTGCCATACCCGAAAGCGTCCATGCGGATACGCCGATCGACATTGAATTCGACATGTTTGCCAGCCCTGTTCGACTGACAGGCGACGGCAAGGTTGCGGCAATCGAGATCGAGCGCACCAAGGTCGAGACCGGTCGCGCGATCGGAACGGGCGAGACCTATACAATCCCCGCAGACCTGGTGGTCAGCTGTATCGGCTATCGCAGCAGCCCGATCCCCGGCGTGCCGTTCGATGAACGTGCGGGCCGGTTCGCCAATGATGAGGGCCGCATCCTGCCCGGCCTCTATTGCGTCGGCTGGGCACGGCGGGGCCCGTCCGGCACTATCGGCACCAACCGCCCGGACGGCTACTCGCTGGTCGACCTGATGATCGAAGATCACTCCGCGAGGACGAGCAACAAGAAGGGCCGCGAAGGCTTTGATGCGCTGGCGCAGGAACGCGGGCTGGATGTGGTGACCTTCCGCGACTGGAAGAAAATCGAAGAGGCCGAAGAAGCCGCCGCACGTGAAGGTGCCCCGCGCGAGAAGTTCGTCGATATCGGAGCGATGATTGCCGCTCGAAGCTGACACCCGGATCGGCGCATCGCCGCTGGACTCATCGGTTGCATTGTGAGACTTTCTCCGCCGGAGAGAGGAATTCATATCATGCCAGCATACGACCTGATCATTCGCGGCGGTACCATCGTCGATGGCACAGGCGCACCCCGTTTCACCGGAGATGTCGCAATCCGCGATGGGCTGGTGGCCGAAGTTGGCGAAGTTCATGGCAGTGCGGCCGAGGAAATCGACGCTGCTGGGATGCTGGTCACCCCCGGCTTCGTCGACATTCATACCCACTATGATGGCCAGGCAACATGGGACCAGGAAATGGCCCCATCGAGCTGGCACGGCGTAACCACCGTGGTGATGGGCAATTGCGGTGTCGGCTTCGCCCCTGCCCGACCAGACCAGCACGAATGGCTGATCGGATTGATGGAAGGCGTGGAGGATATTCCCGGCACCGCTCTCGCCGAAGGGATGACGTGGGAGTGGGAGACATTTCCCGAATATCTCGATGCGCTCGAGAAACTGCCACGCACGGTCGATATCGGCACCCATGTGCCGCACGGCGCAGTACGCGCCTATGTGCTCGGTGATCGCGAACAGCCGGGCGCCGTTCCGACAGAACAGGATATCGCCGACATGGCCGATATCGTCGAGGAAGGCGTGCGCGCCGGCGCACTGGGTTTCTCCACCAGCAGGACGGTGATACACAAGGATGTCGATGGTGTCGTGGTGCCGGGCACCACTGCCACCGCCGAAGAATTGATCGAGCTGGGTCGAGCCATGGGCCGCGTTGGCTATGGCGTGTTCGAAATGGCGAGCGACCTGATGCGCGAGTGGGACGAATTCGGCTGGATGGGCAAGCTCAGCCGCGAAACCGGCCTGCCCGTTACCTTCGCCGCCCTGCAATCGATCGCCAAGGAAATGCCGCTCGACGAGCAGATTGCGACGATGCGGGCAGAAAATGACAACGGCGCCAATATCGTTGCGCAGATCGCTTTGCGCGGCAACGGTATCATCATGGCGTGGCAGGGCACCGTCCACCCGTTCCGCTTCCGCCCCAGCTATGTGGCGATTGCCGACCTGCCGTGGGACGAGCAAAAGGCGAAGCTGGCCGATCCCGCCTTCAAGGCGCAAGTCCTGTCCGAGACAGTCGATCTTTCAGGCCAGCCGCAGGACATCGCCGGATTGCTGATGATCGTTTCTGCCGGCTGGAACATGCAGTTCGAGATGGACGAGGATTTCGATTATGAACCCAGTGCCGATGCCAGCGTTGCTGCCCGGGCCGAAAAGGCCGGCATGACACCGGACGAATATGCATGGGACATGCTGTGCCGTGACGATTTCTCAGGCTTCATCTACCTGCCGATACTCAATTATGCCGACGGCAATCTCGATTTCCTCGAGCAGTTGCAGCAGTCGGATGACACGGTGAACTCGCTATCGGACGGCGGCGCGCATTGCGGCACGATCTGCGATGCGGCCTCCCCTACCTTCATGCTCCAGCACTGGGTGCGCGACCGCAGGCGCGGCGGAAAGATCGGCCTTGAGAGCGCGATCAAGCGACAGTGCAACGATACTGCGCGGCTATACGGGCTGGAGGATCGCGGGATCATCGCGCCGGGTTATCTCGCCGATCTCAACATCATCGACATGGACCGGCTCAAGCTGGGCAAGCCGTGGCTGGCCTTCGACCTTCCGGCGGGCGGCAAGCGCCTGTTGCAGAAGGCAGATGGCTATGTCGCGACGATCAAGAACGGTGCGGTGACATTCCGTGACGGCAAATGGACGGGTGAAACCCCCGGTGGCCTGATCCGTGGCCCGCAAATGGTCCGACTGGCCGAAGCGGCGGAATAGCACCCGAACCTAAGGTTCAATCACGATTCCCTTCGACGGGTCTACCCGTCCTTGCACCATGGCGACGAAGGCATCGCCAGCAGCAGCGATGCCTGCGTGTCGTTCGATCTCGATTGTGCCACCCAGGTCGCCGAGGAAACCGCGCCAGCTTTCCGCGACCTGCTTGCCGAATGCCTCCGGACCGATCTCCTTGATCGTTGCCACGGCGTGATCGGGCGCAAAAAACAGCGTCGGTGTCGGTCCGGGTAGCCCCGGGTCGCTGTTCATCCCGCCCCCGCGCGCTTCGATATGCGTGGCGCCAACAAGGCAGGAGTATTTGAGGTCATCGCCGAAATGCACATGAACCTGTTTCAGCACGGCAGCGTTCCCAGCGAAATCGACGACAACGGCAGGCTGTGATGGGGTCAAGCCGATCTCTTCATAGGCATAAACCTCATCATAGAGGCCGGTTTCACGCGTGAATTCGACATTGCCGGTCGAAGTCAGCCCGATCCGCTTCACCTGTGGCGAACGATGCCGTGCAACACTGGCAAGCCCCATCGAGGTTTTCGATGAGGCGCTGGTCATCACCAGTGCGCCTGCACCGAACCAGCCCTCGCGCCGCATGAAACCTTCGATCAGGAAACCCGTCTTGAACAGTGGCCCGAAGATCATCCGTTCGCCCTCTTTCGCCGGGTCATGCTCGGGATCGGCGGCAAGGCGCGAATACTGGTTGTAGATCGGGCTCATTGGCTGGCGATGCGCGGCCATGTCCATGAAACCACCCTTGCTGACATTGCCCGGCACCACATCAAGATGTGTAGCCATCGGCAGGTAGCCGTACACGCGCTCACCCGCGGCAAGCTCCGGGCAGTTGCTTTCGATCACCCGCGCGTGCCCCCACATCGGAACGATGCCCTTGCCATCGGGTGCCGGAAAGAAATTCCAGTAGCCAAAGCCATCACCCACAACTGCGTAAGTTACGTTGTTGGCGGTGACCGAAAAGCTCTCGATGGCGAGGCGGGCAGCGCCATCGGCAAGCACGCCGTCATCGAGCGCAACAACCTCGACATCGGTCAGGTTGTCTTTGGTGACGTGGACTTGCTGGCTCATGCTGGAATCTCCTCTGCCGAACTGCGTAGCGCAGCACAGGGCGGAAACCTATCATCGAATAGCCCTATCCGGGCAGGGCGAGCTGCCCCCGGCTGCCATCGGCCAGTTTCTTCGCCACGCGCGGACGTATTGCCAAGCGCCCTTTTTCCGGATTGCCGAATTTCAACCGGACGAAACGGAAGAACCAGGTATGCGTTACCTCTGCCGAGATGCGCGTCCACGGGACGAAAATCGGCTTCGAACGTGGACTCAACAGCTTCCAGACCGAAATGCGCAGGCCAGTCTCGCATGCTTCGAGCCGCAGGCAATTGCCGAATTGCACCCCGCCCAGCGGGAAATAACCCATGCTGCCCGATTGCGCGCGCAGGGTCAGGTGAGACTGGTCATCCGGCCTGTCGGGATACTCATCCTGCAGGCTTGCCCAGCCCGAAGCCCGCCACAGGAAAAGGGTAACAAGTACCCAGAAGCCAACGAAAACGATCGGGAACAGGATGAAGACGAGGTAGACCGGCTCCATCCCGAATTCCTCATACCCGCATTGGCATCAGCACATAGAGCGCGGGGCTTTTCTCATCCTTGCGGATCAGCGTCGGCGCGCCGGCATCGGCGAGGTGCATCTCGACCGTGTCGCTGTCGATCTGGCTGAGGATATCCTTGAGGTAGCCGGCGTTGAAACCGATTTCGAACCCTTCGGAACCATAATCTGCCGGGACTTCTTCCGCCGCCGTGCCATTGTCAGGGCTGGTGACGGTCAACGTGACCTTGTCATTCTCCAGCCCCATCTTCACCGCGCGGGTTTTTTCGGTCGCGATGGTCGCTACGCGGTCGACACCTTCGTAAAGGCCACGCGGGTCGATCTTCAGCAGCTTGTCGTTCCCCGTCGGGATGACGCGGCTGTAGTCGGGGAAGGTGCCATCGATCAGCTTGCTGGTCAGCACCACCCCGCCTTCGCCGCCGAGCGTGAAGCGGATCTTGCTGGCCGAGAGGTCGACTTCGACATTGCCGTCCATCGCCTCTTCCAGCAGCTTGCGCAATTCGGCCACGGCTTTGCGCGGAACAATTACGTCGGGCATGCCATCGGCGCCTTCGGGCTGGTCGATGGTGAACCGCGCGAGGCGATGACCATCGGTCGCAGCCGCCTTGAGGACCGGCTTGTCGTCTTCCGCAACGTGCAGGAAAATGCCGTTGAGGTAATACCGCGTTTCTTCCGTGCTGATCGCGAAGCGGGTACGGTCGATCAGTTCGGCCAGTGTCTTGGCTGGAAGTTCGAAACTGGTAGGCAGGTCACCTTCGACGATAACGGGGAAATCGTCGCGCGGCAGGGTAGGCAGCGAGAAGCGGCTGCGCCCGGCCTTGATTGCCATGCGATTGTCAGCGGTTTCGAGGCTGACCTGGCTGCCGTCGGGCAGCTTGCGCGCGATATCGAACAGCAGGTGCGCCGAAACGGTAATCGCCCCCGGCGTTTCGACAGATGCTGCCGCCATGTTCTCGACAACCTGCAGGTCGAGGTCGGTCGCCATGATCTTGAGCATCCCGCCCGCATCGGCCTCTATCAGGACATTGGACAGGATCGGGATGGTGTTGCGCCGCTCGACAACGGACTGGACATGGCCGAGGCTGCGGAGCAGCGTTGCGCGTTCGATAGTCGCCTTCATCGGTACCTACTTTTGTCCCCTATGCGCGCTCACGGCCGGAATCGCCGAAAAGCGCCGGAAATTTCACATTCGACATTAACGAGGGTGCGGTACGGGGCAAGCCGAGTTATCCGCAGACGGGGATTCCTTGGGGATAAACCGCTATCCGGTGCCTGCACGCGCCTATTGTTTCATATGACTTACAAAATCGGCCAGAACACCGCCGAATTCGCCGATCCGTGCCGACAGGTAGGACTCGCCCGCCCCATCGCCAAGAAACACCTGATAGTCGACACCAACACTGTCGCCGAACGCATAGGCGCGACCGCGTACCTTGGTATCGTTGTAGTCGATCAGTTTTGCCAGTGTTGCGTGGTCAACATCGCCCCAGCTGAAATTGGCGTATATCGTCACGACCGAACAGCGCGGCACCGCTCCCGTGCAATCGCGCGGAACCGCAACGATGCCATATGTATCGCCGTCGGTTCCGGTCATATCGCCGGTGAAGAAGACATCGCCATCGTCATTGTTATTGCGGTTCACCCCTGACGTGTGCTCGCCCATCGCAGCGGCAAGTTCATCGAGAGTGACCCCAGCGGAAGATTGCGCATGAACCGGGGCGGAAAGCGCCCCGGCGGCCAGGGCGATTGCGATAGAAAGTCCGGTACGCATATGTCCTCCTTCCAACAAACCTGTGTCAGCTCAGCATTGCCATCCCACCATTCACATGCAGCGTCTGGCCGGTAACGTAGGCGGCTTCGTCACTGGCAAGATATGCCACTGCGGCGCCGATCTCGTCACCCTCGCCCATCCGGCCCATCGGGATGCGCGCGTTGATCGCCGATTTCTGGTCATCGTTCAGGGCGTCGGTCATCGCGGTGCGAATGAAGCCGGGGGCGACACAATTGACCGTGATATTGCGGCTCGCAAGCTCTTGCGCGAGGCTCTTCGACATACCGGTCAGCCCCGCCTTGGCAGCGGTGTAGTTCATCTGGCCGGGATTGCCGGTCGCACCGACGACGCTGGTGATCGAGATGATCCGCCCGCCCCGTGCCTTCATCATCGGGCGGGCCGAAGCGCGCATAAGGCGGAAGCTGGCTTCAAGGTTGATCCGGATAACCTCGTCCCACTCCTCATCCTTCATCCGCATGGCGAGATTATCCCGCGTGATGCCAGCATTGTTGACAAGGATATTCATGCTGCCGAGCGTGTCGACGGTCGCCGGGATCAGTTCTTCAACCTGCTTCGTGTCCGACAGGTTGCAGGTGATCTCAACGTGATCATGTCCGAATTCTGCGTTGAGCTCCTCACGAAACGCTCGCAGTTTCGCGGCGTTCGAGCCGGAGAGCGCCAGCCGCGCACCCTGCCGCGCCAGCGCCCGCGCGATCGACGAACCGATCCCGCCGCTTGCACCGGTTACGAGTGCGGTTTTGCCTTCGAGTGAGAACATCAGCCGATTTCCTTCGCGAGATTTTCAAGGTCTTCCATGGTGATGGCGCTGGTGACCTGCGCCTCCTTGTCGATGCGGCCGATCATGGGGCCCAGCACCTTGCCGCCGAGTTCGACGAACTGCTCGATCCCGGCAGCCCGCATGGCGAGGACGCTTTCGCGCCACCGCACCCGACCGGTCACCTGTTCGACCAGCAGGCGCTGTTCTTCCGCCGGATCGTCGACCAGAGCAGCGGTGACATTGGCATAGAGCGGCAGCAGCATGGATTCGGGCGAGGTTTCTGCCAGGGCTTCGGCCATGGCATCGGCTGCGGGCTGCATCAGCGAGCAGTGGAACGGAGCCGACACCGGCAGCGGTATGCCGCGCTTTATGCCGAAATCCTTGACCATCGCGACTGCGCGCTCGATCGCGCCGACATGCCCCGATAGCACGACCTGCGAAGGGTCGTTGTCATTGGCGACTTCGCACACTTCGCCTTCGGCTGCGGCATCGGCGAGTTTCTGCGCCGTCTCGATATCCGCTCCTAGCAGAGCGCACATCGCACCCACGCCAACCGGGACAGCGGCCTGCATCGCCTGCCCACGCAGTTTGAGCAGCCGTGCAGTATCGGCGAGCGAGAAAGATTCGACCGCACACAGCGCGGTGTATTCACCAAGGCTATGCCCTGCCACGCATGTCCCGGCGCCTTCTAGCGATACACCGAAATCCCGCTGCAACACGCGCAGGGTCGCGATGGCATTCGCCATGATTGCCGGCTGGGCGTTCGCGGTCAGGGTCAGCTCTGCCTCCGGTCCCTCGGCCATGATCGTCGAGAGGTTCTGTGAAAGTGCCTCGTCGACTTCCTCGAATGTCTGGCGCGCGGTGGCGCTGGCGGCGGCAAGCTCGGTGCCCATCCCGACCTTCTGGCTCCCCTGTCCGGGAAATACGAAAGCTCGCATGATTATGTTCTCCTTTGGCTGCGCGGACTATGCGCGCTCGCTCAATGGGGCAAGTCCGAAGGGTACGATCCTGTTGGCAGCATCATGCCCGATATCGGCGAAGCCAAGATAATCGATCCCTGCACGCTCGCACCAGTGCCGGGCGATTTCCTCTTCACTCTGACCGAACGGGCGGTCGTTTTCGGGAACATCCGAAATGCGCCCCAGCCTCAGGCCCGCGATGCCGGGAAGGTGTTGAGTTACGTGGAAGAACAGACGGTCGACCGCATAGAGGTGTTCAGCCACTTCCTCGACCATGACCACATGACCGGTGAGGTCGGGCATGAGTTCGGTCCCGCAGAGCATGGCCAAGGTCGTCAGATTGAACGCAATGATCGGACGACCGTCGAGCTCGCCTTCGAAACCGCTCGTGTCGCCGAGCAAATATCCTACGGCGCGGTCGACCGCTGCCCCTCCTCCATCGCGCGCGATATCCAGCGCCATCGGGCCATGGACCGGCCTGCCGATATTGTTTCGGTAAAGCGCGGCGAGGATGTAGCCGGTGTCGGAATAGCCCAGATAGGTCTTGCCCGCAGCAGCAGGCTCCAATCTCGCAATCGCATCGGCGGCGATCCGGTTCGAGCCATACCCGCCTGCCGCAAACCACACGGCATCGAATTGCGGATCATTCGCGCATTCCAGGAATGCCGCCAGGCGCGTCGCATCGTCGCCTGCAAAATGGCCATGGCGTTCGAAGCATTGCTTGTGGAATACCAGTTCGACATCGTCGCGGCCCGCAAACCGGTCGAGCACGGCGTCGGCATGTTCACGCTCCAGCCGTTTTCCGGGCGCGCAGATCGCAATTCGCTTCATTCATGCAGCTTGCCCGCTTGTCTTGCCGCGCACAACTGCATAGCGAAGCGGCGATGAGCGATTTCCCCACCACTGATGAACTCTTCGCCCGCCCGTTCTTCTTTTGCGGGATCGGCGGATCGGGCATGATGCCGCTGGCGCAGATCCTTAATGGACGCGGCGCGGAGGTTGCGGGGTCCGACCGGAGCCGCGATCAGGGCCGCACTCCGGAGAAGTTCGCCGCGCTCGATTCGCAAGGCTTTGTGCTGTTCCCGCAGGATGGCAGCGGAATAAGTTCGAAAGACCAGATCCTCGTTGCCTCTGCCGCGGTGGAAGACACGGTTCCGGAAGTCGTGCGGGCTAACGAACTCGGTTGCCTGCGCATGTCGCGTGCCGAATTGCTGTCGATCCTGTTCAACACTAGCGGCGCGGGGCTGGCGGTGGCCGGGACCAGCGGCAAATCGACCGTTACCGGCATGCTCGGCTGGATCATGCAAGCTGCCGGGCGCGAGCCTACCGTGATGAACGGCGCGGTGATGAAGAATTTTGTCAGTCCCGAACGCCCCTTCGCCAGCGCGCTGGTTGGCGGGCAGAGCATTTTCGTGAGCGAAGTGGACGAGAGCGACGGCTCGATCGCGCTATACCGCCCCGCGGTCGGCGTGCTGCTCAATGTCAGCCTTGATCACAAGAGCATGGACGAACTGCGCCAGTTGTTCGGTGATTTCCTCGGTCGTAGCCGGATTGCCGCAATCAATGCCGACGATCCGGAAGCACTACAGCTGCTGCCGCGCGCGAACGAGGTCATCACCTTCGGAATCGAGCAGGAAAAGGCCCAGATCGGCATTGTGCCCAGCTCGATTGCCGAAGGCCCAACGCGGCAGGCAGCGCAGGTGATCGACCGTCATGACGGCAGCACCCACAGCCTGCGTCTGGCCATGCCCGGGCGGCACAACCTCTCCAACGCGCTTGCCGCAATTGCCGGGGCGGCCGCTGCGGGTGTGCCGGTATCTGCCTCGGTCGAGGCGCTCGCCGGTTTCAAGGGCCTCGCCCGCCGGTTCGATATCGTCGGCACCAGCGCAAGCGGCATCACCGTGATCGACGATTTCGGCCACAATCCGGAAAAATGCGCCGCGACACTGCGCACGCTCAAGGCACACGAAGGTCGCGTGATCGCCTTCTTCCAGCCGCACGGCTATGGACCGCTGCGCCAGATGGGCCACGAACTGGCCGAAACCTTCGCCAGAGAACTCGGCCCCGACGATATCACTATCCTGTGCGATCCGGTCTACTATGGCGGCACGGTCGACCGCAGCCAGGGCAGCGAGCGGATCGTCGAGATGATCGAGGAAGCAGGTGGCCTCGCCGACCACGTCCCCAGCCGCGAAGATTGCGGCAAGCTGATCGCCTCTATCGCTAAGCCGGGCGACCGCATCGTGGTGATGGGCGCGCGCGACGATACGCTGACCCTGTTTGCGAAGTATCTGCTGGCGTCACTTTAGTGGGCGCCGAGTTTGAAAACCTTGTGCAGAACGAAGGCGATAACCGCGCCCAGCACGAGTCCGAACACCGCCGAATAGCCAGCATAGCTTAGCCAGCCGAGAATGCCCGACATTGCGCCGGTAGCCTCTTCGACACCATGCTGGAGACCATGGCCGAGGTCATAGAACGGATCGAAGCCCAACTCATGCAGCGCATGGATAATGATCCCGCCGCCGACCCACAGCATCGCAATCGTGCCGATAAACGACAGCGCAATCAGCAGCATGGGCATACCCTTTACCAGCATGCAGCCGATCTTGCGCGCCAATGCCGAGCTGCGTTCTGCGAGATGCAGCCCGACATCGTCCATCTTCACGATCAACGCGACCGCGCCATATACCACGAAAGTAATGAGGATACCGACCGCCGCCAGCGCCGCTGCCCTGATCCAGAAATCGTCCGAAATCGAAGCGATCTCGTTGAGCGATATGGCCATGATTTCCGCTGACAGGATCAGGTCGGTACGGATTGCACCATTGATCCGGTCTTTCTCGAACTCGGCCGGATCCTCGATCACATCTTCCAGCGTCTTGCCGTGTTTCTCGCCGCCAAGCTTTTCGAGCACCTTCTCCGCGCCTTCATAGCACAGATAGGCCCCGCCCAGCAGCAGCAGGAAGGTAATCGCGACGGGCAGCAACCAGCTCAGGATCAAGGCCCCCGGCAGCAGGAAGATCAGCTTGTTCTTGAGGCTGCCCTTGGTGATCGACCAGATGATCGGCAATTCGCGCGCCGGGCTGAGGCCGGTGACATAGGATGGCGTCACCGCCGCATCGTCGATCACGACGCCAGCTGCCTTGGTACCCGCCTTGCTGGCAGCCACACCGATATCATCGACTGAGGCGGCCGCAGCGCGGGCGATGATCGAAACGTCGTCAAGCAGGGCAGCAAGTCCGCTGGGCATTGTGTATCCTGTCGTAAGTTCACCAAGCGCAATCGCCCTAGCCTCGCCCCGGTGCAACGGCAATTCCGGCTTGCCGTCTTTACCCGGTCCGAAACGCCGCGATGCGGCAGCTTTGCACCGCAGGGCACGCATTGCCTTTCCCCTTGCATTCTTCCCCCGTCCCGCTATGTGCGCCGCTTCCCTGCCCGTGGCGGGGGAATGAAGAAAGCCGGAGGGGCCCCGCAATGGTGCGGATCAGCCAGCGATCGGCAGTAAGTGAAAGGAAGACGCATGGCTCTTTACGAGCACGTGTTTCTTGCGCGCCAGGATTTGAGCCAGGCTCAGGTCGATGCATTGGCAGCGCAAGCCACCGAAATCATCGAATCGAACAAGGGCAAGGTCACCAAGACGGAGACCTGGGGCCTCAAGTCCCTCGCCTACAAGATCGACCGTAACCGCAAGGCGCACTTCGTGCTGCTCAATATCGAAGGCCCCGGCGAAGTCGTGGCCGAGCTTGAGCGCCAGACCCGCATCAACGAAGACGTCATCCGCTACATGACCATCCGTGTCGAAGAACACGAAGAAGGCCCCAGCGTGATGATGCGCAAGAATGACCGCGACAGCAAGAAGCGTCGCGAACGTGAGGAGCGCGACTGATGGCCCGCCCGTTTTTCCGCCGCCGCAAGACTTGCCCGTTCTCGGCCAAGAATGCGCCGAAGATCGATTACAAGGACGTGCGCCTGCTGCAGGGTTTCATCTCTGAGCGTGGCAAGATCGTGCCTTCCCGTATCACCGCCGTTTCGGCCAAGAAGCAGCGCGAGCTCGCCAAGGCGATCAAGCGTTCGCGCCAGATCGGCCTGCTTCCCTACGTCGTGAAGTAAGAGGAGCGGACACATGGATATCATTCTCCTCGAACGCATCGGCAACCTCGGCTCGATCGGTGACGTCGTCACCGTGAAGGATGGCTACGCCCGCAACTTCCTGCTCCCGCAGAAGAAGGCCCTGCGCGCCAACGAAGCCAACAAGAAGGTTTTCGAAGCCAATCGCGACCGCCTCGAAAAGGAAAACGCCGAGAAGCGCGGCGTTGCCGAGAAGCTGGGCGAAAAGGTCAATGGCACCGAAATCGTCATGCTGCGTGCATCGTCGAACGCCGGCCAGCTTTACGGTTCGGTCAACGTCCGCGACGTTGTCAACGGCCTGAGCGACAAGGGCTTCGAAATCGACAAGAGCCAGGTCGTGATGGGTCACCCGATCAAGACCATCGGCATGCACGATGTCACCATCGCCCTGCACCCCGAAGTCCACGTCACGGTGAAGGCGAATGTCGCCCGCTCCGACGACGAGGCCGAGCTGCAGAGCCAGGGCGTCGACGTTCTTGCGCAGATGTTCGAAGACGAACAGGCTGCCATCGAAGAACAGGCCGCTGCCAACCAGATCGACAGCACGCTCGAGCCGGGTGAAATCCCCGCCGAACTGCTCGAAGACGCTGGCGAAGCCGGTGAAGAGGCTTCGACCGACAGCGAAGAGAACGCCGAAGGCTGATCCTCGCCGTCAGGCAAGACACAAATGGCCCGCTCCGGGATATCCGGGGCGGGCCTTTTGCTGTTTACGGCCCGCAAGACATCGGGGCTCAGTTGCCGAACGTCTTGCTCAGCACCACCAGATGCGGATCGCCATCGAAACCGCGCGGGACAAAGCCCTTTTCGCGTTCCAGCTCGATCGCCGCGTGATTGTCGCGATCCTCGATGGCGATAACCTCGCGCACGCCCCGGCGTTCGGCTTCCTGCCCGAGCAGGTCGAGCATCGCCCAGCCTACTCCCTTGCCCTTGTAGTCCGAACGGATCGATACCGCGATCTCGGCCTTGTCGAGCGGGTTGTCGCACGCCAACAGCGCAGACGCGACCAGTTCGCCCGTCGCACGGTCGAAGGCGAGGAAGCTCTCGCTGCGGAAATGGTCGACTTCGACCAGCGGCATCAGCTGGCGATGCCCGATATGCTCGCGCGCCTCGAAGAACCGGAAACGCCGGTCTTCGGGACTGACCTTGTCGAAGAACGCTTCCAGCAGCGGCTCGTCGGCCGCATTCGCAGCCCGTACTTCCAGTTCGATGCCCGATCTCGTCGGGGCCAGCAGCCTGGTGTCATCCTGAACAGTCATCGCCCGTACCTTTCTTCTGTCTGGGGGTGTGAAGGACGGATTAGGCGGCCTCCGCCGGCACTTGGTTGACCTGCATCAATCCGATCCGTGAAAATGCTGCACCTGCGAATGCGCAAAATGCACGATCTTGAATTGTCGCAAAAAGGCGTTAGGGGCTGGTCATGCAGACCTTTTCAAACATCATCGAAGAACTCACCCGTATCCACGATGCGGCGCATGACGCGCTGCGCTCCGACATTCTTGCCTATGCCAGGGATGGCGCGCTGCCCTCGCCCACGCGGCGCACGGACGGCACCTATGCCTATCCCGAGCTGCGGCTGCATTTCGAGGGCGAAGGCACCCCGTCCGACCGCTCGCGCGCCTTCGGGCGGCTGGAGCAGACCGGCACCTATGCCACCACGATCACCCGCCCCGCATTGTTTGCCGACTATCTCGAGGAACAGCTCGAACTGATCCGGCAGGATTACGACGTTCGCATCGAAATCGGCAAATCGCGGCAGGAAATCCCCTTCCCCTATGTCCTCGATGGCGAGGCTGGCGCGCTGATGGCGGGGATCGCCCCACAGGAACTGGCCAAACACTTTCCCGCGACCGATCTTGCGCTGATCGGTGACGAGCTGGCCGACGGGCACGAACTGGGCGAACCCGACGATCCGATGCCGCTGTCGCTGTTCGACGGTTTGCGCACCGATTACTCGCTCGCCCGCCTCGCCCATTACACCGGCACGCGGACGGAGGACTTCCAGCACTTCATCCTGTTCACCAACTATCACCGCTATGTCGATGAATTCGTGGACTGGGCCGCAGGGCAAATCGGGCAGGACGGCTATGTCGGGCTGACCGGTGCTGGCGGGCTCGACATTCGCGAGACAACGCAGGATGCGCGGCTGCAATTGTCCGACACCGCATGGCGCAAGCACCAGATGCCCGCCTATCACCTGATCCGCGAGGACCGCAGCGGCATCACGCTGGTCAATATCGGTGTCGGCCCGTCCAACGCGAAAACGATCTGCGACCACCTTGCGGTGCTGCGACCGCACAGCTGGCTGATGATCGGCCATTGCGGCGGCTTGCGCTCGAGCCAGAAGATCGGCGATTTCGTGCTCGCCCATGCCTATCTGCGCGACGACCATGTGCTCGACGGCGTGCTCCCGCCCGAAATCCCTATCCCGCCGATTGCCGAAGTGCAGCAGGCGCTGGCCGGCGCGGCGGAGGCGGTTTCGGGTACGCAGGGCGCGAACCTGAAGCAGCGGCTGCGCACCGGCACCGTCGTCACCACCGACGACCGCAACTGGGAACTGCTCTACACCTCCAGCGCCAAACGCTTCTCCCAAAGCCGCGCCATCGCCATCGAGATGGAAAGCGCCACCATCGCCGCACAGGGATACCGCTTCCGCGTCCCCTACGGCACGCTGCTGTGCGTCAGCGACAAGCCGCTGCATGGCGAGATCAAGCTGCCGGGCCAGGCCAACCAGTTTTACGAAGAAGCCATCGCCGCCCACCTGCAAATGGGGCTGGAAGCCTGCCGCCGCCTGCGCGACGAAGGCGACCGCCTCCACAGCCGCAAACTGCGCGCCTTCAACGAGCCGCCGTTCCGGTGAGGCGCGAAAGGCCTGCGCGGCGGAAGTAGACAAAGTTTACGCCCTCCCCCGCTTTTTGGTCTTTTTCGGCTTTCTCGCCTTGCGCGCTTTTTCCGGCGACAGGCCGAAAACTTCGGCTTCGGGCTGCGGTGCTTCCTCGCCGCGAAATGCGGCATCGAACGCCCGCCAGCCCGCGCGCAACATCCTGACGATACGGTAGCCGAGAACGAGCGCCGGACCGTCCTGATGGGCGGCACCCTCTGCCCGGTCGATCCACTTCCCGTAACGCGAAGGATCGCGATAGCGCAGCAGGAACATCGTCAGCCGTTCATCGTAATGCCGCCGTTCGCCAACCTGCTCGCCGCGCTGGAAGATCGGCACCGGCACGCCGTGAATCGCGCGGGACAGCGCGGCATCGGCCAACCGCGCGACCGCGCTGTCCATCGCCGCATCCCACGCCAGGCGGAAAGCCTGCGCATCGTCCCGCCGCCGCAAGCCATAGGCAGAGGCGCGGCTCATCCCGACCGATTGCGCCGCTTCGGCAACGCATCCGCATTCCGCCAGCCGCTCGATAAAGGCGAGTTGCCGGTCCGGCACCCAGCCATCGTGGCGATAGCGGACGGGCACGGGGCCGTATCCTTCGTCCTTGCCCCAGCCTTCGGGGAAAGGGTTTTCGTCAAGATCCGATTCTGCCGGTTCGGGGGAGTCAGAGGGCTCGATGGGTTCTGTCGGATTGTCCATCGGGAAGGATAAGGCATATTCGGGTGCCTGTAGGAAAGTTCTTTCTTCGTTCCGGGCGGGGAAAGGGTAGCTTGAACGACACCTTCTCCCCTCCCTTGAGGGAGGGGCCGGGGGTGGGTGTACGACCTGTCGATGCAAGTGCCAACCAGCGACGCCGAACCCCCACCCCTGCCCCTCCCCTTGGGGAGGGGGTATTTGGGCTGGTCGTCGAAACAGGGGGAAGCGGCGCGTTTGACGCTTCCAGCGGTAAGCTAAATCACCGGCAGGGTTATCTTGTTCGACGTCATGCCGATGGCGCCAAATGCATAATACCATCATTAGCGCACGAAATTGACTTTTCATGCGCTAATGATAAAACTTACGCGAAAGGAGTTGGGTTATGGGAATCGCTTTTAGATCAGATGAAGCGGCAGAGGCCGAATTTGAGCGCGCCAGACGCTATCTTATCAAACATGACTGGCCTTCGGATTTGAGGTATGAGAGCCTCGATATTCTCCGAGAGCTAACCTATGAGTATGGGCCAGTCGTGTCCCGGTATCCGACATGGCATCCGTTTGTTCGAAACCACGATCCGCACCTTCCTGAAGTCTGGCCGAATGAACGGACCGGCTTTCGAGGTCTCGATCATACCGTCGGCTTCGTAAATGCGTTTGTTACGTGTCCATACGCCGCGAGCGGCAACGCAGAGCTTCTACGAAATTCACTACGGGAGTTTCCTCAGCATCACGTCGCTTATATCTCGATAGAGCCCCTTAACGCGCAGTTCTACAACGAGAAAGCAGAACCTGTTTTAGTGGTTTGCCATTGGAACGAAGCGTTGGAAGCGTCAGGACAAATTCCAAAAAGTTTGGCATTACCGTTAATGATTGAAAACGAAATGCGAAGCTGGTCTGGTTCTCAAATCGCAGAACGATGGGACACCATGCAGCCGTATCTTTTGGGCGAGCCCCATGGAGCAAGATCTTCTCTTTTTGTGGGGCAAGACACAGCTATCGCAATGAAAAAGGCTTACATGGGGATGGTCGAGTCGGGAATGTTTGGGCCACTCCGAATGGGGTGAATCACCCCGCCCCCTTGGTCTTCGTCTTCCCGACCTTCGCATTGGCGGCGATAAAATCGATAATCTGCCCCGCAATATCCTTGCCGGTTGCGGCTTCAATGCCCTCCAGCCCGGGCGACGAGTTGACCTCCATGATCACCGGGCCGTGATTGCTGCGCAGCATGTCGACGCCGCACACGTTCAGCCCCATGCGCTTCGCCGCGCTGACGGCGGTGGCGCGTTCGGCGGGGGTGATCTTGGCCAGTTCGGCGCTGCCGCCCCGGTGGAGGTTGCTGCGGAAATCGTCTGCCGCGCCGGTGCGTTTCATCGCCGCGACGACCTTGCCGCCGACCACCAGCGCGCGGATATCGGTGCCGCCAGCTTCCTTGATGAATTCCTGCACCAGGATGTTCACATTGGCGCCGCGAAACGCCTCGATCACCGACTTGGCGCTCGACATCGTCTCAGCCAGCACCACGCCGATGCCCTGCGTCCCCTCGAGCAGCTTGATCACCACCGGCGGCCCTTTGACAGCCTTGATGATTTCCTCCGCCTGTTTGGGATCGTTGGCATAGGCGGTCAGCGGCAGGCCAAGGCCATGTTTGGCGAGGATTTGCATGCTGCGCAGCTTGTCGCGGCTGCGGCCGATGGCGACGCTTTCATTGAGCGGCCACACACCCGCCATCTCGAACTGGCGAAGCACGGCAAGGCCATAGTTGGTGATCGACGCGCCGATGCGCGGGATCACCGCGTCATAGCCCTTCAGCGTCTCTCCATTGTAGGTCAGCGTCGGACGGTGGCTGGCGATATTGACCGTGCAGCGCAGCGTATTGAGGATGTCGAGCGTATGGCCGCGCTGCTCCGCCGCCTCTACCAGCCGCTGGTGCGAGTAGAGGTTCGGATTGCGCGCCAGCATGGCGATTTTCATTGTTCTGGTCTCATGGTTTGTGGCCCTTCACGGGCGTCATGCCGGGCGTTTGCAACCAGCTATGCCCGCTGTCGACTACAAATCGACGACGGAGCGAGGAGCGCCCGATCAGCATCGGGAATTTCATGTCGCGGCGGTCGGCGAGGCTGATCTCGGCGCGGAATTCCGCCTCGCCAATGCGCAGCGGTGTCTTGATGATCATGCGGCGCTGGGTTTCGCCATTGGAGCTGGTGATGCCGCGCCACGCGACATGCACCGCCTCGCACACCTGCCGCTCATGCTGTTCGCCGAAATCGACCGCGAAGCGAACGAATTTCTCGCCATCGCGCTCGAATTCCTCGAGGATCGTCGCATGGAGCGAAGACGTGCGCGCGCCGGTGTCGATCTTGGCCGGAACGGCGCGCAGGCCAAGTTCCGGCAGATGCACCAGCTCGCGCCAGCCGATCACGGGTAAGAGCTTGGGCGGTTTGGTCACCAAAGGCGTGTGCCAGCAAAGTCAGCGACTTGCCAACCCTGCCCGATCATAATGACCGGAGGGAGTCGGCCAAGTGCTCACCATCCGGTGGGCTTGCCCTTGTTCTGCTCGTCGAGCCAGTCCTTGAGCGGGGCGAAATATTCGACCAGCGCATTGCCGCTCATCTGGCGTTCGCCGGTGAAGGCTTCGAGCGCGTCGGGCCATGGCTTGCTCGCGCCCATTTCGAGCATCGCACCCAGGTTCTTGCCGACTTCCTCGTTGCCGTAGAACGAACAGCGATGCAGCGGGCCTTCCCAGCCGGCCTGGTCGCAGGCGGCCTTGTAGAACTGGAACTGCAGGATCCGCGCGAGGAAATAGCGGGTATAGGGCGTGTTGCCCGGGATGTGGTACTTCGCGCCCGGATCGAAGGCATCGGCGGGCCGCTCGACCGGCGGGGTGATGCCCTGGTACTCCTGCTTCAGCCCGACCCATGCGTCATTGTAATGTTCGGGTGTGATCGAACCGTCGAACACCCCCCAGCGCCATTTGTCGACCAGCAGGCCGAAGGGCAGGAAGGCGATCTTGTCCATCGCCTGGCGCAGCAGCAGGCCGATATCCTTGTCGGCACCCGGAACCTGGCTCTTGTCGAGCATGTCGATCTGGACAAGGTATTCGGGCGTGATCGACAGTGCGATCATATCACCGATCGCTTCGTGGAAACCGTCATTCGCGCCGTTGAGGTGGATCGGGTCCTGATCCTTGTAGGCGCGCTGGTAGTAATTGTGGCCCAGCTCGTGGTGGATGGTGACGAAGTCACCCGCATTGGGCTTGATGCACATCTTGATGCGGATATCGTCCTTGTTGTCGATATCCCACGCGCTGGCGTGGCACACGACTTCACGGTCCTGCGGCTTCACGAATTGGCTGCGGGTCCAGAACGTGTCGGGCAGCGGATCGAAACCGAGCGAGGAGAAGAACTGCTCGCCAACCTTCACCATGCCGACTTCGTCGATCCCCTTCTCGGCGATCAGGTCGGTGATGTCGTAACCGATATCGCCTGCACCCTCGGGCGCGACGAGCGGGTAGATATTGCCCCATTCCTGCGCCCACATATTGCCCAGCAAATCGGCACGGATGGGGCCGGTCTTCGGCTGGACATCGTCGCCGTAATGCTCGTTAAGCTTCCAGCGGACATAGGTGTGCAGGCTCTCGTAAAGCGGCTTCACTTCCTGCCACATGCGCTCCAGCTCGGCAGAGAACTGTTCGGGCGGCATGTCATAGCCGCTGCGCCACATCGCGCCGACATCGCTGAAACCCAGTTCCTGCGCGCCTTCATTGGCGATGGCGACCATGCGGGCGTAATCGTCTTTCATCGGGGCGCCGACATTGTTGTGCCAGCTGGCCCACATTTCGGCGAGTTCTTCCGGCGTGCGGTCGAGATTGCCCATCTCCGCCTCGATATCCGAGCCGTTGATTTCCTTGCCGCCGAGCACGCCCTTGCCCGCGCCGTACTGGCTGTTGAGGCTGGTCGCGATTTCGTTGAGCTCGGTCGCTGCACCATCGGTGGTCGGGGCGGGCAGGACGATGCCGTTGCGCAGGATATCGAGCTTGCGCGCGACGACCGGATCAAGTCCGGAAACCTCGGCGTATTTCGCCGCTTCGAGCGCGTATTTGACCGATTTTTCAGTTCCTTCCGCACCGATCTTGGCATTCAGTGCATTGGTATCATCGGTGATATAGGTCGCGTTGATCCATGCAACCTTGCCTGCCTCAAGCGAAAAATCGAACAGGTCCTTCTCGACCATCGCCACCCAGTCTGCCGCACCCTGCGGCGTCATCGGATAGGCTTCTGCAGCTTCGGTCGCCCCGGACTCCTTATCTTCATGGTGATCGGCATAGGCCGGGGCCGCGAGTGAGATTGCCAATGCGCCAAGCGCAACGGATGCGAGTTTCATATGTCAGTCCTCTTGAAGGGAAAAACCGGTTTCCATCGTTACCGGTTTGAACCCGCAGCCGGGCATAATCAAGCAGTGCGCGCGGATATTCGACGAACGACAAATGTCGCGATCACCCCGAAAAAGGTCACCAGCCATGCGGCGACCTTCACCGGGCGCACAGTGGCAGCGATCAAAGCAAGCGTATCGCTGCCGCGCTGCTGGGTCAGCTGGATGATCTGGCTGAAGGTTTCGGTGTAGTCGGTCAGCATGAAGACCGCTGCCGCTGCGACCAGCAAGCCGCCCATGCGGCGAATTTTGGGGGCGGCGTCCTGCATATAGTGCAGCCCGCCATACCATGACCCGAGGCCGTAGACGGTGATGAACAGGATATCGCCATACATCGCATAGCGTGCGCGCTCATACAGCCCTGCCTCGCTCCATGCGCGCTGGATCAGGTCTATGGCATGTCCGCTGCCGGCGGCCTGATGAGCAAGGATACCGCCCGGCACACCCTCGATATCGAGCGGCAGGCCCATCCAGATGACGATGCCGAACCACACCAGCCCGAGCGGCCAGAGGATGCGAAAGCGCGCAGCGTAAGGATTCTCTGTCATGCCAAAAACTCCACCAGCGCATCGCCCATCGCACCTTCGGTGACCGAGCTCATATGAGTGCCCGGTATCTCGACATAATGCGCAGCGGGCAAGGCTTCGACCAGCCGCGTGGCAGAGCCGTTGTCCTGATCCTTGTCCCCGCAAAGGACCATGGTCGGCATGGCGATGGCGGCTAGCTGCACGGCCTCGGTATCGGCAACCGACTGGAGCAGCAGGCGCGCAGCCACCCGATCGATCTTCATCGTTTTCATGAAACTGACCGCCATGAAGGCGGGGTCGCCGCGCTTCACCTCGTCGAAACGGTCGATGGCATCGAGGAAGAAGGACGAGCGACGGTTCCACCCCGCCAGCCCTTCCAACCCCATGCCCGCCAGCACCAGCTTGCGGGGGCGCAGCCCGTTGATCACCGCCCGCGCCGAAGTCCGCGCGCCGAGCGAGAAGCCGGCGAGATCGAAATCCTCCAGCCCCAGCGCAGCCACCAGCGCGGCTGCATCGCGTGCCAGAATGTCGTCCGGGTATGCCGCCGGATCATGCGGCTTGTCGCTCTGCCCATGCGCCCGCAGATCGGGCATGATCGCCTCGAACCCGGCGGCGGCAAGCTTGGCGGCATGGCCGAACCTGATCCAGTTGGTGTTGGCGTCGGAGAACAGCCCATGCAGCAACAGCACAGGACGACCGCCCCCACCTTCCGGCCCCATGCGGTGCACGGCGAGTTTGGTGCCATCGAAAGAGGGCAGGACATCGGTACGCATCTCGTTCACCGCGCCACCAGCCCCTTCTGCTCCATTCGCCACTTCGCCATTTCGATGCGGTCCTGTCCGAAAAAGGGTTCACCCTCGAACACCAGTGTCGGGACGCCCCAATGGCCGGCGGCAGTGAGTGCGGCCTGGTTGTCGGCGATTTGCGCGTCGAGGGCATCGGCTTCGGCTTCCACCGCTGTGTCCAGTTCGGCAAGGTCCAGTCCGGCGCGCGCAACCGCATTGGCGAGGTGATCGCCCTCGTGCCAGTCGTCGACTTCGCCCGACCAGATGATCTTCGACACCTCGTCGGCAAAGGCTAACCCCTTGCCCAGCTGCTGCGCCAGCTGGCCCATGCGGGTCAGCCGGTAGATATGGGGTTGCTCGGCGGATACCTCGCGCGTCATCAGGTCCTGCACCACCGGGTCGGGGCGCGGCCAGCGATAGGGGATGCCCTGCATCTGCGCCGAACGCGCCGCATCGATAAAGATATATCGGCCCTGGAGCGCGTTGGTGAACAGGATATCCGGATCGCGGATGGCGATCGGGTAGACCGGGCGCAGGGCGATTTCGAGATCATGCTGCTCAGCCATCGCGCGATACCGGCCCACCGCCAGATAGCTGTAAGGCGAACGGAAGCTGAAAAAGAGATCGGCGTTGAGGGTCATGGCCGCCTTGTTGCGCGGATCAGCGGAAGAAGCAATTGATCCCGGCGTAAAGCGATTCAACCGACTTGTTGCCGTTTTCGCCGGTCAGGAAGCCGCCAATACCGCTTTCGGTGTAGAACTCATCGCCAAGCGTGCTGTCTTCCTGCATTTCGACATTATAGGCTGCAACCAGCTCGCCTTCGGGGCTGCCCACGGTGATGCCCTTGCCGGTCGCGATCACGACACCCTTTTCACCCTCGAAATACCAGCCGACCAGCCTGCCGTCCTGGAAATTCGTCGTCAGTCCGCCGCGGAAGTCGCTGAATTCCATGGGTCCGGCACCACACTCGTCATTGCTGTTGCGCAATGTGGCCGGGCCGAGAATCTTCGCCAACTCGCTTTCGACCGCCTTGCGCGGGCTGCCGAAGGCAAGCGCCGTTCCAAGCGGGCCGGTCACATCGATCCCGGCGGGGGTCAGGCGAACCTGCCCCGCCTCATCACCCGCAGGCCTTGCCTCACCGGCTGCAGGTTCGATGGATTCTCCCGCCACGGCGCTCTCGGCATCCGGCTCTCCGGCGCAGGCGGCAAGTGCGAGCGACATTGCCGTCGCAGCGAAAATCAGGCGCATGGTCGCTCCTCTCCAGGCAGGCAATCAGCCCTTCTTGAGATGCCGCCGCCCCAGCAGTTCCGCGATCTGCACTGCGTTGAGCGCGGCACCCTTGCGCAGATTGTCGCTGACGCACCACAGGGTCAAGCCGTTCTCGACCGTCGGATCCTCGCGCACGCGGCTGATATAGGTCGCACCGTCACCCGCGCTTTCGATCGGCGTGATATAGCCGCCATCCTCGCGCTTATCGACCAGCAGGCAGCCCGGCGCCTCACGCAGGATATCCATCGCCTGCTGGGCGCTGATTTCGTTCTCGAATTCGATATTCACGGCTTCGGAATGGCCGACGAAGACCGGCACTCGCACGCAGGTGGCGTTGAGTTTGATCTTGGGGTCGAGGATCTTCTTCGTCTCGACCACCATCTTCCACTCTTCCTTGGTCGAACCATCGTCGAGGAAGACATCGATATGCGGGATGACGTTGAAGGCGATCTGCTTGGTGAATTTCACCGGGTCCACCGGGTCGCCGACGAAGATCGCGCGGCTCTGGTTGAACAGCTCGTCCATCCCTGCCTTGCCCGCGCCGGAAACCGACTGGTAGGTCGAAACGACCACGCGCTTGATCGTCGCCGCATCATGCAGCGGCTTGAGCGCGACAACCAGCTGCGCGGTCGAGCAGTTGGGATTGGCGATGATGTTGCGCTTTGCATAATCGTCGATCGCATCGGGGTTCACTTCCGGCACGATCAGCGGAATGTCCGGCTCCATGCGGTAGAGCGAGCTGTTGTCGATCACCACGCAGCCAGCGGCGGCTGCCTTGGGGGCATATTCCTTGGCCGGGCCACTGCCTGCGGCGAACAGGGCGATATCCCAGCCGTTCCAGTCGAAATGCTCGATATTCTGGCATTTGAGCATCTTGCCGGTGTCACCGAATTCGACTTCGGTGCCCTGCGAACGCGAGGATGCGACTGCGGCAACCTCATCGCAGGGGAACTCGCGCTCGGCGAGGATCTGCATCATTTCACGACCGACATTCCCGGTCGCGCCGACAACGGCTACGCGATAGCCCAATTCACTTCTCCAACATTTGTGCGCCGCCGAAATAGCGATTGGCGCCGCCCCCGCAAGCGTACATTCGATTGCGGGCAGTAAAGTGCTACTCCGGTGGCGTAACCCCATGAGCTTCGAGGAAGCGGAAGATCGTGTTCCACAGATGGGGGCTGATGTTCTCGCCTGCAACGCGGTGGGTGTAGCCGGGATAGAGCATCATCTCGAACGGCACATTGCCCTCTTGCAAGGTGGAGATCAGTTCGGACGAGTTCTCGAACACGACATTGTCGTCCGCCATACCATGGATCAGCAGCAGCGGGTCTGAAATATTGGTCGCATCGGGGATCGCGCTGGCGGCGGCATAGGCTTCGGGCACCTTGTTCGGATCACCCATATAGCGTTCGGTGTAGTGGGTATCGTAGAGCTCCCACCGCGTGACCGGTGCGCCCGAAATGCCCGCCGCATACAGCCCCTGATCGGCTTCCAGCTGCTTGAGCGTCATATATCCGCCATAGGACCAGCCGTAGATCGCGATCTTGCCTGGATCGACAAAGGGCAGCGTCTTGAGGAATTCGGCACCCGCCCGCTGGTCGTCAACCTCCACACTGCCCATCGCGCGGTAGAGCGGCTGTTCGAACGCCACACCGCGATTGGCCGCGCCCCGGTTGTCGATCACGAACCAGATATAACCCTTGTCGACCACCGACTGCGCCAGCGCGCCTTTCCACGCCTTGCTGACCTGCTGCGAGTGCGGACCGCCATAGTGATAATACAGCACAGGATACTGCTTGCCCGGCTCCATCTGCGGCTTGATCATCATCCAGTCGAGTTTGGTGCCGTCTTCAGCCTTGATCGTACCGAATTCGGGGGTGACGTGGCTGGCAAGGAACGGTGCATAGGGATGGTCGGTATCGAGCGCGTTTTCCTCCACCCAGCTGAGGCGGTTGCCATCGGCATCTGCGTAATAGACCTGCGCGGGCTGGCCCGTGTTCGAGCGGGTGATGATTGCGCTTTCCGCCTCCTTGTCCATCACCGCCTCGTTCCACCAGCCCCGCTCTGTCAGGCGTTCGATCTGGCCGCTGTCACCGATCACGAAAAAGCTGGTGCGGTAGAGATGGCGTTCGAGCACACCATCCTTGTTGCCGGTGAAATAGACCAACCCGCGCTTTTCATCGACCGCAGTGATCTCGGCGACTTCCCAATCACCTTCGGTCACCTGCTGCCAGCGGTCCTTGCCCCTGGCGGAGGGATCGAACAGCCAGATATGGCCATGCCCGTCGCGTTCGGACCACCACAATATGCGGCCATCCTCTTCCAGCACATGGAAGCCGTCGGACAGGTTGATCCAGCTGTCGGGCGCGGCTTTTTCGGTGAACAGCACGCGGCTTTCCCCGGTGGCCGGATCGACCGCCAGCACGTCGAGCACCGTCTGTTCGCGGTTCTGCCGCTGGACATAGAGCCTCTTCGCCCCCGGCCCCCAGTTCACCCTGGTGAGGTAGATGTCGCTTTCGGCCCCGAGGTCGACTTTCACGCGGTTGCCACCATCCGGGTCCATCACGAACAGCTCGACCAGCGCATTGTCGCTCCCCGCAACCGGATAGCGTTGGTCGAAAGTCTTGGTCCCCGTCGCACCGATCGCCGCGCGGGTGACGATGCCGACAGGGGCATTTTCGGTCCGCTGCACCGCAATGCGGCTGTCGTCAGGCGCCCACCAGTAACCGGTGTCGCGGCCCATCTCTTCCTGCGCGACGAATTCCGCCGTGCCCCAGCTGACCGTATCGCTCGCTTCTTCGGGGGTGATACGCACGAACTCTCGCGCCGCGTCGCTGGTGACGTAGAGCGCCCCCTCGCGCACAAAGGCCGCGCCGCTGCCCTTGGGGCTGACAGTCGGGTTCAGCTCGCCCTCGGGGCTGTCGGTCAGGCGGATCGCATCGTCGGTTAGTGGCTTGAGATAGAGATCGCCGTCGAGCGGGACGAGGATCGACTGCGAATCCGGCGACCAGCTGTAATCGACCACGCCCTTGAGGTTGCCGATACGCGCCCGTTCGCGCTGCATCTTCTCTTCCTCGCCCAGCTCGCGCCCGGTGCCCAGTTGTTCGGAGTCGACCAGCATCACCCATTCGCCGCTTTCCCGGTCGAAGCCCCACAGGTCGTAGCGATCCTTGTCGTCCTCGCGGTTGCGCAGCAGCGTCAGGAACCGCCCGTCGGGTGACAGCTTTGCCTTGCGCGGACTGGCCCCTTCGAGCGAGGGCGAGGCGAAGACGCGTTCGAGAGTGAGATCGGGGGTGTCGGTCATATCACCTTCCTGCGCGATTGCTGGCACAGCGAGGACAAGAGCGAGTGCGGGGAGAAAACGGAACATGGCAAGTGATCGATCCTGTCGGCGATGAATGGGCCAACCCTATACACCTGCTTTCGGGCCGCAAGTTCGGAAGTGCTTTTCGCGCAAAGACGCAAAGGCGCGAAGGTTCGTTGCCAGGTCACCACTCTCAACCGTCATCCCGGCGAAGGCCGGGATCCAGACAACTCTTCGATTGCATTCACCGTCAGCTGGGCCCCGGCCTTCGCCGGGGCGACGGGACGCTATTTGATGGCAATCGATCTTCGCGCCTTGGCGCCTTTGCGCGAAACCGATGGCGCACCCTGCTTCCAACCCGGCGCAACGAAAAAGGGCGGCCCCCGCAGGAACCGCCCTTCACTATCTCGTCTCGCGAAAGCTTACGCCTTGGGGGCGTTGACCTTGCGTTCCGCGATGCGCGCACGCTTACCGGTGCGGCCACGCAGGTAGTAGAGCTTCGCACGACGCACGACGCCGCGGCGAACCACGGTGATGCTGTCGACGATCGGCGAGTAGAGCGGGAACACGCGTTCCACGCCTTCACCGAAGCTCATCTTGCGGACGGTGAAATTGCTGTTGATGCTGCGGTTCGAGCGAGCAATCACAACGCCTTCGAAATTCTGGACGCGCTCACGGGTACCTTCGATAACCTTCACGCCAACGCGCACGGTGTCACCGGCACGAAATTCGGGAATGTCCTTCCCTGCAGCGGCGATTTCTTCCGCCTCGATCTGCTGAATCAGGTTCATTTGCCTGTCTTCCTGTTTTCTCACTGCGCGCCAGAGGCAGGTCAGTCCCGAGCGTTCCTGTAACGCTCCCATAGGTCTGGCCTGCGTAACCGTGTGTGATCTTCCGACATGGCTTTACGCCACGCCGCGATCTTCGCATGATCCCCCGATCGCAGCACTTCAGGGATCGTGCGCCCTTCCCATTCCTGAGGTCGGGTATATTGAGGGTATTCCAGCAATCCTTCCTCGAAGGATTCCTCGGCACCGCTCGAAGGCGCGCCCATTACGCCGGGAAGCAGGCGAATGCAAGCATCAAGTATGGCGAGCGCGGCAGGCTCTCCGCCCGAGAGGACGATGTCTGCCAGGCTGACCTGCTCGATCTGCGGGCGAGCCTCGAAAAACCGTTCGTCGAACCCCTCGAAACGCCCGCAAATCAGCGTCACGCCGGGGCCGCTGGCAATCTCGCGAATACGCTCCTGCGTTATAGGCTTGCCACGCGGTGTCATGGCGAGCACCGGGCGCGTATCCCCCTCTCCCCGGAGGGAGGGGGCCGGGGGGTGGGTGCTCGACGCTGCGGGCACCGTACCCCCATCCCCAACCCCTTCCCCCAAGGGAAGGGGCTTTCCCGTCACACTATCCAAAGCCGCCGCCAGCACATCCGCCTTGAGCACCATCCCCGCCCCGCCCCCGGCAGGCGTATCGTCCACCGTGCGGTGTTTGTCGGTGGCAAAATCGCGGATCTGCACCGTCTCGCACGACCAGTCCCCCCGCTCGAGTGCCCTGCCCGCCAGCGACATGCCCAACGAACCGGGAAACATCTCGGGGTAAAGCGTGAGGATGGTGGCGGCGAAGGTCATTCGAAAGTGTCTTCCAGGTCGATTGATTTGGACTCGAAAAGGCGACGACCGACCCGATGGGCAATATTTCGCAACAGAAAAGCAGCAATCACGCCAGCGGCAAGACCGGGGACGGAGGCATATACCCCCAGTACGATCGCCAATCCCGTTTCATGGTTGCCGTCTGGCCTCAGTATCAGCAGTGACATGGCAATCGACGCAATTGGCGTTGCGAACAGTGCCGCCAGCAAAGCCGCGACACGGTCAAAACCCCGCGATCGGAGCGGGAACGACGCGACCAGAACGACAAACACGATTGTCACTGCACCAATGATCGATGCGAGGAAAATCAACTGTCCCAACTCCAGACAGTACCTTCCTTCGCCCGTGTATCAACGCTCAGCTCGAAAACATCAGGCCGCGAATAGTGGCCGTCGGTGTCGAGGCTCGCCAGCCCTTCCTCGATCTCCGCCAGGTCCAGTTCGGCATGAAGCGTTTCTTCGCCTTCACCCGCCTGCGTCAGCACCCGCGCATCCGGCGCAGCGATCAGGCTGCCACCGCGGTTCAGGACGTCGCTTTCAATCGCGCGGATCAGCGCTTCGGCTTCGGCATTGCCACCGCAGCGTTTCAACCCGTCGAACAGGTCTTCCTTGTGCTGCACCAGACCCGCAGCCAACACATAGCATCGCCCCTCCATCGCATAGTGGCGGCTGGCGATGGCATATTGCTCGCGCACGGTCGGCCATGCAGCGACATGGACGCTTTCGCCGAGATTGTGCATCGCTGCACGGGCAAGCGGCATCCAGTGCTCCCAGCAGATCAAATTGCCGACCGCACCCCATTCGGCCTGGTGGACGCCCAGCGTCGAACCATCGCCGCGCATCCAAACCAGCCGTTCGCCATGCGTCGGCACCAGCTTGCGATGCGGCAGCGGGTCCATGCCGGGCCGGAAGAGCAACTGGTTGTTGTAAAGGCTACGCCGCACCCGCTCATGCGCGCCGATGCTGATGCAGGCACCGGTGCGGTCGCACAGTTCCTGCAAGGGCAGCAGCCGCTCGTCATTCGGCACCACCGCCTGTTCCATCAGGATGCGGTGCAACGCCCTGCTGCCCGGATGATCCCACAGCGCCGCACCGGGCGCCTCATCGAGCCACAGCGGATAGCCGCCAAGGAAGGTCTCGCCAAAAGCAACCAGTTGCGCCCCGTCATCGATTGCCTTTCGAGCGAGTACGGTCGCCTGCGTGATCCCGTCCGAGATCGCCAGCGGCAGCGGCGCAGCCTGGCAGATCGCGACATGCAGGGTGTTCGGGAGCTTGGCCATTTCCGGCGCTTAGGCGCGCGCGTCAGCCGCCGCAACCTCCGCAACCGCCTCCGCCGCAGCCGCCCCCTCCATCGCTGCCGCCGTCGCCGCCAGAACCACCTCCGTCACCACTCGACGCCTGCCGCATCGTATGCATCGCAACGAAGGGCGTGCCGACGAGCACTCCGGTCCCGTAAAGCGCGACGGCACGGTCCATTTCCCCGTCCTGCGGCGCGCGGCGCAGGCGATCGTTGCCGCGCCTTGCCCGCGCCAGGACTGCCTTCCCCGCCTTCGTTCGCCGGTCGACCGCGAACAGGCGGATCAGGCCGATAACAACCGTCAGTGCGAGAAGGCCGACAAGAAATCCCGTGGGCTTGCCTTGGGCCGCCCCCGCCTGCTGCCGGAACAGGCCAAGCAGGAACAGCAGCGCAAAGGGCAGAAACTGGAACAGGCGCAATTGCCATGCTGCGCCACCGCTGATCCACCATCCCCTGGCCTCCATCCGCTCGACGATGGCCTTGGCATCCTGCGCGGTGGCCTTTGCTGCATCGCGCCATGTGACGACCCCGGCCTGCCGGGTGATCGCGCGTTCGGCAGAGCTGCCCCCGGCATCGCTGCGCGCGACGGTGAAACCTCGCTCACCGGCAACCTCTATCGCACCGCTGCCTAGAAGCCGCGCGATGATCGTCTCGACGAAACGAGCCTTGCCCCCTGCAAGCAGGGCCAGTTCTTCATCGCCGGGAGAACCGGCATCATCACCCGCAGGCCGCATCCATGAACCGAGCAGCAGCGACGCAGCGAAGGCCGCCACCAGCAAACCGGCATAAAGCCACAGGAACTCGCTGCCCGAAAAGGCCGACAACCCGATGCTCATCCGTTCACTCCTTCCCATGCCAGTGCGGCAACCAGCAGGAGGCCCGCCAGTGCCGCCATGCTATAACCCAACCCGCGCGGAATTATGACAACATCCGCCGGATTGACCCGCACCGCGCGCGGATCGACATTGAACCGCCGTGCTGCGTCCGGCCAGATGTCTGCCGGAGGCTCTTCGCCGAAATGCCCTTCATAGGATTTGAGGGTGGCTGCGTACTGGTCGTAATAGCGTGTGCGCTCTGCCGGCCCGCCCGCGGTCGGCCCATGGTGCAAATCGGCGCGCAGCACTTCGGGGCAGAAGGCCAGCCAGTAGTCGCGACTGTAGGTCAGGTGGAGATGCCATGCCTGGTCCACGGCATCGGATGGCGTGACCTCGTGCCCGGCCACGACCGCCAGATAGCAGAAGCGTTTGTATTCGCCGATCACACGGTGGGCGAAATCGGCGCTCCAGCGATTTTCGCGTGCTAGGCGGTCGGCAAAGGTGAGCGCGGCGGAGGATGGACCGATCTCATGCGCGGCAATGCGCTGCCACAGATCGGAGGTGGAGAATGATGCGGGAGATTCCATGCCGCGCTAATCTTCGGCGAAATCTCCGGAAATAACCAGCATCGTCGCATCCCAGCGCAGCACGGCCTGTTCGGTCATCGGCACGAGGAAGCGTTTGGCGTCGGGCTTTTCGATCTCAACGAGGTCGGTCGCGCCGTAGTTCAGCATATTGGCGACCGTGCCGACCGGGTCGCCTGCATCGGTTACCACCGCCAGCCCGACGAGGTCGGCGTGGTAATATTCGCCCTCTTCAAGCGCGGGCAAATCGGCGCGATTGACGGTCAGTGTGGTCCCGCGCAGCTTTTCCGCCGCGCCGCGATCACTGACTTCGGCGAAGCGCGCAATGGCGCCGCCCTTGTTGTCGCTGCGGATTTTCCTGAGGGTGAGAGCCCCCTCATTGAAGCTTGTATGCAGCTTGAGGGCGTCCACCCCCTCGCCAAACAGTTTCAGGCGGACTTCGCCCGCCACGCCATGCGCACCGGTAACGGCTGCGAGCGTGACGGGCTTGTCCTGCATGCGAAGGGCTTACTCAGCCTTTTCTTCGGCGGCGCCTTCTTCAGCCGGAGCCTCTTCGGCAGCAGCCTCTTCTGCCGGTGCTTCTTCAGCTGCGGCTTCCTCGGCGGGAGCTTCAGCTTCAACGGCCGCTTCTTCAACCACTTCTTCTGCTGCCGGAGCTTCGGCTTCTGCGGCTGCTTCCTTGGCGGCTTCCTCGGCTTCGGCTACCTTGGCGGCCTTTTCTTCGGCGCGTTCCTTGGCGGCTTCGCCGGGCTCACCCTTCTTCGGGTTGTTCTTCGGCGCACGCTCGAGGATACCGGCGGCGTCGAGGAAGCGGTGGACGCGGTCGGAAGGCTTCGCACCAACGCTCAGCCAGTGGCGGGCGCGATCTTCGTTGAGCTTCACGCGCTCACCCGAATCCTTCGGCAGCATCGGGTTGTAGGTGCCGATCTGCTCAAGATACTTGCCGTCACGCGGGCTGCGCGTGTCCGACACGACGATGCGATAGTAAGGACGCTTTTTCGCGCCACCGCGCGACAGACGAATTGCAACTGCCATTAGATATTACCTTTCCAAATCAAATTCTTGAAACTGAATTACTTTTTACCGGGGAGGCCGGGCAGGCCGGGGGGCATACCGCCCATTCCACCACCCATTCCTCCGGGACCGCCGAGGCCCGGCATGGCGGCATCGAGACCGCCCTTGCCGAACAACGCGCCGAGGCCCTTGAGCCCGCCCATCTTCTTGATTTGCTTCATCGCGCGCGACATTTCCTGGTGCATCTTGAGCACCTTGTTCACTTCCTGCACGTCCCTGCCTGCGCCCGCCGCAACGCGCTTCTTGCGCTTGGCGTTCATCAGTTCGGGGCGCGCGCGTTCCTTCGGCGTCATCGATCCGATGATCGCGTCCATATGCAGCAGGACCTTGTCGTCCATGCCGCTCGCCTGCAT
Source organism: Sphingomonadaceae bacterium (assembly GCA_024236155.1). Lineage (GTDB taxonomy): Bacteria > Pseudomonadota > Alphaproteobacteria > Sphingomonadales > Sphingomonadaceae > Parerythrobacter_A. Next base: position 364,259 of record JACKLA010000003.1, read on the forward strand.
CGCCGCCTTGGCCTTTTTCATGCCCGGCAGCATGCCCGCGAGCATGCCGATGCCGCCCATGTTCTGCATCTGCTTCAACTGGGTGCGCAAATCGTTGAGGTCGAACTGCCCCTTGGCCATGCGCTTGGCCATGGCCTCGGCCTCTTCCTCCTTGATCGTCGCCGCTGCCTTTTCGACAAGGCTGACGACATCGCCCATGCCGAGGATACGGTCGGCCACGCGCTTGGGGTGGAAGGCCTCGATCGCATCGAGCTTTTCGCCGGTACCGGCAAACTTGATCGGCTTTCCGGTGACATAGCGCATCGACAGCGCCGCACCACCGCGTGCATCGCCGTCCATCCGGGTGAGAACCACGCCGGTCAGCGGGACTTCCTCGGTGAAGCTCTTGGCGACGTTGACCGCGTCCTGGCCGGTCAGGCTGTCGACCACCAGCAGCACTTCGGTCGGCGCGGAAACACCCGCAACCGCCTTCATCTCGGCCATCAGGGCTTCGTCGACATGCAGGCGGCCTGCGGTGTCGAGCAGCAGCACGTCGGCGGCCTGCAATTTCGCGCTGTCCATCGCGCGGCGGGCGATATCGACCGGCTGCTGACCCTGCACGATCGGCAGTGTGGCAACGCTGACCTGTTCGCCCAGCACCGCCAGCTGCTCTTGCGCCGCCGGACGATTGACGTCGAGCGAGGCCATCAGCGACTTCTTGCCGTGCTTTTCCTTGAGCAGCTTGGCAAGCTTGGCGGTGGTGGTCGTCTTACCCGAGCCCTGCAGGCCGACCATCATGATCACGACCGGCGGCTTCGCCTCGAGCGTCAGCCCTTCGGTCTCTTCGCCGCCGAGCATTTCGACCAGCTCGTCGGACACGATCTTGATGACCTGCTGGCCGGGGGTGACCGACTTCAGGACATCCGAACCGATCGCCTTTTCGGTGACCGCATCGATGAAGCGGCGGACGACCGGCAGCGCGACATCGGCTTCGAGCAGCGCGATACGCACTTCGCGCATCGCATCGCGCACGTCCTGTTCGGACAGCGCCCCGCGACCGCGCAGCTTGTCGAAGACGCCGCCAAGGCGATCTGACAGGCTGTCAAACATATCCACTCACTCCTCTGCTGCTTAACCCCGATATGGGCGCCACAGCATCAAATGCCAAAAACGCCGGCGGACGAGAACTCGTCGGCCAGCGTGCGATCCATTGGACCGGCTTGCTACTTCAATCTCATCCACTTTGCCGGATTTTGTTTCTGGTCGAAGGCGAAAATCGTGCTGGGCGAGAACCGGAGCGGAGCGGCCATCAAGGCCGTGAGCACCGGAAGCGCAGCTCAGCGCGATTTGCAGCCCGTCCAGAGACAAAAGACGGTGAAGTGGTGGAGCCTAGCGGGATCGAACCGCTGACCTCTACAATGCCATTGTAGCGCTCTCCCAGCTGAGCTAAGGCCCCAATCACTTGTCCGCGAGGATGCCCTGGGAGGCATCCCTGCTTGCGGGAACGGCCCTTTAGAAAGCCCCTCCGCACAAGGCAATAGTTTTCTTCATACTCGATTCCGCGAGCCGTAGGCGAGTGCAAGGGCGACTGCCCGCCCGCAGCGACGCGACCTTAGGGTCGCGTGAGCGAGGATTTCGCGTGCCGGATGGCACGCGGACACATTAATTATCATCGTCCTTGTCGTCACCGCCGGTTTCGACGCCCAGATCGTCGTCGTCGCCGAGGTCGACATCGGCGTCGGGACGGTTCTCGTCCTCGTCGACATCGTCCAGATCGTCATCGCCGAGATCCGAATCGGCCTCGCCGTCCTTCTTCTTCTCTTCGTCTTCGAACGGAATCGGCTGCTTCGTCTTGAGCACCGGCTCCGGCTCCCACTCTTCACCGCATTCGATGCAGGTGACCGGGTCTTCCTTGCCCAGGTCGTAGAAGCGGGTGCCGCATTTCGGGCACGAACGCTTTGTGCCCCATTCTGGCTTGACCATTACTGTTCCTCAGATGCTGCACGGCCGATTGCTTGGCCGGGCGAAAATTTCTCTAGCTTGATGGGATCCGATTGCTCGGGAATCAAGAGCGGCGCGCGCCTTGCCATAGGCCACCCCCGCTGTCAAAAGCCGCGTCGATTTTCGCAGAGCCCAAACGAAAGACAATCCTTGGCCGAACAGCCGAAACCCCACCGCTTCATGCCATCCGGACCGCTCAAGGGGCGAATCCGCGTCCCCGGCGACAAGTCGGTCAGCCACCGCTCACTGATGCTCGGCGCACTGGCTGTCGGCGAAACCCGCGTGACCGGCCTGCTGGAGGGTGAAGACGTGCTCGCCACCGCGCAGGCCATGCGTCAGATGGGCGCGACGATCACCCGCGAGGGCGATGGTACATGGTCGATCCACGGTGTGGGCGTTGGCGGACTGCTCCAGCCAGCGGCTCCGCTCGATATGGGCAATAGCGGTACCAGCACCCGGCTGCTGATGGGCGTGATTGCCAGCCATGGTATCAGCGCGACATTTACCGGCGATACGAGCCTGTCGAAACGCCCGATGGGCCGCGTTATCGAACCGCTGAGCCTGATGGGAGCGGGTTTTGAAGCGAGTGAGGGTGGCACCCTGCCGCTGACAATGCATGGTGCCCTGCCCGCCGTGCCGATCACCTATCGACTGCCCGTAGCCAGTGCGCAGGTGAAAAGCGCGGTGCTGCTTGCCGGGCTCAACACGCCGGGCGTGACCACGGTGATCGAGCCGGTTCCGACCCGCGACCACTCCGAACGCATGCTGCGCGGCTTTGGTGCCGAGCTGACCGTCGAGGAAGTGGGCTCGGAACGTATCATCAAGGTGCGCGGCGATGCCGAACTGAAACCGCAGACGATCGAGGTGCCGGGCGATCCCTCCTCCGCCGCCTTCTTCATTGTTGCAGCAACTTTGGTCGAAGGCAGCGATCTGGTGATCGAGAATGTCGGCCTCAACCCGACCCGCGCGGGCCTGATCGACGTGCTGCGCCAGATGGGCGCGAGCATCGAGGAACTGGATCAGCGCGAAGTCGGCGGTGAGCCGGTTGCCGACCTGCGCGTCCGCCACGCCCCGCTAACCGGCATCGATGTCGACCCGGCAGTTGCGCCGAGCATGATTGACGAGTTCCCGATCCTGTTCGTCGCCGCCGCGCTGGCGGGGCGCACAACCGTCACCACCGGCCTCGAGGAACTGCGCGTCAAGGAAAGCGACCGGATCGCTGCCATGGCCGCCGCCCTCACCCTCGCCGGCGCGCGGGTCGAGGAAACCGGGGACGGCCTGATCATCCATGGCAGCGGAGGTGAGCCGCTTCGTGGAACACCGGACAATGCAGAGGTGGCGACCCAACTCGACCACCGCATCGCGATGAGCATGGCGGTAGCCGGCCTTGGCAGCCGCGATGGCGTGGAAGTGGATAACATCCGCCCCATCTCGACGAGCTTCCCGAATTTCATGGCGTTGTTGGAAGGTACGGCGGGGTGAATGCGCACAACAAATCTCTCTCCCCGTGCGGGGAGAGGATAGCGCAGCTTGCTCCGGCAGGAGCTAGCGAAGCTTGGAGAGGGGCGTGCGACGCCGATGGCTGGAACGCCCCTCTCCAACTGCGGCTAGGCAGACAAGCTGCCAAGCCTTCGTATCCTCTCTCCGCACGGGGAGAGGGATTCGGGACGCGCTAGTCATGCCCTTCGACATCTACACCCTCATCGGCTTTCTCGGCATGGCCTGCATTATCGGCGCCTATGCCTATTTGACCTGGCGCAATGACCCCAACCCCTTCATCCTGCACGGCACCAACCTGACGGGTGCGGCGCTGCTTACGGTGTCGCTGCTGGTCCATACCAACTGGC
>JACKLA010000004.1 GCA_024236155.1 Sphingomonadaceae bacterium
TCCATCCGCTCTGCGCCGTGGATGATGTTCGCCCCGATGCTCGAAGGGAAGGTGCGGATTTCGGTGTTATAGTCCTGCGCCTTCTCGTTGTAGCGCACGCGCTCGGTGTTGATCAGGTTTTCCGATTCATCGAGCGCCACCATCAGGTCTGCAAAGCGCGGCTGGCTTTGCAGCTGCGGGTAGTTCTCGACGACAGTGCGCAACTGACCGAGCGCCTGCGTCAGCTGGTTCTGCGCATCGTTGAATTTCTTGAACTCTTCGGGGTTCGAAAGATCATCGGTCGTGATGTTGATCGCGGTCGCGCGGGCGCGGGCGTCGATCACGCCTTGCAGGATGTTCTGTTCGGAAATGGCTGCGGCCTGGACCGTGGAAACGAGGTTCGGGATCAGGTCGGCCCGGCGTTGCAGTGCGCTCTCGACATTGCCCCATTGCGCCTGCGCAGCTTCCTGCTTGGTCGGCACCGAGTTGATACCGCAGGCGGCGAGGCCGATCGATGCCATCGCGACCAGCGCGAAGCGGCGGAACATGCGGAAATCCATGTGTGAAACTCCCCTTGGATGCACGCGAGGGAGGGCGTGCCTCATCTGTCTTATACAATTAGCACACCGATGAGCATTTTCAAGGAAACCCCGCGCGAACAGCCTTGGCAGGACCGCGCGCCGATGGCACATGGGTGGCGAAAGTCGAACGCATTACAGGGAGACGCCAATGTTCGCCGAATTCAGGGATTTCATCGCCAAGGGCAATGTGATGGAACTGGCCGTCGCGGTCATCATCGCAGGTGCGTTCGGCGTGATCGTTGCATCGATGACCAATGACCTGATCATGCCGCTGGTCGGCGCGATCTTCGGCGATGTCGATTTTAGCAGCAAGTATGTCGTGCTGAGCGGTGAGGTGAAGGAAGGCATGTCGCTGGAAGCGGCGCGTGAGGCCGGTGCCAATGTGCTGGCATGGGGCGCGTTCCTTACCTCGGTGATCAATTTCGTGATCCTCGCCTTCATCATCTTCCTGCTGGTGCGCTATGCCAACAAGGTGAAGGCGCGCTTTGAAACCCCGGCGGAAGAAGAGGCCGCTGGCCCGACCGAAATCGAACTGCTGACCGAAATCCGCGATGCGCTGAAAAGGGACGACTAGCCTTTTTTTCCTGTATTGGGGAACTTGGGTCGCACTTGCCTTTGCGCACCTCTTAGCGGTCGCAAAGTTTCGCCATCGATGCGCTGAAAGGTTTCATCTCTCCACTCGATCGCGATGCTGTTCGTCGCGTACGGTACGGGCAATCCGTGGAAATAGCGGCCTCCGTCGTATGATATTCCGTATGCCCGCCCACCTCCAGTGCGGTATAGTCCAACCAGTTGGGGAGACCCGCCGCTATTGGGGTCGTGGCCGGCTTTGAGAACGTCACACAGTGCGGTAAAATACGCTCTGCTCGTATGGCTTTGTGCAGATGCGTTCCACCGGATGACTTCATCAATGTAAACGGAACCGCCCGTTCCCAAAGCAAATAGATGTCGCGATTTGTGCTCTGCGTCCGCATCCAGTGTAGCGAAATGTCTTTCTGATATTTCTCCTTGTTCGCAGCTGATATACCAAACCAAGAACTGTCGACGTGCTCCACCGTCGTCGCGAGCGGCGTGGACAACGGTGAAATCTCGCCGTGCTGCACGGTCGCATTGCGCAATTGACGTTTTGAAACGTTCGACGATCGCAGCGTGACGTGCTTCAGCGGACTCAGCTGCGTCGAAAAGCAAGCCGCAATCAGCAAGTTCGGTCAGTTGGCCAAGCAAATGGGCTGGAAGCAACGCATCTCCGCAATAGCCGAGCAAATCGGGAGAACTGTGAAATGCGAACAGTTTGCGACCCGCATCCCAACGTTGCTTGCCCGCTTCCCAAGTTACTCGACTGTCGCTTGCTAGATAGATTGAACTCGGACCATCGTCTTGAACGCCCACCCAGCCCACCAATGTCGTCAAATTGGAGCTCCCGTTGATTCGACCTAAAGGCGTTTGATTTGGTACTCGAAGGTTGACGAATGCGATATCCATCGCCATTTTGAAAGCGCCATTTCGATGGCTATGGCAGTAAATTGTTGAATGAAATAGGTATTGCGGACCCGGAGGGCGGTACTCCGGCGCCTCCACCACAACCTTCGCTAGACGAGGGTTCTGACGGGGGCGAAATTAGGTTCGACGTGATACGATAAAGATTCGACTGCTTCCCGGGCTGAGTAACCCGTAAAACTGTTCACAACACACAAGTGCCAACGATAACGAAGCACTCGCTCTCGCAGCGTAATGTGATGGGCTAACGCCCTGAAGTTACAAAGCTAAAGCGCGGTTGGACCCACCGGGCAACAGAAGCGGATTCCGGGGGCCCGGGGGGGCCTAGCAACAGAACCCCCCACCATTACCGGCTCGGGAAGACCATGGTCGCCGACAGCGAGAGGGTCCTCCCCCTGCCAACAAGGGTGTGTGGGCCTAGCAACAGAAACCCCCACTCCCGGCAAGCTGAAGGGGCAGCATGGCCATGCGTATCGTCATCACCATCGATGTCCCCGATCTCGAGGCGGGCGTTGCGTTCTATCGCGATGCGCTGGGTTTCGAGGAACGGGTGCGCCCTTTCCCGACTTTTGTCGTGATGACGAACGACCGCGCGCAAATCGGTATCATGCAGAAAGATGCCGGAACGCGGCCCGCGCCCGGTTCAGAGGATGTGCGTAGCTATGAACGCCACTGGACGCCGGTGCATGCCGATTTCCATGTCGATGATTTTGCAGGAACGCTTGCGCGTCTGCGCGCCGCCGGTGCGACAGTGGAAGAGGAACTGGGCGGCGGCGACCTGCCGCCGATTGCATTTTGCGCTGACCCTTTCGGCCATGGCTTCTGCCTGATCGGGCCGCGTCCGGTGGGCGGCGAAGGCTAGCTGTCGCCCGATTTTCGGCCTTGCGCCAGCCGCTCGTTCAGCAGCCAGAACAGCGGAGGCAGGATCAGTTCCAGCGCGCCGAGGAAAACAAACAGCGCATCGGGCGGGCCAACCGCTGCCCACGATACCAACCGCGCAATGCCGCCGAGGAAGAATATGAGCAGCAGTGCCCCGAAGGCACCCCTCCGCGCGGCGAGATCGCGGCTGCACCAGATCATCGCCGCCCCGAAGCCAAGGAACAGTGTCGCGTAGAAACGGTCCTCGCTGTCCATCGTGGCATTGACCGGGATCGAGCCGGGAATGACCGAAGGCCCGATTGCGATATGGCTCAGGGCGATGCAGCAGCACACCAGCCCGAACAGCCAGATCAGTGCGCGAAAGGTGTTCACTCGGTGGCCGGTTCCTGCGCGTCCCGCTCCCGCTCGTAACGCAGGCAGTCGAGGATCTTCGCGCCCGCGAGGAACACCGCGCCGGTGGTTGCGAGGAACAGCAGCTTGCCGCCCCAGCCGGGGTACTGGTGGAGATAGGCCGATCCGCGCGCGGTTGCGCCCAGCGCGAGGGCATAGATGATCAGGAAGGCCTCAACCCTCGTCTTGATGACGAACAGCCTGCCGATCTTCTTCCACATCCGCGCCTCTCTTTCGTTAACGTTTTACAAGGCAAGCACCGTGCCAGCCCAGGATTTCCGCGCAAGGCGGTGGTTAACGTGAAAGTGGAGTGTAAACGATCCCGACGGGCTGTCGAGCGCGTTAACCCAGAATCTGCAAGTCGAGCGATTCCAGCAATTTACCGCGCGCAGTTCGCACGGTTGCGGCAAGACTCTCCTGACCGATATCGGCAGGATCGATCTGCTCGGGCCAGTGCTCGCCGATGATCCGTTCGAGCAGTTCCGCCTTGCTTTCGGACAGCATGAAGCGCGGGTCGACCGTCGCCGGATCGGCCACCACGCGCAGCCGCAGGCAGGCAGGCCCTCCGCCATTGGCCATGCTCTGCCGCACATCGACCGGGATGACCTGCCGGATGGGCCCGTTGGAGGCGACCATCGCCGCGCACCATGCCCATACGCTGGCGCTTTCCCTGCACTCATCGGGCGCCACCAGCGCCATCGTGCCATCGGGCAGGGTCAGAAGCTGGGCGTTGAACAAATAGGTCTTGATCGCTTCGGCAAGGCTGACCGCACTCGACGGGACTTCAACCACTTCGAGCGTGGGGAAGGCCGCGCGGATTGCTTCATAGGCGGTGGGGCCATCGGCAAAGGCTTCCTCATGCGTGAACAGCACTTTGCCGTTGGCGACCGACACTACATCATTGTGAAACGCGCCTGCTTCGATCGCAGCGGGGTTCTGTTCGATGAATACTGTTCGGGCAGGATCAAGGCCATGCAATCGCCCAACGGTGCGACTGGCTTGTTCGTGCTGGCGTGCGGGGAATTTTCCTCCCGGCCTGCCATAGACAAACACCTCGACGCCCGGCGTGCCATGTCCCTCGCAAAAGCGCATATGGTTCGCCGCGCCTTCGTCGCCAAAGCTCGGTGGGACTGCATCGTGCACAGTGAAATGATCGCGGTTACCGAAGGCTATATCGAGCTGCGCCTTGGTATCGCGCCACTCCTGCGCGCGGTGGACCATCGTCACGAGGTTTGCAGGTGTCAGGTGGCACTTGCCGTCGGCTGTATCGGGGGCCGGGCTGACCGTTGCCGCATTGGCGGTCCACATCGAACTGGCCGACCATGCCGCCGCCAGCAAGGCGCGGTCCTGCACCGGATCGACCGCCAGCCGCCGCAGCGTTTGCACATTCGGGCGCGGCAGCGGCAGCAGGAAGCCCTGCGCCAGCCCGCGCGCCATATTGCCGCGCATCTTGCCGATCCCCTGCAAGGCCGCCGCGCGCGGATAGGATGGATCGCCCTTGTGGCTCGCGCTGGCGATATTGCCCAGGCTCAGCCCCGCATAATTGTGGCTGGGGCCGACAATGCCATCGAAATTGATCTCTTGCAGTGACATTCAAACTCCGTTCGCCCTGAGCCTGTCGAAGGGCCGTTCTGCTTCTGGCTCGACCTCGCTCCCGAAGAAGGACGGGGCTTCGACAAGCTCAGCCCGAACGGTCGGGGCCTTGTTCTACCGCGCCACGCTCCACACGATATCGCCGGGTTGCACATCGAGCACCTGTGCCGCCTGCGCGTCGATGCTGACCGATCCGTCGGGGTTTACGCAGCGCAGGCCATAGCAGGCGCGGAAACCGGCGAGGTGGCCGGTTGCAAGCAGGGCACGCTCTCCGTCTTCGCAATCGACGGCCTCGATAGCGGCGTGCTTTGCTTCGGCGACGCTTTTCACCTTGTCGGTCTTGGCCAGCATGGTCGGGCCGCCGTCGAAAATGTCGACATAGCCCTCGTAATGGAAATTCTCGTTCTCGAGCATCCGCATTGCCGCGCGCCCGGTGGGATGCGGCAGGCCGATCACCTCGCGCGCATCGTCGTCGAGCATGGCGATGTAGACCGGGTGCTTGGGCATCAGGTCGGCAATGAACTGGTTGCCGTTTATGGCGTTGAAATAGTCAGCCTCCTGGAAGGTCATGCCGAAGAAACGGCCTGCGACCCCGTCCCAGAAGGGGGAACCGCCGCGATCGTCGATAATGCCGCGCAGTTCGGCCAGCACCCGGTCGGCAAAGCGCGCGCGGTGCATCGCGATGAACAGGTATCGACTGCGCGCGAGCAGCAAGCCCAGGCCGCCGGCGCGTTCGTTGGGGTGGAGGAACAGCCCGCCCACTTCGCTGCATCCTTCAAGATCGGTCACGAGGCTGAGGATTTCGGCGCGCACCGTGCGGTCGAGTTCCTGCGAGTGCTGCGACAGCGTGCTGAGGCGATAGGAATAGAACGGCCAGTGCTGGCCGACCTGGCTGAACAGCTGGCAGGTGCCGCGAACCGTGCCGTTATCGGTGTTTTCGAGCACCAGCACGAACTGGTCATCGCCCAGCACATCTTCCTCGCGCGCAAAGGCTTGCTCGGCCCGGTCGAGCTTGGCCCCCAGAGCCTTGCGGTCGGGCGGCAAATTGGTGAATCCGCCGCCGGTCAGCTTGGCCATTTCATACATCGGTTCGAGGTCGGCGGCGCGCGCGGCGCGCAGGCGGAAGGTCAAAGCAGGTCTCCGGATGCAAGTTTGTGCAGCACGAGCGCGGACAGGGCCGCCCGCTCGCGCAGGGATGATACGATCATGAATTCGTCGCGCGAATGGATTGCCCCGCCGCGCACGCCCATCGTGTCGACCACCGGCACGCCGGTTGCGGCGATATTGTTGCCATCGCACACGCCGCCGCTCGATTGCCAGCCGATCTCCTGGCCGAGCGAGGCACCACATGTCCGAACGAGGTCGAACAGTTTTTGCGCCCGTCGGTCGACCGGCTTGGGCGGGCGGGTGATGCCCCCGTGGCGATGGATTGAGACTTCGTGCGACTGCTGGATATCGCCGGTCAGCGTGGCGAGGCCAGCCTCGAACTGCGCAGCGGCATCGGGGCTTTTTGGGCGAATATTGAACCGCAGCACGGCATGGTCGGGCACGACATTGTTTGCCGCGCCGCCGTCGATCTTCGCCGGGTTGACCGGGCATTCCTCGCTCTGGAGTTGTTTGAGCCCCAGCACCAGCGCCGCCGCCGCGACGATGGCGTTGCGCCCGTCCTGCGGGTTGCGTCCGGCATGGGCGGATTTGCCGGTCACGGTCAGCGAATAGTTCCCGCTCCCCCCGCGCGCATGCGCAAGCGTTCCGTCGGGCAGGGCGGAAGGCTCATAGGTCAGCGCAGCATATTTGCCCTGCGCTAGCTGCTCGATCAGCGGTGCGGAGGCGAGCGATCCGGTTTCCTCGTCCGAATTGATCAGCACGTCGTAACCGATACGGGGCGCGTGTTCGCTTGCCTCGAAGGCCATCAGCGTATGGAGGATCACCGCAATCCCGCCCTTCATATCGGCAAGGCCGGGGCCGTTCAGCGTATCCGCGTCGAGCCATTGTTGGTCCTGGAACGGGTGATCCTTGGGAAACACCGTATCCATATGGCCGGTGAACAGCAGCCGCCGTTCGGCTTCGGGCCTGACGCGCAGGACCAAATGCTGGCCGAACCGGCGTTCGACTTCGCTGCCGTCCGGGTCGATCGCGGTGACCGGGGCGGGGTCGACCAATTCGATCTCACCGGGCAGCGCTGCGAAGGCATCGGCCAGTTTGCCGGCCAATTCGGCCAGCCCGTCGAGATTGGCGGTGCCGGTGTTGATCGCACTCCACGCGCATGCATGGGCGAGCATCGCATCCTGCTCGATCGGCGCGATCAGCGCTTCCTGCTGTGGATCAAGTTTCATCTGCAACGACCTCTAGCGGGCCGGGTGCATCTGTCCAAGTCCGGCCAAGAATTTCTTGGTCCACAATCCGTTGCAATCGCGCCAAGGGTTGGCCATAGCGCGCCTGTCCTCCCCTGGATTTGCTGCTACCAATCCCGCCGCGCACCCGCGCGCGGCCAAATACTCGTGAGGACACATGACCGACTACGTAACGCGCGCCGGATTGCAGGTTTACCCCGCTCTTGCCGATCTGCTGGAGACGCAGGTGCTGCCTGTGCTGGGCCGCGACGTGGATGCCTTCTGGCAGGGTTTTGCGAGCCTGCTGGCAGACATGGCACCACGCAACCGGGCCCTGCTCGCCAAGCGCGACGAGTTGCAGGCGCAGATCGATGCCTGGCACAAGGGCCGCGCCGGGCAGCCGCATGATGCGGGTGCCTATCGCGCTTTCCTCGAACAGATCGGCTATCTGGTGCCCGAACCCGCGCCGTTCGAAATCGGCACGCAGGATGTCGATGCGGAAATCGCCACCATGGCCGGGCCGCAACTGGTGGTGCCGATCCTCAACGCCCGTTTCCTGCTCAACGCCGCCAATGCGCGCTGGGGCAGCCTGTACGATGCGCTATACGGTACCGATGCGCTCGACGCCCCGCCTGCCTTGCCGGGCGGCTATGACGAGCTGCGCGGGCAGGCAGTGATTGCCCGCGCGCGTCAGTTCCTCGACGAAACGCTGCCGCTTTCGGGCAAAAGCTGGACGGCCATTGGCGGGCGCGACGAGATCGAACTGGCAGACCCGTCGCAATATGTCGGCGAGACTGAAAAGGGCATGCTGTTCCGCGACAACGGCCTGCATATCGAAGTGGTGTTCGACCCGTCATCCCCCATCGGGCAGGGGGACAAGGCTGGGATAGCGGATGTCAATCTGGAAGCCGCGCTGACCACCATTTGCGATTGCGAGGATTCGGTTGCCGCGGTCGATGGCGAGGACAAGACGCTGGCCTACACCAACTGGCTCGGTCTCATTCGCGGCGATCTTGCCGACACGTTCGAGAAGGGCGGGGCCACCATGACCCGCACACTCAATGGTGACAAGCAGTACCGCGATGCCGATGGCAACCAGCATGCCCTGTCAGGCCGCAGCCTGCTGTTCGTGCGCAATGTCGGGCATTTGATGACCAATCCGGCGATCATGCTCGCCGATGGCAGCGAGATCCCCGAAGGCATCATGGATGCCGTCTTCACCAGCGCGATTTCGGCGCTCGATGTCGAAAATCATGCGAAGTTCGGCAACAGCCGTCATGGCAGCATCTACATCGTGAAACCCAAGATGCACGGGCCGGAAGAATGCGCCTTCACCAACGACTTGTTCGATGCGGTGGAAGACCTGCTGGGCCTGGAACGCCACACGATCAAGGTCGGCGTGATGGACGAGGAACGCCGTACCTCGGCCAATCTCGGCGCGTGCATCCATGCGGTGAAGGACCGGATCGTGTTCATCAACACCGGCTTCCTCGACCGTACGGGCGATGAAATCCACACCTCGATGCAGGCCGGGCCGATGATGCGCAAGGGCGCGATCAAGGGTTCGGCCTGGCTCGACGCATACGAGAAACGCAATGTCGGCATCGGGCTGCGCCACGGCCTGTCGGGCAAGGCGCAGATCGGCAAGGGCATGTGGCCTGCACCCGACATGATGGCCGACATGATGGAACAGAAGATCGGTCACCTGAAAGCGGGCGCGAACACCGCATGGGTCCCGTCACCGACCGCTGCGACGCTCCATGCGCTGCACTATCACCAGGCCGATGTGTTCGAGATCCAGCAGGGGCTGGGCGAAGTGCCGGGCCTCGACCTGCTGCTTCAGATCCCGCTGGCGGATGGCACCAACTGGTCCGAAGACGAAGTGCGCGAGGAACTCGACAACAACGCGCAGGGCCTGCTCGGCTATGTCGTGCGCTGGATCGATGCCGGGGTCGGCTGCTCCAAGGTGCCGGACATCAAGGATGTCGGCCTGATGGAAGACCGCGCGACGCTGCGTATCTCGAGCCAGCACATGGCCAACTGGCTGCTCCACGGCGTGTGCACACGGGATCAGGTGATGGACAGCCTGCAGCGCATGGCTGCCAAGGTCGACGAACAGAACGCGGGCGATCCGTTCTACGAACCGATGGCGGGCAACTGGGAAACCAGCCTCGCCTTCAAGGCGGCCTGCGACCTTGTGTTCAAGGGCGTCGAACAGCCGAGCGGTTATACAGAGCCTCTGCTGCATAGCTGGAGACAAGCCAAAAAGGCCTGCTAAAAGCAGCGCGTCATGCGCCGCCTGCTACTGATCTTCGCAGCACTGTCTGCCATCGGCCTGTCGGTCTGGCTGCTTGCGCGGCCGGGCGATGCGCCATTGTTCGGCGATGGCCCGCCCGATGCCTATTCGCGCGAGGCGTTCGACAAATGGGTCATTTCCGACCCCAATCGCCACGCGGAGTTTGAGGCTTTCACCGAATTTCTCGCTGCGCATGAGGTCGGCAATGTGGTTCCGGCATGGCAGTTGATGCGGACCGATGCCAATCGTTTCAAGGATTGCGAGCGGCCCGCCTTCCTCCTGCCTCCCCGCGAAGACTGGCCCAATATCGTCCCGGTCCTCGCTCTTGTGCGCGATCAGATCGTGCCCGAAATCGGCGCGGTCGAGGTGCAGTCCTCCTATCGGACCGGCGATTTCAACGAATGCCTCGGCGGCGCGAGCCAGAGTCGCCATCTGACGTTCTCTGCGGTGGACCTGACCCCGATCGAGGATATGTCGAATCCCGACCTGTTCCGCAGCCTGTGCGCTGTCCAACGCGATTTGGGGCAGGATAGCAATTTCGGGCTGGGGGCCTATTTCGATCCGGCGAAGCCGGGCAAGGGCAATGGCAGGTTTCATGTCGATGTGTCCGGCTATCGCAGCTGGGGCTATTCCCAACACGCGGACAGCAGCGGGTGCAGGGCCTTCGCACCCACTTGATAGATCGCTGGCATTGTAGCACTCTCCCGGCGGTTTTCACGGGGAGAGGGCCATGGGAAATACCACGCAGGCCAAACCGGTGCGGGCGAAGATCGCGCCTGCGACTGTCGCAGCCGATCTTTCCACGCGCGACTTGCGCAATGCGCTGGCGGCGGGGTTCCGCGATTTCCTTGCCCATCCGCTCTACGGCCTGTTCTTCGCCTCCTTCTATGTCGGGGCGGGGCTGTTTCTTTACGTTGCGCTGGTCGAGTGGGGTCAGAGGGCGTGGCTGATCCCGATCACCGCAGGTTTCCCGCTGATCGCGCCGTTCACCGCTGTCGGGCTGTATGAAGTAAGCCGCCGCCGCGAGCTCGGTGAACCGCTCGGCTGGGGGCCGGTGCTCGGCGCATTGCGCGGGCGCGGTGACGACCAGATATTCATGATGGGCGGCATCGTCTTCGTCGCCTTCAGTTTCTGGATGATTGTGGCGCATGGCGTTTTCGCGATCTTCCTCGCGGAATCGGGCATCGGGTCTGAATCGCTCGAGATATTCACCACCACAGCCGGCATGATGATGCTGGTGGTCGGCAGCATCATCGGCGGGCTGATGGCGCTGGCCTTCTATGCGGTGACGGTGATGAGCCTGCCGATGCTGGTCGATCGCGAGGTCGATTTCCTCACTGCGATCATCGTCAGCCTCGGCACTTTCCGTTCAAACAGGTTTATCATGCTGGTGTGGGCCGCAGTGATCGCACTGCTGCTGTTCGTTGCCATGGTTCCCGCCTTCCTCGGCCTGCTTGTGGTGCTGCCGGTGCTGGGCCATGCGACATGGCACCTCTATCGCCGTGCGGTGACAGCAGAAGATGATGCGGGTTAGCCGAGGGCTCGCGCGAGTTCGATGAATTCCGCCACGGTCACGGTTTCCGCCCGCCGTTGCGGGTCGATGCCGAGCGCCTCCAGCATGTCGACTGCACCGGGCACGCCTTTCAGGCTCTGCCGCAGCATCTTGCGCCGCTGGCCGAATGCGGCTTCGGTCAGGCGTTCGAGTGTGCGCGCAGGCACACCGGCCGGCATATCGGCGGGTGTGACATGGACGATCGCGCTCATCACCTTGGGCGGCGGGGTGAAGGCGCTGCGATGGACCTTCATCGCCAGTTTCGCCTCGCTGCGCCATTGGGCGAGCACCGCCAGCCGCCCATAGGCGCTGCCGCCCGGTTGCGCGACGATGCGCTGGGCGACCTCCTGCTGGAACATCAGCGTCAGCGAAGTCCATTGCGGCGGCCATGCTTCTCCGCCGAGCCAGCGCACGAACAGCGCGGTGCCGACATTGTATGGCAGGTTTGCAACCACCGCGAATGGCTCACCCATCAGCTCGCCATGATCGAGCTTGAGCGCATCGCCTTCGATCACGTCCAGCTGGCCCGGATAGGCCTCGGCCAGTTCGGCCAGTGCGGGAAGGCATCGCTTGTCCATCTCGATCGCCGTGACCCGCGCCCCAGCCTTGAGCAGCGCGCGGGTTAACCCGCCGGGACCGGGGCCGATTTCCAGCACCGCCTTGCCGGAAAGATCGCCGGGGATGGCGGCGATCCGGTCCAGCAACTGGGCATCGAACAGGAAGTTCTGGCCCAGTGCCTTGCTGGCGGAAAGGCCGTGACGCGCGATGACTTCGCGAAGGGGGGGGAGGTCAGCCACGCGCAGTCTGCCGCGCCATTTCGCCCGCCATCCGGATCGCCGCAATCATCGCCCCGGGCTCGGCGATACCCTTGCCCGCAATATCGAAGGCCGTGCCATGATCGGGGCTGGTGCGGATGATCGGCAGGCCCAGCGTGCAATTGACTCCCTGGTCGAAATCGAGCGCCTTGATCGGGATCAGCGCCTGGTCGTGATACATGCACAGCGCCACGTCGAAGCTGGCCCGCTTGTGCGGGGCGAACAGCGTATCGGCGGCAAGCGGGCCGCGCACGTCCATTCCCCTGTCCTGCAAGGCGGATATGGCAGGTTCGATGACATCGCGTTCCTCGCTGCCGAACTTGCCGTCTTCGCCTGCATGCGGGTTGAGCCCGGTGATGGCGATGCGCGGGTGTTCTATCCCGAAACGCTTGCGCAGGGCTTCATCGACGATGGCTGCCTTGCCCACGATCAGCTCTTGCGTCAGGCACGCCGGAACGTCGGCCAGCGCCACATGGATCGTCAACGGCACGGTGCGGAGCGAGGGGCCAGCCAGCATCATCACCACATCGTCCGGCCCCATGCCGCAGGCAGCGGCAAGGAATTCGGTCTGGCCGGGATATTCGAAGCCGACTTTCGCCAGTTGCGATTTCGCGACGGGCGCGGTGACCACGCCCGAGGCACTGCCAAGCAGCGCAAAACGGGTCGCTTCGGCCAGCGATTGCAGCGCGAGGGCGGCCCCGGCTTCTGACGGGGTTCCCGGCGCGAAAGCCTCATCGCCAAGATCGAGGACGGGCAGGGCATCGCCCGCAATCCCGCTCGCTTGCGATGGATCGGTAATCGAGACGGTGCGTGGCGCTTCGCCACCCGGCAGCCGGGCAAAGGCCGCGTCGAGCGTTGGCTTGCCCCCGACCACGAAGAACGGGCATTCGTTCCACAGGGCAGGCCCATGGCCATGCCACGCAGTAGCGATGATTTCCGGCCCGATCCCCGCTGGATCGCCGAGCGATATGGCGAGCGGCGCGATTTGCGAAGCGTCAGCCATCGCTACCGCTCGGGCAATCAGGGGAACTGGATGTCGGCGTCGTTCCGCAAATCGCGCAGGAAGGCGTTGGCACGTTTTTCGATGCGTTCCTGTTCGATTTCATCGCGGATCTGTTCGACCGTCTTGCCAGCCGCAGCAGGCGGCAACTGCTTGCCACACAGCACCAGCGAGCGCACGCCTTCTTCTTGCGAACCGAATGCCGGTGTGGCCTCGCCCGGCTGCATCTGCAGCAGGATATTCTGCAATTGCGGCGGCAGGTCGCGGGCCCTGATTGCGCTGTTCGGCACAACCTCGCCGCCGAACTGTGCGGCAACGCTTTCGACATTGTCGCACGTTCCGACCTTGCTCAATGCTTCGCCGAATGCGTTGACCCGGGTGGTGAACTCCGCCTCCGACACGCTGGTCGGGAAGGCGAGCGAAACCTGCTTGAGGCTGAGGATGGAATCGCGCGGGTCGGCCATCAGCACCTGGCGCTTGTCGATCAGCAGGATGATGCTGAAGCCGCCCGGAACCTCGATCGGGCCGACCAGCTGGCCGACCTGCAGCTTCTGCACTTCGGCGGCCATGACGGCGGGAAGGCGGTTGAGTTGGACGAAATCGAGATCACCGCCAACCGTAGCGGTGGAGGCCTCAGAAAACTGCCGGGCATAGGCCTGGAAGCTGCCGCCCTGACGCAGGCGCTCTACGATGGCGATGGCGTTCTGGTACACCGCTTCGCGCGTTTCGGGCGTTGCACTAAGATAGATTTCGCCAATCCGGTATTCGGTCTCGCCGCGCGTGGCCTGCAATTCTTCCCAGCGTTCCTGCGCTTCCTCGCGCGAAACATTGATGAAGGGCACGACATTGCGCCGCAGCAATTGCTGCCAGGCGATTTCGCCGCGAATCTGGCGCTTGAGCGAGGCAGGCGACGAACCGAACGCAAGCACCTGCCGGTTCATCTCGTCGATGGCCCCGGGACCATTGCCGAAATTGCGCTGTGCGACTTCGGCATAGCGGCCTTCGACCATCGCATCTTCGATCGGCATTTCCTGCGCAGTAGAAGCCTGCATCTGGAGCGTTTCGTCGATCAGGTTGCTGAGGACACGTAACCGCTCGAACTGGAGTTCATCTTCGGTGTACTCACGACCCGATGTCGCGACCAGGAGTGCCACGCGATGCACCAAGTCGGTGCCGGTGATAACCGCGCCGTTGACCACCACCACCGGTGCGCGGTTGTTCGGGTCGTTGAGCTTGGGGCCAACCACCGAAACCGGGATGTTCATCGGGCCGACGGTGATTTCCTGCTGCGCGGGTTCGGCAGGCTCTGCCCCCGGTGCAACGACCAGATCCTGCGCCGCAGCCACCACCGGCGAAGCGGCGAGGGAAAAGGCGGCAAGCCCGCCAAGAAGCTTGGAGCAAAAATTATCAATCACGAATATTGTTTTCCGTCTCTCGCGCAATCTTCCGCGCCGATTTCAGCCATCGCACTGGGTCCGCGCGGCTTAACCGAAGCTGAGTGAACGCGTCAGATAGCCGAAGGGAGGGGCTGTGCCAATGGCGGCGCTGGGGTTTATTGCACCCCTGTGGATCGAGCCGTTCGCGCCCTAGCGGAAACCGAAATTGCGGATCGCGAAATAGAGCTGGAAGGTATCGCCGCGCTGCGCATCGCCTGCATCGACATAGTCGCGCCGCCAGGTCAGGCCCATTTCGAGGCAATCGTCCTGGTAGGCCACGCCCAGCCGGGTGCGGATCGGTTCGAAACCGTCCGATGTCAGCAGCGGGTCTTCGTTCGCATCGGTGAGGTTGACGACGCCCGAACCGAACACCGACCAGTAGCGGGCAAAGGCAACGCGCGCGGCGACACGCAATTCCTCGCGATCCTGCAAATCCTCGATACCGGCCGCAATATCGCGGTTGAGCCGCAGGTAGCCGACTTCGGCATAGGTGCGTTTCGACCCGATTGTCGCATCGAACTCGTTGCGGCGAATGGCGAAATTGTCCTTGTCGAGGCGGAAGCGGTGGGTGAGCTTGAGAAAATCGCGATACTGGACCTCGGTTCGCCCGACAAAGTCCGATACGCGGTCGCTCAGGCCGGTGCCATCGACGAGGATATCACGGTCATTGTCGAGCCGGAATGACTGGCCGAAATTCGATTTGATCCGCCAGCCGGGGCGTTGCAGTTCCCAGTCGACGCCATAGACCACGCGCACCCCGTCTTCCGCGCGATCATACCCGGGGAAGCGGTTGAGCGCGAAGAGGTTGGAATCCTCAAGGTCGATCGCCCGTGCATCCTCGTTCGGCACGGCAAGGTTGCGGATCGGCGGGCTGGCGACAATTTGCACGCGCGGCGTGAGCACCTGCGTCCCGCCGAAAGCCTCGCCGATCAGCGGCCACTGCATGTCGAGCGCCGCGACGGCGATGCCGCGCGTCTGCCAACCCGGATTGCCGCGATAAAGCACGGTCGGGGTGAGCGAATTTTCATCGCTGTGGTAGACATCGCCGCGGACCAGCCCCGACAGTGTGACAATCTGGCCCAGCCCGGTCAGCTGCTTGAGATCCCACCGGGCGGAGGCGAATGCGCGCTGCGTATCCTGGCCCTTGTCGCGGATCAGCGACAGCGTGTTGGCCTGAAGTTCGAGCGTGCCGCCAAGCCCGGTCGGATCGTCCAGTCGCCGACGATAATCGATCGCCGGGACTGCGATCGGCTGTTGTCCCTGATCCTGGTTCAGGCGCAGCGTCTGGGTCGCCCAGCCGGCGATGGAAAGGTAGGAATCCCGGTCGATCCGCTCTGCATTGACGGTAGAGCGCAGGCGGTCTTCGCGGCTGATATCGTAACGTCGCAGGAACGTGCGGTCGGTCGCGAGGCGAAGCGATCCGGTGATGCTCCATTCGGGCGTGAACTGGAACTTGCCATTGGCGTCGATATAGCCGCGCAGGTCTTTTTCTGTTTCCGGGACACCGGTGAAATCGGAAATGCGGCTGCTGTGGGTGGCGTAGCCGGTGATCTGGTACGCGCCTTCCGCTGCCAGGTGCCGCCACTTGGCCTGCACCATGGGCGGCGCGTCGCTGAAGACATAGCCGGTCAGCTCGAGATCCTTGTTCTCTGCCAGCCGCCAGTAATAGCTGCCCGAAACCTCGACCCCGTTCGATTCCGAAAAGCGCAGGTCCGGCACAAGGAAGCCGGAAACCGCCTTGCCATCGGTGCGGATCGACAGGCCGGGCAGCGGCAACAGGCGCGCGCCGAACAGTTCGAGCACGGCCCCCTTGAAGCGCACCCGGTTGTCTTGCGGATCGTAAGTCACCCGGTCGGCGGTGATGCGCCAGCTGGGGTTCTTGTTGCAGCCTTCCTCGTCCACCACGGCGCAGGCGCTGTAAGCTGCGTCTGCCAATATGACCGCGCCATCCTCGCCCCGTTCACCCGATCGGGCTGCCAGCCGCCCGCCCTCGCGCAGTGCGAGCAGCAGGTCGCTCATCGACCCCGCCTCGAACTCGTCGGTCAGCTCGACCTGTTCGGTGAACAGCTGGTTGCCGCCCTCATCGACGAAGCGCACGCCGCCGCTGGCGACGATCGATCCGGTCGGGCGGTTCCACACCACCTTGTCCGCCCGGACCGAACGGTCTTCGCTGCGCAGGATGACATTGCCGCTGGCGATAACCGTGTCGCCTTCCGAATCGTAAGCGATTTCATTGGCTTCGAAGTCGATGATCCGGCCGGGTTTTTCGCCTTCGACCTGCGCTGGCGTGGCGGGCTGTTCCTGTGCAAGGGCGGGCGTAGCAGCCAGCGTCAGCATCGAAAGTGCCGCAATCCCCGCGCCATACAGCGCGCGGTTGCGCAATATCACGGCAAGGGGGAGGGGTGCGTTTCGGCGCATGGCTTGCCTATCGCACTGCCCGCGCCTAATCGCAATCGCCATGCAAGGCCGCGCGCGGGGGAACGCAAGTCGCGGCGACAAAGGAATTTTTGGAGAACCCATGCAGATCAATTTCACCGACACCCGGCCTTCGGACGCCGCGCTCGTGGCGCATATCGTCGACAAGGGCAAGATGCCATCGGGTCTCGAGCGAGCTGTAACGGAAGGGGCCAGTGCTGCGCGCTTCAAGGGCAATGCAGGCCAGCTGTTCGACAGCTTTGTCGAGCGCGAAGGCGCAGCCGTGCGCGTGGCACTGGCGGGTGCGGGCGATCCGTCGTCCGATGCACGCCATGCACATTGCGAGAAAGCGGGCGCGGCAATCACGGCGAAGTTCCTCACTTCGGGCGCGACCGATCTCCTGCTCGACCTCGGCGGCAGCTCGCTCGACGCGGCACAGGCTGCGGCGGTGCTGCTTGGCCTGCGTCTGCGCGCATGGCGTTACGATATCTATCGCACAAGGATGAAGGACGAGGAGAAGATCACCCTCGCCAATGTCACCGTGATTGGCGCGCCGGAAGGAACTGAAGCCGCCTGGGCCGACTATTCCGCGCTGGCTGAAGGGGTCGAGTTCACCCGCGAGCTGGTCGCCGAACCCGCGAATACCATCTATCCGGTCAGCTTCGTCGAACGCTGCGAGGAACGCTTTGCCGGGACTGGCGCGACAATCCGCGCGCTCGACGAAGCGGAGATGGAAAAGCTCGGCATGGGTGCGCTGCTCGGCGTCGGGCTGGGCAGCGAACAGCCTTCGCGCCTGCTGGCGATCGAATGGAATGGCGGCGGTGACGAGAAACCCATCGCTTTTGTCGGCAAGGGCGTAACCTTCGACACCGGCGGCATCTCGCTCAAGCCCGGCCCCGGCATGTGGGACATGAAGTGGGACATGGGCGGCGCGGGCGCGGTTGCAGGCGCGATGCTGGCGCTGGTCAAGCGCAAGGCGAAGGCCAATATCGTCGCGGTCATGGGGCTGGTCGAGAACATGCCCGACGGCAAGGCGCAGCGGCCGGGCGATATCGTGACCTCGATGTCGGGCCAGACGATCGAAGTGCTCAACACCGATGCAGAAGGGCGGCTGGTGCTGTGCGATGCGCTCCACTGGACACAGGTCGAATACAAGCCCGCACGGATCGTCAATTTCGCCACGCTGACCGGCGCGATGCTGATCGCGCTGGGCAATGAGCATGGAGGGCTGTTCTCGAACAATGACGCGCTTGCCGATGATCTGCTCGCCGCTGGCAGGCAGACCGGGGACAAGCTGTGGCGCATGCCGCTCGGCCCGGCCTATGACAAGCTGATCGACTCGCCGATTTCGGACATGAAGAATATCGGCCCGCGCGAAGCCGGTTCGATCACCGCCGCGCAGTTCCTCAAGCGGTTCATCATGGACGACACGCCCTGGGCGCATTGTGACATTGCCGGCATGGTGTGGTCGGACAAGCCGGGCCTGACCTGGGGCAAGGGGGCAACCGGCTATGGCGTGCGGTTGATGGACCAGCTGGTCCGCAACACCATTGAGGGCTGAGGGAGCCCGCACGCGTTGAACCGGCTCGGCTTCTATCTTTCCGGACCCGTCCCGGTTGAGCGGGTGCTCCCCCTTCTGGCCCGCGCTGCGCGCGACAAGGGGGAAAGGCTTGCGGTTGTTGCTGGCGAGGCGGAGCAGCGCGAGCGGTTGAGCAAGTGCCTGTGGGAAGAGCGCCCGACCGATTTCCTCGCCCACGGCATGGCGGGGGAGGCGCATGCAGACCGCCAGCCACTTTTGATTTCGGATAGTTGTGGCAAGGCGAATGGCGCAACCACGGCAATCCTCGCCGATGGAAAATGGCGGGAGGAAGCCGCCGGGTTCGACCGGGTGCTGTTGCTGTTCGACGATAGCGGACGCGAGGCTGCGCGCGGCGCGTGGCGGGAATTCGACGCGACAGAAGGTCTGGAACGCGAGTTCTGGGCACTTGAAGACGGGAAATGGGTGCGCAAACTCTAGACCGCACCAGCCAAGAGAGGAGAATGACGATGCGCAATTGGGTTCTGGCAGGCGTTGCCGCATTCGCGCTGGCAGCCTGCGGGTCGAGCGAAGGCGATTCGGCCGATGGCGGTGAAACTGCAACCGCTTCGGCTACCAGCAGCGCGGATGGAAAGACCTCGACCACCACGATCAAGGCCGATGGCGGCACCGCCACGATCCAGAGCGGGCCGGGCGCAGCAGTCGACCTGCCGCTTGGTTTCAGGATCTATCCGGGCGCGGAAGTGCTGACCTCAACCACTTTCGCGCAGAATGGTGACAAGGGCGCGCTCGTCACCATGCTTGCCGACGCCACGCCTGACGAGATGATTGCATTCTATCGCAAGGCGGCGGAAGCGGCAGGGGTGAAGATCGAAATGGAACTCACCACCGACAACTCGAAGATTATCGGCGGCAAGGGGGGTGACGATGTGACCTTCTCCTTCACCACCGTGCCGGGCGATGATGGCAAGACGCAGGGCCAGTTGATGATCGGCTCTGGCGGCTGACCATTCCTGCGCCAGGGCGCGAAACACTTGCGAAGGCGCGGCTTCGGGGGTAGGGGCCGCGCCGCAAGCATATTGCCCGAATTCTCACATATCGAAGGAATACCCCGATGGCGGTCACCCGCACCTTTTCGATCATCAAGCCCGATGCCACCAAGCGCAACCTGACCGGCGCTGTCACCAAGATGCTGGAAGACGCCGGCCTGCGTGTCGTCGCATCGAAGCGCATCCACATGAGCCGCGAACAGGCCGAAGGTTTCTATGCGGTCCACAAGGAACGCCCCTTCTTCGGCGAACTGGTCGATTTCATGATGAGCGAGCCGGTCGTGGTCCAGGTGCTCGAAGGCGAAGACGCCGTTGCACGCAACCGTGACATCATGGGTGCAACCAATCCGGCGGACGCCGCCGAAGGCACCATCCGCAAGGAACATGCCCTGTCGATCGGCGAAAACACCGTCCACGGTTCGGACAGCGAAGAAAATGCAGCGATCGAAATCGCCTTCTTCTTCAACGACGACGAAATCGTCGGTTAATCGGTTCACTCCGTTTGCAAAAGGCCCCGTCGGAGCGATCCGGCGGGGCCTTTGTTTTTGATCTGGCGCAATGCAGGAAGACCGCCGGGCGGCTAGCACATATCCATCAAATCGAATGGAGAGCCTGCCAATGTCCCACACCCCCCACGAACTGGCCGATGAATTCCCCCAGGATCACGAATTGCTGCACAAGCTCAAGCTTGAAGATGCGCATTTCGTCACCCTGTCGGATCGCTACCACAAGGTGAACCGCGAAATTCACCGGATCGAAACCGAGGTCGAACCCGCCAGCGATGACTACGTCGAAATGCTCAAGAAACAGCGGTTGGCGCTGATCGACCAGATCGGCAAAATCATCGCGGCGGCGCGCGCAGCGGCCTAGGGTCAGGACCCTAGAATTCGTCAGCGACGTCTATCAGGCGGGTCGCGCTTTTGGGTGCGACCTGCCGCCAGCTGCGTTCGAGCCAGCTTGCGACATTGTCCCAGTCGACATCGGGGCGATTCAGGATCACGCCGATCCACCCGCTTGCGCCGTAATAGGCGGGTTTGAAATAGGCTTCCGGCTGCGCTTCGACCAGGTCGAGCAATTCGTCCATACTGCCGGTCTTGACCAGCAGCGCGATATGTTCGCTGCCATGGTGCTGGTCGTTGAAATAGGCGAAATACTTGCCCGATTTCTCGCTTCCCGCGCGCCAGCCGGGTGAACCGTGGCTTTCGCGCTCATGCGTTTGCGGCAAGGCCAGCGTGAGTGCGCGTATCCTGGCCAGCAAGTGTTCGGGATCGTTCCCGCGCGAAACGAAATCTGCCAGCACGCGCGGGTAGAGCTGGTGTTCGGCCACCCGCACCCGGTTGGCGAGCTTTTCCGGTGTATCGCCGGGCCAGATTGCGACTTCGACCTGCCCAAGCGCCTCGCCCGCGTCGAGTTCCTCGGTCACCAGATGGACCGTAGCCCCCGCATGACTGTCTCCGGCTTCAATCGCCCGGGCATGGGTGTCGAGGCCGGGATATTTCGGCAGCAGGGATGGGTGGATATTGATCATCCGTCCCTCCCATCGCTGAACGAATGCTTCGCTGAGGATGCGCATATATCCGGCGAGCACAATGTACTCCGCGCCCGCAACCTTCGCCGCCTTCTCCATCGCGGCGTCATGTTCGGCCCGCGCCATGCCCTTGTGTGACAGCGCGAAAGTATCGACACCCTCCGCTGCAGCCAGCTTCAGCCCTTCGGCCTCAGGGTCGTTCGCCGCGACCAGCACGATTTCATAGGGGCAGGCAGGCTGGCGACTGGCATAGAGCAGGGCGGCCATATTGGTGCCCTTGCCGGAAAGGAACACGGCGACTCGCGTTCTTGGCGGCGCCCTGTCAGGCCCACTTTCGGGCCCACTTTCAGGGCCACTTTCAGGCCCACTTTCAGGCAAGGTGCGTGGCTTCCCAGTCGCCCTTCGCCGACCATGTCCCTGCGGCCCCGCGCACGGTGCAACCGCGCTCGCCGGTTTCGATCGTGCCGACACTCAGCACGATTTCACCAGCCGCTTCGAGCATGCCCGTAACCTCGGCAACATCGGCTTCGGCCACGGCCAGCACCATTCCGACACCGCAGTTGAAGGTGCGCGCCATCTCTTCCGGCTCGATATTGCCCTGCGCCTGCAGGAACGCCATCAGCCGCGGTTGTTCCCACGCGCCGGCATCGACCACGGCATGCGCACCCCTGGGCAGCACGCGCGGGATATTCTCCAGCAATCCGCCGCCGGTGATATGCGCCAGCGCGGCGATCTTGCCGCTGCGAATGGGGGCAAGCAGGCTCTTCACATAGATTCGCGTCGGTTCGATCAGCGCGTCTATCAGCAGACGGTCGGCATCGAACAGGGCGGGGCGGTCGAGCTTCCAGCCCTTGTCGGTCGCCAGCCGCCGCACGAGCGAATAGCCGTTCGAGTGGACGCCCGAACTGGCAAGGCCGAGCAGCACCATGCCCGGTGCCACCTTTTCGCCGGTCAGTTGCTCGCCGCGTTCGACCGCGCCGACGCAGAAGCCTGCGAGGTCGTAATCTCCGGCAGCATACATGCCCGGCATTTCCGCCGTTTCGCCGCCGATAAGCGCGCATCCGGCCTGCTTGCAGCCTTCTGCGATCCCGGCAATCACCCGTTCGGCAACGCCGTTCTCCAGCTTGCCGGTGGCGAAGTAGTCGAGGAAAAACAACGGCTCCGCGCCCTGCACGATCAGGTCGTTGACGCACATGGCGACAAGATCAATGCCCACCGTATCGTGTCGGTTGTGATCGATCGCCAGTTTCAGCTTGGTCCCGACCCCGTCATTGGCCGCGACGAGCAGCGGGTCCGTGTATCCTGCCGCCTTGGGATCGAAGAAGCCGCCAAAGCCGCCCAGCTCCGAATCCGCACCGGGCCGTGCGGTCGCTTTCACCAGCGGACCAATGGCCTTGACCAGCGCATTTCCGGCCTCGATCGAAACCCCTGCACCGGCGTAGGTGTAGCTTTCCTGCGACGTATCATCAGACATGCGCACAGCCATTAGTCATTCGCGCTTGGATTTCCATGATTGATTGGGCAAAAGGCGGCGAGTTTTCCCCGATGACACGATCTTTTCCCCTCCCGACCCTTGGCCGCCGCCCGCTGATTGCGGGCCTGCTGCTGTTTGTGGCCATCATCGCCGCGCTGTTGCTGGCGCGTTCGCCGATCGCCCAGGTTGAGGGGGATCGCGGGATTGCCGCCATTGCCGGCAGCAGCGATGTCGAGGTCAGCGGGATCAAGGTCGATGCGCGTGGTGACAATGCGCAAGACGCTCGCGAGAACGGCTGGCGCGAGGCGCAGAAGAAGGCCTGGGCGCAGTTGAAGGGGCCCTCGCTGCCCGACAACCAGATTTCGAGCCTCGTTTCCGCCGTGGTGATCGAGCACGAGCAGATCGGCCCCCGGCGCTATATCGCGACGCTGGGTGTGATCTTCGATCGATCGAGGGCTGCACGTTATCTCGGTGGCGAGGCGCAAAAGAGCCGCTCCGCGCCGATGTTGCTGGTACCGGTCACAATCAGCGGCGGGACCGAGCTTATCTATGAGCGGCGCAATCCGTGGCAGCGCGCATGGGCAGAGTTCAATCCCGGCAACAGCCGGATCGACTATGTTCGCCCCTCCGGCGCGGGCGGCGATTCGCTGTTGATGACCTTCGGCCAGACCACCCGCCGCAGCCGCACATGGTGGCGCAATGTGCTCGACGAATTCGAAGCAGGTGATGTGCTGGTGCCGATTGCCCGGCTGACCTACCAATATCCCGGCGGCCCGGTGAAGGGCGAGTTCACCGCACGCTATGGCCCGGATAACAGCTATCTCGACAGCTTCACTCTTGAAGCCGCGAATCCGGGTGAATTGCCCAAGATGCTGAATCAGGCGGTGCGCAAGTTCGACGGGATTTTCGAGGCGGCACTGGCCGGGGGCAAGCTCAAGCCCGATTCGACACTGAGCGTCGGCCTGTCGGGCACCGATCCCGCGCTGCAACGGCTGATCGAGATCGGTCGGGCGGTCGAGGCGCGCGAAAACGCCGCCCGCGCCGCCGCCGCTGCCGAAGCGAGGGGTGAGGCACCGCCGGTGATCGAGGTTCCCACCGCCACGCCAACCGCTGCGGCTGTCGTCAATTCCTACGTCGTCCAGTTCGCCAGCCCCGATGCCGGGTCGATCGACGCAACGCTGGCTGCCGTTCGCTCGACCTCCGGGGTGCGCGGTGCGGCCACCAGCAGCCTCGCCATTGGCGGCACTTCGGTGATGCGGGTCAGCTATGGCGGATCGCTGGCCGAACTGGCGGCTGCACTGCGCGCGCGCGGCTTCAATGTGAACCAGGGCAGCAACGCGCTCGCCATTTCGCGATAAGGCTTCCGCGATGTCGCAGATCGCGCTGCCATTGTCCCATCGGCAGGGTTCGGACCCCGACAGGATCGTGGTCGGCAATGCCAATGCGGCGGCGATCGAGGCCCTGCGCGAGCCGCATGGCTGGCCTTTCCGCACGGCCATCCTCACCGGGCCGCCCCGTTCGGGCAAGTCGCTGCTCGGCAAGTGGTTCGCCGCGCAGGGTGGCGAGGTGCTCGACGGGGCCGATGCGCTCGATGAAACCGAACTGTTCCATCGCTGGAACCGCGCGCAGGAAAGCGGCCAGCCGTTGCTGCTGGTCGTCGATGGCGGGCAATGGGATATCGCCCTGCCGGACCTGCGCAGCCGGATGGGCGCGGCGCTTCATCTCGAAATCGGCGCCCCGGACGATGCGATGCTTGCAGACCTGATCGAAAATCTTGCCATGCAGCGCGGTCTTGCGCTGGGCGAGGGGGCGCTTACCTATCTCGTACCGCGCGCCGAGCGGAGCTTTGCGGAGATCGAGCGCCTTGTGGCGACGATCGACCGGCTCAGCCTCGAACGCAAGGTACCGGCAACGCTTTCGGTCTGGCGCGATGCGCTGGAGGCGTTGCGGGGGCCGGAGCAGGCCCGCTTGCTCTGACGCCTGCGAAGTGGGAGTATGGCGCGATGTTCGACCGTCTGAAAAGCTATCTGGACTCGATCCGCGCGCGCGATCCTGCGCCGCGTTCGCGGTGGGAAGTGCTGCTCTATCCCGGTGTATGGGCGCTTGGTTTCCACCGTGTCGCGCATTGGCTGTTCGGTGCGCAGCTGTTCTTCCTCGCGCGGTTCGTGAACCATTTTTCGCGCCTGCTCACCGCCATCGATATCCATCCCGGTGCCACGATCGGCAAAAACTTTTTCATCGACCATGGTTTTACCGTGATCGGCGAGACGGCGGAAATCGGCGACAATGTCACCATCTACCAATGTGTCACGCTGGGCGGGACCAACCCGACCAACGGTATCGGCGGCAAGCGGCACCCGACCATCCATGACAATGTCATTATCGGATCGGGCGCGCAGGTGATCGGCCCGATCGAAGTCGGCAAGCGCGCGCGCATCGGCGCCAATGCGGTGGTGACCGAGGATGTGCCCGAAGGCGCGACCATGATCGGCCTCAAGGCGCGTTCCACGCTGGTTCCGGCGGAAGAATGGATCCGCGAATTCATCCCCTACGGCACCCCATGCGACGATCCGTGCAAGGATTCGAGCGCGGTTGGCCGCGACTGTGTCGAGAAGCTCGAGAGCGAGCTGGCCAGCCTGCGTGCCGAAATGGCCGAATTGCGCGCGCTTGCGGATGACCGCGAAACCGCCAAGCGCAGCGGGACGGATAGCTGATGGTGAACCCGGCGGGCGGTGTCCTGCCCGGTACTGTCGTTCCCTTTCCCGGCGGCAAGGCCGGTCAGGTCGGTTTCACCCGCGAGGAACTGCAGCGCATCCTCGATCTCTATGGCCGCATGGTCGCGGCGGGTGAGTGGCGCGATTATGCGATGGACTTCGACAAGGATTGCGCGACTTTCGCCGCCTTCCGCCGCACTGCCGAACGGCCGCAGGCCCGCGTCGAAAAACGCCCCGCATTGCGTAACCGGCAGGGCATGTGGACGCTGTTCGGCGAACATGGGCAGGTGATGAAGCGCGGGCACGAGTTGCTGGGCGTGCTGGCCCCGATGGAACGGCGGCTGGTGAAGGCGGTCTAGCTTACTCGAACGCGGCGCCGACATGCGCTGAGCCGCGCTGTGCTTCGGTAATGGCGGATACCAGCTTCATCAGCAACAGGACGGCCGCGGCGAACAGCAGGCTGGAGAAGCTGTTCATCGCAAATTCCATCCACTGCGGGGTGTAGAGGATCAGGTTGGTCAACTCGTTCACCAGCAGTTTGAACAACAGGCCAAGCTGGATGAAGAAGGCAACCATATAGGCCGTCCACCATGCGCCAACATCGTCAACGCTCGAATGGGCATGTTCGGGAATCTCGCCATGGCTGCGATTGTGCAGTTCGCGCATCGCGCGAAACGGAACCACGAGATTGATGAAGGGGATGAAATAGCTGGTGACGGTCCAGCCGGGCGAATGGTCCATCGGCACGCCCTGCTCGACAATATTGGCATGCGCTCGGTGGATCCACATCAGCGCGGCGATCATCAGGGCCAGTACGGCAAGCAACCACAGCAGGGTTACGGCGACGAGCGCCACTGCTGTTGTCCAAAGCTGGGAAAACCCACCCTGGTCGCCGCCAGCGGTCACGACGATCTCCTGCGTCCTGAAGGCGACATAGCCGTTCAGCCCGACCTGGATGAGCGTCAGCACGATGAACGACCAGCCGATGACCTTCATCGCCTTGGCCCGGAATGCGAGCCGCTCGAGTGAATTGGCGGCGCTCACCCGGCCGCCTGCGACATATCTAAAAGCACTGTCCCTGCGACCCCCAGAACGAAAAACCCCCGCGCGTTATGCGCGGGGGCCTTCGCCGGGGCAAGCCCCTGTTTGTTGGTGCGTATTGTCAGGCAGCAAGTGCTGCCGTGACCGGCAGGCGTGCCTGCAGCGAGCCCGGAAGCTGCTCGACCACCATGCGGCGGATCGGGCTCCAGAAGGCGCTCAGCGTGAGCAGAGCGGAACCGATTACCAGCGCGGTAAGCGCGACGTTCAGTTCAACCGCGCCGAACTCGTCGAACAGGAACGTCAGGGCTGCCAGCACATAGGCGAGGGCCGAGACGAGCAGCGCACGCCGGTCGATGGCAAGGGCGACGATGCCGAACAGGACATAGACCGCCAGCACCGCAACCGCCCCTCCAAGGCCGATGGCATTGCCGTCGGTCACGCCCAGCCAGTGGAAGATCGGATGCGCGATCATCGGGGCGGCGAGCAGGTGGAGCCAGAAGGCGACGTCGCTGCGGCGGGTCTGCCGTTCACGGTCGCTGGTGTCCCAGCGCATGGCGAAGGCGAAGATCGCGAGACCCAGTACGAAGACCATCGGGATGATGATATTCTCCGGATTGTCGATCTTGTCCGGGCCGATAGCGGTGACCACCAGCGCGACCACGGTGATCGCCAGTGCGCCTGCGCCTGCCGCCACAGTGATCGGAACCATGAAACGCCGCCAGTGGAACCATGCCGCTGCCGTCGTAACCAGGGCTGCCCCGGCTACCAGCAGGCCTGCCAGTGTCTGGTTGTTCTCGAAGTTGTCGCCGCTGAAACCCATCACGATAAAGCCGAGCAGGCAGGCGAATACGCCGCCGACAAAGGCCAGCAACAGGACGATACTGGGCAGCGCCATGCGCCGCTTGCGGGTGAAGAATTCGGCCATGCCCCACGCGGCGGCTGCAACGAATGCGCCGGCAAAGGGCGGCGGACCGTCGACATTGGGTGTGAAGGCCTGCCCGATACCTGCCATCGCAACCAGCAGCAGCACGGCGGCGATGGTGACGAAAATATCGTTGAAGCTGTTGATCAGGCGAAAATGCTCTTCATCGCCTGCCGGTGCCGCGCGCGCGGCGCGGACGGAATTGCGCAGGGCATCGGCGGCATCGGCGCTGATTGCGCCGCTGGACACCGCGTTGCGCAGGTCGTCTTCAGTATACATCGGGCGTATCTCCCTCCCTGTGATCGGGTGGGGATACGCCCAGTGTATTAGTGTGTCAACACAGCAGGATTGTGATCGACGAACCGTCGAGTGATCCCGACCGATGGTCAGCTGCGGGCCGAGGACGGCCCGGTGCCGGTGACCTTCTGCATCGCGGTCAGGATCGCTCCCGACTGCTCGCTGCCCGACTGCGGGGCCTTGAGGTTCGAGAATTCGCTGATCTTGTCCCAATTGGCGGCAAAGCCTTCGACCGTGCGCTCGCCATCGGGCAGCCAGACAGCGTCATTCATCACGGTCCATGCCGAGTGATAGCCACCCGCACCAGCGCCGACGATGGCGTTGGTCGGCGCGTCTTCACTGACGAGGAACAGCGCAGCCGGGACGACATTGACCGGATCGAACAGCTTGAAGGCTTCTTCGGGGAACAGGTCTTCGGTCATGCGCGTGCCTGCGACGGGGCTGAGCGTGTTGACCTTGATGTTGTATTTCGCGCCTTCAAGCTGGAGAGTCTTGGTCAGGCCTGCGAGACCCAGCTTGGCAGCGCCGTAATTGGCTTGGCCGAAATTGCCGAACAGGCCGGTCGACGATGCGGTCATCAGGATACGGCCATAGGCCTGCTCGCGGAAGGTTTCCCAGCACGCCTTGGTGACGAAGGCCGAGCCGGTCAGGTGGACCTTGAGGACGAACTCGAAATCTTCCGGGCTCATCTTGGCGAAGGTCTTGTCGCGCAGCACGCCTGCGTTGTTGATCAGGACATGCACGCCGCCCCACTTCTGCTTGGCATCGGCGACCATCTTTTCCATCTGGTCGTATTCGGTGACGCTGCCGCCGTTGGACACGGCTTCGCCGCCCATCTTCTCGATTTCCTCGACGACCTGCAGTGCCATGTCCGAATGGCCGGTGCCGTCGCGCGATCCGCCAAGGTCGTTGACCACGACCTTTGCACCGCGCCGCGCGAGTTCGAGCGCGTATTCACGGCCCAGTCCGCCGCCTGCGCCGGTGACGATGGCTACCTTGTCCTTGAAGTCGATGCTCATGGTCAAATCCTCCTGATCGGGCCGCTTTCGGCCTTTACGTTTGCGTCAATCTGGCAGCGGGTTGGCAGTTTCGCGCAGTGGTTGCAACCATATGTACGGCAAATCGCCATGCCGTAGGGTCAAGTTGTGTCCCCGCGAAGGCGGGGACCCCCGGTTGGCTCGCGATTCGGCATATTTCCGAGGTTCCCGCCTGCGCGGGAACTCACAGGCCGCGAAGGGCGGGAATAAGGCCATCGAACGAATCGATCACCGCATCGCCGCCCAGTTCGTGCGGGGGTTTGTCGCAATAGCCATAGGCTGCGACGACCACCGGCACGTCGGCGGCGCGGGCGGCGGCCACGTCATATGTGCTGTCACCGACAAAGGCGAACCGCGCGCTGGCGCACCGCTTGCGCGCCTCGATCACCGGGTCGGGCTTCGGCTTGGCATTGCCCTTGCCCATAGTGTCTCCGCCAATGATGGTGACGAAGCGGTCGGCCAGCCCTAGCTGGGTCAGGATCGAGGTGGCGAAGCTTTCGAACTTGTTGGTCACCACCGCCATTGTCAGCCCCGCTTCGGCCAGCGCGTCGAGCGTTTCGAGCGCGCCGGGGTAGGGGCGGGAATGGACCGCGTTGTTCTGGGCATAATAGGCCAGCATCGCCTTGTAGAGCGGGCGAAACTCGTCCTCCGGCAATCCGCCTTGCGCCTCGACTGCGCGGGCGAGCATGATTTTCGCCCCGCCGCCGATCAGGTCTTTCGAGGAATCGACCGGCACCTGCGCGAACCCGCCCAGTTCCAGCGCGTGGTTTACCGCGCAGCCGAGATCCTTGTGCGTATCGAGCAGTGTGCCGTCGAGATCGAAGCCGATGGCATCGAAAGGGATATCCGTCATGCGCGCTGCGGTGCAGGATGGTTCTTCATTCCGCAAGCTTTTGCTGGCATTGGGGCCGGAACAGGAGACACCATGAGCAATTTCGCAGCCGTCATCCTCGCCGCAGGCAAGGGTACCCGCATGAAATCGGACCTGCACAAGGTCCTCCACCCGATTGCCGGTCGCGCGATGATCGATCACCTGATGGCCTCGGTCGACACGCTGGAACCGGCGCACAAGGTGGTGGTGGTCGGCGCAGGGCGCGAACAGCTGGAGAGCGCGCTGGGTGATCGGGCGAAGACCTGCCTGCAGGAACCGCAGCTTGGCACCGGCCATGCGGTCCAGATGGCGCAGGACCAGCTCGCCGGTTTCGATGGCGATGTGCTGGTCATGTATGGCGACGTCCCCTTCGTGCGCGCAGCGACCATGCAGGCGATGCTCGACCGGCTCAACGAGGCGGACGGCCCGGCTGCGGTTGTGCTGGCCTTCGAGCCGGACGATGCGCTCGCCTATGGCCGGGTGATCGCCGATGGCGAAGGGCGCATCTCCAAGATGGTCGAATTCAAGGACGCGGATGAGGGCGAACGCGCCTGTCGCCTGTGCAATTCGGGCCTGATGGCGGCCAAGGCAGCGGATCTGTGGGCACTGCTCGACCGCGTGGGCAACGACAATGCGCAGGGCGAATATTACCTGCCCGATATCGTCAATATCGCGATTGGTGACGGGCGGGTGTGCGCGGCAGTGACGACCGATGACCCGAACGAAGTTGCCGGGATCAACAGCCGCTCCGAACTCGCCGTGGCCGAACGCCAGTGGCAGGAGGAGCAGCGCGAGCACTGGATGGCCGAAGGCGTCACCCTGCGCGCGCCGGAAACCGTGTTTTTCAGCTATGACACCCAGTTGTCGAACGATGTGGTGGTCGAACCGCATGTGGTCTTCGGCCCCGGCGTCACCGTCGCCAGCGGCGCGACGATCCGGGCCTTCAGCCATCTCGAGGGGGCCACAGTGGGCGAGGGCTGCTCGGTCGGCCCCTATGCCCGCCTGCGCCCCGGCGCGGTGATGGAAAAGGGCAGCAAGGTCGGCAATTTCGTCGAGATGAAAAAGGCCGTTCTGGGCGAAGGCGCGAAGGCCAGCCACCTGACCTATCTTGGCGATGCCGTGGTCGGGAAAGACGCCAATATCGGCGCGGGCACGATCACCTGCAATTACGATGGCTATTTCAAATACCAGACCGAAATCGGCGACCGCGCCTTCATCGGCAGCAACAGCGCGCTGATCGCCCCGGTCAAGATCGGCGCCGACGCGATCGTCGCCGCAGGCAGTGCAGTCAGCCGCGATGTCGATGCGGGCGAATTGCGCATGGTCCGCGCCGACCAGCTGGTCAAACCGGGCTGGGCCGACCGCTTTCACGATACGATGAAAAAGAAGAAGGCTGCCCAGAAGGATGGGGCGAAGAAGTGAACCTGGCGGCCCTCACCGCACTCCACGCGTTGATGGCAGGCGGGTGGATTGCCTGCGTGCTGACGGAAGCGCTGTTCGAGCGGGCGTTGTTGGGCAAGGGGCGTGAGCAGGAGCTGATTCTCGCGCGGTTGCACTGGAAGGTGGACAAACTTGTCGAGGGGCCGCTGCTGGTCGGCATGGTGCTGAGCGGTGGCGCGATCCTGCATCACTGGCCGATCGACAATCTTCTGGCGGCCAAGCTGGCATTCGCGGGGGTCGCCATTGCCGCCAACATCTGGTGCATCTGGCTGGTGTGGCTACGCCTCGGCCACGCCGAAAACGGTCGGTGGGAGGATTTCGCCCGCGTCGATCACAGCCAGCACAAATGAGGTGCGCTGGTGTTGCTGGGCCTTGTCGGTGCAGCTGCCATCGGGTTGTGGCATTGAGCGATACGGAGGGGCTTGGTTGCTGGCTTTGCCACCGCCCGTTCGATACGCTGATCGAGTGGCATCACCCGGTGCCGAAATCGAAGAAGGGGCGGGGCACTGTTCCTGCGCATCCGATCTGCCACAAGGCGATCCACGCCAATTTCACCAATGCCCAGCTGGTGCGCATCGGCGAGGACCGGGATAGGCTGCTGGAAAGCGATGCGCTCGCCAAATTCGTCGAATGGGTGAAAGACAAGCCGCCCGACTTTCACGCGCCGACCCGAACAGGGGGCAGTGGGCGGCGGTGAAAGCGGGCGGACCTGCGGGCAAGAGACCGCTGCCTGAACCGGGACCAATCGGCTCAGGTGGTTTCGAGTTCGCGATCCCTGCTTTGGACCTGGCTCTTTGACTTGCGCTTCGCGCGCGTATCGACGCTGCGTTCCCAGCTTTCGAATTCCCGCCTGCTGAGCAGGTAGCGCCAGCGTGCCTCGTCGAAACTGATCAGCTTGTCGCGCACGGCCTTTACGACCTCTTCCTTGCGCGTCTTCGACCAGTGGACATCGTAGGATTCGGGAAGCCCGGCACGTTTGATGCGCGATGCAATCGTTTCATTGGGGGAATAGGGCATGGCTCGTTCTCCAAAATCTGCCCCCCGTCCATTCGGAAACTGAATGGGGAAGGATAATTCCGGGCTAACGAACAAGGCGGATGCCGGATTAACTATCCCGGTCGTGCGACGTTTGCGACGGGCCGATCGCT
Source organism: Sphingomonadaceae bacterium (assembly GCA_024236155.1). Taxonomy (GTDB): domain Bacteria; phylum Pseudomonadota; class Alphaproteobacteria; order Sphingomonadales; family Sphingomonadaceae; genus Parerythrobacter_A. The sequence goes on from JACKLA010000004.1 coordinate 31,825, forward strand.
GGCGCGAAACATGCCGGGCGATGGCGCGCCAAAAAGGCGGAATATGACAATTCGATTACATCGATTTACGTCTCGGTTCCGTTCCGTTAACCCGCAGTGGCGACAGCAGGACTGACCCGAACACAAGAAGAGGGCAGGAGAATACGAGCATGTCGCACCGCATGAAACCCCGTCGGCCGATCTGGACCGAAGTCACGCTGATCGTTGGCCGGGAAAGCTATGGTGCCCATTTGCTCGACGTTTCGGAAGGCGGTGCGCTGCTGGTGCTGCAGGACATGAACATCCGTCCGGTCGAAGGCTTTGCCCTGCTCAAGGTCGGCGACCTTCCGGGCTTCCCGGCCGATATCCGCTGGACGCTGGGCAATCGGCTGGGGATCCGTTTCCGTGCACCGCTGCATCCGAGTGTGCAGGCCGAAGCGGCCTTTGCAAAAATTCCGCAGGGTGCGGACACTGTGCAAGGGCCGGTGTCCGACGATCACGGCGATCAGCTGGCCAGGTTCAGCCATTCGATTTCCGCTCGGTGCCCGAACCAGTCCGAGGCCCGGTTCGTCTACGCCTGATCATGGATCGACCGGCATCTTAATCTTTTCGCGCTATTCGAGTTTGCGCCAGTAGCCTGCCGCTCCAGCGGAGCCCGGAGACAGATATGGAACGCCGCCGCCAACACCGTGACGAAGCCAATGTCGAAATCGAGCTTTTTGCGCGCGGGAAACTGCGTGCAGGGCTGATCGCTGATGTGTCGCTGGGCGGCGTGCTGGTGCAGGTCCCCGAAATGCTGGTGCTGGAGAGCGGGGAAACCGTCCTTGTCAGGCTGTATGGGCTGGCCAGCGCCGTGGCGCAGGTGCGCTGGTGCGAGAATGGCTGGATGGGCCTCGAATTTCGCATGCCCCTGCATCCGTCGGTGATCGACTTTGCGCTTCGGGAATACGCAGACAGCCATTCAAGTGGCCCTGCCAGCATCTTGTCGCACAGAGCTGCCTGAGAACAAGTGCCCACCGCTGGCGGCGACGGCCTATTCGCCGTCGTCGCCCGTATCCGCCAGCTGTTGCATCAGGTAGACCCACTGCATTGCCTGCAGCATTGCGCGCTGTTCATTGTCGACACCGCCCGAATGGCCGCCCTTGGTTTCCTCGAAATAGAGGTAAGGCTGACCATTCGCCGCCATCCGCGCCGCCGCCTTGCGGCCATGGCTGGGATGGGTCCGGTCATCGGCGGTCGATGTGACATACATGATCCGCGCGAAGTCCTGATCCGCCGTCAGCTTCTGATAGGGTGAATAGCCGTCGATCCAGGCCTTCTGTTCGGGGATGCGCGGATCGCCATATTCGCCGATCCACGAGGCACCGCGCCCGATCAGGTGATAGCGCAGCATGTCGAACAGCGGGATCTGCACGATCGCCGCGTTGAACAGGTCGGGACGCTGGGTGAAGGCGGTGCCGACCAGCAGCCCGCCCTGCGAGCCACCCTGGATGCCGAGGTGTTCTGGGCTGGTGAAACCGCGCGCGACCAGATCGTCACCGATGGCGATGAAATCGTCCCAGGTGCGCTGCTTGTTCTCGCGGATCGCGGTCTGGTGCCACTGCGGCCCGAATTCGCCCCCGCCGCGCATATTGCCGAGGACATAGGCCCCGCCACGCTCGAGCCACAGCTTGCCGGTCGAGCCGAGATATCCGGGCAGGCGCGGAACCTGGAAACCCCCGTAACCGGTCAGCAAGGTCGGCGTGCTGCCATCCATCACCATGCCCTTGGGCTTGACGATGAAGTAAGGGATCTTTGTCCCGTCCTTGCTGGTGGCTTCGTATTGTTCGATTTCCATGCCGCTGGCATCGAACCGTTCGGGGCTGTTCTTGACCACCTCCAGCGTGACGCCATCCTTGGCGTAATACCATGTTCCCGGTGAGAGGAAATCGGTCGAGGTGAACATGATCTCGTCGGTCTCGTCCGATGTGGTGGCGATGCCGACGGTGGCGTTTTCAGGCAGTGCGATCTGCTGGCTGACCCATTTGCCGCCTTCGTAATCGAACTTCAGAACCTTGCCGCGCACATTGTCGAGCAGGTTGACGTAAAGGCTGCTCTTGGTCGAACCGCCGCCGCGCTTGGTCTGGCGCTCACCCGGTGCCCACACCAGTGTCATCGGCACGCCGTTGGGATCGGCCTTCCACGCTTCGAGATCGGCGGCAACGATCGAGTCTGCCGGGAAGGTCACCCCGTCGCGGGTCCAGTCGACATCGGTCGAGAACAGGATTTGCCCGTCGATGATGCCATAGGGATTGGCCTTTTCCGGGATGTCCAGTCGCAGCCATGCGCCGTCTTTCTCGTAGAAATAGGCGCGCTCGTGAAACGAGAGCCCGCGATAGGCCATCCGGCCATGCACCTTGGCTTCACCGTCGCGCAGCAGGTAAGCGCCCGCCGAAACGTCGCTTTTCTCGCCGCGGAAAATCTCCGGCGCATCGTCCAGCGAAGTTCCGCGCTTCCACAGCCGGGTGGTGAAGGGATAGAAGCTGTCGGTCACCGTGTCCGGGCCGAAATTGCGGCTGACCAGCAGTGTGTCGTGATCGACCCAGCTCGATCCGCCCTGGCTTTCGGGCAATTCGAATCCACTTTCGACGAAGCTCAGCGTTTCGAGATCGAACTCGCGCTCGACCCCGGCGTCCTTGCCGCCATCGGACAGCGATACCATGCAGCGCGTCCCGTCAGGGGGCAGGCAGCTCATCCCCTGATAGACCCATTCCTTGCCCTCGGCAGCGGCCAGTGCGTCGACATCGAGGATGGTTTCCCATTGCGGGTTATCGGTGCGCCAGCTGTCCATCGTGGTGCGGCGCAGGATGCCCTTGGGGTTCGCCTCATCCTGCCAGAAATTGATCATGCCATAATGGGTGAAGCCGACCCCGGGCACACGGTCGTCGGCATTGTAGATTGCCAGCGCCTCGGCCTTGAGTTGCTCGAAGCGGGGATCGCTTTGCAGCGCGGCGATGGTTTTCTCGTTCTCGGCCCCGACCCATTCGAGCGCGCGATCGCTGCGGGTTTCCTCCAGCCAGATGAACGGATCGTTGGCGGCTTCCCATTCGGTGTCGGTCACGGTGTTCGAATCCTGTGCGGCAATCGGCGCAGCGGTGAGCGTGGCAAGCGCAAGGCCAACAGCCAGTGCGCGGGTGGATACGAGTTTCATTGTGGCATCCCCAATTCAGTCCGCCGGGCAGTCTGACAGTGGGGCGCGCAATGACAAGCCAATTCGGCGGCTCTGGTATGCGGTTGGTCGAAATGAAAAGGGCGGCCCGAAGGCCGCCCGTTTGCGAGGTGCGTTCCCGCGTAGGCGGGAACCTCAGGCATCGGAGTGCAGACCGACTGGAGCTCCTGCCTGCGCAGGGGCTCGGGCACTACCCCTCGACGTGCTCTGCAAGCACGGTCAGCCCGGCATCGCCGACTTCGGCGAAACCGCCGCGCACCTGAATTTCCTCCGGCTGCGCGCCTTCGGTCTTGTAGACCTGGACCACGCCGTCGCGGATGGTCGACATGAAGGGCGCGTGGCCCTCCAGCACGCCGAACTCGCCCTCGGCACCGGGGACGACCACCATGTGGACGTCTTCCGAGCGCACCTGGCGTTCCGGCGTGACGAGTTCGAAGTGCAGTGCCATTGTTTCTTTCTCCTACCCCCTCCTCTTCAGGGGAGGGGCAACGAGACTTGGCGTTGCACAGCAATGCCTAGTCGCAGTGGGGTGGGGCAGTTGCGGCTGACAGCCCCCACCCCAACCCCTCCCCTGAAGGGGAGGGGCCAGAGTTGATTACGCCTCTTCGGCCAGCTTCTTGGCCTTGGCGATAGCCTGGTCGATGCCGCCGACCATGTAGAAGGCAGCTTCCGGCAGGTGGTCGTATTCGCCTTCGACGACAGCCTTGAACGATGCGATCGTGTCTTCCAGCTGGACGAATTCGCCCGGGATATTGGTGAAGACTTCGGCGACGTGGAACGGCTGCGACAGGAAGCGCTGGATCTTGCGCGCACGAGCAACGATCAGCTTATCTTCTTCGCTCAGTTCGTCCATGCCGAGAATGGCGATGATGTCCTGCAGGCTCTTGTACTTCTGCAGCGTTTCCTGGACCTTACGAGCGGTTTCGTAGTGTTCGGTGCCAACGACGCGCGGTTCGAGAACGCGGCTGGTCGAGTCGAGCGGGTCGACCGCCGGGTAGATGCCCAGCTCCGAAATCGCGCGGCTCAGCGTGGTCGTTGCGTCCAAGTGGGCGAACGAGGTTGCCGGTGCCGGGTCGGTAAGGTCGTCGGCAGGGACGTAGATCGCCTGCACCGAAGTGATCGAGCCCTTGGTGGTCGAGGTGATGCGTTCCTGCAGGTTACCCATGTCGGTCGACAGGGTCGGCTGGTAGCCCACGGCCGAAGGAATACGGCCGAGCAGTGCCGACACTTCCGAACCCGCCTGCGTGAAGCGGAAGATGTTGTCGACGAAGAACAGCACGTCCTGGCCTTCCTGGTCGCGGAAATATTCCGCCATGGTCAGGCCCGAGAGCGCAACGCGGGCACGCGCGCCGGGAGGCTCGTTCATCTGGCCGAACACGAGCGCAACCTTGGAGCCTTCGGGAGTGGCAACGCCGTTTTCGTCCTTCTTGATGACTTCAGCGTCGAGGAACTCGTGATAGAGGTCGTTACCTTCGCGGGTGCGCTCACCCACACCGGCGAACACCGACACACCACCGTGGCCCTTGGCGATGTTGTTGATCAGTTCCTGGATCAGCACGGTCTTGCCCACGCCAGCGCCGCCGAACAGGCCGATCTTGCCGCCCTTCGCGTAAGGCGCGAGCAGGTCGATCACCTTGATGCCGGTGACGAGGATGGCGGCTTCGGTCGACTGGTCGATGAAGGCCGGTGCCTCGGCATGGATCGGGGCAGTCTGCTCGGCACCGATGGGGCCAAGTTCGTCGATCGGCTGGCCGATGACATTCATGATGCGGCCGAGCGTCTTCGGGCCGACCGGCACCGAGATCTGCGCACCGGTGTTGGTCACTTCCTGGCCGCGGGTCAGGCCTTCGGTCGCGTCCATCGCGATGGTGCGGACAGTGTTCTCACCGAGGTGCTGCGCAACTTCGAGGACCAGCGTGTTGTCGCCGTTCTTCGTTTCGAGCGCGGTAAGAATTGCCGGCAGCTCGCCTTCGAAGGTCACGTCGACGACAGCGCCGATGACCTGGCTGATGGTGCCGTTGGTGGTCTGGTTAAGGACTGGTGCGGTGGCCATGTTCGTTTCCTTGTTGTGTGCGAGCGGACTGATCAAAATTCTTCAATGTCGAGAAAGCGCCGGGTGACTACCGGATCAAAGCGGACTTTGGTGTCCTGTCGCCCGTCTCTTGTCAGAATGATGTCTTGACCGCTGTTGTTACGTATCACGCATAAATCATCGTTTGGGCATCGAACGCTTCTCGCGTTCTCAGAATATCCATCTCTAAGTGCTGCAAATGACCCGCGAAACACCACGTTGATCTGGAGTTCTCCGACGTCGATCTCCGCGATCGAGTTACCGTGTATCCGTACACGGCCAAGGAGAGGACAAGCTTCGACGCTCGTGTAAGCGTAGTTCTGCGTCAGAGTTCCAACGAATGCTGCCGCAACATCGCGTTCACCGAAGGTGACATTGCAGTTCCTCACGTTGGCGTATCGCGCCCGCCAGAGAGCCGGGTAAATGATCTTGGTCCGGGCGTCCAGGCGACTTTCGATAGTCCCGACAAAAATGAGCTCATCGGGAGTCAAGCCGGTGAGGCGATTTGCATCGCCCGGCGAGGTAGTCGACGCTTGCAGGGCAAGCAGAGGTAACATCAGCCCGAGCATCACAATGCCTCGGCACCCGCGATAATTTCAATCAGTTCGGTGGTGATCGCGGCCTGGCGGCTGCGGTTGTACTGGATCGTCAGCTTGTTGATCAGGTCGCCTGCGTTGCGCGTGGCGTTATCCATCGCGGTCATCGATGCGCCCTGTTCCGAAGCGGCGATTTCGAGCAGCGCGCCGAACACCTGCGTCTTGACGTAGCGCGGCAGCAGTTCGGCGAGGATTGCCTCTTCGTCGGGTTCGTATTCGACAACGGCATCACCACCGGTCGCATCGCCTTCAGGCGCGGGGACGGGGATCAGCTGCGCGGTCGTCGGGTCCTGCACCAGCGCCGACTGGAAGGTCGGGTAGACGAGATGCGCGACGTCGAACTTGCCTTCATCAAACATCGCGATCAGCTCGGCAGCGATGGCTTCGGCTTCCTCGAAACCGGGGTTCTTCACCACGCTGGTGTCGAACTGCTTGTCGATGCTGTTCGCATAGTCGCGCTTGATCGGCGCGCGGCCCTTCTTGCCGACGAGGTAGAAGGATACGTCCTTGCCCTCGGCAATCAGCTTCTTCGCCTGGAGCTTGGCTTCCTTGACGATGTTCGAGTTGAGACCGCCGCACAGCCCCTTGTCGGTGTTGACGACAACCAGCAGGTGGCGCTGGTTGCTGCCGTTACCGGCGAGAAGTTTCGGCGCACCGTCTCCACTCACCTTGCCGGCGAGCGAGGCCATGACGGCGCTCAGACGCTCGGCATAGGGGCGCGCGGCTTCGGCGGCAGCCTGTGCCTTGCGCAGCTTGGCCGCGGCGACCATCTGCTTGGCCTTGGTGATCTTCTGGGTCGACTTGACCGAGTTGATCCGACCTTTGAGTTCCTTGAGTGAAGCCACTCTGCCGGTTCTCCGTTTCCCTGTCTGTCATTCCCGCGAAGGCGGGAATCCATAGTCTAACTTTGGTCCCTGGATCCCCGCTTGCGCGGGGATGACAAGGTGGGGTTGCTAACTGCCTCTCTTACGCGAACTGCTTGGCGAAAGCGTCGAGTGCGGCCTTGGTCTTGTCAGCCACTTCGCCTTCGAACTTGCCGCTTTCTCGGATTTCCTTGAGCACGTCGGCGTGTTCGTTGCGCATGAAGCTGAGCATGGCAGCTTCATATTCGGTCACGCGATCGGTCGCGATCCCGTCGAGATAGCCATTGGTACCGGCATAGATCGACACGGTCTGCTCTTCGAACGGCATCGGCTGGAACTGCGGCTGCTTGAGCAGCTCGGTCAGGCGGGCACCGCGGTTGAGCAGCTTCTGCGTTGCAGCGTCGAGGTCTGAGCCGAACTGCGCGAAGGCGGCCATTTCACGGTACTGCGCGAGCTCGAGCTTGATCGAGCCCGAAACCTTCTTCATCGCCTTGGTCTGGGCGGCACCGCCCACACGGCTAACCGAGAGGCCGACGTTAATTGCCGGGCGCACACCCTGGTAGAACAGGTCGGTTTCGAGGAAGATCTGGCCGTCGGTGATCGAGATCACGTTGGTCGGGATATAGGCCGACACGTCGCCCGCCTGTGTTTCGATGATCGGCAGCGCGGTCAGCGAACCGCCGCCATTGTCGCCGTTCATCTTTGCCGCACGTTCGAGCAGGCGGCTGTGGAGATAGAACACGTCGCCCGGGTAAGCTTCGCGGCCCGGAGGACGACGCAGCAGCAGCGACATCTGGCGGTAAGCAACGGCCTGCTTGGAAAGGTCGTCATAGACGATCACGGCGTGCATGCCGTTGTCGCGGAAGAATTCGCCCATCGCGCAGCCGGTGTAAGGTGCGAGATACTGCAGCGGAGCAGGCTCCGAAGCGGTCGCGGCGACGACGATCGAATATTCCATCGCGCCGTTTTCTTCGAGCTGGCGCACGATCTGCGCGACGGTCGAACGCTTCTGGCCGACGGCGACATAGATGCAGTAGAGCTTCTTGCCTTCGTCATCGCCCGCATTGGCGGTCTTCTGGTTGATGAAAGTGTCGATCGCGACGGCGGTCTTGCCGGTCTGGCGGTCACCGATGATCAGTTCGCGCTGGCCACGGCCAACAGGCACGAGGGCGTCGATCGCCTTGAGGCCTGACTGGACGGGTTCGGAAACCGATTCACGCGGGATGATGCCCGGAGCCTTCACTTCGACGCGCTCGCGCTTGACATCGGTCAGCGGGCCCTTGCCGTCGATCGGGTTGCCGAGTGCATCGACCACGCGGCCAAGCAGGCCCTTGCCGACGGGAACGTCGACGATGGTTTCGGTCCGCTTGACGCTGTCGCCTTCCTTGATTTCGGCGTCCGAGCCGAAGATCACGACGCCGACATTGTCGGCTTCGAGGTTGAGCGCCATGCCCTGAACGCCATTGGCGAATTCGACCATTTCACCGGCCTGGACCTTGTCGAGGCCGTGGATGCGGGCGATGCCGTCACCGACCGACAGCACTTTGCCGACTTCGCTGACCTGTGCTTCGGTGCCGAAACCGGCGATCTGGTCCTTGATGACCTTGGAGATTTCTGCGGCGCGGATTTCCATGTGCTTAGTCCTTTAGGCCTTCTTTATGCCTTCATCGCCTGGGCGAGTGAATTCAAACGGGTGCGGATCGAACCGTCGATGCGCTTCGAGCCGATGGTTACGACGAGGCCGCCCAGCAAATCGGGGTCGACCTTGGAATGGAGCTTCACCGTGCGGCCTTCGCGCGCGGTCAGCTTGGTCTTGAGCGCATCGATCTGCGCGTCGGTCAGCGCGTGGGCGCTGGTGACTTCGGCGGTCACTTCACCGCGCTGCGCAGCCGCAATGGCGCGGAAGGCGCGGATGATATCGCCGAGGTGGCCAAGGCGGCGGTTCTGCGCCAGCACGCCGAGGAAGTTCTTCGACAGTTCGCCCAGGCCCAGATGGGCGGCGACACCGGCAATCGCCGAACCCTGCGCCTTGCGGCTGAGTTCGGGATTGGTCGTGACTTCGCGCAGCTCGGCCGATTCGGCGAGCGCATTGGCCAGCGTGTCGAGGTCCGATTCGACAGCGGATACAGTTCCGGCTTCGCTCGCTAGATCGAACAAAGCCGAGGCATAACGCCCTGCCAGGCTAGCCTGAATACCGGCGGAAATCTCCACGCGTCTCTCGTCCTCTTGGGTCCGGAAAATAACGATGCATCAGCCTCGCCATAAAGGAGTGATCGAGTCACCCCGGCAAAGCTGGCGCGCGCCTAGCATCGGGTCCGGAGTATGGCAAGCCGAGTCCGGTGCAGATTTTGGAACAGGTGTTGCTGTAAGTTCTTTATGCGGTTGTGGGATCAAAAATGCCTCCGAACCATTTCAGTCTGCACGTCATCCCGGCGCAGGCCGGGATACATCGGACGCCGGTCGCCATCGAAAGGGTATCTGGGGCCCTGCCTTCGCAGGGGCGACGCTGAAACATCTGGAGGCAATGGCTGCCAATGGCGCGCTTGCGCAAAACCAGCAACTCTCGCATGTTGCTACGCAGGGAGAGGGCCGATGCGTACAACACCAATGGCGCCCCAATGCGGCGTGGAGATTTCCGGGGTCCGGCTGGCGACATGCAACGATGCCGAAATGCAGGCGATCAAGCAGGCGATATACGAACGTGGCGTGGCTGTGTTTCGCGATCAGGAATTCACGCCAGAGCAGCATATAGACTTCGCCCATCGCTGGGGCGGTATCGACATCAACAATTATTTCCCGCTGCAGGATGAGTATCCGGAAATCGCTATCGTGCGCAAAGCCGCCGACCAGCAGACCAATATCGGCGGGGCTTGGCACACCGACCATTCCTATGACCAGATACCCGCAATGGGCTCGATCCTCGTCGCGCGGCTGTTGCCGCCCGAGGGCGGGGACACGCTGTTCGCGCATATGGGTGCGGCCTATGACAATTTGCCCGACGAGTTGAAGGCAGAGATAGAGGGGCTGGAGGCGTTCCACACAGCCGACCATGTATATAAGGCCGATGGCCTCTATGCGCAGACCGATATGGGCAGGGATCTGCGCGGGCAGGACATGAAGACCGGCGCAGTCCACCCGGTGGTGATCCGCCACCCGGTGACGGGGCGCAAGCTGCTCTATGTCAACAGCGCCTTCACCATCCATTTCGTCGGCCAGACGCGCGAGGAAAGCCTGCCTCTCCTGCGCAGGCTATTCGATGCTGCCGTGGGAGAGGACAACCAGTGCCGCGTCGAATGGCGTCCCGGCACGGTGGCAATCTGGGATAACCGCACGACCTGGCACAACGCGTTGAACGATTATCAGGGCCACGCCCGCGAGATGCATCGTATCACGCTAAGCGGGGAAGCACTGGCGGCTTAGGGCCTCATTCCTTCACCTCGCACTTATACACCAGCCGTTCGTTCGGCGCTTCGGGCAGCAGCGAGGTCACTGCGCCCTGCAAATCGCCCAGTTTTGCTGCGGCATCTTCGGTTTCGCAGGCGGGCGGGCGGTATTTGCCGCGTGCTGTGCGGGCTTCGTTCATTGCATTGCGGCCGAGGAGGTAGCGGTCGGTGCGGAAGGTCTTGCTCGCCGGATCGTAGTGGTTGATCGACACGGCGTCTTCCTGATTGGGCACGAACACACGGCTCCAGTCGCCGCTGGCGAGGCCATATTGTGTGCGGCCATTGACGCAGCCGTCATCGCGCCAGCCGAATTCGACCGCCTCGTCGGGCGCGCCGGTGACGCGGCTGCGGCTGATGTCGAGCGTACAGGTGAGTGTGCCATCGCCGGAGGCCTGCGCATCGGGCGCATCGTCATCCTCGCCATCGCCGGCCATGGCGGCGGCAACCTTGCGGTCGATCGCGTCGAGGCCGGGGCGGGTGATCCACAGTGCCAGCGCCGCAATCAGCGAGACGGCGGCAATGGTTCCCCCGATCATCAGCTTGCGTTCGCCCAGCGTATCGGTTCCGCCGTCCTCGGTGACGGCCTGCCGCGCCTGCCAGCCCTGCCACGCGACCACGCCTGCGCCGCTGCCGAGCAGCACCAGCAGGAAGGTGAACAGCATCGCATTCTCGCGCTCGGTCTGGACTTCCAGTTCCGCCTCCAGCTGGGCGCGGTCGCGTTTGTCGCGCTGTTCCTGATTGCGTGCGGCGAGTTCGGCGCGGGCCTGCTCCTGTTCGCTGTCGAGCCGCGCCTGTTCGGCTGCATCAAGCTCCGACAGGCTGCGGCAGGGCAGTTCGTTGATCCGTGCAGCCACATTGTTCGCTTTGAGGAACGGGATCAGCTCGCGCATCGATACCGCGAAGAAGAACTCGGCATCCGAATTGTCCGAATCTGCGCCGAAGCTGTTGACCCCGAGCACGCGCCCGCATCCATCGAGCAGCGGCCCGCCCGAATTGCCGCGCGCAATGGGGGCGGTATGGAGGATGGTGTCGAACTGGCGGCTGGGCCGGGCGCCGGACAGGAAGCCGCGCGATTTCACCGGCGGCTGCGAATTGAAGATGTCCTCTATCTCCAGCCCCTGCGCGCGGTCGACATTCATCGGATAGCCAACTGCGGAGACTTCGCCGCTATCCCCCTTGGGGCTGCCCGACAGGGTCAGCGGCGGCAGGCGCAGCGGGCCGGTGATCTCGATCAGGGCAAGGTCGTTCTTCGGGCTGACCGACACGATCCGCGCATAGGTCGCATCATTGCCCTCGCTCGGCACAACGCCGATTTGCAGCGTGTCGTCCTGCATCGCCTCGCGCACGACATGGGCGTTGGTGACGATCCGCGTCGGGGTGACGGCAAAGCCGGTGCCGTGGCTGGTCGGATAGACCTTTTCCCCGTCGGTGCCGATGATGACGACGCGCACCACCCCGCGCGCAGCGGCATCTACATCGGCCGGGTCGGCCTGTGCAAGCTGCGGCAGGGCGAGAGCGAACAGGGCGATGAGCGCGGTGAAAATTCTTAGCATCGCCGCGTGTTTACCCGCGCTTCCACATTGACCGCAAGCTTCGGGACGCGGTGCCATGTCGATGGGGTTATCGGAAAAAGGCATAGCAACGAAGGACCTGCCATGACTTACCGTATTGCCGGACTCGATCCTGCCCCGTTCAACCCGCTGTTCGCTCTCGATGAAGAGGCACTTGCCGCGCAGATGGCGCGCCGTGTCGTGGCGCCCGCCAGCCAGGGCTTTCCCTGCCGCATCAGCCTGCGCGACGCGGCAGAGGGTGAGGAACTGGTGCTGCTCAACTACACCAGTCACGATGTCGACACGCCCTATCGCAACGCGTTTGCGATCTACGTCCGCAAGGACGCCACCGAGGCGGCGGAGTATATCGACACTTGCCCACCCGTATTCGAAGGGCGCCCGATTGCATTGCGCGGGTTCGATGGCGATGGCATGCTGGCCGATGCAAGGCTCGCGCTGCCGGGCGGGGCCGATGCCGCAATTCGCAGCCTGCTGGAGAATGACGCCATCGCCTATATCGATGCCCATAACGCAGCCCATGGCTGTTTTGCCGCGAGGGTCGAGCGCCATGACGCGTGACCTGCCTGCCGGATCCCTCGACGACGAGAAGCGCTGGCAAATCGCGCTGGCGAAGGATCGGCGGTTCGACGGCGCGTTCGTCACAGGTGTCCATTCGACCGGGATATATTGCCGCCCGTCCTGCCCCGCGCGGGCGCCCAAGCGCGAGAATGTGCGGTTCTATGCGACTTGCGAAGATGCCGAGGCGGCGGGGCTGCGCGCGTGCAAGCGGTGCGCGCCGGACCAGCAATCGCGCGAGGAAGGCGCGGTGAAGGACGCACTCGACCTGCTGCGGCGGAGCGAAGGGGCGGTGCCGCTCGAATGCCTCGCCACGCTGACCGGCTATTCGCCGAGCCATTTCCAGCGCGTCTTCACCCGCGCGGTGGGACTGTCGCCCGCCGCCTACCAGCGGGCGTTGCGGGAAGAGCGGGCGAAAGTGGCATTGGGCGAGGCCGAACGGGTGAGCGACGCCATATATGATGCCGGATATGAAGCGCCGAGCCGCTTCTATGAAGCGATGGAAGGGAAATTGGGGATGAGCGCGAGCGACTGGAAGAATGGCGGGGCGGGGCGCGTGATCCATTATTCGGTGGTGGAAACCACGCTCGCCCCGATGCTCGTCGCCGCGACCGACAAGGGGGTGTGCTGCCTCAGCTTCAACGAGGGCGAAGCGGAACTGCGCGCGCGTTTCCCCAAGGCCGAACTGGTCGAGGGCGGCAAGGAGTTCCGCGAACTGTTCGACCGGGTGATCGCCGCCGTCGAGCAGCCGGGGACCGGGCAGGACATCCCGCTCGACGTGCGCGGCACCGCGTTCCAGCAGAAATGCTGGGAAGCCCTGCGCGCGATCCCGCCCGGCGAAACCCGCAGCTATGGCGAACAGGCCGCCGCCATCGGAAATCCGAAAGCGAGCCGTGCGGTCGGCAGCGCGAACGGGGCGAACAACATCGCCGTGCTGATCCCCTGCCACCGCGTGATCGCGCATGATGGCGGGCTGGGCGGCTATGCCTATGGCACCGACATCAAGGCCGAACTGCTTAAAAGGGAACAGGACGCATGAGCAAGTATGATGCCTTCGCCGCGCTGCACGTCCCCGGCGATCCGCTGGTGCTGTTCAACATCTGGGATGCCGGCAGCGCCCGCGCGGTGGCAGAGGCTGGGGCGAAGGCGATCGCCACCGGTAGCCATGGCGTGGCCGAGGCGAACGGCATGCGCGATGGAGAGGAATTCCCGCTCGACATGGCGCTCGCCAATTGCCGCCGCATCGTGGGCGTGACCGAGCTTCCGGTGAGTATCGATCTGGAGGCGGGCTATGGCGACACGGCTGACGCGGTCGCGCAATCGGCCGCACTGGTGGTCGAAGCAGGCGCAACAGGCGTCAACCTCGAAGACCGCGCGCCGGGCGCGAACGAACTGCTCCCCATGGAAGAAGCCGCCGCAAGGGTCGCCGCAGCATCGCGCACAGGCCTGTGGGTCAACGCCCGCACCGACGTCTATCGCGGCAAACAGGCAGAGGACTACACCCCCGAGATGATCGACGAAGTCATCGCGCGCGCCGAAGCCTATGCGCAGGCAGGCGCAGGCAGCCTGTTCGTCCCCTTCCTCGGCGACCACGCAACCATCGCCGCGATCTGCGAGCGTTCCCCGCTACCGGTCAACGTGATGTGGGCGCAGGGCAGGGGGAGCAAGGCGGAACTGGCAGCACTCGGCGTCGCCCGCATCAGCTACGGCCCCGGCCCATGGGCGGCGGCGATGGCGTGGCTGGGCGAGCAGGCGAGGGAGGTGTTTGGGTGAGGGGGATTGGCTGGAATGCGCCCCATTTCAATCGTTGGTACCTCGCTTGCTTCATTCTAAAGGGGCCGCTCGCGCTCTGAAATCAATGGATTCACATGGGAATCTTCATGTGCTACAGAGCGCACGGGGAAGGGTATGGCGCAACAATCTTCAATCGAGTGGACCGATCTAACTTGGAACCCGGTAGTCGGATGTTCCATTGAGAGCGCCGGGTGCAAAAATTGCTATGCCATGCGCATGGCTGCTCGGCTGCAAGCGATGGGCCACGAAAAGTACGAAGGGTTGACCAAGCGCTCGAAGCGGGGTGCTGTCTGGACCGACAGGGTCCGCTGTCACGAAGAATCGATTGAGATACCGCTGAATTGGAAGAAACCTCGACGGGTGTTCGTAAACTCGATGTCCGACCTGTTTCATCCTGATGTGCCCAGCGACTTTGTTCGTCGCATTTGGGCGGTGATGAGGCAAACACCTCAACATCACTACCAAATTCTGACCAAGCGACCTCATCGGATGGCGCAGCTCTTGAAGGAAATATCACCCAGGCCCCTCGGCAATGTCTGGCTCGGAACAAGTGTCGAGGATCAGCGCGTTGTCGGTCGAATAGATCATTTGCGTGATGTACCAGCGAGCATTCGTTTCATATCATTCGAGCCGCTGATTGGCGACGTGGGCAATATAGACCTGAGCGGAATCCATTGGGCAATCGTTGGCGGTGAAAGCGGACCGCGCGCACGCTCGATGGACAGCGAATGGGTGGAGAACATTCTTGATCAGTGCCTAGACTCCGGTACGGCTTTCTTTTTCAAGCAGTGGGGCGGGGTGAACAAAAAGAAAACCGGGCGCCTTCTACATGGTCGAGAATGGAATGAATGGCCCGAGTTTGAGCGAGTATGAAAATCAGTCCTGAGTACTATGAAGGCCGCGGGCCGGCTCTTGTAAAGCACACCTTCATTCTCAGTTACCTCCCGACTTTGATCGCCAAAGTGGCATCGGCTTACGATCAATTCGTCTATGTTGATCTGTTTGCAGGTCCTTGGGAGGAGAGGACTGCTGACTTTTCGGATACCGCTTTTGGCATTGCGCTAGACGCCATGCGTGGAGGGAAATCAGTCTGGAAGCGCAATGGCCGCCCAGTGAAGATGACTGCTCATCTGGTCGATATCAATCCGGAAGCGATAGCAAAGCAGAAGCAGGTAGCGGAGCGATATCCGGACATCGAGGTCCACCACCACCAAGGCATGGCCGAAGAGAAGATACAAGCCGTGCTCAATAGCTTGCCCCACAACGCTTTTTGCTTCGTCTACATCGATCCAAAGGGCGTGCCCGACATCCGAAAGTTTCAAGCAGCCATAGAGCGACCGAACACGGAAGTGTTCCTCAACTTTATGTATAAGTTTGCAACTCGCTTCGCCAACACTCCTCAAATGACCACTTTAGGATGGCTGACCGAAGGCGAAGAGGGGGAATCCTTCAGGAGTGACTTGGCGCTTCTATCCGGAGTAGATCGCGAAAACGCACTGACTGATCGTGCACGCCTCGTACTCGCTCGCATGGGCGGATATCGCTACTCTCCTGCCATTACCGTCGATGAAGAGTCGATGGATCGGTGCCGTTACAAGCTGATTTTTCTGTCACGCCATCACAAGGGGATCTTTGTCTTCCGGAATGCTCAGAGAGCAGCGCTGCAAATGCAGGCGTCGAACCGCAGCTCACAAAAGTCGATTAAGAAGGCCCGCCAAACGGGGATGGATGATCTCCTGAAGGACCTAGAACCCATCCACGCTGGAGAGCGCAGCGCAAGAGAGATCGATCAGGGTATTCGCTCAGGTATCGCCTACGCCAATCGCCTGATTGATCAGAGCGGTCGAGAAGGTATCACGTTCGGAGACCTGTGGCCGCGTGTCCTAGAAGAGGAGGTGGTTACTCATTCAGATCTTTGCCATGCCATACGCGACCTTCGAGACCAGGGGCGCATCGAGATCCCATCTTGGACTCCGAGAAAGCGGAAGCCTGACGATGATTATCGTTTGTTTTCTAGTAAGTACATGCAGGATTGAGGAGGGAAGTATCTTCGATCTTCCGAGCATGAAATCTGTCAATGTCTGATGTCTTTGGCTCAGGCAATTTTGAAGCCTTTCCTACACGCGCAAAATCCGCTCCATACTCGCGGATGGCACGACCTCGCTCTCGCATCACCCCAGCTCACCGCGCGCGGCGCAGGCCGCCGTTTTTTCATCCCGTACCGCTCCGCACCCGCCATGACGGGTGGACTGTCGCGCGGCAGTGCCATTTCCTTGCGCAGCTTTATGTCACCGGGTCGGTTACGGCGGCGGCGCGCAGTGTCGGGATGTCGCGGGCTTCGGCCTATCGTTTGCGTGAGCGGGCGGGGGCGGAGGGGTTTGGCTGGGCGTGGGATCATGTGCTGATGCCACCGCAGTCTGGCCGCCATCCGCGCCGCAAGGCCGATCTGCGGAAGGTGACAAATCCGGTGCTGTTGTGGTGGCTCGAAACCGGGCTGGTGCAGCCGGTGATCTACCAGCACCGGGTCGTCGCGGTCCGTTCAAAGCCCTGCAATACCTCGCTTTTTGCGCTTCTGCGACGCGGCGATGCGGCCGGAATAGGCCTTGGCAGGAGGGGGGCGGATGGGAACGGATAAAGTTTTTAAAAACCGGGGTTTCGCTGTTCCACTTGCCGCCCTGCAAGCCGCGTCAATCCACCGTGGTGAAGCAGCCGTCGGGCGCGTCGTCGATGCCGATATATTCGCACCCGCGCTTGATCTCGCTGATGATCAGGTCGCAGCTGTTTGCCATGTTGCAAGGCGGGCGCGTCGCGGGCGAGACCTGGCTACACAGCCGCACGAGGTTCTCCGCCACCTTGCGTCCCTTTTCGGCGAGGCAGCTGTTCGGATTGCCCGCCGCCTGCCGCGCCTGCCGGTTGAAATCGATCGCCGGGCGGACATCGTACTCACTGGAGGAATTGCTCGACGGTTTGCTCGAAGGTTTGGGCGATCCGGCCCCGGTGAGCCCGCGCAATTGCGCGATGCGTGCGACATAGGCATCGCCCAGGCAGCCATCATCGCCGCCGCAGGCGTTGCGTCGCCGCAGGAAAGCGCGCTGCGCATCGCGCTGGCCCGACGCCGCCTTGTAGAGCTGCGCCATCTCGCGGTCGGCAGCGGCGAGGGTGGGGTTGGCGCAGATCGCCTTTTCGGTTGCGGTCGCGGCCCTGGCGCAGTCGAAGCTCGGCTTTGCGCTCTTTCGCGCCGCCATTTCGTCGAGGATCGATGGCTCGGCGCTGTCGCTATCGGCCCCATCATCGGGCCCAATATCGGATTCGCTATCGAGCCCGGTCGTGCCTTCACCCGCGCGATAGCCTTTCTCGCCCTTGAGCGGGTATTTCTCCTCCAGCGACTCCTCTTCCTCCTGGCGGTCATTGGTCAGGTTCTTGACCATGTCGCACGCAGAAAGCGCCAGGCAGGCCGCTGCAAGAGATGTAAAAAATGAAGCGCGCCGAAACATCTGATTTCCCCGCAGTTTGCAACACGGATTCCTACTCCTACGGCGGCAGGCATGTAAAGTCGGGCGGGCTGCGTTTGTCGCCAGCGGTAAGCCTTTCCGGCGATGTCGTTCCAATTCGGAACTGTTTGCCCGCCGCCTTGGTAAACGCGATTGACGCCGCGCGCTTCCACGCGCTCCTGCAGAGGCAAAAGGAGTCGTCATGAGCGAAGCAATCCGCCTCACATCGCCCGAACCTGCATGGCGCAAGCTGTGGCAGCATCCGCTGGTCGTCGTCGTCGTTGCGGCCAGCCTGCTGCTGTTCGCATGGCGAGGGTTCGCCGCAGCCATGGTGCGGTGGGACACGCAGCTGCCCTATGCCGCAGACCTTGCCATTCGTGAACTGCTGCCGCTGATTGCCGTGCTGGCGGTTTACAAGCTGGTGGTGACGCGGATGGGCCGCTTCGTGAAAGACGACCTGCCGATGCGCGCTGCCCTTGTCGATACCTCGGTCGGCCTGCTGGCTGGGATGGCGATGATCTCCACCGCTATCGGCATCGCGACGCTGTTCGGGGCCTATACGGTCTATGATTGGGGCTGGGCCTACGACATTCTGGAGATGGTGCTGATCGTCGGCTTCTCCGCAGCGATCATCGAGGAGGTGCTGCTGCGCGGTGTGCTGTTTCGCTGGCTGGAAGAGGCGGGGGGCAGCATGCTTGCCCTTGCGGCGACAACGCTGCTGGTGGGTGCGGTGCATGCCATGACGCCGGGCGCAACGCCGATTTCGACGCTTGCCAATGCGACCGCGCTCGGCCTGCTGACCGGTGCGGCCTATATGCTCACCCGTTCGCTGTGGCTCGCCATCGGTATCCATGCTGCGTGGAACATGACGCAGGGGCTGGTCTGGGGCACGCCGATTGCAGGCTTCCAGTTCGATGGCTTTGCCTATGCCGAACTCTACGGGCCGGACTGGCTGACGGGCGGTGTGTTCGGCATCAACGCATCGGCTGTCGGGCTGGTGGTGGCGCTGGCCTTCGCGCTGTGGGCCATCCGCGAGGCGAAGCGGCAGGGACACTGGCTGAGTTTCGGCTGGAGGCGTGGAATCGACGGCTGAGCATATCGCGGCGGCCCGTCTTGCCGGACCGGACGTGTGGACGCATGATCGGGTGAAGGCAGAAAAGGAAACAACGGGTTTGGACAATCCAGCCGAAACACATCGTGCCGCCCGCCCGCTATGGCGCAGGATCTGGGAATTCCCGCTGGTCGCAATGATCGCGGCGATTGCCTTGCTGATCGGTGCAGGCATGCTGATCGGACGGCTCATCCCCGCCCTCAGGGCAGCGGGCTGGTCCGAACAGTGGCTGGATATCGGCCCCTCGCTGATGCTCGCGGCGATATCGGCGCTGCTCTACAAGCTGCTGATCCGGCATTTCGGGGGCAAGAAGCATGACGACCTGCCGCTAGCCGGTGCGTTCAGGGATACGGGGGCTGGGTTCGTCGGCGGTGCCTTGCTGATCACGCTTTGCGTTGCGCTGGCGGCAATCGCCGGGGTTTACCGTATCACCGGCAGCGGTTCGGGTGCCGACTTGTGGGCCATCGTGCTGCTGACCGGCGTCTATGCAGGTTTCTTCGAGGAACTGCTGCTGCGAGGGATTGTCTTCCGCTGGCTGGAAGAGATGACCGGAAGCTGGATCGCGCTCGCGCTCAGTTCGCTGATCTTCGGTTTCCTCCATGCGGGGAACCCCAACGCCACGTTCTTCTCCTCGCTCGCCATCTCGATCGAGGCGGGCATCCTGCTCGGCGCTGCCTATATGCTCACGCGCTCGCTGTGGCTGGCAATCGGGCTGCATGCCGGCTGGAACGTGGTGCAGGGCCTGTGGGACGTACCGGTGTCGGGCAATGATTTCGACAGCATCGTGTCCGCCGAAATGACCGGGCCCAGCCTTCTGGCGGGTGGCGGCTTCGGGCTGGAGGCCACGGTCTTTGCCCTGGTCGTCGCAACCGGGGCAGGGATCTGGTTGCTGGTGCTGGCCCGCCGCAAGGGGCGCATCGTCAAACCGATGTGGAGCCGGAAAGGGCAGCCGATCACCGCCTATTGATACCGGCGGTTACTCGTTCGGCGCCCCGGTCCGGCACGAACGCCGGACCGGGTGCCGGGATCAGGGCGGTCAGTTCGCCGGGAAACGCTTGTCGCAGGCTTTGACATAGGCATCGGGATTGCCCTGTGCGAAAGCGCCCTTCAGCGCCTCCATCATCACCGCTTCGGGATCCCCGCCGATCAGCCTGGTCAGCACGTCCGGGTCTTTCGACATGGCGCCTTCGAGCCGCTTGGTCAGCGCGCCGATCTTGTCCGCATCGCCGCCGAATTCCGAACCCTGGCTCTGCACGGCACCTTGCACGAAGGAGGCAAGCCCCATGCAACTGAGGATTGCATCGCCGTTGTTTTCGGGCAGCGTGGCTTCACCGGCCTTGATCTTGAATCGCGCGTCACAGGTCGCGACCGCGCCTTCGTAATCCTTCGAACGGATTTCCTCGGCCTTGGCTTCCGCTCCATTGAGGATCTTCATTACCGTCTCGACCGAGAACGGCTCTACCTCGGTTGCTGCCACCATGGGATATTTGATCGCGGTGACGAATTCGTCATAGGTCACCGGCACATCTTCACCCTTGCCAGCCCGCATCACCATGCCCTGTGCAGCGAAACAGGTGCTGGCGGCCTCGATTGCGTCGTCCGGCAGCTCGACCGGATCGCCCGGCCCGAAACAACCGCCCAGCGCGAGCGAGGCCGACAAGGTGGCAAACAGTACGGCATTCTTCATTGGCAGGTTCCCCCCTGATTGAAATTCCGAGACGCCATAGACTTGCACGGAGTCGAGTGCATTGTCGATTCTCGACATTCTATGCCGAATGTTGACCCCTTCAGTCGAGTTTGGGCGGCATTCCCGGCTCAGCTTTGGCCATGGCCTGCTGGTAAGCCGGTCGCTCGCCGATGCGCTTGAGATAGGCTTGCAGGTTGGGCATGCCATCGATACCCATCCCGCTCATCGCGCGGCTGGTGGTCAGTTGGAAACCCATCATGATGTCCGCCGTCGTCAGCTGCGAGCCGCCGAAATACTCCGCCTCGCCCAGCCGCTGCTCGATGATTGCCCAGCTCTTCGCCATCCGGTCGGCAACGAAGGGCGGGATTTCGGCCTGCAGCATGCGTCCGGCGACGAGCGCCATCATGCCATTGGTCATGAATGTGGCGTTGGCCCAGTGCAGGAAGAACAAATGGTTGGCGAAATCGGGGCTCTCCTTTGCCGGAAAGAGCCCCCGGTCGCCATATTGCGCGACCAGCCAGTCGAAGATGGCCCCGCTTTCGCCCAGCACGAAATTGCCGTCCGTAATGACCGGAGCGATGCCCATTGGATGCAGCGCCTTGTACTCGTCGGGGGCGAGATTGTTGTCCTCACGCCTGTTGTAGAGCTTGAGATCGTAATCGATTCCCATTTCCTCGCACAGCCAGACGATGCGTTCGGATTGCGATAGGCGCAGGTGGTGGACGGTCAGCATGGGGGAGGTCTCCGGTCGCGTAACGGCGGCTATAGCTTGATTTCGTCGGCGGCAACGCAGCGTTTGGTCTGCTTCAATCGGCAGTACTTCAGATAGGCTTCGCGCGCGCCGGCCCGGTCGACCGGACCGCCACGACCGAACTTGAGCATTCCGGCATAACTCCAGCAGGCATCGGCATTATTGCCCGGCTCCTCGCATCCGCGCGCATAGGCATCGCGTGCGGCGGGAAGATTTGCCGGTCCGCCGATCCCCGAAGCGAGCGCCTGCCCGAATTCGTAGCAGGCGATCGGCTGGGCGATCAGTACGCAGAGTTTCCCCGCTGCAAGGCGTGCGCTTTGGACGTCGACTGAGGCCTTGCTGCGAAGACCGGTGAGTTCGAGGCAGCTCGGTACATTGTCTCGCGCACATCCAGCATAGAGCAGATCGATCGCGCGGTTGACGCCTCCCTCTTGCCCGATCGAGAGTTCCAGTCTTGCCCCTTCGACACAAGCAACATCGATCGATCCCTCGCAGGCCTTGGCGTAGGCCTTGCCGGCTGGGGAGATCAGCGAAACAACCTCCTTGGAAATCGCGTCCAGTTGATTGCACGCAGCCCGCCGCGATGCGGGATCGCTGCATTTGTACATGATACGCCGTTCAGAATAGCTGCGGATGAACCGATCAAGTACCTGCGCAAGATAGTGGCATTGCGCCATATCGCCGATCTCGCAATTGCGGGCGAATTCAGCGGTTTCCGGACTGTTTGGAGCGAGCTTTGAGAGATCGGGCGCCACAGGCCCGGCTGCCGTTTGCGCTAAGGCAGTTTCCGGCTTCTTTGCGCAACCGACATCATCTCCGGCCTCACACGCTTGCTTGCTTGCCGCATCGCCGGAGCTGCCTGGAGCGAATTGTGCAGCAGATGAGGAAGCGAACATCGCCAGCATGGCCAGCACAATCATCGCGATCATTCTTGGCATACGGTTCTGCTCCATCCGGTCGCGATGGTACCATGCCACGCCCGCGCGGCGTGTCAAACGAAGCTGTAAGGATCTATGTCGACGCTCACGCGCACTCCTCGCGGCAGGTCGAGCCGGTCCAGCCAGTCGCGGATCACGTCCTGCACCTGTGCACTGCGACGGGCGTTGATCAGCAGGCGATATCGATATCGCCCGCGCAGGAGCGCCATGGGTGCAGGTGCCGGGCCGAGAATGGCGATATCCTTTACCCGTGGTTGTGACTGGCCAATGATCCGCGCCGCGTCGCGTGCCTCGGCCTCGTCTTCGCTCGACACGATGATCGCGGCCCAGCGGCCGAAGGGCGGGGCACCGGCGTGGCGGCGCGCCTCGGTCTCGGCCTGGTAAAAGGCATTGCGATCCCCGGCGGCCAGGGCCTCGATCACCGGTGCCTCGGGGTGGCGGGTCTGGATCAGCACCGTACCGGGTTTCGCGCCGCGCCCGGCGCGCCCGGCGACCTGCGCAACCTGCTGGTAGGTACGCTCCGCCGCGCGCAGGTCGCCGCCTTCAAGGCCAAGGTCGGCGTCGACCACGCCAACCAGCGTCAGTTCGGGGAAATGAAAACCCTTGGTCACCAGCTGGGTACCGACGATCACGTCGATCGCCTTCGCCTCGGCCCTGGCGACGAAATCGGCCGCCTTGTCGGGCGTGTTGAGTGTATCCGATGTGGCAACGGCGACGCGTGCTTCGGGCAGGATCTCCGCCACCTCGTCGGCAATCCGTTCGACACCGGGGCCGCAGGCGACGAGGCAATCCGGTTCGCCGCATTCAGGGCAGGTGGCTGGTGGCTGCTCCTCGTGCCCACAATGATGGCAGGCGAGGCGGCGGCTGAAGCGATGCTCGACCAGCCAGGCGCTGCAATTGCCGCACTGGAAGCGGAAACCGCAATTGCGGCACAGCGTCAGCGGCGCATAGCCGCGCCGGTTGAGGAACAGCAGCGACTGCTCGCCACGCTCCATCCGGGCGAACAGCTCGCGGGTGAGGGCTGGGGAGAGCCATCGCCCGCGCTCGGGCTTGTCCTCGGTCAGGTCGACGATGCGGATTTCGGGCAGGCTTGCCCCGCCGAAGCGGCTTGGCAGGTCGAGCTTTTCGTAAATCCCGCTATCGGCCATTTGCAGGCTTTCGAGCGCCGGGGTCGCGCTGGCGAGGACGACAGGAATCTTTTCGAACCGCGCGCGCATGACCGCCACGTCGCGGGCATTGTAGCGCACCCCGTCGCCCTGCTTGAAGCTGATCTCATGCGCCTCGTCGACCACGATAAGGCCGAGCTTGTCATAGGGCAGGAACAGCGCCGAGCGCGCACCGACCACCACCTGCGCCTCTCCGCTGGCGATTGCCCGCCATGCCCGCCGCCGCTCGGTCGATTTGAGCGAGCTGTGCCACACGATCGGCGGTGCGCCGAAGCGATCCTCGAACCGGCGCAGGAAAGCTTCGGTCAGCGCGATCTCCGGCAGCAGCACGAGCACCTGCCTGCCCATTCGCAGTGCGGCAGCCATCGGCTCGAAATAGGTTTCGGTCTTGCCCGATCCGGTGACCCCGTCGAGCAGGAAGGGCACGAACTTGCGAGCTTCGACGGCATCGGAAATGCGCCCCGCCACTGCCAGCTGGTCGTCGCTCAGTTCGACTGTGGCGTGCCCCGCATCGGCGCGCGGGTAGGGACGGTCGCAATCGACCACCACCGGCTCGAGCACGCCCTGGTTGACCAGCCCGCGCAGCACGCCGTCTGAGACGTCGGCGAGTTCAGCCAGTTCGCGGATCGTCGCCTGTTCGCCTTCGAGCGCACCCATCGCGAGTTCGCGCTTGGGCGTCATCCGTTCGGGCATGCCGCCGGAAAGCCGGTATTCGGTGACTGTTGCCGGGCCGCGCAGCGCGCCGCCGGACGAAATCACCATTCGCGCCACCGATGCGAGCGAGGCGCAATAATAGTCGGCCGTCCATTCGATCAGTCGACGCAGTTCCGCCTTCAACGGAGGGACGGGCAGCACGTCCAGCAGCGGGCGCAGCTTGTTTTCGGGCACCGGATCGGTCGGCAGGCTTTCCTCCTCCCAGACGATGCCGATCACCTGTCGCGGCCCGAGCGGCGCGACCACGACCGAGCCATATTCGACTGTCATGCCTTGGGGGACCCGGTAATCGAGCGGGCCGAGGGCGGCATTGAATATGATGCAACGGACGCGGTTCATGTTAGACTGTTCATATGGGCGCTGGTGCAAGGCGACGGCAAGAGAAGGAGTTGGGAAATGTCGGATATTGTGCGGGCCGGGGTCGATCGCCGGGGATTCATTGTCGGAGCGACGGCGCTGGGCACGGTCAGCCTGTCCGGCTGTGCTGGACTTCCCGGTTACAGCTTTACCGATGCGATCCGTCGCCTGCTGTTGCTTTCGAGCGAGCGTGCCTTCGCCCGCCTGACCGCGCCGGGCGGTTATTGGGATGACCAGGTCGCGCGCATCGGGCTGGGTTCCATCATGGGGACGCGCGGGGATATCCTGTCATCGATCCTCACTTCGGCCCTGTTCAAGAGCCAGCTTGAGGGTGCATTCGCCGACCTTGCGATCAAGGGCGCCGAACGTGCGGCGCCGGTCGTTGCCGATGCGGTGCGCGTGGTTGGCATTTCGGCGGCCGAGCAATTGATCCGGGGCGGACCGACTGCGGCGACCAGTTTCCTGCGCGGCGAGATGGGCAACACGCTGATCGATACGATGGTGCCCGAACTGGGGCAGGCGATCCGCGTTGCGCAGAACCCGGTGATCGGCAACGCCATAGCACGGCTCTCTGGCGTCGACGTCGCCGGTGTCGCGACGCGCCTCTCGGACGATATCAACGATGCCATCTGGACCGAGATGGGCGTCGAGGAGAGCGAAATCCGTCGCAATCCCCGCGCCACCAACGATCCATTGCTGATCGGTGTGTTTGGAGTTGCCGCAGGCATCTGAACAAATTCTTGCGGTGGGGTTCAAATTTACCGGGACCCCGTCTAGCTTTCTCAAATCAATCGTTTGTTGGCTTTGGGGGAACATCATGCTGCGCGGAATTCTTGCGTCCGGTCTGGCGGTCGGAATTGTGGCTACAGGCATCGCACCGGAGTCGGCGCAGGCCCGCACGCCATCGGAAATCTACGGCCCGGTCTTCGCGCGTTACAAAACCATCACCGATGCGCGCAAGAAACTGCGCAATGATGAGAAGAAGGGTCGCCTGACCTCCGGTGACGACTACTATGCCATGGCCTATGCCTGCCAGTATGAGGAACCGGCGAGCCAATCGATGATCCTGACTGCGCTCAGCCGTTCGCGCTGCAAGGACAAGTCGGCTGAATATTTTGCCGAGGCGGGCAATCGCGGTGTGCCCGAAGGCTTTTTGGCGGCAGCCAATTTCATCGGGCAGGGCGATCAGGCCTATATCTATGCGCAAATGGCGTTCCAGCTTTCGGGGCAGGACAGCGCGCTGCGAGGTGAGGCGCTGGATGCCATCGCAAGACTGCGTTCGACTGTCGGTGATGTCGCCACACTCGATCAACGGGCGATCCAGCAGGCAACCGTGCTGGCGTCAAATGGTGCCTATTCGGGCCTGCGCAATGCGGCGACAACGGTCGACGTGCAAAACCGCCTGCCGAACCTCGCATGGCTCAATTTCAAGAACCCGAAGCGATGCCACTACAGTGACGGTTGGGCGAAGGTCGTACAGGGGGCCTACAAGGTCGATGATCGCAACTATGTGGCTGTGCCTGCAACGACTACCGTCCCCGGAAGCAACCAGCGCGTTACGGGAAGGATCGTTCGCCCGGAAAAAGACTGGCAAAGTGTCGTCCGGGTCGAAGCTGATGTCAAAGGCCAGTGGAACGGCCTGACCGTGCTCGGTATTTTCACCACCTTCGTCGAGGAATCGCATGGCGTGTGGGGTGACGGAATCCGTTTTGCCGAGCCGGTGGAGGTGGTCGCGCAACGGCTGGCAGCCGCTGGCTTTGTGGTCAATCGCGACGGCAGCGAGCGGCGGCAGATCGATAAGATCGATCGTTACCCGTACAAAGACGAGAAAGGCCGCCAGCAAGTGGCCGAGAATATCGACGGTGTGATTACCAGCATCGAGCGCAAGAATGGCGCGACCTATTTCTATTGCGATGAGATTTTCGAAGCCAGCTACGGGGCATAATCTGGCCCCCGAGCCCCTAGCCGCGCCGGAAACCACTCGCTAAAGCCTTGCGGGAATCATACTTCCTGCAAGGATACGCCCACATGAAATTCTTCGCCGACACTGCCGAAATCGACGACATCAAGGAACTGGCTGCGACCGGCCTGCTCGATGGGGTCACAACCAACCCTTCGCTGATCGCGAAATCGGGGCGGGATTTCATGGAAGTGACGAAGGAAATCTGCGGCATCACCGATGGTCCGGTCAGCGCAGAAGTCGTTGCGCTCGACCATGCAACGATGATGAAAGAGGCTGAGGTCCTGCGCAAGATCGCGGACAATGTCTGCATCAAGGTGCCGCTGACGATCGACGGGCTCAAGACCTGCAAGGCGCTGACCGACGACGGAACCATGGTCAATGTGACCCTGTGCTTCAGCGCGAACCAGGCGCTGCTCGCGGCAAAGGCGGGGGCAACCTTCATTTCGCCCTTCGTCGGGCGTCACGACGACAATGGCGTCAACGGGATGGACCTGATCCGCGACATTCGCCGGATTTACGACAATTACCTGTTCGAAACCGAAATCCTCGTCGCCAGCGTGCGCCATGTCACCCATGTGCTCGAAAGCGCGCTGATCGGGGCCGATGTGATGACCGCGCCGCCCAAGGTGATCAAACAGCTGTTCAACCATGTGCTGACCGACAAGGGCATCGAAGGCTTCCTCAAGGATTGGGAAGCGACCGGGCAGAGCATCATCTGACGCGAAGCAGTTTGGCCGACGAAACCCCTCTCGACCGCTTCAAGCGGACCCTGACCGGCACGGCCCGCGCCATTTCGCGCGAGCCGGAGGTCGAGGTTGCGTGGAGCGCGGATGCGCCAGCGGCCAGCGGCAAGAATTTCCGCGTCCCGCTGCCGGGCCGCAACCTGCCGCCCGAACAGGCGGCTGAGGCAAGGGGTTTTGCCGACAGCTTCGCGCTCAAACTGCGTCACCACAATGAGGGGTTGCACGCGAAGAATGCGCCGAGTGAGCCTGTAGCTCGCGCGTGTTACGACGCGATCGAGCAGGTTCGCTACGAGGCCTTGGGAGCCAATAATTTCAGCGGGATGCGGGCCAATCTTGAGGCTGCGACCGAACTGCGTACCGCATCCGACCCGATTTCTCGTGCGCAGGGCGAAAACGACGTGCCGCTGCAAAGCGCGCTTGGCCTGATGCTACGCGAGGAACTGACTGGCGCGGCGATCCCGGAAAAGGCGCGTGCCGGCGTTGAGATGGTGCGAGAATTTATCGAAGCGCGCACTGGCGGTGACTTCGAGGCGCTTGCATTGTCGCTCGACAATCAGGAGACTTTCCAGTCGCTTGCGCTCGACATGTTGCAGCATCTCGAACTTACCCGTCCCGACGATGCGGGCGAGCCCGAAGACAGCGAGGGCGACGAGGACGAGGGGCAGGACGAGCAGGAAGACGAGGGCGAACAGGAATCCGACGGGGCCGAACCGCAGTCGACCGAAATGGCTGGTGAAATGGCCGAGGGCGAGGCGGATGGCGAGGCCGAGACCGAACTCGAATCCTCGGATGAAATGTCCGATGGAGAGGTGGGCGAGGAAGGCGATGAGGGCATGCTGCCCGTCCGCCCGAACCGCCCGTGGACCGATATTCCCAATGATTTCGAATACAAATACTTCACCGACAAATTCGATGAAGTGATCGAAGCGCCCGAACTGTGCGACAGCGAGGAACTGGATCGGCTGCGTGCCTATCTCGACAGCCAGCTGACCGGACTGCAATCGGTGGTGACCAAACTCGCCAACCGGCTCCAGCGGCGGCTGATGGCACAGCAGAACCGCAGCTGGGATTTCGACCAGGAAGAGGGAATGCTCGACGCCGCGCGGCTCGCCCGCGTGGTCATCAGCCCCGGCCATTCGCTGAGCTACAAGATCGAGCGCGATACCGAATTCAAGGACACCATCGTAACCTTGCTGATCGACAATTCGGGCAGCATGCGCGGGCGGCCGATCAGCATCGCTGCGATCAGTGCCGATATCCTCGCCCGCACGCTCGAACGCTGCGGGGTCAAGACCGAGATCCTCGGCTTTACCACCCGCGCGTGGAAGGGCGGGCAGAGCCGCGAGAGCTGGCTCGCCGACGGCAAGCCGCCGCATCCCGGCCGCCTCAACGATCTACGCCATATCGTCTACAAGAAGGCCGACGAACCGTGGCGCCGTGCGCGCCGCAATCTCGGCCTGATGATGCGCGAGGGGCTGCTGAAAGAGAATATCGACGGCGAGGCGCTGATGTGGGCGCACAGCCGCCTGCTCGCCCGCCCCGAAGACCGCCGCATCCTGATGGTGATCAGTGATGGTGCCCCGGTCGATGACAGCACGCTCAGCGTCAACAACGCAGGATACCTCGAACAGCATCTGCGCCGCGTGATCGAATGGATCGAGAAAAGCTCGCCGGTGCAACTGGCCGCGATCGGCATTGGGCACGATGTAACGCGGTACTACAAGCGCTCAGTCACGATCATGGATGTCGAGCAGCTGGGCGGCACGATTATCGAGCAGCTGGCCGGGTTGTTCGAGGTGGAGGGCTAGGAATATGAACGCGGCGGCCAATGTTCCGACGGACGATCTTTTGGCAAAAGTTATCGCAACTTACGGCGTGCAAGCGGCGGACGAGTCCGCGCAAAGGCAGTTTATAGCGAAACACATTGCCGAGCTTGAAACTTCGGATAACGAGGCTGTTGCGAGAACGGGCTTTATTTTGAAGAGAGCCAACGAAGGTTTTGGCTTGGGTCACAAGGTTCCCCTGTCGATCATCGCAATGGGCCAAGCCATGCTTGGAATTGACCTTGCAGTAGCCGCACCGTTCTTGGCCTCTAACCCCGCTGCATTCACCGCTGCTGCCTTGGGAGCGATTTATTACGGTTATCAAGCTCTTGAGGACGAAGAGCGAGCTGAACTCCATGCTCGCATAGGAGCCGCGCTCGATTTCGGGGTCGAACTGGTCAAGACCATCGTTAGGTTTTGTATCGACACCATGAAGAGCTTGCTCGATCCCGAAACTTTGGCGCAAATCAAGAACTATGTGGCTGATGCCGCCGAAGCCGCTGGCAATTCGTTATATGATGTCACCGGTAAGTTGCTGGACCGGATTTCCGGTCTGGCGTCCGACGCAAGCGAAGTGGCGTCAAGCGCAGGGACAGCTTTGGGGGCAGCCGCAGGCGAAGCATATCAAAAGGGTCGGGCGTTGTTTGATCGAAATTCGAAGGAATAGATTTGGAAGTCACCGAAGCCGTCCAATCCCGCCGCTCAATCCGCGCCTTCCTCGACAAACCCGTCGAACGCGAAACCCTCACCCGCATCATTGAAAAGGCGCAGCGAGCACCCTCCGGCGGAAATACCCAGCCGTGGCATGGCATCGTCCTGACTGGCGCGCCGATGCACAGGCTGTTCGACCGGATTGCCGAGGAATTTCCCAAGGGGCTCGCTGCACATGCGCCCGAATATCATATCTATCCGCCCGAACTGGATGGAGCCTATGAAGCGCGCCGTTTCGGCATCGGTGAGGCGCTGTATGCCGCACTGGAAATTTCGCGGGAGGACAAGGCAAAGCGCCTGATGTGGTTTGCCAACAATTTCCGTGCCTTCGGTGCGCCTGTTCTCATGCTGGTTCACACACCCAAATATATGGGCCCACCGCAATGGTCGGACATCGGCATGTGGCTGCAGACCATCGGCCTGTTGTGCCGCGAGGAGGGGCTGGACACATGCTTCCAGGAGGCATGGGCGGTCTATTCCCCGCAGATCCGCGAAGTGGTCGACATCCCTGAAGACCACACCTTCTTCTGCGGCGTTGCGATCGGGTATCGCGATCCCGATGCACCGGTGAACAATTTCACCGTCGCCCGCGCCTCGCTGGACGAGGCGATCCGCTGGCAGGGCTTCCCAGACGAGGGCTGACCCGCGCAAACTGCCCCGAAACGGGACTCGGCCGGATTGCGAACGATCGCGGGCATAACTCGCTGCGTTATGTCCAATTTTTCCTAGGCGCGACTCATTCGCAGTCCCTAGGCTCACCAAGCAAAACAAAAACAACGGTGTCGCGATTGCCGGGTCGAACGCTTTTCGACCCCCATTCCTTTGGGGAGGGAAGCATATCGTGAAGCGTCAATATGCGCTTGTCCTTGCGGGGCTGCTCGCCGGTTCCGCCCTGTCCGTGCCTGCGCACGCGCAATCCCGGCCACCACTGGTGCGGGACAGTTTTCCTGTCGGCGATGGCAATGGCATATTGTGCCAGGTGCAGGACCGCAGCGTCGGCAATCCGGCCAAGCGCACCATGTTCGATCGCCGCTGGGCCGTGGTTTGCCGTGACAGCGCGCGGCCCGTCGCGACGATATACGGCTTCAAGAGCGATGGCGGCAGCCTGCCCGAAATTCGCGAAGAGGGCACGGAATGTGCAACGGGTTCCGCCTTCGCCGATCTCGGTGACGGGATCGGTCGGCAGTCATGCAGGCTGGCCGGCGCGCAAAAGCTGGACTGGAACCGTTACCGCATCGATGCCGGCGACATGGTGTTCATGGCCGAGGGTTTCGACGCCTATGAAAGCGCGACCCTGCTGGCGCTTCGCTCTGTGCGTGACAACCGGATCGCGGAAGGCACGATCTCGGTCGCGACAACTTCGGTGCTCGATCCGCTGTCCTTTGCCCGCGTGCAGGCCGAAACGCTCAAGCCCGAACAGGCGCTGTGGGAGGGCTATCGCCGCAACCTCGGCGGTGAGTATGCCGAGGCAGCGGCCTATTTCGAGACGCTCCAGCAACGGCTCGAAGGCGAGGCAGACGATACGATCAATCCCGGCGAATTCCTCGTCAACCGCGCCTTGCAGAAATCCAATCTGGGCCAGTTTGCCGAGGCCAACCGCCTGTTTGCCGAGGCGGAGGAACTGACCGCTGGCGATCCGGTGGCGGGGCGGTTGCAGCGCAATTTCGAGGCATTCCACCTGCTCAACCAGGGCTTCTATCCCGAAGCGATCGAACGCGCCTCACGCGATCTTGCTGCCTCGACGGCAGGCGCAGATTCGCTTGCCGAAGGCTTGCAGATCACCCTTCCGCTATCGGCCCGGATCAACCAGTCGGGCGAGGGCAATGGGCTGCTTGGTTTCGTCGACGAACTGAAGCTGACCCCGCAGGAACGCGCCGAGATCATCGATGCGCAGGCGCTGCAACTGCGCGGCACCGGCCTGCGCATCGAGGGCGACGATGCGGGCGCGCGGCAGGCGTTGCTCGATGCCTATTCGCGCGCGGTTGCGGTGCGTGACGGACGGGTGACCTCGATCACCCGCATGCGTGCGCAAATCCTTGGCGAACTGGCCGCGATTGCAGAGGGCGAAGGCCGGATGAGCGATGCCGAGGCCCTGCTGCGCAACGGGCTCGACATCCTCGAAATCCAGTATCCCGAGCGGCGCGCGGTCAGCGGGGCGCAGGCGCGGCTCGCCAGCTTCCTGCTCCGGCGAGGACGCGAGGATGAGGCGGTTGCGCTCTACAAGACAGTGATCGACCGTTCGCTGGGCAAGCGCGATGCGGTGCTTGGCTTCGCCAACCAGCTCAACCCCTATTACCGCATGTTGTCGGACAGGGCGGGCAGTGACGCTGAAGCTGCCGCCGAATATTTCCGCGCATTGCAGGTGTTGCTGCGCCCCGGCGTGGCAGAAACGCAGGCAATCCTCGCGCGCGAGCTGAGCGCGAATTCGGACGAGGGCGCGGCGCTTTTCCGCCAGTCGCTCGACCTCGGGCGCGATATCGAGCGGCTGCGCATGCGTTATGCGACGCTGGGCAAGGCAGACCAGACGGCCGCGGTGACACAGGAACGCGGCGAGCTGGCCGACCAGATCGACCGGCTGGAGCGGCAGCAGCAATTGACGCAGGTCCGCCTCAACGATTTCCCGCAATATCGGGTGGTCGCACCACAGGCGATCGAACTCGACCGGTTCCGCGCTGCGCTTCGTCCGGGTGAAGCCTATGCCAGGCTCGCAATCATCGGCGGCGATGTGTTCATGTTCTACACCGATCGCGATGGGGCAAAGGCCTATCGCGCGGATATCAGCGAGGAGGATCTCGACTTTTATGTCGACATGCTGCGCAGCTCGATCTCGATTTACGAAGGCGGGCAGTACAGCACCTATCCCTATGAAATCGCGATGGCGCGTGAGCTTTATGCCGGACTGTTCGCCCCGATCGAGAATGAACTGGCCGGTGTCGATCACCTGATCTTCGAACCCGATGGGGCAATGTTGCGCCTGCCGGTCGAAATCCTCGTGACAGACGATGCCTCGGTCGAGCGGTATAACGCGCGAGCCAATGCGTCGGGCGGTGATCCGTTCGACTTCACCGGCACATCATGGTTCGGGCGCGACCGGGTCATCAGCACCACGGTTTCAGCACAGGCTTTTGTCGATGCGCGCAATGTCCCTGCCTCGCGCGGATCGCGTGACTATCTCGGCATGGGCGAGAACGCACCGATAACCGATCCGACTTCTCCATCGGTGCGCGCCGCAGTGGTCGGCGGCAGCAATGAATGTGGCTGGAACGCGCAGTTGTGGGACCAGCCGATCGACGATGCCGAACTGGTTACTGCGAGCGGCCTTGTCGGCGCGGGCCAGTCCGAATTGATTACCGGCGCAGCCTTCAGCGACAGCGCGATCCGGCAAAAGCAGGATATGGATGATTTCCGCGTCGTCCATTTCGCGACCCACGGGCTGGTAACCCCGCCGCGGCCCGAATGCCCGGCGAAACCGGCGCTGCTGACATCCTTCGGCGCGAGCGACTCAGACGGTTTGCTGTCGTTCGAGGAAATCTTCGACCTCGATCTCGATGCGGATATCGTGATCCTTTCCGCCTGCGACACAGCGGGCGAAGCGAGTATCGAGGCGACCCGGGCGGCCGGCCTGACCAGCGGCGGCGGCACTTCGCTTGACGGGCTGGTGCGTTCCTTCGTGGGGGCGGGCAGCCGTTCGGTCATGGCGAGCCACTGGCCCGCGCCGGATGATTACCAGGCCACCGAACGCCTGATGAGCGGCATGTTCAGCCGCGCGAGGCAGGGCAGTGTGGGGACGGCGCTGCGCCAGTCCCAACGCCTGCTGATGGACAGTGCGGATACTTCGCACCCCTATTACTGGGGCGGTTTCGCGGTGATCGGCGATGCTTCGCGTCCGCTGCTGTCGAGCGGGCCGTCCGCCCAGGCCGCCGCAAACGCAGCCACCGAACAGGCGGTGATCGGTCAATGATCCGGTTCGCCCAGACAGAGCAAAGGAAATCCCCCATCGCTTCCTCGCGCTTCCCGACATTCGCTCTGCTGGCAGGCACGCTGCTGGCGACTTTCTGGGCCGCCGGTCCCGCTGCTGCGCAGACCGCCCCGGTCCCGACGACGCGTGAGGAAATCCAGCGTGAGAGGCTGGAGGACCGCCTGCAAACGCAGGGCGAAGCCGTGGCGGTTGAAGAAGGGGCGGTAGAGCGCGCACCCTGTCCGCTGGCCGATCCGCAATTCGCCGATATCCGCTTCACCTTTACCGGTGCGAACTTCACCGGGCTTGATGCGATCGGGACTGATATCGTTGCTCCTGCCTATGCCGATCTCATCGGGCAGGAACTGCCGGTCGCTGCGATCTGCGGCATCCGTGACCGGGCAGGCACGATCCTGCGGCAGCAAGGCTATCTTGCGGCAGTGCAGGTGCCCGCGCAATCGGTAGATGGCGGCGTGGTCCGCTTCGATGCCGTCCTTGCGCGCATGAGCGCAGTGCAGGTGCGTGGCGAGGCCGGGCCGTCGGGCAAGGCACTGCAACGCTATATCGACCGGCTGACGAACCAGCCGGTATTCAACATCGACGAGGCCGAACGCTACCTGCTGCTGGCGCGCGATATCCCGGGCCTCGATGTGCGGCTGGTGCTGCAACCGGCCGCGCGCGAAGACGGGGCGCAGCCGGGCGATGTGGTCGGGGTGTTCAATGTCACCCGCACACCGTTCTATTCGGACGCCAATATCCAGAACTATGGCTCGAAATCGGTCGGTCGCTTCGGTGGCCTGATGCGGATGCGCTTCAACGGCATCACCGGCATGGGCGATGAGACAATCCTCAGCGCCTATGCCACCGCCGACACCAGCGAACAGGTCGTGCTGCAGGCGAGCCATGAATTCCGTGTTGGTGGCGACGGGCTCAAATTCGGAGCAGGCTTTACCCGCGCGTGGTCGCAGCCCGATTTTGCCGGACCGGACCCGTTCGAGTCCGATACGACGATTACCAGTGTCTATGCCAGCTATCCGTTCAAGCGATCGCAGGCTGCCAATCTTTACGGTGCAGTCGGCCTGGACGTGATTGACCAGCAAACCGATTTTTCCGGCACGCCCTTGAGCGAAGACCAGTTGCGGGTCGCCTATGCACGGCTCGACTTTAACTCGATCGACGAGGCAAGCCTGCGCGGTGCGAACGGCTATTCGGGGCTTGAACCGCGTTTCGGCCTCGCCGGTTCGCTGGAAGTGCGCCAGGGTCTCGACATACTCGGTGCCAGCGACGATTGCGGCCCGGCATCAAGCGGCTACGTCGCATGTGCTGTTCCCGGTTTCGTGCCGATATCGCGGCTGGATGGTGATCCGACCGGCCTCTCCATTCGCGGCGAGGCGCGCGTCGACTTCCGCCCGACACCGCTGTGGAAGCTCAGCGTTGCGCCGCGTTTCCAGTATTCTCCCGATGCGTTGCTCGGTTTCGAACAGGTTTCGGGCGGCAATTACACCGCCGGACGCGGTTTCGACCCGGGCGCTGTCATTGGCGACAGCGGTTACGGTGGGCAGGTTGAAGTAGCCTATGGTTCATTGCTGCCCGAGACGCCGGGGGGCAATGCCTTCCAACCCTATGCCTTCTTCGACCTAATGGCGGTGAGCACGAAGAACGTGCCCGGCGATCCGCAGACGATCAGTTCGGTGGGTGGAGGATTGCGCGCCAATATCGGCCAGCGCCTTTATCTCGACATTTTCGGTGCCGCCCCGCTGGAGCGCGCACCCTTCCAGGCCGAGCGCGGTGACTTCCGCGTCCTGGTCAACCTGACAATCCAGCTTGCGCCGTGGTTCCGGTGATGGGGGATCGCAGAGCCATGGGTGGAGAGGATCTTATGAGTTCGACAGCGTCCAGCAAGGTGATGGTTCCGGCAGCACATGCGCGGCGCAAGCGTTCGCCATTGATGCGGGGCTGTTCTGCGCTCGCTGCGGCGATTGCCATGGCTGGCTTGTGGAGCGCGCCCGCGCAGGCCCAGCTTGCAGTGCCATCGTCTGTGCAAGCTCCCCCCGCGCTTGATGCAAATTCGATCCTCCAGATGCGCAATGCGCCCGAAATTCGTTCGATTGCCAGCGCCCCCTATATCGCCGACACGCGGATATCGCTCGATCCGCCGGTTGTGCCGAACTCGTCGCCTTCCTTGCCGAATGCCGGTGGCGCGCCGATCCCGGTTCCGCAGCCGAACAATTCGGGCGGTGACCAGCACCAGACGATCAGCGCGATAAGCGGCTCGGTCACTTCGGTATCGGGGCCAGCACCCGTTGTCGGCCCCCGCGTCAGCGGGGCAGTGTCTGCACAGGGTAGCATTGCCGTTCAGTCCGGGACCGTGGTGGTCAACCGGTCCTCCAACATCGACCAGATCCAGGTGACCAGCCCCACGGCGGTGCTCAACTGGACGACGCTCGACACCTCGACCATCGATACAACCACCACGGCGATCAACTTCCTTCCTGCGGGCACAGAGCTGGAATTCGTCGGTCTCGGCACCGACTACACGATCCTCAACCGCATTTTCGGCACTCCGAACGGTTCGGGCATTTATCGCGGGATTGCGTTTGAAGGGACGGTGACGAGCCGCCTGAGCGACGCAGGGCCGATCGGTGGGCATGTGTGGTTCTACAGCCCTGGAGGCATCCTGCTCAGCCCGACGGCCACTTTCAACGTGGGCGGGCTGGTGCTGACTTCGAGCAACCTGCAACAGATCGACAAGGCAGGGACTGAGCTCAACTTCCTCGGTACCGCTGAACCCGGCAGCCAGGTCATGATTTCCGATGGAGCGGTGGTTAACGCCAACGACTACGTCGTGATGTGGGCACCGCGCGTCGAACAGGCAGGCATTGTCAACGCGCTCGGCAATGTATCCTATGTCGGGGCGGAACAGGGCCAGCTGACCGTTACCGGCGGGCTGTTCGACATGTCGATCACGGTCGGGACCGAGGATGCGAGTGGTGTTGTTCACACCGGCACAAGCACCGGTGCAACTCCAGTCGACAATCCGACCCGCGCGATCACAATGGCGTCGGTTGCGAAGAACGATTTTGTTACGATGCTGGTGGGTGGCAAAATCGGCTATGCCAACGCCTCGGCGGCATCGGTCAGCAATGGCGTGGTCATCCTGACTGCGGGTGACAGTGCAACGCCTGGCTCGGGCAATATCGAGCTGGGCGCAGGTACGTTCAGTTCCTCCACCTTGCTGCAAGCCCATGGCGATGTGTCGATCAAGCTCGACGGGCAGAACCAGACGCTGAATATCGGCGGTGCCGGCAATGGATCGGATTTCTTCGTCGTCGCCGAGGACGAGATTGGCATTTCGGCAACCGGCGGATCGAGCGTGGTCGCATTCGACAACCTGTTCCTGATCGCTGGCGATGGCGAAAACGGCGGAAACATCACGATCAATGTCGATGATGCAGGGCGCAATGACGATACCAGTATCAGCGGGCTGCTGGTCGGCGGCGACCTGTCGATTATCGCGCGCGGGATCGGAGCCGACGATGTGACGCCTTCGGGGATCGGCGGTGATGGTGTTGGCGGAACAGTCGACATCAACCTGTCGCTGGGTGGCGAAGTTTTTGTCGGTGGTGATTTCCAGGTCAGCGCAACGGGCCAGGGTGGCTATGGCACCGCTGCATCTGGCAACGCGACGGGCGGCACCATCAATATCAATATGGATGACCAGTTCAGTCGTTTCCTCCTGCAGAGCAGTGCCACACTGGATGCCTCGGCCGGACCCACCGCGAGCGATTCCGACAGTGTCGTCGGCACGGCCCGTGGTGGTGCGATCAACCTGAATCTGACCGACGGAACCCTTGCTTTCACGGGAACCATGCAGCTCGACGTCTCGGCACAGGGCGACGATGCAAACACGCCGACCGGTTCGACCAATGGCGCGTTTGGCGGAACCATAGCCATCAACAATACAGCCACTATCGACGGCGATTTGCTGACTGCCGCTGCTTCCGGGCAGGGTGGGCAGGGTGCCAACCAGTTCGGGATCAGCGATCAGAGTGCCACCGGAACTGGCGGAACGATCACCTTTTCCAATGGGACCGGCGGAATCCTGAATCTTCGCGAGGTCGACCTCACCGCCAATGGCACCGGCGGTGACGGGACCATCGGGGGTACAGGCTCATCGGGGGGAGATGGCGGTACCGGTATCGGTGGTTCGGTCAGCTTCACCAGTGCAGACGATCTGCCCGATATTGAGACCATTACGCTTACGGCGAACGGTGTTGGCGGTGCCGGTGGTGCGGCCGGTATCGGCGGTAGCGGCGGTCGGGGCGGCGATGGTACTGGCGGATCGGCCAGCATCGCACTGTCGGGCGGTGCCATCACACTCGGTTCGTTGAACGCCCTGCAGGTGAATGCCGGGGCAACCGGCGGTATCGGCGGAGCAGGCGGAGCGGGTGAAGGCTTCTTCGGATCACTCGTGGCCGGGGCCGGAGGCACTGGCGGTGATGCGACCGGCGGATCGGCGAGCTTCGAGATATTCGGTTCGGGGACGACCTATACGGTCAACGAGGCGCAACTTTCGTTCGATACCGACGCGGTCGGCGGTGCAGGTGGGTCCGGTGGCGATGACCTCCTCGGCGGAGTAGGCGCCGATGGCGGGGCTGGCGGAGATGCAACCGGCGGGACATCGGAACTCATCGCCAACAGCGGTACCGTGCTGACGCTGCAACAGGCATCGACGGATCCGTTCCTGATCCAGTCTACCGGAACCGGTGGCCAGGGGGGCTTCGGTGGCAGCAACGATATCGGCTTTGGCGGAACCACCGGTGCGGGTGGCGCTGGCGGCATCGGGACGGGCGGCTCCCCCACGCTGACCGCTCGGGGCGGGACGATCACGGGCGATGACGTCGAGCTTGCCGCGATGGGGCAGGGTGGAGACGGCGGCATCGGCGGCGATGACGGGAACGCGACTTTCGGCCCTTCGGGCAATGGCGGCGGCGGTGTGGGCGGTACACCGGTGATCCAGAGCTTCGACGGTAGCCCGGGGATCGTCACGCTCGGTAATGTGACCATCGACGCAACCGCCCTGGCCGGTGGCGGCACGGTCACGGGCTCCACGGCAGGTGGCCAGATCACCATTGCCGATGGATCGGCCGATCCGGCGGGTCTCATTAGCATGAGTTCGCTCACGGTAATCGCGACAGGTTCTTCTGCCACTCCGGGTACTCCATCGCTGACGATTGAGAGCGACAGCGGACCGATCACCGTGACAGGCAATGTCAGTGCGGATGTCGCAGGCGATATCGTGTTCGACTTCGATGGCGATGGACAACTGGCCGTCGGCAACAACACGACCCTCAATGCTGGCGGCGATATTCTGCTGACGCACACCAACAACACCGCTCCGGCCAACTCGCTCGATATCGGGAACGATCTTACCGCGACCGCTGGGGGCGATTTCGATGCGGGCGCAGACTCCATCATCGCTGCGGGCCGGGAAGTTTCGATCACCGCGCAGAATATCGGCTTCGATGTGATTGCTGCGGGCAATGACAACATCTTCGATGCCGGTGAGTTCGCGGTCACCCTCAACGCCACGAATGGCAGCATAGTCGGCGGGCCTGTCGGTTCGATAACCGCCCTCGCCGGAATGGATCTCGACGCGACGCAGGCGATCGAGTTTGGCGATATGTTGGTCAATGACGGGCCGATAACCATCGATGCCGGGACGACCCTGACTACTGGCGATATCACGATCAACCAGGGCGGTCTGGTCAGCAATGAATCGATCTTCATCAATGCTGGGAGCGATACTTCGCTCGGCAACGTTGTTGCCATCGATGCGGTGACCGTCACCAGCGGCGGTTTGCTGACCGCCGCGTCGCTGCGGGGCACGGGGATCAATGCGACTGCGGCGGGCGCGGTGGAGATCGGCGACGCGACAATCTTTAACGGTGTTGCAGGCGGCGGCGGCATCACCATCAGCGGGACCTCAATCAAGCTTGACAGCGCGGATGCATCGACCGCAGTTGGCAACGATATCGCGTTGACTGCCACAGCGGGTGGTCTGACATTGGGGACGATCAACACCGAGGCGTTCCTCGATGCGACGGCGACCGGCGATATCAGTTTCGACACGCTGACCGGCACGGGCGTGTTCCTGACCACTACCGGCGGTGATGTGACCGGCAATTTTGCCAGTTCGGACCGGGCCATCAACTCCGGTCGACCGCGCGATGTCCAGATCACCGCGACGGGCGACGTTGTTGTGACTGCATTCGAAACGGTGAACGACGTCGAAATCACGGCGGCATCCTTCGACACCGATTCCATCATCACGGGTACCGGCGTCAACGGTGCGGACAGCGACGTGATCGTCAATGTTACCGGCAATGCCCGCATCGGTTTTGCCGATGTGCAGGGGCAGATGGATGTTGATGCCAGCGCGATCGACATCGGTGACATCGCAATGTTGGCGGCGACCCTGCTCGATTCCACGACGGGCGATATCACTATCGGCTCGATTGTCACCGATGGCCGGGTAGAGGCGCATTCAGCTGGCGATCTGATACTCGGTAGCAGCGAAAAACGCGGGACCGATACGCTGGGCAATGAAGGAATGATCTTCACGGCTGTCGGCGACGTGACGGTAACCGGTGTGATCGACAGCCATGACGGCATCCAGCTCGACGCAGGTTCGGCGGTCGATGCCCAGCAGCTGATCGCTTTCGACAATGTCACCGTAACCGCTGGCACAATCGCGAACATCGCCGGAATTACCACCACTGTGGGCGGCAATTCGAGCGTCACTGCGCCGATCGTTAATATCGGCGCCAGTGACGTCGCAGGCGGTTTTGCCGCAAATGCGACGGCGGGCGATGTGACCCTGAGCGGTGACGTGACCGCCAACGGGCTGATCGATCTCGACGCAGATGGCGATGTCGATTTCACCGTCCTGACGACCGGTGGCGCCGTCCAGGTCGATGCAGGCGGGAACATCTCTGGCGGCGCCTCGCTCAAGGTCGGCACCGACACGCTCGGCAATGAGAGCATGAGCTTCAACGCCGGAGGTGACGTGACGTTTACCGGCAATGTCGACACGCATGACAACATCGTGATCAATGCCGGTGGTCTGGTCGATGCCCAGCAGTTGATTGCCTTCGACAATGTGACGGTTACGGCGGCCTCTACTGTCGACCTTGCGGGCGTAACAACGACTGCAGGCGGCAATGCGTCGATCACGGGCTCTGCCGTTACAGTCGGCGCGAGCAATGTCGCCGGAGGGTTCGCCGCCAATGCTACGGCTGGCGGTGTTGCACTTACTGGCGATCTCGTGGCGGCTGGCCTGATCAATCTCGACGCTACTGGCGATATCGATTTCGCTACAGTGAGCACAGGCGGGCAGGTCACAGTTGATGCTGGCGGCAGCATCACTGGCGGTTCCTCGCTCAAGATCGGCACGGATTCGCTCGGCAATGAGAGCATGTCGTTCACTGCGGGCGCGGATGTGACTTTGACCGGCACGATCGACACGCACGATGCCATCGTGGTCGATGCAGGCGGTGCTGCCGATGTGAACCAGCTGACTGCATTCGACAATGTGACGGTTACAGCTGGCACGGTTGCGACGATTGCGAACATCACGACCACAAATGGCGGCAATGCCGTGTTGAACGGCCAGTCGATCATTCTCGACACGGCAAGCGTGAATGGCACGCTCAGCGCGACCACGACCACAGGCGATGTTTCTTTCACCGGGCTGATCGATACGACCAATGCGGTGACGGTGGATTCGGGCGCGAATCTCGATTTCGTGCGGATCGAGAACGGAAACGGCAATCTCAGCCTGACTGCTGCCGGGAATGTGACCGGTGTCGATGCGATAAACGACGCACCGGTTGGTAGTGGCGGGCTCGACCGGACGAGTATCGATGCGGGCGGCAATATCCTGATCACGGGTGTCGCGCAGTCGATCGATGACGGTGTTTTCCTCACTGCCGGTGGCGATATCGATGTTGCGACTATCGATGCCGCAGACACGATTTCCGCCATCGCGACCGGGGCGGTGACGGTCGACACGGCAGTCAACGCCAACAATTTCACCGCCACGCTGCGCGGTTCCTCGGTAACGCTCAACAATGGCACGCTGGTCGGCAACCTGGTCCTCGATGCGACTGCAGGCGATGTGGCGGGAACGGGGATCATCACCGTTGGCGGAGCGATAGATCTCGATGCAACGGGCAATATCGGATTCGGCTCGCTTGATGCGGGAAGCAGCTTCAACGCCGATGCCGGGGGTGATCTGGTGTTCACTTCGGCGAGTTCGGGGACCTCTACTTTCTTCAATGCCGGCGGCACGATCGACTTCTCTTCGATCACCAGCGGGCTGGACATCACCCTCGGCGCCGGCTCGCTGCAAGGCGGAACGATCTCGACCAACCGCCTGCTCACGATCAGCGCAGGCAGCATGGACACCGGCGATATCGATGCCGGGAATATCATCGATATCGAGACGACTGCGGGCGATCTCATCGCCGGATCGATCAGTTCGCCCGCCACTGTCGGCCTCGATTCGGCTGGCAGCATCACGACGGGTGACCTGACTGCAGGTGGATTGACCTTGTCGCTGACGGCGGTTGACGCGGTTTCGACCGGAGTGCTCACGACGACCGGAACTTTCACCGACCTGCGGATCAATGCAGGCGGCGCGGTGGACTTCACATCGATCGATGCAAGCCGCCTGGTCAATATCCGTGGCGATGCGATTTCCGGTGGCGACATAGTATCTGCTGCACAGGTAGATATTCAGGGCAGTTCGCTCGATCTGGGCGATGTGACAGCCGGTGCTGGTTTCGTAGTCCTCGAATCGACTGTGGGCGACCTCAATACCGGCGACCTGACGAGCCAGAATTTCGGGATCAACGTAACATCGGCGGCCAATGCCGTGGTCGGCGATCTGTCGACACCCTCTGCCTCGATCGGAATTACGACAGCAGGGGATGCGACCACAGGCAATGCCGATGCCGGCAGCAATATCACCTACAATGTCGGCGGGAACCTGATTGCCGGTCTCCTTGACGCGCAATCGTTCAGTCCGGGGATGTCGCTGCAGATCGGTGGTGATGCGGACATCGCCGGTGCAAGCAGCAACGGACTGCTCAATATCGATGTCGGCGGTGCCTTGACGGGCGGCGATTTCACCGGGGCCTCGCTGACGACCATCGATGCCGGTTCGGTCGATATCGCTTCGGCAAGTTCGACCGGCCAGAGCGTTACCATCAATGCGACGGGCGGCGACGCAGTTGTCGGCAGCACCAGCGCCGCGACCATCACCAGCGTGGTGGCGACCGGCCTTGCGCAAGTCGGCAATGCGAATTCACCGGGCAATTTCACCCTTCGCGGTGCCAATGCGACGCTCGACAGCGGGACGATCGGTGGCAGCCTGACCTGGGAAGCGACGGCTGGCGATATCGACGGTAGCGGCGCGATTACGGTTGCCGGGGCGATCGACCTGACCGCGACGGGCGATGTCGGCTTCGGTTCGCTCGAGGCCCAGGGTGGCAATTTCAACGTCGATGCAGGCGGTGATATCCGATTCGACGCGGCGACCAGCAGCAATTTCATCGCCATGACTGCGGGCGGCACGATTGGCGGGGGCGACCTCACCGCGACGAACACGGTCAATCTTGACGGCGGATCGATTGCCGTGGGGATGGTCGTTGCAGATGCCATTTCGCTGACCAGCGGATCGGACATACTGTTCGACCTGCTGCGGTCGCCCAATGCGATTTCGGTAACCGCTGCCAATGGTATGATCGGCGGGAACACGACCGATGGCGATATCGACAGCGACGGTAATGTCGTGCTCGATGCGCAGTCGATTGCCCTCGGCACGGTCGACAGTGGCGGCACGATCACCGCCAATGCGACTGCGGGTGACGCGAGCTTCGTCACGACGCTTTCGACCGGATCGACCACGCTGGATGCGACAGGGGATATCGCAGTCGATCATGCGGAATCCGGAGTGGACTTCTCGGCCACCGGCGGCGGCGACTTTACCACCGGGCTCAACACGATCATCACTGCTGGCGATATCCAGATCAACATGGGCGGCACGGTCGACCTTGGCAATTCGCAGGCCGGTGGCCTGATCGACGTCCAGGGCGGCCAGATCGACTTCAACTCGATCACTGCGGGCACATCGGTCGACTTGACCGCGACCGGCACGGTCAATGGCGGCGGGATCGATGCTGGGACCAACGCAACACTTGTCGGCTCGGCCGTCACGCTGGGCGCAAGCGCGATCACCGGCGGGTTGTCGATCCAGAGCACATCGGGCGATGTCCTGATTGCGCTGGATGGCGCCGAACAGATCGCAATCGGCGGGAGCATCCAGATCGACGCCAACGGGTCGATCACGGTCCAGCACACGAACAACACGCTCGACACGATTTCGCTCGATGCTGGCGGGAATATCCTCGCCACGGCGCGGGCGGGCGGTATCGATGCGCAAGCCGGATCGATCCTGTCGGGCAACGAACTGATCCTGCTCGCCTCTGGTGACATCGATCTGGACGATATTCGCGCGATACCGGGTATCGTTGTTACCGCTGGCGGCAATGTCGTGGTCAACGACGCGCTGGCGGTCGGCCCCCAGGGAGTGTCCAATTTCCGCGGTATCACGATCGATGCCGGGGCCGATCCGTTCTCGACGCTGATCTATGACAATGCGGCAACGGCTACGATAACGGGCACAGTCGACTCCTACGCCGATATTACCATCCGGTCCGGCGGTACGACGACCTTCACCAGTGGTTCGAGCACCGTCGCGAACGACCGGCTGTTCGTGCAGACCGGTGACGACATCATTGTCGAAAGCGGTGCGACGCTGACCAGTGCGCGCAGCCCTTCGACCGCCCCGAACCCGGGCACGCCGTTCGACGGTACGGCTGCACTCGAGCTTGATGCCGGGGGGCTTGTGCCGCTGCTTTCGATCCCGCTTACCCCGGTCGCCTCGCTGGTGGTCGATGGTACGCTCAATGCCAACAGCGGCGCGATCATCGCAAATGCAGGGGCGATTGACGGGCTGGATGGCAATTTCATCGCGAGCTCGATTGCGCTCGATATCACCGACGCGCCGAATGCCGGTGTTGTCCAGTCCGATGACAATGGGCTGCTTTCGGCCAGCTGCCTTGAGGGCAATGTCTGCGTCGGCAATATCGTCGCCGACAACCGGATCGAGATCGGCCAGGCGAGCAACAACGATGTGATCCAGCTGATCATCCAGCAGGGCACGGTCAACGCGAACGATATCCTCGTCACCACGCGCAACGATATCGTGAT
This sequence comes from Sphingomonadaceae bacterium, assembly GCA_024236155.1. GTDB lineage: Bacteria > Pseudomonadota > Alphaproteobacteria > Sphingomonadales > Sphingomonadaceae > Parerythrobacter_A. The sequence continues at coordinate 76,655 of JACKLA010000004.1, forward strand.
GGGGACCAACGGTATCGCGACCACGCTGAATGGCGCCAACAGCTTCAGTGCGACCAGCACCAGCGGTGATGTGAACCTGCTCGACGCGAATATTTCGAGCGGACAGATCCTGATCGACGCTGCGGGAAGCCTGCTGGGCAGTGCAAGTCTCAGCAGCGCAAACGATATCGGCATCACTGTAGGGCAGGACGTTAACGCGGCGTCGATCACCACTGGCGGAGAGGTGACGAGCGTGGCCGATGTCGGCGGTGCGGCGGAGGGCTTCTTCGCTGTTCCGGGCAGCATCAGCATCGGCGCGCTTTCGGTCGGGACCGGCGATGTGAATTACACGGCGGGGGGCGATATCATTCTCGGGACAGTCGTCGTGCCGGGGAGCAACATCAATCTTTCCGCAGGTGGCCTGGCGCTGCTCGACTTTGCCGATACCGCGGCGGATGTCGGACTGGATGGCGGATCAGTGGTGTTCGGTGCGATCGACGCCAGCGGCGATGTGAGAGCGGATTCGGGCTCGACGATCGACCTTGCCACAATCACAGCGGGCAATGACATCAACCTGCTTGCAATCGGTGCGATCACTGGCGGCGATCTCGATGCAGGTGGCACGGTGTTCCTTGATGGCGGCTCCATCGCGATCGGCAATGCGACGGCCAACACAATCGGCATTTTGAGCGACACCGATATCCTGTTCGATCTGCTGCAGTCGCCGAGTGCAATCTCGCTGGTGGCGCTGGGCGGCACAATCGGTGCGAATACAGGGCCGGGCGATATCGATAGCAATGGCGACGTTTCGCTCACTGCTCAGGTCGTCGCTGTAAACGACATAACTTCGGGCGGGTCGGTCGATGCGCAGGCCACGGCGGGTGATGCCAGCTTCGGCACGGTTGATGCGGCGAACGACATCGCTATCAGCGCCAGCGGTACGCCGACGCTCGTCAACGCAATCAGCGGCGGGAACACCAGCATAACTGGTCAGTCGGTCACTTTCGACAACGGTACGATCGGCGGCGACCTGTCGCTGATCGCAACCGGCGGCGATATCGATGGCAACGGCGCGATTACCGTGGGTGGCGGGATCGATTTCGATGCGACCGGCAATGTCACGTTTGGCTCGCTTGATGCGCAGGGCGGTGATTTCATCGTCAATGCGGGTGGCAATATCGATTTCGCATCGGCAACCGGCAGCAATGCCGTCTCGATGATAGCGGGCGGGGACATGTTCTCCACCGCCGGGCCGGGTAGTGTCACTGCAGCAGGTGACGTCTCGCTGGCGGCGGGAGATATCGATCTCGGTACGATCACTTCGACCGGTGGATCGATTTCGATCACTGCAAATTCGGACAACGCTTTCTTTGACAGTCTCGAGGCGGATGGCGACATCGATCTACTGGTCAATGAGCTGGTCGATGTGGACGCCATTACGCTGGGTGGTGCGCTGACCGTGGATGCGGGCCTCGGCTTCGCGACGGACGGGATTACCGCCGGCGGCAGTATCGCCATCGCCTCGGGCGGGCCGGTTTTCCTCGGCGATACCAGCTCGGGCAGTTCGATCGATGCATCGGGCGGCGAAATCAACTTCGATGCGCTTGTGGCAGGCACCGCGATCACGCTCGCCGCAGTTCCCAACGATCCCGATGCACCATCGTCAGGTGACATCGTTGGTGGCAGTACGACTGCCGGGGCAGGGGCTAGCAGCTTCTCGACTACCGATGGCAGCATTGACCTTTCAGGCCAAACGCTGGTCGACGGGAGCCTGTCGCTGCTGGCAAACGGCGGCGATGTGGACCTTGCCGACGTGGTCGATACAGGCGGTGCGCTCTCCATCGGCGCGACGGGTGCGGTGACCATGACCGATGGATCGTCGGGCGGCGACTTGTCGATCAGCGGTGGCACTTCGGTCTTCGCCAACGACCTGTCCAGCGGTGGTGCGATCTCGATCTCCAGCGGGACGGGCGGCGTGGACGTCCTCGACCTGGCTGCCGGGGACGATATTTCCATCGACAGCCTGGGTGCGATCCTGATCCAGAATGCGACCACGCCCGGCAGCTTTAGCGCGCAGGCGGTTGACGATATCGGGTTTGGGCTGATCGAAACCGATGGTTCGGTTGACCTGGTGTCGAGCGGTGGTGGCGATATTGCCGGTGTGTTCGCTGATGCCGGAACGAATTTGACGGCAAGCACGTCCGGTGCCTTCGTTGCGCAGGGCGTGTTTAACGGCTTCATCAGCGGAACGGGCTTTACCGACATTTCCGCCGACAGTGGCATCACCATCTCGACCCTCGCCGGGCAGGACGCGAACCTTGTGTCGGGCGCAGGGGCGATTTCGGTTGATACCGATATCATTCTCGATGGCAGCCTTTCGGCACAGGGAACCAGCATCTTCCTGCAATCGGAACACGATTTGGCGGTGCAGGCGGTTGCGACGGTCGATGGTGTCGAAATCAGCACGACGGGCAACCTGTCGATGCTTGGCGGTTCGGCGCCGGGCGACATACTGCTTAACGCAAGCGGCAATCTTTCGCTGCTTGACGATACAGTCGCCGGTGGCATCCTTCTCCTCAATGCGACCGGGCTTGTCGACGTCGAGGCTCTTGCCAATGGCGTTACGATCGATGTGTTCTCGAGCGATATCACTATCGGTTCGACGGGAGCGGTGGGGCAGAGCGATACGACCCAATCGATCACCTTCAATGCGCTTGCCAGCGAAGCGGTGCTGGGCGGCGCAGGTGGCGCGGCAGCGACCGGCGTCTATGAACTCGACAATGACGAATTCTCGCGCGTGTCGAGCGGAGGGGGAGTAACCTTCATCTCGGGTGATACCGACACCGGCCTCATGCCGTTGACGATTGATGAACTGACCGTCCTCGCCAAGGCAAGCACGGATGCGGGCAATGGCAATATCGGTCAGTCCGGTACCTTGTCGGTTGTGGCCAGTTCGATCGATGTGATCGGTCAGGCCACCGTCACGAATGCGACCGGCGACACGACTTTCCGCCTGTCTGCTAGCGGCGACATCTTCCTCGATGCCAATACCGGCCTGTTGGAGGTGAACGAGGATACCGGCGTGTATACCGGTGCGATCGAGATCGAGGCGCAGAACTTCTATGCCATGACGGCAGATGCCTTCGCCGATATCCAGGGACTGGATATTGCCGGTATCGACGCACGGCTTGCCGATAGCGACGGGCTGGATGTGGCCGATGGAGTGATCCGTGCGGGCACGCTCGACATCACCACCATTGCCAGCGACGTGTTCATCCAGAACACCGCGCTTGGCACCGATTTTGACGACCGGCGCGGCTTCACCGTTGACCAGTTGCTGATCTCGGACCCCAATACCGGCTTCCAGCCCATAGTGATCAATGGCACAATTGGCGGGACGACAGGTGTCGGTGCCATCCCGCTGGCTACGATCACCAGCAATTTCGATCCGGGTTCGACCATCAACGGCTGCCTGATCGCGAACCCGTCAAGCTGCGTGGTGACGGTCGATCCGGTGGACAGTTCCGACGACAATCCACTGCGCGACCTGCTGGATGAAGAGTTCAATGGCGATCCGGTCGATACAGGCACGATCGACACCAGCCTTGTTGAACTGCGCGAAGATCCGAACCGGCAGGATGATCCGCTGATCGACGAACCGGTTACTGGCGCCGGCAACGAAGACCTGTGGGATTTCGGTTCCGATGAAGAAGAGGATTGCGAGCAGGACGAAGACGGTGCGTGTCTTGCCGAGGCTGCGGAATAGCACGCTAACTGCTTGACCATGGGGTGAGGCCGCGTGCAATGCGCGGCCATGACGCAGACACCTCTCAAGCTGTTCAACAGCCTGACTCGCAAGCTCGAGGTTTTCGAGCCGGTCCACCCGGGCGAGGCGCGCGTCTATACCTGCGGGCCGACGGTCTACAACTACCCGCATATCGGCAATATGCGGGCCTATGTCTTCGCCGATATCCTGGGCCGGACGCTGAGCTGGAAGGGCTACAAGCTCACCCATGTGATCAACATCACCGATGTCGGCCACCTGACCGACGATGCCGATGCGGGTGAGGACAAGATGGAAAAGATGGCTGCCGAACGCGCGCAGTCGATCTGGGACATCGCCCGGCACTATACCGAAGCATACTGGGCCGATGTGAAGGCGCTCAACATCCGCCAGCCTGCCGAATGGGCCATCGCTACCGACTATATCGAGGCGATGATCGATTTCGCCAAAAGCATAGCGGACCAGCACTGCTACGAGATTGACAGTGGCCTCTATTTCGATGTCTCGACGGTCGAAGATTACGGGCGTCTGGCGCGTGCCGTGACCGAAGAGGGTGAGGGCCGGATCGAAAGTGTCGAGGGCAAGCGCAACGCCGCCGATTTCGCCATCTGGCGCAAGACGCCGCCCGGCGAGAACCGCCAGATGGAATGGGATTCGCCATGGGGGAACGGCGCGCCCGGCTGGCATCTCGAATGTTCGGTGATGAGCGGCAAGCTGCTCGGCTTCCCATTCGATATCCATACCGGCGGGATCGACCACCGCGAGATCCATCACGCCAACGAGATTGCGCAGAACCAGGCCTTTTGCGGCTGCGGCAGCCTCAATGTCGCGACCCATTCGGGCGCGAAGATGTGGATGCACAACAATTTCCTCGTCGAGCGCAGCGGCAAGATGAGCAAGAGTGCGGGTGAGTTCCTGCGGCTGCAATTGCTGCTCGACAAGGGCTACCACCCGCTCGCCTATCGCATGATGTGCCTGCAGGCGCATTACCGCGGCGAGCTTGAGTTCAGCTGGGCAGGGCTGGAAGCGGCGCTGACCCGGCTCAAGCGGATGGTGATGGCGGCAGAGCGGCTTGCCGATACGCCATCGACCGATGCGATCGATCATCCCAGGTTTGCGCCGATCCTGGCGAAGTTCTCCGATGCCATGTCGGATGACCTCAACACCGCAATCGCCATCACAGCGCTGGAAGATGCATTGGCCGTGAAAAAGGTCGATGCCGGTATCAAGCGTGCCGTGGTCGAACATATGGACCGGGTTCTGGGATTGGACCTGTTCAACCTCACCCGCGCCGATTTGCGTATTCGCCCCAAGACCACCGAAATCGATGAAGCCCGGATCGAAGATGCGCTGGCGCGGCGCAAGGAAGCGCGAGCGGCAAAGGATTTCGCAACATCGGACGCCATTCGCGATGAACTCGCAGCCATGGGCGTCGAGGTCATGGACGGCGATCCGTTGGGATGGGAGTGGAAGCTGTGAAGCCAATGGTGAAGATAGCGATTGCCGCCATATTGCTTGCCGGATGCAGCGCGTCCGGGGCGGCTCGAGACGACGATACATCGATCCGCGACGCAGTCGTGTCCTACTATGCCGGTTACATCGCCGACGATGCCAGCGAGGCGGATTGGGACATGCCGATCTATTCGCACGATACCGCGCAGCTGATCGAGGCATGGCGCGACGCGATGGCGGACGAACCGATCGACGATCTCAGTTCGTTCGGCTGGCTGTGCGAATGCCAGGACTGGGATGCATCGCAATTCGGGGTCGAGGTGCAATCGGTCACACAGGCTGACGGCGATCACGCGACGGTGGACGTCAAGATCAGCCAAGGCTGGGGTTCTGAGGTGCAACAGCAACTTTCGCTGGTGCGCGAAACCGATGGCTGGATGCTCGATGACATGCAGTCGGAATCGTTTCCCGATGGCCTCAAGGCATCGCTGGCAGAGGCCGCGCGGCGATAATGCAGCTGTGGCGGCTCACGCGTGCGCCATTCCTTGCACTCGATGGGTCAGGGCCGGAGAAGCATGGAGCGCGCTGGGTTTCCCCCGGCCTGCCGGTGGTCAATTTCGCATCGGAACCGGGTCTCGCGGTGCTGGTCGTGCTGCGTTACCTGCCGCGCGACCTGGCCGGGATAGATACCGACTACCTGCTCGGCTGGACGGAGATCGACGCCGAGCCGGAACGCCTGCCTTTCGTCGACGATCCGGATGCGAAGCGGCGCAGGGGCGATGACTGGCGCAAATCGGGCCGTAGCCTGCTGGCTGCGGTTCGTTCAGCCGTGTTGCCCGAAGCGGACGTGATCATGATGAACCCGCAGCACCCCGATGCGGCCCGCGTGCCGCCACTCGAATGCCGACCGTTCGATTTCCGCCAGACGCTCAGCCTGCCACCAACCCCTCAGCCGGCGGGCACGACTTCCAGTTCGTAAGGCACGAACAGCAGGACATCGAGTTCTTCCCAGCGCACCCAGTCGACAGGGCGCTGCAATCCGTTGATCCGCACGGCATAGCCGCTGCCGATCCGTCCGCCGATATTCAGCGAATCCTCGCTTACCCGGTCAATGATACTTCCGCGATACTGGTCGGGCTTGACGATCGAAAGGCTGACGCGGCTGCCGGTGGGCAGGAATTGTGCCCGCCCGACTGGCTTCACCGATGCGACGAAGTCGTCCATCCGTTTCTCGACCTCGGCCAGTGTCGATCCCTGGGTTAGCGGAACCTTGAGCAGGAAGGTCATTCGCGATGTATCGGGTCGACCGCCGCCATAAACACCGAGCGAGGCGTAGTTGTCGAGGTCGAGCGTCTCGATAGTCTGGCTGCCGAATGAGAGCTGCAATCCCTGTCGCGGCGCGGCGCGGACGGCGTTCTCGACCATTTCGCGCAGTTCCTTTTCTCGCAGTTCACCGTCGCGCGTATCGCATTCGATGGTGACATTGCGCACCGCAAAATCCGCCCGGCGGATCAGGCCAACGGCGGGGATTTGCGGATTGTACTCGCCCGATTGGGCGCGGCCGGTTTGCTGGCTCCGCTCCGATGCGAGCAGCACTTCGGATTGCCCCTGATACTGGGCGAGGGCCGTGCCTGAAGTCGAGATCATCAGGGCAGCGGCGAGAAGATGTGTCAGCTTGGGCGTCATGGCTTCCTCCTTCGAATGGAGGCCAGTTTATGCGGTGATGCCGTTGCGCGAACATCCCACAGATCTGGGGCTAGGAACGCTTCCGCCGAAGCCAGCAATTGATCGAGAAACGTGCATCGGCGAAGCTGTTGCCGGGAACCGAAACCGGCAGCACTTCGTGCGGGACGAAGGAGGGGAAAACCACCAGCCGGTTGTGCAGGGGCTCGATCTCGACACTTCTCCCATCGCCGATAGCGTAGAGCGCGAGTGCGCCGCCAGTGAAACGGCGGGGTTCGCGACAGAAATAGTAGACCGCGCTTACCACCCGGTCGCTGTCCTGGCGGTCGCGATCGGTCAGCGTGTCGATATGCGTACCGAACTTGCCGCCATCGCGGTGGGCGACGCATTCCAGCTCGAACACGACCGGCGCGAATTCGCGCATTCCGCATGCTGCGAAGATACGGGGCAGCCGCGATTTCAGCATGTCGCGAAAGGCACGGCCCTCGGCGCTCCAGTCAAGCTTGAGCGAGGCGGCATTACGATGCGACAGGTCGACTTTATGTCCGCTGCGGGAGGTAACCTGCGCTGCCGCAAACCCCTCGTCATGTGACAGCACGAAGTCGAGCAGTGCCTGCGCGTCGGCAGCAGGCAGGAAATCGTCGAATGTCGAATGGCGGGGCAGCATGGCTTTAGCCTTGCGGTCTGCACTGCCTTGCGGTCAAGTGCGCTCCAAGAGAGGATTGCCGCCCTATGCCCATTGCCCTGCTCAGCAGCCTGATCCGCCCGCTGGTCGAACCCCATCTGCCCGATGCAGTCGATGCACGGTTTTTCTCTTCGCTCGATGAGCTTTATACCATGGCTCCCGAGGCCGAGATCGGCTGGTTCGACCTCAACGAAAAGGAGCCGATGGCCGAGGCTGTCACGCTGGCGAGCAATCTCAAATGGCTCAACTCGATCTATGCGGGGCTCGATTTCCTCCCGCTCGACCTGCTCCGGCAACGGGGCGTGACGATAACCAACGGCGTCGGGATCAATGCGATCGCCATCGCCGAATACGTCACCATGATGATGCTGGTCCATGCCAAGGGCTATCGCGAGGTTGTGCGGGCGCAGGACAGGCGCGAATGGCTGCCCGACAGCCCCGGCAAGATCGAACTGCCGGGCACGCGTGCGTTGCTGCTTGGCTTCGGCGCCATTGGCCAGCAGATCAAGCCGCGGCTTGAAGGGCTGGGGGTGGAGGTTGTGCCGGTGCGCCGGTCGGGCGCGGATGGTGCGCTCGGGCCGGATGAATGGCGCGGCAGGCTCGGCGAGTTCGACTGGGTGATCCTCGCGGTTCCGGCCACTTCGGAAACCGACGGCATGATCGGCGCCGGGGAACTTGCGGCGATGAAGGACAGTGCGGTGCTGGTGAACATCGCGCGCGGAGCGGTGGTGGAACAGGATGCGCTGGTCGCTGCGCTGGAGGCAAAATCGATCGGCGGGGCGCTGCTCGATGTCACAACGCCTGAACCCCTGCCTGCAGACCACAAGCTTTGGGGGCTCGAGAATGCGCATGTCACGATGCATCTGTCGGGCCGTGCGCAGGCTTCGATGTTCCGCCGGTCTGCCGAGCGGTTCCTGGTCAATCTCGACGCCTATCTCAAGGGCGAAGCGATGCACCCCCTGTTCGATCCGGCAAGAGGGTATTGAATTGCGCCAAGGGCGGTGACTCTGCGCCCCGCATTTGTTACCCCCTGTAGCCAGAGCGGAAGGGAATCCGAACCGCCAAGGTCGCGTCCGAATTTTTGACACAGCTACCGGGTGTGCGGTGGCTTGAGGGGGACATGGGCCATGGCCGACAAGAAAAAAGCTTCCGACCTGTTTATCGAATGTCTCGAGGCAGAGGGCGTCGAGTATATTTTTGGCGTTCCGGGCGAGGAAAATCTCGACTTTCTCGAGAGCCTTTCCAAGAGCGGAAAGATCGAATTGATCCTGACCCGGCACGAACAGGGTGCGGGCTTCATGGCGGCAACCTATGGCCGCCACACCGGCAAGACCGGTGTGTGCGTCGCGACGCTGGGTCCGGGGGCGACCAACTTCGTTACCGCCGGTGCCTATGCCCAGCTGGGCGGCATGCCGATGATGATGATCACCGGGCAGAAGCCGATCAAGAAATCGAAGCAGGGCCGGTTCCAGATCCTCGACGTGGTCGACATGATGGGGCCAATCACCAAATACGCGCACCAGCTGGCGGCCGGTGACAATATCCCGAGCCGCATCCGCGAGGCGTTCCGTCTGGCGGAGGAGGAAAAGCCCGGCGCGGTGCATCTGGAATTTCCCGAGGATATCGCCGAGGAAATGACCGACAGCCAGCCGATCCCCCGCTCGGTCGCGCGGCGTCCGTCGGCGGAACCCAAGGCGGTCAAACTCGCGGCAGAAGCGATCAGCAATGCAAAGGCACCGGTGCTTGTCATCGGCGCGGGGGCAAACCGCAAGATCACCAGCAAGATGCTGGGTGAGTTTGTCGACAAGACCGGCATCCCCTTCGTGACCACCCAGATGGGCAAGGGCGTGCTCGATGAACGGCATCCGCTGTTCCTCGGCTGCGCGGCGCTTTCGGCCGGTGACTTCTGCCATCGCGCGATCGAGGATGCTGATTGCATCATCAATGTCGGCCATGACGTGATCGAAAAGCCGCCCTTTTTCATGAAGCGCGATGGGGCGACCGTGATCCATGTTTCGACCCGTACCGCCGAGGTCGATCCGGTCTATTTCCCGCAGATCGAGGTGATCGGCGATATCGCCAACGCCATCTGGCAGATCAAGGACCAGGTCGACAAGCAGGCTGGCTGGGATTTCGAGCATATGAAGGCCTACCGCAAGGCCGAACTGGCCCATGACGAGCCGCTGGCAAACGACACCCGCTTCCCGATTTTTCCGCCGCATCTCGTCAAGGCAACGCGCGAGGCGATGCCGGAAGACGGGATCATCTGCCTCGACAACGGCGTCTACAAGATCTGGTACGCCCGCAATTACTGCGCGCACCTGCCCAACACCGTGCTGCTCGACAATGCGCTGGCGACCATGGGGGCGGGGCTGCCCAGCGCGATGATGAGCGCGATGCTCTATCCGCAGCGCAAGGTCATGGCGATCTGCGGCGACGGTGGCTTCATGATGAACAGCCAGGAGATGGAGACCGCGGTCCGGCTTGGCCTCAACCTGACCGTGCTGATCCTGCGCGACGATGCCTATGGCATGATCCGCTGGAAACAGGCCAACATGGGCTTCAAGGATTGGGGCCTGACCTATGGCAACCCCGATTTCGTGCAATATGCCGAAAGCTATGGGGCCAAGGGCCACCGGGTCGAGAGCGCCGATCACCTGAAGGAAGTGCTCGATCACTGCCTGTCGACCGACGGCGTCCATCTGATCGACTGCCCGGTCGACTACAGCGAGAACGACCAGATCCTCAACCACGACATCAAGGAACTTTCGGCAAAGCTTTGAGCTTGATGAAGGGTAACGGAGAAACTGATGGTCAAGCTCAAGGATACCTATCCGCTCTACCTCAACAACAAGGCGGTGCAGCCCAACACCGATCTTGCGGTGACCGACAAGTTCACCGGCGAGGTGGCCTTCCGATGTGCGCTGGCGACCCCCGATGTGATCGACGAAGCCATCGCCGGGGCCACCCGTGCGGCCGAGCCGATGGCGCGGCTGGCGTCTTACGAGAAGCAGGATGTGCTCAACCACTGCGTCACCCGTTTCCGCGAGCGGTTTGACGAGCTTGCCTACGCACTGTGTGTCGAGGCAGGCAAGCCGATCAAGGATGCCGAGGGCGAGGTCAGCCGCCTGATCGACACATTCCGCATCGGCGCGGAAGAGGCGGTGCGCAATTATGGCGAGGTCCAGCCGCTCGACATCAGCCCGCGCGCCAAGGGGTATATGGGGATGTGGAAGCGCGTGCCGATCGGGCCGTGCAGCTTCATCAGCCCGTTCAACTTCCCGCTCAACCTTGCCGCGCACAAGATCGCGCCCGCCATCGCGATGGGCTGCCCCTTCGTGATGAAACCCGCCAGCCTGACGCCGCTGGGGGCGATCATCATGGGCGAGGTGCTGGCCGAGTGCGACGTGCTGCCCGAAGGGGCCTTCTCCATCCTCCCTGCCAGCCGTGACGGGGCGGATTTGTTCACCACCGACGAGCGGCTCAAGCTGCTCAGCTTCACCGGTTCGCCCGGTGTCGGCTGGGAACTCAAGGCCAAGGCGGGCAAGAAGAAGGTCGTGCTCGAACTCGGCGGCAATGCTGCTGTCATCGTCGACAAGGATGCCGATCTTGACCATGCGCTTGAGAGGATCATCTTCGGTGCCTTCTACCAGTCCGGCCAGAGCTGCATCGGGGTGCAGCGGATCATCATCCACGAGGACATCTACGATCGCTTCAAGGCGATGCTGGTCGAAAAGACCGCAACGCTGGTCGCGGGCGACCCGAAGGACCGCAACACCTTCATCGGCCCGATGATTTCCGAGAAGGAGGCGACGCGCCTCCACGGCTGGATCGACGATGCCGTGGCCAGGGGGGCAACGCTGCTGTGCGGCGGCAAGCGTGATGGGGCGATGCTGGAAGCGACCCTGCTCGAGAATGTCCCGACCGGCTGCGATGCAGTGACCGAAGAGGCGTTCGGCCCGCTCGCCAATCTCTCACGCTTCTCCGATTTCGGCGCGGCACTGGAAGAGGTCAATGACAGCAAGTTCGGCCTGCAGGCAGGCATCTTCACCCGCGATATCCACCAGGTGCTCGACGCATGGGACACACTCGATGTCGGCGGCGTGGTGGTCAACGATGTCTCCAGCTACCGGGTCGACAACATGCCCTATGGCGGGGTGAAGGACTCCGGCCTGGGCCGCGAGGGTATCCGCTTCGCGATGGAGGATATGAGCGAGATCAGGAACCTGGTGATCCGTCGCGAATCCGCCTGAGGGGGCTGGACGGAAGTAGACGAAGTTGACGCCCTCCCCTGCTTGTGGGCGAGAGGTGTTGACACCTGTGACACAGTGTTCGTGGCCGGATTCCTCCCCGGCGGGGGAGAAACGGGCAAGTGGAACATGTGGAACACTGTCCTGAACTGGAATTCAGCCTTCCTCCAGCAGCAATATTTCGCAATCGATGACCAGCTTCGGTTCGGGCAGCATGGTGTGCTCAACGCCCACCACATTCGCATCCGCCACCAGCTGGCCGACCAGCGCGAACTCGTGCTCGGGCAGTTCGGCGATCAATCGCTCACCCGCCTCGACCTCCTGCGCACCGGAGAATTCGATCCGCAGCCGGTGGCGCGATCCGGCGAAGGTGATGCTGGCCCATGGGCGCTCGCTATGCGCGGCAACGGTGCCCAACCCATCGGATAGCGCCTGCACGGCCCTGCGCAAACGACCGTTGAGGCCACGGACGATGCTGCGGCGGACGGGGGCGGGGAAGGGGTCAACCGACATTTGCGCCTCCTTCATAGGCGGCGATGAAATCCTCGACCCTTCGTTCCATGCTGGCACGCGGCTCGCGTCCGTTGCGCAGGTCGAGCACAAAGCGCGGGTCGCGCGTTGCGAGGCGGCCGAACTTGGTTGCCGGCATCCCGGTCTGACGAAGGAATTTCTCGATAGTTCTGATAAGCATGCGGCTCCCCTGCGAATGGAATGGCTTGCGCTCCGTGTGACGCGCCACTTATTCACTGAGGGCAGGGATATGGGATTTCGCGCAATATAGCGGGATGAAGTGGGACAGGAACCGCAGAATCCCGCCGTTTTCGGCACTCGCCGCGCTGAACGGGCCTCAGCGCAATTTTTGGCGCGCCTTGGCGTTTAAGAGGCACTGCAAGGCGAGTGAAACCCTCGGAAATCCACCGTTTCGGTGCCTCAGTGTCCAAGTTCGGTCGGATGCGCGTCCAAGTTATCGAAGAACCGCAGAATTCCGCCGTTCTTGCCGCGCCAACAAATGCCATCGTCGCAAGACCGGCTGGCATTAACTTGGACGCGGATAGGGACATCAGGGACCGCTGACGATCAGTTCGCGAACGGGCGTCACCTTGCCGCTGATGCGGTAGTTGAGCTGGACATCCTCGCAAGCGAAACGAGCGAAGATCCGCCGCATTTCCGGTGTGGCATTGATGGACAGAATGAAGCGTCCCTTGATGCCTGCGAGAATGTCGGAAAGGCGGTCGAAATCGTCGGTTGAAAACAAGCCTTTTCCATAGGTCTCTTCGGTGCCGTGGTAAGGCGGATCGAGATAGAAAAGTGTACCTTCGCGGTCGTACCTCTCTATGAGATCAGGATAGGTAAGCCGTTCGATATCGACGCCGCAAAGCCGTTCATGGACATCCTCAAGGAGCGGGACGAGCTTCGTAAGGTCGAACCGGGCCGACGTGCCCAAATCGACGCCGAAAGCGCGGCCGGTGACCTTCCCTCCGAACGAAGCTCTCTGAAGGTACAGGAAGCGGGCTGCGCGCTCCAGATCGGTAAGATTGTCGGGGTCCAGAGCTAGGAGCCGATCGAATTCAGCGCGACTGCACACCTGCCATTTCAGTACGTCGAGCAGCTGCTGGTAGTGCCGCTGTAACAAGCGAAATAGCGTCACCACATCGCTCGAGATGTCATTGATGACTTCCTTGCGCGGCCGCCTTTTTCGGCGAAAGAAGACGCCGCCCATGCCCACGAATGGCTCGGCATAGAGAGAGTGCGGGATAGCATCGATCCGTTCGACCAGCTTGGATGCGAGCGCGCGCTTGCCGCCAATGTAAGGAGCGACCGGGCGAACCGGGCGGACAGGCTCAAGCGTCATGCGTCTGCTCCAGCGCCGGCAGCGTGGGCAGCCGCGAGAGTTCGGTACGCATACGCCGCAGCCAAGCTGGAAACCCCGTTGCCGACCCCTCGGGTGCGGTCCAATCGATCGGCCATCCGAACATCAGCTCGTAGAAGCGCGGGTTGGAGATCAGGCCGTCGAAGAATGAGCCTTTCCCATGCTTGAAGCTCACCCGGACCGGGAGCGAAGAGGGGGACCTCTTCGACCAGCTCAGACCCAGTGCTGCGACTATCAGCCAGAGATACGTCCAGACTCGTGTTGCATTGTCGAGCGAGAATTGCCCGCTGCTCGTCGCAACGATGTCCCACGGAGCTTTCGGCTGCGGCCGACCCAACTCGATCATCAGATCGGGGTAGTAGCCCGCATCCGACGCCGTTGGAGTAGGCCAAGATGAAGAGCCGTCGCCTGCGATGGCGAGCGCCGACTTCTCGCGCTGTGAACAGGCCCGCTTTTGCGTGATAGCCCAATTCCGCAAGGCTGCCCGCGACTTCGGCAAATCCCAGATCGACGTGTCCCTCGACATTCTCTGCGAAGATGGCACGCGGCCTGACTTCGTCGATGATCCGGGCGACGTCGGGCCATAGATGGCGCGGATCTTTATCGGCCTTTCGTTTGCCGGAGACGCTAAACGGCTGGCATGGATAACCGGCAGAGAGGATATGAATTCGGTCGCGCCACGGCTTGCCGTCGAAAGATTTGAGATCGTCCCATACAAGTGCCGGAGCCAAGGCCTGGTCTGCCATCCGCGCCACGAGAGTGGCCGCAGCGTGGGCTTCCCGCTCGACGAAACACACAGTTCGATAGGTTGGCTCGGCAATGGAGAGGCCGAGGTCGAGACCGCCATATCCGGCGCAGAGCGAAAGGCCGAGCAATTCGGCGGCAGGTTTGGCACATGAAGCCACAAGGATTTTCTCCGCAGGCGTCTCATCGGGCGCTCTGAGAAGGGCTCACGGGCCTCAGGATATTGAACTGCCGGCAGCGACGACATTTGACTTCAACCGCACCTGCCAGCGCGTTTTTCTCTGCCTTGAACAACAGCGCATGGCAAGATGCGCAACGAAAGGACTCCTTCATTTGTTGCACCTAACTGGACCCCCGCCGTGTACGGCCGAGGGGACTGGCGGCTGGGTACCCAGCCAAAGGTGCGAGTTGCTGCTCGCGGCATGGGCTGTTGGCGCAGCCCGGTCCCCCTCGTCAGAGAGCGACGTTCATTGATTTGAAGTGATCCATGCGCTATCAAGTGAGAGCGACGCGCGCGACACGGTGATTTCTGTAGGCCGTAGCACGGGTTTTCGATCCGGAGCGCATTGCGGGAGGTTACAGGCCCCGCCGCGCGGCGCGCTTTCCCGATCATTGCGTCCGCCGATCGAAGATCAGCTCTACCGCATCGCTGCGGAGCTTTTTGCGGATCCTCCGCCGGGCACTTCGGTGCACACTGACAAGGTAGTTCTCGGAACGATCTGCCGTCGTTTTCAACACAACCTCGTAGAGCAAGCCGGTGTCGTCCTCGCCGAACATGACAAGGTGATTGCTGCGCTCGCGAAACAGGACATCGGGTTCGGCAATGATCCGGGCAGCAAGTCGATACTGCCGGGCCTGCAGTTCGGTACGCCCGCGGCCGCTGGTTTGCTTCTGCATCGTCGCTTGTGACAGACGCACCATGCGGGAGTTAGCACCGATCGCGCTGCGTTGATCGACCGTGAGCCATGCGAACGGGAAAGCCTGATCGGGCAAGGCGATGAATTGTTCGAAGGCCGGATCGGAGAGGATCTGCGCAACCAGATCTTGTGCGGGCTGCTCCAGTCCGGCCTGCTCTGCCATCCGGACGGAGTTCAAGGTCTTGTCTGCAATAGCGCGCAGGTGTGCGGTGCCGGGATTGTAGCCGAAACCTGGATGGATGCCAGCCGGCACTCTTATGGCCTCCGATCGACCTGCGGCGTAGAATAGCGTGTCAGGGCCATCATCAGGCGGCGTCGAAACCTTCCACCCTTTTCGCTGCATTCGAGCTTCGCTGACCTGCTCATAGTGGCAGTGGCACCCCCAACCGTTGGGCGGGAAATGGGTTTGCCACCAAGAATGGTCGGCGGGCAGGATCAGGCCGTGCCAGCTCTTGTGATCCTGTCGCGGTTCCTTGCGATAGTGGTCCGACAGGTATCGAAGGTACGGAAAGCGGTCCTTCTCGCGCTGGATTTTGTTCCAGCGCGCTGCAGCTTGAGACATCCTGACATTGGTGTTGAAGATGGTCTGCAAACGGCGTTCATTGACGATAATCGGCTGGTCCGTGCCAGTGAGATCGGCGTCGGTGACGAGCCCCCACCATCCCACCTTCTGCAATTCCGGCACGATATTCGATTTCCAGCTTTCGAACGTGCCGCCATTGCGCAGTGTTTCGTCGAGCGAGACGCGGATCGAGCGCAAAAGATCGAGCCTGGCGACCTTGGCGACGGTGAAGGCCGTGGCATGGTCCTGATGCATCATCTCGTGCCAGCGCACGGTAGGGCGCAGCTCGCCGCGCAGATCCCATATCCTGCGAAAGAGGCGATCCGCAAGCGCACCGGGCGCAGGCCGAACACGTTCGTCCCCAGCGCAACCGTTCGCGCGGCGCTCAAGGTTCACCCCAAGGTCCGTGACCACTTCAAGTACACGACGGCCGCCGCGATTTCGGATGCGATGCTCGCCGAATATCTGGACGTCGAACAGATTGCGGTCGGTGATGCGATCTACGATCTCGACGATGACACCACGGTCGACGTGTGGGGCAACGATGCAGTTCTCGCTTTCGTCGCGCCTGAGGGCCAGCGCAATATGCGCCTGCCGAGCTACGGCTACACCTACCGTCTGAGTGGCCATCCCTTCGTCGAAGCAGTTGCCTGGGACAATGACACCCGCAGCTGGACCAACAATGTCATCGACGAGCAGGCTCCCGAAATCGTCGGTGCCGATGCTGGTTACCTGATCCAGGGCGCGGTCTGATCCACGCGCCTGGCGGTGAGGCTGATTGATGCCGCGAACAGTATCTATGAATTCGGCGATCCGGCATTTGGCTTTTCAGCCTGGTCGGCATTGCGCGATAAAGGGCGCGAGGGGACGTTCACGACGCTTGCCTGGCAGGGTTCGATCGCCGCCACGCTGGCCGCGTTGCAGGCGGCAGTGGCGGAACGCGGCGGCGGGGTCGTCGCGCCGTCGATCGCCTGCGCCAAATGGTGGACCCAGCCGTCAGGGCCGTTGACTGCGGACTTCATCGGCAGCGCGGGCAGTGGCGGATCGATGCAGGCTGCGGCGATTGCCGACGCGCTTAGCCAGTCAGTTGCCGGACCTGCGGTCGCGGGGCTAGCTGCGGCCAACGCCTTGCGACCAGGCACCGCAGGGCTACACGTCGGCGGGGAAAACGAGAGTTTCGCCCAAGCCATCGACCGGCTGCTGTTGGGCGTTTCCCTGCTCTGGTTGCCGCGGCCCGATGGCACGATCGCCATTCGCGAATGGGCGTTCAATGATGCTGCACCTGTTCTGAATGGCATCTTCAAAGGCCGTTCGCGGACCTATCCTCCGCACGGCAAGCGCCGCCTCGGTTTCCAGCGCAACGAACGGATCCACAACGACAGCGAAATTGCCGGCATCCTGTTGGAGGAAATTACGGACGGAGACAGCCTGCTTGCCCGCGAAGACCTGCTCAATAGTGAACAGCAATGGGGTGATGTCCAGGATCAGCTTGGTACCCGTCCGGAGGACAACGCCACCAATGGCGCGCAGGCCGGAGTGAATATCACCGACGAGAGCGGTGAGCTGCTCAGCGATGTGGACATCGTGACGGCGGACGATCCGAAGTTGCAGGGTATCGATGAAGGTGCGCGGCGGGACGCAAACATGGTGCCGAACGGAGATCTGGCCGAACCGGGCAGCGAAATGTTCCTGTTCCAGACCAGGACGAGCCGGGTTAAGGGCGTGGCGAGCGACCCGGTCGCGTCGTTCCTTCGCTTTGACGCTGGTGGCAACGCACAGATGTGGTTCGGTGTCGGTGTATCCACCAACGCTGGCAACTCCAACGCAGTCATTCCTATCAATCCCGGCGATAAGCTGTTTGTCCGTTTCCTCGCCCGGAAGAATGCCGGGAGTACTGCACAGTTGCAGTGGGCCTTCTTCGTCTATGACGGGGCCAAGAACTATGGCGGCGGCTTCAACAGCGGATACTTCGATTTCGGCAGCGGGTGGGAATACCGCACGGGTGTGATCGAAGTTCCTGCCACTGGATCGAACGGCAATCCGGTGGCCTACATCAAGTTTCAGCTGAAGAAGGTCGGCGCGACAAACCAGGTCGATGTCGCCGGGGCCTGGCTGACCAAGTTCGAACGGGGCGCGACAGTTGGGGCAACTGCCGGTACCAACCTGCGCCAGAGCGGCGGTCAGGTGCTGACCGACGCCGAAATCCGCAACACCGACTTGCGGGTAAGCGCCCAGCCGGGAGGAGAATTCTACCTAACCCGCACCGGCAATGTTGCCATCGATAATTTCAATCTGTCAGAGGCGGGTATCGATGCGCTCGCCTATCTTCCTGCGGTCGACCTCGGCACCAGTCAAGCCGTTGGCACACTGCCGGTCGAACGCGCCGCCGCAGAGCTGCGCAACTCCGAGCTCCAGCTGACCAAGACCGGGACCACTTTCAACCTGGCAGGAGGCGGTGCGAGCGATGCGCTCGATATCGCAGCCCTCGGTTTCGTCGGCGACCTCAATGCCACGGCAGGCGCGGACTTCGGAGCGAATGTCGCCAATATTCCGGCCGAGCTGGTCGACGGCCGCATCCCGGCAGGCCTCGCCGCCAATGGCGATGTCTCGCGTCCGGTACCGATCGCGCAGGTTCCGGGTGGCGCGCTCAACAGCAATCTCCAGCTCGTAAAGACCGGGACGACTTTCAACCTGGCAGGTGGCGGGGCGAGCGATGCGCTGGACATCGGCTCTCTCGGTTTTGTCGGCGATCTCGATGCGACCGCAGGCGCAGACCTCGCCACCAATGTCGCCAATGCAACGGCGGACAATATCGCCGAGACCGGTTTGCGTATGTGGGCGGCTGAAAGCGGGGCTGACATCACCGCCAATGCGCAGGTCGTGATCTCTCCACCGGGGCCGCAGATCATCTATCGCGATTACCAGGGCAACCCGAAGGCAGGGCAGTTCGACCGTGTACTGACACCTGTCGTGCAGCGCGGCGGCGTCGACATCCGGACCGACAATTCAGTCGACTATGCGATCACGACTTCAGGGGTAACGGCCACGGTCAACGATACGGATGGCCACTCGGACAAGGGCAGGATCACCGCGACGGCAGGCGGCCCCGGTTCGATCAGCTTGACTGTCACCGTCGACGGCAAGGCGTATGGTCCGTTTCCCATTGCATTCAACGTGCAGGACGACGCGCCTCCGGTATCGGGTGGCGGCAGCACCGGCGGCGGATCGGACTCGACTTTGCAGAGCGTCAACTCAACGGCGTTCTCGCAGATGACCAACCAGGACGCCGGGGAGACGATCTTTACGGTCACCATTTCGGGCGCTGGCGATACGATCAACGGCACCGCTCCGCTGACCTACAACTGGACGCATAACGCAAACGGCACCAACAAGCTGAAAGGCTATTGGGGCTACCGCGTGGCAGGCGGCGGCGGCGCTTTCACGGCCTTCGCGGCAACGATCACCGGTAGCCCGGCAACGTGGCTTCAAGTCGATCTTAGTGGCGAGCCGGGCAGCATCAATATCAACCAATCCGTCACCGGGCTGGCGGCGGGTTCTTATGAAGTCGCTTTGCTAGGCGCGAAGGATACGGCCCTCGGCAACGCAATCACCATCCAGAGCGGCACGGCAACCGTGTCGGTGAGCTGATGGTGCTGGTTTCATCTTCTCTGGCTGAATGGCTGCGAGCGCCCGAACTCGTCGAACTGGTCGAAGACGCAGCAGTCCTTGCCGCCTGGACCGATCTCGCGGCCGACAGCGCGACCTCCTCGCCGCTGGCATTGCGCGCCGATGCGCTTGCCGAAGCGCAACGCCAGATCGATTTCCTAGGCCTGCCGATCTCGGTCGAGATGATCGAGGTTGCCGGACGGCAATCGCAGCTGGTCGGGGAAGCAAGGCGGATCGAGGCGGACGTGGCCGAGTATGCTGCCCCCCAATCCGTTTTTGTGATCGGCGCAGATGAGCGTGACGGTGGTGTCACCCTGCTTACGGTCCTTCGCAAAGTGGAGGCTGCCTGATGCGCGGCGTGACTATCCTTCGCCCACTGCCGATCGTATCGATCGACGACTTCTACGGCACCGGCAGCGAATATCTGCTGACACCCGATCCGAAAGAGGTCTGGGTGGCTGACAACACCGGCACCGGCTCGATTGACCTCGATCTCGGTGAGCCGACCGAGATCGACACGATCTTTCTCGGCTACACCAATGCTGCCGAAACGGCGACATGGACAATCACCAAGACCGATGGCGGTGTGACTGTGCTGCAGGCGGTGTCGGCAATGTGCGTTGCTGGCGGCAAGGGGCCGCGGTTTCACGCGCTGGCCCGGTTGCCGGCACCGGTCTTGGCGCAGGAAATCCGGCTTACGATAACCCAGCCCGCGACGGCAGTGCCATTGCAGGCAGGTGTGCTGATGGTCGGGAAGCGGTTTGAGCATGCTTACCAGTTCAAGTCCGGGCGGCGCCCGCTGGATATGAGCGAACGCGCAGATCTCGTTTCCGGCGGGTTCGGCTTTGCACCCGGAGCCATCAAATCGTCGTATCGCTTCACCTTCGCCGACCTTGATGACGCCCAGCTCGACGAACTCTGGCACGAGATCATGCAGGTTGGCTTGCAGCACCCCGTAATGCTTGCCGAGGGCGGAGAGGGTGAAATCAGCCACAACCAGCTGCACTATGGTGTTTTTGACCGCTTCGAGCCATACGAGCGCGAAGATCCGGCCGACACGCGCTGGGCGCTTTCGATGCAGGACTGGGTCTGATGCGGGTGAGGCTTCTCACCCCAATGCCAATGCGTCCAGCGACCTATTGCGACCTCTCATTGATTAGAGGTGATTTCGCATGATCGACTGGCTCAAGTCCAGGCTTCTGCCCGAGGCGCGTATCTGGTGGAGGCTGGCATCCAGCCGCTTCCAGATGATCGTCGCGGGCCTGCTGACGGCAGCGATCGCCAATCCGGATGTGCTCCTGTCGGTGGCATGGTTCCTGCCGCAAGGTCCATTCCGCCTGGTTGTGGCGATCCTGATCGGCCTCACCTATTTCGTCGGCGATCGCCTTGTCCGCCTGTGGCGCGAAGAGCGGCTTCCGACCAGTCAGGAGCTGGCCGATGTCGAGTAAGGTATCGAACACTGCGCGCAAGCCCGCGACCTCAGGCAAGGGCACGGCTGCCCTCGCTGCCATGATCGCAATCGCAGCGCCGTTCCTCGCAGTATGGGAGGGCAAGGCAAACCAGCCTTATTTCGACATCGTCGGCGTCAAGACCGTCTGTTACGGAGAAACCGAGAAGGTTGAAAACCGCAGATATTCGGATGCCGAGTGCGACCAGCTTTTGCGGAAGCGAATTCCCGATTACGCAAGCCCGGTTGCCGACCTCGCCCCCGGCATCGAGAACAGCCCTTACGAGTGGGCGGCGCATACCAGCCTGGCTTACAATATCGGCATCTCCGCGTACTCGCGATCGAGCATCCTGCGCGAGTTTCGCAAGGGCAACCGGATCGATGCCTGCCGGCGTTTCCGGCTCTACAACAAGGCGGGCGGAAAAACTGTCCGCGGCCTGCAATTCCGACGCGAGGGTGAAGGCACACGGATCGGTGAGTACGAGCTCTGCGTCGCCGGGGCGATCCCCGTGACATTGGCACGCCAGGTGCGCGTTTCGACAGCAGGCGGGACAAGATAGTGCTTCGCTGCATCTCTATTGTCTTGCTGGCGTGGTCGATCAGCTTCATTGTTCTGGCGGCGGCGGCGCATTTGATCGTCCCAGCAGACGTAGAGCCGGCCTGGTTGATTGCTTCCGGCTGGGTGACGATCGGCGCAGTTGGCTGGTGGTTCCCTTACCAGATCGCCCCGACGCGGATTACGGATTGGCTCGATCCGTTTAACATCATTGTCATTGCGCTCCTCACTCTATTGGGTCCGACAATCGCGACCCTTGAGTTTCTCCACCGCAAGGGGTGGTGCTGATGCCGCAGTGGGCCACCGCAAGGCTTGCCGTTAAAGGAGCCTGGGTTGCTGCTGTCGCAATGGCCATCGCGATCATGCTCGGCTTGCTGGCGGTGCAATCCATCCGGCTGGAGGGCTTCAAGATCTGGCCGATCGATGTTGAAGGCTGGAAACCGAAAGCCGAGCGCCTCCAGGCTACAATCGACAACATCACGGCGGCGCAGGATTTGGCAGAACAGAATGCGCGAACTGCACGCCTCGAAGACGAGGCCGAATATCGCGGCATCACGGAAAGGATCGACAACAATGCTAAGAGGGACTTGGCGCTCGCTGGTGATGCTACCGAGCTGTTCATTGCTGCTGGCGGCGTGCGGCCAGAAGGCGCTGATCGTTCACCCGGCAGAGCCGGAGCCTGCACCCAAGATCGAGACCCCGCAGATACTCAAGGAGCCGGTCGAGCGCCCGAGCTGGATGCCACCCCGCATCGCAGTCCTTCTGGGCTACCCGATGGATACGTGATCGTCCGCGCAGACGACGTGCGCTTGTGCACGATCAACACCATCAAGGCGGAGGCAGGCCACGAGCTGGCGGTGGAGCTCGAAAGGGCGAGCTCTGCGGATTGATTTCAAGGCTTGTGAAGACCCCCTTGAACACCGCTTCGGTATCATAATACCGCGCGATTAAATGGCGCAAATTTTTGGCGCGCTACACTCCGGGCGGGTCCCGACTCGCCCGATGAATCGATTCGTGATTTGTAAAATCCTACTTGTCTAGGAAAAATACTTCGTGTAGGTAGGAAAAATCGGCGATGAGGACCGCTATGTCGAATGCACGCGAACGATTGCTCGAATTGAGCCGCCAGTCAGGTACCAGCCTGGCCGGGCTTTCCGATATGATCGGACGAAATCCGACATATTTGCAGCAGTTTATCCGCAAGGGCAGCCCGCGCAGGCTGGAAGAGCGGGATCGGCGTGTGCTGGCCGATTTCTTCGGCGTCAGCGAATCGGAACTGGGCGGGCCGGAGCAGGGAGGCGTGAAGGAAAAATCCTACACGTCGACGCGCAAACTCCCGCTCGACGGTGGCTGGATAGAGGTGCCGCGCCTGTCGCTCTCGGCCTCTGCCGGGCCGGGCGCGGTAAGCGCGGACGAGGCGCCGTTCGACAATTTCCGCTTCTCGCGCAAATGGCTGCGCGAACAGGGGCTCGACGGATCGAAGCTGTCGGCCATCGCGGTGCAGGGGGATTCGATGGAGCCGCTGCTGCGCGCGGGCGACGAAGTGCTGGTCGACCACGCCCCGCAACCCTTCCGCGATGGCATCCACGTGATCCGGCTGGACGACGCCCTGCTGGTCAAACGCGTCGCCGCACAGGGGGGAGGGCGCTTCACCCTGCTAAGCCAGAACCTCGCCTACCCGCCGATGGATGTGCGCGCGGAAGATATCGAGATTATCGGACGGGTGGTGTGGAAGAGCGGGCGGTTGTGAAAGGGGGTTTGAGGCAGTTCAGATTGACTGCCAACTATGACAACGGTTGCTAATGTGGTGGTACGACCGAGGGGGAGAGTTGTTCGCGTGAAGCATCATTTCGGAGATTTTCTGGATAGGGAAGGCGACTATTGGCACCTAATTCCGAACGCAAAGAGGTGGGCATATCACCATGGCGATTTGACAGAAGCGCCAGCAAACACAGACATCTTGACGTTGACAAGGAACGACAAGAATTGGCGTTACGTAACCCGGCTGGAGCATTTGCGCGAACTGACGCTGCACGAGCCTTCAAGAGAGCAGCTTGAATGTGTTGATGAACTGACGAATTTAAGGCGTTTGCGGATAACTCACGCTCAACCAAAAAACCTCAACTTCTTGACTAATTTGAACGACCTACAAGAACTGGTCTTGGAATATGTTTCTGGAATTGAAGAGCTTAGTGCAGTGGGTAATCTGCCGAAACTGCGCTCGCTGCATCTTGAAAACCTGAGGCGAGTAAAGGATTTTTCCGGGCTTCAGTCTT
Source organism: Sphingomonadaceae bacterium (assembly GCA_024236155.1). Classification (GTDB taxonomy): domain Bacteria; phylum Pseudomonadota; class Alphaproteobacteria; order Sphingomonadales; family Sphingomonadaceae; genus Parerythrobacter_A. The sequence continues at coordinate 100,526 of JACKLA010000004.1, forward strand.
CTGGATCATTGCGGTATATTTCAGTTGATGGAACAATGGATTGGCGGCAGCCAATCGAAACAATGGACTTTTTGGCAAGCATCAGAACGATCGAGGTTCTGCGCCTGATGGCCGTTCGGCTTCTGTCTCCGTATCCGGTCTTTGCGTCTTTGGTTGAAGCACCAAGACTCCGGAAAGTTGTAATTGCAATGAACGCAGTTGAACTGAAAGATTTTGCCTATCTTCACGCCAGAAGACCAGATGTTGACGGTGCGGTCCGTCCGGCTTTTGTTTTTCACGATGCGGAGCGCCGACCTGTGCATCCCCGCGATATTCGGTTTCGGATGCCCGAAGCAGAATTTCTCAAGATCACGAGGGCTTTGATCGATGATGAGGGGCACCGCTTTATCGACCAGCCGTCGAGAGCATTCCTGTTAGGGAAAGGCGCTCGATATGTTGAAGGTGAACGGCATAAAGTAGAGGATGCATGTAGGGTGCATGCTGAACAATACGAGCATCTCATTGCTGAACAACGTTCGCGCTAGCGACTTGGGTGTTGGTAGGGACGCTATGTCTTGCAATCCCGCGCATCCCCCGCCACCTCTCGCCCCATGACCGACGCACCCATCACCCCGCCGATGAAGGCCGCCATCATTCCCGTCACGCCCTTGCAGCAGAACTGTTCGCTGATCTGGTGCACCAAGACCATGAAGGGTGCGCTGGTCGATCCGGGCGGGGATCTCGACAAGCTCAAGGCGGGGGTCGCCAAGGCCGGGGTCACGCTGGAAAAGCTGCTCGTCACCCATGGACATCTCGACCATTGCGGGCAGGCGGGGATGCTGGCTGCCGAACTCGGCCTGCCGATCGAGGGGCCGCAGGAGGAAGACCGTTTCTGGATCGCGCAGCTCGACGATGACGGCGCGCGCTGGGGGATGGAGGCAAAGACTTTCGAGCCGACCCGCTGGCTGGAAGATGGTGACACGGTGACGGTGGGCGAGCTGACGCTCGACGTGATCCATTGCCCGGGCCACACGCCCGGCCACGTTATTTTCTACCACGCGCCGAGCCGCTTCGCGATCGTCGGCGATGTGCTGTTCCAGGGCAGCATCGGCCGCACGGATTTCCCGCGCGGCAACCACCAGGACCTGATCGATTCGATTACGAAAAAGCTCTGGCCGCTGGGCGAAGACGTGCTGTTCATTCCCGGCCACGGCCCGACCAGCACCTTCGGGCAGGAGCGCAAGACCAACCAGTTCGTCAGCGATTATATTCTGGGGTGATCCCATTCCTCCCCGAAACGGGGAGGGGGACCACCGCAGGTGGTGGAGGGGCACCCTCAATATCGCGTAACCAGCGTCGGTTGAGCCACGCCGAACGTGCCCCTCCACCCCGAGCCGCTGCGCGTCTCGCGGCCCCCCTCCCCATGGTGGGGAGGAATTTCCTACATCACGCCCATCACGATCAGCACGGCGACGATCGCCAACCCAAGCTGGGTCAGCATGGTGATGATCACGCCGATCTGGCGCGGTTTGGTGCCGGTTTCGCCATCCATTCCGATGCCATGCGCGACGCGGCCGAGCATATAGATGCCTGCAACCCAGGCGAGCCACGGCTGGCCTTTGCCCGCCAGCTCGATTGCGGCGATCAGCGCCAGCACCCACGGCGTGTTTTCGACGAAATTGATCTGCGCGCGCATCCGCCGGGTCAGCGGGCCGCCGCCATCGTCACCATGGATGACCTTGTACTTCAGCCGCATCTGCCCGCAGCGTATGCCCAGCCAGATATTGATGATCGCCGCAGCGGCAGCCGCGCAGATTGTGACCGGCAGAATCGTTGGCATATTTCCTCCCCTGTTGTTCTTGATGTGCTATGCGGTGTTCTCACCGCTTGCAAGCGGCGTAAATTTCGCTATAGAGCGCGCCTTCACCGTCATGGCCGGGCCATCGCGTCGGCGCACCCTTGTGCGCACCGCAGGCATCGCCTAGGGCGGCCAACGTAACGATTTGAACGCATTTAAGGAACAGGTGCCACCATGGCTGTCCCTAAGAGAAAAGTATCGCCGCATCGCCGTGGTAACCGCCGGGCCCACGATTCGCTGAAGGCAGAAGCCTTCCACGAATGCTCCAACTGCGGCGAACTGAAGCGCCCGCACATGCTGTGCAACGCTTGCGGCCACTATAACGGCCGTGAAATCATCGCCGTCGGTCTCTGATCGCACCAGAACCTAGCTGGAGAACGTCATGAGTTTGCCGCGTATCGCTGTCGATGCGATGGGCGGCGACGAGGGCGTTCGCGTGATGATCGATGGCGCTGCGGAAGCGCGCCGTCGGCACGATCAGTTCAAATTCCTGCTTGTGGGTGACGAGACGCGGATAAAGCGCGCTCTCGAAGATCACCCGAACCTGCGCGAAGCCTCGGAAATCCTCCACTGCGACGATGTCGTCGCGGGGGACGAACAGCCGAGCAAGGCGCTGCGCCGCGCCAAGACCACGTCTATGGGCCTCGCCGTCAATGCGGTGAAGGAAGGTCATGCCGGGGCCGCCGTCAGCGCGGGCAACACCGGCGCGCTGATGGCGATGAGCAAGCTCGCACTGCGCACCATGCCCGGCATCGATCGCCCGGCGCTTGCCGCGATCATGCCGACACTGGGCGACAACGATGTGATGATGCTCGATCTCGGCGCCAATACGGAAGCCGACGCGCGCAACCTGGTCCAGTTTGCGATCATGGGTGCTGCCTATTCGCGTATCCTCACCGGCAAGCAAAAGCCGCGCGTGCGCCTGCTCAATATCGGCACCGAAGAGAACAAGGGCTTCGATCGCCTGCGCGACGCTGCCAACCAGCTGCAGGATGCAACCGGCCTCGACATGCAGTTCGATGGCTATGTCGAATCGGACAAGATCAATCGCGGCGAAGTCGACGTGGTGGTGACTGACGGGTTCTCCGGCAATATCGCACTCAAGGCGATCGAGGGGACTGCGCGTTTCGTGACCGACCTGCTGCGCCGCGCCTTCACCAGTTCGATCCGCTCGAAAGTCGGTTTCCTCGTCTCGCGCCCTGCGACCGAGCTGCTCAAGCACCATCTCGACCCGAACAACCACAATGGCGCGGTGTTCCTCGGCCTCAATGGCGTGGTGGTGAAAAGCCACGGCAGCGCCAATGCGGTGGGTGTCGCCAATGCCGTTGCGGTTGCCGCACGCTTGCTGGAGGAAAACCTGATCGACCGGATCACCACCGGCCTTGCCGAAGTGCAGGCCCGCGAAGCGAGCGACGCCACTGCAGGCGAGGGCGCACAGTGATCCGTGCACAGATCAGGGGCAGTGGCTCTGCGCTGCCGAAGCAATGCGTGACCAATGCCGACCTCGCCGATCGCGTCGACACCAGCGACGAATGGATCGTCGAGCGCACCGGCATCCGCCAGCGTTATATTGCGGGCGAGGGGGAGACGACCTCCACCCTCGCGACCGAGGCGGCGCGCAAGGCGCTCGATGCGGCAGGGATGGACCCGTCCTCGATCGACCTGATCGTGCTGGCAACCGCCACGCCCGACAACACTTTCCCGGCCGTGGCCACGCAAGTGCAGCGCGCGCTCGGTTGCCGCGGGGGCATTGCCTTCGATGTCCAGGCGGTGTGCACCGGCTTCCTCTATGCCCTCGGCACGGCGGATTCGATGATCCGCACCGGGATGGCAAAGCGGGCGCTGGTGATCGGTGCGGAAACCTTCAGCCGGATCCTCGACTGGGAAGATCGCACCACCTGCGTGCTGTTCGGTGACGGGGCGGGGGCGATCGTGCTCGAAGCGGAAGATGTTGCCGAGGATGGCCCCGGCATCATGGCCACGAAATTGCGCGCCGATGGGGAGCACAAGGACCTGCTCTATGTCGATGGCGGCCCCTCGACCACCGGCACGGTGGGCAAGCTGCGGATGAAGGGGCGCGAGGTGTTTCGCCACGCGGTGGTGAACCTTGCCGAAGTGCTGGGCGAAACGCTCGATGCAGTGGGGCTCGTCGCGGAAGATATCGACTGGGTCGTGCCGCACCAGGCCAATGCCCGCATCCTCGACGCGACGGCCCGCAAGCTGGGCCTGCCGCCGGAAAAGGTTATCGTCACGGTCGACCGGCACGCCAACACATCGGCCGCTTCGGTGCCGCTGGCCTTCGATGCGGGCGTGCGCGACGGGCGGATCAAACCGGGCGATCTGGTGGTGTTCGAGGCGATGGGCGGCGGCTTTACCTGGGGCGCTTCGCTCGCCCGTCTTTGAGCCGCTGCTGCCGCGCCGGTGGACGAATCGCAGCCACCATTGCCGACTCGTGGTAATACCGTTATTCTGCAAAATGTTACTTTCGGGTCGCTACGAAAGGGAGATGGTGGATGTCCCGTTCAATGAGCACATTGACCCGTGCCGACCTGGCCGAAACGATCAATCGCAAGATGGGCTTTTCGCGTGCGGAATCGCTCGACATGGTGGAAGCGATCCTCGGCCATATGGGCGATGCCATGGCCAAGGGCGAAAACGTAAAGATTTCCGGCTTCGGCAGCTTCGTGCTGCGTGACAAGAAGGAACGCATCGGGCGCAATCCCAAGACCGGCGTCGAAGTGCCGATCACTCCGCGCCGGGTGATGACGTTCCGCGCCAGCCAGCTGCTGAAAGAGCGCGTGGCCGGTGGCTAGACTGCGGGGGTAGGTGATGAGCGCCGAATTCGACGACGGTAAGGACGAAAGCGCACTGCGCACCATCGGCGAAGTGAGCAAAGCGCTCGATATCAAGACCCATGTGTTGCGTTACTGGGAACAGCAGTTCCCCATGCTTGAACCGCTCAAGCGCAGCGGCGGGCGGCGCTATTACCGGCCTGAGGATGTGCGACTGGTCGAACGGATCGACTATCTCGTGAATGAACAGGGCTATACGCTGAAAGGTGCGAAACAGGTGATCGAACAGGGCGACGAGACGCCATTGGAAAGTGTGGCCGCTGCTGCCCCTGCTGTCGCTGAACAAACTGAACTATCGGAAGAGATCGAGGGAAGCCCGGTCGAACCTTCGCATGAAAGCCAGCCGGTGATCGGCGATGCACCCATTGCCGACGATGGCGGCCTGGCAAGTTTCTTCGGTACGTCCGAAGGTGAAGCGGTAGCGGAGGAAGCCCCTGCGGAGCCCTTTGAGTCGGCCCCCGAGCCGACCCATGATCCGGTTGCCGTTCCCGCCGCCGAACCTGCCGAACAGGCGGAAACCGTTGCCCCGAGCCTCACGCGTGAGGACATCATTGCGCGCCTCAAACAGATCCACGGCACGTTGGCCGAGGCGGTGCGGGTTTAAACGCCGCCTTTGTCCTGATCGTCCCAGTCGACTTCGATTTCGACACGCCGGTTGAGTGGCTGGATACCAAAACCCTTGGTGATCGGGTCCGAGGAGCCAAAGGATACCATTTCTATCCGACCCGCCGGAACGCCCGCTGCAACAAGTTGTTGCTGGATGGACGAAGTCAGGCGGTGACCCAGCCCTTCGCTGTAACTGGCCGAAAAAAGCTGGTCGGTGTGGCCCTTCAGGGTGATCTTGCTGTATCGTCGCGCGCCTAGCTGTTCGATCAGCGCAGCGATAACCGCCTGCTGGTTGAGGCCGCGCGGCTCGGCCCGGTCGAGCTCGAAGAAAACGGTTGGCCTGCCCAGCGTGCCCCAGTGGGCCGCTTCACCAAGGCCACCGTCCTGTTCGGGCATCTGCGATATCAGGGTTGCGAACTGGGCCTGCGCGCTGGGAAATCCTGCGCGTGCAGCAATCCCGCAAGCATCGAGTGCTTCATCCTGCGCCTGCTGCGCGACAGCGAGTTCGCAAAACCATACGGCCGCCAGGTCGTCCCCTGCGAGGTGCATGCCTGCGAGAAGTTCGAACGCGCGCCCCGGATCGCCCCGGTCGGCGAGCAGGTATGCGCTGTAGGGATCGCCATCCAGGGCAGCCTGCTCGTAGTCTTCGAGGAAATAGGCTGCCCGTGCAAATCCCTGCCCTGCGGCTCGTTCGAGCATGGCGATCCCGGCTGCATCTTCTTCGGCTGTGCCGGAAGTGAAACTGGTCCTGAAGCCGAGCGCGGTCAGCGCGGCCGGATTGCCGCCTTGCGCGGATTTTGCCAGCCATGATGCAGCCTGTTCACGGTCGCGCGCCACGCCGACGCCGAATTCGAGCATGTAGCTGAGCAGATATTGCGCCATGGGATCGCCAGCACGCGCCCATGCACCGATTCCATCGGCACTGCGTTCCTTCAGGAGGCGGGACACGACCGCAAACTCGTCTCCATTCTCGAGCTGCTGGATATCGACCTCCAGCGGTTCTCCGACTTCGATAGCGGGGTCGAGCCGGGACAGTGGCGCGCGAAAATAGAAATCCTGTGCGAGGTTATCGATCAGCCAGGGTTCCTGCGGGTGATCGGCAATCTTCGACGTTCGGCGGCGGACATCGCGGTGGATCGCCCGATACATATCACCCAGTTCGAGACCGGGAATGAGGATATGTTCGCCAAGGCTTTCGGCAAACGGGCTGAGCAGATAGGTCGGCGGGGCGGCGTCGAGCGCGGGTCTTCCCTGCGCAGTGGAAAACCCGATTGCCATGCCTTTCCCGGCAATCGAATTGGCACCACCCAGCATGGCGGCATCGCCATTGCCCGCAGTCGGTGCAATTTCGGACCGGCAGGCCTCGAACAGGACAAGTCCGGCATTCGCGCCCGCGACCGCCTCGAACAGGGCATCGACGCTGACGAAATCATGCGTCGGTGCATTGTCGCCTGCAGTGATCGAATCGCCAGCATCGACCGGGGCTAGGTAATTGTGGCCGCGCCATTCGAAGCCGTGCCCGGCGAAATAGACCAGTGCGGCATCGGCACCCTTGCTGGCCGCCGCGAGCCGGTCGAGCGCCTGCCTCATGGCCGCATGATCGGCATCGCAAAGCACCCCGACCGTGAAGCCCGCCTGGCCGAGCGCATTGGCGACAACGGCCTGATCTGCTGCCGGACTGTTGAGCGCGCTCCAGCTGCCGCGATAGGCGCTGTTGGCGATGATCAGTGCAACGCGTTCGCCGCGGGTCGGCAAATCGGTCGAAACGCAGGTGGCGGCTTGCGCCTCATTCGATGCCGCGAAGGCGGTTGACGGCAGGGCGAGGGTGATTGCGGCGAACCCGGCAAGGGACGCCAGCCGGATCATTCCGCCGCCAGCAATTCCTCCGCCGCGCCGAGGTCGACGCTGACGAGGCGGCTGATGCCCTTTTCGATCATGGTCACACCGAACAGGCGGTGCATGCGGCTCATGGTCACCGCATTGTGGGTGACGATCAGATAGCGGGTGTTTGTCTCTTTCACCATCGAATCGAGCAGGTCGCAGAAACGGTCGATATTGGCGTCGTCCAATGGCGCATCGACTTCGTCGAGCACGCAGATCGGCGCGGGGTTGGTCAGGAACAGCGCGAAGATCAGCGCCGTCGCGGTCAGCGCCTGCTCGCCGCCGGACAGAAGCGTGAGCGATTGCAGGCGCTTGCCCGGCGGTTGAGCGAAGATTTCGAGGCCCGCCTCCAGCACATCGTCGCTGTCGATCAGCGCCAGGTGCGCCTGCCCGCCTTCGAACAGCCGGGTGAACAGCCGCTGGAAATGCTCGTTGACCTGCTCGAACGCGGCCTTGAGCCGCTCGCGCCCCTCGCGGTTGAGGCTGCCGATCGAGCCGCGCAGCCGGTTGACCGCCTCGGCCAGTTCGGCCTGCTCCTCGGCGCTGGCACCATGTTCGGCCTCGATCTTCGACAGCTCCTCGGCGGCAACGAGGTTGACCGGGCCGATGCGTTCGCGGCTGGCGGTCAGCCGCTCGTGTTCCTCGCCCTCCTGCCCGGAGTTTTTCACTTCGTCCGGATCGAAGGTGAACCTTTCCGCCAACAGTGGCGGCGGGCACTGGAAGCGTTCGCCCGAAATGCGCGCCATCTCGCTGCGGCGCGCTTCCTCATTCTCGGCCCGCGCGGCCAGCCCGGCACGACTTTCGCGTGCGGTGGCGAGTGCTTCGTTGATCTCGGCGAAGGCGCGATCGGCATTGTCGGCACTGGCCTGCGCCTCGGCGACGGCGCCTTCTGCAGCAGCGAGTTCCTTGCCCAGACGTTCGCGCACCGCGTCGCCCTGTTCGATCTCGCGCATCAGCCCTTCGGGCTTGGCGGCGAAGACGGCGCGCTCTTGCTCGATTTCCTCGAACCGGCGGGCCATGTCGCCCAGCCGACGGGCTGCCTCTGATGATCGCGCTTGCCAGCTGGCCATTTCGCTGCGCTGGGCGGCGGTGCGCTCGCGGGTGACGGCCAGCCCCTGGTCATGCGCGGCGAGATTGGCGGTAGCGGCCTGCAGCCCCGATTTCGCCGCCTCGTTCTTCGCCTGCGCGGCTTCGAGCGAGGCACGGCCTGCCGCCGGATCGGGCAGGGCAGATTTACGTTCGGTTGCAGCGGCGTGGTCGGCATCGGCCTGCTTGCGCTGCTCGGCAAGGTCGCTCGCCGCCTCGTCGAGTTCGGACAGCCGCGCGGCCACGCGTTCCTTCGCAGCTTCCGCCTGATCGAGTTCGCGAAGGGCGCGGCGCTCTGCCTCCGCCGCTTCACCAACCCCGCGTTCAAGTGCCACGAGATTGCGCTGGAGTTCGGACAATTCGCCCTGCGCGCTGTCCTGCAATTGCTGGGCGTCCTGCACCGCATTGCGCAAGGCGGGCAGTTGTGTCTCAAGCTCGGCCAGCCGGTTATCCGCCTCGAGCCGGGCCGCTTCCGCCGCGCCTTCCCCGCGCGCGACAAACCCATCCCACCGGCGCAGCTGGCCGCCGGTTGTGACCAGCCATTCGCCCGGAGCGAGTTTTCGCCCGTCGTCGCTGTCCGCCACATGCACCAGTGCCAGCCGGGCCGCGAGTTGCGGCGGGCATTGCGCAACATGCGCGGCAAGGCTGCCAGCCACCTGTTGCGGGGCCTCACCCCCGGTCCAGAAGCGACCGTCGCCCTGCGCATCGCCCAGCGGGGCCTTGGCATCGCGACCGAGCACGGCGGCGAGCGCACGTTCATAGCCGGGTGCTGCACGCACTTCGTCGAGCGCGACCGGGCGGCCCTGACGCTGCGCCTTTGCCTTGACGCGCGCATCGCGGTCACGCGCCAGAGCGGTGTATTCACGCTCGATCCCGGCAAGCTCGGCGCGTGCAGCGGCAAGCGCATTGCCCGCTTCATCGCGGGCCGATTGCAGGTCGGCCTTGCGCGCTTGCTGCTTCTCAAGCTCCTCGCGGGCCGACGACAGCGTTGTTGCGGCCTCCTCCGCCGCCTCGCTTGCCTGTGCAAGCCTCGCCTCGGGATCGCCGCTTTCGGCCAGCTCCGTGCGGATACGGGCCTGCCGTTCGCCTTCGGCATCGAGCCGTGCGAGGCGCGATTTTGCCTGTTCGATCTCCGCCTCGGCCACGCGCCATTCGGCCTCGACCCCGGCATGGTCTGCAGTTGCCTTTGCCAGTGCGAGTTCGGCGGTGCGGCCATCGCGCTCGGCTTTCTCGACGGCTTGGGCGAGGGCGGGGCGCTGTTCCTCGTCGGCGGCGAGGGCTTTCTCGCTCGCGGCAAGATCGCGTTCGAGCCGGGCAAGCGCCTCGGCGGCATCGCTGGTCAGCCGGTCGGCCTCGCCGCGATCTTCTTCCAGCCGGGTCTTCTGGCGGTCGAGATCGGCAAGGCGTTGTTCCGCCGCCTCCAACTGGCTGGTGAGGGCCGCCATGCGGTGGCCATGCGCGCTGGCATCGTCGCGCCGGTCCTGCATTTCCTCACGCGCTTCGGCGAGGGCTTTTGCCGCCGCGTGCTGTGCCTTCTGCGCCTCGTCGCTCGCGCTCTTGGCTTCGGCCACCCGTTCATCGGCGCGCTTTGCTTCGGCCCGTGCGGCCTCCGCTGCTGCTGCCGCATCGCGCCAGCGGGCGAACAGCAGCCGCGCTTCTGCCGTGGTGATCTGTTCGGTGAGTTTGGTGTAACGCTCGGCCTGCTTGGCCTGCCGCCGCAGCGAGGCGATCTGGCTGTCGAGCCCGGCCATCAGGTCTTCCAGCCGGGCAAGGTTTGCCTCGGTCGCGCGCAGCTTCTGCTCGGCATCCTTGCGCCGGACATGCAGCCCCGCGATGCCCGCCGCTTCCTCCAGCATCTGGCGGCGTTCGGTCGGCTTGGCGGCGATAACCTGCGCGATCTTGCCCTGGCTGACAAGCGCGGGGCTGTGCGCGCCAGTTGCCGCATCGGCAAAGGTCAGCGCGACATCTTTCGCCCGCACATCGCGCCCGTTGACGCGATAGGCGCTGCCTGCGCCGCGTTCGATCCGGCGGGTGACGTCGAGGTCCTCGCCGCGATCATCCTGCGCATGCAGCACGACTTCGGCAAAATCGCGCGGGGGGCGGGTGGCGGTGCCGGCGAAGATGACATCTTCCATCCCGCCCGAGCGCATGGATTTGGGCGAGTTTTCGCCCATCACCCAACGGATCGCCTCAAGCAGGTTGGATTTGCCGCAGCCATTCGGGCCGACGACACCCGTCAGCCCCGGTTCGATATGCAGTTCGGCAGGCTCGACGAAGCTCTTGAAGCCGCTCAGTCGAAGCTTCTTGATCTGCATCGTCGGCCCTGTTCCCCCCTCGGCGCGGCCTTACCGCGCGCCAGCCTTTTCGATCAGCACCTTGATCGAATCCCAGCTGTTGGAATCGATCTTCTTGCCGTTGAGGAAGAAGGTCGGCGTGCCTTCGACACCGAATTCCTGCGACTGCTGGGTCGATCGTTCGGCGATGGCGCTGTAGGTTTCTTCGTTTGCGAGGCACTGACGCGCCTGGTCGGCGCTGAGTCCGCGCGCGGCGAAGAAATCGTAATAGCCGCCGATTTCAGCAATCTTGACCATGCGCTGGTCGGGCGCGAGGCCGAAGGCGGCCTGCACTGCATCCTGGTTCTCGATGATCGGCGTGATCAGGCCGTTGAGATTCGCCCAGACCTGGTCCGACAGCGGGTGGAAGGCTTCCTTCTCGCCGCAACGGACCATGGTTGCGAGCGCAAGGTCGTGCGGGCCGTGGATCTGGTTGCGCAGCTCGTAACTGACGCGGCCCGAATTGACGAACTTGGTCTTGAGTTCCTCCGATCCCTGCGCTGCGAAAGCGGCACAGGCCGGGCAGGTCAGCGAGGCATATTCGACCAGCTTGATCGGCGCATCCGGGTTGCCGAGGATATAGCCGTCATATTCCGAAACACTGGTCACATCGATCCATTCGGAGCCTTCGGGCGCGTCGATCGGCGCGATCACTTCTGCTTCGGCCACATCGTCGCCTTCCGTCGAATCGCAGGCGGCAAGGCCCAGTGCCAGCGGCGCTACGAGGGCGGCAAAAGCGAGGGAACGGAACTTGGTCATAAATCGTATCCTTGGGATTTGATCGGTGAGGCTATCGGATGATGGCGAGGGGGTGAAGCGGCGCGGGGGGCTTTCCACAGCTTGTCCCCTTACTTGTCCGGCTACTTCGGCTCCTGAAGCTGCGAATTGAGCGCGGTTTCGAGCGATGTCCACTCGTGCACGTCCTTCAGCAGCTTTCCATCGATGGCGAAGCTTGGGGTGCTATGGACGTCGAACTCTGCGGAATCGGCGTCGGTATTGGCTTCGAGACGGTCGGCCTGCGACTGGTCGTTGAGGCATTTGTCGGAATCGACCCGCGAATAGCCGCGCGCTTCCATCAGCCCGTAAAAGCCGAGATCGTTGGCGATAGCGCGGCGGGCGGCCGCCTTGTCCGAAGCCGTCCAGCGGGCGACCTGCGCCTGGCTGGCGCGCTGGGTGATCGGCAGCCAGTTGCGCTGCGAGAGCATGAACATGGTGTGGTTGCGCGGGAACTTGCTCGCATCGCCGCATTGCACCAGCATGGTCGCGACAAGGTCGACCGAGTTGCGGATCACCGGACGCACTTCGAGCTTGAGCTTGCCGGTGCCGATATAGGCGAGTTGCAGCGGCGGATCGCCCTTGATCGCGAACTCTGCGCAATGCGGGCAGGTGTAGCTGACGAATTCGGTCAGCTTCGTTTCTGCCTCGGGGTTGCCGACCGTATGCGCGCGATCGCTGACTTCGACCGTGGCATGCCATGGCGTATTGGAGGAGGCGACGCTCAGGGCACCGACCACCGCCAGCGCCATCAGTTTCGCAGGGCGTTTCCACCGCATCGACCCGTCAATCCTTCTCGTTCTCATTCTCGTTGCCACCCAGGCTCCGCGCCAGCGATTCAAGCACTGTGCGCAATTCGGGATCGCCGATATCGCGCAGGCTTTCGCCCAATTCCATCGGAATCGGCTTGAGCGAAGGCGGGGCCTTGGGTTTTTCGGCCTGCCCGTTATCGCCTGGCGGCTTAACCGCACCTTGCCGCAGCTTGACCCGCGACACCGCCTGATAGCCGAAAAAGCGGTTCACGCGCTCCATGATCTCGGGGATGATGTGCTGGATCAGCGGGGCGTGGGCGGGCAGCACGACCAGTTGCAATATGCCCTCCGCCTTCTCTCCGGGGGGGAAGCGGATCGATTCCGGCGCGCAGACCCTGGCATGGGTCTCGCCGACGATTTCGGGCCAGCGGGTGACGACGCTCGACTGGACGAAGCCGAAGCGGCGGAAAGCGGTGCGCCCGATTTGCGGCATCAGGTCGGAAATCGCCTTGGCCGGTCCGCCGCGCGGGCGCTCGTAAGGCTTTGCCAGCCTGCGCGGTTTTGCGGGCCTCTTGCCCTTGCCAGTCGTGTCCCGTTCCATTGTTCGCAGCCCCATGCCATAGGCGCGGCGTGACCGCCAGCATTGCAGAAATATCCAACCGCCTTTTGAGCTGGTACGACCGCCATGCGCGCGACCTGCCGTGGCGCGCATTGCCCGGTGAGCCTGCGCCGGATCCCTATTGCGTGTGGTTGTCCGAAGTGATGCTGCAACAGACGACGGTTGCGGCGGTGAAGCCCTATTTCGCGAAATTCCTCGCCCGCTGGCCCGATGTTGAGGCGCTCGCCGCCGCGCCGGATGATGAGGTGATGGCGGCATGGGCGGGGCTGGGATATTATTCGCGGGCGCGCAATCTGGTGAAAGCGGCGAGGGCGGTCGCGGACTTGGGCGGCTTTCCGCGCACCGAAGCGCAATTGCAGGAATTGCCCGGCCTCGGCGCTTACACGGCCGCAGCGGTGGCAGCGATTGCCTTTGGTGCGCGGGCGGTGGTGGTCGATGCCAATGTCGAGCGGGTGGTGGCGCGGTTGTTCGCGATCGGCGAGGTGCTGCCCGGCGCGCGCAAGGCAATCCGCCAGCGCGCCGATGCGATCACACCGGATAAGCGGGCAGGAGATTTTGCGCAGGCCATGATGGATCTGGGTTCGGGCATTTGCACCGCGCGCGCGCCCAAATGCCTGCTCTGTCCGCTGGCCGTTGGCTGTGAAGCGAGGGCAGCGGGCGAGCCGGAACGATATCCGGTCAAGCCTGCCAGGAAGGCGAAACCCGAACGGATCGGCACGGCATGGTGGATCGAGCGTGACGGGCATGTGCTGCTGGTGCAGCGACCAGGCGAGGGGATGCTGGGCGGAATGCGCGCTCTGCCGGACGACGGGTGGACCGCGCGCGCGGATGGCAGCGGAAAGCCGCCACTGTCAGGTGAATGGCGTGATTGCGGCGCTGTGCGGCACACATTCACCCATGCGCATCTGACATTGCATGTGCGTGCGCTGGTCGACCCGGTGCGAGCTGGGGAATTCGGCGGCGAATGGTGGTCGCTCGACAAACTCGACGATGCGGGCCTGCCGACCTTGTTCGCCAAGGCCGCGCGGCTGGCTCTCGCGGCGCGTTAGATAATCCCGCCGCCCAGCCACAGGCGGATGATCGCGATCACGAACACCACAAGGCAAAAATTGCGCCCGCCGTTCGACGATGACAGCGCACCGAAGCCGACGCCGATCAGCGCGATGGGCAGCACGATCCAGTTGCCCCAGCCAAGCAACGGGATGGTTGAAGGGATGGCGAGGATCAGCGCGACGAGGCCGACGAGGATCGAGAGGATATTGAACATGTGTATTATATGGATATTGCACTAACACAGTTCAAGGCGGATCAGATCATTGCAGGAAACGGCAATTGACCGTTCAGCCTGCTTCCCCCACACCGGGCAAAACAATTTCAAAAGAGGACCTGTTGATGGCATTCCGCACTTTCGAAGATGCGCAGATTTCCCGTCGCTCGCTGCTGCGCGGTTCGGCACTGCTGGGCGCCGGGATTGCGTTGTCGGGCCTGCCGCTTGGCCGCTTGGCGCTGGCGCATACTGCCCATTGGCCCAATGTGCTGGCGACGGTCGAAGACTATGTCACCAGCGGCAAGGTCGCCAATATGGTCGCCACCATGGGCTGGGGCCAGAAAGACCCCGATATCATCGCACGCGGCACGCTGGCTTTCGGCAGCAAGACACACGCGGATTTCGACAGCCTTTATCGCATCTATTCGATGACCAAGCCGATCACCGGCATGGCCGCGATGATGCTGGTCGAGGACGGCAAGCTCAAGCTCGACCAGCCCGTTGCCGATTTCATTCCCGGCTTTGCCAATATGCAGGTGCAGAAGAAATACGATGGCAGCATCGGGCCGGAGAACCTCGAACCGGCCAGGCGCCCGGTTACCGTGCGCATGCTGATGACCCATTCGGCGGGGCTGGCTTACAACATTGTCCAGAAAGGCCCCATCGTGCAGGCGATGGAGCGCAAGGGCCTTGTTCCCGGGCAGGTCACCCGCTTCCCGATCCCCGGGGTCAGCGAGGCAAAGCCGACTGACAGCCTGGAAAAATTCGCCAATGGCATCGCTGCCCTGCCGCTGGTCTACCAGCCGGGTACGAAGTGGAGTTACTCGGTCGGGCTCGACGTGCTGGGGCGGGTGATCGAAGTTGCTTCGGGCATGCCGTTCGATGCCTTCCTCAAACAGCGCATTTTCGATCCGTGCGGGATGGACAGCACATGGTTCCGCGTACCCGCCAGCGAAAAGGCGCGGATGACGGCCAATTATTTCGTGATCAATGGCGTTTCGCTGCCGCTCGATATGGGTGCGAGTTCGATATATTACGACAAGCCCGGCTTCCCCTTTGGCGGTGCGGGGCTTGTCTCGAGCGCGCGCGACTATGACCGGTTCCAGCGCATGCTGGTGGGACGGGGCATGATCGATGGCAAGCGGGTGATGGGTGAAGCGGCCGTGCTCGAAGGCACCTCGAACCTGTTGCTCGACACGGTCGATACCAAGGGAACATGGGTTGCCGGGCAGGGCTTCGGTGCCGGTGGCCGGGTGACGGGCGGTGCGTATGGCTGGGGCGGGGCGGCCGGGACCACCGCCTTTGTCGACATGGAAAGCCGCCTGCGCGCGGCGAATTTCACCCAATATATGCTGTCGGATGCCTACCCCATCCAGCGCGAATTCCCCGAGATCGTGAGGAAGGATCTCGCGCTGCTCAAGGCGGCTGCGTGATGGTGGGCGCGCGACCATGACCATGACCATGGCAGGGGGCATGCTTGCATTCACCGGATCGCGGCTCGACCGGGCGGACCATGTCCGGGCCGACCCGGAGGCGCTGGCCGCATCGATGAACTGGCGGGCGAAACTGCTCGCGCTCGACGGGCTGATGCCGGGTCTGGACGAGAACAACGCGCTGGTCTGGGGTACGCTGGCCGATGCGCCGGAAGATGCCGAGCTGGTGTTCCTTGGCCTGGATGCCAATGAAAACGGGGATGCCAAGCCGTGTTTTGCTGCTGTCCCGCCGCAGGGTGATGCAAGCCCGCGCATGGCGAATCCGCGACTATGGGGGCTGATGCAGGCGCTCAGTCCGGGCGACCTTGCGCTATATGGCGGCGCGCGCAGCATCGTCGACTGGCATGCGCGGCACCGCTTTTGTGCGGCGTGTGGCGGTGCGACAAGGATCGCCAAGGGCGGCTGGCAGCGCGATTGCGGATCGTGCGGTTCGCAGCATTTCCCGCGCACCGATCCGGTCACGATCATGCTCGTGGAATATGACGGCAAGCTCATGCTCGGGCGAGGGCTTGGCTGGCCAGAGGGGCGCTTTTCCGCACTGGCAGGTTTCGTCGAGCCGGGTGAGAGCATCGAAGAGGCGGTGGCGCGCGAAGTGTTCGAGGAATCGGGCGTGCGGGTGCGCGATGTCAGCTATATCGCCAGCCAGCCATGGCCGTTCCCCAGCCAGCTCATGCTTGGCTGCCATTCGCATGCCGATGATGACGCACTGACCATCGACGAGACCGAAATGGCGGAAATCAACTGGTATACGCGGGACGAGGTGAAGGCCGCGCTTGCCGGTGACGGCTCCTTCATCGCCCCGCCGCCACACGCTATCGCGCATCATTTGCTCAGCTGGTGGATTTCAAAATGACCAAACTCGCAATCGATATCTGGTCCGATGTGATGTGCCCGTGGTGCGTGATCGGCTGGGGCAATTTGCAAAAAGGGCTCAAGCTGGTCGAAGGCGAGATCGAGGCGGAAATCCGCTGGCATGCGTTCGAACTCAATCCCGATATGCCGCCGGAAGGGGAGGATCACACCTCCCACATTGCGCGCAAATACGGGCGCACGCGGGAAGAGGCGCTGGCGGTGCAGGGCCGGATGCGCGAGGCGGCGTCCGCCGCTGGCGTTTCGTTAGGCTACGAGGGTGATGAACCCGCGCCACCGGCGATGATGTGGAACACATTTGAGGCGCACAAGCTGCTCGCATGGGCGCTGGCGGTCTATGGTCCGGCGGCGCAGACCGAACTCAAGCTCGCGCTGTTCACCGCCCATTTCAACGATCGCCGCCGGGTCGGTGAGCGCACGGTGTTGCTCGATATTGTCGAGGAAATCGGCCTCGACCGCGACGCTGCCGAAGCTGCTCTCGACGATGCGGCGCTTGCGCAGCATGTGCGCGGCGACCAGCAGCAGGCCTATGACGCCAATATCACCGGCGTTCCGGCAATGGTGATCGAAGGCAAGTTCCTCATCCCCGGCGCGCAGCCACCCGAAACCTATGCCAATGTGTTGCGACGGGTAGCGGAGAAGGTCGGCTAAACCAGCCCCAGCTTGCCCAGTTCTTTCGCCATGCTGGCCGGCATCATGTCGCCCAGGTCCTCTCCTTCGGCCAGATCGCGCGGGGCCTTGTCGGCGGTGAGATAGCGCCAACCCTGATGCGCCCGTTTGGGCAGCGGGTGGGTGCGGACCAGTACCGGCTCGAGATTGATGTGCCAGCGCCCGTCATCGGTCTTGCTGAAGCCGAGGATACGGCTGCGCGCCACCAGCGCATGATCGAGGATCCAGTAGAGCGATCCGCCCACCATCTCTTCATGCCGCTTGGGAAGATAGCGCGTCGTCAGCCTGATTTTCTTGCGGTTTTCATACCATCCCGCAAGGTCGGACCAGCTCTTCGCACCGAAGGCGATCTTGGTCATGTGGAGGGGTGACTGGTCCGGCATGGTGCCGAGATAGCGATTATCCCGCGCGGCTCAACCCGCCAGCCCCGCCAGCACGGCAAGGCCAAGGAAAGCGAAGAAGCCCATGCTGTCGGTGATCATGGTCACGAACACCGAACTGGCGACCGCCGGATCCTGATCCAGCCGTTCGAACACCACCGGCACGGCCACGCCCGCCAGCCCGGCGGTCACGACATTGATCACCATCGCCGCTGCAATCACCGCACCCAGCAGGGGTGAGAAGATCAGCGCGGTCGCCACGCCGACCAGCACCGCCACCGTCGCGCCATTGAGCAGCGCGACACGGAATTCGCGCCACAGGATGCGGGTGGTGTTGGCTTCGGTCAGCTGGTTCATCGCGATGGCTCGCACGGCCACCGCCATTGTCTGCGTCCCCGCATTGCCGCCGATGCTGGCGACAATCGGCATCAGCACGGCCAGCGCGACCAGCTTTTCGATCGCCGCACCGAACATCCAGATGATCGTACTGCCGAACAATGCCGTGCCGAGGTTCGCCACCAGCCAGCGCACACGCGCGGCATAGGCCTCGCGGATCGGCTCGTTAATGTCGCCTTCGCCTGCGCCGGACAGCAGCATGGCGTCTTCCTGCGCCTCTTCGGAGATGATGTGGACGACGTCATCGACCGTCATCTGCCCGACCAGCCGCCCGCTTTCATCCACTACCGCAGCACTGATCAGCCCGTATTTCTGGAACATGAGCGCGACCTCTTCCTGGTCGAGCATGTCGGGAATCAGCGTCTGGTCGCGCTTCATCACATCGGTCAGCGCGATATTGCGCGGGGTGGTGAGCACCCAGCTCAATGCGCAGGTGCCGACCGGATGATGCTTGTGGTCGACCACGAAGACTTCAAAGAACTCCGCCCCCTGATCACCCCCGCTCTCACCACGCTCGCGCAGGTAATCGATCAAATCGCCGACTGTCAGGTGCTCCGGGACCGCGACGAATTCGCGGCTCATCAGGCGCCCGGCGGTTTCTTCCGGGTAGGCGAGCGCGCTTTCGATCGCGACGCGGTCTTCATCGTCGAGTTCGGCGAGGACGGCCTGCTGTTCTTCCTCGTCGAGATCCTCGATCAGTTGGACCGCGTCGTCGGTTTCCAGCTGTTCGGCGATGGCGGCGACCGCATCTGCGGGCAGCGCCTCCATCATTTCCTCGCGCACGAAGTCGTTGAGTTCGGCGATCACTTCCGACCCCATCAGGTCGGTGATGGCGGCAGCAAAACCGGCACGTTCGTCACGCTCGAACAGTTCGATCAGGTCGGCGATATCGGCAGGGTGGAGGGGTTCGACGAGGTCGTAGACCTTGCCCTGGTCGCCTTCCTCGAGTGCATCGCGCACCTGCCGCACGAAGTCCGCCTTGAGCGTGTTTTCCTCGTCCAGCCGTTCGTCGTCGATCCGGTCGTCCGGGCGCGCAACATCCTCCGCCAGATGCGGATCGGTTTCGACCAGAGCTTCGTCGAGCGGTTCGTTCATCCGGCTGCTTCCCTCGGTTGCCGCTCTAGGCGAGGGGAGGCGAAAAGCAAGCGCGGCTTCGGATGGCGGCGCCGCTGCGGGGTGACATTGGCGATGTGGCCTCTATATCGAGGCGCAACACCCAATCAGGAGATTCCCATGGCCGATACGCTTACCTTCACCCTCGACACCGGCAACGGAGAAGGCGGCGACGTCGTCATCAAGCTGCGCCCCGACCTTGCGCCGGGCCATGTCGCACGCATCACCGAACTGGCCAATGAAGGCTTTTACGACGGGATCAAGTTCCACCGTGTGATCCCCGGTTTCATGGCGCAGGGCGGTTGCCCCAACGGCACAGGCATGGGCGGTAGCGACAAGCCGGACCTGAAGGCCGAATTCAACGCCGAACCGCATGTCCGTGGCACCTGCTCGATGGCGCGCACCGCCGTGCCGGACAGCGCCAACAGCCAGTTTTTCATCTGCTTCGACGATGCCCATTTCCTCGATGGCCAGTACACCGTGTGGGGTCAGGTCGAGAGCGGCATGGAACATGTCGACGCGCTGCCCAAGGGCGAACCGCCGCGCGAACCGGGCAAAATTGTGAAAGCAACGATTTCCTGATTTGTCGGGCAAGGGGTGATGAAACGCTTGGCTGCAGTTGTGGCGCTGCCGCTCCTGCTGGCTGGCTGCATCACCCCCTTGCCCGACCTTATGCAGAGTCGCGCGCCCTGTCGGGATGAGCCGGGCGGGTGGTGCGATTTCGTGCGTGAGGCGGCGGTGGAGAGCTACGCCTATGCCATGCTCAGCTCCAACGCCTATCTCGACGACGATGCATACGCTGCGCTGCCCAAGGCGTTCGTGCGGCGCGAGGCGGCGGATAATGACGGGACGGGGCTGGCCTATCTCGTGTTCGACCGCTTCGAGGTGAAGCATGGCGAACGCGGCAGGCTCGCTGCGCGGGTGATCGCCTTTCGCGGGACCGAATTCGGACCGTTCAACGATATATTCTCCGGCTCGCTCGGTGATGCGCAGCGCGAGGGTGCGGGCAAGGTCTATGCTGCCGAACGCGCATTGCTCGATGCAGAGGGGCATGCCGATGTACCGATAGAGGTGACCGGCCATTCGCTGGGTGGTGCGCTGGCAACGCAGATTTCGATCGAAAACCCCGATGTGCGCGCCATCGTGTTCAACACCTCGCCCTTCTTCAACGGCGATCCGATGATGTACGACACCAATCGGCTGGCGATCTCCGAGCGGGGGGAATTCCTGCGCCTGCTGCGCCGCTACAAGACGATTCCTGCCGCGCGCGAAGTGGTCATCAACTGCAATCCCTCATCCTCCGCTGGTAGCAAGCACAGCATTCGCGCGCTGGGCGATTGCCTGATGTGGATCGCCGCATATGAGGATAGCGAGGCACTGGGGCTGCTAGGCAAGGATGACGAGCCGGTGGTGAAGCCTGAGGTCGAATGCGGCGACAAGGACAAGGTGCATCCCGGCTATCAATCCTATCTCGTCAAGCCGGGTGAGACAGTGCCGCCCTGCATCCACGCGGCGCGCCCCGACTAGGCGCCGGGCTGTGCCACGCGTGACAGGGTGAGGGTGCTTTCCTCGCCTGCGCCTTCTGGTCCCCAATAGGTTTCCGCGCGCGATACGGTGCCGTCGGTGTTTATCCGCAGCGACAGGTCGTGCTGGTAGGATTCCCCTTCCTCAAGATCGGTCGCATCGCGGAAAGTAAAGCGCAGCGTTCCGTCTTCACCGGTCGTGGCAGCAAGGCGTGGCTGGTTGCCCTGGGGGCAATAATGCGTCGCAAGCAGTGCATCGCCATCGGTGTGATAGACGGTGAGCGAATGCATGCGTTCGCCGACCATCCATTTCTCGAGGATCACGGTGCCGCGCGCGGTCGGCTCGAACACGATCTTCAGTGCGCCCTGTTCCTTGACATCCCATTCGCCGACAAGGGCGGATATGCTCTCGAACTGGCTGGCGGCTGCGCGCACTTCCGGTTCCGGGGCAGTTGTGTGGGCGGCCGTGCTGCCCGCGCCGAGAAACAGTACTGCCAAAGCCGCTGCGCGGGGCAGCGCATTGCGAAACGTCATTTCAATTCTCCCAGGCTGCCTAGAGCCCTGCGCGGACCAGCCAGTCGTGGAACAGGCGCACCGGGCGGCTTTCGAGCGCGGTGGGCTTGCAGATGAACCAGTAGCTGTAGGGGCTTTCGACCTCGATATTGTAGAGCTGCGCCAGCCGGTTATCGGCGGCACGTTTCATGTGGTCATCATGCATGATCGCAATGCCCAGGCCCTGCGCGGCGGCTTCGAGCATCAGTTGCCCTGAATCGTAATGGTCGATGGCTGCGGGTTCGAGGTCGGCGAGGTCGATCTCGCGCTTCCAGGCTTCGAAGCTTTCGGGCAGCTCGTTATGGATCAGGAAGGTCTGCTTGCCGAGCAATTCACGGTCGGGCGTGTCACCCAGCTTCTCCGCCATCGGGCGATTGCAGATTGCATGGACCATATTGTGGTCGAGCCGCACGGCATGAAAGCCCGATGCGGGGCCGCGGGAGAGGATGATCGCTGCGTCGAGCGTATCGCCCACCCGGTCCTCCAGATGCGGGCCGGTGTCGATATCGATATGCAGCAGCGGATGCCGCTCGCGCAGTTCGGCAAGGTGCGGGAACAGCCGCTGGCTGCCGAACAGCGGCAGCACGCCGAGATGCAGCCGCAGCAGCGACATGTTCTCCGAATGGTTCTCGATCGCCATCGCCAGCGCCTCGAGATGCGGGAATACCGCATCGTGGAACGCCTGCCCTTCGTCGGTCAGTGCCATCGCCTGCCGCGCGCGGGTAAACAGCTTCTTGCCGGTGAAGTCTTCCAGATTGGCGATCCGGCGAGACAGTGCCGACGGGCTGAGCCCCAGCTCTTCCGCCGCTGCACGGGCCGAGCCAAGACGAACCGTCCGCATGAATGCCTCAAGGGCGCGAAGGGGGGGGAGCCGACGAGTCGCCATGATTGTCGTTCCTAGCAGGCCGCTGCGCGTTTGTTGCGAAAAATCGAATTATTCGACCAAAGGATGAGGATTATGCATCCTCACTCGCAACAGGCTTGTGCAGCCGCAGGCGCTTGACGCGGGTCTTGTCCGCCGCCGTGACCTCGATTTTCCACCCGCTGGGATGTTCGACCACGGTGCCGACAGGCGGGATCTGTTCGGCCAGGATGAAGGTGAGGCCGCCCAGCGTATCGACCGATTCCTCGACTTCGGCGAGGCGCGGGTCGATCTGTTCGGCCACATCCTCCAGCTCGGCGCGCGCGTCGCAATCCCACATGCCGTCACCGATCGGGGTTATCAGCTCTTCGGGCAGGTCGTCATGCTCATCCTCGATCTCGCCGACGATTTCCTCGACCAGATCCTCGATGGTTATGATCCCGTCAGTGCCGGAGAACTCGTCGACCACTATGGCAAGATGCGTGCGGCGGCTGCGCATATCGGCCAGCACATCGAGCGCGCCGCGCGCCTGCGGCACATAAAGCGGCTGGCGCATCAGCGTGGTCCAGTCCGAGGGTGGGGTTTTTCGTTCCGCGAGATAGGGGAACACATCCTTGATGTGGATCATCCCGATCACCCGGTCCAGTTCATCGCGATAGACCGGCATGCGCGAATGGCCGTTCTCGCTGAAGCTGCGCACCAGCTCATCCCAGCTGATCGTTGCCTCGACCGCGATGATCTCGCCGCGCGGGATCGCCACATCGTCTGCGTCGTGTTCGCTGAAGTGGAGCAGGTTGCGCAGCATCTGGCGTTCGACCGGCGAAAGATCGCCTGCCGCCGGGGCATCATTGCCCGACGATTCGTCTTCCTCGTGCTCGTCGATGGCGTCTTCGAGCTGTTCGCGCAGCGACCGATCGCGCTGCGGATCGAACAGGCGTTTCACTGCGGCCAGCAGGCCGCTGCTACTCTCCGCATCTCCTGCGGATTGGTCCGGGTCGGGCATGGCCCCTGTTGTGCTCCTCACAAGTTGCGCTCTTCTTAAGAGTCGACCCCATATGGGTCTGCAACGTGCATTTTGGCAAGCGCCTCGATTTCGAGTGCTTCCATTGCCTCGGCGTCTTCGGTCGAAATTTCGTGATCGTGGCCCGCCAGGTGGAGCAGGCCGTGGACCAGCAGATGCGCCGCATGGTGATCGAGCGGGATGCCCTTTTCAGCCGCCTCGCGCGCGCAAGTCTCATGGGCGAGGGCAAGGTCGCCGAGCATTTCCGGCGGCCCATCGGGTGCCAGCGCGAGCAATTCCTTGCGCGCCAGCATGGGGAAGGAAAGCACATTGGTCGGCTTGTCCTTGCCCCTCCATTCGCGGTTGAGCGCGTGGATTTCCTCATCCACGGTGAACAGCAGGCTCGCCACCAGCCGCCTATTCGCAAGTTCGGGCGCAACCGCAATGGTGGCATCGACGGCGCGCGTGGCAAGCTCTTCCCACTCACCCTCCGGCCAGCCTTCCACATCGATATCCAGCTGGATCACACCGCTCTTCCCGCACTGCCACCGGGGCAAGTGGAGCACATGGAACACTGTCCAGATGCGAAACGGACTCCTGCCGCTGCCCGGCCTGCAAGGTGGATCGGATGATGATGCGGCAGCGTGTCCATGGACCGCCCTCTAGCGCGGCAGGGGCAGTGTAGGAAAGGATCAATGGTGTTCGCACAGTCCCGCGCAGCGCCGTTCCACAGCTGGCCCGGCCGCGGCGCTGGCTCAAACCACCCCTTCTGTGCAACAAGTCACCGCAAAGCGCCGTCCCCGCAGCAGGCAGGCTGGAACAGTCGCGGCAGATTTTACGTTCACTGCCCTGTTCGTCATTCTCGATTGTCACCGGGGGCAAGCAAGGCAGCAGGCGAAACGCCGCGCAGCCGGACGAATTGCCGCGTTTCCGCAAGGGGCGCAGCCAAGTTTAAGGAGTATTGAAATGCGTACCATGAACCTGAAGCCCAAGGCCTTGTTGCTGGCCGGTGCAGTGGCACTTGCCGCACCGGTGAGCCTTTCTGCCCAGACGCAGGAGGGTTATGACAGCGAGTATATGACCACGGTCTATGGCTCGCTTCCTGCCGACCTGTCGGACCTGCCCGAAGGGCCGGAGATCGAAGGCTTCATCTCGGCGCGCAAGGGCAGCATGATGCAGGTCACCAGCGCAGGCGGGACGCAGACCGTGGTGATGGTCAGCCCCGGGACCGAAATCAAATCGAGCGGCGGCTTCCTCGGCCTCAGCCGTGCTTCGCTCGATAAGGATTCGCTGCTCAACGGCCTGCCGGTGACGGTGAAGACCGTACAATGGGGCGATGGCTATATCGCCAGCCAGGTTCGGCTGAAGAGCAAGGATCTCAAGACCGCTGCAATGATCCGCAACGGCACCGAACAGGGCTTTGCCGAACAGACCGCCGCCACCGAGGCGCTGCGCGGACGGGTTGCCGATATCGACAATTACAACATCAAGGGCGTCACCAACGTCTATTTCGATACCGGAAAATACAACCTTTCGGGCAACGCGCAGACCGAACTGTGCGGCGCTGCCCAGCAGGCGAGCGCAATGGACAACGCGCTGCTGCTGGTCGTCGGCTATACCGACAGCACGGGCAGCTACGAGATCAACCAGGAACTGAGCGAAAAGCGTGCAGAGCGGGTGGTCAACTACCTCCAGCAGCAGTGCGGCTGGAAGCCCTACCGCATGCTGACCCCGACCGGCATGGCCGAATCCGATCCGGCAGCGGACAACAGTACCGACTGGGGCAAGCAGCAGAACCGCCGCGTGGCGGTGAACATCCTCGTCAGCAAGGCTGTCGACGGGATGTAAGGCACTCGATTACGAACAACTAGGAAAGTGGCGGGCTTCGGTCCGCCCTTTTCGGCTGAACGAGCGGCCCTGACTTCGCTTGCGGGTTCGCCGCAAATGTAAGGCTTGCAGTTTTGCGGTCTGGCGCAGATTGCAGTGGGCATGGTAAATCTGGAAGATATGCAGGCCAATGCCGACTGGATACCGCACCAGTTCGACCCTCGACGAAAGGCTGTACAGTTCGTCAGGTTTCGGCAGGAGAGTTTTGAAGAGTACGGGTTTCTGGCAGCGAAACGGGGTGACGCGGATGTCTGGGTGGGTGTCGACGAGGTGAAAGCCATGCGGCCCCAGCGCGGGGGCTTGCATTTTATTTTCCATTCGGGTTTCTGCCGGTCCACCCTGTCGTTGCGGGCGCTTGCTTTTCCGAATCGGATCCGGGGCTTGAACGAACCGGAGATACTCAACAGCCTGGCGCGATCGGGGACGCTTGATCCGGAATTGGTTTCTTCAATTCTCGCGTTTCTCGGCCGTCCGGGTGCCATGCACGACACGGTACTCATTAAACCGAGCAATTTTCCCAACCGGCTGATACCCGATCTATTAACCGGGAGATCAGATGCACAGGCAATAATCGTAACCAACCAACTGACCGAATTCCTCAAGGCGATAGTACGCAAAGGCATGCTCGGAAGGCAGTGGGGCAGGCAGGTCTACCTCGCTGCGGCCACATACGCAGGTGATGTTCGCCCGTTCGAGGAGGCGATGCCGGGAATGACCGATCTTCAGGTGGCGGGACTTGGGTGGCTGTTATCGCAGAACTGGTTTCAGACCCAGATCACCGGCAGGCACGGAGAACGTATCGCGGTGCTCCATAGCGAGATGCTCGATCAGAACCGGCGCGAGGCCGTCTCTTGCAGCGCAAAGCATCTGAATCTGGCCATAGATCGGGACATTGAAACGATCATCTCCGGGTCCGTCTTCGAACAGGATGCTAAGACAGGAAGCGATTATGCTGAAAAGAAGGCGGTCGATGACAGACGCTCAAATAGTGCGGTTGTTGAGGAAGAAATCGCCGAGGTTGATTGGTGGATTTCCGAGCTCGCCAAAGCATCTGGCCTGACGGTTCCGGTACAACAAAGCCTCCGGTATGAAGGATAGCTGGGGTAGTCTGCGCGCCTACTCCCCCGTACCCTCATAAGCCTCGACGATCCGCCCCACGATCGGGTGGCGGACCACGTCGGCGGCGGTGAAGCGGGTGACGGCGATGCCCTCGACGCCCTCCAGCCGTTCGACCGCGTCGGCGAGGCCGGAATGGCGGTCACCGCCGGGGATGTCGACTTGCTTCGGATCGCCGCACACAACCATGCGGCTGTTCTGGCCGAAGCGGGTCAAAAACATCTTCATCTGTTCGCGGGTGGTGTTCTGCGCTTCGTCGAGGATGACAAAGGCATCGGCCAGCGTGCGTCCGCGCATGAAGGCGATCGGGGCGATCTCGATCTCTCCGCTGGCGATGCGGCGTTCGACCTGCTCGGGCGGCATGCAGTCGAACAGCGCGTCGTATAGCGGGCGCAGGTAGGGATCGACCTTGTCCTTCATGTCACCCGGCAGGAAGCCGAGCTTCTCGCCCGCTTCCACCGCCGGACGCGACAGGATCAGCCGCTGCACGCTGCCGGTGATCAGCTGGCTGGCCGCCTGCGCCACCGCGACATAGGTCTTGCCGGTGCCCGCCGGGCCGAGCGCGAAGATCACATCCTCGCGCGCCAGCTGGCGCATATAGCTCGCCTGCATCGCGCTGCGCGGCACGATCGTCTTGCGGCGGGTGCGGATCATGATCGGCGGCGCGGACTTGTCCGCATTGACGATGCCTTCGAGCGTCGGCTCGTTCGACATCGCGATCAGCGAT
This sequence comes from Sphingomonadaceae bacterium, assembly GCA_024236155.1. GTDB lineage: Bacteria > Pseudomonadota > Alphaproteobacteria > Sphingomonadales > Sphingomonadaceae > Parerythrobacter_A. Next base: position 127,121 of record JACKLA010000004.1, read on the forward strand.
TCAATCGCACCCGCATCGAGATCCTGCCCCATTGCCAGCTTGTCATACATCGTCTGCAACACATCGCGTGCGCGGGCGACGCTGTCTTCCGGCCCCTCTATATGCAGCTTGTCGCCGCGGGCGGAGATGAAAACGCCGATGCGGTTCTCGACCTGGACGAGATTGGCATCGAACTGTCCGAACAGCGGCACGAGGAGCGACTGGTCCTCGAACGACATATCGACCTGTGCGCGGCGGATTTCGCGGGCCGGTTGCGGCGCGGGGGAAATCCGTGGCGTTGCGCGAGTGGGTTTGCGTCCCATGCGGCTCCTTTGTTCTGCGAGTCGAAGTCTAGGACAGAACGCACAAGACGCAAGAACGGGCGCTGAACGCGGCTGGGGAAAGTCTCTGAATCCGAAAGAGATGCGTCCGAGACAACGAATTAAAGTTGGATGCCTAGGACATTCTTGAGGGTTCGGGCATCATCTCGTGGTCGCCCATCGTACTTCGGGCCTATCACGCCTTCGATATCTAAGTATTTAAAAAAGCTTGTTTTTTTATTGTTTCGTAGTTTTGGATTATGTGCGAGCGCCATTCCAATGAGGTAACTTTCTACGGCGTCGATCTGCTTGTCGCTTCGTCCAGACGCGCGGCAAAAATTACCTCGTTGACCTTCGACTTTTGCAATGAGGTGCAGATGAGGCGATCCACGGTTTTTCTTGCAGACTTTTCGATAGTGACGAATCTTATGGGGCTGAAAGACCTCTTGCGAAAAGCCGTATCGAGAACAGGTTTTCCCGACGTACCAAGGTTTGAAGTTCGAGCCGAACTTAATCGAGAAAATGTAAAGCCCGTTAGCCCACGACAATCCCTTATAATCTGGCCTGGCCTCGACGGTCTCCCAAAAATCTTTCTTGCGAAACCGGTTCTCAGATTCGACTACTTCGCGGATATCAAAAGGCCCGTATGGAACGAAGAACATGCGCTATCCTTTCACAACACCCGCCAGCGAATTCGGCCCGGACTCAACCAGTTCGACCTCAACCAGATCGCCAATCGCTGCGTCTCCCTCGAACCACACGCTTTGCAGCCAGGGTGATTTGCCGAGCCACTGGCCCTCGTGCTTGCCCTTGCGTTCGACCAGCACCTGGCAGGTCTTGCCCACGCTTGCCTGGTTGAAGGCCAGCTGGTCGCGGTTGAGCGCGGATTGCAGGCGTTGCAGGCGGTCGTCCATCACGTCCCTGGCGATCTGCCCGTCCATGCTGGCGGCGGGCGTGCCGGGGCGGGGGGAGTATTTGAAGCTGTAAGCCTGCGCATAGCCGACCGCGTCGACGATGCTCAGCGTGTCGGCAAATTCCGCCTCTGTCTCTCCCGGGAAGCCGACGATGAAATCGCCGCTCAGCGCAAGGTCGGGCCGCGCGGCGCGGAAGCGTTCGAGCAGGCGGAGATAGCTTTCCGCCGTATGGCTGCGGTTCATCGCCTTCAGCACCCGGTCATTGCCCGACTGCACCGGCAAATGGAGATAGGGCATCAGCTTGGGCGTATCGCCATGCGCGGCGATCAGATCGTCATCCATGTCGGCCGGGTGGCTGGTGGTGTAGCGGATACGTTCCAGACCATCGACGCGCGCCAGCACCCGGATCAGCCCGGCAAGCCCGGTGGTGCGGCCCTTGTCGTCCTCGCCGCTCCATGCGCTGACATTCTGGCCCAGCAGGGTGATCTCGCGCGCACCGGCCTCGACCAGTTTCTGCGCTTCGGTGACGAGGTCCTTGAACGGGCGGGAGATTTCTGCGCCGCGGGTATAGGGCACCACGCAATAGGTGCAGAATTTGTCGCACCCTTCCTGCACGGTGAGGAAGGCGGCGGGGCCGATCTTGCGCCGCGCGGGCAGCGCATCGAACTTGGCGATGGGCGGCATGTCGGTGTCAGTCGCGCGCTCGCCCGCCACCGCCTTGTCGAGCATTTCGGGCAGGCGGTGATAGGCTTGCGGGCCGACCACCATGCTGACCGCCGGTGCGCGCGCCATGATCTCCTCGCCTTCCGCCTGCGCTACGCAACCGGCTACCGCGATCATCGGTTCGCGCCCGGCTTCCTTGCCTGCCTTCACCAGACGGCCGATATCCGAATAGACCTTCTCCGCTGCCTTCTCGCGAATATGGCAGGTGTTGAGCACCACCAGGTCCGCATCCTCGCCTTCGGGCGCGGGCGTGATGCCCTTTTCGGCGAGCAGTTCGGCCATGCGCTCGCCGTCATAGACGTTCATCTGGCAGCCGAAGCTCTTGACCCGGTAGGTCTTGGGAGGCGTTGTCGGTTTCATGGAAGCGCGCCTATAGCGGTTGATCGCAGGGTTTGAAACCACTTGTGATCCCCCGCGAAGGCGGGGGTCTCGGGCTGCTGGCCAGGGCTTGCCGATCAAGGTCCCCGCCTTCGCGGGGACGCGCCTTACTCCAAGGGCATCTCGTCCCTCGGCGCTGCGTAGCGCACCGGGACGACATCGTGTTTGAACACCCGTAACGGCTTGCCCAGCGTGGTGAGCAACGCAGCCTCGATCGCAGCGCGGGCGCGGGCGCCGATGGCTTTGCGGCCACGGAATTCCTCAGGGCTGAAAGGTTCGAGGAAGTGCAGTTTCAACTCGAAACTGCCCTTGCGTGCGAGGATGCGGCGGGCGTTGTTCATCCCGCCTTCCTCGCCGATCCACGCGATTTCCTCCGCCACATCGCCGTAATCGATCAGCACCGGCTGGACGAGCACACCGGGCGGCGGGGGCTCGAGCACGCTCATCATGCTGGTCTTGAACGGCAGCAGCGATTGCCCGTCGGTTGTCGTGCCTTCGGGGAAGACGGTGACCGACCAGTTATCCTGCAACGCCTCGCGCAAGGCGTTGATCTGTTCGGCGACGCCCAGCCGGTCTTCCCGCTTGACGTAGACGGTGCGGTTGAGGCTGCACAGCCAGCTGATCACCGGCACCTGGCTCAATTCGTGCTTGGCGACGAAGGCGGTGCCGCTCGCGCCCGCCAGCGTGAGGATATCGATCCAGCTGATATGGTTGGCGACGAAGAACACATCGCGCCGCAGCGGGGTGCCGATCCTTGTGGTCCGTGCGCCCGCTACGCGCCCGGCATAGCGCAGGAACAGCATCGGGAAGGGCGAGCCATAGGCGAAAATGCGCCATGCATAATGCAGCGGCACGAAGACGATCAGCAGCCCGATCAGCGCCATAACCCGGCGGAAGAAACGGAATTTTTCGGCAAGGGTGAGCGGGGTTGGCTCTCCGCGCGCGGCGGCCTCGCGCAGTTCGGGGCTCATCCGCCGGTGCGGTCCTTGTCACGCCCGAGTTTCACCGCGTAAAGTTCCATCCGGTGGTCGACCAGCCGGTATCCCAGCCGTTCTGCGATGACTTTTTGCAGCGCCTCCAGCTCAGGGTCGACGAATTCGACCACATCGCCGGTTTCGACATCGATCAGATGATCGTGATGCGCCTCGGGCGCAGCCTCGTACCGGGCGCGCCCGTCACCGAAATCGTGCCGGTCGAGGATGCCTGCCTCTTCGAACAGGCGGACGGTGCGGTATACGGTGGCGATCGAAATCTTGGGGTCGATTGCCGATGCGCGCTCATGCAGCATTTCGACATCGGGATGATCGGCGCTTTCGGACAGGACGCGGGCGATGACGCGGCGCTGGTCGGTGATGCGCAGCCCGCGCTCGGCACACAACTGTTCCAGATCGATGCGCTGTTCCAATATACCCTCTCAAAAAGAAACGCCCCGCTGCCTTAGAGGCACGGGGCGTTCTTCTCAAGCTACAGGCTGATCGCCTTATGCAGCTTTTTTCTTGCGGCCGCGCTTCTGGCCCGGTTTGCGGCCCAGGCCGATCTTCTTGGCCAGTTCACGGCGACGTTCGGCGTAGTTGGGCGCAACCATCGGATAGTCTGCGGGCAGGCCCCAGCGCGCACGATATTCTTCCGGGGTCATATCGTAATTGGTGCGCAGGTAACGCTTGAGCATTTTCAGCTTCTTGCCGTCTTCGAGGCAGACGATGTAGTCCGGCTTGATCGAAGAACGGATCGCCACTGCGGGTTCCGGGCGCGGTTCTTCGGCGGCAGCTTCCTGACCGAGACCGGCCAGTGCCTGATAGACATTGGTGATCAGCGTAGGAACCGCGTCGACATCGACGTTGTTGTTGCTGAGATGGGCGGCGACAATATCCGACGTAAGCGTGATCAGAGTCTCGCCCATGTCCTGTTCCATGGTTTCCATAATTATGTCCTCATCTTGATAGCGGCTGTTTTGTTCTGCCTGCCATCTGATAGGTTCATTGGACGTATCCGGGCTGCTTTTCAAGTGTCGAGTACAACACTTGCCCACACAATAGTAACCAAGGCAGTTTTTGTCGATATTTACAGATTCATACCGTAAGTAATTGCATCTATACGATTGCCGTCGGGCATCTTGTAATAACGCGGTCGTCGGCCGATCTGGTTGAAGCCAAAACTGTGATAAAGAGAAATTGCCGGGTTGTTCTCGCGCATTTCGAGAAAAATACGCTCTGCTCCGCGTTTTCTTGCGTCGTCGGCAAATAGTTCGAGCAATCGCCAGCCGATTCCCCCGCCGCGATTATCGGGTTTGACGCCGATCAACAGCAGTTCCTCTTCGCCCGGAGCCGCGCGAACCATGCTGAAACCGGCAGCCATCGCGCCTTCTTCAGGCGGTTTGCCATCGGCCCCGATCAGTCGATAATGCGTTGTCGGGACTGCGAGCGAACTGCTCACCTGGTTGCGATTCCACGCCTCGCCCCATTGCGGATCGAACGCCGCAGCCATGACATCCATGATCCGGTCGACATCGTCGATCATGACTGCGGCCTGGCGTCGGGCGCGCGGCCATAAAGCGCGGATGTTTCGAGGGAGAGGTGATCCGGGCGGAGCAGCATGGCGTGCCGCGCGTCGGGCAGCATGTCGATCGCAGTCTTGCCGCTGTCGGCGCCGAACAATGCGGCAAGCTCGTGGGCGCGGTTGCCCGCGATGGCGTCATGGTGGCAGGCATCGCGCGCAGCCTCGGGCGAAAGCGAGCGAACTTCACCTTGCGGCAGCATGTCGGCACCGAAATTTTGCACGAACCATTCGCCATGCCCGCCATGCATGCACACGGTTACCGGGGCGGCAGGATCGGACTGAGGGCTTTGCGCGGCGACAAGCGCGAGGGTGGGGTAGCCCGAAATCTCCGCACCCCAGGCAAAGGCCAGCGCGCGCGCTGCGGCAATCCCGATCCGCACGCCGGTAAAGCTGCCCGGACCGCGTGAGACGAGGATGCGATCCGCCTTGCCCTTGCCGGGCAGCGAGGCGATCAGCGGGACGAGGCGTTCGGCATGGCCGCGCCCGAGCACTTCGTGCCGGTGGCCCAGCAGGGTCTCACCCTCGAACAGCGCGACGGAGCAGGCTTCGGTCGCGCAATCTATCGCAAGCGTGCGCATATTGGCCCCTCCGCCAGCGTTCCGGTTCAGGCGATGCGGTTGAACTTGTCGAAATCGGGGCGCGGACTGCGCTCGAAAATGCTGGCCGGATCGCCATAGCCGATGCTGCAGATGAAATTGCTGCGGTGGCGCGGCGCATCGGCGAAGAAGGCCTTGTCGACTGCGGCATTGTCGAAGCCCGACATCGGCCCGCAATCGAGCCCGAGCGCGCGCGCGGCCAGCATCAGATAGGCACCTTGCAGCGAGCTGTTGCGGAATGCCCCTTGCTCACGGCCCGCCTCGTCACCCTCGAACCAGCTTTTCGCGTCGGTATGCGGGAACAGCCACGGCAATTCCTCGTGGAAATCGATATCGTAGCCGACAATGGCTGTGACCGGCGCACCGAGCACCTTGGGCTGGTTCGCTTCCATCACCAGTTCGGCGAGCTTCGCCTTGGCCTCGGGCGACTTGACCCACACGATCCGCGCGGGCTGCATATTGGCCGAAGTCGGTGCCATCTTGAGCAGGTCGTAGATCGCGCGAATCCGATCGTCCGACACATCCTTGTCGAGCCAGCCATTATAGCTGCGCGCTTCGTTGAACAGCTGGTCGAGCGTTTCGCCGGACAGGGCGTTGTCGTGGAATTGCTTGGTCATGGGATTTTCCGTTGGCTCAGGCTGCGCGGACTTCGGTCACTTCGGGGACATAGTGCTTCAGCAGCCCCTCGATCCCGTGCTTGAGTGTGGCGGTGGAGGATGGGCAGCCCGAGCAGGCACCCTGCAAGGTCAGGTAAACGATCCCGTCCTTGAACCCGCGATAGGCGATGTCGCCGCCATCGCCCGCCACCGCCGGGCGGACACGGGTTTCGAGCAGTTCGTTGATCTGCGCGACGATATCGGCATTGGCCGGGTCTTCCTCGACCAGCAGCGAATCTTCTGCCGGGACGGCGATATCCGCAGCTGTGCCGCCAGCGAACAGCGGTGCCTCTGACACGAAATGGTCGAGCAGGATCGAGACGACCTGCGGCTTGAGATCGGTCCAGCCGGTGCCGGGGGCGGCGGTGACGCTGACGAAATCTCCGCCGAAAAACACGTTCACCACTTCGCCAAGATCGAACAATGCCTGCGCCAGCGGGCTGGCCTCCGCCTCTTCGGGGCTGGAGAATTCGCGCGTGCCGGAGGTCATGACCTGCCGTCCAGGCAGGAATTTGAGCGCGGCGGGGTTGGGGGTGGTTTCGGTCTCGATAAACATGGCCGGGATGTAGGGGGCGGGGCGGGGCAGGACAAGCGCGCAAAAGCTTTTCGCCTATTCACTACTCCTTCAGACCCACGCCCCCTATATGCGCTGCATGACAAGGCTTACCCGTGCCGCGCGGCACTTCGCTCTCCTCCTCCCGCTGACGCTTGTTGCACCGCAGCTTGCTGCGCAGGAGGGCGATCCGCTTCCGCCGCCCGAATCGATTCAGGCCCAGGGGGAAACGCCCTGGCTCTACGAAGGCAGCGATGTCCCGCAGGACAAGGAATGGCTGTTCGGCGAGATGGATAACGGGCTGCGCTATGCCGTGCGTGACAACGGCGTGCCGCCGGGGCAGGTTTCGATCCGCATCCGTATCGACGCGGGTTCGCTGCATGAGGAAGAGGCCGAACGCGGCTTCGCCCATCTGATGGAGCATCTAAGTTTCCGCGAGAGCAAATATCTCGCTTTTGGCGAAGCGATCCCCACCTGGCAGCGGCTCGGCGCGACCTTCGGCAGCGACACCAACGCGTCGACGACGCCGACCGAAACCGTTTACAAGCTCGACCTGCCCAATGCGACGCCCGCCGCACTGGAAGAGAGCTTCAAGCTGCTTTCGGGCATGATGCGCGAGCCGGTGCTCAACCAGACCAATGTTTCGGCGGAAGTCCCCATCGTGCTGGCCGAAAAGCGCGAGCGTGGCGGCGCTGCCATGCGGGTGGTCGAGAAAACCCGCCAGACGCTGTTTGCCGGGCAGAGGCTGGCCAATCGCCTGCCCATCGGGACGGAGGAAACCTTGCTGGGTGCCACGCCCGAGGCGCTGCAGGCATTCCATGATCGCTGGTACCGGCCGGAAAACACCGTCATCTCGGTCGCAGGCGATGCAGATCCGCTGATCTTCGCTTCGTTGATCGAACGCTATTTCGCCGATTGGCAGGGCAAAGGGGCAAGGGTCGAAGCACCGGAATTCGGTGACCCGGTCGCGCCTGAAGCAGCCGATCCCGCCAACCCGATCGGCGAAGTTGCGGTGATGGTCGAACCCGATTTCCCCCGCGTGCTGAACTATTCGATCCTGCGCCCCTGGCGGCAGGTCAACGACACGGTGGTCTACAACGAAGGCAAGCTGCGCGGCCAGCTGGCCGAGGCCCTGATCAACCGGCGGCTCGAGGCGAAGGCGCGGGCCGGCGGCAGTTTCCTCGACGCGCGGGTCAGCCGCGACAGCGTCAGCCGTTCGGCCGATATGACATCGGTCGAGATCGTCCCGCTGTCGGAAGACTGGCAGGCTGCGCTCGGCGATGTGCGTGCGGTGATCGCCGATGCAACCGACAACCCGCCGACGCAGGAAGAGATCGACCGCGAACTGGCCGAATTCGAAATCGCCTTCGTCAGCCTTGTCGAACAAAGCTCTGTCCTGCCCGGTTCCGCGCTGGCTGACGAAATCGTCGGCGCAGTCGATATTCGCGAGGCGATCGCCTCGCCGCAGACCTTCCTCGACGTGTTCCGTTCGATGCGCAAAACCGCGACGCCTGCGAACCTGCTCGAGAAGACGCGCGAGTTGTTCGAGGGCGATGTTATCCGCGCGACCTATATGACCCCGTCGGTGGGCGAGGCGGAGGAAGCATCGTTGCGCGTTGCGTTGCAAGCCCCGGTCACCGCCGATCCGAGTGCGCGGCTGGCGGCAAAGCAGGTCTCGTTCGACGACCTGCCGCCGATTGGCGCACCCGGCACCATCGTGCGGCGCGGGCCGATTGGCATCCACGAGATCGAGCAGATCGAATTTTCCAACGGCACGCGCGCATTGTTGTGGCAGAGCGATGCCGAACCGGGCCGGGTTGCAGTCAAGATGCGGTTCGGCGCAGGCAATCGCGCATTCGGTGATGACGATGCGGCCTATATCCAGTTGGGCAGGCAGGCGCTGGTCAGTTCCGGCCTTGGCGAACTGGGGCAGGAAGAGCTCGACCGGATCACCACCGGGCGCCGGATGGGCTTCGGCTTCGGGATCGACGATGCCGTCTTCACCTTCACCGCGCAGACACGCGGGCAGGACCTTGCCGACCAGCTCTACCTGTTCGCCGGGAAACTCGCCATGCCGCGCTGGGACGCCAACCCCGTGCTGCGCGAGAAGGCGGCGCTGCGGCTGACCTATGAAAGCCAGGAAGCCAGCCCGATGGGCGTGCTGGGCCGCGATCTCGAATATATCCTCAGCGGCAATGAAGGGCGTTTCGCCTCGCCCACGCCGGAGCAGATCGAGGCGGCGACGCCCGAAGGCTTCCGCAAGCTGTGGGAGCCGCTGCTGGCGCAGGGCAATGTCGAGATACTGGTCTTCGGCGAATTCGACACCGATGAAACGATCGAGGCGCTGAAGAAGACAATCGGCGCACTCCCGCCGCGCAAACCGATCCCGGCAGATGTCGCGGCGCGCATTCCCGGCTTCCCGGCGGATCGGGACGAGACGGTCGTGCTGACCCATCGCGGCGATGCGGACCAGGCTGCGGCTGTCGTGGCGTGGGAAGCAGGCGGCGGCTTTGCGCAGGTCCGCGAATCCCGCCAGCTCCAGATCTTGACCGATCTGTTCAACAACCGGCTGATCGACACCATGCGTGAGCGGGCGGGGGCAAGCTATGCCCCCAATGTCGGCTCGAACTGGCCGCTCGATATCGATGGCGGCGGTACGATCACCGCCCTTGCCCAGCTGAAGCCGGAGGATGTTCCGGTGTTCTTCGGCGCAGCACAGGGCATCGCGCATGACCTTGCCACCAGCCCGGTGACGCCGGACGAGCTCGCGCGGGTGACCGAGCCGCTCAACCAGACGATCCGTCGCGCGTCGACCGGCAACACCTTCTGGCTGTTCCAGCTGGAAGGCGCGACCACCGATCCGCGAAGGATTTTCGCCATTACATCGTTGCTGGCCGATTACACCGTGACCACTCCCGAAGCGATGCAGGCACTCGCCGCCAAATACTTTGGTGACGGAGAGGGCGTGAAAGTGGCGATCATCCCCAAAGGGCAGGAACTGGCCGACACGATACCGGCGGCAAGGCAAAGCGCGATAATCGGCAGATAAGCACCGCTTGGACCGCGCCTAACATTCCTGTCCTTGCGCTGTTCAAGGCTTTGCTCTTCTATCGAACTGCGCCTATGCGCGCGCAGGAATTTACGGAAAGCGAAAAGACAGTGGCACAGAATTGGCAACCCGACAGCTGGAAGGCGCATGAGGCACGGCACCTGCCGTCCTATGACGACGCCGCAGAGCTTGCTGCGGCAGAGGCCACGCTGTCCGCCTATCCGCCGCTGGTTTTCGCGGGTGAGGCACGCGCGCTGAAGGCGGATCTGGCCGAAGTGGCGGCGGGCAAGAGCTTCCTGCTGCAGGGTGGCGACTGCGCGGAAAGCTTTGCCGAATTCCACCCCAACAATATCCGCGACACTTTCCGCGTGCTGCTGCAAATGGCGGTGGTGATGACCTTTGCCGGCAAGATGCCGGTGGTGAAGGTGGGGCGGATGGCGGGCCAGTTCGCCAAGCCGCGCAGCTCGGACACGGAAACGCAGGGTGAGATCACTCTGCCGAGTTACTTCGGCGACAACGTCAACGGCATCGAATTCGATGCCGAAACCCGGCGCAACGATCCGCAGCGCATGGTGCGCGCCTATTCGCAGGCTGCCGCCACGCTCAACCTGCTGCGCGCATTTGCCGGGGGCGGCTATGCCAACCTGCGGCAGGTCCACCAGTGGACGCTCGATTTCATGGGCCGCAGCCCCTGGGCCGACAAGTTCGGCGAAACCGCCGACCGGATCGGGGAGGCGCTCGATTTCATGGAAGCCTGCGGGGTCGATCCTGCCACCGTGCCGCAATTGCAGGGCACCAGCTTCTACACCAGCCACGAGGCGCTGCTGCTGCCTTACGAACAGGCGATGACCCGGCGCGACAGCCTGACCGGTGACTGGTTCGACACCAGCGCACACATGGTCTGGATCGGTGATCGCACCCGGTTTGAAAACAGCGCGCATATCGAATTCGCACGCGGCATCGGTAACCCGCTGGGGATGAAGTGCGGGCCGAGCCTTGAGCCCGATGCGCTGCTCAAGCTGCTCGACACGCTCAATCCGGGCCGTGAGCCGGGGCGGATCACGCTGATCAGCCGCTATGGCCATGAAAAGGTCGAAGCCGGGCTGCCCAGGCTGGTCCGCGCGGTGAAGCGCGAAGGCCATCCGGTGGTGTGGAGCTGCGACCCGATGCACGGCAATGTCATCAAGTCGGACAGCGGCTACAAGACCCGTCCGTTCGACCGTATCCTGTCCGAAGTGAAGGGCTTTTTTGCCGTTCACCGGGCCGAGGGCACCCATGCGGGCGGCATCCATATCGAGATGACCGGGCAGGACGTGACCGAATGTGTCGGCGGCGCGGTGGCGATCACCGACGATGCGCTGGGCGACCGTTATCACACCCATTGCGACCCGCGCCTCAACGCGGCGCAATCGCTCGAACTGGCGTTCCTTCTGGCCGAACAATTGCGCGCCGAAACGGCCGAACGGCAGGCCGACGCCGCCTGATCGGGCAGTCTGGGGCCAGAGGGGTTTAAATCGCAGGCTCGATCCGCCATGTTGGCCCGGCAGGCCGACACAGGAGAGAGCCGTGCCGCAAGCCGCTGCGACTGACCAGCGCGACAATACCGATCTGGCGAAGCGATACCGCGCGACCCGCGAGTTGAGCGTTGCGCTGGCCGCACCGCTGAGCGAGGCGGATGCGGTCATCCAGTCGATGGAGGATGCCTCACCCGCCAAGTGGCACTTGGGGCATACGACATGGTTCTTCGAAACCTTCCTGCTGCGCGATCACCTCGCCGGATATTCGCTGCACAACGACAAGTGGCCCTTCGTCTTCAACTCCTATTACGAAGCGGAAGGCGAGCGGATCGCGCGTTTTTCGCGCGGCATGCTGTCGCGTCCGACGCTGGCCGGGATCGCCGAATGGCGCGAGGCGGTGGATGCGGCGATGGAACCGCTGTTCGCTCGCGAGGAACTGGTCCCGTTGATCGAACTGGGCATCGCGCATGAGCAGCAGCACCAGGAACTGTTGCTGACCGATATCAAGCATGCGCTGTTCCAGAACCCGCTGGGCGTGGCGATGTTCGATGCTGTGAGTCCCCGCGAAGGCGGGGACCTCAGGCAGTCTGGCGAACTGCTTGCCGACCGAGATTCCCGCCTGCGCGGGAACGCGCAATGGCACCAGCACCCCGGCGGCATCGCCCTGATCGGGCATGACGGCAGCGGCTTCGCCTATGACAATGAAGGCCCGCAGCACCGCGTCCTGCTCGAACCCTTCGCGCTGGCTGACCGGCTGGTGACCAATGCTGAATGGCAGGAATTTATCGACGATGGCGGCTATGCCGATCCGCGCCACTGGCTGTCCGACGGCTGGGCATGGGTGCAGGCGGAAGGCGTTGCCGCGCCGCTTTACTGGCACGAAGATGAGCAGTTCACCCACAGCGGCTGGCAGGCACGCGATCCCGACGCGCCGGTCACCCATATCTCTGCCTATGAGGCGGAGGCCTATGCCAGCTGGAGCGGCAACCGTTTGCCGACCGAGTTCGAATGGGAGGCCGTGGCGCAGCAATTCGACCCGTCTGCAGGCAACCAGCTCGACGCAGCAGCGCCGCCCATGCCGCGCGGTGGCGCCGACCTGTTCGGCGATTGCTGGCAGTTCACCCGCTCGGCCTATCTTCCCTATCCGCGCTTCAGGGCTGCAGCGGGCGCGGTCGGCGAATATAACGGCAAGTTCATGAGCGGGCAGGTGGTGCTGCGCGGCGCGAGCTGTGCCACCGTGCGCGGCCATTCGCGGGCGAGCTATCGCAATTTCTTCTACCCCCACCAGCGTTGGCAGTTCACCGGACTGCGACTCGCGAAGGATTTGTAATGACAACCGAAAAGGGCCTCGCCCTGGTCGATCTCGATGACGATGGTGTCGACCGTGCGTTCCGTTCCGATGTGATCGACGGCCTGTCGCAAGCGCAGAAAGCCGTGCCTGCGCGCTGGCTCTACGACGATGCCGGATCGCAGTTGTTCGAGGACATTACCCGGCTCGAGGAGTATTACCCGACCCGCGCCGAGACCGAAATACTGACCCGGCGTGGCGCAGAGTTTGCCGCAGCTATCGGGCCGGGCCGGGCGGTGGTCGAATTCGGCAGCGGGTCTTCGGTCAAGACGCCGTTGCTGCTCAGCCAGATCGACCCGGCAGCCTATGTCCCGCTCGATATTTCGGGCGATTTCCTGCGCGCCGCCGCCGCCGACCTTTCGGCCAAGTTCCCCGGCCTGCCGGTCCATCCGGTCGAGGCGGATTTCATGCGCCGGGTCGAATTGCCGGACGATGTGGCCGGCATGCCCAAGCTCGGCTTCTTCCCCGGTTCGACCATCGGCAATATGGTGCCGCGCACCGCGGTCGAATTGCTGCGCACAATGCGCGAAACGCTGGGTGCGGATTCGTGCCTCCTGATCGGCATGGACCTGATCAAGAACCGCCAGGTGCTCAAGGCAGCCTATGACGATGCGAGCGGTGTGACTGCGGAATTCAACCGCAACCTCGCGCGGCGCATAAACCGTGAACTGGGCGGGACGATCCCCGTCGACAGCCTCGCGCATGAGGCGCGCTGGAACGACGAATTTGCGCGGATCGAAATGCACCTCGTGGCGCAACGGGACATGGAGTTCGCTGTGGCGGGGCATGAATTCGCGCTCGCGAAGGGTGAGAGCATCCACACGGAGAACAGCCACAAGTTCAGCCGCCGATCGGGCAATATGCTGCTGCTGGCGGGCGGCTGGACGCCGACCCATCGCTGGCTCGACAGCGAGGAACGCTTCTCGCTGATCCTCGCCGAAGCAACCATTCCGCGCAGCGCGCCCTAGCGCACTGCTCGAACTTTCGGCGCGGTCATTTGCGGTAAAGCTCGCGCGCCCTATATTGCGGCCATGGACGCCTCGCAGATCTGGAGCGGATTGGTCGATGTGATCGGGCAAGTGCCCCGATCGGGCCTGCTCGTTGCGACTGTCGTTGCTGTGGTTGCCGGGTGGATCGGATCGGTCATGGTCGGGCGCGATGTTCCGCTGGGCCGCACCGTGCGCGGCGTCAGCACCATGGTGCTTGGCGGGATATTGCTGCTGGTGGTGTTGCAGGTTTCACGGCTCGATCCTCGCCTCGATGTCGCCGTGCCCCAGCTTGGCCTGCCCGAACAGGTCGTCGAAGGCGGCGAAACGCACGTGCCGATGGCCGATGACGGGCATTTCTGGCTGCGTGCGGAAGTCAATGGAGCGCCGGTCGATTTCATGGTCGATACCGGGGCGACATTGACCGCCGTTTCGCAAAAGACCGCCAAAGCGGCAGGGCTCGAACCGCGCAGCGTTGGCGGGCAGGTGCGACTGACCACCGCCAACGGCACGATCTTTGCCGATGTGACCTCGATCGAGGAATTGCGCTTCGGCAATGTCGCCGCGCGCGGGCTCGATGCGGTTACCGCGCCCAGCCTGGGTGAGACCAATGTGATCGGGATGAACCTGCTCAGCCGTCTGAAGAGCTGGCGGGTGGAGGACAACACGCTGATCCTTGTGCCCAACAATCCCCAGCCGGTGGTCGAGCACGCGCCAGACTGGGGCGATTCTTAACGCGCTTGCCGCGCGGCAGCGGGTGAGGCATCACTTGCGCCCATGACCAATCGCGCCCGTTTCGCTCGCCTCGCTCTCGCCCTTTCGCTGCTGAGCATCCTGTGGTTCGGCATCGCCATGTTCGGTGCAAGTGCCGGACTATGGAAACCGCTGACCGGCTTTTCCGACATGACCATGGCCCTGATGAAGCCGATTGCGCCGCCCGACGTGCCGTTGCCAATGCTGCCGACAGCGTTGATCGTCATCGCACTGGTCGCGCTGGTTGCGACGCTCGCAAAGGCTCCGCGCAAGGGCTGGTTCGCTGCGCTGCTGGCGCTCGCCATACCCCTGGCCCTGTTTGCCGGATTGCTTTCGCTACGCAGCCACGCGCAGAGCGTGCCCTTCATCCACGATGTCGCGACCGATACCGCCGATCCGCCGCAATTCTCCGCCGCCATGGTCAAGGCGCGCGAGGAGGACGAAGCGAAGAACAAGCTCTATCCCTTCGATGTGCCGCTCGACACGCTGGAGGAGTGGAAGAGTAACGAATCGGTTGCCGGCAAGACGCTCGCCCAGCTGATCGAGAGCGGATACCCCGGTCTCGACCTGACGACGCTGCATGTCGAGGAATCACCCGACAAGGTGATCGATGTGGTCGAAAAGGCGATGGAAATGCGCGGCTATCGCGGGATCACCTCCGATCCGAAAGCGGGCATTGTCGAGGGCACCGACAAGGTGTTCTGGTATGGTTTCCTCGACGATGTCGTGGTGCGCGTGCGCCCGGCGGGCAAGGGCTCGGTGGTCGATTTCCGCTCCACCTCGCGCGTCGGGCTGAGCGACCTTGGCGTCAACGCCAAGCGCGTGGCCGATTTGCGGCAGGCAGTGCTCGACCGGCTTACAGGGCGCGGTCCGGTTGATCCGGAAGCCTATGCAGCAGAAAAGTCGGACGAGGTGGAAGAAGACCTCAAGGACGCCGATGAATAGGGTGCATCAGCCCGCCTGATCGGGGCGGCTGCCCATCACCTCGCCGAGGCGGACCGGGCGTTCGGGCACCCAGTCGCCATTGAACGCGATGCTGCCTGCCGGGAACAGCATCACCACGGTCGAACCGAGCAGGAAGCGGCCCATCTCCACTCCCTGCTCAAGCGTGATGTCCTGATCGTCATAGCGCCACTCAGCGATCTGGCCGCTGCGCTTTTCATTGACCACGCCGTGCCACACGGTCGCCATGCTGCCGACAATCGTCGCGCCGACCAGCACCATCGCGAAGGGGCCGTGCTCGGGCGAATCAAATACGCAGACAACCCGTTCATTGCGCGCAAACAGGTTGGGTACGCCGCGTGCCGTGACCGGGTTGACCGAGAACAGCGCACCGGGGACGTGGATCATCCGCTCCAGCCGGGCCGAGCAGGGCATATGGATGCGATGGTAATCGCGCGGCGAGAGATAGAGATTGGCAAAGCTGCCGTTGCGGAAGCGGTCCGCCAGCGCCTCGTCCCCGCCGACAAGGTCGGTGGTGGTGAAACGGTGCCCCTTGGCCTGGAAGATATGCCGGTCCTCGATCGCACCGAACTGGCTGATCGCGCCATCCACAGGGCAGGTGAAATCCGCGTCGGCAAGCGGACGCACGCCGGGTTTGAGCGGGCGGGTGAAGAAGTCGTTGAAGCTCTGGTAGCTCGCAAGGTCCGGGTTCTCGGCCTCGCTCATGTCGACGCCGTAGCGCGCGGCGAAGCGGCGGATGAGCCGTGTCGTGGCTTCGCCCCGTTCGGCACGCGCCACCCTGCCTGCAATCCCGGTCAGCGCCTGCTTGGGTAGCGCATATTGCAGCAGGACTTTCAGGCGATCCATCTGGCGCTTCCTCTTGGCATGTCCCGGCGGCAGCGCGGGGCTGCCGACAAGGTTCCCCCGTTGCCGGTCGGGAACGCGAACAGGACGGGAAGGATGGCTGGGGTGGCAGGGATCGAACCTGCGAATGGCGATACCAAAAACCGCTGCCTTACCACTTGGCTACACCCCAGCAGAGCGCGCCCATATAGCGTGTTTCGGCGCGATGTGAAGGGGATGATGCATGGCAAACCGCTCGCAGTATTTTTGTGGACTCGTAAGTTGAATTGAAATAAAAACACGAGATTGTTCGTATTGGGTTTCCATTTTGGGGGTGAAATGGCGATTCCTGATATTTTCGGCAAGAGAAGGCCTGTGTCTCCTCCTGGAGGGAGAGGGAAATTTTCAGCGGATTTGCTTGATGAAGCGATCTCCACTGAACTGATGCTTTCGATTCCGAAACAGGAAAAGTCGTTGTGGTGCTGGGTTGCGGTCGGTTCTGGGATTGCGAGTTTCTACCGGGTCAATGTACCGACGCAGTGCCGTGTCGCCAATGCCGTCCTGAACGTGCCCGATGACACATGCTGCCGGAACGGTGATTCGAGTTGCAATCGGTTCGGTTACCTCAACCATACTCTGGCGCATTTCAATTGTTTCGATCGCTATGAAGCCGGCGTGCCGCGCCCATCGGCAATCGATACCGAAATCGGAGGTAGGCGCCCGCTGGGTGTCAGGGTGCAGTGGCAAACGGGCATTGGTGCCGGGACGGGGCATTTTCTTGCGGTCAGCGGCATCAGGCAGACGGCTACTGGCACCGACCTTGTGGTAAAGGATCCGTGGGAAGGCAGCACGTCGGTCGTGTCTCATGCAAAAATGGCTTCGTCCTATGGCGTCGGAAAGGGGCGCTGGACTCACTCCTTCTTCACAATTTCCCCGTCCGATGCCGAACTGGCCGGTGGTGGGGATGCGTTCAAGGCACTCGACGATGACCCCGGTCTTTTGGGGGGAATGTGATGCCTGTCGAACGTATCGATGCACCGCGCGAAATCGACAATATGGTGGATCACGCGATTGCGGGATTGGGGAATCTATCGGGGGCGATCGGCCTTGGTATCGCCGAAGGTGATCTGTCTGCGTTCGAGGCCATTCCCTTGCATGGCTTCCGCAAGCAGCGCGGTGAGGGAGCCTTCGATCGATCCGATTTTCCGTTGCTCGGTTGGCGGAGTTTGGTGGTCGATGCTGCTGAGAAAGTCGTTGCAGTTGACATCGATATTGATGGCGATGACTATTCGCTTCAGCGCGTGTTTTCCGGTACCACGCTGGAGCGGCTTGTCGAAAGGTCCACAAGACTTGAGGCACTTGCCGCAGGTCAGGCCTACACACTGCGGCTGGTTGAAGTTCCGAGCATCAAGCTTGCGGCGATCTGGCTTGAGCGAGGTGAGAATTCGATCTTCCTTCCCTATTCTGACGGTCCGAGCATGGCGCTCGACTGCGAGGAATTCTACGAGCTCACCGCTGCACGGATGCCTGCCCCGCCGACAACTGCCGCATCCGCGAAGACGGAGCACGAGATAGCACTCGACGATGAATATGACGCTGCGGACGAGGATTTCGATCGTCTGGACCTGTTGGCGGAGGATGGCGATTTCGAACCAGACAAATCGAAAAAGGCCGACAAGAAACAGGAGGGGTCGGCCTGATCCCGGTTGTCGGGGGCTTGGGTGAAACAAGGGGGGAATTATGTCGCTTTCGAATTCAACAGGGCGATGGGTCGAACGCAAGGCAGGGGCCGGAGGTGGGGATGCGGACAAGCAACCCTACGAGGAACTGACCAGTTACATACCCTTGGAAGCGGTAACTATCTTCCTGGCGCTGGTGTCGCTTATCAACGGATTGGAGGAGCTTGGGCGGACGATAAGCCTGCCTCTTGTCGGCGTCGTGGGCGAATTCGATGCCTATGTGCTTTGCGGTATTGTGGTGGTTCCGCTCGTAGTCTTTCTCGTCAAGCTGGCGAAGGAGAAGAAGGACGGGGTCAAGACCGGGTTCCCGACCTGGCCGATTGCGGCGGGGTTGCTGGCTTATGCGGTTTGGGGACTCACCGTACCGGGCGTTTTCGAAGATCCCGTGCTCCATGTCGTGGCTGCCCCGGCTGCAATCATCGTGTCGAAAATTCTCTCGCTGGTGGAAGGAGTCATTGGATGAGCAGATTGACAATCGCCCTGGCCATGCTCGGTGCAGGAGTGATGGTTCCCGTACTTCCGCTGCATGCCCAGCAGGAAACGCAGGAGCAGTATATCGCCAGACTTGCCGCCGAGAAGGAGCGTGATGTGGCCGAGAAAGACCGGCTCACCGCGCAAAAGGATCTCGTCACTGCGCAAACGGCCTATATCGAGGCACTCCCGATCCCGGGGTTCGAGAACACGACCACGCTTGAAGGTGACGCCGGATCGATGGAGGCCGCCATGCTTTCCGCCGAAGCCATGGGTTTTGCGGCGCGGGGTATTGCCGATCGTCTTGACGGAAAGCTGGGCGACGAGGTTGTGGTGATGACCTCTGGAGAGGTCGTCGATCTGGCGCTTGCCGACACGATCATGTCGGAAATCGGCTATCTTGATGGGCTTCTCGACCTGACGACCGTCTCTCGCCCGACCTCGCCACCTGATCCGATCGCTGGAGGTGGCGTGGGGATTGGCGTTGCGGGTGCGATTTCGCTGGTGACCGAACTGTCGAAGTTACTCGGTAACGAATCGACAATTTCCTACAAAGCCGCCGCAGAGGTGGACAGCCTGCTGCTCGCGACGGCAGTAGCCGGCAGGCTGAACGGGCGGGCCTACAGCCCTTCGGCCACTCTTGGCTTGGGCAAAGGCGGCAGGGAGTTGCTGGCACAATATGAAGCACTGGCAAATCGCATGCGCGCGGCGGACGCACGGCAAGCCGCAATTGAAAAGAAAAAACCCGCCCAACAATCGCCCGCAGAAAAGACGGAGCTGGCAACGTTGAAGCAGGCGCTGGGCAGGCATGCGGCATTGGCAAAACAGGTCGCCACACCAACCGACAAGGGGGTGCTTCCCATTCACCAGGCAGCGAAGGCAATCTCGGTTTTTGCCGACGGTCGAACGGTGCTGCAGGTCGAGGTCGAGAAGGCGGGGGGGAGCCTGGTGAACTCGAAGAACATCGGTACAATGTTCGGTGATGACCCGGTTCGGGTGACGGGTGGGGTGATTGTCAGCTACCGCCTGTTTGATCCACGTGAGGGCAAGGTTGAGGCGGCTGGTGTCCTCAACTGTGCAACGACTCGAACGAGTCTGGGATCGATGCACCGAAGGACATACAAGATCGATCCTGCGAAGGCGTGCCGCTGGGCGGGCTAGTTCAGAACTTCTTGCCCTCGAAATCGGCTGCGGAGTGGCGTTCGAGCATGATTTCCTCGGGGCTGTCGCCCAGCGCCTTGTTGACCAGCCTGCCGCGCCGCACTGCCGGACGAGCGGCGATTTCATGGACCCAGCGGCCGACATGCTCATATTCGTCGATCGACAGGAACCGCTTTGCGTCATTATACGCCAGGCCGAGGACGAAGACAGCGAGCCAGGGGAATGTCGCCATGTCGGCAATGGTGTAGTCGTCACCGCCGAGATAGCGCGATTGCGCCAGCCGCTGATCAGCGACGTCGAACAGGCGCTTGGTTTCCATCGAATAGCGGTTGATGGGGTATTCGTATTTCTCGGGCGCATAGGCATAGAAATGGCCGAAGCCGCCGCCGATGAAAGGCGCACTGCCGACCTGCCAGAACAGCCAGCTCAATGCTTCGGCACGGGTGTGGTCGGTTGGCAGGAAGGTGCCGAACTTTTCGGCAAGGTGCATCAGGATTGCGCCGCTTTCGAAAATGCGGATCGGCTTGTCACCGCTGCGATCGAGCAGGGCCGGGATCTTGGAATTGGGGTTGAGGTCGACAAAGCCGCTGCCGAATTGCGAACCGTCCGAGATGTTGATCGTCCACGCGTCGTATTCGGCTTCGGAATATCCGGCTTCCAGCAGTTCCTCGAACATGATGGTGGCTTTCACCCCGTTGGGTGTGGCGAGCGAGTAGAGCTGGAAATCATGTTCGCCGACCGGCAGTTCCTTCTCATCACGCGCACCGGCGGTGGGACGGTTGATGCCTGCGAAACGTCCGCCGTTCTCGGTGTCGTTGGTCCAGACTGCGGGCGGGGTGTAGGTCGGGTCGGCCATTGGGAAAGCTCCTGCGGGTGTCTCGCTGTAGGTTCGTAAACTGGCCATCGGCGGTTACGCCCGCAAGCCAATAACCCCTTTGCAGCCTGAAACCGGAGGTTGCATGCATGTATCCTTTTGGGATACTAGGCGTTCATGCACCGGGCCGGCCAGAAAATCCGCCAATGGCGTGAAGCGCAATCGCCGCCGCTTTCGGCGGAGGAATTCGGTGCGCGCTTCGGCGAGCCTGCCGGATGGCCCAGTCGCACGGTTTACGGCTGGGAAGCCAAGGGCAAGATCGCCCGTGCAGCGGTGCAGAAGAGACTGGCCGATCTCGGCATTTGCGGGCCTGCCGACTGGCTCGAACCGGCGGCAAGCGCCGCCCCCCGAACACCGAAAAGGACAAGCCGCATGGCTTCAGCGCAGAGCTTTTACGACCTGCATACGCACGGCTTCGTGCGCGTCGCGACCAGCACCCCGCAGGTGCGCACCGCCGATGTCGCCTATAATGCGCAAGGCATTATCGAGGAGGCGAAGAGGGCGGGCGCGCAGCATGTCGACCTGCTGCTCTATCCCGAGCTGTGCCTGTCGTCCTACGCACTCGACGATTTGCACCTGCAGACCGCGCTGCTCGATGCGGTCGAGGATCACCTGGCGCAGATACTCGATGCCAGCCGCACCATCCCAACCGTGCTGGTGATCGGCGCTCCGCTGCGGCGGAACGGCCGGATCTACAATTGCGCACTGGCGGTGTGTCGCGGCAAGCTGTTGGGGGCGGTGCCCAAGAGCTACCTGCCCAATTACCGCGAATTCTACGAGAAACGCTGGTTCGCGCATGGGCGTGAGTGTGTGGGGCTGGATATCGCGGTGGGCGGGGCAAGCGTGCCTTTCGGCACCGATCTGATCTTCGCCCATCCCGACATTGCCGGTTTCACCTTCGGGATCGAGATTTGCGAGGACTACTGGTCACCCAATCCGCCCGGTATCCGCGCCGCGCTGGCCGGGGCGACGATCCTGCTCAACCTCTCTGCATCCAACATCACCATCGGCAAGTCGGACGAGCGGCACATGCTCAGCCGCGCCAGTTCGGCGCGCGGGGTTTGCGCCTATGCCTATTCGGCGAGCGGTTACGGCGAGAGCACGACCGACCTCGCGTGGGACGGGCAGGGCATGATCTATGAGCTGGGCGACCTGTTGGTCGAAAGCACGCGCTTCGACCGCCGCCCGGAACTGTGCACCGCCGATGTCGATTGCCAACGCATCCTTGCCGAGCGGCTGCGGATGGGCACCTTCAACGACGCAGCCGAGGCGGATGGGCGGCCCGAAGACTGGTTCCGCACGATTCGTTTCGACCATGAACCCGATGGCGGCGATGTGGGCCTGCTGCGCCCCATCCGCCGCTTCCCCTTCGTGCCCAATCGCCAGCACAAGCTGGACGAGGATTGCTACGAAGCGTTCAACATCCAGGTTTCAGGCCTGATCCGCCGGATCGAGGCGACCAGGCCCAAATCGCTGGTGATCGGCATTTCGGGCGGGCTGGACAGTACCCACGCGCTGATCGTAGCGGCCAAGGCGTGCGACGAACTGGGCCTGCCGCGCACGACGATCCGGGGTTACACCATGCCCGGCTTCGGCACTTCCGATCACACCAGATCCAATGCGTGGAAACTGATGGAGGCGATGGGGATCACGGCGGAAGAAATCGACATCCGCCCGACTGCCACCACCATGCTCGAAAATATCGGCCATGCCTTCGCAGATGGCGAGCCGGTCTATGATGTAACCTTCGAGAATGTGCAGGCCGGCTTGCGGACCGATTACCTGTTTCGCCTGTCGGGCCAGCATGGCGGCTGGGTGATCGGCACGGGCGATCTGAGCGAACTGGCGCTCGGCTGGTGCACCTATGGCGTGGGCGACCATATGAGCCATTACGGGGTCAATGCGGGCGTGCCCAAGACGCTGATCCAGTACCTTATCCGCTGGAGCGCGCAGACCGGACAGTTCGACGACCACACCAATGAAGTGCTGCTGTCGATCCTCGACACGGAGATCTCGCCCGAACTGGTGCCTGCGGGCGAAGATGGCGCGATGCAAAGCACCGAGGAGAAGATCGGGCCCTATGAGCTCAACGACTTCTTCCTCCACCACATCATCCGCTGGGGGCAGAAGCCGAGCCATGTCGCTTTCCTGGCTTGGCATGCATGGCGGGATGCAGCTTCGGGGCAATGGCCCGAAGGTTTCCCGGATGCGAAGAAGAACCAATACGATCTCGCGACCATTCGCCGGTGGCTCGAAAAGTTCATCTGGCGCTTCTTCCAGTTCAGCCAGTTCAAGCGCAGCGCGTTACCCAACGGGCCGAAAGTCAGCGCGGGCGGCGCCCTGTCCCCACGCGGAGACTGGCGGGCGCCGAGCGATGCGGTGGCGGAAGTCTGGCTGGACGAACTGCGCAAGCACGTGCCCGAAGGCTGAGCGCAGCCGGGTTCATTGGCAATTCAGCCGGTTCGGCCCAGCTTCGCCGGAGAAGTGGCCGCAAAAGGGGCCGGAACGGGGGCTGAAATGAAGATCGCGCTTTTCGGATGTGCAATTGCCGCGCTTGCCCTGTCGGCTTGCAGCACCGCGACGACAAACAGTTTCCCGACGCCCGGATCATACAATCCGCTGGCGACGACCCAGCCGATCGATCCCGGCATGGTCGCAATCGGGCGCGAAGTGGGTGCAATCGACCGGTCGATCGATTCTGCGCGTGAAACGGGACAATTGACGAAAGGCGAGGCCCGCAATGCGCGGCGTGCAAACAGTGCACTTGCCGGGGCGGCCGATCGCATGGGGGCAGATGGCCTCAGCGCCGACGAGCAGCGCGGTCTGCAAACCCAGGCGCTGATCCTGTCAAGCCAGATCGAGGCAGCGAAACTCGTGGAGCCCCCTTCAGACAAGCCGGACTGAGGCAGGCCCGGCTTAACCGCATTTTAGCGCGGATTTGCTAGTGCGAGGGCCATCATGTTGCCGGTCCTGATAACCATCGACACCGAATATTCCTCGGGGTTTTACCGCTCGGGCGAGGGGCGTGATCGTGCGGGCAATTTCGACCGCACCATTGCCTTTCGTTCGGCTGCCTGTCGTTCGCCGCGCGCGGAGGCGGGGATATTCCACCAGATGGAGGTATTCGACCGCCACGGTATCACCGGGGTGTTCTTCGTCGACCCTATGCCCGCGCTGGTGTGGGGGCAGGAGGCGGTCGATGCGGTGGTCCAGCCGATCATCGCCGCAGGGCATGAGGTGCAATTGCACTGCCACACCGAATGGCTCGATTTTGCCGAGGGCAATCCATTCGGCCCCGAACGCGGCCAGAATATCAAGGATTTTGCTCGGCAGACGCAGGCCGATATGCTCGGCTGGGCAAGCGAGCGGCTGGTCGAGGCGGGTGCCCCTGCGCCGACCGCATTTCGCGCGGGCAATTACGGCGCGAATGACGATACGCTGGGGGCGCTGGCCGGGCTCGGCATTGCGATCGACAGCAGCTTTGCGCCGGGATTCGCCGGCTCCTGCTGCGAAATCGATCTGCCGATGGGGCGGTGCGAACCGGTCACGCAGCACGGTGTCACCGAATGGCCGATAGCTGCCATCGAGGCACGTGAGGGCTGGCGGCATGGCCAGCTGACTGCGCTTTCCTTTGGCGAGATGCGTGCGGCGGTGCGCCATGCGGCGGCGAGTAACTGGCCTGCCTTCATCCTCGTTTCGCACAGTTTCGAGCTGTTCGACCGCGCGAAGCAGCGCCCGAACCCGGTGCTGATGCGGCGCTTTGCCGACTTCTGCGAATGGCTGGGCACGAGCGACATCGCGAAGGGCACCGGCTTTGCCGCGCTGCCGGAAATCGAGACCGGCGTGCAAGCGCCGCTAATGCCGCACAACCCGCTGCGCACCATGCGCCGCATGGCCGAGCAGATGCTCGCAAACGCGCTGTGAGGTGGGCGGGATGATTACACGCAATTTCGGCACGTCGCGCGGGCTGGTCCGGCTCGGCTTGTCCTATCTCGAGAGCATTCCCGGCATCTCGACCGCCCGCCCGCCAGCGCCGGGCAGCGTCAGGCGGCTGGTTTTCGTGTGCCACGGCAATATCTGCCGCAGCGCCTTTGCCGAGGCGGTGGCGCGGCGCGAGGGGCTGGATGCAGCGAGCTTCGGCCTGTCGACCAGCACCGGCAAGGGCGCGCATCCCCCGGCGGCGGAGGCGGCGTTGCGGCTGGGATACGACCTTTCGGATCACGCCACCACCAATGCACCCGATTTCGTGCCACAGGAAGGCGACTACCTGCTCGGCATGGAGCATCGGCACCTTCGCAAGCTGGCGGAGCGGGAAGGTCTGTCAGGCCTTCCGCGCGGGCTGCTGGGGGCATATGCGCGCCCGCCATTCCCGCATTTGCACGATCCCTACAAGCTCGACCCCGCCTATATGGACGTGTGCCTTCAGCGGGTGGAAGATGCAGTGAAGCGCCTTGCGCTCACTTACCCCGGCGCAAGGCTTTCGCGATAATCGAACGCGCATCGGCGAAGAACGGGCCGGGGTCGCGCCACGACCATACGTAATAGCGCGTGGCCGGGTTGAGCAGCTGGCCGAGAAAACGCAGTGCAAACCCGATCCTCCTGCCCAAGCCGCGCGAACTGTCGCGAAGAACCGCGAGCAAATGTTTGAAATCGGGCACCATATAGCGTGCCGTAATCGGATCGACCCGCACCAGCATGGGGTCAGTCTCTCCCAGTACCTGCGTGCGATAGGCTTCCCACCCGAATTCGGCCCGTGCATGATGCGCCAGCGGGATGCTGCCCCAGAAACGCCCGTTGATTTCCATCAGCCAGTATTTCCCGCTTGCCGGATCGTGGCGATATTCGACCATCGCCGGGCCTTCCCACCCGATCTGGCGCAGCAGCTTTTCGGACTTCACCATCTGTTCGCGGTGCTGGCTTAGCGGCTCAGCCTTGCAGCAGGTCGAGACACCGCCCGATATCGGCCATTCGCGCAGGCAGCGATGCTGGAAGTGCAGCGTCGCCTTGCCGCCCTTCATGTTGAGCATCTGCCCCAGCCCGTAACCGGGGCAATAGCTCTGGACGAGCGGATAGGCACCGAACGCGTCATAGCGGTGCAGGATCGCCAGCAATGCGCCTGCGTCATCGGCATATTCGACTTTTTCGAGTTCGAGCCCGGCTTGCGAAAGCCTGTCTGCAACCGCAGGCGGGTCCGCCCATTTGATCGCCACCGGATAGTCGATTTCGGCGGCCTTCGCGGCGAGTTCGTCGGAATTTTCGGGCTGCCAGCTCGATGGCACATCGATGCCTGTGGTGCGGGCTGCGGCGAGCGTTGCCTGCTTGTCGAGCACCAGCGCCAGCTTGTCGCTGTCCGGCACGGCAAGGGTGCAGTTCTTCAGCGTTCCCTTGAGCCGGGCCAGCTGCAGCAAGTCCCCTTCGGAAACGGCCATGACTGCTGTCACCGAATGTTCGGCCACCAGGGCGGCAAGCCAGCCTGAAATCGCCCCCGGCGGGCGTTCGACAAATGTATGGCAATAGCGCGAATTGCGCCCGAGCGATTGTCTCCCGCGCCCGACGCATATAACTTCCAGCCCGTGCGCGCCCAGTTCGCGCAGCACGGTTAGCCCGATGGGGCTGTCGACGCCGATCAGCAGGACTCGCGAAATGGCCATACCCCTGTTGTCCGGCGTCCTCATCCGCCGGTTTCACCATGTTATTAACGCAGGAGTGGTGAAATTCCCCCTAAGGTTAATCGCGCAATCCGCATGTCGATTATGTCCAATGCTCGCCTTGGCATCCATGGGATGATATGAGGCCGATGGGGAGTAAGTTGGCATGACCAATAGGGTTCGCAATTCAATGGTTTGGGCGCTGACTGCCCTGGCTGTTACGGGAATCGTCGCGGCACCGGTGCAGGCGCAGTTCGGCAGCCTGATCCCGCGCGACGTCAAGAATGTGACCGAGGATGCGGTCGATGTCGACGCTTGTGGCAACGAGAAGAAATCGTCCGCCGGTAACCGTATCCTTGGCGGTATCCTTGGCCGCACGGCGCGTAGCGCGGCGAGCAAGAGCGGGGCGGGCCAGTTCGTCCCGCTGCCCGATTTCAACGACCAGATCAGCAAGGAAATCGCCTGCAAGCTCGATCCCGAAGAGCAGAAGCAGGCTGCAGAGGCGACCCTGGCCGCGACGCGCAGCGTTCCGCTGGAAGGTGAGGAGGAGGGCGAGGATACCCGCCCCCAGATCGGTTCGAGTTCGGCGTGGAAATCGGAAACGCGCGAGGGGGTGAGCGGCACGTCGACCGTCACCGCACGCGAAACACCGGAAGACAGTGAACTCGATTGCATCGTTGTTTCCGATGTCATCATCGTCAATGGCGAGGAGACGAAGGCCAACAAGCGGATGTGCCGCCCGCCCGGAACACGGCGCTATTCGATCGTCGCATGAACCGGCTCGCGCGTATTTCCCTGTCCTTTGCCGCATCAGCCTTGTTGCTGGCGAACAGCGCCGCAAAGGATCCGGACAATCCGACCTGTCCCAAGGTGCCCGACTGGGGGCCTTCGAAGGCGATGACGCTGACGCCGGTCGATCGGGGCGGAAAACGGGTGTTGCTGGCCGAGGGCGTAGTCGACGCGTTCCTGCCCGACCGCATGTATAATGCGCTGGAAGCCGACGAAACCATCGAGGAAGTCTGGCTGCGTTCCCCTGGCGGCGATGCCCACGCCGGGAATGAGACAGGTACGGTCATCCGCTCGTTCATGGGGGTGCATACGCGTATCCCCAAGGGATGGACCTGTTTTTCCGCCTGCAACTTCGTGTTCATGGGAGGACTCAGGCGCTACATTGATGCCGATGGCGTGTTCATGGTCCACATGTTTACCCACACCGGCCAGCGCGAGGTGATCGCCGAATCCGTCGACAAGGGCACCGATGACACGGTCGAACTGATCGGTGAAATCGAGCAACTGTCTGCATTGCTGGCGAGCGAGGACAATGACTTCCTCATCCGCATGGGCCTTAGCCGCAAGCTGCTGACCGACATCATGTATCGCCAGCTGGCGACTGGTGGCAAGAGCGGGAACGGCGAACGCTATTGCCTCAATCAGGCCGAGGCGCTCGAATATGGCGTGGTCAACCCGGAACTTAAGTAGGTCTGCCACAGCAAGTGGCGGCCAGGCTGACGCCCGACCACCACTTGCGAACGGTTTGCCCGGTCAGCCGAAATTGCCCGCGCGCATGATTTCGCCCACCGGCTTGCGGCCAGAGGGTGCCTCCTTGTCGCGCAGCATTTCAGGCAGGCGATCGGCCGGGGCCTGCTTGCCGATAGCGATCGCGGCTTCGACCCGGTGATCGGCGGGCACGCGCAGTTCGCTGGCGGCCCGCGCGAAATCGACCCCGGTCATGCCATGCGCGGCATAGCCCATATGGGCGGATTGCAGCGCGAGGTTCTGCCATGCCGAACCGGCATCGAAACTGTGGCTGTGGTTGGGGTGGGGCTCGCTCCCGCCGCGCGCCAGCGTGTCCGACACGGCGAATAGCAGAACCGATGCGTCCTTGGCCCATGACTGGTTGAACTCGACCAGCAGCGACAGGAACCGGTCCCAGTGCTCATCGCCGCGATGGGCGTAGAGGAAGGTCCACGGCTGGATGTTGTAAGCCGAGGGGGCGAGACCGGCAGCTTCGAGGATCACTTCGAGATCTTCGGACGGCATGGCCTCACCGGTAAAGCTGCGCGGGCTCCAGCGCTCGATGATGAGCGGCAGGATGCGGGTGTTCGTGGTGCGGGTGGTCATGGAATTTCCTTTCGAATGAAGTGGACCCGGCCCCCATGGGAAGGCAGGCCGGGTCCGGGAGTTGCCGCTCAGGCGGCGTCGACAAGCACCAGTTCGGCGTCTTCTAGCGCGGTGATGGTGACGCTCGCCTGCTGGGTGATGGCGATACCGTCGCGTGCATTGGCCTCGATGTCCTCGACACGGATACTGCCGGTTGCCGGGACAAGGTAGAGATGCCGCGAGGGATCGCGCGGGGTATAGGTCACGCTCTCGCCCGCCTTTACCGTCGCACCTAGCACGCGGGCATCGGTGCGGATCGGCAGCGCGCCTTCGCGGGCATCGTCATCATTCGCCGCATCGCTGGCGAGCGGTACGAACTTGCCCGAGCGGTCGCCCCTGGGGAACTTGCGTGCGCCCCATCCGGGCTCGCCGCCGCGCTTGTCGGGGATGATCCAGATCTGGAACAGGGTGGTGTCTTCATCCTCGAGGTTGAACTCGGAATGCTGCACGCCGCTTCCTGCGCTCATAACCTGCACGTCACCCGCTTCGGTGCGGCCTTCATTGCCCATGCTGTCACGATGGGTGATCGCGCCGGTGCGGACATAGGTGATGATTTCCATGTCGCTGTGCGGATGGGTCGGGAAGCCGCTCTTCGGGGCGATCTTGTCATCGTTCCACACCCGCAATGCGCCCCAGTTGACCCGCGCCGGATCGTGGTAACCGGCGAAGGAGAAGTGGTGATGCGCGTCTAGCCAGCCGTGATTGGCGGCGCCGAGCGTGTTGAAGGGTCTCAGTTCGATCATGTCGTCTCTCCTGCTGGAGTGTCTGTGTGGAGTGGAGATAGGGCTTGCTCGATCACCTGATAACTGCGATAAAATTCGCCAAGATGTTCAGAATATCCGAACAATGAAGCTGGGCGATCCGACACTCGACCAATTGCGCATTTTCCTCGCCGTAGCCGAGGAGGGGAGCTTTGGCGCCGCCGCCCGGCGGATGGGGCGGGCGGTCTCCGCCATCAGCTATGGCGTGGCGCAGATGGAGGCGCAGCTCGGCGTGACGCTGTTCGCGCGCGAGGGATCGCGCAAGCCGGTGCTGACCGAGGCGGGCAAGGGGCTGCTCTCCGAAGCGCGCAGGGTGGCCGACAATGTCGACGCCCTGCTGGCCAAGACGCAGAGCCTGCATGCCGGGCTGGAAAGCGACATTTCGCTGGTCGCCGATGTGATGGTCCCCGGCGTCGTGACGGCGCAGGTGCTGCGCCGGTTCCGTACCATGTTCCCCACCGTGTCCCTCAGGCTGAATGTCGAGGCGCTGGGCGCAGTGGCTGCCTGCCTGATCGACGGCAGCGCCGATCTCGGCATTGGCGGGCCGGTGCTGGCGGATCATGCGGAACTGGAACGGCAGGCAATCGGGGCAATCGAGCTGGTCCCTGTCGCCGCGCCCGGTCACCCGCTTGCGCAACCGGGCATCGCGCCGGGGGAAAGTCGCAAGCACCTGCAGCTGGTCCTGTCCGATCGCTCACCCCTGACCGAAGGGCGCGAGTTTTCGGTGCTCAGTCCGCAGAGCTGGCGGCTGGCCGACCTCGGTGCAAAACACTCGCTGCTGAAAGAGGGCATCGGCTGGGGCAACATGCCGCGCCATGTCGTGAGCGATGATCTTGCGAAAGGCGTGCTGGCCGAACTCGACCTGCCCGAAAAGCCGGGCATCGACTACACGCTCAGCGCCCTGTGGCGACGCGACGCCCGGCCCGGCCCGGCAACCAGCTGGCTGATCGACGCCTTTCGCGAGCGTCTCGGCGGTTGCACCGAGATGGAGCCATCGGTGCGTGCCATGGGCCAGGGTCAGGATCCTAAGCCGCGAAGATGATCGGATCGTCGCCGGTTTTCCACGGCGCATACTTCGCCATTACCGAGGCGAAGAGGTCGGAGGCCAGGTGCCGTTCGAGCCAGCCTTGCAGGCGCGGGATCGGCTGGGCATCGAACCATGCGCGGTCGTGGTTGGCGAACTGGCGGATGAAAGGGAAGCTGGCCACATCGGCGAGGGTGCGCGCATGGCCACACAGGTTCTCGCGCCCTACCAGTCGTGCGTCGAGATCGCACAGGATCGCATGGCCCGCCGCGCGGTGCGGCTCGGGGTCGCAATCGTCGTAGCGGGTGGGGTATTTGTAGCGGTCGAGGTGGTGCTTGAACTCACCCTCCATGGTGGCGAGCAACTGGCGATCATCCCCTGCAAGCCAGCCTTCGGGATCGTCCTGCGCCAGCGCCCAGCGCATGATATCGATGCTTTCCTCGATTACCTCACCGCCCGGTAGCGCCAGCACCGGAACCGTACCCTTGGGCGAGGCGGTGAGCAGTTCGGGCGGTTTGTTCGCCAGCTTCACCTCGCGCAGTTCGCAGGCCGTGCCGCTGACCCACAGCGCCATCCGCGCGCGCATCGCATAGGGGCAGCGGCGGAAGCTGTAGAGGACGGGGAACCGGCTCATCGGGCTTGTGAAACCTCCAACCGCCCCTCCCCCTTGAGGGAGAGGCTGGGAGGGGGTGTGCCACGCCGATGGGGCAGAACCCCCACCCCCGACCCCTCCCCATGGGGAGGGGAGGATCGCCGCACCCGGCGCGATGCACCTGCCATCACTTCTTTCCGGGCGGCCGCGCGCCGACATGTTCCGCGCCGCGTTTGCGGGCGAGGTCTTCCTGCCGCTGGCGTTCGGCATAGCGTGCGCGCTGTTCCTCGCTGCGTTCGGCGATGCAGTGCGGGCAGCTGACGCCTTCGACGAAATCGGGGGAGGCCATGTCCGCTTCGCTCACCGGGCGGCGGCAGGCCCGGCATAGCCCGTGCTTGCCCAGTTCCAGCCCGTGGCCGACCGAGACGCGTTCGTCGAACACGAAACATTCGCCGTCCCATTCGCTCTCGTTTTCAGGGACTTCCTCAAGATACTTAAGGATGCCGCCCTTGAGGTGGTAGACTTCCTCGATCCCCTCCTGCCGCAGGAAGCTGGTCGATTTCTCGCATCGGATGCCGCCGGTGCAGAACATCGCGACCTTCTTCTTGCCTTCGAGCAATTCCTCGCGGTGGTCGCGGAACCACTGGGGGAATTCGCGGAAGCTGGCGGTGTGCGGATCGACCGCGCCCCTGAAAGTGCCGATGGCGACTTCGTAATCATTGCGCGTGTCGATCACGATGGTGTCGGGATCGGTGATCAGCGCGTTCCAGTCTTCCGGCGCGACATATCGCCCGACGCTCTGCGTGGGATCGATATCGGGTTCGCCCATGGTCACGATCTCGCGCTTCAGCCGAACCTTGGTGCGGTTGAACGGCATGGCTTCGGCGTGGCTGAATTTTACATCGAGGTCGGCGCAACCGGGCAGGGCGCGGATATGGCCGAGCACGCGCGCAATCGCGTTCTCGCTCCCCGCAATCGTCCCGTTGATCCCCTCGCGCGCAAGCAGCAGAGTGCCGCGCACGCCGACCTCCTCGCACAGCGCCAGCAAGGGCGCGCGCAGGGCGGCGGGATCTTCGAAGCGCGTAAAGTGATACAGCGCGGCGACGGTGACGGGGGACTTATTCTGCGTCGCAGGCATAGATCGCGCTGAGTGTGACCTGCATCTTGCCCTGCGGCGTGCGGCCCATCGCGTTGAGCCGGGGTTCATCGACCTGGCGCGGTTTACCCTTTTCGCCGCAAGTCTCGAGCGCCAGGGCATCCAGCGCCTTGCCGCCCTTATCGAAAGCCTGATCGGGCTTGCTGATCTCCACGGTTGCCGAGATCAAAACCGTCCCGTCTTCCAGCCACTGAGGAGCAGCGCCGGCAGCGGCAAACATAAGGGCGACTGCGGATAAAAAGCCAAGGATCGTGTGCATGCTCAAACCTTCATCATCCAGCCATGGGTGTCCGCAACCGTGCCGTTCTGGATACCTACCAGTTTTTCGCGCAGCTTGCTGGTGATCTGGCCGGGGCCGCCGCTGCCGATGGTGAATTCGAAATCGTCATTCGCCACCTTGCCGACCGGGGTCACGACCGCAGCGGTGCCGCAGGCCATGGTTTCAAGCAGCTTGCCGCTTTCCGCATCGGCGCGCCACTGGTCGATGCTGTACATCTCCTCGCGCACGTCGAGGCCTTCCTCGCGCAGCAGCTGGAGCAGGCTGTCGCGGGTGATGCCGGGCAGGATCGTGCCGGTCAGCGGCGGGGTGACCACGCGGCCATCGTCGAACACGAAAAACAGGTTCATGCCGCCCAGTTCCTCGATCCACTTCTTCTCGACCGCGTCGAGGAACAGGACCTGGTCATGCCCCTTGGCAAAGGCCTGGCCGGTGGGGACGAGGCTGGCAGCGTAATTGCCGCCGCACTTCGCCGCGCCGGTGCCGCCCGGTGCCGCGCGGGTATAGTCCGAAACCCAGATGCTCACCGCCGGAGCGCCCGACTTGAAGTAATTGCCCGCCGGGCTGGCGATCACCAAAAACTTGTATTGCTTCGCCGGACGCACGCCGAGGAATGCCTCGCTCGCAAACATGAAGGGGCGCAGGTAGAGCGAGCCGCCCTCGACCGTCGGGAACCAGTCGCCATCGACCGACAGCAGCTGGCGGATCGATTCGAGGAACAGCTCTTCGGGCAGGTTGGGCATGGCCAGCCGGTCTGCGCTCTTGTTGAAACGCTGCGCATTCGCCTCGGGCCGGAACAGCGCGATGCCGCCATCGGGCTGCTTGTAGGCCTTCATCCCTTCGAAGATTTCCTGCGCATAGTGCAGCACCGATGCCGCCGGATCGAGTGCGATCGGCTGGCGCGGGCCGAGCGTCGCCGAATGCCAGCCGCCTTTCGCCTCGTCGTAATCGATCACCACCATGTGATCGGTGAACAGCGTGCCGAAACCGGGGTTCTTGAGCGCCTCCGCACGGGTGTCGGACGGCAGCGGGGCAGGGTGAGGGATGGTCTGGAATTGCATGAGGGTGCGGTTAAATCGCTCGAAGGCCGAGAGCAAGCCCGGTTCTTGGTCGCGGCAGCCAGAGCGCGACCGCGCGACGCCCGGAAGGGCGCCCCTCGGAGGCCATCCCGCAGGGATGAACAGCCGCGAGAGAAAACAGACTCGACAGAAATGAAAAGGGCGACCCGACCGGATGGTGGATCGCCCTTTCATGGTCAGCGGCGGGAAGCGCCGCTCACGAAGCCTCTAGGGGTATGGGTTTACCGATAGTGCCTCGCGCGGAAACTTGCCGACCTCTCTGCTGAACCATGAGACATCGGATCACCTCCTTTCGCGCTTCTTGAGCCAGGACCCGGGCCGTTTCACCGGCGGGCCAAGACCGCGTGTGCCGCTGATCTTGAGGTCAATCTGATTCAAGTGAGTCGCGAAAACAAGGCTTGAATTTATTTTATCCCACGTCAGAATTGTCCGCCGTTGCCAAGCGCCTTTCGGGGCGCTTTTTTGTATCATGCGCTCGCATTCGCGAGCGCGATATCCTCGCTCAAGGGGCCTGTCGGCCCAGTCGCTGCGGGCGGCCCTTTGGGCCTATGGCTGCCGCGACCACGAGGGGAGGAAGCAAACGGTTACCGGCAATCCTCGATCACGCGGGTAATTTCGGGCCAGGCCGGAATGTAGAGCGTGCGCAACCCGCTCACCTCGACTGCGAAACGCCCCCGGCTGAAACCGATGGCATCGAGCAACGGGTCCGTCGGATTGACCAGCACGCTTAGCGTTCCCGGTCGCGAAATATCGGGCGTTACCGACAGCAGCCGCTCCTGCGTTTCGGTGCGGATACGCATTGGCACTGCGCCATTCGCGCCGCCCGAGCGGTAAAGCGTCAGCACCGGCAGGCGGCGCGGCAGGTGTCTGCACTCGATTTCGAACAGTGGCGCATTGGTGTTGGCACCGAAGCTGGCAGCGCCGCCGCCCTCCATGCCCGGCGAATAGGTCCAGTCCCCCGGCGTCTGCGGCGCATCGAGATAGTTTTCGTATTCCGGTTCGGTCACGACCGGCGGCGGCGTGTAAGTCGGCGTGGGGGCGGGCTTCACCGTCACCGGCGGTGTCGGCGTGGGGGCAGGGGCGCAGCAGGTGGCCAGCAGTGCCGCCGTGCCAAGTGCGATGCGGCGGGTCAGTTTGCCGGGGTTCAAACGGTCAGGCATGTATCGATTACTCTCCGGATTCCGGGTGCTGCTGGCAATTCCGCTTCGGTCGTGCCGGGGCCGAGCAGGGTGAATGTGGTGCCGGTCACCGCCATTGCCGCGAGGATAGGCTGTTGCGGATGAACCCGCGCCGACATTGTCGGCAGCGCGCTGGTACTCGCTTGCATCGGCAGGATAAACCGCTCACCGCCAGCGATGATCGAATATTCCTCGCCCGGTTGCAAGGCACCGGGTTTTTCAACGACGACCTGCCGCATCGCCCGGTCGCAGCGCAGCGTCAGGCGCGGTTCGCCATTGGCTTCGGAAAAGGCTGCGGCGACGCCGTTTGCATCCTCGCGCACCGACCATTCGCCGGGGGCGAGCACCTTGCCCGAGGGCACCGCGACCGGTGCCGGATTGCCGGTGAGCACGGGCTGCGGCGTGGCGGCGGTTTCTTCTTCGGGCGCTGCGGGATCGCCGCATGCGGCGAGGGCGGGCAGCAAAAGGGCGGGCAGCACTATCGCAAGGGCGTGGATTCGGCGCATGGTGATCCTTTTCGGTGGCCGACCAAGCGGTTGCGCTTGGCAAGAGGGGCCTCGCCCTTCTATCGGCCATGGCATGGCGCGCAAGACACGTCTCGATCAAATGCTCGTGCAACGCGGCCTGGCCGAAAGCCGCACGCGTGCGCAGGCGCTGATCATGGCGGGCCTCGTGTTCAGCGGAGAGGCCAAGATGTCCAAGGCCGGGCAGCAATTGCCCGACGATGCGCCGCTGGAGGTGCGCGGGCGCGACCATCCCTGGGTCAGCCGGGGCGGGATCAAGCTCGCCCATGCGATCGGGCATTTCGGCCTCGATCCGGCGGGCGTCACCGCAATGGATGTCGGCAGTTCGACCGGCGGGTTTACCGATGTCCTGCTGCAGGGCGGGGCGGCGCATGTGATCGCGGTCGATAGCGGGACCAACCAGCTGGCGTGGAAGCTGCGGCAGGATGAGCGGGTGACCGTGCTCGAACAGACCAGTGCGCGCATCCTGACCCCGGAAATGATCGGCAGGCCCTATGGCTGGGTGGTGTGCGATGCCTCCTTCATTGGTTTGGCCAAGGTGCTGGAGGTGCCGCTGCGGCTGGCCGAGCGCGACTGCCGGCTGGTGGCGCTGATCAAGCCTCAATTCGAGGTCGGGCGCGAGGAAGTGGGCAAGAAAGGCGTCGTGAGCGACCCCGTGCTGCACGATCGGGTGTGCGGCGAGGTGCGCGACTGGCTCGAAGGCGAAGACTGGACCGTCGACGGCATCGTCGAAAGCCCGATCACCGGGCCGGAGGGCAATGTCGAATTCCTGGTCTCGGCGTGGCGTGGGAACATTTTACCTTGATCGGCTTTCCCGGGAAGGAACAACCTCGCCAGCGCCATTGCCGCCAGCCACCCGGCTCGCCAATATCGCATATCCGCGAATCGTATCGGGAGACCACATGAACGTCCTCGCCTCCAAAGGGCAATTGCGCGCGAGTTTCATCCGCTGGGCGCTGTTTACCGTGCCGACCTGTGTGCTGCTCGGTTTCCTCGCCAGCCAGCTGGGCAGCCCGCAGAGTGTGTGGTTCGAAAGCCTCGAAAAACCGGCACTGTTCCCTGACCCGGCGGTGTTCCGGATCGTCTGGACGGTGCTCTATATCATGATGGGCCTCGCGGTTGCGCTGATCTGCGCCGCGTGGGGCGCGCGCGGGCGCAGCCTGGCGCTGCTGCTGTTCGTGGTGCAGTTCGTCATCAACCTTTCATGGTCGTCCGTTTTCTTCGGCAGTTACCGGATCAGCGGCGGGCTGATGCTGATGGTCGCACTCGGCTTCATGCTGCTGGCAACCATCGTGACCTTCTGGCGCATCCGCACGCTGGCAGGGGCCATGCTGCTGCCATATCTTGCCTGGGTGTGCTTCGCGGGCGTGCTGAATTACCAGTTCCTGCAACTCAATCCCGATGCCGACGGGGTCGATCCGACCCAGCCGGTGCAGCGGATCGAATTTTAGCATTTTGTTTCCGCACGCCATCCGGCGTGCGATATCCTCGCTCAAGGGGCCTGTCGGTCCAATCGCTGCGGGCGGCCGGTCGGCCTTGCGGTTGCCTGCCGGCAACCGATACTCCGCTTGCCAAACCGGGCATTGAAATCCAAATAGGCGCCATGCAAAGCCAGAATCCCCTGATCGCCGATTTCGTTAAACTCGCCAACAGCGCGGCGGGCACCTTTGCCGGGATGACCCGCGAAGCCCGTGAAAGCGCCCGCGAACGGGTGAAAGAGGCGATGGGTGGCATGGATTTCGTCAGCCGCGAAGAATTCGACGCGGTGAAGGAAATGGCCAGCAAAGCGCGAGAAGAAAACGAAAAACTGTCCGAACGACTGGCCGCGCTGGAGGCGAAGCTCGCTTCGAAGGCGTAATTGAAATGGCGCGTTTGGCCTTGCCAAAACGCGTTTCGATCTCACCACTGGTTCTTGGGCTTGCGTTAGCTCTTGCCTGTGTCGCGAGCGTCGGCATCACCTGGTATTCGATCGACAAGGTGGGTATGGTCGAAAGCCTCTGCAGGGTCGGTCTCCCCAATCCAACGGCACCCAAATATCTCGACGATGATGACCTCGCATGCGCCTACTTCCAGCCGGAGCGGCGATATTTCGGCTACGCCCGCAGTTGGGATGGTGAGTTATCCTTTACCAGCGCAGATCTGGCCGAGATGGACGAAAGTCCGCGCTTGAAAGACCACACTGTGCGTCTCGATTGTCCGCCCGTCGGTTGTGGCGAACAGTTTGAAAAGGAGCTGGAACGCAATTCCATCGAACTGTGTTCAGGTGGCGATGGAAAGATGGGCTTTTCAGGCGTGATCGTGGAGGGAAAGCTCACAGCGAGACACTTTACCTATGGGCACCTGGACTCGTCGCGCTCGCGTGTCCTTCAGGTGGAACGCGTCGTGGAAGTATTTGAATCCTCGGATTCAAAGGCCGAATGGCAGGCGACTATCGATAAGGTCGGGCCGATCGAATCCTGCATTGAGAGAACCGATTGAACCTGCGCGCACCCGCCATCCTTGTCGCCGCCCGCCCTCATGGCGAGACGGCGGTTATCGCGCGGCTGTTGACCGGGGAATACGGCCTTGTCGCGGGTTATGTCGCGGGCGGGCGCGGGCGGAACCTGCGGCCGGTGGTAATCCCGGGCAATCTGGTCGAGGTCGAGCTGCGGTCGAAATCCGACAGCCAATTGCCCTTCGCACGGCTGGAACTGGTGCAGAGCCGGGGGCCGTGGCTGGGTGAGCCGCTGCCAGCTGCGGCTATCGGCTGGGCTACCGCGCTTGCCGCCAGCACGCTGCCCGAACGCAATCCTTATCCCTCGCTCTACACTGCGCTGGCGGCGTTGCTCGATGCGATCTGCAATGCAGGCTCGGCGCGTGAGTGGCTGCGCGGGATGATCGCCTATGAGGCGCTGCTGCTGCGCGAGCTGGGCTATGGCGGGCAGGCACCTCCTGCCGAAGCGGAGCTTGAGCCGCTGTTGGAAATCTTTGGCCGCCAGGGCCCGCAAATCGAACGCTACCTGCTTGCCGACCGCAAGGCCGATGTTATGGCCGCCCGCAACATGCTGCGCGAGCGACTGGGGCGGATGGTTCGATGAAGATTGCGGTTTTTGCCGGTGACGGCATCGGTTCGGAAATCATGGCACAGGCCTTGCGCGTGCTCGATGCGCTGCGGCTGCCCGGCGCGGTCTATATCGAAGGCGATGTCGGCGGGGTTGCTTACAAGCGCCATGGCCATCCGCTGCCCGCCGAAACACTCGATGCCGCCAAATCCAGCGATGCCGTGCTGTTCGGCGCGGTGGGCGATCCCGCGTGCGACAATCTGGAACGCCATTTGCGGCCCGAGCAGGCGATCCTCGGCCTGCGTTCGCATCTCGGGCTGTTCGCCAATCTTCGCCCCGCGACGATGTTCGCCGGGCTGGAGGATATGTCCGGCCTCAAACCCGAAATCGCCCGCCAGATCGACCTGCTGATCGTGCGCGAGCTGAATGGCGACGTCTATTTCGGCGACAAGGGAACCCGCACCCGCGAAGATGGCCAGCGCGAAGGGTGGGACATGATGTCCTACGCCGAAAATGAAGTGCGCCGCATTGCCCACACCGCTTTCCGCGCGGCGCAGGGGCGCAACAAGCGGCTGTGCAGCGTCGACAAGGCCAATGTGCTCGAAACCAGCCAGCTGTGGCGCGATGTGATGATCGAGGTTGCGGCGGAATATCCCGATGTCGCGCTCGACCACATGTATGTCGACAATGCCGCAATGCAGCTGGTGCGCAATCCCGGCCAGTTCGATGTGGTGGTGACCGGCAATTTGTTCGGCGACATCCTGTCCGACCAGGCGAGCATGTGTGTTGGGTCGATCGGCCTGCTCGCCAGCGCCTCGCTGGGTGAGCGGCAGACCGAATTCGGCACCTTCGGCATGTACGAACCGATCCACGGCACCGCGCCCGATATTGCCGGGCAGGGCAAGGCCAACCCGATGGCGATGATCCTGTCCGCCGCGATGATGCTGCACCACAGCTTCGGGCGCGAGGATGACGCCGCGCGGATCGAGGCAGCGGTGGCCAAGGCACTGGCTGACGGAGTGCTGGGCGGCGATCTGGGCGGCAGTGCCTCGACGCAGGAAATCGGTGACGCGGTGTTGGCGCGGCTCTAAATCGCGGGGTCGTGCCTGGCTTTGTTTCGCGCAAAGGCGCTAAGGCGCGAAGATCTAGTGCCTGCGGCATAGCCGCTCTCAATCCATATATCTTCGTCTAGGCCTCACGACGGATTTTGGAATTGCCTGCTGACGCAGGCGAAACCTCTTCGCGCCTTAGCGTCTTTGCGCGAACCCAAAAAAGGGGCAAGGACCGCCGATGCTCCAACTCGCAATAATCCTCCCGACCCTCGACGAATGCGAGAATATCGCGCCGCTGATCGAGCGAATCGAGGCGGCGATGGGGCCGGAGGGGTGGGAAGTTGTTATCGTTGACGACGACAGCGCCGATGGCACGGCGGAGCAGGCCCGCAAGCTGTCGCTCGCCGACCCGCGCGTCAGGGCGATCCACCGCATCGGGCGGCGCGGCCTCGCCTCTGCGGCAATCGAGGGTATCTGCGCCACCGCAGCGCCCCATGTCGCGGTAATGGATGCCGATCACCAGCATGACCCGGCCCTGTTGCCGCAAATGCTGGCGGCGGTTCACGGCGGCGGGGCGGATATCGCCGTCGCCAGTCGCTTTGTCGAAGGCGGCAGCGCGGCGGGCCTCGCCAGCGCGCGGCGCGAAAAGGCTTCGGGCCTGGCCAACCGTATCGCCCGCCGGATTACCGGGGTCGAACTGACCGACCCGATGAGTGGCTATTTCCTGCTCGAGACCGCACGGGCGAGGGCGCTCGCGCCGCGCCTTTCCGGCGTGGGCTTCAAGATCCTGCTCGATATCCTTGCGACTTCACCCGAAAAACTGCGTGTTGCCGAAGTGCCGCTGCAATTCGCCGAGCGGCGCAGCGGGGCAAGCAAGCTCGACCGGGCGGTGGCGTTTGAATTCCTTATCGGCCTTTACGAGCGCACATTCGGGCGGATCATCCCGACCCGCTTCGCACTCTTCGGCACCGTCGGCGCGCTGGGCGTGGGCGTGCATATGGCGGTACTGGCGCTGCTGTTCCGGGCTATCGAAATTGCCTTCCTGCCTGCACAGGCTGCCGCGACATTTGCCGCGATGACGTTCAATTTCTGGCTCAACAACTGGCTGACCTATCGCGACCAGCGGTTGAAGGGCGCGGGCGCGGTGCTGCGCGGCTGGCTGGGCTTTTGCGCCACCTGCGCGGTCGGCGCGCTGGCCAATGTTGCAGTGGCCGGGTTCCTGAAAGGGCAGGGCGGGCACTGGGCGCTCGCCGCGCTTGGCGGGATCGTGATCGGCGCAGTGTGGAATTATGCGCTGTCGAGCAAGTTCGTGTGGGGGCGCTATCGTTGACCTTGGGCAGGCTCTCCAACGCGCAGGCGAGGATCCTCCTCGCCACGGCGGTGTTCGCCGCTGCAAGCATCTGGAACTCACCCTTTCCAGCCCTCACTCCGCTGCAGGCAATCCCGACCTTTGTCGCTTTGGCAGCACTCGCATTGGCCGGGCGTCGCTGGGGCGTTTCCACAGCTTCGCTCGCCTGCCTGTGCCTGTTCCTCGCGCTGCACACGATTGGCGGACGCTACATCTATTCCTTTGTGCCCTATGACGAGTGGTTTGCGGCACTCGGCCTGACCACGCCCAGTGAATTGTTCGGCTGGCAGCGCAACCACTATGACCGGCTGGTGCATTTCGCCTTCGGCCTGTTGTGGTTCCCGTTGCTGCGCGAACTGCTGGTGCGAAAAGGCGGGCTGTCACCGCGCTGGTCGACCTATGTCGCGGTGGAAGCGGTGCTGGCCGCCAGTGCGGCCTATGAAATCTTTGAATGGTGGCTGACTTTGGTGATGGCGCCGGGCAATGCCGACGCATATAACGGCCAGCAGGGCGATATATGGGATGCGCAAAAGGACATGGCGCTCGCCTTCGTCGGCGCGCTGATCGCGGCGGTCATTTCGAGCATTCGCAAGAAACGATCATAGAATCCCGTTCTAGCGCCAGCCCTCCAGCCATGCCCAGTCGAGGAAGCTCATCTCGCCTGCCAGCGGCCATGCGCTGAGGATGGGGTAGAAGAAGGCGAAGAAGCCGAGCGATCCGGCCAGTGTAGCGGTCGCAGCCCATTTCCAGCCCGCTTCGCGCAACGCATCGAGTGCAAGGGCCAGCGCGGCGAGCAGGAAACAGCTCGGCAGGAAATAGTGATAGTAGAACTGGATCGGCTTGTTCGCGAGCGGCCACATGCCGAACGCGATGGCGAACAGCAGTGCCACCGCCAGCGCATCCCATCGCCGCTTTGCAATCCCGGCCCACGCGGCCCACGCCATTGCGGGGATGCCCAGCAGCATGGTCAGCGGATTGCCCAGCAGCACAACGCCGCGCTGCGCCCCGTCGACCGGCTCGTAAAGATACCAGATCGCGCGCAGGTTGAAGAGCCAGTCGAGCCACTGGCTCTGGTACGGGTGCGGCTTGGTCACCGACCCTTGCAGCCGCAGCATCTCTGCATGCATGGCGATGAAGCCGCCTGGCTGGAGCGGGTTTTCCGGTGCCCAATAGGCGGGAAGATAGGTCAGCCAATAGGCGAACAGCGGCAGCGCGCCGAGCAGCAATGCAGCCTCCCACAGCGAGATGCCCGGCACCGGGATACCCCTGCGGCTGGTGACCAGCCTGCGCCGCCCCGCTGTCAGCCGCGCAAAGAAAAAAACCAGGCCGGGCAGCATGGCGAGGATGGCCACATTCCATTTCGAGCCCATCGAAAGGCCGAGCGCGATCCCGGCCAGTGCCAGTCGCCAGCGGCCCGTTTCCGGTTCGCGCATGGCAGCGGCGCAGTGCCACAATGCGAACAGGAAGAACGCCACCATGAAGACATCGAGCATAGCGATGCGCGCATGGATGAACAGGTGGAACCCGCTCGCCAGCAGCAGGCCGTAAGCGATCGAGGCGTAGCGCGAGAGGCTGGCGAACCACAATGCGCGCATGGCGGAATAGAGCGCCAGCGTACCCGCCACCGCCGACAACAGGCGCCAGCCGAAGGAATTGTCGCCGAACAGCGCGATCGACAGCGCGATTAGTTCCTTGCCCAGCATCGGGTGTTCGCGATTGGTCCAGTCCCATTCGTCGATCAGCGCGCGCGCTGCGGGCAGGTAATGCACCTCGTCGAACATGGCGATCGAGGGGGTGGCGATCCGCCATATGGCAAGCGCCAGAAAGCCAGCCGCGATGGCCAGGTTCCA
Source organism: Sphingomonadaceae bacterium (assembly GCA_024236155.1). Taxonomy (GTDB): domain Bacteria; phylum Pseudomonadota; class Alphaproteobacteria; order Sphingomonadales; family Sphingomonadaceae; genus Parerythrobacter_A. The sequence goes on from JACKLA010000004.1 coordinate 169,169, forward strand.
GCGCCACGGGTCCATCGAAGATTCGCCGGGAGGGTGCATTGCCGGAGGGCTACCCAAGTAGCCAGACTGCGGCAAGACGGTTTGATTGTGACACAAACCGACGCAAAAATGTATCGAATTGTAAAAGAATCTGCGCTACAAGGCATCATTCCAACGAAAACAGAGTCGCCAGCAGGAGAGAAACCGTGGGGCACACACGGGGTGTGTCCGCCTGTGGAGGAGTTTTGTCGTGGTCAGGTCCCTGATCTGCAAATTTGCCGGTCATTCGATCGATCGCCAGCGCGTGTGGCACGATGGGCGGAACTTTCGGTGCAAATGCCAGAGTTGCGGCAAGCCCATGCTGCGCGACCGCAATGGCTGGCGTGAATTCGATCTCGATGCCGACGTCGACGTGACCCGTGCGCCCCATCCGGTGACCGGCGAAGTCGCCTGAAGTCAGGCTTTCGACGCTGCAAATCGCGCACGCTTGTCGCGCAGGTACAGCCCGCCTAAGCACGGCGCATGAAGAAGACCACCGGCACCGACCGCAATGTGACCCGCAAATGGCGCCCCGCAACGCAGGCGGTGCGCGGCGGCACCTGGCGCAGCGAACATGGCGAAACGAGCGAGGCGCTGTTCCTCACCTCGGGCTATACCTTCCATTCGGCGGGCGAAGTCGCCGCGCGCTTTGCGGGCGAGGCGGACGGCATGACCTATTCGCGCCTGCAGAACCCGACCGTGGCGATGCTGGAAGAGCGCATCGCGCTACTCGAAGGGGCCGAGGCGTGCCGCGCGCAGGCAAGCGGGATGGCCGCGATGACCACCGCGCTGCTGTGCCAGCTGGAAGCAGGGGACCATGTTGTCGCCGCGCGCGCCGCATTCGGTTCATGCCGCTGGCTGGTCGACAGCCTGCTGCCCAAATTCGGCATCGAGACGACCACGATCGACAGCTCGGTCAATGAAGAGTGGGAAGCGGCAATCCGCCCCAACACCAAGGTGTTCTTTTTCGAGACCCCGGCCAATCCGACGCTCGACATTGTCGATCTCGCATATGTCTGCGGGCTGGCGAAGGCGCATGGGATCACCACCGTCGTCGACAATGCCTTTGCGACGGCTGCGCTCCAGCGCCCGATGGAATTCGGCGCCGATGTGATCGCCTATAGCGCGACCAAGCTGATGGACGGGCAGGGCCGTGTGCTCGCCGGCGCGGTGTGCGGCAGCGAGGAATTCATCAATGAGGTGCTGCTGCCGTTCCAGCGCAACACCGGGCCCAATCTCGCGCCGTTCAATGCCTGGGTGGTCCACAAGGGACTGGAGACGCTCTCGCTGCGTGCGCACAAGCAGAGCGAGAATGCGCTGGCCCTTGGCCGGTTCATCGAAGCGCGCGTGCCGAAGATCCTCCACCCCGGCCTCGCCAGCCATCCGCGCCACGATCTCGCGATGAAGCAGATGGATGCGGCGGGTCCGATCTTTAGCTTCGTGGTCGATGGCGGGCGCGAGCAGGCCCATGCGATCCTCGACGCACTCGAACTGATCGATATCTCGAACAATATCGGCGACGCGCGCAGCCTGCTGTGCCACCCGGCCAGCACAACCCATGCGGGGCTGACCGAGGAAGCGCGTGAGGAAATGGGCGTGACCGAAGGTATGCTACGGATCAATGTCGGGCTGGAAGATATTGCCGACCTGACCGAAGATATGGACCGCGCATTGTCGGCTGCGGGGCTCTGAGCCGACCGGCTAACCCGCATCTCCCGGTTCCATCAACGCCTTGCGGACCGCGCAGGCGGTGGTCATTACGCGCGATACGTCGTCGGCATCGGTCAGCGTTTCGAGCAGGTCGAGCGCGGGCGCGCCGAGCGCGGCCATCAGCAGGCCTTCGTCGCGGGTCATTCCCGGCGCGCAGCAGGGGGCGATGCGGATGCTGCGGTTCGACACGCTGGCAAGTTCGTGCATGTAGCACCGCAACAGCACCAGCGGCTGGCGGAACGACAGGCCGAAATGCTCGATTGCCAGCCAGCTCGCCCGCGCGTCGCGTAGGCCGTGGATCGCCATCCGCCGCAGTATGGCCAGCACCGTCCGTTCGAGCGGATCGTCGGGAAAGGGCAGCGGCAGCGTGCATTGGGGTTGCGTCGAATCGGGCAATGATCTCTCCTCACTGAAATCACGCTAATGATAATCATTCTCAATATAGCAAAGTCAAGCTCGGAGCCGTGGTTTTTTGGGGTATGGCCGAAGCCGGGGCAGTCCAGATTGCCACGAAATGTCCGCCGCTGGTTGTGCGTTGCAGCATAACGCCCTAGGGCGAAGCCGAACTTCTCCCCCGCGCTGCGGCGCGCTTTCCGTCATGGAACCGAATATGACCCAAGACCGCAGCTTCGCGGCCACTTTCCGGCGTGACTGGCTGGCCCAGCCAAGGGCAGACATCCTCGCCGGTGCCGTCGTTGCCCTGGCATTGATCCCCGAAGCAATCGGCTTCGCGCTGATCGCCGGTGTCGATCCCAGCGTCGGTCTCTATGCCTCGGTTGCGATAGCGATGGTCATTGCACTGCTGGGCGGGCGACCGGGAATGATCTCGGCTGCCACCGCCGCCGTTGCGGTGGTGGTGATCCCGCTGGTGCGCGACTACGGAGTGGAATATCTGTTCGCGGCGACCATCCTGATGGGGATATTCCAGGCGATTGCAGCGCTGCTGCGGCTCGACCTGGTGATGCAGTTTGTCAGTCGCAGCGTGATCACCGGCTTCGTCAACGCGCTCGCGATCCTGATTTTCATGGCGCAGCTGCCGCAGCTCGACTGGCGCAATGACGGCGTGACCTGGGTCACTTATGCGATGGTCGCGGCGGGGCTGGCGATCATTTACCTGTTCCCGCGCCTGTCGAAAGCGGTGCCGAGCCCGCTGGTTGCGATCGTGCTGCTGACCGCTGCAGCGGTGTTCTGGAATGCGCCGGTGATCCATGTCGGCGAGATGGGTGAACTGCCCAGCGGCCTGCCGATGTTCCATTTGCCCGATGTGCCGCTGACATGGGAAACGCTGCGCATCATCGCACCCTATTCGGCGACGATGGCGGCGGTCGGCCTGCTCGAAAGCCTGCTGACCGCGCAGATCGTCGACGATTTCACCCATACCGACAGCAACAAGCAGCGCGAGTGTGCCGGGCAGGGCGGGGCGAATATCGTCGCGGCGCTGTTCGGCGGCATGGGCGGCTGTGCGATGATCGGCCAGTCGGTGATCAATGTCGCCAGCGGCGGGCGCGGGCGCTTGTCCACCTTCACGGCAGGCGCCTTCCTGCTGTTCCTGCTCACCGTGCTCGGCCCCTATGTGGGCAATGTCCCGATGCCCGCGCTGGTCGCGGTGATGATCATGGTGTCGATCGGCACCTTCAGCTGGAACTCGATCGCCAATTTGCGCCGCCACCCGCCGACCTCATCCGCCGTGATGCTCGCTACTGTAGTCGTGACGGTCTGGACTCACGACCTTGCCATGGGCGTGCTGACCGGCGTGCTGCTGTCGGGCATCTTCTTTGCAGGGAAAGTGCGGACAATGTTCCGCGTCGAGCGCATCCGACGCGAACACAGCGCGGTCTACAAGGTCACCGGCCAGATATTCTTCGCCAGCGTCGACCGGTTCAAGGCCGCGCTGGGGCCTGAGAGCAAATATGACGATGCCGCGCACCATGTGGTGATCGACGTATCGGGTGCGCATTTCTGGGATATCTCCGCGATCGAGGCGCTGGAAAAGGTCGTCGACCGGATGCGGCGCAACGGGCGGCATACGCGCATTGTCGGCCTCAACACCGCCAGTGCCGACCTGTTCGACCGTTTCGCACTGGAGGATCGCACCGGGCTGGAGACGGGGCTGGCACCGCATTGATCGCCTGCGCGCGGCAGTGCTGATACTCTCGGGCGACGAATCGCACCGGGAGAGCGCGCCATGAGCAAAACCGTCGAACTGCTGTTCGATTTCGTCAGCCCCAACGCCTACCTGGTGTGGAAACCGCTGCGTAACATTCTCGCGCGCCATGGCGTGCAGCTGGAGGTGACACCGGTCTTCCTTGCCGGAATGCACCGGCTGACCGGCAATGCCCCGCCGATGATCCGCGATGCCGATGTGAAGGGCAAGAGCGCCTATGCCATGCTCGAGTTCAATCGCTTCATCGCGAAGCATGGGCTGGCGCGGTTCACGATGAACCCGAAATTTCCGTTCAATTCGGTGATGCTCCAACGCATGCTGATCGCGCTTGAAGGAGATGACCGGCTGGACTTCATCGACGCGCTGCTGCCTGCGATCTGGGAACAGCAGCTCGATGTGACCGATCTCGATGCGGTTGCAGGTGCCATCGCGGCATCGGGTTTCGATACCCAAAGCCTTGTCGCACAGGCACAGGATCCGGCGATCAAGCAGGCGCTGGTCGATGCGACCGACAATGCGGTGGAACGCGGCGCCTTCGGTATCCCGACCATGTTCGTGGGCGACGGCGAGGGGCGCGCGGAAATGTTCTTCGGCAAGGAACGGCTGGACCAGATCGAGGAATTGCTGGCCGAAGCCTGAGCTAGAAAACGGTATATCCGCCGCAAATGGTGAATTCCTGCCCGGTGTGCCAGGCCGATGCATCGCTGGCGAGATAGACCGCGATCCCGGCGAAATCCTCCGGCGTGCCCCAGCGCCCGGTCGGCATGCGCGGTAACACGTATTTCTGGAAACCTTCGGAATTGAGCGCAGGCGCGGCAAGGTCAGTCATGGTCCAGCCGGGCAGGATGGTATTTGCGCGAATGCCGTAGCGGCCATATTCTACCGCCAGCCCCTTCATCATGGCTATCATGCCCGCCTTGGTCGTCGCGTAGGGCTGGTTACCCGGAGCTCCTGAAATGGCCGAGACCGATGATATCGCGACCAGCGATCCGCCGTGCTCTCCATCCCTGGCCCGCGCGACCATCGGCCGCGCCGCTGCGCGCAGCGTATAGAACGCGCTGTCGAGATTGACCTGCATGGTCTTGCGCCATGTCTCGCTCGACATCTCCTCGAACCGCTCGCGTCCGAAGCCGGTGCCGGCATTGGCGATGCAGCTGTCGAGCCGACCGAACTTGGCGAGCAGCTCCTCCATCGCCGCATTGACCTGCATCTCTTCGGTCACGTCGACGATTTGCGCCAGAACCTCGACGCCATGCGCGCGTAGCCGGTCCGCTGCTGCGGCGTTCTTTACCGAGTTGCGGCACCAGATTGCGACGCTGGCCCCGGCAGCAGCAAGGCCTTCTGCCATGCCGAGCCCGATGCCGCCATTGCCGCCGGTCACTAGCGCGACTTTCCCGGTCAGGTCGAAGGGGGCGAATACCATGGCGAATCTTCCTCTGCTGTTTCGCGGCAGGGACTATCGCGCCTATTCGCAGGCAATGCCATCATTGTCGCGATCGAGATGCGGGGCATAACCCGGATCGCCGCGTCGCAAGGGTGCCTTCCCGGCAGCGCGCACTTCGCTGCAATTGGCGTAGTATGGCGTCCCGCCGCGCGATTGCGGACGCGATGCCGCTGGGGAGCTGCGCGCTGCGCCGCCATGGCAGTGATAGTCGCCCGTCTTGCGGTTGTTGTGGCACCCCTGTGCATTCAGCCCGCCGGGATGGGCCGAGGCGCTCCCGGACAGGGAACTCCAGCCGGTAACCGCCAGTGCCGCGGCGCATGCAAGAAGCAGAGGGGTTCGCATCGCGCAAAACCTACCACGGTTTCGCAGCTTCGCGAAATCCGCAGGACTACTGGGCCAGTACTACTGGGGCAACCAGACCTGCTTTTCCTCGCTGAGGTTGATCGAGGGGACCGGCAGGAGCGGGATCAGCGGGTCGACGCGGTAACCGACGGTGACCTTGCCATAATCCGCGCCATTGGTGGTCCCGTGTTCAAATTTCAGCGTGGTGATCTTGTCTGCATCCATCGCGGCAAGCTCGCTCTTGACGCGCGTGAGCACTTCGGTCTCGGTCGCATCGGGATCGACTTTCGCCAGCCGCACGCCTTCGGTCGCGGCATGGCGCAGGGCGCCCGACGCGTGGAGCGAGACGCCCATCTGCACCATGCCCAGCATCAGTGTGACCAGCACCGGCAGGGCAAAGGCGAAGTCGACAGTGCTCGAACCGGCCCGGTTGCGTAAGAGGCGGCGCAGCATCACTGGAACCTCACCAGGCTATCGCCGGTCACCGTCACCGCGCTGTCGAACGCCTTGACGCCGAGCACGCGGTCGAAAAAGCTCCAGTCGAATTCGGTTGCGACGGGTTTGGATATCTCGACGCTGACAAACCGCGCGGGCACCTCTCCGCTCGGACACAGGGTGTTGAAATTGTCCTGCTTCACCCCGTTGCATTCGAGGAAGATCTGCACCGTTACATCCTGTTCGCTCACGCCTGCCGCATTGGCCGCTTCGGCGCGCAGATATGCGCCGTTCGAGCCATTGGGGCGCTTGGCCAACGCATAGTCGGTCGTGCGCTGGGCGGCCGCTTCAAAGTCCATCTTGGCGGTGATCAGGTTCGATGCGTCGACGGTGCCAAGACCCAGCAGCATCAGCACCGGAAGCGACAGGCCCAGCTCCATCGCGCCGAACCCCTTGCGGTCGGCTTTCAGCAGGCGGGCGAGTTTGAGGATGTTCATGGTGCTTACTCCACTACCCGGATGATGCGTGAGCGCGTGGCGACGTCGTCGTAATCCGAGGAACAGTCATTATCGAGCGAGCTGGTGCCCGAGAAGTTGACCCGTTGCGCCACCAGCAGCAGGCAACTGGCGTGCTGCCCGGCATTGCCGTTGAAGCGCACGTCGCCACTGGGGAAATAGACGATCCCCTCGAAATTGAGGTCCGACCCGCCATTGATGATATTTTCCACATCGGTGCCGCGCGGGTCCTGGAAGAACAGGATGTTGTACCAGTCGGGGTTTTCCAGCTTGGTCGGTGCGCGCAGGTCGAGTTCGGCACCGCCATTGATCTTGATCTCGGCGATATTGGAAGCGGTCGTTCCGGTCAGGATGATGGTGACCCCTTCGCCGGTGACCGACGCCTGGCTCGACACGTCGAAATCGCCGCGATCGATGATATAGACGCCGGGGGCCATGGTCACATCGCCTTTCAGCGCCAGCCCGTTGCAATAGCGCCCGGGATAAATCGTCTCGGTGCGGTTGGGCTGGACGGTGTAGTTGTTCTGGCTGCATCCGGCAGGACTGGTCGGCACATCGAGATTGCGAGACGCCAGCGGATCCTGGACCGGCAGGCCATAGGGGACCAGCGTGGTGCCCGACGGGATATTGCGCTCGGCATATTCGATCCCGCCGACGGCGCTGATCGGATCGGCGTTGAGCAGGCTGCTGCCGGTCAGGTCGACCGCGCTGGCGACGGTGGAATTGGCCGCTGCGCCGCAGCCAAGCTGGACGTTTGCCGAGCCGTGGACATAGATGCCGGTGCCATTCTCGGCCAGCGCGATGACGCAGTGTTTGCCGCCCGCGACGGTCGCCGCGACCGAGCGGACGCGGATCGTGGGTGCGGCATCGAGGAACAGGCTGGAGAAGGGCAGCTTGCGGCTGGTGGTGGCGACCACCTCCACCGCACTGGTATCACCCGCATAATCGCCCTCTTGCGGGGGCGAGACGATGCGCACGACACTGAAACTGTCGACGAAATTGCGGTCGATCTCTCCGGTCGCGACATTGGTCACATCGGTGCCGTTGTGCAGGCCGTATGCCCCGGCCAGCGCCCCGGAATCGACTGCCTGCTGCAGCTGGCGGTTCCACAGATACCATTGCACCGTGTCCACACCCATGCCCGCTGCACCGACCATGGCCGATGCGCCGATGGCCGAAACCATCATCACATTGGCGTTGCGATCGCGCCAGATCTGCCGCAGCCTTTTCAGCATTGTCGCTACCCCTTTTTCGGCCCCAGTTTGGTTACGATCGAGTGAACCCGGGCCTGAATACGCAGTCCGATGCCTAAGGATTTCGCAGCGATTGCGGTTTACCCGAATTTAACCATGACTTTCGTGGTTACGGCCAAAAAACCCCGTTGCAGTGCAAGGAAACACCGCCGGGCAGATGCGATGGTTGATTTCCGGCAAACGCCCAAAAAGGGGTAAAGCGCTGACCCTGTCACACTTTTACTTCCGCGATCCGGCAAAATCGCGAATCGATACCTTGTCACGGCGCAGTCGCAGGCTAAGCTGCAGGACGGTATTCAGGAGGGGTAACAAGGTATGGCGGGTCGCACCGCATACATGGCATGCCTATTGGCGTTGGCAGGGGGTGCCAGTCCTTCTGCAGCGCAGGACGATGGCGGTAATGATGCGCCTGATGCCGCGGTGTCGGCCAATGATGCCGACACTCCGCTCGATGATAGCGCGGCGGCCACTGGCACGCCGGTTTCCGGGGAAGAAGCGGTGCCCCCTGACGCAACCGAGCTTTCACCGGAGGAAGAGCTGAGTGCTGCCATGGCGGCGACAGCCGGTGCTTCCGGGGTAAAGGAATGGAAACCCGCCAAGGCGGGCGAACTTGATGAAAACGGTCGCATCCCTACGGCCGCCTTTGCAGGTATGAGCGCGTTCATAGATGCCAGCATTTCGCCTGATGGGAGCAGGTTCGCCTTTATCTCGCTGCGTGAAGGCAAGGTCGTCATCGTGATCGCGGATGCGGTTACTCGCGAGATGATCACATCGATCGACGTCGGCTCGGTGGCTAACTTTGGGTGGTACCGTTGGGCGGGTGATGACCGGATATTGTTCTCGAATACGCGCCGCGTCTTTGCTTTTTTCTACTTCTTTCCCGAGACCAAGCTAAGGGTCTTCGACATATCATCTGGCAAGACCCATCTCGTTGGTTTCGAGGAGCAGGGGCTCGAAGGCGACGACGTTCTCTATGTCGATCAGGCAGGTGACTACGTTATCCTCTCGCTCAATCGCAAGTTGGGCGAGGAGCCCGATGTCTATCGCTTCCCGCTCGACGGTACGGGCGAGGACGGCGCTGTGATGGTCCAAAAGAGCATCAAGGGTATCGACGAATGGTGGGCTGATAGCGCAGGCACGGTTCGACTTGGGATGCGGTTCCTAGGGCGGACGCGCGCAAACTTCTACTACCGCAGCTCTTCGGAGGAGGAATTTCGGCGAGTTGCACGTATCCGCCGCGATACCAAGGAAGAGGTCGACAGTTGGGATGTCATTGGCCTGCGCCCGGGCAGCGACATTGGTTACGCGGTGGTCGAGAATGCAGCCGGCAGGCGCATCTTGACCGAGTTCGATTTTAGCACCGGCGAAACGGGCGCTGTTGTCTATGAAAACCCCGACTGGGACGTCGATTCAGTGAGTATTGCCCATGACGGGCGTGCGCTGGGAGCAAGCTACACCGACGACGAGTACAAGACCCACTGGCTCGATCCCGGACTTGCGAAGACGGAAAAACAACTCAGGGCGGCGTTGGGTGATGGTGCTATTTCGATCCAGTCACTCTCCGACAGTGGACGGATGCTGGTGCGGCACGGATCTGCTGCCGACCCCGGCGTGCTTTACATCTTCCGGCCTGAAACGAAGCAGCTCGACACGATCGCAGAACTGCGTCCCGATCTCGATTGGAAACAGTTGGCAGAGCCTTCAGCTATTTCCTATACCGCGCGCGACGGCACGCCGATCCGTGGCTATCTGACGCTCCCGCGCGGGCGGGAACCGAAGAACCTGCCGTTGATTATCCTGCCGCATGGCGGGCCGTATGGTGTGCGCGACTCGCTGCGCTACGATGATGAGGTCCAGTTCCTCGCCAGCCGCGGCTATGCGGTGTTGCAGCCGAATTATCGCGGATCCGGTGGTTATGGTCTGGAGTTCGCGCAACTCGGCGATGGCCAGATCGGGCGCAAGATGCAGGACGATCTCGACGATGCAATGGATTGGGCCGTTGCGCAGGGTGTCGCCGACCCCGAACGGGTGTGCCTTGTCGGTGGGTCATACGGTGGTTTTGCTGCGATGTGGGGCGTCCTGCGCAATCCCGAACGCTATCGCTGCGCGGCGAGCTGGGCAGGGGTGACCGACTTCGAAGAGCAGCTCAAATATGACAAGGATACGTTGTTCCGGCGTGCCGCAAGGAGGTGGAAAGACCGGGTGGAGGGCAATGAACGCGGGTTCGATCTCGACGATGTTTCTCCTGCACATCAGGCCCAGCGCCTTGTGCGGCCATTGCTGCTCGCACATGGCACCGCTGACGATACCGTGCCATATGATCAGTATCGCCGCATGAAGGTGGCGCTTGAGAAGGCAGAAAAGAACTTCGAAACCCTTGTCATCGAAGACGAAGGTCACAGCTTCTCGAAGGCGGAAAGCGAGCAGGCGTGGTACGATGCGCTGGAGGCGTTCCTGGCCAAGCACAACCCGGCGGATTGACCGACGGGCTGCTATTGGGGAGCGCCAATGCGGCACTCCCTCAATGCGCGCGCGGCGCTGAATTGCGTCAGCCTCCGATTGCAGGCGCGGTTGCCCCGCCAATCAGCCTTTGCGCTTGGGCGATGGCATCGGCTTCGCTTGTGGTGCCATCCTTGATTTCGTTGGCGATGGACAGCAGGCGGCCGCTGATGACGGTGCCGGTTTGGGCCTCTTCTTCGATATGGATGCCGCCATTGGCCTCGGCGACCTCGTCCCATTTGGTGCGCACCGCTTGCCAATAGCCCTTGGTCGCGGCCCAGTATTCGTCGGCGGCGGCGACATTGTAGCCATCGAACTTGTCATAGGTGTTGAGGACATATTCCTGCACCACCGATTTCAACCCGTCCTCACTGGTCGCATCGGGCATCATCTTGGTGTTGTCCTGCCAGTGGATCCATCCGGTCGGGGTCAGCTGGTGGCGGTTGATCGAGGCGTAGCGATCATAGACCGGGTCGCGCACCGCATCGCGCCGGGCAAGCGGGCGCCAGGTCCAGTTGGAACGCCAGCGGCGGATGCCCTGGCTGTCCTGCCATTCGCCCCAACCGGCATAGCGCGGGCTGTCATCGACCTGATAAACCGTTTGCGACCAGCGCCCGTTGCGCAGCCGTTCGGGCATTTCGACCCATTCCCAGCTGTCGGGTCCGGTATAGGCGAGAATTTTCTCCGGCTCGTATTCCCAATCCTGCCGCCAGTGCTTAATGACGAATTCGCTGCCCTCCGGGCCGACGACCAGCAGGTGCTGCAACACGATCTTCGTGCCGGTGTCCTCGATCACGCGGACCGATTCATACCCGCCCGAAATCTTGCGATCGAGCGGTTCGTATCCTTCCACCCACGGGGTCGATTCCTGCATGTCGAAGCGGACCTTGTAGTCACCCGCCATGGCAAGGATCGTCTCACGATCGCGCTCGTACTGCGCAGTCTCGACCGCATCGCCGCGATCCTTGATCGGACCGTCTGCCAGGGCAGGCGCGGCGATCAGCGCGGTGGCGAGCAGGGCCGAACGAATAAGTGTTTTTGCCGAAGTCATATCTGTTCCCTCTGTTAGAACTGGTGGCTGAGCGATACGCTCGCATTGCGGCCGGGCCGGGTGTAGGCATCGGTCACGCTCGACGAGGCGGAGAGGCCCCTGACATCCTGCCAGTAGGCGTAGGTTTCGTTGGAGATGTTGAAGACGCCCGCCCGCAGCTTGAGTGCATCGGTCACGGCAAAATGCGCGGTTGCATCGAGCACCATGAAGGAGTTTGGCCGGTAGCACTCGGTGCTGCACGCGTCGGTCGTTTCATCGAGCGGTTTGCGCGCATGGTGCGTCATCGTCAGTTCGATGCCGAAGCGGCCATCCGGCTGGCGATAACCCACACCGGCAACAAGGTTCAGGGGATCGATGGTGTCGAGCGGGCGTGCAGCCGCGCCCGGCGTCAATATGTCGCCATCGGCATAGGCAATCGCGAACCGGCTGTAGAACCCGTTATCGAGCCGCAGGTTTGCCTTGGCCTCGATCCCGTCGATTTTGACCGCGTCGTAATTGACGAACTGGTACTGCGCCGGATCGGTCGGGGTGAAGGACCCGCCCACGACCTGCTGGCTGATGAAATCTTCGTAATCCGCGCGGAAGGCCGCCAGCTGCAGCGACAGCTTGTCGCCCGCCCAGCGTATGCCACCTTCCCAGCTTTCGCTTCGTTCGGGGCCGAGGTCGGGATTGGGCAGCGAGGTGTAGCCGTAAGCGAGATTCTCGAAGAAATTGTTGACCTGGTACGGCGTCGGCGCGCGGAAGCCCTGCGCGTAATTGCCGAACAGGATCACCTCTTCGCCCAGCTTCACCGTCACGCCCAGCTTGGGTGACAGGCGACTGTCGCTTTGCGCAGCCCCCGTGAAGGAGGGCAGCAGCGGATCTTCTGTCGGGTCGAGATCGTAGAAATCGTAACGCAGCGCCGGGAACACGGTCAGCGCGCCGCCGAACAGCGCAAACTCGCTGGCGATGAACACGCCGCCAAGCATGAAATCGGTCGCCGGGAACGCGCGGGTCGGGAAGGTTTCACCGAACGGTGGTTCGGTCCCGTCGCGTAACCCTTCCTGCCGGGTCCAACTGATATCGCCGCCGACCGCGAGGGTCGCTGTCAGTGCCTCATTGCCGAACTGGCTGCGCGCCTCGGCGGCAAGTCCGAAAACTTCGTTCTCGAAAGTGTTGAGCCGTTCACGGTCTGGGCGCGGGGTGGCGCTGACGGGGGAGCGATCCTCGTCGGTGAACTGCACGTCCTCGCCATTCTGGTAATAGGCGGAAAGCTGGGCGAAATCGATCAGCCCTGCGCCATCGCCGTCACCGCTATAGGTCCAGTCGAGCGACACGCGGCTGCGTTCGGTCGTATCGAGTGCCGTGAGGTCATCGACGATCCAACTGGGGAAGGCTCCAAACAGATAGGCCGGGCCCTGGCCGGAAAGAATATCGGTGTAGAGCTCGGTTTCGAGATGCTCGCCCGTCAGGCGAATACGGTGCGGGCCGCTTTCCCACACCAGCTTGCCGAGCAGGGCATCGGATTTTCCATCCTGCGGGTTGGGCAGGGTGCGGCTCTCGCCGATACCATCGACCGTGCCCTTGTTGTCCAGTTCGGCGAAGTCGCGCCGCGTATAGGCGATCATCGCGGAGAAATCGCCCAGAAGGCCCGCGATGGCTGCAGTTTCGGCGAATTCGTCGTCGGCGCTCGAATAGGATGCGCGCACGAAACCGCCGAAAGTCCTGCCGGCTTTGATGAGGTCAGCCGGGTCGCTGGTGGTGAAGCTGATCGCGCCTGCCAGCCCGTCGCTGCCGTAGAGGGCCGAGGCAGGGCCGCGCAGGATCTCGACCGATTTGACCAGCGAGACATCGGTGTATCCGCCGCGCCCGGCATCCTGCGCGCCGAAGGAGAAGCCCTGGGGGCTGCGGATGCCGTCGACCTGGATCAGCACACGGTTGCCGCCGATGCCGCGAATAACGAAATCCTCGTTACGCGCGCGTCCGGTGGTGCCCAGCGCAGCGCCGAAGCGGGCAGGGCGGCGGGGGACGGATACGCCCGGCTCGTAACGCACCAGGTCGTTGATATCGGTCGCCAGTTCGTCGGCGATCTGTTCGCTGTCGATCACGGTCACGGTTGCGGGCGCCACCTCCAGTTCCACCGGAGTTCGGGTGGCGGAGACGACAATGGTGTCGCCGCTGGCGGCGGGGCCGGAGGCGCTGGCATCCTCTGTCGCAAGGGCCGGGGTGGCGGCGAGGCCAAGCAGGCTGGTGGTGGCGAGCGCGAGCGCCCGCAGATGCGGGGTGGTCGGAGTGTGCATGATCTTCCCTGTTCCGTCGATTCGCAATAACGCTAATGAGAATCACTCGCATTAGCAACAGAGTTTTCGAAGATGTCGCGGATTGCTCGCTGCTGCGCCGCTTGCTAACCTGTGGGCACGATGAAGGAACTCTTCCAGCATTCCGCCACAACCGACGGTGTGACCGTCCGGGTTGCCGTCAATTTCCTGCCCGAGCAGTCGCAGCCGGAAGCGGGGAAGTGGTTCTGGGTCTATCACATCCGGATCGAGAACGATTCGCGGGAAACCCTGCAACTGCGCACCCGCCACTGGCGGATCACCGACGGGCGCGGGATGGTGAACCATGTCGATGGCGAGGGGGTGGTGGGCGAACAGCCGCTGCTGGGGCCGGGGCAGAGCCATGACTATGTCTCGGGCTGCCCGCTGGCGACGCCGCATGGCTCGATGGAAGGCTTCTACACCTTCACCGATGAAGGCGGCGAGCCATGGGAAGTGCGCATCCCCTTCTTCCCGCTGGCTGCGCCCGCAGAGGCGGAATAAACTTTCCGGGTCGCCGCCGTCTCATCGACCAGGCGGCAACCCGGTTCTGCTTCTCGCCGCTGGCCTAGGGCTGGGCGACGGTCAGGATCTTGCCGATATCGTTCCATTCATCGCGCGGGACGAAATTGCGGTTGGCACCCAGGAACGAGTGATCGTCCAGTTCGAGCAGGCCGATAATCGTTTCGGCCACAATCCGCGCACCGACCGGGCCGAGGCCTTCGCCCTTGTCGAAACCGCCATTCGCGCTCTCGCGACCGATCTCTTCGGCTTCGGCCAGGATGTAGAGCCACAGGGGAATGCCCTTGCGTGACAGGCCGAGGTCTTCGATCTTGTCCTGCACCTTGTCGATTTCGGCCTGTGAACGACCGATATGCCCGGCCACCTTTTCACCGCCCGGCAAGAGGAAGGCATTGCCGCGCATCAGGTTGCGGACCGCCAGCGAGCGTTCGTTGGGATCGGTCGAGGCGACAAAGGGCAGGTCGAGCAGGATCGAGACCAGTTTGGTGTCCAGCCGGTCGGTCCGTTCGACCGAGCGGTTCGCGCTGGTTTCAAACAGTTCGTGAAAATCGACCACGCCATCGGCGCTTGCGAGCGGTTTGAACCCGCTGCCAAGGATTGCGCCGAACAGATCGTGCTTGGCACCGTTTTTTTGGACCTGGATCTTCTGCGGGATCATCGAGTGGCCGAAGCGATAGGCGGCCACTGAAAATTCCACCGGAATATAGGGGATTCCACCGCAGTAGAACTTGCGCCCGCAACCCAGGATATCCTCCACCACGGCACCGCCGCACATCGCCTTAAGGAAGTCGAACACCACGGCATGCTGATAGTGCCAGCTGGTGATACGGCGGGCCTCTTCGTAAAGCGCGGCGCGCCTGAGGCCGGGTTCCTCGCCGTGCAGGGTTTCTGCGACGTGGTTATGGAAACGGATCATCGCGAGCTGGATCTGGCTGACGATGCGGTTTTCGTCATTGCGCGGATCGCCGATGATGGCCCTGCCATTTGCTGCGCGCGCAAGGTCACTGTCAGCCAGGCCGCCTGCGCCGCTGTCTGCACCGGTGAGCAGTTTGACCCCGCGAAAATCGTCGGCCGCATCAGTGTAGAGGAAAGGCTCTGCTTCGGGGCCGAGGCCATAGATGCAATCGAGGTCGAGTGTCGGGGTGCGCACGTTCGGGATCGCCCCGGCATCCTGCACAACCTGGCGGAAGCTGGTGGTCGCATCGAGGGTGATGTCGTGATCGACGAACTGGCCGAAGAAGACCATCCCGACCGGCACGCTGGAGGTCTTGTGCTTCTGTGCGCCCGAATCCATCGGCCCGCCGGGCAGCCCCGCAGCAGACAGGCGCGATTGTTCCACATAGGCAGGGGGCAGGTCGCCGAACATCCGTCCGAAACGGTCCTCGCGCCGATCGCCGTGATAGTTTCCGCTACAGTAACGAGAGAGTCCGGAAAGGGACATCATTCCATGTTTTTCAGAATTAGCCATCGCTGAGTCCTTTTGTTGATAGATCGTTAACTATACAATGCGACTCGAGTTTTTATTTTATTTAGCGCATCCACGAATTTCATATTGTAATTCTTGGACATGCGGTCTCGCGATGCGGTGGGTGGATGTCAAACAGGGCCGGATTGTGAGATATTTGCGGCGTGACGAATGGATGGTGGCTTGCCCCTGCAGGAGAAGACTTAGTCCCGGCTCTCTTGCGCGCTGCGAGCCGCCCGCCTAAATGGCCCTCCGATGAAGCGTACCCACCTGCCTTTGAACGCCCTGCGCGTATACGATGCCGCCGCGCGGCACCTGTCGTTCACCCGCGCGGCAGACGAGCTGGCGGTGACGCCCGCCGCTGTCGGCCAGCAGATCCGCGCGCTGGAAGATCACCTCGGCACCGTGCTGTTCCGCCGCACGAGCAAGGGGCTGGAGCTGACCGAGGAAGGCCTCGCCGGGCTCGACGCGCTGCGCGAAGGGTTCCTCAAGTTCGAGGAATCGGTCCAGGCGATGCAGGCTGGGCAGGCTTCCGATCGCTACACCATCGCCGCCCCGCGCGAATTCTACGCCCAGTGGCTCGCACCCCGCCTCGCCGAATACCGCGCCGCCAACCCCGGCATCCGCTTCCAGCTGGTCGAGAACGAACACGCCGACTTTACCGAGGCGAACCTCGACGTTGCGATCAGGCTGGTCGACGGGCCGGGTGAGCTGGAGGGGGTCGAACTCGCCCCCGCGCGCCGTGTGGTGATCGCCAGGTCCAAAGAACTTGGAGGCGCGCCTGACGAATGGATCGACTGGCCCGGCGCCCCGCTGCCCGAAGGGGCGGAGCCGACGGTGCAGGTCAGCAATGCCGGACAGGCGCTGTCGAGCGCGGTCGCGGGCATGGGCAAGGCGATCCTGCCCTTCCTGCTGGTCGAGGAATCGATCGAGCGCGGCAAGGTCGAGGTGCTGGAGGGGCCGGACGAAGGCCGCCGCGCCTACTGGCTCGTCGCCCCGCTGCCGCAATGGCGGCAGAAGAAGGTTAAGGCACTGGTGGGCTTTCTCACCGAGGGCTGAACCCGCCGGCAGGCCCTTTGCAACGGGGGCCTGTTGCTATGGGGCCCTTTGCTAAAGCGGCCGGTGCCACATCGCCACGAAACGTGCGGCAAGCTCCGGCGGCATATCGTTGACCGTCGCATTGATCGACACGCCGATATCGCATTTGTCCTTGTCGCTCGCCCGGGCCAGCTCTGCATTGTCGGCGAGGATGCCGAGCAGCCGCTCGCTCGCCCCGTGGCGCAGCATGCCGTCGAACAGCGCGTTGTGCTCCTGCTCTGTCGGTTCGGCCCATTGCTGCGGGTCGCGCTGGCTCGCCCCGGCAGCCGTGATCATCGCGGCATTCTGGCGAATGAGGAGGTCGTTGATTTCCGCCCCTTCATCGGCAACCTCGATCGTTTCGCCCATCGCCATCTGCGCGCAGTGCCTGACATCGGTCGCCTGCAGGTGTTCGAGCGTTTCGGACTGCGCCGCCTGCATCGCCAGCAGCGGGTCGAGCGGCGCTTCTGCGACCAGCGGGATCAGCTTGTCCGTCAGCTGTTCCATCCAGTTGATGGTGATCCGCTCGCCCAGCGCCGTGGCTTTCAGCGGATTGCGACCCTCGCTCGACTGCGATGCCGCGGTCAATTCCTGCAACAGCGCCTCGTAATCCTGCGGGAAATGCTTGCGCGCCGCGCGAAATACCGGCGCACCTTCGCCCTCGATTATATCACGCTCGATCTGCTTGCGCGCCTGCTCGGGCGTGGGCGGCGTACAGCCGACCAGCACCGCGCCCGCAACCAGCGCGATTATCCCGCCGCGCATTGTCCTGCCGAAATCCATGCGAACCCCCTTCAATCCTCGTCGCCAGCTTAACGGGCGGGAAGAGCTTGGCAAGCAGCGGGGCAGCGCGCGCAAGGCCCGCCGCAAGCTCGTCATAGACGGGATGCCCGGCTTCAACTCCTCCGCCACTGCGCCATATTTCTGCGGCAGGCGATAACGCAGGAGGAAGCGCAGCAGGTTGTTGTCCGGCTTGCCCGTCCATTTTGCCCAAACGCTTCGTTGCTTGAGGGCGTTGCGGCCGAGCAAGTGGAACAAGTGGAACATGTGGAACACTGTCCTAATCGAGAGAAATCGCGCGTCCGGCCTCAAGCAGCGAAGCGGTAGGCCGAAGGGGCGCGCGTGCAATCCTCCAGCCGCTGCACGCCCCGGCAAAGCCCTCCGCCCCGGGCCGGTGGCGTAGCTGGTAGAGTGCCTCGAGACTGCGCCCGATGGACTTCGCCGCCCGCTTGACGATGCCGGTGGCGGCGAGGGTGGCAATGAGGCGGCGCTGGAGATCGGGCGTAAGGGAATTCCGCTGCGGCGCCGTGTGGAGGCAAGGCGCAAAGGCGAGCAGCGGATCGTCGTCCTCGGGTGGCGCGGCGACGTGGGCGACTGAGGAGGTGGCTTGGCGGGGCGTCTGCCGGAGGCACACTGTTGGCTCCTTGGCGGGCGGCTGATCGCGTGGAGCCGAGGCTTGCTGAGGAGGGGAACGGTCCTCGGCAGAAATATCGGACAAGGAATCGCGGCTGGGGAGGGGGTGGTCTGAACACATAGCCCACCCCAAGATGCACATTCCCGCGAAGTAGGAAAACGATTTCATGTCTATTCTAGGAACTGGCCGTCGCTCTTCGCGCGCCATATACTCTGACGACTACCAGCATTACGAAAACTACCGCTATCACCTCAAGTGCTGGAAACAGAAACGGCAACCCGATGATTGTCAGCGCAAGTATCGGAACTACCCATTTTGCAGCTCCACGCATGTGAAACCGATCGCGGACCACCCATAAACCCAAAGCGTAGATCGCCAGCGGTAGCGCGACGGCGAGATCGCCCATGGCGATCGAGAGTGCCGATTTCTCGTTGATGATATCGATCAGCACCCCGAACCCCGCACCGACTGCTGCACCGGCCGCGAAAATAAAAAAATGACCATAGCCCCATAGCAGTGCCCGGCTGAGATCGTTCGAGGTAAGATGATCTTCATCCGAGAAATACAGCCACCACATGGCGAATGTTACCGCCAACGCCGATATGGCGATATGGACCAGGCGGATATCGAAAGTGCCATCGAACGCCTCATTCAGAGCGAGGGTCGCGCCAAGAAGGATTTCACCGAGCACGATGATGTTCAGCAAGCCATAGCGCTCTATTATGTGGTGCCGATGCCAAGGAGTATTGGCGGCGCGCTCGGCAACAATGGGCACCGCTAGTTCGGCAACGCAGCCGACAAGTACCATTGGGAGGAGTATAGTCGGGCTGTTTGCAGCCAAGAATAACGTTGCGATCCAATAGGTTTGGACGAGAAGGATTCCGATCCCGTAGATCAAGTTCGTCTGCCTTCGGCTGGGGTCGCCTGATGCGGCGCGAAACCACAGGATAGCCATAGCCACACGCATGATTGCGTAACCGATGATGACGAATGTGACGTCGAGGTCTGCAAAGAGCGGATCGATCCCGGCAGCCAGAACCAGCGAGGCGCCCATGATAACCATCGTGAACAACCGGAAAGCCGCATCGTCGTTGTCGTAGGCTGATGCGTACCAGGTGTAGTTCATCCACGCCCACCAGATCGCGAAAAAGGCGAGTCCAAATCGGATCACGCCTTCGGTTGCATGCTGTTCCGAAATCGCGTGGTGCAGCCCGACCGCAGCAGCAGCGATGGCGATAACCGACACCAGATCGAACAGCAATTCGAGCGGGGTAGCGGCTCGGTGGCTTGCGTCCGGGTCGCGCGGTCTTGTGGTTTGCAAGATAGTGCTGGTCATGGGTCGCTCACTCGGTGGCTTTGACTGAAGACGATTGGCGGGATTTGAGCCCGCCAACCCAGGGTGGTTACTTGGTTGTATAACCGCCATTGACGAGAATTGTCTGGCCGGTCATCCACCAACCATCGGATACAAGAAACCGGATCCAAGGCGCAATGTCTTCGATATGCGTCAGGCCGGTAGGCGAATGAGGCGACAGCGCCGCAGCGGACTTGTGGTATTGGACGGCTTCTTCGCCTTCGGCTGGATAAAAGAAGGGCGTGTCCATCGGGCCGGGGCCGATGGCGGTCACTGATATGCCGCGATCGCCGAGTTCTTTCGATACTGCACGGGTATAGTGTTCGACCGGGGCTTTCGTGCCTGCGTAGGTTGAATAGAATGGCGTGTATGCGCCCAGTAGCGAGGTGACGATTGTGCAAGCCTTGCCGTGATCCGACACGTGGTTGGCGACTTCTTTCAAGAACAACCAGGCGGCTTTCGAGTTGATGTCGCTCATTGAATCGAATTCTTCTTCGCTGATTTCGGTTATCGGTCGTTTGATCACTTTGCCGACAGTGTTGATCGCGATGTCGATGCAGCCCATGTCGGATCTTGCATCTTCGAACAGCTTGGCCATCGCCGCACCCGACGTCAGATCGCCCTGATAGGCGAAAGCCTGTGCGCCGATGTCCTTGATGGCAGCAATTGTCTTTTCCGCGTCATCGCGCGAAGAATCGCTGTTATAGTGGACGGCGACCGCACGAGCACCGTGCTCGGCCAGATCACGGGCGATCAGTCCACCGAGGTTTTTGACCCCGCCTGCGATCAGAACATTTTTGCCACTGATATCGTGTTTGCTCATTGGGTTTCTCCTTTGGGTTTGGTCCCTCGACAGCCTGCTTAGGACAGCGGCGATCCGCTCGCTTCCGATATTGCTCCAATTATCGTAATATCGTCAGCAGCACGCCGTTGGCGCGTCATTCAAAGTGAGAAAAACGTGCGGCGAGATCGGCAAATTCAAACACATTCCATTTTTTCTTCACAGGGTGTTGTGGTGAAGTTTACCGGAGAGCAGTTGTGCGGCCCTACCGACTGGGCATTCAGCGAAAGCCACCATGTTATCGTTGTTCATCGGGCGGGGGTGCTCAAGCGCCTTTCGAGCCAGTTTTCTACCGGGCTCAGCGCGAATACGTTACCTTCAAAGGGAGACTGTTGGGTAATTCCGGCTGGTACGGACTACGCTGCAGAAGCAGTCGGCGACAACGTCGAGTATTGTGAACTTCATTTGCCCGTCGGGATCATAGGACGTGATTTTGTCGCTGCTGCAGGTACGCAGGATCGGTTTCTATATCATGCAATCGAGCAATTGGCTGTTTTGCGACCGTATGGTGACGACATTTCCGAGCTGCTGCGCGACAACATAGTGCAAGGTATTCGTTTGCACCTAAAAGGATACAAAGCGAGTGCTTTTGATAGCGGAGAGCGTTATGCGAGCGTTATCGCTGCGCTCGAAAGCTATCTTCGAGATACATTGTCGAAGCGTCATAGCCTAGACGAGATGGCTACCTTTACCAGTCTGGCTCCTTCGACCTTGCTGCGGCATTTTCGCAGAAATTTCGGTATGACACCTTATCGCTGGTTGCTCGAGCGACGGATCGAGAAATCGAAAGAGCTTCTGAGAGCAACGAAGGCGACGATTACGGATATCGCGCTCGATGTCGGATTTTCCACTCCGAGTCATTTTTCCGATCAATTTCGGAAGCTGGTAGGTTGCAGCCCGCGAGAGTATCGCGCTGCGATCAAGCGATAGCCCTCTTGACCCCCCACCCGAATCCCCCTAACGGCGCGCCAACCGGAGCGGGAGCCAAGAGCTTTCGAGACTTCCTCCTCGGTCAATAGAGCTGAACATTGCCGGTCAGTCCCGGGGGCCAGTCGCACTTGCGATGTGGCTCTTTTCTATTGGGGTTTGTGCCAGGCCGACTGCGGTCCCTGCCTTCGCAGGGACGCATGAGGTTGGCGAAATCTTGGGGCAGCCGTCAAAGTAACCCGGTGTTCGTGCCGGGTGGAGCGTTTCAGGCTCGTGCGCCCCCGCGAAGGCGGGGGTCTCAGGCCGCTGGCGGATAGCCGGCCTCCTGAGGTTCCCGCCTTCGCGGGAACTCACGGCTTCACCTCTCCACCTTGCATCGTGATGCCACCCAAACGGTGAAGAGAAGAGAATCTATGCCGACGATCAACCAGCTGGTCCGCAAGGGCCGCACCCCGCAGAAGGCCAAGTCGAAGGTCCCCGCGATGGAGCAGAACCCGCAGAAGCGCGGTGTCTGCACGCGCGTCTATACTACGACGCCGAAGAAGCCGAACTCCGCACTGCGCAAGGTCGCCAAGGTCCGCCTGACCAACCAGCGCGAAGTCATCTCCTACATCCCCGGTGAAGGCCACAACCTGCAAGAGCACAGCGTTGTCCTGATCCGCGGCGGCCGTGTGCGCGACCTTCCCGGTGTGCGCTACCACGTACTGCGCGGCGTGCTCGACACGCAGGGTGTGAAGGACCGCAAGCAGAGCCGTTCGAAGTACGGCGCCAAGCGGCCGAAGTAAGAAACCCGCGACCCTATCACTATCCCGTCACCCCGGCGCAGGCCGGGGTCTAGATAAGGGAAGTGGTCGGGCGGAATGTAGGAAACACGGAGCAGCAACCGTTATCTGGGTCCCGGCCTTCGCCGGGATGACGTTTGAAGACGGTCGCTACGCTCCCGACATTTTGGAGACAAAAAATGTCACGTCGTCGTCGTCCCGAGAAGCGGGAAATCCTGCCTGATCCCAAGTTCGGTGATCAGGTTCTGTCGAAGTTCATGAACAACCTCATGCTCGACGGTAAGAAGTCGGTTGCAGAGCGTATCGTCTATGGCGCGCTCGACACCGTCGAAGCCAAGGCCAAGGCCGATCCGGTCCAGCTGTTCCACGATGCGCTGAACAATGTGAAGCCGCAGGTCGAAGTCCGCAGCCGCCGTGTCGGTGGTGCGACCTACCAGGTGCCGGTCGAAGTTCGCCCGGAACGTGCGCAGGCCCTCGCCATTCGCTGGCTGATCGGTGCGGCTCGTGGCCGTGCGGAAACCACCATGGCTGCGCGCCTGTCGGGCGAATTGCTCGATGCGGCGAACAACCGTGGCAATGCGGTCAAGAAGCGCGAAGACACGCACCGCATGGCGGACGCCAACCGCGCGTTCAGTCACTACCGCTGGTAATATCGGTTCGGGACGGTCCGCCCGCTGACGGGGCGGGCTGTCTTTAACCGGTCACACAACTCACCATATGGGGCGCGAGCATTTCGCCAACCCCGCATACGAGGAATTCAACATGGCCCGCGAGTATCCGCTGGAGCGTTACCGCAATATCGGCATCATGGCCCACATCGATGCCGGCAAGACCACCACGACCGAACGTATCCTCTACTACACCGGCAAGTCCTACAAGATCGGCGAAGTCCATGACGGCGCCGCCACGATGGACTGGATGGAGCAGGAGCAGGAACGCGGCATCACCATCACGTCGGCTGCGACCACGACCTTCTGGACCGCAGAGGATTCGACCATGGATCCGCGCTCGGCCCCCGAAGCGCTGCGTGAAAACCAGCCCAAGCACCGCATCAACATCATCGACACCCCCGGCCACGTCGACTTCACCATCGAAGTCGAACGCTCGCTGCGCGTCCTCGACGGCGCGGTTGCCGTGTTCGATGGCGTCGCGGGCGTTGAACCGCAGTCCGAAACCGTATGGCGTCAGGCCGACAAATACGGCGTTCCGCGGATGTGCTTCATCAACAAGCTCGACCGTACCGGCGCAGACTTCTATTACTGCGTCCAGTCGATCGTCGACCGCCTCGGCGCGACCCCGCTGGTGCTTTACCTGCCGATCGGCGCGGAAAGCGACCTCCAGGGTGTTGTCGACCTCGTCAACATGCGCGGCATCGTGTGGCAGGCCGAAGACCTCGGCGCGAAGTACGAATTCGTCGACATCCCCGCAGACCTCGCCGACAAGGCTGCCGAATATCGTGAAAAGCTGGTCGAAACTGCCGTCGAGCAGGACGACGATGCGATGGAAGCTTACCTTGAAACCGGCGATGCACCCGATGCGGCGACGCTGAAGAAGCTGATCCGCAAGGGCACGATGGACCGCGCGTTCGTTCCAGTGCTGTGTGGTTCGGCGTTCAAGAACAAGGGCGTGCAGCCCCTGCTCGACGCGGTTGTCGACTACATGCCGTCGCCGCTCGACGTTCCCGCGATCAAGGGCGTCCTGCCCGACAGCGAAGTCGAAGAAGCCCGTCCGTCGTCCGACGACGAGCCGTTCTCGGCACTGGCGTTCAAGATCATGAACGACCCGTTCGTCGGCTCGCTGACCTTCACCCGCATCTATTCCGGCAAGCTTTCGAAGGGTTCGGTCCTGAACTCGGTGAAGGACAAGAAGGAAAAGGTCGGCCGCATGCTGCTGATGCACTCCAACAACCGTGAGGACATCGAAGAAGCATTCGCAGGCGACATCGTCGCTCTGGCGGGGATGAAGGACACCACCACTGGTGACACCCTTTGCGATCCGGCCAAGCCGATCATCCTCGAGCGGATGGAATTCCCCGAGCCGGTTATCGAACTGTCGGTGGAACCGAAGACCAAGGCCGACCAGGAAAAGATGGGCGTTGCGCTCAACCGCCTGGCTGCCGAGGATCCCTCGTTCCGCGTCAGCACCGACCACGAATCGGGCCAGACGATCATCAAGGGCATGGGCGAGCTTCACCTCGACATCCTCGTCGATCGCATGAAGCGCGAGTTCAAGGTCGAAGCCAATGTCGGCGCGCCGCAGGTGGCTTACCGTGAATATCTCGGTCGCGAAGTCGAAGTGACCTACACCCACAAGAAACAGTCGGGTGGTTCGGGCCAGTTCGGTGAAGTCAAGGTCGTGGTCACCCCGGGTGAACGCGGCGAGGGCATCAGCTTCGTCGACGAGATCAAGGGCGGCAACATTCCGCGCGAATACATCCCGGCGATCGAAAAGGGCATGCGCGAGCAGGCTGAAAGCGGTCACCTGGTCGGCTTCCCGATCATCGACTTCGCGATCCGCCTGGTCGACGGTAAGTACCACGACGTCGACTCGAGCGCGATCGCGTTCGAAATCGCCGGTCGCGGTGCGATGCGTGAAGCCGCGCAGAAAGCCGGCATCAAGCTGCTCGAACCGATCATGAAGGTTGAAGTCGTGACCCCCGAGGACTACCTCGGCGACGTCATCGGCGACCTCAACTCGCGTCGTGGCCAGATCCAGGGCACCGACACGCGCGGCAACGCACAGGCCGTCGAAGCCAATGTGCCGCTGGCCAACATGTTCGGCTACGTCAATGAACTGCGCTCGTTCACCCAGGGCCGCGCCCAGTACACGATGCAGTTCAGCCACTATGACGAAGTTCCGGCCAACGTGGCGCAGGAAGTCAAGGAGAAGCTTGCCTAAGGCGAGCGATGCGTTTAGGGGCGGCGCCTGATTCAGCGGGTGCCGCCTTTTCTCCCGCAGGGATTCAATTTCAATCAGAGGTTATTTGAGAAATGGCTAAGGAAAAATTTGAGCGGACTAAGCCGCACTGCAACATCGGCACCATCGGTCACGTTGACCACGGCAAGACCACGCTGACTGCGGCTATCACCAAGGTTCAGGGTGCAGCTGTCGATTTCGCAAACATCGACAAGGCTCCGGAAGAGCGCGAGCGCGGCATCACCATTTCGACCGCACACGTCGAATATGAAACCGACGCACGTCACTACGCACACGTCGACTGCCCGGGTCACGCCGACTACGTCAAGAACATGATCACCGGTGCTGCCCAGATGGACGGCGCGATCCTGGTTGTGAACGCTGCTGACGGCCCGATGCCGCAGACCCGCGAACACATCCTGCTCGCTCGCCAGGTCGGCGTTCCGCAGCTGGTCGTGTACATGAACAAGGTCGACCAGGTCGACGACGAAGAACTGCTCGAACTCGTCGAACTCGAAGTTCGCGAACTGCTGAGCGAATACGGCTTCGACGGCGACGAAATTCCCGTCGTCAAGGGTTCGGCTCTGGCCGCTCTCGAAGGTCGTGACGAAGCCATCGGCGAAAACTCGATCAAGGAACTGATGGCAGCTGTCGACAGCTACATCCCGCAGCCCGACCGTCCGGTCGACAAGGACTTCCTGATGCCGATCGAAGACGTGTTCTCGATCTCGGGTCGTGGTACGGTTGTGACCGGCCGCGTCGAAACCGGTGTTGTGAACGTCGGCGACGAAGTCGAAATCGTTGGTATCAAGGACACCACCAAGACGACCGTGACCGGCGTCGAAATGTTCCGCAAGCTGCTCGATCGCGGTGAAGCTGGTGACAACATCGGTGCCCTGATCCGCGGCGTTGGCCGTGAAGAAGTGGAGCGTGGCCAGGTTCTCGCGAAGCCGGGTTCGGTTACGCCGCACACCGAGTTCAGCGCAGAAGTCTACGTCCTGTCGAAGGACGAAGGTGGCCGTCACACGCCGTTCTTCGCCAACTACCGTCCGCAGTTCTACTTCCGCACCACCGACGTGACCGGCGAAGTGATCCTGCCGGAAGGCACCGAAATGGTGATGCCGGGCGACAACGTGACGATCAACGTCAAGCTGATCGCTCCGATCGCTATGGACGAAGGTCTTCGCTTCGCAATCCGTGAAGGCGGTCGTACCGTCGGTTCAGGGGTTGTCAGCAAGATCACGAAGTAATATAGGCGCGCCAACACGACGGGGATTCGTCTCCGTCGGCGCCGAATCACTTCGGTAAAAATTGAATTCGGTTGCCCCGCTCTCCCTGGAGACGGGAGGGGGCGGGGCAACTTTTTTGTTTGCTCTTTCTCATCGGTATACGGACATGGAAGCCCAGAATATTCGCATTCGCCTCAAGGCGTTCGATCACCGCGTTCTCGACCAGGCAACTGGCGAAATCGCAGAAACCGCTCGCCGCACCGGCGCGCTGATCCGGGGTCCCATTCCGATGCCGACGAGGATCGAGAAGTTCACCGTGAACCGCGGCCCGCACATCGACAAGAAGTCGCGCGAGCAGTTCGAGGTGCGCACCTACAAGCGGTTGCTCGACATCGTGCAGCCCAACGCCCAGACCGTTGACGCGCTGATGAAGCTCGATCTCGCTGCGGGCGTGAACGTGGAAATCAAGCTGGCCTGAGCCGATTGATTTTTCCGGTCCGCGACCAGGACCTGAAACCGGTCGAAAGTTTCGGGGCTCCTAGGCCCCGCTGATCCCCGGAATATCCGGTGATTGGCAAGACATAGGGATACCGCCGGAGTTTTCTCCGGGTCTGCGTCCCCCGTCTCGCTCAAACGGCTTCGGCTGTGCGAGCACTCAGCCCGGACGGGGCGACGCATCACAAACTGGGCTGGCAAGCACCTCGGGATGGGCCCGTTGTGCCTCTGTGTAGGAGTTTTGACGATGCGCACTGGCGTGATCGCAAAGAAAGTCGGGATGACCCGCCTGTTCCAGGAGGATGGACGTCACGTTCCCGTGACCGTTCTGGCTCTGGAAGATTGCCAGGTCGTGTCCCACCGCACCGCAGACCGCGATGGTTACTTCGCGCTGCAGGTCGGTTCGGGCGTGGCCAAGCAGAAGAATGTCAACAAGCCGCAGCGCGAACATTTCGCCAAGGCTGAAGTGCCGCTGAAGATGAAGGTCGCGGAATTCCGCGTCGAGGGCGAAGACGGGCTTATGCCGGTCGGCTCGACCATCTCGGCAGAACACTTCGTCGCTGGCCAGAAGGTCGACATCACCGGCCACACCCAGGGTAAGGGTTTTGCCGGTGCGATGAAGCGTTGGGGCTTCGGCGGCCTGCGCGCATCGCACGGTGTTTCGCTGAGCCACCGTTCGCACGGCTCGACCGGTCAGAACCAGGATCCGGGCAAGGTCTTCAAGAACAAGAAGATGGCCGGCCACATGGGTGACCGCCAGCGCACGCAGCAGAACCTCGAAGTCGTCCGCACGGATGCCGATCGCGGCCTGATCTTCGTCAAGGGTTCGGTCCCGGGGCACAAGAATGCATGGCTGGTTGTTCGCGACGCCGTGAAGCTGCCGCTTCCCGAAGGCGTGCCGTTCCCCGGTGCGATCCTCGACAAGAACAGCCCGAAGGCTGACGCCGAAGAGCCCAAGCTGGCCGATCAGGCTGAAGCGGTCGAAGCGGTTGAAGAAACCCCTGTTGCCGAAGGCGATGCCGCCACCGGTGACGAAGGCAAGGAGTCCTGATCGTGAAGGTCAAGGTCCAGAAAATCGACGGCAAGGCCGCCGGTGATGTCGAGCTCAACGATGCCGTCTTCGGTGTCGAGCCGCGCGCCGACATCCTGCACCGCGTTGTAACGTGGCAGCTCGAAAACCGCCGTGGCACGGCCCGTCCGACGCGTGAGCGTGCGGATGTTGCCCGCACCGGCAAGAAGTTCGGTCGCCAGAAGGGCGGCGGCGGTGCGCGTCACGGTGACCGTGCGGCCCCGATCTTCATCGGCGGTGGTAAGGCTCACGGTGCCCGCAAGCGCGACTTCAACCCGTCGCTCAACAAGAAGATCCGTGCGCTCGGCCTGAAGATGGCCCTGTCGACCAAGGCGAAGGACGGCCTCGTTGTCGTCGACAGCCTTGATCTCAAGGATGCCAAGACCAAGGCGCTCGCTGCGACGTTCGGCAAGAACGGCTGGAGCGGCAAGGTCCTCTTCATCGATGGCGATGCAGTGAACGAAGGCTTCAAGAAGGCTTCGAGCAACCTGCCGGGCATCAATGTCCTGCCGGCCATGGGCGCCAACGTCTATGACATCCTGAAGCACGACACGCTGGTCCTCACCAAGGACGCGGTCGAGAAGCTGGAGGCGCGTTTCGCCCTCCCGGGAGGGGCTAACTGATGGCTAAGAAGCAGGAAATCGACGCGCGTCACTACGATGTGATCCTCGCGCCGCACATTACCGAGAAGGCAACCCTGGCGTCGGAAAACAACGCCGTGGTCTTCAAGGTGGCAGGCGATGCGACCAAGCCGCAGATCAAGGAAGCGGTCGAGGCGCTGTTCAGCGTCAAGGTCACCGGCGTGAACACGATCAACGTCAAGGGCAAGACCAAGCGCTGGAAGGGCAAGCCCTACAAGCGCAACGACCTGAAAAAGGCCGTGGTCACGCTGGCCGAGGGTGACTCGATCGACGTCACCAGCGGTCTCTGAGGGCAGGAATAGATCATGGCACTCAAGAACTACAAACCGACAAGCCCGGCTCGCCGCGGCCTTATCCTCGTCGACAAGTCCGGCCTCTACAAAGGCAAGCCGGTCAAGTCGCTGACGGAAGGCAAGCGCAAGACGGGTGGCCGCAACAACAAGGGCCATGTCACCTCGCGTGGCATGGGCGGCGGTCACAAGCAGAAGTACCGTTTCATCGACTTCAAGCGTCGCAAATGGGACGTCGAAGGCACCGTCGAGCGGATCGAATACGATCCCAACCGCACCGCTTTCATCGCGCTCATCAAGTATGCCGACGATGAACTGGCCTACATCATCGCTCCGCAGCGTCTCGCTGTCGGCGACAAGGTGATCGCAGGCGAGAAGACCGACACCAAGCCGGGCAACGCAATGCTGCTGGGCCAGATGCCGGTCGGCACGATCTGCCACAACGTCGAAATGAAGCCGGGCAAGGGCGGTCAGATCGCCCGTTCGGCAGGCGCCTATGTCCAGCTCGTCGGTCGTGACCGCGGGATGGTCATCGTCCGTCTCAACAGCGGTGAGCAGCGTTACCTGCGTGCCGACTGCATGGGCACGGTCGGTGCGGTGTCGAACCCCGACAACCAGAACCAGAACCTGGGCAAGGCCGGTCGTCGTCGCTGGATGGGCGTCAAGCCGCTCACCCGTGGTGTCGCCAAGAACCCGGTCGACCACCCGCACGGCGGTGGTGAAGGCAAGACCTCGGGCGGCCGTCATCCGGTTACCCCGTGGGGCAAGCCGACCAAGGGTGCCCGGACCCGGAACAACAAGGCGACGGACAAGATGATCATCCGCTCGCGTCATTCGAAGAAGAAGAGGTAACCGGACATGGCACGCTCCGTCTGGAAAGGTCCTTTCGTCGAACTCAGCCTTCTGAAGAAGGCCGAAGACGCGCAGGAAGCGAACAGCAACAAGCCGATCAAGA
The DNA here is from genome assembly GCA_024236155.1 of Sphingomonadaceae bacterium. GTDB lineage: Bacteria > Pseudomonadota > Alphaproteobacteria > Sphingomonadales > Sphingomonadaceae > Parerythrobacter_A. The sequence goes on from JACKLA010000004.1 coordinate 198,871, forward strand.
CCTGGTCGCGTCGTTCGACGATCCTGCCGCAGTTCGTTGGCCTGACGTTCAACGTCTACAACGGCCAGAAGTTCATCCCGGTCTCCGTCTCGGAAGAGATGGTTGGCCACAAGCTCGGCGAATTCGCTCCTACGCGCTATTTCCCGGGCCACGTCGCTGACAAGAAGGGCAAGCGGTAATGGGCAAGGCTAAATCCCCCCGTCGCGTCGGCGACAACGAGGCGCTGGCCGTCGGCACCACCATCCGTGGTTCGGCGCAGAAGCTGAACCTCGTGGCTGAACTGATCCGCGGCAAGAAGGCTGAAGAGGCGCTCAACATCCTCGCTTTCTCGAAGAAGGCGATGGCCAAGGACGCCACCAAGGTTCTCGCATCGGCAATCGCCAATGCGGAAAACAACCACAACCTGGATGTCGACGCCCTGGTCGTTGCGGAAGCTTCGGTCGGCAAGTCGATCACCATGAAGCGTTTCCACGTGCGCGGTCGCGGCAAGTCGACCCGCATCCTCAAGCCGTTCAGCCGGCTGCGGATCGTGGTTCGCGAGCAGGAAGAGGCGTAAGATGGGCCAGAAGAGCAATCCGATCGGTCTGCGCCTGCAGATCAACCGCACCTGGGACAGCCGCTGGTACGCCGAAGGGCGCGACTATGCCAAGCTGCTCAAGGAAGACATCGAGATCCGCAAGTACATCATGGCGAACCTGCCGCAGGCAGCGATCTCCAAGGTGGTGATCGAACGTCCGGCCAAGCTGTGCCGCGTTTCGATCTATGCAGCCCGCCCCGGTGTGATCATCGGCAAGAAGGGCGCGGACATCGAGAAGCTGCGTAGCAAGCTCGCCACGATGACCGAAAGCGAAGTGAAGCTGAACATCGTTGAAATCCGCAAGCCGGAAATCGACGCCAAGCTCGTCGCCCAGGGCATCGCCGACCAGCTGATCCGCCGCGTGGCATTCCGCCGTGCGATGAAGCGCGCCGTGCAGTCCGCCCTGCGTCTGGGTGCCGAAGGCATCAAGATCGTTTGCGGTGGCCGCCTTGGCGGTGCTGAAATCGCCCGCGTCGAATGGTACCGTGAAGGCCGCGTTCCGCTGCACACGCTGCGCGCGAACGTCGATTATGCAGAAGCCGAAGCGCTGACCGCATACGGCATCATCGGCATCAAGTGCTGGATCTTCAAGGGTGAGATCCTCGCCCACGATCCGACCGCGCAGGACCGCCTGATGATGGAAGCCCAGACTTCCGGCGTCCGCCCGGCTCGCTGATTGCAGGATTAGGAAAGAACCATGCTGCAACCGAAAAAAACCAAATACCGCAAGGCTTTCAAGGGCCGGATCAAGGGCGATGCGAAGGGCGGCACCACGCTGAACTTCGGCTCCTATGGTCTCAAGGCTCTCGAGCCGGAGCGGATCACCGCCCGCCAGATCGAAGCTGCGCGTCGTGCGATCACCCGCCACATCAAGCGTCAGGGACGCCTGTGGATCCGCGTGTTCCCCGACCTGCCGGTGTCGAAAAAGCCTGCCGAAGTCCGTCAGGGTAAGGGCAAGGGCTCGATCGAATACTGGGCTGCTCGCGTGAAGCCGGGCCGCATCCTGTTCGAACTCGACGGTGTTCCCGGCCCGCTCGCCGCAACCGCTTTCGAGCGTGCTGCGATGAAGCTTCCGATCAAGACGAAGGTCGTTGCCCGTCTCGGCGACACCTCGCACCTGGAGGGCTGATAGATGGCCAAGATCGAAGACCTCCGCACCAAGTCCGACGACCAGCTTTCGGAGCAGCTTGTCGAACTGAAGCGTGAACAGTTCAACCTCCGCTTCCAGGCGGCGACCAACCAGTTGGAAGCCCCGGCGCGGATCAAGGAAGTCCGCCGCTCGATTGCGCAGATCAAGACTCTGCAGACCGAGCGCGCTGCGGCTTCGGCCAAGGCTTAAGGAGCTAACGATGCCGAAACGTATCCTGATCGGGACCGTCACCTCCGACAAGACCGACAAGACCGTGACCGTGAAGGTCGAACGCAAGGTGAAGCACCCGCTCTACGGGAAGATCATCCGTCGTTCGAAGAAGTATCACGCGCACGACGAGAAGAACGAATACACCGTGGGCGACACCGTCCGGATCGAAGAGACCAAGCCGATCTCCAAGACCAAGACGTGGGCCGTCCTCGACCGGGTGCAGGCATCGAAGGGTGTGGCTGTCGAAGCCGACCTCGAAGTCGAAGCCGCCACCCCGGGCAACTGATTTAGCGATTAGGAACTGCCGGACTCGTACCGGCAAGCCAGTGAGAAGGAACCGGATCAATGATCCAGATGCAATCCAATCTCGACGTCGCGGACAATAGCGGCGCAAAGCGCGTCCAGTGCATCAAGGTGCTGGGTGGCTCGAAGCGTCGTACTGCGTCCGTCGGCGACGTGATCGTGGTTTCCGTGAAGGAAGCCCAGCCGCGTGCACGCGTCAAAAAGGGCGACGTTCACCGTGCCGTGATCGTGCGTACCAAGAAGGACGTTCGCCGTCCCGATGGCAGCGTGATCCGCTTCGACAGCAACGCCGCTGTCCTGGTCAACAAGAGCGAGGAGCCGATCGGCACCCGTATCTTTGGCCCGGTTGTGCGCGAGCTGCGTGGCCGCGGTTTCATGAAGATCATTTCGCTCGCTCCGG
>JACKLA010000005.1:0-125000 GCA_024236155.1 Sphingomonadaceae bacterium
CCGCAGAGCGGCTGGAGGAGGTGCGCGGATCACTGCCTTTCGGGGTCACGGTCGAGATCGTCTATAACCGCTCCACGCTTGTCGATGCCACAATAAGAACCGTTCGCAACAATTTGACCGAAGGCGCGTTGCTGGTCATTGCAATCCTGTTTCTGCTCCTCGGCAATATTCGCGCGGCCGTCATTGCAGCTCTGGTTATCCCGCTGTCGATGCTGATGGCAGCGATAGGCATGAACCGCCTTGGCGTGTCGGGCAATCTGATGAGCCTGGGCGCGCTCGACTTCGGGCTAATCGTCGATGGCGCGGTCATCATTGTTGAGAACAGTATCGCACGTCTCGCATCGCGGCAGGAGCTCGAGGGCCGTCTGCTTACACTGTCGGAACGGCTCACCGAGACACGTCTTGCCGCGCAGGAGATGATCAAACCGACGGTTTATGGTCAGGCGATCATTTTGCTTGTCTTTGCACCGCTGCTGACCTTCACCGGGGTTGAGGGCAAAACTTTCTCGCCAATGGCCATCACTGTGATGCTCGCACTGGCTTCGGCTTTCATCCTTTCACTCACCTTTGTCCCTGCCATGATCGCATTGCTGCTAAGCAAGAAAGTCAGCGAGAAGGAAGTGAAGCCGATCCGGCTGGTGAAAGAGCGCTATGAACCGCTGCTCCGGAAAGCTCTCGCTCGCCCAAGGGCAGTGATTGGCACGGGTGTCGGGATCTTTGCTGTCGCTGCACTGGTTTTCAGTTTGCTTGGAAGCGAGTTCACGCCGCAACTCGATGAGCGAAATCTCGCGGTACAATCACTGCGTATTCCTTCGACGCCGCTTGAGCGTTCTCTTGCCATGCAGCAGCAGGTCGAGAATCGTCTGACACAATTCCCGCAGGTTGAACTGGTCTTTTCGCGAACAGGTACGGCGGAGGTCGCGACGGACCCGATGCCACCTAATATCTCTGACGCCTATGTCATCCTGAAGCCGCGCAGCGAATGGCCGGACCCCTCATTGTCGCGGGATGAACTGGTCAGCGAGATGGAAGCGGCGCTTGGTGACCTGGTTGGCAATCTCTACGAGTTCAGTCAGCCAATCGAGCTGCGCTTCAACGAGCTGATCGCAGGTGTGCGCGGCGATGTCGCGGTTAAGCTCTATGGCGATGATCTCGCGGCGATGACAGCATCTGCCAATGAGGTGGCATCGATACTGGCCGATGTCGACGGCGCCGCCGACGTTAAGGTCCAGCAGGTGTCCGGCTTCCCGACGCTCGACATTGCCTTCGACCGCCCCACAATTGCGCGGTACGGCCTCACGGTCGAGGAAGTGGCGCAGACAGTTGCCATCGCGCTGGGTGGCCGCAATGCCGGACTGGTATTCGAGGGAGATCGGCGCTTCGATGTTGTCGTCCGTCTGTCCGATGCAAATCGCAACGACTTTGACCAGCTTGGAACACTACCGATCATGTTGCCAAATGGCGGGAGTGTCCCACTGCGCGCGCTGGCGGAATTCGAGGTGGTGGATGGCCTGGCGGAAGTTCGGCGCGAACAGGGCCGCAGGTTGGTGATTGTTTCCGCAAATGTGCGTGAGCGCGATCTGGGTTCCTTCGTCGAGGATGCTCGAGCCGAAGTGGCCTCACGGGTCGTTCTGCCATCGGCTTCATTCATCGAATGGGGCGGGCAGTACCAGAACCTGCAACAGGCGCAGCAACGGCTCTTCATCGTGGTCCCACTCGCCTTCGCGGTCATTCTGCTATTGCTTTATATGGCAGTCGGCAGTTGGACCTCGGCACTGGCCGTGTTCAGCGCAATCCCCCTCGCATTGGCCGGTGGTGTGTTCTTCCTGGCATTGCGCGGCATGCCGTTCTCGATCTCCGCGGCGGTGGGCTTCATCGCGCTTTCGGGGGTGGCTACGCTCAATGGCCTTGTGCTGATTACCGCCATCAAGCAGCGACTAGCTGCAGGATTAGAACTTGGTGATGCGATCGTACAAGGCGCCATCGCAAGGTTGCGACCTGTACTAATGACGGCATTGGTTGCGTCTCTCGGCTTCGTTCCCATGGCAATTGCAACGGGTACCGGCGCGGAAGTTCAACGCCCCTTGGCAACAGTCGTGATTGGTGGCTTGATCACGGCCACTGCTCTAACTCTTTTCGTATTGCCAGCAATCTCATTGCTCATTTTCAACCGCGGCAGCAAAATCATGCGTGGCGGCTAGCTGCTTGGTCCCAGCCCAAAACGTGTTGGCCAGCTTCGTCGAGCTAACGGGAAACAAAGCTGCGACGCGGAAGGGTGTGCTCGACGAAAACTAGAGACGAATTGGTCAATGCGATCTTGCTTGGATCCATGCGTGAACGTCCTGCTCGACCCAGGCTACGGAATGGCCACCGAGCTGAACTGACTTGGGAAACTTTCCCTCGGCCATCCAACGGTAAATCGTCGAACGCCCGAGCCCTGTGCGATACTGAACCTCCCTTATCCTGATTAGACGAGTCGGTTGCTCGGGCACCTCGACCTGATGAGTTGTGGATTCAGACATCGGATGACTCCCGTTCGCCAGCAAAGAAGTTGCCGAGAAACTCGTCCTTGCGCTGGAGCTCGCTGATGTGATCGGAGAGCATCCGGCTCACCCGGTTGGCCGTTCCCTTGGCCCAACGCGGTTTCACATCACCAACATTTTCTCCCAATGATCGGTGTAAGGCTCGTGGAAACTCCGTGCTGAATTCCTCAAAAAATTTAGCCAGGTCGGATTGCAGCCAATCGATTGCCTGATCATCCCCGCAGACAAGAAACAGCAGAAGATGTGCACGCGGAGCCGCGCGGCTTGCCTCAAGGATAACCGACTTATGACCTTGCCACCAAGGAAAGCTCATTTGGTGTCTGTTTTTTGGGAAATTGTCACCAGAGCGTGTGGTTCAGTGGTGAGGGCTCCATGCGGTCATGTCGGGCAGAGCACCAGATCAGATCCCAAAGTCCATCGACCGATTGCGCTCCTTTGCGAGTTCCGGCCCGGGAACCTTGGGGTCCTTCTCAGGCTTAGCTTTTCCTGTCCCCGCCTGTGCTGCCGCCTTCAAACGTTCAGTCACCTCTAGCGCCGATGATTTCTCGCCCTTGTTTTTCGACACGGCGGCACCAAGCCTTGCGGCGCGGTCAACCACCAGCGTCAGGTGATCGCGAAGGCGTGTGACGGTGACCAGGAATGTCTTCTGGTTGGCAAGGTTGCGCTCACGGCTATCCATCACGGCAATGCCGCGGTCGGAGGTAAGGCCCTGCGCCATATGGGCATTGAGCGCGTAGGCGAGGTCAAGGCGCTTCAGCATCGGATCATCTTTGCTGACCTTGTGCTCCACACCCTTGGAGGTCTCGACAGTGATGCGATCGCCATCGATCTGGACAACGCGAGCCTGGTCGGCATTGAACAGACCGCGCCGATGGTCGTTCCTGGTCCAGCGAATGCGATCACCCCGGTGGATTTCAAGCTTGCGCCGGTCGAACAGCGACAAGTTGTCGTCCTTTCCCGTGCGGCCGATGCGCGACGGCTTGAGCTTGTGTAGTCTGCCATGTTTGTCCTCGAGTTCGACGGTGTCCTTACGGTCATCGACCTTGCGCACGGCATATTCGCCGCGCTTGAGGTCAAGCGCGCGTTCGAGTCTCGCGACCTCGAGGACCATTCCGGGCTTGTAGGCAGCAAGGTAGCGCAGTTCCTCGCGCGTGAGATTGACGCGGTCGAGAACCTCCAGTTGGATATTCTCAGGGCCGATCTCGCCATTGGCGGCAAGGCCGGTCTGGACTGCCTCGTTGACAGCGGCGCGGATCTTGCGACCTGAGGCGTAGGTCGCGGTCCGCTCCCGCTCTTCCGGTGAAAGCGCCAACCATCGTTCGGCAGCGACAATCGCTCCGTCCCCCTTGGCTTCAACCGTGTTCTCCTTGAGATGGTCGAGGGCCGTGCGAACCAGTCCCGCCTGCGCTGCCGCCTGTGCCTCGCGCAGGACCGGATCGCGTCCGCGCAAATTGGTGTTCATTTGCGCCTGCGCAATGCCGCCCTGTTGCAAGAGGTCGAAGGGCTTGCCGGCATCGACCGCGCCCAACTGCTTGCGGTCCCCCATGAGAACAAGCCGCTGGGCACCAACGCGATTGGCGATACGGATGAGTTGCTCCTTGTCGGCATTGGAGACCATCGATGCTTCGTCGAGGATCAGGACACTGCCGCCAAGTTCCTTGTTCGCCTCGCGCACGAGGCCGGACCGGTCCTCCCCTTCGCTGATCGCTCCCCAGCGCTTGAGGAAGCTCGCGAGCGTCTGCGCCTCGATCCCCGTGTCCCGTTCGAGCATTTGTACGAGCGTGTTCTGCACCGAGAGGCCGAGCACCTTGCGGCCTTCTTCGCGCAGCACATCGGCGACAGGTTTGAGCACACTCGACTTGCCCGCACCGGCAACGCCCTGCACGGCCAAGGTGCGATCGCGTGAAGTCAGGATAAGCCGGGCAGCGCCCAGCTGGCCCTCGTTCAACTTGAAGCCCTGGTTTACGAGAGCCGATGCCTGGACACTGGCTTCGGCCCGACGTTCGGTGAGGATGGGTTCGACCGCGCCCTTGCCTTCATTTGCCCAGGCGAGGATGCGCGCCTCGCGCTCGACTTCCTCGCGGCTTGCCAACCATCCCTTGTGTTCGCCCTTCCCCCGCAGCAACTGCCCCGAACGCACCAGCGAGCGCACGGCCTTCTCGACATGACCGATGGTGGTTGGCAGGCCAAAATCGAGCGCGGCCTTGTACAGGTCTTCACGCACAAACCCTGCCTCGCGCTGCGACAGGTGGCGAACCGCCGATGCCACGGCCTGCGCTGCCGCGATCTCCTGAGGCCCTCGCTTGAGGACATGGTCAGGAACAAGTGGATCGCGCTCCGTGCCCTTGATGCGTTCGGCAAAGTCCTTGAGCAGCGCCAGGCCGCGTTCGACCAGATTGGGCACCTTTGCTTCGGCTTTGTCGCGGTCGCTGGCCCTCGCCTTCGCGGTATCGACCAGCCTTGGAAGGTCGAGGCCGACGGTCTTCGCCGCCGCCTGCCATTGCTCGCCCAGGACCGCACGATCTTCGATCGGCTGCTTGGGCGAACGGGTGGCGAGCGCGGCGATCTTCCCTGCTTCGAGCCCCGGACCACGACGCGCTTCGAGCACTTCCTTCCGGCGAGAAGAGAAAGCCATCACCTGTTCGCGGGAAATCCCGCGCGCCTCGAAATTGCCGTGCTTACCAACAGGGCCAGTCTCGTAGCCAAGCTTCTCGACCGCGATCCGGAAGCGCGCCATGGCCATCGAGTTGAGCAGCGTGCCGAGCGCAAAGAGCTTATCGTTCTTGAGCGTACGCCACTTGCCGTCTGCGCCTTCGGTCACATTGGCAATGACCGCGTGGAAGTGCAGGTTGGGCTCCTGGTTGCGGTTGGTGTCGTGCTGGAAGAGGCCGATGGTGAGATTGCCGGTCGCCACGGTCCTGACCTTGCCGCGTTCGACAAGGCGGGTTTCGGCAGCATTCTTTTCGGCCCATTTCAGCGCCTCTGTCACCGCCTCACAGTAGGCGCCGACGATCCGCTCGTCCTTGCCCACCAGCGCCAGCAGCGACCAGCTCTTCGGGAGCGAAAATGTGAGGTCGGTGCCCGGCCGGTGCGGCTGACCAGGATTGCCGACGCTCGACCCATCGGGAAGCTCACCGCGCAGCAAGGCATCGAATTGCTTTGTCTCGACGCGCCCCGAAAGACCGAGCGATTTCGCGCCTTCGCCAACCCATTGCCCGGACCGATCGGCATCGGCCCGGGCATAATAATTGTCGTCGGCAAAGTAGCTGGCGGCAGCAGAAGGCGAACGCACATTGGCAATCGAGAGCATTTCCTAGTCCTCCAACAAGCCCACTGCCGCCGCGCGCCCGCGCATCAGATATCGGGCTCGATATCGCCCACGTCGGGTTCGTCCCGGTCAGGCTTGTCGCGGTCCCTGTCGTGGGCGGCGCCACCGAGCAGACCCTGCTGTCGGCGCTCCTGGTCGGCACGATTGCGCGCTTCTTCGCGATGCGGAACATGCTCCTCACCGTTCTTCGCGGCCCGACCCTTCGTGGTCTCGTCGCGCGCCCAATCCTTGTCGGTTCCAAGCGGCAATTCGCTTTGCCGATTGCTTCCCTCGTCGGTGCGCCGCTGCGCCTTGTCGGTGTCTCCCTTTCGACCCGACCTGACACGCTCGTCAGCCAATTGCTTGTCCTGGGCTTCCTCGCGCGATCGGTCTTGTGCGCGCTTACTCCGAGACCTCCGGTTAGTCCGCTTCTCCTGACCGCTATCGAATTGCTGACCGCGGTGCTTCTCATCACGGCGACGGCGTTCGCCGGTATCGTCGCTGTCACTGCCTTGATGCCCGTTATCGTCGTCTTCGTCCGGTTCAACGGTGACCGGCCTTGCGGCAGGTTTTGTGAGTTTCGGTATGTCGCGGGGGATGAAACCCTCGGCAACGCGGGACCAGTCCTGGGGCTCAAGCGTGATCGGTGCAGTGGGGAGCCCCTCGGGAAACTTGATGTAACCCTCAAGGCTCTTGAGGCCCATAAACTGATCCGGAAGCAACAAGGCTGCGGTTTCGCGTCGGGCTGTCAGGCTTACTGCATCGCGGGCATTGTTGTGCCCGTAGCTCTGGTTTTCTTCGACCTCGCGCACCTCGCGGTGACCGACAGTGTCCGAGCACCAGGTGGCAGTCTCGCGGTCAGCGGTGCCCAGCATGAGCTTGGTTTTGGCGAGCGATGACAAGGTCATCGCCATGTTTTCTCCATAGACCTCCTTGAGCTTGGCATAGGCATGCACGCCGGTGACGATGGCGCCGCCGTAGTTGCGCGCGGTCTGCAAGCCCTTTTCAAGTGAGGGTAGCCGATGCAGCGCGCCCAGCTCGTCGATCAGGAACCACAGTCGGAGGTCAGAGGAGGTTCGCCCCGTCATCAGAGTGTTGATGGCCGTATCGAGCCAGAGCGTTAGCATTTGTGAGAGGACGGTGAGGTCAGCATAGCGCGCCGAGAGGAACAGAATCGACCCCTCCTCGCCGCCGCCCTTCACCCAGTCGCGGATCGAGAACGGCTTGCCTTCGGTCGGCAGCAATTGAAGCGCCTTGGCGTTGACGTTGAACACGGCCCGGACCGATTCCGCCATTTTGGCGGCTTGCGGATCGGTCATCGGCCCTGCCATCGTGTCCTCAAGCAGCTGGTGGAGGTCGGAGAGATTGGCGTTCATCATATCACTTGCGAGCGCCGCGTTGGTGCCCCTGCCTTTCTCGACCAGCTTGAGGCAGGTCTCGACGAACAGGGTACGCGCTGCGAGCACCCAGAACTGCTCCGCTCCGCCGCCGTCATGCGGCACCAGGGACTCCGCAGCAGCATGGAACTCGGAACTGGTGGTGCAGTCGTTGAACACGCTCCAGGCCGGACAGCGGGCATCAAGCGGGTTCAGGATGACGTCGCGTTCAGGCTCGTAGAAGGCCTCGATAAAGGCCCCCGTGAGGTCAAAAATGACCGCGCGTTCTCCCCTCTGTCTGATCTCGTCGACAAGTTCGAAGAGCGCCACGGTCTTGCCCATGCCGGTTGTGCCGACCAGCATGGCGTGGCCCTGTTCCTGCCGCCATGGGTAGCTGACACCTGCCAGATGCGCAGGCGAATAGAGACCCGCTTCACGTAATGCCTTGCGACCAGCCAGACGCCACTTCCAGCCCAGTTCGCGGCCATATTCGAGGGCGCGCTTACCGCGATTGTGACGGGCGATGTCGGCCTTGAGTTCGGGTAGCGATACAAGCTTGGCACCACGCAGATGGCGCCTCGCTTTGGACTTCTCGCCAAAGTGCTCGGCTACCCACCAGAAGAGTGCCATGAGCGGAGCAAGGCAGACCGTAGAGAGCACTACGGCCTGCTTCACCGTGGCGAAGAACAGGTCCCATGCTTCGCGCATCGGCGGGAAGTCCCGGACCACCGCCATGGGGAAGGCCACCATGTCGCCATCGGGCAAGCGCAGGTTCACCAGCTTGGCCGGATCAAACTCCATGAACATGTAGCCCGAGGCATAAAGATGCATCCAAAGGAGGTAGGCCTGGTAGTCGTCGAGCGCGCTGCTGACCTGCCACCAACAGGTACCCAGCACGACCAGTGCAGAGATGATGAGCGGCAGCTTGAAGCCGGCTGCAAACATGAAGCCGAAGTGTCCCAGGAGCTGGGTGCCGCGGGTGAAGTTGACGATACTACTCTTCATCGCCGGCCTCCTTCGCACGCGCAGGAATGAAGCCGAGCTGGGCCAGGCGGCGGTGGTAAGCGGCATGGGTCCGCTTGCGCAGATTGTCGTCGGGATGGCTCGCCAGCAGCGCATCAAGCGCTGTGGTGAGGAACACCAACTGACGTGCAGGATCGCTCCCGCCGGGACGGTCGGCGCTATCGTTGTGGCGGTTCCATGCGGTGACGAGGTGATCACGAATGACCACGCTCACGCTGGTATCGCGGGTGTTTGACTGCTCCAGAATCCAGTCCGCAATCAGCGGCGGGACGTAGGTCTGGAGGACCCTGTAACGTTGCATTTTTCCAAGCTCCTTGTGCTCAAGAAGCCTGGTTCGACCTGCGGAAGGCGAGGATCACACTAAATAGGAAAGGCCATGTAGGAAAACGAAAAGTTCCCTATCTATTCCAATGCACTAGACTAAGGTGAATTGTCGCCAATTTGCGAATCCAAATCGCGATTTGCGATCAAATCGGTCGATGCACATGCCGAATTTGCACTGCAACCAATTGAGAACATTGGAAGAACAAAGGCGGCAGCGCTGCGTACGGTGTGCTGGGTCAAGCCCGTTTCTCATTGCGCGTTCGTGACCGGAAATTTTACCCGATCGAATCCCGGAGAAAATGGTTTCCTTTCAATATGGAAGGCACCCGCAAGGGGTCGGCTCGGGATTAAAAGTTTTCGCAAACGGGGACAACATCGGCGCGCAAATTTTCTGCAAATGTTCCGGAATGGGGACCAAATAGCCTTCAACAGATTGACAACTCGGGGGCCTGTGTGATTCGGTTCGAAAACTACGCTCATCTCTGCACGGCGCGGCCGCAAAGCTACCTGTCTGCTGGGGTAACAATCTTTCGCAGGTGTATCCGAATCGGATGAGTCCAATCGGTCTTTGGAAGAACATGACTTTCGTCTTTACCACCCGTACCATCGTCGTGCGGCAGAAGGACGTTTTTGCTAGCAAGCTTTCACCTGTGATGTCGTGTGATGCATCACCTGGCTTCAAATGTGAGGAACTTGTTCCGTATCGCAGACCAGACTTCAATTGCGCTAAATGATCCGAATTGCAGCGATTATGCGAACATTTACGTTTGCGGAAACTTGCCAAGTATTGGATTTGGTAAGACGGTGCTATCGAATCAGTTGGGGAAGGATTCGTGCAGGATATTTCGGGTCGCTTTTACCGCTCGACGGCGATAGGGATTGTGGCAGTCGCCACATGCCTGGCTCCGGTCGAAGATGCCCGCGCGCAGCAAAGCACCGAAGTCTACACTTACGATGTTCTGGGACGGCTGATCGTAGCTGACACATCGGGTGGACAGAATAACGACGAGGTTCATTCGTACTGCTATGACGCTGCAGGTAACCGGATCGAGTATGCGGCGACCTCGAATGGTTCAGCATCAGGATGCGTGAATGACGGAACGGGCGCCTCCCCACCGCCCCCTCCGCCAGCACCTCCACCTCCACCGCCGCCTCCACCGCCCCCTCCGTCCAATAATCCACCCGTGACACAGAATGATTATGCGTCCGGCCCGTGCTTCATGACCATGACCGTCAACTTGACCGCCAATGACAGCGATCCGGAAAGCAACTATCCGCTTGCGCTCACTGCGGTTTCTGCGGGAACGGGGTTCGGGGGTGCGAGCATCGTTTCGAACAGTTCTGTGAGCGTCGATTTCGGGCCGTCGGGCGATATTTCGGTGGTCACCTATATGGTGGCGGATTCTCTCGGAGCGACCTCGACCGGACAGCTCACGATCACGACGTCTTCGTGCGGTGGCGGAGGTTTCGAGCCATGACCGAAATCGGCAAAAAGAGCGCTTTGGGCGCGGCGCTGGCGCTGAGCCTTGTCTCGATTAATAGCCCGAGCGCGACCGCTCAAGCCGCCTCCGATCGCGTTGACCCCGCAGCGGTTCTACCGGGAGGCGCGGTGTGCATGAGCCGGGTCATTCGAGACGAAGATCGCTTCTGGATTATCGTTCCCGCCAAGGATGCAAGGACGATGATGGTGAAGGGATTTGTGCCCGGTCACTGCCGCATGGCCTTTGGTTCACAGGAGCAACGCGAGGCGTGGCGCGACCAAATCTGTCATATCGCCTCGACCTGGCGCGAGGATTTGCAAGACCACTTCGAGAAGACGCGCGGCGAGCGTCCGGCTGTCCTTTGCGGGATGGCTGAGCTGGCCATCGGTCAGTGGACCAAGGAACGCGCGCGATGATCGCGGTGCGCGGTACGAAACGCGGTTGGTGCGGTGTTGGCAGACTGATTTCCGTCATCGGCATTGCCGCAGGTCTGGGGGTTGCATCGCCTGCTTTGGCGCAGGAGATCAAGCCTCTCGACGTATATCAGGACCCGCACGGGATCGATCTGGTCAGCAACAATGTCAGCACCGCCAAGATGCCGACAATGTCGATCCCGGCAGCGCCCGAACTGACCTTTCGTGACCTGGCCGATTTCATTCCAGTAATCGAGGTCAAGCAGGGGCAGCAGCAGCCGGGTTTCGATCCCGAAGTATACCGGGTGAGCGCAGGCAGCATAGCATCCGACGCGTTTACCGCCTGCGGCCAGACCACGTGTTATTCGGTGAAGGGCACCGGTTCACAGCTTCAAGTCGATAATTTCGGACCGGGCGCGCAGATCGGCAACTACCAGTACACTCAAGGGGGAACGGGTAAGACTATTTGGTTCCAGCTCGAGACCGAGACCTATTCGAGCCAGATACCGCCGCCGGTGCGGAAATACCTCGCATACGATATATACAATCCCGGCGGTCGCAACCTGAGCTTCACCTATGACAGCCAGGTCATTTCCGGCATCACCTACCACCGTCCGGCAAAGGTTGTGAGCACGGCGGGATACGAACTGCGGTTCACTTATGTCTCGAACAGCGCGAACAGCAATTGGGGCTTTCTCCAGAAAGCCGAAATCGTCGCCTCGACTAATCCGACTGTTGTACTCGCCTCCTTGCAGTATAGCGGCAACACGGTGACGGACATCGCCGGTCGCGTGTTCCAGTGCGTCTGCATGCCGGACATCTACGATGACGCCCCGGCGTGGCAAAAGGGCAGCCGGATGAAGCTGCCGGGCGAGAGCGTCTACGCATTCGACACATCCAGGCAGCAAGGTTCCAACACCCGAACCGTGACTAGCGACGGCGTGACCTACAATTACGTGTCGGTCCCGGATAACGGCTGGGCGAACACCGTCGATGCGATCCACCAGCTGACCATCACTGGTCCCGATGGTTTCTACCAGTTCGTCGATGTCACCAACACGCAATCGACCACGGGGGAGTTCGATCCGCCGCGCAGGCGGATCGACTCGATTACCGACTCGCAGGGGCGGACTACCAGCTATGAATACACGGGGACCGAACGGCTAAAGAAGATCACCTACCCAGAAGGCAACGCGGTCGAGGTCACCTACAACCAATATGGCAACCTCGTGACTCGTCGGTCCAGCGCCAAGCCGGGCAGCGGCCAAACAGACTTGGTCGAGAATGCGGGCTACGCGACGAGCGGAGGTTGCGCATGGGGCTTCACCTGCTTCCGACCGCTGTGGATCGACGATGCCAAGGGCAACCGGACCGACTTCACCTGGGATGTCGGGCATGGCGGGATGCTGACGCAGCTCGCCCCGGCAGACGAGCAGGGCAAGCGGCGCAAAGTCAAGAACACGTGGTCGGATTACAATCCGATCAATGGCGAGACTTGCGGCCTGATGGGCGGCGGGCAGTTCGGCGGCGGCAGTCCGCAATGCGCGCCGCGCTTGCTTAAGGAGGAAATCTGCGAGACTAACGCATCTGGCACCGAGCTGACCTGTGGCACGGCCAACTCGTTCGTGCGCACCTTTACCTATTTTGGTGCAACCAGCCTGCCCGCTTCCGAGACCGTTACCGATGGCGCGGGCAACGGCCCGCTTACCACTACCTATACCTACGATGCGGCGGGGCGGCAGCTATCGGCGGACGGCCCGCTACCGGGTAGCGACGATGCGATCTATGCGCGCTATGATGCTCTCGGGCGCAAGGTCTGGGAGATCGGTCCGAAAGGCGAAAATGGTCTGCGCCCCGCCACTCGTACGACCTATCGCAATGCGGACGACCAGGTAACCAAAGTCGAGACCGGCACCGTCCCCGGCAACACTACGGCGACCAGTCCCCCCAATCCGATTTTCACGCTGATCAGTCAGGCCGACACAACCTACAATTCGCGACGGCTGGCGACCAAAAGTACCGTCAAAGCAGGCGCAACGACCTATGCCGTCACCCAGACAAGCTACGACAGCCGCAACCGCGAGGATTGCAGCGCACTGCGAATGAACTCGGCCACATGGGGCAGCTTACCTTCGAGCGCCTGCACGATGGCCGCTACTGGCGCGGACGGACCCGATCGTATCACGAAAAAGCACTACGATACCGAAAGCCGCGTCACCCGCATCCAGCAAGGCCTTGGCACCTCGCTGGTGCGCGATTACGCGACCTATACCTTCACCCCGAACGGTCAAATGGCGTCGATGACCGATGCGCGCGGTTATAAAGCCTCAATGCTCTATGACGGGTTCGACCGGCAGACGCACTGGTACTTCCCCCAGCCGAACCAGACCGGAGCGATCAATCCGAACGACTACGAGCAATACACCTACGACGCCAACGGCAACCGGCTTACGCTGAGGAAGCGAGATGGGACGGTGCTGAGCTTCACCTACGACAAGCTCAACCGCGTAACGAGAAAAACCGTGCCCGAGCGGGCCGGACTCGACGCGACGCATACGCGCGACGTGTTCTACAAATACGACATACGCGGGCTACAAGTAGATGCTCGTTTCGATAGCCTGACGGGACACGGCACCAGCACGCTGTATGATCGATATGGCCGCGTCACCCGCAATACCGATACGATGGATGGGATCACGCGGCAGCTCGATTACCTCTACGACGCGGCTGATAACCGTACCCAACTGCGCTTCCCCGATTCTATGAATATCAATTACACCTACACATCGGGCGGCCAGTTCGATCAGGTCAGAGACCACGCCAATGTCACGATTGCCGATTATAACTACAACACTCGTGGCGAACTGTCGCAGATCAATCGCGACTCCACCGCACCCGATCAGGACTGGACCTACGACCCGATCGGTCGGCTGGCTTCGACCGGCTGGATTAATGCAGGGGCCAATAGCGTCACTTGGTCCTTCACTCGAAATCCGGCAAGTCAAATCAAGTCCGAAACGCAGACTAATGACGCATACAGTTGGAACGGGCACGTCAATACGACGCGCAACTACGTCACCAACGGTCTTAATCAATACACCACGATAGCAGGGCAAGGCTATTGCTACGACAAGAACGGCAACCTCACGCTCGATGGCACGCATGTCTATCTCTACGATGTGGAGAACCGGCTGGTGGAAATGCGGGCCAAGGTGAACACCAATTGTACCAGCCTTGCCTATACCGGTCAGTTGAAAGCTAAGCTGCGCTACGATCCGCTCGGCCGACTGCACGAGGTCGAGGGTTATGTTTCCGGCGTCAGTCAGGGCGTGCAGCGGCTCCTCTATGATGGTGACGCGTTGGTGGCAGAATACAACGGATCGGGGACGATGCTGAAGCGTTATGGCCACGGACCCGCCGCAAGCGCGGACGATCCGATCGTCGAGTATACGGGAGCGAGCGTCGCTGCGTCGGCGCGCCGCAATCTCTACGCCGATGCGCGCGGTTCGATCGTGCTTTCCGCTACAAGCACCGGCGGAAGTGTGCAGGTCAATACCTACGACGAATACGGTATTCCTGGCTCGACCAACACTGGACGTTTTCAGTATACCGGCCAGGTGTGGCTGCCCGAATTGGGCATGAGCTATTACAAGGCGCGCATGTACTCGCCGCTCTTGGGTCGGTTCATGCAGACCGACCCCATCGGGTATGATGATAACGTCAATCTCTACGTTTATGCACGCAACGATCCAATAAATGCGTTGGATCCTACAGGGCAAGATTCATATTACATAAGTAGGCCGTTAGGGGGTGATGATCGATCTCCATATGATCATGCGTTCATCGGAGTTCGCGAGAAGGACGGTAAGATAACAATTTTCTCATACGAGCCGATTGGAGAATATTTGAAGCCATCTGATAAAAATACAGAAGGCGATACTACGTACAACACAGACCTTCAATACTTTGAAGATTTTCTAGAAGATCCTTCTAGTGTGCCGGGGAACCGCATAGACGCACCGGATAGTGTAGTTCTGGCGGTCGGAGAAGCCTATGATAGAGCTCTAACCCGTAATAATGTCGATTATGACTATGTACCGTATTGGGATCCCAAGAGCTGTAATAGCAACTGCGCCGCTGGCATTATTGCAGACGAAT
Source organism: Sphingomonadaceae bacterium (assembly GCA_024236155.1). Classification (GTDB taxonomy): domain Bacteria; phylum Pseudomonadota; class Alphaproteobacteria; order Sphingomonadales; family Sphingomonadaceae; genus Parerythrobacter_A. The sequence goes on from JACKLA010000005.1 coordinate 14,626, forward strand.
CACGCGAGATGGCTGGCAGGCAAGGCTCGCATCCTGCTCCCAGAGGCGCGCAAAGAGCTCCCGGCCGCGACCAGCGCTCACGATTGGATCGTTACGTTTTGACACCGATTGAAAAAAGTAGAGCTAGGCACGTCACCCGCTCTCTTGGCACAAGATTAAAAAAGAGGGAAACGGATGATTAGCCCGGACGTGTTATTCATAGAAACAAATAAAGGACAAAATTGATGTCATCGAGTATCAAAGCCAACTATTTGTTGTTATCCGCTTTGCTACTGAATGCCTGCACGAATACGTATGAAAGATTCTCAGGTAAGGATGTCCGAGAGGTTGTTCGGACCTTAGACGATGACCAACATATGATTGTTTGGCCCCGCGACGAGGATAAAATTTACAGCAACTGCACAACCATTGATTATGTGACAATACTCCCAAAAGACAATCCAAACCATTCAATAGTGGTTCGGACCGATGGAAATTGTAAAGTATTAAGTGTTAAAGAAGAAGAGAGAAAAGGACTTTGAAAATTTAGCAAGCCAATCGTAACTTGTGGCAAGTTCGTAAAATATTGAACCAAATTCACCACTCGTATTTCACCTAATGAGTGGTAGCGCAGAAGCGCCGCGCTGTTTGGATGTGGCCCCAATCAAGCTCTGGACCGCATCTCCAACCTGCTGCACCGCTTCCAACAAATGACCATCATCCAAGTGAGCATACCGGACCGTTGTCTGCACGTTGGCATGGCCGAGCAGACGCCCGATCATCGGCAGAGTTTCCTTGTTCATCGCAGCGTGGCTGGCAAAGGTATGGCGTAGATCGTGGATGCGAACGCCGGATAGTCCCGCATCGTCCCTGACCCTGCGCCAGAAGCCATTCACGCACCGCAGCGGCTTGCCGTAGCTGTAGTTCCAGAACGGGTATGGAATCCTTTCGAAGCGCGGAAGCGCGGCAATCACTTCGCGGGCTGCCGAGCCGAGCCAAACGGTTCGTGGGCCGGTCTTGCTATCACGCAAGTGCAGACGATTGCCCTTGATATCGGTCCATTCGAGCGTGAGAATTTCGCTCTTCCGGCAACCTGTCAGCAGCAAGAGCGTGATGGCTGCACCCGCACACTGCTTGGTGCGATCCTCCGAAGCACGAAGCTTCGCAAGCTCGGCTCCCAAGCGGGCGAGTTCGTCGTTCGTAAGGAAGCGCTCACACTGGCGCTTGCGGTTGGGCCGGACAGACCGGCACGGGTTAGTGTTTTCGAGCCGGTAGCCCCATTCCTCTGCCTTGTTCAGCATGTGCTTGAGGATTTCGAAGGTCCGGTTCGATGCTCCCGGCCCGGTCCGATTGTTGAGGTCCGCAAACCAGTCCGTGACGTGGCCCTCGTTCAGCTCGTCGATGTAGACGCCTGCAAAGGCGTCATCGAGATAGCGGCGGCGATAGCCGGTGTGTGTTTCCAGGGTCGATGCTTTCCAGCGTGGTGCCCAGCGATCCCAATACTCGGTCACGAAGTCGGCGAAGCTTGGCGCGGATCGAATTCGCTGCCGCTCGGTTGCCGGATCGCGACCAACCTGCGCGTAGGCAATGACGCGGCGTGCGACCATCTGGGCCTGATAACGAGTAAGGACCGAAGCGGGACCAATTGTGACCGTGCGCATACGTCCAGCCATACGAGTCTGCACGATGTAGACGTTTCGACCGCTCGGGTAATGCCGGATCCCAAAGCCGTGCTCGACCCCGAGCCAGGTCGTGGTCCGCGCCTTGCCCTTGGGAACGAGCTTGAAGTTGACCGTTGCCCCGACCTCGGCAAGCGCCTCCTCGACGATCCGCTTGAGACTGGCGGCGGTCATGGCCTGAGGCCAATCGCTTGCGCCAGCGAACCCGATACCCGCTCGGCGGCTTCGCCGATCACGTCATCGGACAGATGGGCATATTTGGCGGTCGTCTCGACCAGCTTGTGGCCCAGCAACTTACCGATGGTCGATAGCGGTACGTTGTCCATGATCGCGGTTGATGCGAAGCTGTGGCGCAGATCGTGGATGCGAACGTCAGGCAGAGCGCATCGCCGCCGGAAACTGAACCACCACGTCTCGAAATTGACCGGGCGCTTGCCGGTCTGGTTCGGAAACACCAGCTCGCTGTCTTCGCGCCGCTCGATCCGGGCGAGGAAATCCTGCGCCTGCGTGTTGAGCCAAATCACCTTAGGACCGGTCTTGCTGTCTGGCAGCAGCAATCGGGGCGGTTTCACCCAGCCCCAGCGGAGATTTGTAATCTCGCCCACGCGCGCGCCGGTGAACAAAATCAGGCGAGCAATGGCGACTTGTGCAGGCTTATCGGCCTCGACCTCGCGCAAGGCGGCTCCGATCCTGCGATACTCGGCTGGCGTCAGATAGCGCTCCATGTTCGGTCGCTTGTATCGCGGCATCCCTCGGCAGGGGTTCGAACCTGGCCGACGCATCTTGAGCGCTTCGGCATATTTGAACAGCGCGGACAGCACGGGCACGGCGCGGTTGAACTTCACCTCGCCCTCTCCCGCGCATCCATCGCGCCAGCGGTGGATGTCTGGCGGAAGGATGTCCGCCACCCGCACATCGCCAAAGACGGGCTTGAGGGTGAGACGCCAAGCATTCCAGTTTCGCAATGTCGTCGATGGTTTCCAGACGCGCGAGAGATCATCCCAATAGGCCTCGACGAAATCGGTCATCGTCAGTGTGGCCGTGATCACGGCGCTTTTTGGCAATCCATCGAGCGCGGCTTCGGCGAGGATGCGGCGAGCTTGCGCCCTCGCCAGCCCCGCTTCAAGCTCGTCGGTGCGGCCAAGGGTGATGCGGCGATGCTTGCCACGATGGCGCAAGCGAACGAACCAGAAGTAATTCCCGCTCGGCCTTACGCGCAGCCCGAAACCCGCAAGCTCGGTGTCCCAGATGCAGTATTCGCGTTCGCGCAGCGGCAGTTTGCGGCGGGCAAAATTGCCATCGAGAAGTGCTCTGCGCGCAGACCTTCGGCGTTTGGGGACCATATGGCATTCGCCCTCATGCAAACTGCCTCCAGAACCCTTGGAATTACTGTTATTTGCGGGGACCGGGCGGCATTCAACAGCGCCCTCTCTGCCGAGCACTTCGAGCGTTTCACGCACTGATTTTATTGCACTTTTTCCCAAAACACAGCAGTGCTACTGCGTACGGTGTGCCTGTCAAGTTCCAATGTGCGTGGAGGATTCCAGCTCGCCGTGAGTTCCGTTCAATGGGTTGAATTTGCGCCCTTATTCTCGGAGCGAGAGCAATTGGGTTTCTACCGGCCAAGGCGGGATTTTGGGCAAAAAGCCTCTGGGATACCAACTGGCCTTAATTGAGCGAAAATCCCTCTCGGCGGTCCATTGCTCAAGCGGGCCAATTGCCTGGTTGTTTGAGCGGATCATGGGGACCAGATAGCCATCATCAAGCCGTCCCGAGATCGACGGAAGTTGAGCTACGCGTCAAGCAAGGATCGCCTTTTCCGGAACCCTGCGAACAAGAGAAAAGGCAGGAACCGTTCCCGGTCCCTGCCCTGATCGTCGGTCAGAATTCATCGAGCATCGCCCCGTGCACTGTATGCACCACGCGCGCTGCCAAATGCGCTGGAAGAGCGTTGTAGTCACCCTCATCAAGCGCGAAGTATCCCAGTTCGCGGTCCTCGATGATGTGCTGATCGAAGAAGCTGTGCAGCGCCCGACACTCTGCCACAGCCAGTGCGGCAAAGTAGCGTTCCGAGTTCGAATTGGTTCGAGCAATTGAAGCCATGATTTCCTCCTGATGTCTGCCGTTGACGGCAGGAGCAGGACGGATGGGCGTGCGGCCGGTGGGTCAGGGATCGCCCCAAAGGGCGACCGCGCAGCGGCGGTAGGGGTAACGATTTTGTCGGACCGTAGCGCAGCGAAGGGGAGGCAAAATGGTGGGACCCTGCCGTCCTTGACGCGCCGGTCGCACGCCCATCAAAATGGGAGAACGTGAGCCAGGCCCCCTCCCCTCCGGTCCCGAGCTAGATTGCTGCCGAGACCTTTTGCGCGACTTCTGTAAGCGTCGCCTGAAGCCGATTGATCTCTGACAGGCTGGTCCCGCTGGGCACGTATCGCGTCACGAGGAATTCGCGCGACTGCGACATGGAGTGCAAGTGTTCGCGTGTCCGTTTCCTAAGCACTAGACCAAGTTCGACGGCGAGGTCCGCCCTTGCCGCGAGGTTGTGCTGGAGCCCCCGGACGTAGCCTGCGCTGTGACCCGATTGGAGAAGGAAGGCGTTCAAGTACAGTTCGATCGCATGGATCGCGACCATGCGAAATGGTGCCCGCGATTGCGGCTCTTTGGGGCGCCCATTTTGCAAGAGCAGCACCGCTGCCATCCGGTACTCATTGGCGAGAGAAATGACCCCGGCGGGAGTCGCGGTTTCGCCCGGATAATTGACAGGAGTCAGATCGTTCATGGCGCTTAAGTAGCACCATTCTGGCAAACGAATGCTGAAAGACCTCCGTCATTTCAGGCACAAGAAGGGGCGCTGCCCGATATGGACAGCGCCCCTTTCGAGCGGGATCGATGATGATGGAAGTCAGTCGATCTCGGTAGCGTCCTGATTGTCGTTATCGTCACCGCTGCCGTTGCCGCGCGAGAGGAAGTCGACCTTGTCGGCGAGGATCTCGGTGCCGTAGCGCTTGACCCCGTCCTTGTCCTCCCACTGGGTGTAGTGGATGCGGCCCTGGACACTGACCAGCTGGCCCTTGGAACAGTACTGGCCGACGGTCTTGGCGAGGCCGTTGAAGCAGGTCACCCGGTGGAACTCGCTTTCCTTGGCGGTGTAGCCGTTCTCGTCCTTGTAGGTCTTGCCGTCCTTGTCGCGTGCGGGGCGATCGGTGACGACGGTGATCCCGGTGACACTGGTGCCGCTTTGGGTCGAACGGACGTCGGGGCGGCTAGCGATGCGGCCGGTGAGGATTGCGATGTTGGTCATGATGTAAGTCCTTCAGTTCTTCAATCCGGAGACCATCTCCGGCTTGCGAACATCCAGAAGAAGCAGGGCAAGGTAGGACCGCACCACAGGCCTGTAAGGCCGAAGGGGAACCTGTTCATGACGGGTGGTGCGGGCAGGCGCGCGAAGCGCGACAACACGGCCGGAAAGGAACGGGTTGCGGTTCCTCAGCTGACCTGGTTCAGGACTGTTCGCGAAGAAAGCCGGATGGGTGTGGGGTGCGGGCCTGAAGGTGCCAAGACCCTGCTGCAATCAACCTGCCCCATTGCCTTCCGATGCCGCCAGGAGATCCATGAAGCCGAAGCGCTGCTTCCCGGTCTTCCTCGTTCTCGAACGCCACGTCGAGGTCGGGGGCGGATCCGAACATCTGCAGGAACGATCACAGAAAAAAGCGCTTCTTCGGGTTAATTTCGAGCGTTGCGGAAGGTCAGCATTGCGCCCTAACATTGGTCATTGACGCGCTGCCGACGATCGCCGGAAAGCAGGCATCTATTTAGGGCTGGACACTTGCGAAATCCCTTATCCGAGGCAATATCCACTGAATGCAGCCGAACTCGGAAAATCATGATCTCGGCCTGCATGGTTCCAAGGTTGAGCTGATTGAAGCGCAGCTGCGCGCACGTGCATATTCGCCGCACCGCCACGACACCTATACGATCGCAATGACCACGGCCGGGGTGCAGTCGTTCCATTACCGTGGCAATCACTGGCGCTCGTTGCCGGGGCAGGTGCTGATCTTGCATCCCGACGAAGTGCACGACGGATATTGCTGCGACGAGGCCGGGTTTGCCTATCGGGCCGTCCATGTGCCGCCTGCCCATGTGCAGACCGTGATCGGCGGAGCAGCGCTGCCGTTTCTGCGCGAAGTGGTTTCGATCGACGGCGATCTGGTCGGTTCGGCGCTTCGCCTGATCGCGATCTGCTCTGACGGAAACGATCTGTTTGGCTATCAGGACGCCCTTCACCAGCTCGTCTCGGCAATGCAGCGGCGCGAGGGCACCCTGCCCACCCGTCGGACCGTCAATCGCGAAGCGGTGATGCGGGTGCGCGAGTTCCTCGACAGTGTTCCGGAACCCGGGACCAACCTCGACCAACTCGAAGAACTCGCTGGCTATGACCGCTGGCAGCTTTCGCGGGACTTCCGCGCGCTGCTTGGGACCAGTCCCTATCGCTATCTGCAGTGCCGCAGGCTCGAGCGCGCCGGACGGCTGCTGCGTAGCGGGCTTGGGCTTGCAGCGGCTGCTCACGAAGCCGGTTTCGCGGACCAGAGCCATTATGGCAGGGTCTTCAGGCGCACCTTTGGGACCACGCCGCTGGCCTGGCACCGGCCCGGGCAGCCGCGCACAATCGTTCTATAACGCGTCCCGGCGCGGCGCTATCGCGCCGGAATGACGCAAACTCTCTTTTCGCCCGAACCGCATCGTGGCTGGCTGCCCTGGGTGTGGATTTCACCCGTGATCTGCATCCTGCTCGTCGCATTCTCCAGCATTCCGGTCGATCTGGGCCTCGAATCGATCGGGCTGGTCGATGCCGAGGGCAATCCACGATCCACCATCGGGTTCTGCCTGTTCCTGCTGCTTCCCTTCGCCGCGATGGGAGCCGCCGTCTGGGCCTGGTCAAGGTTCGTCGAAAGGCGGAGCCTCGCGACCATGGGTCTGACCGGCACGCAGTGGCTGCGCCGCCACCTTACCGGCATAGCCATCGGCATCGGCATGATTGCCCTGGCGGTCTTCTCGATCTGGCTCGCCGGCGGCTATGTCAGGGGAGATGTCTTTCCTGCATTTGCCTCTCCCGTAGCGCTATTCTGGATCGCAGTTCTGCTGCTCTGCTTTGCGTTCCAGTCGGGCGTGGAGGAGTTCATCTTCCGCGGCTGGCTGCTCTCCACGGCAACGCGCCGCTGGAACCTGACGGCGGGGTTCATCGCCAGTTCGGTCGCTTTCGCGTTTCTGCACTTCTCGCCGAACCAGCCGGTTCGCGAAATCGTCATGACGTTCACTTTCGGACTGTTCGCTTGCGCATGGGCCTGGCGGACCGGCAATATCTGGGGTGTGATGGGTTGGCACGCGGGCTGGAATTGGTTCACGGGCGTCGGCTTTGCCGTGCCGATCACCGGGCTCGATCTGCAGCTGCCAGCCCTGATTGTGCAGCTGACGCCCGCCGGGCCGGATGCGCTGACGGGTGGACCCTCCGGGCCCGAGGGCAGCCTGCTGACGATTGGCCTTCTGGCTGCGGGCACGCTGCTTGTGTTGTTCTGGCCCCGAACCGCCCCAGCCGCAACGGAGCACGTTCCGGCATGAGAATTTCCATGACGTGTCTGCTGCTGGCGCTTGCACTGGGGGCGACAGTCGTCGCTGGATGGGCCAGCGATGGGGTCGGTGTTCCGGCACAGCGGGGTGAGGGGCTGCCGTTCGAGCTGCTAGGCACGGAAGTGCATGATCTGCCCGACGCAGTACGCGGTATCGATTATCAAATCTTCGTCAGCCTGCCCGCGAGTTATGCGGAAAACCCTCAGCGCCGCTATCCTGTCGTTTATGTCACCGATGCGGATTATGGATTTGCCATGCTGAGTTCCATCGGTCGGCGAATGAATGGCGCGGAGCCTCGCGTACAGGAATTCATCACGATTGGGCTGTCCTACGGCAAGGGTGAGTATCCGATGGCCAGCCGCCGCCGCGACTACACGCCGACACAACGCGGCGCCAGTGATGCGCCTGCCGATGCCCGGCACGGGGAATCGCTGCAATATCGCGAATATATCGCGAGCGTGGTGTTTCCCTATGTGGAACAGCACTATCGCACCCTGCCAGATAGGCGAATCTTTGTCGGACATTCCTATGGCGGATTGCTTGGCGCCCAGATCCTGCTGACACGACCGGACATGTTCAGCGGCTATCTGCTCGGCAGTCCGTCCTTCTGGTTCGACAGGCGGTACCTTATTCGGCACGCTCCCGCGATGCTCGATGCGCATGCCGACCTCGAGGCGAACGTCTATCTTAATGTTGGTGAGTTCGAGGAACTTCGCAAAGGTGATCATCGCTATCAGCAGGAGGTAGACATGGTGGGCGATAACGCCGCCTTCACTGCATTGCTCCGGTCGCGGAACTATCGAGGCCTCAACCTGCGGGACGAGGTGCTGCCGGGGGAAGACCACATGACGGTCGCTCCCAGAGGCTTCACGCAAGGGCTGCTCTACCTGTTACCGGATGAACTGAGCGGGAGCTAGTCGGCGGCAAAGCACGCTGCCGTGAAGTTAGTCAGCTCATAGCGCGGTCCAGGCGAGCACGGATGGAGAAAGGAATTGTCGATGAAGTACTTGCAGATTGGGTTTGTTGGTTCTGCCGCATTGCTCGCAGCCTTCCCTGCAATGATTGCCTGGCCAACACCAGCGGCTGCGCAAGGTGTGTTTCCCTGCGGTGGCGGCCCGAACGAGGAACAGATTGGCGTGGATCGGCAGGGGCCGGTCACCGTCCCGCTGTGTATTGAGCGGCAAAGCACAGCGCAGGGCAATTCGCCAGGCAGCTCGGATGTTCCCTATGTCTACATCCCGCGTCACGTGCCGCCGCCAAAAGGCTGGAAGAAGGTGTATGGCGCATGGAAGGGATTTGAGATCGAACGTGACCCAGTTACTGACCGCTACAGTTGGGACTATGTCATTTCGCTTGGTCATGCGACGCCCGAGGAGGCCAAGACCGCCGTCCGGGAGCTATGCCTAGCGCGCGAGCCGATCTTCGCGGAAAGCAGTCCGTCCACCTGCGAAGGATTCGTGATCGACGATCCCTATGTCATTGTCATCCAATACCCCGATGTGGACTACTTCGGCGGCCAGCGCGGATCCTATTTCGTGAATTCCAGCAATGTGCCCGAGATCGAAGGACTGGTGGAACGTGCGCCAGGACGTTGGGATGTGTGCAGCGAAGTTCGGCACCAAGAAGGGCAATGCGCAAATGTCGTGGCCCTCTTGGAAAATGGGATAATTCCATGATCTTCTAGCCAATGTCGCGTTTTGCTAGAGACGGTCTCGGGCCTTCCGATTCCCGGCTCATGTTTTGTTCCACGGAAGGTCGAACGAGCGGTTCTCGATAACTCTATTGCATTTGGATCAGCCGCTTCCGTTATGCCCCAAATCAGCGCCAGCGCGGCAATATAGGCCATCGCCATGATCAGCATCAGTGCAGGTTTAGACAGACAACTAGATCACAGAACCTGTCAGGTGAAGGATGGCTCTTCTTGATCGCGCCGGTTTGCCCGATACTCACGGAAGGGCAACCGGCTATTAAAGGTGCACCTCTAGATTCGTAAGGCCAATGGCGGCTACCCAATTCAGCTTCACTGAAAGCCGACAGTCGGCATATGGCCCAATTCCAGTCATATAATTCGGAAGACCTCAATGGGCAGCTTCTGGGCCGATACCGGACTGTCGCCTTCTGACTGGCTAGGCGCCGGTTGCTGCCTGTCCGGTTCGTAGAGCCGAATTTGAGAAAGCGGACAATCGGACGAATCAATGGCGCTACCAGCAAAGTGCGAGCGTCAGACCTTCTGACTGAGTGAGCGATAGTAACGAAACTGACCGGAACCCTGCGGGTCTTCAAACTGAAAGCAACGGGCGAAATCATCGATCGCCTGCATCACGCCCTTGAGCGAGGGTGCGCTGAATGCCTGGGTCTGTCCGGTCGCCCAATGTGAAAGGTAGTTGGTGACAATCGTCGTAACGGAAGTTTGAAGTCCTGTTACTTGTACGGGCTCGAGCACCAGGCTTCCCGCCGCCTGATGCAGATTGACGGCTTCCTTGATCGGATCGATCAATGTCTTCGCCATCTGCTTGTCGTCGTTGAAGGCAACGCCGATGGGAACTGGTATCGCCACTTTCTGGATGACTTCTTCCAGTTTGAATTCGAGATATTGCCGAATGCGCGGTGCCGCATCGGTGATGTTACCGGTATCGAGGAAGTTGTGGGTTGCATCTCGTATTTTGTGGACAGCGCCAGACTGGGGCAGAACCGATGTTCGCGCTGTTCCCTGAATACATTGGTGCCACCAGCCTCCTTCGTTCGAGTTCGTGTTAAAAAGCTTTTCCAAGGCGGTGTCATGGCTAAGCAAGATGACTTGTGGGCCGTCCGGGACGCCAGGCCGGGCAAATTGGGTCTTGATGACATTCATCAGATGGAATTGGTGCCCGGAATCGAAACTGGAGGTAACATCGTCGAGGATCAGGAATTTGGCACCGCCACCGTACAGTGCTGCTGCGGCCAGGTAGACGCTGATTGCAAAGGCGTTGCGATAGCTTTCAGATAACACCGCTTGGGCGGAAATGTCAGGCAGCGTCCAGAACTCCGCCAGCGAGATGGCAAGTTCTTCGCTGCCAGCTCTTTTCTTAAGTGCTGGCACAACATCGCTGAACATGATGGCAGCGAAGATTTCCTTGGTCCTCGGTTCGATCGCTGCGAGGCGGCGGGCGCTGGCATTGGATTCCGCCGTCGCAAATACACCGCTGGCCTGATCGAGGAACTCCTTGACCTGGCGGATATGATTCAGTTCGTTGGTTACCTCTTCGTGCTTTGCATTCGCAGAGCGCAGATCTGACAGATTGGCCTGAAGCCGCCGGGCGGCCTCCGCTTTTTCGACAACCGCTGTCAGCTTGTCCGGCAGACCGGCTTCCAGTTCGACTTTGGCTTGAAGGAGTTCGGAAATCTTGGCCATTGCCCGATCGGCTAGGGTCTTCACCCATTTAACGAGCGTGCGCGTTTGTTCTTCGCTGAGAGAACCTTTCACTCCATTGGTCTTGGCGTCGGCAAGCAGACTGGATTCTTCCGGCTGCACGCCCAGCTTTTCCAGATCGTCCAATTGATTCCAGCCCTTTGAGATCCAGCTCGCTGCCAGGGTCTTTGAGGCGGCTTCCACGGCATCGAAAGCCGCGAGCTTGTCGCGGACGTGATCGAGCACCGAGTCCGGGCCGGACCTGTCACATGTCGGACAAGTCGTGGGATCCTGCCATGCAGCATCTGCTAGAATGGCCTCGCTGACGGAAAAGAGTTGGCGAAAGACGTCCCCCTGAGTGAGTTCAAGTGCATCATCGCGGGCCTTGCTGAGAGCATTGAGTTCAGCGGCGTCTTCCGCCGACGGCGCGGTTGCGAGAGCTTCTGTCCAGCGGGAATGGTCCCTGATGATCGTTGCCAGCTTGTTGCGCGCTTCTCCGCCTTCAGCTGCCTTTGCTGCGTCTACGCATGAGCCCGGATCGATCTCCTCAAATGTCCGCCCATCGCAAAGCGGTTTCAGTAGTGGAATGCTACTGAGTGCAGAGTGCGCTCGCGCCAGCATGTCTGCTTCTGATTGGGCCGGATCATAGTCATCCCCGACAAGCGCGTTATAGGCCTCCTTGATGTTGGCACTGGCACGTTGTGCGGAGACGGCAGCGGCCTTTTGCTCGGCGTGCTTTGCGGCGACGCCGAAATGGTTGTTGAACGAGCGGGTATGAGCAAGGCTTGCCAATCCCTGCCGCAAAGCCGAGTAGCGCTTGAGTCCAAGAAGGCCGGCGAACGATCGCCCACGCTTTTGCGGTGTGAGGTCGATGAATTCCTGGAACGTCTTTCCATCAAGGAGGACGAACTCGCGGTTCAGATCAGCCAGGATAGCGTTTCCGTCGGCTCCGTTTGATGCGGAGACGGTCCGCAGGCCCGCTGCGTCGCGCTGAATGGTGACCATGACCGGATTGCCGCCACCAGATGGTGACAAGGTCAACATGATCGTCCCGACCCCGCCGGAGTGGAAACGATTGAGGTAGTATGTTGAGCCCTGTTCGGCGGCTGGAAGATCATCCAGCTTGGCGATGCGACCAGTGATTGCGTAGACCAAGGCATCAAAGATCGAGGTTTTTCCGACACCATTCGGGGCTGATACCGAATTGACCTTCTCGGGCTTGAGTTTCAGCACTAGGGGAGCGCCCTCGTTGTTGATTCCTCGGAAACCCTCAATCGAGATTTGCTGAAGATACCAGCTACTCATGACGCACCGCCACCGTTCTGCTCTGCTGGATCGAGCGGGGCCGATATAACTGCCAGTAATTGATCGAGAAGTTGGCCTTGGTCGATCGCGGCATCATTGCTGAGATCGGGCAGCGCTGTTGAAAGTATCTGCGCAAGTCCAGGGTTGAGGTCCTTCAGCTTGTTCACGAATGTCGCTATGTTCTGATCAACCGTCAGGTTGTCCTCGATTTCGAACACGATGGTCTGCTGCGGCATCACTCAGTCGCCCTCATTTGACGTGGCTGTCTGTGCCGGATTGCGAAGACGGGTTTCGAGTCCGGCTGCCACGATTCTGCTGCCGCCTATAACATAATATTGCACATTAACACTACCACCGTTATTGTGCATATCAATGTTAGACGATCGCGCCAATGTCCGACACGCCATGATGCGTATGCTCCGCGACTATGTCGAGCAGGTACTCCAAACGCCGCTGGAGTCCCTGGAAGACATCGAAGGAAAGCATGTGCCTGCCTTCCTTACGCACCGATATGATCTGGCCGCAGGCAAGATCCTCGGCAAGCAGTGCGTCTTCATGCTTAGCGATTCCCTCGAAAGCGATACGCCCGCGACAATTTCCAAGCATCAAGATGCCCTCCAACGCCATTTTCCCGACAGCCTGATTGTCTTCGTCACGGATCGTCTGCCAACACACAACCGCCATCGGCTCATCAGCCATCATGTCGCATTTATCGTCCCGGGCAATCAGCTGTACCTTCCCGAGCTCGCGATCGATCTGCGCGAGCACTTTCGCGGTATGCGCGAAAGCCCCGGCGAGAGCCTGAGCCCGGCAAGCCAATTGCTCGTAATAGCGGCGGTGCTTGGACAGCTTGAACAGGCGACCCCAACCGAACTCGCCACGCGCTTTCGCTACAGCGTCATGAGCATGGGAAGGGCGATTGCAGAACTCGAGGCGGTTGAACTCATTCGGATTGAACAGGCTGGCCGCTCACGCTTGCTCCAATTCTATAACTCCCCACGCGATCTGTGGAAACGCGCCCGGACACAGCTGCGCTCTCCCGTCCGGAAACGGCGACAGGTAAATTGGGGCAACGCCATTGCGGAACTCCCGCTTGCGGGCGGCTCGGCACTATCGGCCTGGACCGATCTTTCAGAACCTCGCATCGACACCCGCGCCATTGCGGCGAGCCGATGGAAGGACTTTGCACAAGCTCACGATCTCGAAACAGAGCATCGCTGGGGTGGAGGCGAAATCGAGATCGAGACCTGGAGCTATGATCCTCGCCTTTTAGGCAATGATCGATGCGTCGATCCGATCTCACTCTGGCTGAGCCTTCCCGAAACAGTCGATGATCGCGTCGTTGCCGCCAAAGATATGCTTCTGAAGGAGGCAGGCCTGTGAGGGGACTCGATCTCTTTCGTGAACATTTTGCGGGCCTTGCCCACAACTACGTGTTGATCGGTGGCGGCGCGTGCGAAATCGTGATGGAGGAAGTGGGACTTGATTTCCGCGCAACGAAAGACCTCGACATTGTGATCCTCGTCGAAGCGCTTGATGCCGCATTCGGTGAACGGTTCTGGGCCTTTGTTGAAGCTGGCGGTTACCAGCAGCGCGAACGCAGCACAGGCGACAAGGAGTTCTACCGCTTCCAGAAGCCCGAGAACGCGGAGTTCCCGTCGATGCTGGAACTGTTCTCGCGTGCTCCAGACGTGATCACACCGGCCGATGGCAGTGCATTGACGCCTTTGCCTGTCGATGAAGACATAACAAGTCTCTCAGCCATTCTGCTCGACGAAAACTATTATCAGGCATTAACCGAGCACAGGCGCATCATCGACGGTGTTCCCGTACTCGACGAGCGTCTGCTGATACCTTTCAAAGCAAAAGCTCATCTTGATCTTGCTGCGCGCCGCGAGCGCGGCGAGGCGGTCGACCAGAAGTCGGTCCGCAAGCACCGTGCCGATGTCTTTCGCTTGCTCCAATTGCTTGCCGATAGCGAGCGCATTGTCATAGCCGGGCCAATCCTTGCCGACCTTGCCACCTTCGCCGAGAAGGTCGACAAAGATGGGGACTTCAAGCCTTCCGACATTGGCATCAAGAGTGATGTCAAAGAGCAAACGACACGGCTTCGAGCCATCTATTCTCTCGGGGCAGGATGAGTCGGCGCGATACCCGCTCGTCTGTTCTGGCACCGCCGCGCCAGCGGACTGCGGTAGGGCCATGGACTGACCTTGCGTTGCACACGATTGGTTGGCGTGCTTTTCAGGATCTGTGTTCACAGGTGTGCGAGGTTGTCCTTCAGCGCCCGGTTGAGATATTCAGGGAAGCGCAGGATGGCGGTCAGGATGCCGTTTTCCTCATTCCCGGGAACAAACGACGATCCGCCCCGATCGGCACAGTGCAGTGCAAGCATAGCTCTGACGCTGGAAAATCCCTCAAGCTTGGCGACCTTACCCCCGAACTCGAACACGTTCGGCAACTCGTGGCGGGAGGGCAAGCGGACACCTATGTCTTCCTGACCAGCATGAGCGTGGACGCGCCGGTCGCGAAGGAATTGCGAAAGACGCTCAACCAACTCGGTGTTCGCAAGGCTCACGTGCTGGGACGCCAATTCATTGTGCGTACAATCCGCAGCAGCGCGCGCCTGCGCGCGCTCGTTCCGCAGGTATATGGTCTCGGAGACCTGACTGCGATCATCGACGAGAGGATGGGCCAGCAGAGCCGTGCTCTGCTCGACAGCTGGATTCCGAAGCTGCGCACATATGTGCCGACAAAAGCGCACCGTCAGGCCGTCCATATAATCAACGAACATGGCATCGTGCTGCTGCTAGGCAATCCTGCGAGCGGAAAGTCCGCAATTGGCGCGATCATCTCCACGATGGCGTCGGAGAACCCTGACAGCACCGTTCTTGCATTGACCAGTCCGCGTGATTTTGAGTCCGGCTGGAATCCGAATGATCCCGGTCGCTTCTTCTGGATCGACGATGCGTTTGGCTCGAATGTTGTACGAGAGGACTATGTCCAGGACTGGGCTTCGACTTTCACAAAGGTGAAGGCAGCGATCGCGCACGGTACGGTCTCCGCCTCTTAGGCAGGCGATAATCAGCGAAAACGCGAAAAGGCGGCCCGTCCCGATTGGGACGGACCGCCCGCCGAGTGACCTGGACCTGTCAGGAGGGGTCAGGCAGCCTGCTCGGCAATCTCATCGGTCACCTCGTCGCTGACCAGCTGCTCGGCTACGTCATCAACCGACGCATCTTCCTCCAGATCGGCTGGAACGTCAGCATCGGTGAACCGCATGATCGAAGGAACCCAGGCCTGCGCCCGTTCCTTGACGTCAGCCTCGCCGATGAAGTTGCCTGAGAAGATGCGTTCGGCAGCGCTCGCAAGCTCAGCCTTCTTCGAGGCGGCGTAGCGACTGACCAGTTCGGGGCCACCAGCGGCATCGAGCGCTTCGAGCGTGCGGGCCTTGGCCACCCGGTCAAAGTAATTCGCCGCCGTGGGACGCCACCAATGCGCGGTCTCAATGTCGAGCAGTGAGCCGAGCGCCTCGTGCAGCGGCACCGAACGTTCGCCTTCGCAGGCGAGACTGGCGACAAGCGTGCGCGAGACGACATGGCCAAGCCAAGCAGAGCGCGTCTCGTCGGAAAGCGCCCGGAACCTTGCAAACCGCTCGACATCGCTTTCGCCAGAACGCCAGCTTTCGTCGAGCGACCCGGCGAACTCGGCCAGCGCAGCACTCGCCGGTGCATCCGTGGCCTCGAACCCGGTGACCGGGCCCGACGCCACCGACCCAACGAGCGTCGACGCTTTCTTGGCGCGCCAGTCATGCCCATCGGCATCGGCAAGCGTGAAGACCATGAAGTCGAGCGCCAGTACCGGGTCGTTGGCGAGATGGATCGCGAGGATGTCGCGGCGCTGCATTGCAAGCTCGTCGAGCAGGCGCTGCGACAACGAGCTTCCCTTGGTCTTCGCCGCACCGCTTTCTTCGATGGCTTCGACAACGCCTTCGTCGTCGGTGATGACTTCGGTCTCGGTATAGAACTGCGGGACCAACGTCGGCTCTCCATTGCGCGAGAGGACGAGGAAGGCGCCAGCTTCGACCTTCAGCTCGTCGGCAAGCACCGGGGGGCGATCGTTGAGCGCGCGCATGGCGCGGTCGATCACCACCAGTTCCTTCTCGGCCTTGGCGACCTCGTCCTCGTCGCTGTCCTCGTCTTCGAGCACGGCGGCGACGCGGTCGTAGTCGGCCTCGAGCTCGCCGAGTTCCTGCGCTTCCTTCTCGGTCATCGGCGCAGGTTCGCACGGCAATCGTCCGAGACCTTCGACGAGGTCATGGCTGACGTAGTTGCCAAGGGTCGGGCGAACCCAGGCAAGGCCATATTCAAGCGCGGCCTTTTCTGCGGCTTCGGCCATGCTGCTACCTGCATCCTACCGCGAAGCACTTTACGAGCCTCTGATCAGAGAAGCTGAGGTTCGGTATCGTCTTCCGCCTGGACTGATGCAGGCACTGGTTTGGGCCGAGTCCCGCTTCAATCCGATGGCGATCAGCCCGGCTGGTGCTGCCGGACTTGCGCAGTTGATGCCGGCAACCGCCCGCGAGCTTGGCGTTCGCAACCGGCATGATCCTCGCCAGAACATCGATGGAGGCGCGCGCTACCTGCGACAGATGCTGGACCGTTTTGGCGAGGTCCATCTGGCACTCGCCGCTTACAATGCTGGTCCGGGCGCAGTTGCTCGTGCCGGTGGCATCCCGAGAAATCGGGAAACGCCCGCATATGTCAGGAGCGTTTTGCAGCGATGGATGGCATACAGGCCTTCATGAATACGAATCGGCAACGTATCAGCGGACGGCTCGAGCAACTGCCACGCGGCTTCGCCATCGTAACCGAGGCGGGCGATCACTGGGTGCTCGAATACGTCGAGCCGGCGAATGATCATTTCGGCAACGAGGTGACAGCGGAAGGCGAAGTCGTTGGTCTCGATCGCTTGCGCGTCGATTGGCTAGGCGAGATCTAGACAGAAGCTCACAGCGCTAGCTGAGCCAATGCATGCTCTGCATCGTTCCTCACCAAGTGACCATAGTGCTTTTCAATCATAGCGACACTCGTATCCGACAGTTGCGCAACGGTAAGAATCGGCAGTCCAGCGCGCACCAAGTCAGTTATTACGCTGTGGCGAAGAGTGTAAGCAGAAGTACCCTGCGGAAGACGAACGACCTTCACCGCGTCCTTGATCGGACCTTTCCATTTGTCCTTGGACCAAGGCACCCCATCTGCGCGCATGAACATCGATGCAGTGGGTAACTTGCTCTTGCACTGTTCTGCCAAAAATCCGGCGATTGTTTCAGGAACACTGATTTGTCGAGGAACGCCGTTCTTGTCGGCACCAATCGTCAGCGTCCTAGTCCTCTTGTCAAAGTTGCTCACCTTCAGTCCTGCAAGAGCTCCAGGCCTCAGCGGCAACAGACAAAGGCCCCGGACAAAAGGCTCTATATCCTCAGGAAGGGCGGCCAGAAGTTTCTTGCGTTCTGGTCGATCCAAATAGACATCGCGACGCCGGTCCGCACCCTTTATCGGCTTCAAAGCTTCTTGCCAGGCAGCGTCAGTATTTGGTGCACCAGGGGAGAGGACACGCCAAAGTGCCGCGCGAAGTGGGACCATGTCACGATTAACTGTGGAAGCAGCTCTGGTCTTGAAGCGAGGCTCCCCATCCTTGCTTCGAGTGATAAGCGCAGGCGCATTCTCAAGCCGCTTTCGCCATGCACGCAGATGATGCTTTCGGAGCTTGTCTAACTTAACCTTGGCAATGGCGTCATCGAATACGTGACGGCGAAACACGCCTTCAGCAATTGGCCCCGGTTTGTCGCTAAGATAAGCCCGACACGCATCTTCAACCGTATCCAGCTTCTCTGTTCGCAGCCCTCCAGCTTCTACCAACTCGGCGAACGCCTCTGCATCCCTCTTGGCTGTGGCGAACACATCATGTCCGGACAACGTCCCATAAGGTCCAAGATTCTTGCGGCGGTACTTGCGCGCGTCTTCATCATAGGCGCGAGCGAACCATGACCCCTTTCCGCCTCTTCGGGACGGTCGATATCCTACATACCAACCAGCCTGGAGCCGTTGCCAATGAGGTTCTTTGTCGCTTCGCGGCTTCAGTTTATCACGTTCGCCGATCTTGCTCAGGTCAGGCATTCCCGCACAGCCTTTGTATGAAACGTATGAAACAAGTATGAAAAACTTGGGTGGATCAATTGAGACAAGTTTAGACAAATCTACCTGTTTTTCAAGACTTTTTTTAGTCCCAGATAATCCCAGATAGTCCGTATTCCCATCCTTCACACGGGTGGGGTCGCAAGTTCAATCCTTGCCGCGCCCACCATCTTTTCAGATACTTAGCTGGATAGATGGCCCCACCATTTCGGTCAGGGGTATTTTCGGGGCAGCGAAACTTCCTCGCTTTCATCGTTTCTCCGAGTGGTCTCCCCAGCAAGTAAAGCCTCGGCCATTGGCGCAGACCGACTGAATACCTAGCCTAAATCTGCTTTTGTGCGAACGGGCGCTTTGTGCCGACGTTCTTGCCTGCGATCTAGGGAGCACGGCGCTGCATGGCCGGATCATATCGTGAGTATCCCATTGTCTTTCTCCTCGGCTGGGATTGGTCAATGGGAGAAAAACCGAGGAAAATGAAGATTCTGGACCGAGTGTGGCCAGTTCGGATTCAGTGATCGCACCCCGGCAAGCTGGAACTCCGGTTTGCGTCGAAATTCGGTCGGCCTGTACACTTGGCGACAGCGGTATTCGCTCGATCGCCAGAAGCTTTGGCGCACACGATATTGGCAGATCAAAACCGCCAAATGGGTGATCAGCCCCATTGAGAACGAGGACCTCTCCGGCGAACATGCGGTCGTTGTCAAACGAACAACACTGCCAAGCCGAAAGGGAACCTCCATGCGTAATATGACAGTTGCAGTCGTTCTTGCTGCATTCACCGCCGTGTCTTCGCAAGCACAGGAATACGCGCGACTCTACGATCTCACCATCGACGGCGATTCAGTTCACGTTTCGCCTGATATCGCCCGCACTGGCGGGGCGGGAGTAACGATCTGCCTGAGGAATGCATCTGCCTGGAACAAGGGGATCGGCCGGGCCGGCGGACGCTGGTTCCAGGCGGACCCGAGCGGCGTTGTTTGCATCAATGACATTCGCGCGGCCCCCGGTCAGGCCCTCGATTTCTACAAGGCCAAGACGTTTGGAGTCATGACCAAGGTGCAGACCCTCACCTTCAACTTCACCGGTTGGGAGGGGCATCAGATCACCTATGTCTGGGATGGGAACTGATGCGAATGATCCGGGCGCTTCCCCCCGCCCGGATCCCGTACCCGCTGCTTCAGGCCGTCAGGCGCTCCACGAATAGTGGCATTCCGCCTTCCGGCCGGAGCGCAATGGTGCCTGACGGCATTGGCGCAAAACCGGGCGGGGCACGGAATCGGATGTGCGCCAGCCACACGCTCAAGACTGTGAGAGCCTCGGCGATTGCGAAGCGCGCCCCGACACAGACCCGCGGACCGGCACCGAACGGCAGGAACTGGAAGCGCGGCAGCTTTGCCTTGTTGTGCTGTGCCATACGGTCGGCGACGAACGCGTCGGGCTCGTCCCACAGCTTGCGGTGTCGATGGACGACCCAGGGATAGATCGTCACGATGTCTCCGGCGCTCATCGCGATGTTACCCACCGTGACATCGCTCGCCGCTTCGCGCGCGATCAGAACGCCGGGCGGATACAGCCTGAGCACCTCGTCAACGAATGCCTGTAGCTGCGGCACGGCCCGGGCAAGCGCCTCTGCGGGATTGCCCAGTGCCGCCAGGGCTTCGGTACGCAATTCCTCCTGCAACTCCGGTTGTCCGGCAAGGCAATAGGCCGACCATGCCAGCAGCGTCGAAACGGTTTCATGACCCGCTATGTAGAAGGTGATCGCATTGTCGATGGCCAGTTTGCGGGCACGCTCTGGAGCACGGTCGGCCAAAAACGCGGCGAGAAGCTCGCCGAAGAAGTCATCTGCTCCGCCCTCCCCTATCCGATCGTCGGCCATCGCGGCGATTGTCTCCCGCAGGAACTGTGCCGAAATGCGCGCGCGCCGTGCGCTGGGGCTGAGATCGAGTCCGCTCATTCCCAAGAGGGTGAGCAATCTGGGTTGCCCCGCCTGCGCCACCAGGCGTTGCACATGGTCAAAGGCCACCGGGGTCAGCAAGCGCTTGTCCGAAGCGAAAAGCGTTCGTGCTATCACCGCAGTGGTGGTGCGCGTCGCGAGGGCCATTACGTCCATTTCGCTACCGTCACCGCGTAAACGCTCGATCTGGTGCTCAGCCTCCTCCATCATCACCGCTGCCATTGCGTCGATCGAACGGGGATTGAAGCGCGGCGCGACGATCTTGCGCTGGCCGCGCCATTCTTCGCCGTCTGCCAGCAACAGACTTTCGCCAAGCAGACCGGAGAGTGCCTTTCGTGCAATGCCGGGACGGCGGAAAGCTTCGTGCTGATGGAGCAGGACCTCGCCGATCAATTCGGGGTCATGGACAAGATGATAGGTTCGACCGAGGACTGTGCGCCGGTGGTAGAATTCATCGAACGCCGGCTCTGGTACGTTGTAGACCGAATTGCGAAGCTTCTTGCCCGTCAGGCCGCGCCACGTCGATTGCCAGTCCGGCACGCGCGGCGGTTGTGACGGCACCCAGCGCTGTGAAGTCATGTGCAAACGCCTCCCGCCGCGAGCGCCGGAAATCGCGTTCTGACTTGCCAGCGTCCCTGTGACCTGCATTGTAGATCCAGGGCAAAACCGCAAGGGGGGTGGCTGGCGCAGTGTTCTCAGTTGTCATCGCTGACGACCACGAGTTCGTTCGCATGGGCCTGCGGCAAACTCTGGACGCACTGGACGACTGCGAGATTGTGGGAGAAGCGGAGGACGGGCTTTCCGCAATCGGCCTGGCGAAGAACCTCCAGCCCGACCTGATGCTGCTCGACGCGGCCATGCCTTTGGCGCGCGGGATCGAGGTGTTGGCCGAGGTGCGGCGGTGGAGCCCGAAAACGAAGGTGGCGGTAATCACCGGGTTTACCGCTGGCAGCCTTCTCGCCGACTGGCTCAACGCCGGTGTGGAGGCGCTCTTTCTGAAAGACACCCCGAGCGAGGAATTCTGCGAGGGCATCCGCATCGTGCTGGAAGGCGGCAATTTCATCTCGCGCAGCGCTGCAAAACGGATCGAGGCTAATCAGTCGACGATCGACCTGACTGCGCGGGAGCGCGAGGTGCTGTCGCTGATCGCCACAGGGCACATGAACACCGCGATCGCCGACCGGCTGCACATCAGCCCCAAGACGGTCGAGAAACATCGCGCCAGCCTGATGGCGAAACTCGGCGTGAATTCGGTGTCCGGGCTGCTGACGCATGCCTTGCGCGAAGGGCTGCTCGATGAACACCGCCAGTTGTAACTGGGCAAATGGGGTGTCCGCCCCATTTCAACTATCCCCGTCACCAGCGCATGATGGCACGATGGCCATGCCGATCCCCACCATCAGGCGCATGTTCACGCCAAAAATGCTGGCGCGTGCCCTTTTGTGCGTCTTGCTTCTGGTGTCCGGCGCAGTGCTGCACGCGCGCGATATCGTGATCCTGCAAGGCGGCCAGTTCGAAACGGATATCATGGCCGCGGACGCTGCGTCCGCTTTCGACCCCACGCACCAGCTCAGCGCGGAGGATATGCGCCAACGCCCTACCGCATTTCGTCCGATCGCCGGCAAGTATATCGACTTCGGAACCTACGGCGAGAACCGCAACACCATCTGGGTTGCCGTCGACATTCGGAATGGCACGCCTGTACGGCAGGAATGGATCGTAAGCCTCCACCGTTCCTTCGTGCAGGACGTGCGGTTCTACCTTGCCGAGCGCGGCAGCAAGCCGGTGCAGCCCCTCCTCTCCGCCCGGTGGGGAGAGGTCGAGGTGGCGGGGGCGAAACCGGTCGGGCCTTTCCTCGCAGCACCATTCGCGCTTGATCCCGGTCAGGAAGCGACACTGCTGGTGGCGCTGCGCAACAACCACAGCCTTGCCCTGCCGCTCGAAATCGCCACGCAGGAGGCCTATCAGCATTCGATCGCGCAGCGCGATCTGGTCAACTATCTCGCCTCGGGCGCATGGTTGGCGATGATCATTCTGATCCTCGTCATGGGCCCTGCGATCGGCTGGCGAGTGACGCTCGCCTTTGTCGCCTACCAGCTCTTCGCCATCTGCACGATCATGGGGGCGGAACTCTACCTGTTCCGGTGGGAATGGATGGATATCGGGGTGATCTATTTCACCGATATCCTGTTCTATATGCTGGTGGTGCTGAGCATGACCATCTTCGCTCAGGCGTTTTTCGAGACCCGGCGAAATTTCCCGATTGCCCACAAGGTGATCCTGGTGTGGCAGGTCCTGTTCGTGATCGTCGCACCCTATGTCGCAGTGAACCACCCCGATCCCGACTCGACCGGGCTCATCATCCCCTTCGTCCGCCCGGTTCTGCCGATGCTGATCTACATCGCCATCCACGGCATTCGCACAGGGCTGGTCGGTTCATGGCCAGTCCTGTTCGGCCTGCTCACCATCCTGACGGTAGGCGCGGTCGACAGCTACGAGAAGGCCAATCCCGGAGCTGTGCATCACGACACGATCCTTGAACTGGGACATATGGGCTTTCTGGTCGAGGGGCTGCTGTTCGCGATTGCGATCCTCTATCGCTTCATCCGCCTGCGTCACGACCACGAAGCGTCGCTGGAGGCGGCACTTGCCGCCAGCCAGGAGAAACTGCGCCTCTCGCATGAACTTGCGGCCAGCCGCGAGCGTTTCGAGCGCGCCCGCACAGAAGCGCAGCAGAACCGGATCAAGGTGGCAAGCATGGGGCATGATCTGCGCCAGCCGCTGGCCGCCTTGCGCTCTGCCTTTGAACGGCGAACCAGCGAGGCCGATGACAGTGCCCGGCAGGTTGAAGCGGCGTTCGGCTTTCTAGAAGGTCTCGCGGCATCAAGCGACCAGTTCTCTGCAGACGATCATTCGTCAGACGTAGACGGTATCGAGATCTTTGCTGCGAGCGTGGTTCTGGGAACGACAAAGCAAATGTTCGGAATCGATGCGGTTGCGGCAGGTATCGAACTGCGTACCGTAGAGTGCGGCCATGCGATCCGATGCAATCCGGTGATCGCCCTGAGGATCGCCAGCAACCTTGTGTCCAATGGAATACGCCATTCTGGTGCCAGCCGGATTGTTGTGGGCTATCGTCACCATGGCGACACTCTTGTGCTGCAAGTGTGGGACAACGGCCGGGGCATGCACGAAGACGAGGTCAGGCGCATGATGGCTCCCGGCGCGAAAGCGGCCGACAGCACCGGCAACGGCCTCGGCCTCGGCCTGCATATCGTGCACACGCTCTGCGCCGAGCAGGGCTTTGCGTTGGACATCGCCAGCCAACCCGGACGGGGCACCCGGTTCTCCGTCGCGCTGCCCCGCGCATAGGAGAACCGATCTCGGCACAATTGGGTGATTGACCCCATACAATGCGCCCCGCCTTTCCGCTCTGATCGCAATGTCCAAAGCGACATTTGATCAAACGGCGAAAGGAAATTGCCATGACGAAATCACTCACGATGCTTGCCATCGCGGCCACCAGCTTCGGTCTGGCTGCCTGCGTTCCGCTCGACCTGCCCGTCTCGAGCGGCGGCTCGTCTTACCAGGCCGAAAGGCCGATCTACGCGCCCTCGTCGGTCAGCGTCGACGGCGACACTATCGAGGTCCGGGTCGAACGCAGCGGCGGAATGTACGCCGATCGCAACCAGGTGGCCCTTTGCCTCCACAACACCCGCGGATGGGACAAGCAGTTCGGCATCGACGGCTACCCACCAATCCGGGTCAGCGCGGGTCAGGTGCAATGCACCCCGGTCAATGCCGCTGCCCATAATGTGCGGTTCTGGAAGGCCAAGACCTTCGGCGTGCTGATGGATCAGGGCACGCGCTCGTTCAATCTCGTCAATCTCGAAACCGGCTCGGTCCACATGTACTGGGGCTCGGATTAAAACCTGCGACAATCGGGCGGCGGAGCTGCTGTTGGCGCTCCGCCTCCTCGTCCTGCCAGAGCTGGAGAATGGCACATGATATTCACCCGAACAGCCACCTATGTCCGCCGGACCGCATTTGCACTCATCCTTGCGTTTGCTTCCGGCTCAGCGCAGCCAAACGACGCGGTGACAGGCAGCGCCCAGACTGAAGAGCCGGCCAAACCGGATCAAACTCTGTGCGACGGAACAGGCGAGAAAAGCTACTTCGAAGCGGATGCGGTGAACTTGCCAATCCACGTCTCGTTGTGCGGCTCTGGAGATCTGGCCGGGCCGGGCGGATGGATCGAATATCGGCAAGGCTACGCAGACCAGGCAGGCCGCATGGTCTTTCCCGACAACCGCGAAAGCTCGCGCAGCGCCTTCGGCTTTGCCGAACTACGGCGAATGGGAATATACGATGCATGGATGAAGTTCACCCTTGGCGGGATGGAATTCACTCTCTCGGAAGCGGTCATCGTCGCCACCAACGATCCAGCGATGACCACACACACCGCTGGACTATCGATCGACCCTGCTCCCGGCGACGAAGGCACTGAGGCGCTGTTCCTTGAATTGCAGCCCCACAGCGATCTTGCACAACTCGGTGCGCTGTCAGGCGCGCTGCCGGAGTGCCACTTTGATCTGGGTTGCGATGCCAACGAGCCCTGACCCTGCAGCACCGATCGGCAATGGCCAATATTCCCTCACTGTGAGGCTGGTTGTTTGTCCCACGGCTTTTGGCTGAGGGTGATACCGACCCTTTCAGCGCGAGACGGGATACAATCCGGCGTGCGCAGATATCTCTGGCGCGTGCGGGTTACGCCACTCGATTCCGAAACTGGCCGGGCGGGCTAACAGAACATTCCGTTTTGTCCTCTCCCTCAATCATGGGCAGCACCGCCGATCTCAACCATGTGCGCGCTGTAAAAGCGCAATGCTGCAGGATGGACTTCGTCAGCCCGCAGGCCGTCCCAATTGGCCATCGAAGCTGCGTCATCGGGCAGGCCGGCAACAAGGCGTCCGTGCTGCTCGATGCATGTGAGAACAGCGGTGACCAGTGCATCATCGGTGCTCTCCCACCCCGCCAATCCCTGCTTGAACGAAAGCAAGGCAACAGGATCGTCCAGTCCAACCACCCCGGATTCTCCCAGATCATAGGTCGAAACCCGCACCCTTCCGACCGAGAGATCATTTGCAATGTTGATCCTGTTCACCGCGTCTTGCCCGACCGGGATCCATCCGCCAGGCTGGTTTACCGCCAGGCTAGGGAACCATGGGCGATAGCCCTGCGGCGATCTGAGCAGCAAGTTCCAGGAAACAGCGTCAACACGTCCTTCCGCGATCGCATCGGGCAGTTCTGCAGGGCCAACATGCACCAGTTCGACCTGATCGAGAATGCCCCAGCCATCGCGCAACAACAACTCGGTGTAGAGCCGCACCGCGCCCGGACGCGGCTCTGCAGCGATCCGCTTGCCGATCAGATCCTGCGGCGTCCGGACATCAGGCGAGAAGGCGTAAATGCCAACACCGACGTCATAGAGTGATGAGAGAAACTTCAGGTCTGGATTTGGACGCACGAAGGAATGCCATTCAGGCCCCGCTCCTGCGATTGCGCTGCGCAAATGCAACGGCGTGATGATCGGGAGTTCACCGCTTTTTTGCGTCGCGGTTACTTCTCCGATTTCGTTGATCGAGTCTGGCAACGCGACCGCACTAATCGCGGCAGTGGGCACACCGGGACAGCTATCGAGGGCGTCCGCCAGCTGCTGGTTGTACTCATAAAGGATGACCTTGGGTGGCGCCGGAGAATAGATCGTCAGGCGTTCCGGGATAGTGCCATCAGCGGATGCCGTTCCAGCACATGCCCCCAGAAGCAGTGCCAATCCCGCCAGCCAGAAACACGTGCTGCCCAGCCTGGTTTGATCCTCCCAGCCGTCTTTTCGCCCCATGAAAGCCTCTCCTTGCCCGGTTGCCACCACGTTTCATTCGGGAACCGCGATATCGACAGCGTGTGACCATACTGTCAACACTTGAGGATTCTTTTCATAAATGTGTTGACATATTTTTCGAACTTGCCACTGTTGCGCCTGATAGATCGCAGCAGATGCGGCACAGGAGAAGGATGGAAAGGCACTTGGGCTAACGGCGGAATGCACCGCGCGCCCTTCACTTGTCGCAAAAATTGAATGTGCTTGGGCTCGCGGGTGATTTCCGTGCGCCTGCTTGCAGTTTGTCGACAAAATCTAGGTTAATGGGAGGAACTCGAAATGAAATCAGGCAATCATGACACGCGACGTTCCGGTGCGCGCGCAAGCGGTCGCCAGTTGGGCCGCTGTCTTGCCGGTGTTGCGCTCACCGCGCTTGCAGCGGGCAGCTTGCCCGGAACCGCCAACGCGCAGGAAGAGGGTGAAGAAGCGCAGGCGTCCGACAAACCAATTCTGGTCACCGGCACGCGTATCCGCGGCATCGATCCGACAGGCTCCAATGTCATTGCCATTGGAAATGATGAGTTCGACAATTCGTTGATCATCAGCGCGCAGGACCTGGTCAACCAGATCCCGCAGAACGAAGGCGCAGGTTTCAACGAAGCCACTTTCGCTCAGGTCTTCGTCGGCGCGAACACGACGCGCGCAGGTTCCGTCAATCTGCGTGGCGTCGGCAACAGCGCGACGTTGATGCTGCTCGATGGCCATCGCATCGTGCCCAGCGGCACCGGATCGACGCTCAGCGACCCTTCGGATATCCCGATCTCCGCCACCCAGCGCGTCGAAGTGATCGCTGACGGTGCCTCGGCCATTTACGGCGCTGACGCCGTCGCGGGCGTATACAATGTTATCCTGCGCCGTGACCTTGATGGTGTCGAGGCGAAAGCCGTTTATGGTTTTGCCGACGATATGGATCAGTGGTCGGTTGCGATCGCGGGTGGTCAGGTGTGGTCCACCGGCCAGGTCATGCTTGCTTATGAGCACATGGAACGCTCGTCCCTTTCGGGCTTTGATCGCAGCTTCTACAAGTCCGACAATACGCCCGAGGGTGGGACCGATTACAGCTCGGTGCAGTGCAATCCCGGCACGCTGAATGTCAATGGTCAGTCGTATCCGATCCCTGCAGGCGGCAATGTGACGCCTGCGGATCTGGTGGCTGGTGCTCCGAACCGTTGCGACCTTACCAGCTACAACGATCTGCTCCCCAACCAAAATCGCGAATCCCTCGCGATGACCTTCGAGCAGGACTTCACCGACTGGCTCCAACTGTCGCTCGCGGGCATCTACTCGCACCGGACATTCGATGGTGACTTTACCACCCAAGGGCCTTCGCGCACGGAGCAGACTCTGGTGATCGGTGCTGCCAATCCATATCTGGTCCTGCCCGCCGGGGTAACCCCGATGGGGCCAGTGACAGTCGATTATTCCTTCCTGCCCGAATATGGTGCCCTCACCTACAGCGGGTACAACAAGCGCTATGAGATCATCGGCGGCTTCAACATCTCGTTGCCGAGCGACTGGAAGGTTTGGCTGGGCGGCGTCTATGGCTATGGACACGCATTCCAGACACAACCGAACTACAGCCGCTCCGCCGCAGGTGCAGCGTTGAACACCCCCGATCCGGCAGCGGCGTTCAATCCCTTCGGCGGCAACAGCACGGATTTGATCGACGGGATCTACAGCGATGTCTTCGCGCCTTACGGTACCAACAAGATCCGTGTTTTCGAACTGCGTGGCGATGGCCCGCTGTTCGAGATGCCGGCAGGCACCGCACGCATGGCCGTCGGCTATGAGTTCGCCAAGAACAGCTTCTTCGGCGGATCGTTGCTGGGTTCGGCGGCGAACCCTTCGACCAACCCATCCTATATCGACCGCAAGGTGCACTCGGTCTTCTCGGAAATCTACCTGCCTTTGGTCGATTCCGATGGCTTCGGTACGCTCGATCTGTCGGCGGCACTTCGCTACGACGACTATTCGGACTTTGGCTCGACGACCAATCCGAAGGTTGGCCTGACCTACGAACCAACCGATGGCCTCACCTTCAATGCAAGCTATGGCACCTCATTCCGCGCGCCCCAGCTCGACCTCCTGCCGATCCGCAAGCAGGTCGCCCTGATCTCGAGCGGAACCCGGCTCGATCCAACGCGCGGAAATGTGCAGGTTCCAACGATCAGTATTATCGCTGGTAACCCTGATCTGGAGCCGGAAGAAGCGACAACCTGGAGCTTCGGTGCTACCTGGGAACCGGCTTCGGTCCCTGGCTTGCGCGCGAATATCAACTACTTCAGCCTGAAGTACACGAACCAGATCACCTCGATTAACAACGATCCGTCGGTCCTCGCCCGTCGGAGTGAATATGGTGATCTCATCACGGAATATCCGACCGGCATCAGCGGTGCCGGGGTTCTTGCACTTCCTGAAGTCCAGGCCCTGATAGCCGAAGGTGTGCTTCCGGCGTTCAGCCCGGCAGGAACCTATTTCTACGTGATCGATGGTCGCGCTTACAACTTGGGTGCTTCCAAGGCTGAAGGCCTCGACTTCGATCTGTCGTACAATATGGACCTGGGTTCGGGTAACCTCACAACGCGCGTGAACGGGTCATACTTCCTGACTTACAAGACCCGTCGCACCGATGTCTCGCCGACGCTCGACCAGCTCAACACCCTGAGCTTCCCGATGCGGTTCAAAGCACGCGGAACACTGTTCTGGTCTACCGACAAATACGATTTGGGTGCTTATGCAAGCTTCACCAACGCGTACCAGAACCCGGTGTCCAGCAACATCACGGATGTGAGCGCCCATCTAACGTTTGACCTCCACGCCGCGACACATCTCGACTTGGGAGGAATTGAAACGACCTTGGCCGTCGACGCCCGGAACGTGTTCGACAAGGATCCGCCTTTCGTGGATGTCGATGGTGGTTACGACCCGTATCAGGCAAGTGCCGTCGGACGGTTGGTCACAGTGTCTTTGAGCACGAAGTTCTAACCGACAGTAGTCGCTGAACAGACCTCCCCGCCCCTCTCACCCGAGGGGCGGGGATTTTCATTTTCAGCGTGCTGCCCGCGCTCCTGATTCCCTCCACCATCACGGTCGAGCAGTATCCTCCTGCTCGCCGATGGCATGACAAGTTGTCGCCCGAGGGGTTGGTGTGTGCCATCGGGCATGGCCCGACAACCACAGACCGAGTGAGCGGCCTCAAGGGCGAGCATTAGTTTCGTGAGACCGGCAGAACCGGATCAGCCAGGGATTTTCACGCCGCGAGCACGGTAGAACGCTTTTGCCACCGGACTCAGCATGTCGGCCGTGAGACCAGGCCACGCTGCCATTTCCGTTGCGTTGGCGGCGAAGCCCGGAATGCTTGCCCCATTGGCTTCGATATATTCGAGCATGGCGCCAACCTTTGCCGGATCAACCTCATCCCATACAGCAAGTCCCTGCGCGAGCGACAACAGGGCCGGGCCTCCCTCCAACGCATGCGAGAGCGCCAGATCGAAAGGATTTGCTGCGTTTATGCGATCAACCGCCTCCTGTCCGACAGGGACATAGGTGAGCGGATCGTCGGGCTTGCTCGGCAAGCTGGGCCGGTGCCCGTTGGGGGTCGGGCCGACAATATTCCAGCTTGTCCCGTCAACCTTGCCCGCCGCGCGTGCAGGCAGCACCGCAGGAGGCATCATGTCCACGAGCGTCACGTCATCGAGTATGCCCCAACCATCACGTAGGAGAAGCTCCGTCATAAGACGGACAGCACTCGGACGGGGTGGGGCAGCGATGCGCTTTCCACGAAGCTGCTCCGGATCGGTTACGGGTTCCCCCCACATCGAAATGCCGACAGCCGTATCGGTGAAGGTACAGACCAGCTTGAGATCGGAATTGACCCTCGGGTATCCATGCCAATCGGGCCCCGTTCCGGCACGCGCGAGCTGGAGGTCGATCGTCGTCACGATAGGCCAGTGATACTGGCGCAGGCTCGGATCCATGTTGGCGAAATTGTTGATCGATTCCGGAAGAGCTACCGGCAGAACCTCAAGCGATCCGAGAACCCGAAAATCCTCCGACGCGCTGGCCAGCTGTGTGTAAAGCTTGTGCAGCGAAGTCGTCGCTGGCGCGGGCGAATAGATGGTCGTCGTAGCCGCAGAATCGACGGCAGGTGCCGGAGCGGTAACGCAGCCCGGCAATACAAGCCCGCCAGGCACCAGCATGGCACGACCAAGCAGCGAGCGGCGGGACAGGGCAAAAGCGGGAATCGGTTGAGTCATGTGAAGATCCTGGGCAACAAAAAACTCCGGACCTATCGCGCAGCGGACTGCACGACAGGCCCGGAGAGGAGAGAGACGGTCATCAGCGTTTTACTTCAGGCGAAACAGCTGTCGGGCAGCCAGCAGGCAGGTGGCTTCTGCAGATATCATCGTTTCGATCATCATTGCAGGACATCCGGCCCCTGTTCATGCCACGGCCCGTACCTGCGGCCATCAAGGCCAGGCACGGGAAACTATTGATCTCTTCGCTTCAGCCTCGGCAGCCTGCCGCCATTGCCGATAGCGGTCCACTGCAGCGCAAATATCGGGTTCGACCGTATTGCTGAATCTGCGAACATCTCAAAACAGTCGAACAGGATCACGCAATGGATTAGTCCGACAGAGAAATGCGTCTCGGCTGCGCCTTCTTCAAGCTTGAGGCAGGCGTATCATCCTTCTCCGTCTTGCGAGCTTTGCAACAAGCTCAGTCGTCGGTGCCGGTTTGCCAACGCACTGGATTAATGTCAACACATTTGCAGATAATCATAAAAAGTGGCGACAATTATCACCCTGCCTGAACATCTCTCCGGTTGATATCAGGCGCGCACCATACCGCAGGGTGGACGATCCTCGTTGACTAAGTGTCGTCATAATGCTTAAGAATCCGATCAAAATGTAAACACTTAATCTGCTGAGTATATGGGCTGGCCATGCAGGGCCTGCTATTGGAGAGGTCAGCTTGAACGAAATATCCCAACCACGTCATCCAGAGTCGTTCTACGGACAGGACGGTTCGATTCGTCCTGGCTGGAAAACGGTCATCGCCTCGATGATCTGCCTTATTGTCAGCCCGGCGGTATTGGCGCCAATCAGCTTCGGCGTATTCAGCCCCTACCTGCGCGACGAGTTCGGCTGGAGCATGGGCGAAATCGGACAGGGCATCGCCGCCATGTCGCTGTCGGTGATGATCTCGTCCTTGCTGTCGGGCATCATTGTCGACCGGCTGGGCGTGCGACGGGTCGTACTGACCTGCATTCCGCTGTTTTCGATCGGTTACGCGTTGATGGGTTTCCAGACAGGCGCGGTGTGGCAATTCATGCTGCTCTGGCTGCTTGTCCCCTTTGTCGGCCTCGGCCTGTGGCCGGGATCATGGGGCAAGGCGACCGCCGGATGGTTCAACAGCAGGCTCGGCCTTGCAATGGCGATTGCGACGCTCGGCATCGGCATCGGGGCCACGATCATGCCGTTCGTGATCAACGGCCTCGCATCCAACCTCGGCTGGCGCATGGCTTACGTCTGGACCGCCGTCGGCGCGCTGGTGATCGCACTGCCGATGAGCTTTGCCTGGCTGCACGAGGCGCCCAAGGCGGAAATCGGTGCCACCGCAGGTGCGACAGCCACGACCGAGCGCATCTTTCCGCGCATCCTGCTCGATCCCAGACTGCTCTGCCTGTGCCTCGGATTCATTACGCTGGGCTGGTTCAGCGCCACGCTTCTGGCCAACTTCATCCTGATCCTCGAATCGGGTGGGATGGCGCGCAGCGATGCGGTGATCGCCCAGTCGCTGATCGGCGTTTCGACCGTTATCGGACGGGTGTTCTGCGGCTGGCTGCTTGATCGCTTCCCGTTCAAACTGGTCGTTCCGGCATTCTGTCTTGCGACCGCCGGTGCGGTGTTCGCGCTGTCAGGCGGGGTTACCGGAAGCACGAATTACATCATCGCAATCTTCGTCGGCATGCTGGTCGGGGCGGAAATCGATGTCCTCGGTTTCGCCATCCAGAAACAGTTTGGCCGCCCCCGCTTCGCGACACTGTTCGGCATGATATTCGCGCTCTTCCACCTCGGCGGGGCGATGGGAGGCATGATCTCGGGCAAGCTTCACGATGCCACCGGCGGCTTCCAGCAGCCACTGGTTATCGCAGCAGCGGCATGCGTCGCCTCGGCAGTGATCTTCGCGATCATGCCGTGGCGCAAGGACCCGGTGGCTTAGGACCCATGCAAAAAGGCACGATGATGGAAGCGGTCCTGATCGAACGTTTCGGCGGTCCGGAAGTCCTTGAACTGCGTCAGGTCGAACGACCGAAGCCGGGCCCTGACGAAGTCCTGGTGCAGGTCGCAGCGGTATCGGTAAACCAGTCTTTCGATCTCAGCGCGCGGCGGGGGAAATCAATCTTCCCGCTCAAATTGCCGCTCCAGCTGGGTGTCGATCCGGTCGGCACGATCGTCGAGGTCGGTGAAAACGTGGACGCGGGCCGGATCGGCGAAAGGGTGTTCTCGACCTTCATCGTGCGGTGCCGCACCTGCGACAACTGCCGTGCCGAGCGCCCCTGCTCCTCCGCCCGGCAAATCGGGATCACATCGCCAGGTGGCTATGCACAGTATCTGGCGGTGCCCGCGTTTCAGGCGCGCCGGATCCCGGATTCGATCGAGGCGGGTGTAGCTTGTGTGATCGGCCGACACGGGGAAGCAGCCTGGTCGGAGATCGAAAGTGCGGATGTGCAGGCGGGCGAGTGGGTTCTGATCATGGGGGCGTCGGGCGGTCTCGGCTCGCTCCTCGTCCAGCTGGCAAAAATGCGCGGCGCAAATGTCATCGCTGTTGTGGGAAGCGAAGCACGGGCATGGCATTGTATGCGGCTCGGTGCGGATCACACTGTGAACTATCGTTCGGGTGACCTGCCCGAACAAGTCAGGCAGATCACCGGCCCGGCTGGCGTCAACGTCGTGTTCGAGAACGTATCCAATCCTGCGACATTCCCGCAGGCCTTCGCCAGCCTCGCACCCGGCGGGCGACTGGTCACCATCGGTTACCACGGCGGAAAGGTCGTTCCTCTCGACGTGAGTGTCCTTTTCAGGAACCGGCTGACGGTCAAGTCGGCGCCCATGTGGATGAAGGATTCATCTGTCTTCGACGAGTGTTTCCGGCTGGCCGCCGAAGGCAAGCTGAAAGGCACCGTGGCACAGCGATTTCCTCTCAGGGAAGCGGCAAAGGCGCACGGCACTGCCGAGCGCGGCCACCTTGTCGGCAAGATCATTCTCGAACCCTGAAACGGCCCGAACCGGGCAAGCTATCGCTTGGCAGGCGGTGGTCCGACCGGCAGTCCCTCGGCCTTGAGCTGCGCGACCAGCTGGCCCTCGCGCGCCATTGCACGCTGCACACCCGGGCGCTGCGCGATACGCTCGGCATGCTGCGCGCAGGCGGGGAAATCGTCCACCGGAAAGCCATTGGGCGCGATCCGCGACCATATCCAGCTGGCGTAGCCGTCAAGCGCGGACCACGTATCGCCATACCACCAGCCGCCTGCGCGCAACTTGCCCTCGATCAGGCTGATCGAGGGAACAAGTGCCTCGACCGCTTTTGCATGCACGCTCCTCTGTGCTTCTTCGCCGTCGACGAAGCGTTGCGGAAAGCCCAGCTTGGTAACAAACGGATGCACCTGCGAAGAGAGAAAGCACATATCCTCGAGCGCACGCAGCCCGCCGACCCCATCGGTCGGCAAGAGGCCAGCGTCCGGGAACCGGTTGGCAAGATAGTGCAGGATAACCGGAGCTTCGGTGAGAGGCTGTCCGTCGACCAGCAGAACAGGCACCTTGCCCTTGGGATTGACCGCGAGGTATTCCGGTGAACGCTGTTCCTGCCGCATGATCCGGACAAGCCGCGTCTCGAACGGGATCTCCGCCTCTTCCATAGCAATCATGATGACCCGCGCGCAGGTGCCCGGCGTGGCGTAGAGGACGAATTCGCTCATCGTTATCTCCCGGTTTGATGAGGTGTCTGGGTATCGGGTGCCTGCGCCTGTTGCGGGCAGGCCAATGTCGACGGATGGCTGTTACGCAAACAGGGCGCACGGATGGCGCCCTGTTCCCGTGCCTTCTGGTGCATGCCCGACAAGGCGGGCAGCCGTCAGTGTGCCTTCGCCTTGGGCGGTTCCTGGAAGCCAGGCAGGCCAGCTAGGATACGGCCATAATCTTCATAGGCCGTCTCGAGATTCATCTGGCCGTGCATGATGACCGGCTTAATATCGCGTGCGATGCGCTGGATCGGATAGCTGGACTTGATGCCCGATGCACCCGTCGCCCGCAGGCAGAGATTGACGATCTCATCGCAAACGCTGACCGCATAGGCCGTGGCGCAGCGGGTGCGTGAATTGTCGAGCGGGGTCTGCGCGACGCCGTTCGCCGCATCGCTTTCAACCCGACGGCAATTTTCCGCCGCAATTGCCTCAACCGCCAGCAGCTTGGAATAGAGTTCGCCCAATTGCAGGTGGGTGACCGGGGCTTCCCTCTGGCTCTTGTAGTTGGTGAAGGTGATACCACGGGTGCCGATTGTCTCTTCGAACAGGTCGATCGCGGCCTTTGCCAGGCCCAGGCCGAGCGAAACGAATGTCGCGGTGGTAACCTGGATCAGGTTGATGTCGTAGAGCACACCTGCCGGGGCCGGTTCAGGGCGCTTGCCCGAGAACAGGTCCTGCGTCTGGATCACACGATACTCCGGCACGAAGACTTCGCCCTTCTTGAGCGTGATCGTATTGCTGCTCGATCCGCGCATGCCGAGCACGTCCCAGTCGTCGATGATATCGATCTCTTCATGCGGGACCTGGCAGATAATCGGGTATTTCGTTCCGTCCGGCGCATCGACCAGCGCCCCCATGGTGTGGAAAATCGTGTAGTAGCAACCACTCGCCCACGGCCATTTGCCGCTGAGCATATAGCCACCTTCAACCTTGCGCGCGACGCCGGGGCCACCCTTGTTCATCGCGCCCGACTGATAGGGGCCGACCCAGTCCGGGTCGAACATCTCGGCCTGCAGCTTGTGCGAGTAGGCAGTCATCCACTGCGTGCCAGCCGTAGTGACCCAGGTAACCCATGCAGTCGAACCGCAGCCGCGAGCGATTTCGGTGAACACCGGAACCATTTGCCCCGGCGTCAGCGCGTAACCGCCATATTCGACCGGGACGCTCATCTTGAACACGCCGATCTTGTCCAGCATCTCGATCGTGCTTTGAATGGGGCGCCCGAGTTGTTCGACTTCGGGTGCTTCTTCGCGCAGCTTCGGCAGCATGGCCTTCACTTCAGCAAGGATGCGGTCAGCTTCCGATTGCAAGCCCGGTTCACGTACAACTGATTTGGTCGCAACCGCAGTGGTGGTAGACATCATGAACTCTCCTTTCGACGCACCGGACCTTCGCGCGAAGCAGCCAGGCACTCTTTTGATCTTGTCTGTTGCCGTGTGGCTACCAAGCTTTCAAACAAAGAGTCAACGCTTTTCGATAAAATCGGGCAAAAGTGGTTACAGTTTTGCCTTTGCCTGATCGAGGTCACTGCGCGCGCGGGCGGGAAGCCGGACAAGCCGGTGCCGAAGCCCCCGGGATTTGCGGAATCCCACCGTCGGATCGAACGCGATCAGGCAGGCCCGGTGATCGGTGTGGAAAGCGTGCCCGCGCCCTCGACTTCCACCTCGATCCGGTCACCCGGCTGGAGGAAGATCGGCGGGTTCCGGCCCAGTCCGACGCCAGCGGGCGTACCCGTCAGGAGGATATCGCCCGGCTCGAAACGGTACCATTGCGAGAAATAGGCGATCGCTTTTTCGACCGGGAAGATCGAGCCACCCAGCGTGTCGTCCTGAAGCACTTGGCCGTTCAGGCGCGTCTGCACCCGCAGCGCATCGAGATCGGCGATCGAATCGAGTGTCCGCAAAGCGGGGCCCAGAGGCGTGAAGCCGGGCAACTGCTTGCCCATGATGTTGACTTCCCAGGTCAGCCGCGCCTCCCACGGATCGGTGGCGGCGAACACCCCCGGCGTCCAGTCGCGCGCGCTGATATCGTTGGCTGCGGTTACCCCGGCAATGCAGGCAAGGGCCTCGCTTTCATCCACGCGATAGGCAGTCCGCCCGAAGACAAAGGCAATCTCGCCTTCATAGTCGACCATACCCGATGCCTGTGACGGGATGCATACGCTCGCCTCCGGCCCGACGATCGAACTCGGGCTTTTCAGGAAAGCCGTCGGGTGGGCGGGCTCCGGAGTGCCCGACATTTCCTCAAGGTGCGAACGATATGCGAGGCCCTGCGCAACGATCAGCCGCGGTCCGATAACCGGTGCAAGCAATGGCGTGTCAGGCGGCAGCAAGGCCCGCGCGGCAGCAAGCTCGTCAGCAGCAGTCCCGTCTTCCGCCCGCGTGACGATACGTCGGGCGATATCGAGGCCTTCTGCCCCACAACCCAGCAATGCAATATTCGTCGAGGGAAGCAATGTCTCGATCGTATTGGTGCGCGCTGCCCGTCGCAGGTGCAGGATAGTCCCGTCGGAAAGCCTTGCCCCGGGCGAACCCTGCGGCACATCGTCGATCGTCACCAGGTCCATGGTCCGGGCTATTCCTTCTTACTGGAGGTCGAAAAGCGAGCGCGCATTATCCCGCCCGATCCGGGCTCGATCTGCCTCGCTGATCGGGGCGGCATCGAACCACTGCGCAGCGTGGTCGACATTTTCAAACGGCCAGTCGGTCGAAAACAGGATACGTTCGCTGCCCAGTTCGAGCATCGCGTCGATGAGCGACTGGCTCCGGAAATTGCCCGATGTGGTGATCCAGAAATTTTCGCGGAAGTAGGACGCGATCGGCCGTTTGCAGGCATGCAGCTTGGGCGCTTTCACCCATGCGTTGCGATTGTCGATCCGCCACAGCATGGCGGGAATACCCTCGCCCATATGGCCGATCACGATCTTGAGTCCGGGATGCTCGTCAAACAGGCCCGAACCAATCAGCCTCAGCGCATGCACCGCCGTTTCCTGCGCGAAGGCCCAGGTCGGCCCCATCAGCCAGGGATGGCCGTCATAAATGGCGCTGTCAGCGGGCGACGGATTACGCGGATGCAGGTAGAAGGGCTTGCCCAGCCTGTCGCATTCCGCCCAGAAGCCACGATATTCCGGGGCATCATAATAGAGCGGCGCGGCGCCATCGCGTTGCGAGAAGCCGTTTACCAGCGCGCCCCGGAAACCGAGTTCGGAAATACAGCGCTGCAGTTCCCGTGCAGCGGCATCGGGGTCCTGCATAGGCAGGGCGGCAAATCCCTGGAACCGGTCGGGTCGCTTCACAACCTGTTCGGCGAGGTAATCATTCGCTCGCATGGCGATTTCGATCGCCTTGCCTGTGTCGGGGATGGCCTGGACTGCCGGAGCGTTGAGCGAAAGGATCATCATTTCGATCCCGTTTTCGTCCATTTCACGCAGCCGACGTTCCTGGATGTCGAGCAAGCGGGCGGCAAGCTCTTCCCAGTACTCGCCGGGCACGAAACCCGCAGAGTCCTGCAAGGTTTCGGGAATCGCGAAATGCTCTTCCAGTGCGATCTTGCCTTGCATGCCCGTCTCCCCGCTCTGGTGCTGAACCGCCGAATTTACCTGCCGATCAGGCACCGGCCCCGTCAAATATTTCGACCAGCGATGCCCTTGGCGTCGAAGCCACTTCAAACCAGATCCGGTCGCGCGTACGCAGCAGGAATCCCCTGCCACCAAGGTCGCTTTCGTCAATGTCGGAAACGGAGAGCAGCCCGTATTCCCCGCGCGACGCAATGACACGCTCGTGCTGTTTCTCGAGTTGCTCGTCATCATCGACAAGCAGGACGAAACGATTGCTCGGTGACTGGTCGAGGATTTTTTTCTCGCCTGCCGACACACCGATCACGCCAAAGTCGCCGCCTCCGGCAAAGCAATGCGACGGCCGCACATGGGTTACGGTGCGCAGCCCCAACACATCTTCGTAAAAGGGGCGAGAGGCCTGGCAGTCGATTACCGACGTCGTCCCGTGCGTCATGAACGCTTCGTCCCCCAGCACCTCGCATTCAGTGTGAGCGATGGTCAGTTCGGGTTCGACAACCTCGTGCTTGCAATATGAGTCCGAATTCCAGTCCCCCCGACTGAAGAACAGGTCGTTGGTGCTGCCCTTCCGGTATTCGACTTCCCACCAATTGCCATCCACGTCATACATGTAGAAGCTGTAGGATCCGTGGATGTTCAGCGCCGGGTGAATCACCGCAAAGCCCAGTTCTTCCTGCCGCTCCACAGCGGCTTCGCGGGCGTGCCTGACCTCGTCCTCGCCAGCGACCGAAAAGCCCCAGTGATTGGTCATACCTTGCGTCACCGCAATCTCGTCGGTTTCATGGACATCGAGCACGAAAAAGTTCCGCCGTCCCTGCTCCATGAGGTATTTTGACCGGCGATCCCGGCACAGCATCCGCCCCGGAGCATATTCTACGCATTCGAGCCCGAAGTAGCTTTCATAGCAGTGGCGCGCACGCTTGAGGTCGAGCGTCTGCAACGTACCGATGCCAAGGTGGGCAAGGCTGTCGCTTTGGACCACCGCACCGCGCCCGTTCGCCACCTTGCCGATTGCTTCTGCGTGCGTTGCCATGTCCTGCCCTTCCAAACCTTCATCGCCGATACGGGGCGCTTACCGACCGGACATCGACCGGGAGCCCGAATGAAGTATGCACTTGAGGCTAGCCAGCACCGATCATTACGCAAGGCTACCAACCGCATGTTGCTCATTCGGGATTTAGTATATATCCGAAGAGATATGTTGCCCGGGCTCGATATTCGCCAACTCCAATGTCTGGTCGCTCTGGTCGAAGAGAAGAGCGTGACGGCTGCCGGTCGGCGGATGAACCTGAGCCAGCCGCGGATGAGCAATACCTTGCGCCGCCTGCGCGAGATTTGCGACGATCCGCTGCTGGTCCGCACGGGCCAGACCATGCAGCCGACCGATCGCGCACTCGATATTGCGCGTCATGTCCGTGCCAGTCTCGCCGAACTGGCTGTAGCCCTCGATCCGCCGGAGAAGTTCGATCCGGCGCGCTCGGACAGGACATTCACTCTTATGCTCTCCGACTATGTCGAAGTGCTCCTGATCCCCGAAGCCATGCGCAGGATATCGGAGATTGCACCCTCAGTGCGGTTGCGGTTGCGGCCGCTCGAGACCGATGCGGTACGCCACGTGCTTGACGAGGGCACATGCGACATTGCGTTCGGCTTTTTCCCGCACCTCAAGGGAAGTCTGCGCGTATCCACCCTGCTGCGCGACGAAACCGTCTTTATCGCCCGCG
This sequence comes from Sphingomonadaceae bacterium, assembly GCA_024236155.1. GTDB lineage: Bacteria > Pseudomonadota > Alphaproteobacteria > Sphingomonadales > Sphingomonadaceae > Parerythrobacter_A. The sequence goes on from JACKLA010000005.1 coordinate 54,018, forward strand.
ACGGTCTGTTCGGAGCCAACGCCGCCCCATCGCTGGACGAGTTTCTTTCAGCCAGCCATGTCGTGCTCGCCGGTCCGGAAGAAACCGGCACCAGGCTGGAATTGCGGTGCGACGCAGCACTGGAAAAGATCGGCAAGCAGCGGCACGTTTCCGCCTATGTGCCGACACCTCACTCAGCAGCCCGGATAGTGGCTGCATCGGACATGATCGGGCTCCTGCCGCAAAAGCTCGCCATCGAATATGCACGCTGGCTGCCGCTGCGCTGGTATGCTCCACCGATGGAGCTGGGCATGTTCGACGTGTCGATGGTCTGGCACGAACGCGCGCATACAGATCGCGGGGTCACCTGGTTGCGCGGGATATTCAAGGAGCTGGCAGGCAAGGTCAACGCACAGCAAGCGCATGACGCCGGGGGATATTCCCCTGAGAGATGACCGGTATCAGCAACTCGAACTGTGCTGGCCCGCGCAGCGAAGGTAGGAGCGACGGCAACCGCGCTTGTTGACAAGGGGCCAGCCAATGCCGCGAATTAAGGTAACAGACCAAGACGGGACCACCCGCGAGCTCACTGCCGACACCGGAGACAACCTGATGGAGGTTCTTCGTGGCGAGGGGTATGACAACATCATCGCCCTGTGCGGCGGTTGCTGTGCCTGTGCGACCTGCCAAGTGTATGTCGACGAGGCGTGGTTCGCCAAACTGCCCGCCATCGCCGAAGATGAAGAGGAAATGCTCGATTCTTCCGACACACGGCAGCCCAATTCACGGCTGTCGTGCCAGCTTGATCTTGATGAGACGATGGACGGGCTGGAGCTTACAATCGCGCGTCTTGCCGAATAGCGGATTGCACCGCCTGCCCTGTCAGGCCGGGGCGAGCCGGATGTCGGCCCTGAGCAGATAATGCCCGCCGCCGGTGGAACCGGAACCGGGTTCGATCCATTCGATCGGCTTGATGAGTGAATCCTTCACCCCGAAAACGACATCCGAATCGAGATAATCGCTGCCTTCGATAAACAGGTGAGTGACGAGGCGCCGGAAGCCGTCGGCCCGAACCATGAAGTGGACATGGGCCGGCCGGTAGGGATGCCGCCCCTGTACACCCAGCATCTGGCCAACCGGTCCATCGTCGGGGATCGGATAGGGCGAAGGAACGATGGACGACAAATGGAAACTGCCGGTTTCGTCGGTCAGCACACGGCCACGACCGCCAGCCTCGCCTCCCTCCAGCTGGACATCGTAAAAGCCATCTTCGTCGGCATGCCAGATGTCCACCACAGCTCCGGCCACAGGGTTGCCGGCCTCATCGCGGATCGCACCTTCGATAAGCAGTGGCTTGCCATCGAGCCGACCGGAAATATCCGCCCCCGATGTCACCTCCGGAGCATTTTCGACAAAGAAGGGGCCGAACACGGTTGTTTCGGTCGTATCGCCCGGGTGCCGGTGGTTTATTGCATCGACCAGCATCGAAACGCCAAGCGCATCCGATAACAGGATAAACTCCTGCCGGGTATCGGAACACATATGACCCGTCCGGGTGAGGAAATCGATCGCGTATTCCCACTCCTCTTCCGTCAGTTCGAGTTCCCGGCACAGGTCGTGCAAATGACGCACCACGGCCTCGTTGATCTGTTTCGCCCGTGCGGAACCGCCCTGGGTTACCTTGGAGACGACCGCTTCGGTAATGCTGGTTTCGTCGAGGTCACGCATATTGATCATCCAGTCTTGCCTGTTCACCCGACCAGGCGCGGCGCAGCAGGGCGGCAACGTCAGCCCGGTCGAATGCCCTGGGGTTGGGATAGGGGACGGTACAGACCAGGTCGGCGATATGGTCTATTCCGTCTTCGGGCAGGCCAACTTCCGCAAGGGACGCAGGCAGGCCGAGTTGCCCGACCAAGGCCTGGATCTCCGCCGCAGGATCGCCGCCGAAAATCGTCGTCAGTTCCTCGACCGCGCGAGCGCAAGCCGGTCCGGTAAAGGCCAGCGTATGCGGCAGCAGCACCGCGTGCGTTTCTGCATGCGGCGTATCGAACGCACCACCCAAAGCGTGACAGATACGATAATGCAGGGGCATCTTCGCTTCGGAAACGCAATACCCCGTGAGCCATGATGCATATAGCGCCTCGGCACGCGCCGCGTAACTCGCGGGCTCGGCCTTGATCTGCGGGAGAGCACGCACGAACAGTTCCGCTGCCCGCTTCGCGGCCCACCGCAAATCTTCATCCTCACTCGCGCACAAAGTCCACACGGCATGCGTCAGCGCGTTCATACCCGAAGCCGTCGAAGCACTCGTCGGGAGCGCCAGGGTAAGTGCCGGATCGTAGATGATCGCCGACGGCCGAAACCGGTCATCCCTTTCCGTGTTTTTCTCTCCGTTCGAACGCTGCCCCATTGTCGGCGTTATTTCCGAACCTGAGTATGTGGTCGGGATAGCAACGAGTTTAAGGCCGGTTCGCTTGACCAGCGCCTTGCCCAGCCCAATCGCAGACCCACCCCCGATCGCAATCAGCAGGTCGCTCCCCCGGGCCGTGACTTCCGCAGCCGCCGCATCGCTGATTTCGACCGGTGTATGCATGACCGCCCGGGCAACGACATGGGCCTTCGCACCGAACAGGGAAGCAATCTTTTCGCCTTCGGACACACGCGTCGGCGTACACAGGACCGCCGGGCAGACTGCGCCGAACTCCTCCAAGTGACGGCCGATATCCTGCACCGCATCCCTGCCGAAAACCACTTTGGCATAGGGACCGTGATCGATGACAGGGTCGCATGCGGCTATCGATGCCGGATCTTTGATGTCCTGGGGGCAATACTGGGCCATCGCACCGATACCGCCTGTCAGTTTCCGGGATCGGCAGTAGTCAGGGTCTCCTCCGCACCGATATGATCGGCCTGGTTTTTCGCCAGCACACTGTCGGTATAGCTCTCATCGATCTGGGGCAGCATGGTCGAATTCCAGTCCTTCCAGCCAGCCTCCAGGCGGGCGAACACCTCCGGCTCGCGCTCTTTCAGATCCGCCCGCTCCAACGGGTCTTCCGCCACGTTGAACAAATAGGTGTGGCCCGCGATCTTGAGATATTTGTAGTCGCCGTCACGCATCGCCCGCTGGTGGTTTGCCTTGTAACGGAAGTAAACCTTGCGATCGACGGGACGGGTGTCACCGACCATTACCGGGAGGAGATTCATGCCATCCGGGGCGTAGTCGGGATCTGACGAAACCCCTGCAGCGGCAAGCAGGGTAGGCATCCAGTCCATCCCCATCTGGACCTGGTGGCTGACAGCACCCCTGGGCAGGACGTCGGGCCACGAAACAAGCGCCGGCACCCTCAGCCCGCCTTCGAGCAATTCGCTCTTCTGCCCCGAGAACGGCCAAACATCCGAGAAGCGCTCACCACCATTGTCGCTGGTAAATATGACGATCGTGTTTTCGAAGACATCATGGCGTTCCAGCGCGTCGATGATCTTTCCGACCTGATCATCCATCGCGGTGATCATTTGCTCGTAGACCTTGCGCGACCCACCGTCGAAGTGGTGAGCGATCGCCTGGCGCTTGTATCCTTCAGCCTCACGCATGGCCTTGCCGAGTCGATTTGCCTCCGCCTCATCATCGGGCCCCATCCATGGCCAGTGAGGGGCGTTGAAATGCACACTCATGAAGAAGGGGGCAGCAGCGGCGGCATATTCGTCGATCGCCGACACGGCGTGCTCGCCCAGAACCTGCGTGAGATAGCCATTTTTCTCGATCGGAACCCCGTCTTCGATCATTCCGCCCTGACCGGGCTGTGTGTAGTTGAAGTAGTCGATTGCGCCGCCACGAAAGCCGAAGAAGTGCTCGTAACCGCTCTTGAGGGGGCCGAACTCGGGGTATTCTCCGAGATGCCACTTGCCGACCAGCATCGTTCGATAGCCTGAAGCTTTCAGCAATGACGGCAATGTCGGATGATCGGGCGGGAGGCCGATTCCGCGGCGCGCCGGGACGAGTGGTTCCTCGAGGCCGAGAGGAAGCCTGTATTGATAGCGCCCGGTAATCACCGCAAGCCGCGAAGCAGAGCATACCGGCGAATTCGAATATGCCTCGCGCAGGTTGACGCCCGCCTTGGCGATACGGTCGATGTTCGGGGTGGAGATGCCATTCCTCGAATTGCATGAGATGTCAGCAAACCCCATGTCGTCGGCCATGATGAAGACGATGTTGGGCCTGCGCGCCGCCGGCTCGCCGCCGCTCTTGGCAGCCAGTGAACAGGAGAGGCCAGCAGAAATACCGGTACCGATAAATGTGCGACGAGTTACTGACATTTGATGCACGTGCTCCAATTTGGACCTGTGTCCGAAGAACCAGGCAAGCCAGGAATGACCGGGCCGCCCCAACTCGCGGTGCGTATGCCTCTGGTATAGCTACGCCCTGCGTAATACCTCATCGCCGGAACGGCGAAATCCTGCGGAAAATCCCGTCCCGCTTTACCAGCGCGTGGAACAGCGCCCCCAGAATATGCAGCAGGACCACGACCAGGAGTATCCGCGCGATCAAAGCATGCGCCTTGAACGGCGGCAGGCTCTGCGTAATTTCGGGAATACGGTCTGCCGCACCGCCGAAAACGATGCCGGGCAATCCCGCCATGATCGACATGCCGATACCGCTCACAACCATGCCCAAAGTCAGCAGTCGCAAGCCGTGGTGGACCACCTTGGCCAGAAGATCGAGTTGCGCGTTCCCCGAGCTTGCAGGAGCAGGCAGTTCACGGCGGATGTAGGCTTTGAACAGCGTGTAATGAAGGATGGCGAACACCAGCAAGCCCATCGCCATATGCCCCCGGAGCATCTGTACTTTTTCGGGCTCGCTATCGGGCGTATTGTGCAGCAGGATCAACCCCGCCCCAAGCAGCAACATGACCAGCAGGGCCAGTATCCAGTGCAGGATAGAATGGAGCCGTCCATAGCGTTGCGAAACGGCCTCGCCCGCCAATGCCTCCCGAGTATCGGCCATACTGAATCTCCCACATGCCTGGCCTGCGGGCGTACAAACCCCTAGCCTGAACCGAGCATGGCTTGCGCCCCAAAAATGTCAACACTTTGATGAAAAGTATAGACACAATGGCGGGCGCTACAGCCTTCGCGCGCGCGAGCAACACGCGCACAAGCGGGACGCGAAAAGACAGCCGTAGCTAGTCGCCGTTGCTGTCTTCTGCCGACCAGCGCAACACTCCGCTGCCATCCTGAATGATGGTGATACGCTGATTGGGATAGGTGATCATCTGGCTTTGTGTTGCCAGGTTTTCGGCGGACAGAGCGGCCGCAGCAAAGGCGAGCGCGTTATCAATTATTGCACTCCAGCGCAGCGAATCCATCTGCTGCATGGCGGTCTGGCCCAGATTTGCACTGAGCTTCGCCACCTCCAACGCTATATGACGCGAGTCAGCTTCATCAATGGCGACATAAAGATCATCGAAATTTATGATGATCGGATAGTTTGGCGAGATCCCCTTCGTGCTTCTCGCCATCTGTCTAAAAATAGCGATGCGGTCGAAATGGTTGTCTAGTATTTCGCGCGCTGGCCTACCCGCGTGCACGCACATTGCCATTACCAGCTTTCGGTGCGCGTTCTGGCGCTTCAGCCTGACAGCATCCGCGTCTTCGTCGCCTTTGCCAGACGAATTCCGCAGCTTTTGGAGTGCTTTCGCTAACCGCCGGATCTCAGCCAGCTCCGCTTTTGACCAACGCTGTGCGCTGCAGGCAATGGCAGCACTGACATTGATCACAATCGACGCACAGATATGCGCCAGATCTTCTACCGAGAAGGACGCAACCCGCGCGCGCTGGTTGGACTCAGCCTCAATCAACCCCTGGTTCTGCAACAACCGCAGTGCTTCGCGCACCGGCCCCCGGCTGGTTTGGCACTGCTTTGCCAGTACGGCCTGGGGCAGAACCTCACCCGGCTTGAAATGGCCGGAGATGATCCTCTCCTTGATCCAAAGGTAAGCGATCTGGACCCCGTTGCGATGGGGGCTCACATCCTTTGTCGAATTGTCGAACAGGGCAGCCTCTTGCGGGTTGTCCATCGTTCCTCCTGAAATCGCGTCCACCGGACCTCTAATGCAACCGGCGCAAAGACTGCAAGTTGTCAACAAGTTGCCGCCCACATTGTCAAACCCTTGTTGACATCGCTGGCTGCAACGCCGTTTGCAGACCGGCACGAACCGCACGCAAGATATAGCTGCTCACCATGTGAGCAAAGAAATGTGTTCACACTTCAACTTGCATGCAAGTTCGGTTAGCGGCGGGGTTGAAGCATAATCCGCCTGCGGAATGACAGTTCGCGCGGGTTGGGCAAACCAAAGAGGATACGGGAATGGATCTTGGACTGACGGGCAAGAACGCAATTGTATGTGCGGCGAGCAGCGGCCTTGGCCGGGCCTGCGCCACGGCCCTCGCGCGTGAAGGCGCGAATGTCGTGATCAACGGGCGGACAGTCGAGACACTTGAAGAGACCGCAGCCGATATCCGCTCGCAAGCCCCGGATTCGGAAATCCGGCTGGTTGTCGGCGATGTGGTCGATCAGTCGGTGCGCGACGAGCTTGCCGGTGCCTTCCCGGAAGTCGACATCCTGATCAACAATGCGGGCGGCCCTCCTCCCGGTGACTTCCACGACTGGAAACGCGACGACTGGATTTCGGCGGTCGACCAGAACATGCTGACCGCGATCGAGCTCATACGCCTGACTATCGACGGCATGGCCGATCGCGGCTTCGGCCGGATCGTGAACATTACATCGTCTGCGGTGCGGGTACCGATCCCCGTTATCGGTATGTCGAATGCCACTCGCGCCGGACTGTCCAATTTCGTGTTCGGACTGGTGCCGCAATATTCGTCCAAGGGTGTAACGATCAACAACCTGCTGCCCGGGCCGTTCGATACTGCCCGCCTGCGCAAATCCAAGGAAATCACCAAGCACCTGACCGGCAACGCGGTTGCCGGGCGGGTGGGCGATCCGGCCGAAATGGGCGCGATGTGTGCGTTTCTATGCGGGCAGTACGCGGGCTATATCAACGGCCAGAACTTCCTGATGGACGGCGGGCTTTACCCCGGCAACTTCTAGGCTGGTCGACGCATTGTCGCTTCCGCATGCACAAGCGCCGCCGGGCTTCTCTCCAAACCCGGCGGCGTTTGTTGTTTCGGCGGCAGCGATTGCCCGCAACTTGTCAGCAGAAACTGCCCGAACCGTCGGACAGGTTGATCGAAACGGCGACCGCGCCCTGGAAAATGCCCCACTGGTAGAGCTTGTATTCCATGATGCCCTTCACAACGAAGGGCTCCTGCTCGGCAATCGCGCGAGCCTCTTCCTCGGTCTTGGCGCGAATCGCCATGAGCCCGCTCAACACCGGCTCGCCCTCGTCGAGATAGGTGGCCGGGCCGGACAGGAAGAGCACCCCTTCCTTCTCCTTCTCAAGCAGCCAGGTGAGGTGCTCGGACTGCACTTCGAGCATGCGGTCGCGATCGATGAATTTCAGTACCATCAGGTAGAAGCGGGCCTGCAATGAGTTTTCCAGCCGCGGTTCCCCCACCGGGATCTTGCCCCGGTCGGAGCGATATACGAGCAGTCCTTCTTCTTCCATTTCGGGTCCTTTCCCATCGCACCCGCTGCACAATGCGGCAGGCCAGTCATTTCGCGCGGGTCGCCAGCTCGACAAAAGCCACGATCAGCACCCGCATTCTGTTGACATTTACGCGCAGAAATTTATGCAACTGTCAACACTTGAGCGGGTTTGCCGCGATGGGTGAGGACAGTTCTGTTAAGGAGTTTGACTATGCGTCTCGCACGCTTTGAAGTTGGTGGAAGTGAAACGCTCGGCATCGTGGTCGACGAGGGTATTGTCGATCTCGCCAAGGCAGGCCTGCCGTTCGGTTCGATGCTCGAAATCGTCGCGCAGGGCGACACCGCACTGGATGCCATTCGCGCAGCAACCGAAGGGCGCGCAGCCGACTACGCCCTTGCTGATGTGAAGCTGCTCGCCCCGCTCCGGCCCGGCAAATACATGGGCATCGGGATGAACTTCCAGAAGCATATCGAAGAAGCCATCCGGCTTGGCGTCGAGCCGCCCAAGTACCAGTACTGGTTCAACAAGCAGACGACCTGCATCAACGATCCGTTCGGCGATATCGATCCGGGCGTCACCGAAAAGCTCGACTATGAAGTTGAGCTGGGCATCGTGATCGGCAAGCCCGCAAAATATGTGAAGGCTGCCGATGCGCTCGACCATGTGTTCGGTTATGTTGTGACCAACGATGTGTCAGGGCGTGACTGGCAGCGCCACACGCGCAGCTTTACCGTTGGCAAGTCGTTCGACACGCACGGCCCGATCGGACCATGGATCGTGACCGCCGACGAAATCGAGGACCCGCAAAACCTCAACCTCCGGTCGATCGTGAACGGCGAGCTGCGGCAGGACGATAACACCGCCAACATGGTCTACACGATCGCTGAACAGATCGAGTATCTTTCCACCGCGTTCACGCTCGAATCCGGAGACATGTTCCTCACCGGCACGCCGCACGGCGTGGGATCGGCGATGGAACCGCCGAGCTTCCTCAAGCCCGGCGATGTCGTGCGCTGCGAGATCGACGGTATCGGCTACATTGAAAATACCGTCGTGGAATCGAGCTATCGCTGATTCCCGCGTTCGTCCGGCGGGAAAGTAACGGTCGGGGGGCTGTTCTTTCCCGTCGGGCGGATCACCCGGAGCTGAACCGATGAGCACTCCGCACATTGTCGACTATAGTGCCGATGTCCCGATGAAGGGTCGGCTGTTCATGCCGGATGCCGATGCGCGCAAGCCAGGCTGCATCCTGATGATCTCGGAAGCACCTGGCCCCGGCGAGAATGTGACCAGCCGCGCCGCGCGCCTGCAGGAGCGCGGGCACGGCGTCTTCCTTGCCGATTTCCATGGCGGGGGCGAAGTCCTCGAGGACCATACGGAAATCATGGCGCGACTGACGGCGCTGCGCGAACAGCCAGATGTCCCGTTGAACCGCGGGATGGCAGCACTCGAAACACTGCAATCGATCCCCGAACTGGCCGGGGAGCCGGTTATCGCGGCGGGCTATTGTTTCGGCGGCACCATCGCTCTCGATATGGGCCGATATGGCGCACAACTTGCCGCGATTGCCGGGTTTCATTCCGGCCTCACCCCGCTCGGTGGGGTGACTTCGGTTGCCGACTGGAAAGCGACCGGCGTGCTGGCATGCATCGGCGCTGACGATCCGACCATATCCGCCAGCGAGCGCGCCGCTTTCGAAATGGAAATGCTCGATCGCGGCGGCGAGTGGACGCTCCAGGTTTATGGCGGGGTCATCCACGCGTTCACGGATCGGAATATCGAACGGATCGGCATGCCCGATTTCGCTCGTTACGACCGCTGGGCGGATGAACAATCCTGGTGTGCATTCCTGCAACTGATCGATCACGCATCGCAGGTGCAGGAATGACACTCCAGCCTTTTCATGTGTAAACATTTAAACGGTTGATGCCAAAAAGTGGCGACATTATAGCGCAATCACACATGTCGCCTTTGCCACCCCCACAAGGCCGTGAGGCAGGTGGTCGAGAGGAAAATCGCGCTCCAGCGCGGATGGCTGCAACGGGAAGAATCGAATATGGAGAAAGTCTGTCAAACCGCTGCCGAGGCGATGAAAGACGTCCTGCGTGACGGCATCACGCTCATGGCTGGCGGCTTCGGCCTGTGCGGCGTGCCCGAACGCCTGATCGCCGAAGTCCAGCGTTCGGGGATCACCGGGCTGACCGTCATCTCGAACAATTGCGGCATGACGGGCGAAGGGCTTTGGCACCTGCTCGACGCCGGGCAGATACAGAAGATGGTCGGCTCCTATATCGGCGACAACAAACTGCTCGAAACCAAGGTACTGGAAGAAACCATCGATTTCGAGCTCGTGCCGCAAGGAACGCTGGCAGAGCGCATGCGGGCCGGCGGTGCCGGTATTCCGGCATTCTTCACCGCCACCGGCGCAGGAACCGTTATCGCCGAAGGCAAACCGGTCGAGACTTTCGAAGGCCAGGAATATGTCATGGAACGCTGGCTGCGTGCCGACCTGTCGCTGGTCAAGGCGTGGAAGGCGGACCCCGAAGGCAACCTGATCTTCCGCAAGACCGCGCGCAATTTCAATCCGGTCATGGCGACCGCAGGCAGGTTCACCGTCGCCGAAGTCGAAGAGATCGTCCCGCTGGGTGAATTGCCCGCAGACCAGATCCACACGCCGGGCATCTATGTCGACCGCGTCGTCCAGATGCCGCCGACCGGCAAGATCGAAAAACGCACCGAACGCCCAAGGGAAATCGCATCATGAGCACGCATGGCTGGGACAGGAACGCGATGGCCGCTCGCGCCGCGCAGGAACTGGAAGACGGATATTACGTCAACCTCGGCATCGGCATTCCTACGCTGGTGGCAAACCATGTGCCGGATGGGCTCAAAGTCACCCTGCAATCCGAAAATGGCATGCTCGGCATCGGACCCTATCCCTACGAGGGAGAGGCCGATCCCGACCTGATCAACGCGGGCAAGGAAACCGTGACGGAAGCCCCGGGGGCAAGCTTCTTTTCCTCGGCGGACAGCTTCGCCATGATCCGCGGTGGCCATGTCGACCTTGCGATCCTTGGCGCGATGGAAGTCGCCGCCAATGGTGACCTCGCCAACTGGTCGATCCCGGGCAAGATGATGAAGGGCATCGGGGGCGCGATGGATCTCGTCGCCGGCGTACGCCGCATCGTTGTGCTGATGGAACATGTCAGCCGCGCGGGTCGCCCCAAGATCCTCGACGCCTGCACATTGCCATTGACCGGTAAGCAAGTGGTGGACCGGATCATCACCGACCTCGGCGTGTTCGACTGCGACAAGCAGGCGGGCAAGCTCACCGTGGTTGAGATGGCGCCGGGCGTCACGATGGATGAATTGCGTGAGAAGACAGGAGTTCCCCTTGGCTGAAGCTTGGATTTGCGATGCCGTCCGCACACCGATCGGTCGCTACGGCGGCGCGCTCGCTGCGGTTCGCCCGGACGATATGGCCGCCGACATGTTGCGCGCCCTTACCGCCCGCAACCCGGGTTTCGATCCGGCGGAAGTCGGGCAGGTAATCTTCGGTTGCACCAACCAGGCAGGTGAAGACAGCCGCGATGTCGCGCGCATGGCGGTGCTGCTGGCCGGCATGCCGGAAACGGTCCCGGCAATCACCGTGAACCGGCTGTGTGCCTCGGGCCTCGATGCTGTCGCCATGGCGGCCAACGCAATCAATGCGGGCGAAATCGACCTTGCCATAGCCGGCGGCGTGGAATCGATGACCCGCGCGCCCTTCGCCATGGGCAAGCAGGGGCGGCCATGGGCGCGCGAATCGCTGATGGAAGACACAACGATCGGCTGGCGCTTCGTCAATCCGGCGATGAAGGAAGCCTATGGCGTCGAAGCCATGCCGGAAACGGCCGAGAACGTGGCTGATGACTGGAAGATCGCGCGCGAGGATCAGGACGCATTTGCGCTGCGCAGCCAGCAGCGTATGGCCGCAGCGATCGCAAATGGCTATCACGCGGACGAAATCGTCCCTGTCGAGATCACCGGGCGCAAGCCGGTCACCGTTTCGGCAGACGAGCACCCCCGCCCCGAAACCACATTGGATGACCTTACCCGGCTCAAGCCCTTCGTGCGGCGCGACGGCACGATCACCGCAGGCAACGCCTCGGGTGTGAACGACGGTGCGGCTGCGCTGATCGTGGCGACGGAAGACGCCGCGAAGCGCAATGGCCTCGTGCCGCGTGCGCGCATTCTGGGCGCCGCTTCGGCGGGTGTTGCCCCGCGGGTCATGGGTATCGGCCCGGTCGCGTCAACACGGCGACTCAACGAACGGCTCGGCCTCGCAATGGACGACTATGACCTGATCGAACTTAACGAGGCTTTCGCCGCGCAGGCGCTGGCCGTGTTGCGCGATCTGGGCGTCGCGGACGATGCGGAGCATGTGAATCCCCATGGCGGCGCCATAGCCATGGGTCACCCGCTCGGCATGTCCGGCACCCGGCTGGCAATGACGGCGGTTCACGGACTGGAAGTGCGCGGCGGCAAGCGCGCGCTGGCAACCATGTGTGTCGGCGTCGGTCAGGGCGTATCGCTCGCACTCGAACGCGCCTGAACCGGCGCGACAGGCATATTGCAATATTATCAGGAGTCTAACAGATGCAAATTCTTCGGATCGACAGCGCGGTCACGGGCGCAAACGCCATTTCCCGCAAGCTGACCCAGGCGATGACCGACCATTTCATGGCCACCAATCCCGGCGCCACACTGGTCGAACGGGATCTGGAAAAGGATCCGCTGCCCCATATCGATCAGGTGACGACCGGCGCAATCCGCATGCCACCGGAAGATCACACGCCGGAAATGGCGGCGGCATACCCGGCAGAGCGGGCCGTTCTCGACGAATTCCTTGCTTCCGATGTCGTGATCATCGGTGCGCCAATGTACAACTTCACCGTTCCCACGCAGCTCAAGGCATGGATCGACCGGCTGGGCGTGCCGCGCGTGACCTTCGCCTATAGCGAAACCGGGCCCAAGGGTCTTGCCGGTGGTCGCCGGGTGATCATCGCCTCCAGCCGGGGCGGCGTCTACGAAACGGGCGGCCCGGCCGATTTCCAGGAAGCCCTGTTGCTCGGCTTCTTCCGCTTTATCGGGCTGGAGGCCGAGATCGTCCGTGTGCAGGGGATCGGCTTCGGGCCAGAGGCGCTCGAAAAGAGCATGGCCGAAGCCATGTCGCAGATCGCCGCGCTGTAACGCGCTTCGATCAGCGGGCTTCCAACTCGACGGGATTGGACAACACACCGATCCCGTCGATTTCGACTTCGCACAGATCGCCGGGCTGCATGAACAGCGGCGGATCGCGGAAAAGGCCGACACCGGCCGGCGTCCCGGTGATGATGACATCGCCGGGCACCAGCTCGAAGGCCTGCGAGCATGCCTCGATCAGGCTTGCCACGTCGAAGATCATTTCGGAGGTATTGCCGTCCTGCATCGTCACTCCGTTCAGGCGAGTGCGGATGCCGAGGCCCTTGGCTCCTGACGGCAGTTCATCGGCAGTTACCAGTTCGGGGCCAAAGCTTCCCGAACGGTCGAAATTCTTGCCGACCATCCATTGATGCGTCTTGCGCTGGTAATCGCGCACCGAACCATCGTTGAAAACCGAATAGCCGAACACATGGTCCAGCGCATCGGCGGCAGCGATATGACGGCCAGCCTTGCCGATGATCACCGCCAGTTCGACCTCGAAGTCGAACTGATCGGACAGGAACGGCTTGATGATCGCGGCGTCGTGCCCGACCCATGAACTTGGGAAGCGGTTGAACAGGACCGGAAATTCCTTCACGCGCATGCCGCCTTCGGTAGCGTGGCAGTGATAGTTCACCCCTACGGCGATGGCTTTCTCCGGTGCCATGACTGGAGGCAGCAGGCAGAGGTCGGCCAGCTTCAGGCGGGGATGGATACCGTCGGCAACCTGTTGCACCTGTTCGATAGCGTCCGGTCCCGCTGCAATGAGGGCATCGACACTTTCGACTATGCCAAGCGCTGTAAGGTCGACGACCTCATCCCCGATCTTCAGCCCTGCCGCATAGCCCCCGGGCGTTTCGAAATTGACCAATCGCATGTGAAACCGGCTCCCCTGATCCAATCCGGAAATGACGGGCAAGGCCTAAACGCGGGCACGCAAACAGGCAACAGTTTGACCCGAAATAGTTTAAACTGTATACATTTGAGCTACCTTCGGTAATGCGAGGCCATTCGGATCGGCTCAAAAAACCGGCGCAATCAACCAGGGGAGAGTGTTGCACATGTCAGGTCAGGACAGTGATGGGGTTTCAACCGACTTCCGGCTTGCCCTGCGCGGCATCGCGGCGACGGTGTGCATCGTTGCCACGACCGACGGAACCCACAAGCGCGGGATGACCGTCACCTCGGTGACCTCGGTCAGCCTCGACCCGCCCGCCATCCTCGTTTGCGTCAACAAGTCCGCGTCGATCAACGAGATCCTGCGCGTGGCCGATGGCTTCTCGGTCAACATTCTGAGCTCAGCGCAACAGGCCGTGTCGAATGCCTTTAGCGGCGCACTTTCCGCAGAAGAGAGATTCGAAGTCGGAGACTGGCAGGAAGATCCCCGGACCGGCCTGCCCTATCTGGCAGATGCGCAGTCAACGATCTTGTGCAACAAGTCAGCTGCATTCCCGATCGGCACGCACATGATCGTGGTCGGCGATGTCAGCCGGGTCGCAAGCAACCAAAGCTGCGATCCGCTGATCTATCACAATGCAGACTATGCGGCGTTAACGAAATAGGTCGCTGCGCGGCAAGCCCCTTCGATAGCAAGCGCGATCCGAAAGACCTGACGATTGCGTCGCGAAATTCCCGGCAGCTGACTGCAGCTATCGAGGCTTGAGGCCGTTTGCGATCAGCTCGTTGGCAACCCGCGCAATATCGTCGGCATCTGCCCTGCCTTCGCCCCATATCGCGTAGCGCAGGCCGAGGAACACGTTCATTCCCATGATCGCCCAGGCATACGCCTCATGCGGATTGGCGCGCAGTTGCCCCTTGGCGGCGCCTTCCTCCAGCCGCGCGAGGATGCGGGCCGCGATAGTCTCATAGTGAGTGCGATAGCTCGCCGGGTCGACGAATTCAGCCTCGTCGATGATGCGATAGACTTCCTTGTGCTCGGCAGCAAAGCGCAGGAAAGCGGCAAGCGCCTCGCGCTCTATGTCGAGTGCCGCCATCGGTGCAGTCAGTGCTCCTCGCGCGGCGCGTGTCACTGAATCGCTCATGTCCCGCACCAGCGCACGGAAGATCGCGTCCTTCGAATCGAAATAGGTGTAGAAAGTGCCCAGCGCCACGCCTGCACTGCGGGTGATCCCGCTGATCGACGCTTCGTGAAATCCCTTCTCGCCAAATTCGGCCGCCGCTGCATCGAGCAGCTTGCGCAAGGTCCGGCGCCCGCGCTCGGTGCGCGGTGCCTTGTCGGCAACGGCGTGATCGCCGCTTCGTTCGATGGTCGTCCCCCGTTCCATTGGGCTGTGACTAAGCGGCAACAGTGCGGAACACAAGTTCAAACTTGAAAGGTGGTTCAACTTTCAATATTGAGGCTGCAAACACGGCTTCAGGGAGAGAGATTTCATGGCCACCTTTGCACGTCGATTCGCCGCCAGCCTGCTCATGAGCAGCGCGGCCCTTGCATTCACCAGCGTGCCCGCAATGGCGCAGGATGCCGATGACGATACCATTGCCGAAAGCGGCAATTCGGACGGTCCGATCATCGTCACTGCACGCCGCCGCGAGGAACGCATCACCGACGTCCCGCTTGCCGTCACTGCGATAAGCGGCGCAGAACTGGCGAAGACCGGCGCGCTCGAACTGACTGCGGTCGGGCAGGAAGTTCCCAACCTCACGCTCGAAGTCAGCCGCGGCACCAACACGACCCTCACCGCCTTCATCCGCGGCGTCGGCCAGCAAGACCCGGTCGCCGGTTTCGAAGCGGGCGTCGGCCTCTATGTCGACGACGTTTACCTGAACCGTCCGCAGGCTGCCGTGCTCGATATCTACGACGTCGAACGGATCGAGGTACTGCGCGGCCCGCAGGGCACGCTCTATGGCCGCAACACCATTGGCGGCGCGATCAAATATGTGACCGCGAAACTGCCCGATGACACCTCGGTCAAGATTCGCGGCACCTATGGCAGCTACGACCAGGCCGATCTGGTCGTTACCGCTTCGACGCCGCTGACCGACAGCATCAAGATCGGCGCAAGCGGTGCACGCCTTTCGCGTGGCGGCTTCGGTGACAACCTCACGCAGGCCGGGGTCGAGAACTACAACAAGGACGTGTGGGCCGCGCGCGGCACCATCGAATTCGACAATGGCCCGCTCTTCATTCGCCTGTCGGGCGATTATGTGAAGGACAACAGCGATCCGCGTCAGGGTCATCGCCTGATTCCCAGCCTGTTCACCAACGCTCCGGTGCTCGACGATGTTTACGACACCCGCGCGGGCCTCAATGTCGTCGATCAGGAAGTCGAGGCTTATGGCGGCGCACTGCAGATCGCCTATGAGCTGTCCGACACGATCACGCTGAAGTCGATAACCGGCTATCGCGAGGACAGTTCGACCACGCCGATCGATTTCGACAGCCTTCCGGGTGCCGACCTCGACGTGCCGGCGATCTACGAGAACGACCAGTTCAGCCAGGAATTCCAGCTGCTCTACGAAGGCGACAAGCTGAGCGGTGTGCTGGGAGCCTACTACCTCGACGCCAACGCCTTCACGGCGTTCGACGTGGCGCTGTTCACCACCGGTACGCTCATCAGCCTGCCCGGTCTCAATGCGCAGACGCTGGGTGACGTCGATACCAAGACCTGGTCGATTTTCGGCGATTTCATCTATGACATCACCGATCGGCTGAGCCTGTCGCTGGGCGGCCGCTACACCAGCGACAAGCGCACCAGCCGGGTGCTGCGGACGACCTTCATCGGTGGCTTCTCCGACCTGTTCCCGCCGTCCACGGCGGTGCCGATTGCGGTAACATCGGACTTCAACGGCAGCGAGACGTTCAAGGAATTCACCCCGCGCGCCTCGCTCAGCTTCAAGCCGAACGAGAACCACAATATCTACTTCACCTATTCGAAGGGCTTCAAGGGGGGCGGCTTCGACCCGCGCGGCCAGACCACGGCGGCCCCTGACCTCGATGGCGATGGCGATATCGATTACGATGACCAGTTCGCATTCCTGCGCTTCGCCCCGGAAAAGGTCGACAGCTATGAACTGGGCTGGAAGGCTTCGCTGCTCGACAACCGGCTCAATGTCGCACTCGCCATCTTCAAGGGCGACTACACCGACATCCAGATCCCCGGTTCGGTTGGCCTCGACACCAACAATGACGGCATCAACGACACCTTCATCGGCATCACCTCGAACGCTGGCGATGCAGACGTCAACGGGCTGGAGTTCGAAGGCAATGCGCTGGTCGGCAAGGACTTTGCCGGTCTGGGCAGCCGCCTGAACGTTCACTGGGCGCTCGGCTATGTCGATGCCGAGTATAACCAGTTCATCGACGCTTTCGGCAACGATGTGGCGGACCAGCGCGTGTTCCAGAATACGCCGGAATTCACCGTCAACACCGGTTTCGACCTTGGCCTGCCCGCCGGGCCGGGCATGCTCGACCTGATCGGTTCGATCTCGATGCGGTCGGATGCGAGCCAGTTCGAAACGCCCAACCAGTTCCTCGATCAGGATGGATTCGCGCTGCTCGATGCGAGCATCGTCTACACCTCGGACGATGATCGCTGGTCGATCGGCGTCCATGGCAAGAACCTGACCGACAAGCGCTACATCGTGGCCGGCTACAACTTCGTTTCCGGCGGTGTGAACGGCGCTCCCTTCACCCCGACGCTGGGCCTCGAAGGTACGCTGACCGGCTTCTATGGCGATCCGCGCCGGTTCTATGTGACGGGTGAAATCCGCTTCTGATGTGACCGATCATAAGTTCGGGGCGGGCCTCCCAGCCGCCCCGTCCTTGCGGGACCGCGCAGCTTCCACCGTGAAGCTGCGCGGTTCTTGATTCCACTCACCGGTCGCGAACACCACGCAATCGCCCGGTGCGACATCGTCCGCCGCATAGCGATCCCAGGCGGTATGGATCATGTCGGGCGGCCCGAAAACGCGGACCGCATTCCAGTAGCGATCATCGCGAAAACCGACAAAATGGACGAGGCGGGGCATGGCCCAATGATGCGCCTGCCGTGCGATAATTTCTAGCCACTGGAAATGGTGCAGGCCGTGGTGCATAGGCGCTGACCATGCACGATATCCGTTCGATCAGAGACAATCCCGAAGCTTTCGACGCAGCACTAGCACGGCGCGGTTTCCCGGCATCGGCTGGGGCCATCCTTGCGCTCGATACAAAGCGCCGCGAAGTGACCACCGAAATGCAGCAGGCGCAAAGCCGCCGCAACGAGGCGTCCAAGGCGATCGGCCAGGCGATGGGCCAGGGCGATAGCGACAAGGCAGAGGCGCTCAAGGCCGAGGTAGCCGGACTGAAGCAGCGCCTGCCCGAACTGGAAGAACAGGACCGCCAGCTGGGCAGCGAGCTTGAGCATATGCTCGCAACCATCCCGAACCTGCCCGCCGCCGATGTGCCACAGGGCGAGGACGAGGAAGGCAATGTCGAAGTGAGCCGCTGGGGCGACCCGCGCGCCTTCGATTTCGAGCCGAAGGAGCATGCCGATCTTGCCCCCGCGCTCGGCATGGATTTCGAGACCGGGACCAAGCTTTCGGGCGCGCGCTTCACCTTCCTGCGCGGCCATATGGCCCGCCTCCACCGCGCCATCGCGCAGTTCATGCTCGACCGGCAGGTGGGCGAGAACGGCTACACCGAGTGCAACCCGCCGGTGCTGGTCAGCGATGATGCAATGTACGGCACCGACAAGCTGCCCAAGTTTGCCGAGGACAGTTTCCGCACCACCGACGACCGCTGGCTCATCCCCACTTCCGAAGTCAGCCTGACTGCCTCGGTCGCGGGCGAAATCCTGCCCGACCTGCCACAGCCCATGCGCATGACCGCGCATACGCTGTGCTTCCGCAGCGAGGCGGGTTCGGCGGGCAAGGACACGCGCGGCTTCATCCGCCAGCACCAGTTCGAGAAAGTGGAGCTGGTCAGCATCTGCCGCCCCGAAGACAGCGAGGCCGAGCATGAGCGGATGACCGGCTGTGCAGAAGGCATCTTGCAGGCGCTCGACCTGCCCTATCGCAAGATGCTGCTGTGCACTGGCGACATGGGCTTCGGCGCGCGCAAGACCTATGATCTCGAAGTCTGGCTGCCCGGTCAGGGTGCCTATCGCGAGATCAGTTCCTGTTCCAACACGGGCGATTTCCAGGCCCGCCGGATGAACGCACGTTACCGCCCAGAAGGCGAGAAGAAGACCGTGTTCGTCCACACGCTCAACGGATCGGGTCTTGCAGTCGGGCGCACGCTGGTGGCGGTGCTGGAGAATTACCAGCAAGCCGACGGCAGCGTCACAATCCCGCAAGTCCTTGTGCCTTACATGGGCGGCATCGAAAGGCTTGAGCCAGCCGGTTGATCCGTCCGGCCAGCCCAACAAACAATACAGGAGATTTCCGATGACCAGCAGCCCATGGCAACACGCCCGCAGCAGCAATGTATCGGACGATATCGACTTCGCCATCCGGGGCGAGGATCTCCAGTTCGTCGAGATCGAGCTCGATCCGGGTGAAAGCGCGGTGGCAGAAGCCGGGGCAATGGTGTGGAAAGACGCCAGCGTCGGGATGGAAACCGTGTTCGGTGACGGCAGCGGCGGCGAAGGCAGCGGCTTCATGGGCAAGCTGCTGGGGGCAGGCAAACGCCTCGTCACCGGCGAAAGCCTGTTCACTACCGTCTTCACCCATCAGGGTCAGGGCAAGGCGCGGGTCGCCTTCGCCTCCCCCACCCCCGGCACCATCCTGCCGATCAAGCTCGACAGCGTCGGCGGCACGCTGGTCTGCCAGAAAGACAGCTTCCTTGCCGCCGCACGAGGGGTGGAGATCGGCATCCACTTCCAGCAGCGCATGATGACCGGCCTGTTCGGCGGTGAAGGCTTCATCATGCAGAAGCTGTCCGGCGATGGCTGGGTCTTCGTCCAGATGGGCGGCACACTGATCGAGCGCGAACTGGCGCCGGGCGAGGAACTGCATGTCGATACGGGCTGCGTCGCAGCCTACACGGCAGGGGTCGACATGGACGTTACCCGCGTCGGCGGGGTCAAGACCATGCTGGTCGGCGGCGAGGGCGTGTTCTTCGCCCGGCTGCGCGGCCCCGGCAAGGTCTGGATCCAGTCGCTGCCGTTCAGCCGTCTTGCCGGGCGCATGCTTGCTGCGGCAGGCCCGCTCAGCCGTGGCGGAAACCGGGGTGAAGGCAGCGTGCTGGGCGAGATCGGCGATATCGTCATGGGCAACAACTAGATGCGGATACTCCTGACCAATGACGACGGGATCAACGCGCCGGGCTTTGCCGTGCTGGAAGAAATCGCGCGCGAACTGAGCGACGATATCTGGATCTGCGCCCCGGCCGAAGAGCAATCGGGTGCGGGCCACTCGCTGACCCTCAACCAGCCGGTGCGGCTGCGCAAGTTCAGCGAGCGGCGCTATGCTGTGACCGGCACCCCTACCGACAGCGTAATGCTGTCGCTGCGCACTGTGCTGAAAGATCATCGCCCCGACCTGATCCTGTCAGGCGTGAATCGCGGGGCCAACCTGGGCGACGACATTACCTATTCGGGCACGGTCTCTGCCGCCATGGAGGGCGCGCTCGCGGGTATCCGCTCGATTGCACTCAGCCAGGTGCTCAATCGCGAAGGAGAACACGACGCATTCGATGCTGCCCGTCAGTGGGGCGCGAAGGTGTTGCGCCCGCTTCTCGATATGGACTTTGCCGATCGCATGCTCGTGAACGTCAATTTCCCCCCGCGTGCGGCTGCCGATATCAAGGGCATTCGCGTGGTGCGGCAGGGTTTCCACGACTATTCGCGCGGCAGCGTGGTCGAGGGGCGCGACCCGCGCGGACTGACCTATTACTGGTTCGGCCTCCACGCGATCGAACACACCAACGATCACGACACCGATCTCGAAGCCATAGCCGACGGGTATATTGCTGTAACACCGCTGCGCCCCGAATTGACGCATGAGTCCTCACTCGTCACACTGCGCGAAAGGTTTGCCTAACGGGGAGTAGTCCCATGAAACGTCTTGCAATACTCGCCTTCCTGCCACTCCTGCTGGCGGCAGGCGACCCTGCGACCGAGACGGAGCATGTGGTCGAAGAAGGCGAAACGCTGGGCGGAATTGCCAATCGTGCGGGCGTTCCTGCAGGGGTGATCGCTGCCGCAAACGGACTGCAGGAACCCTATAACGTCCGCATCGGGCAGAAGCTCGTCATCCCCCGCCAGAAGGTTCATGTGGTGAAGGACGGCGATACCGGCCTGTCTATCGCCATGCGCTATGGCGTTCCCTTTGCCAATATCGCCATCGCCAACGGGATACAGGAACCCTACACCGTCAAGACCGGGCAACGGCTGATTATCCCTGCCGTAATCGACGCGCCCGAGGTACCGACGCAGCAGGCCCGCACCGAACCCTATTTCCGCTGGCCGCATGACGGCAGCGTGCTGCTCGGCTTCCAGCGCAAGGATGACAAGGGCCACGAAGGCGTGGATATCGCGGTGAAGACCGGCGACATGGTGCGCGCCTCGTCATCGGGCACCGTGGTCTACGCCCAGAAGGATTCGGGCCGTTTCGGGCGGCTGGTGGTGATCGACCACGGCAATGGCTGGCGCACGCGCTATGGCCACCTTTCACGCATAACCGTGAAGCTCGGCGATGTGGTCAAGACCGGCGAACGCATCGGGCTGGCGGGGCAAGGCGGCGTTGCAACCCGGCCCGAACTCCATTTCGACATACTGAAGGACAATGTCCCGGTTGACCCGGCGCGCAAGCTGCCCCAACGCTGATCCTGCATGGAGAGGCAGGATAACCGGATAGATGCCCCGACCACAGGGCGGCGCGTGCGCGGACCGAGCTTCAAGCCGCTCCGCCGCGCGGTCAAGGTGCCTGTCTGGGGCGATCTCGGCATCCGTCTCGGCCTCGCCCTGTTCCTCATATCCACCGTGGTTCTGATCCACTACTGGGATCGTGACGGGCTGGTCGACAATCTCGACGGTGAGGTCAGCTTCCTCGACGTGGTCTATTTCACCATGATCTCGATCACCACCACCGGCTTCGGCGATATCGCCCCGGTCAGCGACCGTGCGAGGCTGGTCGAAGCGGTGATCGTGACCCCCGTTCGTTTCGCAGTGCTCTTCATCTTCGTCGGCACGGCGTATAACTTCATCATCAAGCGCAGCTGGGAGAAATGGCGCATGTCCCGCATCCAGGAACAGCTGACCGACCATATCGTCGTGCTCGGCTACGGCGTGTCGGGCTCGGAAAGCGTTGCCGAACTGATCGAGCGCGGGACCGACCCGAGCAATATCGTCGTGATCGATCCGAGCGAGGAACGGCTGGCCGAGGCCGAAAAGCTCGGTTGCAATATCATGGCCGCCGATGCGACCCGTGACGAAACGCTGGAAGCCGTGCGGATCAGCAAGGCGCAGACCGTGCTGGTTTCCGCCGGGCGTGACGACACCTCTATCCTGATCGTGCTGACCGTGCGCCACCTCGCGCCTGAAGTGCCGATCAGCGTGGTGGTGCGCGCGGACGACAACGAATTCCTCGCCCGGCAGGCTGGTGCCAACAACGTCATCAACCCGGTCCGCTTCACAGGGCTGCTGCTGGCCGGCAGCGCCAAGGGGGCACACATCGCCGACTACCTTGCCGACCTCGCCTCGGTCACAGGCCGGGTCCAGCTGGTCGAACGCGAGATCACCGAAGAGGAATGCGGCTGCACGATCGAGAACCTGCGATCGGGCGGACGCGGGCTGCGTGTCTATCGCAGCGGGCGCGTGCTCGGCTTCTGGGAGGAAGAGTGCCAGAAACTGCAGCCGGGCGATGTGGTGGTAGAGATCGTCCCAACCGAAAATGGCAGTCATCGCGGCGATGGGCACAACGGCCACGGCTGATCGCCGCATTCGACGGGCGCGCTACGGCATATAGGCGTGGACCAGCCCCATCGCGGTGTAGAACAGCAACCAGTAGCCCGCATCGATGAAGAACAGCGCCTTGCCCTTCTGGCTGAACAGGTAATTGGTACCAATGGCCGGAACGATGAAACCCAGCGCCACACCGGAAGCGGTCATCACCTTGACCGGTATCGACAGGTCTTGCGCGTAAGTTGCGAAAGTATGCGCCAGGGTCCAGCTGGCAAGCAGCGAAAACGCGAAGGCACCGCCATAGATCAGGCCCATATTGCCCTGCTTGATCTGTTCAACATCCAGACCGACAGCACCGACCCATTTCTTGCCCATGACCGGGCCGTACCAGACACCGCCAATAACGAAGCCCGCAAGCGCCGCGACGACAATCGCCAGCCAGTTTACTTCAGACATTGTCTCACCCTCCCCAACGCGACCCCGCAGCAGGCTATGCCGCTGCATCGCTTGCCGCAAGCGCTAGCTCCATTCGAGAGTCAACGCCCGCCCTGCAGGCAGTGCCTGCCACTTTGCGCCCAGATCCCTAAGCCGCGAACGAATTGCCGCGATCTGGCTCGGTGCAAGCACCAAAGGGGGCACATGGCTCGAGGCCCAGCCAGCTTCGGCCATGGCCATCAGCCCTGCATCGTCTTCGCCCGCAGACCAGCTTTCCGCCTCAAAACACTCGACCAGCCGCTCAACCTGGAGGATTTCGACCAGCGCATCGTCCGGCACTTCGGCGCGTTTCGCGCTGGCGTGGCCGCCGGCCTTGGCAAGCTCCTGTATCTCATCGGGTTCTGCACCGGCAGCAACCATGCCCCAAAAACCATGGCCCATGCCGAGCACGCTCTCGACGCAATAATGCACAATGTCGTGCGATACCGGTCCCTTGCGCGGGACGCGGAACCGCGCAGTCGATCCGTCGTCGCGCGTGACGGCCACCCGCTCATCGGCCCCGTGCAAGGCAATCTCGATCCGCATCGCTTGGCAGTAGCGCAAAGCCGCGTGCGGGTGTAGAGGCGCGGCCAATTATGAGCACTGCAAGCAAACTCCCCGACCAGAAGAAGGTCGGCATGGTCAGCCTCGGCTGCCCCAAGGCGCTGGTCGATTCCGAGCGCATCCTCACCCGCCTGCGCGCCGATGGCTATGCTATGAGCCCCGACTATGCGGGGGCCGATGTGGTGCTGGTCAACACCTGCGGTTTTCTCGATTCCGCCAAGGAAGAAAGCCTTGCCGCAATCGGTGAAGCTATCGCCGAAAATGGCCGCGTGATCGTGACTGGCTGCATGGGCGAAGAGGCCGATGCCATCCGCGCGGCGCATCCCAGCGTTCTCGCAGTGACCGGCGCGCATCAGTATGAACAGGTGGTCGAAGCGGTGCATATCCATGCCCCGCCATCACAGGGGCCGTTTGTCGACCTGATCCCCCAGCCGGACATCAAGCTGACCCCGCGCCACTACAGCTACCTCAAGATTTCCGAGGGCTGCAATCACTCATGCGCCTTCTGCATCATCCCCGACCTGCGCGGGAAGCTCGCCAGCCGCCGGGTCGACGCAGTGCTGCGCGAAGCGGAGAAACTGGTCGCTGCTGGCACGAAGGAATTGCTGGTCATCAGCCAGGACACTTCAGCCTATGGCGTCGATACGCGCCATGAAGAACGCGAATGGAAAGGCCGCCCGGTCCGCGCCCACATGACCGACCTTGCGCGCGAACTCGGCCGATTGCGTACACCCGAGGGCGAGACGCCATGGGTGCGGTTGCACTATGTCTATCCCTACCCGCATGTCGACGCGGTGATCCCGCTGATGGCCGAGGGGCTGCTGACGCCCTATCTCGACATCCCGTTCCAGCACGCGAGCCCTTCTGTGCTGCGCGCGATGAAACGCCCGGCGAACGAGGCCAAGGTGCTCGAACGGCTGAAGGGCTGGCGCGAAATCTGCCCCGACATCGCCATCCGCTCCAGTTTTGTCGTCGGCTTCCCCGGCGAGACCGAGGAGGATTTCACCTACCTGCTCGAGTGGCTCGAAGAGGCGCAGCTCGACCGCGTCGGCGCCTTCCGTTTCGAGCCGGTCGAAGGCGCGCAGGCCAACGCGCTGCCCGACCACGTGCCGGAAGAGGTGAAGGAAGAACGCTACGCCCGGGTGATGGAAGTCACCGAACGCATCAGCGCGGCCAAGCTCGCCGCCAAGGTCGGCAAAACGATCCCCGTGATCATCGACGAAGTCGGTGAGCCCGACGAAGACGGCGACATCGGCGCCACCGGCCGCAGCCAGGCCGACGCGCCTGAAATCGACGGAGCGGTCTACCTGCGCAATGTCGCTGAGACGCTGGCCGCAGGCGACATCATCAAGGTCGAGATCGAGGAGTCGGACGCGCACGACCTGTTCGGGGTGCCCTCTGGCGGCACACGATAGGCCGGATGCCCCATCGCACCCATACCCTCACGATCCCCACATCCGGCCCCGGCCTGCATGAGATCACCCGCGACATTGCCGCGTGGGTCGCATCCTCGGGCATTCGCACCGGCCTGCTGACGGCGCTGTGTCGGCACACTTCTGCATCGCTGGTCATTACCGAGAACGCCTCACCCGCTGTACGGCGGGACATGTTGCGCTGGCTCGACACCCAGGCGCCGCAGGGCGGGTATTACGAGCATGACGACGAAGGCCCGGACGATATGCCCGCGCATCTCAAATCGGCGCTTACCGGGGTCACCGTCGCCATTCCGGTCGAGGGCGGACGAATGATGCTGGGCACGTGGCAGGGCATCTTCCTGGTCGAGCACCGTGTCCATCCGCACAGGCGAGACGTCGCCCTCCATATCGCCGGCGAGTAGTTCACGCAGCGCCAGTCACACAAGCGTCATCGCAACGTAACGCGATTCATGTAACCGTCATCATGGCTTCGCATCGCTGTCACACAGCGCCGCTAATCGCGCCCCAACTTCATCGGATGGGGCATCACATGACCACGAAAAAACTGCTTCTCGGCACCGCTGCAACGGCGCTCGCCTTCGGTATCTGCGCACCCGCCTTCGCGGGCGAAATCGACGGATCGGTCGTCGATGCATCGGGCACGGTCGCCCTGCAATCGGCCGAGATACGCATTGTCGAACTGGGCCGTGTCGCCCAGACCGCGCGCGACGGATCGTTCTACTTTGCGGATGTTCCGGCGGGCGAATACACCCTCGAAATCAGCTATGTCGGCACCCCGACCGTCGTCCGGAAAATCACCGTGGCCGAAGAGGGTTCGACAGCGGTCGACGTTGCAATGGGCGGCGATGGATCGGCGGAAATCCTCGTCATCGGCCAGAAAGCCAACCTTTCAAGCGCCCTTTCACGCAAGCGCGCGGCGGACGGGATTTCCGACGTGCTGACGCGCGATGCGATCGGCCAGTTCCCCGACCAGAACGTTGCCGAATCGCTTCGTCGCCTGCCCGGCGTCAACGTGCTCAACGACCAGGGCGAAGGCCGCTTCGTCTCGGTTCGCGGGCTTGATCCCGAACTCAACAGCAGTTCGCTCAACGGCGTCCGCCTGCCCGCCCCCGAAAGCGATGTCCGCTCGGTCGCGCTTGACGTGATTTCGTCCGACATCATCGAATCGATCGAAGTGAAGAAATCGCTCACCCCCGATATGGACGCCGACACCATCGGCGCATCGGTGGAAATCAACACCACCAGCGCGTTCGACCGCAAGAAGGGCCTGTTTTCGGTCAAGCTGGAAGGCAGCTACAACGACTATGTCGGCAAGGTCACACCCAAGGGCAGCATCGATTTCGCGACGCGGCTGGGTGAGAATGTCGGCGTGTCGGGCGGCATCAGCTTCTACAAGCGCGAATTCGAAACCGACAATATCGAGGCGGCTGACTGGAACGAAGCGGGCGGCATCGCCTTTGCCGAAGAGGTCGAATATCGTGACTATGACGTGACGCGCGAACGCCTGAGCGGCACGCTCAATGTCGATGTGCGCGCATCCGATTACACCACCGCTTTCGTGCGCGGCAGCTTCAGCCAGTTCGACGACCATGAATACCGCCGCCGCACCACGCTGATCTTCAACGAAGACCCGGCAAGCGGCGACGCAAACAGCGCCTTCTTTACCGACGCCGATGGCCGCATCGAAGTGCGCCGCGATATCAAGGACCGTTTCGAGCGCCAGCGCATTTCCACATACCAGGCCGGTTTCGACCACGACGACGGCGAATGGAAAGCCCATCTGTCGGGCAGCTGGGCGCGTTCGAGCGAACTGGAGAACTTCTCGGTCGATCCGATGCGCTTCCGCGCCCGTTTCGACGGCCACGGCGTCGACATCAACATGGACTACACCGACGACCGCGTGCCGCTGTTCACCGTGTCGGGCAACACCACGCGGTTCTTCGACCCTGCACGCTACAGCTTCAACCGCGTCGAGCTGACCACGTTGAGCGACAGCGTTGACGAGGAATATGCACTGAAGGGCGATCTGGGCCGCACCTTCGCGACCGGCGGTGGCGAATTCACCGTGCAGGCAGGCTTCAAGTCGCGCTGGCGTGACAAGAGCTATGATGCGAACGGGATCTACTACGGTGACTATGATGGCAGCCTGACGCTTGCCGATGTACTCGGCGAACAGACCTATCGCCTGACCGACATAGGGCCGGTGGCAGACAAATATCTCCCACAAGAATTCTTCGTCGCCAATCGTGGCAATTTCGAAGTCGACCAGTACGAGACAGACCTGCTGTCCCTGCCGGGCGACTATAGCGCCGAGGAGGATATTCTCGCCGGCTACCTGCTCGGTCGCTACGACAGCGACAAGCTGCGCGCGATCGGCGGTGTCCGTGTCGAACGCACTTCCGTGGCTCTCAACGGGCAGCTGGTTGTCGACGATGGCGACGATGTGACCGACGTCATCCCGGTGATGTTCGAGCGTCGCTACACCGACTGGCTGCCCAGCGTTACGCTGCGCTTCGAACCGCAGGACAACCTCGTCCTGCGCCTCGCGGGCTACAAGAGCCTGGTTCGCCCCAAGCTTTCGAAGCTCGCCCCTCGCTATACGATCAACGAGGATCTGGAGGCCGAGTTCGGCAATCCCGACCTGCTGCCCTATCGCGCGTGGAACGCGGACGCTTCGGTCGAATACTACTTCTCGGGCAATGGTGCCGTTTCCCTTGGTGTGTTCTACAAGTCGATCGACAATTTCATCGTCGATCAGACGCTCGACACGCCGGGCACCTTCCAGGGCGTGGACTATGATGAACTGACCCGCGCGATCAACGGTGACACAGCCGAAGTGTTCGGGGTCGAAGTGGGCTTCAGCCAGTCGCTCGATTTCCTCCCGGCACCGCTCGACGGCCTGCTGGTGCAGGCAAACTACACCTATACCGATGCAACCGGTACGGTGCTGAACGACGGGGATATCACGGATCCGCGCGATATCCCGCTGCCCGCCGCATCGAAGCACACCGGCAACCTGGTCCTGGGCTATGAATCCGGCCCGTTCGAGTTCCGCGCTGCGGGCACCTACCGCAGCAAGTATCTCGACGAGCTGGGCGGCGATCCGACCGAGGACCGCTATGTCGACAACCACTTCCAGGTCGACCTCTCGGCCAAATTCGCGGTGACCGACAATGTCCGGCTGTTTGCCGAGTGGATCAACGTCAACAACGCCAAGTATTTCGCCTACCAGAACTTCGACAGCCGCCAGCGCCTGCTGCAATATGAAGAATATGGCCCGACGGTGAAATTCGGCGCAAAGATCAACTTCTGACCACTAGCCGCAGGATTGGTGATTTCGTGAAACAGGCAAAGCTTCTGGCGATATCGCCGATCCTGCTGCTGGGTGCATGCACGGCTGGTTCCGGCTTTTCGTCCGGGCCGGCTGCATTGCCCGCCATCAATGTGGCTGCCAGCGGTGAAACCGCCCCCGTCGGCACTGCCAATGACGACGCGGCGGACGATCCGGCGGTCTGGCTCAATCCGGCAGACCCGGCGCAGAGCCTGATCGTCGGCACCGACAAGAAGGCGGGGCTTTACGTCTATGGCCTCGACGGGAAAGTTCGCAGCTTCCTGCCTGCCGGGCGGCTGAACAATGTCGACCTGCTGCCGATCGAAGGCGGTGCGCTGGTGGTATCGAGCGACCGCAACGATATCGCCAACAGCCGGATTGCGCTGTTTCGCCTCACCCCGGACGGTGAACTCGCCCCGCTTGGCACGGTCGATAGCGGGCCGGGCGAAGCCTATGGCATTTGCCTGCAGCGCAAGCCGGGCTTCGTTTCCCCGCAGACTGGCGGGATGCCGCGCAACCGCGTGCAGATTGTCGCCACGGCCTATGCCGCACTGAAGGACGGGACGGTGCGGGAGGTGACGATCTACCGCCCTTCGGACGGCGCAGAACCAGCCGCCGCGATCAGGCGTGAGTGGAAACTTGCCAGCCAGATCGAAGGCTGCGTCACGGATCCGTCTTCGGGCGATCTCTATATCAGCGAAGAAGACGTCGGCATTTGGGGGATCCACGCGGCGCAATATGGCGCGCAGCCTGACCGGATCGCCAGCGTCGGCAGCGATCAGGGGCTCGTCCCCGATGTCGAGGGGCTGGCCTTCCTGCCGCGAGAAGGCGGGACGGGTTATCTCGTCGCATCGAGCCAGGGCGACAACGCCTATGCCGTGCTCGACAGCGACAGCGGACACCTGCTCGGGCGGTTCAGGATTTCAGGCGGCGCGATCGGTTCGACCGAGGAAACCGACGGAATCGAACTGGCGGCCGGCAATTTCGGCAGTGATTATCCCGACGGTCTGTTCGTCGCGCAGGATGGACAGAACGCCCCTGAGGCGCAGAACTTCAAGCTGGTCAGCTGGAAGGACATCAAGGCCGCGCTCGGTTTGGAGTAGGCACAGGGCGCACTCTGGTGCATTGAAGGGGCAATGACCCTTTCGGTATCCGCCAGTTTCGCCTTTTCCACCGAGCAGCCGACCGATATCCTGCTGCAGTTCGAAGCGGCAGCAATCCCGGAACAGCAAATCCTGTCGAGCGAGACCAGCCTGCCCGATGCAGAGCATTGCGCGCGAGTGGCAGCAGAGGACGATATCGGCGAACGCATATGGCTGCGATCCAGCGGGCGGTTCGAGGTCGATTATCGTGCCGAGATCGAGATCGAACGCATCCTGCCCGATATCGCGACGCTGGACGCACTTCCCCCGCACGAAATGCCAGGCGAGGCGGTGCATTACCTGCTCGACAGCCGCTATTGCCCGGCGGACAGCTTCCAGAGCTTCGTCGAAAGCGAATTCGGCGGCACCAGCGGCGGTGAGCGGGTGATGGCGATCCATGACTGGATCGCCGACCGCTTCGAATATGCGCCGGGATCGAGCCATGTGAACACCACCGCGCGCGATAGCTTCATCGAACGGCGCGGGATCTGCCGCGACTATGCCCATGTGCTGGTTGCGCTTGCCCGCGCCTCGACCATCCCGGCACGCTATGTTGCCTGCTACGCCCCGCGCGTCGAACCGCAGGATTTCCATGCCGTTGCCGAGGTTTTCCTTGCCGATCCCACGGTCGAGAGCGGCGGCGCGTGGCACATTGTCGACGCGACAGGCATGGCCGACCCGGCGCAGACCGCGAAAATCGGCGTTGGCCGCGATGCAGCCGATGTCAGCTTCCTCACCAGCTTCGGCCCGAGCGAGTTCCTGTACAGCACGGTGAAAGTGATTGCTTCCTGATGCGCGGTATCTTGACCCGCACTCCCTGAATACGATTGCCCCTGAATACGATTGCGGCGCATGGCATGTGCCGGGCTGCACTGCTAGGCAGGTGCGTGCGACAGTTGGGAGATTGACGCGCATGAGTTTCACCGCCAACCGCCTGCTGCTGTTCGGAGCCACTGGCGATTTGTCGCAGCGCATGCTGCTGCCCAGCCTTGCCGCACTGCATGCCGATGAACTGATCGACCCCGATCTGAGGATCATCGGCACTGCACGCAGCGACCTTGACGACGCGGGCTTTCGCCAGTTCGCACGCGAGGCGCTGGAGAAATACCTCCCCGCCAATCGCCGCAGCAAGATGGCCGATTTCCTCAACCGGCTGAGCTACCAGCCACTCGATGCGACGACGCTGGACGGTTACACCGAACTGGCAAAGAAGGTCGGACCGACCGATGGCGGGCTGGCGATCTTCCTGTCGACCGCTCCCAGCCTGTTCGAACCGACTATCAAGGGTCTGCAGCATGCCGGGCTCGACGGCGATACGGTGCGCATGTGCCTTGAGAAGCCGCTCGGCACCGACTTGGGTTCGAGCTGCGAGATCAACGACGCGGTCGCCGGGGCCTATCCCGAAGACCGCATTTTCCGCATCGATCATTATCTCGGCAAGGAGACGGTGCAGAACCTGCTCGCGCTGCGCTTTGCCAATCTGATGTTCGAGCCGATCTGGAATTCGGCGCATATCGATCATGTGCAGATCACCGTGGGCGAGACGGTGGGGCTCGAAGGCCGGGTTGCGTTCTACGACGATGCCGGCGCTCTGCGCGATATGGTCCAGAACCACATGCTCCAGCTGCTCGCACTGGTCGCGATGGAGCCGCCGGGGCATTTCGACGCAACCGCCGTGCGTGACGAAAAGGTCAAGGTGCTGCGATCCTTGCGCAAGGTAGAAACCGGGGAGACCGTGACCGGCCAGTATCGCGCCGGTGCGATCGAGGGGCAGGCCGTACCCGGTTACGATGACGAACTGGGCAAGGACAGCGACACCGAAACCTTCGTCGCGATCAAGGCGCATGTCGACAACTGGCGCTGGAAAGGCGTGCCCTTCTACCTGCGTACCGGCAAGCGATTGCCCGAACGGGTGACCGAAATCATCGTCCAGTTCCGCTGCGTCCCACATTCGATTTTCGAGGGCAAAGGGGCGACGATGAAACCCAACAAGCTGGTGATCGGCATCCAGCCCGAAGAAAACATCACCCTGTCGCTGATGGCCAAGGTGCCGGGGCTGGATCGCGAGGGTATCCGCCTGCGGCAGGTGCCGCTCAACATCGCCATGCCCGATGCCTTCAGCGGCGCGGTCCGCCGGATCGCCTATGAACGCCTGCTTCTCGATCTGATCGAAGGTGACCAGACACTGTTCGTCCGCCGCGACGAAGTGGAAGCGCAATGGGAATGGGTCGATGCGATCCGCTCGCTGTGGAATCACGATGAACTCAAACCGAAGACCTACACCTCCGGCACTTGGGGGCCGAGCGCCGCCATCGCGCTGGCGGAGCGTGACGGGGTGACGTGGCATGAATAGGGACGCGCGCGATACAACATCCCCCTCCCCCTTGAGGGGGAGGATGGGTGGGGGTGTACGGCGCCTGCAATCGGGCGCCCTACACCCACCCCTAGCCCCTCCCTCAAGGGAGGGGGAGAAGAGATGACCGCACTCCACGACACCATCCACCGCGTAACGCAGCGCGTGATCGAGAAATCGAGCGCCAGCCGCGCCGCCTATCTCGAACTGATCGAGCGCGAGGCGGATAACCAGCCTGATCGCACGCAAGTCGCCTGCTCCAACCTCGCCCATGCATATGCCGGTGCGCTTGAGGATCAGGCCGCGCTCAAGGCCAATCGCGGGCCTAACCTCGGCATCGTCACCAGTTACAACGACATGCTCTCGGCCCACCAGCCCTATGGGCGGTATCCGGAGCGGTTGAAGATTTACGCACGCGAAGTGGGTGCGACGGCGCAGGTCGCCGGGGCCACGCCTGCCATGTGCGACGGGGTGACACAGGGCGAAACGGGCATGGAACTGAGCCTGTTCAGCCGAGATGTGATCGCGCTTTCGACAGGCATCGCGCTGTCCCACGCAATGTATGATGGCGCGCTGATGCTGGGCATTTGCGACAAGATCGTGCCCGGTCTCGTGATCGGCGCGCTGCGTTTCGGCCATCTGCCCGCGATTTTCGTCCCCTCCGGCCCGATGCCCAGCGGTATCTCCAACAAGCAGAAGCAGCAGACCCGCCAGCTCTATGCAGAGGGCAAGGCAACCCGCGCCGAGCTGCTCGAAAGCGAGTTGGGCAGCTATCACTCGCCGGGCACCTGCACCTTCTACGGCACTGCCAATTCCAACCAGATGATGATGGAGATGATGGGGCTGCACATCCCCGGCGCGGCCTTTGTCCAGCCGGGCACCAAGCTGCGGCAGGCACTGGACCGCGAAGCAGTGCACCGGGTTGCAGCGATCGGGCGGAGCGGAAACGATTATCGACCGCTTGGCCGCTGCATCGACGAGAAGGCAATCGTCAACGCCGCCATCGGCCTGCTCGCTACCGGCGGTTCGACCAACCATGCGATCCACATTCCGGCGATGGCGCGCGCAGCCGGTGTGCAGTTCGACTGGAGTGACCTGACCGAGCTTTCGAGCGCGGTGCCGCTGGTCGCCAATGTCTATCCCAATGGCGCGGGCGACGTGAACCATTTTCACGACGCGGGCGGAATGGGCTTCGTGATCGGCACACTGCTCGAGGAAGGATTGTGTCACCGCGATGTGCTGACCATCGGCACCGGCGACCTTTCTGCCTATGCGCAGGAGCCGGGTCTGGCCAAAAACGAAGACGGCACCGATGCGCTGACATGGCGCGAGGTTGGCGAAAGCGGCGACGACACCATGCTCAAGCCCGCCAGCGCCCCGTTCCAGCCGGATGGCGGGATGCGGCTCGTCAGCGGGAACCTTGGCCGCGCCTGCTTCAAATCCTCTGCCGTTGCGCGCGAGCGGTGGACGGTTGAGGCCCCGTGCCGCGTGTTCGAAACGCAGGCAGCCGTGGTCGAGGCGTTCAAGGCGGGCGAACTGGACCGCGATGTCGTGGTGGTCGTCCGTTTCCAGGGGCCACGCGCCAATGGCATGCCCGAACTGCACAAGCTGACCCCGCCGCTCGGCGTGTTGCAGGATCGAGGCTACAAGGTCGCACTCGTCACCGATGGCCGCATGTCGGGCGCAAGCGGCAAGGTGCCTGCTGCAATCCACTGCACACCCGAGGCGCTGGGTGGCGGTCCGCTGGCCCGGCTGCACGATGGCGATGTGGTGCGACTGTGCGCGGCGAAGGGCGAACTGTCGACCACAGCCGACCTGAACAGCCGTGAACCCGTATCCGATCCCCGCAGCGAGGATGGCATGGGCCGTGAACTGTTCGCCATGTTCCGTATGCACGCCGACAGCGCCGAGAAAGGCGGCTCGGCTATGCTTGCAACGGGCAGGATGTGATGGACCTCGTCGCCATCGATATCGGGGGCACGCATGCCCGCTTCGTGATCGCCAGCGTCGCCGCCGATGGCAGCATTGCGATGGACGAGCCCGAAACGCTCCACACGCATGACCACGCCAGCTTCCAGACCGCGTGGGAGGATTATCGCCAGCGCAAGGGCGGCACATTGCCGGAAAATGTCAGCATGGCAATTGCCGGGCCGGTGGGCGGAGAGGTCATCCGTTTCACCAACAACCCGTGGATCATCCGCCCGGCGCTGATCCGGGAAAAGCTTGGCGTCGAACGCTATACCATCGTCAACGATTTCGAGGCGGTCGCCCATGCGGTCGCCCGCGCGCCGGACGACCAGTTCATCCACCTGACCGGTCCCGACAAGCCACTCAGCCCTACCGGGCGCCTGAGCGTGCTTGGCCCCGGCACCGGGTTGGGCGTGGCGCATCTCTATCGCGAGGCGGATGGCACCTATCGTGTTTCCGCCACCGAGGGCGGGCATATCGATTTCGCCCCGCTCGACCAGATCGACGATGCGATCCTCGCCCGGTTGCGCAAGCGGCACACCCGTGTTTCGGTCGAACGGGTGGTTGCAGGCCCTGCCATCTCCGACATTTACCAGACGCTCGCCGCAATGGAGGGCAGGCCGGTCGCCGAAGAAGACGACATCGCGATCTGGACTCGCGGACAAGACGGGAGTGACAGCCTCGCTGCTGCAGCGGTCGACCGGTTCTGCCTGTCACTCGGCAGCGTCGCCGGCGACATCGCGCTGGCGCAGGGCGGGTTCGGCGGCGTCGTCATCGCAGGCGGACTTGGCTACCGCATCCGCGAGACCCTGCTCAAATCGGGCTTTGCCGAGCGGTTCAAGGCCAAGGGCCGGTTCCAGGAACTCATGTCCTCGATCCCGGTCAAACTCATCATCCATCCGCAGCCGGGCCTGTTCGGTGCCGCAGCGGCCTTTGCCTCGGAACACGGAGAGAAATCCCAGTGAGCGACATCGACACTATCATGCGCACCGCGCCGGTTATCCCGGTGATCGTGATCGACGAGGCCGAGCATGCCGTTCCGCTGGCCGAGGCGCTGGTGGCAGGTGGCTTGCGCGTGCTCGAAGTCACGCTGCGCACCCCGGCTGCGCTCGAGGCGATCAGGGCGATGAAGCAGGTGCCCGGTGCAATTGTCGGTGCGGGTACGGTGACCAATGAGGAAGAGCTGGAGGATGCCATCGCGGCTGGCAGCGAATTTATCGTTTCGCCGGGCCTGACCGGCACGCTCGGGCGCGCGGCAATCCGCCACGGCATCCCCTTCCTGCCTGGCATCGCCAATGCAGGTGACATCATGCGCGGTCTCGACCTCGGCCTGACGCGGTTCAAATTCTTCCCGGCGATGGCAGCGGGCGGGCTTCCGGCGCTCAAGGCACTTGCGGCACCCTTCGGGCAGTGCCGCTTCTGCCCAACGGGGGGCATCTCCCCCGGAAACGCCGCCGAATGGCTCGCTTTCGACCCGGTGCTCTGCGTCGGCGGAAGCTGGGTCGCGCCGAAGGGTGCGCCGGACAAAGCAGCTATCGAAGCCATGGCACGAGATGCTATGGCATTGCGGACATGACCAGCGTCGCCGACCTCACCACCCGCCTTCAGGAGCTGCACCAGCTCACGCGGCAAACGCCGCTGTTCAACCCGGTCTTCCAGCTCTCGCTCGACCTCTCGCGCCAGCTCGAAAGCGGCGAACTGACGCTCGACGAGGTCGAGAACCTCGTGCGCGAACTCGAATGTCATTCTCTGACCAGCCGCGCCGAACGGCTGCGGCGCAACATCGCACCTGTCGACCCGGCAACGAATGACAGCGCGGTTGCCGCACTGTGCACCACGACAGACTTCACACAGTTTCGCGAGCAGTGGGAGCGCCCCAGCCTGCATGCGGTGTTCACCGCACATCCCACCTTCCTCCTGACCCCGGACCAGGATGAAGCCGTTGCCGCCGCTGCCGGCACTGGCAGCGAAGCGATGTGCGTTGCCGGAGCCGAACGACCTGCCATCACGCTCACCCATGAACACGACCATGCGATGCGCGCGATTGCCCATGCACAGGAGGCCCGCGACCGGATCGTCGCTACCGCATTGGGTGAGGCAGCACGCCACTGGCCTGATGAATGGACGCAAGTTTCACCCCTGCCGTTCCGCTTTGCCAGCTGGGTCGGCTACGACATGGACGGGCGAACCGACATCAAATGGTATGATTCCATTGGTTTCCGCCTGTCCGAAAAAGTCCAGCGACTGGCCCGGTATTGCGACCGGTTGGCAGCCATCGACACCGGGCATCCACTGCTCGCCGAACTTGCCGCCGCGCGCAACTATGCCCGCGACCGGGCGCGCGATTTCGCCAGCGACCTCAGCGATCCCGCCGCGCTGTCGGTTGCCGCGAACCGCCTGACCGCGAACGATCCGCGCAAGCTGCTCAGCCTCGCGCCCTATATTGGCAAGCTCGAGGCGGAGGCCGTCGGGGCCGATACCGACCACGCTATCGCTCTCAAGACCCTCGCCGCCGCAATGCGCGCCGATGGGCTGGGCATGGGCTGGATCCATTTCCGGGTGAATTCGAGCCAGCTACACAACGCCATCCGCCGCCGGATCGACCCCGACAATACGCTCGACCTTTCCAGCAAGGGCGCGGTTGCCACACTGCGCGAGCTGCTCGCAAAGGTGAAGCCGCTGCGATCCAATTTTGCCGCGCTCGCCATCGAAAGCAGCACCGCGATCCGCCAGTTCCTCGCCATGGCGCAGATCCTGCACCATATCGATGCCGACGCGCCGATCCGCATGCTGATCGCCGAATGCGAACAGCCCTCCACCATCCTCGCTTCGCTCTATTTCGCCAAGCTGTTCGGGATCGAGGACAAGGTCGACGTCTCGCCCCTGTTTGAGACCGAAAGCGCGCTGGAACATGGTGGGCGCTTCCTCGATGCGCTGCTGGCGGAGGAGAGCTACCAGGACTACGCCCGCCAGCGTGGGCGCCTGTGTATCCAGACCGGTTTTTCCGACGCTGGACGGTTCGTCGGGCAGATACCTGCGAGCCTCGCGATCGAGCGCCTGCAAGGGCGGCTTGCGCAGGCAATGGCACAGAACGGGCTGAACGATGTCGCGGCGCTGATCTTCAATACCCATGGCGAAAGCATGGGGCGCGGCGCGCATCCCGGCGGGTTCGACGACCGGCTGGCATGGCCGCTCAGCCCGTGGGCGCGACGACGTTTTGCGCGCGCGGGTATCCGCCTGGAGCCCGAAGTCAGCTTCCAGGGCGGCGACGGTTACCTGCACTTCGCGACACCCGAACTGGCGCAGGCAACGCTGACGCGCATTGCGGAGCTCGACCCGTCATCGACCGATGTGGATGCGCCGACCGACCCGTTCTATCGCCGCACCGACCTCAGCCTCGATTTCTATCGCGCGATCCGCAAGCACCAGCGCCAGCATCTGGAAAGCCAGACCTACAGCCGCGCGCTGACCGCTTTCGGCCTCGGCCTACTCAATTCGACGGGCAGCCGCGTCTCCCGTCGGCAGAGCGACCTTTCGGCGGACCGTGACATGAATTTGCGGCAGATCCGCGCGATCCCGCACAATGCCATCCTGCAGCAACTCGGCTATCCCGTGAATGTCATCTCCGGGGTCGGTACCGCTGCGGACGGCAATTACGAAGACCTGGCCCAGCTGATCAACGAAAGCGAGCGCGGGCGGCAGCTGATCCGGCTGATCCGCGCCTCCAATGCGCTCGCCAGCATCAAGACCGTTGCTGCCTTCGGCGAGCTGTTCAACAGCGCCTATTGGGCCAGCCGACCTTATCGTGGGACGGAAATGCACTTGTCCGATGCGTGCGAGGTGCTGGCCGAATATCTCACCAAGGATGACCGTACAGGCGTGTTCCGGCGCCTCGCATCGCGTCTCAGGGTCGATGCGCTCAAGCTGCACCGCCTGCTCGACCTCGTGCCCGACGAGACCCCGCTCGACGGGCGTGAGAATGTGCGTCGCCAGATCGGCGTGTTGCAGGCGCTGCGGCTTGCCCTGCTGCAACACATGTTCATCAAGGCGGTCAGCGTCCCGGCATTCAGCCGGGCGAACGACATCAGCCGCGACGACGTGCTGGAAATGGTCTTCACCCTGCGGATCGACGACGCGCTGGCGCAGCTGCGCCGAGCCTATCCGACCAGCTTCCCCCAGCCGGGCGATTTCGCGGTCGACGAGCCGAGCGATTACCCGGACGGCGACAACGAGGGCTACACCGCGATACGGCGCGACTACATCGACCCTCTCGAGCGTGCCTACGGCCTCTCGCTCAGGATCGGCACCGCCATTGCCAATGAGTTCGGTGCACACGGGTAGCGGCGGGAGCCCGCGTTAACTTTTTCGCTGGCGCTGTTTCGCTGCGGGACGCGGCTGTCCGCGTGCTGGAATTATTAGCAAATGCGGCGCATATTGCCCTGCATGAACCCGATGCTCACATGGATCGGCGGCGCAACAGCCGCCCTGGTACTGGTCTTCAGCGGCGCTTCGCTCGCCGGGGCCATGATGGAAGACGATTCCGCGACCGAAACGGCAAAGCTGGACGATGCAATCCCGGTTGACGAGACTGCTGTTGCCGCAGCGGCCGGTCCCGAAATGGCACCCGGCGAAGTGGTCCAGACCATCCCCGCCGCTACGCCGAAGGATGAACCCTTCGTCGTCAAGCGCATCCTCGAAATCGACGGCCCGCTGAAATATGGCGACTGGTATTGGGATGACAAGGACGTGCCCGATGGCCCGATCGTGATGACAGTCGACCTCGATGCGCGGGTGATTTCGGTGTTCAAGGGCGGTTACGAGATCGGCGCAGCTGCCGCATTGCTCGGCACGGACGAGCACCCGACGCCAACCGGCACCTTCCCAATCCTGTGGAAGCAGCGGCACAATGT
Organism: Sphingomonadaceae bacterium; assembly: GCA_024236155.1. Classification (GTDB taxonomy): domain Bacteria; phylum Pseudomonadota; class Alphaproteobacteria; order Sphingomonadales; family Sphingomonadaceae; genus Parerythrobacter_A. The sequence continues at coordinate 92,853 of JACKLA010000005.1, forward strand.
CTCGGAAAAATACAACAACGCGCCGATGCCATGGAGCATGTTCCTGACCAAGGATGGCGTTGCGATCCACGGCGGCAGCACGGTCGAGAACGGTTATGCCAGCCACGGCTGCATCGCGATTCCCGACGAACTTGCCAGCCGCATCTTCGCCATCGCGAAGAAGGGCGACAAGGTCATCATCACCCGGGGTGAAACGCTGGAAATGGGCGGTCAGATTATCTGATCAACCGGTCTTGCGGGGCGGTTCGCGTTGGAAAATCCACGCAGGTTTTCCCTGATATTCGCCCGGCGTCACTAGCACCCCCGCGAAATTGCCGCCCCTATTCCGCTTCAGCTTTTTGACCAGACTGCTCGCATCGCTGCGTGAAATCTCGGCATCGAACAGGGTGAAGTAGTAGACCACTTGCTCGATGTCGGCATAGTCGGGCCGCGCCGGTCTGTCCGGACGGACAAAAACCCATTTCGGATCGGTTGGGTCGATCATCTTCATCAGGGTGACCCGTTCTTCGATCAGGAAATGCTGCAGGGCTCGTTCGGCTTCCGCCAGCAGCGCGGCGCTGCGGCCCCATCCCTCACGGTCCAGCCAGTCCGTATCCGCCAGATGCTTGCGCAGGCGAGCACGGTCGAAGCGGCTATCCGAATTTGAAGGATCGGAGACCGGCACCAGCCCGGCTTTCTCCACGATGTCTGCAAGTTCGGCTCGCCGCCAGCCCAACAAGGGTCGGAACGCGACCACTGGCTCGCCGCCCTCTGGCGCAATGTCGGCAAACGTTCTGATCCCGCGCAGCCCGGACAGGCCGCTGCCGCGATTGAGCCGCATGGTCATCGTTTCGACCTGATCGTCGAGATGATGTGCCGTGGCCATCATGTGGATGGGAACTTTGCGATCGAGTGCCCAGCGATACAACGCCGCATACCGCGCACGCCGCGCCTCTTGCTGCAAATTGCCTGCAGCCAGTTCGACCGTCAGAATATCGTGCGGCACGCTCAGCCGTGCGCAAACCTCAGCGACGAATTCGCATTCCGCGGGCGCCTCGGGGCGCAGGCCATGGTCGACGCTTGCCGCAACAATCCTTCCTGGCATCACGGCATGCGCGAGCAACAGCAATGCCAAACTATCCGCCCCGCCGGAAACGGCCAGTCCGATGCACGCCGCCCCTTCGTGTGCGGGCACAAATCCGGCCAGGTCGGCCCTGAACCGTTCGATCAGCCGGGGATCGAGAGCAGGATCGGCAGGCCTATCAATCGCAATCGACCTTGCCGAGATTGGCCTGATACTGGTCCGACAACCGGCCCGATGCGACCGCCGGATAGGTCTCGCCGAATTCGGCCAGAGCGATACAGGCGCGGCGCTCATCCTTCAGCGCGATCATGCTTTCTGCGAGGTAGAGCAGGCTGTCGGGTGCACGCACGGCGTTGCGATCGGACTGGTAATTCTTGAGGAACCAAGTTGCCGCTTCATTGGGCTTGCCATCGTCGAGATAGGCCCGGCCAAGCAGGTTGCGACCATAGGTCGAGCGCGAGTGATTGGGGTATTTCTCGACGAACAGGCTGAGCTGCTGCTGCGCTTCGGGGAAAAAGCCCGCATTCCACAGGCGGAAGCCATAGCTGTATTCGTCGTCGCCCGGATCGTCGGTCTGCGGTTTGGCAATTTCCTGCACGGCGGCAAGCCGTTCGGGCGAAGGCGATGCCTGTTTCGGCTCCTGCTTCGGTGGGGCGGTTTCTGCCGGTGCGGTGGCGGTCGAACCGGTCGATCCACCGCTTGCCGTCGATGCCGGGATGCTGCGTTCGGCACCGGCGCCCCCCTCGACAGCGCCAAGCGCATCGAGGCGCGCGCTCAGCTGCGCAATCGCATTGGTGTTTTCCTCTGTCTGTGCGGTCAGGCTCGCGATCTGTCCTTCGAGCGCGTCGAGCCGGATCAGGATATCGGTCACCGCAGTGGTCGACGGGGTTGCCGGGCGCGCGGTGCCTGTTTGCGGCCCGGTAATCTCTGCTTCGAAGAAGCGGCCATCGCCGCCGGGGAAGACCTTGCGCTGCAATGCGCGCACTTCACCCTCGACCTTGCGCAGGCGTGCTTCCGTGCCCGAATCCTGTGCCAGTACCGGTGCACTCGCGCCCGCAATTGCTGCGAAGGCGAGGCCTGCGGCGAATACCCGGCTAGCTCGGCTGGTCATGGTGGTCTTGCTCCTGTCCTCTATGCGGCAATGCTGTGCGGGCAGAAGCTGGAGGCTTCCACCCGAACGCTCGCTGAATATCCGTGCGGAAACCTGCCTTAACCATACCGCCTTGTCGAGGCAGGCGCCGCGCAAAACAGTGGAACGCCTATTGCGTGCCCGATCCCGTGGCTGCGGCTGCCGGCTCCGCCGTGCGGGCGCCAAGTGCCTGCGCGCTCACCTGTGCATCGCCAATGGTAACCGGCTGATCGGCCAGCTTGGCAACGGGCTTGCCGCCGATAGTTATTGCCAGCAGATCAGGCCGCCCGGTGTTGATCCTCGGATCCCGGGCGCTTGCCGGTACGGTGAAGGTCTCGCCTTTCATCAGCTGCTTTTCGAGCAGGCGCTCGCCATCCTCGTCGGTGAAACGCACCCAGACATTATCGTCGAGCGCTGTGAACACCACCTGGCCTGAAGGTGCGGCAGCGGCCGCTGGCGCGCGGGTGCCATCGGTCGTTTCCGCCTGCGCAGGGGCGGCCGCCGGTTCCTCGTCTGGCAGGATCGAGCCCGGCCCTGCGCCGGGGAATATCCGGTCGCCGAAGAAGGCGAGCACGCCAACCACCAGCAACAGCGCGGCGAACGCGCTGAACCACGCGAGGCCGCGCCCGGGAATGCGAGCCGGATCGCCCGGCTCGAATGTCGAGACTGCCCGCTGTTCCTGCCCGCCGCCTTCGGCCAGGTCCGCGCGAACCATGTCGAGGACCTCGTGTTCGTCGAGGCCCAGCGCACGCGCATAGGTGCGCGAGAAGCCGATTGCGTAGGTGCGCGAAGGGAGGTCGGCGAACCGGCCCGCTTCGATCGATTCCAGATGGCGCTGCGGAATGCGCGTTTCTTCGGCGATCTGTTCGACAGATTTGCCGCTCTTTTCGCGTGCATGGCGCAAGCGATCACCCGCCCGTTCGAGCGGAAGTTCTTCTTCGGTCTGCTCTGTTACGTCCGACATTACGGTCCCTGGCGACGCCATTCTTGTTTTGCCGCATGAGAAGAGGTCCACGCGCGCCCTGTCAAGCGCAGAATCCTGCGGGTTACAATGATTAAGGATGAAGCGGTTTTGCTGCAGGATGAAGTCAGCCGACAAATCAATCGCTGGCGATGCCGCGTTCGTCCGCCCATGCCTTGAGCTCGGCGCGCATATTTTCCGGCGGGCTCGACAGCCAATGGTTCATCGCTTCGGTGATTTCCTTGAGATCGACCTGGCGCACCAGTTCCTTGATCGGGCCGACCGAAACCGGTGTGATCGACAATTTGCGGAAACCCAGACCAAGCAGCGCGAGTGCCTCAAGCTGGCGGCCACCCATCTCGCCGCACACGCTGAGATCGACCGGCTGGCCAACCGTGGCTTGCGAAATACGCCGCAGGAACCGCAGAGCCCCGGGGCTGAGCCAGTCGTAACGCTCAGCGAGTTTCGGATTGGCCCGGTCCGCCGCGAACAGGAACTGGGTCAGGTCGTTGGTCCCGACCGAAAGGAAAGACAGGCGCGGGATCAGCAAGTCGAGCATTTCGGCCAATGCCGGAACTTCGAGCATCGCACCGTAGCGGATTTCGTCGGGCAGGACGCGCTTTTGCTTGCGGAGGAATTCGAGCTGGTGCTCGAACACTTCCTTCGCCGCATCGAACTCCCATGGTTCGCTGACCATCGGGAACATGACGTGCAGCGTCCGCCCCGATGCCGCCTCAAGCAGGGCGCGTGCCTGCGCCTTGAGTAATCCTTCGCGTTCGAGCGCCATGCGCAACGCGCGCCAGCCCATTGCCGGGTTCTCGTCGAGTTCGGATTCCGCCGAATTGAGATAGGGAACCGCCTTGTCCCCGCCGATATCGACGGTGCGGAACACCACGGGCTTGTCGCCCGCTGCGTCGAGCACATCGCGATAGAGCCGCAATTGCCGCTCGCGTTGCGGCAGCGTTGCCGAAACAAGAAACTGGAATTCGGTACGAAACAGTCCGATCCCATCCGCGCCGACGAGATTGAGGTTGGAAATGTCGTCGCGCAGCCCGGCATTCATCATCACCTGGATGCGCGTGCCGCACCGGGTGAACGGCTCGACATCGCGCAGTTCGGCATAGACCGCCTGTTTTTCTTTCGTCTTGGCGAAACGCTGGTCGAAAGCCTCGGCCATGGCCTGTGCCGGACGGATGGTGGCAACCGCCTTGTCGCCATCGAGCAGTATCTCGTCGCCCTCGATCACCAGCGTGCGGATACCGCGCGCGCGGCCAAGCACGGGAATACCCATGGCCCGCGCCACGATCACCACATGCGCGGTGAGCGAGCCTTCCTCAAGGATGACGCCTTTTAGCCGCCGCCGGTCATATTCGAGCAGTTCTGCCGGACCGAGATTCTTGGCGATCAGGATGGTGTCGCGCCGCAGGCCCTGCGTCGCCGCAGTACCAAGCTGGCCGGACACGATCCGCAACAACCTGTTCGACAGGTCTTCAAGATCGTGCATGCGGTCCGCCAGCAGCGGATCGTCGATCTCGCGCATGCGCATGCGGGTGCGTTGCTGGACCCGCTCAATCGCGGCCTCGGCGGTCAGCCCGCTGTCGATAGCCTCGTTGATCCGGCGCGACCAACCTTCGTCATAGGCGAACATCTTGTAGGTCTGGAGGACCTCCTCATGTTCGCCGCCCTTGCCGAATTCGGCCTGCTGGGTCATCCCGTCGATCTGGTCGCGCATGCGGTCGAACGCGCGATAGACGCGCTGGCGCTCGACCTCGATATCGTCTGCCATGACCTGGTCGATGGTGACACGCGGCTGGTGGAAAACCGCCACCCCCGAGGCCAGGCCCTTGACCAGGGACAGCCCGTCAATCGAGGCCGGCCCCGTCTGCTGCGGCGCCCGCCCGCCGACCTCTTCCTCGTCGACAAGGTCGTTGTTCGCCAGCAGTTCGGACAGCACCATGGCGGTCGTCTGCAGGGCCTCGATCTCGATGTCTTCGTAACGGCGCGGATCGACATGCTGGACGCACAGCGTGCCAATCGCACGTTCGCGATAGACAATCGGCACCCCGGCGAAGCTGTGGAACTTGTCTTCCCCCGTTTCCGGGCGATACTGGAAGTCGGGATGCGCCTTGGCCTCGGCAAGGTTGAGTGTTTCGATCCGGTCGGCAATCGTCCCAGTCAGCCCCTCGCCCAGCGCCAGCCGGGTGACATGGACCGCTTCCTTGTTGAGGCCGCGCGTAGCAAACAGCTCGAGCATCCCCTCACGCAGGAGATAGATCGAGCACACCTCGCTATCGAGCGTTTCACCGATGATCTCGACCACGCGATCAAGCTTGCCCTGCGCATGCATGCGCGAGGCCATCACCTCGTGAAGCTGCGTCAGGATCGAACGTGCGGAGGCTGCGGCGGTCATATCCGCAGCCTATAGCACGACAGGGTAAATTAAAACGCCATTGCGCGCGCAAATCGCGCGAAATGCAGGTCAGATGGCTGCAAGTTCTTCCTTGATCAGGAGCTTGCGCTTCTTGAGTTGCTGGATCGTGCTGTCGTCAGGGGCGGGCCGGTTCATCTCCTCGCGAAGCTTGGCTTCGATATTGGCGTGCTTGGCTTCCAGTGCGCTGACGTGTGACGATACCATCTGGCTCTCCTTACCTAGGGTGCGACCCCGTGGGAGCGACTCGTCCTTCGCGGGCGAACCGCGTACAATCATCTAACCACAAGATTGTTAGCTTGCGAAGTCCTGACGAAATCCTAATCGATGGCTGGCGGGTCGTGCGCGACGAATCGATCCGCAGATGGAGAGAAGTTTGACCGAGCTCGAGCTGCGCAAGAAGCTGGCATTGCTGACCACGGAACACCGCGATCTCGACGCGGCGATCGAGGCATTGCGCGCCTCCGGCTCGACCGACCAGTTACAAATCGCGCGGTTGAAAAAACGCAAGCTTCTGCTGCGCGACCAGATCGCGATCATCGAAGACCAACTGCTGCCCGATATCATCGCTTAGTCTGTTGTGAGCCGATCTGCGATCGGCCCCTCAAACGCCGGGCGCGGAAAAAACAGGCGCCGTTCCTGGTCGCGGCAGCCAAAGGGCGACCGCCCGCCCGCAGGTGCTCCGCAGCGCAGCGGAGGAAACAGCGCCGAGGACGAACGCCCGGATGGGCGTTCGAAACGCAAAAAGCGCCCCGCAATGGGACAGTCCCATATTGAGTCAGAAAACTATCCACAGCCCGCTAGCTTGGTGGAATCGCGTAGCCTAGCGATGGGGGAAATGGGCAATCCGACTGACATAAGCCAGCCGATTATCGAGGCACTCTACGCCGAAGCACTCGTGCTTGCGGACGAAGCGCGGCAGGTGTTCGACCTCAATCCCGTGCGCGAGACCGGGGAAGAGGCCGACCGCACCCGCATGGCGCTGTCGGTAGAGGGCCTGCGCACCACTACACGGGTGATGCATGTGCTGGCATGGCTGCTCAACCACCGCGCCTATTTCGCGGGCGAGATCAGCGCGCTGCAATTGCGCCGCCACAGCAAGCTGCCTGCCGACCGTATGTCCGAGCGGGAGAATCTTGCGCTGCTCGAATACCCCACGCGCGACCTGATCCACGAGAGCGAGGCGCTGCACGCACGCGTTTCACGGCTCGACAATGCATGGCGCGAACGGTTCGAGATGCAGCCCTCTGCCGTCCATCGCCTGCGCGACCGGCTGAACCGGTCTTTTGCGCAGCATTGACCCAGGGTCCTGGCCTTAAACAGCTGCCAAGGCGCGCTCCCAATTCGCCAGCCGCAGCTTGCGTACACCTGGTTCCATACGCGGCTTGAAATGCTCCAGCCCGCCGCGCATCGCCGCACTGGCGGTTGTCAGGTCGGGATACATTGCGCATCCGACCGCCGCCAGTTTCGCAGCCCCCAGCGCCGTGGTTTCGACAAACTCGGGCCGCTCCACCGGCAGGTCGAGCAGGTTGGCGATATCCTGCGCCATCCAGTCGTTCGCACTCATCCCGCCATCGATCTTCAGCGACGTCCATTCGGCCCCGTCGGCGGCGAAGGCTGCGGCAAGGTCATAGGTCTGGTGCGCCATCGCCTCGAGCGCCGCGCGCGCGATTTCGGCGCGCCCGGTGCTGAAACTCAACCCGGCAATCACGCCCCGCGCTTCGGGCAACCAATGCGGCGCACCAAGGCCGGACAGGCCGGGCACGATCACCACCCCGCCGCTATCGGATATCGAACGGGCTAGCGTCTCGGTCTCGGCCGCCGTGCCGAGCAGGCCAAGTGAATCGCGCAGCCACTGGACAAGGCTGCCCGCGACGAAAACCGATCCCTCCAGCGCGTAGGTGCGCTTTCCGCCCTCCTGCATCAGCACCGTGCCGAGCAGGCGATGCGCCGAATGCGGCACCGCATCTCCATGGTTTGCGAGCACGAAGGCCCCGGTGCCGTATGTGGCCTTGGTATCGCCGGGAGAAAGGCAGCCCTGCCCGATAGTCGCCGATTGCTGGTCGCCGACAAGCCCGCAAATCGGGATCGGCGCGCCAAACAGTTCCTTCAACGTGTGGCCGAACTCCCCACTCGTATCGACCACCTCGCCCAGCGCCGCATGCGGCACGCCAAACAGATCGCACAGCTCGGGATCGAACTGCGCGCCATCGAGCGGCAGCAGCAGGGTGCGGCTGGCATTGCTGGCATCGGTCAGATGCGCGCCACCGGTCAGCTTCCACACCAGCCAGCTTTCGATCGTGCCGAGCGCAAGCTTGCCTGCCTCCGCCGCCGCCTTCACCGTCGGCTCGTTCTCGACCAGCCAGCGCATCTTGGTGCCGGAGAAATAGGGATCGAGCAGCAGGCCCGTTTCCTTCTGCACCCGATCCTCATGCCCCTCGCCGCGCAGCCTTTCGCAAAAATCAGACGTCCGCCGGTCCTGCCACACCAGCGCCCGTGCCAGCGGTTCACCGGTCGTCTTGTTCCACGCGACAACTGTTTCACGCTGGTTGGTGATGCCGATGGCGGCAATGCGATCCGCCCCGCCCGCCTTGCTCACCATCTCGCGCGCGCAGGCGAGTGTGCGGTGCCATATTTCGGTCGCGTCATGCTCGACCCGGCCCGGCGCGGAGTAATGCTGGGTCAGTTCCTGCTGCGCGCTGCCATGCGGCTTGCCATGGCAATCGAACAGCATGGCGCGGGTGGAAGTGGTGCCTTCATCGAGCACCAGCAACAGCTTTTCGGACATCGAAATCTCCCTTTGCACCGAACTAGGCAGCGTGGACCAATTCCCCATGGATCACGGTTCGAGTCCAAATTTGTCCTGACAAGGCGCGTGCGCGCAGGAAGTGCATCGCACTTCCAAGTGCGCGCAACGCCGTCAGGGCGGATTTGGACCGAACCCCTGCGGGGCCAGTCGAGAAACCGCCATTTCCGCGTCCCTCGTCCTTGAATATGCCAGGCATGTCCTTCGTCCTCACTCCTCGAACTGGCGGCTTCTCGACTGGCCGTGACCATGGGGAATTTGTCCACGCTGCCTAGGGCCAAGGGTGCGCGCTCGACAAGCCCCGCTGCACCTTCCATATGCGGGTCATGGCAGCAATCCCGCCCAAACCCTGGCCTACCGGCCTTGCCGAGCAGGCCGAACCGCTGGTCCGGCGCATCCTCGCACCCAACCCCTCTCCCTACACTTTCACCGGCACACAGACCTATGTGGTCGGCTGCGAGGGCCAGGTCGCGGTGATCGACCCGGGGCCCGACGACGAAGATCATTTGCGGGCGATCCTCGCCGCTGTCGGCAAGGACCGGATCGTCGCCATCATGTGCACCCACACCCATCGCGACCATTCGCCTGCCGCCAGACCGCTTGCCGAACGCACCGGTGCGCCGATCGTTGGCTGCGCACCGCTGGCGCTGAAAGTCGACGGCCCGCGCTCGGACGAAGCATTTGATACCACCTACGAACCAGACCGCGTGCTGGAGGATGGCGAAGCTATGACCGGCCAGTGCGAACTTGGCGGCTGGACACTGCGCGCTATTCACACGCCCGGCCATACCTCGAACCATCTGTGCTTCGCGCTGGAGGAAAGCGGCGCGCTGTTCACCGGGGACCATGTAATGGGCTGGTCGACCAGCGTCGTCATCCCGCCCGACGGGGACATGGGTGACTATATGAAGAGCCTCGAAAAGCTCTACGCACGCGCCGATGAAGGGCGGGACCGCATATATTACAGCGCCCACGGTGCCCCGATCGAGAAACCGCGCCAACTGGTACGCGGGATGATCGGCCATCGCCGCCAGCGCGAGAACCAGATCGTGCGGCTGCTGGGTGAAGGAGCCAAGGCAATCGAACAAATGGTGCCACTGATGTACAAGGGGCTCGACCCAAGGCTTACGGGTGCGGCAGGGATGAGCGTGAAGGCCCACCTGCTCGACCTGGAACGCCGGGGGCTGGTCAACCGTTCGGGGGATATATGGCAGACGATCTGAAAGAGAGCGAAACCGCGAACGACACGCTTGCGCCCGAGCCGCGGCGCGAGAAACCGCTGGCGCAGGTACAGGCGGTGCCTTGGCTGATCGTGATCCTGTTGCTCGCGCTGGCGGCATGGCTGGCGCTCAAGGCGTTCGGCCCGAACGAGACCAATGGCGATCCGGTCGCGACCTCGCTCGTCGCTTTCGAGCAGCAGAATGCGCTGACCGTGTTCAGCGCCCAGCTCGCCCCCGTCGTCGCGAGCGAGGACAGCCGCCTGTTCGGCACGATCAAGAGCAAACAGGTCGCGGTGATACCGGCGCGGGTCGACTACACGCTGGACCTCTCACGCATGGACGAACGGCGGATGAAGTGGGACGAGGCAAGCAAGACCCTCACCGTCCAACTGCCCCCCATCCGCCTTGGCACGCCCAATCTCGACGAGAGCGAGGCGCAATATCTGCGTGAGGGCGTATGGATCAGCCGCGATGCGCAGGACAGCCTGACCCGTGCCAACACAAGGCTTGCCGAGCAGCAGGCGATGGAAGGCGCGGCCAATCCCACGCTGCTGGCGCTTGCCCGTGATGCAGGGCGCAGTGCCGTGGCGCAGAACCTGGCCATCCCGCTGCAGGTCGCCGGTTTCGGCGATGTGAAGGTGGTCGTCACCTATGACGATGATCGAGCCTTGCCCAAAGCGGAAAAATAGCCGCCGCTGCCCCTCGTTTTCCCACGCATTGGCGGTATAGAACGCGCCGAGCGCATCGAGAATTACGGATCAAGACATGACTGCTGAGACCAAGCTTCCCACCGGCAATGATTTGCTCGCCGAGATCGATCGCCTGCGCAAAGAGCGCAATGCGGTGATCCTGGCGCATTATTACCAGACGCCCGATATCCAGGATCTTGCCGATTACGTCGGCGATTCGCTCCAGCTCAGCCAGATGGCGGCGGAAACCGATGCCGATGTGATCGCCTTTTGCGGCGTGAAATTCATGGCCGATACCGCCAAGATCCTCAGCCCGGAAAAGATCGTCGTGCTGCCCGATATGGATGCCGGGTGCAGCCTCGAAGACAGCTGCCCGCCGGAAAAATTCGCCGCCTTCCGCGAGGCGCATCCCGATCATATCGCGCTGACCTATATCAACTGCTCGACCGAGGTGAAGGCGCTGAGCGACGTGATCGTCACCAGTTCCTCTGCCGAAACCATACTCCAGCAGATCCCGCCGGAGCAGAAGATCATCTTCGGGCCGGACCGCCACCTTGGCGGCTATCTCAGCCGCAAGTTCAACCGCGAAATGCTGCTGTGGCCGGGCGTGTGCATCGTGCACGAGGCGTTCAGCGAGACAGAGCTGCTCAAGCTCAAGGCACAGCACCCCGATGCCCCGATCGCCGCACATCCCGAATGCCCGCCGACCATTGTCGACCATGCCGATTATGTCGGTTCGACCAGCGGCATCCTGAAATTCGCACAGGAGTTTGAAGGCGACACGCTGATCGTCGCGACAGAACCGCATATCATCCACCAGATGGAAAAGGCGCTGCCCGAAAAGAACTTTATCGGCGCGCCGGGTGCCGACGGCAACTGCAGCTGCAACATTTGCCCCTATATGGCGCTCAACACGCTGGAAAAACTCTACGTCGCGCTGCGCGACCTCGAACCGCGGATCGAGATCGAGGAAGGCCTGCGGCTGAAAGCCAAGAAGAGCCTCGACCGCATGCTGGAAATGGCCAGCAGCACCGTGGGCAAGGGGGATTTGGGGTAGGTGTGGTTCAGAAACTGACGCGACTGACCAGCCGGGTACTCGTTTCGATCCTCCTGTTGGTCTTTTTCGTCACCTTGGCGAGTGTCCTCCACGCCCGCGCCGCAATTGCAGGAGGAGCACTTCAGTTTCCGACGATCTGCCTTGAACAGCGGCACTTTGATGCCTGGAAATCGGGCCAATTCCCAAAACAGAGGACAACGGATATCGTGGCTGGCAAGGTAAGAGCCTTCTACCTTGAACGTTCTGGACATCGCCGCATAAGCGAGTGGCACCTGCGCGGGGCATTTGCCATGCTGGGCGTATGGGTCGGGTACTCCACGCAAGAGCGGCGCAGAATGGCACTGATAGCCATCGCAAGCATGCCGCGTTGCCCCTTCGGGCGCTAGGCTGAAGCTTTCTCGGCGATTGCATCAGTCGTTGCTGATTTTTGGTTCGTCACCCGCGACACAACCAGCGCCCCGCCAAGCAGCATCATCCCCACAATGTCCCACACCCCCAGCACCTCGCCGAACACGCCATAGCCGTAGAGCGCGGCGACGGCAGGCTGGGTCAGCAGGGCGAGGCCGATCACCAGCGGCGGGAAGTGGCGCAGGCTGAATACCAGCAGGCCTTGCCCGACTACCTGGCTCGACAGTGACAATGCGACCAGCGGTCCCCACCCGGTAGCGCTTTGCGGCAGTACCGGTTCGCCCAATGCCAGCGCCATCACCAACAGCACCGGGCAGGCGAAAATGCTGACCCACGCCAGCAGGCTCCACGCACCTATGCCCTTGCGTGCATCCTGCAGGGTCAACAGGTAGATTGCATAGCTCAGCCCTGCGAACAGGCAGAACAGGTCGCCCAGCAGTGTCGCGGTGCTGATCTCAAGGCTTTCGCCCATCAGGATCGCCGCGCCGCCCAGCGCGAAGACGATCGCCAGCCACTCCAGCCCGCGTGGCAGGGTGCGCGCGACGACGAAGCCCCAGAACAGCAGCACGATGCTGCCCGCATTGCCGAACAATGTCGCATTGCCCAACCGGGTCAACCCGATGCCATAGTGCCAGCTGGCGAGGTCGAATGCGAAGGCACTTGCCCCCAGTGCCACCAGCAACAGGTTGCGGCGCGGTATCCCTGCCAGTTTCTGCCCTGTGCTGCGGGCCAGCAGGACAAGAAAGGGGAGCGCAAGGAACAACCGCCAGAAGGCCGCCGAAACCGGTCCCGTATCAGCCAGCCGCACTGCCCAGGGGCCGAGCGCAAGGAACACGTTTCCGGCGAGCAATGCCAGCAGCAAGGCCCAGCCCGGCCAAGTCGCGCTATCATCCCTGATGGCGTTTGTTGCGGTTGTATCTTTCACCGCCGCCCCATAGCTTGGGTTGCAATTCGGGACGAGAAAAATTCCGCCCGCAACAAGGAAAGGAACTCTCTTGACCGACACGCTCTTCCAGCCGCTGACGCTTGGTGCAATCGAAACGAAGAACCGCATCCACATGGCCCCGCTCACCCGGGGGCGTGCTACCTTGCCCGGTTCGGTCCCGAACGAGATGATGGCGACATATTACCGCCAGCGCGCCGGTGCAGGCCTGATTATCAGCGAAGCGACCGGGATCAGCGTGGAAGGTCTTGGCTGGCCTGCCGCGCCGGGTATCTGGAGCGACGAGCAGGTCGAAGGCTGGAAGCAGGTGACGCAGGCGGTGCACGAGGAAGGCGGCAAGATCGTACTGCAATTGTGGCATATGGGCCGGATCGTCCACCCCGATTTCCTTGGCGGCAAACCGGGTGTCTCGGCTAGCGCAACCACCGCGCCGGACCACGCGCACACGCCGACAGGGCGCAAGCCACACGAACAGGCACGCGCACTCGAACTCGATGAAATCCCGCGCGTCGTTGCCGATTATCGCCATGCCGCCGAAAATGCGAAAAAGGCCGGGTTTGATGGTGTGCAACTGCACGGCGCGAACGGTTATCTGGTCGACCAGTTCCTGCGTGACAGCACCAATCTGCGTACCGACGAATATGGCGGTCCGCCCGAAAACCGCGCCCGTTTCCTGCGCGAAGTGCTGGAGGCCCTGATTGACGTCTGGGGTGCGGATCGTGTCGGCGTACGCCTATCGCCGAATGGCGATACGCAGGGCTGCGACGATAGCGACCCGGCAGCAACTTTCGGCGCGGCGGCAAAGGTGGTGCAGGATCTCGGCCTCGCCTTCCTCGAATTGCGCGAGCCCGGCCCGGACGGCACCTTCGGCCGCACCGATGTGCCCAAGCAAAGCCCGATGATCCGCCAAATCTACACCGGCCCGCTGGTGCTCAACAGCGATTACACCGCAGAGGAAGCCGCAGCGGATATTGTGGCGGGCAAATGCGATGCGGTCAGCTTCGGCCGCCCTTATATTTCCAACCCCGACCTCGACATCCGCATTCGCGAGGGCGCGGAGTGGGCGCCCAATGCCGATGTGCCCAAGAGCTGGTACCTGCCCGGCCCGCAGGGCTATATCGACTATCCCACGCTCGCTGAGGCACGGCAGGCTGCAGAGTAGTAAATCCGGCGTAAGGGAAGTTTAGGGATTTTACACTATCGCGTCTCTCCATGAGATCGTGGTTGTTTATCGAGGGGGATAACCCCGGAAAAATGGCGAAGGCGCCGATGGTCGGTGCCGACGCTGTCGTGGTGGACCTGACGGGTATCCCGTCGGGGCCCGGCGCAGCACCCCTGCTCGACGAGATCGCCGAGTGGCTGAGGGCGCACAACGATCCGCTGATCGCCAAGAAGGCGTTTGCCCGCTGGGTCCGCATCAAGCCGCTCGACGCACCGCTGTGGCGCGAAGAGCTGCTGGCGGTGATGGGAGGTTCGCCCGAAGGCGTCATCCTGCCCAAGGCGACCGGCAGCGACCAGATCCGCACGCTCGGCTCGGAACTCTACGAGATCGAGCAGAAGCTGGGCATCAAGCACAATTCGACCAAGATCATCCCACAGATTGGCGAAACCGCCCGCGCGGCACTGACCCTGCACGAGTTGACCGGTGACAGGCAACCGCGCCTCAACGGCTTCATGTGGAATGCCCAGAATGTTGCACGCGGCCTCGGTGCCAAGCGCACTCGCTGCGCCGATGGTAGCTGGACCGATGCCCTGTCGCATGTTCGCGCGATGACGCTGATCCTCGCCCGATCGATGGGCGTGATGGCAATCGACACCGAAACCGGTGATCCGCGCAATGTCGAGCGGGGCGCTGTCGACGCCGGTTTCGCTCGTCAGGACGGCTTCCACGGTATGGTCGCCAGCCACCCCAAGCAGGTGGCAGCGATTCACCAGGCCTATTCGCTAAGCGCCAGCGAGAAGGCCGAAGCGGAGGCTGTGATCGGTCTCGCCAACAGCCGCTCGATCACCGAGATGCTGGCCGAGATGGAAGCAGGCGACGAAAGCGGGCAATCTTCCCCGGCAGCCGAACCCGCTCCAACACCTTCGCCAACACCGCTGCCGGGTATCCGCGCAATCGGCTGACGCGTCAGCCCTCTTCGTCTTCGTTCGATTCGGCAGCCTCTGTTGCCGGTTCGGGCTGAGCCGCCGGGGGGGCTTCGCTTGCGCCGGATGCCGGGGCCAACGAACCGCCGGGTTCATCCGACTCACTCGCCGCACGCGGTGACTGCGAGCGCACTTGGTCGACCGCGATCATTTCATCGCTGATCGAACCTTCAAGGATTTCGCCCTGCGCACTTGCGCCGTCCGCCGCAGCGGGCGCGTCATCAGAACCGCCGCACGCCGCAAGCAGGGCAGTTGCCGCGAGGACAGGGACAAGGCGCTTCATTTCAAATCTCCACACGATTGCGCGACACAGGCGAGGAAGCCGTCGAGCCGCGCGAGCAGCGCCCTATCCCATGCTTCCTGCGAACAGTCGATACCCAGCTGGGCGAGGCTGGTCACCCCGAATTCGTCGATGCCGCAGGGCACGATGCCGGTAAAATGAGTGAGGTCCGGCGCGAGGTTGACGGAAAAGCCATGCATCGTCACCCAGCGCCGCACCCGCACGCCGATCGCACCGATCTTCGCCTCGCCACCCGACGCATCGCGCGTCCAGATGCCCACACGGCCTTCCGCGCGCCAGCTCTCGACGCCGAAATCGCCAAGCGTATCGATCACCCAGCCTTCGATGCAATGGACGAAACGGCGCACATCCTTGTTGCGCCGCCCAAGGTCGAGCAACACATAGCCGACGCGCTGGCCCGGCCCGTGATAAGTGTATCGCCCGCCGCGTCCGGCCTCGACCACCTCGAAGCGCGGATCGAGCAATTCGTCCGCTGCCGCGCTCGTCCCTGCGGTGTAGACCGGCGGGTGTTCAAGCAGCCAGACCAGTTCGCGCGCCTCACCCCGCTGGATTGCCAGATTGCGTGCATCCATCGCTTCCAGCGCCGTGCGATAGGGCACCTGACCTCCCTCGCAGCGGATTTCCGGCTGCATTTGGTCGATAATCGGTAGGGAAACGTCCATGCGCATTGCGTGGCGATTGGTCGGACGCTTATCAAGGGGCAAAAGAGACAAGGAAATCTGCAATGAAACTGGATCTGGGCAGCGCATGGGATGATTGCGTAGCCATGCTGCGCGCAAACTTCGGCCTCGTGGCCATCATGGCCGGTGTGTTTGTGGCGGTGCCCAACTCATTCTTCATGCTGCGTTTCTTGCGCTTCGCGACGATCTTCGAAGACCCTCGCCTCGCACAGAAGCCCGAAATGGTATCTTCGGCCTTCGCGACATTCGGTGCCGAGAACTGGTGGTTGATTGCCTTGACCATGCTCGGCCAGACACTGGGCACGCTCGCCATCATCATCCTGCTGAGCGACCGGGAACGGCCGACCACCGGCGGCGCAATTGCCGAAGCTGCCAAGCTTACCCTCCCTGCAATCGCAGGCATGCTTCTCGCCTCTTTCGCGATGGCGCTCGGCGGCATGTTCCCGCTGATCATCGGTGCGCTGTCCGGGTCGTTCGTGATCGTGTTCCTGCTCGGCCTGATCGGGTTTGCATTGGCCTGCTACCTCTTTGCGAAATTTGCGCTGATCCAGGCAGTGTTCGGGATCGAGAAGACGATGAACCCGATCTACGCACTGACCCGGTCATGGAAACTGGTAAAGGGCAACACGCTGCTGCTGTTCTTCTTCTATTTCCTTCTGTGGGTGGCATTCGTCATCGTGAACCAGGTTATCGCGCTATTCGTCGGGCTGGTTTTCGCACTGTTCAGCGCAGAAGCGGCAATTTTCGGCAATGCGCTGACTTCCGCTGCCATCGGCGCAGCCTATGCCGCGATAGTGGCGGCAACGATGGTGGCGATTTACCGCCAGCTCAGCGGTGAAAGCAAAAACGTGCTGAGCGAGACCTTCGAATAATCAGTCGGCGTCTTTCCAGCCCCAGAACAGCTTGCATGGCAGAACGTTCCAGAATTCGTAACCCTGGTCGATGCGGGTGAAGTGCCTGGCCATGAAGTCCCGCGCCTTGGCGGAGAACTGGTAGACGAGGAACGCGCCGCCGGGGCGGATCACGCGGTGGGTCGCGGCGGCGATTGCAGGGCCAACGCCATCGGGCAGGGTCGAGAACGGCAGGCCGGACAGGACATAATCGGCCTGTTCATGCCCGTGTGCACGGACGATTTCCTCGACATCTTCTGCCGAGCCAAGGACGGCGGTAAAGCGGCTGTCGGCGATCGTCTTGTTGAGATAGTCGACGAATAGCGGGTTGGTGTCGATCACGATCAGCGAGGCATCGCCGCGCATCTGTTCGAGCACCGGATAACAGAAGGTTCCGACGCCCGGGCCATATTCAACGAACAGCTTGCACTCGTCCCATTTGACCGGGGCAAGCATTTTCTCGATCGTAAAGCGCGAGGAGGGGATGATCGAGCCGACCATGCGCGGGTGCTCGAGAAAGCCGCGGAAGAATACACCCCATTGCCCGAACATGCGCCCAAGGCGCGCGCGCGGGCTGCGTGGACGGGTGATCGCCATTTCACTGGAGTTCGACAAGAATCTGCTTCCTCTGGCCGCCCCGACCAGACCGGGGACTTGGCCCCGCCTCGCAAAATCGGTCGGCCATTGCAAGCGGAACAGGGCAGGCGTAGCGGGATAATTCGATGGCAGAACAAGACCCTTCCCCGGCGCCCGCCAAACGCCTTGCGTCCGGCCACGGAATTCCCCGTGGGCGGATGGCGCTGCTGTTCATGGTCATGCTGGTCACAGCAGCCGGCAACACAGCGATGCAATCGGTCATGCCCTCGATCGGCACCGAGCTTGGGGTCGCCGACGTCTGGATCAGCATCGCCTATACCTGGTCGGCCCTGTTGTGGGTGATCTGCGCCCCCTTCTGGGCACGCCGGTCAGACCGGCGCGGGCGCAAGGCGATGATGGCGCTGGGCCTGGTCGGTTTCGTGGCGTCGATGGCGCTGTGCGGCCTCGTCCTGTGGTTCGGGCTGGCGGGCGCACTTTCGGCTGCGATGACGCTGATCTTCTTTGCCGCAGCGCGCAGCCTATATGGCGGTTTCGGCTCCGCTGCCCCGCCTGCCGTGCAGGCGTATGTCGCCAGCCGCACGCCCCGGGCCGAACGCACACAGGCCATGGCGCTGATCGCATCCAGCTTCGGGCTCGGGACGGTGATCGGACCTGCGCTCGCGCCGCTATTGGTTTTCCCGCTGACCGGATTGACCGGGCCATTCTTTGCCTTTGCGATCGTCGGTCTCGTCGTCCTCATTGCCTTGCGGCTGAGGCTACCGAACGACGCGCCCACTTATGCCGCACGCGGCACCGTCGTCGCCGCCCCGTTCAGTGCCAACTCGAACCCGCGCCTGTCCGACGAGGAAGAAGAGGAAGACACCACGCCCGACTACGAAGGCGGCGATGAACCGCCCATCCCCGATCTCAGGTGGCGCGATCCGCGCCTGCGCCCCTGGCTCATTGCGGGATTGCTCGGTGGCCACGCACAGGCGGCGACCATGGGAATCATCGGCTTTTTCATCCTCGACCGGCTTGGACTGCGCGGCGAATCCATGCTCGGCACCGGGCCGATCGGGCTGGTGCTGATGAGCGGTGCCATCGCCACATTGCTCGCGCAATGGGGGCTGATCCCGATGCTCAAGCTGGGACCGCGCTCCTCGACGCTATGGGGCATGGCGCTGGCGATCTGCGGGGTGATCGGCTTTTCGCTGGCGAAAGACCTGCACGCGATCGCGCTGGGCTTTGCCGTCGCTTCGCTTGGTTTCGGCCTTTACCGGCCGGGCTTCACCGCCGGCGCGTCACTTGCGGTCACGAGGCGCGAACAGGGGCAGATCGGCGGCATCGTCGCCTCGGTCAACGGCGCAGCCTATATTTTCGCACCGGCTGCCGGTGTGTGGCTCTATGGCCACCACCCAACCATCGGCTTTGCCGCGATCTGCCTGCTATGCGCCGGGGTTTTCGTGCTCGGCTGGCGTTCGCTGAAACCGGACGATATCGCCGAAGCCCAGCATATCCGTCGCTGACGGGCTAGAGGATTTCAAGCACCGTATCCTGAGGGCGGCACAGGCGCGCACCCTTGTCGGTTTCGACCAGCGGGCGCTCGATCAGGATCGGGTCGGCCACCATCGCCGCCAGCACAGTCGCATCGTCGGCATCGGGCAGGCCACGCTCTTCCGCATCGGTACCGCGCACGCGCAGTCCCTGCTGCGGGCTGATCCCGGCATCACGGTAAAGCTGGGCCAGCTTCTCTGCGCTCGGTGGATCCGTGAGATACTCGACCACCGTCACATCCACTTTCGACAGGTTCTCGAGGATCGCCAGCGTCTTGCGCGATGTGCCGCATTTCGGATTGTGCCAGATCGTTGCCTTCATGGTTTTCACCTGATCCTCAAATCGCCAAAATCGATTGCAGCGCCCTAATCGGCGGGATTTTCCCTGCCAAGCGCAAATCTTCATTGCAAATGCGAATAACTCGCAATAGCAGGACGTCGTTCTTGCAATTGATTCTCATTACAGCCGATCAGAAAGTCCCACGATGAATTCGAATATGCTCCGGACCGCCTTTCTTGCCGGTGCGGCATCCCTCGCCTTCCCGGCCATTGCCATGGCCGATACTTCGGAAAACGAGGCACCCGAACGCGACTATCTCCCGCGCGAGATCGTGGTGACCGGCCAGCAGGACAGCTATTCGACCGATGATGGCAGCACCGGCACCAAGACGCCGACCCCGCTGATCGACGTGCCACAAACCATCGCCGTGCTGACCGAAGACCAGCTGGAAGACCAAGCAATCACCCAGCTTTCCGAAGCCTTGCGTTACCTCCCGGGCGTCAGCACCGAATCCGGCGAAGGCAACCGCGATGCCGTGTTCATTCGCGGACAGGAGACCACCGCCGACTTCTATCTCGACGGGCTGCGCGATGACGCGCAATATTACCGCTCGCTCTATAATGTCGAACGCCTCGAAGTGCTCAAGGGGCCGAACGCGCTGATCTTCGGGCGCGGCGGCGGCGGCGGGGCGATCAATCGCGTCAGCAAGGTGGCCAATCCCGTGAAGAAGGCAATCGAGTTCGATGGCTCGATCGACACGTTCGGAGCGTTCTCACTGGCGGCTGACATCAACCAGCCGCTGGGCGCAGGTGCCGCGCTGAGGCTCAACGCGACCTATGAGGAATTCAACAACGACCGCGATTTCTACGACGGCCGTTTCATCGGTATCACGCCGACGCTAACCGTCGATCTCGGCCCTGCAACACGGCTGACAACGAGCTTTACGCACGACAATGACGAGCGGCTGGCCGATCGCGGCATCCCCTCGTTCGGCAACGGCCCGCTCGAAGGCTATGACAAGACGCTGTTCGGCGACCCCGATTTCAACCTGTCGGACGCTGTGGTGAACATCGCCCGTGCACGGATCGATCACGAATTTTCCGATGCGCTGTCGGCCAATCTCTCTTTCCAGTTCGCCGACTACGACAAGGTCTATGCCAATGTCGTTCCCTCCGGCACCGATGGCACCGATGTCCGCCTGACCGGCTATCGCAACCAGACCGACCGGCAGAACCTGATCGGCCAGGCCAATTTCGTGTGGCAGGTCGCAACCGGCGGGATCGATCACATGGTGCTGTTCGGTTTCGAGGCGGGCGACCAGAACACGCTCGATTCCCGCCGCACCGTCTTGTTCGACACCGCGACCGGACCGGAAACCAGCGTATGGCTCCCGCTCCAGCGCGTGCTCGACATCCCGGCAATTTCGCTCACCGCACCGATCCGTTCGCGTGACAGCCAGCTGACCGCACTGTCGGGTTATGTGCAGGACCAGATCGATATCGGGGAGCATGTGCAGGTGATTGCAGGTTTGCGCTGGGACCGGTTCGATCTCGAAACGACCGACCTGATCGGCAACACCACCAATGCGCGGGTCGACGAGAAGGTCAGCCCCCGCGTAGGCCTCGTGCTCAAGCCGCAGGAAAACCTGTCGATCTACGCCAGCTATGCGCAGAGCTTCCTGCCGCAATCGGGCGACCAGTTCACCAGCCTTTCCAATGTCGACGCCGGTCTCGATCCCGAAAAATTCGAGAATTACGAGATCGGTGCCAAATGGCTCGTGCGCCCGGACCTGTTCCTGACCGCATCGCTGTTCCAGCTCGACCGGACGAACACCACTGCGCCCGATCCGCTCGTGCCGGGCAACATCCTGCTGACCGGCAGCACCCGCACCAAGGGCGTCGAGCTGAGTCTCGTCGGCAAGATCACCCCGAACTGGCAGGCCAATATCGGCTACACCTGGCTCGACGGGGAAATCCGCAGCGATACCGAAGCGGCAGCTGCCGGGACGCGGCTGGAACAGTTGCCCGAACACCAGGTCAGCCTGTGGAACCGTTACCAGTTCACCGACAGTTTCGCGCTGGGACTGGGCGTGGTCTATCAGGACGAACAGTTCGCCTCGGTCAGCAACACCGTTACCCTGCCCGATTACTGGCGGGTCGATGCCGCAGCGTTCTACGACGTGAACGACAAGGTTTCGTTGCAGGTGAATGTCGAAAACCTGTTCGACGAAGCCTACTATCCCGCCGCGCATGGCAACAACAATATCCAGCCGGCAGAACCCTTCAGCGCCCGCATCGGGGTGCGCGTAAAGATCTGATCGCAATGCGGGCCCCCGCGCAGGCGGGGGCCTCAGTCAGTGTAGCGCCAGTTCTACCGAGGTCCCCGCCTTCGCGGGGACTCAATCCTCACTCTCGCCCTCCGCAGCACGCAGGGCAGGGACTTCGCGTGCGGCGTCTTCTGCACTGATGCCCGGTGCGGGTGCCGCGCTGATCGTTTCGACCCGGCGCTCGACCCGCCCGGCCCGCTGGATCGCCCGCACCAGCCGTGGATAAACCCCGCAGCGGCACAGGTTGGGGATCGCCTCGCGTATCTCCGCCTCGCTCGGGTTGGCATTTTTCGCGATCAGCGCTGCCCCTGCCATCACGATGCCGGGGGTGCAGAAACCGCACTGGATGGCCTGTTCAGCCACCATCGCCTGCTGCACCGGATGCGAACGGTCGCGCGCCAGCCCCTCGATTGTCGTCACGAAGCGTCCTTCCGCTTCGGCGAGGGTGATCAGGCAACTGCGCAGCGCCTCTCCATCGACGATCACCATGCACGCACCACAATCGCCATTGCCGCAGCCATATTTGGTGCCGGTCAGGTTCGCCGCATCGCGCAGCGCCCACAGCAGCGGCGTATCCGGGTTCATATCGAACTTCACCGGCTGATCGTTGACCGTCAATCGCGACATTGCCGCCCTTCCCTCCGATCCGACTGGATGCGCCATGCTCCATCGCACGGCGCGGGCACGGCAGACAAGCGCCGGATTTTCGCTTTTACCCGTCGCAAAGCCCCGCTAGCGCAAAGGCAATGAGCGAAAAAGCCAAGCTGGCCCGCGGGAGCATTGCCGGACATCTGGTGGGGCAAACCGCCCCGGCGATCATCGGGGTGGCAGCGATCATGTCGATCGGCCTCGTCGATTCCTATTTCATCGGACAACTGGGCCGCGAAGAACTGGCGGCGATCGCCTTCATCTTCCCGGTCGGCGTGGCGCTGGCCAGCCTTGGTGTCGGGGTAATGGTCGGGGTCAATTCGGTCGTCGCCCGCGCGCTGGGCGAAGGCGAGAGCGAGAAAGCCGCGAGGCGCGCCAATTTCGGCATAGTCTTTGCGGTTATCGTCGGGATTGTTCTTGGCCTGTTGCTGTTTGCGGTACTCGATCCACTGTTCAGGCTGATGAATGCGAACGACGCGATGATGCCGCTGATCCGCAGCTATATGCAGCCCTTCGCGCTCGGCTTCCCGTTGCAACTGGCGATCATGGGATTGAACGGCGTGCTGCGTGGTCAGGGCGAGGCACGGCGAACCTCGATCGTGTCGATTTCCTATGCCGCTGCCAACTGGATACTCGATCCGATCCTGATCACTGGCGCGTTCGGGTTCCAAGGGCTGGGCATGGTCGGCGCGGCCTATGCCACGCTGATCGGCTGGGCCATCGGGGTGGTCGTGGCCGCGCTGCTGATCCGCCAGACCCACCTGCCGCTCAACCCGATGCTGCTGCGCAATTGCAGCCTGGTCGACCCGGCGACATCGATCCTCAAGGTAGCCGGACCAGCCGCCTTCTCCAACGCGATCAACCCCATCGGGCTGTCGATCCTGACCGCGCTGGTCGCCCAGGAAGGGGCTGCGGCGGTTGCAGGGTTCGGTGCTGCCGGGCGGCTGCAGAGCTTCGCGGTTGTCCCGCTGCTGGCACTCTCAGGGTCCATCGGCGCGATCGTCGGGCAGAACTGGGGTGCGGGCCAGTTCGACCGCGCACGGCGGGCCGCAATCGGTGCGGGGGCGTTCAGCCTTGCCTACGGGCTTGCGATTGCCGTCGCCCTGTTCGCTGCGGGCGAGTGGTTCGCCGATATTTTCACCGACGATCCCGCCGTGATCGCCCAGTTCGCGCTATACCTGCGGATTGCCGCCTGGGGCTATGCTGGTTTCGGCCTGCTGATCGTCGGCAATGGCGTCCTCAACGCCGTAGACCGCGCGGCCTTTGCGCTGGCTCAGAGTTGCCTGCGGGTTTTCGCGGTGATGCTGCCTGTTGCATGGTTGCTGCGCGACGCATGGGGATCCTCGGCGATGTTCACCGCCGAACTCGCCGCCAATGTCGTTGGCGGGGCGGTTTCAGCCTTTGTCGTGTGGCGCGTGCTCACCCACGGAAAATCACGCGTGCAGTGACAATTCGTTAACCATCCTTCGTCATAGCTACCCCGAAGATATTGGGGGTAATTGCATGGACGACCTGCTAGCAGATTTCGTGGCTGAATCCCGCGAAATGCTCGAAGCGATCGGCGGCGAAATCGTCGCGTGGGAGGCCGAGCCCGGCGACCGCGCACGGCTCGATGCGATTTTCCGGTTCGTTCATACCGTAAAAGGCAATTGCGGCTTTTTCGACTTCCCTCGCCTCGAAAAGCTTAGCCACGCTGCCGAAGGCGCGCTGGCCGAAGTGCGCGCCGAACGCCGAACGCCAGATAGCCGCCTCGTCAATGCTGTGCTCGCGATCATCGATCGGATCACCCTGATGGTCGACGCTATCGAAGCCGGTGAGGAACTGCCTGAGGGCGGTGACGATTTCCTGATCGCTGCGCTCGAACCCGACACATCCGACACCGGCGAGACCGTCGCCATGCAAGCAGCGACCACACAGGCTCGAAGCACGGGCGGCAACAACGCCGCACCGCGAACCATCCGCCTGCCGGTCGAACTGCTCGATCGGGTGATGAGCGGCGTTTCCGACATGGTTCTCGCCCGCAACGACCTTGCCCGCCGCCTGCGCGAAGCCGGGGCCGAACCGACCCTCGACGGGCCGTTCGAACGCCTTAATGGCATTCTCAACGACGTGCGCGAAGCGGTGACCAAGATGCGCATGCAGCGCATCGAAATGCTCTACAACGCGCTCCCTCGTCTTGTGCGCGACCTGTCCGCAGAACTCGGCAAGCAGGTGATGATCGATCTCGACGGCGGCGATGTCGAGCTTGACCGCGAAATGATCGAGATGATGCGCGACCCGATGACGCATATCATCCGCAATGCGATCGACCACGGGATAGAGAGCCCTGCGGATCGCCTGCAATCGGGCAAGCGCGAGATCGGCCTGCTCAGCATTTCTGCGCGCCAGTCCGGCAACCGTATCACCATAACCGTTTCGGACGATGGCGCGGGACTCGATTGCGCGAAGATCGGCCAAAAGGCGGTCGCAGCAGGCCTGCTGAGCGACACCGAACTGGCGGCGATGCCCGACGATCAGGTTTTCGAACTCATCTTCGAACCCGGCCTGTCCACCGCCGAAGAGGTCAGTTCGGTCTCCGGCCGCGGGGTCGGGATGGATGTCGTCCGTGCAAATATCGAACGCGTTGGCGGTTCGATCACCGTTACCAGCAACAAGGGTGAAGGTACGCAGTTCCACTTGCAGATACCGCTCACCTTAAGCATCATTTCTGCGCTCACGGTTAGTGCCGGTGGCCAGCGGTTTGCCATCCCGCAGTCCTATGTCGAGGAAATCGTCCACGGCGGCGCCCGGGCAATCGAATTCTCGCAGGTCGGGGAAACCCGCCTGATGACATTCCGCGAACGCCGCACGCCATGCATTTCGCTTGCCCATGCGCTCGGACTCGGTGCGAACGAGGTTGGCCAGAAACAGAAACTTGTGCTGCTGCGCCTTGGGCCTTCGCAGCTCTTTGCGGTTGCGGTCGACACTATCCACGATCAGGAAGACCTGGTCGTCAAACCGCTCGCGCCGGCGGTGATGCAAACGGGCATCTATGCCGGGACAACGCTGCTCGACGATGGCCACCCGGTGTTGATGCTCGATGTCCCGACTCTCGCCCAGCGCAACGGCTTGAATGCCGAAGCCCGCACCCGCGCCACTGTCCCGAATGCGAATGGCAACAAGTCCGAGGCCGATAAGACGCGCAAGGTGATGACCTTCACCGGATTCGACGGACGTCGCAAGGCGATTGGCATGGAACTGGTGGTGCGGATCGACCAGGTCGCCGCCGAAGCGGTCGACCGCAGCGAAAGCGGCGACAAGGTGGTGGTTGGCGATACAATCTACACCTTGCTGGGCCTCGAACCGGGCTGCAAGCTGGGCGAAACTGTCAGGCTGCTACGCCTGTCCGACAGCCAGAGCGAGCTGAGCTATGCCGTGGCCGAGCTTGAGGAATCGGTCGACCTGGTCGAAGCGATCAAACCGACCCCCGAAGAGCCCGGACTGGAAGGCGTTGTCCTTCATGGCGGCCAGCCGCTGCGGGTTATAGACGGCTTTGCGCTGTTCGCGCGCCATGCCTGCCAGCCAGTCCAGCTTGATCGACCCAGCTGCCGGATACCCGGCGACGACGACTGGGCAAGCCGCATGCTCCAGCCACTGATCCAAGCCGCAGGCTACCGGATTGCAGGGGAGGACGAAGAAGGCGCCGATATCGTTATTGCGATGGACAGCCATGCCGAAACCGCCGCGAGCGATGCGGCGGCCTGTATCCGCCTTTATTCGGACCCCGACGAAGCCGCCCGCAAAGGCGACGGGGTATACCGTTATGACCGCACAGGGCTGGTCGATGCACTACGCCGCGCCCGCCAGGAGAAAGTCGCATGAGCGCGCTTTATGTCGTATTCGAAGTCGACGGACGGCTCGCCGCCTTCGATGCTGCCGATGTTCAGTCGGTGATCGAGATCGAGGACATCTATCCCGTCCCGCAGTCACCGGCATGGGTCGCCGGTCTGACCGCCATGCGCAGCCAGTCCTTGACCGTGATCGACTGCCGTCTCGCACTCGAACTTCCAGCGGCCGAGACGCCGGGCGAGCGTGCACCGGTCGTCAAGGTCGACGGGCACCAATATGCGATCATGGTCGATGCCGTCGACGATGTACTCGAAGCACGTTCCGACGTTCTGCCGGTGCCGGGTGGCTTCGGCGCCGGATGGAAGCGAATTGGCAAAGGCATGATCGAGACCGAACGCGGCCCGGTTCTGCTTGTAGATATCGATGCCCTGATCGCCGGCCCATGCGCAAAGGCCGCTTAAGCAGTTGGTTACGCAAACCGGCTACGCAGAATGAAAACAAGGATCGCATGCTATGAAAACCTGTCTCATCGTCGACGACTCGCGGGTCATCCGCAAAGTATCGCGGCATATTCTCGAGACCCTGAGGTTCACCGTCGACGAGGCGGAGAACGGCAAGGAAGGGCTTGAAAAATGCCAGGAATCGATGCCCGACGTTGTCCTGCTCGACTGGAACATGCCGGTCATGACCGGTATCGAATTCATCACCAACTTGCGCCAGCAGGCCGGAGGCGACAAGCCTAAGGTCGTTTTCTGCACGACCGAAAACGACATCGCGCATATTCGCGAAGCGATCAGCGCCGGGGCTGACGAATATGTGATGAAACCGTTCGATCACGAAACCCTGCAGATAAAGCTCCAGCTCGTCGGCATGGCCTGAGGCCGCTTCGATGAGCGTGGCGACAATAGCAGGCGCGCCACCTGGTTTGCGCAGCGCCCGGCCGACCCGGGTGATGATCGTCGACGATTCGTTGACGGTCCGCTCGGCCTTGTCGCGGACGCTGGACAATGAGCACGATCTCGAAGTTGTCGCACGTGTCAGTAGTGCGGAACTCGGCCTGAACGAGCTCGAAAACACCCGCCCCGATGTCGTCCTGCTCGACCTTGAAATGCCCGGCATGGGCGGTTTCAAAGCACTGCCCAAATTTCTCGAGGCATCGCCGGAAGTAAAGGTCCTGGTCGTTTCCTCGCTGACAGAGGAAGGGGCCGAAGCAACCGTGCAGGCGCTTTCCATGGGTGCTGCCGACACCATGCCCAAACCGCAGACCGGTCGTTTCGCGGAGGATTTTCGCGAGCAGTTGGTTGCCCGAGTGCGCGCGCTGGGGCGCGGCAAGGCTGAACGCAGCCTGGCATCGCCGCCCGCACCGCCACGGTTGGCACCTGCGCGATCCACCCGACGTCCCGGCATCCTCGCGATCGGTGCTTCAACCGGCGGCATCCACGCACTGAACCTCCTGCTGCGTTCCTATCCCGCATCGATGGATGCACCGATCCTCATAACCCAGCACCTGCCCGGTTCATTCATTCCCGTCTTTGCCAAGCAGCTTGAGAGCGCATCGGGGCGCAAGGCCGTCGTGGTCGAGAACGACACCGTTGTCCGACCGGGCATGATTCATATCGCGCCTGGCGACGGACACATGACGCTGCGTCAGATCGCCGGTGAGTTGCGTGTCCGGATCATCCAAGGCGCAATGCCAAGCGGCTGCACCCCGTCGGTTGACCCGATGCTCGAAAGCCTTGCAACTGCCGCCGAAGGACGTGCACTCGGCGTGCTGCTTTCAGGCATGGGCAAGGACGGTGTCATCGGTGCGCAGGCGCTGGCGGATGCCGGAGGCACGATCTTCGCACAAGATCAGGAAAGTTCGGCTGTCTGGGGCATGCCGCGCGCCGTCGTCGAAAAGGGTCTTGCCTCGGTAATCCTGCCGCCAGACAAGCTGGCGCCACGCATCGCGGCGTTGATGGAGGCCGGAGCGTGGAAGTGAGCAACGCGTCCCACCAGATCATCGCCGATCTCCTGGAGGCGCGCACCGGCCAGCATATGAGCGAAACCCGCCGCTGGCGTGTGACCACCGCGCTTGCCGGGCTGTTTCGCGAACAGGGCATCAGCAATGTCGACCAGCTTGTCTGCCTGCTGGCGGATGCAAAAAGTGGCGATCTGTCGAAGCGAGTGGTCGAAGCCCTGCTCAACAACGAAACCTATTTCTTCCGCGACCGAATGATGTTCGACCAGCTGGCGCTGAAAGTCCTGCCCGAACTCGCCCGCAAGCGCGCCGCCACCAAACGGCTGGCCATATGGTCCGCCGGTTGCTCGACCGGGCAGGAAGCAATGTCCGTGGCGATGATGATTCTCGATCATTCAGCCATGTGGAAAGACTGGACGATCGACATTGTCGGCACCGACGTGTCGCACAAGGTGATCGAAGCGGCACGCGAGGCATGCTACAGCCAGTTCGAGATCCAGCGCGGGCTCGGTGTCGGGCAGATGCTGACCTATTTCGAGGAAACGCCGCAAGGCTGGCGGGCGAAACGCAACCTGCGGACCATGGTCCGTTACAAGCAGCGCAATATGCTCGACCCGGTTGAGATCGAGGAACGCTTCGACCTGATCTTGTGCCGCAACGTCCTGCTCTATTTCGATCCTGCAAGGCGAGAGATCGCTTTCGACAGGCTGGCCGACAGCCTGCGCCCCGATGGATGGCTGCTGCTTGGGGCCGGCGAGACCGCACAGGGGCGCACCACCCGCTTCCGCCCGACCGAGGGCCACCAGGGCTTGTTCGTGCGCACTTCGGAAACCGAGGCGCGCCAGCGTCACGTTATCCGTTCCGCCCTGCATCGCACCGCCTGAAATTTACACCCTTTAACCAAACCTTAGGGACGTTTGGTTAGCAGTCGAGAGAAGCGATCGAATGCGCTTTGCCTGGGGGGTCCTGATGCGTGAAATCTGGCGGAAATTCGGTATGTCACCGAAGACGCTGGTGTTCGCGCCGCTCACCGTGCTGACGCTGATTTTCTGCACCGTCACCATCATATTGCTGTCGAGCGATCTGAACCGGGTTGCCGCCACATCGATCATCGTGGGCGGAATCGCGCTCTATGGCGCATCTGCCGCCCTGCTGTGCCGCGCGGGCCTGTCAAAATTCGCCGATCTCGAGCACATGGGAATGACCGACAGCCTGTCCGAATTGCCCAATCGCCGCGCCATGCATGCCGATGTGCGTGAAGCGATCGCGCAGAAATCCGAAGTGGCCGTGGCGCTGGTCGATCTCGACGGGTTCAAACTGGTCAACGATCTCTATGGCCATGCCGTTGGCGACAAGCTGATCCGCAAGGCTTCGGACATCCTGCTGGACGTATGCGGCAGCGAAGCCCGGCCCTTCAGACTGGGCGGAGACGAATTCGCGATCACCATGACCGGCCCGCTGTGCAACACCATACTCGAAGGAATCTGTCGCGCGCTGCTCGAACGTCTGGCCCAGCCGCTCGATATCGAAGAGCGCAGCATTGCTGTCGGGGCCAGCGTCGGCCTGTC
This sequence comes from Sphingomonadaceae bacterium, assembly GCA_024236155.1. Taxonomy (GTDB): domain Bacteria; phylum Pseudomonadota; class Alphaproteobacteria; order Sphingomonadales; family Sphingomonadaceae; genus Parerythrobacter_A. The sequence continues at coordinate 122,312 of JACKLA010000005.1, forward strand.
GCATTGGAACGGCGTAGAAGAAGTCGATTCTTCCGAGCTTCTGCGCCGTGCCGATGTCGCCATGTATGCCTCGAAACGCGGCGGGAAAATGCGTTGCACATGGTTCAAGCATGATTTCGACCGCAATCTCGAAGCGATCCGCGATATGGACACCGAGCTGCGGCAGGCATTGCTCAACGAAGAGTTCGAGGTCCAGTACCAGCCACTGGTCGACGCGCAATCGCGCGAGGTGGTGGCGGTGGAATCGCTTATCCGGTGGAACCGCCCGGACGGCAAGCCGGTTGGCCCCAATGTGTTTATCCCGGTTGCCGAGGAATCCGGCCTGATCAATGCGATCGGGTTGTTCGTCCTGCGCCAGGCCTGCCGTGACGCGCTCGACTGGAACGGGATCAAGCTGTCGGTCAATATCTCCGCTGCGCAGCTGCGCAATCCGGAGTTTCCGATCCAGCTGGGCCAGATCCTCGAGGAAACCGGTTTCGAGCCCGAACGGCTGGAGCTCGAAATCACAGAAACCTGCCTCGTGCTCGATCCGGTCGTTGCAGAACGCAGCCTCGACATCATTCGCGGCTTCGGGGTCAATGTGGTGCTCGACGATTTCGGTACCGGCTATGCCTCGATCGGCTTCCTGCGCCAGTTCCGCTTCGAAAAGCTCAAGCTCGACCGTTCGCTGGTGGTGGATTCCGAAGGCGACGAAGGCAGCCGCGCGATGATGCTTTCAAGCATTTCGATGGCTCAGGCGCTCAAGATGCATGTCACCGCAGAGGGCGTCGAGACCGAGGCGCAGGCCGATCTCGTGCGTGCCGCAGGCTGCGACCAGATCCAGGGCTGGCTCTATTTCAAAGCCATGCCGAAAGACCAGATTGCCCAGCATCTGGGCCAGATGATGCCCGCCAGTGGTGAAGAACTGCAGGCGGAACGGAGGAAAGCATGAACGCTCAAACACAGATCGTTGCCGACATCGCCGACGCGAAACAAGCGGACGAACTGTCCGAGGAACTGCGCGCAATCGATATTGAAGAGCATGGCTCCGGCAAGAGGTTCATCCTCCAGCATTGGTACAACAACAAGTCGCTTGAAGAGAAGCTGAGGCTGGCCATCGGTGCTCCGACGGCATGCAGTGCTGCTATCGCATTCTGTGCCCTGACCAATTATCTGGTCCCTGCTGCAAGCGCACTTGTCTGGCTTGAGCTGCTGTTCGCGGCCATGGCGATCTACGCTGGTTTCGGCTGGATGCGCCGCCTTCGTGTCGACACTGTCAAACCGCTCGCAACCATCACCGAGAACATGAAGCGTCTGGCTGATGGACAGCGCGACATTGTGGTCGAAGGTATCGACCGCCAGGACGAAATCGGCGAACTCGCGCGGGCATTGGGGATATTCCTGCGCTCCGGCCACAAGCTCGACGAATTGTTTGATGGGCGCCGTGCAGCAACCGAACGTCGCAAGAAGGAACTTGCGCTCCTGGCCGATCGTTTCGAACAGCAGGTCGGCGAGATCGTCGGCGGCGTTGCGGCGGCATCAAGCCAGCTCCAGTCGACCGCCAGTTCAATGGCATCGGCTGCCGAACAATCGACCTCGCAGGCGGGCAAAGTTGTCGATTCGATGAAGGAAGCCTCGGCAGGCGTCACTGCGGCAGCCGCGGCATCGGATGAATTCGCCATGTCGATCGGCGAGATCAGCCGCCAGGCAGCATCGTCTGCCGAACTGGCACGCAAGGCATCAGAATCGGCCGAGCGTGCAGACACCACCATCTCCGCACTATCCGATTCCGCGACGCAGGTCGGCGCGATCGTCGATCTGATCCAGTCGATCGCCAAGCGCACCAACCTGCTGGCCCTCAATGCCTCGATCGAGGCAGCACGTGGAGGGGAGGCCGGGCGCGGCTTTGCGGTTGTCGCCTCCGAGGTGAAAGAGCTTGCGGCGCAAACCAGCCGCGCGACCGAAGAAGTTGCCGGCCAGATCCGCACGATGCAGGATTCGACAGGCAATAGTGTGAAAGCACTGCGCCTGATCGGGGAACAGATTGAGCAACTGGAAGCGACGGCAATTTCGATCGCCTCGGCGGTCGACCAGCAATCGGTCGCTGGCCAGGATCTTGCCCGCAGCATCGATCTGGCCGCGCGCAGCAGCGACGAAGTGTCGAGCCGTATCGTCGAGGTTCGCGAGACGTCCATTTCGACCGGTGCGGCTGCGTCGCAGGTGCTAACATCGGCGACCGAGCTGGAAGGCCAGGCCGCAGGCATGCGCAGCCAGGTCAGCCAGTTCCTCGCACAGGTCCGGGAAGGTTAAGTCTTCCGGCACACGGCACGTGCGTTGGTTGCGACAAGCGCGCTGAGCCTAGCCTCCGCAACCAGCCGGTGATCGGGCGGACCCTGCGCCCGTCCCGCGATGGGTATAACTTCGGATCGGTACGGACGCGGGCCGACAGCCGGGCACCCGAGGAAGGCGCGGCGCAGCACCAACCACAGGCATCGGCAGGGTTTAATGCACCACGCTGCTCGCAAGCGCCCGTTCGCAACTCCAAAACGACAAAAGCCCGCCAATCCAACTGGACTGGCGGGCTTTTGAGTGCCTTGAACGGCTGGTTGCGGGGGTTGGATTTGAACCAACGACCTTCAGGTTATGAGCCTGACGAGCTACCGGACTGCTCCACCCCGCGTCACCTATTTGTCTGGCTTCAAGCGCCAGC
>JACKLA010000005.1:132500-170375 GCA_024236155.1 Sphingomonadaceae bacterium
AGGACGGCGCTATGGCTTTGACCCAGATGCTCGCCGCCACGCTGGCAATGACCGCGTCGGCAAGCGAAATCCCGACCCCGCAGGAAGTTGAGCAGCAGGCAGAAGCTCCTGAAGTTTCCGAAAACGTCAGCGATATCGTCGAAGGTGAGCGCGACGCCTACAAGCGGATGACCGTTCCGGTGACCATTGGCGGCCACGGCCCGTTCGACTTCATGATCGACACGGGCGCGCAAACAACCGTTATTACCGAGGGGCTGCGCGAGAAGCTCGGGCTTGAACTCGTTGGCACCGCGACACTGGTAGGCATCGCCAGCAAGGTGCCGGTCGAACTGGTCGAAGTCGATGGACTGGAATTCGCCTCGCGCACTTTCAACAATCTCGAAGCCCCCATTCTCAAGGCACACAATATAGGGGCCGATGGCATCCTCGGGCTGGACAGCCTGCAGGATCTGCGCGTGATGATCGATTTCCGCACGGACACGATCGCGGTCGACGACGCCAAGGCTCTTGGTGGAAATCGCGGATATGAAATCATTGTCCGCGCGGCCAGGCGCAAGGGACGGCTGATCATTACCCAGGCCAAGATCGATGGCGTCTCAACCTCGGTAATTGTCGACACCGGTGCGCAGAACAGCATTGGCAACCTTGCCCTGAGGCGCAAGATGCGTGCGCGCAACCAGAACGATTTCGTGACGACCGACGTCAACGGGATCGACCTGGTCGGAAACCTCGCTGTGGCAAAGAAGCTCGACATCCAGGGCATGGCGCTGGAGAACCTGTCGATTGCCTTCGCCGATGCGCCGGCATTCGAGGCGCTTGGCCTCGACAAACGCCCCGCGCTGATCCTCGGGATGCGCGACCTCAGGTTGTTTGACCGCATCGCGATCGATTTCGAAAGCCGCCGCATCCTGTTCGACGTCCCGAGCGGCACCGATTTCCAGCGGCTCTACAACCGCAAGTTCTTCCCCTCACGGATCAACGACAACTAGCACCGCTGGCTTGCTCGCACCGGACGGACCATTGCAAGCGGCACGCGCCAGCACCACATGGGCCGCGCCATGCCGCCCGACGCCGCCACCCCTACACCTGCCGACCATGACAGCTGGGCGACCCTAAAACGGTTCCTTCCCTATCTATGGCCGCGTGAGAACCCGGTACTGCGGCGGCGGATCGTCACGGCAGTTCTGCTGGTGCTGCTGGCCAAGGCGACGACCCTCACTCTGCCTTACGCTTACAAATACGCGGTCGATGCGATGAGCACGCCGGGCAACGAGGCGGCCATGGTCGCGCTGTCGCTGGTACTCGCCTATGCGCTGGGTCGGTTCGGAGGGGTCGCATTCGACAACCTGCGCAACATGGCGTTTGAGCGAGTCGGGCAGGACGCGACGCGACAGCTGGCGGAGGACGTGTTCGCACGGCTCCACCGCCTGAGCCTACGCTTCCACCTGTCGCGCCGCACGGGCGAAGTGACCAAGACCATCGAACGCGGAACCAAGAGCATCGATTCGATGCTTTATTTCCTGCTGTTCAACATCGCCCCCACCATCATCGAACTCGTGGTGGTGGGCGTCATTTTCTACATCAATTTCGGGTGGGAACTGGTCGCCGCAACCGGTGCTACCGTCGTTACCTATATCGCAGTCACCCGCTGGATCACCGAATGGCGCACCAAGCTGCGGCGGCAGATGAACGAACTCGACGGGCGCGCGCTCGACCGCGCAGTCGATTCCCTACTCAATTACGAGACAGTCAAATATTTCGGCGCGGAGAGCCGGGAGGAAGCCCGCTATGCCTCCGCCGCGCGTGCTTATGCCGATGCGGCGGTGAAATCGGAAAACTCGCTCGCCCTGCTCAATATGACGCAGGCGCTGATCACCAATGCGCTGATGGCGGGCGCGATGGCTTTCACCGTCTGGGGCTGGAGCAAGGGCCAGCTGACGGTCGGCGACCTGGTATTCGTCAACACCTACCTGATGCAGCTGTTTCGCCCGCTCGACATGCTCGGCTGGGTCTATCGCACGATCCGGCAGGGGCTGATCGACATGGCGGAAATGTTTCGCCTGATGGATACAGCGGTCGAGGTCGCCGATGTGCCCGGTGCGCCTGCGATCCTGATCCGCAATCCGATGGTCGCGTTCGAGGATGTCACCTTCGGCTACGACCCCGACCGCACGATCCTGCATGGCTTGAGCTTCGAGGTTCCCGCCGGCAGCCGGACCGCCATCGTCGGCCCGTCCGGCGCGGGCAAGAGCACCATCGCCCGGCTGCTGTTCCGATTCTACGATCCGAAGGGCGGGCGTATCCTGATCGACGGGCAGGATATTTCACAGGTAACGCAGGAAAGCCTGCGTGCGCAGATCGGCATCGTCCCGCAGGACAGCGTGCTGTTCAACGACACCATCGGCTACAACATTGCCTATGGCCGCGAGGGTGCGACCGAAGCGGACGTTGTCGAGGCTGCGCGCGGCGCGGCGATCCTGCCATTTATCGAACGACTGCCCAAGGGGTTCGAAACCGAAGTCGGTGAACGCGGCCTCAAGTTGTCGGGCGGCGAAAAGCAGCGCGTCGCAATAGCGCGCACGCTGGTCAAGAACCCGCCTATCCTTTTGCTGGACGAGGCGACCAGCGCACTCGACACCGGCACCGAACAGGCGATCCTGCAAACGCTGCGCCGCGTGTCCGAACACCGCACCACGCTGTCGATCGCGCACCGCCTCTCGACGATTGCCGATGCTGACGAGATCCTCGTGATGGATCAGGGCCGGATTGTCGAACGCGGCAACCATACGGCACTGCTTGCCCATGGAGAGCTCTATGCAGAGATGTGGGCACGGCAGGCGACGGAAAGCGACGCCGACGCAGCTGCCTAGACTGCCCTACTCACCGGTCGACTTGCCGAGAAGGGCGCTCGAGAGATCGATATCTTCCGCTGCGATCACTTCCACGTCGGGACGCAGTTCTTTCAGCCCTTCGAGGAACTGGCTGGCATCGCCCACGATCACGATGGTCGCGCGCTCGGGATCGACATATTCCGCAGCCGCCGCGCTGGCTGAAGCCGGATCGACCGCATCGAGCCGTGCCGCGTATTGCGCAGCCTCCGATGGCTCGAGGCCCTGCTGCATCAGTCCGGCAACGATTCCGTTGAAACCTGCACTGGTTTCGAGCGAACGCGAATACCCCCCCGAAAGGAACAGTCGCCGCTTCGCCAACAGTTCTTCATCCAGAGGTTCGTTGCCGAGCCGTGCGAACTCGACGAGGAACAGCTTTGCCACTTCGTCCGCCGTCTCGTTCTTGGTCTGCGCGCTTGCCGAGAGGATCGAATCGTCAGAGCGGTCAGCAAAGCCCGAATAGGCCCCGTAGCTGAGCGAACGCTTGGTCCGCACCTCTTCGAACAGCCGCCCGCTCGACCCACCGCCAAGGACGCTGTTGGCAAGCTCGATCGGGAAGTAGTCGGGGTCGGCCCGTGACGGCGCGCGGACAGCAGCAACCACGGCAGCCTGCCCCGCGTCGGGCATGTCGATCACAATGGTGCGCACGGGCTGCGCCTCACCTGCCGGATTGGCCGTTTCTGCGGGCGCAGGCGTCGTAACCGTCCAGTCGCCGAACAGGCCTTCTGCCAATCCAACGGCCGTTTCAGTCGCGATCCCGCCGCTGACGACGATCTGCGCCTGCGAGGGATGCCAGTAGGTATCGCGATGGGCCGCAAGATCGGCCCGCGTAATCGCCGCGAGGCTTTGCGCCGTACCGCCTTGCTGCGAGCCATAAGGCGCATCGCCATACATCACCACCCGGGTGACAAAACCCGAGAGATCGCCCGGATCCTTGAGCGAGACCTGCAAGCCATCGATTGCGCGCTTGCGCTCACGCTCGAGTTCTTCATCCGGATAGGTGGCGCTCTTGATCACGCTGGCGAGGACCTCGCCCGCTTCGGCAATGTTGAGCGTGGGCGCAGTCAGGCTGAAGCGTGTCCCGTCGGAACCTGCAAAGCCGGACAGATTTGCGCCAAGGCTTTCCAGTCGGGCAGCAATATCCTGCGCCGACAGGTCGCCTGCACCCTTGTCTGCCAGCGAGGCGGCAAATTGCGCGACCCCGGCCTTGCTGCGGCTGTCGGTCTTGCTCCCGCCGGGGAACAGGACGCTCATCGTGGCGATAGGTACATCACCGGTTTGCGCCGCAACGATCCTGATGCCGTTGGACAGTTCGCCCTCGACAATATCCGGTGCCTTCACCGCCGGGGAAACGCCGGGACCGGGGGGCGCCATACGCTCCCCATCCGGCTTCACCGCACGGATCGTGCCGGTCGGTGCCGGCAGGGTCAGATACTCCGGCATCGGCACGGGATTGGCATAGGCCGAGGGATCGTCCTCGCCCTGCGTATAGGTAATATCCGTCCGCTTGTTCGCATCGTAATAGGTGTTGGCAACACGCATCACGTCTTCGGCAGTTACGGCTGCAATTGCCGCGAGTCGCTTGTCCGCGTGATAGGGATCGCCAGTCGATACGAGCGACTCGCCCAGCTCGAACGCCCGACCGCGTGCAGTCTCCCTGCGGCGCAAGGCACTAGCGATAAGCTCGTTCTTGGCTTCTTCGAGCTCGGCGGCGGTGACCGCTTCGGTCCGCATCCGGTCACGCTCGGTCACGAGGATGGCGGCAACCTCATCCATATTGGCCTGCGGGTTGATGACCGCAAACTGCGCCAGCACCCCGCCTTCTTCGCTGGTCTGTGCGAAATGCACCGCATCCACCGCCTTGCCGCTGCGAATCAAAGCCTCGTGCATCCGGCTGTTGTCGCCGCGCGACATGATCGCGTCCATCACCTCGATTGCTGCCATGTCGGGGTGAGCTTCACCCGGGAGCTTCCAGATCGTACCGACCAGTGGCAACGGGACGTTGGGCGCTGTCGCGTTGACGATACGCGGTTCGGTTCGGGCCGGTTCGCGCGCCGCGATGGCCACATCGACCGGGTTGCTGCGCCGGGGGATGTCGCCGAAATACTCATCAACGAGCGAACGCAGCCGATCCATCTCGAAGTTACCGGCAACGATCAGTGTCGCGGTATCGGGGCCGTAAAAGGCTTCATAGAACGCGCGCGCATCATCGAGCGAGGCGCTGTCGAGATCCGCGATGCTGCCGATGCCTGGACGGCGCTGGGGCAGGACATCGTAGGCGTTTTCCGGAATGACGAAACGCTGGAAGCGGCCATAGGGCGGCGCCAGCACGCGCTGGCGCAGTTCTTCCTTCACCACATCGCGTTCCTTGTCGAACACCTCTTCATCGACCACCGGGAAGGCCATTCGCTCGCGATGGGTCCACAACATGGTTTCGAGATAGGCGGCTGGAACCTGCTCGTAATAATTGGTTCGGTCGCTGCCGGTCGAGGCGTTTCGCGTTCCGCCGACATCGGCCGTCAGACCGTAGATCATGTTATAGGGCATGTTCTCGGTCTTGCGGCTGAGGATATGCTCGAACAGATGCGCGAATCCACTGCGTCCTGCAGGATCGTTCTTCGATCCGACATCGTACCATAGCGAGGTGGTGACGGTGCCTGTCGTATCATCGGGCATGGCGATGACCCGCAGGCCGTTGTCGAGCTTCCATTCAGTAAACTCGATCTCGGGGGCTGACAGCGTCGATTCCGGTTCGGAGTGATCATCGGCGAAGGCCGGTTGCGTGGTTGCAAGTGCGGCCAGCCCGGCCCCGGCGGCAAGTATCGAACGCAGCATTACAGTCTCCCCAATGGCGCAGGTCACAAACCTACCGCCGCGCACGCCGCGTTCAAGCGCGGCGCCGGGTATTCTGCCAAAGGCAAATCAGCCGGGACGAACGGCAGACGACAGTGCTTCGAGCGACCCAATAGCCTCGTCAGCCCGTGATGCAGGTACGAAGATGTGGTCGTGGTAAAAGGCCGTCACGACATTGCAGGCGATGCCCGCATCGGCCAGCATGCCTGACACTGCGGCAGTCAGGCCGACGCCTTCAAGGTCCGAATTAACCTGCAATGTGATGCGACGAAAGTCCGGCCCCTCGATCCCGAGCTCGTCGGCCAGTGCAGAAGGCGCGATGGCGGTGACACCCTCTTCCTCGCGGAATGTGCCGATTGCGCTTCCCAGCAATGTCGCAGCGTTGTCGGGCGAAACGAGGACGAAACGCCAGTCGCGCGGGTCGAGCTGCGGGTCCATCCCAGCAATCATCGCTTCGCGCCCGCTGACCGGCCCGGCCATGGCTAGAGGATATATTTGCTGAGGTCGGTATCGCCCGCCAATTCGCCCAGCCGTTCACGCACATAGGCCGCGTCGATCGTGATCGTCTCGCCCTTGTGCTCTTCCGCCTCGAAGCTGATCTGTTCGAGCAGCTTCTCCATCACCGTCTGCAAGCGGCGGGCGCCGATATTCTCGACCGTCTCGTTCACCTGTGCGGCGATCCGGGCGATCTCGGCCACGGCATCCTCGCCCAGTTCGAGCGTGACATCTTCGGTACCGAGAAGCGCGCGATATTGCGCGACGAGATTGGCGCGGGTTTCGCTGAGGATGCGGACGAAGTCCTCCTCGGTCAGCGCGCGCAGCTCGACGCGGATCGGCAGGCGGCCCTGGAGTTCGGGCAGCATGTCGGACGGCTTGGCGACATGGAACGCGCCGCTCGCGATGAACAGGATATGGTCGGTCTTCATCGGCCCGTATTTGGTCGAAACCGTGGTGCCTTCGATCAGCGGCAGCAAGTCACGCTGCACGCCCTCGCGGCTGACCGAGCCGCCGCGCACATCGCTGACGGCGATCTTGTCGATTTCATCGAGGAACACGATGCCGTTCGCTTCGGCATTCTCCAGCGCGACACGAGCGACATCGTCCTGGTCCATCCGCTTTTCGGCTTCTTCCTCGACCAGCCGATCCCACGCGTCGGGCACCTTGAGCTTGCGGCGCTTCGTGGGCTTCTTGCCCATCGCCTTTCCGAACATGTCCGACAGGTCGATCATGCCGACATTGCCGCCCATGCCTGGGCCAAAGTCCAACCCGCCCATCGGCATGGAGGGTGCATCGGTCACTTCGATTTCGACTTCCGTGTCGTTCATCGAATTGTCGACGATGCGGTTGCGGAAGCTTTCGCGCGTTGCCTCGGAAGCGTTCTCACCCACCAGCGCGTTGAGCAGGCGTTCCATCGCCGCTTCGCTGGCGGCCTCACGCACGGCCTCGCGGCGGCGTTCCTTTTCCAGCCGGATCGCTTCTTCGGCCAGGTCGCGCGCGATCTGTTCGACGTCGCGGCCGACATAGCCGACTTCGGTGAACTTGGTCGCCTCTACCTTGACGAAGGGCGCATCGGCCAGCTTGGCGAGGCGGCGTGAGATCTCGGTCTTGCCGCAGCCCGTCGGGCCGATCATCAAAATGTTCTTGGGAGTCACCTCGTCGCGCAGTTCAGGGCCGAGCTGCTGGCGACGCCAACGGTTGCGCAGCGCCACGGCAACTGCGCGCTTGGCGTCCTTCTGGCCGATGATATGTTCGTCGAGCGCGGCGACGATCGCCCGTGGCGTCAAAGCGGAGTGGGTCAGTGCTTCAGTCATGGAATTTCCTGCGCTCAGACGGTTTCGAGCGTCACATTGTCATTGGTGAAGACACAGATATCGGCGGCAACGGCCATCGCCTTGCGCGCGATCTGTTCGGCGTCTTCTTCATAGGCATCGAGCGCGCGGGCTGCGGCCAATGCATAATTCCCGCCCGATCCGATTGCCGCGATACCACCTTCCGGCTCCAGCACATCGCCATTGCCGGTCAACACCAGCAGCGTGTCCTTGTCGGCAACGATCATCAGGGCTTCGAGATTGCGGAGGTATTTGTCGGTCCGCCAGTCCTTGGCGAGTTCCACCGCAGCGCGCATCAGCTGGCCGCTATATTGCTCCAGCTTGCGTTCGAGCCGTTCGAACAGGGTGAAGGCATCGGCTGTCGCCCCGGCGAAACCGGCAACAACCTTGCCGTCACCAATGCGGCGCACCTTGCGCGCATTGGGCTTCATCACCGTGTTGCCCATCGAAACCTGCCCGTCACCGGCAACGACGATCTTGTCGTTCTTCTTGACGCCAACGATGGTGGTGCCGTGCCACGGGGTCAGGCCGTGTGCGGAATGTTTTTCGTCCATGCGGCGGGATATGGGGCTTGCCGCCCGCCGGTCAAGCGGGCGACGCCGGAGCGTGTCAGCCGCCCGGGCCTGCTCCGCCACCGGCACCCGGTGCACCAACGGTGCCGATATTGCCGAACAGGTCTTCGAAGAAACCGCGCTCGCGGCCCAGGGTCGGTGTCGAATCGCCATCGGGCGAGAGATAAGCGACCTTCTCGATTCCCGTTCGTTCGGCCGAGATCACATTGCCAGCAGCGTCGAACTTGATCGCCAGCACGCTGTGCTGCTTGATCCGCGGGCGCACGAAGGGTTTGCGCCCCGTTACGCTGGCGACATAATACCAGGTAGGCTCGCCAAACTGGCTCTCGAAGCTGGGGCGGCCAAGCGTCGCGGCGACCGAATCGCGGTTGTCGATGCCCGGCTGGACAGCATCGGTCAGCGATGCATCCTGGATATAGCCACGGTTCTCGCGGATCGAGCTACAGCCCGTGATCGCCAGGGCCGCCGCCATCAGGGAAGCACCGGCAGCCGCTTTACGTGAAATCATCGAAACAACCTTTTCGTCGCTGCACCGCCCCACCTTGGAACCCGGCGCATTTCCTCTATATCGGTGCGAGCCTTACGGCGATGACCGCCGCCATGCAACTTCGCGTTGCGCCCGCTTGTGGGTGGCGGGTTGAATTGCCGCTGAACATTTTTCGGAGATTTGCCACACATGTCGTTCCTCGCCCGCCTGCTCGGCACCGAGAAAGACCCGCGCGAGGAGGTTCGACCGCTGTGGCATGCGGTGGTCGGCGAAGCGCGCCAGAAGCACTGGTATGCGCAGCGCGGCGTGGCCGACACGCTTGAGGGACGCTTCGACATGATCACCGCAGTCATGGCCCTGGCGATCCTGCGGATGGAGCAGGACGAGGCCCTGATGCGCGACACCGCGTACCTGACCGAATTCTTCGTCGAAGATATGGACAGCCAGCTGCGCGAAAGCGGTATGGGCGACCCGACCCTGGGCAAATATATCGGCAGGCTGGTGTCTGCCATGGGCGGCCGGATCGGGGCGTTTCGCAAGGCGCTGGCCGGGGAAGAATCGCTGCAGGACGCGGCCGAGCGCAACATGACCTTGAACGAGGGCGCGGATGGCGCGGCGCTGGCGCAGGGCTTGCAGGAACTGGCGGATCGCCTCGCGGGCGTTTCCCCGGCGGATTTGCGCGCCGGGAGGATCGCGGCATGAGCGCGCCCGAATTCTCCCGCCTCATTCGCACCCGCCCCCTGCCCGCCGGGCCGGTGCAGCTGGAAGCGAGCGAAGCCGAACGTGCCGCACTGGCCACGAGGTTCGGCATTTCCGGCATCGAAACACTGACCGCCGAAATTGCGCTTGATGAAACCGCCAAGGCCATTCGCGGTGAAGGGAGATTGCGGGCGAATATCGTGCAAGCCTGCGCCATTTCGGGAGAGGATTTTGCGGTCGAGGTGAACGAACCGCTCGCCTTCCGCTTCGTGCCAGAGGGCGAACCTTCAGACGAACCCGATATCGAGATCGAACTCGATGCCGACGAGCTCGATGAAATCGAATTTTCGGGTGAGAGTTTCGACCTCGGCGAGGCGGTCGCGCAAAGCCTCGGCCTCGCGATCGATCCCTATGCCGAAGGCCCCAACGCCGATGCTGCGCGCAAGGAAGCAGGTATTACCGGCGACGATGCGCCGAGCGGGCCGCTGGCCGAAGCACTGGCGGCACTGAGGAAGGGCTAGCCCCCTCCACCTTCCGCCACGAATTGAAGAACAATTCCTCAACCGGTACATCGAAATAGGCGGCGAGACGGTACGCCATCGGCAGCGATGGATCGTATTTGTCTGCCTCCATCGCGATGATCGTCTGGCGTGAGACTTCAATTGCCTCGGCCAGCTCCACCTGATTGAGCCCGCGAGCCTTGCGCAGATCGCGTAGGCAATTCCTCATTCGGCCTGCCCCCGGCCGCGCAACCCCCAGACGCCCCATGCAACGGCAAAACCAATCGTCTGAACCAGAAGCATTATCCCTGCGCCCATGCCGAATTCGGATCGGTGCGCCCCCATCGCAACCAGCCAAGCGAGCATCAGGGCAGCCCCGGCCATCCCGCCCCATTACCAGCTGGTCAACTGCCCCTGTTTTTGCACATCATCGAGACGTCTCCAGTACGGCATGCAGAACGCAAAGATCGCCCCGAAGCCAAGCAGGAACAGCGGAAACGTGATCCAGAAATTTCCCGACAATCCACCCAGGCTCACCAATTTCCATACGCCGAGATTGAAGGCGAGTGATCCGGCGATGGCCAGCACCAGCAACCAGCTCAGTTTCTCCCGATAAGACAGTTTACGCATACCCACGTTCCAATCAGCGAATGTCAAAACTTCTGAACATTTCCCTATGTCCAGATGTTTTAACATTCGGCTAAAAAGAAACCCCGGAGAGTTCATCTCCGGGGTCGCCTCTGATCGGTCTATGGTGTGGTACCAAGCCCGAGGATCAGAACGGGATATCGTCATCCAGATCGTCGTAGTTCGAGCCGCCGCCTGAGCTGCTGCTACCCGAGCCACCACCGTAGCCGCCGCCCTGGTTGCCGCCGCCGCCGTAACCTCCGGAGCCGCCCGAGCCGCCGCCCTGGTTCCAGTCGCCCCCGCCGCGATTGCCGCCACCGCCCGACGCGCCGTCGAGCATGGTCAGCGAGCCGTTCATGCCGCGGATCACCACTTCGGTGCTGTAGCGGTCATTGCCCGACTGGTCCTGCCACTTGCGGGTCTGCAGCTGGCCTTCGACGTAGACCTTGCTGCCCTTCTTCAGATACCGCTCGACCACGCCGACCAGTCCTTCGGAAAAGATCGCGACAGTGTGCCACTCGGTGCGTTCCTGCCGTTCGCCGGTGTTGCGGTCCTTCCACGTCTCGCTGGTCGCGATGCGCAGGTTGGCGACCTTGCCACCGTTCTGGAAGCTGCGGATTTCCGGGTCTGCACCGAGGTTCCCGATCAGCATGACTTTGTTGAGGCTACCGGCCATCGATTCGTCCCTTTGTCTGTTCGGCAGATGGCCTATCGGATGGCCGTGCGAGTCGCCACCCCCTGCGCCTGCAATCCACAAGCGTCGGGTATCTGAGGCTTCATGGCGCTACGCAGATGAGCGCATTGCGGCAATGCAGCGCTCGAATATGGCACACGAAGGCACGAAGACATGAAGATGTGGGTCAGGATACAGACTCGCACAACACCTTCGTGTCTTCGTGTGAGAAAACGCGGCTTTGCCGCAGGCGCGATGTCGTCGTGGAAAGTCCAGACCCTAAAGCCCCAGAGCCACCGCGCCCCAATAGGTCAGCCCGGCGAACAGGTAAGCCAGTCCGAAAAGGTAGGCGACCATGAACAGCGGCCATTTCCACCCGTTTGTTTCGCGCCGCGCGACCGCGATGGTCGAGATGCATTGCGGGGCGAACACGAACCACGCGAGGAAGGCGAGCGCGGTCGGCAGGCTCCACAGCGCAGCGACCTTCGCCTCGAGCGCGGCATTGGTCGCATCCTCGTCTTCCGAATCTACCGCGTAGGTCGTTGCGAGCGAGGACACGGCGACTTCGCGCGCCGCCATCGCGGGAACCAGCGCCAGCGTCATCTCGCGGTTGAAACCGATCGGTTCGAACACCGGATGCATGGCACCCGCGATCTGTCCGGCGAAGCTTGCATCGACCTGGCTTTCGCCCGGATCGGCCTTGGGGAAGGTCAGCAGCAGCCACAGGATCACGGTGGCGGCAAAGATGATCGTGCCCGCGCGGCGCAGGAAGACCCATGCACGCTGCCACAGGCCGATCAGCAGGTCTTTCACCGCAGGCATCTGGTAACGCGGCAGTTCCATGATGAAGCCGCTCGCATCGCCCTTGGTCACCGAACGGCGCAGCACCAGCGCCACCACCATCGCGCCGACAATGCCGAGCACGTAAAGCGCGAACAGCACCAGCCCCTGCAGGCCGATGCCCGGCCCCACGCTGGTTGCCGGGATCACTGCCGCAATCACCACTGCATAGACCGGCAGGCGGGCCGAACAGGTCATCAGCGGGGCGATCAGGATCGTGGTCAGCCGGTCCTTCGGGTCGGCGATGCTGCGGGTCGCCATGATGCCGGGAATGGCGCAAGCGAAGCTGGAGAGGAGCGGGATGAAGCTTTTGCCCGACAGGCCGACGCTGGCCATCATCCGGTCCATCACGAAGGCAGCGCGCGCCATATATCCGCTCGCCTCCATCAGCAGGATGAAGAAGAACAGGATCACGATCTGCGGCAGGAACACCACCACCGCACCGACCCCGGCAATCACACCCTCGGTCAACAGGTCACGCAGGAACCCGGCAGGCAAGCTATCGATCACCCAGCCGGACAGCGCCCCCGCCCCGGCATCGAGCGCATCGGCAAAGGGCGCAGCCCAGGCGAACACCGCCTGGAACATCACGAACAGCAGCGCGAACAGGATGACCGGGCCGAGCCACGGGTGCAGCAGTACCTTGTCCAGCCCGGCATGGATGCGGTGCTCGGCGCTCTCAGACAGGATCGCCGCCTTGGCGATATTGCGCGCGGTCAGGCGGCGTTCGGGCAAGGTTATGTGCGGGCGCGGTTCGTCATGTTCGCGCAGTTCGGCCAGCGTTTCGGCCGCGCCGATCGCTTCGGCCAATTCGTCGAGTCCACGGCGGCGCACGGCCACGGTCGGCACCACCGGCACGCCCAGCGCCTGCGACAGCGCGGCGGGATCGAGCACCAGCCCGTCACGCTCGGCAAGGTCGATCATGTTGAGCGCTACCACGGTCGGCACGCCCAGTTCGATCACCTCCTGCGCGAAGACAAGATGCTGTTCGAGATTCGCTGCGTCGAGCACGAGGATCAGCGCATCGGGCTTCGCCTCGCCGGGAAACTCGCCCATCACCACCTTGCGGGTGACTTCTTCATCCGGGCTGGCGGCATCGAAGCTGTAGCTGCCCGGCAAATCGACCAGTTCGACCGGCTCGCCGGAGGGCAGCACCAGTCGCCCGACCTTCCGCTCAACCGTTACGCCGGGATAATTGGCGATCTTCTGCCGCGCACCCGTCAGTGCGTTGAACAGCGCGCTCTTGCCGGCATTGGGGTTGCCGACCAGCGCGGCACGACGCTGGCGGGTCATAGCTGCTCCACCGTCATCGCGGCGGCATGCGCCCGGCGCAATGCCACCGTCATCCGGCCGATCAGGACTGCAATCGGGTCACGCCCGCCGAACACGCCGCGATGCGCAATCGCGATCCGTGCGCCTTCGTCGATACCCAGCGCGCGGAGGCGCTTGCCGTCTTCTGGCGCGATCCGGTCCCACTCGACCGAAACGATCCGCGCGCGCTGTCCGATGGAAAGACCTTCAAGTGTCATAGCCGCCCGCTGCCAGATACGACGGCTTATTGCAAACGATTATCATTAGTGGTCCGTTGTTATCTCGACAACTAACGCGCCGGATAGCGCAACCGCCCGAGGAAACGCGCCATACTGAAATGCTCGCGGTCGGGATTGAGCCATTTGGCCTTGGTTTTTTCGAACGTCATCACGCCTTCGATCCGGCGATCGAGGAAGGCTTTGGTCTCGGCCTTGTCCTCGCTCTCGTCACCGGCGAACACTGCCAGCGTCGCGGTGTAGATGCCGCCAAGGATCGTGCGCTTGGAATAGTGGTTGTAATCGGTCGCCGTGTCGCCTGCGAGCCGCCACATCAGGTCGGCGCTGCGCCAGCCGATCTTGAGTGCTTTGGCGACATTTTGCGGCATCGCCATGATCGCGGTGGCGCGCTTCAGTGCCTCTTCCTGCCCTGCAATCGCATCGAGCCGGAACTGCACCAGCGTGCGGATACGCTCGCGGATCGGCAGTTTCGCCAGGTCTTCGGGCTTGAGCGCAACGATCATTGCGGCATCAATGCTGTCGACCCACGCCCCGATCATATCCATCGCACCGCCCGGATAGGCAAGCCGCGCGATATCGGGATCGACCCCGGCCATATCGGCAGCGGCATCGACCGCAGCCATGCTCCAGCCGTCAAAAACGGCTGAGCTGGCGACTTCGGGCGCGAGAGCGAGCCGCAATTCGTCAAGCGTCAGGTCGGACAGGTCGCTCACCGGATTTCGGGGCCGTAGGTCTTGGGTGCCTGCTTGGCTTCTTCGGCCTTCTTGTCATGCTCGGCAAAGACTTCGAGCATCAGGTTGTTGCTGTTCATCACCGCCACATAATCGCGCGCGTTGCGGCCCGAATTGTCGGCCTTGTCCGGATTTGCACCGTGCTCGAGCAGCAGTTTCATCATCTCCGTATCGCGCCGGTGGACTGCCGAAATCAGTGGAGTCTCGCCTGCGTCGTTCGACACGTCGACCCGCGCGCCGCCCTTGAGCAGTTCCTTGACCTCCTCGAAATAGCCGAAGCTGGAAGCAATCATCAGCGGTGTCACGCCATCGCGGTCGGCGATATTGGGGTTGGCACCTTTCTGCAGGAGGAAACGAATCCAGACCGGCTCACGCTGTTTCGTTACGATATGCAGCGCAGTTTCCCCGGTCGTGCGATCGCGGTGATTGATCACCGTCGACCCCGGCTCGTTCAGCGTATCGGTGACTTTCTGCGCCTCGCCATCCCTGACGGCCTTGAGGAATTCATAACCGTCAGAAGTGAACTGGGCGGCGGCTGGCATCGCAAGCGAGGCGATACCGATTGCAAACAAAGCCTTGCGGATAAGCGCAGGGGCCATAGCGAATTCGACCTTTCGAAATTGTCGTTGCGGGCTGAATCGCCCTCTTGTGCAGCGCGGATTAGCAGAGCATGAAGCGCCGCGCCATGCTTCGATCCATATACAGCTTTTCACTCCTCGCCGCTGCGGCCCTTGCACTCGCATCATGCGGAGGCGCGGCGCCTCCCGGTCCATCCGCTGACGGGGTGGACCTGCGCGGAGCGGCCATGGGCGGCGATTTCACCCTCACCGGCAACAAAGGGCAAAAGGCAAGCTGGTCCGATTTCGACGGGAAGTATCGCATCGTCTATTTCGGCTTCACCTATTGTCCCGATATCTGCCCGACCGACCTTGGCCGCATGTCCAAGGGGCTCGAACAGTTCGAGAAGCAGCATCCGGCGCTCGGCGCGAAGATCCAGCCGATCTTCATCTCGGTCGATCCCGGACGCGATACACCGCAGGTGCTTGACGAATTCGTCGGCAATTTCCACCACCGGTTGATCGGGCTTACCGGCAGTGAGGCGGAGATCACCGCGATCCTGCCCCTGTTCGGTGCGACTGCAAGCAAGGATGAGCCGAATGAGGAGGGCGGCTATAACGTCACCCACACCACCTTCACCTACCTGTTCGATCCGCAGGGCAAGCCGCTCGGCATTTTGCCGACCGACAAGGGTTCCGAAGCGGTGGCGAAGGAACTCGAAGGATGGGTCCGCTGAGGGACGTTTTCTGGGAACTGCCGCTGGCCGATCTCAACCGTGAGGAGTGGGAGGCCTTGTGCGACGGTTGCGGCCGCTGCTGCCTGCACAAGATCGAAGATGCCGACACTGGCGAGATCGAGCACACCAATGTCGCCTGCAAGCTGCTTGACTGCCAAACCGCGCAATGCCGCGATTACCGCAACCGCAAGGCCTTTGTGCCCGATTGCCTGCGGCTGACCTATCGCATCGTCAGCGACGTGCCGTGGCTTCCGTCGACCTGCGCCTATCGCATGCGCGCGGAAGGCAAGCCGCTGGAGGATTGGCATTACCTTATCTCGGGCGATCGCCAGTCGATTGTCGCTGCCGGGATTTCCGTCGCAGGCCGCGTGGTGAGCGAGACCGTGGCCGGACCGCTCGAACATCATGTGGTCGAATGGGACTGACGTGGTAAGCTGCCGCGCATGATCGACTGGCTGCGCCCCGAACTGTATGACCCGGTTGTAGAGGTCGGCGGGCAGGCTCTGCCGATGGCGATCAAACGCCATCCGACAGCGCGGCGCATGACGCTGCGCCTTGCACCCGATGGCCGCGAAGTGCGGGTGACGATCCCCAAATGGGGCCGAACGCGCGAGGCGCTGGAGTTTGCCCGCTCGCGTGCGGAATGGCTCGAAACCCAGCTCGCCAAGGTGGAACAACCGCAGGCACCGATACCTGGTTCCATCCTCACCTTTCGTGGCGAAGATCTGGCGGTCGACTGGCAGCAAGGCCACCCGCGCCGCGTGCAGCGCGAAGGCGAGCGCCTGCTGGTCGGCGGTCCGCTCGAGGCATTGCCTGCAAGGCTCGAACGCTGGCTAAAGGCCGAGGCACGCGAACTGATGGCCGCCGACCTTGCCGAATATTGCCAGCGTGCGAATGTCCCCACACCGAACATCGCGCTGTCGGGTGCGCAGCGGCGCTGGGGCAGTTGCTCGACCAGCGGGACAGTGCGGATCAACTGGCGGCTGGTGATGGCTCCCGATGCCGTGCGCCGTTCGGTTGTTGCGCATGAAGTCGCGCACCTGGTCCATTTCGACCACAGTCCGGCGTTCCATGCGTTGCTCGGTGATTTGTTCGAGGGTGACCTGAAAGCAGCCGACCGCTGGCTGAAGAGGCAGGGCCGCTCGCTTTATCGCCACTTCGGCTGAGCCGGGCAAACCCTCTGGCGATGCGCGGTGCAACGCCCTATGTAGGACGAATGCGTTTCCTGCGTCGTCTCAACCCTGCACCGGGCCTCAGGGATTTCTGGACCGAGTTCAGCCGTCCCAACCCACACCGCTGGCCGGTACTGGGTGTGTCAATCGCGCTGACCTTCACGATATTCTATTTCGTCACCCGCGAACGCGCGGTTGGCCTGCCCTCGCCGCCCGATGTGATCTACATCTCGACCTTTGAGGATGGACGTTCGCAAGAGGACATCGTCGCTTCCAATATCGAGAACCAGACGCGGAAGGAAGCACTGGCCAAGCGCGAGGAAGAACGGCTCGAGGTGCGGCGCGAACTCTATCGCCAGCTGGGCAAGGCAACCGGCCTCGACACCGACGAGATGGAACGCAAGATCCGCGAGGACGAAGCGCGCGAGAAGGCCGCCGAGGCAAAGCGCCGCAAGGAGCTGTTGGGCCGGGCCGGTATCGAGCAAGATGAGCCTGCCGCGACCGAGTGATGCGGAATGGCTGGCGGCGGCGGCGCGACTGGCATCGCGCGCAAGGCCGCTGAGCCGCCCCAACCCCGGCGTCGGGGCAATTATCGTGAAACACGGCAAGGTGATCGGGCGCGGCTGGACGCAGCCTGGCGGCAGGCCGCATGCCGAAGCGATGGCGCTGGCGATGGCGGGCGAAGCGGCACAGGGCGCAACACTCTACTGCACGCTCGAACCCTGTGCGCATCTCTCGGCGCGCGGCCCGTCATGCGCGAGTTCGATTGCCAAGGCAGGCCTTGCGCGCTGCGTCTTCGGGGTGATGGACCCCGATCCGCGCACATCGGGCAAGGGGTTGGCAGCGATGCGCGAGGCCGGGGTCGATGCCAGCCACCTGCCCGACAAGACATGCCGCGACAGCCTCGCCGGGTATCTTGCCCGCGCCGGGCATGGCCGTCCGCATATCACGCTCAAGCTCGCCCTGTCCGCCGACGGTTGCATCGCCGGACCGCATGGCGAGCGGGTCACCATCACCGGCGACGCAGCCCGCGCGCATGTCCACGCCCACCGCGCGCAGGCCGATGCGATCCTTGTCGGCGGCGGTACCTGGCGTACCGACCAGCCCCGGCTCGACGTGCGACTGGAGGGGCTGGAGGATCGCAGCCCGCAACGCGTCGTGCTGACCCGCGGAACGATCGAAGGCGTCACCACCATCGCCACGCCGCAGGAAGTCGCCGCTCTAGACGCGGTGCAATATCTCTATGTCGAAGGCGGCGCGCAGACAGCGGCGGCTTTTCTCGACGCCGACCTTGTCGACCGGATCGAGCTTTATCGCGCACCTGTCCTGATCGGCGGAGACGATGTGCTCGCCGCGACCCGGCTCAATACGCTCGAAAACGACGGCGGCTGGGCTGTTGTCGAGCAGCGCCAGCTTGGCAGCGACAGCTACGCCGCCTATTCGAGAGCCCGATAGTACACCCTATTCCCCTCCCTTGAGGGAGGGGCTAGGGGTGGGTGTTCGACGGTCATGGAACGCCGTACACCCCCACCCGGCCTCCCCCTTGAGGGGGAGGAGCAGGAGAGAAATCGCATAATGTTCACCGGCATCGTCACCGCCATCGGAACCATCGAAAAGGTCGAGCATCGCGGCGACCTGCATATCCGCATCGCCTGCCCCTACGACCCGGAGAAAATGGCCATCGGCGCCTCCATCGCCTGTTCGGGCGTGTGCCTGACGGTGGTCGATCGCGGCGGTGCGGCGGGTGATAGCTGGTTCGCGGTTGACGTATCCGACGAAACCGTCTCGCGCAGCGTGCCAGGACTGTGGAGCGAAGGGCGCAGGCTCAACCTCGAACAGGCGCTGCGGCTGGGCGACGAGCTGGGCGGGCATATCGTCACCGGCCATGTCGATTGCGTGGGCGAAGTGAAGCTGGCGAAGGAAGAGGGCGGCTCCACCCGCCTCGCCATCCGCGCCCCGGCGGAATATTCGCCCTTCATCGCGGCCAAGGGATCGATCACCGTCGACGGGGTTTCGCTGACCGTCAACGACGTCCGCGACCGGCCCGACGGCACCTGCGACTTCGCGCTCAACATCATCCCGCACACCGGTGAAGTAACTACGCTGGGCACGCTTCAGGAGGGCAGCACGGTCAATCTGGAGATCGACGTGCTGGCGCGGTACCTGAAGCGGATGGAGGGCTTGCGGGGGTAGACTTCAGCGCCACTCCGGTCCGATGATCGGGAAGTCGCGCGCTTCCAGCTGGTCGAGCACGCCATCCTTTTCCGCCAGCACGCGCAGCGGCACGACGGCCAGCGTAACTCCGCTATCCTTAGCGGCATCGGCGATCATTCCGGTCCACTGATCCCGAATCTCCGTGCCGACATCGTCGTCCGCCCACGGCCAGCAGGTGCCGAGCGCAATCTCCAGCGGGTTGGCCATAACGGCGGGAATCTCGCGGTTGCGCCATGCGTCGCCGCGCTGCGCAATGATGCCCTGCCCGGCCTCGGTCGCGGTCATCGCAGCTTCGAGGCAAGGGATGTGACTTTGCGGGTCTGCTCCGGCCAGATTGTCGAGCAGGTCCTCGCCGCGAAAACGTTCGGGCTGCGAGACCGGCACGTCGGCGCGTTCGGCGGCCTTGCGCACGATTTCGGTCGGATCCTTCGTGGTCTTGTTGTCGAAGTCGAGCCGCCGGGCAAGCAGGTCGAAGCTGGACATCAGGAAACTGCGGCGGTCGTAATCGACATCGTATTCACTCTCCAACACGGCCAGTCGAGCACGCTGTTCGACGGTCAGGTAGTCCGCCGCGATCGTCTTGCCCGGCAATTTGGTGATCTTGCCGCCGGCGAAGATCAGCCGGAAAACGTCGCCGGGCGAGAACTTGGGTTGCGCTCGGATGATTACGCGGTCTGCACTGGTCGCTGCATCGGTGAGCCGGTCCGGTTCCCATGGTGTGCTTTTCGGCACAGCGGCGATCTCACCAACAAGGATCACGGTCCCGGTCGGAGTCTGAATCGTCCACATCGGCGCGCCCGAACGCTGGGCAGTGACAATGATCTCCTCCTGCGAGGGACGGGTGTCCTGCGCCAATGCCGGCCATGAGACTAGCGAGGTGAAGGCGAAAATGGGCGCAAGCGCGACGGCAAAGCGTGAAGTCCGATTCATGGCGCGAGACCTATGGCGGCATTGTTGCACGGCGGGTGAACGGCACCCCACCAACGCGGAATTCGCCTGATCTGACTGCAACGGCTCGCTGGATCGAAACCAGCAATCCGTGTTCTACTCAACCCTGCCCCAGCGGTCCTTGGACAAAGCCATCGCGGGCGATCGCGTAGACGATATGGATCACGCGCTTGCCCTGGTATTGGCTGAGTTCGGTGCGGCGGGTGCGCTCGGCGCCGATATTCTCCAGCGCGGTGCGGCTGTGCCAGTTGGTTTCGCCGACGCGGAAATCGACCCGTTCGACATACTGGAACGCGTGGGCCAGCATCAGCCGTTTCATCTCGTGGTTGATACCCTTGCCCCAGTATCGCGGGGCGAGGAAGGTCCAGCCGATCTCGACCGAGCTTTGTTCCTCGGGATCGTCCTCTGCATCGAGCAACGCTTGGAAGCGCGAAGAACCGATGATCGACCCGTCGCGCTTGTCGATCACCGCCAGCGCGCCACCCTTGTCCAGCGCATCGTCGAAGAAGGTGCGGAACACGTCCTCGCGCCAGCGGTCATGCATCGGGTGCTGTTCCCACACCGCCGGGTCCGAGGCGACGGCGAACAGCGCATCCCAGTCACCCGCCGCCAGCGGCCTCAGCAGCAGCCGCTCCCCTTCAAGGACCGGCTGGCGGTCCATTCAGGAGGTGACCGCTTTCAGCGCGCCAATGAACTGCTCGGTATTTCCCGCATGCAAGCCAGCGATATTGATCCGCCCCGACCCCGCCATGTAGACCGCATGATCCTCGCGCAGTGCGACGATCTGTTCCCTGGCCAGCGGCAGCATGGCGAAGAGCCCGTTCTGGTCGGCAAGTGCGGAGAGGTTGAGCCCCGGCACCTCATTGTCCGCCGCTGCCAGCCGCTCGCGCACGCGGCGCATGCGGTTGCGCATATCCTCCAGCTCGTCGAGCCACATCTGGGTGCGCCCGTCATCGCGCAGCACCAGCCGCACCGCCGCGCCGCCATGGTCGGGCGGCATCGACCAGCTGGCCCGGGCCAGCGCGTTGAGGTTGGAGAGGATCGCGGGCAATCCATCCGCGTCCTTCGCCATCACATAGAGCGCGCCCACACGGTCACGATACATGCCGAAATTCTTGTCGCAGCTATAGGCCACGAGCGCCTCGTCCAGCTTCGACAGGACCTTGCGCACGCCATAGGCGTCTTCTTCCATCCCGCGCCCAAGCCCGTGATAGGCGACATCGAGGATCGCCAGCGCCGGGCTCTTCGCCAGCGCATCGGCAATCTCGTCCCACTGTTCGTTGGTGTAATCGACGCCGGTCGGGTTGTGGCAGCAGCCGTGCAGCAGCACCGCATCGCCGTCGCGAGCATCACCGATCGCGGCGAGCACCGCCTCCAGGTTCGCTGCGCCTTCGCCGGTCGCATGGCCGAAGCCTGCCGTTTCGAGCCCGAGATCGGCGAATATCTGCGCATGGTTGGGCCAGCTCGGCGTGCCCATATGGACGCGGGTGACGCCTGCCGCCTTTGCAACCGCCGCAGCCAGCCGCACCGCGCCGGTGCCGCCGGGGGTCTGCATCCCTTCGATCCGCCCGCCCATCGTCGCGTCCTGCCCGAAGACATAGGGCATCAGCGCATGGACGAAGCCGAGATCGCCTTCGGGGCCGAGATAGCTTTTCGAATCCTGCTCGTCGATCAGCGCCTGTTCGGCGGCCTTGATCGCCTTGAACACCGGCGTATCGCCCTCATTCGTGCGATAGACACCGACGCCGAGGTCGATCTTGTCTGCACGCTCATCGGCGGCATACATCTTGATAAGGGCGAGCAGCGCATCGGGCGCCTGGGCTTGAAGTCGGTCGAGCATGCCCAGCCCCATGCCGAGACTGGCGGCAACTCGCAACATCAAACCGGCCAAGCGGCCTCGGTTTCTGGCCTAGATTTTGGAGGGCCCGCTAAAGCTGCGACCTCAGAAGGGCAGCCAACGCTGCTTCTTGGAAAACTTCATATAGCCTGCATTGACGCCGAGCCGCAGGCCCGCCCCGACGCGGATCGGGATCAGCACCGTATCGCCGCGCCGCAGATAGCTGGCCGTCATCCCGCCGACGAGATAGGCCTGCCCCTCGCCCGACGGGAAGCGTTTGTAGAGGTCTTCCGAATCGTAAAGATTGTAGACCAGTACGAAGGTGTTGCCCGCATTGGCCCCGGCATCGAAGCCGATCGACGGGCCTGTCCAGTAAACCGGGCGTTCGCCCTCCACCTTGTGATACAGCGTGCCCGAACCATAACGCGCGCCGACGATGAACGCTCCGCCCGCCTCGCGCCCAACGATATAGGCATTAGGTTCGCCCTGTTCTTTCAGCAGGTCCTGGATCATCCGGGCGACGCCTTCGGCGCCCTTGCCGAACACACCTTCAGCCGCGCCGATCAGGTCGTCTTCCTTGTAGGTCGTGCTCTCGTCGGCAGCTACGTCGGCAACCTCGCCGGTGGCTGCCTCCGGATCGGACCAGCTTGGGGCCACGTCAGCACCCGCATCACTCTCACTGAACACGTCGTCGACCGAGGGACGGGCGTCGGTCTGCTCATAGGCTTCCTCGCCCACCGGCTGGGCATAGACCGGCTGGTCGCCCGGCTGCTCGGCAAGGTCACCGTCGATCGCCATGTTCGGGTCGACCGTCTCGATCGATTGCGCCGCGAGCGGGCTGGCAACGAGGCACAGCGCGGCGGCGGCCAGCGTGTTGCGCAGGACATTTTGCGAGAGGCTCAGGAGCGACATAGGCTCTTCCCATCCAGACAGGTTCAATCCAGCGTACAAGAGAATCCACCGCGCCTGAACGGGCAATTGATGCGCGGCCAGCCGAATCGAAAATGCGGTGAAGCGAGTCGAATTGGGCGGCGAACCGCTCTCGCCCGAACCATTCGCGCCGATTCACGCAAACGCCCCTTGCCGCCCCGATTGCGCCCCGTTATAGCGCGCCCCTCGCGGTGCGGCACAGCCGGAATCGCGATGCGGAGACGTGGGTGAGTGGCTGAAACCAGCTCCCTGCTAAGGAGCCATACCTCTATCGGGGTATCGAGGGTTCGAATCCCTCCGTCTCCGCCACCATCCATTGATTTGATTGATATTTTTTCCAGATCGTGCGCCGGTTCCCATAACCGCTCCCCGATAGGCCCGGCCCTTGAGGCGAACGCGAGAGGCTGGATTCGCTCAATCGGCGCGCGCCTCAACATTTCTCAACAGGGGCGCGGCAAACGTCCGCAATGCCATTCGAGCAGCCATGCCGATGCCTGCCATGGAAGCTGGAAACGACTACACACCGTACGCCGCCATGCGGCAGAAAGAGATTGTTAAGCAATAGGTTACGCGAAGTTGTTCCTCTACAAAGAGGAGCAAGTCAATGCAAGAAAATGGCTATCTGCTACCAGCGAATGAAGCCCCGAATCATTCTACGACACGATCCGGTGATGGGCGTGGGAGTGGTGAAAAGGCAAAGCCCACCAACCGGGTACGGCTCAACGGCAATATCGCCCGCCGCAAGCCGGGCAAGCGCATCCGGGAATATTGGGATATCGACTTGCCAGGCTTTGGCCTTCGAGTAAATCCCGGCGGCAGGCGGACATGGTTCGTGCTGTTCCGCCAGCGCGGCAAGCTGCGGCGGGTATCGCTGGGGACCTCCCGCGACATCTCGCCCGCGACGGCCCGCCGCCTCGCGCGGGCGAAACTGGCGGAGGTAGCGCTGGACGGTTTGCCAACGCGCAAGAAGGCCCGCGCCGCGCAGAAGAGCGATGCGCCCCTGCTGCGCGACTACGCGGAACGCTTCTGGGCAGACTATTCGCGACACTGGAAGCCATCGACCCGCAAGCGCAACGAGAGCGCGATCTTCAAGGAAATCCTCGGCGCATTCGGCGACCGGCGCGTAGACGATCTGGCCAAGGGCGACATCCTGTTCTGGCGCGACAGTTTCGTCGAGCGACCCGGCGTGTTCAACCGCACCTTGCCGGTGTTCTCCGTGATGATGGGCTATGCCGAACGCCTCGGCCTGCGCCCGCGCGGCTCCAATCCCTGCAAGGGCACGCCGCGCTACAAGCGCAAGCCGATGGAGCGGTTTTTGTCGGCACACGAGTATGCGCGGCTTGCCACGGCATTGCGGGACTATGAGACGGAGCAGCCGCTCTATGTCGCGGCGATCCGCCTCTTGATCTTCACCGGCGCACGTTGCGGCGAGATCGAGCAACTGCGCTGGGAATGGGTGCAGGAGCCGCGCCTGATGCTGCCCGACAGCAAGACCGGCGCGAAGATCGTCTATCTCAACCGGCAAGCCGCCAATGTGATCGCAGCATTACCAAACCGGGAACCAACCGGCCTACTATTCCCCTCCTTCCGTAATCCCGACAAGCCGATCACGCTCGGCATCCATTGGTCGAAAATCCGCAACCGCGCGGCCTTGCCGGATGTGCGCCTGCATGACCTGCGACACAGCTTCGCTTCGGTCGCGATCCGCGACAACATCTCTCTGATGGTGATCGGCAAGCTGCTGGGCCATGCGCTGGCAGAAACGACAACCCGATATGCGCATCTGTCCGACGAGATCGTCGCCGATGCAGCGGAGCGCGTATCCGGCTCGATTGCCCGCCTGATCGGAGTCGGGCAATGAACGCGCTTACCCTGCGGGGGATCGTCGCCGAGGAGCTGGGCAGCCTCAAATTCCATGTGATTGGCAAGTGCCGTGGCTTGGGCGAGCTGCGCAAGACGTGCTGGACGCGAGAACTGCCGGGATTTGGCACTCGATATTATGCCAGCGGGCGCAAGGTCTATATTGTCCAGGCACGGATGGAAGGGCGCACCCGCACGGTGACGATCGGTAACGCCAAGGTACTCAGCCGTGCGCAGGCGATGGATGTGGCGCGCCGCGTCCTTCTCCGCGCCCAGACCGGCGAAAACCCGGCGGAAGAGCGCAAGCGGCTGCGCAAGGTTCCGTCCTACCGCGACTTCCTGAAGACCTACTGGGAGCGCGTATCGCCCAAGTGGAAACCGTCCACGCTCTACACCCATCGCTACTACAAGCGGAAATATCTCGACCGGGCCTTCGAGGGCCTGTTCCTCGACGAGATCGAGGAACGCCATGTGCAGGAATGGTTCAACCGCATCACCAACACCGGTGGCCCCGGAGCGGCCAATCGCTGCGGGGAAATCCTGCGCGCCATGTTCAACAAGGCCGAGCAATGGGGCGTGCGGCCCGAAGGGGCGAACCCCTGCCTCTATATCCGCAAGAACAAGGGGCGGAAGTGCGAACGCTTCCTGTCCGATCAGGAGTTCCGGCGGATCGGTGAAGTGCTTGACCGGCACCGCAACGCTTTCCCGCTGCATTGCGCAGCGATCAGCCTGCTGATCCTGACCGGCTGCCGCAAGTCGGAGATCACCTGCCTCAAATGGAGCGAGGTGCGGGGAAGGCGTTTGCTGCTTACCGACAGCAAGACCGGCCCGCGCACGGTTTGGCTGGCCGAGGCGGCAGCGACGATCCTTCACGCCCTGCCGCGCCGGGAGAAGCAGCTTTATGTGTTCTGGAACCCGACCACCCAGCGCCCGATCACAGACATCGGGAACCTTTGGAGCAAGCTGCGCGACGAAGCAGGCCTACCCGGCGTTCGTATCCACGATCTACGGCACAGCTTTGCCAGTCATGCCGCCGCCCACTCTGAAACCCTGCCGATGATCGGCAAGCTGCTGGGCCATGCCGATGTGCGGACCACGACCCGCTATGCCCATCTTGACGATGGGCATGTCATCGAGGCGGCGCAGCGCATCGGCGACCAGATCGAGCAAAACATGAGTGGCTCAAATTCATTGAGCCGTAACACTAAGTATGATAGTGGGCCGTTGCTGCATGACTAGGAACCCGCGCATCCGCATCTACGCTAACCGCTGGTTCGCCAAGTTCGCGGCAAAGGAAAAAATCAGCGATGCCACGCTTGCTGATGCCGTGCATCGGGCCGAAACCGGCCTGATCGATGCCGACCTTGGCAGCGGCCTCATCAAACAGCGTATCGCGCGCCAGGGCGGAGGCAAGTCGGGCGGTTATCGCTCGATCCTGATTTTCCGCTCCGGCGAGCGGGCCATATTCGTGTTCGCCTTCGCCAAGAGCGACAAGGCGAACCTGAGTGCGGCGGAACTGAAGGTCTATCGCAAGGCTGCCAGTATCATGCTGGAACTGGGCGAGGACCAGATCGAAACGGAAGTTGAAGAAGGCCGATTGGTCGAGGTGAACGACGATGAGCAAGGCTAAGGCAAAGACTTATAAGAACGAGGCGATGGCCGCCGTCCACGAAATGATGGAAGGCCTGCACGACGCTGGCAGCATCGACAAGCGCACCATGCGCGAGTTTGACGAGGCTTGCCTTGCGCCTGCGCCCGTTCTTTCACCAGAGGAGATCAAAGCGATCCGCGAAGCAGAGCATGTCTCGCAACCGGTCTTCGCGCGCTATCTCAACGTGTCGAAGAACCTTGTGTCGGACTGGGAGCGAGGCGCGAAGAAGCCGGGAGGTCCGGCACTGCGGCTGCTGTCCATAATCCAGCGCAGCGGGCTGGATGCGGTGGCATGAAACACTAAATCCGTTGGAGCCACTTCAATTAGCGAAATGACCTTGCGACAGCGGCCAGCAATTCTTTGGACGCTTCGAGTGGGCCAAGCCCCCCGGCAATGACGTTCCCGTTAGGGCCGATCTTGATCTCAAGGCGATTTGGAAGATTGCCGATTTCGCTCGCCAAGTGCGCGTAGCGCTCAGACAGGAAATGATAGCGCTGATTGCGTGAACCGATCCAAGGGCGCGAAAAGTCGAGCTGAGCCTGATCGAAAGGACCATCGATCAAGAGGTCAGTTGCCCTCAGAAGCCGATCGAAACCGCTGCTCGCGCTATTCTCAATATCCTCGCGCAAGTATCCGGTAAAAGTGACGACCGACAAGCCTTTAAGACGAACAGCTTCCGCGATCGTGGCTAAAGCATCCGCTTGCGCAAATGGTTCGCCACCGAGAAACGTCACTCCCTCGACCGGTGGACCTAGAATGATTGCATCCACCAATGCGCCGGTTTCAATCAAAGCCCCACCGCGATCAGACCACGTTTGCGGCACACCACAACCGTTACACCTGATCGGGCAACCCTGAACCTGGATGCAAGCCCGAACCCCCGGTCCCTCGCTCTTGGTAATCGGGGTGAAGCGGTGAACGCGCAGCTTCTGGCGATCAGTCAATCGTCCGACCGCCAAGCGTATTTAGCCTTGGTGCATTTGCGACAGTCGATTTCGTTGGTTCAGTCTCGGGCAAAACCGCGCCTTCCGCCGGTCCAAAGTCCGTCAGCCCATCGAGCTTAGTCATGATATGGGGCTTTAAATCCAGATAGTCCGCCAATTCAGTGTTCGATGAAAAGGATCGCTCACTGCGCCTTTTCAGGATCATTTGCGCCTCTGCAGCCCCGATCCCAGGAAGGGCAAGCAACTCATCAAATTCAGCACTGTTGATCGCTACGACTGGCTTCGTCGCATCGACGACTTCCGGGGATTTCCTCGGTACATCAACGTGGTGCTGCGATTGCTTCAATCCCAGCGCTGAGACGGATTGGGCATATTCATGTAAGCTCGCGAACAACGTTTCGAGTTTTTCAGGGTCGATACCTGACCCAGTCCCTTCGTACTCCAACAGTCCGATCTTAACCTTTCCACCACTGAGAGCGACCTGCCGCTGCGCTAGAAAATCCCAGGTCATTTGCACCGGGTTTTCTTTACCAAAATCTTTCCACGCTATGCCGTCGCGTCCAACCGCTAGCCCTCGGTCTGCCGAGCCAAAAACCGTTCCATCGACAAGAGCAAAAATCACCGGATTACCCGGCGGTGGAAAGTTCACCATCGCATTCGAGCGTTTCTTTTCCGGGATCAGATCCCCAACGTAGTAGCCATGAGCGACGAGCGACGAACACGCTTCGACGAGTGCCTCAGGCCAATCTGCGGTTTCTCGAACAATCTCTTCGGCCTGATCCTCCAATTCCTCGACGCGATCGGCAGCTTCGCGCTTCTCCTTGGCTTCCTGCCGCTTGCCGAGCCAAGCCAAAAACATCACGGCAAAGCCTGCCCACCACCAACCACCCAGCGTGTAGGCAACGACCAATGAGACGAGGGTAAAAAATCCGAACACCGCAAATTTCCTAGTTAAGCCGCAAAGTGAGCAAGATTGACTTATCCGGAAGCACTTCCTCTGACTCTATAAGCATGTCCCGATCTTCAGCCTCTGATTTGATCCTTTGGTAGACTGACGTCTGCACTGCCTTTCGATAGTCGTCATCAAGATCGGACAGATACTGGAATGCTTGTTCGGCTTTCACTGCCCCCTTTATGGTCACGCTGAATGGCCCGTCGCCCTCCTTCGTGAAGATCAATTTTGCTGAGTTTATGCGACAAGTCAGTGATCCGTCAGCCCCATGCGTCGGATCACCACCAAGCTCGGTTAGCGCCTGTGCCAAGAGGTCACGATCGACGAAATTGGTAGGGTAGCTATTGGACTGTTCCGCCTCTCCATTGGGTAGCGGCGTGAACACTTGCCTACCGGCAGCCGCCTCCAGTTTTT
The DNA here is from genome assembly GCA_024236155.1 of Sphingomonadaceae bacterium. Taxonomy (GTDB): domain Bacteria; phylum Pseudomonadota; class Alphaproteobacteria; order Sphingomonadales; family Sphingomonadaceae; genus Parerythrobacter_A. The sequence continues at coordinate 160,963 of JACKLA010000005.1, forward strand.
CCATCAAGGCTTGCCGCAATTCCAGGTCTGCACCCTTGGAAAAGATCGCGACCCAATTCCCGTCGATGAATTCCCAGAAGAAAAACACCCGTTCGCCGTCGAGATGAGTTTTCACCAGAGCCCCGAATTTGACCGCGTCATATCCAGCCTGCTTAAGCAGGCGAGCCAGCTCGTACTCACTCCCAATGTCAGTCGTGGCTCGCTCCTGCTGCGACGCTACCCACGCTTCAAAGCCTTCTTTCCCCATGACCACACGAAGGGCCAGGGCGACCGGCAGCAAGGCTAAGGATACAGACATACCTAACGGCTCCCCTTGACGCGCGTGGTTTCAATCTCCGAGGCTTCCGAGCCGATGACCGCGTCCTGGAAATAGTTCTCTGTCCGCTTTGAATCGATGGTTTCGCCTCCCACCAGTTGCTCAACCAGCGGGATGAATTTCGTACATCCACTGCCGGCGATTCCATCGATCTCTGCTTCGACGCGTCCATCTGGGAATATGCGCAGTTTGATTTTGCCGCTCGACATTGTGGCCCTCAAAAGTCGATCGATCTGCCGCCGCGACTACTGATGATCGCATCGGGCGCGCGAGTCGGATCGCTGGGTGGTGGCACGCTATCTGATACCGTGTAGGTTGCTCGGTCTTCATCTTGCGTGGCTGCGACCGCGCGCACATTTGCCCACTCGCGCAGATGCTGAATCTGCTCAGCTTGTGTCACGGACAATGGGACCGTGAAACGAACGGCCTTCAGGAAATCGTCAAGGCAGATGCTGCGATTCTCGTAGAACGCTTCGAACAAGCCGCTGACTACGACTTGCTCCAGTTCCGCTCCCACGAAGCCTTCAGTCGCATCGGCCAAAGCAGCAAGCGCGGCTTCGTTGGCGACAAATTCGCCAATGACCTCTGGATCGGTCAGGCGCCGGTCAAGGTGGAGCTTCAGAATTTCGCGGCGCTCGGAATGGGTCGGTAGATCGACAAAAAATATCTCGTCGAAGCGGCCTTTGCGCATCATCTCGGGGGGTAGAGCCGAGATATTGTTAGCCGTGGCGACGACGAAGACGGGTTTCGACTTCTCCTGCATCCACGTCAAAAACGTTCCGAAAATGCGCGCCGATGTGCCGCTGTCACCACTCGGTCCCGTGACTGAGCCGAAACCCTTTTCGACCTCATCGATCCACAGCACGCATGGTGCGATTGCCTCGGCAGTGTCGATCGCACGGCGCATGTTTTCTTCCGACGATCCAACCAGGCCCGAGAATATTCGACCAACGTCGAGCCGAAGGAGCGGCACCTGCCACATCGCGGAAACAGCCTTGGCGACAAGGCTCTTGCCGCACCCCGGAACGCCCGCAATCAACACGCCGCGAGGCGCAGGGAGATTGTACCGAGCTGCGGAGTCAAGCCACGACTTATTGCGCTTGATAAGCCAACGTTTGAGGTTCTGGAGACCGCCAACGTCAGCGATGTTGAGGTCGGGCTTGATATATTCGAGAATCCCGGATTTGCGGATTGTCTGTCGTTTCTCTTCTAAGACGACTTCCACGTCGGAAATATCGAGTTTGCCGTCCTCAACCATCGCGCGCGCGAATGCATTCTCCGCCTCGTGCAGGGTCAACCCCATAGCCGCTTTCGCAAGGCGTTCTTCGTCCTCTTCCGTCACATCGATGATAACCCGCCCAGTGCTCCGGTTAGTCTCGATCATCTGGGTAAGGACGCCACGAATCTCATCGAATGATGGCAACTCAAACTCGAGGACGGTTACGTCCTTTTCCAACTCAATGGGCAAGGCGAGTTGAGGCGCAATGATGACGACATTCTTCGGGTTTAGAGAGTGCTTTAATGCTGGGAGCAGGTCGCGCAGTCGGCGCACGACCTGATGGTCGGGAGATCGTCCGCCAGCCCCCAATACGACATGAAAATCCTTCAGAACGAAAACCGCGGGGTCCTCGAACTTTTCGATGAAGTCGAGTGCTTTCAGGGGCTGCTTTGTGTCTCCTTCGACCGGAACACCATCCTCAGAAAACCCCTTGGTCAGGCTCCAGTCTAGGACGCGCCTTTCGGTACGGATGAGATCAACATCCTTGGCAGCAGTCGCCACGAGCTGGAGCGCACGTGCCTCCTCCCAAGTCGCCACATACAAGTACGGAAAACGCGCACGCATCAGATTCGCGAGCGTGCGTTCAAAACTGACACTATTTCCCACTATGGAACCCAAGTTGAATTGCCCACAAGTCCAAGACCCTACCTTTCATATCGTTAAAACGTAAGAAAGATTTGGTCCGTCTGCCACTTTGATTTCCCATGGTGGGCAGCCCTGTCGGACGGCGCAGATTACCGCTCAAAGATGTCTATCTGCTACAAATTGGGCCATTCCACCGATCTCCGCTAGTCGCAGCAGCCTATCCCTCAGGCGCCAGATGGGCTACAAAATCCGCGTGAAACCAAGGCCTTTGTCATCAAAAATTGAACCGGGAAGTGGTAGATCAAAACGGTCCAAATGGGGAACAACTTCGCGCACACCGTACGCGACAAATCGCGGCTGGAAATGGCGGAATTGTGCGGGTTTCGAGAGGTGGCAGCTTCTCAATCAAAAATGACTTGCTTCCAAAATGTGACCCGGATTTGATTGGCTCGGCTGAATTATCGCTGAAATGCTGGGCTTTTCGCGCAGCCGGTGACACATTTCGCGCCAATCAGATTCAATTTGCCGCCGGAAACGCCAAGACTTCAAATTCTCGGCAAACGGCTTCCTCCAATTGCCAATATCGCTCCAAATGATGCGCGTAGGTCCGCCGCCACATGCCTTTGGGCCGCTGTGGGGACTGGCCCCGCCCGTTTGCGCATCCCAGCTTGCTTTGCAGCGCAAAGAGCCTGTCCAGCTTACGTGTCTGGGCCGTCGTGCGTTCGCTGCGATACGCCAGCCGGTGAACCTGCCGCGATGCGAAGCAATTACCGCCGGGAGGCAAATAGAGTTTATTCACAAGGGCTCCGCTGTAGGGGCAGACCATCCACCATCGCTTACCGCCAAAATTCGGGACAGTGTGGCGAAGGTGCACGGTTTGGGTGGCCGTGCCGCTACTGTAGGAAAATACCAGCCGCTCGGCTCCCGCAATTGCCATGAGCGCCAAGCAATCCAATTCCGTTCGCTGCGCAAAGCGCCCAGCCCAAGTTATCGTGCCGGTCACATCTGCGCCCGGATTGGCCAGCCCGGTGCGCAACATCCACGCAAAATCGATCACTACAGAGGATTCCACAGTTGGTCTGCCAAATTGCCGTCCCGAACCAAAGCCGCCCATTTTATTTTTCCCAAATTTCCAGCGAATTTTCCGGATGCACGTAAATTGCCGCACCTTGGATTGTGTCCGTTCAAACCCACACCAGCACTCTGCACCCCTATAAGGGGGGGGTGCGGAGGTGCGGATGGGGTTATGATGGGTTTCGCACCGCACTTTCCGCGCCTTCCGCACCGCACTTTGGCAAGTGCGGACTGGATTGGCCGTTAACTTCAACGGCCATTTTACCGGGCGTCGCAAAAGGTCGCTCGTCGCCATTCTTATCCGCGCGATGCGTGACCGCAAGCCAACCGTCCTTTTTCCAGTTTTTGTAGATCGCCTTAATCTGCGCCAAATCAGTTTCCCGCGACAAGCCAACAACTTCGGCAATCAAAATTCCTACCCAATCCTTTGCCTGTATGCTGTCGCGCCAATCCTCGACCTGCAACCGCTCTTGTACGCGGCTCAGGTGCTCTTCCGATACACCGCTGAGCAAATTCGGCTTTTCCCAACGTGTGGCCACACCGACCAAATCAGGCGGCTCAAATTCGTTTCCATTCGCCAGACTTTGGCTCGACAGGTGAACCCAAGTCGCTTCGTCGGGCGGCGCGCGATTGGCTTTTCCCACGTCGATTCGAACCAGCGAGCGCCTTAGCTGGGGATTTGCGATGCCAAGATTTTCTGCCTCCGTTGCGCTCATGGGGTTCAGCGTAAGAACCACGCGCGCAGCGTCGCGCAGTGCCACGGCACCGCGCCCGTCCTCCGCTGTCGCTTCGCGCCCGCCTAGCTTGCGCGTATGGTGAACAAGGACCACGGCACAGCCGGTTTCCTGCGCCAACCGCTTCCATCGTTTGGCGATAGCGTCAATGGCCTCATTCGAGCTTTCGTGAACGCCATGGCTCGACACGAACGGGTCAACAATCAGCACACCAATTTCGTTGGTAAGGATGGTCGCAGCGACGTGTTGGAAAACCGGTTCCAGCAATTCGAAACTGTCGCGGTTTTCAATCGCCGTGCGCAACGGCTGGCATAGGCCGCTGTCCAAGAACACGCGTCCGCCGCACATTTCGGGACTTATCGAATGGTACTCGCAAGCGGCTGCCAATTGCCGCTGCAATTCGTCGGTTCCGTCCTCCAGATTGAAGACCCAGACTCCCACTGGACCGCGAGGCAACGATTTGCCCAAGAGCGGCTTTCCACTGGCGAGGCTTAGCGCCACAGTGTGCAGAATTGTGCTCTTACCACTTCCCCCCGGTGCAATTACAGTGGTCACTTCGCCCCTGAGAAACCAATGCCCCATAAGCCATTGCCGCGTGGGCAATGTTGTGGGGTCGGGCCACGCATATGGGGTCGCTTGAATGGGCCGAGAGGTGCTTGATGTGGGCAGCGTCGTTCCAACGCGCGTTGCTCCATGCCCTTTCACCACGTCATTGGACACTGTGCAGGCATTGAGGATCGTGCGAGGCAAATAATCGTCCCGCCCCCATTTATCGCGCACGAGGGCCGATTGAAGCATTAGCCGCCGGATGCGCTCGCAGTCCTTGCCGGTCCAAAAGGCCAAATGCGTCGCTAGAGCGGCGTCGGCGCTGGACCGATCATAAGCATCCCCCTTCTGCGATGGCCAACGGGTCGCCAAGGCATCGTCATTGCCTTCCCAAAGATCGCGAAAGGTCGCCGATTTGCCAAATGCCGCTTCCGCCGAACGATCGCCGGATTCGCTTGCGCTGCGGATTAGCTCATCGTCGCTCATAGGCGGTTCGGCTCCGTCTACCGGCTCGTCGGTCCATTGGTCTGGGCCAATCGTCCTTTGGGAATTTGGCCGGAATGTTTCCTCAACGAGCTTTGCGAGAGCGGCGCTATGGTCGGTCGCCGCGTCGCCGCTCGCTTGCGTCCCGGTAAGGGCGACAAAGCGGCGCTCGTGGTACAATTCCAATCCAAGCGCGGTGTCTTTGCAGGCATGTGGGGGGATGTCGCCCGACCCGATGATATGCAGCCCTGTGCCCGATTGCGAGACTTCCACAGCGGCACCAGCGAAGCGCGTGCAGAGGTCCGTTGCAAGTTGCGACCATGTGTTGTCCGGTTGCAATGCCCCATCAATATCGAGGAACCAAAACGGGTCGGTTGCGGTGAATACGAAGCCGATGCCCGACCCATGATCGGCGCGCACCGCGTCGCGGCAATTTTCGAATGTTCCCCATGTCGCCGGGGCCTGCGCATTGGCAATGTCCCCGGTTCGCCAGTCACAAGGTAGCTTGTCCATTTTCCCCGCCCGCGCGCTTGGCACAAGGCGATAGGTCACGAATTGCCGATATTGACCGAGCGGCTGGAGCGGAGCGGGTAATTCATCCATGGTGGCCTCCCCCGAATGCGAGCGCCGCGATCATCGCGGCCATTTCCGGCCGGACGTGATGCGCTGCGATCAGCAATTGCGATTGCATGGTGCAGGGGCTAAGAGGATCACGGAACCAGCCGCCACAGCTATTCCGCGACGCCCGCGCCTCAACCGCGCGGGTTTCGCTTTTCTGGAGCATGGCTCATGCCTCCCCCGCGATAAGCGCGTGCAGACTCTCTGCCGGAATAATCGTGCGCCCGCCGATGCGCCGTGCGAGCAAACGCCCCGCTGCAATGTGAGAATAGATGGTGGTGCGCCCTAGGCTGGACGCCTTGCAGGCTTCCTTGATGCTGTAAGCGATCTTGGGAGGATCGTTGGTGTCGGTTTGCATGGGTTGTCTCCGTTCATGTGCGAACGGCAGACCAGCTATCGGTGGACCGGCGGCGCTTCACCGTAAATCGTTGTGTAGAATTATGTTGACCGCTTTGCTTCTAGGGCATCCAGTGCGCGCATTTGCCGCGCCCACAGTTCGCCGGGATCGCGCCCCTCAATTGCGGCGACATGAAACGTAGTCCGCCAAGCGTGGAAACCAGCGTCCTTTTCACTTCTGTCTCCATCGTACGCCGCGCACCATTCCTGATAGCGCCTTGCATACGTCACGCCTTTTTCGATGGACTGCGCAGAGCAACCGCACTCGCTTGCTGCCTCAGCCAAGGCCGCATCCCATGAAAGGCCTCTTTCGAGCGCCCTCAATGCCCGATTGCCTCGCTTAAGCATCGTGGTTTTTGTGCGCATTTCACGCGCAAATTTGCCCTCTTCCAAATTGGTTAGGCGCAATCGCACGTTTGAAGGCCGCTTACCCCTCGGGGCTAGGGCGTCTGCCAACCAATCTCGCATTATCGGATCAATCTCAACGGACGAGCGCAATAGGGCTGCTATTGCTTCCTCGCCGACTGCGGCTGGCACAGTGCCAGCCAAAGCAAGCGTCGCATTGTGGTGAAGCCTTTCGGCAGCATCGTCCATTGCCCGCCTCCCCAGCGGCTCCCCAGAGCAAAGCGGGGAAGCGCGTGGGATGCGCGCTTGTCGGCTGGCCGGCCTATCCCCGGAGGCAATTTAGCATAGCGCGTGGACAAGTGCAGCCAGCCGCAATAGTTATTCGGTTGCCGCGCCGACTTTGAACGGAAGGCGCGGCCCGCAAACGGCGGCGAACATAGGCCCTCGACTCACAGGTCGGGCGGCCTGCGGAATACAACACCTTTTAGGAAATACGCGGGAGGCGTGTTCCTATGTTCGCGTCGTTCAACCGACCCGACTTGCGGGGCGGAGCGGTCGGACATGGGGCCAACGTGACTACTGAATTTCCCTGCGCCGCGTGCGCCAAGCCAATCAAGTTCTCGGCAAGTAAATGCCCCCATTGTGATCACAAGGTCAGCCAGGCCGATATTGACGCCCGGCGCGGTGGGAGCGAATCCGACGGCGAGGCGCTTTTGGGTTGTATAGGCGTTCCGGCTCTGATTGCATTTGCGGCTTACATGATATTTGCTGCCGGACCCAGCGAAAGGGGCGCCGCTGCGCGCCAATCCGTCGAAACTGAACGGCTGATATTTGTCGGCCAAGATCAGATAAAAGCGCGACTTCGCGACCCTTCGTCTGCCGAATTTTCCGGTGTCTACGTTTCTCGAAAGGCCGGTGCCCCTGCGATTTGTGGCACCGTCAATTCGCGCAATGGCTTTGCGGGCATGTCCGGCCCGACGCGGTTCATCGCAGGTGGAGCAACTGCTATAGATGGGGATGGAACTATGGACGCAGCGAATTTTCAGCAGGCTTGGGACTCAATATGCTGATTAAGATGTTTAGCTGTAGGCCTTCTCACATACGCGAGTGGGCAGGGTTCGCCTTTGCAATGATGATGCCAGCCTATGCCGCCAATGCGCAGGACGAGGACCTACCCCACCGAATTGCAGCCGAACGAATATCACTGGGCGGCGATCATATTCAGGCGGGATCATGTGCAACACGCCTTCTAGCGCGGTCTGCCAAGGTAACGAATTACCCGGTTCGCGATGGCGTGGGCATCGACTGGACTCCTAAATCTGGCTTCCTAATGAGCGCGCCCGGCGATCCTGTTGTGTCTATGGAATTCCGCGCAGACGATGACGGTCGTTTTGTAATCGTTCGGTATCGCCATCCATACTCAGACGACGCGGCGTTGGCGGTGGCTCGCAAGGCTGCGAAAGTGTGTTTTGCCGATGACTGGAACCGTTGGGCGGGAGTGCATGGGCGAAAAGTCGTCGAATAGAGCGGCGCAGTATTCCTGATTTGCCATTGGCAGGCCTTGAGGCTCACGCCTCGCTTGCCGCCGCTCTCCTGAGCGGTGTCACATTGGCGCCAACAGCAGGGATCGTCGCGCAATAGGTGGCCCAATCGTCCATGAGCCGCCGCCGCTTGTCGAACAGGTCGCCGCGCCGATAGGCCCGCTCCACCTTGTTTTCGATGGTGTGGGCCAGCGCCATTTCGGCAACCTCATGGGCATAGCCGGTGCATTCGGCTGCCCAATCGCGGAAACCCGAACGGAAGCCGTGCACGGTCGCCTCAACCTTCATGCGGCGCATGAGCATTCCCATGGCCATGCCGGACAGCTTGCCGCCCTTCGCGCCGGGAAACAGATAATCACTGCCAAGCGGCTGGAGGCTTTCGAGTATGGCAACCGCGCGCGGGGACAGTGGCACGCGATGCTCTTTCGCGGCCTTCATGCGGTTGGCTGGGATCGTCCAGATTGCCTTTTGCAAATCGACCTCTGCCCAAGTCGCGCCGATCACTTCGCCAGAGCGGGCAGCGGTGAGAATCGTAAATTCCAACGCCAGCGCCGCCACGGCCTCCCGCTTGTGAAGCGCGCGGACGAATGCCGGGATTTTCTCATAGGCAATGGCCTTGTGATGGCCGCGCGATAGCCGGGTGCGAGCGGGCAGGATTTGCGCAAGGTGCCCGCGCCAGCGCGCCGGGTTCTCTCCCTGCCGATAGCCGCGCGCCTTGGCGCTATCGAGCACGGTTTCAATCCGCCCGCGAATGCGGCTGGCAGTCTCGGCTTTCGCTTTCCAGATCGGCTCAAGGATTTTGAGCACATGCGCGGTTTCAATCTCGGCAACCGGCAAATCCCCGATTACCGGATAGACATAGGTGTCGAGCGTATTGCGCCATTGCTGGCGATGCTTGGGGTTGCGCCAGCTTTCCTCATTGGCGGCGATATAGGCGGTTGCCACGTCCCCGAATGTGGTTCCGGCCACCTTCGCAGCCTGAGCCGCCGCAAGCGCCTGAGCGGCCTCCCTGTCCCGTTCCTCCAGCGGATCAATGCCCGCCTTCACCTTAAGGCGAAGCGCCGCCGCTTCGTCGCGCGCATCGGCAAGCGACATGCCGCCTTGCCCAGCCGCGCCTAATCCAACGTCCCGCGACTTGCCGTTGAGCATGAAGCGATAGACCCATGAGCGCGCGCCGGTCGGCTTCACCAGCAAATGAAGCCCGCCACCATCGGCATGGCGTCCCGGCTTGGCATTCTTCACCGCAAGAGGGGTTAGCGCGTTGTGCAGCTTCCTTGGCATTTCGGCTCCCTGTGAGGGAATCGAACCTGCCAGCGCCCTGCCACATTGGCGGAAATAGCAGCCGTTCCCATAACCGTTCCCCAATAATAGCGCGGTTTTATGGGAACGCAACGGAACACATGCGGACGGTCCGATTGTCGCATTGGCCGAAAAACATACGTTTTATGAGGGTTATGAGGATAAATCCGAACACATCCGACAGATAGTAAGGCGGA
>JACKLA010000006.1 GCA_024236155.1 Sphingomonadaceae bacterium
CCGATTGGCCTTCGTAGCCGCCGCTGGTTGCAGTCACGGTGTAAGGACCACCGGTAACGAGGCTGTCGACACGGAACTGCCCCTGGTCACCAGTGACAAGCGTATCGCTGGCGCCGGTACGAGTGTCAGTCACGACGACCGTAGCGCCGGACAGCGGCGTGCCGTCTTCGCTTACAACGCGGCCTTCAATGCCTGAGGTGATTTGCTGCGCCATGACAGGCGCGGGGAGCACTACGCCAGCCGAAAGGCTGACGACGCTGGCGGCCAGGAGATATTTGAGTTTCATGGGTGAGTGGATCCCTGTTCTCTGATCGAAACGGATGGGCGGAAATTGGAATGCGTCGCCCGCTAGATGCGATAAGTGACGCGAAAAAGAGGAATTTGTGACCTGACAATGACACGCGCGCGGAAACTTTTGCACAGGCCGGGAAAAATCCAAACCTTCGTGTAAAATCAATAGCTTACATGTGTTGCTGCAATGCAACAGGACTCGGCTTTTTTGCCGCCTGGATGGAATCGCCGAAACGGCGGCAGTCAGGCGAGATTAATCTCGCGCAGCCGCTGCAGCAGGAACTCGTGACTCGAAATCGGCTCCGGCGCATTGCCATCGTCGCATGAAGGCAAGGTCTCGATCATGTAATCGGGCCGGAAATGCAGGAAGAACGGCATCGAGTATCGCGCACGATAGGCCGCTTCACCGCGCGGATTCACCACCCGGTGGGTGGTCGAACGAAGCCTGCTGTTGGTCAGCCGGTCGAGCATGTCGCCAACATTGATCACCAGCGCCCCTTCGGGAACATCGACCGCCTTCCACACGCCCTGCTTGGTCAGCAGTTCGAGCCCGGCCTCTTCCGCGCCCAGCAACAGGGTGATCGTGTTGATATCGCCATGCGCGGCGGCACGGATCGCGCCTTCCGCCTCTGCGCCCTCAAGCGGCGGATAGCGCAGCAGGCGCATCACCGAATTGCCATCGAGCACGGTCGGGACAAAGAAATCTTCCGCAAGGCCCAGATGGATGGCGATGGCGCGCAGAACCCGGTCACCCGCATCCTCGAACGCCTTGTAAAGCGCCTCGAACGTCTCGCGAAATTCGGGCAGCTCTTCGGGCCAGATATTGGGCTGCATGAACTCGGCAAGCGCATGCCCATCCGGCAGGCTGCGGCCGATGTGCCAGAATTCCTTGAGATCGTGGACCTCGGCATCCTTGGCCTTTTCGGTGCCGAAAGGCGTATAGCCGCGCGCACCGCCGCCGCCGGGAATATGGTATTTGCGCTTCACATCTTCGGGCAGCGCGAAGAACTGTTTGGACAATTCCTCCGCTTTCGCGATCAGATCCGCCGGGATGCCGTGATCGCGAATGACGGCAAAGCCGAACTCGGAAAAGCTCTGGCCCAGCTCGTCGGCAACGTCTTCGAGCGGGCGGGCGATGGATACGGATGCGATTTCGGTCATGGCTTCAGCTTCAATAGGGAAGGAACAGTCCCGCCAGCGCGGCACTCATCAGGTTGGCGAGCGACCCTGCAGCGAGCGCCCGCAATCCCAGCTTTGCGATAACCGGTCTTTGATTTGGCGCAAGTCCGCCGGTTACCGCCATCTGGATTGCGATGGATGAGAAATTGGCAAAGCCGCACAGTGCGAAGGTGACGATCGCGCGGCTGCGTTCGGTCAGGGCCGTGACGTCCTTCAACTCGATAAAGGCGACGAATTCGTTGAGCACCACCTTGGTGCCGAACAATCCCCCGGCGACCTGCGCCTGGTCCCAGTCCGAAATGCCCAGCAGGAACATGATCGGTGCGAAGACCCAGCCAAGGATCTGCTGGAACGAGAGGTCGGGATAATTGAACAACCCACCCACAGCACCGAGCAATCCGTTTGCCAGCGCCACCAGCGCCACGAAGGCCAGCACCATCGCGCCGACGGCCACGGCGAGCTTGACCCCGGTCTGCGCGCCCTGGGCAGCCGCCTCGATCACATTGGCGGGTTGCTGCCCTTCCTCGAATGTTTCGGCAACCTCGACCTCATGCGCCTTGCCGCCTTCGACCAGCGCGCCCGGACCATCGGCACTGATGCGTGACTTGGGCAGTTCGACTTCACCGGCGACATCCGCATAGTCGCCGTCGTCCGGCATAATGATCTTGGCCATCAGGATGCCGCCCGGCGCCGACATGAAGGCGGCGGCGAGCAGGAAGGGCAAATAGTCCGGCCCGAGCAACCCGGCATAAGCAGCAAGGATCGTCCCCGCCACACCCGCCATGCCGACGGTCATCAGCGTGAACAGCCGCGCCGGTGGCAGCGAAGCGAGATAGGGCCGCACCACCAGCGGGCTTTCCGACTGGCCGACGAATATATTGGCCGCCGCGCCCAGCGATTCGACCTTGCTGATACCCGTCACCCAGCCGATTGCCCCACCGACCCAGCGCACCACCCGCTGCATGATGCCGAGATAATAGAGGATCGAAACCAGCGCCGCGAAGAACACGATCACCGGGAGCGCGCCGAGCGCAAATGTGTTGGCGAGCGGGTTGTCTGCCCCGAACAGGAAGTTGGTGCCTTCATTGGCATAGCTGAGCAGGGCCGCCACGCCATTGGCCATCCCCTGGATCACCCTGCGGCCCCAGTCGGTTGCCAATACGAGGAACGCCATCAACGCCTGTAGCGCGAAGGCTGCGCCGACCACCCTCAGCTTGATGCGTTTCTTGCCCGTCGAAAGCAGGAAAGCGATGGCAAGGATGGCGAGAATGCCGAGCAGGCTGGCAAGGATGGGATGCATATGTTTGTCGCAACCGATTCTGTTGTCGATACCGTCAACTGCCGCCTTCGCCTTTTGTCGCGCGCCAGTCAAACAGGATGCCCACAGGCACAGTGTCGCCTTGCGCTTCCCTTTTCCCGCGCATGGCAATAATCCCCTGCCATGACAGAGATCGACAACGCATCCGCCCAGGGCAACGGCATCCACCTCAAACGCTCGCTGCTGTTCATGCTGCTGTTGTATGGCGGTATGACCGTGGTGGCCGGTGTGCTGGCGTTCAAGCAGGTCCAGCTCTGGCCCACCCAGCTGGCGGTCGAAGCCGGAATTTTCGCCTTCCTGATCCTTGTCGTGATCTCCAGCACTGTCACCCAGTTGTTCGGCCAGTCACTCGCCAATCGCATTGTGTTCTGGGGCTTCGTCCCGCTCGGCGTGTCGTCGCTGCTGATGACCTTGGTGCTGGCGCTGCCCGCTTCGCCCGAAATGGTGCAGTTCCGCCCGGAAGACCTGACCGCGTTCGAGCGGGTGCATGCCCAGCTGTGGCGGGTCTGGCTCGCAGGCCCCGCAGCCTATCTCGTTTCGCTGCTGCTCAATATCTGGATCTTCAACCGGCTGCGCGGGTCGGGCGAGGCGGGGACGATCGGCCTGATGATCCGCGGCGCGGTGGCATCGGCGCTCAGCCAGGCGATCGATTCCGTAATCTTCATCACGCTGGCATTTTACGGCGTGTTCGACATTACCGACTTGCTGATCGGGCAGGTTCTGGCGAAAGTCGCGCTCAGCTTCGTGCTGGTGCCGTTCCTGATCACCGGTGCGGTTGCATTCGCTCGCTGGCTGGACCGCGATACTGGCTAACCGGCTTCGGCCACACCACCCAATTCATGGCAGGAATTTTCATGGCATAGCCATGGCATTGAGGCGGCAGGGTGCCGTCCGGACAATCATGCGCACTCGATTTCGATGTGAGGAGACGCATGATGAAGACTGCCCGGCCGCTCGCCATTGGACTCGCTTGCGCCGCCATGGCTTTCGCTCCCCTAGCTGCCCCTGTTGTTCAGGCTCAGAGCCTGCCGCGCTTGCCCAAGCCGCCGAAGCTGCCTTCGATGCCGCGCCTGCCGACAGGTGGCACCGATGCCCCGGCCTCGACCGGCACCGCTTCGGTGCAGACACAGCGCGCAGATCCGCAGCAGGTCCGGGCATACAACCAGGCGATGGGCAAGCTGCAGGCAGGCATAAACGTCAACTGGGGTTCGCCAGCGGACAATGCCCGGATCGACGGTGAGGTGCGCGAATATCGCGCGCTGGTCGACCGGCTGGCAAGCGGGGAGTTCGACAGCCTGCCGGATAGCCAGACAAGCACCTATCGCATGATGCTGGCCGCGCAATATGATACCGCCGCCGCGACGGTCGATCGGGAGATCAGCTGGGGCGAGGGTATGATCACTGGCCATGGCCGTGCCGATGCAGGCTATAACTACCTGCTCGGCATCGAGACGCAGCTCTATGGCGCAAAAACCCTCTATCCCGAAAAGCCGGAATACGCTGCGGCGCATGCGAAGGCGCTCGCAGTGCTGGGCAAATATGGCAATCGCTCGGCGGCAATCGCAGCCGAGGATGCCGCCGAAATCGCAGCGGCCAGGAACGTCCGCATGCCCGCAGCGATCTCGACCGACCCCGCAGCCGTGGCGCAGTTCCGACAGGCATGGCAGACCAGCGGCATCCCCTGGCCGATCGTGAAAATCCACATCACCAGCGGCTGGCGCGACAAGACCGAATATGGCCGGGTTATCGGCCAGAACCGCGATGCAGCCATCGTCGCGCGCAACCCGGACAACCCGAACCACTGCAACCTTTACGATTTCACCATGTTCAAGGATCGCAGCGGAGCGGTGCGGCGCGGCTCACATTCCACAAAACGGATCGCTTGCGAGAATGTGCCGAAGTGACCCAATAGCCTTCCCCAAACGCCGAATGCCATAATCATGTGGGTGTAAAAGCCTGCCATGACTATGGCATGGCGGCTGCACCGCACGTCTGGTGGGACTGTGGCAGCCAGATGGGGGGAAGGCATGGTCGAAGCGGTCCACGAGGAGCAATCGCGTTCCGGGACAGACATATTGAGTAAGTTGCGGCAATCGCGAATTGCCCGGTTGCTGCTGGCGGTACTCGCGATACAGGCGGCCTACTGGCTGGTCTTCTATCCCAACTTCGTTCGCTATCGCTCCCCCGAGCGCCCCGAGTTTATCGAGGTCACCAGTGTCGAACTCGCTTCAATCGCAACGCCGGATGCCGCCGCCATCGAAGAGGCCAAGTGGCAACCATATGCCAACGAGCTGAAGACGTTCGACAAGGGCTATTACGCCACCCGCACGACATTCGATCTTGCCGAAGTTCCGCCTCATGGCATCGCCGTCCTCGACATGGCTTCGGGCGACAACATCTGGTACGTCGTCAATGGCAAACTGCATTCCTCGGCCGGTTCGATGGAGCAGGGCAAGTTCACCTATCACGGCCTCCAGAAGCGCATAACGCAGGTGTCGCCTGCGTTCCTGAAACCCGGCACCAATACCATCGATAGCATAATCGGCATCGAACTGGCTCGCGAAGCGACGTTGCAGGGGCCGCAGCTTGCCGAATACAAAGCCACGGAACGCGCATTCGGCTGGACCGATTTCCTGTTCAACGATTTTCGCAATGCAATGATAGCCGTGACCCTCGCGATTGCATTGATGGTTGGCGTTGCGGCCCTGCGCGCCCGCGATCGGTCGACACCGTTCTGGCTGTTCCTGCTTGCGCTGAGCTGGGGGATGCACGCGCTGTTCTACCGCTGGGTCGACCTGCCGATCCACGGTGCCGAACGCGGCTTCCTCTATGCCGCGATCCTGTTCGTGATGTCGGCCAGCTGGCCGTGTTTTGTCGACGCATGGAGCGGTCGCCCAGTGCGCTGGTTCAAGCCGGTCATGCTGGCGATCTGCGCCCTCGCGATCGGCTATGCGGGTTACTGGCTGCTCGTCGATCGCGGCATAGACGCGTTTACCCACACCGAATGGGCGATGGACCGCTTCGGACTGTTCTTTGTCTCAGCGACTGTCGGGCGGATCGTCTGGCACTTCATCACGGTGCACGACGACAAGCGGTATTGGGAGGCAGCGATCCTTGTCCTGCTCGCTTCCCTGATGGGGTATTTCCTGTTCAACACGCTAGTCTATGAGCGCAATATCGGCGTGCTTCCGTCCTCGCAGCCCCTGCTGCTCCTCGCCATTGTGGTCGCGTTCTTCTCGCGCAATTTCACGCTGTTCAAATCGCAGGCCGACCTTGCCCGGACGCTGCAAGACAAGCTCGACTTGCGCGAGGCCGAACTGGCTACAGCGCATGAGCGCGAAAAGCGTTTCGTGCGCGAGCAGGCGTTCGATGAGGAACGCCAGCGGATCATGCGCGATATGCACGATGGTCTGGGCAGCCAGCTGATGAGCATGCTGCTCGCCGCCCGGCGCGGCAAGGTGGAGCCGGATCGCATGGCGGAGGGGTTGCAAACCGTGATCGACGAGATGCGACTGATGATCGATTCAATGGATTCGGTCGGGGAATCGCTCGGCTCGGCCATGGCCAGCTTCCGCAACCGCCTCCAGCCGCGCATCGAGGACGCTGGCTTTGCCTTCCACTGGGAAAACCGGATCGACCGCCCGTTCCCTTCCTATCCGCCGCGCAAGACGCTGCAGCTGTTCCGCATCATGCAGGAAGCGGTGACCAATGCCCTCAAGCATTCGCAAGGCAGCGCGATCACGGTCTTGCTGGACAATTGCTCCGACCGGCCCGACTGGCTGTGCGTCGCGATCCGCGATGACGGCAGCGGTATCAGGCAGGACGGGCGCGGCGGGCACGGGCTGGAAAACATGCGCGTGCGGGCAAAGGCAATCGGGGCAGAAATCGAATACGGTTCGCATGACAATGGCGGAGGGGAAGTGCGGGTCGCGATCCCGCCCACCGCTGACGCGCAACCGGGGTCGGCAGGCTAGGCAGTGTGGAAATGCCATGTTTTCGGCGCTGTCGTTTTCCCGCCGCCTGCCCTATTCATCTGTCATTCACGTCTGAAACGCGTGCAAACAAGGGGCCCAGACCATGAACGAGCATAGCCGTGAGTGGCATCACCGCATTGCCATTGTCGAAGACGACCCGGTCGTGCGCGAGCACTTCATCGAAATCGTCAGCGACGAGGACGGCCTCGACCTGGCAGGCGTCGCCTCGAACCTTGCCAAGGCGCGCGAAATACTGGCCCAGAAGCCTGACCTGCTGCTGCTCGATATCGGCCTGCCCGATGGCAGCGGCCTCGACTTCATTCCCGAAGTGCGCGAGCTGAGTGACACCAAGATCCTTATCGTCACCAGCTTCGGCGACCGGGAAACCGTGGTGACCGCGATCCGCTCGGGTGCGGATGGCTATCTCCTCAAGGACAGCAGCGTGAGCCAGATACTCGACGGGATCGAAGCAACGCTGAATGGCGGCGCCCCGGTCAGCGCGGCGGCGGCGGTCTACCTGCTCGACCGGCTGCGCAAGGAAAAGGTTCCATCGGTCGAACAGGTCGAAAGCGAAGACGCCGGCCTGACCCCGCGTGAAGTCGAACTGCTCGAACTGTTCGCCAAGGGCGAAAGCTACAAGGAGGCCGCGCGCAGCCTCGGCATCTCACCGCTGACGGTCGGCAACCACGTCAAATCGATCTACCGCAAACTCGCCGTCCACTCGCGCGGAGAAGCGGTCTACGAAGCGATGAAGACGGGGCAGCTCAAGCTGTAGAACCCGCAGCCGATGCAAATGGTGCCGCTTACGTGACTCGAACACGTGACCCCATCATTACGAATGATGTGCTCTACCAACTGAGCTAAAGCGGCACACTCGCGCGTGGCGAGGGAGTGGAGGCCCGAGCCGGAATCGAACCGGCGTGCAAGGATTTGCAGTCCTCTGCGTAACCACTCCGCCATCGGGCCTCGTCCCGCCTTTTTCGCGGGAAGCGGCGCTCTAGCGAGTCGTGCACGGCAAGGCAATCGCTTACTCGCGCTTTACGCAACGGCAATCTGGCCAAGCCCGGCTGGCGGTGTATGGAGAATGGATGAGCGTATCCAGCCTGTTGCAGCCGATCGATAACGGTCTCGGCGCCATCACCCTGACCGAAGCCGAAAACTGGATGCAGGGCCGCACGATGTATGGCGGGGCCTCCGCGCTGATTGCTTATACAGCAGCGATCCGTGCCTTTCCCGACCTCCCACCGCTGCGGGCCGCGCAAATCGGCTTTGTTGCCCCCGTCGGGGCGGAGGTCGAGCTGTCGGCGGAAATCGTGCGGCAGGGGCGCAATGTTGCGCAGGTTCGCAGCGAGATCAGGTCGGGCGGCACCGTTGCGCTTACGGCGTTCTGGCTGTTCGGGACGGAGCGTGAGCCGAACGCCATCCATCCGGTCGCCCGCCCTGCGGACTGGCCCGGTTCACCGGCCGATGCCGAACCGGTGATGGAAGGCAAGGGTCCGACCTTCATCCAGCGCAATTTCAAGCTTCGCCGGGCGCAGGAAGCCAGCGGCAAGGGTGCGCCCGTTGTCAGGCGATGGATTCGCCTGAGCGAGCCATCCGGGCTCGATCCCCTGTCCGAGCTGATCCTGCTTGGCGACACACTGCCCCCCGGGGCGATGCGTGCGATGCGGCGCAAGGGCCCGATCAGCTCGATCAACTGGTCATTCAATGTCCTCGACCCGAACCCCCGCACCGAAGACGGCTGGTGGCTGGCGGAGACCTCAAGCGAATGGGCCGATCTCGGCTATTCGAGCGAAAGGCTGCGGTTGTGGAACACGAACGGCAGGCAGGTGATCGGCGGGATGCAGTCGGTCGCGATCTTCGGCTAGGCTCGCAACAAGCCGCGCCTATACATCGTCGAAAACGGGCGGGCGCCTCGCCATCCCGGCCATCACAGCTTCGATCTGGTTCTTCGTGCGCATGATCGCGTGTTGCTCGAGGCTTTCTTCCATCAGCAATCCGTCAGTCGTGCCGTCAACCATGTGATTGGCCAGCCGCTTCGCCCCGCGGATCGCATGCGGATTGCGATTGGCAATTTCGCTGGCGATGGCGGTTGCGGCGGATACCGGATCGTCATCGACAAAGGTCGCGAGGCCATATTCATGCGCCTCCAGCCCGGTGAACTCGCGATTGGTATAGACCAGTTCACGCAGCACATCGTCACGCACCAGCCCGCGCCACAACGCATATCCGCCCATGTCGGGCACCAGCCCCCATTTCAGTTCCATGATCGCCATGCGCGCTTCGGGATGGACCACGCGGATATCCGCCCCGCTGGCAATTTGCAGGCCGCCGCCAAAGCACACGCCATGGACCGCCGCAATCACCGGAACCGGGAGCTTGCGCCATTGCGTGGCAACCTGCTGGAACTTGTTGGAATTGCCATAGGTGCGTTCCGTCAGGGCCGGTTCGTCGGGAGAGGGCTCGCGGCCGAAACTCGACGTATCGAGCCCCGCGCAGAACGACGCCCCCTCACCCGCCAGCACCACAGCACGCAGCCCCTTCATTTCATGCAGGGCACGGCCCGCGCGAATGATCCATTCGAACATTTCCGGATCGAGCGCGTTCATCTTGTCGGCACGCACCAGCCGCACCTGTGCAACGCCGTCTGCACCGAGATCGATCGAGACCCGATCGTTTTTCGTGAATTCCATGTTTCACCTGCCAGGACTATTCCTCCGCATGGTTGCGGATCGGGCGGCAACTGTCCAGCGATTACACCGCGACCGGTGCAGCTTCGCAATCGAGGAAATAGCCGCCCTGGTCGAGGTCCGTAGCGATCAGGTGACCGAGGTCGAACCGTGCCAGCTTGTGACGGACGCGGGCGACCGTCACTGCCACGCGGTTGGTTTCGGGATCGTGCCGCAGGCGCCAGACGTCCTTCAGCAAATCCAGCCGCGAATGCCGCTCATATGGCGATTCCGCCAGGCGCCAGAACAGCCCGAACTCGCGCGGATGCAGGCGGAGCCAGTCCTCCCCGATCCTCGCATCGCGGTGGAACAGGTCGAGCACCACCGGCCCGGCCCGAATATGACGCGGCATTGCCGAAGGATCGTTGATGCCATCGACAGCGCGACCCATCGATCAATCTCCGCAGATAATGGGCTTGCTACTGGAAGTGCCCGCCAGCCCGCATGCTGTAAATCTTGGACGGGGTGACAATCAGGTGATCGAGCAGCGCGATCTGGAGCTTGTCGGCAAGGCCAGCCAGTTCATCGGTCGCGCGCTTGTCTGCCTCGCTCGGGCTGCAGACGCCGGAGGGGTGGTTGTGGGCAAGCAGGATACCCTGTGCCCCGACCGTCAGCGCCCGGCGGAACAGGCTGGCCGAGGTGAGCCTGACCGTGTCCGGCCCGCCAATGCCCATCTCTTCATCGAGAAGGTAACTGTTCGCCGGTCCGCAGAATATCACCAGCAGCCGTTCTTCCGAGCAGAACCCGATCCGGTCGCGGACATAACCGGCAAGGGCCGGGTCGGAAATGTCGACTGCACGGCTGATCATTTCCTCGCGTGTTGCTGCATCGATCAGTTCGCGCGCCGCCAGCAGGAGTTCGCAGCTGCGCGCGAACGGCCCGGCAGCGGCGAGCAGGCGATCCTTCGGTGCATCGAGCGCCCGCCTGAGGCTGCCGAATTGGGAACGCAGTCGGTCGGCTAGCTCATCGGCGGCATCGCCTGCGAACGGGGCGAGGAGCTGCGCCATGACCTGTAGTTGCCGTGGCGCAGAACCCGCTTGTGATGGAGCCATATGCCGAGCCCCAGCGTGATGATCTGCAAATAGGAGGGGGCGACAACCATTATCACATAGGCCAGCGGAGATATCTGATCCGCCGCGCCCTTCGCAAAGTGCGCCATCAAGGCGATAATCTGAAATCCTGCCATCCATAGCGTATAGTTCCGATTAGCCCTGAGTGCGACCGCGACCATGACGGTTGTGACGGCAGCTTCGATAACGAACAGAACAGGGTCGACCTCCATTCCCGACGACTTGTTCCCAAGAACCAAGGTGTAGAACTTGCTGGACATCGACATTCCGAACAATGTCCATGCCATCCAGCGTTCCGGCCCTTTCCCGACCCGCATTGCCATCACTACGAGGAGAATGATGGCCAGGGTATAGGCATAGACTCGATAGTTGTTCCAAAGGTCGAGCGGGGTCAGGCTAATTCCTCCTAGGCAGGTTCCAGCACCTGGGCTGCCATGTCAGATCCGATGGCGCTTGGCGAGACGTTGGTCATACCACCTTGGTCGTCTCCGCAAAACTCACGTCCAGCCTTGCTCAGTTCGTCGTGCACGCGCAGCAGGCTGGTCGACATGGTCAACGCCTGCTGCTCGGCTTGCGTCAGCCGCATTATCGCCCTTTGGCCGGCATCTACGGGAAGTTCGGGATTCTGCCGCGCCTTTACGATGGCGAGCTTGAGCTTCGAACATGCGATCATCGCTTCATCGGAAATCGCTTCCGCTTCACGGATGAGCTTGCGGATCGAATAAACATCTTCTTTGGGAACACTGGTCATTTGAGCGGCAACCTCTGTTCTGGGCGAACCGCCCAAAACTCATTCGGACGTCGCGGATTGATCGGTGCGATACTCTGCAACTCCATCCATCGCTGCACTCAGGCTTAAAGAGGCCGTGATAACCAGGACAACCAGGGCAATCGTGCCAAAGGCAATCCCGATCATCACGGCAAGCCGGTACAGGACAGCGTTGTCGCCATCGAGCGCCGCAGGGACAACCACCGGCTCCCGGGATCCCGACCAAGGCACATCGATGAGGACGTGATGCGCATCGGAAAGGACGATCTCGCCGGGGTCGACCCGGGACTGCTTCTGGCCAGCTTCCGGCGATTCCGGCAGCTGAGAATTTGTGCATGCAGGTTTTCTATAGGGGGGCTGTTCCGCCTTGCCGGCCGCCGTGTTCTCGGCACGGTACAGCTCGACCAGCTCGGGCAGGCTGGCAGCACCGTAGATATCCTTGAGCGCCTTGATGTGCTGGTTGATGCGGCTTTCGGACACGCCAAGTTCGGCGGCGATCACCTTGATCGGCTGGCGCCGGTCGATCGCCTCCATCACTGCGCGCTGGCGCTGTGTCAGCTTGCGCGACGATTCCGCCACGATTCCGCCACGATGGATTGCCTCCTGTTGCAACCGTGTGCGTGTAAACCAAGGTTCTGCCTTAGGCAAACAACACAGGCACTCTCATGTCCCAAAACGGGACATTATGCAGCCGAGCTGTTGATCCCCAGCGAAGCAAAATAGCGTTTGATATTGCGTGCAGCCTGCCGCAACCGTTGCTCGTTTTCAACCATGGCAATCCTGACGAAACCCTCGCCTTCCTCACCATAGCCCACGCCCGGCGCAACCGCGACATCGGCATGAGTGAGCAGTTGTTTCGAAAATTCGAGGCTGCCCATATCCTTGAGCGCGGGTGGCAGGGGTGCCCAGGCGAACATGCTGGCGGGCGGGGCCGGAATGTCCCATCCGGCACGGCCGAACGCCTCGACCATCACATCGCGGCGCTTGTGGTAGCGCAGCCGGTTTTCCTCGACCACATCCTGCGGGCCATTCAGCGCGGCACATGCTGCGGCCTGGATCGGAGTGAAGGCGCCGTAATCGAGATAGCTCTTTACCCGCGTCATCGCGGCGATCAGCTGCTTGTTACCGACCGCGAAACCCATCCGCCAACCGGCCATGGAATAGGTCTTGGACAGCGAGGTGAATTCTACCGCAACATCCTTCGCACCGGGCACCTGCATGATCGAGGGAGTCGGGTTCCCGTCGTAATAGAGTTCCGAATAGGCGAGGTCGGACAGGATCCAGACTTCGTTTTCCTTCGCCCAGGCGACCAGCCGTTCGTAGAAAGCGAGGTCGACCACCTCGGCGGTCGGGTTCGATGGGTAATTCACCACCAGCACACTCGGGCGCGGAACGGTGAATGCCATCGCGCTGTCCAGCGCGCGCCAGTAATGCTCGTCCGGCGTGGTCGGGACCGAACGGATCGTCGCGCCGGCAATGATGAAGCCGAAAGTGTGGATCGGATAGGACGGGTTCGGCGCAAGCACCACGTCGCCCGGCGCGGTAATCGCCGTCGCTAGGCTGGCAAGCCCCTCTTTCGAGCCCATGGTGACAACGATCTCGCTTTCCGGATCGAGTTCGACACCGAAGCGGCGCGCGTAATAATTGGCCTTGGCCTTGCGCAGACCGGGGATCCCCTTGGACTGCGAATAGCCATGCGCATCGGGCTTGGCTGCAACTTCGCACAGCTTGTCGATCACATGCTGCGGCGGCGGATTGTCGGGGTTGCCCATGCCCAGGTCGATGATATCCTTGCCCGCGCGCCGGGCCGCGTGCCGCATCGAATTGACTTCGGCGATCACATAGGGCGGCAGGCGCTTCATGCGGTAGAAATCGGTATTCATCGGACGGGCTCGTCTCTCCTTCGATCGCGCACGGGATCATGCGCATACGAATCCTAGGCGATTCCCGGTCGCAGAGGAAAGCGGTTTTCGCTATTGCGAAATCGAAAACACAATTTGGAGCGCGCAAATGGCCGAGCAGCAGGATCCTTTCGGAGCCTTTTTCGACATGCAGGGTGAGGCGATGCGCGAAATCTTTGCCAAGTTCACCCCTGGCTTCGACGCCGAGGAAGGCAGGCCCGAGACGTCGCAATGGGCTGAAACGGCTGCGCTCATGCAAAAGATGTGGGCGGACTTCATGGTCGAGAAGACCGGTGGTGACCAGGCGACGAACCCGCTCGATCCGGCACAATGGATGTTGATGACGCAAGGCTGGGCACGTTCGGCCCCTGCGGCGTTTGAGCCTGCGCAGAAGCTGATGAATGAAAGCATGGAGCTGTGGCAGGGCGTGCTTGGCACGGTGATGGGGCAGGTGACCGGCAAGAAGGAAGAGGCGCGCGATCTGCCGCGCAAGGACCGCCGTTTTGCCGATCCGGCGTGGCAACAGCACCCGGCCTATGCCCTGCTGCACCAGACCTATCTGATGCTGGCCGACTATTTCGTGCGTGCGGCAAAGGATGTCGAAGGCGTGCCGGATGACAAGAGGGCGCAGCTCAAATTCGCCACACAGGCACTGGTCGAAGCGATGAGCCCGGACAATTTCATCGCCACCAACCCGGTCGTGCTGAAGCGAACGATCGAGACCGGCGGGCAGAACCTCGTCAAGGGGCTCGAACACCTGATCAGCGACCTGAAGCGGGGCCAGCTGACGCATACCGATGCCGATGCCTTCACATTGGGTGAGAACCTTGCCGCGACGCCGGGCAAGGTCGTTTACGAAACACCGCTCTACCAGCTGATCCAGTACAGCCCGTCGACCGACGAGGTCTATGAGGTCCCGCTGGTGATCTTCCCGCCATGGATCAACCGGTTCTACATCCTCGACCTGACACCGAAAAAAAGCTTCATCAAATGGGCGGTCGATCAGGGGCTTACCGTTTTCGTGGTCAGCTGGAAGTCGGCCGATGCCAGCATGAAAGATGTCGTCTGGGACGATTATATCCGCGGACAGATCGAGGCGATCGACCATGTGCGCGAACGGCTTGGCGTACCGAGCGTCCACACGATCGGCTATTGCGTGGCGGGAACCACACTGGCCGCAACGCTCGCAGTGCTCGCTCGCCGCGACGAGGCGGACAAGGTGAAAAGCGCCACCTTCTTCACCGCGCAGGTGGACTTTGAAAAGGCCGGCGAGTTGCTGCAATTCATCGACAACCAGCAGCTCGACATGATCGGCAAGCTGACACCCGATGGCTATCTCGACGGGCGCTATCTCGCCGCGACGTTCAACTCGCTGCGCGGCAAGGACCTGATCTGGAATTATGTCGTCAATAACTACCTGCTGGGTGAGGATTACCCCGCATTCGACCTGCTGCACTGGAATGGCGATGTCACCAACCTGCCGGCCAAGTGGCATGGCGACTACCTGCGTGACCTCTATCGCGACAACAAGCTGGTCCAGCCCGACGCGCTGAGCGCCGACGGCACGCCAATCGACCTGACCCGCGTCAAGACCCCGAGCTACATCCAGGCCGGGCGCGAGGATCATATTGCACCTGCTGCGAGCGTCTGGCGCATCACCGATCATTTCAAGGGTGACGTAACCTTCCTGCTCGCCGGTTCGGGCCACATCGCAGGGGTGGTCAATCCGCCTGCCGCCAACAAATACCAGTACTGGACCGGTGACAGCGACGCTGCCTCGCTCGAGGAATTCGTCAACGGGGCAACCGAGCATCCGGGCAGCTGGTGGCCGCACTGGATCGAATGGCTCGAAACCCGGGACGACGCCCGCGTAGCCGTGAAAGGCACGCGCAAACCGGGCGGAAAAGGCGACAAGGTTATCGAGGAAGCCCCCGGGCGATACGTCAAAACCCGCTGAATTTCAGGGCCTTCCGCAGTTTTTGTGCAGTGCACAAAAAATACTTGACTTCGCGTTCGCAATATCTATTTTGTGCACTGCAACAAAGCGGGGTGTCCCGCGTAACGCACAGGATACGAAACGATGGCAAGCGAGCCCGTTAGCAAGATCGATGCCGCGGCGGAAAAGGCCTATGCCGAAGCTGCTGCGAAATCGGCAGCCCCGAAGGCTGAAACCACTGCCGTAAAGGCAGAGGCCCCGGTAACCGCTCCGACAGCGCACAAGGCTGCTCCGGTAAAGAAGGCCGCCACTGCCAAGGCAGCGGCACCGAAAAAGAAGGTGGCCAAGAAGGCTGCTCCGAAGAAAGCCGCTGCCCCCAAGAAGGCAGTCGCGAAGAAAGCTCCGGCCGTGAAGAAAGCCGCAGCTCCGAAGACTGCCAAGCCCAAGGCCTCCACGGCCAAGACGACAACTCCCAAAGTTCCGACGAAGGAAACCATCATGACCAAAGCCAAAGCCCAGACCGCCGACATGACCGCCAAGCTGAAGGAAGGCCTCGCCGACCTGCAGGCCCGCGCCAAGACCCTTTATGGCAAGGGTTCGGAACTCGCGACCGAAATGGGCGAATTCACCAAGGGCAACGCTGAAGCCGTTGTCGAATCGGGCAAGATTTTCGCTGCCGGCGTGCAGGAAATCGCCAAGTCGCAGTTCGAAGACGGCAAGAGCGTTGTCGAAACCGTGACTGCCGACGCCAAGGAAATCGCAGCGATCAAGTCGCCGACCGAATTCTTCCAGCTGCAGGGCAAGATTGCCACCCGCAATTTTGACGCTACTGTCGCTCAGGTATCGAAGACGACCGAAGCATGGGTGAAGCTCGCCAATGACAGCTTCGCACCGATTTCGAGCCGCGTTTCGGTTGCGATGGAAAAGGTCCGCAAGGCGGCCTGAACCATTTGACCAGTTTCTGAGCCGGGTCTCTCCTCTCCCTTTTCCCGGCCAGATATGCCTGGGGCCGGACGGTTCGCCGTTCGGCCCTTTTTCGTTGACCCCGGGCAGCGTGGACAAATGGTTTGATCCGCACCGCCTTTGCCATTCGTGAACCAAATTGCGCCAAAGGCGGTCGAATTCACCTGCACCGCCTCGGGAACTCCCCTTGCGCTGCAGCAAACGCTTACGATATTGGGCCAGCATGCTTCCGATAACCGCCTCGAAACACCCGACCGGTCTCATCGTCCGCGCTGGCGACGGCGATACCGATGGTGCGGGCGATTCAGGCGACGAAGGTGAAGGCGAGGTCGGCATTGCCACCAAGACCCGCACCAAACCCAAGAAGCCCAGCCAATACAAGGTGCTGCTGCTCAACGACGATTACACCCCGATGGAATTCGTCGTGATCGTGCTCAAGCGCTTTTTCCGCATGGATATGGAAGAAGCCACGCGGGTGATGTTGCATGTCCACCAGAAGGGCGTCGGCGTGTGCGGTATCTTCCCCTATGAAGTCGCCGAAACCAAGGTGAACCAGGTGATGGATTTCGCCCGGCAGAACCAGCATCCGCTGCAATGCACGCTCGAGAAAGCCTGAGCGCAAGCCTGTCGGGTCAGCTTAGGGCATGACCGCCACGAATTTTCGCGCTAGGGCGCTTGCCGGATAGCAATCGAAAACCGGCACCTTGTTCAAATTCATCCCCGCAATCGACCGATATATCCTGCGGCTCGTCATCATGCCGATGATGGCGGTGTTTGCGATTGCCGCTACGCTGCTGCTGGTCGACAAGATGCGGCGGCTGTTCGATTTTGTCGCGGTAGAGGGCGGCCCGGTTGCCGTAGTGTTCAAGATGCTGGGCGCGCTGGTTCCCGAATATGCGAGCCTTGCCATCCCGCTGGGCCTGCTGCTCGGCATCCTGCTCGCCTTCCGCAAACTCGCCACCAGCAGCGAACTCGACGTGTTCCGCGCTGTGGGCCTGAGCTATGGGCGGCTGCTGCGCGTTCCCTATATCATCACGCTGGTGCTGATGGCGGTGAATGTCGCGCTGGTGTTCTATATCCAGCCGATCAGCCGCTATTACTACGAACAGCTCGAATACGAACTGCGCTCTGGCGCGCTCGGTGCCTCGATCAAGGTCGGCGAATTCACCACGCTGGCCGACCGCATGGCGCTGAGGATCGAGGAAAGCGAAGATGAAGGCCGCCAGCTCAAGGGCATCTTCGCCCGGGTCGCCAACAGCAAGGGCCAGGTCCTCTCGATCACCGCGCGCGAAGGCAATTTCCTAGCCACCCAGGACAGCCCCGACACGATTATCCTGCGACTGACCGATGGCACGATCGTGCAGGATACCGGGGGTGACAAGCAGACCCCGCGCGTTCTCAGCTTCACCCGGCACGACCTGCCGATCGACCTGCCGCGGATCGAGGAATTCCGCCAGCGCGGCGATGCCGAGCGTGAATATATCCTGCCCGAATTGCTCCGGATCGGCTGGTCGAAAGACGAAACGCAGGAAAAGCGCGACGCAAGCCAGGCCAGTTTCAACTTCCGCATGGTCGAAGTGGTGATGATGATCCTGATGCCGCTGCTGGCCGTGGCGCTTGCCATCCCACCCAAGCGATCGACCAGTTCGCTGGGGGTGTTTGTATCGGTCGTGATGGTCGTCGCCTATCACAAGGTAAACCAGTATGGAGAGGACATTGCCGCGCTCGGCCGGGTCGACCCGGTCATTGCGCTGTGGGGGCCATTCGTGATCTTCGCCGTGTTGATCCTGTGGATGTATTACCGCGTCGCCTTCGTCCCCGGCGGGCAGGCGATCGGCGCTCTCGAGGCGTGGTTCGCGAAGCTGGCCAAGCGTATTCGCAAACTGTTCGGACGCAAGCGGAAGGGGCCTCAACTGGCCCCGGCGGAGTAAGCATCAGGTGCAGCTCGATTTCTTCCCCTCGCGCACGCTCACGCTCTACATGGCGCGGCTGTTCATTGCCCGCATCATCGCCATGCTGGCCGTGCTGGTGCTGGTGCTGATGGCGCTCGACCTGCTGGGCAAGACGGGCGATATCCTTGCGGTGCCGGGCAACGGGCAGGACGAGATACTCACCTATGTCGGCCTGCGTGTGCCGCAGCTGATCGCCAGCTTCATGCCCTATTCGGTGCTGCTGGCGACGCTGATCACCCTCGTCACGTTGAACCAGAACAGCGAAGTCATCGCGATGAAAGCAGCGGGGCTTTCCGCCCATCAGGTGCTGGCCCCGCTGCTGCTCACCGCAGCACTGGTTTCGGTCGCCAGTTTCGCTTTCAACGAAAGGGTCGTCACCCGTGCAACCGCAACGCTCAAGGCGTGGGAGGGTAATGATTTCGGTCCTGTCCCGCAGGATTCGGGCGAACGCAGCAATGTCTATTTTACCGATGGCCCCAACATCTTCATGGCCCAGCGCCTGACAGGTTCGGGCAAGGCAACACAGATGGAGGGGGTGACATGGTACAGTCGCGATCCGCAGGGCCTGCTGGCTGAACAGGTAAAGGCCGAACGCGCAACATATGCCGCGCCCGGCTGGAAACTGGTCGGGGTCGAGACGTTCGATGTTGCCACTGCCGCAAGTGGCGAAAAGCCGGAACTGGTAGTCGGCGAAGGGATCACGCTCGAACAGATCGAGCTCGACAAGGTCGATGCCGATGCACAGTCGTTCTTCACCCTGTCCGAATCCATCAATGCCTATGAGGCAGCAGGAAGGCGGACCAGCGAACTGCGCGCCAAATGGTGGCACAAGATTTCCGGCCCGCTGGCGGCATTCCTGATGCCGTTGCTCGGTTCGGTCGCCGCGTTCGGGCTTGCCCGCTCCGGCGCGCTGCTACTGCGGGCGATCATCGGCATGGCGCTGGGCTTCGCCTATTTCGTGGTCGACAATGCAGCCCTGGCGATGGGCAGTTTCGGCGGATACCCACCCTTCCTGGCAGCGTGGGCGCCATTTTTCCTGTTCCTGCTGATCGGCGAGACGGTCCTCATCCGCACCGAGGAATGAGCGGCGAGTGGAGCCTGCGGCTGGCACGCCCTGAAGATGCCCATTCCATGCCCGACATTGAACGCGCTGCAGGCAGCCTGTTCGATACGGTGCCGGGCCTTGCGGGAATAGCCGGGCAGGAAACCGTCCCGATCGAGCAACTGCTGCGCTACATTCGCAAAGGACACTGCCTCGTCACCCATGTCGGGGGCGAGATGGCCGGCTTCCTTGTCAACGAACCCTTTGGGCGCGAGCTGCATATCCGGGAATTCGATGTCCACCCGCACTTCCAGCGACGTGGCATTGGTGCAGGTCTGGTCAGGGCGTGCCAGGTCGACGCGCGCAACAGCGGCTTTGCCGCGCTGACCCTAACCACCTTTCGCGATGTCCCGTGGAATGGCCCCTTCTACGCGCGGATGGGATTTGTCGAAGTGGACGATACCGCTGCACATCCGCGGCTGGCTGGCGAGCTTGCAGCCGAAGCACTGCACGGCCTCCCGCCCGAACGCCGCTGCGCGATGATCTGCTTCCTCGACTGAAACTGCATCGCCGATCGGATGCTGCCCGTCGCGGATCAGCGCACGCGCATCGTGCTTCGCGCAATCCGCCCGACAAGATAGAGCATGCCGGGATGGTTCGCCCCGTCATAGGTCGAATTCTCACCCAGTTCGCGCTTGAGGCGGCGATGCGCCTCGGGCAACGAGTGATAGGGCATGGAAGGCATCAGGTGGTGCAGTGCATGATACCGCAGGCCGACCGGTGCCCACAGCTCGGCAGCAATTCCGGGCGGCGGTACATTGACCGAGTCGAGGAATTGCGCGGTCACCGTCATCGGGTCGCCTTCGTTCTCCCACAAATGCGCGACAAGCGTGCGCAGCTGGTTGAGCACTGCCGTCAGCGACACCACGGCGAGCGCAATCAGCAGCGGACGCCATCCGAAGGCGAAGACGCTGCCGATCAGCGCCCATGACCAGACAAAGCCGCCCAGCTCCTGCCAGAATACGCGCGCCTTCATCTCGCCTTCGGGCGGGCGGCGGCGAAACTGCGGGTTGATCGAGAGCGCAGAGAAGCGTTCCCAGAAGAAGCGCCGAACCGGCGGGAACACCGCCCCGATCGGCACCAGCACGGCACAGCGCACGATAAAGGCAATCGGTGCCAGCAGCGCGACCAGCACGAACAGCGGCAGGCTCCACGGCTTCATCAGCGCCAGCGGCAAATATTCGGGATCCTCGACCGTGCCATATTGGGTGCGCTTGTGATGGATCGTATGCACACCCTCATACATATAGCTCGGCACCAGCAGCGGGATGCCGACCAGCACGTTCCACCACAGGCGGAAACCGGGCAGCGCATTGCGATGGATATGCGTCAATTCGTGGATGAACATCAGTGCGCGGTAGAGCGCAAGCGATGCAACCAGTCCCAGGACGACGGCCAGCGGCACGCTCGAGACGAGGATCGCCCCGGCCAGTGCAGCATATCCAACCGCAGCCGATATAAGCATATCCGGCCAGTAGATCGCGCCTTTCGCCTGCGCGATATCCTTGGTCAGGTCGCGCGCAGCGCGCAGCATGTCCTTGTCGTCGGTCGACAGGAATTGCTCGCGCGTTGCACGCTGCGCAGGCGCGGGGGTTGCAGGATCGAAAGTCTGTTCCATTCTCACACGTCCGAATTTCCAGTGACGCGCCTTACAGCAAAAGGCACGGGCAGGACAAACCGGTCCTGTTGGCAAGAGTAATCGACTGCATCGTTCGACCCGCTTGCTTGACATGCGCGGATAATCACACACAGGGCTAACCGCCACTGAACAGGATGGACCGCGTGACCGACGAGCAGATAATCATCACCCCGGTGGACGACAAGGCCGGGCGCGCCGCCTTTGTCGACCTCGGCCGCCGCTTTGCTGCCGCCACGCCGCACAGCGTGCCGCAGCTGCGTGGCGAGATGCTCGAACTGGTCGATCCGGCAAGAAATCCGTTTTTCGAGCATGCACGCGTGCAGCTGTTCCTTGCCCATCGCGGGGGGAAACCGGTGGGCAGGATATCGGCGCATATCGACGAGCTCGCCCTCGAACTGCCGCCCGAACAGGGCATGGGGCCGGGCACGGGCATGTTCGGCTATTTCGACGCCGAGGACGAGGCTGTCGGTGCCGCCCTGCTCGCCAGGGCGGAAGACTGGCTGCGCAGCGAAGGCATGACCCGCGTGCTTGGCCCGATCTCGATGTCGATCTGGGAAGAACCCGGGCTGCTGGTGCGGGGGCAGGATCACTCACCCATGATCATGATGGGTCATCACCCCGCCCACTATCAGGGCTGGATCGAGGGGCAGGGCTATGCGCTGGCCAAGACACTGCTGACCTATGATCTCGACGTCAGCCATGATTTCCCGCCGCTGATCCGCCGCATCGTCCAGTCGGGCGAGCGCAATGACCGGATCACAATACGCCCGGTCGATCTTTCACGCTGGGACGAGGAGGTGCAGGTGGTGCTGCACATCCTCAACGA
Source organism: Sphingomonadaceae bacterium (assembly GCA_024236155.1). Classification (GTDB taxonomy): domain Bacteria; phylum Pseudomonadota; class Alphaproteobacteria; order Sphingomonadales; family Sphingomonadaceae; genus Parerythrobacter_A. The sequence continues at coordinate 21,650 of JACKLA010000006.1, forward strand.
TGCATGGTCGAACAACTGGGGCTTCGTGCCCTTTACCGAGCGTGAAATTGCCTATGCCGGCAAGAAGCTGAAACCACTCATCAAACCCGAACTCAATCGCATTGCCGAACTGGACGGCAAGCCGGTCGCCTTCATGCTGACCTTCCCCGACATCAACGATGTGCTGAAGAAGGTCGATGGCAAGCTGTTTCCTTTCGGCTGGTTCCATCTGCTGCGCTGGCTGCGCACGCCGAAGGATGCGGGCATGCGCGTGCCGCTGATGGGGGTGCTCAAGGAACTGCACAATTCGCGCCTCGCCAGCCAGCTCGCCTTCATGATGATCAGCGATATCCGTGTCAGCGCGGTCAGGAAATTTGGCAGCAAGCGCGCCGAAATCGGCTGGATCCTCGACGATAACCAGGGGATGAAGGCAATCGCAGATGCGATCGAAAGCACGATCAACCGCGAATATGCGATCTACGGGAAACAGTTGTAGCTTTCCCGTGCCTCGACCTGCGCTGCCAGCCATAACCGCAGGGACCCGAAGCCCTCCGGAACAATCCGCCAGCAGGTGAAAAAAGGCCCTCTGGTCCAATCGGACCTGAGGGCCTTCGGGATCATGTCACCTGCCGCTTGGACGGGAGGGGGGTCTCGGCGGTGACAATGATATAATGCGCGTCCGCCCGGTCGGTTCCACGGCAGTGCAGATTTTTTTGCAGATATTGTTCAAATAGCTGTTTTTGTTGTTATTCTACAAACGTCTGAGTGGAATTGGTGGGGCTACGCCGGAACGGTCGGCGGGGCAAAAAGACCGGAACTTAACCTTCGCGCATGCGTTTGCCCTGCGCACCATAACGGGATGGAACCTATGTCGCTCGGAACCCAAGTCGCTGCCAATCTCCCCTATCTGCGCCGATACGCCCGCGCCTTGACGGGTTCGCAAGCCAGCGGTGACGCGTTCGTTCGCGCGACGCTCGAGGCGGCACTGGCGGATAACGAACTCAAGGCCGCGCTGGCCGATGGCAAAGTCCCGCTATACCGCGCGTTCAATCAGATCTGGTCGAGCGCATGCGAGGACGCCCCCAAAGCCAATGCGGCCAGCCAGCACGAGAGCGCCGCGCAGGACCGGCTGCGGCGCGTGACCCCGCTCAACCGGCAGGCTTTGCTGCTGACCACGCTTGAAGGCTTCTCGGCTGAGGATGCCGGTGCCATCATGGGGCTTGCTGCCGCCGAAGTCGAAAACCTCGTTCGCGATGCAGTCGAGGAAATCGACCGCGAATCAACCACCAGCGTGCTGATTATCGAGGATGAGCCGCTGATTTCGATGCAACTGGAAGACCTCGTTTCTTCGCTCGGGCACGAGATTTGCGGTACGGCAGCCACGCGGACACAGGCACGCGAAGTAGCGGCGGAAAATTCCCCCGGCCTTGTGCTCGCCGATATCCAGCTGGCCGATGGCTCGTCGGGCCTCGACGCGGTCGACGATATCCTTGGCATGGGAAGCGTGCCGGTCATCTTCATTACCGCCTATCCCGAGCGCCTGCTCACCGGAGACCGGCCCGAACCGACCTATCTCGTGACCAAGCCGTTCAAGGAAGCCGCCGTGCGCACGGCGATCAGCCAGGCCCTGTTCTTCGGTTCCAGCCGACCGCTCGCCTGACATCCATCTTATTGGAAGGCCCGCGCCGCAGTTGTTCGGCACGGGCCTAGGGTCAGGCCCCCTTAATCGGGTGTCATCCAGCCCGGTTTCGGCGGTCGCTTGCTTGCGCGCATGGCGAATTCGCTCGGCCGCCTGACGGGTACCAGCAGCTCGCAACGCACGCCCTCACGGCGGAACTCGAGCTGCACCGGGTGACGCAGTTCATGCGCAACGATCTTTTCGATCAGGTCGGTGCCAAAGCCGCGCTTGCGATTGGCATCAGGCTCGACCGGAGGACCACCGGTTTCGACCCAGTCGATCCGCACGGTTTCCGGATCGACCAGTTCCCAGCTAGCCTTCACCTGCCCGCCATTGGCGCTGAGCGCGCCATATTTGGAAGCATTGGTCGCCAGTTCGTGAACCGCCAGCCCAAGCGACAGGGCATCATTGGGTGCAAGTTCCACATCGGGCCCTTCGAGCACGACAACATTGTCCCTGCGGTTGGCATAAGGGGCAAGTTCGGCCTCGACCACATCGCGCACCGGCGTCACCCCCCAGTCGGACCGGGTCAGCAGGTCATGCGTGGCGGAAAGCGCCCGTATCCGGCCATCGAGGCTTTCGGCGAAATTGTCGAGCGAGTCGGTCCTGCGGCGGGTCAGGGCGACGATCGACAGCACATTGGCCAGCGTGTTCTTTACCCGGTGGTTGAGCTCGCGGGTCAGCGAATTGCGGATCGAATTCTGCTCCTCGAACCATTCGAGCGCGGCACTGTCCTCCCTCGCCTGATGCGTCAGCAGCCGCGCCACGACCATCAGCAGGCTCGCCACCAGCAGGCCGAACAGCAGGGTGATCATCGACAGGCTGGATAGCGAAGTGCCATCGGAGGATTCGATTTCGAGCACCATGTCACGTTGGGCAATGCGCACCGGTTCGGTCACGGTGACCCCGGTTTCACTGGTCGGGGCGACCCCGGCAAGCAGCCGGTCGGGGGCGACAGACTGGTCGTAAAGCCGCACGCCGGTCTCCCCCCTCGTTTCCAGTTCGAGCGCGGAAAGCAGGAATTCCTCCGCGTTGAACGGGCTGTAGATGAAACCCTTGAGCCGGCGCGGGGATCGACCTTCCTGAAACACAGGCATGTAGATCAGGAAGCCCGGATCGGACCCGGCACCCTCCTGCACCAGCACGACCTTGCCGGATGCCGTCGGGCTCGCGCTGCGCTCCGCATCATCCATGGCTGCCCTACGTACCGGCTCGGAATACATGTCGAACCCGAGCGCCCGGCGACTGCGTTCGGTATCGGGCTGGAGGAATGTGACCGGCACGATCTGCTGCGTCCGGTCATCGCCGGGTGCCGGGTGGACCGTGTAGTCGCCGGGGGTGAAGCCATCGATCCGTTGTTCGAACGCGGCAAGCTCCGACGGTCGCAGGCGCCGTGCCCAACCGATCCCTTCCGCCCCGCGAAAATCGGAATCGAGGTGCAACTGGGTTACGAAGCTCTGGAACGCCAGCGGGTCGATATCTTCGGTTGCGCCGAACAGTGCCGAGGCAGCGCGCAGGTAAGCGGCCGAACTGTTGCCCCGGCGTTCGACTGCTGAAGAAATTGCCTGCGCACGCTCGCGCAGTTCGGCCCTTTCGCGCTCATGCTCGCCGCTTTCGATCGCATAAACGCTCAGTGCGGTGATCGCGGCAACCAGCAGGAACAGGGCAACCGGGACCGCACGCGGGTATTCGATCAGCAACCGCCGTGATCTGCGTTCGGATTTTTCCTTCGACACCAAGATCGGTTGCCTCACGAAAGCGCGATCCGCAATTGCGGATCGGGATTGTTTACTAGAAAAGGGAACCAAACAGGGGCGCTATCGTTCCTGACCAACACGACCGGCAGTCGCCGATTGCCAGCGAATTGAAGCGGATACTGAAGGACTGGCCACAGCATGGCGCCCCAGGACAAACCGGAAAAGCAGGGCAAGTCGACCGCCAAGGTTTCGGCAACAAAGGATCGCAAACCCGGATGGGCAAGCGGACTGCAGCAGCTGTATGATTCCGTAGTCGACGAACCCTTGCCGGAATCCTTCAAGGACCTGCTTTCCAAGCTGGACGACGCGGACTGATGGGCCATCCCGAGCGGACGGCCGCCGAGAAGGCCGAATTCAAACGCGAACTGACCGAGGTCATCCCGCACCTGCGAGCCTTCGCGCGCGGCCTGTGCGGACGGCCCGACATGGCCGACGACCTGGTGCAGGAAACCATGCTCAAGGCATGGGCCGCGCAGGACCGGTTCGAGCCGGGCACCAGCATGCGCGCATGGACCTTCGTGATCCTGCGCAACGCCTATCTTACCGACATGCGGCGCAACCGGTTTCGCGGCGAATATGACGAAGGCGTCGCCGAACGCATCCTGACTGCCCCGGCCGGGCAGGAAGAACCGCTGCACCTTTCGGACATGCACCGCGCGCTCCTGACGCTGCCGCCCGAACGGCGCGAGGCCCTGCTGCTGGTCGGTGCCGGGGGCTTCTCATACGAAGAAGCAGCAGAGATTTGCGGTTGTGCAGTGGGTACGATCAAGAGCCGCGTCGGGCGCGCACGCGCGACGCTCAATGCCATGCTCGAGGACGGCGATATCCCCCAGCGATCGAGCGAGGATGCATCGGCCCATCGTGCGATCCTTGAGGAACTGGACGATGTGGCGGGTGGCCATGGCGTTGCGGCAAAAATCTGACACACCACGCAAAAACGCCCGGCACGCTTGCCGTTGCAAGGCGCGCGCGGCAAATTAGGCCACAATGAGCAGCGAACCGCCAGCCAGCCCGCGCAAGCACGCCGAACGGCCAAGCCTCCGCCCAAGCCGCCGCATGGCCTTTGCCGAGCAGGAATTGCGGCTGATTTCTGCGCTGGTTGTCCTGATCGGGATGGGCCTGTTCCTTGCCCTGCCCTTCGTGCTTTCGATTGGCTCGGTCGTATTCCTGCCGCTCACCACCGCGCTGATCCTGACAATCCTGCTGTCCCCCCTGGCAGACAAGCTTTCGGGCTGGGGCCTGCCCAATGTCATCGCCTCGCTGCTGGCGCTGCTGACCTTCCTCGTGATCGTATTGATCGCCTTCGCGGTCATCCTCCAGCCGGCGGGAAGCCTGCTCGACGAATTACCGCAAATGGCAGAACGGGTCGGTCAGCGGTTCGAGGAATTGCAGCAGGAATTCGCCTGGCTCGCTTCGGTAAACGAGCAACTGGCAAAACTGATGGGGCAATCGGGCGGGCGCGAAGTCGTGCTGGCCGGCCCGTCGGTGTTCCAGCAACTGGCCATCGCCACGCCGAGCGTGCTGCTCGAAGTGCTGCTGACCTTCCTCATGGCGTTCTTCATGATCGAGGCGCGCGTGCGGCTGCGGCGGCACCTGCTGTTCGATCGTGCGTCCTACGGCACCAGCATCAAGGCCGCCCGCGTGTTGCGCGAGGTGCAGGACCGGGTTGCCGCCTACATCCTGACCGTCGCCTGGATCAACCTCGGCATCGGTGTGATCGTTGCGCTGGGGGCGTGGCTGCTGGGGATGGATGCGCCGCTGATGTGGGGCGGCCTCGCCGCCTTGCTCAATTTCATCCCCTATATCGGCCCGCTGGCGATGATGGGCCTGCTTGCGCTGTTCGGGCTGGGCACGGCGGAGACGGTGTTTCTCGGCGTCCTCCCGGCGATCGCCTATCTCGGGCTGCATACGGTGGAATCGAACATCGTCACACCGTCCATCCTCGGTGCGCGGTTCACCATGAACCCGGTGATGATCCTGATCGCCTTCAGTTATTTCTCGTGGATCTGGGGCGTGTTCGGGGCGCTGCTTTCGGTCCCGATCCTGCTGATGCTGACGGCCTTTTTCGACCATGTCGGACGGCCCAACATCGTCGGCTTCGTGTTCGGCGAACCGCTGTTTGCAACAAACCTCATGGCGCTCGGGCCGGATGACGATCACGGGCAGTCGACCCACGGCTGACGGCCCAAAGCAGACGGCCCAAAAAAAGCCCGCCGCATCTGGTGACGGGCGGGCTTCTTCAGTTCGATGGGATCTGTGTCAGGCGGGGTATGCCCAGGTCGTGCCGCGTGCGAGGTTTTCCGACGCGAATGCCCAGTTGAGCTTACCTTCCGTCACTGCCTTGAGATAGGCCGGACGGGCGTTCTGGTGATCGAGATAATAGGCGTGTTCCCACACGTCGATCGTCAGCAGCGGGTTGAAATCGCTGTCGGCCAGCGTGTCACCGTCATGCGTTTCCTCGATCGACAGCTTGCCGTCCTTCTCGGCCAGCCACACCCAGCCGCTGGCAAAGTGGCCTGCGCCGCGATCCTGCAGCTGCTTGACCAGCTCATCCGCCGACCCGAAAGCTTGATCAATCATTGCGGCAAGCTCATCCGATGCCGAACCGCCATCGGCGGCCATCGAGTGCCAGTAAAAGCCGTGGTTCCAGCTCTGCGCGCTGTTGTTGAACAGGCCCTGGTTGCTGCCGCGAGCGGCGGCAATGACTTCTTCCATCGACTTGTCGGCCAGATCGGTTCCCTCGATCGCGGCGTTCGTCTTGTCGATATAGGCCTGGTGATGCTTGCCATGGTGGAACGACAGCGTCTGTGCCGAGACGGCGGGTGCCAGCGCGGTGTCGTCATAGGGCAGCGGGGTAATCGAGAAAGCCATGGTAATTCCCTTTTGATGCGAGTGATCGGGTGGTTCTGTCTGGCCAATGCATAGCGGGTGAATCGGTTACGGGAAACGCCCGGTTTCTATCAGCCCTGTTACTATTCCGTCGCGCGGTCGACAGTCGAGGTCACGGCGACATTCATCGTGACATTGGCAAGGGTGCGCATGATATCGGGCAACATCTCGACCGCAACCAGCAGTGCCAATGGTTCGACCGGGACACCCATCGCAATCGCGATCGGACCGATCGAGATCACGAAGCTGATCGATCCGGGCAGGCTGACCGAACCGACGCTGATGATGAAAGCGACACCGATACCGGCGAGCAATGCCAGTGGTGTCAATTCCACCCCGGCCAGATGTGCGACATAGATCGCCACCGCCATGTTCATCGCCGGGCTGGTCGCGCGGAAAATCGCCACGGCAAGCGGCAGGACGAAATCGGCGGTCGCATCGCGCAGGCCCAGTCGTTTGGCACTGTCGAGCATGGCCGGAAGGCTGGCGAGCGAGCTTTGGGTCGAGATTGCCACCGCCTGCGCCGGGATCATCGCGCGGGCAAAGGCGAGCGGGCTTTTCCGCCCGCCGACCACGGCCAGCACATAACCCCCGATCAGCACCAGCGTGCCCATCGCCGTCACCGTCAGGATATAATGCGCCAGTGTCGCAAAGGCGCCACCGCCGCTGCGCGCCGCGACACCCAGCGCAAGCGCGAAGACACCCAGCGGCGCGACCCATAGGACCCAGCCAATGATCGTCAGCATGGCATTGGCCAGGGCATGGAAGAAGCCTGTCAGCGTGCGGCGCTGGTCGGACGGGAGCCGCGAGATCGCCACCGCAAACAGCGCGAAGAACAAGGTCAGCGGCAGCATCGCGGTTTCCGCTGCGGCAGCGATCAGATTGGGGGCGACCAGCGATTTGACGAATTCGCCAATGCCGGGGACATCCTGCTTCTCAACCTCCGAGCTGAGCAGCATCGACGATGCCGCTTCGGGAATCGGGAAAGCTGCCAGCAGCATCGGCATGAAGATCGCGCTCAGCAACCCGCTCACCACCAGCACACCGAAGATCAGCAACAGCATCCGCCGCGCCACGGCACCCGCCTTCGCCGCCTGTGCCATTTGCGAGATGCCCAGCACCAGCAGCGCCGCGACCAGCGGGATGATCGTCATCTGCAAGGCGCGCAGCCACAGCGTGCCGACCGGCTCTGTCACCATCAGCACCTGCTCAAGCGCCGAAGCATCGGCCAGCAGCAGCCCGGCAAAAAGTCCTGCAACCAGACCGCCGAAGGTCCACCACACCGGCAGGCGAATGGTCACCAGCTCGACCGGCTGGGCCGGATCTTGCGCAGATTGATCGGTCAAATCGCGTCACTCCCCTTTTCATTGCCGCCTAATCGCGCCAGAAGCCCGTGGCAAATCCCGCCGTGAATGGCGAGCGCAATCGAGGGTGAGTAAATACGCATGGGACGCAAGTTCTTCGGCACCGACGGCATCCGGGGCGAAACCAACAAGGGCGCGATGACCGCGACCATGGCGATGCGCGTGGCGCAGGCGGCAGGCAACCATTTCCGCCGCGGCGATCACCGCCACCGGGTGGTGATCGGCAAGGACACCCGCCTGTCCGGCTATATGATGGAAAGCGCACTGGTCGCGGGCTTCACCAGCGTCGGGGTCGACGTGATAATGACCGGGCCGCTGCCCACCCCCGCCATCGCCATGCTGACCCGCGAAATGCGTGCCGATCTCGGCGTGATGATTTCCGCCAGCCACAACCCGTTCAAGGATAACGGCATCAAGCTGTTCGGCCCTGACGGGTTCAAGCTGGACGACGAGACCGAAGCGCGGATCGAGGCACTGATCGAGGAACAGCCCGATCTCGTCCCGCCCGCCGATATCGGCCGTGCGCGCCGGATCGAGGATGCGCGCGGGCGCTATATCCACGCGGTCAAGCAATCGGTCAGCGACGATATCCGGTTCGACGGCCTGAAGGTGGTGGTCGATTGTGCCAATGGCGCGGCCTACCAGGTTGCCCCTTCGGCAATCTGGGAACTTGGCGCTGACGTCATTACCATCGGCGTTTCGCCCAATGGCACCAATATCAACGACAAGGTCGGATCGACCTCGCTCGATGCGGTGAAAGCAAAAGTGGTCGAGGAAGGCGCGGATATCGGCATCGCGCTCGATGGCGATGCCGACCGGCTGATCGTGGTCGACGAGCAGGGGCAGGAAGTCGATGGCGACCAGATCATGGCGCTGATCGCGGGGCGCATGGCCGACAAGGGCGCGCTGCGCGGCGGCGGGCTGGTGGCGACGGTGATGTCGAACCTCGGCCTCGAACGCTATCTGGAAGGGCGCGGCCTGACGCTCGAGCGGACCAAGGTGGGTGACCGCTATGTGCTCGAGCGGATGAAGCAGGGCGGCTTCAATGTCGGCGGGGAGCAGTCGGGCCATATGATCCTGCTCGACCATGGCACCACGGGCGATGGCACCGTTGCCGCGATGCGCGTGCTTGCCAGCCTTGTGCGTTCGGGCAAGCGGGCGAGCGAGTTGCTGCATGTGTTCGACACGGTGCCGCAGCTGCTCAAGAATGTGCGTTACGACGGCAGTTCGCCGCTCGATGCAGAGAGCGTGAAGGCCTGCATTGCCGAAGCTGAGCAGGAGCTTGCGGGCAAGGGCCGTCTCGTCATTCGCGCCTCGGGCACCGAGCCGCTGATCCGCGTCATGGCCGAAGGCGATGACGGCCAGCAGGTCGAGCGCGTGGTCGACCGCATCTGCGATGCGGTGCGGAGCGCGGCCTGATGCTCGAAATGCGTCCCGACTGCGAACGCTGCGGCAGTGATTTGCCCGCCGAGGCACCGGGCGCGTTCATCTGCAGCTTTGAATGCACCTTTTGCGCCGAATGTGCCGATGCGCTGGATGACCGCTGCCCCAATTGCGGCGGGGAACTGATGGATCGGCCGACCCGCGCGGCAAAACTGCATGCCAAGTTCCCGCCCTCGACCGAGCGCAAATTCAAGGGATGAGTTCCCGCCCGCCCCGCATCCTCGCGATTGCCGGGTCCGACAGCTCGGGCGGCGCCGGCATCCAGGCGGATATCAAGACCATAACCATGCTGGGCGGCTATGCAATGACCGCAATCACCGCCGTCACTGCGCAGAACACGCGCGGCGTCAGTGCAGTCGAAACGCTCTCGCCCGAATTTGTCGCCGCCCAGATGGATGCCTGCATGGAGGATATCGGGGTCGATGCAATCAAGATCGGCATGCTCGGCAATGCCGATATCGCCGAAGTCGTCGCCGACCGGCTGGAGGACCTGCCCTGCCCGATCGTGTTCGACCCGGTGATGGTCGCGACCAGCGGCAGCGTGCTGGCGGATGAAGCGACTATCGAGGTTTTCGAATGGCTGATGGACCTTGCGACGCTGACCACACCCAACGTGCCCGAGCTGGCGGCACTGGGCGGTACCGAAGCGATGGCGGGACGCGAGGTGGCCTATCTCGCCAAGGGCGGCGATGCCGATGGGCCGATGGTCGAAGACCGGCTGGTGCGACCCGGCATGGACGATATCGTGTGGTCCGAAGCGCGGATCGTGACCAGGCACACCCACGGCACCGGCTGCACGCTATCGAGCGCCATCGCCACGAGGCTGGCGCTGGCCGATCCGCTGGAAGAGGCCATCGCCAACGCCCGCCGGTTCGTGCGGGATGCATTGATGGCCGCACCGGGTTTCGGGCTGGGTAGCGGGCCGCTCGGCCACCACGCCGTTCGCGGAACCGATTAACTCAGCACTCCAGCTCGTAGAATTCGGAGATGTGGCACCACGCCTCTTCCGCTGTCTCGCACCAATGGATCAGGTCGAGGTCGGAGTGGTTGATCGTCCCTTCCTCGGCAATCGCCTCGAAATTGACGACGCGGGTCCAGAAATCCCTGCCGAACAGCACGATCGGGATACGCTTCATCTTGCCGGTCTGGATCAGCGTCAGCAGTTCGAAGAACTCGTCGAACGTCCCGAACCCGCCGGGGAACACCGCCACTGCGCGGGCCCGCAGCAGGAAGTGCATCTTGCGCAGCGCGAAATAGTGGAAATTGAGTGAGAGATAGGGCGTGACATAGGAATTGGGCGCCTGCTCATGCGGCAGGATGATGTTGAGTCCGACCGACTCGGCACCGGCATCGGATGCCCCGCGATTGGCCGCTTCCATGATCGACGGCCCGCCGCCCGAGCACACAACGAACTGCCGCTTGCCGCCTTCGATAATCGACTTCTCGCTGACCATCTTCGCCAGCTTGTGCGCCTCGGTATAGTATTTCGATTTCGCCGCGAGGCTCTCCGCAATCGCCTTGCGTTCCGGCGGCGCTTCGGCGACCAGCTTCTCCGCTTCGTCGGGCGAAGGAATGCGGGCAGAGCCATACATTACCAGTGTCGAGCCAACCCCGGCTTCATCCAGCAGCATTTCTGGCTTGAGCAATTCAAGCTGGAACCGCACCGGTCGCAATTCCTCGCGCAGGAGGAAATCGGTATCGCGGAATGCCAGCCGGTAAGCGGGGTGCTGCGTCTGCGGGGTCTTCTTCGGCCCCAGATCCTCGAACCGCGCTTCTTCCTCTGCCGGGTAGAATTTGCGGTCGCTCAGTTCGTGTTCTTTGTCTGTCATTTGCACCGCGATAGGGGCGCGGCTGGCAGCACACAAGCTTGGAAATGGCGATGGGAGTGCGGCTGGATGCCCCGTGAGGATTCGAACCTCAATTGACGGAGTCAGAGTCCGTAGTCTTACCATTAGACGACGGGGCAATCTGCGCGGCCGGGCCGGCAGGGCCTCGGCAAGGCGGCGCAGATAGGTCGCTTGGCGCGCGAGGTCAAGGCCCGTTGGCGGCAGCGCGCTTGCCCAATTCACCCCATCGCTGTAGCATCGCTGCCAAGTCCCCGCGAATGGATCGCGGGAGGATAACGAAAGTTTTGATTATGGCGGATATTTCTCCGCCGGACGGTAACAGGAGGGCTGGCAAGAGAGGGGCTGAAAAGTCCGGCAAGGTGGCAGATTTCCGCTACCGTCCCCCCTCGCAGCCCGATGGACGCAAACGCGATGCGAATCCCCGCAAACGGGGCGATCGCAATGCGTCATCCCGGCAAGACACATCCAGACAAGGCTCTTCCCGGCAAGACAAGGCTTTCCAGCCACAGGGGCGGCGCCAGGCCTATGCCGCGCTCGACCTCGGCACCAATAACTGCCGCCTGCTGATCGCGCGGCCATCGGGCGAAAATTTCACCGTGATCGATGCTTTCAGCCGCGTTGTCCGGCTGGGCGAGGGCCTCGCCAATTCGGGGCGGCTCAGCGACGATGCGATGGAGCGCACGCTGGGTGCCTTGCATATCTGCGCCGACAAGCTGCGCCGACGCAATGTCCACCTTGCACGCTCGGTTGCCACCGAAGCCTGCCGCCGCGCAGAGAATAGCGAGGCATTTATCGAGCGCGTGCGGCAGGAAACCGGCATCGCGCTGGACATCATCAGCGCAGAGGAAGAAGCGCGCCTCGCCGTGCTCGGTTGCCACGTCCTGCTCGAAGGCGATGACGGCCCGGCGGTGATCTTCGACATTGGCGGCGGCTCGACCGAGCTGGTGCTGATCGAACCGGGCGAGAAGGTGCCGCATATCCTCGACTGGCAGAGCGTGCCATGGGGCGTTGTTTCGCTGACCGACTCGGTCGGGCGCAGCGAAAGCAATGCCGAGGACCGCGCAGCACGCTATGCCGAAATGCGCCAGTTGGTCGCAGACAGTTTCGCAGGGTTTGCCGGGCGCATTGCCGGGCACCGGGCCGACCAGCCGCGCATCCGTCTGCTCGGCACCAGCGGCACGGTGACAACACTCGCCAGCCTGCATCTCGAGCTGCCGCAATATGACCGGCGCGCGGTCGACGGGCTGGTTGTACCCTCTCAATCGATGCGCGAAATCAGCGCAAGGCTGTCGGGTATGTCGTTCGAGGAACGCGGGGGCCTGCCATGCATCGGGCAGGACCGGGCCGATTTGGTCGTGGCTGGCTGTGCGATCCTCGAATCGATCCTCGACATCTGGCCTGCCGACCGTCTCGGTGTGGCCGACCGCGGTATCCGCGAAGGGATCCTGCGCAGCCTGATGTCGGCCGAAGAACAGGCGAACCGCAGGCTCAACCGTTTGCGGGAGGGGCGCAATGACTAGGTCAGGCCGCGATCCCGACAAGCGGGTCAAGAACGCCCGCCGTCGCACCGCATCCTCCAACCGGTGGATCGAGCGGCAGCTCAACGATCCCTATGTCCGGCAGGCCAAGGCCGACGGCTATCGCAGCCGTGCCGCCTACAAGCTGATCGAGCTCGACGAGAAGTTCGGCCTCCTCAGGGGATCGAAGCGCGTGGTCGACCTCGGTATTGCGCCCGGCGGGTGGAGTCAGGTGGTGCGCAACCAGGTGCCCAAGGCAGCAATCGTCGGCATCGACCTGCTCGAAACCGATCCGATCGAGGGTGTCACCATCCTGCAGATGGATTTCATGGACGATGCCGCCCCGGCGAAGCTGGAGGCTGCGCTGGACGGGCCGCCCGACCTTGTGATGAGCGACATGGCGGCCAACACTGTCGGCCACAAGCAGACCGATCACCTGCGCACCATGGGGCTGGTCGAAGCCGCCGCATGGTTCGCGGTCGAGACGCTGGAGCCGGGCGGGAACTTCATCGCCAAGGTGCTGGCGGGCGGAACCGACAGCGATTTGCTCAACCTGCTCAAGAAGCATTTTCGCACAGTGAAACACGCCAAGCCCCCGGCGAGCCGCAAGGGTTCGTCCGAATGGTATGTCATTGCGCAAGGCTTCAAGGGCCGCGACTGACCGCATACGAAAAACGCCGCCCCGGTTGAGGCGGCGTCTTCGATTTCCCAAAAGCGTGGAGGCTTACTCCGCGGCGGTTGCCTCTTCGGTTTCCGCAGCCGCGTCCTGATCGGCTTCCGCCTCGGCAACGGCGCCCTCTTCGCTCGCTTCGCCTTCTGCGGCTTCATCGCCTTCGGCGGGCTTTTCTTCGGCCACCGGCTTGGCGGGGGCGCCACCCATGGTTTCAAGATAGAGCATCAGGTTGACGCGGTCTTCCGGCTTGGAGAGACCGGCGAAGCTCATCTTGGTGCCATCGGCAAACTTGCGCGGGCTGGTCAGCCAGGCATCCATATTTTCCCACGACCAGTCGCCGCCATGACCCGACAGTGCCGAGCTGTAGGCGAAGCCAGCGGCGTGCTTGCCGATCGGTTTGCCCATGATCCCGAACAGGTTGGGGCCGGTACCGTCCTTGCCGCCCTGTTCCACCGTATGGCAGGCGGTGCACTTGGCGAAGACAGCCTTGCCCGCTTCGGCATCGCCAGCGGCCAGCAGTTCAGCCAGCGAAGGGCCGCTTTCGCCACCGCCGGATTCGGCCACTGCCACCGCATAGCCGTAGTGCTTTTCCTCACCCTCATGCTCGGCTTCCGAGGGGTTGAAATACATCCCGCTCAGGATGGAAAAGCCAAGGGCGACAATACCCGATCCGAGGACCCAGCCGGCAAAGGTGTTGCTACGATCATCCATGCGTCGAAGTTCCGCAAACAGTCTGGTGTGGTTATGGTTCGGCGCCGCTTTAGTGAGAGGCAGCCGATACTGCAATAGGCGCGATTGCACGGGCTGTTGCACCCTGTGCATGAAGCCCGCCCGGCCATCGCAAGCCCATTGCCCGCAGCGCATCCGCCGGTTAGGCGATTCGCACGATGCACAGTTTCCCCGCCCCCGCGCTCGCCATGGTCGAACAGATGCAGGCCGAAGCCGCCAAAGACCCGATGCGAGCGGTCGCCTTCCAGGGTTCGCCCGGTGCCAATTCGCACCGCGCGGCGGGCGAGGCGTGCCCCGATCACCTGCCGCTGCCCTGTTTCAGCTTCGAGGATGCGCTCGATGCGGTGAACCAGGGCCGTGCGGGCTGCGCGATCATCCCGATCGAGAACAGCCGCAACGGGCGGGTGGCCGATATCCATTTCCTGCTGCCCGAAAGCGGTCTGTCGATCGTCGGCGAGCATTTCATGCCGATCACCCATGCGCTGATGGCAAAGCCCCACGCCGATGGTTCGCTCGGCCCGTTCGAGGCTGCCTACAGCCACCCGCAGGCGCTCGGCCAGTCGCGCATCTTCCTGCGCGAGCGTGGGATTACCCCGCTCAGCCATGCCGACACGGCAGGCGCCGCAGCCTATGTGTCCGAACGCGGCGATCCCAATATCGCTGCCATCGCGCCCAAACTCGCCGCCGAACTCTATGGCCTGACCATCGTCGAGGACCGGGTCGAGGATGCGCATGACAACACCACGCGCTTTGTCGTGCTGGCGAAGGAACCGCTCGATCACGCCGAACTCGACAGCGGCCCCTTGATGACCACCTTCATCTTCGAGGTTAAGAACATCCCCGCCGCACTGTACAAGGCGATGGGCGGTTTCGCGACCAACGGGGTCAACATGACCAAGCTGGAAAGTTACCAGCAGGGCGCGACCTTCGCAGCGACCATGTTCTATGCCGATATCATTGGCGCGCCGGGTGATCCGGCGGTCGACCGTGCGCTGGAAGAACTCGCTTTCCATTGCAAGGAACTGCGCCTGCTCGGCACCTATCGCCAGGCGCGCAAGCGGGGTTAACTGCCACTGGCATGATCGTGGCGCTTGAAACGCATAAGCCCCTCTGCCACGAAGGCTTTTGTGACGAGGGGTACGGGTCAGGGCGCCACGACTGAAGTGGCCACCAGCGATGAGAGCTGGGACGCTGTGCATGGCAATGACGCGATCCAGTTCTCCCCGATCAAGAAAACCCCGATCCCCGAACAGGTGCCACCCGAACCACGCGAACCCGGCTGGCTCGAACGGTTCTTCGAATGGCTGGGCGATTTGCTGAGCCCCATCGGCAAGCTGTTTGGTGCTTCATGGCCGGTGGTCCAATGGATCATGATCGGCCTTGCTGTCGCGATGCTGCTTTACCTGCTTTACCGCCTGCTCGAACCCGTGCTCGAATTCCGCATCAAAAAGGATGCCGAGGTCGAGGAAGAATGGGTGCCGGAACGGGAGGAGGCTCTCGCCCTGCTCGACGATGCCGACCGGCTGGCGCAGGAAGGCCGTTATGACGAGGCTACCCACCTGCTGCTGAAGCGCAGCGTGGGCCAGATTTCCGCCGCGCGGCCCGAATGGGTCGAGCCATCGAGCACCGCGCGCGAACTGGCCGCCCTGCCTGCCCTGCCAGAGGCCGCGCGCAACACCTTCTCGGTTATCGCCGAGCGGGTTGAACGCTCGCTCTTCGCGCTGCGCCCGCTGGTGCTGGAAGACTGGGAGGCAGCCCGCGCGGCCTATGCCGAGTTCGCCCTCCAGAAGCTCACCGGTCGCCATGTCCAGGAGCAGGCGGCATGAGCACGCGCGAGGCAGGGGCCTTCAATCCGAAAGTCGTGTTCGGCCTGCTGTTGTTCGGTGCGCTGGCGTTTATCGCCATGCTCTATTTCATCGGCACCGGGCAAACGGGCGGCAATGACAACAATTCGGATTCCCACGCGGCGAGTTACGGGCTGAACGGATATGCCGGACTGGTCCAGCTGCTCGAGGAAGACGGAACCGACGTTTCGGTGTCGCGCAACCAGGCCGAACTCACCGAATACAACCTGCTGGTCATCACCCCGCCCAAATATGCCGACCCCGAAGATATCGCCAAGGTCATCGCCGACCGGCGCTACTCCGGGCCGACTATCGTCATCCTGCCCAAATGGGATGTCGCGCCAGCATCGTTCTTCACCTCGCAGGACGTCGAAGAGGGATGGGTCGAGTTGACCGGCGCTTCGGAACCGAACTGGGCGGAAAACCTCGATGAAGCGCAGCGCGATGCGTCCGGGCCCTATTCATTGCCAATCGACATCGAGGTCGAAGTCGGCAAGCGCCTGCCGGTGTGGCGCGGCATGGGCATGGACGGCAAGCTGCCCGACGGCAAGTCGGTGCAGGAGATCACCGATGGCAATCTGATCGGCCTGATCAATGGCGGCAGCGGCAAGATGCTGGTCGGCTATCTCGACGACAGCGGCAATTACCCCGCCTATGAAGAGGCCGCCGGATATGGCCAGTCGAGCTATGAAGACGACGAATATCGGGACAGCCAGTACGGCGTGATCATCGTCGCCGAACCGGACCTGATGAACAATTACGGCATGGCCACACGCAACCGGGCGGCGCTGGCCCGCAAGATCATCCGCACCGCGATGGATGGCGATGACCTGCCGGTGGTGTTCGATGTGACGCTGAACGGGCTTGGCGGGACGCAGAACCTGTTGACGCTGGCCTTCACCCCGCCCTTCCTTGCTGCAACGCTGTGCCTGATCATTGCGATGTTCGTGGTCGCCTGGCGGTCGTTCCGGCGGTTCGGCCCCGCTGTCGATGAAGGACGCGCGATCGCCTATGGCAAGGAACGGCTGGTGCGCAACAGCGCGGGCTTTATCCAGCGCACCCGCCGCCTGCACCTGCTCTCCGGCCCCTATGCCTCGATGATGCGTGAGCGGATCGCCAGCGCGCTTGCACTGCGCAGGCCCGACGATGATGCGATCGACAATGCTCTCGCGCGCCGCCTGCCCGACGAACCGCAATCGCTCAGCCACAGGCTGGCGACACTGCGCAATGCACGCACCCGCGCCGACATTATTCGCGCCGCCGACGCGCTGAAATCTATCGAAAGGAAACTTGAGAGATGAGCATGACACTCGACGATGTGAGGGCGCTTGCCGGATCGATCCGCGCCGAGGTCGCCAAGGCGGTTGTCGGCCAGGACGAGACGGTCGAGCACCTGCTGGTCGCACTGATGAGCCAGGGCCATGTCCTGCTCGAAGGCCCGCCGGGAACCGCCAAGACTTTCCTCGCGCAGTGCTTTTCAGCCTCGCTGGGACTGGATTTCGGGCGCATCCAGTTCACCCCGGACCTGCTGCCGGGCGATATTGTCGGCTCCAACCTGTTCAACTTCCAGACCAGCCAGTTCACCCTCACGCGCGGGCCGATCTTCTGCGAATTGCTGCTGGCTGACGAAATCAACCGCACCCCGCCCAAGACGCAGGCTGCCCTCCTCGAAGCGATGCAGGAACGCCGCGTCACGCTGGATGGCGAGACGCACGCCCTGCCCGACCGCTTCATGGTCGTCGCGACGCAGAACCCGATCGAAAACCAGGGCGTCTACCCGCTGCCAGAAGCGCAGCTCGACCGCTTCCTGTTCAAACTGCTTGTGCCCTATCCGACCGAAGACGAAGAAGCGCGGATCGTCGCCCGTTTCGGCGAGCGACAGGGGCCGCAGCGCCCGGCCGATTTCGGCATCAATGCCGTTACCGACGCGGCAAAGCTGGGAGAGGCCAGCGCGGCGCTGGCTGGCGTGACCGTGGCAGAAGAAATCGTCCAGTACGTCGTCCGGCTGGTACGGGCGACGCGCGAAAACGCCGAAATCTCCAGCGGAGCCAGCCCGCGCGCTGCCGTGTTGCTCGCCAACGCCGCCCGCGCCCGCGCGGCGCTGCAGGGTCGCGACTATGTGATCCCTGACGATGTGAAGGCGCTTGCCACCGCCGTGCTGCGCCATCGCCTGATGCTCAGCCCTGCAGCCGAGATCGAAGGCCGCGAGATCGAGGCTCTGGTCGGCGAAATGGTCGAAAGCACCGAGGCACCGCGCTAGGCCGATGCGTTTCCGCTTCCCCATCCTCCCCACCGCGCGCGCCGCATGGCTGGTCGCACTCGCCGCACCGGTTGCGGTGGTGATCGCGGCGGCCGCGCCGGGGGCATGGGTGCTGGCCCCGGCTGCAGGCGTGGCCCTGCTGGTGGTGGTCCTGCTCGACGGGGCCCTGGCCGGGAGGCTGGCCGACTGGCGGCTGCATACGCCGAATGACACGGAAGTCGGCGAGCCGATGGATGTGACGCTGGTCGCGGACTTTGCCGGACGCGCGGCGTTCTCGAAGCCCGATGTCGCGCTCCAGCTCGATCCGCGACTGGCCGATGGCGGGCGCGCGGAATTCAGGCTTTCACGCGATGCGGAAACCGCAAGCTGGCAGGGCAAGACCACGCTTACCCCGACCAGGCGCGGCCCGGCGGGAATTGGGCGCATGTGGCTGCAATGGACCGGACCGCTCGGCCTTGGCGCGCGGCAGGTGCGCGAAGACCTCGACCGCATGGTCCGCGTCTGGCCCGATCTCTCTCCCGTTCGCTCGCCCGAATTGCAGAACTACCTGCGCGATTCGCAGTTCGGCCTCATCGCGCGGCGGATTCGCGGCGAAGGCACCCAGTTCGAGGCGCTGAGCGAATATGAGCCGGGCATGGATCGCCGCCGGATCGACTGGAAGGCGAGCGCCCGCCACACCAAGCTCTATGCCCGGGAAAACGAAAGCGAGCGCAACAACCAGATCGTCTTTGCCTTCGATTGCGGGCAGGCGATGTGCGAACCGATCGAAGGCTTGCCACGCATCGACCGTGCGGTTTCCGCCGCATTGACCGCTTCCTACGTTGCGCTGAAGGGCGGCGACCGGGTTTCCCTGTTCGGCTTTGCCCAGCGGCCCGAGGTGATGACGCCCTTCGTCGGCGACACGCGGATGTTCCACCGGCTGCAATCAGCCGCTGCCGAGCTCGATTATCACCCTGAAGAACCCAATTTCACCCTCGCCCTCGCCACGCTGACCGGCAAGCTCCAGCGCCGATCGCTGGTGGTTCTGTTCACCGATTTCACCGACCCGACCGGCGCCGAGCTGATGATCGAAAGCGTCGGGCGGCTGGTCCAGAAGCACCTCGTGTTGTTCGTCACGATGGAAGACGTCGAACTGGCCGGGCTGGCCGATACCGCTCCGCATTCGCTGGGCGATCTCGCGGTGGCGGTGACTGCCGACACGCTCGCCCGCCAGCGCGCGCTGGTGCTCGAACGACTGCGCCATATGGGCGTCGACATCATCGAGGCGCCGTGGGACCAGATCGGCTATCGCCTGATCGATTCCTATCTCGACATCAAACGATCGGGGGCCATCGGATGAACGCCGCCACACCCGCGACCAGAGGGCCGATCCGCAACGAAATCGAAGCGCCCAGCGCGATCGAGGCCGCCGCGCTGCGATCCGACCGTTTCCGGCTCGAACGCGAGGGCGAGTGGAAACGCCTCGAGACGATACTGGGCTCGATGGAAAAGGGGCGCATCCGCCGCTTGTCGGACGACGATATCCTCGCCCTCCCCGCACTCTATCGTATGGCCGCATCGAGCCTGTCGGTCGCACGCGAGACATCGCTCGACGCGGCAACGCTGGGCTATCTCGAATCGCTGGTCCAGCGCGCATGGTTCCAGGTCTACGGCCCGCGGCAGGGTTTCTTCCGCTGGTTCGGCAAGTTCCTTGGTGGGAAGCTCAGCCAGTCTGTGCGCGATATCTGGCTCGACATCTGCATCGCGCTGGCAGTGATGGTGGCGGGCACGATTGTCGGCTGGCTGCTGGTCGCGCGTGACCAGGAATGGTTCTACACCCTCGTCCCGGCGCAATTCGCCGATGCCCGGCAGCCGGGCGCGAGCCGCGAGGTGCTGCTCGACACGCTGAAGGTGGAGGAAAGCGCAAGCGGCATGTCCGCCTTCGCCGCGCAATTGTTCACCAACAATTCGAGCGTGTGCATCCTCGCCTTCGCGCTGGGATTTGCCTTCGGCATCCCCTCGCTGATGCTGCTGGTTCACAATATGGCTGTGATGGGCGCGTTCCTGTGGCTTTATAACTCGCAAGACCTTGTGCCCGAGTTCGCCGCCTGGCTGGCGGTGCATGGCACGACCGAGCTGTTCGCCATAATGCTGTCGAGCGCGGCGGGCATCCATATCGGGCGCAAGATGGCGTTCCCCGGCCGCCGCAGCATTCTTTCCGCCGCCGCCGATGCCGGACAGCGCGGCGCGCAGGTGATGGTTGGCGTGGTGCTGATGCTGATCCTCGCCGCCCTGCTCGAAGCCTTCCCGCGCCAGCTGGCGGGTGCCGAAACCCGCGCGCTGATCGGCGGTTTCATGCTGATCTTCTGGCTGACCTATTTCTTCGCCTTCGGTCGTGACCGCGAGGAGGAGGTGGCATGAGCAGTATTGCCGGATTGCCGCACAACTATGCCGCCAAACGCCGGCGGCAGATGGTCACGCCGGAAGGGATCGCCCTGCCGCTGACCGTCGGTGCCAAAGGCTCACGCGCCGGGGCACTGATCCTCGATTATGTCATCCTGCTGGTCAGCACCGTGCTGATCATGATCGCGCTGATTTTCATCGCCGAGGGCGTGGGGCTGAACGATAATTTCGACGAGATATCCGGCGCGGGCGAGTTCATGGTGATCCTGATCTCGCTGTTCTGGTTCATCGCCTGGAACGGCTATTTCATGGCTTTCGAGCTCGGTCCGCGCGGGGCCACGCCGGGCAAGCGCATCCTTGGCCTGAGGGTCGCCAGCCGCGATGGCGGGCGGCTGACGCCCGAAGCGGTGATCGCGCGCAACCTGATCCGCGATATCGAATTGTTCATGCCGCTGGTGTTTATCCTTTTCGTCCCGTTCGGCGCGGGGGGCGCTGCCGGAATGGCCGCGCTGCTGTGGTTCCTCGTCTTCATGTTCTTCCCGTTCTTCAACAAGGACGCGATGCGCGCTGGCGACATCATTGCCGGGACATGGGTGGTCGAAGCGCCCAAGACGAAGCTGGCGCAAGCACTTTCGACGACCGGGGCAGCGGCCAAAGGCACCAGCTCGATCACCGGCGCGGAATACAAGTTCGGCGACGACGAGCTGGCGGTCTATGGCGAATATGAATTGCAAACGCTCGAACGGGTGTTGAGGGACAACCGGCCAGAGGCATTGCAAGCCGTCGCCGACGTTATTTGCCGCAAGATCGGGTGGAACCCCGGCGCGGGCGACGAACGCGCCTTCCTCGAAGCCTTTTACGGTCAGCTGCGCGGGCGGCTGGAAGGCGATATGCGCTTCGGCAAGCGCAAGGCGGACAAATACTCGTGAGCGCACGCTACACGATCCGCACCGACGACCTGACTGGTACCGAAGTGCTCGCGCTGCTCCAGCTTCATCTCGACGAAATGCACCAGTGGTCGCCCGCTTGCAAAGTCCACGCCATGCCCGCCGGGCGGCTGCGCGAACCGGATGTCACCTTTTTCGCCGCGTGGGATGGCAATGCGCTCGCCGCTGTCGGCGCGCTGAAGGAACTGGGCGACGACAGGGGTGAACTCAAATCCATGCGCGCCGCGCCCGAATATCGCGGCAAGGGCGCAGGCGAGGCGATCCTGCTGGCCCTGCTCGAAGAAGCCGTGCGGCGCGGTTACACATGGCTCGGCCTCGAAACGGGGCGGCCCGAGCCCTTTCTCCCGGCGCACCGGCTCTACGAGAAACACGGATTTGCCGAATGTGCGCCGTTCGGCGATTATGTCTCGGACGAGTTCAGCCTGTGCATGGAGAAGGCGCTATGAGGTTCGACCGCAGGACGCTGATTGCCGGCGGGCTGGCTGCCAGCACAGCCGCCTGCATCCCGCCGGGGCCGGGGATGTCGGGACGGCTCGCATCGCAATTGCGGATTGTCGAGGCAAGCGCCAACGGCAATCTCGGCGCGGCGATCTACGATACGGGGACCGGGCTGTTCGTTTCGCACAACGGCTTCGCCCGTTTCCCGCATGCCTCATCGTTCAAGCTGTCGCTTGCCGCGCTGGTGCTCAAGCGGATCCGGGCAGGAACGCTCGATGGCAGCAGGGTGGTTGCATGGCCCGAAAGCGCGCTGCTGGGCAATTCACCCTTTACCACAGAGCGGGTGGGACAGGGCGCAACCCTGCGCGAACTGGCCGAGGCAGCGCAGAAGCAAAGCGATAACACCGCCGCCAATGTGCTGCTCGAACAGGTCGGCGGGCCGGAAGCACTGACCGCCTTCTGGCGCTCGCTCGGCGATGGGAAGAGCCAGCTCGACCGTTACGAGCCGGAGCTGAACCACGTGCCCAGCGGCGAGATCACCGACACGACCACACCCGATGCAATGGCGAAGACGGTCGCCGAACTGGTCTATGGCGATGCGCTCGATCCGGCAGATCGCAGCACCATCCGCCAGTGGATGATCGACACGTCGACGGGCCTGACGCGCGTGCGGGCAGGCCTTCCCGATGGCTGGATCGCGGGCGACAAGACCGGCACCTCGCTATGGCCGGGAATGCGCAGCGTCTATGTCGATATCGGTTTCGCCGAGCCGCCGGGGCATGCACCGCTGACCTATGCCGCCTATTTCCGCGCCAACGAACAACACCTGAAAATCGAGCCTTCGGCGCTGGCCGTGCTGGCCGATGTCGGGCGGGTCATCGCACGGCTGGTGGCAACCGGCAGCGCCTGAAGCTTTTACTCAGCCGCCTCGAATATCGCGACTTCGTTGAGCCCCTCGCTGTTCGCGCGGCCGCGATACATGCCGGGCGTGTTGAAGCTGAAGATCGTGTGACCCTGCGGCGTGACGAGGATCACACCGCCGTCACCGCCGAGTTCCGCGACTTCAGACATGACTACATCGGCAGTGCCTTGGGCCGCCACCAAATAGCTTTCGTAAAGTTCAGCAACCGCTTCTTCGTCCGACAGGATATCCGGCAACGCCGGATGCTCTGCGGCACCGGCATCATCGGCGTAAATGCTCCAGCCAACAGGCTGGTAGCGCAGCCGCGTGCAAATCTCCTGCGCCACACCGACGCGGATAAAATACTCGCCCGCCCCTGTCGCCGAAACCGCGCAGCTGCGGTTGTCGGCATAGGTGCCTGCGCCGATCACCGGGGCATCGCCGATCCGGCCCCAGCGTTTGCCGGTCAGCCCGCCGGTGGAAGTGCCTGCGGCGAGGTTGCCGTGGCTGTCCAGCGCCACCGCGCCGACCGTGCCGAATTTGTGGTCGACATCCAGCGCGGATAGCTGCTTCGCCTTCATCCGCTCCAACGCCTCCTTGCGGCGTTCGGTGCCGAAATATGTTGGATCGACCAGTTCCAGCCCCGTGTCGCCCGCAAACTCTTCCGCACCTGCCCCGCTCAGGAACACATGCCGCCCGTCGCTGCGCACTGCATCGGCAAGCAGGATCGGGTTTTTGACCGTAGTGACACCTGTGATCGCCCCCGCCGAACGGTCACTGCCGTCCATGATCGCCGCATCCAGTTCGTTGCGCCCTTCCCAAGTGTAGACCGCGCCGCGCCCGGCGTTGAACTTCTCGTCATCCTCCATCGGGACGATAGCCGCCTTCACCGCATCCATCGCACTGCCGCCATTGCGCAGCACCTCGGCCCCGGCATCGAGCGCCGCCTGCAAGGCAGCCTCATACTCCGCCTGCTGCTCTGCGCTCATATTCTCACGCAGGATCACCCCCGCCCCGCCATGGATCGCAATCGACCAGCGCGGTGCATCGGCATCGTCCTGCGCATGGGCCGGGATCGACAACAGGGCGAAAGAAGCAGCACTCAGCACGGTAAACAGGGTCTTCATCGACGTTCACTCCTCTGAACGACGGAATGCCACCGGGTGGTGAAATCGACAAGATGAAGCTGCTTTGCCGGGCCGCCTGCTTGCCCTAGGGGTGAACCATGATCCTGCGCCCCGCTTCGTTGGACGATGTCCCTGCACTCGCGAAACTGGGGCGCGAGAGCTTCTGCGCGACGTTTGAACATCTCTACGCGCCAGCGGACCTCGCCGCCTTTCTCGAACAGGTTTATTCCGAGCGCGCCGTGGCAGAGGAAATCGCCGGGGTCGAATGTATCCACCGGCTGGCCTTCGACGGTGATGCATTGGTGGGCTTCTGCAAGCTTCGCCAGCCGAGCTGGTATGCGGACGATTCCGACGCGGCAAACCCCATTGCCCTCGGCCAGCTTTATACCGACCCGGCCCGCACCGGCGAAGGCATCGGCGCGGCGCTGATGGAGTGGGCCATCGCTGAAGCACGCGGGCGCGGCTGCGATGCGATCCAGCTGTCGGTCTGGTCGGAAAATTTCGGCGCGCAGCGGTTCTATCGGCGATATGGCTTCGCCAGGATCGCAGACATACAGTTCCAGGTCGGCGAGCAGCTCGACGATGAATTCCTGTACGAGCTGCGGCTAGGGTCAGGACCCAAGACTGAGAGGAGAGAGGCAATGAGCAGTTTCGGAGCGAAGAGCACAGCAGACGAAGTGCTGGCGGGCAAGGACCTGACCGGGCGAACCGCCTTCATCACCGGCGGCTATTCGGGTCTGGGCCGGGAAACCGCGCGGGCCATGGCGGCGAAGGGTGCGCATGTGGTGATCGCCGGGCGCGATCTGGCCAAGGGCGAAGCGGCGGCCAGCGAAATCGCCACCGAAACCGGCAATGCCAATATCGAGGCGATCACCTGCGATCTTGGCTCGCTCGATGCGGTGCGCGCCTGTGGCAGCGAGGCACGCGAGAGGCTCGGCAAGATCGACCTGCTGATCAACAATGCCGGAGTGATGGCATGCCCCTATGCCGAAACCGCCGACGGGTTCGAGCTGCAGTTCGGCACCAACCATCTCGGTCATTTCCTGCTGACCAGGGAATTGATGCCGCTGCTGGAAAAGGGCGAACAGGTGCGTATCGTCAACCTCTCCAGCCGAGGGCACCACATCGCGCCGGTCGATTTCGACGATCCCAATTTCGACCATCGCCCATATGACAAGTGGCAGAGCTACGGCAATTCCAAGACGGCCAACATCCTCTTCGCTGTGGGGCTGGAAGAACGCTTTGGCGGCAAGGGCATGCATGCCGTTGCCCTCCACCCGGGCGGCATCGTGACCAATCTCGGGCGCCACCTCGACGAGGTCGATGTAGCACAAATGCGCGAGAGGTTCGGTGATCCGGAGGAAACCGACAAGCCGCAATCGAACTGGAAAACCATCCCGCAAGGCGCAGCGACCACTTGCTGGGCGGCGACCTGTGACGAACTGGAAGGGCGCGGCGGGGTCTATTGCGAAGACTGCCATGTCGCCCCGATCGATGCCGAGGATGTCGATGGCGGCGTGCGCCCCTACGCCGTCGACACGGGCAATGCGAACCGGCTGTGGGCCTTGTCCGAAAAGCTGGTCGGCGAGAGCTTTCCCGCCTGAGCGCGAAAGTCGTTGGTCAACGCGGCTAGGCCGCTGATCGTATCGACGCTTGCCATGCCCGGCTGGGTAGGACACGCCGCACCCACGATATTCGGGAGGAATGCCATGAGAACTTTCGCCGCCGCCATCGCGCTCGCCACTGCGCCGCTCGCCCTTGCGCTGCCGGTCACCCAGGCCGCCGCGCAGGAACAGGCCGACACTGCCTCGCAGGATTGGGTCGAAACCAGCAATGCCTATACCCAGCAGGTCATCGACATGCAGGCGCAGTTCTTCCCTACCGGCGCATCGTCTGCGGGCTATGAGCAGTATGACGGGCTGGTCAACGATATGTCGCTCGACCGCGACGAACGCTATGTCGCGGCGGCGCGTACACTGCGCAGCAAGTTCGAAGCTGCGCTTACGACAGAGACCAACACCTATGTGAAACAGGATTTGCAGATCCTGATCAACTCGCTGAGCCAGGACATCGAGGGCATCGAGCTGGGCAACAAATATATGCTCGAATATGGCGAAGTGCCGCAGGGCATGTTCGGCAATATCGGCCAGCTCCTGTCCGACCAGACCGCCGAAAGCCGCCGCCCCAAGGCGCTCGAACTGCTCAAGCGCTACACCGGGATGTGGCCCGGCACCGAACCGATGACCGAACTGGCCAAGCGCCGCTTCGAGGCCAGCCGGGGCGAAGGCAAGATGGGCCCCTACCGCGTCGAGGTGGAAGAAGCGGTCGCAAACATCCCGACCTATGTCTCCGGTATCCGCGAACTGTTCGGTGAATACGGGATCGAAGGTGCCGAAGATGCACTCGATGCGATGGAGAGCCAGCTCACCGGATATGGCGAATGGACCACGCAAACCGTGCTGCCCACCGCGCGCGACAACCCGCGCCTGCCGCCGGAACTCTATGCCCTCAGCCTGAAGCAGGTCGGGATCGACATGGATCCTTACGAGGCGATGAGCCAGGCCCGGCGCGGTTTCTACGAAGTGCGCGCACAAATGGAAGCGCTCGCCCCGCAGATTGCAGCCAAGCATGGCTGGGCGGAAACCGACTACGCATCGGTGATGGCCAAATTGAAAGAAAGCACGATCCCGAATGACGAGATCGAGGATTTCTATCGCGGGGTGAACGCCGAGCTGGAAGCGAAGATTCGCGAAAACGACATCGTCAGCCTGCCTGATACCGTGCTGCAGATGCGCGTTGCCTCGGCGGCAGAGAGCGCCGCCCAGCCGGCCCCGCATATGCGCCCGCCGCGCCTGATCGGTAATACGGGCGAACAGGGCACTTTCGTGCTCACCGTCGCAAATCCGACCGCGGCCGAAGGCGAGGAATATGACGATTTCAACTTCCCCGCCGCCAGCTGGACGCTGAGCGCGCATGAGGCGCGTCCGGGGCATGAGATGCAGTTTTCCGCGCTGGTCGAACAGGGTGTGAGCCGCGCCCGGCTGCTCTATGCCTTCAACAGCGTGAATGTCGAAGGCTGGGCGCTTTATGCCGAGGCGGAGATGCTACCGCACGAACCGATCGAAGGCCAGTTCATTGCCCAGCAGTTCCGCCTGCTGCGCACCGCCCGCGCCTTCCTCGACCCGATGCTCAACCTCGGGCTGATCGACCGCGAGGAAGCAGGCCGGGTATTGCGCGAGGAGGCATTGTTCTCGCCCGGCATGGTGAAGCAGGAACTCGACCGTTACCAGTTCCGCATGCCGGGGCAGGCAGGCAGCTATTACTATGGCTATCGCAAGCTGATCGACCTGCGCATCGAAGCCGAGGTCGCGCTTGGCGACCGGTTCAATGAAAAGGCGTTCAACGACTTCCTGCTCAGCCAGGGGATCATCCCGCTCGAACTGATGGCCAAGGCCGTGCGTGAGGAGTTCATTCCGTCGCAGCAGGCGGATTGATCGACGCAATTACCCCATCGTGCAGCCAGCGCCCGAGCAGGGCGCCGGCCTGCGCGATGGCGGCTTCCTCGCCGATACGATCGACCAGCATGGCGCACATTTCGCCATAGCCGGCACCGCCGAGCATGGCCGACAGCGCTAGCCCTTCCGTTTCATCGATGAGGCGGAAAACAGGCTTCAGCCCCTCGCGCCAGACCAACAGATAACCCGGTGCGTCGAGGCGCAGTGGCTGGGCATCTTCATCGGCGCCGATTGCCTGCCAAAGCGCCGGAATATCATGCGACACAGGGTGAAGCATGGTGCCGGGCGTCAATCGTAGCGCAATCGCCGACCAGTCATCCTCTGCGAAGCCCGATGTCGCAGCTGCAAAACCCTGCGCATCGAGCGGCACCGTATCGGCAGCTACGAAAGCTTCGTGCATTGCGGCTTCGAGCCATGCCAGTTCGGCCACCTCGGGATCGCCGGTGAACAGTT
The DNA here is from genome assembly GCA_024236155.1 of Sphingomonadaceae bacterium. Taxonomy (GTDB): domain Bacteria; phylum Pseudomonadota; class Alphaproteobacteria; order Sphingomonadales; family Sphingomonadaceae; genus Parerythrobacter_A. The sequence continues at coordinate 49,393 of JACKLA010000006.1, forward strand.
CGCGCGCGGTGCCGGGGAAACCGTCGCCCACCCGGTCCAGCGTCCAGCTGTTGGGCGGATTGCCGATCAGGTGGTGCGCGGCAGCCTGTCGGAACGCATCTTCGCCGACATATCCCGCAGTCCGCTCGTAGGTCGAGCGCATCGCCTCGACCAGCGAAGAACGGTAATTGTTGCGATAGATGTCGAAACCCGCCGCGTGGCGCGCAGTCCAGCCGGCGGGCAGCGCACGGTCCTCATCGAGCACATGCGCCATGAATTCGGCCTGTTGCGCGGCAAGCGTCATGCCGCAATCCTCCCTCGCGCCGATGCGGCGAGTTCGCGCGCCTGGCCAAGTTCCGCGAGCAGTTCGGGCAGTGGCGGGATGCCGTCGTCTCGCTCGATCATGGTCGCGACGGGGCCGACCAGCTCCATCGCTTCGTCATAGAGCTGCCATACGCCGTCGCACACCGGCTGGTCATGCGTGTCGATCTTGATCGGGCCATCGGTGTGCCCGGCAAGGTGGATCTGGCGCACCCGGTCATGCGGCAGGGCGCGCAAATATTCGCGCGCATCGAAACCATGGTTATGCGCGCTGACATAGATGTTGTTGACGTCGAGCAGCAGGTAACAGCCCGTCCGCCGCGCCATTTCGGCGATGAATTCCCATTCGCGCATTTCGTCTTCGGGAAAGGCAAGATAGCTGGAGGGATTTTCGAACAGCATCGCCCGGCCCAGCGTGTCCTGCGCATTCATGATATTGGCGCAGACGACCTCCAATGCCTCCTCGGTATAGGGAAGCGGCAGCAGGTCGTGGCTGTTATGCGCGCTGGTGCGGGTCCAGCACAGATGGTCCGATACCCATAGCGGCTCGATCCGGTCGGCCAGCGCCTTAAGGCGCCGCAGATAGTCTTCATCCAGCCCGTGGGCCGAGCCAATCGACATCGACACACCGTGCAGGATCACCGGCATCTTTTCGCGCACCTGCGTCAGCACGCGCAGCGGGTTGCCGCCCTCGACCATGAAATTTTCGGAAATGACCTCGATGAAATCGACCGGCACCTCGCCCTCGAGGAAATCCGCATAATGCGTGCGCCGCAGGCCGAGACCGAAGCCATCGAAAGGGGTAATCGAACTCATCGCAGGTGTCCTGTCCTTGTGAAGTGTGTGCGGCCCGGCTTGCCCGGCGAGGGTTGGGGGGAAGTCAGGCATCGACCGGGCCGCACAGGGAGGTGCGTCAGCCGATATCGCCGATCGTACCGCCCTTGGTCAGGCATTCACCGGCCTTCATGGCCTTGAAGCCGTGGCCGTTGCAGGCGTTCTGGCCCTTGCAGGCGTTTTCGGTGGTCGCACAGTCGGCCTGGCCCTTGCAGCTGTGGACGCCGTAACAGTGGACGGTGTCGTTGCCGTTGATTGCAGCGCCGGTGCTGCCAGCCGGGGCGTCGGCAGCGAAGGCAGCGGCAGAGCTGAGTGCGAGAGCTGCTGCAGCAGCAGCGAATGCGGTATTCCTGGTCATAATCGGTAACTCCATGTTCTTTTGAAGGTGTCGGGAATGACATCCTGTCCCAAGCGGACACCGGAACATTCGGCCCCGCAGCAAACCCGGTTACAGCGCAAAAATAATTTTTGTGCGGCGTAACCGCTTCCCGATCCGCCGCGAACTCCCGGTCAGCTTCACGCAGCAATGTGGAGCGCCCCCAACCCAGTTTTCTTCAGGAGTTTGCAACATGAATAAATCGAATATCGCCCGCATCGCCGGCCTCGCACTTGCTGCCGGGATCACCGCCGGTCTCACCGTTACCCCGGCCACCGCGCAGAGCGGCGGCAAGGAAAAATGCTATGGCGTGGCCAAGGCAGGCAAGAACGAGTGCGCCGCAGGCCCTGGCACCAGCTGCGCCGGAACCTCGACCCGCGACTACCAGGGCAACGCCTGGAAGCTGGTCGACAAGGGCAGCTGCACCAGCATCAAGACGCCCAAGGGCAAGGGTTCGCTGACCCCGATCAAACGCTGATCGCAGCTTGTCAGGTCAGGAGAGCAAGCATGCAGCGCATCCTCACGCAATATCATCGGATAGCCGGCTGGCTGTCCGGCAAATGGATCGAGAGCGGCGCGCTGCTGCTCACCCGGCTGGCGCTGGCACAGGTCTTCTGGAGCTCGGGGCGGACCAAGGTGGTCGAAGGCAGCTGGTTCCAGATCGACGAGACGCAATATTACCTGTTCGAGGAATTCGGCCTGCCGATATCGCCCCAAATCATGGTGCCGATGTCGATGTATGCCGAATTCTTCCTGCCCATCCTCGTTGCGCTCGGCCTGTTCACACGGATCGGCGCGGCCGGACTGCTGGGCATGACTCTGGTGATCCAGTTCTTCGTCTTCCCCGAGGCATGGTGGCCGGTCCACAGCCTGTGGGCGGCGCTGGCGCTGGTGCTGATATCGCGCGGTGGCGGACTGTTTTCGCTCGACGCGATCGCCGGTTCGGTGCGAAAGTGAACGACGGGATGCGAGGGGACAGACTATGATCGCCGACGAGCCGACACTGGCCCGGCTGATGGCAGCATCGCAAGGCGGCGACAAGCAGGCCTACACCGTTCTGCTGAGCGAGGTGCAGCTGTGGCTGGAACGCTATTTCCGCCGCCGCAGCGCGCCCGCCATGCTCGACGACCTGGTGCAGGACGTGATGCTGGCGGTGCACAACAAGCGCGCCACATGGGACAGCTCGCGCCCGTTCCTGCCCTGGCTGGCGGCCATCGCGCGCTATCGCTGGATCGACCATTTGCGCAAAGTCTATCGCAGCGAGGAAGATGCGCTGGAGGATCACGACGCGCCCGAAGACAGCGAGGAGGAGGCCGTGCTCGCCCGCCTCAGCCTCGAACGCATGTTCGGCAATATACCGGACAAGCAATCCGAAGCGATCGAACTGGTGAAGATCGAAGGCCTCTCCATACGCGAGGCAGCCGAGCGGACCGGACAATCCGAATCCGCCGTAAAAGTGAATATCCATCGCGGCCTCAAGAAACTCGCCGCGCTTGTAGAAAAGGCAGACTGACATGACCCCCGAAACCGGCAGGCGTGCTCCCAATCCGCTTATCGACCAGCTGGCCGAAGATCTGGCACCGGTCCGCACGCTCAAGCTGCGGAACGGCCTGGCGCTGGTCACGCTCGCGCTTGTCGCAACCGTGCTCGCGGTCGAGTTTATCAAAGGCTTGTGGATGGTCGGCATTACCGGCGATGCGTCGCCCTTCTTCTATATCGGCACCGGGCTGCTGCTGGTGCTCGGCGCTGCCGCCGCCACATCGGTTGTGACCATGGCCAGCCCGCGCGTCGGCAATCGGAATGAAGGGCCCAAATGGGCGCTCGCCATGGCCATGGTGCTGCCCGGCGCCGCATTGCTGACGCTGCTGGGCAAGGGGCCGAGCGTGGCCGCGCTGGGCCACACGCCCGGCCTGCACTGCCTCGAAAGCGGGGTTGCATCGTCGCTGCTTGTCGCGGGTGCGCTGGTGCTGTGGCTGCGGCGCGGTGCGCCGGTGTCGCCCAACACCGCCGGGCTGCTGGTCGGCATCGCCTCGACCGCGCTGGGCAGTGCCGCCTATGGCCTGTCGTGCCAGCTCGACAGCATGATCCACATCGGCATCTGGCACGCGGCCCCGGTCGCGGTGGGCGCCGTGGTCGGTCGCTTCGCCCTGCCCCCGCTGATCAGGTGGTAGGCGACGCTTCGAGCAGGTGCCAGGCCTCACGGTATGTCTCGGCCCAACCCGATGCGTATTCGGGCAGGGCGAGATTGTCATAGCCCGGGAGGAAGCGCCTGAAATCGCTATCCTTGCGTTGCTGCCCCTTGGCACCTGGCAACTCCAGCCAGCGCCGATACAGGTTGAGAGCGCCTGCGCCACGACAGCGGCGGGCACGACATAGGTGAACGGGGCGGCATCGCTGCCGAAGGCAAAATCCACGAAACAGTAGAGCATATTGGCCGACACAAGGCCTTCGTGCTTCTTCGACATATGCCAGCCGCCATCCGCGCCGGTGTTGTTGCGGGTCTTGACCTGTATCGCCCACAGCCGGTCGCCCGTGGCGTTGGTCACGACGATATCGCAATTGGGCGCCCCTGCCGGGGCCAGCGCGGCGATATGATTGCGGCGCAGCAGCTCGCTCATCACGAAGTGCTCACCGGCAGCACCGGTCAGTGTCGACTTGCCGACCATCCTACAGCCATTTCCATTTCCAGAAGAACACCAGCTGCCCGACCAGGATTGCAGCGCACAGGGCAACTACGATCCAGAAGGCGTTGCCATCATCCACCCCCGGTATCCCGCCGACATTGATGCCGAGGAGCCCGGTGAGGAAACCCAGCGGCAGGAAAATCGCCGCGACAATGGTGAGGATGTAGTTCGTCCGGTCGCTGCTGGCGATGGCGCGGGCGCGCAGTTCGTCGAGCAGCACCACCGCGCTTTCCTTGCTGATATCGATATCGTCGAGATAGCGTCGCAGCCGGTCGATGGTTTCGGCCATTTCGCGCCGGTCGTGTTCCTCGAACCACGCAGGCGCATCGCGGCTGATGCTCTCGAAGGCGGCGTGCTGCGGGCCCATATGCCGCTTGAGAGCGAGGCAATTGCGCCGGATGGTGGTGATCTTGGGCAGGATCTGGTCGCCCACCACATCGAGGTCCATCTCCTCGCACTCGTCGATATGCTCGTTCATGTCGACGATCGACGCATTCATCCGCGCAATCATGTTCTCGGTCAGCGACGTGATCAGCGAGCCGACATCGTTGGGGCCATGGCCGGCATCGATCTCGGCCAGCGTATCGCGCGGGGTCTGCAGGGCATAGCGGCGCAGGGTGATCAGCCGTTTGCCATCGGACCACAGCTGCATCGAGACCATGTCTTCGGGCTCGGCACCGGGATTGAAGTTGATCCCGCGCAAAGTCGCAACCAGCGCATCGCCTTCACGAAAGGCGCGCGGACGGGTCGCATCGCTGGTCAGCAATTCGGCGGTCGGTTCGGGCACGCCGACAACCTGTTGCAGCCATTCATAGACCCCGCCGCGATTGCGGCACAGGTGGATCCACAGCACCTCTCCCGGCGTGCGAGGCGCCCAGTCCTGCACGCCCTGCCAGTCGATCACCCGCCCACCGCCTTGCCCGTCAAGCACGCGGGCGAACAGCAGCGGCGTACCCGGCTCGGTCTGCGGGCCGCAGGGATCGACATCGTCGAGCGGTTCAAATTGGTCGGTCACAAGCGCCTCATGCCCCAAGCCGGGGCGCTTGTCATGCCGGTCTGCGCCAGCCCTTCAAACCGATCAGCAGGCGGACGCCGGGGATGGCGCGCCCGATCGCGTAGAACAGCCAGCATCCCCCGATCGTCGTCAGGACGATGACCACAAAGCTGGTGGCATTTGACAGGCCCGCACGAAGGCACATCCAGCCGACCAGCACGATGATCGTCTGGTGGATGATATAGAAGGGGAAGATCGCCTCATTGAGCGTCGCACGCGCCGGATGGTCCCGGTCGAGGAAGCGCCCGGCCATCCCGACCAGCGCCACGATCATGCACCATGCGTTCACTGCCCTTGCTACGATGAATACCGTGATCAGGCCGACGGGCGCTGGCGTATCACCGGGATATCGCCATTCGAGCGCCGCAAAGAGCGCATAGGACGCAAGGCCCAGCGCGAGCGCCCATGGCCAGGCCCGCTCCATCGTTTCAAGCACAGTACGGCCCCGGCGCAAGGCGAAACCGAACAGGAAAGCAGCAAAGAATATCCAGTGGGCGGGCAGGTCGTCGAACAGTGCATGTGTGTCGGACACTCCGGGCCAGAAAAGCAGGCTGCGCAGCAATATCCAGCCGATTGGCAGGCCAACCAGCAACAGCGGATGACGGAAGGTCGCCGAGAACGCGCGCGCGGCCAACTCCCTGATGCGGAGCGGCAGCGCGGCCAGCACCGCGAGCGCGAGCGAATAGGGCCAGAGATAGGCAACGAACCACAGATGTTGCCATGTCGGCAGCACCAGCCCTTCGAGCGTGCCAAAGCGGAAATAGTCGTGCAGCCAGAAGTGTCCGAAACCGTGGGGATAGCCATGTTTGCCCATCAGCTCGACCCAGGGCTGCGGCGCGACCACCAGCGCCATGCCGAACGCCAGCGGGACCAGCAGCCGCGCGCTGCGGCTGCGGACGAACCCGGCAATCGACGGGTTCTTCGCCAGGATCGCCGCGCTGGCATAGCCCGAGACGAGGAACAGCAGCGCCAGCCGCCAGCCATTGGTGAACAGCATCGGGATCGTCACCCATTGCTCGACCGGAGAGGATTTGACGTGCCAGCCCCACGGCACGAAGAACATGCCGATATGATAAAAGATCAGCAGGCCAAAGGCACCGATCCTCAACCAGTCCATCCCGTAATGCCGCTTGCCCACGCTTGCGTGTTCCATCGCTGTTTGCTCCTTCTCGCTGCAGGGCTAGAGAAGTGCGCAGCATGGGCCAGCGAGAGGGGGCGGAAAGCGGCGCGATTGTGACGAATGGCGAGGCCAGATTGACGGGCGGCGGGCCCACGGGGACAAGCGGTCACGACAGTGTACGCATCCGCCTGATCGCCTTTGCAACATTCTTCGTCATCACCGTGCTGCAAGCCGTCGCGATAAGCTACAGCCGGATCGACGATCTGCGTGATGCCGGACAGCAGGTCGAAGGCTGGCGGATCGCGGTGGACGAGGGGAGCAGCGCGCTGGCCTGGCTGATCTGCCTGCTGGTTATCTGGCAACTGGTCGTGTGGTTGCGGCCACCGCGTGTTTCGTGGTTCGCGGCCGTCATCCTGCACGCCATGGCGACCATACCGATATCGCTGCTCCATGTCGGGCTGATGGTCACCTTGCGCGAGTTCGCGCACCTGCTTTCGGGCACGGAATACGGTTTCGGCGATGGCGACCTGATGGGTGCGCTCATCTACGAATATCGCAAGGATGTGATGAGCTACATCTTCATCACCCTTTTCTGCACGGCGGTTCAATGGTTTGCGACCAGCCGCACCGAAGCACCGGGCGGTGCCCGGCCTGACACGCTCGAAATCGCCAGTGGCTCGACAGTCCACCTCGTGCCCGTAGCGGAAATCGAGTGGCTGGAATCGGCCGGCAACTACGTCACCGTTCACTGGCAAAACCGCGAGCTGCTGCATCGTGCGACACTGGCGAGCCTTGCCGAACAATTGGGAGAACAGCGGTTTGCCCGTATCCACCGCAGCCGGATCGTCCGCCGCGATGCCGTGCGCAAGCTGGAAACACTCCAGAGCGGCGACTTCACGTTGACACTGGACAGCGGCACATGCCTCCGCGGCAGCCGCCGCTATCGCGACGGGCTGGCGTGATCGGCCGCCTCCAGCCGCCGCTTTCCTACAGTCACGCAAACGGCTAGAGTCGCTTTGCCGCTTTGCAGTCGCATTTTCGCAGCATCAGGACCATATATCGCGCTGCATGATGACGGTTTCCGTCGCAAGGTTACAGTTTTCGCCCAAACCGAGAGTCAGGGGCGAAGACTGTGTCAACACTGTCAACACCTGTCAGGAAACAGGCCGCTCAAATGAATGAAATTCGCCCCTGGCGCACGATCGAACGCCGCAAGTCCCGCCAGATCATGGTGGGTTCGACCCCGGTTGGCGGGGATGCGCCGATCACCGTGCAGACGATGACCAACACCCCGACAGAGGATGCGGTGGCGACGATCGACCAGATCCGCCGCTGCGAGGATGCCGGGGCGGATATCATCCGCGTGTCCTGCCCGACCGAGGAATCGACCGCGAGTTTCGCGAGGATCGCCAAGGCCGCGCGGGTGCCGCTGGTTGCCGATATCCACTTCCACTACAAACGCGCGCTCGAAGCCGCCGATGCCGGCGCAGCCTGCCTGCGGATCAATCCGGGCAATATCGGTTCGTCCGAGCGCGTCGCCGAAGTGGTGCGCGCGGCCAAGGCCAATGGCTGCGCGATCCGTATCGGCGTCAACGCCGGATCGCTCGAAAAGGACCTGCTCGACAAATATGGCGAGCCTTGCCCCGAAGCGCTGGTCGAAAGCGCGCTCGACCATATCAAGCTGCTGCAGGATCACGACTTCCACGAATACAAGGTCGCGGTGAAGGCGAGCGATGTGTTCCTTGCCGTCGCGGCCTATCACGCGCTGGCAGAAACGGTCGACTGCCCGCTCCACCTCGGCATCACCGAGGCGGGCGGGCTGATCGGCGGGACGGTCAAGTCGTCCATCGGCATCGGCTCGCTATTGTGGGCCGGGATCGGTGACACGATCCGCGTCTCGCTGTCGGCAGAGCCCGAGCAGGAAGTCAAAGTCGGGTTCGAGATGCTCAAGGCGCTCGGCCTGCGCACGCGCGGCGTCCGCGTGGTTTCCTGCCCTTCATGCTCGCGCCAGGGTTTCGATGTGATCCACACGGTAGAGGCGCTGGAAAAGCGGCTCGAGCACATCAAGACGCCGATGAGCCTCTCGGTCCTCGGCTGCGTGGTCAACGGCCCGGGCGAAGCGCGCGAGACCGATATTGGCCTGACCGGCGGCGGCAACGGCAAGCACATGGTCTATCTCTCGGGCATGAAGGACCATCATATCGAGGACGGCGCGATGCTCGACCACATCGTCTCGCTGGTCGAAAAGAAGGCCGCCGAGATCGAGGATACGATGAACGACGCCGGGCAGGCTACCGAGGCCGCAGAGTAAGGCGCGGCCGAATATTTTGGGAGGAAGTTGAGTGAACAAGACTGGATTGATCGCCATTGCAGCCACCAGCATTGCGCTTGCCGCCTGCTCCGCCGAAAAGCCGGTGAGCAATGAGGAAGCCGTGCCTCAATTGCTGGCGAAAACGGTCGATATGACGCCCGAACAGATGCTCAAGCGCAAGTCGAGCCAGATCCTCGAGGAATTCGCGACGATGGCAATCGGCTTTGCCGGAGACAAGAAGGATGCGTGGGACAAGGCGCGGTTCGACAAGGAGCTCGACGCCGCTTACGCCCCGCTGGCCGCGCAGATCGATGCCCGCTTTGCCAAGGCCGTCGCAGGCAAGATGGAAGATGGCCAGGGGGCAAAGCTGCTCGCCATGCTGGACGATGAGGATACGGCCAAGATCATGAAATGCGCTTTTTCGCCGAAGACCGGCGAGCAGGGTGATCCTTGGACCCATTGCGAAGGCCAGACCGGGGCCAAGGCGAGCGAAGAAGCAAGGGCCGGGTTCAACACCGCCGCCGGCTATTTCGCCGATGTCCTGCTGCAGGACGAAGCCCTCGCCGCAGCGATGGGTTACGCCACCTGTGGCGTGATCGCCAAATACGGCGAGGATATCAGCCGCGACAATCTCCAGATCAGCTTCGACACGACCGAGATCGGACCGGCCGGGGTGAAAATTCCCTGTCCCGAATACGATCGGCTCGCGGCCGACCTGCTCACAGGTGACCTCCCGGCCCATTTCCCAGAGGCCGCGACAGGTGGTGGGTCGAAGGCTGGGGCGAAGAGTGGGGGCGGCGAATAGGGATGTTCCTTCGCCTGTTCCTTGCCGCCTTCCTGCTCGCCTCGCCATGGTCGGTGGCGGCCCGGCAGGACGAAACACCGCCCGCGATCGAGGAGGCTCCGGCGCATCCCGAAGCCTCGCCCTACGCGGAAATTCCCGAGATTGCCGCCATCGCGCATTTCGAAGGTGTGCGGGCAGCAGCGATCCTGCACGGCAAGCGGCTGGTCGCGGTTTTCGGGGCGAACTGGTGCCATGACAGCCGCGCGCTGGCCGGATGGCTCGAAACCCCGCGATTTCGCACGCTGACCGACAAGCACTTCTTAGTGGTCTATATCGACGCGGGCAGGCCGCAGGACGGCGCAGGACGCAACATGGCGCTCGCCGCGCGTCTGGGTGTCAGCGATATCGAGGGTACGCCCAACCTGCTGGTGCTCGACCCGGCCAGTGGCAAGCTGCTCAACACGCCCGAAAGCGCCAAGGGCTGGCGCGATGCCGCAAGCCGCAGTGCGGATGCGATCTTCGACGAGCTGGCGAGCTATGCGCCCGGCGCCGGATAGGCGGGATCGAAAAAACCAACAGTGACGCATTTTACAGAGCGTTAAGCGCAAGCGGTTAGGATGGCGCCATGATCGAACGCGCTGTCTTCGGGGCGGGCATACTGTTGCTCGCCGTCTACACCTTCACTCCTCGCGAGGATGCGGGTGGAGTCGCCGATGCCGATGCACCCGCCGAAACCGGCAAGCCCGAGGCTGCCAACGGCTGGGGCAAGCCCAAAGTCGCGGCTGCGCAGCGCAAGACCAGCTACACATCCGGCGGGCAAACCATCCTGCCGCGCAACCGCGACGGGCATTTCTATGCCGATATCCGGGTGAACGGATCAACCAACCGCTTCCTCGTCGATACCGGTGCAAGCGTTGTCGCTCTTACCGCAGGCGATGCGCAGGCTGCCGGGCTGACATGGGACGACAGCGAGGTACGGGAGATCGGCAGCGGGGCGAGCGGGGCGGTTTATGGTGTGCCGGTAGTGCTCGACGAGGTCAGCCTCGATGGACACGAGGCGCGCGCGGTCCCGGCGGTGATCATTCCCGAGGGGTTGGAAATCTCACTGCTCGGCCAGTCGTTCCTCAACAAGATCGACGCAATTTCGGTCCGCAATGACGAGATGGTTCTGGGCGAATAACCCCGTATCTCAAAAGTAGATATCGATGTAGTCGGTCAGGCCGTCGCACCATTCGAATTCGCGCAGCCGGTAGTATTTCCGGTTCTGGGTGATGGCGAAACGCCATTGCTTGTTCGCCTGGCATACCCGGCCTGCATCGGGCGTTTCGGAAATGCGGATCAGCCCATCGAGGACGAAATAGTCCGGCCCGGCTTCGACCACCTCGCCATCGAGCCACAGCGTCCCGGCGCCCTTCGGGTCGATCTGGCCGCCCGACAACCGGACTGTGCCATCCGGCAATGATCGAACCATGGCGACCCCGCGATCCTCCCAACTGATCCACTGAAGGGTAATACCGCTATTGCCGGCAAGGCGCTCCAGCGTTCCGGCGTCCAGAAGCGGCACGTCCGCACCCGGAGCATGGTGATCCGCCGCAACCGGGGGCGCGGCCACGATCATCGCCGCCAGCACGACGGCCGAGCTCTTCAGGACATTTCGCATCACCGATCCTCCCGTTCACCTTTCGGTTAGCGCAACCTATGTTATGAGGGGCAAGATGAACAGGCGCGAACTTCTTTACTCCGGCCTTGCCGCCAGCGCGGCACTGGCGCTGCCTGCCCGCCTTCCTGCGCAGGTGCGCAGCGGCAATCCGCGCGATGCCATCCTCGCGGATATAGCCAAGCGGGAACAGGCTCGGGCCGGGGACCTGCTGTGGCGGCGGGATATCGTCGGCATTGCGGATTTTGGCCTGCGCAGTTCGGAAGAACGGTTCCATTTCGTCGATCTCGAGCGCGGTGTGGTCGATTCCTACCTCGTCAGCCATGGCGATGGTTCGGACCCTGAACATGACGGCTGGCTCAACTGGTTCTCGAACGAAAACGGATCGCATTGCACCAGCAAGGGGCTGTACCTGACCTATGGCTGGTACACCGGGCGATACGGCACCTCGATCCGGCTGGACGGGCTCGATCCGACAAATTCCAACGCGCTTGACCGGGCGATCGTGATGCACCGCGCGCGCTATGCAGAGCGTTCGCATCTCGAAAAATGGGGCAGGCTTGGCCGGTCCAACGGCTGCTTCGCGATGGGCGATGCTGACTTCAAGCTTGCGCTGCTCCACCTCGGTGGCGGACGGGCGCTGTTCGCCGACAGCCTCGGCCTGCAGGCCGATGGCAGCATTGTCGAACCACCGACGCGCGAAGCACCGCCCGATCTCGAAATCCTGTCGCCGGAAAACCCGGTCGGGATCGAACAGGTCAATCCCGGGGTTTACTGAGTTCGATCAACTGTCGCGCAGGTCGTCCTCGATCACGATCACCTGCTCACCGGTTACGCGGCTGCGGTTCGCCTTGCGCGGCGCGTCGAGTGACGACAGCACCGCCGCATCACGCCCATAGATATCCGAGAACACCTTGAGCTCTCCGTTGATATCCTGCGCCATGGTGAAATAGGTGATGTAGACCGGCATGGTCTGCTTGAAGCCAACGCGGGTGTACTTGCCCGAGGCGAGCGTATCCTTCGCCTCATCCGCCGTCAGCCCGCCGCGCAGGATGGCCAGCGTAATGGCGAGCGTGGTGGCATTTTCGGTCCGCACACAACCATGGCTGAGCGCCCGCTGGGCATTCTTGAACAGGTGGCGCGAGGGCGTGTCGTGGAGGAAGATCGCGTGCCGGTTGGGCATGTCGAGTTTCATCAGGCCAAGCGAGTTGGTCGGCCCGGGCTGCTGGACGACGGTTACGAACCCGTTTGCCGCCTTCGTCGCGGTGTAGCCGGCATTGCGCGCCCATGTAGGGTTACCGAGCACACGAGCGCCAAGCCCTTCGCCCTTCACGATCGACTGCGGCACCGTCCAGGTCGGGTTGAAGATCACGCCCTCGACGCTCTCGGCGATCTGCGGTGTCGCGGTGCGGCCCGGCTTGCCAACGACCGTGCGATAAGTCCGCACGATCTGGTCGTTGACCGTCAGGCGCAGCTGGTATTCGGGCACATTGGTAATCAGGTACTGTTTGCCGAGGTCACGCGCGAGCCACCGCCAGCGATCCATATTGGCCCGGATCAGCTTGCGGCGCGAGGTGTTGGATGCCGGTGTCTTCGCCAGTTCTTCACGCAGGCGGGCATAGTCGGGATGCTCGGGCATGATCCGCTCCAGCACCTTGCCGACATCGCCGCTCTCGATCGCCTGCGCCATCAGCTTTTCGGTCGGGTAGCGATCCTGGTCGGGGTCGAACACGAACCACTGCTTGCGCGAATCCATCGGGGTGCGGCCATCGCGCAGATCCTCGACAACCCATGCGAACAGCTTGCTCGCAGTCTGGTTCAGCGCATCGCCCTCGCCCGCCGCAATCGCGGCGCGCAGTTCGGCAGGGTTGTAGTCCGACGGCGTCAGCCCTTCGGCTGAAATGCCTTCGATGGTTGTCAGCAGGCTCCTGGCGTCGACGACGCTCCATTGCTGGACGGCCGGATGCTTGGCTTCGGCCATCGCATCGATCGCCTGCACCACCGGTTCGGAAACAACCGCCGTGGTATCGGCCTCGACCGCCTCTTCCTTGATCTCAGCATTCATCGGAAGGAGGTTTTCCGGCTGTGCCGATTGCGCGGCAATCGCGCCGGGAACCAGCGCACAAACGGCAGCCATGGCCGAAAGACGGACAAGAACGGATTTTTTCACTGCAGCCCCATCGAATATGACGACATGGTCGAAATTGACGCGTCGATTTTGCCTGAATACCCCCTGTCTATCAACTGGCGGGTCTTTCTGCAGGCTGAATTGCCGGGAAGTGGTGACGCAGCGCAACAGCGCGACTATGCCCCGCACGATGGATCGCCACCCCCATTTCCTGCCGCTGATGGCCGCATTGCTGGGGGTCGCATGCCTTTCACTGATGGATGCCTTCATGAAAGGCGCCGCGCTTGCTGCCGGTGCATACAGCGCAGCAGTGCTGCGATCGGCCATCGGTGCCGGCATGGTGGCACCCGTCTGGTGGCTTCGCGGTGGGAAATGGCCGAACAACCACGTCCTTCGCCTCCATCTGCTGCGCGGCACCGTGTCGGCCTTCATGGCGCTGAGCTTCTTCTATTCGCTGACCAAGCTGCCGATAGCCGAAGCGATTGCGATATCCTTCATCGCACCGCTGATCGCCCTCTACCTGGCGGCAGTGCTGCTGGGAGAGACCATCCGGCGACAGGCGGTGGTCGCCTCGTTGCTCGGTTTTGCAGGTACGCTGGTTATCATCGGCGGGAGGCTCGGGACCGCCGAAAGCGATATGGAAACGCTCAAAGGTCTTGCCGCCATCCTGTTCTCGGCAGTGCTCTATGCGTGGAATTTCGTCATTATTCGCAAGCAAGCCCTCGTTTCGAGCCCGCTTGAAGCGACGACGTTCCACAGCGGCGTCAGCTTTGCCGCACTGGCCCTGTTTGCCCCGTGGTTCTTTGCCATGCCCGAGTCGCGCGTCATTCTCGATACGGCAATGGCTGCGGCACTGACCGTGTTCGGCGCGATGGCTGTCACCTGGGCCTATGCCCGTGCCGAAGCGCAGGTCCTTGTCCCGATCGAATATTCGGGATTCGTCTGGGCCTGCCTGTTCGGCTGGCTGTTCTTTGCGGAAGGCGTAACGCCCACCACCCTGGCGGGGACCATGCTGATCGTTACCGGCTGCTGGATTGCGACCCGAAGTCGGCCCGAGCAAGTGTCGGTTCAGCCTCCGGATATTCCGGCATAGACCGTTTCGTGCATCAGGCGGGTTTCCTTGGGGGGAGCTTCCGCCGCGCTGCATTTCTGGACCATCATGGCGGTCGACTTGCGTCGACTCACGAATGCACCAGCCCGGTTGGTCTCCGGATCGGTCGATGCATCCGTCCCCTATGGGAGGAATGGCCGCCGCGCATAGTGCAAACGTTCACCGAGTAAACTTTTGCAACATGCAACCATTGTCGCATCCCCTTGACGCAGAGGCGATGAAAGAGCAGGTGCCGCGGCACAAGAGGGGCACTCGTGCATGGCTGCCGGGCTGCCGCAATCTAGCATAAGGAAGCAACGCGCATGACCCAGGTCGGCAAGGACACGCTCGGAACCCGCTCAACCCTTTCGGTAGGTGGCAAGGACTACGCCTATTATTCCTTCGCCAAGGCCGAAACGACGATCGGCGATGTTTCGAAACTGCCTTTCAGCCTCAAGGTCCTGCTCGAAAACATGCTCCGCTTCGAAGATGGCGGTTTCACCGTCTCGACCGAAGACGCACAGGCGATTGCCGACTGGCAGCGTAACCCGGCCACCGGCAAGGAAATCCAGTACCGCCCCGCGCGCGTGCTGCTGCAGGATTTCACCGGTGTTCCTTGCGTTGTCGATCTCGCCGCGATGCGCGATGCGATTGCAAAGCTTGGTGGTGATACCGCCAAGATCAACCCGCAGGTTCCGGTCAACCTGGTGATCGACCACTCGGTGATGGTCGACGAATTCGGCCACCCCAAGGCGTTCGAAAAGAATGTCGAACTCGAATATGCCCGCAATGCGGAGCGTTACGACTTCCTCAAATGGGGTTCCAAGAGCTTCAAGAACTTCACCGCCGTTCCTCCGGGCACCGGCATCTGCCACCAGGTGAACCTCGAATATCTCGGCAAGGGCGTGTGGTCTTCGGACGATCAGGACGGCGCGACCGTCGCTTACCCGGACACCTGTGTCGGCACCGACAGCCACACCACCATGATCAACGGCCTTGGCGTTCTGGGCTGGGGCGTCGGCGGAATCGAGGCGGAGGCTGCCATGCTCGGCCAGCCGGTTTCGATGCTGATCCCCGAAGTCGTCGGCTTCAAGCTGACCGGCGCGATGGCCGAAGGCATCACCGCGACCGACCTCGTGTTGACCTGCGTGCAGATGCTGCGCGAAGTCGGCGTGGTCGGGCGCTTTGTCGAATTCTACGGCCCGGGCGTCTCCAACCTCAGCCTCGCCGACCGTGCAACCATCGCCAATATGGCGCCGGAATACGGCGCGACCTGCGGCTTCTTCGGCATCGACGACAAGACACTCGACTACATGCGCCTTACCGGCCGCCCGGAAGAGAGCATCGCGCTGGTCGAGGCCTATGCCAAAGAACAGGGCATGTGGTTCACGCCGGAGAACGAGCCGGTCTTCACCAACACGCTTTCTCTCGACATGGGCGCGGTCGTGCCCTCGCTTGCCGGGCCGAAACGCCCGCAGGACAAGGTTGTGCTCCCCGAAGTCGACGAGCTTTTCAACGGCGACCTCAAGACCCTTTACAAGAAGGATGCCCCCGTCCGCGTGCCGGTCGAAGGCAAGGATCACGATATTGGCGACGGCGACGTCGTGATCGCCGCGATCACCAGCTGCACCAACACCTCGAACCCCGACGTGCTGATTGCCGCCGGTCTCGTCGCCAAGAAGGCGAACGAGCGCGGCATGAAGCCCAAGCCCTGGGTCAAGACCTCGCTCGCACCGGGATCACAGGTGGTCACCGACTATCTCGAAAAGGCCGGGCTGCAGGACCACCTCGACGCGATCGGCTTCGACCTTGTCGGCTATGGCTGCACCACCTGCATCGGCAATTCGGGCCCGCTTGCCCCGCCGATCAGCAAGGCGATCAACGGCAACGATATCGTCGCTGCCTCGGTCCTGTCGGGCAACCGCAACTTCGAAGGCCGCGTCTCACCCGATGTGCGCGCCAACTTCCTCGCCAGCCCGCCGCTGGTGGTCGCCTATGCGCTCAAGGGCACGGTGACGGAAGACTTCGTCAGCACCCCCATCGGGCAGGACCAGGACGGCAACGATGTGTTCCTCAAGGACATCTGGCCGAGCAATGCCGAAGTTGCCGAAGTGCGCAGCGGCGCGATCGACCGGCAGATGTTCGAGAGCCGCTACGGCGACGTCTACAAGGGCGACGAGCACTGGCAGGCGATCCAGGTCGAGGCATCGGACACCTATACCTGGCGTCCGGGCAGCACCTATGTCGCCAACCCGCCCTATTTTGAAGGCATGAGCATGACACCCGCACCGGTGACCGACATCACCGATGCCAAGCCGCTCGCCATCCTTGGGGACAGTGTCACCACCGACCACATCAGCCCCGCTGGCTCGATCAAGGAAGACAGCCCGGGCGGCCGCTACCTGATGGAAAACCAGGTCGCCAAGGCAGATTTCAACTCCTACGGCAGCCGTCGCGGCAACCACGAAGTGATGATGCGCGGCACATTCGCCAATATCCGTATCAAGAACGAAATGGTCCCCGGCGTCGAAGGCGGGTTCACCAGCTACAATGGCGAGCAGATGGCGATTTACGACGCCGCCATGAAGCACAAGGCCGACGGCACCCCGCTGGTCGTGATCGGCGGCAAGGAATACGGCACCGGCTCCAGCCGCGACTGGGCGGCCAAGGGCACCATCCTGCTCGGTGTGCGTGCGGTCATCGTCGAAAGCTTCGAGCGTATCCACCGCTCGAACCTCGTCGGCATGGGTGTGCTGCCGCTCCAGTTCAAGGAAGGCGATACGCGCGAGACGCTGGCGCTTTCGGGCGACGACAGCTTCAGCATCAAGGGGCTGGCCGATCTCGAGCCGGGCCAGGATGTCGAAGTCGCTGTCACCCGCGCCGACGGCACGCAGTTCAGCTTCACCGCACGCTGCCGCATCGATACGGCGAACGAGATGGAATATTATCGCAACGGCGGCATCCTCCACTACGTGCTGCGCAAGTTGGCCGCCTGATCGGATCAATCGGGTCCCGACCCCTGCCATAGGTGTGGCGGGGGTCGGCATATTCATCTGACGGCAATCCCTGCCGGAGCAGTCTTCCCGCATGCACGGGAGACACACGATGAGGATTGCCTTTCTGACCGCAGCAGCGGCCTTGCTTGCCGCGCCGATCCACGCTCAGCAGGCCGAGCCAAACCCGCAGATCGACTACGCCGGTTTCGTCGAGCTGACCGGATCGCTTGGGCCGGTGCGGGAGGCGCATCGGCTGGGCCGCGATGAATTCCTCCGGCGCGCTGCTGCAGACGGTGCCCTGCTACTCGATACGCGATCGGCGAGGGCATTTCGCGCCGGGCATATCGATGGCGCGGTCAACCTGCCCTTTTCGGACTTCACCGAAGAGACCCTGCTCGAAGTGATCGGTGCCGATCCGAACCGCCCGATCTTTATCTATTGCAACAACAATTTCATCGATGATGCGCCGCCGGTGATGACCAAGATGGCGCCGCTGGCGCTCAACATCCCGACCTTCATCAACCTGCACGGCTATGGCTACACCAATGTCTGGGAACTGGCCGGGGTAATGCCCACCAGCGATGTGCCGTGGGTTTCGGATCTGGCGGAGGAAGAAACGCAGGACAGCTGAACGCCAGTGGCCGATACAAAAAGGGCGGCTCCTTGCGGGGCCGCCCTTTGCAGTTTGAAGTCCCGTCGAAGGCCCCTGTCAGGCGCCCTTCTTCGGCAGGAACTTGCGACGACCAAGAACTGCTGCGGCACCAAGGCCGAACAGGATCATCATCGGCGGGGCCGGAACCTGCGTACCACTGGTGGTGCCGCTGGTCGTCATGCCCGAGGTGTTGCCCGACGTCGATGACGAGGTGGAAGTCGATGTCGACGAGCTGGTCGAAGACGAGGTGCTCGACGAGGTCGAAGTGGAAGAACTGGTCGAGCTGGTGACGTTGCCCGAGCTGCTGGTGCTGGTCGAGACGTTACCCGAAGTCGACGAGCTGGTGCTGCTCGATACGTTGCCTGACGAGCTGCTCGAGACGTTGCCCGACGAACTGCTCGACACGTTGCCCGAAGTCGACGAGCTCGAATAGTTGCCCGAACTGCTGGTCACCGCGCCCGACGAGGTCGAGACATTGCCGGAAGAGCTGGAGGTCGAAGATGAACTCGTCACCGCACCCGATGAGCTGGTCACATTGCCCGAGCTGGTCGAAGTCGAGCTGGTCACCGAACCGGACGAAGTGCTGACCCCGCCCGTCGAGGTCGAAACGCCGCCGGTCGAGGTGCTGACACCGCCGGTCGAAGTCGAAACACCGCCAGTAGTCGACGAGCTGCCGCCGGTCGACGAGGTGGTGGTCGAAGTCAGGCCACCGGTCGAGGTGGTCGAGGTAAGGCCGCCCGTCGACGTCGAGGTCGACGTGCCGCCGCTGGTGTTGTCGATATCGATATTGATGTCGCCACCCGACGAACCCGAGCTGGAGCCCGAAGTGCTGGTGGTCGAGGTCACGGTAACGCTGCCGCTCGAACCGCCGCCGCCGCCGAAGAAGCCGCCGAAGAAGCCCCCTCCGAAGCCGCCGCCAAAGCCGCCGCTGCCACCGATCACGGTCACGCCGCCACTGCTGCTGCCGCCGCCACCGACCGGACCCATCGGGACCAGCGGAGCCGGGACTGCTGCCATCGCCATGCGATAGGCCGGGGCGCAGCGCGCATCATAACGGGTTTCGACGATACGGCCTGCGCCGCGCTCGTCACGATCCATGCCTGCACCATAGTGCGCGCCCGGGCCGCCCACTTCCTCGCATTCGACCTCGCGGCGCACGATCCGGCGCTGGCGGTTCTCGACGCGTTCGACCCGGCGGGTCGCGGGGCGGCGTTCCTTGATATAGCGGACAGGCTGAGCCTTGACCGACTGGACCTTGCCCGACTTGTACTGCGGGGTGTCCGTGATCTGTTTCTCGGCGACATGCACCGCGCCGCCTGCAAGCAGGGCAGTTCCCGCTGCGGTTGCGGATAGTTTCGCCAGGGCCAGTTTTACCGACATGGTCAAGCTCTCTTGTTACGCTCGGGATCCCGATGAAGCGGCGATTCCGCCCCCACGTGAATTCCCTGTCGCATCAAGAAGCGACCAACTCCTTAAACCGGCAATGGCGTTAACCACCTTTTCGCACCCCGAAAGGCACTTTTTTTGCCTCGACCGCGCCGGATTCGCGGACTTGTCCCACTATGGAACCGAAACGGCGGCGAACCTTGCGCGATTGTTAACTTTTTTCGTCGAACAAACCTGCCTGCGATGCCGCCGAACTGCCCTTGGGAGGGCGCATTTCGAGGTGATTCCATCCCGCATCGTTGAGGCAGCGCCCGCGTGCGGTGCGCGCCACCAAGCCCAGCTGGATGAGGTAGGGCTCGATCACTTCCTCCACCGTATCGCGCGGTTCGGAGAGGCCCGCCGCGAGCGTTTCGACCCCCACCGGCCCGCCTTTATAGGTGGTGGCGATCATGGTCAGGTAACGCCGGTCCATCGCATCGAGGCCGAGCCGGTCGATCTCCAGCCGGGTCAGCGCATTGTCGGCAATCGCCTTCGTCACCACGCCATCGCCCGCGACATGGGCAAAGTCACGCACCCGGCGCATCAGGCGGCCGGCGACACGCGGGGTGCCGCGCGAACGGCGGGCAATCTCGCGCGCGCCCGCGGGATCGATCTCCATCCCGAGCAGCTTCGCACCGCGCGTCACGACCTTGTCCAGCTCCTCATGGGTGTAGAAGTTGAGCCGCACCGGGATGCCGAACCGGTCGCGCAAAGGCGTGGTCAACAGCCCCTGCCGCGTCGTCGCGCCGACCAGCGTGAAGGGCGGCAGGTCGATCCGCACGCTGCGCGCGGATGGCCCCTCGCCGATGATGATATCGAGCGCGCGGTCCTCCATCGCGGGATAGAGCACTTCCTCGACGACCGGATTCAATCGGTGGATCTCGTCGATGAACAGCACATCGTGCGGTTCGAGATTGGTCAGCAGCGCGGCCAAATCTCCCGCCTTGGCGATCACCGGGCCGCTCGTGGCGCGGAAACCGACGCCGAGTTCCTTGGCAACGATCTGCGCCAGCGTGGTCTTGCCCAGCCCCGGCGGCCCGAAGAACAGCACATGGTCCATCGCCTCGGCCCGCGACCTGGCGCTTTCGATGAAGATGCGCAGATTGTCGCGCGCCGCCTCCTGCCCGATGAACTCGGCAAGCGACTTGGGGCGCAGCGCTGCGTCGGGATCGTCCGGCTGGCGATCTGGGGAGTGGAGGGGAACGGGGTCAGTCATTTGCTTCGCGTTCTAGGTTCTCACGGATCAGGCGGTTCGTATTTTCCAGATTATTGGCGAGTGCTTCTGCATCGACCCTGTATGATACCCATTCTCCGTCCGTGGATGGCGGCCTGAATTTTCGCTTGGCCCATCTATCGCGCATGGCGTCGGAATAGAGCCTAGGGCCAAGTTCTTGGTGCCACCAGCCGTCTTCAGGAACCCGGCCAATGCGGTCATCCT
This sequence comes from Sphingomonadaceae bacterium, assembly GCA_024236155.1. Classification (GTDB taxonomy): domain Bacteria; phylum Pseudomonadota; class Alphaproteobacteria; order Sphingomonadales; family Sphingomonadaceae; genus Parerythrobacter_A. The sequence continues at coordinate 70,242 of JACKLA010000006.1, forward strand.
CGCGCCGGAAAAGAGCAGGCCAGAGATTGATCCGACCATCGTCCTCGCCAACGATCCGACCGACTATATATCCCGTAAGTACACCATCAGTTACGTCGTGATCGCTGGACCAATGCTCTACCCATGTGTTGCACATCGACCCAAGCCTGGCCGTGATTTGGATCTCTGTACCTACAGGTAAATCTCCAGCTACATCGACTAGGACTCCACGCAATCCTTGCATGCTTCGACGTTCTCCAGCGACATACGCTGACTCGGCCCGAACGTGGTACACTGTCGCATCGGATGGGATCGCTGTAGGGGTTTTGTTGACGATCACCGATCGATAGGTGGCGGTCGTGGCGCAGGCTTTTGCCTCGGCCGCTACACTCAGGCCGAAAATGGCGATGCAGAACGCCGAAACGATCCGAATTTGAAGCACACTCAAAACGGGTTCACCGTATAGCCGCGCTGCTGCAACAGCGCATGCGCGGTCATGGCGCTCAGGGCGGTTTCGACGCCGGGGATCAGGTCTTCCTGCTTGATGCCATAGGCCGCGCCGCTCTGGCCGCAGAGGATGAAGCGCACGCCCTGGTCGAGCATTTCGCGCACCATCGCGCCCGAGGGATTTTCACCTTCATTGCCCTTTGCCGCCCATGCCTCATCGGTCAGCAGGTCCATCGAAGCCTTGCCGTGGATCACCACCGCGATGCGGATATTGTCCGGGTCGACCCCGGCGGCGGCATGCATGTTGATGAAGCGCGCCGCGCTCTCGATCCCGCGGCTGCGCTTGCCCTCTTCCGCCGGGGTGGAGACGTCGAACGCGATGGCAAACTCCGTATCGGCGGGCACCGTATCGATCCCCTCGACCGGGGCGTGCGGACCGAACTCCTCGAACACCGGACCGGTTTTGAACACCGACATATCCTGCGCGGCGGCAGGGGCGGCGAGGAGCAGGAGCGGAAGGAGGGCTGTGTACTTCATGCGGTCAGGCTCCGTGGGGGTTGATAGATAGACGCTGAACCGAGTTCAGCATGACGAGTGGGAGAACGATTCTCAATGTATCCGTCACCCTGAACTTGTTTCAGGGTCCATCCCCCGGCACTCTCCGCGCTATGACTTTCGAGCGCAACCCGTGCGTCTATATCCTTGCGAGCCAGCCGCGCGGGACGCTCTACATCGGCGTCACCAGCGACCTGATGGGGCGACTTCACCAGCATCGCGAGGGCATCACTGGCGGGTTCACCAGCAAGTACCGCGTCCATCGACTGGTCCGGTTCGAGATGTTCGGCGACATGGAAAGCGCGATCCTGCGTGAGAAGCAGCTCAAACGCTGGCACCGGCAATGGAAAATCAACCTGATCGAGCAGGACAACCCTGACTGGCATGATTTGGCAATCGGATTGGGATTCGGGCCGGTCGACCGGAAGACCTGACCGGTCGTCGTCATCCTGAACTCGTTTGTGCAAGCACAGCTCCGCTTCCAGGATCCATTTCGAAGTCCGCAGCGTCGGCTGTTTGATCGCGCGGGTTGGGCGCCTTTGCACTCTTTCTTGTGAGACCTGAGCGTGGTGAGCGGTGGATCCTGAAACGAGTTCAGGATGACGGAGAGTGGTGGAGAGCGCACACTGCATCATCCAGCCGCCCGCTTCAGTGCAACGCGGATAAGCTCACCCTCGCTCGCGTCCTCGCCCAGTTCACCCTGTGCCAGCGCAACCGCGCGCGCGGCGACGGCAGGCTTGAAGCCAAGGTTTTCGAGCGCGCTCACTGCATCGGCACTGGCACTACCGGCGGGGGTGTTGACACTGTTGACACTAACTCCGTCCCCCGATGCGGGCAGCGCGCCCGCCTTATCCTTCAGCTCGTTGACGATGCGACCCGCCAGTTTCGGCCCGACCCCATTGGCGCGGGCAACCATCGCAGCATCGCCATTGGCACAGGCGGCCTGCACCTCTGCGGTCGAAAGGGCGGAGAGGATCGCCAGCGCGACCTTGCTGCCCACGCCCTGCACCTGGGTGAGCAGCCGGAACCAGTCCCGCTCTGCAGCTTCGGCAAAACCGAGCAAGCGCATGTCATTCTCGGAAACCTGCAGGTCGGTGTAGACGGTGCATGCCTCGCCTACCTCGCCCAGCGCGGCGAGCGCGGCGAGCGTCTTGGTCGAGCAATGGACCAGATAGCCGACACCCGAAACGTCGATCACGGCCCAGTCGGTGCCGGTTTCGTCGAGCAGGCCCTTGAGTTTCGCGATCATGTTATGTTCCTGCAACAAGAGGCGAGATTGCGCCAGTGCAAATGCCAATGTTCAGACTGCCATCCACAAGACTGAACAGATGGAACACATGGAACACTGTCCAAGGGCAAGAAAGATTCCCGGTCACGCAGGTGCGGAAGCGAATGAATACAGCGGTTTGGGAACAGGTTTGCCATGCCGCATCCTCGCAGATCGAGGATATGTAGGAAAATGGTTTCACGCGAAGGCGCTAAGGCGCGAAGATCTTGCGCCTGAGGCAAAGCCTCATCTGAATCTCAAGACAGTGCGAGTGACGCAAGGTAGGGGTTTGAGTACGGCTTCGCCGCTCGAGCCATATCTTCGCGCCTTAGCGCCTTTGCGCGAACCAAAAAATCCTACACCACCTCGCATTGGACAGCCGCCCCAACTTACGCCAAAGCTCGCCCCATGAGCTGGAACACCTTTGGGCGCGTGCTGCGCTTCACCACCTGGGGGGAAAGTCACGGGCCTGCACTGGGCGCGGTGGTTGACGGCTGTCCGCCGGGGATCGAGCTTGACGAGCGCGCGATCCAGCCCTTCCTCGATGCGCGCAAGCCGGGGCAAAACCGCTTTACCACCCAGCGCAAGGAGCCCGACCAGGTCCGTATCCTTTCGGGCACTTTCGACGGCAGGACGACCGGCACACCGATTTCGCTGATGATCGAGAATGTCGACCAGCGCAGCAAGGATTATTCGGAAGTCGCCAAGGCCTATCGTCCCGGCCACGCCGACTATGCCTATGACGCGAAATACGGCTTTCGCGACTATCGCGGCGGGGGGCGGTCGAGCGCGCGGGAAACAGCGGCACGGGTAGCGGCGGGCGCGGTCGCGCGGCTGATCGTGCCGGAAGTGAAGATCACCGCCTATGTCAGCCAGATCGGTGACGACACAATCGACCGCAGCGCGATGAATTTCGCCGAGATCGGCAACAACCCCTTCTTCTGCCCTGACAGCTGGGCGGCCAAGCGGTGGGAAGAAAAGATCGACGCCGCGCGCAAGGCAGGCTCATCGCTGGGTGCAGTGGTAGAGTGCGTGGCGGAGGGTGTTCCGGCAGGCTTGGGCGCGCCGATCTATGCCAAGCTCGACGCCGATCTTGCCGCTGCAATGATGGGGATCAACGCGGTAAAGGGCGTGGAGATCGGCGACGGCTTCGGCGCTGCTGCGTCTTCGGGCGAACAGAACGCCGACCCGATGCGTGCCGGCGAAAACGGCTCGCCCGAGTTCACCGCCAACCACGCGGGCGGCATCGCGGGCGGCATCTCGACCGGACAACCGGTGGTCTGCCGCGTTGCCTTCAAGCCGACCAGCTCGATCCTGACCCCGGTGGATACGATCACCCGCCCTGATGAAAACGGGAACATCGAGAACACCGAGATCATGACCAAGGGCCGCCACGACCCCTGCGTCGGCATTCGCGGCGTTCCGGTGGTGGAAGCGATGATGGCGCTGGTGCTGGCGGACCACAAGATGCTGCACCGCGCACAGCTCGGCTGAGCCAGCCCCTATTTGTTGCGCTTTTCGCAACATTTCCACCGACACCGTTGCGCTTTCCGAAAGTGTCGTGTGATTGATCGATTATTTCGATGTTCGCAATCGCACAAAATCGCTTTTTTGCGCTGCATCAAAGCCTATCTGTCCCCTTGGAATTACAGCCAAACCAACAGCCAAGAGGGAATTTTTCATGGGTATCATCGGCAGCACGATCAAGCCGTTCACTGCAACCGCCTTCCAGAAGGGCAAGGACTTCTTCGACGTCACCGAAAAGGACATCGAAGGCAAGTGGGCCGTGTTCTTCTTCTATCCGGCGGACTTCACCTTCGTCTGCCCGACCGAACTGGAAGACCTCGGCGAAAAATACGCCATGCTCCAGAGCATGGGCGTCGAAGTCTATGGCGTGTCGACCGACACCCATTTCAGCCACAAGGCATGGCACGACACTTCGGAAAAGATCGGCAAGCTCGAATATCCGTTCCTGGGTGACCAGAACCACATCCTTGCCAACAATTTCGGCGTGCTGCGCGAAGGCGTTGGCCTTGCCGACCGTGCAACCTTCGTGATCGATCCCGACGGCGTGATCCAGATCATGGAAATCACCTGCGAAGGCGTGGGCCGCAATGCCAACGAACTGACCCGCAAGATCAAGGCGGCGCAGTATGTTCGCAACAATCCGGGTCAGGTCTGCCCGGCAGCGTGGGAAGAAGGCAGCGAGACGCTGGCCCCCTCGCTCGATCTCGTCGGCAAGATCTAAGGCCAAATAACAGAACCCGAGCCTGACTCGGGTCGCTGGAAGGCCCGGGGCATCCTCCCCCCTCGCCCCGGGCCTTTACCAACCCAGGATTTTCGGAGACCGCCCGTGCTTGACGCCGCGATGACAGAACAGTTGCGCCAGTATCTCGCCAATTTGCGCGAGCCGATCGAGCTGGTCGCTTCATTGGGTGACGATGCGAAATCGGCCCAGACGCGCGAATTGCTCGAAGAGATCGCTGCGCTGCACGAGCTTGTCTCCGCCCGTTTCGACGGCAGCGATGCGCGCAAGCCCAGCTTCGCGATCACCCGCGCATCCGACCCGCAAAGGTCGGTCCGTTTCGCAGGCCTGCCGATGGGGCACGAATTCACCTCGCTGGTGCTCGCCCTGCTGTGGGCCGGCGGCCACCCGCCCAAGGTCGAGGCCGAACAGATCGCAGCAATCGAGGCGCTTGATGGCGACTACGATTTCGAAATGTATTTCAGCCTCAGCTGCCACAACTGCCCCGATGTGGTGCAGGCGCTGACGCTGATGGCGCTGACCAACCCGCGCATCACCGCCACGCTAGTCGAAGGCGGCACTTTCAAGGACGAGGTCGACGGCCGCGACATCATGGCCGTGCCCTCCACCTTCCTCAACGGCGAGCTGTTCTACAACGGCAAGATGGACCTTGCCGACATTCTCGCCCGGCTCGACACCGGGGCCGAAGCGCGCGAAGCGGAAAAGCTGCGCGGCGAAGAACCCTTCGATGTGCTGATGATCGGCGGCGGCCCTGCGGGCGTCTCTTCCTCGATCTACACCGCGCGCAAGGGCTTCCGCACCGGCATCGCGGCAGAGCGTTTCGGCGGCCAGCTCAACGATACGCTGGGGATCGAGAACCTTGCCGGGACGGTCTACACCGAAGGCCCCAGGCTGACCGAGGAACTGCGCAAGCAGGTGAACGAAAACGCCGTCACCATGATGGACCGCCTGCAGGCCGAAAAGCTGGTCCCCGCCAGCGAACCGGGCGGCCTGCACGAAGTCGTCTTCACCAATGGTGCATCACTGAAAGCCCAGTCGCTGGTGCTCGCCACCGGCGCGCGCTGGCGCAATCTCGGTGTTCCGGGCGAGGCGGAATATCGCAACAAGGGCGTGGCCTATTGCCCGCATTGCGACGGCCCGCTGTTCAAGGGCAAGCGCATCGCCGTGATCGGCGGCGGCAATTCTGGCGTCGAAGCCGCGATCGACCTCGCCAAGATCGTAGGCCATGTCACACTGGTCGAATTCGACGACAAGCTGCGCGCCGACGAGGTGTTGCAGGCCAAGCTGCACAGCTTCGCCAATGTCACCGTGATCAAATCCGCGCAGACGACGGAAGTCACCGGCGATGGCAAGCGGGTGCACGGTCTCGTCTACAAGGATCGCGTCTCGGGCGAAGAACACCGGGTCGAACTCGAAGGCATCTTCGTCCAGATCGGGCTTGTGCCCAACACCGAATGGCTGAAAGATTCGGGCCTCGCACTGAGCAAATTCGGCGAGATCGAAACCGATGTGGAAGGCGCGACCAACCTGCCCGGCATCTTTGCCGCAGGCGATTGCACCACCGTGCCTTACAAGCAGATCGTCGTCGCGATGGGCGAAGGGTCGAAGGCGGCGCTGTCGGCCTTCGACTACCTCATCCGCACCGCCCCGGCAGAGCAGCGCGCGGTCGCCTGATTTCGCGCACGCTGGCTTACAGGCTCAATCCTCGACGGGAGAGAGCGTCAGCCGGACACTGAAATCGGGGCCTGCGAAATAGAACGTCCCGCTCTTGCCGAGCGCAAATGTCAGCTCCGGCCGCGCAAGCTCCTCACACGCGCTTCGGTCCGGGCGGCACAGGCGCATGTGCGACGCGACCATATTCGCAGCGCCGTCGACCGTGACCGTCCCGGTCAGCATGGGAACTGTTCCCGGCAGGTTTTCAGGTGACTCGATTACGCCACCATCCAACGGGAAGGCGAAGCGGGTCATCGAGTGGGTCACCCCACCATCGTCCGTCTCGACGAATTCGAGGTCTGCGCGATATTCGCGAACCATCTCGACAGGTTGGGTGGTTGCGGCAGTGAGCACTCCCACCAGCAAAGTTGCAGACATCAGGACCTCCTCACGGAAACACGGGGCGGCAAGCCATCGATCCGGCACCGTCATATCACATGGCGAATCGCCAGGACAAGCTCATCGCCGCTTGAGCACCAGATAGAGCGCGCCCTCACCCCCGTGGCGGCGGTGCGCTTTTCGTATTGCGGCAATATCCGACCCATGCGGGCCGGCGGCCAGCCAGTCGAGGATCTTGGCCCTGATCGCCCCGCGCTTGTTCGCGCGATCAGCGGCATCGACCGGGCGCGAGCGGCCCGTCACCAGCAGCACCAGCCGCGCGCCCATCGCTTTCGCCTGGAACAGCCCGCTGTCGAGCCGGTGCCATGCCGCATCGAGCGAATGGCCATGCAGGTCGAGCGAAAAATCTGGATCGACCTGCCCGGATTTGAGCTTGCGGTCCCAGTGGGAATCCAATCCATGCTGTGGCAGCGGATCGGATTTGCGTGACGCGACAGATGGGCGCGGCACACTTGGCATGGTACGCGGGGTCCTGCCGACTCCACGCTCGATCAGCTCGTCGAAATCGGGTTCGCGTGCAGGCATGACCGGCCTCGACTGGGTACCGGATGAAGCAGCAAGCGATTTGGGCGCAACGCGATTTGCCTTGCGGGCCGGATGCATCGGGGTGACGGTCGCGGCCACCTTCTCCCACAGTGCGGCTTCGTCTTCGCTCAGGCCGCGCGGGTGGCTCATCGTTTCGGCAGGCGGGCAGCCGCGCTTTTGGGCAGCAGGATCAGCGCACTCCCGCGTCCGCTCATACCGCCCGCAGTCGTGCGCGCCTGGTCGCCTGCGCCCCAGAATGTGTCGAAGCGGTTGGCGCCCTTGATCGCGCCGCCAGTGTCCTGCGCGATCCAAAGGCCGTCAGCCTCTGCCCGGTCGAGATCGAGGATCACCGGCGCGCCATAGGGCACGAAATTGGGATCGACCGCGACCGAATTGCGCGCCCGTACCGGCACGCCGAGCGAGCCGAGCGGGCCGTCGCCGGTCAGTTCGCGGAAGAACACCCAACTTTCGTTGAGCCGCATCAGCGCAGCGCCTTCCGCCGGATTCTCACGAATATATTGCATGATGCCCTGCATCGATCCGGCATACTGCCCCGGCCCGTCACCCAGCAGCCCGCGCTCACGCATCACGCCGCCGATGCCGGTATAGCTGTGGCCGTTCTGCCCGTCATAGCCGATGCGGATCACATCGCCTTCAGGGGTGATCAGCCGACCCGAGCCCTGGATCTGGAGGAAGAAGAATTCGACCGGATCGGCGGCCCAGGCGATCTCCGCCTGCCGCCCGGCGAGCGCGCCATCCTCGATCTGGGCACGGGTGTAATAGGGTACGCAGCGCCCGTCGGCGAGCTTGCGGCTGAGCGGCGCGCGACCAGTCCGCTCGCTTTCCGGAATGTCGTCGCGCCAGCAGCGCACGAGATCGTCCGGCGCGGCATAGACCGGCTGCTCGATCCCCGCGCGGCGCGTGCGCGAACCGACGATCTGCGGTTCGAAATATCCGGTCGCGAAGGCCTTGCCATCGCCGACGCGGACAGGGGTGAAATTGTCGGCGAAGAATTGACGCGCATCGCCAGAGAAACTGCGGGCCGTTGCGCATACACCCCGCCAGTCGGCAGGCGTGGTCAGCCCCGATTTGTCATCCTTGCTTTCCGCCCATTTGCAGGATTCGCGAAACGAGGCGAGCGCCCCTTGGGCATCGGCCCGGTCGAGCGCGCTGCGGCCAAGATTGCCCGCTGCGCTTGCGCCGAGCAGCATCGCGCTGGTCGCGGAGGAAGGTGGCACCACCGGTCCGGTCGATTTGGGGATGATGGCGCAGGCGCCAAGCAGCATCGCCGCGCCAAGGATCGTCAGGCGCTGCGCAACGCATGCCATGCGGGATCAGCCCTCGTCGGTTTCGTCGAGCAGCCAGTTGGGATCGGCGGACTTCACATCGCGCATGAAGGTCCACACATCGCGGCTTTCGATCGCATCGTCGAGCGAACCGGCGATCATATTGCCATCCTTGTCGCGCGTGACCGCGGCGATATCCGACACGAAACGCACCGCCACGCGGGCCATGTTCCCATCGAGATGGGCGCTGTCGATGACCGCTTCCTCGATCCGCACGAGGCGGTTGTCGAGCGTTTCGCCAGCATCCTCGCGATAGGAAATCGCCGTGTCGAAACTGGCATAGACATCGTCGTCGCACAATTCGCGCAGCGTTTCGCGGTCGCCCTTCCAGAACGCTTCGAGCACCATGGCATAGGCACCCTTGGCCCCTTCGAGGAAACCGGTGATGTCGAAGGTGCGATCAGCAGCGGCAATCGCGCGCACGCCCTGTTCGACCGCCGGGATTACGCCCGGCATCGGCTGCGGCGCGAATTGCGGCTGTGTGGCCGAAGGCTGGCGCTCAACCGGCTTGGGCGGATTGGCAGTGGGATCGAACCGTGTCGGGATCGATTCCTCTTCATGTTCTGCCCGGCGCCCGAGCACCGAGTAGAGACGCATGCCGAGGAAGGCCGCGATCATGGCGAGGATGACGATTTCAACGATGTGGTTCATCAACAATTCTCTTTCCGACCGGCCTTGAGCCCCTGACCGGCGCGTCCAACGCTTTCCTGCCTTAAATAGGAAAGGATTACAAATGAACAACGCCTGTGCGACGGGCAAAATATCCTGAATCAGCGGCAATTGGCCGTATCATGCCGCAAGCCCGGTGTCCTCCATTGCGAAGCCGGGCGCCGGATGCTAGGCGCGCCGCCGAACTGCGCCGCTACCGTGCGGGGCAAAGCCACTCTCGAAGACGAAAGACGATACGATCATGGCCGATGAAGGCGATATCCTGACCGACCTCAACATGGACCCGGTTCCCAATGGCGAAGACACCTCGCCGGTTGCAGGCATCATCTCGCAATATGTGAAGGACATGTCGGTCGAAAACCCGAAGGCGCCCGAGAGCTACCAGTGGCAGGACAAGCCGCAGATCGACCTGCAATTCAACATCGGCGCAAACCCGGTCAATGACGAGATCCACGAGGTCGAACTCAAGATCAACGTCAACGCCAAGTGCGAACAGGGTTCGATCTACCTGGTCGAACTGTCCTATTGCGGTCTCGTCGGCATGCGCAACCTGCCGGAAGACCAGGCCCACGCCTTCCTTTACGCAGAGGCCCCGCGCCTGCTGTTCCCCTTCGCCCGCCGCGTGATCGCCGATGCGACCCGCGATGCAGGCTACCAGCCGCTGACAATCGACCCGATCGACTTCAACGGCCTCTACGCCCAGCGCATCCAGCAGCAGCGCGCGCAGCAGGCGGCCGAGCAGGCCCCGGCAGGCGAAGCCTGAGCCGCGTGATCGGGGGCGGGCGCTCGATATGAGCCTGCTCAAGAACGTCGGGACGATCGGCGGGCTGACAGCGGTCAGCCGCGTGTTCGGCTTCGTGCGCGACATGCTGCTGGCACGGGTGCTGGGCGCAACGGCAATGAGCGATGCGTGGCAGCTCGCCTTCATGCTGCCCAATATCTTCCGCCGCCTGTTCGCCGAAGGCGCATTTGCCAGCGCCTTCGTCCCGCTGTTCAACCGGCGGATGAAGGAAGACGGCGATATCGCCGCCGCGCAAAGCTTTGCCGAAAACGTGCTCTCGGTCCTGCTGCCGATCCTGATCGTGTTCGGCGGCATCGCGATGATGGTGATGCCGTGGGTGGTCGGCTATTTCGCGCCCGATGGACTGGCCGAGGATGGAGACAGCCTGGCCATCGCCACCCAGCTGGCGCGGATCACCTTCCCGTACCTGATCTTCATGAGCCTCGCGACGCTGGTTGCGGCAGTGCTCAACAGCCTCTCGCGCTTTGCCGCAGCAGCGGCAGCACCGATCCTGCTCAATATCTGCCTGATAACCGCGCTGCTTTATGGCCTGTCGCTGGGCGGCGGGGTCGAGGCGCGGCGCGAGGCGGCTTTCTGGATGGCGGTGGCGCTGTCGGTTTCGGGTTTCCTCCAGCTGGTGTGGCTAGGTTTCTTCATGCACCGTGCGGGCTTCCGCCTGCGGCTGCGCTTCCCGCGCGTGACCAAGGGCGTGAAGGAGCTGGGCATACTTGTCGTGCCTGCCATTTTCGGCGCGGGCGTCTACCAGATCAGCCGTTTCGTCGACTTGTTCTTCCTCTCCACGCTCGAGGTCGGCAGCTACACCTATCTCGCCATGGCCGACCGGTGGAACCAGCTTCCCCTCGGCATTATCGGCATCGCCCTTGGCACCGCGATCCTGCCCGCCCTTTCGCGCTTCCTCGCCCGCGAAGAGGCCGACGAAGCGCAGCGCCTGCAATCGAACGCGATCGAACTGGCAATGTTGCTGACCGTTCCCGCCGCCGCCGCGCTGTTCGTGACCGGCAGTGCTTTCACCCGCGTGTTCTTCGCGGCGGGCGAGTTCACTACGGAAGATGCACTGATAACCGGCACGGTGGTTAGCGGTCTGGTGATCGGGCTGCCGGCCTATGTGCTGGTGAAGGTGCTCACCCCCAACTACTTCGCCCGCAAGGACACCCGCACCCCGGTCTATACCGCCGCCGCATCGCTGGTGGTGACGATCGGCCTCAACATCCTGCTGGTGCCGAAACTCGGTGTGCTGGCATTGGCTTTGGCGGGTTCTGCCGGGGCCTGGGTCAATGTCGCGCTGCTCTATGCGATACTTGCGCGTAAGGACTACTTCCACCTGCCCGCGCGGATCGCCGGTCGGATCGTGCGGATTGCGCTTGCCGCACTGCTGATGGGCGTGGCCTTGTGGTTCCTGATGGCCCCGCTCGACCCGTGGTTCGATGGCAGCCTGATCGAGCGCGCGATGGGGATCGGCGCTGTGACGCTGACTGGTCTTGTCGTCTACGGCGTCGCTGCTTTTCTCTTCGGCGTGCTTGACCGCGACACGGTGAAGCGGCTTATGCGCCGCCAGGGCTGATTCTCCGGCCCGAAGCTGCAACCACAGGAATAGACATGCGCGTCGTATCCGGCATCCAGCCAACGGGAAATTTGCATCTGGGGAACTACCTGGGCGCGATCCGCAACTGGGTGCGCATGCAGGACGAGATGGAAGAGGGCAGTCAGTGCCTGTTCTTCCTTGCCGACCTGCACGCCATTTCGATGCCGTATGATCCGGCAGAGCTGAAATCGGCCACGCTGGAGATGACCGCAGCCCTCGTCGCCTGCGGGATCGATCCGTCGCGCTCGGTGCTGTTCAACCAGGCACAGGTGCCTGCGCATTCGGAACTGCAATGGCTGCTCAACGGCACGGCGCGGATGGGCTGGCTTAACCGCATGACGCAGTGGAAGGACAAGGCGGGCAAGAACCGCGAGGGCCAGTCGGTCGCGCTGTTCGCCTATCCGGTGCTGCAGGCCGCAGATGTGTTGCTCTATCAGGCGACCCACGTCCCCGTGGGTGAGGACCAGAAACAGCATCTCGAGCTCGCGCGCGACATCGCGCAGAAGTTCAACAATGATTTCGCTTCTGACGATGCACCGGTCTTCACCCTGCCCGATCCCTACATCCCGCCCGAAGCCGCGCGGATCATGTCGCTGCGTGACGGCACGGCAAAGATGAGCAAGTCCGACCCTTCGGAAATGAGCCGCATCAACCTCGCCGACGATGCCGACACGATCATGAAGAAGGTCAAGAAGGCCAAGACCGACCCCGAACCGCTGCCGTCGGAGGCTGCGGGGCTGGAAGGCCGGGCAGAGGCGCTCAACCTCGTGTCGATCTATAGCGCCTTCACCGGCAAATCGGTGGCCGATGTGCTGGGCGAATTCGGCGGGCAGGGTTTCGGCGCGTTCAAGCCTGCTTTGGGCGAGCTGCTGGTCGAATCGCTCGCCCCGATCTCCGCCCGCTTCCGCGAGTTGCGCCAGGACCGCGAGGCGCTCGACGCGATCCTCGCGCGCGGCGCAGCGCAGGCGCGCGATATCGGCACACCGACATTGAATGCCACATATCAGGCACTTGGGCTGGTTCGCGGCTAAGGTTTGAATTCGCAACACGCGGAAATCGCGTAACTTTTGTTTACACGCCTATTCAAACCCGGTTCAGCCCGCCGGCTTTACAACACGTGCTGTCGATGACAGCGTGCGAGTCGGGCGAGGGGCGGCCGCGCTGCGTAGCTCTGTTTTCGAAGAGGTAGTTATTATGACCAAGCAGACCCGCAACTGGGCGCGCACGCTGAAGATGGCTTCGGTCCCGCTGCTGCTGGCCGGGCTCGCCGCCTGCACCACGCCCGGCTTCAAATCCGATGTCACCCGGTTCCAGAGCCAGCTGCCCGCACCGGCCGGCCAGACCTTCGCCGTGGTGGCAGACGATCCGGCGCTCGCCGGTGGGCTGGAATTCGCACAATATGCCGACCTGGTCGAAAACCAGATGCTGCGCCTTGGCTACACCGAAGCCGCCTCGCCGGAGGCTGCAAACCTGCTGGTCCGTTTCGACTATGGCGTCGACAAGGGCCGCGAACGGGTGCGTAGCACAGGCTTCAGGGATCCCTTCTTCGACCCGTGGTACGGTTTCAGCTACCGCCCGGTCTATTACCGCACCCGCCGCGGCTATCGCGTAGGTTACTTCCCCACACGCGCCTGGGGCTATGGCTTCCATGATCCGTGGTTCGGCCGCGAGGACGTGCGCAGCTACACCGTCTACACCAGCGGCATCGACATGAAGATCGACGACGCGGCGAGCGGTGAGCGCCTGTTCGAAGGCAAGGCCGAAGCGATGTCGACTTCCAACCGGCTGCAATACCTCGTGCCCAACCTGGTCGAGGCGATGTTCACCGACTTCCCCGGCAATTCGGGCGAAACGCTGCGCATTTCGATCAAGCCGGAAGAAACCACGGTCCGAAAGATCGACTGATCGGGGCTTACCCCTGGACGGGAAACGGAAGGGCGGCCTCGCAAGGGGTCGCCTTTTTGTTGACCGATTAGAAGACGTTGGACATATTTTTCCCATGGGGAAAAACTCACGACGAATCGCATTCGTTTCACTCGCTGTGCTGGCCGCAGTGTCGACTCCCGCACATGCTCAGGGCTATCCCGGCTTCGGCGTACCTCCGGGATGGGATCTGTTTGGCGAGAGCGTGAATTGCTCGCTTGCGCCGAAATGGGATCGCGACGCCAGTAGTTACCGCGGCCCGGCGCTGATCAAGCGCCAAAACGAGCCCTCCCGGCTGCAATTCCAACTCTACACCGATATGGGCGAAGTCGACCAGCAGACCCAGCTTGCGTTCGTGATCGATGGAAAGACCTTCCCCGCGACTTTCGACCGAGCGATGGGACGCGCGGTGATCAGCCCCGTCCCGTCTGCATTCGATCGCGCCTATCGCGCCGGCCAACGGCTGAGCGTTACGGTGGACGGGAAGGAAGTCTACCGGATGTCGCTCGCGGGAAGCGCAGCAGCGATGCGCGCGCTCGATCGCTGCGTGGCGGAAGTTAAGGTCAAACCACTTCCGATGGTGCCGATGATCCGGACCGTCCCGGCTCCCCCGCCGCCGGTGCCGGTCAAGCGTATACCGCCGCCCGCACCGCCTTCTCCGCCGCCGCCCCCACCGAAGCCGACCCTGGCCCGATCTGCCGTCGCCATCAATCCGGGTTTATGGATCGGGGAAGGCGACTATCCCAAGAGTGCCCTCCGTGCGGAGGAAGAAGGGCTGGTCGGCTACCAACTCGACATTCGCAAGAGTGGCTCCGTCAAACGCTGCACTGTCACGCGTTCGAGCGGTTCTGCCGAACTGGATGAGCGTACATGCAAACGCGTGAAGAGCAGGGCCCGGTTCGAGCCTGCCCTCGATGAAAAGGGCAAACGGACCGTCGGCAGCTACATCGGATCGGTGCGCTGGACTTTGCCCTATTGACGCTGCGCCGCCCGGAGTTTGAGCGACCTCGATGCTGTTCGCGGTCGGGATTTGAATAGGCAAAGGACCACCATGAGAATTTTCGCATTTGCGGCCCTGCTCACATTCGGGGCCTTGGGCGGGATCGTTGCCGCCTCTGCGCAGTCGGCAAGGCACGCGGATGAGCCATATTACCAGTCCGGACCATGGAAGGTGGTCGAACTGGCGAATGCGTTTTGCGAAATTCGGTGGGATTCTGACGCGGGCGGCCGCTTGTCCCTGTCGAAATCGAGCACCGAGCCTGCCTATTTCAATTTCCAGCTCACCGACGAACTCGATTACGATACGCCCGGCAGGCATGTTACCTGGGATTTCGATGGTGAGCGCGTGCCCGGCAGGCTTCTTGTCGGAAAATATTATCAAATTCCCGACGGCACCTCGCAGGTAGAAGCCCTCTTCCGCAAGGCGCGGACTCTCACGATCATCCATGACGACAAGGCGGTGGCGCGGGTCGACCTGACGGGCAGCGCTGCAGCGTTCCGCCAACTGACCCGCTGCGCCGACCAGTTCCCGGGCAAGACGGTGCCGGTGATCCCGCCGCCAGCCCCGCCGCGATCTATGCTTTAGCCATTGGCCCGTTCAAGCGGACCTAGCTAACCACAACCGACAGCAAGACAAAAGCATGCTCTGGCGCGCTGTGCCAATGCCGTCCGCTGGCAAATACCAGAATAACACCAGCGCCCTAGCGCCGCAGCCCGCGCACCACGGCGATACCCACCCCGATCGCGACCGACCCGATCAGGAAGGCGTTGGGATAGCCGACCGGCACGCCGCCATTGCCGCCAACCTCGCTGCCGAGCCAGTCGAGCGCGAAATTGCCGAGGTGGATCGCGGCGGTCAGCACGGCAAAGGGGATCAGCACTGTCCGCCAGTCGAGCAGTTTCCAGCCATATCGGGCGCGCAGGCGCAGGATGATCCAGCTTGCCAGCCAGACGATCAGCGCGATCCAGACCAGGATTGCCGCGAGCGCCAGCAGCGCGAAGCCGGGGGTCATGCCGCCGGGCACCTAGGCCGTAAACCCATAAATGACGCGGTCGAGGCGCCCAAATGGCGAACATATCGGGTGGAAAGGTGCGCCGGGAAGGCTGATTGCCTTTCCAAGCGGCTTTCGGCCTGAGATGGAAGCCATTTGGGCGTCCCTGCGGGATTTGGCCAAAAGGACCCATTGCGGCGTCGAAAAGTCTTGAAATATTAACATATTCCTGTGCCTTTCTTCCTTGCACTGGGTCCTTTTGACTCAGACCTCGATCGCGTCATTTATGGGTTTACGGCCTAGCGCCCCGTCGAGCCGAAGCCCCCCTCGCCGCGCTCGGTCGAGTCCAGCTCGTCGACTTCGGCCCATGCCGCCTGCGTAACCGGGGCGAGCACCAGCTGCGCCACCCGCTCGCCGCGTTTGATGGGGAAGGGATCGGAGCCATGGTTGATCATCAGCACCTTCAGCTCGCCGCGATAGTCGCTGTCGATCGTGCCGGGGGTGTTGGGCACGGTCACGCCATATTTGAACGCGAGGCCTGAACGCGGGCGGACCTGGATCTCGTAACCGGGCGGGATCGCCACCGAAAGGCCGGTCGCCACCGCATGGCGCATACCTGGTTCAAGCACGATGTCTTCTGCCGACAGCACGTCCATCCCCGCAGCGCCCGAAGTGGCGTAATGCGGCAGTTCCAATCCCTCCCCGTGCTCGAGCCTTTTGACCTGCACGGTTACCGGATCAGTCATCGCCTTCATTCTCCAAAGCTTTTGCCACCCGGTCGATTAGCTGCCGTGCGACTTCCTGTTTGGGCATGTCCTCGAGGTGCTCGACCCGCTTTTCGCTGACGATATGCACCTTGTTGCGGCTGCCGCCCATCACATCGCCCGATACGTCATTGGCGACGATCCAGTCCACACCTTTGCGCTTGAGCTTGGCCTGCGCATTCTCGATCACATCGTCGGTTTCGGCAGCAAAGCCGATCAGCAGGCCGGGGCGCTTGCCCCCGGCAGCGACGGTGGCGAGGATATCGGGGTTCTCGGTCAGCATCAGCGCGGGCGGAGCCATGCCGCGCTTCTTCATCTTGCCGTCGTGATAATCCTTGGTCCGCCAGTCGGCGACCGCAGCCGCCATGATCGCGACATCGGCGGGCAGCGCCTTTTTCACCGCATCGGCCATTTCGCGTGCGGATTCGACATCGATGCGGTCGACGCCAGGAGGCGTATCGAGATGCACCGGTCCCGAAACCAGCGTCACCCGCGCGCCCTGTGCAGCAGCAGCGGCAGCGATGGCAAAGCCCTGCTTCCCGCTCGACCGGTTGGCGAGATAGCGCACCGGATCGATCGGTTCATGCGTCGGGCCAGCGGTGACCAGCACATGCTTGCCGTAAAGCGGACGGTGTTCGATGTCGGTGTCGAATTCGGGTTGGCCCTCCAGCGGGTCGAAATCGGAATATTTCACCGTCACCGGCTGCACATCGCCGTCCAGCGGCTGGGGCGGGGCAGCGCCCGCGCCAGTTGCCACCGTGTGGTTGATCGCTTCGGGATCGGTCGGCGGGGCGGATGTCGCGCCGCCCTTGGCCGCGAGCACCGGCCCGGCATCGTCGGACAGCTCGACTTCCTCGGCAGGTTCTGCCTCGGGCGGTTCCTCTCCCTCGACCTCCTGCCATTGCGCCTCGAGCTCTTCCTCGCTGCGTTTGGGCGTGGTGCGCGAGATGAGCGAGGACAGAAGGCCGCCCAGCCCGCCGCCCTGCTTGGCAACCGTCTCATCCTCAGGCTCCAGCGCCTCGTGGATTTCGTCGCGCGCCGCCGGTTCGCAATCGGCCGCCATGCCGAAATGCGCCGCAATCTCGGCCCAGATGATTTCCGGGTCGGGCAGGCGACCGGGGCCGAATTCGCCGCAGGCCATTGGCCCGGTATCGGGATCGATCACCCGCACGCCCGCCTGTTGCAGCCAGCCGACATTGCGCTGGGTCGCCTCATGCTGCCACATGCGCACATTCATTGCGGGCACGACCATCACCGGCTTGTCGGTCGCGAGGATCAGCGTCGTCGCAAGGTCATCCGCGATGCCTGCTGCCATCTTGGCCATCAGGTCCGCCGTTGCCGGGCACACGACTACCAGGTCCGCCTCGCGGCTGAGCTGGATATGGCCCATCTCGGCCTCGTTCTTGAGATCCCACAGCGTGGTGTAGACCGGGTTCTCACTCAGCGCGGCGAGCGCCATGGGGGTGACGAATTGCTGCCCGCCTTCTGTCACCACACAGGTGACCGAGCCGCCGCCCTTGCGGATAAAGCGCACCAACTCGCAAGATTTGTAGGCCGCAATGCCGCCGCCCACCACCAGCAATATGCGCGGGGAGCCTGCACCGCTCATGCGCAGCGTCCGTGGATCACCGGCGCGGTGAGGACGGAAGCGGACATTGTCGGGATCCCCTTGTTTACCATGGCCCCAGCCTAGCGCGGGTGCCGCAAGCCTGCCAGCCCTGCATTGGCTTGGTTACGATTTCGCTGGCCTATCATGCTTACCGGCCCTTAAACCATGCCACAAAGACAAGCAGGAGAGAGACATGCGACTGATCCTGACGGCACTGATTTTCCTCGGCGGGCTGTTCTTCCTGATCACCGGGATCGGCTTCCTGATCGATCCGGTGACCAACGGCCATGAATTCGGGGTGGAGGCGACCAACAGCACAGGGCTTGCCGCCATCCGCGCAGACATGACCGCCTTCTTCGTGGTCGCGGCGGCGTGCATGATGATCGGCGCATGGTTCCGCAATGGTACAGTCCTGCTCGTGCCCGCCGCCCTGTTCGGCATCGCGTTGCTGGGCCGCACGGTCAGCGTCTTCGCCGACGGGACGACGGAGGGCTTCTGGCTGCCGATGACGGTCGAGGCGGTTTGCACTGTGGTGCTGCTGATCGCCAGCCGGGTGTTGCCTCACCGGGGAAGCTGAGCGCACCCGAAGCCGGAACCGGGCTTAGGCCGTTCATTGCGCAGGGAGTTTCGAACGAAGCATGAGCCACAAAAGGCAGCCGGCTCCTCCTCCAAGGATCGATGTCGAAAGGGTCAGACTGACTGCCAAACGGACCCACCACAAGGTCGCATCTGCTTCCAACCCAAGTGCGATGGAAACAGGCAAGCTGATCGATGCGCCGACCAAAACTCCTGCCCCAACCCAGCTTTTCACCTCGACCGCCGTTGCACGCGAGTGCGCTCGTTTGAGCATCGCTGCTCCGAACAGGGCGCAAATGGGGACTCCAATATAGACGCCTGCAGCGAGGCCTCCGCCAACTATCCCCGCAACGAGAAATGGAGGGGCGGTTAGGCTACCAACCGAGATCATCATGATGGCAAGCGCAAGAGCTGCACCGGCAAAGCCAGCCAGCGGGCCGACCAGAACCGCCGGGCCCAATGCCAGCCACAAGGCCCGGGGCCAACTCAAACGCTACCCGATCCAGCCCATTGCCGATGCCCCGGCAACTGCTCCCGCACCCAGCGCGGCAGCCAGCACATAGCCCAGCCATCCGCGCCCACGCCCGGTGCGCTTGTCCCACATCAGCTCGACTGCCGGCAGCGGCGGTGGTTCGGGCGCGCCGCCCTTGGGCGGGAAGCGGTCCTCGATCCGGCGGACGAGTTCGGGGATGCGCAGCAGCGTCTGCGTATCTTCGCGCAGCCGGTCGGCAATCGCGGCTTCCGGCCCCAACTCGTCGCGGATCCAGCTGCGAACATAGGGCGCCGAAACGTCCCACATATTGATCTCGGGATTGAGTTGGGTCGCGATCCCTTCGACCATCACCATCGTCTTTTGCAGCAACAGCAAATGCGGCTGGGTCTGCATGTCGAAATCGCGGGTGATCGCGAACAGCCCGTCGAGCATCTGGCCAACGCTGAGTTCGCTCACCGGCTTGCCGCGCATAGGTTCGCCCACCGCGCGCAGCGCCGTCGCGAACTCATCGACATTGTGATAGCTCGGCACATATTGCGCCTCGAAATGGATTTCCGCCACGCGCTTGTAATTGCCGGTCGTCAGGCCATAGAGGATTTCCGCCAGCCACATCCGCGCCTGCCGGTTGATCCGCCCCATGATCCCGAAATCGATCGCGACGATGGTTCCGTCCGCCGTCACGAACAGGTTCCCCTGATGCATGTCGGCATGGAAAAACCCGGCACTGATCGCCTGGTTGAGGAAAGCGAGCACCAGCCGCTGTGCAAGGTCGGGCAGGTCATGTCCTGCCGCCAGCAGTTCCTCGCGCTTGCTGATCTTGATCCCGTCGACCCAGTCGACCGTCATCACCCGGCCATTGGTCCGGTCCCAGTCAATGGCCGGGACCTCATAACCCTCTATCGCGGTCATCGCCTCGGCGAGTTCGGAGGCTGAAGCCGCCTCGCGCCGCAGGTCGAGCTCGCGATTGGTCCAGCGTTCGAAATTGGCGATGGTCAGGCGCGGGCGCAGGCGCGCGGCCTCGCCCCCCATCGCCTCGAGATGCGCGGCAGCCCAGTGATAGGTCTCGATATCGCGCGCGAACTTCTCGCGGATGCCCGGGCGCAAGACCTTGACTGCAACCTGCCGGCCCTCGGTGGTCACCGCGCGGTGGACCTGCGCGATCGAGGCTGCGCCGACCGGAACGGGATCGAACTGGACATAGAGGTTTTCGAGGGGCTGGCCGAAACTGCTCTCGATCACCGCACGGATCTTGTCGAACCCGACAGGCGGCAGGTCGTCCTGCAGGCTGAGCAAATTGCGCGCAGCCTCGTCACCGACAAGGTCGGGCCGGGTCGCAAGCGACTGCCCCAGCTTGATCGCTGCCGGGCCTATTTCGCGAAAGGCGCTGGCATAGTCGGGCACTTTGGGCTGCATCGTGCCGAAGCGGGCGAGGCGCGCGAGCCTTTTTACCGGCGGCGGCGTGTTGGGATCGCGCTCGATCCCGCGCAGCGCCCCGTGCCGTGCCAGCGCCCGGCCCCACTTCAGGAGCCGCCAGATATGCGTCGCGGGCCTTGTCATGGTCGCATGCGTGTCCCCGCGAAGGCGGGGACCTCAGTCCACTCGCGCATCGCCTGCGGCCCGAGACCCCCGCCTTCGCGGGGGTTCATATCTTCCAACCCGAATGGATCGCAACGGCGCCACCGAGAATCGGCTCGACCTTGGTTTTCGAGAAACCCGCCTGCCGGATCATCGTCTCGAATTCGGCCATCTTCGGGAAACGACGGATCGATTCGGCGAGGTAGCGATAGCTTTCCTCGTCCCCCGCAATCGCCTTGCCCATCTTGGGCATCAGCCGGTGCGAATAGACGTCGTAGATTTCCTTGAAGCCGGGCCAGGTGGTGGTGCTGAATTCCATGCAGTAGAACCGCCCCCCATGCTTCAGGACCCGGTGCGCCTCGCGCAGGGCCTTGTCGATATGGGTCACGTTACGGATGCCGAAAACGATGGTGTAGGCATCGAAAACCCGGCTGGAGAAGGTCAGTTCCTCGGCGTTCTGTCGGCTCCACACAAGGCTGTCGATCCCGCGATCCATCGCGCGCTCGATACCGACATCGAGCATATCCTGGTTGATGTCCGACACGGTCACATCCGCGCCGCGCGCCTCCATGCGGAAGGCGATATCGCCAGTGCCACCAGCCATATCGAGGATTGCTTCGCCCGGCTGCGGTTTGACCCGGCGCACGAAGCGGTCCTTCCACAGCCGATGCATCCCGCCCGACATGGCATCGTTCATAATGTCATACTTGGCCGCAACGCTGGAAAACACCGCGCCGACGCGCTCGGTCTTCTCTTCCGGGGCCACATCTTCGTAGCCGAAGGATACCTTTTCACTCATGCGCAGCGCCTTAGGAGGAATTGCCGTGCGGGCAAAGGGTGTTAAGAGGCGTTGAAGATGCATGGTCCGCATCACGCCGCTGGCGCGATGCTTGCAGCGGCACCGGCCCTCTCCCCCGCCCGGCCACCCAACAGGATAATGCCATGGGTGGCCGGGCGGGGGAGAGGGCCGGTGCCGGGCGCAGTGGCCGGCGAAGCTGGACACGGATAGACGCAACACAATGCCCGAATTGCCCGAAGTCGAAACAACCGTGCGCGGGCTTGCGCGTTTCCTCGACGGCGAAACCATCGTACGTGCGCGGGTCAACCGGCCCGATATGCGCAAACCCTTCCCGCCCGATCTCGTCCAGATGCTGACCGGCGCGCGGGTGACGGGCCTTGGCCGCCGCGCCAAATACGGGCTGATCCACACCGACCGCGCGCAAACGCTGATCTTCCATCTCGGCATGAGCGGGCGCTGGCGGATCGACCCGGAGGAAGACGACAAGCACGACCACTTCGTGATCGAGACCGAGGGCCACCGCTTCGCCCTATGCGACCCGCGCCGGTTCGGCTGGGTCGACCTCGTGCGAAGCGAGCAGCTGGACACCTGGCCCGGATTGGCCAGCATGGGCCCCGAGCCGTTGGGTGACGAGCTGACGCCAACCTATCTCAAACTGGCGCTGGCGGGCCGCAAGCAGGCGATCAAGCTGATGCTGCTCGACCAGTCGGTGGTCGCCGGGCTGGGCAATATCTATGTTTGCGAGGCGCTGTGGCGGGCGGGCATCGATCCGCGCAAATCGGCTGGCAAGGTGTCGCGGCCCGCGCTCGAACGGCTGGTCCCTGCCATCAAGGAAGTGCTGGCCCAGTCGATCGAGGATGGCGGCTCTAGTCTGCGCGACTACGCCCGGCCCGATGGCGAACTGGGCTATTTTGCTACGCGGTTCGACGTCTATGGCCGCGAGGGCGAGGCGTGCCATCGCGATGATGACGGCGCGATCCGCCGCATCGTCCAGAGCGGTCGCAGCACATGGTTTTGCCCGAGGTGCCAGAAGTAACGCGTTTCGCTTGACGATACGCTTGACGATTCGGGGTCACCTGACTATGTGCGCCGCTTTCCGGCGAGGAATCGCCGCATCTGCGAACAGATCAAATTGAAGATCGGTCGCCCGCAAGGTGGCCGCACAGGTTAGCGAGACAAGGACGAAAATGGCCAATACGCCGCAAGCAAAGAAGCGCATCCGCCGCAACGAGCGCCGCGCCGAAATCAACGGTGCCCGCATGAGCCGCATCCGCAGCTTCGTGAAGAAGGTCGAAGCAGCATGCGAAGCCGGTGACAAGGATGCCGCTGCAACCGCTCTCAAGGCCGCCCAGCCGGAACTGGCGCGCGGTGTTGCTCGCGGTGTGATGCACAAGAACACCGTCGCGCGCAAAATGTCGCGCCTGACGAAGCGAGTCGCTTCGCTCTGATTCGCAATCGACAGGCTCTTTCCGGGCCTGTTTTACATGCTGCAAAGCAACAAAAGCCGGCGTGCAAAACGCCGGCTTTTTTGTTACAGTCCCGTGTAACACGGATGACCGGCGCAAAACCCTAGGATTTGCTGCGAGTCGCGGATTGCCAGCCGAAAAAACTGGCAAATTTCCAAGGTAAACAGACCTTTAAACGGAAGTCTGCGGGGTTGAGGAGTGTCAACCCAAATATTTCATTTTTTTTGCGCTCTCCCCACTTGCGACTCATCGCAGGTGGCCCTTAAGACACTTCTCGCACCGGGCTTGGACGGTCGGTGCTCTTACAGGATTGGACAGCAAGAGCGGCGTCGGAAACATCGATTCCGGCCTACGGCGAAGCTTGCCTGTCATTGGGGGTCAAACGACGCGGTGAAAGCGCCGGTCGACAGGGGTTGTTAAAGGTATGGCGGACAAGAATGCCGTCGCCAGGACGGCGAAACGCAAGACGAACGGGGACGAGATGGAAGATCTGGAAGCGGTAAACCTGGCAGCCGACTGGGCGGATATCAGCCAGGGGCTCCGCAAGGATCTTGGTCATCAGCTTCACAGCCAGTGGATCAAGCCGATCCAGGTTGGCGGGTTGTGCCGTGAAAGCGGCAGGCTCGACCTCTACCTGCCGACCGAATTCAGCGCCAACTGGGTGCAGGATCGGTTTGCCGACCGGCTTTCGCTGGCATGGAAGATCGCGCGCAGCGAAGTGCGCACGGTCAACATCCAGGTCCATCCCGGCCGCCGCAAGCTGCCCGATATCAACCTGTCCGACGGACGCCGCGCGGCGAACGATGGTGGCGATTCGAGCATGATCGCGATCGGTGCTGCCAATATGGGCGATGCCGGGTTCATTTCCTCGGTCGGGCTCGACCCGTCGCTGACCTTCGCCTCTTTCGTGACCGGCGAAACCAATATCCTCGGTTGCAACGCCGCGCAGCGCATGGCTGCAACCGAACAGCCGCAGTTTTCGCCGCTCTACCTCAAGGCCGCGACCGGCCAGGGCAAGACGCACCTG
Source organism: Sphingomonadaceae bacterium (assembly GCA_024236155.1). Lineage (GTDB taxonomy): Bacteria > Pseudomonadota > Alphaproteobacteria > Sphingomonadales > Sphingomonadaceae > Parerythrobacter_A. The sequence goes on from JACKLA010000006.1 coordinate 94,015, forward strand.
CTCCACGCAATCGGTCACGCCTATCTCGGCGCGCATCCGCGTGCCCGCATCTTCTACTGCAGCGCCGAACGCTTCATGGTCGAATTCGTCCAGGCGCTCAAAGCCAACCAGATGATCGAATTCAAGGCGCGGCTGCGCAGCTTCGACCTGCTGCTGGTGGACGATATCCAGTTCATCATCGGCAAGGCCAGCGCGCAGGAAGAACTGCTCTACACGATCGATGCGCTGCTGGCCGAAGGCAAGCGGCTGGTCTTCGCCGCCGACCGCGCTCCGCAGGCATTGGACGGAGTCGAGCCACGCCTGCTCAGCCGCCTGTCGATGGGCCTCGTCGCGGATATTGCCGCCGCCGATATCGAACTGCGCCGCAAGATCCTCGAATCGAAGCTGACCAAGTTCGCCCCGCTCGAAGTGCCGGAAGACGTGATCGAATTCCTCGCCCGTACCATCACCCGCAATGTGCGCGAGCTGGTCGGCGGCCTCAACAAGCTGATCGCCTATGCCCAGCTTACCGGTCAGGAAGTCAGCCTCGCACTGGCGGAAGACCAGTTGACCGATATCCTTTCGGCCAATCGCCGCCGGATCACCATCGACGAGATCCAGCGCACGGTGTGCCAGTTCTATCGCATCGACCGCAGCGAAATGTCATCCAAGCGCCGCGCGCGTGCGGTGGTTCGCCCGCGCCAGGTCGCGATGTATCTCTCGAAAGTCCTGACCCCGCGCAGCTATCCCGAAATCGGGCGCAAGTTCGGCGGACGCGACCATTCGACGGTGATCCACGCGGTGCGGCTGATCGAGGATTTGCGCCAGCGCGACGCGGATATGGACGGCGATGTGCGCAGCCTGCTGCGCCAGCTGGAAAGCTGACGGCTTCCACAAGCATTCCACCATGCACCAACCGGTGATCGACAGCTTTCCCACAAAGCTGTCGACAGCCTCGCCGCGCGCCGCCTAAGGGCTGCGCATGGATAGTGCCGCTACACCCGATCTGCCCGACAGCTTCTCCGCAGCCCTGCTGCGCGGCATCCGCTGCCGCTGCCCGCGCTGCGGCGAGGGGCGGCTGTTCCGCCGCTGGCTCAAGCCCGAAGCGGCCTGCTCGCATTGCACGCTCGACCTGACCCCGCAGCAGACCGACGATTTTCCCGCCTATATTGCGATCTTCGTGACCGGCCACCTGATGGCTCCGCTGATCATCATGCTGGCACTCGACTTTGCGCTATCGACCACGGCGATGATCGCGATCATCGTGCCGCTTGCCCTGGCGATGATGCTCGGCCTGCTCCAGCCCGCCAAGGGCGCGGTGGTTGCCGCACAATGGTGGAACGGGATGCACGGTTTCCGCCGAGAACGCGTCGAAGGCAGCGAGGAATGAGCCTCGACGAGGAACGCCTCGACCGCTTCCAGCGCCAGATCATCGTGCCCGAAATCGGCGGCGCGGGGCAGGTTGCACTGGCCGGGGCGCAGGTGACGCTGGTCGGGCTGGGCGGGATCGGATCGCCCGCTCTGCAATATCTCGCCGGGGCCGGGATCGGCCGCATCCGCCTGATCGACGATGGCGATGTCGAGCTGTCGAACCTCCAGCGCCAGACGATCTACACCCAGCGCGATGTCGGCCATGCCAAGGCGGTCGCCGCCCGCCGCTGGCTGGCCAATTTCGACAGCCGGATCGAAGTCGATGTGCGCGATGACCGGATTGCGGCTGGCAATGCTGCTGCCCTGCTTGACGGCTCGCAGCTTGTCCTCGACGGGACCGACAATTTCGCCACAAGGCTGGCTGTGTCGGATGCCTGCGTTGCGCTCGGCATCCCGCTCCTTAGCGCCGCCGTCGGACGTTTCCAGGGCCAGGTCGGCGCCTTCGCCGGGCATTTGCCGGGCCACGCCTGCTACCGCTGCTTCGTCGGCGACGCCTTCGACAATGACGACTGCGACAGCTGCGCCGATGACGGCATGCTCGGTGCGATGGTCGGCTGGGCAGGCAGCTTCGCCGCGATGCAGGCAGTGCGGGTTCTGCTGGAAGGCAAGGCAACGCTGGGCGATCCGCACTGGGGCAAGGTGCATCTGCTCGACGGCATGAAGCCGGGGATGCGCAGTTTTGCGATTCCGAAGGACCCGGCGTGCAGGGGGTGTGCGGCCCGGTGATTCGCAGCGCCCCGCTTTTTGCGAGGGTGACAACCGGGGCCAGCTTGCAAACATGAGCTTCACGTCATTCCCGCGAAGGCGGGAATCCATGGGACAAGATCTGCCCAAGCCTCACCGGTTGAGATCGAACCACAGGTCCCGCCACTCGGGATTGCCTTCCTCTATCAGCTCGATTTTCCATGGGCGTCGCCACTTTTTCAGTGCCTTCTCTCTAGCCAGTGCCTCGTGGATGTCCTCGAACGGTTCCAAGTGGACGAGCCGCCTGATGCCATATCGCTTGGTGAAGCCGTCGATTGCTCCCTCCCGATGCTCTCCTATGCGCTGTGACAGTCGGGAGGTCAGGCCTATATAGAGTGTGCCACGCTTTTGGCTCGCCATGATGTAAACCCAGCAATAGGGTTCGGCAATCATACCATGGATCCCCGCCTTCGCGGGGATGACAAGGAGAGAGTGGATTTCACTCCAGCACCTCCCCAACCCACTCCGGCACCAGTTCCCCCGCCTTGCCCTGTCGGCTCTCATGGAACCAGTGCGAGCCTTCGCTGCGTTCGAGGTTGAGCTCCAGCGTCCTCACACCCAGCTCCCTTGCGTCGCGCACGAAGCCTGCCGCCGGATAGACCGCGCCCGAGGTGCCGATGCTGACGAACAGGTCTGCACTGCGCAGCGCGCCATAGATGCGATCCATCTGGTAGGGCATTTCGCCGAACCACACGACATCGGGGCGTAGCGTCGGGGCCTGGCACACCGGGCATGGCGGGCGGCCCGCTTCTTCATTGGCGCTCATGGGTGCATCCCATGGCGAGCGCATCTCGCAGGAAGTGCACAGCGCGCTTTTTAGCTCGCCATGCATATGCAGCACGCGCCCCTTTTCGAGCCCAATTTGCGCACCGGCCCGTTCGTGCAGGTCGTCGACATTCTGCGTCACGATCAGCAGATCGCCCGCGAACTCCGCATCAAGCCGGGCCAGCGCCTTATGCGCCGCATTGGGCTCGACCCCGGTCAGCGCCGCCCGCCGCATATCGTAAAAACCGAGCACAAGGTCCGGATCGCGCGCAAAGCCTTCGGGTGTTGCGACATCCTCAACCCGGTGCTGTTCCCACAGCCCGCCCGCGCTGCGAAACGTGTCGATCCCGCTTTCAGCGGATATCCCCGCACCGGTCAGGATGACGATACTCGATGGCTTCCGATTCAATGCCCACCTCCGTTCGCCCTGAGCTTGTCGAAGGGCGGCTTTTCCTTGTAGCGAGATTTTGAAGAAAGTGCGGGGCTTCGACAAGCTCGGCGGCGAACGGGAAACTGGCGTGGCAAGAATAGGAATAATCGGCAGCGAGGGACGCATGGGCCATGCGCTGGCAGCGGCTGTGGCCGATGCGGGGCATGAACTCGCAGGCGGTATTGACAAGGGCGGCGATGTCGCCAGCCTTGCCGACCGCAGCGACGCATTGGTCGATTTCTCCGCTCCGGCTGCGCTCGATGGCAATCTGCATGCGGCCATAGGGGCGGGCATCCCGATCCTTGTCGGCACAACCGGGCTGGAGGATCGCCATCACACGATGATCGAAACCGCCGCCCGCGCCGTGCCGGTTTTGCAGACCGGCAACACCTCGCTCGGCGTCACGCTGCTTGCCCATCTGGTGCAGCAAGCGGCCAGCAGGCTGGGCGAGGACTGGGACATCGAAATAATCGAGATGCACCACCGGATGAAAGTCGACGCCCCATCGGGCACGGCCAAGCTGCTGGGGGAGGCCGCCGCGAAAGGTCGCGGAATCGATCTTGCCAGCCACATCGAAAGCGGGCGGGACGGGCTGATCGGTGCGCGCACCAAAGGGGCGATCGGCTTTGCCGCGCTGCGCGGCGGTACGGTTGCAGGAGAACACAGCGTCATCCTGGCGGGCGACGAGGAACGGATAACCCTTGCACATAGCGCCGAGAACCGCATGATATTCGCCCGCGGCGCGGTCAGGGGGGCGCAATGGCTTATCGGGAAACAGCCGGGACGGTACCGGATGGAGGATGTGCTCGAGCTGTGAGCAAGCTTTCCGCCTCCGCATGCCGCTGGCGCGAGGATGGTGGCGGCGAGGCGGCGGGAGCACGCTCGCTCGCCTTTATCGCCGAGCTCGGCATCCCGGTCCGGCTGCGGCAGGAGAGCGACGATTTCACCCAGCCGATCACCGGCCTCGCGATCTGCGATGGCGGGGTGGTGATCGACCCCAAAGTGGAAATCTGGCCGGGCGACCTGCTGCATGAGGCGGGCCATATCGCCGTGGTCGAGGGTGAACGCCGCCCCACGCTGGGCGCGCTCGAACCCGATCAGGACGAAGAATATATGGCCATCGCCTGGTCCTATGCCGCCGCGAAAATTTGCGATGTCGGCCTGCGCGAGCTGTTCCATGCCGAAGGATACAAGGGCAGCTATGAATTCGCCCGCACTTGCTATGCCACCGGGCAATTCGTCGGGGCCGACGGGCTGGCGGCGCATGGCATGACCATGCTCGATCTCTCCCGTGCGCTGGCGACGGGGGTACCAAGCTATCCCAACATGATCCGCTGGCTGCGCTGAGGAGAATGATGATCGGCCTGCGCAAATATCTCCACCACCAGCTGTTCGAAGGGGCCGAGTTCGACGGGCGGCTGACCCTGCTCAACCGGCTACTGGTGCTGGTGATCCTGCTCGCGGTGGCAACCGCCGCGCTGGCCACGGAGCCGACGATTTCCGAACGCTGGCATCATTACCTCGTGCTGGCAGAGGCGGTGTTCGGGGCGATCTTCCTGCTCGAATATATCGCCCGCATCTATGCCGCAGCCGAAGAGCCGGGGCCGGAATCGGCATGGAAAAAACGCTGGCGTTTCATGCGGTCATGGCTTGGCCTGATCGACCTGCTGGTGGTGCTCTCCACCCTGCTGCCGCTGACAACCGCCGATGCCGCCATGCTGCGCACCGTGCGCCTGCTGCGGGTGGTGGCGGTGATGAAGTTCGGCCGGTTCTCGCGCGCGATCATGGAGGTGTGGGGCGCGGTGAAAGACCGGGGGGACGATTTGCTCGTCACCGCCGCGCTGGCGCTGGTGCTCCTGCTGTTCGGCGCGACCGCGCTCTATATGGCGGAGGGGCATATCCAGCCGGATGAATTCGGCAGCATCCCGCGCGCGCTGTGGTGGTCGATCATCACACTGACCACGGTCGGTTATGGCGATGCCGCGCCGATCACCCCGCTGGGCAAGGTCTTCGCCTCTATGGTCGCCCTGTCGGGCATTGCGCTGGTCGCCATGCCGACCGGCATTATTGCCGCCGCCTTCTCCGAAGCGATGCAGCGCCGCCGTGACCAGCGGATCGAGGAAATGCGCGCGCATCTTGAACGGCTCGACCAGGTCGACGAGAAGGTCGAGGCCAAGATCGCCGCGCTCGAACGCACGAGCCAGCAGAAGCCCCAGGGACGCCCGACCTCAAAGAAATGACCAAAGACCAGATCTTCGAATTCTTCCGCCGGCTGGCGGAGGACAATCCTGAGCCGGAGACCGAGCTGGAATATGGCAATGCCTACCAGCTGGTGGTGGCGGTCGCGCTGTCGGCGCAGGCGACCGATGTCGGGGTGAACAAGGCGACCCGCGCGCTGTTTCGCGCAGTCGAGACGCCGCAGGCGATGCTCGAACTGGGCGAGGAGGGGTTGAAGGATCACATCAAGACCATCGGCCTGTTCAATTCCAAGGCGAAGAATGTGATCGCGCTGAGCCAGCTGCTGGTCGACGAATATGGCGGCGAGGTGCCCGACACGCGCGAAGACCTCGTCCGCCTGCCGGGCGTCGGGCGCAAGACGGCCAATGTCGTGCTCAACTGCTGGTTCGGGCAGGAAACCTTCGCGGTCGACACCCATATCTTCCGCGTCGGCAACCGCACCGGCCTCGCCAAGGGCAAGACCCCCGATCATGTCGAGGCAAAACTGGAAAAGCGCGTGCCCCAGCCCTTCCGGCTAGGCGCGCATCACTGGCTGATCCTTCACGGACGTTACGTGTGCAAGGCGCGGACGCCGGAGTGCTGGCGGTGCAAGGTGGCGGATTTGTGCAGCTTTCGGAAGAAGGTGCTGGAGAAGCCGAAAGGGCGTTAGGCTTTCGGATCGTCCACTCCGATCAACCCGAGATCCTCCCATTCGACAACCCGATCGACCAACACAAGACCATCCGACAGGCCCATATGTCCGTAACCCTGTAGCGGCTTGTGATCCATATCCTTCGCACTACGAGCGACAATCTTCAGCTGATAAGCGTGCCCATATTGCGGTTCAAATTCTGGCGGCGTCACTGAAATCGCGTCAAAGTCCAGCCAGACGCGCTTGTCGGCAGACCCGTGGACCGTGGCATCCTGAGCATTTTCGTAGAATGCCGAGCTCTCAAACTGATTCACCCAAACGCCGGAGATTTCTCGTGGTTCGGTCAAATCGACGCATTGGCGATATCCGCGATGCACCATGGTGGTGACCCCACCGACCACCTCTTCGGTCCAGCAATCGTCCGCCGCTTCCCTGTCGCTTGAAGAGACGCTGGCAGCGAGCAGCAAGAACAGGGCGTGCATCGAATTTCCTCCACAATTTCAGATAGGTTCACCTGAATTCCGTGAATCTTGCATGAACAGATGAATTATGACCAGGGATCAAACATCGTCCGCCGAGATCATCTCCGCTGTGTCGATCTCACCCGTCATCACCGCCACCGTGGTTGCCACCGCCGCGTCGCCGGTGACGTTGGTGGTGGTGCGCATCATGTCCATGATCCGATCGATCCCGGCGACCAGCGCGATGGTTTCAAGCGGCACGCCGACCGCGCCGAACACCAGCACCATCATGATCAGGCCCGACCCCGGTATGCCCGCCGCGCCAATCGCGCCGAGGGTGCCGAGCACCGAGATCGTCACATAGTCCGCCATGTCGAGTTGCACGCCGAACGCCTGCGCGCCGAACAGCGTCGCCAGGCCGAGATACATCGCGGTGCCGTTCATATTGATCGTCGCGCCGAGACTGATGACGAAGCTGGCGACCGAATTGCTGATCCCGAGGTTGCGCTCTGCCGCGCGCAGCGTGACTGGCAAGGTCGCGTTCGAGCTGGCGGTCGAATAGCTGACCGCAATCGGGTCGACGATGCCGCGGAAGAAGGCGATCACCGGCAGCCGGGCGATGAACTTGATCATCCCGGCATAGATGATCCCGATGATCAGCAGGCAGCCGAGATAATTGAGCAGCACCAGCTGACCCAGCGCCGCCAGCGCATTTGTGCCGAGCGTACCCGATACCCACGCCATCAGCGCGAAGACGCCGAACGGGGTCAGCTCCATCACCACCATGGTGACCTTCTGCATCACCACGCTGCCACTCTCGAAGATGGTGAGGACGGGCTTGCCCTCTTCCTTCGCCATCAGGATGCCGATCCCGATCAGCAGCGAGAAGACGATCAGCGGCAGGACGTTGACATCCGCCATCACCTGGACCGGGCTGTCAGGCACAATGTCGAGGATCATGTCCTTGAAGCTTTGCGCGTTTTCCTGCCGGTCCTGCGCCTTTTCCAGCGCGCTCTGGTCGAGGGCCATCGAACGCCCGTCAATCCCGCTGCCGGGTTTGAGGAAAGTCCCCAGCGCCAGCCCGAGCCACACTGCAATCTGCCCGGTCACCACGAACAGCAGCATCGCGCGCCAGCCGACGCTGCCGAGCTTGCGCAAATCGCCGATGCTGGCGACACCCGCGACGAGGCTGAAGAAGATCAGCGGGACGACCAGCATCTTGATGAAGGCGATGAAGATATCGCCGACAATCTTGATGCTCTCCGCCCCCGGCCCCCAGATGAGGCCCGTGGCGATGCCGAGGATGAGCGCGGCGATAACCCGCTGCCACAATGGAATTGCAAACCAGGCGCGCATTGGGCGACCCTCCCCTTCAGTTTCCTCCAAGCGCCGCCTTTGCGATCGCTGTATAGATACGGCTTAGACTATCGAGGTCGGCCATGGCCACCGCTTCGTCGGTCTTGTGCATGGTTGCGTTGGTGAGGCCGAATTCGATCACCGGGCAGACGCTGCGCAGGAAGCGCGCGTCGGAGGTGCCGCCGGTGGTCGATGCCTCCGGCTCGATCCCGGTTTCGGCTTTCACTGCCTGCGCGATGATCTGCGAGAAATCACCCGGCGGAGTAAGGAACGGCTCGCCCGAGATGATCGGCAGTGCCCTGCCACCGTGCTTTTCCGCGATCGCGCCGACCAGTTCGGATAGCGAAGCGCCCGAATGGCAATCGTTGAAGCGGATCGAGATGCGCGCCTTGGCGACGGCGGGAATCACATTATGCGCCGGGTTGCCGACTTCGATCTCGGTGATCTCCAGATTGCTCGGCTGGAACCAGTCGGTTCCTTCGTCGAGCACCAGCGTGTCCAGTTCGGCCAGCATGGCGACCAGCTTGGGCACCGGGTTGTCGGCCAGGTGCGGATAGGCAACGTGGCCCTGCGTCCCCTCGACCTCGAGGAAGATATTGACCGAGCCGCGCCGCCCGATCTTCATCATGTCGCCCAGCCGGTTGACGCTGGTCGGTTCGCCGACAAGGCACAGGTCGGGCTGCTGGCCATTTTCGCCCATCCAGTCGATCAGCGCGCGGGTGCCGTGCAGCGCGGGGCCTTCCTCGTCGCCCGTTATGATAAAGCTGATCGTGCCGGCTTCCTGCGGCACATGGCGCACCGCCTCGACCATGCAGGCGATTGCTCCCTTCATGTCGACCGCGCCGCGACCATAGAGCAGTTCACCGCGCCTCTCCGGCGCGAAGGGCGCGCTGGCCCAGCCATGGCCGGGTGGCACCACGTCGAGGTGACCCGCGAAGGCAAAGTGGCGCGAACCTTCCGGACCTGCCCTGACAGCAAACAGGTTTTCGACCGGCGCCTCGTCGCTGCCCGCCTCGCCATCGCCGCGCGTGAAGCGGTGGATGTCGAACCCCAATGGCGCGAGCAGTGCCTCCATCACGTCGAACACGAGGCCCGTCGCGGGCGTCACGCTGGGGGCGGCGATCAGTTTTTCGGCAAAGTCTATGGCGTCGCTCATCGGCTTGGGGGTAAACCAGCCGGAGCCAACTGACCAGCCGGAGAAATGCGGCCATGCCCAAGCTCGATCTCGACGCCATCCTGCAGACCAACGCCACCGGATATCCCGCACCCTTCAGCGATGATGTCGAAGGCCGGTGGTATCGCCGCCTTGCGCCTGCCAGCGGGATGGAGAAGCTGCGCGCAAGCCATGTGGTGCTCAAGCCCGGTGCATGGTCGAGCCAGCGCCACTGGCACCGCGAGATCGACGAACTGCTGGTGATGGTCACTGGCGAGGCGGTGCTGGTCGAGGATGATGGCGAAACCACCATCCGGCCCGGCGACCTCATCGCATGGCCCGCAGGCGAAGAGAACGGCCACCGCCTGCAGAACCGCACCGACAGCGACTGCGTATTCGTGGTTGCCAGCGCGGGGGAATACGACACCGACAGCGGGGAGTACCCCGATATCGACATGGTGTTCGACCCTGACGGCTATGCCCGCAAGGACGGCACGCGGTATCCGACGAAGCGGATTGCGTAGATTGCGTTCCCGCGAAGGCGGGAACCTCAGGCAGGTTTGCGCTACACCTATTGAGACCCCCGCCTGCGCGGGGGATCAGGGTATGTCGGCAAGCGGCCCCGGCGCGAAAGCCTCGTCGAGCAGCCGCGCCATGCGCAATCCCGCCTGCTGCACACGCTGCTGCGACACCGGAATGGCCGCGACGATATCCTCCTGCGTCAGTGCGGTCTCTCCGGGTAAATCGGTGGCACAGGCATCGGCATCGAAGGCATTGGGATAGACGAAATCGCGTGCCGCCTGCCAGCTTTCGCGTCCCCAATCCTCCGGCCCGCCAGTGGCAATCGAAGCCTTCTCGGCAGGCGAATAGCGGCGCACCAGCGGCGGATTGGCCGAGGTGATCGCGCGTTCCGCCAGCGCGCTGTCCCAGATCGAATGGAGGTTCTTGTTCGGCACGATGCCATAGGCGGTCACCCGGTCGTTGCCACCGCGATCGTCCTTGTCGCCCGAATGGAGCGGCATGTGGATGTCGCCCACGAAATGGACCATGAAGGCCAGCGCCTCCAGCCGCACATTGCCGGGCAGGCTTTCATCGGCGAGGATCCGCAAATTGCGCTCGATCTGGGCGCGCACGCAATTGCCGCCGCTGCAATTGGCGCGCGGATTATACGGCGTGCAGATCGGCGCGGTCTGGTAATGCCACGATGCGGTATAGCCCCAGCGCCAGCCCTCGCGCCGCACGCAATCGGGCCAGACCGAAGCATCGGGCAGGCTTGCCAAAGCGCAGTCGGGCGTGCCCAGCTGCGCCTCGTAACGCAGCAACTGCCGGATCGCGGCGCGCGTTTCCGGCTTCACATTGGCCAGCGCGATTTCGGCAGTCGTGCGGTGGCCATATTCGCCCCACGCCAGCGCCTGCGATGGCAGCAGCGCGGTGAACGCCAGCAGCAGCCCTGCAATCAGCCCTGCGGCGTAGTCTCGTATTGTTCGATTACCCATTGCTCGTCCTCTGCACCGGCAATCCATTGTTGCATCCATTCATGTTCCCACAGCGCCTCCATATAGGCTTCGGCAAAGCCCGGCATCTTGAAGCCATAGCTGCGGAAGCGCGAGACGACGGGGGCATAAAACACATCGGCCGCGCTGAAAGTGCCGAACAGGAACGGCCCGCCCTGCCCGAAGCGCGCGCGCGCCTCGGCCCATAATTGCAGCACCCGCACCGTATCGGCCCGTGCATCTTCCGATATCGTCGCGCCTTCGAAGGTCTTGCGGATGTTCATCGGGCATTCGCGGCGCAGCGCGGCGAAGGAACTGTGCATTTCGGCAACCATCGATCGCGCCATGCCGCGCGCGGTATCGTCCTTGGGCCAGAAGCGGTCGCGCCCGACCTTGTCGGCACAATATTCGAGGATGGCGAGGCTGTCCCACACCACGGTGTCGCCATCCCACAGGATCGGCACCTTGCCATGGCTCGGCTGTGTGCCCTGCACTGCCTGCTTGGTTTCCTCCCACTGCTCGCCGAACATCGGGACGGTGATTTCCTCGAAATGCAGGCCCGACTGCTTGACCGCGAGCCAGCCGCGTAGCGACCAGCTGGAATAGTTCTTGTTGCCGATGATCAGCTTCATTTGGGGGTCCACCAATGTTGTGACTCCCGCCTAACCGTTCATCATGACGAAGTCGAGACTGAACAGATGGACCACACGGACCACTGTCCAAGGTGGGAAAAGAGCCCCGGATCGAGGAGGCCCGAAGCGCACGAATAGCGGCCCTGAATTCGACCTGTGCGGCGGTTGTGACAGGGTCAGACATCCGCCAGCCTGTGGCAGATCGCGGCGATGTAGGATAACGTCGTGATTTTCCAAGACCTCACCCAATCGCCTTCGTAACGCTGATAGGCGAGGAGCGGAGACTATGGCGATCGTTCGATACCTGATGCTGGCAGCTGCCGTCTTCGCCTTGCCGCATGCGGTTCTTCAGGCACAGGACGCTGATGCTTCTTCGGAGGCACAAAAGCTCGCCTTTGCCAAAGAGAAATACGTCACAGCCGTATGGGGCCTTCGGTATGCCAAAGGGTCGTGTCCCGGAGGACCGAGCAAAGTCTACGTTGAAGCTGCGAGTGTGGCAGCGGATCACTATGGCAAGATCATCGACGCAGCCGGCGAATCCGGGAGCCGTTTCGCATTCAACGCGATGACCATGGCACGAGTGAAGGACATGAGCTGCCACCAGTTCATGCAGGCTGAGGATTTGCGCATGCAGATCAATAAACTCGGATTGTTGGTCGATGAACTTCTGCTCGCGGTCCATTTCTCGAATATCGAGAGCTGCGGCATCTACGATGCTGCAAAATGGGCACCATTGAAAGAACGCGCCAGCCTAGTCGTACCAATCGTCAAGACCCGCCCCGACGCTTCGTTTGTCGAGTTCACGGCGCGTGCGCTAGGCGGCACCCTTGCAGTCCTCTGTAATGATCCAGATGTCTCTTCAAGCCCAGAGGTTCTTGAGAGAACGACACTTGGCCCATTCCTGCGGGAGGCGGTCGAATTCGTCAATGCACCGAAATAAGCCTGAACGCGGTCAGATCACCCCCCGATCGTTTTGAAGCCCAAGGTCAGGACCCTCTGTAAGGCACGTGTCGAACTTGGTTATTGCATGATGGTATCCACCGGCTACCCTCTTGCTGCAATCGCGGGGGGAACAGTCACATGAAACCGATGAGAAACCTATTGGCCCGGCTGATCGCCGCCGGGCTGCTGGCTGGCAGCTATCCGGCCCTCGCCCAATCCGATGCGGGGGAACAAGCCGCCGCCCAACTGCGCTTTGCGCAGCAAAAATTCACCTATGCCGTCGTCGGCGCCGAGTTCGGCCAGAAGAATTGCATAGGCATTGCGTGGGTTCACTCCGAAGCGGCCAAGCTCGCGCGCGATGCCTACCGGGCCGAGCTGGTCGCGGCGGGGTTGGGCGAGGATGCCGCCGGCTTCGAAAGCAGCGCCCGGAGCCGCTTCGCATTCGCCGATTGCAGCCAGATCACCAGTGACAAATCCGTCACCGACCTGCTGTCGAAAGTGCCATTCCTGACCGAAGAGCTGTTTCTCGCCCTGCACTATGCCAACCTGACCAGTTGCGGCGTGCACGACGAAACAAGCTGGGGCAAGCTGGTCGCTTACTACACGCCCTATATCGAAGGGATAAAGCAGCGGCCGGACGCCGCCTATTTCGATGCCGCTGCGGCTGAAAACGGCCGGGCCATCGCCGAGCTTTGCAACAGTGAAATTATCGCGACCAGCGATTTCCTGCTGGGCAGCAGCAAATACGGGCAGTTCCTGGCGGCTGCGGTCGAACTGGCGAATCCGTAACGCCGCGAATTTCGGCCAGTACCCGGCCAGCCCCCCCAATCAGACTCCGGCGTCGCCCAGCACCGCTGCGCGCAATTCCTCGATCCCCATGCCTTTTTCGGCGCTGGTCAGGTGCAGCTCAGGAAAGGCGGCCGGGTGCTTGCGGGCTTCTTCGGCGGTCTGCGCTGCGACCCGTTCGAGGTCGCTCGCCTTGATCTTGTCAGTCTTGGTCAGGACGATGCGATAGCTGACGGCGGTTTCGTCGAGCATTTTCATCATCTCGCGGTCGACATCCTTGAGGCCATGGCGGCTGTCCACCAGCACCAGCGTGCGGTGCAGCACCTGCCGCCCGCGCAGGTAGGTCTTGACCAGCGACTTCCACTTTTCGACCACCTTCACCGGGGCCTTGGCAAAGCCATAGCCGGGCATATCGACCAGCCGGAACAGCGTGGGATCGCCGACTTCGAAGAAATTGAGTTCCTGCGTGCGGCCCGGCGTGACCGATGCGCGCGCAATGCCCTTGCGCCCGGTCAGCGCGTTGAGCAGGCTCGACTTGCCGACATTGGAGCGCCCGCAAAAGGCGATCTCCGGCACGGTCGGATCGGGCAGGAATTTGAGCTGCGGGGCCGAGAGGAGGAAATCCACCCGGCCCGAAAACAGCTTCGATGCGCGGCGGGCGAGCGCGGCGCGCTCTGCCGCCTGTTCTTCAGAATCCATGACAAATCCCGTTCGGGCTGAGCCTGTCGAAGCCCCGTCCTTCTTCGGCCACACCGCCCATGAAACAGGACGGCCCTTCGACAGGCTCAGGGCGAACGGAGGATAGGGCCGGGGTCACGCTTTCCCCTTCGCCTTGTCCCGCCCGGCGACCGCCTGCTCATCCGCCTTCTGCTTTTCCGCCGCTGCCTTGAGCTGCGGGTGGCGCGAATAGAGATAGGTCTGCTGCGCCAGCGTGAGCACGTTGTTGGTCACCCAGTAAATC
>JACKLA010000007.1 GCA_024236155.1 Sphingomonadaceae bacterium
GATTTCGCGCAGCGTGACGCTGCGAATCGGTCTATTATCAAAGCTGGCCGAGCATGTGCTCCGCACTCGAGACCGAGAAATCACCCGGCGCCTCGACATTGAGTTCCTTCACCACGCCATCCTCGACAATCATCGAATAACGCTGGCCGCGCGTACCGAGCCCGAAGGCACTGCCATCCATCGTCAGCCCGACCGCTTCAGCGAAATCGCCATTGCCATCGGCGAGCATTGTAACGCTCGATGCGCCATTCGCGCCTTGCCATGCACCCATGACGAAGGGATCGTTCACTGCGGTGCAAGCGATTTCGTCAACGCCCTTGGCTTTCAGCTCATCAGCCTTCTCAACATAGCCCGGCAGGTGGCGGGCGGAGCAGGTCGGGGTGAACGCGCCCGGCACCGAAAACAGTGCCACGGTCTTTCCGGCAAAATAATCTTCCGACTGGACTTGCTCGGGGCCTTCGGCGTTTGCCTTGGTCAGTTTAACATTCGGCAGCTTGTCACCCACAGAGATCGTCATTGCGCAATTTCCTTTCGTAAACCCATCCGTTGACGCCCGATATAGGCGCTTGTCGGGACGCAGCAACGGAAAAGGATATAAAGAAAACTTTATATTTGCCTCGTGGCGGGCCTGCGGTTAAACGCGCGGCCATCCATAGTGCGCCTGTCCGAAGGTGCCTGTTGCTTGTTTCAGGAGAATATGCGTGGCCAACGCCAAGGACTATATCGTCAAGGATATTTCGCTCGCCCAGTATGGCCGTGACGAGATTTCGATCGCCGAAACCGAAATGCCGGGCCTGATGGCGCTGCGCGAGGAATACGGTAGCGAACAGCCGCTCAAGGGCGCTCGCATCACCGGTTCGCTGCACATGACAATCCAGACCGCCGTGCTGATCGAAACGCTGGTCGCGCTGGGTGCCGAAGTTCGCTGGGCGACCTGCAACATCTTCTCGACGCAGGACCACGCAGCCGCAGCGATTGCCGACCAGGGTATCCCGGTTTTCGCGATCAAGGGCGAGACGCTGGCGGATTACTGGGACTATGTCGGCAACATCTTCGACTGGTCGACCGATGAGAATCCCGACCAGACCGCCAACATGATTCTCGACGATGGCGGCGATGCAACCATGTTCGCGCTGTGGGGTGCTCGCCTCGAAGCGGGCGAAACCATGCCCGAGCCGCAGAACGCCGAAGAAATCGAAATGCAGCGCGCGCTCAAGGCGTTCGTCGCGAAGAAGCCCGGCTACCTCACCGCCTCGGTCAAGAACATCAAGGGCGTTTCGGAAGAGACCACCACGGGCGTGATGCGCCTTTACCAGATCTCGAAGCAAGGCAAGCTGCCGTTCCCGGCGATCAACGTAAACGATAGCGTGACCAAGTCGAAGTTCGACAACCTCTATGGCTGCAAGGAATCGCTCGTCGACGCGATCCGCCGTGCCACCGACGTCATGCTGGCCGGCAAGGTCGCCTGTGTTGCCGGTTATGGCGACGTGGGCAAGGGTTCGGCCGCCTCGCTGCGTGACGGCGGAGCCCGCGTGATGGTCACTGAAATCGACCCGATCTGCGCACTGCAGGCAGCCATGGACGGCTATGAAGTCGTGACGATGGAAACTGCCGTAGAACGGGCCGATATTTTCGTGACTGCTACCGGCAATGAAGACGTCATCACCGCCGAGCACATGAAGGCGATGAAGAACATGGCCATCGTCTGCAACATCGGCCACTTCGACAGCGAAATCCAGATTTCCGCACTCGACAATTACGACTGGAAGGAAATCAAGGAAGGCACCGATCTCGTCACCTTCCCCGATGGCAAGTCGATCCTCGTCCTCGCCAAGGGCCGCCTGGTGAACCTCGGTTGTGCGACCGGCCACCCCAGCTTCGTGATGTCGAGCAGCTTCACCAACCAGACGCTGGCGCAGATCGAACTCTACAAGAACACCGACCAGTATGAGAACGACGTCTATGTGCTGCCCAAGCATCTCGATGAGAAGGTTGCAGCACTGCATCTCGACAAGCTTGGCGTCATGCTGACCCAGCTGAGCCAGAAGCAGGCCGATTATATCGGCGTGCCGCAGGCCGGGCCGTTCAAGCCCGACCACTACCGCTACTGATCCTTTTCGGATCGTGTTTGAAACGCCGCGCTTCCAAACGGAGGCGCGGCGTTTTGCCGTTCAATCGTGCAATGCGGCGATGTTGCCGTTGCATAGTGCCACACAGGCGCATAGCTGACAGCCGATGGAATTCACGCCGACCACACTTGCCCTGATCGGGCTCTTGCTTGCTGCCTGGACTGCGGCGGCGGCGTGGCTGATGATTGTTGCAGGCAATCGTTCGCGCAAGGCCGAAGGGAGTCGCAAGGCAGCTCGGCGAATGGCGCGCATGATCGACGAAGCACCGGCGATCCCGCTGATTGTGCGCACGGACGGGCGTATAGAGGGGTCGGACAGGCTGGCTGGCTGGCTTGGCCTCCAGAAGCTACCAACCTACCTCTCCGAGCTTGATGGTGGGCCGGGCAAGGGACTGTCGACGGTGCAACTCAGCGAACTGACCGAGCTGGTCAAGCGCGCACAGAAAACTGCCGCGCCTTTCCAGATGACCATGACCGTACCTGGTTCCGAGCGCAGCCTTGCCCTCAAGGGCGTGCTGGCCGATCCGCAGGTGTCCCCCGGCGGCGCAGCATTGGTCTGGGTGTTCGATTTCAGCGAAAGCGAGAGCGAACTGACGCAATTGCGCGAAGATGCGGCGCGGGCACGGGGCGATTTCGCGGCACTGGTCGGCCTGATCGAGGCGGCACCGTTGCCGATGTGGTTCCGTGGCCCGGATGCGAAGCTGCGACTGGTCAACAAAGCCTATGTCGATGCAGTTGGAGCACCCAACCCCGATGTTGCCGTGGCCGGGCAGATGGAATTGGTCGAAAAGGTCGACGGCCTGACTGCGGCACAGATCGCCAAACAGGCGTCGGAACAGAACCTCCCGTTCGAGCGCATTGTTACAGCGACGATAGACGGCCAGCGCCGTTCACTGAGGGTCAGCGACCTGCCGCTCGGCAAGGAAGGCGTTGCAGGATACGCGGTCGATATCGAAGAAATGGAGGAGCAGGCTCGCGAATTCCGCGCCTTTCGCGAGGCGCAACGCTCGATACTCGACCAGCTTTCGATCGGGGTCGGGCAGTTCGACGCCAAACGCCAGCTTGTTTTCGCCAACCAGCCTTTCCGTCGTATCTTCAAGCTCAATTCGGGCGTCGTTGCGCAGAAGCTCGGCTTTGAGCAGTTCCTGTCCAACGCGCGCGAAAGCGGCAGCACGCCTGAAGTGCGCGACTTTCCGGCCTGGCGGGCAGACCATAGCGACTGGTTCGTCAGCGATGCGTCGCAGGACGAGCAATGGCCGCTTTCCGACGGTACGCACCTGCGGATCGTGGCGCAGCCGATGCCCGACGGCGGACTGGTGCTGATTGCCGAGGACCAGACCGAGCAACTGGCGCTGTCGGCCACGCGCGACACGCTTTTGCGTACACGTACCGCCACATTCGACAGCCTGTTCGAAGCCCTCGCGGTGTTTGCGCCCGATGGTCACCTGCAATTGTGGAATCGCAGTTTTGCAGGGACTTGGGGCCTCGAACCCGAAATGCTCGACGGACACCCTACCGCAGAAGAGTTGCTCACATCGATTGCGCCGAACCTGGCAAAGCCGGGGCAGGCGAAGGGTATCGGTGAAGTCATCCGCACCGCCACGCTGGACCGGAGGGAAAAGGGCGGTCGAATTGCGCTGGCCGATGGCCGCACGCTTGAATTTGCCGGGGTGCCTTTGCCCGATGGCAACGGCCTGCTGACGGTGCTTGATGTTACCGCGAACGAGCAGGCCGAATCTGCACTGCGCGAACGGGCGGTGGCGCTGGAAGAGGCAGATGCGGTCAAGACGCGCTTCCTCGCCAATATGTCCTATGAATTCCGCACGCCGCTGACTTCGATCGGGGGGTTCGCCGAATTGCTGCAAGCCGGTGTGGCGGGCGATCTTGGCGATCAGGGGCGTGAGTATGTGCAGGCAATCCTCGATTCGGTTGCGCGCCTGACCGAGCAGGTCGAGAACGTGCTGGACCTTTCGCAAAGCGAAGCCGGGCTGTTGCCGCTGGCAAAGGAAGATCTCGAACTGTTTGCATTTGTCACGGACATCGTGCGGGCTCGTGAAGAGGCGATCCTCAAGAGCGGTGTCAGTCTCGACCTGCGTGGCAGCAAGGCGAGCGGTCGGGTCAGCGCCGACCCGCGCCAGCTGGGGAGGGCGATTGGACACCTCCTCGACAATGCAATCGATGCAACGGCCAAGGGCGGCAAGATCCTCGTCGACCTGTCGAAGCGCGACGGGGTGGGTCGCATCGTCGTTTCCGACAATGGGCGCGGGATGACCCAGGATGAACTTTCGCGCGCGATGAGCAAACTTCCGCCGGGCGGCGATCTTGATGACAAGCGCCAGGGCCTTGGTATCCCGCTGGCGCGCCAGCTGGTCGAAGCGCATGGCGGTACGCTTGAACTGGTTTCGCAGCGCGGGGCGGGTACGACTGCGACGATCCTTCTCCCGTGACGGTCGAACTGCCCGACCTTGCAGCCATGGAGGCGTTCGGCGCGCGCATTGCGGGATTGCTGCGCGCCGGGGATGTCGTCGCACTGTCCGGTGGGCTGGGTGCAGGCAAGACCACCCTGTCTCGTTCGATCCTTGCGGCACTGGGATATTCGGGCGAGGTTCCGTCTCCTACTTTCACCATCGTGGAAACCTACGACCCGCCCGCTGTGCGTCTCCCCGTGGTTCACGCAGATTTCTATCGCCTCGAAGACCCATCCGAAGCGGAGGAGGTCGGCCTCGATGATTATCGCGATGGGGCGGTCTTGCTCGCCGAGTGGCCGCAAAACGCCGGGGGCTTCGCACACGAGCCTGCTTGTCTGTCGATCGAACTGGAAATTGCGGGTAAGGGGCGGATTGCGATTGTCGAAAAGGGGGCCGATTGGCTAACCCGCTGGCAATGAGTGATTTGCCCGAAGGCCTCGATTCCTTTCTCTCCTCTGCCGGTTGGGGCGGGGCGGAGATAGACCCCATTCCCGGCGATGCGTCCTTCCGGCGCTATTTCCGCGTCCGGCGCGACGGCGAACCGGCAATGCTGATGCACGCACCGCCGCCGCATGAAGATCCGCGTCCATTTCTACATGTTGCAGGCTGGCTAAGCGAAACCGGTCAACGCGGCCCGGAAATCTTCGCCTCGGACGCCGATAGTGGCTGGGTGCTGACCGAGGATTTCGGCAATGACCGCATGCGCGACTGGCTCGATGTCAATCCGGATGGCGAACACGGTGCCTATGCTGAGGCGGTCGACGCGCTTGCGCGTTTGCACCGGCAGACTGCAGGGCCGTTCGATCCATACGATATGGCGGTGTACCAGCGAGAGGCAGCTTTGCTGACGGAATGGTATTGTCCGGCCATGGGGCTGGATGTGGACGAAGCCGGCTATCGTGATGCGTGGGACGAGGCCCTTGCCCCGTTGACCGAGCGCCAGGCGCCGGGGGTGACGGTCCTGCGGGACTATCACGCCGAAAACATAATGCTGCTCGGGCCAGCGCCAGACGGCAGGGGCAAGCAGGGGCTGATAGATTTCCAGGATGCTCTGGTTGGCCATGCAGCCTATGACCTTGTCAGCCTGCTGCAGGATGCACGCCGTGATGTTGCACCCCAGCTGGAACGGGTGATGATCGAGAGGTATATCGAGCAAGCGCAGCCCGGAGACGACTTCCTCGCCGACTATGCGCGGTTGGGAGCACAGCGGAATGCCAAGATCGTCGGCATTTTTACCCGGCTTGCCAGGCGCGACGGCAAACAGCGCTACCTTTCGATGATTCCTCGCGTGTGGGAGGCGATGGAGCGCGACCTCATGCATCCGGCGCTCGCCCCGGTGGCGGCTTGGTTCGGTGCCAACATCCCGCAGGAAATTCGCGACACATTCGGGGGCGAAATCCAGTGAGTAAATTGGCGTCCGATACTGCGATGATCATGGCGGCGGGGCTCGGCAAACGCATGCGGCCGCTCACTGCGACCCAGCCCAAACCGCTCGTGCGAGTGGCAGGGAAACCGCTGATCGACCATACGCTCGACCGGTTGGCCGATGTTGGCGTGCAAAAGGCGGTGGTCAATGTCCACTACCTGGCCGACGCCCTTGAAGCGCATGTGACCGAGCGCACGACACCGCGCGTAACCATCTCCGACGAGCGCGAGATGTTGCTCGAAACCGGCGGCGGCATGATCCGCGCGCAATCGCACCTCCCCGATCCGTTTTTCTGCCTCAACTCGGATAATATCTGGCTCGACGGGCCGCGCGATGCATTTCACGACCTGTCCGCGCGCTGGAATGCTGACGAGATGGATGCGCTGTTGCTGTTGGTTCCGCATGCGCGTGCGATCAATTTCACCGGCAAGGGTGATTTTCATATGGACCCGCTGGGTCGCTTATCGCGCCGTCGTTCAGGCCATATCGCGCCCTATATCTACACCGGTATTCAACTTGTATCGCACCGGCTGCTTCGCGATGCGCCCGAAGGCAAGTTCTCGACCAATATCCTGTGGAGCCGGGCGATCGCGGAGGGGCGATTGTTCGGCGCGGTATTCACCGGGCTGTGGTTTGAGGTCGGCACGCCGGAGGCCATAGCGCCGACGGAAGAAGCGCTGCGGCGTGTCTGAGGCCACGCACCCGAACATCTATTCCATCGCCGCACATCGCGGTTTTGCCGATGCACTGGTTGCCGGGCTGACCCCGCGATACGCGGATGCTGAATTCGGGCTGGCGCGGCTGACGCTCCTCCTGCCCTCGGCCCGCGCCATGCGCACGGTCGGCGAAGCGTTCATCCGGCATTATGGCAAAGATGGGCGCGCCGGATTGCTGATGCCGCGCATGGCGGTGGTGGGTGACCTGGATATCGATGAAACGCTGGGGTCACTGCTCGATCCGCTTGGGGTGGGCGATATCCCGCCTGCAGTCGATCCGACCTTTCGCTGGTTGCGTCTCGCCCAGTTGATCGCAGCTGAGCAGGGCGAAAAGGCTCCGAAGGGCGCGCCGCTGATGCGGCTGGCGAGCGATCTTGCCAGCGCGATGGATCGCCTGCTGGTTGAGGATATCGGGCCGGAGGAACTCCTGGGTTCGAAAGTGCTGGACCTGCTTGGCGATCTGTCGGGCCATTGGCAGGATTCGATCCATTTGTTCGCGCGGGTCCAGCAGCGATGGTTGTCCGAACTTGGCGCGATGGGTCGGATCGACGCCGCGGCGCGCCGCAACCGGCTGTTCGATCATGCGGCCAGGAAGTGGAAGGAGCATCCTCCCGCGACCCCGATCGTTGCGGCCGGGGTCACCAGCGCCGCGCCTGCGCTGGCGTGGTTGCTCCGGCGGATCGCCGACCTGCCCGATGGTGCGGTGATCCTGCCCGATTTCGATCTTGCCATGCAGGCTGGTGTTTGGGACGAGCTTGGCGGAGCGGGCGGTGACCGCGATAACCCGTTCGAGAGCGGTGATGCGGTCACGCATCCGCAATATCACCTGAAGTTGCTGCTCAACCGCATGGGTATCGCGCGAGAGGAGGTCAGGCCGTGGCATCGCAAGGGCACGGGCGCTGCACCGCCTGAGCGCAGTCACGCGATCTCCAGCCTGTTCCTGCCCCCCGAAGCAAGCAAGAGCTGGGTCGACCTGCCACCCGAAAAGCGCAGGCTGGCTGGCGTGCGGATCATGGAAACCGCAACGCCCGAAGAAGAAGCCCAGGCCGTCGCGCTGCTGGTGCGCAAGGCTGTTGCCGAACCGGAAACGCGCGTCGCGGTCGTCACGCCCGACCGGGGGCTTGCCCGCCGCGTGGTGCAGCATCTGCGTCGCTGGCATATCGAAGCCGACGATTCCGCCGGGCGCACCCTGTCGCAGACGGCAACGGGCAGGCTATTCTTGCTGCTAGCGGAGATCATGGCTGAAGGCACTGCGCCTGTGCCCCTGATGGCGCTGCTCGGCCACCCGCTTGTTCACCAAGGCGATGATCGCGGTGCATGGCTCGACAATGTGCGTGCATTTGAGCGCGAGTTGCGCGGTCCAAGGCCTGCACCGGGGTGGGAGCCGCTGCGCGAAGTGGCGGAACAGGCGCAAGTCGTCGACTGGTGGGGCGGGGTGGAAGCGGTTATCGGCCCGCTCGTCGGTGCCAGTGATGCAATTTTGCTGACGGATGCGCTCGATTGCCTGGCTGCAGCGGGCGAGGCGCTATGTGGCGGATACCTGTGGGCGCGTGAAGATGGTCGCGCGTTGTCTTCTTTCGTGGAAGAACTGCGCGAGCAAGGGCGTTCAACCGACACGGTCATTCCCGCGAGCGACATGCACACCATACTGCGCGACCGGATGGAGCAGGTGGCAGTCCGCCCGCCCTATGGTGGCCACCCGCGTGTCGCGATTTATGGCCTGCTCGAATCGCGCATGACCCGCGCCGACATGGTGATCTGTGCCGGGCTGAACGAGGGCAGCTGGCCAGCATCGCCCTCGGTCGATCCGCTGCTCGCACCGCCGGTTTTGCGGGCATTGGGCGTGCCGGGTGCGGACTTCCGCATCGGGCTTTCCGCGCACGACCTCGCCGGAGCGCTTGGCGCACCCGAAGTTGTGCTGAGCCGCGCGGCGCGGGACATTGCCGGTCCTTCTATCCCCTCGCGTTTCCTGCTGCGGGTTAAGGCGCTGCTGGGCGAGAAGATGGCGGCGGAACATCGCGAAACCGAAGCGGTCGAAATGGCGCGGGCAATCGATTTCGTCGAGCAGGTTGGACAAGCCTATCCGCGTCCGCGCCCGGTACCGACGCTGGAGCAACGGGAGGTGTCGATTGCGGTCACCGCGCTCGACCGGCTGTTGGGCGATCCGTACCAGTTCTACGCGCAGTCGATCCTCGGCCTGCGTTCGCTCGACGCGCTCGATGCTGAACCATCACCTGCATGGCAGGGCGAGGTGGCGCATGAGATACTCGAGACCTGGCACAAGCAGGGCGGCGCACTGCCGGAGATCGCGCATGACGTGCTGGCGAAACACAACGCCCACCCGCTGATGCTGGGCTTGTGGTTGCCGCGCTTGCTCAAGGCGCTCGAATGGGTCGCCCAGGAGGTCGAGGGCAATCCGGAGCGGACACCGGTTGCGATCGAGGAAAAAGGCTCGATCCTGTATGACGGGGTACGCATCAATGGGCGCGCCGACCGGATCGACCGATTGCCCGACGGGACGCTGGCCATTGTCGACTACAAGACTGGCAAGGCACCGTCGGCTTCGCAGGTGGAAGAAGGGTTCGCGCTCCAGCTGGGGCTAATCGGCCTGATGGCGGAGCAGGGCGCATTCACTGGGGTGAGCGGCGCGGCCAGCGTGTTCGAATACTGGTCGCTTGCCAAAAACGGTGACCAGTTCGGCAGGATATCCAGCCCGGTGAAGGCTGGCAGCAACCGCGCGAAAACCGAGCCCGAAGATTTTGTGCCGATGAGCGAGGAATACCTCACCACAGCCATATCCACTTACATCAAGGGAAGCGAAGCCTTCACTGCCAAGCTCAACCCGGCCTATTCCGGCTATGACGACTACGACCAGTTGATGCGCCTCGACGAATGGCAGGCACGGCTCGATGCGGAGGAAGGGGCGTGAGCGGCGCGGTCTATGAGTTGAAGGGTGAGCAAAGGCTCGCTGTCGAGCCGGAGGAATGTGTCTGGCTTTCCGCATCTGCAGGCACCGGCAAGACCCAGGTCCTCTCCGCGCGCGTGCTGCGATTGCTGCTCCAGCCGGGTAACCACCCTTCGCAACTGCTCTGCCTCACCTTCACCAAGGCTGGCGCGGCGGAAATGGCGGTGCGCGTCAATGAAGTGCTGGCCCGCTGGGTGCGACTGGATGAAACGACACTGGGCAAGGAACTGGTCTATCTCGGCGCGCGCAACACGCCCGAGATTCGTGCCCGCGCCCGCACCCTGTTTGCCAGTGTGCTCGATTGTCCGGGCGGCGGATTGCGGATCGAGACGATCCATGCCTTCGCGCAATGGCTGCTTTCGGCTTTCCCGCAAGAGGCCGACATCCAGCCCGGATCACGAGCCATGGAAGACCGTGACCGCGACTTGCTGGCGCGTGAGGTGCTTGCAGAACTTATGGTGGCGGCACAGGCGCAAGGCGACGACAAGACCACGCATGCACTGGCACAGCTAAGCCTCGACAAAGGGCCGGACGCGGTCATCGGATGGTTGATGAAATGCGCTGCCGCCAGTCACCTTTGGTATGGTGACCGGGCATGGCAACCGCCGATGCGCGGGCGTTTGCTCGCCGCGTTGGGCCTGCCTGCGGATGCCAAGGTCGAGGACGCCGCGCAATACTGCACCGATGAACAGTTCGATGTCGGTGCGCTCCGCTGCTGTCATGCAATTTTCACCGCGTGGGATACCAAGACCGGTCGTGCCGGGGCCGATGCAATCGCGGCATGGCTGGCAGCGGATCCGGCAGGCCGTATGGCGCTGCTCGATACTTTTCCCGGCGCAATCATGACCAAGGCGGGTGCGCCGCTGGCCAATGTGGCCAAGCGAGATGAGAGCTATGCCCAGCACCTTGCGCTGGTGCAGGTATCGATGGCGCGGGTCACCGATTTCATCGCCTTGATCGAACTTGCTGACTGGCTCGCCCCGCTGCTCGAAGTAGGGCGGAAATTCGCATTCCTGTCGGACGAGGCCAAGGCGCGGGAAGGCTTCGTCGATTTTGACGACCAGATACGCAAGGCAGCCGAACTGCTTACGCGCAAGGGCATGGCGCCGTGGATACGCTACAAGCTCGACCGGCAGTTCGATCACATACTGATCGACGAGGCACAGGACACCAATGCGCAGCAATGGGCAATCATCCACGCGCTGATCGACGATTTTTTCAGTGGTGAAGGTGCGCGCGACGGCAAGCTTCGCACCATCTTCACCGTCGGGGACTACAAGCAGGCGATCTTCCGCTTCCAGGGCACCAGTCCCGAGAATTTCCAGGCCGCCAAGGAGCGCGTGCGGAAAGAGATGGAGGGGGCGGCTGTCAATGCCGAGCAACTGCGGGCAAACATCCGCCCTCGCAGGCTGGAGGAATATGGGCTCGACCGTTCCTTCCGCACGGCGAAACCTGTGCTCGAATTCGTCGACAAGGCAATCGATGCGGTTGGCTGGCAGCGGTTCGGCCTGAAGCAGGAACCATCACCTCATATCGGGCAGGAACGACCGGGGCAGGTCACGCTGTGGAATTACGTCACCGGCCCTGACGGGGATGACGGTGATAGTGGAGATACCGACGATGACAGCTGGCTCGCTCGGCATGACCGAATGCTGGCGGAGAAAATCGCGCTCCAGGTGAAGCACTGGATGGACACGGGTTATCCGCTGGCCAAGCCCGATCCGCCCCGCAATGCGACGCCCGGCGATGTGATGATCCTCGTGCGCAAGCGCAAGGAACTCGCGAGCCTGATCGTTGCCCGATTATATGCGGCGGGTGTGCCGGTGGCGGGTGTCGACCGCCTGAGGCTGGGTAATCCGCTGGCGGTGAAGGATCTGCTGGTCGCACTGCGTTTCGCTGCGCAACCGCTCGACGATCTCAGCCTCGCCAACCTTCTGGTCTCGCCGCTGATCGGGTGGAGTCAGGAAGACCTGCTCGAATATGGCTATCGTGATCGCAAGGTTCGGCTGTGGGATCACTTGCGCAAAAGCGAAGCACTGCGTGCTGCAGAAACCGCCGGTAAGCTGCGCGACCTGCTGCGATTGGCAGATTACGAGCCAGTGCAGGCACTGCTGCACTGGATACTGGTCGGTCCATGGCGCGGACGGCGCAAGCTGGTCGAGCGACTGGGGCGCGAGGCGAACGATCCGATCGACGAACTCCTCAACGCGGCGCAGGCCTATGCCGCCGACCATACGGCGAGCCTGCAGGGCTTTATCCAGTGGTTCGATGCTGGCGATGGTGAGCTGAAGCGGGAAGCGGGCGAGAATGCCGATCTGGTGCGGGTGATGACCGTGCATGGCAGCAAGGGTTTGCAGGCGCCAATCGTCATCCTTGCCGATGCGGCAGGTGCGCCGGGCGATCGGGTGGATTTCGGCATCGCGGAAAATGTGCCGGGTTCAGGCGAACCCCTGACCATTCCCCTGCCGGGTATCGGCAAGGACCGGGTCGTGGGGCCACTGGCCGAAGCGCGTGATGCAGCGGTTGCGGCCGAACTCGAAGAACACTGGCGGTTGCTCTATGTCGCGATGACACGCGCCGAGGAAGCCTTGTTTATCGGTGGCTCACTCGGCCCGCGCGAACAGAAAAAAGGGCCGCACGAAGACAGCTGGTTTGCGCGTTTGCAGCCGTTGTTCGTGGACGATGCACTCGAAGACGATCTGTGGGGTGCGCGCTGGGAATGGGGTGAGAAGCCTCCGGCGATCAAGGAGAGGGCGGGAAAGGTCGAACGGCTGCAAGCCGCAGTCCTGCCGGATTGGGCGACCACTCCCATTGGCCCCGAGCCGCGCCCGCCGCGGCCACTCGCGCCTTCGTCGGCAGGCGAGGATTTTGCACCCGATCCGCCGCTGCAGCCCGAAATCGCGGAGGTGGCGGCGCGGCGCGGGGTTTTGATTCACGCCCTGCTCGAACGCCTGCCTGCTGTCGATCCGGCGGCGCGGGAATCCAAAGCACTCGATTGGCTGTCCAGGCAGGCCGACGACTTGCCGGAAGATGCGCGCCTGGAGATCGCATCTTCGGTTTTTCGCGTTCTCAATACACCTGAGTTTGCGCCGATCTTCGGCCCGGATGCGCTGGCCGAAGTCCCACTGGCTGCTACGGTTGGGGGACAGGTCGTGGCCGGGACCGCCGATCGCCTGCTGGTGACACCAGAACAGGTTACGGTCGTCGATTTCAAGACCGCGCGCAGGCCGCCGCAATCGCTCGAACAACTGCCCGCTTCGACCATTGCCCAGATGGCAGCCTATGTCGCCGCGCTCGAAGCGATCTATCCGGGCCGGGAGGTTCGCGCGGCGGTGCTTTATACCCAAGCGCCGCAGCTTATTGCGATACCGCCCGAAGCCATGGCCGGTTCGAAGGCGGGATTTTCCACAAGGGAGGAAAGCTTTGCTCCCGATGCCGTTGAGTAAGCCGCCAGCTTGCCTACATTGGCAGTAACACAGAACAGGAGATACCCGATGGCGACGATCAATGTCACCGATGCCAGCTTCCAGTCCGATGTGCTCGATTCCGACAAGCCGGTGTTGGTCGATTTCTGGGCCGACTGGTGCGGCCCGTGCAAGCAGATCGGCCCTGCGCTTGAAGAAATCAGCGACGAACTGGCCGATCAGGTGACCATTGCCAAGATGGACATCATGGAAAACCCCGGCGTTCCGGGGCAGATCGGGGTGCGCAACATCCCCTTCATGGTGCTATTCAAGGACGGCAAGCCAGTTGCCCAGAAACTGGGCGCGGCGGCGAAGAACCAGCTCAAAGGCTGGCTCGAAAGCGAGCTTTAATCCAGCTTTTCCATCCGTGCCGCCAGCTCGTCCCACAGGGCGGGTGAGGCGGCACCTATGAGGCCGGGGCGTTCCCATTCGTCGACCCGATAGTCCGAACCATCCGGGCGGGCGACCCGTCCGCCTGCCTCGTTGAGCCACAGCACGCCTGCCGCATGGTCCCAGGGCAGTGTCCGCTCGAACAATGAGACATCGTTCACGCCCAAAGCCAGTCGCGGATATTGCTCTGCGGCACAGCGCGGGATGTCGACCAGCGAATAATGCGGGGCGATGTGTTCCTGCACCTTTTCACGGCGGCCTTCCTGCATGAACAAGGTTGAGATGCCTGCAACGGGCGGTGTTTCACCAGTCGTGCGCGCGGCAATCCGTTCTCCGTCGATATAGGCGCCTTCGCCCAGTCGCGCGTGGCAGAAACGGTCCTCAAGCGGATCGTATATCCATCCCGCCTGTGTCACCCCGCCATCGGCCATCGCGATCAGGATGCCGAAAGGCGGATTGCCGCTCGCGAAGTTTCCGGTCCCATCGATCGGATCGATGATCCAGCAGGTTTTCGACAGACCGTCATAGACCGAGGCGTCCGCATCGCATGCTTCCTCGCCAACGATGGCGAGGCCGGGTTCGAGCATTTCGACGCCTTCGGCCAGCATGGCTTCGGACTCGCGGTCGGCGATCGTGACCAGTTCGTTCTTGCCCTTGTCGGCAATCTCGTTCGCGCTGAGATTGCGATAGCGCGGCAGGATAACTTCCTGCGAAACGCGCTGGAGCAATCCGCGCATGGCAGTATCAAGCTGACTCACGAACGGTAATCCGCATTGATCGAAATATATCCGTGGGTCAGGTCGCAGGTCCAGACGGTGGCGCGGCCATCGCCAATGCCCAGATCGACCTCGAGCTGGATTTCCTGCCCTTTCAGGTGTGCCGCCACCGGGGCTTCATCATAACCCTCGACCGGCAAGCCATTGCGCGCCGTCCATGTGCCCCCGAACGCAATCGACAGCTTGTCACGATCCGCAGGTTCACCAGCCTTGCCAACCGCCATCACGACGCGTCCCCAGTTCGCGTCTTCCCCGGCGATTGCTGTCTTGACCAGTGGAGAGTTTGCGATTGAGAGCGCGACCATGCGCGCGCTTTCGTCCGAGGCGGCACCCGTCACCGATACTTCGATGAACTTGCTTGCGCCTTCACCATCGCGAACCACGAGATGCGATAGCTGGCGGCAGACGTCATGCAGTGCCGCCGCAAAGGCATCGGCCCCGGCGTCATCGAAACTGCCGATCGGTGCATTGCCCGCCTTGCCGGTGGCAAAGGCAAGCACGGTGTCGCTGGTGGAGGTGTCACTGTCCACCGTGATACAGCTGAATGTTTGCTCATTAGCGGCAGAAAGGCATTGCTGGAGGAAGGCTGGGTCGACCGCTGCATCGGTGAAGATATAGCCGAGCATGGTTGCCATATCCGGCGCGATCATGCCGCTGCCCTTGATGATGCCGTTTAGCGTCACCTTTGTGCCACCGATCATGGCTGTCGTGGTGGCACCCTTGGCAAATGTGTCGGTGGTACCGATGGTGGTTGCCGCGTCTGCCCAGCTGCATGGTTGCGCACTGAGCACTGTCGCCACTCCAGCCCTGGCCTTGTCCTTGGGCAGCGGCACGCCGATCACCCCGGTTGAGGAAACGAACACTTCGTCCGCGCCGCACCCGAGGCTCTCTGCGACCTGTTCCATAATCTGCTCTACGGCTTCACGCCCGCGATATCCGGTAAAGGCGTTGGAATTGCCTGCATTGACGATCAGCGCGCGGGCACGGCCTTTCCCGACATTGTCGCGCCCGATTTCGACTTCGCTGGACGGGCAGGCGCTGCGGGTAAACACGCCCGCGACAGCAGTTCCCTCGACCAGCTCTAAATAGGTCAGGTCGGCCCGGTCCCACGCCTTGTAGCCAGCACGGGCCACGCGCAGGGTCACGCCATCGATGGCGGGCATCGTGGGGAAGGGCTGGGCGAGCGGAGACGGTTCGAGGTCCATGCAGCGCCTACTATGATCGCTGCGATGCGCTCGCAAGCTTGCATTGCCGTTAGTGGTTAGGTTAGCGCCTTCACACGGAGGGTTGCTGATGTTTTCCTTGTTCTTTTCTTCGCTTGCCGCGCTGGCATTTGCGCAGGAAACAGATGTGCAGCAACAAGTTGATGATGCCCCCGTTGAGCAACGGCGCGTCCAACCCGTCCCGCCATCACAAGTCATTCCTGCGCCTGTCAAACGGCCTTCGCCTGCCCCGCGATCGCGTCCGACGCCTGCAGTCCCGCTCAGCAACCCGGGGCAATGGGTTACGTCGAATGACTATCCGTTGATTTCCATGCTCATGATGGAAGAAGGTTCGACCGGATTCTTGTTGGTGGTCGGGGCAAACGGGCGCGTTGATTCATGCGTGGTCGTGTCCAGCAGTGGCTTCCCGCGGCTCGACAGGCTGGCTTGCCGACAGCTCGAGCGACGGGCACGGTTTCGCCCGGCGACGGACGGGAAAGGCGAGGCGACCACCGGCACTTATCGCAGTGCCGTGCGTTGGGTTCAGCCCGGCAACAATCCCATACCTGCTGCCAGTCTGGGCTGGAAGCGTCCGAAGGAGGCGAGGGAACAAAAGGCTCGCGGTGTCGTTCGTTTTTCGGTCACCGTCGACCGGGACGGCAAGATTGCGGATTGTCGCGTTTTGAAAAGTTCCCAATTTCCTCTGCTTGATCGGGAAACTTGCATGAATATCCGACGGCTGCAGTCACAATCGCCGGGGCGCGACAAGGAGGGGGCACCGGCTCCTCGAAGATTCACAAATTCGGTGCGTTGGTAAAACACATTGCCGCCAGTGGACTTGATCGTTCACAGCAACTATATGCGCAGCACTATGCTTCGTCGCTTGCTGACCTGTCTTGCGCTTATCACCGGCCTTGCCGCCGCAGGTGCGCCTGTGTCGGCCATCGCGGTCGAGGCGCAGGGGCAACGGACTGAGAGCAGTGTATGCCTTGCCGAATCCGGCAAGGAGCAGCGGTGCGATTGTATAGAGCGCACGGATCGCCAGAATGCCGGGAAGAAGGGATCGCAGGCGTGCAAGCCGCGCAAGCCGATCGTCATCTACTTGCCGCCGCTCTATCTCGGGATCGATCGCGCTCACGAATAGCGTGTCATAGCCCAACACATATTGCATTCCTATTCGCCCAGGGCTGCGTGCGCCTGCGGCGAATTTCCTTTAAAATCCGTATTTTGAAAGCCACACATGATTAAGGCAATCACCAAGTCCATCTTCGGCTCGGCGAATGATCGCTATGTCAAATCACTCGGCAAGATCGTCAACCAGATCAATGCGCTCGAACCGCAAATCCAGGCGCTGAGCGACGAGGAACTGAAGGCGCAGACCGACAAGTTCCGTTCGATGCTCGCCGATGGCGCGACGCTTGACGATATCCTGCCCGAAGCCTTTGCCACTGTGCGCGAGGCGTCGGTACGCGTGCTCGGCATGCGTCACTTCGATGTGCAGATGATTGGCGGCATCGTGCTCCATCGCGGTGAAATCGCGGAAATGCGCACAGGTGAGGGCAAGACCCTCGTTGCCACGCTTGCGACCTATCTGAACGCGATCGAAGGCAAGGGTGTGCACGTCGTCACCGTCAACGACTACCTTGCCAGGCGCGATGCCGAATGGATGGGTCAGCTGCATGGCTGGCTGGGCCTGACGATCGGTGTGATCGTACCCAACCTCAGCGAGTTCGAACGGCGCGAGGCCTACAACGCGGATATCACTTACAGCACCAACAACGAACTCGGCTTCGATTACCTGCGCGACAACATGAAGCACGAGCGCAGCCAGATGGTGCAGCGCCCGTTCAACTTCGCCATCGTCGATGAGGTCGACTCGATCCTGATCGACGAAGCGCGCACGCCGCTGATCATCTCCGGCCCGACCGAGGACAAGTCCGACCTTTATGTCGCGCTCGACCAGATCGTGAAAAAGGTGCCCGAAGACTGGTACGAGAAGGACGAGAAATCGAAGAACATCTCGTGGACCGAGGACGGCAATGAAGCCATCGAGCAGATGCTCGCTGAAGCAGGGCTGTTGCAGACGGACAATCTCTACGATGTCGAGAACACAATGGTCGTCCACCATCTCGACCAGGCGCTCAAGGCGAACATCATGTTCAAGCGCGATACGGACTATATCGTCAAGGATGACAAGATCGTCATCATCGATGAGTTCACCGGGCGCATGATGGACGGTCGCCGCTGGTCTAACGGCCTGCATCAGGCGGTCGAAGCGAAGGAAGGGGTCAAGATCGAGCCTGAGAACCAGACCATGGCCTCGATCACCTTCCAGAACTACTTCCGCATGTACCCCAAGCTGTCCGGCATGACCGGGACCGCCGCGACGGAAGCGGGCGAGTTCTGGGACATCTACAAGATGAACGTCGTCACCATCCCGACCAACGTGCCCGTGCAGCGCATCGACGAGGAAGACGAGTTCTACAAGAACACGCTCGACAAGTTCGGCGCAATCGCCAAGGCGATCAAGGAAAAGAACCAGCTCGGCCAGCCGGTGCTGGTGGGTACGGTCTCGATCGAGAAGTCCGAACTGCTGAGCCAGTTCCTCGATAAGGAAGGCGTGAAGCACGAAGTGCTCAATGCCCGCCAGCACGAGCGTGAGGCGCATATCGTGGCGCAGGCAGGCCGCATCGGTGCGGTTACCATTGCGACCAACATGGCCGGGCGCGGCACCGACATCCAGTTGGGCGGCAATATCGAATTCCGCATTGGCGACGAACTTGCCGATATGCCCGAAGGCCCGGAACGCGAAAAAGCTATCGCAGCGATCACTGCTGAAGTGCAGGAAGAGCGCCAGCGGGTGAAGGACGCGGGCGGCTTGTTCGTGCTCGGCACCGAGCGCCACGAAAGCCGCCGTATCGACAACCAGCTGCGCGGTCGTTCGGGCCGTCAGGGCGATCCGGGTCTCAGCCGCTTCTATCTTTGCCTTGAAGACGACCTTCTGCGCATCTTCGGGCCAGACACGCTGTTTGCCAAGATGATGAATTCCAACCTCGCAGATGGTGAGGCTATCGGTTCCAAGTGGCTTTCCAAGGCCATCGAGACCGCCCAGAAGAAGGTCGAAGCGCGCAATTACGACCAGCGTAAGCAGGTCGTTGAATATGATGATGTGATGAACGACCAGCGCAAGGTCATCTACGAACAACGCGCCGAGATCATGGACAGCCAGGCGGTCGACGATGTCGTCGTCGATATGCGTCACGATGCGATCGAGGCCATCGTCAACGAACACTGCCCGCCCGGTTCCTATCCCGAGCAATGGAACATCGAAGGCCTGCGCGAAAAGGTGGGCGAAGTTCTCGGCCTGACACCGCCGTTCGAGCAGTGGCTGGAAGAAGACCAGGTGGAACCGGAAATCATCGAGGAGCGCCTGCGCGCTGCCACCGACGAGGTCATGGATCGCAAGATGGCCAATGCCGATGAGGGCATCTGGCGCCGGGTAGAAAAGAGCATCCTGCTCGAGCGGCTTGACCATCACTGGAAGGAACACCTCGCCACACTCGATGCACTGCGGCAGGCGGTATTCCTGCGTGCCTATGCGCAAAAGCAGCCGATCAACGAGTACAAGCAGGAAGCCTTCGCGCTGTTCGAACGCATGCTGGAAACGCTGCGCGAGGATGTCACCTCGATCCTCGTCAAGAGCGAGCTGCGCATTGCAGAACCTCCGCCGCCGCCCAAGCTGCCTGACCTGCCCGATTTCCTGACGGGCCATATCGACCCGCTGACCGGGCTTGATGATTCGAACGATGGCGACGGATCAGAGAACCGTGAGGCCCTGTTCGGCTCACTTGCGGGCAGCCCTGAGGCTGCTGCCGGGCCGGGCGGCCATTTCGTCGACAATCCCTACAAGGACCAGGATATCAGCCGGAACGCTCCGTGCCCTTGTGGGTCTGGCAACAAGTACAAACATTGCCATGGTGCAATGGGCTGATTGATCGGTGCGCGGTTTCGCCAAACGCTGGGTGAACCGCGCACTTCGGCCACTGGGCCTGCAAGTTGTTGCAACGCAGGATGATGAGCGCGCGGCGCTGGTTGACCTGCTGCATGCGCGCGGCATCGATCACGTGATCGACGTAGGGGCCAATGAAGGCCAGTTTGCGCGCCAGTTGCTCGACAAGGGTTATCGCGGGCGGATCGATTGCATCGAACCGCTCGAAACAGCGCATGTTGCGCTTTCCCGGAGCTTCCGCAATCACGCGCAAGTCTCGGTGCTCTCGCGCACTGCTGTCGGGGCAAGCAAGGGAACGACGCAGATCAATGTCGCGGGGAACTCGGTTTCCTCTTCGATCCTGCCGATGGAAGCTGCCCACCAAGTCGCAGCTCCGCGCTCACGCTATGAAGGCAGCCAGGCGGTTGAGTTGACAACGCTCGACAGCCTGTACCTCACAAGGGAAGGCTTTGCCGCCGAGCGCACATTGCTCAAGATCGATACTCAGGGCTTCGAGGGCCATGTCCTCGACGGCGCTGGTGGTATTCTGCCGCAGTTGGCGGGCGTGTTGATCGAGCTGTCGACGACATCGCTCTACACCGGGCAGTCCCGGTGGGAGGGCCTGCACGAGCGGTTGTGCGCCGCCGGATTCGAACTGTGGGGCCTGATGCCCGACTTTCGCGATCGCAACTCCGGCAGGTTGCTTCAGTTCGACGGGCTGTACATGCACGAAAGCTGAGACGGGTGATCAGCGGGTGGGCCAAATCAGCGATGTGAGAAAATGGCTCCCCGAGTTGGATTCGAACCAACGACCAAGTGATTAACAGTCACCTACTCTACCGCTGAGCTATCGGGGAGCAGCCTTCCAAGCGGTATGGAGGAAGGCGAGGGCGAGCCTATATGGGCGGCAAATCGGCTTTGCAACCCCGTTTTGCACGCAAACTTGCCGTCAGGTGACGAATTGCTCGGCAACGATGCGTTCGTCGAGCGAATGGCCGGGATCGAACAGCAGGGTAAGCTCTGAATCGCGGGCAATTTCGACACTGACCTCTGCGATGTCGCGTACTTCCTTCTGGTCCGCGACAGCAGCGACCGGGCGCTTTGCCGGCTCGTTCACGGTAAATTTGATGCTCGCGCGGTCGGGCAGGATAGCGCCGCTCCAGCGCCGCGGCCGGAACGCGCTGATCGGGGTGAGGGCCAGCAGTTGCGAATCGAGCGGCAGGATCGGGCCGTTTGCCGAAAGGTTGTATGCGGTCGATCCGGCAGGGGTTGCGACAAGCACCCCGTCGCCCACCAGCTCCTTGATCCGCACCTTGTCATCGACCGACACCTCCAGTTTCGCTGTCTGGCGGGTTTCACGCAGTAGGGAGACCTCGTTGATCGCACATTCGACGTGATGCTCGCCATCTTGCGTCACGGCTTCCATACGTAGCGGGCAAATACCGATCGAGCGTGAACGGTTGATCTTGTCGAGGATCTTCACGCCGTGGCGGTACTTGTTCATCAGGAAGCCGACAGTGCCGCGATTGATGCCGTAACAGGGCAGGATCGGACCATCGTCGAGCATCTTGTGGAGTGTGTGGAGCATGAACCCGTCACCCCCCAGCGCGACGACAGCATCTGCCTCATCCATCGGCACCCAGTCGTGCGAATCCTGCAATTCGCGTGCAGTTTCGACCGCCTTGGCGGTGTCGGATATTGCCAGTGCCAGCTTGCGGAAACCGTGATTGCTGCCCATCGTCCCCTCGCATCACCCTGCGGTGCGGGCCGGACCCTATGGGCGGCTGTGCCATTTGGCAACGCGTTAGAATTGGGACAAGCCGGTCTTGCGCTTGTCGGCTAGTGGCGGATGGATGAATCATGCAATCGAACTGGAACGACCTTTGACGGAGCGGCGCCGCAAGATCGATCGCCGAGGCAGTGTATCGCCAAGGCTGGTCGAAGAACTTGCCTCGGCGATCGAGCAAGATGGAATCGAAGTCCTGTTCCAGCCGCAGTTCGATTGCGAGAGTGGGCAGATTGCCGGGGCGGAGGCTCTGCTTCGCTGGTCACATTCGGAGCGCGGCCTTCTTTCAGGTGACCGGGTGTTCGCCCTGGCACGAGAGGGTGCGCTGTCCAAACGGCTGACGCGCCATCTTTGCGACCGTGCGATGGCTGCTGCGACTGCCTGGCCGTCCGGTTTTCGCCTGTCGCTCAACGCCATGGCCGAGGACCTGGCCGATCCCGACTATCCCGGTACGCTGCTTGAATGTCTGCGTGATTCCGGTTTTCCTGCCTCGCGCCTTACCCTCGAAATCACCGAACAGGCGCTGGTGGATTCGCTCGATACGGCGGCAAAGCTGCTCAGGCCGGTCGCCGATGCGGGTATCGCTATTGCACTCGACGATTTCGGGGCCGGTTTCTGCAATTTCCGCTACCTGAAAATGCTTCCGCTGTCGGCGCTCAAGCTCGACCGTTCGATGGTTGAGGGGATTGCGACCGACCGACAGGACCTTGCCGTATTCCGGGGAATTCTCGCGATGGCGCGCGCGCTGGATCTGCGGGTAATTGCCGAGGGCGTCGAAACCGAATCCCAGCGCGCAGCGGTGTGCCGGGAAGGGTGCGATATCTGGCAGGGATTCCTGGGTTCACGGCCCATTTCTGCGCCTGAATTTGCTGAATTCGCAGCAGTTTGATCAGCCCTTGCTCGCCTTCCGGACGATCCCGCTAAGACCCTTGGTCAGCTGGAACAGGCCGTTGAGCCGCGATTGCGGATCGCCCCATGCGCGGTTGATCACCAGCTTCATATCCGGGCGCAGTTTCGCTGTGCCCTTGAGCCTATCGACATAGGCCAGCAGCCCGGCAGGATCGGGGAAGTCGTCCTTGTGGAAGCTGACCAGCGTGCCGCGCACACCGACATCGATTTTCGCGATATTGGCGGTGATGGCCTGATGCTTGATCTCGATCAGCTTGACGAGATTGGCGGTGGCATCTGGCAGGGGACCGAAGCGGTCGATCATCTCGGCGGCCATCGCCTCGATCTCGGCCTTGTCGCCCGCATCGTTGAGGCGGCGGTAGAGCGCCATGCGCACCGCGAGGTCGGGGACGTAGTCTTCCGGGATCATGATCGGCGCATCGACGGTAATCTGCGGACTGATGCTGTCGGGCCTGGCTTCGAGGCCCGCCGCACCCGCTTTCGCTGCAAGGATCGCGTCTTCCAGCATCGACTGGTAGAGTTCGAACCCGACTTCACGAATGTGCCCTGATTGCTCATCACCCAAGAGGTTGCCTGCCCCGCGAATGTCGAGGTCGTGACTGGCAAGCTGGAACCCGGCGCCGAGGCTGTCGAGATCGCCCAGAACCTTGAGCCGCTTCTCCGCAACTTCGCTCAGCGCAACGTCCTTCTCGAAAGTGAGGTAGGCGTAGGCGCGCAGCTTTGATCGTCCGACCCGCCCGCGCAACTGGTAGAGCTGGGCGAGGCCGAATATGTCGGCGCGGTGGATGATGATCGTGTTCGCGCTCGGCAGGTCGAGCCCACTTTCGACGATGGTGGTGGAGAGCAACACGTCGTATTTGCCCTCATAGAAGGCGCTCATCCGTTCTTCGATCTCGCCCGCACCCATCTGGCCATGGGCAGAAACATACTTCACTTCAGGTACATGCTCGTGGAGCCAGTCCGAAACTGCCTCCATGTCGGAAATGCGCGGGACGACGATAAAGCTTTGTCCGCCGCGATGATGTTCACGCAGCAGGGCTTCGCGCATCACCATATCGTCCCATTCCATCACATAGGTCCGCACGGCGAGGCGATCGACGGGCGGGGTCTGGATGGTCGAGAGCTCGCGCAACCCGGTCATCGCCATTTGCAGCGTGCGCGGGATGGGGGTGGCGGTAAGCGTGAGCATATGCACATCCGCGCGCAGCTGCTTGAGCTTTTCCTTGTGGGTGACGCCGAACCGCTGTTCCTCGTCGACGATGACCAGGCCGAGATCGCGGAATTTCGTATTCTTCGACAGGATCGCATGGGTGCCGACGACGATATCGATATCGCCCTTTTCCAGCCCTTCGCGTGTCTCGCTCATTTCCTTGGCCGGGACCAGGCGGCTGAGTCGGCCGATCTTGAGCGGGAAGCCGATGAAGCGTTCGGCGAAGTTCGTATAGTGCTGGCGCGCGAGCAGAGTCGTGGGGGCAACCACGGCGACCTGTTGCCCGTTCATCGCGGCCACGAAGGCGGCTCTGAGCGCGACCTCGGTCTTGCCGAAGCCGACATCGCCGCAGACCAGCCGATCCATCGGCTTGCCGCTTTCGAGGTCGCGCAGGACATCGGCAATCGCGCGGTCCTGGTCGTCGGTTTCCTCCCATGGGAATTTCTCGACGAACTGGTTGTACGGGCCATCTTCTGCTGACAGCACTGGCGCCTTGCGCAGCGCACGCTGGGCGGCAACCTGCATCAGTTCGCCAGCGATCTCTCGTATGCGTTCTTTCAGCCGTGCCCGGCGCTTCTGCCACGCTTCGCCGCCAAGGCGGTCGAGCATGACCGCTTCCTCGCTGCTGCCGTAGCGACTGAGGACGTCGATATTCTCGACCGGGATGTAGAGTTTGTCGCCGCCCCTGTATTCGAGCATCACGCAGTCGTGCCGGGATTGACCGACCGGCACCGGTTCGAGCCCCAGATACTTGCCGATCCCGTGCTCGACATGGACCACAAGATCGCCTCGATTGAGTGCCTGCAGTTCGGCGAGGAAGGCGTCCGAATCCTTCTTGCGCTTGCGCCGGCGGACAAGACGATCGCCGAGGACATCCTGTTCGCTCAGGAGCTCGAGTTCGCTGTTGGAGAACCCGGTTTCGACTGGCAGGACCAGTGCGACGGGTGATCCCTTTGCGGCCAGGCCCAATGCTTCTTGCCAGCTGTCAGCCAGCTTCGTCGCCGCACCGGCTTCGGACAGGATCGACGCGATGCGCGAGCGGCTGCCGGTCGAATAGGCAGCGAAGATCGGCTTTCTGCCCGCCTGGCCGACAGCTGTGAGGTGTTTGGCCGCAGCCTCGTAGACATTGTCGCCTCGCGCTCGCTCCGGTGCGAAGTCGCGCGCGGAAGCAAAGCTGAAATCGACGCTCTTGCCGCTTTCCGGGGCAGCGAAGATCGACGCGTGGTGCGCGGGTGCCTTGTCGAGAGCGGCACCGAATTCGTCCGATGACAGGTAGAGCGCGTCCTTCGCCAGCGGGCGATAGCTGCCCTTGGCCTGTCCACTCGCGCTGGTGCGCTGTTCGCAATAATCGGCGATGTCGGAGAGACGCTCTTCGCTCGCTTGCAGCGCGGCGCTGTCGATGACGACAAGGTCGTCGCTCGTCAGGTGGTCGAACAGGGTCGACATCCGCTCTTCGAACAAGGGCAGCCAGTGCTCCATTCCGGCAAGTCGCCGTCCGTCACTGACCGCCTCGTAGAGCGGGTCCTGTGTCGCAGTCGCGCCAAACATCTCGCGATAACGGCTGCGGAAACGCTTGATGCTGTCTTCGTCGAGCAAGGCCTCGCTTGCGGGCAGAAGCAGGTGGGATTTGAGCACGCCGGTGCTCATCTGGGTCGAAGGATCGAAGCTGCGCAGGCTTTCCAACTCGTCTCCGAAGAAATCGAGCCGCAATCCCTCGTCCATTCCCGACGGGAAGATATCGACGATCGAACCCCGCACGGCGTATTCGCCCTTGTCGACCACGGTATCGGTTCGTGAATAGCCTTGTCGCTGCAACAGGGCTGCAAGGCTTTCACGCCCGATCTCGGTACCCGATTTGAACTCGCGCACACTTTCGCGAATGCGAAACGGCGTGAGCGCACGCTGGAGCACCGCGTTGACCGTGGTTACAAGCAGCTGCGAACCCGTTTTGCCGGCCTGAAGCCGATAGAGCGCAGAAAGCCGCCGGGCGCTGACCGACAGGGCCGGGCTTGCGCGATCATAGGGCAAACAGTCCCAGGCCGGGAATTCGAGCACTTCCAGTTCGGGAGCGAAGAACTGCGCCGCGTCGGTCACTGCGCGCATCGCCGCATCGTCGGCAGCAATGAAGACAGCACGCCCCTTTGCCGCCCGCGCAAGATCCGCCATCACCAGCGGTTGCGCGCCGCGCGCAATCGACGACAGGGTCAGCGGTTCGTTCGCCGAAAGGATGCGGTTGAGATCGGGCATGGCTACTGGTCGATGAACTCGTCAGCGCGGGATGTCGACGTAATCGAGCTTCTTCATCAACTCCATCTGTTCGCCCGAAAACCGGTCGGGTACCGGCTGGGTCCCAAGCGCCCATGCCATGACATCGACATCGTCTTCGTCGAGCAAGGCCTCGAACCATGTCAGTTCGGGTTCCGACCATGTTGCGGCATAGCGATCGAAGAAACCGCCGATCATGTAATCGGCCTCGCGCGTGCCGCGATGCCATGATCGGAATTTTGCGCGGGAAAGTCGGGTCTGGTCGGGCATGAGGCGCGCCTAACCCTCTCGTCATGCCAGCGCAAGCTGGCATCGCTTTCCACATGTGTAGCGGTTGCGAATGGCGATCCCAGCTTCCGCTGGGATGACGATGGTGCTTAAATGGTACCATCTATGCGGCCCGACATCCTCAACCCCCTATTTACCGAGAGCGACACGCTGGATGGTGTTGGGCCGAAGCTGAAGAAGCCGCTCGATAAGCTGGGCCTCACTCGGGTCAGGGACATTGTCTATCACTTGCCGGACCGGTTCGTTTCGCGCCGTGTTGTCGAAACGCTCGACGATGCGGGCGAGGGCGAGCAGATCGTGATCGCACTGACCCCGACGGAACATCGCGCCGCACGTTCAGGTCGTGGCCCCTATCGAGTGCTGGCGCAGGATAACATCGGCAATATTTGCGCGCTGACCTATTTCGGGCGGGCATCATACTCGGCGAAAAAGCTGCTGCCGGTCGGAGAGAAACGATGGATCGTCGGCCGCCTCGATCGTTATGGCGACATGTTGCAGATCGTCCATCCCGACCATGTCGAGGAGGAAGGCGGTGATACCCTCGGGCGGCTTTGTGAGCCGGTCTATCCGCTGTCGGAAGGCCTGACCCAGCCGAAGGTCGCCGGGCTCGTCGCGCAATCAATCTCGCGCTTGCCTGAACTGCCTGAATGGATCGAGCCAAGCCAGTTCGACAAACAGGCGTGGCTGAGCTGGTCGGACGCGCTCAAGCTGGCGCACAAGGGTGAAAATGCCAATGCGCGCGACCGGCTTGCCTATGACGAATTGCTTGCGAACTCGCTGGCGCTGATGTTGGTGCGGGCCGACAACCGCCGCCGCAAGGGGCAGCCGTTGCAGGGCGATGGTTCGCTGCGTGCCAAGCTGCAATTGCCTTACCAACTGACCGGCGCACAGGCGCGCTCGGTACGCGAGATCGAAGGCGACCTGGCCCAGGAAGCGCCGATGCTGCGGCTGCTCCAGGGCGACGTTGGCGCAGGCAAGACAGTGGTCGCGCTCGAAGCGATGCTGATCGCGAACGAAGCAGGCAGGCAGGCAGCCTTGCTCGCCCCGA
Source organism: Sphingomonadaceae bacterium (assembly GCA_024236155.1). Classification (GTDB taxonomy): domain Bacteria; phylum Pseudomonadota; class Alphaproteobacteria; order Sphingomonadales; family Sphingomonadaceae; genus Parerythrobacter_A. The sequence continues at coordinate 27,030 of JACKLA010000007.1, forward strand.
CAGAAATCCTTGCTCGCCAGCATTTCGAGACATTGCGCACCATGGCGAAGCCAACCGGTGTCGAAGTTGCGTTGCTGACCGGTCGCGACAAGGGCCGGGCGCGCGAGGGAACGCTGATGGGCCTGCTCGATGGCAGTATCGACATCGTCGTTGGCACGCATGCTATCTTCCAAGATAGCGTCAGTTACAGGGACCTCGCCCTGGTTGTGATCGACGAGCAGCATCGCTTCGGTGTCGCACAGCGCCTCCAGCTCGCTGCCAAGGGCAAGCGGACACCCCACACCCTGGCCATGACTGCGACTCCAATCCCCCGCACCCTTACTCTTGCGCAGTATGGCGAAATGGACGTCAGCCGCCTCGACGAAATGCCTCCGGGTCGCCAACCGATCGACACGCGTGTCGTGTCGCTAGACCGGCTGTCCGAGGTTGCAGATGGCGTCGGTCGCCACATGGCAAATGGGCAGCAAGCCTATTGGGTCTGCCCGATGGTCCGCGAGCACGAAACCGAAGACATCGCAGCGGCAGAAGCGCGCTATGCCGGTTTGAAGGAACGCTTCGGCGACGACGTTGTGCTGGTCCACGGCCAGCTAAAGCCTGAACTGAAGGACGCGGCGATGGAGCGGTTTGCGAGCGGTGCGGCAAGGCTGCTGGTCGCCACGACCGTCATCGAAGTCGGTGTTGATGTGCCCGCGGCAACGCTAATGGTGATCGAACAGGCAGAACGCTTTGGACTGGCGCAACTCCACCAGCTGCGCGGCCGGGTTGGGCGGGGCAGTGAAAAGTCCACCTGCCTGCTGCTTCGCGGCGATGCGCTGTCGGAGGTTGGGCGCGAGCGGCTTGCCCTGATGCGCGAGACGCAGGACGGCTTCCGCCTCGCCGAAGAAGACTTGCGGCTGCGTGGTGGCGGTGAATTGCTGGGCACGCGGCAATCGGGTGACACCCCGTTCCGCGTCGCCAGCCTCGAACAGATAACCAGGCTCCTGCCGCTGGCCCACGATGATGCGCGCCTGCTGATGGAACGCGATGGTGGCCTGACGGGAACACGCGGCGAGGCAGCACGAATACTGCTCTACCTGTTCGAGCGCGATTGGGGCGTGCAAATGCTGCGCGGCGGCTAACGGTCGAACTGTTCGACCAACACCCTTGCCGCCAGGCTGACATCTTCCCAGGTGCGGGCGAAATGTTCTTCCCCGCCGTAATAGGGGTCTGCAATTGCCGAACCCTCGCGGCCAGGCACGACGTCGAGCAGCAACGCCAGCTCTGCAGTCGCACCAACCGGAGTCATGGCGCGAAGGTTGGCCAAATTGGCGTGGTCGAGCGCAAATATATGGGTAAAACGCATGAAGTCCGCGCCTTCGACCTGCCGCGCGCTGTAGCGTGAAATATCGATCCCATGCCGCGCCGCTTCGGCAATGCTGCGCGGGTCGGGTGGCTTGCCGACATGATAGGCCGCTGTCCCGGCGCTGTCGGCATGATGGTCGATGCCGCAGTCGGTCGCCACCTTCCGAAACGCCGCCTCGGCTAGCGGCGAGCGGCAGATATTGCCGAGACAAACAAACAGGATCGATGGTTTTGTCATTGCGTGGACCTTAGCTCCCACATTGCGGATCGGGCAATCCATTGCGCCGCCATCGCGGGCTCTTGTCTGGCGTGTTGCTCGGCGGCATAAACCACCGCGCGAAGGGACCTTTATGCTCCGTATCTTGCTTTTGTTTGTGGCTATCGGCGGGCTCGTGTTCTCACAAGCAGCGAATGCCAGTGAAGGGGTAAGCCCCAGTCTTTCGGCAAGGATCGATGGCGTCGAGGGAGCGGAAAGTACCGAACTGGAAGTATCGTCGCTGGAGGTCGACGTGACGGTGCGTGGCGGGATGGCCGTGACACGTTTGACCGTCGCGTTCCACAATCCGACAGGCGACACGCTTGAGGGCGAATTTACCCTCAACATGCCCAAGGGCAGCGTCGTCAACGGTTATGCGCTCGATATAGAAGGGGTGATGGTTGATGGTGTGCTCCAACCGCGCGACCAGGCCCGACGTGCCTATATGCGACGGGTTGCTGCTGGGGTCGATCCTGGGCTCGCTGAGGTCGATTTCACCGACAGCTTCAGTACCAGAATTTTCCCGATCCGCGATGAGAGTGGACGAACGATCCGGGTTGAATTTTCGAGTCCGTTGGACGCACAGGGCCGCTACCGGCTGCCAATCAACAACACGGCTACCAGCAAGTATTCGTTCTCGGTGAATGGGGTCAGGCCGGATTCGATCGCCGGGATTGAGTGGGCAGCGGGCCGTAGAGGGTGGCGTGCGAGTGGTAAGGGCAAACTCGATGCCGAAATCACGTTCTCTGTTCAGGCCCCCCTTGGAGTAACTGCAAGTGAGCATCCGTCGGGCGGAAAATTCTTTGAACTGCTTGCTCCTCGCCCGGTTGTGGACCGGGAGCCGGTTCGGGAGCAACCCCTTGCAATATTGTGGGATCGTTCGGTCTCGCGACTCGACGACGATCTTGAGGCTGAGGCTGCACTGGCTGAGCGGATGGCCCAGGAGATGGGCCTAGCATATGTGTCCGTCTTCATGTTTGATAGTGAGGAAGTCGAACGGGTTGAAGTGCAGACGGACCGGGTCAGGCCAACACTGGGTTCCGTTCGTTATGCAGGCGGAACAAGTCTTGCGCGTCTTGCAGTATCATTGGAAGATTTTGAAGGCGTCTGCCTGCTGTTCAGCGATGGACTGACCACTATCGACGATCGACCTGATCTCGCAGAGCTCGGCTGTCGTCTCTCGGTGGTGTCCTCAGGTCCGGAAGGGGACCGGGCATGGCTCGCAGCACAGGCAGCACTTGATGGCGGGGCTGCTGTCGATCTCTCTCAAATCGAATCTGGACTGGCTTTGGAGCGGCTGATTGCACCTCAAAATCTGCCGCCAGTTACCGATGGCGAAGGTCGGAACTTGTCGGTTAGGGAACTGCCTGCCCCGGACGGCATGGTCCGCCTTGTTGGACCGGTGACGGAAAGCGGGCAGTTCGAGTTTGCCGGAACGGTTTACGCTGTCGACACCTTGGCGTTGCCGCTTTTCGCTGCCCCCGGCGCATTTTGGGCTCAGCAAGCACTGGCCCTGCAGCGTGGCGCGATGTCGAGTGAGCGCCTTGCCGAGGAGGCGCGCCGTTGGTCGGTCGCTGTCCCCGGAGTGAGTTTCGTCGTACTCGAAGATCCCTCGGATTATGTCGAAGCCGGTTTCAGTCCGCCGCAGTCCTATCCCGCCGAATTGCGGGCCGAATGGGCGGAGCTTGTCGAAGAAGCCGACGAGGAAAACCGCGCAGCCGATGAAGCCTATCGCGAGGCACTCACCGAATTGTGGGAAGAGCGAAAGGATTGGTGGCGCACGTCGGGAGAAGAGGGAGAAAGCCGTTACGAAGCCACTCTCTCACCAAGTGTGCCGCCGCAGGAAGGTCCTGCTTTTGCCTTGTCAGTCTTCGGCAACGACGAAATCGAGTATCTGGAAGCCACGGCAGAAGAGGCGGCTGCGGACGAATACAATAGTGAGGCCGCCGCAGACGCTGTGACGGTTACAGGCTCGCGCATCGCAAACCCGGGGAATTCTGGCTCCGCAGAACCTGTATTGATCGAATCCAAAGGCGAAGATCCCGGTATCACGATCGTCGAGTGGCAAGTCGAACGTCCCTATGTGAAGCAGTGGGCGAGGGCGGGGAGCAAATGGCCGGAGGCCGTGGCAGAGACCGGGCGAGAGCATGGCATTTTGCCACTGTTTTATCTGGACCTCGGGGAATGGCATTTCCAGAACGGACGCCCGGCAGAGGCGCGTCGAGCCGTGTTGGCGGCGCTCGACCTGCCTGGCCGCGACAACCAGACGCTGGAGATCGTCGCGCAGCGCTTGTTACGATATGGTGATCCGGAGCGTACAATCTGGTTACTTGAACAACTGACGGATCGCGAAGGCGATCGACCACAACCGTATATGGCTCTCGCGCTCGCGCATGCCGACCTCTCGCGTCGGACGGATGAGCGCGAACATCTGGTCGAAGCCGAGCGTATCATGAGCGAAGCTGCGCTCAAGCGCTGGCCGGAAGAATATAGAAAGATCGGTGAAATCCTCCTCGCCGAAGCAAATGCATTGATTGTGGAACTTGGCGTGTACGATCCGGCAACCGCGACGCTTCCTGTCGAATTTGTCGATCCCATGCCGGTCGATATCCGCGTTCTTGCATTCTGGAATACGCCTCGCACCGATCTTGACCTGTGGATCGTCGAACCTTCGGACGAAGAGGTCGGTTACAACAATGAAGAGTCGGCGGCTGGCGCACGATACACCCATGACCTGATGAATGGTTATGGGCCGGAAGAATACCAGCTTCGTAGTGCACCCGATGGAACCTATCGGATCGAACTCAACACATTCTCCGCTGACGCAACCAATCCCAATGGCCCCTCCACTGTGGCAGTGTGGTTGATCCGCGATTTCGGTACGCGCAATGCTCGCAAGGAATTGATCGACGTCGAGATGGTCCCGAAAAACGAAGAAGATGATGACGAGGAACGGACGTTCGTCGGCACCATCGTTATCGAATAGGGCGCGAATCTGGCGCAGGATAATTGGTCGGGGAGAGAGGATTCGAACCTCCGGCCCCTGCCTCCCGAAGACAGTGCTCTACCAGGCTGAGCTACTCCCCGACCGTGTCGGTCCCGCGGTGCAAGGTTGCCACGCGGGTCGAGGCAAGGCGCGCCCTATAGGCAGGTGAGGGCGGGGTGGCAAGCAGGCAAATGCAGGTCTAGGGACTTTGTATGGCAACCGTCGCGATTCCCGCCGATTCTCCTGCTCGCTCGCATCCCGAGTGGCAATATCTCGACCTGATGCGCCGCATTTGGGAGGAGGGCAGCGAACGCGTCGACCGTACCGGTATCGGTACACGTTCGATTTTCGGGGCGATGCTTCGATTCGACTTGTCGGATGGGCGCATGCCGCTGATCACCACCAAGCGCGTCTATTGGAAAACTGCAACGCGCGAGATGCTGTGGTTTCTCACTGGCGAAACCAACATCCGGCCGCTGGTCCTGCAGGGCGTGAAGATCTGGAACGAATGGCCGCACGCCAACTATGTCCGCGAGACGGGCGACAAGATTGCACTCGAAGAATTTGTCCAGCGCATTGCCGACGATGCGGGGTTTGCCGAACGGTGGGGGGATCTCGGGCCTGTCTATGGCAAGCAGTGGGTCGACTGGCCGACCTATCGCTATGGCCCCGATGGGAAATACGAAAGAGGGCCGGGGATCAACCAGGTTGCGGAAGTGGTAGAGAGCCTGCGCAACAATCCCGGTAGCCGCCGGCATATTATCGAGGGTTGGAATGTAGCCGAACTCGACCGGATGGCGCTGCCGCCGTGCCACAAGACTTACCAGTTCCATGTGGGCGACGGGAAACTGAATTGCGCGCTCTACCAGCGCAGCTGCGACGTCGCACTGGGGCTGCCGTTCAACCTGTGGAGCGGCGCGCTGCTCCAGCGGATGGTCGCGCAGCAGGTCGGGCTTGAACCCGGCGAGTTCGTTTGGATGGGCGGCGATACGCATCTCTACCTCAATCATGAAGAGCTGGTGACTGAGCAGCTGACGCGGGAACCACAGGGCGAGCCGAAGCTCGAGATCAACCGGCGACCGTCATCCATATTCGACTACGAAATCGGTGATTTCATCGTCCACGGCTATGAACCGCTTGGTGCGCTTGCTGCGCCTGTCGCGGTCTGACGGCGCTGAGCTTGACCGCGGAGGCGCTTTGAAATAATATAACACGCACGTAAAAGATTGCGTCCGGGAGACCAGATATGGCCGACAGGCCCGAGGGAGCGGCGAGCAGCAACAAGCCTGCACTTGCACTCCACGTTCCAGAACCGAAGTACCGGCCCGGCGATGCCGTCGATTACTCGCATCTCAACATCCCTGAAGCGGGCAAGCAGGCGCGACCCGACGAAACCGTCGAACCGAAGGAAATCGCGTCTTTCGCATATGACCTGATCCGCGTTCTGGGGGACGATAACAGGGCGCATGGCCCGTGGGATCCGAAGCTCGATGCGGATACGCTGCGGACCATGCTGCGCAATATGGCGATGGTTCGCGCGTTCGACGAACGCATGTTCCGCGGCCAGCGCCAGGGCAAGACCAGCTTTTACATGAAATGTACCGGTGAAGAGGCGACTTCGGTTGCTGCCGGTATGGCGTTGGCCAGTGATGACATGGTCTTCCCCAGCTATCGCCAGCAAGGCATCCTCATTGCACGCGGTTACCCTCTGGTTGAGATGATCAACCAGATTTATTCGAACAAGGGTGACAAGCTGAAGGGCCGCCAGCTGCCCATCATGTATTCGAGCCGCGAGCACAGCTTTTTCTCGATATCCGGCAACCTCGCCACGCAGACGCCGCAGGCAGTTGGCTGGGCGATGGCAAGCGCGATCAAGGGCGACAGCCGGATCGCCGCGACGTGGGTCGGTGAAGGCTCGACGGCGGAAGGCGATTTCCATTCCGCCTGCCTGTTTGCCACCGTCTACAATGCGCCGGTGATCCTCAACGTGATCAACAACCAGTGGGCGATTTCGAGCTTCTCGGGTTTTGCCGGGTCGGAGCGTACCACCTTCGCTGCTCGCGCGGTCGGCTATGGCCTGGCCGGACTGCGGGTCGACGGGAATGACGCGCTGGCGGTCTATGCCGCGCAGCAATGGGCGGCCAACCGTGCCCGCGCCAATGCCGGCCCGACATTGATCGAATACTTCACCTATCGCGCCGAAGGCCATTCGACCTCGGACGATCCGACCGGTTATCGTTCTGCGCAAGAGCGCGAGGAATGGCCGCTGGGCGATCCCGTCAACCGCCTGAAGAACCACCTCATCGCGCTCGGCGAATGGGATGAGGATCGGCAGGCTGCGATGGACCAGCAATGCGCTGACGAGGTCAAGGCCGCAACCAAGGAAGCCGAAAAGAACGGCATCCTCGGCCATGGCCTGCACCATCCGTTCCGCACCATGTTCCAGGACGTATACGAAGAACTGCCCTGGCATCTTGAGGAGCAGGCCGCGCAGGCTCGCCGCGAACGAGAGACAAAATGGCCTGGCGAGGAGCCATGGACATGAGCGCAGGAACGAAGGGCGCCGTGGAAACTGCCGTCACCTCTGAACGTCGCCTCAACATGATCGAGGCGATCAACGATGCGCTCAACATCATGCTCGAGCGTGACCCTGACGTCATCATCATGGGCGAAGATGTAGGCTATTTCGGCGGCGTGTTCCGTTGCACCGCTGGCCTGCAGGAAAAATACGGCAAGACCCGAGTGTTCGACACGCCGATTTCGGAATGCGGGATTATCGGCGTTGCGGTGGGGATGGGGGCTTACGGCCTGCGGCCGGTGCCGGAAATCCAGTTTGCCGACTATATCTACCCGGGTCTCGACCAGCTGATTTCGGAGGCGGCCCGCCTGCGTTACCGTTCGGCCACCGAATATATTGCACCGATGACGGTGCGCTCGCCATTTGGCGGCGGGATATTCGGCGGCCAGACCCACAGTCAGAGCCCGGAATCGCTTTTCACCCATGTCGCGGGGCTCAAGACGGTGATCCCGTCCACGCCCTACGATGCCAAGGGCCTGCTGATCTCCTGCATCGAAGACAACGATCCGGTGATCTTCTTCGAGCCCAAGCGCATCTACAACGGGCCGTTCAGCGGCTACTATGACAGGCCGGCCGAGCCGTGGAAGCGGTTCGATGCCAGCGTTGTGCCCGAAGGCCACTACACGATCCCGCTTGGCAAGGCGCGCAAGGTGACAGAAGGCGAGCAGCTGACGATCCTTGCTTACGGCACCATGGTCCATGTGACCGAGGCGGTCTGCCGCGAAAAGGGTATTGAGGCCGAGATTCTCGACCTGCGCACGCTGGTCCCGCTCGATATCGAAGCGATCGAGGCATCGGTCGAGAAGACCGGTCGTTGCTTGATCGTGCATGAAGCAACCCGGACTTCGGGTTTTGGTGCCGAACTGTCAGCACTCGTTACCGAACGCTGCTTCTACCATCTCGAAGCCCCGGTCGAGCGTGTGACCGGCTTCGATACTCCCTATCCGCACAGCCTCGAATGGGCCTATTTCCCCGGCCCTATCCGCATCGGCGAGGCCATCGACAAGATCCTCAAGGACTGACGCCATGAGCAAGTTCACATTCAACCTGCCCGATATCGGCGAAGGTATCGCCGAAGCGGAAATCGTCGCGTGGCACGTCAAGGTCGGTGACAGGGTCGAGGAAGACGACCAGCTGGCCGACATGATGACCGACAAGGCGACGGTCGAAATGGAAAGCCCGGTTGCCGGTACGGTCGTTTCCGTCGCCGGTGATGTCGGGGACGTCATCGCAATCGGTGCGATGCTGGTGGAAATCGAAGTCGAAGGCGATGCCTCCGAACCGGTACCAGCGCCGACAGTTGAAACCGTTGAGGATCGTATCGAGCCTGAAACGACGGAAGCAGGCGAAGCGGATCATGCAGCCGCCGCCGTTGTCGCTCCCGAACCTGTGCCCGCTCCCGAAGCAACGCCTACTCCGGCGCCTGTGGATGTTTCACAGGCAAAGGTTCTCGCCACTCCTGCCGTGCGTCAGCGTGCGCGCGAACTGGGAATCGACCTCGCGCAGATCAAGCCTGCTGAGGATGGCCGCATCCGCCATGGCGATCTCGATCAGTTCCTGTCCTACAACAGTGCCTTCACAGGCGCGGCACGCACGCGCTCGGACGAGGAGAAGAAGGTTATCGGCATGCGTCGCCGCATTGCCGAGAACATGGCCGCTTCCAAGCGCAACATCCCGCACTTCTCCTATGTCGAGGAAGTCGATGTCACCGCGCTTGAGGAAATGCGTGCTCAGCTCAACACCGGCAGGGGCGAGAAGCCGAAGCTCACGATCCTGCCACTGCTGATCACGGCGATCTGCAAGACGCTGCCTGATTTTCCGATGATCAACGCCCGCTATGACGACGAAGCGGGGGTCGTGACCCAGCATGGGTCTGTCCATATGGGCATGGCGACGCAGACCGATGCAGGGCTGATGGTCCCGGTCATTCGCAACGCGCAGGGGCAGAACCCGTGGCAGCTTGCGCGCGAGATCGTGCGGCTGGCCGAAGCGGCGCGGACCGGCAAGGCAAAATCGGAAGAACTTTCCGGCGGGACTTTGACGGTGACTTCGCTCGGCCCGCTCGGCGGTGTGGCGACGACTCCCGTTATCAACCGCCCTGAAGTGGCGATTATCGGCCCGAACCGGATCATCGAGCGCCCGATGTATGTCACTGGCACCGACGGGGTGGAACGGATCGAGAAGCGCAAGCTGATGAATATCTCGATCAGTTGTGACCACCGCGTCGTCGATGGATGGGATGCGGCGAGCTTCATCCAGCAGCTCAAGAAGCTGATCGAAACGCCGGTGCTTCTCCTCGCCGACTGATCTGTTAGGACGGGCCTACTCAGGAGAGTGAGTCATGCAGACGGATCCGAGGGTAGACGACTACATCGCCAAGGCAGCCGATTTCGCGCGCCCGATCCTGATCGAGCTTCGCGCCCGTGTGCATCGCGTGCTGCCCGAGGCGGAGGAAGGCATCAAGTGGGGGATGCCACACTTCCTTCTCGGCGGTAAAAACGTCGCCGGGATGAGCGCATTCAAGGCGCATTGCGCGTTCATCGTCCACGGGGCGGAGAAAGAAGGCGATGCAATGGGTCAGTGTGGGCGCGTCGAAACTATCGATGACCTGCCGGACGAAGCCGAAATGGCGCAGGCGCTGAATGCGGCGCGCGAACGCATTGCACAGCATGGCAGCGCGACGAAGGGGAGGGGCAAGCCTGCGCCCAAACCGGAAATCCCCATGCCGGATTATTTTGCGACGGCGCTTGCCGCCATCCCGAAAGCGCGTGCGACTTTCGATGCCCTGGCACCATCCCATCGTCGCGAATATCTCGAATGGATCACCGAAGCCAAACGTGAGGCGACGCGGGAAAAGCGTGTGGCGACGGCCCTTGAATGGCTGGCCGAGGGCAAGAAGCGCAACTGGAAATATGAGAACTGCTGATTGGCGGGTTAGCGCACGATCGCGCTATACGTCATCCGCCCGCCCGTCTTGCCGTGAACCTTCAGCCTTACATGGGTCACTTCTTCGGGCGCAGCCAGGCGTTCGCCGATGCGCAGGTGACCGATCCGGCCCCATTTGCGCCCGCCATCGACCGAGACCTCCAGCGCTTCGGAACTTCCCTGCTGGAACGCCAGCGATGTGGGAATAGCGCTTCTTACCACTGTGCCTTTGCGGGCTTCTGCGCCGGTCCATTCGATCATCAGGATAACCCGATCGCCGCGTCGGAACGATGTAGCCGGCTCGACCGTGCGTAGCCCCACCGCTCCGTCGATCGTTTCGACATAGACCGTGCGCGAGAGGGCAATGCGGTCTTGCGGTGTGGCTGCGCTGCCGAGAAATGCTGCCAGCAGTGCGAAACTTGCTCCAATACGCATCGCCAGACCCCCTTTGTTGCGGCGACTGTTGAGGGCAGCGGTTTCGCAGCGAGAGGCGAAAATATGGTTAACGCAGCGCCAACCATGGTTGCTTTGGAAGCGATTTGCAGAAGTGCATTTTTTGCTGCGTTTGGGCGTTGACACGAATCCGGCGCTGGCCTAGTGGCGCGTCTCCCAAGAGGCGCTGGCCGCTTAAATGCGCGGGTGTAGCTCAGTTGGTTAGAGTATCGGCCTGTCACGCCGAGGGTCGCGGGTTCGAGTCCCGTCACTCGCGCCACTTGGGACATTTATCCAGCAGCTTCGAAATTGCCCTCCGACAGAGGCTATCCCCAGCGGCCGGTTTCCATCCAGATAAGGAAGCGCTTCAGCGGCAGCAGCCAGATCAGGCCGAGGACGAGGTAGACCAGTGTCTGCACCAGCACCGGCCAACCGCTCATCAACTCGGGTGCATAGCGGGCAATGACCAGCCCGTAAGCGATCAGCCCGATGATCAGCCCGAGAATGCCGATTGGAATGCGCCAGGTGGGTTCGGTCCGTTTCATCATTCGCTCCGGAAAATCTGGGTCGGGGTGACCACTGCGTCGAGCTTCCGGTCATGGGCCTCAAGTGGCAAGGCGTCGAGCAGTTGGACGTCCCACGCCAGCCCGATGGTTGTAACCGAGCCGTTTTCGGCCAGCCAGCGATCGTAATGCCCGCCACCCTGGCCGAGTCTGTGTCCGTCAGCGGTGAACGCCACCAGGGGGACGATCAGCGCATCGGGCGCACAACCCGGTGCGGAAGCATCCGGCTGCACCATGCCATGGGGTCCGGCCTCCAGCGCATCATCGTCCCACGGGTTGGGCCATTCGCCAAACTGCATGGGAGCGGCATCGTCCTCGAACCGCGGCAGGCAAATACGCTTGCCCTGCTCGGCGAACCATCGCGCCCAGCCGAGCGAAGGCGCTTCGTAGGCGGTCGGATAATATAGGCCCAGCGTCGCACAATCGGCCAACAGGTCGACAACCGCTTGCGGAGGGCGGTTGAGGATGAGCCCGCGAAGTGCTTCGGGCATCGACGTCACGAATTCACGACGTTTTGCACGCATCGCCTTGCGCAGTGCCTGCTTGTCCTGCATCCGATGCTCCGTAACCTATGGGGTGGCGGAACCACCATGGGTCGTTACCAGTGAAATCCTCTGACGCCTAAACGTCAGGTGGGCGCCGTTTACCCGAGCCCCCAGGACGAACCCGTTAACCCGGGCAGGGACAGCTCCCTAGGATTGCTTATAGCCTCAGGGATATTCGAACGGCTCGTGCCGGGCAGTCCCGCCGCGCCCTATCTAGGGTGCCGCCGTTCCGGCCTCAAGCTTTTCGGCGCATTCTTCGAGCAATTCGGCAAATCGTTCGAGCGCAGGGGCAAGGTCTTCCGAACTGCCAGTGTTTCCGTTGGCAGCAGCAACCGCCGTCATTGCACCCAGCCGTTCCACCTTGGCTTCCAGCGCATTCTTCTCGCTCGCCAGGCCATCGGCTTTCGCCGTCATGGCTTCAAGCTCGCGCGTCAGCTCTGTCACCTTTGCGCTCTGCGCGTCGGCAGCCTCGCGGGCATCCTGCGCCTCTTGACGGCGATTGCCCAGTTCCCTGCGCATATCGTCGACCTCGGCATTATGTCGCTGCTGGGCGGACTGAAGCCCGTCCAGTTCGCCCTCGAGCTCGCCAATTTTGAGCTTTAGCTCGTCACGCATCCCGATTGCGAGATTGGCCTCGCGCTGTTGGGCTGCGGCGCTTTCCTCGACTTGTGCCTTTGCCGCATTGGCTGCTTCAACCTGCTTGCGTGCTTCATGCAAATCGTCGGCAACGAACAGTCCGGCGAACAGCAGGTTCTGCGATTCCTGCGGCGACAGCGAGCCGCCCAGCTGCTGGAGCTTTTCGTCGAGCACCATGCCCAGTCCGGTGACGTGGGCCTCTTCTCCATCGGCGCAGGCGACCGTGTAACTGCGCCCGCCGATGGTGACGGTGACGTCGCTCATGCCTCCAGCTCCCGGATCAGGCTCTCAAGCTCGCCAAGCTGGGTGGTCACGGCTTCTCGCAGCGCCTCATGTTTTTCCACCAGTGCAGAAGCGGGCGCATGTTCCGCAGGCCCGCGATCCGCCACCTTGGCAATGCGCGCCAGTGCGTCCTCGATCCGCTGCACGGCGTTTTCGATACGATCCCCACTCATGGCGTATTTAATATCCCATTTGCCTTGGCAGGCAAAGGCTTGGCGGGGCCTGTTGATAACTGGCGCAAAGGCCGATCGTTTCGTCAATTGGTGGAAGCCGGGCGCTGCTGTCCTTGACCTCGCACCGCGCGTCCGCAAAGGGGTTCGCGCGCCCGAATCATGTCTGTCGCGAGCGGTCGGCAGATGCCATCCAAGGAGCCTTCCCGAATGACGATCGACCCCTCGCGCATGGTGCCCATGGCAAATGCCATTCGCGCCCTATCGATGGATGCGATCCAGGCTGCAAATTCAGGGCACCCCGGCATGCCTATGGGGATGGCCGATGTTGCGACCGTCCTTTGGTCGAAATATCTCAAATTCGACCCCTCTTCGCCCAAATGGCATGATCGCGATCGTTTCGTGCTGAGCGCGGGCCATGGCTCGATGCTGATTTACTCGCTGCTCCACCTCAGTGGTTATGCCGCGCCGACGATGGATGACATCCGCAATTTCCGGCAGCTTGGCAGCCCCTGTGCTGGCCACCCGGAGAACTTCCTGCTCGACGGGGTCGAATGCACCACCGGCCCGCTGGGGCAGGGCGTTGCAATGGCAGTGGGTATGGCGATTGCAGAACGCCAGCTCAACGCGCATTTCGGTGACGATCTGGTCAACCACCGCACCTGGGTGATCGCTGGCGACGGTTGTCTGATGGAAGGCATCAATCACGAAGCCATCGGTCTTGCCGGTCACCTCAAGCTCGGCCAGCTCAATGTGCTGTGGGATGACAACAACATCACCATCGACGGCAGCGCTGATCTCTCGACCAGCGAGGATATTCTTGCGCGGCACCGTGCGGCCGGCTGGCACACAGTCAGTTGCGATGGGCATGACCATGCCGATATTGCCCGCGCGATCGAGGATGCGATGGCCGATCCGCGCCCAAGCCTGATCGCCTGCAAGACGATCATCGGTAAGGGTGCGCCAAACAAGCAAGGCACTTCGGCAACACACGCGCGCCGCTTGGCGGTGATGAGATTGCCGCTGCACGAGCGGAGCTGGGCTGGGATGCCGAGCCGTTTGTCGTGCCGGACGATATCCTCGCCGACTGGCGCTCGATCAGCGAGGCGGGGCAAGAGCGAGCATTCGGCCTGGATGTCGCGCCTCGATAGCGATGCGGATCGTCGCGCCGAATTCGAAAGCCGGATGATGCATGTGGTCGATCTCGTCGGTCCGGCGATCGAAGGCCATATTTCCGCACTCGCCACCGAGCCGAAAACCGTTGCCACCCGCAAGGCGTCGGAAATGGCGCTTGGTCCGCTGACCGAAAAGCTGCCGCATCTTGTCGGCGGCTCGGCCGATCTTACCGGATCGAGCAACACCAAGACGCCAAGCACCACGCCCTTCAGTGCCGACGATTATTCGGGCCGTTATCTCTACTACGGCATCCGCGAATTCGGCATGGCTGCCGCGATGAACGGCATGATGCTGCACGGCGGTGTCGTACCCTATGGCGGCACTTTCCTGATCTTCAGCGACTATTGCCGCAATGCGATCCGCCTGTCGGCGCTGCAGCAGGTCGGCGTTGTTTATGTAATGACGCATGACAGCATCGGGCTGGGCGAAGACGGGCCGACCCACCAGCCGGTCGAGCAGGTGATGAGCCTGCGCCTGATCCCGAACCTCAACGTCTATCGCCCCTGCGACACGATCGAGACGGCAGAGTGCTGGGCGCTGGCCTTGCAGACCCCGTCGACCCCTTCGGTGCTGGCTCTTTCGCGACAGAACCTGCCGCAGCTGCGCGGCGAAGGCGATGCGGACTGGGCGGCGACCTCAAACCGCTGCGCCAAGGGTGCTTATCGCATCCGCGCTGCATCGGCAGGGCGCAAGGTCGTGCTTGCCGCAACCGGATCCGAAGTTGCGTTGGCGGTCGAAGTTGCCGAGGCTCTGGAAGGCAAGGGCATTGGCGCGGATGTGGTTTCGGTGCCGTGTGCCGAACTGTTCGACGCGCAGGATGCGGCCTATCGTTCGGACATCTTGCCCGCCGATGCGCTCAAGGTTTCGATAGAAGCCGGCGCAACGCTTGGATGGGAACGCTATACCGGCACGGATGGGATCAACATCGGCCTCGACCGTTTCGGCGCTTCGGCCCCGGCGGAACAGCTGTTCGAGAAATTTGGCTTCACGGCGGACGCAATCGTTCCGCAAATCCTGAATAAACTCAATTCCTAAGCAGGAGCATTGAATATGGCGACCAAGGTTGCAATCAACGGTTTCGGACGTATCGGGCGCCTTGTGGCGCGTGCCATTCTCGAGCGTGACGATCACGATCTCGAACTCGTCAGCATCAACGACCTGGCCGATACCAAGTCCAACGCCCTGCTGTTCCAGTATGATTCGACCCACGGCCGCTTCCCCGGGACGGTCGAGGTTGGCGAAGGTTCGATCACCGTCAACGGCAAGAAGATCGCGGTCACCAGCGAGCGTGATCCCGGCAAGCTGCCGCATGCTGCGCAGGGCGTCGATATCGCCCTTGAATGCACCGGCTTTTTCCAGAGCCATGACGCGGCCAAGCCTCACCTCGATGCAGGTGCCAAGCGCGTGCTGATCTCCGCACCGGCGTCGGGCGTGTCTGCAACCATCGTTTATGGCGTCAACCACCAGACGCTGACCAGCGACGATGTGATCGTCTCCAACGCCAGCTGCACCACCAACTGCCTCTCGCCAGTGGCCAAGGTGCTGCACGACACAGTCGGCATCGAACGTGGTTTCATGACCACGATCCACAGCTACACCAACGACCAGCGCATGCTCGACCAGATGCATTCCGACATGCGCCGCGCGCGCGGTGGTGCGCAGAACATGATCCCGACCACGACGGGTGCAGCACGCGCCGTCGGCCTCGTCCTGCCTGAACTCAAGGGCAAGCTCGACGGTTCTTCGGTTCGCGTGCCGACCCCCAATGTCAGCCTGGTTGACCTCGTGTTCACCCCGGGCCGCGATACCAGCGCGGAAGAACTGAACGCTGCCCTCAAGGCTGCAGCCGAAGGTGCGATGAAGGGTGTGCTCGACTACACCGACCAGCCGCTGGTTTCGAGCGACTTCAACCACCATCCGGCAAGCTCGACGGTCGACAGCCTCGAAACCTCGGTCATGGAAGGCAAACTCTGCCGCGTCGTCAGCTGGTACGATAACGAGTGGGGCTTCTCGAACCGGATGATCGATACCGCGGGTGTAATGGCCGGTCTGATCTGACTCTCAAACAGGACACCGTGATGCACAATCCAGCTCGTATCTTCGCCCTTGGCGCGCTGCTGACATTTGCCGGATGTGAGCAGCGTGAAGAGGGGGTGTATGTGCGGGACATTCCTGCGGCAGGCAACCAAGCCTCGTTCGACGAGATTGCTGAGCAACTTCAGGGCGAAGACCGCTATCTTTGGTCGAATGTGAAGATGCGTATGTCTGCCGCAGACAAACTGGGAATCGAGTCCGCCAGCGTGCGCGAGGCGATCGAGAACGAGCGTAAACGGGTTGCATGCTCTGATGCGGCATCGGGTCCGACTGAACAGCTCAAATGTAGCAAATGGCCGATCTGACAAGGATAAACTGGTGAGCAGCTTCAATACCCTCGACGATCTCGGTGACATCACCGGCAAGGTTGCGCTGGTGCGCGTCGATCTCAACCTGCCGATGCAGGAAGGTCGCGCGTCCGACGTTACGCGGGTCGAGGCGGTCAAGCCGACCATCCTCGAACTGGCGGATCGCGGGGCCAAGGTCCTGTTGCTCGCCCATTTCGGTCGTCCCAAGGGCGCGCGCCATTCGACCATGAGCACCAGCATGGTGCAGGGCGATGTCGAGCGCGTGCTCGACCGCGAGATCATGTTCATCCCTGAAGTGATGGGGCCGGTGGTCGAACAATCGATCGGTATATTGCGCGATGGCGATATCGGCCTGCTCGACAATGTGCGCTTCTGGCCGGGTGAAGAGGCAAACGATGCCGAATTCGCCAAGGGTATCGCGGCCCATGGCGATTTTTACGTCAACGATGCGTTTTCAGCCGCGCATCGCGCCCACGCATCCACCGAGGGACTCGCGCATGTGCTGCCAGCCTATGCCGGCCGCGCAATGGAGAAGGAACTGAAGGCACTCGATGCAGCGCTGGGCAATCCGCAAACGCCCGTTGCCGCAGTCGTCGGTGGTGCCAAGGTTTCGACCAAGCTCGATGTGCTCGAAAACCTCGTCGGCAAGGTCCAGCACCTGATCATCGGCGGTGGCATGGCCAACACATTCCTTGCGGCACGCGGGGTGGATGTTGGCAAATCGCTGTGCGAGCATGATCTCACTGCGACCGCGAACGCCATCATGGACAAGGCGGATCACGCTGGCTGCACGGTGCATCTGCCCTATGACGTCACTGTGGCGAAGGAATTTGCTGCCAACCCGCCCAGCGTGCGCACATGCAACGTCCACGAAGTTGCCGGGGACGAGATGATTCTCGATGTTGGCCCTTTGGCGGTTGAGGCGCTGGGCGATGTGCTCAAAACTTGCCGGACGCTGGTCTGGAACGGCCCGATGGGGGCATTCGAGATCGAGCCCTTCGACAATGCGACCGTTTCGCTCGCCCGCACTGCGGCTGCTCTAACGCAGGACGGTTCGCTCATTTCGGTGGCTGGCGGCGGAGATACGGTTGCAGCGCTCAACCATGCCGGTGTTGCCGAAGATTTCACTTATATTTCAACCGCTGGCGGCGCTTTCCTCGAATGGATGGAGGGCAAGGCCTTGCCCGGTGTGGCGGCGCTGACAGCATGAGCGAGAACGAAGCCGTTGGTGCAAGCGGCGGGCTGGTGCCGGTAACCGAGGGTGAATGGGCCGGGTGGTCGACCTGGCAAAGCGATGCTTTCGAACAACGTGCAGGGCCGTTTTACGAGCGCATCGAGGATGATGGCGGTTATGTGAGCGCCTTCCGCGCCGAACCACGCCATATGAACGGCGCGGGGTTCATGCATGGCGGATGCCTGATGACCTTCGCCGATTCTGCGCTTTTCACCATCGCCAGCCGCGAACTGGCTGACAGCCGCGGAGTAACGCTCAATCTCACTTCGGACTTCCTCGATCCCGCGCGAGTCGGGCAGATGATGGAGGCACGCGGCAAGGTGGTGCGGGCAGGAGGCAAGACGATCTTCGTAGAGGGATTGATCACTGCTGATGGCCAGCCGGTGCTGCGCTTCAACGGCATCATCCGCAAGGTCAGTGGAAAGAGGCAGTAGTTGGCCGAAACCCGTGATCTCTTTGCGACTCCCTTCGTTGTGGACCGGCTGCAGAGTGAGGAGGGGTTGCGCATGCTGCGGGCGGCTATCGACGCCGAAATCGCGCGTGACCGTGATGGGGTGAATATCTCCAACATCGGTGGCTGGCATTCGAACACGCGGATGCTCGAATGGGGTGGGGAAGCGGCGCGGGCACTCGCACTGAAGGCTATGACCATGGCCGATGCTCAAACTGTGGATGCCCGGTCGCCGGAAAACAGCCGTTTTACCTGGCACCCAGAAATGTGGGCGAATGTGTCCGGCAAGGGAAACGCGAACCAGTATCACTACCATCCCGGCAGCTTCTGGTCGGCGGTTGCCTATGTCGACGATGGGTATGACGGTGATACGGACCCCACGCTGGGGGGAGAACTGCAACTGCTGGACCCGCGTATGCCGATGGTCAGGATGACAGCGCCCGACTTGCGGCTTCGCGACGGTGCGGGGCAGCCACAGCACAATGAAATTTCAATTCGCCCGGAAAGTGGCATGATCGTGATGTTCCCAAGCTGGTTGCAACACGCTGTGCGCCCATTTTCAGGCGCGGGGAGCCGCATTTCGATCGCGATCAACCTGATCGCCGTGCTTAAGCGGGATTAGCTTCGCTGCGGCGTTGCGCTGGAGTTGCTGCAACGCTAAAGGCGCGCCCGATGCATAGGTATGCATGGACTGTTTTCAGACACGGGATGCTCACATGACCTTTGAAGAAATGACCGCCAGGATCGCCACCGGGCAGGGCTTTATTGCCGCGCTCGACCAGTCGGGTGGTTCAACTCCCAAGGCTCTCAAGGGTTATGGCGTCGAGGATGGCGCCTGGTCGACCGAAGATGAAATGTTCGGCCTGATCCACGAAATGCGCCAGCGCATTATCGAAAGCCCCTGTTTCGGCAATGGCAAGGTCATCGGCGCGATCCTGTTCGAGAAGACAATGGATGGCCAAAGCGGCGGCAAAAGTGTGCCAGCCCGCCTGGCGGAGCGTGGTGTTGTGCCTTTCCTCAAGGTCGACAAGGGGCTCGAGGACGAGAGCAACGGCGCCCAACTGATGAAGCCGAACCCCGGTCTCGAAGCCATGTGCGATCGAGCGAAAGCGCTGGGCGTATTTGGCACCAAGATGCGTTCGGTGATCAAATCGAACAATGCTGCGGGTATCAAGGCTGTGGTAGAGCAGCAATTCGCGGAAGGTGCGCGCATTATCGGCTGCGGGCTAATGCCGATCCTCGAGCCGGAATACGATATCACGGCTGGCGACCGCGCCGAAGGCGAGAAGGTGCTGCTGGCGGAGATCGAAGCGGGCCTCGACGCGCTGCCGGAAGGCCAGCAGATCATGCTCAAGCTTTCGATCCCGAAGGAAGCTGGCCTTTATTCGGGACTGGTCGGTCACCCGAAGGTCCTGCGAGTGGTCGCCCTGTCGGGTGGCTATTCGACCGACGATGCCTGTGCTGAACTGGCAAAGAACCCCGGCATGATCGCCAGCTTCAGTCGCGGATTGCTGCAGGATCTGCGCCATCAGCAGAGCGATACCGAGTTCGATGGGACCCTGTCGGCCGCAATCGACCAGATCCATGCGGCTAGCGTTGCCTGAACGGCTTTAACCGTCAGTCCGGCTGCCAGCGGAAATTCAGTCGATAGTATTTTAGTGGGATTGCACCTGCATCGCTCGGCGGAGTGGAGGTCGAGATTAGCGTCAACACTCCGCCGTCGAGTTGCACGGGCTGGCCCAGTTCCAGCGCGAACTCGCGGTCACGGCCGCGATGCTGCACTATTGCGGCAACGACCAGTCGATCTTCCCGGAAACAGATCACGCGCTCGGTGCACCGTGTATCGCGCATGATTCCGAAGGCTGTGATCGCCAGGTCGCCGGTAATATCTGCGCGTTCGAATATGCGCACGTCGTTCTGCTGCACATAATTGGGAGCGTCGGCTACCATTGCCGTGGCAGATGCCAGTGCCGCACCGATAAGCAAAATCGCCTTCATCGCCTTGCTCCTTTCGATCCGCTGCGAAACGGACCCTCTTGGCTGGCGCCAATGCAACGGATAGGGGCGTGCAATGTCCAGTGAACCGCACGGCCAGCCGCGCTGCCAACTCTATCTTATCTCGCCGCTCGATGTAGGCGGGAATTTTCCCGAGCGCCTCGCCCGCGCATTGGATGTCCTGAAACCGGACAATCCGGCGGCCGCGTTCCAGTTTCGCGTGAAGGATGTCGACCAGCATGAGGCGGCGCGACTGGCAGAGCCCTTGCAGGCGATTTGCGCCGAACGGAACGTGGCCTTCATCGTCAATGACAGCATAGCACTCGCCCGGCGCCTTGGTGCCGATGGGGTTCACCTTGGGCAAGGCGATGGCTCGGCAAAAGAAGCGCGTGAACTGCTTGGCAAGGACGCACAGATCGGTGTGACTTGCCATGCATCCAAGCACCTCGCGATGGTGGCCGGGGAAGAGGGTGCGGACTATGTTGCTTTCGGCGCATTTTACCCGAGCAGCACGAAGGAAACCGAACATCGTGCCGAGCCGGAACTGCTCGAATGGTGGAGCAAGCTGTTCGAGATACCCTGCGTGGCCATAGGCGGTATCACGCCCGACAATTGCGGCCTGCTGGTTGAGGCAGGTGCCGATTTTCTCGCGGTTTCGGGTGCTGTCTGGAACGGCGATGAAGAGGTAGCGATAAGGGCTTTCGCCGAACGACTGTAATCAGCGCGCTGCCGCACCACCACGCGTACAGCGGATACGGCCCGGATTGCCCTGTTCATCGAGCCACAGCAGCGTCGCGCTGCCAACGCGCTTGAAGCGCATTCCTTTCATCGGGCCGCGCGTAAAAACGACGCGATCGCCCGTCATCAGATAGATGCCTGAACCGGCATCGGTGTGATAGGTCGATGCATTCTTGATCGTGAAGCTCTTGCCCTGCAGTTCGCGCCACGCCTCGCCGCCCGCATCGCCCGGCAGCGAACAGGTGTAAGGGCCATGTGGCAAGGTCCCGAGCATGCCTGCTGTTGCCATTGAGGGCACTGCAAGGCTTGCGGCAAGCGCGCACGGGGCAAAGATCGATCGGCGGTCCATTGGCCGGTAACTAGCGTGTGGAGACGAATAGCGCCAGCCGCCTTGCCCGTTGCCGTAGGCTGGGCTAAAGGCGCGCCCGCGTATCGACGGGGCACAGCGCCCCGCGAGAACAACCCAAGAAGGCCAATTCCATGAAAATCAGCGGCGTGGACATCCGTCCCGGCAATATCCTCGAATATGAAGGCGGCATCTGGAAGGTCGCCAAGATACAGCACACCCAGCCGGGCAAGGGCGGGGCATATATGCAGGTCGAGATGAAGAACCTGCAGGATGGCCGCAAGACCAACGTGCGCTTCCGCAGCGCCGACACGATCGAGCGCGTGCGGCTCGACACCAAGGAATTCCAGTACCTCTATGAAGACGGTGAAATGCTGGTGTTCATGGACAATGACACTTTCGAGCAGATCATGCTGCCGTCGGACCTGTTGGGCGATGCCAAGGCATTCCTGCAGGACGGCATGGAAGTGACGCTGGAACTGTGGGAAGAAAAGCCGATTTCGGTCGCGCTGCCCGAGCAGGTCGAAGCAGTGATCGTCGAGGCCGATGCAGTGGTTAAGGGGCAGACTGCCTCATCCAGCTACAAACCTGCCGTGCTCGACAACGGTGTGCGCGTGATGGTTCCGCCTCATATCGAGAGCGGTACTCGCATCGTCGTCGATGTGTATGAACGGACTTACGTCGGTAAGGCGAGCTAACCCCGATGGCAGCCCTTTCTGGCCTCATTCGCGTCATGGAACGCGCCGCGCGCAAGGCGGGCGGTCGCCTGCGGCGCGACTTCGGCGAAATCGAGCATCTGCAGGTCAGCCGCAAGGGCCCGGCGGACTTCGTGTCGAAAGCCGATATGCGCGCCGAACGCACTCTTTACGACGAACTTCTTGCTGCACGGCCCGATTGGGGCTTCGTGCTGGAGGAAGCGGGCATCATCGAAGGCGATGCGGACAAGCCGCGCTGGATCATAGATCCGCTCGACGGGACCAGCAATTTCCTCCACGGCATCCCGCATTTCGCGATCAGCATTGCAGTGCAGGAACCGAAGCTCGGTGGCGGGGGTTGGGGCGATGTGACCGCAGCGGTCATCTACAACCCGATCACCGATGAAACCTTCTGGGCCGAGAAAACACGCGGCGCATGGCTGCATGACGGACGGTTGCGGGTTTCTTCGCGCAGCCGCTTGCCCGATTCGCTTATCGCGACGGGTATCCCGTTCCAGGGCGCGGGCGATTTCGCCGAGTGGACAAAGATATTCAGTGCGATCGGACCGGAAGTTGCGGGCATCCGCCGCTTCGGCGCCGCCTCGCTTGATCTCGCCTGGGTGGCTGCTGGCCGTTTCGACGGGTTCTGGGAAAGCGGGCTCAAGGATTGGGATACCGCTGCAGGTTGCTTGCTCGTCCGCGAGGCGGGTGGCTTCGTGAGCGATTTCCGCGGTCGTTCGCAGCCGATCCATGCGCAGCAAGTGCTTGCGGCCAACGACACGCTGCACTCCAAACTGCACAAGCTGCTGGCGGGCGCGCTGAAGGGCTGAGGTTTGACTTGAAGCACGGGCAGTGCGCGGCTATCCGCCGCGCTCCTGCTTCAGTGCCCCTGTGGCGGAATTGGTAGACGCGCTCGACTCAAAATCGAGTTTCTTACGAAGTGCCGGTTCGAGTCCGGCCAGGGGTACCACACCAACCGAATTTGACGGCCGGGCAGCACCGCACGCCGAATTCGCTTGAATTTGCGCGCGAGCTTTGGGACTCATGGCCGCGACGATGCCCGGGATACCCTCTCCACACGCACTGGCTGCCATGATCGTTACGGTCGCGATGTTCGTCGCCTTTGCGCGCGGGCGGATGCCGGTTGAAATCGTATCGCTGCTGACCATCGCGGTGATCGCGGTCGGGCTCTATTTCTTCCCGCTGCCGGATACCGGGCCGACCGACGGGCTGCAGCTCGCTTTCTCCGGCTTCGGGCATTACGCGCTGATCACGATTTGCGCGCTGATGATCATGGGGCGGGGGCTGGTGGTAACCGGGGCGCTCGAGCCTGCTGCGCGGATGCTCGAACGCCTGTTCAAATGGAACCTGCAACTGGGACTGCTGATCTCGCTGGTCATGGCGTTCATCCTGTCCATGGGGGTCAACGACACCCCTGTGCTGGTCCTCCTCCTGCCGATTTTTGTCGCGCTCGCCCAAAAGGGGGCAATGCCGGCGTCCAAGACCCTGATCCCGCTCAACGCCGCAGTGCTTATCGGCGGGATGGCGACCACCATCGGCACTTCGACGAATATCCTGGTCGTTTCGATCGCACGCGATCTTGGCATGCCGCCGATGAGTGTGTTCCACTTCACGCCCATCGTGCTTGCCGCTGGCCTGGTCGCGCTGCCTTATCTCTGGCTGGTGATGCCGCGCCTGCTGGGTGACAACCGGGTAGAGGACACCGCCATCCTGCGGCGATTCCATACCCGGTTGCGTATCGGGAACGACAGCGCGCTGGCCGGGCAGGAAATAGCGAGCGTTATCCCCGGCCTGCCGAAAGATATTACCTTCCATGACCAGCCCAGCGGCCCGCTGACCCCGCAACAGCGCGTGCATATCTCAGGCACGCACGAGGGGCTGGAAGAGGCGATGCGGACGTTGCGCAGCGAGGTGGCACCGACATGGGTGCTCGACCGGATCAAGCGCAGTTCACAGTCCAAGGGGCAGGATATCGTTGTGGTCGAAATGACCGTGACGCCCGATTCCCGCCTTGTGAATCGCACCCTGCCGACATCCGGTATTGCCGACCTGTATGGCGTCGCGGTCCTCGGCATCCATCGGCCCGAACGTCTCGTCGGCGAACGGGAGCAATATAGCGATGGCGGCGACCTGCGCATGGCGGAAGGCGACGTCCTGCTGGTGATGGGCTTGCCCGAAGACCTGCAACAGTTTGCCCGTGCAGACAGCCTGCTAACGCTCGACGGGGCACGCGAACTGCCGCGTCGATCCAAGGCGGTCCTCGCAGGCGGGATCATGATCGGGTCTGTCGGCCTGGCGTCGATCGGTTTCCTGCCGATCGCGGTCTCCGCCCTCGCCGGGGCCATTTTGATGTTCGTGACCGGCTGCGTTAAGTTCGACCGGGTGGGGAGGGCGCTTTCGGCCAAGGTCATCGTGCTGGTCGCCGCCAGTATCGCCATCGGACGAATTATCGATGACAGCGGTGCGGCCGAGTGGCTGGGATCGGTTCTCGCCATAGGGCTTGGCTATCTCGCCCCTGCGGCGGTGCTCGCCGCGATCATGTTGTTCGTAACGATCCTGACCAACTTTGCGTCGAACGCCACTGCGGCGACGGTCGGTACGCCGATTGCTTTCAGTATCGCCACCAAGCTCGGCTTGCCGCCCGAGCCGCTGATCCTCGCGGTGCTGTTCGGCTGCAACCTGTGTTACGCGACACCCATCGCCTATCAGACCAACATGCTGATCATGGGTGAGGGTAGCTACGAATTCAAAGACTACATCCGCACCGGCGTGCCGCTGGTGATCCTGATGGTTACGACGCTTTCGATCCTGCTGGTGCTTACCTACGGCATGTGATCGAGCGACCGCCAAGTTCGAACAAGGGGAATTCGATGTTCAAGAAGCTTTGCCTGACTGCAGCACTCGCCGCCTTTGCAACGCCTGCCTCGGCCAATGACCTGCGCGAATCCCTGGCGGGCGACATGCCTGAACTGATGGAGATGTATCGTGATCTCCACGCCAACCCGGAATTGAGCTTCATGGAGTTCGAGACGGCGGCGAAGCTGGCGAAACGGATGCGCGCGCTGGGTTTCGATGTGACCGAAGGCGTCGGCAAGACCGGTGTGGTCGGCGTGATGAAAAATGGCGATGGCCCCGTGGTGATGCTGCGCGCGGACATGGATGGCTTGCCGGTGATCGAACAGACCGGGCTGCCATTTGCATCGAAACGTGTTTCCACCCCCGCATCGGGGATCGAAACCGGGGTGATGCATGCATGCGGCCACGATACCCACATGACCGGGCTGATTGGCGCTGCCCGGCTGCTGGTCGAGCGCAAGGACCAGTGGTCGGGCACGCTGATCCTGATCGGACAGCCCGCAGAGGAGCTGGGCGAGGGTGCCCTGGCCATGCTCGAGGACGGGCTGTTCACCCGCTTCCCCAAGCCCGATTATGTGCTGGGTTTCCATGACGCAGCGCAGTTCCCGGCCGGGATGATCGGTTACTCGCCAGGCTATGCGCTGGCCAATGTCGACAGTGTCGATGTCGTGGTGCCGGGTGTGGGTGGGCATGGCGCCTATCCGCACACCACCAAGGACCCGATCGTTCTCGCCAGTGCGATTGTGATGAAACTGCAAACATTGGTGAGCCGCGAAAGCAGCCCGCTCGATCCGGCGGTGGTGACTGTCGGCAGCTTCCATGCGGGGGCCAAGCACAACATCATTTCGGACGAGGCAAAGCTGCAACTTACGGTGCGTTCCTACTCTGACGAATCGCGCAAGCTGCTGCTCGACGGAATTGCACGGATCGCGCGCGGTGAAGCAATCGCTGCAGGAATGCCTGAGGATCGTATGCCAACGGTCACCGTTGCCGACCCATACACACCCTCGACCTACAACACGCCGGATTTCACGGAAGAAGTCATGGGCCGTATGCGTGCACGCTTTGGTGACGATAGGGTCAAACAGGTGCCTTCGGTGATGGGTGGCGAAGATTTCGGCCAGTTCTACCGTGCCGACCCCGATGGCATACAGTCGCTGATCTTCTGGGTCGGCGGCGTGCCGCAGGAGAAGATCGATGCCGCCGCCGCCGGGGAAGCGACCTTGCCCTCGCTGCACAGCCCGTTCTGGGCACCCGATGCCGAAAAGGTGATCGCCACGGCAGCAGAAGCCCTGTCGAGCGCGACACTGGATATCATGAAGAAATAGCCCGGGGGGCTACATGTCGGCTGCTTCGCCGCCGCCCGAACGCTCCAGCGATCCCACCGACAGGTTGCGGATCGCCTGTTCCTCATTGACCGGGCTTGAGCTCGCATTGAGGATCTTGAGCAAGGCTTCCTGCTCGGATTTCGACAGCGCCTGGAATTGTTCCAGTGTCATGCCGAGTTTCTTCAGCTTTGCGACCCACGCAGGTGAACCGCCCGTGCGAAGGCCCGATCGGGATCCCGTACCGCCGCTATAGCTGGTGCCGGAGCCAGGGTCCGAATGGTAGCTGGCGTGTTCCGACCGCTTCGGTTCCTGCATCTTGATGCCGGTAAGTTCCGCCTCCTGCACCGTTTCAGCGGCCTTGGCGGCGTTATCCATCATGGCTTCGCGATTATCGCCGTCGGCAAACACCGCCATTGCGAGAGTGATACCCACTGTCGCGATAGCAAAGTGCCGATACATCTTCATATCGGTTGCGTTGAAGGCTTTTTTCCGGCGCGCCATATGCGTGCCTTACAGCCCCTGCGTTAACCACGTGATCGTGCTTATGGTTACGAACAGGTTTAGGATGGCCACAAACTATATCGACCGCCGAAGCACCAAGGTGCTCCGACGGTCGAGTTCTCCTCCCCAGGAGACTGTTTGCAGACCTCAGCTGTAAGTGCCGAGGCGGTGGTGCAAGGCGTTGATCTTGGCCAGTTCCTCGCGGTCTTCGGTCGCCTTGGCATGGCTTTCGAGGGCCCGCCGGAGCAGCTTGAAGTCTGCAGTCGAAAGCAGGGCGCGGGCGCGGCCCGGTTCGGTTGCCGTAGTCGTCGCATCGGTCATTGCATCACTCCTTACGCAGCTTCGAACTGGTTCATCGTGTTGTCTTTGCCGCCGGCCTTGAGCGCGGCTTCACCGGCAAAGTATTCCTTGTGGTCGTCACCGATGTCGGATCCGGCCATGTTCTGGTGCTTCACGCAGGCGATACCCTGGCGGATTTCCTCGCGCTGGACGTTGAGGACGTAGCCCAGCATCCCGTCTTCGCCGAAGTAACGCTTGGCAAGGTTGTCCGTGCTCAGTGCCGCCGTGTGATAAGTCGGCAGTGTGATCAGGTGGTGGAAGATACCGGCCTGCGCCGCTGCATCGCGCTGGAAGGTGCGGATACGCTCGTCAGCTTCTGCGGCGAGTTCCGTGCTGTCATAGTCCACGCTCATCAGCCTTGCCCGGTCGAAAGCCGACACGTCCTTACCTTCGGCTTTCCAGGCATCGTAGACCTGCTGGCGGAAGTTGAGCGTCCAGTTGAAGCTCGGGCTGTTGTTGTAGACAAGCTTGGCGTTCGGCACGACTTCGCGGATGCGATCCACCATGCCGCCAATCTGGCCGATATGCGGCTTTTCGGTTTCGATCCACAACAGGTCAGCACCGTTCTGGAGCGAGGTGATGCAGTCGAGCACGCAGCGGTCCTCGCCGGTTCCGGGGCGGAACTGGTAGAGGTTGCTCGGCAGGCGCTTCGGACGAAGCAGCTTGCCTTCGCGGCTGAGGAACACATCGCCGTTTTTGATCGCCGAGGGATCGACTTCTTCGCAATCGAGGAAGCTGTTGTACTGGTCGCCGAGATCGCCTTCCTCGGTGGTGTAGGCGATCTGCTTGGTCAGTCCGGCACCAAGACTGTCGGTGCGCGCAACGATGATCCCGTCTTCGACGCCGAGTTCGAGGAAGGCGTAACGGATCGCGCGGATCTTCTGCAGGAAGTCCTCATGCGGAACCGTAACCTTGCCGTCCTGGTGGCCGCACTGCTTTTCGTCTGACACCTGGTTTTCGATCTGCAGTGCGCAAGCGCCCGCTTCGATCATCTTCTTGGCAAGCAGGTAGGTCGCCTCGGCATTGCCGAAACCGGCATCGATATCGGCAATGATCGGAACGACATGCGTTTCGTGGTTTTCGATCAGCACTTCGATACGCTTTGCCTCGACTTCGTCACCGCGATCGCGGGCCGCGTCCATATCGCGGAACAGCCCGCCGAGTTCGCGCGCGTCTGCCTGCTTGAGGAAGGTGTAGAGTTCTCCGATCAGGGCAGGGACGCTGGTCTTCTCGTGCATCGACTGGTCGGGCAGCGGGCCGAACTCGCTGCGCAGCGCGGCAACCATCCAGCCCGAAAGGTAGAGGTAACGCTGCTTGGTGCTGCCGAAATGCTTCTTGATGCTGATCATCTTCTGCTGGGCGATGAAACCGTGCCAGCAGCCGAGCGACTGGGTGTAGTTCGCCGGATCCGCGTCATAGGCGGCCATGTCTTCACGCATGATCTTCGCGGTGTATTTCGCGATGTCGAGACCGGTGGGAAAACGGTTCTGGATACGCATACGCGCAGCCGATTCCCCATCGATTGCGTTCCAGGGCGCGCCCTGTCCGGCGATGGTCTTGTTCAGTTCGGCGATTTTGCCCTGGTAGCCCATGTCTTGTCTCCTGATTCGGGGAGTGATGTCTTGTCCCCACCGTCATCCCGCCGATCAGCCTCGATTCATAGGAAAACTTACAAACTATCTTGTCTTGATGCCCAGTTTTTGGCATTCAGCGGTGTAAAGTAGTAAAGAAAGTTACAAATGTCTGAAGGTGCACTGTTTGCCGGACCGGCCATGAGGAGGCTGCGCAAGCGTGAGGGGCTGACCCAGGCTGCGATGGCTGCGCGGCTCGCCATTTCACCCAGCTATCTCAACCTGATCGAGCGCAACCAGCGGCCCTTGTCAGCCCGGGTCATGGTGCAGGTGGTCGATGCTTTCGACTTCGATCCGCGCAGCCTGCGCGAGGACGAATCCATCGGCGGCATCGACGGGCTGATGCGGCGATTGTCCGATGAACGCTTTGCCGATCTTGGTATCGACCGGGAAGAGGCGGTCGAACTCCTCGCCTCGTCTCCGCAAATCGCCGGGGCATTTGCGCGCCTTTACGATACTGCGGGCAGCGGCGTTTCGGCAGAAGAAGACCCGCTGGTCCAATCGCGGCTGGAGATTGAGCGTTGGCGCAACCACTTTGGCGAGCTTGACGAACGCGCCGAGCTGATCGCCGACGAATTGCGCCTGTCGCACAGCGACATGGGACTTGCACTGGCTGAACGCCTGCGGGAACGCCACCAGCTTACCATCCGGATCCTGCCACGCGAGGTGATGCCCGATGCCATCCGGCGGCTCGACCTGCATGCACGACAGTTGCAACTGTCCGAAATGCTGTCTCCGGCCTCCCGCAACTTTCAGGTCGCGATGCAATTTGCCATGCTTGAGGAGCAAGCGGCCATCGCGAATATTGTCGGCGGTTCTCGCCTGGGCAGCGATGCAGCGCGCAAGCTGTTCGAGCGGCATTTGGTAAGCTATTTTGCGGCTGCGCTCCTGCTGCCCTACGGGCGTTTCCTCCGTGCCTGCGAAACGACCGGCTACGATCTGCCGGTGTTGCAGCGCCGCTTTGGTGCAAGTTTCGAACAACTCGCCCACCGCCTGACCACGTTGCAGCGCGTGGGGCAGCGGGGCTTGCCATTTTTCATGGCCCGGGTCGACCGGGCGGGGCAGTTTTCCAAACGCTTCGCGGGCGCCAGCGGAACACTCCTGCTGGAAGGACAATCCAGTTGCCCGTTGTGGATCGTCCATCGGGCGTTTGAACGCGCGGGAACGATTTGCGTTCAGGCGGTGACTGTCGATACGCGATCAAGTGGAAGCGGGCATTGGCTGACAATCGCCCGCGCCGTCGATGGCAGCGGATCGACCGGCGATGCGCGTTTCGCCATCATCCTTGGGATCGAGGCCAAACTTGCATCCGACCTTGCACAGGCTCGCGGCATTTCGTTGCGCGAAGAGGATGCGCAGCCGATCGGCCTGGGTTGCGCGCATTGTCACCGCAGCGACTGCAGCCAAAGGTCGCTCCCGCCAACGGGTGCTGCGCTTCGGTTCGATCGGCAGGCAAGGGGCGTGACGCCGTTCGAATTTGGCCGCTGACGCCACCTGGCCGGTGCGGATGACAACACCTCGTATGAATAACATTGCCTTAACCCCTGGACGCCCCGGAATCCGCCGGTTTCGGGGCGTTCTGTAAAATTTACCGACATTTCATCCTTCCGCCTTAAGCCGGACCTGTATTTTTCAGGGATTTTCCGGACCGGGCACATGATCCGCCTTTTCAAGCACTATATCCCGCACGCGGTGGTCCTGCTGGGCCTTGTCGACCTCGTGCTGCTGCTGCTGGCGGGCGAGGGTGGCTGGCAGCTGCGCGCATCGCAGATCGGGATGGACCCGGGCAGCGTTCGTGACCGGGTCGTGCCGCTTGTCGGTTTTGCGATCACTGTCTGGACTGCCATGATCGCGGTAGGCGTTTACGGCAGCGAAGCCTTGCGTTCATTGCGGTTTGCCTGCGCGCGGCTGCTTGTTGCGGTTAGCCTCGGCATTATCGCCGTTTCCGTTATCGATTTTCTGATTCCCGGTGCGACATTCTGGCGCTCGACGCTGGTCTACGCGATGGTGCTTACCGTAGCTGCGCTGATTGCCGCGCGGATGCTGATCGGGACATTTATAGGCAGTTCGGTCTTTCGCCGCCGGGTGGTGGTGCTCGGAGCCGGTCAGCGTGCCTACCGTCTCAAGCAACTGGCTGAGGATGCAGGTTCCGGTTTTGCCATCGTATCCTATGTCGCAATGAGCGATGCAGCGCGCGAAGTCGATGAGGCGATCTCGCGCGAGGCGATCCACGATCTCGGGCGGTTCGTCGACAACCTGACTGCCAGTGAAGTCGTCCTCGCACTCGAGGAACGCCGCAACGCACTGCCGCTCAAGGACTTGCTGCGGATCAAGACGATGGGCGTCCACGTCAACGATTTCAGCAGTTTCATGGAACGCGAAACCGGACGGATCGACCTCGATTCGGTGAACCCCAGCTGGCTGATCTTCTCGGACGGATTCTCGTCAGGCCGGATGGTGTCGAGCGCCGCAAAGCGCGTGTTCGACGTTCTTGCCAGTGGATTGCTTCTCGCGCTCACCGCTCCGGTAATCGTGTTGTTTGCCATCCTGGTGAAGCTCGACAGCAAAGGTCCGGCATTCTTCCGCCAGCCTCGCGTTGGACTCTATGGACAGACCTTCGACGTCATCAAGCTTCGCTCGATGCGTACCGATGCCGAGAAGGACGGTGTCAAATGGGCGG
Source organism: Sphingomonadaceae bacterium (assembly GCA_024236155.1). Classification (GTDB taxonomy): domain Bacteria; phylum Pseudomonadota; class Alphaproteobacteria; order Sphingomonadales; family Sphingomonadaceae; genus Parerythrobacter_A. Next base: position 58,137 of record JACKLA010000007.1, read on the forward strand.
AGAAGGATGATCCGCGCATCACGCGCCTCGGCCGGTTCATCCGCAAGGTGCGGATCGACGAACTGCCCCAGACCTGGTCGGTGCTGAAGGGTGAGATGAGCTTCGTCGGCCCGCGACCCGAAGTGCCGAAATTCGTCGCCGATCTTGAAGAGCAGCTGCCATACTATGCCGAGCGTCACATGGTGAAGCCGGGCATCACCGGTTGGGCGCAGATCAACTACCCATATGGCGCGAGCATCGAAGATGCGCGGCACAAGCTCGAATACGACCTCTACTACGCAAAGAACTACACGCCTTTCCTCGACCTGCTGATCCTGCTGCAGACGCTGCGAGTGGTGTTGTGGCCTGAGGGTGCGCGCTGATGAAGGGCGTTCCCGACATCTGGCTGTTGCTCTCCTTCGCGTTCCACCTTGGCGGCGCGGCGGCGTGCGGCGTTTCCATCGCGTGGGTGCTCAAGCGCGGTGATCGCGACCGGTCCGATCGAGGGCCGTTGCTGGCGGCGCTTGCTATCACCGCCGCCTGGTGTGTGGTCCATGCTGCGTGGGGGCCGATGGCAATCGCCACCGCCGGAATGGAAATCCTGCGCAACATCTCGTGGATTGTCGTGATCTATCGCCTGTTCGCAAACGATGGACGCCATGAAAGCATGAAGCCGATCAGGCCGGTTGTCTATGCGCTGTGCTTTGTCGAACTGCTGCAGCTCGCATTGCTCGGGATTGCCGTCAGCTTCGCCCTGACGACCGAACTTGAACTGCTCGTCCTCCAACTGATGGCGATGTTTCGCATACTGGTTGCGGTTGGCTCGCTTGTCCTGCTGCACAACCTCTATGTCGGCGCGGCCCAGCCGGTGCGTCAGGTCTTGCGCTGGACCACTGCGGCGATGGCTGCACTGTGGGCGTTCGACCTCAATGTCTATACCGTGGCCTATCTCGGGCGCGCGTTCCCGCTGGAGCTGGAAGCGATGCGCGGGCTGGTCGTTGCGCTGGCAACGGTCCCATTGGCTATCGGTTCGACCAGGGGCGCGGCCTCAATGCGTATCCGGCCATCGCGTGCCGTGGCATTCCAGACACTCTCGCTGATTGTCATAGGGGCATATATCGTCCTGATGGTCGGCATCGCCCAGTCACTGACAATGCTTGGCGGCAATGTCGGGCGACTGGCGCAGGTTGGTTTCACATTCGCCGCCAGCGTGGTTGCCTTGCTGTGGTTGCCATCGCAGCGGCTGCGCGGATGGCTCAAGGTCACCGCAATCAAGCACCTGTTCCAGCACCGTTATGATTATCGCGCCGAATGGCTGCGGTTTACCCAGACCATCGGCCAGAATGACGAGGCCGGACAGTCGCTGCACGAACGCGTGATCAAGGCGATGGCCGATATCACCGACAGTCCCAACGGTTTGCTGCTGTTGCGCGGTGAGCAAGGCGACCTCGAGCTTGCCGCACGCTGGCGCTGGAAGGATGTCGATGTGCCGGCACAGGCGATGCCTGCCGCGCTTGCCCAATTGCTTGAAGAACGCGCCTTCATCATCGATGCGGACGATCTGCGGGCAGGCAGCGACCAGCATGGCGAGAGTGCCCTGCTGCCGCAATGGTTGCTCGATGATGGCAAAGCCTGGGCTGTCGTTCCGCTGCTTCATTTCGACCGGCTGACAGGGGTGATCGTCCTGTCCCGCCCGCCCGAGCCTCGCAGCCTCGACTGGGAGGACTTCGATCTCCTGCGTGTGGTCGGGCAGCAGCTGGCCAGCTACCTCGCCGAACAATCCGGCCAGCAGGCACTGATGGAAGCCGCGCGGTTCGATGAATTCAATCGCCGCATCGCCTTCGTCATGCACGATATCAAGAACCTGGCGAGCCAGTTGACCCTGTTGGCGCGGAATGCGGAACGCCACTCGGAAAACCCCGAATTCCGGGCCGACATGCTGGTGACGCTGCGCAAGAGTGCAGAGAAGCTCAACACGCTGCTGGCCCGACTCAATCGCTATGGAGCCAACGGGTCGGACAGGCAGGTTGCGCTCGACATGCTCGAACTCGCCGACCGTGCGGTCGCCCGGTTCGAGGGCCTGCATGACGTTGCTATCATCACCCGGACCAGTGCGCCCGTGCTCGCTGATGCCGAGAACCTCGAACAGGCGCTGGTGCACCTGATCCAGAACGCAGTCGACGCGAGCGGCGAAGAAAGCCCGGTCTACGTCAACGTGCTCGTCGAAGGCGTCATGGCCAAGATCGAGGTGCTGGATTCCGGCACGGGCATGAGCCCCGAATTTGTCCGCAATGGCCTGTTCAAACCCTTCGTGTCCTCGAAGGCATCGGGCTTCGGGATCGGAGCCTATGAAGCGCGCGAATTGATCCGCGCAATGGGCGGGCGGCTCGATGTCGAATCGCGTGAAGGGCTGGGCACGCGTTTTGCGATCACCTTCCCTGTCCTGACCAGCGCCGGTGAACCCGGCCTTGACCAATCCAAACCTGCCGAGGTGGCATGATGTCCAACGAAAAACCCAAACTGCTCATCGTCGAGGATGACGAAGGCCTGCAGGCCCAGCTCAAATGGGCATACGAGGATTTCGACGTAACCATCGTGGGCGATCGCGCCTCCGCACTCGCAGCCTTGCGCGCTGACGAGCCTGCCGTGGTTACACTGGATCTTGGCTTGCCGCCCGATCCCGACGGCACGACCGAAGGTTTTGCCGTGCTCGATGCGATCATGGCGCTCAAACCGGATACCAAGGTGATCGTTGCATCTGGCCACGGCGCACGCGAAAGTGCGCTGCAGGCAATCGATCATGGCGCGTATGATTTCTACCAGAAACCGGTCGATATCGAAGCGCTTGGCCTGATCGTGCGCCGGGCGTTCGCCCTGCACACAATCGAGGAAGAGAACCGTCGCCTTGCCAGCAAGGCCGGTGAAGACAAGACCGTGCTCGGCGGCCTCATCACGGCCGCGCCCGAGATGGTCAAGGTCGCCCGGACGATCGAGCGGGTCGCGAACACCAATGTCTCGGTCATGCTCCTGGGTGCCAGCGGCACGGGCAAGGAATTGCTTGCCAAGGGCCTGCACGATTCCAGCGACCGGCGCGATGGGGCCTTTGTCGCCATCAACTGCGCAGCCATCCCTGAAAACCTGCTCGAAAGCGAACTGTTCGGGCATGAAAAGGGCGCGTTCACAGGAGCGGTAAAGACGAACGAGGGGAAGATCGAGCTGGCTCATGGCGGCACGCTCTTTCTCGACGAAGTGGGCGACATCCCGCTTCCGCTACAGGTCAAGCTGCTCCGCTTCCTGCAGGAACGCACGATCGAACGCATCGGCGGGCGCAAGGCGATTGAGGTCGATACACGGATCGTTTGCGCCACCCACCAGAACCTCGAGGCGATGATAGCCGACGGCCGGTTTCGCGAGGACCTGTTCTATCGCCTTGCCGAGATAGTCGTGAAAATTCCCAGCCTCGCGGAACGCCCGGGTGATGCAACCTTGCTCGCCAAGCATTTCCTGTTGCGCTTTGCCAATGAGATGAATCCGCAGGTAAAAGGCTTCGCGCCCGATGCGCTGGCGGCGATCGATGGCTGGCCGTGGCAGGGCAATGTCCGGGAGCTTGAAAACCGCGTGAAGCGCGCGGTGATCATGTGCGATGGCAAGCTGGTTGGCGCTGACGACCTCGATCTTGGCGAGGGGCTTGATGAGGATGAGGAAGCCCTCAACCTCAAATCCGCCCGCGAACAGGTTGATCGCAGGGTCATCCGTCATGCACTCGCGCGGAGCGAAGGCAACATCTCGCAATCGGCCAAGCTGCTCGGGATCAGTCGCCCGACCCTGTATGACTTGCTCAAGCAATATGACCTCCAGGCCTGATCGCTCACTGCGCAAGATCCTTTGCGCGCTGTCCATGCTGGCCCTGGCGGCTTGCAGCGATACGGCATCGGAGGCCGACCCGCTGGCTCGCGCTCAGGCTGCGCTTGCGCGGGGGGATGGCATAACTGCTGAAGTCGAGTTGCGGGGCATGCTGGAGGCAGGGACGCCGCCGGCAGAGGTCGCCGCGTATATGGGTGAGGCCGAGCTGGCACAGGGTAGCCTGGCCGAAGCGCGCGAATGGCTCGGCGGCCAGAAATTCAGCGATGCCACGCTGGCCCATGGCAACCACATGCTCGGGCGTCTCGAGATGGCGGAAGGCAATCTACCCGAAGCCGGCAGGGCCTATGACCGCTCCTTGAATGCCGGCGGCGATGAGCCGGAACTGTGGGTCGATATTGGCCGTTTGCGGTATCGCGGTGGTGAACAGGCGCAAGCGATCGAGGCCAGCCAGAAAGCAGTCGACCTTGGGCCTGAAAACCCGCAGGCGCTGAGGTTCCGTGGCCAGCTTGTCCGCGATGCAAAGGGGATGGCGGCGGCGTTGCCTTACTACGAGCAAGCGCTCGAACTGAATCCGAAAGACCCTGAACTGCTGGCCGATTACGCCGCGCTGCTGGGTGAACTGGGGCGGGGCAGGGATATGCTCAAGACGATCCGGTTGCTGACCAAGGTCGATCCCGGGAATCGCCGGGCGTACTACCTGCAGGCTGTTCTCGCTGCTCGCGCGCACAAGTACGATCTGGCACTGACCCTGCTCCAGCGCAGCGGTGAGGTCGATCGAGAAGTGCCGTCTGCCATGTTGCTATCGGCGATCATCGACATGGAGCGTGGCAACTATGCCAGTGCCGCGCAGATGCTTGATCGTCTGTCGACTATCCAGCCCGACAATCGCCGCGTTGAGCCCTTGCTGGCCCGAGCCCTTGCCCTCGGCCACAATGACAAGGAGCTTGTCTATCGGTTCGAAGCGGCGGCGCAGCGTCCTGCTGCATCGCCTTATCTCCAGTCGCTTGTGGCGCGTTCGTTGGAGGCAATGGGAGAGCGCGAACGGGCCGCAAAGCTCCTTGTCGGTGCGGCCAGTCCGGCGCAGCGACAGTTTGCAGCAATCGACAGCAAGACGCCGCTCGAGGTTGCAGCAGCGCGATCGGCCAGTGGAGGTAGTGAACTGCTGGCACTGATCCGCTCAGCCATAGCGGCCCGGCGCAATCCCGCTGCCGTTGCGGCTGCGCAGTCCTTTGCGGAGCGGTTTCCGGGCTCTGGTGACGCACGGGCGTTGCTGGCGGACACGCGACTGGCCTCGCGCCAGTTGGCGCAATCACAAAAGGCATTTTCCGAGGCTGCCGATATCCGCCGATCCTGGCCGATTGCGTTCAAGCTGGCGACCGTCATGGCAGCGCAGGGCAAAACGGAAGATGCAAACTCCCTGTTGATGGACTTCATGAACGGTGAACCGGGAAATATGGAAGCCATGACGGTGCTTTCGCTGCGTTTCGCCGAGGCGGGCATGTGGAGCGAATCGGCGAAATTCGCCGATCTCGCCTTCACCCATGGCGGTGCGCGGGACCCGGTATTGCTGTCGTTGCGGGCCAAGGCGGCGTTCGAACTGGGTGACCTCGACCTAGCCGTAACACTGGCCGAGGCCGCACATGATCTCCAGCCAATGTCGCTGGTAGCAGCCAAGACGCTCGCAGACGCCTATCGTGCGGCAAATGTCGACCCGGCTTTGCTGGCTGTGGCCGAGACCAAGGTACGCCTGCTTCGGGCAGGATAGCGACAGGCTCGACAAGCAATTCGTGTCAGGGCAGTGCGTTCGGTGTGCAACGTATAACATCCTTGTTCGATCCGATGGTCCGGCTGCTGCTGCTGGCAATCCTGCTCGCCGCGATTCTGCCCGCCACAGGCGTGATGCAACCGATCGCGCGTGCTATTTCCAATGGCGCGATCTTCCTGCTGTTTCTCGTCAACGGGATGCGGATCGATCGTGTCGAAATCCTGCGAGGTTTCACACGCTTGGGCTTCTTCCTGCCTCTGATCATCTGGGTGTTCGGTGCGATGGCGATGATTGGCCTCGCATTGTCGCAAGTCGGCGCTTCATTGCTCCCGCCGCTTGCCGCATTGGGATTTATCTATCTCGGGACGCTGCCATCTACGGTCCAGTCCGCCACGTCATACACGATGCTGTCGGGCGGCAATGTGGCACTTTCGGTCATCGGCGCTGCGCTGATCAATGTCCTTGGGGTGTTTGTGACAGCTCCCCTGTTTGCGCTGCTGGGCGGCGGTGAGGTGGCGGATGTGGGGAGTGAGACGATTGTCCGGATTGCCCTGTTGCTCGTCCTGCCACTGGTTCTGGGGCTTTCCATCCAGCACCTGACCAGAAGCTGGATTATCCGGCACAAACCTCGCCTCGCCTGGCTCGACCGTATCGTTATCGCGATTGCGGTCTATGTGGCACTCTCCGGAGCGGTGGAACAGGGCATTGGGTCACAGGTGCCACCCTTCGCGTGGGCATGGCTGCTGCTGCTGACCCTCGTCTTTCTGGTCCTTGGCAATTTCGGTGCATGGTTTGCAGGCTGGGCGCTGAGATTGCCGCGTGCTGACAGGATCGCTTTCCTTTTTGCCGGAGCGCAAAAGAGCGTGGCGATAGGGGCGCCGCTGGCGGCCTTGCTTTTCCGGCCGGAAGACGCTGGCTTCGTGATCGCGCCGCTGCTGCTCTATCACCTGCTCCAGCTGATGATCGCGGCCCCGCTATCGACGCGACTGGCCAATGCCTCTTAGGCCTGCGTCCGCCGGTTGAAGCGGACAGACCACCACAGCGAGAAACCGATCAGGATCGCGCCGATCAGCCCGGTAATCGTTTCCGGGATATGGAACCGGGCCGAAACCAGCATGATCGCACCCAGTACGATGATTGCCCAGAACGCCCCGTGCTCAAGAAAACGGTACTGAGCCAGCGTCCCCTTGCGCACGAGGTGGATCGTCATCGAGCGCACGAACATCGCGCCGATCGACAAGCCCAGCGCAATGACGATCATGTTGTTCGAGAGCGCAAAGGCACCGATCACTCCGTCAAAACTGAAGGATGCATCGAGGATATTGAGATAGAGAAAACCACCAAACCCGCTGCGCACGACTGCGCCTTGAAGCCGGGCCGCCTCTTCTTTCATCTCGAGGATAGCGCTGATTCCTTCGACTGCGATGAAGGTCACCAGGCCGAGAATCCCGGCAATCAGGAAGGTCAGCGCGGCCGCCGGTTCCAGCAGGCTCGAAACGCCCCATAGAACGAGCAGGAGGATTGCGATCTCCGCTGCGGGCAGCGCGGCGAATTTCGACAAGTTGCGTTCGATCATCGCAATCCAGTGGATGTCTTTCTCGCGGTCGAAAAAGAACTTGAGGCCGACCATGGCCAGGAACGCGCCGCCGAAGCCGGCAATACCGACATGCGCCGAACTGACGATCCGCTCATATTCCTGCGGGTTGTTCAGCGACAGTTTGACCGTTTCGAGTGGCCCCAATCCGGCGGCGATAGCCACGATTGCGAGCGGGAAAACGATCCGCATGCCGAAAACGGCAAAGGCGATGCCCCAGGTCAGGAAGCGGCGCTGCCACACCTCGTCCATTTCCTTCAGGACCGATGCGTTTACGACAGCGTTGTCGAAGCTGAGCGAAATCTCGAGGACAGACAGGACGACCACGATCCACAGCATGGAGAGCGTGCCGGTGATGCTGCCTGTGCTCGACCAGCCATACCATGCGCCAAGGCCAAGGCACACAAGGGTGAAGATCAGGGAGAAGCCATAAAAGCGCCAGAGAGTCTGCATCGTCGAATCCGCTTGAGTTTCAGCCGTGCGCTACTGCGGTGCAGGGCAGGCAACAAGCCACGGCGCAACTATTTCGGCTGATAGGTCTGTTCCGGTCCGGGAAACGATCGATCACGCACCTCGTCGGCATATTGATTGACGGTGCGTTCGATGATCGACGCGATGTCCTCGTATCGTTTCACGAAGCGTGGGACGCGCTCGAACATGCCGAGCATATCTTCGGTAACGAGCACCTGCCCGTCACACTGCGCGGATGCACCGATGCCGATTGTGGGTGCGCTGACCGCCTTTGTCGCTTCAATCGCGATAGGTTCGACCACGCCTTCGATCACGATCGCGAATGCGCCTGCCACATCGAGCGCCTTTGCATCGGTAACGATCTTGTCCGCCTCGGCATCGCTGCGCCCGCGTGCGGCATAGCCGCCAAGCACGTTCACTGCCTGCGGTGTCAGCCCGACATGGCCCATCACGGGAATTCCGCGCTGGTTGAGGAAGGCGACGGTTTCCGCCATCGCTTCGCCGCCCTCCAGCTTGACCGCAGCAGCACCGCTTTCCTTGAGCAGGAAGGACGCGCTTTCGAATGCCTGCTCCTTCGATGCCTCGTAGCTGCCAAAGGGCATATCGACCACCACGACCGCATGGTAGCTGCCGCGCACGACAGCAGCGGCGTGGTCCGCCATCATGCGCAATGTCACCGGTATGGTTGAAGGCAGGCCGTAGATCACCTGGCCCAAGGAGTCGCCGACCAGAAGCAGGTCGCAATGCGCATCGAGCAACTGGGCCTGTCGTGCAGTGTAGGCCGTTAGCATCACCAATGGCTGTGCAGTGGTGCCATCGACCTTGCGCTGGCGGATCTTGGGCACGGTAAGCCGCTTCATCGGTGCCGGGGTCGGATTGGCACGGCTGGTCGAGGTGTCGAGCTGGAAGGTCGTGGACATAAGGACGCTTCTAGCCGAGCAGGGGATTTGCGCAAATGCTCCCTCGACTAACAGCGCGATTCCATGCAGAAGCGCGAATTCGCGCACCGCACGAGCGCGAGAGGGAGAAATAGAGTTATGGTCGGAGTTGCAGCAGGCGACAGCCCGAAAGACGGCTGGTCCTCGCGTTCGGCGTTCATCCTTGCTGCGATTGGCGCTGCGGTGGGTCTGGGGAACATTTGGCGGTTTCCGACCCTCGCCGGGGAAAGCGGTGGCGGGGCCTTCGTGATCTTCTACATAGCGTGTGTCTTCCTCCTTGGGCTGCCTCTTGTCCTGTCGGAAATCTTCATCGGTCGCGCCGGGCAAACCGATGCGGTCGGATCGATCAGGAAGGTGGCAGAGGCGTCCAACGCTTCACCAACCTGGTCGGTCTTCGGGTCTGTCGGGGCGATCGCTGCATTCCTCATTCTTTCGTTCTATTCGGTCGTTGCCGGCTGGGTGCTTTATTACGCTGGCGTGATGGGAATGGACCTGATCGATGCGATCCTGTCGGGCGATCCGTTCCGTGGGGCGCTGGCAGGAGAAAGTCAGGAGGCCATTCAGGGCCGGATGGGCGATCTTTTTGCCAATCCGTGGCTGTTGCTGGCCATGCATTTCGCCTTCATGGGCGCAACACTGTATATTGTGGCACATGGCGTAGGCGGCGGCCTCGAGAAGGCGGCAACCTGGTTGATGCCAGCCTTCTTCGTGCTCCTTGTGGGGATCACGATTTACGGCGCATTTGTCGGTAACATGGGCGAGGCGTTCGCGTTCCTGTTTACCCCGGACTGGTCGAAACTGACGCCGGCAGTGATGAATTCGGCACTGGGACAGGCGTTGTTCTCGCTGTCGCTCGGTGTGGCGGGGCTCATCACATATGGTTCCTATATCCGCGAAGGCAGCAAGCTTGGTTCCACATCCGCCGCTATCGCGGTCGCGGATACGAGTGTGGCGTTGATTGCAGGCCTGATGATTTTCCCGATCGTGTTTGCTGTTGGCCTTGACCCGGCAGCTGGACCGACACTGGTTTTCCAGTCGCTACCGTTCGCGTTCCAGTCCATGCCCGCCGGTGCGCTGATAGGTTTCCTCTTCTTCCTGCTGATACTCGTTGCTGCGATTACCAGTTCGATATCGCTGCTCGAAGTACCGACGGCCTACGGCATTGGTGAAAGAGGGTGGGGCAGGCGCAAGTCAGCGCTGATATTCGGCGGTGGAGCGTTCCTGATCGGGATTGCCTGCCTGCTTGGCTACAATGTTTGGTCCGATGTGCGGATCCTCGGCTTCTGGCCGCTATTTGCGGAAACCGATATTCTCGACACGGTGGACGGCTTCACCGGAAAAGTCATGTTGCCGCTGGTGGCACTGCTGACTTCGATCTTCATCGGCTGGAAGGCGGACCGCAGGCTGGTTGAGGAGACGACGGGCCTGGCCGGACCGATGCTGGGCCTCTGGCGTTTTCTCATCGCCTGGGTTTGCCCCATTGCCGTCACGATCATCCTCGTAACCGGATTGTTCCCCTCCATCCTGGGCGGGTGAACGGGATCAGTTTTCCAGCGCGTATCCGGCGGACCTGACGGTCCGGATAGGGTCTTTTGCACCATCCATCTCGATCGCCTTGCGCAGGCGGCGGATGTGGACGTCGACAGTGCGCAGTTCGATATCGCTGCCGGTTCCCCATACCCCGTCGAGCAGCTGGTTGCGGCTGAACACGCGGCCTGGGCTTTCCATGAAGAATTTGAGCAAGCGGTATTCGGTAGGGCCGAGTTGCAGCGTTCGGCCGCGTCGTTCGACCTTGTGCGCGACGGGATCGAGCCGGATATCGCCAACCTCGATCGCTTCACCGGCGAGGGCCGGACGAATGCGGCGCATTACCGCAGCGACGCGCGCGAGCAGTTCGCGCGGGCTGAATGGCTTGGTCAGGTAATCGTCCGCTCCAGTCTCTAGGCCGCGGATGCGGTCATCCTCGGCCTCGCGCGCGGTGAGCATGATGATCGGCACATGCGCGGTTTCCTTCGACCGGCGCAGGCGACGGCAAACCTCGATCCCGCTCGTGCCTTCGATCATCCAGTCGAGGATGATCAGGTCGGGCACATCTTCTGCCGCCAGTATCAGCGCCTCATCGCCATCGGCAGTAACGCGGACGTCATAACCCTCGTTCTCGAAACGGAATTCGAGCAGTTCGGACAGGGCGGGGTCGTCTTCGACCAGAAGCAGCTTGGCGTTGGGCATGACTGTGGGCCTCGATTCGTACAGACCCCTACCGCACCACGAATGTTACAGCTTCACGACAGGAAAGTGTCACGCACCGTCTTCGTCGGGCGGATAGGAACCGGTGGCCGCGAAGTGGACCATCTCGGCGACATTGGTTGCATGATCGCCAATTCGCTCGATATTGCGGGCGACGAACAAGAGCTGCGCCGCGCTCGAAATGATCGCAGGATTTTCGACCATATAGCTGACAACGTTGCGGAATATGCTGTTGTAGAAGGCATCGACCTTCTCGTCGGTCGCAATCACTTCCCGGGCCAGCACCGGATCACGCGCAGCATAGGCGGTCAGCACGTCATGCACCATCTCGGCGGCAATCTCGCCCATTGCAGGCAGTAGGGTGAGCGGCTCGAACGTCCCGCGTCCCTCGATCTTGCCGACACGCTTGGCGATATTCTTCGAGTAGTCGCCGATCCGCTCGACAACGCCGGCGATCTTGAGTGCGGCGATCACTTCGCGCAGGTCATCCGCCATTGGTGCGCGCAGGGCAATGATACGGACGGCAAGCTTGTCGACTTCGGATTCGATGGCATCGATCTTCTTGTCGCGCTTGATGACGCCTTCCGCGAGTTCCCCGTCGCCGCGCACCATGGCGTCGAGCGATTCCTGGATCGACAGTTCGGCGAGGCCACCCATCTCCGCGATCAGGCCGCGCAGCCGGGTGATGTCCTCATCGAAAGCCTTGACTGTGTGTTCGGACATTAGCCGTACCGTCCCGTGATGTAATCTTGTGTCCGCTGTTCGAGCGGATTGGTAAATATGTCAGAAGTACGACCATATTCCACCATCTTTCCGAGATGGAAGAAAGCAGTTCTTTGCGAGACACGAGCAGCCTGTTGCATGGAGTGGGTCACGATGACGATGGCGTAGCGTCCGTTGAGTTCGTCGATCAGTTCCTCGATCTTGGCGGTCGCGATGGGATCGAGCGCGGAACACGGTTCGTCCATCAGAATAACCTCGGGATCGACAGCTATGGCGCGTGCGATGCACAGGCGTTGCTGCTGGCCACCGGAAAGGGCCGTGCCGCTGTCATCGAGCCGGTCCTTTACTTCTTCCCACAGGCCAGCGCGGCGCAGCGACTGCTCGACGATTTCGTCAAGTTCGGTCTTGCCTTCTGCCAGGCCATGGATCTTCGGGCCGTAGGCGATGTTCTCATAGATCGATTTCGGGAACGGGTTTGGCTTCTGGAACACCATGCCGACCCGGGCACGCAGTTGGACCACATCCATGCCCGACTTGTAGATGTCTTCGCCGTCCAGCGTGATTTCACCCTCGACGCGTGCCGAAGCGATGGTGTCGTTCATCCGGTTGAGCGAGCGCAGGAAGGTCGACTTTCCGCAACCCGACGGGCCGATGAATGCCGTGACATACTCGGTCGGGATGTCGATCGAGACATCGTCGATCGCTTTCTTGTCACCGTAGAAGACAGATACGCTGCGCGCGCCCATCTTGGCATCGGCTTGCTCGAGGTTTTCGTGGACTACGGTCACCAGGTCTTCTCGAATTTGTTGCGCAGGTAAATGGCCAAGCCATTCATCAGCAGGAGGAATAGCAGGAGCACTATAATAGCAGCAGATGTCCGTTCGACGAAACCGCGGTCGATTTCATCGGACCAGAGGAATATCTGCATAGGTAGGACGGTTGCCGGCGATGTGAACCCGTCAGGTGGGGTGGCAACGAATGCGCGCATGCCGATCATCAGCAGCGGGGCGGTTTCGCCCAATGCGCGGGCCATGCCGATAATCGTGCCTGTCAGGATGCCGGGCAGGGCCAGCGGGAGGACGTGATGGAAGATCACCTGCACCTCGCTTGCACCCACCGCCAGTGCACCATCGCGGATCGATGGCGGCACGGCCTTGATGGCGTTGCGCCCCGAAATGACGATCACCGGCATGGTCATCAGGGCGAGCGTCATGCCGCCGATCAGCGGGGCTGAGCGCAGGTGCGGGAAGAAGAACAGGAAAACTGCAAGGCCCAGCAGGCCGAATATGATCGAGGGCACGGCAGCCAGATTGTTGATCGACAGTTCGATCAGGTCGGTCCAGCGATTGCGCGGTGCATATTCCTCAAGGTAGAGGGCGGCCATCACGCCGATGGGGAAAGCGAGGGCAAGGGTGACGATCATCGTCAGCATGGAACCCTTGAGAGCGCCCCATATGCCGACGGCCTGAGGGTCGGTAGCGTCGGATCGCGTCAGGAACCCGCCATCGAAATTGCGTGCGATCTGGCCGGATTCGTCGAGCTTCCTGGCCAGGGGGTGCAGGTCAGGTGACCCCTCGCCGACATAGGCTGAAGCCAGTCCGGCAGTTGTCGGCAACCAGAAGGTTTCGGAACTGGTTGTGAGTGCCGGATCGTCGATGATGGCTTCGGCCACCTCGCGCCATGCATTCGAGTTGATTTCTGCTGCGGCGTCGGCACCCAAGGCCTGCTCCGCGCTCAACTGCACGATGTCGGGAAGCCCCTGTGCTCCGAGCGACTGGACAGCGTTGGGCTGGCTCAGCAAGGCCGGGTCTGCGGTGATGCCCGCGCTGGTAAAGTCGATCGGAACGGCAACCTCGGTCCGCTGGAAGCCGCCGAGGCCGTTCATGGTCATATTGGCCAGCAGGATTGCCAATACGGCAACCGAGAACAGGATTGCACCGAGACCGAGCAGCTTGAAACGACGCTCGGCCGCATATCGCTTCTTCAGCCGTGCTTCGAATGCCGGTGTGCGGGTGGGGGGCGTGCGCTCACTCATAAGCTTCGCGGAACCTCCTGACGACGCGCAAGGCAACGAAATTGAGGGCGAGGGTGACCAGGAACAGCACGAAGCCAAGCGCGAAGGCGCTCAGTGTCGTATGATGCTCGGTACTTGCCTCGCCAGTCAGCATGGCGACGATCTGCACGGTCACCGTCGTCATCGAATCGAAGGGGTTTGCCGAAAGATTGGCGGCTGTCGATGCGGCCATGACCACGATCATGGTTTCGCCGATGGCGCGGCTCACGGCAAGCATGATCCCGGCCACGATGCCGGGCAGCGCCGCCGGGATCAGGACGCGCTTGATCGTTTCGGAACGGGTGGCACCCATCGCAAGGCTGCCATCGCGCATGGCGGACGGTACTGCAGCGATTGAATCGTCGGCCATCGAGGAAACGAAGGGGATAATCATCACACCCATCACCACACCAGCGGCAAGGGCGCTTTCGCTGGATGCACTGGTAATGCCGATCATATGCGCGAAATCGCGGATCATCGGCGCGACGGTCAGTGCCGCGAAATAGCCGTAAACGACGGTGGGAACACCGGCGAGGATTTCCAGCGCAGGCTTGACCCAGCTGCGCAGGCGCGGATCGGCATATTGCGTGAGGTAGATCGCGCTCATCAGACCCAGCGGGATCGCAACCACCATCGCGATGATGGCGCCGATGAACACCGTTCCCCAGAACAGCGGGATCGCGCCGTAACGCGAGGCATCGGGATTGTCCGCCCCGCTCATCGGATCGGGGTTCCAATGAGTGCCGAACAGGAAATCAATCGGATTGACCATGCCGAAGAAACGGATCGTTTCAAACACCAGGCTCGCGACGATGCCGAGCGTGGTCAGGATCGCAACAAGCGATGCAAGCAGCAGGAGCGCCATAACCGCGCGTTCGACCTTGGTGCGGGCGGCGAAATCGGGCTTCAGCCTCAGGAATGCAAGCGTGCCCGATGCGAACGCGATCAGCAGGGCAGCGATCAGCCCGATCAGGTTGTATCGCGCCAATGCCTCACGAAACGGCTCGATCAGCGGTTTCGCGCCATCGCTGAAGACTGCCGGAGCCGCGCCGGTTGCAACGGCATGAGCTTCCCGCAGCATGTTGTCGCGCTGGAACCCGAAGGCGGGCAGGTCGCTCGCAGCAGGTGAGGAAAGCACCGACTGCATCACCAGCGAGGGCGACAGAACCGACCACAGGACTGCGAACAGCAGCACCGGGACGGCAATCCACAAGGCGACATACCACGCGTGATAGTTGGGCAGCGCGGCCAGACGCCCGCCGGAAGTATCCTTGCGGAAGGCCCATGCGCGCGCGCGGCCCGCCATCCAGCCTGCCAGGCCAAGACCCAGCGCAAGAAGGAAGAGAACCGAAGCCGACAATCAAACCTCCGTGGCGTTCCGGGCCGAGCGAAGCGGCATGATGTCAGGACGGCTCATAATCTGCTCAATAATCCCGGTTCGGTGTGCCAGCAGGCAATAGAGCGAATCTCTCGATTGGCCATAGCCACCCGAAGCCCGCTTGTGGAAGTTTTGTGACACAAATATTACGCGGGCGGCGTGTCATCTTGCTGTCGTGGAATACGAACGGTGAAAGTGCTGCCTTCACCACGCTGACTCGCGATGTCGAGCCGCCCTGCATGGCGCTCGACAATGTGCTTGACGATCGCCAGGCCGAGACCGGTTCCGCCCGAGGCACGGCTGCGTCCCGGATCGGTGCGATAGAACCGCCGGGTCAGGTGCGGGATATGTTCGGGCGCTATGCCGTCGCCGCGATCGGTTACCGAAATAGCCGCTTCTCCCGCAGCGTTTTCGAGCAGTTCGACGGTCACTGGCTGGTCAGGCTTGCCGTATTTCAGTGCATTGTCGACGAGGTTGCGGACCAGCTGTTCGAGCTGGCGCGGATCGCCCAGGACAGGCGGGACGTCGTCCAGCCTGAGCTCGAGCCGCGATACGCGGTCTATCCCGGCAGCATCGCGCGCCGCCTGCTCGACAAGTGGCCTGAGGCGGACAGATTCCTGTGGGCGATCGTGCTTCTCTGCCTCAACGCGCGACAACGACATCAGGTCGCTGACGAGGTTTTGCAGCCGCTTGGCTTCGCCCAGTATCGTGCCGAGAAACTTCTGCCGCATTTCCGGTTTGGTTGCCGGACCGTCTTCAAGCAGGGTTTCGACATAGCCGATGATCGAGGCCAGCGGCGTGCGCAATTCGTGGCTGGCATTGGCGACGAAATCAGTGTGCGCCCGGCTGATGTCTTCTTCTGCGGTCTGGTTTAGCAGTTCGATAACCGCCAGGTCATCATCGAGTTGCTGGCGGTTGAGCAGCCATACATCGCGTCGACGTGCCAGCCCGCGTATCCGCGCGCGGCCATTCGCGCGCGCATCGAGCAAGGCTATCGCCTCGGGCTGGCGAAATGCCACGCGGGCATCCTGTTCGAGGATGTGGCGGCCAAGGATCTTGCGGGCCATGTGGTTGGCAACAATTATTCGGTTGCGATCGGTCAGCAGGATCGGCGTGCCCGAGTTTTCGATCAGTCGAGACAACCGACTGGTGTCGTAGGAATCGACTTCCTTGATTCGCTGCACTTCGGGCGGCGACCAATGCGCCAGCCACAGCGTACCCATCCACACCAGCAGGACAGCGACGGCAAGCAGGAACTGGCCCGTGGCGCTCGCCAATATGAGCGAGGTGACGATTGCCAGGGTGGCTCCGGACCATGGGAAGGTGCCGTGGGTCTGCATCGCCGGTGCGTCTAGCGGTGCTGCCGGGGGCTTGCCACCACATTTCGCAAAATTCTGATGGGAGAGTGGTGACCCCTACGGGAATCGAACCCGTGTTTCAGCCGTGAAAGGGCCGCGTCCTAACCGCTAGACGAAGGGGCCATCCGACAGCGCCATCATGCGCGCTGGAAACAGCAACGCCACCGATGGTGACCCCTACGGGAATCGAACCCGTGTTTCAGCCGTGAAAGGGCCGCGTCCTAACCGCTAGACGAAGGGGCCATCCCGTTGCCGGGTCGGTGGCGTGGCGGCGCAATTAGGGACGCAATGAAGCCGCGTCAAGCCTCGTCACAGGGTTTTGGCGCTACTCGGCCCATGCGGCATCCTCCAGATGCAGTTCGGCAGCCGGTCGGGACCCCCAGTCGTCGATCTTCGCGCGCCCTGCCAGCCACAGTTTTTGCCCTCGCGCGCCGTGGAGCAGTGCCTGCCCCCAATCGGTTTCAGCCGCACGGAACGCGATGGCCTTCAGCGAACCCCCGTCATCCCCGCTGACGATCAACCGCAAGTGGTCGGTGCCGACGATATCCGCCTTCACGAGGCGAACCGGCCCCACGGCAACCTTCGGCCCCGGCCAGCCCACGCCATAGGGACCCGCCTGCTCAAGCGTTTCGACCAGGTCCGGTGACAAGCCGCGCGGGGTTACCGCAAGATCGAGTTTGAGCGACTGTGACGCCTGTGCCTGGCCCACCGCCGATGCAAGGCGATCATCGATCCAATCGGCAAATTCATCCAGCCGTCCCGTATCGACTGTCAGACCGGCCGCCATCGCATGCCCGCCGCCGGCAACCAGCAGGCCTGCCTCGCGTGCGGCGATGATGGCAGCACCAAGATCGACCCCCGCAATCGAACGACCCGATCCCTTGCCCTGTCCGGTTTCCTCATCAAGCGCGATGACCAGCGATGGCTTGCCGGTTTTCTCCTTGATCCGGCCGGCGACGATACCGATCACGCCGGGATGCCAGCCAGTGCCTGAAAGAACCGCAACCGAGCGGTTGTGCTGCTGCGCGATTTGCGTTTCGGCGGCCTCCTGCACTGCAGCTTCGATGGCCCGGCGCTCTTCGTTCAGCGCCGATAGCTGGGCTGCAATATCGCGGGCCTCATCCGGGTCTTCGGTGGTGAGGAGCCGCACGCCCAGCGTCGATTCCCCGACACGCCCCCCGGCGTTGATGCGCGGACCCAGCGCGAAGCCGAGATCGCTGCAAACGGGCGCCCGCTTGAGCCTGCTCGCATCGA
The DNA here is from genome assembly GCA_024236155.1 of Sphingomonadaceae bacterium. GTDB lineage: Bacteria > Pseudomonadota > Alphaproteobacteria > Sphingomonadales > Sphingomonadaceae > Parerythrobacter_A. Next base: position 75,761 of record JACKLA010000007.1, read on the forward strand.
TGAGTGCCGCCATGCCGACATTGTCGCGTTTGGCCATCACCTTCAGGCCCTGTGCCACGAAAGCGCGGTTGAGCCCGTGCAACTGGGCGACATCAGCCACCGTGCCGAGCGCCACAAGGTCAAGCAGCGAAAGCAGGTCCGGTTCCTTGCGGTCGTCAAAATAGCCACGCCCGCGCAGCGTCCTCACCAGGGCGATGGCCAGCAGGAAGGCGACACCAACTGCGGCCAGATGGCCGTGTGCGGCTGCATCGTCATCCTCGTCCAGCCGGTTCGGATTGACCAGCGCCGCTGCCTTGGGCAGCTCCGGCGCACATTTGTGATGGTCGACAACGATCACATCGACCCCGGCCTGATGCGCCATCTCCAGCGCCTCGAATGCCATGGCACCGCAATCAACTGTGACAATCAGTGTCGAGCCGCTATCCGCCAGTCTGACCAGTGCTTCACCACTGGGGCCATATCCTTCGAGCAAGCGGTCGGGAATGTAGTATTCTGCCTCGACGCCAAGCATGCGCAACAGCCGGATCAGAACGGCTGCGCTGGTCGCCCCGTCGACATCGTAATCGCCGTAAATCGTTATCCGTTCTCCGGCGAGGACAGCCTGCGCGACGCGTTCTGCTGCGCTATCCATGTCGCGGAAGATCGACGGGTCGGGAAGAAATCCGCGCAGCGTCGGTTGCCGCTGGCGATCAAGGTCGTCTCGGTCCACGCCGCGCGCGAGCAGCAATTGCGTGACGATATCGTCGAGGCCGCCGCCCGAACCGATATCCATGTTCCCGCCGCGCCAGGTCCATGCCTTGCCCGAAAGCGAGTTGGAAACACCAAAGACGTGCGGTTGCGTGCGGGAGGCCATGCGGTGTGGATACACGGCACAGGTGAGGCTGCAAAGACAAGCGATTGACAATCGACGGTCATGGCCGGACGTTCGTGTCGATGGAAGGTGTCAAAAATGCCCTGCTGATTGTCTGGCATAGCCGGACCGGCGCCAGCGAGGCGATGGCATCGGCTGCGCAGGAAGGCGCGGGTGGCGCAGGCAGGCTGATGCGCGCCTGCGAAGTCGCAGCCGCCGATTTGCTTGACGCGCGAGGCTATCTGTTTGTCGGTCCGGAGAATCTCGCTGGCCTGTCAGGCGAGATGAAAGAGATGTTCGATCGCACCTACTATGCCGTACTCGGCAAGATCGAGGGGCGCCCCTATGCAACAGCGATTGCTGCGGGATCGGACGGGGAGGGCGCTGAGCGACAGGTCGACCGGATCGCCACCGGTTGGCGCTTGCGCCGCGTTGCAGAGGGGCTGATCGTCAACACGCAGTCACAGTCCCCGGAAGAGATACTGGCGCCCAAGGCAGTCACTGAGGAACAGCGGCAGCTTTGTGTGGAACTCGGCGCAAGCCTCGCCGAAGGCATGCGTTTGGGAATATTCTGAATCGTTGCAGCCGTTCGTATCCGTTTCGGATCATTAACCTTTTCTTGGACTCGACCTGCAAGGCGATTCGCGCCATTGGACGGGCGCAGGATCGTTGGGGGAAATACGACTATTCTCGACCGCGCTGACATCGATGGAGGTAGGACCGGCCTTTACCTGCTTGTTGCGCCGGGCAAGAGAGTGACCTTCGATGCCCTTTCGGCTGCGATCGATGATAACCCGTTGCTGTCGATCACTTCGGCTGCACCCGACGCTGCTACCACCGATACGGGGATCGAACTGGTTATCGATGGATTGACTTTCGACCTGTTCGGCCTCTCGGACGCGCCGCATGTCGAGGAAGCAAGCTGGGCGCACACAGTTGCCTTTGATGGTATGCCTGCATCATCCGGGTTCGAGATGCTTGTGTTGAAGCCGGGGCCGCATCTTGCAGGCGGGCATGCGCTGTTGCCTGTCGTGCGTGGCTGGATGCAATGCGCGCAGATCCTTGCGGAAGCTTTGCCCGATTGCTCTGCACTGGTCTGGCCGCCCGCATCGCTTGCAGTCGGCGCCGACTTCTTCTGCGCTGGTATTCGTCGGTGGGTGGAGAGGGGAACTTTTCCCACCGCTTCACTCGTGGCGTTCGACACTTCGCTGGATGGGGCACTGCAATCGAAAGGCCTGTCCTATCTTACCGGGCAGGAAATGCGCCTTGAACAGCCCCTGCCGGAGGTGCTTGTCGATGCCGAAAGGGTCGCCCTGGCGCTTGCCGGGCACCTCGCGCTTTCGGGCCGGATAGACGCCGTGCAGGAAGTGACAGCACCCGATGGCAGGCCGCTCAGGCTAGCGCCTTCGACAAACGGTCGGTTTGTCAGGGTGACGGCGGGTTAGGGGCTGTGCCTCACCACTTTGCTGCAAGGTCTTCCTTCGCGGCATTGTATTCCTGTTCCATCCGGGCGACACGGTCGGCAACGGTATCGACCGCCTTGACCATGCCCACACCCTGGCCCGAGCCCCAGATATCCTTCCACGCCTTGGCCTTGGTGTTGCCGCCGGAGCCGAAATTCATCTTGCTCGGGTCGCTTTCGGGCAAATTGTCCGGATCGAGCCCCGCCTTGACGATCGAGCCGCGCAGGTAGTTGCCGTGCACGCCGGTGAACAGGTTGGAATAGACGATATCGGCAGCGTTGCTGGCGACGATCTCGTCCTTGTAGGCTTGGTCGGCATTGGCTTCCGCAGTCGCGATCCATGGCGAACCGATATAGGCAAAATCTGCCCCCATGGCCTGCGCCGCCAGCACGGAACGGCCATGCGCGATCGAACCGGACAGCGCGACCAGCCCATCGAACCAGCTGCGGATTTCCTGCATCAGTGCAAAGGGCGACTGGACACCGGCATGCCCGCCGGCACCCGCAGCGACGGGAATAAGTCCGTCGGCACCTTTCTCGATCGCCTTGTGCGCGAACCGGTCGTTGATCACATCATGCAGGGTGATCCCGCCCCAGCTGCGAACGGCGGAGAAAATCTCTTCACGCGCGCCGAGCGAGGTGATGACCAAGGGCACCTGCCACTTGGCACAAACCTCCATATCCTCTTCGAGCCGGTCGTTCGACCTGTGAACGATCTGGTTGACGGCGAAGGGCGCGGCGGGGCGATCCGGATTGTCGCGATTATGCGCCGCAAGCTCCTCGGTGATCCGGTGCAGCCATTCGTCGAGCACACCCGACGGGCGTGCGTTGAGTGCCGGAAAGGAGCCGATAATGCCCGCCTTGCACTGCGCGATGACCAGTTCCGGCCCCGATATGATGAACAACGGAGAGCCGATGATCGGCAGGCGCAGGCGATCGAACGGTGCGGGAAGGGTGGTCGGCATTGAGCTGGCAACTCCGTAGCAATCTGAAACGCAACCTGCCTATTGGGCGATGGGTTTGCTGTCGAGGGTGACGTTACGGAAGGAGGTCCTCTATCCCGTAGAAACGTGCAGCATTTCCCGCATAGAGTGCTGCCTTCTCGCTGGCGGAGTGATGCTGCGTGATACGTTTGAATGCGTTCCACAGCACCGGATAGCTCGCGCCCCAGCAGTCGACCGGGTAATTGCTCTCGAACATCCCCCGCTCCGGCCCGAACGCCTCGATACAGGTTTCGATATAGGGCCGCCACATGGCGGCGAGCGTTTCCGAACCGACGCCTTTGGCCGGGCCATCTTCGGGCATGCCGCAGAACGCCATCGCCAGCCCGCCAAGCTTGACCGATACGTTTTCGCATTTCGCCAGTTCATGGATCGAACTGCGCCAGCGATCGAAATGCTCATGCAGCTTTCCGCGATAGCTCGCGATGTTGAGCGGCGAACCGCAGTGATCGAGCACGATGGGCTGATCGGGAAAGGCCCGGGCCAGTGCCGTTACATCGCCGATCTGCGGTTCGAGCACCCATGCGTCGAAGGTCAGGCCGAGACCGCCAAGATGCCGGAAGCCTTCGCGAAACTTGCTGTCGGCATAGAGTTCGGGCGGTGCATGGAAGGGCGGGCCCAGCACCGCAGGATCAGCATCCCACGCACCCTGGTGCCGGATGCCCACGAAACGCCCGCTGGCTGCCATCAACGCTTCGAGCACGGGCCGCACGCCATCGCCCAGCGTCAGATCGGCATGCCCGATAATCGCATGACAGGGGCGGTAGTTGCCATAGAGGCCGCTTGCCCCTTGCGCCGCAACGCCATCGACAAATTCGACCTCGCCAACGACCTTGTTATCCTCGCCGTAAGCCGGATTGTAGAACGCGCCACATTCCATGAAGCAGGTGCCGATGACATTGTGGCCCGACTGCGTATCGGCCTGGAGTTCGTCGAAGGTGTAATAGGCTGCATCGACCAATGCCTCGATGAAATCGTGGCGGGGCTGCGGAAAGGCATCGATCAGCGGGCGCAAGTCCCACAGGTGGTGATGCGGATCGATGATCGGCAGGTCCGGTTCAAGGATTGCTTCGGTCATGGTGTTCAGCCTCTCCAATTCTTATCTGAACAGGTGGAACACATGGAACACAGTCCTGTCGACCAAAATCTGCCACCAGAGCCTGCCGCCTGAACCGGTCGAAGATATCTTCGGACCGCGCGCCTCGCGCCAAGTTTTACATCCACTGCCATGCCGACATGCTACAACAGGGGGGCTCGTGTAGGACAGCACAGTCGCACCGTTCAGGCCGGGTGGAGGATTCCTTATCCGGCCAATCGATGCTATGGCGCTGTCAGAAGCGGAGGTCGCGATGTCGAGAATGCGTGGGTCAATCCTAACTGCACTGGCGTTCGCCGGTACGGCGATGGCCGTGGCGATGACTGCGCCGCTGGCGGCGCAGGAGGGGGAAGGCAAGCTCGAAATCATCAGCGGCGATGATCCGGCGCGGCTCGATGTTCGCGATATCGAGCAGTTCCGCGAAGTTGCGGCCGATGGCAGCTTCCTGCCCCGGGCCGATGCGCTGAGCCTTGAAGGGCTGCTGGGCGACTACGATCTTGCACTGCCACTGCGCCAGCCCTGCGCGGCGTCGCTCTGCCTGACGGGATATGCGAAACGGGCGAGCCTGCCCCAACGTCCGCAAGATACGCATTTTGTCGGCTTCGATCTTGGCAGCGGGGCGGATGCGGCCCAGCTTCCGCGCTCCCCGATCAGCCTGGTGCTGGTGGCGGACCGGTCGGGATCGATGGCCGGGCGGCGGATCGAGCTGGAGCGGGAGGCGCTCCTGGCCGTGCTGGATCAATTGCATGACGATGACCGTGTGGCGCTGGTTTCCTTCGACAAGCATGGCCGCACCGATATGCCGATGGCCGAAGTCGGGCCCAATCGCGGGATTATCGGCAATGCCATTCGCGCGCTCGGTGCCGATGGCGATACGCATATGGAGACCGGGCTCAAGCTTGGCTACGATATTGCCGCTGCCGAACGGGCGCAGTCGGGCCGTGAAACGCGGGTGATGCTGTTGACCGATGAATTGCCCAATGCCTCTGCCGAACAACCGGCGGGCTTCATGGGAATGACCCAGGCTGCGGCGCGGCAAGGTATCGGCCTCACCCTTGTCGGCATGGATATCCGCTTCGACAATGCGCTGACGATGAAGCTTGCGAATATTGGCGGTGGCAATGCCCACCACATCGCTTTGAGCGATGATGCAAGGGAACTGGTGCGGAGCAGCTTTGTTTCGACGATTTCGCCTGTCGCGCGCGATGCGGTGCTGACGGTGTCGCCGGCCCCCGGCAGCAGAATCTCCGCGCTGTATGGCGTGCCGCCCTCAACGGTATCGCGGGGCGCAGACGGTTCGGTATCGGTGCGCCTGGGTTCGGTTTTTCTTGCCGGTGACCGGGGCGAATTGCTGGTCGGGATGACGGGTAACGGTGCGGCAAGCGGTCAATTGGCAAGTGCGACGCTGAGCTATTCCGATGCGCTGTCGGGCGCATCGGGGACGGACAGCATTGCGCTTGCGACCGGGGCTGGCGAGCCGCCAGCGAACCTTGCTGCTGCCGAGGCGCTGGTCGACGAGTTCCTGACGCTCGACAATGCGCTGAAGCAATATCACGCATCGGGTGATGCGGGCGCAGCAGCCGATACATTTGGCAGGCTGCAGCAGCGGCTTTCCTCCGGCACGGTTCCAATGCTGGGGCGCGAGCAGGCGATGGTTTCCCGTCTCGCGGCAAGTGCGCATCGGTTGCAGTCGGGTGGCGGTGCTATCGCGGGCGATATCGACCAGCTCGGGATCGTCGGCCAGTGGAGCATCGTCTCGCAAAAGGGGCTGCGCGATCTTGCGCCGGGCGATATTGTCGAGATTACGCCTGCGCGCGAACTGGTCACCATCCGTCAGAGCGGCGAACAGGCAGGGACGCGGATCGCCCAGACCTTCCAGGTCAGCGCGAACGAACTCCATATCGACAACACCAGCCTGGTGTTCGCCTATTCGCTCGACGGCACAAAGCTGAAGCTGGCAACGCCCGGCAACGAACGCAACCTGCGTCTCAAACGGATCGGCAGCTAGGCGGCGGAATTGGCGGCGCTCAGCACGGCGCGGACGCTGGCGGTCGCCACGTCTTCGTCGATGCCGCATCCCCACACCGTTTCGCCATTGGCATCACGACATTCGAGATAGGCTGCGGCGCGTGCATCGGTGCCGGTGCCAAGCGCATGTTCGGTGTAATCGACAACTTCCAGCGTCACGCCGAATGTCTCGCGGATCGTGCCGACGACAGAGGAAATCAATCCGTTGCCGCGCCCGCTGACGCTCTGCTCCACTCCGTCGACCGCGATCTTACCGCTGAAGATGCGCGTACCATCGGCGGCGCGGCTTTCCTCGTAATCGACAAGCTGGAAATGCTTGGGATGGGTCTTGACGTGATAGGCCTTGCGGAAGGCATCCCAGATATCCGCTGCATTGAGTTCGCGGCCCAGATCGTCGGCCATATGCTGGACGTGTCTGGAGAAATCGGCCTGCATCTTCTTGGGCAGCTTGAGGCCCTGATCCTGCTCCAGAACCCAGGCGAAACCGCCTTTGCCGCTCTGTGAATTGACCCGGATGACAGCCTCGTAATTGCGGCCAAGGTCGGCGGGATCGATCGGCAGGTAAGGGACGCGCCATTGCTCGTCATTCTGCTGGCGGTGGGCCTCGAAGCCCTTCTTGATCGCATCCTGGTGGCTGCCCGAAAATGCGGTGTAGACCAGTTCGCCGCCATAGGGATGGCGCTGGTGGACAGAGATCTGGTTGCAATATTCGACCGTCTCGATGACCCGGTCGATATCCGAGAAATCGAGCTGCGGGTCGACGCCCTGCGTGTACATGTTGAGCGCCATGGTCACGAGGCAACAATTGCCCGTCCGTTCGCCATTGCCGAACAGGCAGCCTTCGACCCGGTCTGCCCCTGCCATCAACCCGAGCTCCGCGGCCGCGACACCCGTGCCACGGTCGTTATGCGTATGCAGGCTGATGACCGCGCTTTCACGATTGGGCAGGTTACGGCAGAAATACTCGATCTGGTCGGCGTAGATATTGGGCGTGGCCGCCTCCACCGTGGCGGGCAGGTTGAGGATGATCGGATGTTCCGGGGTAGGCTGGAGAACCCCCATCACCGCCTCGCAAACCTCGATGCTGAAATCGAGTTCGGCGGTGGAAAATGTTTCGGGCGAGTATTGGAAATGCCACGCGGTATCGGGGCGCTGTGCCGCCTCGTCACGCATGATCTTTGCACCGATCATGGCGATTTCGCGCACTTCGTCCTTGCTCATGCGGAATACGATATCGCGCCACGCCGGGCTGACTGCGTTGTAGAGGTGGACGATGGCAGCCCGCGCACCTTCGAGGCTGGCGAAGCTGGTGCGGATCAGGTCTTCGCGGCTCTGCGTCAGCACCTGCACCGTCACGTCATCGGGGATGCGCCCCGAACGCACGAGGCCCTGGATAAAGTCGAACTCTGTCGCGCCTGCGCTGGGGAAGCCGACCTCGATTTCTTTCACGCCGATCTCTACCAGCAGGTCGAAAAAGCGGTTCTTCTTCACCGCATCCATCGGGTCGATGATCGACTGGTTGCCATCGCGCAAATCGGTGCTGAGCCAGCGCGGCGGGGCGGTGATGGTGCGGCTCGGCCACTGGCGGTCGGCCAGCGGCACTTGCGGGAAGGCGCGGTATTTCTGCGCGGGATTGCTCATCATGGGCATGGGAGAAACTCTGGAACTGCTGGTTTTGCGAGAGGTGCGGTGATCTATCCCTTGAGCGCCTGACGCGCTCACTCAAGCACGCCGCAGGTCACGCCCAAGGGCGGGTAAGTCGCAGTAGAATGTCCCGAGCGATAATCATGATCTGCGCTATGGTGTCTGTCGGCTGGCTTGTAAAGCGAAACTCTTGGCCGGTTTTTGTGAAATATAGTTTCATCGGTAACGGCTTAACGCCAGCGCAGCCGTTCGGGCTTAAGCTGGTCCACCGCTGTCACGCCCATCAGCCGCATCCCGCGCTCGATTTCGTCCTTCAGTATGCCGATTGCGCGTTCGACGCCGGGCTGGCCCGCAGCGGCGAGGGCATAGAGATACAACCTTCCGCCCGAGGCGGCAGTGGCTCCGGCGCACAGGCTCTTGAGCACATGCGTGCCGCGCCGCACGCCCCCATCGACGATGATCTCGATCTCGCCACCAACCGCGTCGACAATTTCGCGCAGCTGGTCGAACGGGGCGCGGCTGCCGTCAAGCTGGCGACCACCGTGGTTGGAGACCATGATCGCATCGGCCCCGATCTCTACCGCTCGACGCGCATCTCCCGCACTCATTACGCCTTTCAGGCAGAATGTGCCGCCCCAGTCCTGCCGGATGCGTGCGGCGGTGTCCCAGTCCATCGAGGTGTCGAGCATGGTGTTGAAATAATCCGCGATGCTCACCGCCTTGCCGCTACCTTCGCTGACATGGGTGTCGAGATTTGGCAGGCGGAACTTCTCACGCAGGAGATAGTCGAGCGTCCAGCGCGGGCGGGTGGCATAGCTCCACACCGCGCTTGCCGAGAAACGGGGCGGGGTGGTGAAACCCGAACGCAGGCACCGCTCTCGCTTGCCCGATACGATGGTGTCGACCGTCAGCGCGAGTGCATCGAAACCGGATGCCTGGCACCGCTCGATCATCGACTGGTTGAGCCCCTTGTCCTTGTGGACATAGAGCTGGAACAGCTTGGGCCCGCTGGTCAGCGCCGCAATTTCCTCGATGCTGCGCGTGGCGAGGCTGGAGATGCCGAACCACAGGCCGAATTTGTCCGCTGCCCTGGCCACAGCCGTCTCACCTTGATGGTGGAATGCGCGCTGGACAGCCGTGGGGCTGAGCATGAGGGGCAGGGCGCTTGTGCGGCCCATGATCGTGCAACTGGTATCGATATCGGCCACACCCGCCAGCACATCGGGCACAAGATCGGCATCATCGAACGCGCTTGTGTTGCGCGCCTTGGTCAGCTCGTCATCCGCCGCCCCGTCGATATAGTCGAATACCGGCCACGGCAGGCGTCGTTTGGCCAGTTTCCGAAAATCGTCGATATTGTGGCAATCGGTCAGTTCCATGCGCGGCCCAATGCCTCTTTTTCGGCCGCGCTCAAAAGAGCAGGCTCTGCGATCGGTTCAAACGTCGTTGCGTCGAACAGTTCGCACCGACGCCGGTCGCCCGACACGATGTCCTTTAGCATACGCGGGAAGAACCGCCGCAGCAGCCGGTTCATCGACATTGGAGTGAGGTCACTCGTGTCGGCATCCACGTCGTCCAGGAACAGGTGTCCGATCGGTTCGCCCAATGCTTTGCGGCCCGCATCGTCGCAATTCGCCAGCAGTGTCGTGACATAGGGGATGCGCGCGTTCTTGTAGGTGTTGAACATGGGAGTGTCGCAGCATTTGGCATACCAGCGCAGCGTTGGCCCATCGGTCATGTGCAGTCCGGCGAGGTTCTCTTTGCCCGAGTGGATATGCATGCGCGCGCAACGGGACTGATACAGCGCCGTTCCGTCATATGCGTCGAGGATACTCGCTTCCTTGCCGAAATGGCGCACCAGGTCACGGCAGTCGGTGCAATGGCAGACCACATGATCCCCCTCGGCAGGCGTCGCCTTGTCGATCACGCCTGCAACGGCACCGCACTGGCAGGCGAACTTCACGGCTTGCGAAGGATCTTTTCCATCGGACGACCCTTGGCCAGCTCGTCGACCAGCTTGTCGAGATAGCGGATCTCGCGCATCAAAGGGTCTTCGACTGCCTCAACCTGCACACCGCAGACCTTGCCGGTGATGAGCGTGCGATCGGGGTTGAGCGGAGCCTCGCCGAAGAACTGGGTGAAGTCGGTTTCGGCCTCGATGTGCCGGTCGAGCTCGGCTTGCGTATAGCCGGTCATCCAGCGGATGACTTCGGCCAGTTCTTCGCGACTGCGGCCTTTCTTCTCGACCTTGGCTATATAGGCGCGATGCACGCCCGCGAAGGGCATGGCGAAGATACGGTGTCCAGCCATGTCCCTGCGAGTATCAGTTCTTGTCCTTGTCGACCAGCTTGTTGGCGCTGATCCACGGCATCATGGCGCGCAGCTCGGCGCCGGTCTTCTCGATGGGATGCGCTGCGGCAGCCTTGCGGCTTGCCTTGAGTTCGGGCTGGCCCGCGCGGTTGTCGAGCACGAAGTCCTTGACGAAACGGCCCGAGGTGATGTCGGCGAGGACACGCTTCATCTCGGCCTTGGTTTCATCGGTGATGATGCGCGGACCGGTCTTGATGTCACCATATTCGGCGGTGTTCGAGATGGAGTAGCGCATATTGGCGATGCCGCCTTCATACAGCAGGTCGACGATCAGCTTGGTCTCGTGGAGGCATTCGAAATAGGCCATTTCAGGCGCGTAACCTGCTTCGACCAGCGTTTCGAACCCGGCCTGGATCAGGTGGGTAACCCCGCCGCACAGCACGGCCTGTTCGCCGAACAGGTCGGTTTCGCACTCTTCCTTGAAGTTGGTTTCGATAATGCCCGATCGCCCGCCGCCGACACCGCTGGCATAGGCGAGCGAGATGTCGTGGGCATTGCCGCTGGCGTCCTGGTGGACGGCAATCAGGCACGGCACGCCGCCGCCCTTGAGATATTCACCCCGCACCGTGTGGCCGGGGCCCTTGGGCGCGATCATGATGACGTCGATATCCTCGGGTGCCTCGATCAAGCCGAAATGGATATTGAGGCCGTGGGCGAAGGCAAGCGCGGCACCGGGCTTCATATTGCCCTTGAGGTCGTTCTCCCAGATCGCGGCCTGGTGTTCGTCGGGCGCGAGGATCATCAGGATATCGGCCTGTTCGGCGGCCTGCCTGTTGCTCAGCACCTCGAACCCGGCAGCTTCGGCCTTCTTCGCGGTGGCAGAGCCTTCACGCAGGGCAATGGCGACATTCTTCACACCGCTATCGCGCAGGTTCTGGGCATGGGCATGGCCCTGGCTGCCATAACCCAGCACGACGATCTTCTTGTCGGCGATCAGGTTCAGATCGGCATCGGCGTCGTAATAAACTTTCATTCTCGTTCCCCGTCGCCCCGGCGAAGGCCGGGGTCCAGATAAGTTCGCTCTTTGGCGAGAGGTTGGATAGGCTCCTGCCTGCGCTGGAGCGACGATAATTTTCTATAGGCGGCCTTAAGCTCCCTCCGCCCCGCGCATCATCCCGACAATGCCGGTGCGGCCGACTTCGACCAGCCCCAGCTCGCGCATCAGGGCTATGAAGCTGTCGACCTTGTCGGGCGGGCCGGTGATTTCGAAGACGAAACTTTCGGTGGTGGTATCGACCGGGCGCGCGCGGAAAATGTCGGCGAGGCGCAGGGCCTCGACCCGCTTCTCCCCGGTTCCTGCCACCTTGACCAGCGCCAGTTCGCGTTCGACATGCGGACCGGCTTCGGAAAGGTCGGTGACCTTGTGAACCGGCACCAGCCGTTCGAGCTGGGCATGGATCTGGTCGATCACCTCGGGCGGGCCGTTGGTCACGATGGTGATCCGGCTGATCGCGTGATCTTCGGTTATGTCGGCCACCGTCAGGCTGTCGATATTATAGCCGCGCGCGGTGAAGAGGCCGGTGATCTTGGCAAGGATGCCCGGTTCGTTGTCGACGGTAACGGCCAGCACGTGACGTTCCGCCGCCTTTTCAATGATCTTCATCATACAGTTCCGTTCGTGTCGAGCGCAGCCGAGACACTCGATGCGCTGGTATCTCGACTACGCGCTTCGCGCTCCGCTCGATACGAACGGAGTTGAGAGAGACAGGCGCGCATCACACCAGCGCCTTGGCTTCGTCGTCCATCGTCCCGGCGACTTCGTCGCCATAGAGCAGCATTTCGGTATGCGCAGCACCGCTGGGGATCATCGGGAAGCAATTGGCTTCCTTTGAGACCTGGCAGTCCACCATAACCGGGCCGTCATGGTCCAGCATGGCCTGTATCCCGGCCTCCAGTTCGCTTTCATCCTCGATGCGGATACCTTTCCAGCCATAGGCTTCGGCCAGCTTCACGAAATCGGGCAGGCTGTCCGAATAGCTGTTCGAATAGCGGCTTTCATAGGTCAGTTCCTGCCACTGGCGGACCATGCCCATATATTCGTTGTTGAGGATGAACACCTTAACCGGCAGGCGATACTGGCTCGCCGTGCCCAGTTCCTGGATGTTCATCTGGATCGAAGCTTCGCCGGCAATATCGATCACCAGATCATCCGGATTGCCCAGCTGCGCGCCGATGGCGGCGGGCAGGCCATAGCCCATCGTGCCGAGGCCGCCGCTGGTGAGCCATTTGTTGGGGTTGCGGAAACCGAAATATTGCGCCGCCCACATCTGGTGCTGGCCGACTTCGGTGGTGATGATCGGATCGCGCTCTTTCGTCATGGCGAAGAGCTTTTCGATCGCCTTCTGCGGCATCAGGGCCTCGCCCTTGTCGGGGTAGGCGAGGCTTTCGCGTGCGCGCCAGCCCATGATGCGGGCCTGCCATTCGGTGATGTCGCGCGGTTCGCGGTTGCCCCATGCCTCGACCAGCTGGCGCAGCACCGTGCCGCAATCGCCGACGATGCCGAGTTCGACCGGAACGATCTTGTTGATGCTTGCCCGGTCGATATCGATGTGGATCTTCTTCGCATCGGGCGCGAAGGCATCGAGCCGTCCGGTCACCCGGTCATCGAACCGTGCGCCAATGGCAACGATCAGGTCCGCCTTATTCATCGCCATATTGGCTTCGAACGTGCCGTGCATGCCCAGCATGCCGAGCCAGTCCGGATGATCCGAGGGGAAGGCACCCAGACCCATCAGCGTGCTGGTGATCGGCGATCCGGTCAGGCGTTGCAACTCGCGCAGCAACCGGCTTGCCTCGGTGCCGGAATTGATCACCCCGCCGCCGGTATAGAGGACCGGGCGCTCGGCAGCCTCGATCATCGCAATGGCTTGCGCGATCTTTTCGGACTTGCCCTCGGTCCGGGGCTGGTAGCGGTGCGATGCCAGTTCGCGATTCGCCGCCTTGTCGGGATCGGCAACCGCGATCTGCACATCCTTGGGAATATCGATCAGCACCGGGCCGGGGCGGCCGCTGGTGGCGATGCGAAACGCCTCGGCGATGGTCGCCGCAAGATCGTCAGGGTCCTTCACGAGGTAATTATGCTTGGTGCAGTGCCGGGTGATGCCGACCGTATCGGCTTCCTGGAACGCGTCGCTGCCGATCAGTGTGCTCGGAACCTGCCCGGTGATGACCACCATCGGGATCGAATCCATGAAGGCATCGGCAATGCCGGTAACGGCATTGGTGGCACCGGGGCCGGAGGTAACGAGCACCACGCCGGGCTTGCCGGTCGAACGGGCGTAACCTTCGGCCGCATGGGCCGCGCCCGCCTCGTGCCGCACGAGGATGTGGCGGATGTCACCATTGTCGAACAGCTCGTCGTAAATCGGCAGCACGGCACCGCCGGGATATCCGAAAACGAATTCCACGCCCTGTTCGACAAGGCCCTCGACCAAGATGGATGCGCCGCTGCGCTCCCGCTGTGACACGCTTTCCTCCAAAATAATGGCCCGGCGCAGGGGACGTGCGCCGGGCCTTCGTACTTCGCCGCAATAGCAATTCAAAATTATGCGTCAAGCCCTAAAAATGCAATAAACTTTCAAAAACTCTTTCAACATCATAATTTTCAGACTCCACCCGAGGCCAGCCCTCGGGTGGCTGGTTGCGGAACCAGGTGTATTGCCGCTTGGCATATTGCCGGGTGGCCAACTGTCCAGCGCGGATCATTTCATCGCGCGATAGTTCGCCTTCCAGCCACGCCGCGATTTCGCGCACGCCGATTGCACGCATGACGGGAAGGGCCGGATCGAGATTGCGGGCGAGCAGCGCGCGTACCTCTTCGACGGCACCGCCATCGAGCATGAGTGAAAACCGTCGGTCGCAGCGTTCGTAGAGCCAGTCGCGATCGGGCAGGAGCAGCAGGGGATGAAGCGTCACATCCGTGCCGATTCCCCCGGACTTGTCTCGCTGCCACTGGTGGATCGGACGCCCGGTCGAACGGATAACCTCGAGCGCGCGAGCCGTGCGAGTGGTGTCGGCCGGTGCCAGCCGTGCTGCCGCATGGGGATCCTCACGCTCCAGCGCCGCGCGCGCATCGGCCTGCGCCATCGCCCGGACCTCATCGCGTATGGACGCTTCGATCTGCGGGATCGGCGCAATGCCATCGAGCAGCGTGCGGATATACATCCCCGTGCCGCCGACGAGGATCGGCACCGTCCCCCCTGCCTGCATTTCCGCAACCAGCGCGGCTGCCTTGCCTGCCCAATCTGCCGCTGAACATGGCCGCGCACCGTCCCATGCGCCGAACAGGTGGTGCGGGATGCCTGCCATGTCCTGTTCGGACGGACGGGCGGAGAGCACCGCGAGATCGAGATAGACCTGCGCGCTGTCTGCATTGACGATTTCGGCTCTCCGGCCTCGTTCGGCTATCGCCTGCGCGAGCGTGACTGCGAGATCGCTCTTGCCGCTGGCAGTTGGCCCTGCAATGAGCGCGAGCGGGGGCTTGTTGCCTCGCCCGGAGGTATTTTCAGGAGAATTCGCAGTGCTCATCGCGCGGCTGATAGCAGACCCGCAGGGACTTGAAACGCGTGTCGAACGCGCGACCACCGCCATCGAGGCGGCAGGCATGCGGCTGGCCAAGGTCCAGATGCTCGATTTCGGCGGCGATGTGCTGCAATTCGCCCTGCCGGAAGGCGACCCCGCCAAGCTGCGTGCGATTGTCGATGACCATTTCGCGCCGTGCGACATGCTTGTGAGCACGCGTGAAATCGTGACGCCGAACATCTTTGTCTCCGACATGGATTCGACCATGATTGGGCAGGAGTGCATCGATGAACTGGCCGATTTTGCCGGGCTGAAAGTGCATGTTGCCGCGATCACCGAACGCGCAATGCAGGGTGAACTCGACTTTGAAAGCGCACTGCGCGAGCGGGTGGGGCTGCTCGCCGGGCTGGATGAAAGCGCGATTGCCGAATGCCTCGAACAGCGCATCGCGCCGATGGCCGGCGCGAAAGAGCTTGTCGCTGCCTTGCGCAATGCCGGGTGCCGGACGGTGCTTGTCACCGGCGGCTTCCACCATTTTGCCGACCCGGTGGCCGAGATGCTCGGCTTCGACCGGGTGGTCGGCAACCGCCTTGCCGTGGCCGATGGCAAACTGACGGGCGGGCTGGTGGGGCCGATCACCGACAGCTCCGTCAAGCGCCAGGTGCTGGAAGAAGAATGCCGCGCCCTGGGCTCCGATGCCGTGTCGCTCGCAACCGGGGACGGCGCGAACGATATACCGATGATCGAATTGGCGGACTTCGGCTTTGCCTACCACGCCAAGCCCAAAGCCCGGGCCGCAGCCAATGGCGCGGTCGATCAGGGCGACCTGACCTCGATCCTCAGGCTGCTGGAAATCGCCTCTTAGAGCCAGCTGGCGATCTGCGTCAGCGGCTTCTTGCGCGTGGCATGGAGGGGGACACGCGCATCATCGGCGGGCAGGCCGGCGACCACGATCATCAGCGGCTTTTCGTGCTCGGGCCGCCCACAAATCTCGCGCAGGAAACCCATGGGTGAGGGCGTGTGGGTGAGCGTGGCAACGCCCGCCTCGTGCAGCGCGGACAGCAGCATGCCGCAAGCGATCCCGACGCTTTCGTTGACATAGTAGTTCTGCGTCGAGGCATCTTCCTCGATCCCGCCCTTGCGCTGGGCGAACACCACGATCAGCCACGGTGCGATTTCGAGGAATGGTTTTTCCGCATCGGTCCCGATCGGGGCCAGCGCGTCTAACCATTCCTCGCTGGCCTTGGGCTTGTCGCCATCGGTGCCATAGAAGCGTTGCTCCTCGGCCTCGGCGGCTTCGCGGATGGCGCGTTTTTTCTCTGGCGAGGAAACGACTGCGAAATGCCATGGCTGGTGGTTGGCACCGTTGGGTGCAGAACCGGCAGCCATGATCGCGGCTTCGATCACTTCGCGCGGTACGGGCGCGTCGGAGAAATAGCGGCAGGACCGCCTGCCTTGCATCCGCTCGCGATAGGCATTGGCACCGGCAATCCGTTCGGCATCGGTCAATCCGGGCAGGGAATAGGGAAGTGTCTCGGTCTCGTTCATGGCCGTATCTATCGCCTTTTCGATTGTCGGAGGGAAGCCCTGTGCCGAGCATATATTGACATCGCTGTTAGTAGGTTGCAGCAAGCAATCGATTTCGTTTTACGGAGCACCCCATGGCCCCCAACGCCAAACCTATGGTTCACCCTGACCGCAAGGTCGTCGGTTTCCGGCCGATCAAGGCGTTGCGGCATTTCGGCAAATTGGTGGCGGACAAGGAAGACACCGAGCAGGTTTTCCACATCATCGAGGCGCTCAAAGGTCGCAAGAGCCTGCGCCAGATGGAAGAGTTCATCGCGACTGACGAGGCGCAGGATCTGATCCGGCGCGATGAGGACCTCGTCACCTCGCTCGACGATCATGCCCGCTGGGCTGGTTGTGCACCCAATTCGCTGGCGCAGAACTATGTGCGCTTCATGGAGAGAGAGGGGCTGTCGGCAGCCGGGCTGGTGGCCGAAAGCCACAAGTTCAAGGCACGGGAAGAACGCTTCGACGACCTTTACGAATGGTATGTCGAACGGCTGCGCGATACGCATGACCTGTTCCATGTGCTGACCGGCTATGGCCGCGATCCGCTGGGCGAGGTCTGCCTGCTCGGCTTCAGCTATGAACAGAACCACAGCCCGGGTGTGCTGTTCATCGCCACCATGGGCGCGCGCCAGATGAAGAAAGAAAGCGGTCTGGGCGAACCGGTGACGGCTGCCCTGCGCGAGGGACGCCGTCTTGGGCGCGAGGCAAGAAAGCTCGCGCATCAGGACCTGCTTTCCATGTTACCCGACGATATCGACGCTGTACGCCAACGCCTGAATGTCGGGACACCGCATGCCTATCAGCGTTGTTTCGCAATGCTGCGCGAACTCAATCCCGAATATGGCTTGCTTGAGGACCGTCTGGCACAAGCGGCCTGAGGTCAGCGCAGTTCTTTGCGGATCACCAGCTTCAGGCCCGACCAGACCTCATCCACCGCACAGACCTTTGTATCGACCAGCCCCATCGGCAGGCAGACTTCGCGGATGGTGTCTTCGGTTATGTCGGTGCGCACATTCGAAGCCTTCTTGGGCCAGCTTACCCAGACATGGCCATCGCGCGCCATGTGTTCGCGCAGGGCGGCGAGTTTCGGCTCCATAGCTGCGCGCTCGGTCACGAATATATGCGAGGCGTCCGGTCCTTCTTCCGGCCCGGCTACGAATATCAGCTCGAGGGCGTATTCCCCGATCTCGTCCTGCACGCTTTCGGGCATGCCATCGAACCACACGCGCAAACCGTCACGCAGGTTGAGCTTCTTGGCGAGCGGGGTACCGGAATAGCCAGCAGTCATTGCTTCAGCAGATCCTTTCGAGGCGGCCGCGGCGCTTGACGATGTTCTTGTAATCCCACTGGGTATTGCGCGATTCGCCCAGCCAAGCTCGAACAAGCCCGTCGTCGATTTCGGCACTGTCGCGATAGAGCCGTTCGGCTGCCTTGAACTTGCCTGATGGTGCGAGTCCCGCGGTTGAAAACGACTGCCCGCTCCAGAACATCAGCCTGACGCCGTCTTTCAATTGCGAATAGCCGACGATCGGATTGCCATCGAGAAACCACACCGGGTGGGCGTGCCAGATCCTGGATTCAGCGTGGGGCAGTATCTCGTCGATCAGGCTGCGCAGGCGCTGCATGATCGCACCGGAAGATGCGCCCTGCGCCCCATGATATTCATCGATAGTCGATGGCTTGTTCAAGCCCCCATCCAGTCGCGGAAGAAGCTTGCATTGGCTTCACGCAGGTCTGCGATGCTGTTGCCGAGCAGGCTGTCGCCGCCAACCGTGCCGATCCGGTGGAAACCGACCAGTTCGGCCTCGGGAATTTCCGGCCCTTCGGCGACGATGCGGTTGAAAGCATCGGCCTTGTCGGCAGGAACCGTGATTACGTAGCGCGCCTGGTCCTCGCCAAACCACCACTGGGCCGCCGTATAGTCCGCGCCCTGTCTGACTTCCGCACCAATGTTCCCTGCCAGCGCCATCTCTGCCAGTGCGACCGCAAGGCCGCCGTCCGACAAGTCATGCACTGCCGAAAGCAGGCCTTCGCCAATCAGGCGGCGAACGATCTGCCCCGCACCGCGTTCTGCAGCGAGATCGACCGGCGGTGCGCGACCTTCATCGCGTCCATGCACTTCCTTGAGCCACAGCGACTTGCCGAGATGCGAACGGGTGGGATCGGGCTTGGTCCAGAATTCGGGCGCGACGAGGTAGATCGCATCGCCTTCATTCTTGAAGCCCATGGTCATCATCGTCGCATAATCATCGACAATGCCGACACCGCCGATGGCCGGGGTCGGGAGGATGGCCGATCCGCCGCCCGTTGCCTTGCTTTCGTTATAGAGGCTGACATTCCCGCTCACGATCGGGAAGTCGAGCGCGCGGCATGCTTCGCCCATGCCTTCGAGCGCGTGGACGAACTGGCTCATGATTTCGGGCCGCTGCGGGTTCGCGAAGTTGAGGCAATTGGTCACCGCCAGCGGGCGGGCCCCGACGGCGCAGAGGTTGCGATAGGCCTCCGCTATTGCCTGCTTCCCGCCTTCATAGGGGTCGGCATAGACATAGCGCGGGGTGCAATCGGTGCTGATCGCCAGCGCCTTGCGTGTGCCGTGGACGCGCACCACGCCTGCATCGCCCCCGGTTTGCAGCGTATCGGCACCGACCTGGCTGTCATACTGCTGCGAAATCCAGCTGCGCGAGGCGAGGGCGGGGGTGGCCATCATCTTCAGGAGGTCGGCACCCGGATCGGCGCTGTCGGGGGCGCCGCCTTCGATCGGCCTGACCTGCGCCCAGGCGGTGTAATCCTCTTTGGAAAGATATGGGCGATCATATTCGGGCGCGTCTGCCGCGAGCGGACCAAGCGGGATATCGCACACAACCTCGCCATCGAATTCGAGGACCATGTGGCGCGTGTCGGTCACTTCGCCGATAACCGCGAAGTCGAGTTCCCACTTCTCGAAGATGGCTGCGGCCATTTCTTCCTTGCCGGGCTTGAGCACCATGAGCATCCGCTCCTGGCTTTCGCTCAGCATCATCTCGTAAGGCGTCATGCCTTCCTCGCGGCACGGCACCTTGTTCATGTCGAGCCGGATGCCGGCCTTGCCGTTGGTCGCCATTTCGACCGACGACGAAGTGAGGCCCGCCGCACCCATATCCTGGATCGCGACGATCGCATCGGTGGCCATCAGTTCGAGGCAGGCCTCGATGAGCAGCTTCTCGGTAAAGGGATCGCCGACCTGCACGGTGGGGCGCTTCTCCTCGGCATCCTCGCCGAAATCGGCAGAGGCCATGGTCGCGCCATGGATCCCGTCGCGTCCGGTCTTGGAGCCGACATAGACGATCGGATTGCCCACACCGGTGGCCGCCGAATAGAAGATCTTGTCCGCATCGGCGACCCCCACCGTCATCGCGTTGACGAGGATATTTCCGTCATAGGCCGGATGGAAATTGGTTTCGCCGCACACTGTCGGCACGCCGACACAATTGCCATAGCCGCCGATCCCCGCGACCACGCCCTTTACCAGATGCTGCATCTTGGGATGATCGGGCCGCCCGAACCGCAGCGCATTGGCATTTGCAACTGGGCGCGCGCCCATGGTGAAGACATCGCGCAAAATGCCGCCGACGCCGGTTGCTGCACCTTGATAGGGCTCGATGTAGGAGGGGTGGTTGTGGCTCTCCATCTTGAAGATCGCCGCCTGCCCGTCACCGATATCGATCACGCCCGCATTCTCTCCCGGTCCGCAGATGACCCACGGCGCCTCGGTGGGAAGTTTCTTCAGGTGCAGGCGGCTCGACTTGTAGGAACAGTGCTCGGACCACATGACCGAGAAAATCCCGAGTTCGACGAGGTTCGGCTCCCGCCCCAGCGCGTGCAGGACACGCTCGTATTCTTCGGGGCTGAGGCCGTGCTGCTCGACGACTTCAGGGGTGATGGTCGGGGTGATCGATTCTGCGCTAGCTGCCATGCGCGCGCATCTAGCGATAGGAACTCGGAACCGCCAGCCCAACCTTGCTCTTATGCCATCTTGTATCACCAACCCATTTGGCCAGCAGGGTCACGATACCGAATGCGACCAGCGCGGTGACAAAGAACAGTGTCTGGTTGGGTGAGGGTTCGGGCCCGAACCAGTTGAAAAGCTGCATCGCAAGCATAACCAACAGCAGCACGAAAGCCGGACCCATCGGCCCTTTTGTCCGGCGCATGTAGAAGGTGAAGGATCCAAGCACGAGCAGCAGTTCGAGCGGGATCTCGATATAGGGATAGTTCCACAGGCCGAGGCCGAACTTGTGATCCCCGCCGGCAAAGGTCAGGTCGGGTGCGTGGACCAGCCAGTCGAGCACCCAGTGCGAGAAGACGACCGTTCCCGCGAGGATTGCCGCGCCGAGGTTTCGTGTTCCCACCATCACGATGAAGGCAAAGATCAGCGCCCAGATCAGCGTGCCGACAAGGCTGTGGGTGAAGGGCATGTAATACAGGTCCAGCGGGCTGAGAGCCATGAAGCCCGGTTCGATCCGCAGCTTCTCCAGCCCGACGAGGCCCAGTGTCATGAAGCCCCAGTCGACCAGCTGCGCGCCGATAAACAGTGTCGAGAGTTTCGGTGCGTCCTTGCTGACGGCAGCCGCCGCGAAAGCCGGCGCCCAATGCCCGATGAACATACCTCTCGTCCCCTGTATTCGTCTTTCATGCGCCCGTGCCAGCGTTAGCCAACAGACCGCCCCGCTTGCAACAGCTGTCGATGCGGCTTCCCACGCCAAATCCGCCGGGTGGATAGTTCTTCCACTTTCCTGCCCTTGCTTTGCTTGACCAAGGCGGGACGCACGGTCATTGCTCACTGCCATGGCAGATGGCACGATAGATATTCCGGGCGATATTTCCGGCGATATTTCCGAATTGAGCTTCGAGGATGCGTTGCGCGCGCTCGAAGATGTGGTGCGGCGGCTTGAGGGTGGCGAAGTCCCGCTCGACGAGTCGATCAACCTGTACGAGCGTGGAGAGGCGTTGAGGCAGCATTGCCAGAAGCGGCTCGATTCGGCGCAGGCGCGGATCGAGAAGATCGTCAGTGGACCGGATGGTGCCCCGCGCGGCACCGCCCCGCTCGACGCGGACGGCTGACATGTCACTCACCGTGATCGCAGATGGCCAGCTGGCGGATGGGCTTCGGCGTATCCAGCGAGAGGTCGACGCGGTCTTCGACGCCTTGCTCCCGTTGCCCGGCGATTCGCGTGCGGCACTGATCGAGGCCATGCGTTATGCAGCGATCGGTGGCGGCAAGCGGGTGCGCCCATTGCTGGTTGCCGCCACGGCCGAAATGTACGGCGTCGATCGCGATGCGGCGGTCCGGGCGGGCTGCGCGGTCGAGGCGATCCACGTCTATTCGCTGATCCATGATGACCTGCCATGCATGGATGATGACGATCTGCGCCATGGCAAGCCGACACTGCACCGCCAGTTCGATGAAGCAACTGCCGTGCTGGCGGGGGACTCGCTGCATGCGCTCGCCTTCGAGATTTTGGCTGACAGCGAAACCAGCAGCGATCCCTTCACCCGGTCGGAACTGATCGCCACACTCGCCATCGCCAGCGGCAAGGACGGTATGGCAGGCGGCCAGATGATGGACATGGCGTCGGAGGCAGAGGACTATGACCTGCACACCATCACCCGTTTGCAGCAGCTGAAGACTGGCGCGTTACTCGGGGCTTCGGTGGAGATGGGGGCTATCCTGGGGCATGTCGCACCGGAGGGCAGGGCGCATTTGCGCGCCTATGCCCGCGATATCGGGCTCGCCTTCCAGATCGCCGACGACCTGCTCGATGTAGAAGGTGATGTCGAAAAGGCCGGCAAGGCGCTGCGCAAGGACGAGCAGCAGGGCAAACAGACCTTTGTCACACTGATGGGCGTCGAACCGGCGCGGAAACAGGCGCGGGCGCTGGTCGAACAGGCAATCGGCCACCTGTCGTCGCATGGCGGAGAAGCCGACCTGCTGAGGTCGCTCGCGCGGTATATTGTGGAGAGGGACCGCTAATGGCTGAACGCGTGGGGATTTATCCCGGCACATTCGACCCGATCACGCTGGGGCATGCCGATATTATCCGGCGCGGCGCAAAGCTGGTCGACCGGCTGATAATCGGGGTCACGACCAACCCGTCGAAAAATCCGATGTTTTCGACCGACGAGCGGCTGACCATGGTCGAGCGTGAGGTTGCGGCGCTTGGTATCCGCAATGTCGAAGTCGTCGGGTTCAATGCGCTTCTGGTCAAATTCGCCCAGAAACAGGGCGCAAGCGTGATCGTGCGCGGCCTGCGGGCAGTGGCCGATTTCGAATATGAGTACCAGATGGCGGGAATGAACCAGCAGCTCGACGACGATATCGAGACGGTTTTCCTGATGGCCGATGTCTCGCTCCAGCCGATTGCCTCGAAGCTGGTCAAGGAAATCGCCCTGTTCGGCGGCGACATCACGCCTTTCGTCAGCAAGACGGTCCGCGAAGAAGTCGTTTCACGGGTCGAGAAGCTTGGCAGGCTGGGCGATTACTGAGGCTGACCACAGGCCAAAGCGATCATTCATTGTGTCGACAGCCCCCGATGGCTAGAGCACGCGTAGAGATTTGAGAAACACGGAAACCCCATGATTACACGTCTGATTGCCGCGGCTGCCTTCGCATCGCTGGCGCTTGTTCCGGTCGCCGCTCATGCACAGGATAGCGGGGAAGAGGCTGCACCGGCGGAAACGCAGCGCGTCTATGACCGCGTCAGTTTCGATATCAACGAAGACCGCGACAACATCTTGCTGCTCGACCTGTCGAATGGCAAGCGGGTGGCGATCCGCCTCATGCCGAGCTGGGCGCCCAACCATGTCGAGCGGATCAAGACCCTCGCCCGGCAGGGTTTCTATGACGGGATCATCTTCCACCGCGTGATCGAAGGTTTCATGGCGCAGACCGGCGACCCGACCGGAACGGGGCAGGGCGGTTCCTCGCTCCCGGATTTGAAGGAAGAATTCAACCCGATGCCGCACCTGCGTGGTACGGTTTCGATGGCGCGTGCAACGTCGGAAGACAGTGCGAACAGCCAGTTTTTCATCACCTTCATGCCGCGCTTCAGCCTCGACAAACGCTACACCAATTTCGGCCGGGTGATCTCCGGCATGGATGGCATCGACGGGATCAACCGGGGCGAACCGCCTGCGAACCCGACGCGGATTGTGCAGGCTTCGATCGCTGCGGACGGCAAGCCCGTGCCGGCCCCGACGATCCTGCCCGTCGATGATGATGCGCCGGTCACGCTCGATATGCTCAACGCCTCACGCGGGAACTAGGGTCAGGACCCATTAATCGCGCTGTCGAGGTTTGAAGCAAAATGGCCTGGTGCGAGGAAGATCGGTGAAGGAATATGTCGATCTTTCAAGCCGATTTGACGCTGCACCGGGCCATTTTGGTCAAATCCTGAAAGGACGCCGGAATGACTTCCATCTCGGCCAAAAACACGCTTGTGAAGGCATCCAGCCTTCCCGGCGCGCGTTTTTGCCCGATATGTTCGTCATTCCGACGCCTCGATAGCGTGATTAATGGGTCCTGACCCTAGGGTTTCCAGTTCATGCGCCGCGTTCTAGGGCGCGCGCATGAAAGTTGACCTGTTCGATTTCGAACTGCCGCCAGAACGGATTGCCCTGCGCCCGGCAAGCCCGCGCGATTCCGCGCGCATACTGCTGGTCGACGGGCCTGCCCCGTTCGAGGACCGTATCGTCCGCGAACTGCCGCAATTGCTGCGTCGGGGCGATGTGCTGGTGTTCAACGATACCCGCGTAATCCCGGCACAGTTGGAGGGGCGGCGCGGCGAGGCGCGGATCGGCGCAACGCTGCACAAGCGGATCGACCTGCGCCGATGGCAGGCGTTCATTCGCAATGCAAAGCGACTGAAGCCGGGCGATCGGATCGAGTTTGCGGCAGGCGTCAGCGCGATTGCCGAGGCCCGCCATGCAGATGGCAGCTTCACGCTGGCGTTCGAGGGTAACGAACCGGTCGAGCTCCTGCTCGAACGGGCGGGCCAGATGCCCCTGCCGCCCTACATCGCGGGCAAGCGTCCGACCGACGAACAGGACAAGTCGGACTACCAGACAATCTTCGCCGAAAAGGATGGCGCCGTCGCCGCGCCCACGGCATCGCTGCATTTCACACCCGAACTGCTTGGGACGCTCGATGAAGCAGGAATAAAGCGCGAGACGCTGACGCTGCATGTCGGGGCCGGGACTTTCCTGCCGGTCAAGGCCGACGACACGCAGGACCACGTCATGCATGCCGAATGGGGACGGATAGAGCCGGAAACCGCAGAACGGCTCAATCGCGCCCGGCGAGACGGAAACCGGATCATCGCCGTCGGCACCACCAGCCTGCGGTTGCTCGAAAGCGCGGCTGACGACAAGCGCGTGATCCACCCATTCGATGGCGATACGGCAATCTTCATCACGCCCGGCTATCGCTTCAAGGGCGTTGACGGGTTGATGACCAATTTCCACCTGCCCAAATCGACACTGTTCATGCTGGTCAGCGCGCTGATGGGGCGTGAGCGGATGCTCGATGTTTACGCGCATGCCATCCGGAACGAATATCGGTTCTACAGCTATGGCGATTCCAGCCTGTTATTGCCCGACGCAGTTTAACGCTTGGCAAGTTGCGGCGGCTGCGCGATGAATAGTCCCTCTATGCAACCGATCCTCGAAATCTCTGGGCTGACCAAGCGCTATGCTGGCGGCCTTCTCGCTCTCGACAATGTCGATTTGTCGATCAATCGCGGCGAGCTGTTCGCACTGCTCGGCCCGAACGGAGCGGGAAAAACCACGCTGATCGGTGCCGTATGCGGCCTTGTGCGGCCAACCTCCGGCACGATCAGGGCATTCAGTCACGATCTGGCGACCGACTGGCGCAGTGCCCGCTCACGCATCGGGCTGGTGCCGCAGGAATTGGCGACAGACATGTTCGAACCGGTCGAGCGAGCCGTGTCCTATTCGCGCGGACTGTTCGGGCTGGCACCCGACAAGGCGCGGATCGAGGAAATCCTGCGTAGCCTCAGCCTGTGGGACAAGCGCAATGACCGCATAATGACCCTGTCCGGGGGGATGAAACGCCGGGTGCTGATCGCCAAGGCGCTGGCGCATGAGCCGGACCTGCTGTTCCTCGACGAACCGACCGCTGGGGTCGATGTCGAATTGCGTCGCGACATGTGGAAGCTGATCGGCGCGATGCGCGAACGCGGCGTGACGATCATCCTGACCACGCACTACATCGAAGAGGCCGAGGAAATGGCCGACCGGGTCGGGATTATCCGCAAGGGCAAGATCCTGATGGTCGATGACAAGGCTGCCATGGTGAGCCGCCTCGGGACGACGGAAGCGCATATTACGCTGGCTGAGCCGCTTGCAGAAATCCCGGCGCAGATCGCGATGCCTGGCGTTCATCTCGATGAAGAGCGCCGGGTGCTCAGCTATCGCGGTGGCGATGGCAGCGGGAAGGGCAAGGCAGAGGTTGCCGAATTGACCAAGGCGCTGATCCGGGCCGGGATCGATTACACCGGGATCGATATCAGCGAGTCCTCGCTCGA
Source organism: Sphingomonadaceae bacterium (assembly GCA_024236155.1). Taxonomy (GTDB): domain Bacteria; phylum Pseudomonadota; class Alphaproteobacteria; order Sphingomonadales; family Sphingomonadaceae; genus Parerythrobacter_A. The sequence goes on from JACKLA010000007.1 coordinate 101,889, forward strand.
GGACATTTTCGTCGACCTGCTCGAACAGCGCGAGGCGGAGAGCGTGGCATGACATTTTTCAACGCCCGCAGCGCCTGGTCGATCTACAAGCGCGAACTGGTGCGTTTCCTGCGCACCGCATTCCAGTCCGTGCTCTCGCCAGTGCTGACCACATCGCTCTATTTCATCGTCTTCGGTGCCGCCATCGGAGGGCGGATGCCCGATCTGGGCGGCGTGAACTACGCCGCATTCATCATTCCCGGCCTGCTGATGCTGACCCTGCTGGGCGAAACAACCTCGAACTCCAGCTTCGGTATCTACATGCCGCGTTTCACGGGGACGATCTATGAACTGCTGTCCGCGCCCGTGGGCGTGGCAGAGACGCTGGTCGGCTTTGTCGGCGCGGCGATGACCAAGAGCCTGATCCTTGCCTCGATCATCCTCGCGACGGCCATGCTGTTTGTCGATTACACCATCGCGCATCCGATACTGGCGATCCTCTACATCATGCTGGTTGCAGCAAGTTTCAGCCTGTTCGGTTTTATCCTCGGCATCTGGGCGGATAATTTCGAGAAGCTCGGGATAATCCCGATGCTGATCCTCACCCCGCTGACTTTCCTTGGCGGGACGTTCTATTCGATCGAAATGTTGCCCGACCCGTGGGGCAAGATCGCACTGGCCAATCCGATCGTCTATCTCGTCAACGGGTTGCGCTGGACGTTCTACGGGACATCCGATGTCGCCATCGGCATATCGCTCGGCCTGACGCTTGGCTTCCTCACCATCTGCGTCGCGATCATCGCCTACATCTTCAAGACGGGCTGGCGACTGCGCGACTGAACGGCTAGGGGCTGCCGCCATGAACCCCCGCTTCGACTTCACCATCCACGCGACCGACGGCAAGGCCCGCACAGGCACCATCCGCATGCAGCGCGGAGAGATCCGCACGCCTGCCTTCATGCCGGTGGGGACGGCCGCAACCGTCAAGGCGATGAAGCCGGAGGCTGTGCGCGAGGCCGGTGCCGACATCATCCTCGGCAACACCTATCACCTGATGCTGCGCCCGGGCGCTGAACGGGTGGCGAAGCTGGGCGGGCTGCACAAATTCATGAACTGGCACCGCCCGATCCTGACCGACAGCGGTGGATACCAGGTGATGAGCCTGTCCGATCTGCGCAAGCTGACCGAACAGGGCGTCGAGTTCCGTAGCCATATCGATGGCAGCAAGCATATGCTGACGCCCGAACGCAGTATGGAAATCCAGCGCTTGCTGGGCAGCGACATCGTGATGGCGTTCGACGAATGCCCGCGCGCCGACCAGTCGCGCGATGTGATTGCCCAAAGCATGGAAATGTCGATGCGCTGGGCGAAGCGCAGCCGGGATGGTTTCGACAGCGGAGAAGAGCATGCGAGCCGATCGGCGCTGTTCGGCATCCAGCAGGGCGCGCTCGACGAGGAACTGCGCGGGATCAGCGCGCAGAAGCTGACCGAGATCGGTTTCGACGGCTACGCCATCGGCGGCCTGGCCGTGGGCGAGGGGCAGGAGGCGATGTTCGCCACGCTCGATTTTGCCCCCGGCCAACTGCCGCAGGACCGCCCGCGCTACCTGATGGGCGTCGGCAAACCCGACGATCTCGTCGGCGCGGTCGAACGCGGGGTCGATATGTTCGATTGCGTCCTGCCCAGCCGATCAGGCCGCAACGGGCAGGCCTTCACCTGGAACGGCCCGCTCAACCTGCGCAATGCGCGTTTTGCGGAGGATCAGGAACCGCTCGACAGCCGATGCAAATGCCCGACCTGCGGCACTTACACGCGCGCCTATCTCCACCATCTGGTGAAGTCGGGCGAAATCCTCGGCGCCATGCTGATGACCGAACACAATATCGGCTTCTACCAGCAATTGATGCAGGCGATGCGCGATGCGATTGGGGCGGGTGACTTTGCGAGTTTTGCGTCGGATTTTCGCCGCGAATATTTTTCCAAAGAATAGGAAAATTTGGAATCTGTCGCACTTTTGATTTTTGTAAATCGCGGAATAGAAGTGGTTTTGTGAGTCCTTCGACGTGCCTCAGGTCGAGGCGGCGGCTATTGCGCGATATGTGCTTTTCTCGGCAAATTTCATGCCTTTTTCGAATCTGCTCTTTTCCTTTCAGGACAGCCTGTTAGCTTGCTGTGGACTGGATAGGGGGCGCGATTTGCAAAAAAACTTCTTATTGTTGGCCAGCGTGGCGGCATTGGGACTTGCACAGGCGGCAGTCGCGCAGGACGATGATGAAATCGCAGCGGTTTTCGGCATGCGTGAGGCCGTGTTGGATATCAGCCTTTCACCCTCCGGCGACAAGATCGCCTATATCGCGCCTGCCGGGCCATCGGCTGAAGCGGTTTTTGTGGTCGACCTTGCTGCGGGCGGCGAACCAAAGCCGATCACGCAACTTGCGGAGGAACACGCTAAGCTCACGAGCTGCGACTGGGCAACCGAGAGCAGGCTGGTGTGCGAAATTACCGGGATTCTGGTCGACGGCAGCACCACGATCGGTTTTTCCCGCATGATTGCGATTGGGGACGACGGCAATGAAGCGAAACTGCTGACCCAACGCGATTCGTCGCGATCGCTTGGGTTCAGGCAGAACGGGGGCGATGTTATCGCGCTCGACCTTGAAGGCGAAGAGGACAAGATCCTGATGACTCGCCAATGGATCAAGGAAGTTACGATCAACACTCGGCTCGCCAACGACGAGGAAGGTTTAGGTGTCGATGAAGTTGATGTCGTAACCGGACGACGCAGCCGTCTGGAACGGCCGGACGAGGCGGCAGTTGGTTATGTAGCGGACGAAGACGGGCAGGTACGAATGAAGATCCGCCAACCCGAAGAAAGCGGCGGCATGCTCTCCAATCGCAGGATTTTCTATTATCGGGAGCCTGGAAAGAAATCTTGGGAGCTCCTGTCGAAAGTCGAGGTCGACAGCCAGAGCTATAACGGCCTCTACCCGGTGGCGGTCGAGAGCAAGAGCAATATTGCCTATGCATTCGCCAATCACAACGGTTACGAAGCGCTCTACACAATCCCCCTGGCCGTAGATGCCGAACCGGCGCTGCTTCTATCGCGTGACGATGCCGACATCGATCGCTTGATCCGGATCGGGCGTGACCGGCGGGTTGTAGGAGCTAGCTACGCGACCGAAAGACGGAGCAACCAATATTTTGATTCGGAGCTCAAGAAGCTTGCGGATGGCTTGCACAACGCCTTGCCGGGCCGGCCGTTGATTACGATCGTCGGTGCCAGTTCGGATGAATCCAAGCTGATGATCGTCGCCGCCAGCGATACGGATCCGGGGCAAACCTATCTCTACGACAAGGCAACCCGGAGGCTTGAACCGCTGTTGCCTCTGCGAAGCTTCATGTCGGATCGCACGTTGGCCGAAATGAAGCCGGTGACGTTCCCGGCGACCGATGGAACCACGATTCCGGGATATCTCACCTTGCCGCCCGGGTCGGATGGCAAGAACCTGCCCGCAATAGTCCTGCCTCACGGTGGACCGAGCGCGCGTGACGAGTGGGGTTTTGACTGGCTCGTCCAGTTCTTCGCCGCAAAAGGCTACGCAGTTTTGCAACCCAATTATCGCGGGTCGAGCGGCTATGGCAGCGACTGGTTCGGGCGGAACGGTTTTCAGGCCTGGCGAACTGCGATCGGCGATGTGAACGATGCCGGTCGCTGGTTGGTTGCAGAAGGCGTGGCTGACCCGGATCGCATGGCCATCGTTGGCTGGTCCTACGGGGGCTATGCCGCGCTTCAGTCGCAGGTCCTCGACCCGAAGCTGTACAAGGCAGTGGTTGCGATCGCGCCGGTTGCTGATCTTGAGCAGCTGCGTGATGAGGCGATGCGCTATACTTCCGGACGCCTTGTCGACGCATTTATCGGGCAAGGGCCACATGTCCGTGAAG
>JACKLA010000008.1 GCA_024236155.1 Sphingomonadaceae bacterium
TCCTCATCGACGATCTTCTCGAACTGGGCGCTGGCCGGGCCGCCCATGCTCATCGTCATCTCGAACATCATCGGCAGGTCGACACCGGCAGTCTGGTCGATCTTCATCGCCATTGCCATGTCGTAATGATCCTGTACGCGCGAGCGCATCGGGACGAGGTCGGACCCGTCAGGAGTCAGTGGCAGCGCATAGTAGAACGGCGGTACCGCAGCCATGGTACCGACACGGGTTGCGGTGTTGGTCCCGTCGAGCCAGTAATCCTCGCCATCGATCACCGCGCGCACGATCATGTGGTCGAAATTGGCGGGGACCGGCTGGAGTTCGGGCATCGCATCGCCGCCACGCGTCGTCACCAGCACGACATTGGCGTCGATGCCCATATAGCGCAGCAGCGAAAGCAGCAGGACCGACTTGGCCTTGCAATCACCGTAACGCTTGTCCCACGTATCCTCTGCCGCCTGCGGCAGGTAGTTGCCGCCATCCAGCCCGTCGAGCAGGTAGCTGACCTCGTCCTGCACCGTCTGCGTGGCAAGCGCGGCGCGGGTTTTCGGATCTCTGGTCTGCGCCATGATCCGTTTCGCAATCGCCTCGACATCACCGCCAGCTGTCAGCTGGGCAGCCTTGGTGAAATGCGGTTCCATCACTTTCGACAAGTCTTGCCAGCTGTCGAAACTGCCGACGCGCAGCAACGGGTAGGCACGAAAACGCGACGGCGCATCGCCCGGCATATCCTCACGCTTGGCGATCGGCACAGCGATGTCGAGGAAGCTGTAGCCGCCGCGCTCCTGCACTTCGGGAAGGTCGACGAAGGGTCCGGCCTTCCAGCCCATTTTCTCGGACGTTGGCCAGCTGACAATCGCCCGGCCCTGTCCCACGCGCCATGGCGCGGCGGGAAGGTACTGGATCACCTGGACCTCATCCCCCAGCGCCTGGTCATCGACGGTGATCGAGTGGGCGATGCGCAGCAAATCACCCTCTTTCAGGCCGGGGACCGCAACCGTCGCGGTGAGCCGCCCGTCGAGCAGGCGGCGTTCAAGGTTTTCCTCGCGCCGGATGACATCGAATTCGACGCCCTGAGCGATGAGGTCGATCACTTCGCCATCGCGAATGATCTCGAAGCGATGGATGAACAGGTCTCCCTTGTCGGGCGACCAGTCGAATTTGAGCGTGCCTTCGGTGGTAAGCGCTTCCGGATTGTCGATCCGCACGATACGGTCGTTGAAGGACTGGACGATCCCGTTTTCGAGCCGGTGCTGCCAGTCGAACAATTGCTCGCTCGGGCCATCGGCCAGTACCGCATCGTCCAGCTCTGCGGGAATGACCCAGTCGGGTGCGGCCTCGTAGCGAACCGTCTCGCCAGCAATGGCAGGCGCGGAAACAGCAATTATTGCAATGGCTGAGCAGCCAAGAGAAAAGCGCATTCAGGACCCCTGTCTGGCGGCAGGACAGCTGCCGCACAACACTGTCACACTACAGTTTGGGCCTTGCTATGCAATGCTGTTCCTGTGGCAGTCCTTGTGGCAATAGTTGTGGCAGGATCGCATGCAACCGGTGGAGGATGGCAAGCCTCCCTTGCCAAGCGCGGCCAGTCCTCCTAGCCGCCCCGCAAAGCCAGCCCATCATCCCCTACGGAGTCGAACATGGTCCCCCGTTATGCCCGCCCTGCAATGACCGCCATCTGGGAGCCGGAGGCGCGCTATCGCATCTGGTTCGAGATCGAAGCGCATGCGACCGAGAAGCTGGGCGAACTCGGTGTGGTGCCCGAAAGCGCGGCAAAGGCGCTGTGGGGCTGGTGGGCGACCGATCCGAAGATCGACGTGCCCGCAATCGACGCGATCGAGGCGGTGACCAAGCATGACGTGATCGCCTTCCTCACCTGGGTGGCAGAGAATGTCGGTGACGAGGCGCGCTTCATGCATCAGGGCATGACCAGCAGCGATGTGCTCGACACCACGCTGGCGGTGCAGCTTGCGCGTTCGGCCGATATCCTGCTCGAAGACCTCGACCTGCTGCTTGCCGCGATCCGCAAGCGGGCGGAAGAACACAAATATACCCCGACCATCGGCCGCAGCCACGGTATCCATGCAGAGCCCGTCACCTTCGGCCTCAAGCTGGCGCAGGCCTATGCCGAGTTCGACCGGTGCAAGAAGCGGTTGATTGCCGCGCGCGAGGAAATCGCCACCTGCGCCATCAGCGGTGCGGTCGGCACTTTCGCCAATATCGACCCGGCGGTGGAAGAACATGTCGCTGAGCGCCTCGGCCTGTCGGTCGAGCCGGTTTCGACGCAGGTCATCCCGCGTGACCGGCACGCGATGTTCTTTGCCACACTGGCGGTGATCGCCGGTTCGATCGAGCGCGTCGCGGTGGAAATTCGCCACCTCCAGCGCACCGAAGTTCTGGAAGCGGAGGAATATTTCTCACCCGGCCAGAAGGGTTCGAGCGCAATGCCGCACAAGCGCAATCCGATCCTGACCGAAAACCTCACCGGGCAGGCGCGCATGATCCGCGCCTATGCCCTGCCCGCGCTGGAAAATGTCGCGCTGTGGCACGAGCGGGACATCTCGCACAGCTCGGTCGAACGGTTTATCGGGCCGGATGCCTGCATCACGCTCGACTTCGCGCTCGCGCGACTGACCGGGGTGATCGACAAGCTGCTGGTCTATCCTGAGCGGATGCAGAAGAACATGGACCGCATGGGCGGCCTCATCCACTCGCAGCGCGTGCTGCTGGCACTGACGCAGGCCGGGGTTAGCCGCGAGGATGCCTATCGCCTCGTCCAGCGCAACGCGATGAAGGTGTGGGAATCGGATGGCGCGCTGATGCTGCTCGACCTGCTCAAGGCCGATCCCGAAGTCACCGCCGCGCTCTCGACCGGGGAACTGGAGGACAAGTTCGACCTCGAATACCACTTCAAGCATGTCGACACGACATTCGCCCGCGTGTTCGGCCAAGCCGCCTAGACCTGAGCGGACTTCGGTCCTAGCATCGCGCCAAAGGGAGAATTGACCGCATGCAGATTGTTCGCAGGCTTCTCTGGGCGTTGCTCGCACTGGTGATCGTCGCCTTCGTGGTGATCAACTGGGGTGAGCGGCACGATGTGATCATCTGGCCGTCCGACACCAATCGCAGCCTGCTGTTCGAATGGCCGGTCGGCTTTATCGCGCTGGTGTTCTTCCTGCTTGGCGCGGTGCCGACATGGCTGTTCCATCGCGGGGTCCGCTGGCAGATGAACAGGCGAATCAAATCGCTCGAAAATGCGATCAAGGCGAATTCGCTTTCTTCCAGCCAGCCGGCGCGAACAGCCGAAACAACCCCACCCCCTCCCGAACAACCGAAATCGGACCTGACATCCCTGTGAGCAATCCCGTCTATCTCGCGCTCGACCTCCCCTCGCTCGACGCGGCAAAAGCCCTCGCTACCAAGGTCAAGGCGCATGTCGGCGGGGTCAAGCTCGGCCTCGAATTCTTCTGCGCGCATGGCAGCCATGGGGTGCATGAAATCGCGCAGGTCGGCCTGCCGATCTTCCTCGATCTCAAGCTGCATGACATTCCCAACACCGTCGCGGGCGCGATGCAGGCGATCCATGTGCTGGAGCCTGCCATCGTCACTGTCCATGCCAGCGGCGGGCGCGCGATGATGGAAGATGCCAAGGCCGCCGCCGCTGAAGGCACGAAGGTGGTCGGCGTGACGATGCTGACCAGCCTCGACGAACGCGACCTTGCGCGCACCGGCGTTTCAGGCAGCGCGCACGATCAGGTGATGCGGCTTGCCGAACTCGCCGAAAGCGCCGGGCTCGACGGGATCGTCTGCTCGGGGCAGGAGGTCGCTGCGGTCCACAAGCAATGGAAGAAGGGCTTTTTCGTCGTTCCCGGCCTGCGCCCGGCAGGCGCAGCGGTGGGCGATCAGAAACGCGTCGTCACCCCGCGCCAGGCGCGCGATGACGGAGCAAGCGTGCTGGTGATCGGCCGCCCGATCAGCCGTGCCGACAACCCGGTGCAGGCCGCACGGGAGATCGAGGCGACATTGTAAGGGTCTTGCCTCTGCCACCCCCTCTACTGGCCCCTCTACTGGCCCCTCTACCAGCCACGCCAGCCGTGACGGACTATTCCCCTGCGCCGGGTTCGGGCGGCCCGGCTAGGCCCCAGTTGATATTGTAGTTCCACAGTTCGAGCCGGTCGTCCTTGCGGATATAATCGAAGGTTTCGGTCGCAGGGCCGTTTTCGAACTCTGTCTTGTGCGTCACCTTTACCGTGGTCACGCCGTTGTTGGTGTTGAGGTTGAAACCCTCGCGTTCGGTCGATTTCATCTTGCCCATGCGCGTGTGGACATCGGCGAGGAATTTGGTTGCGGGTGCCTTCGGGCTCGCTTTCCTGAAATCCTCATGCGCGCCTTCCCAGATCGCGTCGAACTGCCCCTTGTCCATCTGTTCGTGGAATTTGGCCACTGCGGCGTCGGCATCGCCGAGCTGCTCCATCGGATTGCAGGCGACGACAAAAGCGGCAAGCGCGACAATCAACAGGTTGCGGATGGCTGGATGCATGGTTTCCTCCCTGAGAAAGTATGCAGCTATTACCTTTGGCGGCCCGCACTGACTAGGACATGCGCGACATTTCGATTGGCCCGCATGGCCGCTTTGCCTATGCGGCTCGCATGACCGGACGACTGATCAAGATTTGCGGCCTGTCGACGCCCGAAACTGTCGATGTCGCCATCGCGGCAGGTGCAACGCATATCGGGCTGGTGCATTTCGAACCGAGCCCGCGCCACGTCGATCTTGCCACCGCCGCCCGCTTGCGTGCGCAGGCACGGGGAAAGGCGAAGGTCGCCCTGCTCACGGTCAATGCAGAGGTCGAATTGATGTCTGCGGCGCTTGACGCAGTGATGCCCGATATCGTCCAGCTGCACGGCTCGGAAACGCCCGAGTGGGCCGGCCTGCTGCGTGGCAGGATGGGTGTCGAAGTGTGGAAGGCGCTGGGCGTGAAGGATGCGCCGACGCTCGAAAAATCGCGCCGCTACGAAGGTGCGGTCGACCGCCTGCTGTTCGACGCCCCGGCAAAGGCGCTGCCCGGCGGCAATGGGGAGATATTCGACTGGCAATTGCTGGCCGATTTCGAACATACCATCCCCTGGGGCCTCGCCGGGGGGCTGACCGCTGGCAATGTTGCCGGGGCGATCGCCGCAACCGGGGCCGAACTGGTCGATACCTCATCAGGCGTCGAAACTGCGCCGGGGGTCAAGGATGCGGCAAAGATTGCGGCCTTCTGCGCGGCGGCGCGCGGGGAATAGAAAAAGGGCGGCCCCGCAGGACCGCCCTTCTCCGTTTCAGATCCGGGTAAGGATCAGAACTTGATGCCGACACCGACGGTCGCTGCGTTCACGTCCACGAAATCGCTGAAGAAGTGGCGATATTCGGCGGTCAGATACATGTTCTTGCCGACATTGTGGTTGTAGCCCGCGCCAAGGTACGGCACGTCTTCGCCTTCACCGAAGGCATAGCCACCAGCTGCGAACAGCTTGCCATTGTCGCCGATCTTGCCACCAACGCGGCCGCCGACACCCCAGACGACATCCGCGCCGCTTGCGAGGATCTTGTCTGCCGAACCTTCGACACCGATGAACATCGTTTCACCAAGATCGAAGTCGTAACCGGCTGCAACGCCAGCAACGGCTTCTTCGTAGCCGTTGGCCCAGACGATACCGCCGCGAGCTTCCACGCGGCCTTCGCCGGCGGCTTCCTGCGCCATGGCCGGTGCCGCGAATGCGGTGGCCGCAGCGGCCAGTGCGATTGCAATCTTACGCATGTGTAATCCTTTCAATTCCAACCGCTCGTCAAAGGGGGAGCGGCGTCTGCGTTACATTGGCTAGCAATCCTGAACTTCAACTGACAGCTTCAGGCGTCGTGTGACTTTTTGAAAATGTCACCATTTTGCAACATCATGTTAATCTGGCAGCAAGCTTGGCGGGTGGTGCGTCGTGGCTGGACAGGCGCGACGGCCTCTGCCAATCGCACCTTCGATGAACAGCCCCAATTCCTTCCGCACCATGCCAGACGAGCGTGGCCATTTCGGCGATTACGGCGGCCGTTTCGTGGCCGAAACGCTGATGCCGCTGATCCTCGATCTGGAGAAAGAATATCGCGCTGCGCAGGCCGACCCGGCATTCAAGGCGCAGTTCGACGATTTGCTCGAACATTATGTCGGCCGCCCCAGCCCGCTTTATTTTGCCGAACGCCTGACCGAGGCACTTGGGGGCGCGCAAGTGTGGTTCAAGCGCGACGAGCTCAATCACACCGGCGCGCACAAGATCAACAATTGCATCGGGCAGATCCTGCTTGCCATGCGGATGGGCAAGACCCGCATCATCGCCGAAACCGGCGCGGGCCAGCACGGCGTCGCCACCGCCACCGTCTGCGCGCGCTTTGGCCTCCCCTGCGTGATCTATATGGGCGCGACCGACGTGGCGCGGCAGGCACCCAATGTGTTTCGCATGAAGCTGCTCGGCGCGGAGGTTGTTCCGGTGACCAGCGGCGCTGCGACGCTGAAAGATGCGATGAACGAGGGGCTGCGCGACTGGGTCGCCAATGTCCACGACACGTTCTACATCATCGGCACCGCCGCAGGCCCGCATCCCTACCCTGAGCTGGTGCGCGATTTCCAGAGCGTGATCGGCAAGGAAGCGCGCGCGCAGATGCTGTCGCGAACCGGTCGCCTGCCCGATTTGCTGGTGGCGGCAATCGGCGGAGGCAGCAACGCACTCGGCCTGTTCCATCCTTTCCTCGACGATCCCGATGTGGCGATGCTCGGGGTCGAGGCGGCGGGCTATGGCCTCGACGGCGACCAGCACGCAGCAAGCCTGCTCGGGGGGTTTCCCGGCGTGCTCCACGGCAACAAGACCTATTTGCTACAGGACGAGGACGGCCAGATCACCGAAGGCCACTCGATCAGCGCGGGCCTCGATTACCCCGGCATCGGCCCCGAACACGCCTGGCTGAAGGACATGGGCCGCGTAGAATACACCGCCGTGACCGACGACGAGGCATTGGACGCATTCCAGCTGCTCTGCCGCACCGAGGGCATCATCCCCGCGCTCGAACCGAGCCACGCCATCGCTGCTGTGGCAAAGCGCGCGAAGGAAATGCGCGACGACCAGATCATCCTCGCGAACCTGTGCGGGCGCGGCGACAAGGACATCTTTACCGTGGCCGAGAAGCTGGGAGTGGAGATGTGAGCAACGCGGAAACGCCAAATCCGAAGACCATGAGGGCGCTAACAAGCTTGGGAATCGTTGTTCTTGCGGCGTTCGTTTGGCAATTTACTGAAGATCTGTTTCACAATCAGCCCGTGGGCATGAACTGGGATGAGGCAACTGAATATTCCTCCAATCGATCGCTTGACCGGCTCATTGGCCTGAGTCTCTTCGCAGTACCTATGGCCTGCTGGCATGGCTTCGACATGATGAGTCCCGCGCGAAAGCTCAATGGGTGTGCTCGGTTGTTTGAATCCTACAAGTTGCCTCTTGCCCCATTGATCTTCGGCTTGGTCGGCGGTGCGGTGATCGTTTCAGGAATCACCGAGCGTTTGCAGTGTTGGCCAGCCGAGGCACAACCCATGTCTGGCGAAACCCAATATGGATATTGGTGCGACCCGACTGCCGGATACGGGTCCGTTCCACTCGTTGTTGTTCCTGCACTTATCCTTGCCGCGATTGTCGTTGTTAAGGCGGTCACAGTCGCGGGTAGCTTGGTGAGGAAATACGCTTGACCCGCCTCTCCTCCGCCTTCTCCAAGCCCCACCCCGCCCTCGTCTGCTTCCTCACCGCAGGCGATGGCGACACTGCGGCCAATCTCGACGCGCTGGTCGCGGGCGGCGCGGATGTGATCGAGCTGGGCATGCCCTTTACCGATCCGATGGCCGATGGGCCCGCCATCCAGGCGGCGAATTTGCGCAGCCTTGGCGCGGGGACGACCACTGCCGATGTGCTGGGCATCGCCACTGCATTCCGCCAGCGCCACCCGGACGTGCCGCTGGTGCTGATGGGCTATGCCAATCCCATGGTCCGGCGCGGGGCGGAATGGTTTGCCGCTGCTGCGAAGGATGCGGGCGTCGACGGGGTGATCTGTGTCGATATCCCGCCGGAAGAGGACGATGCGCTTGGCCCGGCGCTGCGCGATGCGGGGATCGCCCCGATCCGCCTCGCCACGCCGACCACCGACGACAAGCGCCTGCCCGCCGTGGTCGAGGGGTCGCAAGGTTTCCTCTATTACGTCGCGGTCGCGGGCATCACCGGGATGCAGCAGGCGGCAATCGAATCGATCGAGGCCAATGTCAGCCGGATCAAGCGCGCGACGGATATTCCCGTTGCGGTCGGATTCGGTGTCAGGACCCCCGAACAAGCCGCTGAAATTGCACAAGTTGCCGATGGTGTGGTGGTCGGCAGCGCGCTCGTGGAGCTGGTGGCTGAGCATGGGGCGGATGCACCCGCGAAGCTGCGGGAACTGACTGCGGCGCTTGCCACGGCAATCCGCGCCGCTCGGTGATCCCCTCCCCTCAGGGAGGGGCAGCGAGACTTGGCGATGTGTAGCAGCGCCTAGTCGCAGCGGCGTGGGCTTGTGTAGGGGCATAGCGGCGACCGCCGTACCTCCAGCCCCTCCCCATGGGGAGGGGAGTTATGCAGCGACTGTTTGAAGACCGGTCAAAACGGCCTATAGGCACCGCCCATGAACTGGCTAACCCGAGTCCGCAATTCGCTCCCCTTCGGCAACAAGCGCGAGACGCCCGACAATCTGTGGGTCAAGTGCAAGTCGTGCCAGGAAATGGTCTTCGCCAAGGAGATGGAGGACAACCAGCAGGTCTGCCCGCGTTGCGATCACCACGAACGCATCGGCGCGGATGAGCGGCTGCGGCAGATCCTCGACATGGGCTACGAGGTGCTCGAACAGCCCGAGGTCCGCGAAGACCCGCTCAAGTTCCGCGACACCAAGAAATACACCGACCGCCTGAAGGAGGCGCGCGCAAAGAACCCGCATCGCGACGCTTTCACCGTCGGTTCGGGTGAGATCGAGGGGCATCCGGCAGTCGTCGGCGTGCAGGATTTCGGCTTCATGGGCGGATCGATGGGCATGGCGGTGGGCACTGCCTTCTGCCAGGGCGCCGAACGCGCGCTGAAGCGCAAATGCGCCTATATCGTGTGCACTGCTGCCGGGGGCGCGCGCATGCAGGAGGGTATCCTCAGCCTGATGCAGATGCCCAAGGCAACCGTGATGACCCGCCGCCTGCGTGAGGCCGGGCTGCCCTATATCGTCGTACTGACCGACCCGACCACCGGCGGCGTTACCGCCAGCTATGCCATGCTGGGCGATATCCATATTGCCGAGCCGGGCTGCCTGATCGGCTTTGCCGGGCAGCGGGTGATCCAGGACACGATCCGCGAGCAGCTGCCCGAAGGCTTCCAGCGTGCCGAGTACCTGCACAAGCACGGCATGGTCGACATGGTTGTCCACCGCCACGACCTGCGCGAGACGCTGGCCGGGCTGCTGGATTATTTGCAGCCAGCCGAGGCTGCGTGACCCTCCCCCCTCCCCTTCAGGGGAGGGGGTCAGGGGGTGGGGGCGGCAAGCCTCGATACCTGACATGCCCCACCCCAACCCCTCCCCTGAAGGGGAGGGGCTTTGCGTGAAAGACTTCGGCACATCCTCCGACCCGCGCGTCCAGGCGCAGCTTGACCGACTTGCCGCGCTGAGCCTGCCGCAAGGGCGGCTCGGGCTGGAGACGATGCATGCGCTGCTCGCTCGGCTGGGCGACCCGCACACGCGGCTGCCGCCGGTGTTCCATGTTGCCGGGACCAACGGCAAGGGTTCGACCTGCGCCTTCCTGCGCGCGATGCTGGAGGCGGATGGCAAGCGTGTCCACATGACCACCAGCCCGCATCTGGTGCGCTATAACGAGCGTATCCGGCTGGCCGGGAAACTGATCGAAGACGGGCCGCTGGCCGAGCTGCTGGAGGAAGTGCTCGACGCCGCAGAGGGCCTCAACCCCAGCTTCTTCGAAACCACCATCGCCGCAGCTTTCCTCGCCTTCAGCCGCACCCCTGCCGATGCCTGCGTGGTCGAAGTCGGTCTAGGCGGACGCTTCGACGCAACCAATGTGCTGGGGCCGGAAGTGCTGGCCGCCTGCGGTATCGCGGCGCTGGGGATCGACCACGAACGCTTCCTTCTCGCGCCTGAGGACGGCGTGCCGCAAGAACCTGTCGAGCGCATCGCGTTCGAGAAGTCCGGCATCCTCAAGTGCGGCGTGCCTTTCGCCACGCTCGAATACCCGCCCGCAATCGAAGGAGTAATCTCGGAAAGCGCCTACAAGGCGCAGGCCAAGTGGTTCGACGGCTGGCATGTCGAGGCCCGCGCGGAAGGGTTCGATTTTATCTCGGAGCGAGGCTCCTGTTCCGGCCTTCCGCTGCCCGCGCTGCCCGGCGCTCACCAGATCGGGAACGCGGGGCTGGCGATAGCGATGCTGCAGATAGGCGGTTTCGATCCGGGCGAGCAAGGCGTACGCAAGGGCCTGCTGGCGGCAAACTGGCCCGCGCGGCTACAACGCTTGTCCAACGGGCCGCTGGCGCAAGGCCGCGAAGTCTGGCTCGATGGCGGCCATAACCGTTCGGCAGGCGATGCGCTGGCGGCGCATTTCGCCGGGCGGCGTGTCCATCTCGTGATCGGTATGATTGAGGGCAAGGACTCACTTGGCCTGCTCGAACCAATGCAGGAAAGCCTCGCCAGCGTTACCGTCGTGCCGATCCCGACCCACGACCATCACAGGGTCGAAGCCTTTGGGCCCGGTGCAATAGCTGCACACGATGTTCCCGCTGCGCTGGCAGGTTTCCCAGACGATGATTTGCCAATCCTGATCGCGGGTTCGCTCTACCTCGCGGGCGAGGTGCTTCGGCTCAACGGGGAGCTTCCCGAGTAGCGGCGACCGGTTCGCCCGCGATTGCTTCTGGCTCCGCCACGATAGCCTCCGCCGCATCGGGCGTCACCACGCCCGATTTAAGACCGGCGCGCTTCACCCGCACCCATTCGGCGATGCACAGCGCCACGGCGACGAAGCCGATCAGCGTGGTCAGCACGAAGACATCGAAATAGCCTTGCTTCTCGATCATCTCGCCCAGTGCGCTGCGGCCCAGCGTGCCGACCAGCAGGGTGAGCGAGGACAGGAGCGCGTATTGCACCGCGCTGTATTTCTTCGACACGATTGAGCTCAGCCACGCGACAAAGGCCGCGCCAGCGATACCGATGGCGAGGTTTTCCCACATGATGGTGAAGGTCAGCCGTGGCAGTGCGTCGGAGCCGAACGGAGCCATGAACTCGATCAGCCTTGTGAAGCCGATCGCATCGCTCGCCGCCTGCATACGCGCACCGCCCACGGCCATATCCGCATATAGCAGGTTCGTCAGCGCAGCGAGCAGCGCGCCGATGGTCAGCGTCGCCATGCGACCGATCACGGTCAGCATATATCCGCCCAGTGCCAGCCCGGCGATAATCGCGCCCACCCCGAAGAACTTGGAGGCGAAAGCGACCTCGTCATTGGTGTACTGCAATTCGCCAAGATAGAACGGATAGGCGAAGGTCCCCCAGATCGCGTCGCAGATGCGATAGGTCAGCACCAGCGAGAGGATGAGCACCAGCGACCAGCCCATCCGCCCGACGAATTCGACCAGCGGCATCACCAGCGCGCGATAGAGGTGGTCCAATGCAAAACTACCGCCCGATGCCGGGGCCGCGTCTTCCGTCAGGACATTCTCGCCGCGCTCCTTCTGCGATGCAAGCCAGCCTGCGACGAGTGAGGGGATGACCACCGTCGCCACAATGATCCACGGCCCCCAGCCGAGCGTGAAATCGGTCGGATTGGGCCTGTCCTCCGGCGCGAAGGCGAGCGACATGTACATGAAGGTCAGCACCACACCGATCGCGCCCGCCCATAGCAGGCCGACCACTGCCAGCGCCTTCGCCCGCACATCGGGGAGGATTTCGCCCTTCCTGCGCAGCGAGAGCATCAACTCATCTTCGGCCAGCCCGTCTTCCACATCGCCGGTCTGGCGATCGGGTGCGAACAGGCCCGCAATGCCGATCACCAGCAAGATACCGCCCATGATGAGGTAAGTCTGCGGCCAGCCGATGCGTGCGGCGATGATCAGGCCCACCGCACCGCCGATCAGCGCGGCGAAGCGATAACCCATCTGGTAGATGGTCGAGAGCATGTCGAGCGTCGCAACCTTGTCTGCCACATCGATGCGCCAGGCGTTGATTGCGATGTCCTGTGTCGCGCTGGCCAGCGCGCCGATGCCCGCAAGCAAGCTGAACCAGCCCATATTGCTGTCGGTCGGATTGCTCAGGCTGAGTCCTACAAGGATCAGGCCGAGCAATATCTGCGCCGGGACCATCCACTGCTTGCGCTTGCCCAGCTTCGCGAAGCCGGGGATATTGACCTTGTCGATCAGCGGCGACCACAGGAACTGGAAGGCATAGGCGAGTCCGATCAGCGAGAACACGCCCATCGTCTCCAGCTCGACCTTCGCCTCGGTCAGCCATGCGTAAAGCGTGCCGAGGAACAGCGAAAGCGGCAGGCCCGAGGCAATGCCGAACAGCAGCATGTAGAACGCCTTGCGGTTACCCAGCGCGCGGACGACCTCGCGAATACCCGGTTTCTTCGTCTTCACTGCCGCAGTTTCGGCCATGCCCTAGCGTCCTTCCCGTTCGCCCGATTTTGTGGGACATTAGTCGCCGAGAGAGGAAATAGGAAAGCTTCGATGAACACCGTCGATACGCATGTCCCCAGATTACAGCCGACCGCAGGGCAGCTGGCACTGGCAGAGGCTTTGGCAAAGGGCGAAACGCGGCCTGCGAACGGCATCCGCACCGTCCCCGCCTCGGTCTATACCGATCCCGAACACTGGCACCGCGAGAAGGCCGCGCTGTTCGACCGGCTGCCACAGGTTATCTGCCCTTCGGCGCTGCTGCCCGAACCGGGCATGGCGGTGCCGCATGACGGCACCGGCCGCCCGCTGCTGATCACCCGCGACGGTGAGGGCCAAGCGCATGTCTTCCTCAATGTCTGCCGCCATCGCGGCACGCGGCTGGTCGAGGGCAATGATGTGTGCAAGGCCAAACGGCTCGTGTGCCCCTATCACGCATGGACTTATTCGGTGGACGGTCGCCTGCTTGCCCTGCCCCGGCCCGAAACCTTCCCCGGCATGGACAAGGCGGACATGCCGCTGATCGAACTGCCGAGTTGCGAAGCAGGCGGGATGATCTGGTTCTCCCCCGTCGAAGGCGCCGATTTCTCGCATGCAGAGGCATTGGGGCGCGATTTCGCCGCCTTTGGAACGCCCGACCATTTCATGTTCCGCCGCAAGACGCATGAGGTTGCGGGCAACTGGAAGCTGATCATGGATGCCTTCCTCGAAAGTTACCACGTCACGCGCCTGCATGCGAAGACCATCGGGCCGTTCTTCAAGGACGGCGCGACATCGGGCGATATGGTCGGTCCGCACCAGCGCAGCGCGGTCGGGCGGCTGGAGGAAATGGACGGCGTCGACCTGACCGATATGGCCGCGCTGCGCCGGGTGGTGACATTCGCCTACCAGTTGCTGCCTGCGACCATCGTCATCCCCAGCCCCGACTATATCAATATCATGGTGCTGATGCCGCAAAGCGAAAGCCGCACGCTGGTGGAAGATTTCATGCTGATCCCCGAAGCCCCCACAACGGACAAGGCGCGCGATCACTGGGAACGCAGCTGGGCGCTGCTCGATGGCGGGGTCTTCGCCAGCGAGGATTTCCGCGCGGCGGAACTAGGGCAGCAGGGCCTGTCGACCGGCGCAGTGCCCGAAATCACCCTCGGCACGCTGGAAGGCGGGATACACAGCTTCCACGAAACGGTCGAGGAAGCGTTGCGTGCGGTGAACTGAGCGCCTAACGGGCGGCCATGTCCGCATACGACCCGCTCGACGCCGAACGGCACAACACTCCGAAAAAGGCGAAGCCTGCGCGCGATCCCTCGCGCCCCGAGGGCGAGCGCATCGCCAAGCTGCTCGCCCGCGCAGGCGTTGCCAGTCGGCGCGAGGTCGAACGGATGATCGGCGAAGGGCGCGTGGCGATCGATGGCAAGGTGCTCGATACGCCCGCCACCATCATTCCCAATTTGCGCGGCGTGACGGTGGACGGCAAACCGGTCGGCAAGGCCGATCGCACGCGGCTGTTCGCCTTTCACAAGCCCTCCGGCCTGATCACCGCAGAGAAGGACCCGGCAGGTCGCCCGACGATCTACACCGCGCTGCGCAATGCGCTGCCCAAGGATGCTGGCCGGGTGATGCCGATCGGGCGGCTCGATTTCAACACCGAGGGGCTGCTGCTGCTGACCAATGATGGCGGCCTCAAGCGGCAGATGGAACTGCCTGCCAGCGGTATTCCGCGCACCTATCGCGCGCGCGCCTTTGGCGAGATCACGCAGGACCAGCTCGAAAGCCTGATCGAAGGGATCGAGATCGACGGCGTGCGCTATGGCCGGATCGATGCCAATATGGAGCGGCGGACCGGCCGCAACCAGTGGATCGAAATGACCATCACCGAAGGCAAGAACCGCGAAGTGCGCCGCGTGCTCGAACATTTCGGGCTTGAGGTAAACAGGCTGATGCGCACCGCCTATGGCCCGTTCCAGCTGGCCGACCTGCCGCGTGGGCAGGCAGTCGAAATCCGCAAGGGCGAGCTCGACCGGTTCCGTTCGAGCCTGAAAAACGCATGAGGATCATCTCTGGCGAGTGGCGCGGGCGCAAGCTGGTCGCGCCGAAGGGCGACGCGACACGCCCGACCGCCGACCGCACGCGCGAAACGCTGTTTTCGATGCTCACCAGCCGCCTCGGCAGTTTCGAGGGGTTGAGCGTTGCCGACCTGTTTGCCGGATCGGGCGCGCTGGGGCTGGAGGCGCTGTCTCGCGGCGCGGCAAGCTGCCTGTTCGTCGAGCAGGAGAAGCCAGCACTCGATGCGATCCGGGCGAATATCGCCGCCCTCGACACGCGCACCCGATGCGATGTGCGCGCCGGGTCGGTCATGGCGCTCAGCCCGGCAAAACAGCCGCATGACCTGATCCTGCTCGACCCCCCCTATGACACCGGCGCAGGCCAGGTCGCGCTCGATCGCATGCTCCGCCTCGGCTGGATCGGTGATGCGACATGGATCGCGCTCGAAACTGCTCGCGACGAAACGGTCGAGGTCAAGGGGCTGACCATCGAGGCCGAGCGTCCGGTCGGCAAGGCCAAGCTCACCCTGCTTCGCCTTGCCGAAGATGCTGGCTGATGCCGACGGGATTATTCCTCGACCGGTGAATCCGGATCGTCACGGTCTGTCTCTGGCGGCGATGCCGCAGCTGCTGCAGCGTTGCGTTCGAGTGCTTCCCACGAGGCAGCCTGTTCGTCGGCCGTCATTTGCGAGAGGCGCAGCTTGTCCGCATCGCTGATCCGCCAGAACAGAGCCTGCCGATAGGGCGGGAGCGACCAGTAGTATTCCTGCGCTTCGACTGGCCAGCTGGCATAGGCCGCCTGCTGTTCCGGTGGCCAGCTGTCAATCTGCGCCTGCGCCGCCGGATCGATCTGGGCGGGCGAAGGCGGTTCGGCCATCGGCTCATCCATGGGCGGCGGGGCCGGCGCATCCTGTGCCGTCGAGGGATAGGAGAATGACGCTGCCATCGCAGCGGATACAAGCAGGGAATAGTGACGCATGGTGGTTTCCTTCCAGTGTTACCATGCGTGACGAACGCGACCCGTGCCCTGCTGCCCAAACGGCATCCCCTGCAGGACATTATTGCGCCAACGCCGCAAGGCACGAATGGCTCCCAGGATCGCCACCGCCCGGCGCGCCGCCGGATCGGACCGTCGAATCCGGTGCACGGAATACGACGGGGTGAAACCGGCGCGAACGCTGTTGCGCTGCCTGCGCGCGTTCCCTACCTGTTCACACTGACGATGACCGACTCCCCTGCCCTGCCCGACATGCCTGGCCAGCGTGTCCCTGCCTATGCCGCGCGGCTCAACGCGCCGCAGCAACAGGCGGTGCTGACCACCGAGGGCCCGGTGCTGATGCTGGCGGGCGCAGGCACCGGCAAGACCGCCGCGCTGACCGCGCGCCTTGCCCATCTCGTCGCCATGCGGCTGGCGTGGCCGAGCGAGATCCTGTGCGTCACCTTCACCAACAAGGCCGCGCGCGAGATGCGCCACCGGGTCGGCCAGCATATTGGCGATGCGGTGGAAGGGATGCCGTGGCTCGGCACCTTCCATTCGATCTGCGCCAAAATGCTGCGCCGCCATGCCGAACTGGTCGGGCTGGAAAGCAATTACACGATCATCGATACCGACGACCAGCTGCGCCTTCTGAAGCAGCTGATCCAGCAGAACGACCTTGACGAGAAACGCTGGCCCGCTCGCCAACTGGCCGGGCTGATCGACGGGTGGAAGAATCGCGGGCTCAACCCCGCCGACCTGACTGCCGCCGATAGCGAGACCTATGCCAATGGCCGGGGGCAGCAATTCTATGCGCTGTACCAAGATCGGCTGAAGGCGCTTAACGCCTGCGATTTCGGCGATCTGCTGCTGCACATGCTCAACATTTTTCGCCAGGATCGCGAGATCCTCGAGCAATATCAGCGCCGCTTCAAATATATCCTCGTCGACGAATATCAGGATACCAACGCCGTCCAGTATTTATGGCTGCGGCTGCTGGCTCAAGACCGCAAGAACATCTGCGTGGTGGGGGATGACGACCAGTCGATCTATTCATGGCGCGGGGCAGAAGTTGCCAATATCCTGCGGTTTGAAAAGGATTTTCCCGGCGCGACCGTGGTCAAGCTGGAGCAGAATTATCGCTCCACCCCGCATATCCTCGGCGCTGCGAGCGGGTTGATCCGCGAGAATACCACGCGCCACGACAAGACGCTTTGGACCGAGGCCGATGGCGGCGAGAAGGTCAAGATCATCGGCGTGTGGGACGCGCCGGAAGAAGCGCGCCGCGTGGGCGAAGCGATCGAGCGGCTGGAGGGGCAAGGCGCAGACCTCAACCAGATCGCCATCCTCGTGCGTGCGCAATACCAGACGCGCGAATTCGAGGACCGCTTCATCCAGATCGGCATCAATTACCGCATCGTCGGCGGTTTCCGCTTCTACGAACGCGCCGAAATTCGCGATGCGCTCGCCTATCTGCGCGTCATCGCCCAGCCGCAGGACGATCTTGCGTTCGAGCGCATCTATAACCAGCCCAAGCGCGGCCTTGGCGCCAAGACGCTGGAGAAGATGCACCAGCACGCGCGCCGCGTCGGCCTGCCGCTCGCTGCCGCATCGCTGCAACTGGCCGATAGCGACGAACTGCCCGCCCGCGCGGCCAACACTATCGGCGCGCTGATGGGCGATTTCCTCCGCTGGCGCGAGATGGCCGAGGCCGTCACCCCTGCCGAACTGCTGCGCGCGGTGCTGGAGGAAACCGGCTACAACGCCATGCTGGAGGCGGAAAAGACCGCCGAGGCCAAGGGGCGAATGGAGAACCTGTCCGAACTCGCCCGCGCGATGGAGGAATACGATACGCTGGGCGATTTCCTCGAACATGTCGCGCTGGTAATGGACAATGACGCCTCGCCCGATGACGAGAAAGTCACCATAATGACCATGCACGCGGCGAAGGGGCTGGAATTCGACAATGTCTTCCTGCCCGGATGGGAGGAAGGCGTGTTCCCCAGCCAGCGTGCGCTCGACGAAGGCGGGCTGGCGAGCCTGGAGGAGGAACGCCGCCTCGCCTATGTCGCAATCACCCGCGCCAAGCGGCACTGCACCGTGCTCCACGCTGCCAACCGCCGCATTTATGGCCAGTGGACCAGCTCCATTCCCAGCCGCTTTATCGAGGAGCTACCGGCCGGGCATGTGGATGCCGAGACCACGCTTACCGGCGGGAAAAGCTTGTGGCAGGTAAACTGGAGCGAGCAGGACGATCCTTTCGCCCACGTCGCCCGCGACCGCCCCGACCGGTCAGGCGCAAGAGGCCCCGGCTGGCAACGCGCCCTCGCCACCGGTTACGAAAAGAAACCCGCCCGCGTACAGGAAAGCCGCCGCAGCGCCGCCAGCTTCGCCGCCAAACCCCGCGCCGACATCGCCGTGGGCGCGCGCGTGTTCCACGACAAGTTCGGTTACGGCGTGGTGACCGATCAGGAAGGCAACAAGCTGGAGATCGAATTCGAGAAAGCGGGGACGAAACGGGTGATCGATAGCTTTGTCAAACTCGCGTGAGTTCCTCCGCGTCCGATCTCGCTGCAAGCGGATGCGCGGACACGGCAAGATACTGCCGACACACTAGCGGCAGCTCCGCACGCAAAACTTCCAGTTCCTCGTCACGTGCTCCTCGCTCGAGCACCGTGCGGACTGAACCACCCATCACAGCAAGCAGCATGAAGGCCACTTCGCGTGGCCGTGCCACGACCGCGTCAGATGCAGTCGTGAGCAGCGTTTCGATCGCATCGATCATCTGAACCGATCTCTCGCGCGTCATTTCGACAATGTCGAATTCTGCGGCAATGCCGTAGATCGCGCGCGATCCGACGATATCGGCAGTTTTTGCGTCAAGCCAGGCTGCAGCAATGCCATCGGAAATCGCACATAGCGAGCGCCCGGTGAGGTCGGCTGCCGCGTTTTCCATCGCGGCGGCAATCGCTTCCAGTTGCGCCGTGACAAGCGCGAACAGCAGCGCCTCCTTATGCGGGTAATACTGGTACATCGTGCCGACCGATACGCCTGCCCTCTCCGCAACGCGCGTGGTCGTCAATCGCGCAACCCCATCGGTCAGCAAAAGCTGAATAGTTGCGGTGTGAATCGCCTCGACCGTCGCTGTCGAACGCGCCTGACTGGGGGATTTCCGCGGTTTCAGGGCCAATGGAGTGGGGCGAGTCATATGCGAATTCCAAACCTGAAGAATAGTTCATATTTAGTCGCGGTTCCCAATTTGGCAACCAAGGAGACATTCCATGCCGACTATTCTCATCACCGGTTGTTCGACCGGCTTCGGGCTGGAAACCGCCCGCCTCTTCCTTGATCGCGGCTGGACCGTTGTTGCGACAATGCGCGATCCGCAAGCCAACAAGCTTGCCCCGTCCCCTAACCTGCGGGTCCTGCCGCTGGACGTGACTGACGAGGCCAGCATTGCCAATGCCTTGGCCGAGGCCGGCACAATCGATGTTCTGGTGAACAATGCCGGTATCGGCTGGGTCAATGCACTCGAAGGCACCTCCACCGAGGTGATCCGCCGACTGTTCGAAACCAATACCTTCGGCACAATGGCCATGGCGCGCGCGGTACTGCCCAGCATGCGCGAACGCGGATCGGGGACTATCATCAATGTTACTTCGAGCGTGACGCTAAAGCCGTTGCCGCTGTTTACCGCCTATACTGCCAGCAAGGCTGCGGTAAATGCGATGACCGCTGTCCTGGCAGGAGAGGTCGCGCAATTCGGAATCCGAGCCATCACGGTTATGCCGGGGCAATCACCCGAAACCGCCTTTGCCGACAATGTGGCTGGGAAAATCCAGGAAGAAGGCGGGTTCGCCGCACCCTATATGGAAATGGTCGAGCAGGTGCTGGCGCGACACGCCCGGCTCGATCCGAACGAGACAACCCGGCCGCTCGATGTTGCAGAGGTCATCTGGCGGGCAGCAACCGATCCGCAATGCCCGGGCGAAATCCCGGCAGGGGTCGACGCTGTAGCCTGGGCTGCGGAAATCGCCGCTTAGCTGAAACCGACGCCGAGGAAGTCCGGCTTGGGGCCATTCCATTCGCCTGCGGGGACCGGTTCGTCATCCTCGTCGCGGCGTTTGCGGCTGCGGGCAGGCTTTTCCGCCCGGTCCGCCGTCTCGGCCCGCTCGCGGCGCGGTTTTTTCGGGCGTTCCTCGCGCGGCTCGTCATCGTCGCGGCGGGAGCGAGCGCGTTTCGGCTTGTCCTCGGCCTCCGGCTCGGGTGCAGGTTTCAGCTCTACACGGACGTCCTTCTTGCCGAACACCGGAACTTCGCTGCCGGTCAGCTTCTCGACATTTTCGATCGCTTCGGCATCTTCCTTGGCGACGAAAGTGAAGGCGCGGCCCTTGGCCCCTGCCCGGCCCGTGCGGCCGATGCGGTGGACGTAGTCGTCCGGGTGCCATGGCGTGTCGAAGTTGAACACATGGCTCACGCCCTTGATGTCCAGCCCGCGCGCGGCGACGTCGCTGGCGACGAGGATGTTGATATCGCCCGATTTGAAGCGATTGAGTTCCTTGATCCGGCTTGCCTGGTCCATATCGCCATGGATCTCGCCGCTGGCGAAACCGTGGCGCTGCAGGCTCTTGTTGACCTCGCGCACGGTCGTCTTGCGATTGGCGAAGATGATTGCGGTCTCGACCAGGTCGTTGCGCAGCAGCCAGCGCAGCGTCTCACGCTTCTGGCGGCTTTGCACCGGCACCTTGAACGCGGTGATATCCTTGTTGGTGCTGGCCGCGCGACTGACCTCGATCCGCTTGGGATTGCTGAGGAATTTCTTGGCCAGCTTCTCGATCGGGGGCGGCATGGTGGCGCTGAACAGCATGGTCTGGCGCGTTTCGGGCAGCTTGGAACAGATGAACTCGATGTCCGGGATGAAGCCCATGTCGAGCATCCGGTCCGCCTCGTCGACGACCAGCAATTCGCAGCCATTGAGCAGGATCTTGCCACGTTCGAACAGGTCCATCAGGCGGCCCGGCGTGGCGATCAGCACATCGACGCCCTCGTTCAGTGCCTTGACCTGGTCGCCCATCTGCACGCCGCCGATCAGCAGCGCCATCTTCAGGTCGTGGTTCTTGCCGTATTTCTCGAAATTCTCCGCAACCTGCGCCGCGAGTTCGCGGGTCGGTTCGAGAATCAGGCTGCGCGGCATCAGCGCGCGGCGGCGACCATTGGCCATGATGTCGATCATCGGCAGCACGAAGCTGGCGGTCTTGCCAGTGCCGGTCTGCGCAATGCCGATCAGGTCCTTCATCATCAGGACCGGCGGGATCGCTTCGGCCTGGATCGAGGTCGGCTGGGTATAGCCAGCGTCGGCTATCGCTGCGAGCAGTTCGGGAGAAAGGCCGAGATCGGCAAAAGTCATAGGTATCGGGTCTGTCCGGATAGAAGGCCGCAAGGGCCACTTGTGCAGCGCAGCAAATCCACGCTGGAATGGCCGCGCCTTTGCGCGGGAAAAGCGAAAAAGTCAAGAAAAGGGCGGCACCAGCGCCCGGCGGGCAATCAGGTGTCGACCCGGACCAGTTGGCGAATGCGCCTCATTTCGCACTTCGCGCCAGTGCGGGACTGCAGCTTGTCACGCTCGATACAGATGTTTCCGTCCTTGCGCGGTTCGACGTAGAAGCCGGAATAATAGTCCTGCGCAGAGCAGGCTTTCTCGAGGTTGGCGGCGATGATCCGCTGGTCACGCATGAACAGCACCAGCCGGTTGTCCTTCGCCGGCATCACCCCGGCGATCCCCCGCAGCGGCAGGCATTTGCCGATCTTGCGTTCGACCATCTGCTTGGGGATTTCCCCGCGCGGCAAGGTCGAGGTGAGATCGGTCCGCGGGGACGAACGCTGGGGCGAGATGCGGATAATCACCCGCTGCTCGACCCTCACCTGGTATTGCACAGGCGCCGAATCCGGCGCGTTGAAAGGCAGCCAGCCGGATGGGGTGGTATTGGTGTCATCCTGCTTTTCGGGCGCTGCAGCAGCAATCGCCTCTTCCCCCTGCCCCTCACGCGCACCATCGGTCGGCTGCGGGAACAGCAGCGCAACAGGCAGGAAATAGGCGGCAAAATGCGGCATCTGGCGGCGCTCGAAACTCCCTGGATCGCCCCGCAAACGCAATCCAGCGAAGAGGCAATTTCGCCGATATAGCGAGACAGTTTGAATGTCGGCTTAATTGCTTGCATGCCAATTGCAACAGTGCATTCCAGCGGTGGCGCAACGCCGACCCTCTGTGGCATAGGGCCATTATATGATCGACAGGCAGCAATTCATCGCCCGGGCGCAGGCCATGCTGGGGCCGCGCGGCTTCACCCACGATAGCGACATCATGGCCCCATCGCTGACCGACTGGCGCGGGCGCTATAGCGGCAAGGCGCTGGGGCTTGCCTCACCGGCATCGACCGAAGAGGTCGCCCAATTCGTCTCCCTGTGCGCCGCGCATCGCGTGGCAATCGTGCCGCAGGGCGGGAACAGCGGAATGTCGGGCGGCGCAACCCCCGATGCCAGTGGCGAGGCGGTGGTCCTCTCGCTCCGGCGGCTCGACGCGATCGGCGAGATCGACGTCGATGCAGGCAAGGTCACCTGCGGCGCAGGCGTTATCCTGCAGGTGCTGCACGAAGCTGCGGCAAAGGAGCGGCTGCGCTTCCCCCTGACGCTGGGCGGCAAGGGTTCGGCCACCATCGGGGGGCTCATCTCGACCAATGCCGGCGGGACTCAGGTGCTGCGCCACGGGGCGATGCGTGCGCAGGTACTCGGGATCGAGGCGGTGCTGGCCGATGGGCAGGTGTTCAATTCGCTGCTCCCGCTCAAGAAGGACAATCGCGGTTTCGACCTCAAGCAGATGCTGATCGGGTCCGAAGGCACGCTGGGCATCGTCACCGCCGCCACACTGAGGCTGCTGCCGGAGATCGGCGGACGGACGGTAGTCTGGGTCGGACTCGGTTCGATCACCGATGCCCGCAGGCTGCTGCTCCATTGCGAGCGCACCGTGGGCGACCGCCTCGAAGGGTTCGAGGTCCTGCCCCGGCACTGCCTCGATGCGGTGCTCGACCACCTGCCCGATGCGCGCTCGCCCCTCGGCGGCCAGCACGAATGGCACGCCCTGATCGAGCTGGTGGCGGAACAGGGCGCGGCGGATAGCCTCGATAGCCTGGCGCAAGCCATGCTCGAAACGCCTTTCGAAAACGGACTGATCGAGGACGCCACAATCGCCACCAGCGAAACGCAGGCCGAACAGTTCTGGCTGCTGCGCGATTCGATCTCTCCTGCAGAGCGCGCGATCGGGCCGGCGATGCAACACGACATTTCGGTTCCGGTCGAACGGATGGCCGACTTTGTCGAACAGGCGGTCCCGCAGGTCGAAACACGCTTTCCCGGCACCGCCGCACTGGCCTTTGGTCATCTCGGCGACGGCAATGTGCATTTCCACGTGCTTGCCCCCCCAGGCGCCGTGCGCGGGGTGTGGGAAGAAGCCGATGGCAAGGAAATCAGCATGTTCGTGCACGATCTTGTCACCGATTGGGGCGGGTCGATCAGCGCCGAACACGGTATCGGGCAAATGAAGCTTGCCGAACTGGAGCGCCTCGGCGACCCGGTCTCGCTGGGCCTGATGCGCAGGGTGAAGGATGCGCTCGATCCGCTGGGAATTCTCAACCCCGGCAAGCTCGTACCGCTTGCGCAGAAAGCCCCCAGCCCCTAAAGCGCGCGCTTCATGCGCCGGGGGGCGCCCGCCCCCTGATCGCAACGACATTCATTTATGGACCGGAGACGTTCAATGGCCAGCGCGCCGCAACCCACCCTGCCCCTGTTCTACCAGGACCTCATGCCGCTCAACAGCCGCGATCACAAAGGCTTCAAGACGCGTTCGATGGATGCTGCCCCGTGGCTGAAAAACCAGCATGCCGTGCCATTGACCGCCGACGAATTCGTGCAGGCATCGCGTCATTTCCCGATCGTATTCTCATCGGGCGAGAACCCGCTCCCGCTGGCACTGATGGGCCTCAATGAAGGCATCAACACATTCGTCGACGACGAAGGCAAGGTGAACGAGCCGGTCTACCTTCCGGCCTATATCCGTCGCTACCCCTTCATGCTCGCCAAGCTTTCGCCCGAAAGCGAGGAACTGTCGCTGTGCTTCGATCCGACCGCCGACCTGATCGGCGAATTCGACGAAGGCCTGGCACTGTTCGACGGTGACGGCGCGAGCGAGCAGACCAAGGCCATCCTCAAGTTCTGCGAAGACTTCGAGCAGGCCGGCCAGCGGACCAAGGCGCTGACGGACGAACTCAAGGCGCACGACCTGCTGATGGACGGCGAAATCGCGATCTCGACCAATGACAACCCCGACAAGCCCTATGTCTATCGTGGGTTCCAGATGGTGAACCAGGAAAAGCTGCGCGAAGTGCGCGGTGACCAGCTGCGCAAGTGGAACGAGAACGGCCTGCTCATGCTGATCCATGCGCATATCTTCTCGCTCGACCTGATGCGCAACATCTTCGGTCGCCAGCAGGCGCAGGGCAAAGGCCCGCAGCTCGCCCCGGCGAACTGACACCGCCTTACAGGAATTATTGAAAAACAGGGCCGGATCGGGGCTTGAAAAGCCTCGGTCCGGCCCTCATATATTGGGCATCCGGTCAGCTCCCCCCCTCACGCTGGCCGGACGTGTGCGCTTCGGCGCACCCTCCCTGAACCTTGGCCACCTCGTGCCGCGTGCACGAGGTGGTTTTTTCTTGCCTGTTCGGATTTTCTACTCGGCAGCCAGCGGGATCTGCCCACGGCGCCCCATATCGGCTGCCTCACCCGCCAGTACGCGGACCAGCCGCGACACAGTCGCGACCACACCGGCAAGACCATCGGCCGGGTCGACATGATCGCTGTCGAGATAAAGATCGCGGCAGATTTCGAGCTGGATCGCGTGGATCCCTCCACGCTGGCTGGCATGGCGATCGAGCACGAAGCCACCGGCATAGGGGCGGTTATGCGCCACCACCGCTCCATCTGAGGCAAGCTGCCTGAGGGCGGCCGCGACAAGCCTGTCATCGGCCGAGGCCCCGAAACGGTCCCCGATAACATATTGCGCCGCCCGGTCCTGCGGATGGGCCTTTTTCAGCGGGGGCATCGAATGCAGGTCAACCAGCAGCGCCGCCCCCCACCGTTCCCGGCAATGGGCCAGCGCTTCGGCCAGCGCGCGGTGATAGGGGGCATGCACCTGCCCGATCCTTGCATCGAGTTCCGACCCGGTGAGGGGCCGGTTCCATATCTCGCCCAGCCGCGGCAGGCGGCGCGGAACCAGGCCCAGCCCGCTGCGCGCGCGCTGGTTTGAGTTGCCGGGGCGGCCACCCGACGGCGCGCCCTCGGCGACCATCGTCCAGTCGACATCGCTGCAATCGCGGTTGAGGTCGATCATCGCGCGCGGTGCGTGGGCAACCATCAGCGCTGCGCCCGTTTGCCGGGCAACCTCGGTTGCGATCCGGTCGACATAGCGGTCTTCGAGCCGCAAGGCCGACCATTCCGGCTTGCGCATCCGCTTCCACAATTCCTCCGGGTAGGAACGTCCGGCATGCGGCACGGCGAGGATCACCGGTGTGGGCAGGCCGTCGGGAACCGACAGCGTATAGGCGGGCTTGCGCGTGCCGGGGATGGTGCCGCCGCGATGCGACAGCGAATCGCCCTTCTTGTCCCTGCCCTCTGCCATGCTTCACCTTGCTGCCTGCCCCGGCGATCTGTGTCAAAGCAGGGCGAATGTAAAACCGCCAAAGATTTCTTAAGCTGATTGGGCTATCGGGGCTGCATGACGGACAACCAGAAACTGCGAATCCTGCTTGCGGAAGACGAAGAGGCGATGCGCACCTACCTCGGGCGCGCGCTCGAAAATGCCGGTTACGAGGTCGTTTCGGTCGATCGCGGCACCGAAGCCGTGCCGAAACTCGAATCGGAACGGTTCGACCTGCTGCTGTCGGACATCGTGATGCCCGAGATGGACGGGATCGAACTCGCCCAGCGATGCAACGAGGTGAGCCCGCATACGAAGGTGATGTTCATCACCGGATTCGCTGCCGTGACGCTCAAGGCCAGCCGCGAACAGCCACAGGCGAAAGTGCTGTCCAAGCCGTTCCACCTGCGCGACCTCGTGCTCGAAGTGGAGCGTGTTTTTGCCGGTGAAGCCGCCGCGTCACTTTAACGATTTTCACCCCTTGCGCGGCCGTTAGCCTGTCGCTACATGGCGCGCCTGCCCCGGACCCGATCCGGGACCTGCCGCGATTGCGGCACCGCCGATGGTGTGGGCGTATAGCTCAGTGGTAGAGCACTATGTTGACATCGTAGGGGTCGGAAGTTCAATCCTTCCTACGCCCACCATCGGATAAAGAGCCCGCCTGCATGGCGGGCTTTATCATATGCGCCAGCATCCGCTCGCATGTGGACCAAACTCTTGCAGCTTGTCGCATAGTTACAATACTGCCTGATCGCCGGTGCCATCATCGTTGACCTAAAACTACATAACGGGTCGGCGAAATGTCGAAGAACATACTGATTTTTTCGGATGGTACGGGCCAGTATGGCGGGCAAAGGCCCGATCAACGCCTCTCGAATATTTACAAGATGTATCGTGCGATGCGGCCCGGACCGGATTCGCCGATCCGATATTCGGACCAGATCGCCTATTACGATCCCGGGCTGGGCGCGGGCGAAGTCGAGGGGATGAGCTGGCGCAAGCTGCGCAACGCGCTGGAGGCAGCGGTCGGCACAGGCATCGATGAGAATGTCATCGATTGCTACGAGAAAATCCTCGAATACTACCAGCCGGGCGACCGGATATTGCTGTTTGGCTTCTCACGCGGGGCCTACACGGTCCGCTCGCTCGCCAATGTCATGAACCTGTGCGGCGTGCCGACGCGCACCCCGGACTGGAAGCCGCTTCCCACCTCCGGCCCGAAGCTGCGCGCAATCGCGCGTGAGGCGGTTCGTAAGGTCTATGGCCACGGGGCAGGCAAGCGCCGCGCCGAGGAACCCTATCGCAGCCAGCGCGAAGAAAAGGGCCGCCGCTTCCGCGAAAAATACGGCAGCGCCCCTCCGCCGGGCCTGCCTGACGTGCAAGGCAATGTGCAGCCGGACTTTATCGGCGTGTTCGATACGGTTGCGGCCCTCGGCAATGCACTGGTTTTCCAGGTCTTCCAGTTCGCGCTGATCGCAATCGGAGTGTTGGCAGGCGCGGCGTGGAACAATGGCGCCAGCAACTGGATCCTGTGGCCACTCCTGGGCCTGTTGGGGTTTGGCTGCCTGTGGTGGCTATGGGCGATCGCCCGGCAGTTCCGCTATTTCGAGCCCAATCCTGACAAGCCCTTGCGGTGGTATCACCCGCTCGAGGCGTGGCGCATGCGCGGTTACACCCATTTCGCGCGCTGGAACCGCAAGCATTATGACATGTGGCTCGATTCAGACGTCGGCTACGCCCGGCACGCGCTGTCGATTGACGAGAGCCGCAAGAATTTCCCGCGTGTTGAATGGGGCAGCGCGGGCGAAGTCACCAAGAACAGCCACAAGACCAATCCCGTCTGGCTCAACCAGGTGTGGTTTGCCGGTTGCCACAGCGATATTGGCGGCAGCTATCCGGAGGCGGAATCGCGGCTTAGCGATATCGCGCTCGAATGGATGCTGGGCGAACTGCGTGCCTGCTATCCCACCGTGCAGGTTCGTCGCGATATGCTGGTTACCAATCCGGACCCGCTCGCTCGTCAGCATGAGGAGCGATTCATCGGCGGCAAGTTCCGGATTTTCCGCTGGCGGACCAGGCCGCGCGAGGTGCATCCCGACCACCGGCTCCATTCTTCGGTGATCGAGCGGCTGCAGGCCGATCAGGTACCCCACCCGGAAGAGATCAGGCCCTACCGGCCCGAACAGCTGCGCAACCACCCGCAGGCTGCACCCTATTACCCTGCCCGCACTGAAACACCGCCCCAAGCCGACCTCCATACGACGAATCGATAGTTTCTCCCGCACTTGCGAAAGCGCCACCCTCTGCTAAAGCGCGGCCAAATCGATTTCTCCCCGGAAAAGGCAACAGGCAGACATGCAGAAAATTCAGGTCAAGAACCCGGTCGTCGAACTCGACGGCGACGAAATGACGAAGATCATCTGGCAGTGGATCCGTGAGCGGCTGATCCTGCCCTATCTCGACGTTGACCTGAAATATTACGACCTGTCGATCGAGAAGCGCGACGAGACGGATGACCAGATCACGGTCGACGCAGCCAATGCGATCAAGGAACACGGCGTTGGCGTGAAATGCGCCACCATCACGCCCGACGAAGCGCGCGTCGAGGAATTCAGCCTCAAGAAGATGTGGCGTTCGCCCAATGGCACGATCCGCAACATCCTTGGCGGGGTGGTCTTCCGCGAGCCGATCGTGATCGACAATGTGCCGCGCCTGGTGCCCGGCTGGACCGACCCGATCGTGGTCGGCCGCCATGCCTTCGGTGACCAGTATCGCGCCACCGACACGCTGATCCCCGGCGCGGGCAAGCTGCGCCTCGTGTTCGAAGGCAATGATGGCGAGAAGATCGATCTCGACGTGTTCGAATTCCAGTCGAGCGGCGTTGCCATGGCGATGTACAACCTCGATGACAGCATCCGCGATTTCGCCCGCGCCAGCTTCGCCTATGGCCTCGACCGCAAATGGCCGGTCTACCTGTCGACCAAGAACACCATCCTCAAGAAGTATGATGGCCGCTTCAAGGACCTGTTCCAGGAAGTGTTCGACAATGAATACAAGGCCGAATTCGACAAGCACGGCCTGACCTACGAACACCGCCTGATCGACGACATGGTTGCCGCCGCGCTCAAGTGGAGCGGCAAGTTCGTGTGGGCCTGCAAGAACTACGACGGCGACGTTCAGTCGGACATCGTCGCGCAAGGCTTCGGCTCGCTCGGCCTGATGACCTCGGTGCTGATGACGCCCGACGGCAAGACGGTGGAAGCCGAGGCCGCCCACGGCACCGTCACCCGCCACTATCGCCAGCACCAGCAGGGCAAGGCGACTTCGACCAACCCGATTGCATCGATCTTCGCCTGGACGCGCGGCCTGATGTATCGCGGCAAGTTCGACGACACGCCCGATGTGGTGCGCTTTGCCGAAACGCTCGAACGCGTCTGCATCGAGACGGTCGAAAACGGCCAGATGACCAAGGATCTCGCGCTGCTGATCGGTCCGAAGCAGAACTGGCTGACCACCGAACAGTTCTTCGAGGCGATCGTGCAGAACCTCGAAAAGGAAATGGCCAGCTGGGCCTGATCCGCAAAATTTCCGGAGGCCGCGTCGGGTTACTGCTCGGCGCGGCCTTTCTCATTGCGGCATCGCCCCTCATGGCACCGCAACTGCTGGCCTTTCCATACAGCTATGAAAGCGGGATCGGTACGATCCGCTCGGAACAGCCGCTCAGCCCACAGCTGATCGCCGATCTCGAGACGCAGACACGCGAAAGGCTGGCAACCTCGCCCATCGCGAGCGAAAACGAGCGGCGACCTATTTTCCTCACCGACGGGGGCTGGCGCTGGGGCTGGCTGGCGAATTCTTCGCGCGGGGCGTTCGCACTTACCCGCCCGCTGACCCGGGCCGTGGTGGTAAACCGGGTCGAAACGCGCGATGCGACGGTGCGCAAGGGCAAGGGTGTAGGCGGCAAACGCAGGCTCGCCGCCGTACTCGCGCATGAATTCACCCACGGCCTGATCCGGCGGCGATACGGCCTGGCATCGGTTACCTTCCCGCAATGGAAGGTAGAGGGCTATTGCGACCATGTGGCGGGCGAAAGCAGCCTTACCGCCAAAGATGCCGCCCGTCTCGAGGCGGCAGGAACCGCGCATCCGGCGCTGCCATATTACCACGGGCGCCAGCGCGTGGCGGCGATCCTTGCCGCAAACGGAGGCTCCGTGGATCGACTGTTCACTCAGGACGATTGACGCCGACCTGCCGGCGCATCCAGCTGGACAGGCGACGTGGCGGAGGCGGATAAGCCCCCATCCCCCCGTGACACGGGCTGCCGCGGCCTTTAACCACATCCCATGGCTGCCGAACTCGACACTTCCTCGATGAGCGATGCGCTGGTGATCCTCGGCGCTGCCGGGCTGGTCATTCCCGTCTTCGCGCGGTTCCGCATCACGCCGGTTATCGGTTTCATTTTGATCGGGATCGCGGTTGGCCCCTATGGGCTCGGCAAGCTGGTCTACGACCATCCGTGGCTCAGCTACATGACCATCACCGATCCCGAATCGCTCGCGCCTTATGCCGAGTTCGGGATCATCCTGCTGCTGTTCACCATCGGGCTGGAACTGTCGTTCAAACGCCTGTGGCAGATGCGGCGACTGGTGTTCGGGCTTGGTGCGCTCGAACTGATTATCATCGGATCGATAGCGGCCGTGGTGCTTTCGATGATGGGACAATACTGGACCGGGGCGCTGGCGCTCGGCTTTGCCCTCGCCTTTTCCTCGACCGCCATCGTGCTGCCGATTTCAGGTACTGCGACCCCGGTCGGACGCGCGGCACTGTCGATGCTGCTGTTCGAGGATATCATGATCGTGCCGATCATCTTCATCCTCGGCGCCATGGCCCCCAACGCACAGGCCGAAGGGTGGGAAGGACTGGTCGATACGCTGTGGCAGGGCGGGCTGGTGATCCTTGCCATGATGGTACTGGGGCGATTGTTGCTGCCCTATCTGTTTGCGCAGGCCGCCCGCACCAAGAGCCCCGAACTGTTCCTCGCCGCGAGTATGCTTGTGGTCATCGCCTCAAGCCTCGCCACGGCTGCGGTCGGCCTCTCGCCCATCGTCGGCGCGCTGATCGCCGGACTGCTGATCGCAGAGACCGAATATCATGGCGAGGTCGAGGGCATCATCGAGCCGTTCAAGGGCCTCGCCCTGGGTATCTTCCTGATCACCGTGGGCATGAGCATCGACCTGCTGACGATCTGGGACAATATCGGCGCGATTGCGCTCGCGGTGATCGTGGTGCTGGTTTCCAAAGCGATAGTCACCGGTTTCCTGCTAAGGGCCATGGGCGCGCGGCGCAGCACAGCGGCGGAAACCGGCATATTGATGGCCAGTCCGTCCGAAACCACACTGATTGTCATGGCAGCCGCCAGTGCTGCGCTGCTGATCCAGCCCGGCACGGCGCAATTCTGGCAGATCGTGACCGCCATCGGCCTGACGGTGACCCCGCTGCTGGCCAAGCTCGGTCGTTTCATCGCCCGTCGGGTCGAGCCTGCCCCGGAGATCGAAACACCCGACGAGAGCGAACATCCGGTAATCATCATCGGTGCAGGCCGCGTCGGAAAGCTGATTTCACAGATGCTCAGCGCGCATGACAAGCCCAACGTGCTGATCGATTCCGACGCCGACCTGATCGAACAGGCCAAGCGCGATGGCTATCGCGCGACCTTCGGCGATGCGGCGCGCGCCGATGCGATGTCGCGCCTGGGGATCGATCGCAGTGCTGCCGTGGTCCTCACCATGGACGAGCCGGTGCTGGCCGAACGGCTGACCCGCAAGTTGCGCAAGGGGCATCCCGACCTGCTGATCGTGGCGCGCGCGCGCGATACCGGCCATGCCGCCGAGCTTTATCGTGCCGGGGCGAGCCACGCAGTGCCGGAAACGCTCGAAAGTTCGCTGCAGCTGTCCGAAGCGGTGCTGGTCGATATCGGCGTCGCGATGGGGCCGGTGATCGCCTCCATCCACGAGAAGCGCGACGAATTCCGCGCCAAGATCGAGAAGGAAGGCGCGCTGGACTACAAGCCCAAGCTGCGCACCAGCACCGTCGAAAGCGTGAGCTAGGCAGTAGGCAGCGCGGACTACGCTGCTACCGATGCGAGCGCCTTGCGCACCGCATCGATCGCCTCGGCACCCTTTGCCCCGTCCGGTCCGCCGCCCTGCGCCATATCCGGGCGACCGCCGCCGCCCTTGCCGCCCAGCGCCTCGACACCGGCACGCACGAGGTCGACCGCGTTGAAGCGCCCCGTCAGGTCATCGGTTACCGCAACCGCGATGGCTGCCTTGCCCTCGTTCACCGCAACCGCGGCAGCGACACCGCTGCCGAGGCGCGATTTGGCCTCATCGAGCAGCGGGCGCAGTTCCTTCGGCTCCAGCCCGTCGAGGACCTGGCCGGAGAAGCTGACCCCGCCGATCTCCTCATCCGCCGGGCCGGACGCGGCACCGCCGCCCCCAAGCGCGAGCTGCTTGCGCGCTTCGGCGAGTTCCTTTTCGAGCGACTTGCGCTCTTCGACCAGCGCCGCAATGCGCCCGGTTACATCGTCTGGAGCGGTCTTGAGCACGCTCGCCACCGCCTTCAACGCATCCTCGCGCCCAACCAGCCACTGGCGCGCTGCCTCGCCGGTCAGCGCCTCGATCCGGCGCACGCCCGAGGATACGGCGCTTTCCGACACTATGCGGAACAGACCGATATCGCCGGTTGCGCGGACATGGGTGCCGCCGCACAGTTCGACCGAGTAGCTGCGCCCGCCTGCGCCAGCGCGACCCATCGAAAGCACGCGAACTTCGTCGCCATATTTCTCGCCGAACAGCGCCATTGCGCCCGCCTCGATCGCGTCGTCCGGGCTCATCAGGCGGGTGCTGACGGCTTCGTTGGCGCGGATTTCGGCGTTCACCTCGGCCTCGATCGCGGCGATATCCTCATCGGTCAGCGGCTTGGGATGCGAGAAGTCGAAGCGCAGGCGGTCTTCGGCGACCAGCGAACCCTTCTGGGTCACATGTTCGCCAAGCCGGTTGCGCAACGCCGCATGCATCAGATGGGTCGCCGAGTGGTTGGCGCGGATCTGGTCGCGCCGCTCGACATCGACATCGAGATGAACGACGTCGCCCTTGCGGATGGTGCCCGCCTCTACCCTCGCCTTGTGCGTGTGCAACCGGCCGAGCGGCTTGCCGGTGTCGGTCACTGCAATGCGCAGGCCATCGGGCGTGGTGATCACGCCGACATCGCCTGTCTGACCGCCGCTCTCGCCATAGAACGGCGTCTGGTTGGTGAGGATAATCACCTCATCGCCTTCGGATGCACTGTCGACTTCGGCGCCATCCTTCACCAGCGCGACCACGCTGCCTTCGCCGCTGGTCGCGGTGTAACCGGTGAATTCGGTGCTGCCCTCGCGCTCGGCAAGGTCGAACCAGACCTCGTCCGAAGCGGCATCGCCCGAGCCCTTCCATGCGGCGCGGGCGGCTTCCTTCTGGCGGGCCATGGCGGCATCGAAACCGTCGCGGTCGACCCCGATATTGCGCACGCGCAAAGCGTCTTCGGTGAGGTCGTAAGGGAAGCCGTAGGTGTCATAGAGCTTGAAGGCGGTTTCGCCGTCGAGTTCGGCACCCTCGCCCATGTCCGCTGTCGCATCGTCCAGCAGGCGCAGGCCCTTGTCGAGCGTGCGGCGGAACTGGGTTTCCTCCCGCTCGAGCACTTCGGCAATCAGCGCCTGCCCGCGCTGCAATTCAGGGTATGCCTGACCCATCTCGGAGACGAGTTCGGGCACCAGGCGATGCATCAGCGGCTCGCTCGCACCCAGCAAATGCGCATGGCGCATCGCGCGGCGCATGATGCGGCGCAGGACGTAACCGCGGCCTTCGTTCGAGGGCAGCACACCGTCGGCCAGCAGGAAGCTGGTCGAACGCAGGTGATCGGCGATCACCCGATGGCTTGCCTGCTTGTCACCCTCCGCCTTCACGCCTGTGAGGTTCTCCGATGCTTCGATCAGATTGCGGAAGGTGTCGGTATCGTAATTGTCGTGCACGCCCTGCATGACCGCAGCGATACGCTCCAGCCCCATGCCGGTGTCTATAGAGGGTTTGGGCAGGTCGCTGCGCGTGCCGTCCGCCGACTGGTCGAACTGCATGAAGACGAGGTTCCATATCTCGATGAAGCGATCGCCATCCTCATCGGGCGAGCCGGGCGGGCCGCCGGGGATATGCTCGCCATGGTCATAGAATATCTCGCTGCACGGGCCGCAGGGGCCGGTGTCGCCCATCGACCAGAAATTGTCGCTGGTGGCGATGCGGATGATGCGATCTTCGGGCAGGCCCGCGATCTTGCGCCACAGGTCGAATGCCTCGTCATCGGTGTGATAGACGGTTGTGGTCAACTTGTCGGCGGGCAGGCCCCATTCCTTCGTCAGCAGCGTCCATGCGTTGAGGATCGCCTGCTCCTTGAAGTAGTCGCCAAAGCTGAAATTGCCGAGCATCTCGAAGAAGGTATGATGCCGCGCGGTGTAGCCGACATTGTCGAGATCGTTGTGCTTGCCGCCTGCGCGCACGCATTTCTGGCTGCTGGTGGCGCGCGGCGATGGCGCGGTTTCGAGCCCGGTAAAGACGTTCTTGAACGGCACCATCCCGGCATTGACGAACATCAGCGTCGGATCATTGTAGGGCACCAGCGGCGCGCTGGGCACGACCTGGTGGTCGGCGCTGCCGAAGAATTCAAGGAACGAGCGGCGGATATCGTTGGTCGACTGCATAGAGGCGCAGTTAGGGCCTCTGCCGCAATGCGACAAGTCGATTAAACCGCATGCTGTGAGCGATTGGCTCGCTCGCCGCCGGTCAGCTTCGTCCGGCCTTGGCGGTAACGATCCATGCGGCGGCACGCAGGGCTATAATCCCGCCCTCTTCATTGTTGCGCAGGTAGCGGCCGAGATTGCCAAGGAACCGCGCCTTTTCATCGGGTGAAAGCCCGGCTGCGGCGCGGGCTGCCGGTCCGATCGACTGGAAATAGTCGAGCGCATCGCCCACCGCGTCCTCACCTGTGCCAGCGATGAAGGCATAGTCGATCGCCTCGAATGCAATATCGGTCCACCCCGCATCGCCGAGGATGCCCCGGACATGCGCTTGGTCAGCGAAGGCGAAGGGACCGGGTGAAAAGCGATCAGGCGGCACGAAGGCGCCCGCGGGCAGGCAGCCTGCCACCCGGTCTGCCCAGGAATTCTCCTCGAAGCTGCGGAAGCAGGAGAACACCAGCCGGGCTTCGCGTGCAGCGATCTGTTCCAGATGGGCGAACGCTGCCACCGGATCGTCAAAGAACATAACCCCGTGGCGCGACATGATCAGGTCGGGCCTGAAACCCGGCCGCGTCCAGTTCGACGCATCGCCCAGCTCGAAATCGATATTCGGCAAATAGCCCGCGCGCTGCTGTGCAACTTCGAGCAGTTCCGGGCTGATGTCGATACCGACAACTTCCGCCGTCGAATGGCCACGCGCCATTGCCATCGAGAGTTCGCCTGCACCGCAGCCCACATCGAGCGCCTGCAGGACCGAGCGCACACTCGCCTTGCCGAGCAGCTGGTCGGTCAGTCCGCCAAAGCTGCGATCGGTGCGCTGCCACTCGCTGGCCCAGCTCCGTCCGACACGGCCTTCCCAATCGAGTTTGGTTGTCATTTCAGCGTCCCACCCGTTTCTTCTTGTCGCGACCATCAGGCAGATTGCCCGATTTAACATTAGTTTGCTGGTGATTTGCGGAAAAACAACCGTTCTTTTTACATGATTATCAACTTGCCCATTTGCGGGACATGGCCGGAAAACGAGTCGCCCTGCGCCAGGGAAAGAAAAACCGGCGCGGATCCCGCTGGGGATGCTCACGCCGGTTTCCCGTTTTCCCGGGCCTGATCTGGACGGATGGCCCGCTTGAAGAGAGTGTCGATCAGTCCTCCGCGTCAGGGCCTGTCATCATCTCTTCGGCGACCTCGTCGGTGCGGCCGCGGATTGCGGCTTCCAACCTGTCGCGCATCTCTGGATTTTCATCGAGGAAGGTCTTGGCGTTTTCGCGGCCCTGCCCGATGCGAACGCTGTCATAGGAGAACCATGAACCCGACTTCTCGACCACCCCGGCCTTGACGCCGAGGTCGAGGATTTCACCGGTCTTGGAAATGCCCTGCCCGTACATGATGTCGAATTCGACCTGCTTGAACGGCGGGGCGACCTTGTTCTTGACCACTTTGACGCGGGTCGAGTTGCCGACCACCTCGTCGCGG
The DNA here is from genome assembly GCA_024236155.1 of Sphingomonadaceae bacterium. Lineage (GTDB taxonomy): Bacteria > Pseudomonadota > Alphaproteobacteria > Sphingomonadales > Sphingomonadaceae > Parerythrobacter_A. The sequence continues at coordinate 35,796 of JACKLA010000008.1, forward strand.
TCCTTGATCTGGCCGGTGCGGCGGATGTCGAGGCGGACCGAGGCATAGAATTTGAGCGCATTGCCGCCGGTGGTGGTTTCCGGATTGCCGTACATCACGCCGATCTTCATGCGCAGCTGGTTGATGAAGATCACCATGCATTTCGAGCGGTTGATCGAGCCGGTCAGCTTGCGCAGCGACTGGCTCATCAAACGGGCCTGCAGGCCGACATGGCTGTCACCCATTTCGCCCTCGATCTCGGCACGCGGCACCAGCGCGGCAACTGAGTCAACCACCAGCACATCGACCGCGTTCGAACGAACCAGCGTGTCGGTGATTTCGAGCGCCTGCTCACCCGTATCGGGCTGCGACACGACCAGCTCGTCAATATCGACACCCAGCTTCTTGGCATAGACCGGATCGAGCGCGTGTTCGGCATCGACGAAGGCCGCAGTGCCGCCCGCCTTCTGCGCTTCGGCAATCACATGCAGCGCGAGCGTGGTCTTGCCCGAGCTTTCAGGCCCGTACACCTCGATCACGCGGCCTTTGGGCAAGCCGCCGATCCCCAGTGCAATATCGAGCCCGAGCGAACCGGTGGAGATCGCCTCCACATTCATCGCTTCCTTGCTGCCCAGCTTCATCGCCGAGCCCTTGCCGAATGCCCGATCGATCTGCGCGAGCGCCGCATCGAGCGCCTTCTGACGGTCCACGTTCGATTCCTTACCTTCTACCAGCTTGAGATTCGCTGCCATGACATGGCCTCCATCAGTTGCCTAGGGCGGCTGCCCGACTCTTCAACTGTTGGAGTTTGTATCCAGTTTGTTCTCAAAGAACAAGAGTGGAACAAAATTTTTTCACGGCCTCCCGACGAGGCCTTTTAATTGACGCTTTATCAAATGGTTATTTACGGTCCGCGTTGCGGATTTTCCAGTCGAATAGCCGCGTTTCGCCCGGTTTCACCTCAAGTTCGATCACCGTCTCGCCATCCTTGAGGCGCGATTTCACCCGCCCGGTGCGAAATTCCCAATCGGTCGGATAACCCAGTGCCACGCGCACGGTTGCTGCGCGGCTGCCCGCATTGGTCAGCTTGACCCGCATGCCCGCCCACTTCCCGCTCTCCAGCTTGCGTTCGTCACCCTCCGATGCGAGCGCGCAGGTCGCACGGACCATGCTGCTTTCAGCCAGCTCGATCTCGACATCCTGCCCTTCGGCATAATCGCGCAGCGTTTGCTCGGCGATCAGTTGCGGGCCAAAGGAACTGGGTTCGAAAATCGTGACCCCGCCACTCGGCAAGGCAACGCCCAGCTGATGTTCGTCGTCATTCACCGTTTCGAGGTTGAGCGTGGTCGGATAGGCCTCAAGCTCGTCCCAGTCCGCCTGCCAGCCATACTGGTCGCAGCTGGTGAGATAGACGAATTCCCCCTCCACCCGCTTGCGGTCGAGGAAGGCGACCTGTTTCAGCCCCTTGGCCGAAACGGTCACCGGTTCGGGAATGCGATAGAGCTTGAGATCGCCCAGCTGCTCCTCAGCGGCCATTACTGCCACCGGTGCATTCATAACCTCCTTTCTCGCGAGGCGCGCACCGGTAACGACGATAGCGCCGACCGAATCATAGTCAGCCATTCCCGGCGGACTGGCAGGCGCAGGTTTCTGGGGACCGAAGTCCCAGATCGGCGTTCCCGCCGCCGTGCTGCCAATGGGATAGCAGGTCAGCCGCAACCCGCGCCCGGCAGGCGCATCGGCCAGCCCCTCGAAATCGCTTTCGACATTGAGCGTCCCGGCCACCGCCAGCAGATCGGCATCCTCGAAGCTTTGACCATTGTCGTTGAGGATGGTCAGCCAGCTCATCAGGTCGAAGAACGTCTTGCCCTTCGCCCCGCCCTCTCCCAGCTGCGCGACATAATGTGCCTGCCAGTCGAAGCCCCAGGCAAGATAGGTCAGCGTCACATCATAGGTCCCGCCGGTGGCATCGCGCGTATCGATGGAAAAGACCGGCTGCGCGGAAAGCCCCCTGGGCACGCGGTCGAAGGTCAGGCTTTCGGGCACGCCCGAACAGCGCACCGCCTCGTAGCCCGCCGAGGTTTGCAGCACGATCCCGCCATCGGCGCGGGTGCGGACAATCGCGCTTTCAGTGGTTTCCCTGCCGGTCGCGGGGTTGGTCCGCGTCACCCGCACACGATTGCCCAGCGTGCCATCGACCAGCGCGGCGGGGCTGAGCAGGTCGGCATTGCGGTTCTTCTCGATCGTCCCGCCGGGCAGGCCGGTAACAATGGCACTGACCGCCACCATACCTTCTGCCACGCCTTCGAAGCGAATGGTCGATTCGCCAGCAGGCAGCGTGACCGTGCGCCGTTCGCTGATCATCGCGAAACCGCGCGGCCAATTGCGTTCGAGCGTTTCACCGTCGCCGCGTTCCGGGTCACGATAGACCGTGACCGAGACCTTGCCCGGCGCGCTGGCATCGACTGCCTCGCGTGCGTCGGCAGCCGCGCCGATCAGCGCGAGGGGCAAGGCAAGGCTGGCCAGCCAGCGCATCGACCGGCTCAGTAACGGCTGGCGTAGGTTACGCGAAATTCGCGCTTGCCATTGGCTGGCACCGGTACAATCCATTTGCGTCGGTCGGAATTGAGCTGCTTGCCCGGCTCATCCTCCGACACGATGCGGAAATCGTGGCTCCACCAGCCCCGGTCCAGCCCCGCCTGCACCAGATCGACATTCACCGGCACCGGTTTGGCGTTGGTGATCGTATAGCGCATGGTGGTTTGCCAATAATCGACCGGGCGTTCCTCCTCGATCCGGCGCACTTCCTCGCCATCCTCGATCACGATGTAGCGTGCGGTCTTTTCCCATTCCTGCGCGGTCAGCCGTTCGCGCTTCTCGACCTCTGCCTGGATGAAGATATCGAACGCATCGCCGGTCCGCAGAGACAGCTCGCTGCCCATCGGCGTGTGGCCGATGCCGTTTTCGCCGATGAACTGCGGCGATCCCTTGCTGTCTTTCTGGTAGAACCGCACCGTCCCCGCAGGCAGCGCATCGCCCAGCCCGCCATCGCTCGACGACGAGAAGGATATTTCGCTCGAGACATTCATCGGCCGGCTGTCATTCGCCAGCCAGCCAACCGTGCGGCTGTAGACCTTGCGCGCCCTAACCCCCTGCACATCGAGGAAGCTGACCTGTTTGGTCTGCGCATTGGCAATCGTGGTGCGCGCATCGATCGGATAGAGGTAGAACTCGCCCACCTGTTCGCGATTGGCGCTTTGCGTTCCGGCGCGAACCATGCCCGGATTGTAATTGCGGCCGCCATTGGGATTGCCCGCAACCAGCAGCGTATCGGCGTTGTGGAAGGTGGTGCCGGTGTTGTTGGTCAGCGTGACCCACCCTTGCATGTCGATACTGCCCCTGGCCTCGTCATAAAGCGCGACATAATCCGCGCTCCAGCCAAGGCCGCCGGTGAGGTAACGGATCTGGGTGGGCCGCACACCCGCACGGTTGCTCTCGACATTGACCGACAGCGTCGGGCGCGCGCGCAGATTGGGCGGTACGCGGTCGAAAATAACGCGGACCGGCAAGCCATCGTCGCGCAGCACCTCTATGCGGTCGCCGATTTGCACCACCACGCCGCCCGCAGTCGACAGCACCTTGGCACGCTCGCGCGTTTCAATACCGGTCGCGGGGTTGGTCCGCAGCAGAGTGACCGTCTGCCCGATGGCCTTTTCCATCATCTTGGTCGGGGTCAGCAGGTCGAAATCGAAATTCTGTTCGACGATTGCAGTGCCATCGGCGGCAAAGCTGAGCGTTTCGGGGCGGATCTGGGCCGACACATCGGGGAATTCGATCCGGCTGCGCCCGCGCGCAATATCCAGCTGGCGGATATCCTGCACCAGCGACTGCCCGTTCTGGTAAATCGTGACCGAGACATCGCCCTGTGCGGTTTCGTCAGGGTCGGGCACGGACTGCCCCGCCGCGTGCCCGGCCATGCCAAGGCAGGATACTGCCGCCAAGAGTTTCAGGTTACGTGTGAACTTGCCCATTCCATAGCCCTCCCGATCCGGCCCCTATGCGCAGTAGTGCCACGGCACCGCGCACAAAAAAAGGGGCGCAGATATGGTCTGCGCCCCTTTTCCTGAATGTTTGCCGAATTCTAGGCAGCGTGGACCAATTCCACGTGGTCACTCTGCCTAGTTGCGCGACGGGAAAATGCCTGTCAGCGCAACACACCACTGGAGCGTGAGATAGGGCTGCATGTTGTTATGCGCCTGATTGCCGCCATTATTGCCCACCACGACGCTGCCGGAATGAAGCGCATCGTTCGGATCGGGCGCGGCATTGTCCGCATAGATCGTTGCGCCGCGCGCCAGCGTGTTGCCCCTCGGATTCGCCGAATCCGCCACTGTCTGCGCCTCACCAAGCAGCACGGCTGTGTGATTGTGCGAAGGCATTTCGAGCGTGGTCAGCGTGTGGGTTTCCTGCCCGCTCCTTTGCCCAAGCGGGTGGTTGCTGAGGCCCGGCCCTGTCCCGGTATGGATCGGAACGCGGCCACGCAGGTCGGGCAGGGCGAAGGTCGTGCGACCATCGCCGCCATAGGTCGTCCCATAGAGCGAGAACAACGCGGTATTGGTACTGATCGCCAGCAACTGGCCATCGGCCGGCGTCCAGCCGCGCGGGCAGAAGTTGTGCCCGGTCAGCAGGAGCTGACCGAGGAACTGGTCGCCGGCGCCCTGTGCCTGGGCCGGAGCAGGCACAAATGCCGTTGCCAGCGCAACCGTGGCGGCCATCGAAGCGAATTTTTTGAGTTTCATATCAAGTCTCCCACTGGGAAATTCGGCTGTGCCCGAATGACCGGGCGAAAACGGACAATCAGTTGCGCGACGGGAATATCCCTTCGAGCGCGACGCACCAGCGGATCGTCAGATAGGGCATCATGTTGTTATGCGACTGGTTGCCGCCATTATTGCCCACCACGACACTGCCGGAATGGAGCGCATCGTTCGGATCGGGCGCGGCGTTATCCGCATAGATCGTTGCGCCGCGTGCCAGAGTGTTGCCCCTCGGATTCGCCGAATCCGCCACTGTCTGCGCCTCACCAAGCAGCACGGCTGTGTGATTGTGCGAAGGCATTTCGAGCGTGGTCAGCGTGTGGGTTTCCTGCCCGCTCCTCTGGCCCAGTGGCCGAGGCGTCAGGCCAGGTCCGGTACCGGTGTGTATCGGCACCCGTCCGCGCAGGTCCGGCAGGGCGAAACTCGTGCGCCCGTCGCCGCCATAGGTCGTGCCATAGAGTGCAAACAGCGCATTGTAGTTACTGATCGGCAGCAACTGACCATCGGCATTTGCCCATCCTCGCGGACAGAATGTGAAGCCAACCGGCATCACCTCTCCGATAAACGGATTTGCCCCTGCATGTGCAGGTGCCACAGGCATTGTCGTAGCCAGTGCTATCGCGGCGCAGGACGTAGCCAGCCTTGCTAATCTCATAGTGTCTTCTCCCCCCAAATTGAGAGCCAGATCGCGACACCCGTTTTGCTCGTCTCATTCGCGTGCGCGATGGCGGCAACTGGAAACGTCTAGCAATCGAGCCGATATTGCAAGAACTATCGGCAACACGAACAGTTCAGCGCAATTGCACGGCGCTGGATTGTAAGAAAACGTCAGGGCAATTGCGCGCCTACTCCAGGGATCCGCGCAGGATTTCACCCACCTTGTCGCCGATCTGCTGGACGCTGAACGGCTTGGCGAGGAAATGCATCCTGTCGACACTGATCTCCTTGCGCAGCTGTTCTTCGGCATAGCCGGACATGAACAGCACAGGCAGCTCGGGGCGTTGCTTGCGAATCGCCTTGACCATGGTCGGGCCATCCATCCCCGGCATCACGACATCGGACACGATCAGGTCGAACTCGCCGCCATTGGCGATTGCTGCCAGCCCTTCCTCGCCATCGCTCGCCAGCGTGATCTTGTGGCCGGAACGGGCAAGCGCACGCTCGGCGACGGCGCGGACCATGTCTTCGTCCTCGACCAGCAGGATACGCCCCCCGCCCGACCATTTGCTGGCCGTTTCTTTCGCCCTGGCGGCAGCAGGCGGCGCTGGTGCGTCATCCTCGCCACCCCCGGCGTGGACCGGCAGGTAGATGGTAAAGCGCGCACCCTCGGCACGCCCGCCCCGCCCTTCGATATTGTCGGCAAAGATGAAGCCGCCGGACTGCTTGACGATACCATAGACAGTCGACAGGCCCAGCCCGGTGCCCTTGCCCTGCTCCTTGGTGGTAAAGAACGGCTCGAATATCTTGCCCAGCTTGTCGGGCGGGATGCCGCCACCCGAATCCTGCGCCACGAGCACGGTGTAGTCACCCACGGGGATGATGTCCGACCCCATCGCCCTGACATCGCGCGCCGATACGCGGCGCGTCGCGAGCGTCAGCTTGCCGCGCCCGTCTCCGTTCGACTGGATCGCATCGCGTGCATTGACCGCGAGGTTGACGATCACCTGCTCGAGCTGCTGCGGATCGGCGCGGACGGCACCCAGATCGCGGTCATGCCGGACTTTCAGCTCGATATTCTCGCCCAGCAGCCGCTTGAGCAGCTGGCTGACCTCGCTCACCACGTCGGGCAGCTGGAGGATTTTCGGCTGCAGGGTCTGCTGGCGGCTGAAAGCGAGCAATTGCCGCGTCAGGCTGGCCGCACGGTTGGAGTTGGCACGGATCTGCTGGATATCGTCGTAATCGCTGTCACCCGGCGTATGGCGCAGCAGCATGAGGTCGCAATAGCCGATGATCGCGGTGAGGACATTGTTGAAATCATGCGCCACGCCGCCCGCCAGCTGGCCGACCGCCTGCATCTTGGTCGCCTGCGCCACCTGCCGCTTGAGGCGGGTTTCCTCGGTCGAATCGACAAGGCTGAGCAGCACCGCCGCCTCGCCCAGTCCGCGCACCCCTGCGAGGCCGAGCGAAACCGGATCGTCGGGGTTGTCGCGCAGGCGGATCGCCATGTCTCCGCTCGAAGCAGGCCCCTTGCCGAAGCGCCGCACCGCATCGGCCAGCGCGCCCTTGTCTTCGCCCACCACCAGGTCGGACGGGTATTGCGGCATGGCCTGCCCTTCGCGTCCGACTGCGCGCTTGAAGGCATCATTGCCGAACAGGAAGCGCCCGTCGCGATCCGACATGGCGAGGCCCAGCGGCAAGGCACCGAGCAGGGCCTCGAGCTGCGGTGTAGCCGCTGCACCCGGTGCGTCTGCCCCGCCGCCAATGCCGACCCCGCTTTCGAGCAACAGCATGAGCGAGGGCACTTCGGTGGCAGAAGCTGGCCTGCCATCGGCCGTTTCGCCCAGCGGCACCTGGACCAGCGTTTGCGGCGGTCCCTTGCGGCCTTCGCGCGCGAAAAAGATACGGTCGCGATCGTCGCTGCGCAGGAAGGAAACGAACTCCTGCCCGGCAAGGGTCGCAGACGGGTCGCCCGATGCACGCTCGGCAAAGCCCGGCCCGGCGGCGCGGACGATCCCGTCCGGCCCGACCAGTGCCATTTCGACACCGGCATGCGACAGCAAGCGGCCAAGGCTGCCAGCGACCAGCGGGGCGACCTCGCCCCCCGGATCGGCACCGGCAAGCTGTTCGATCCGCCAGATCAGGTAGTCTTCGCCGCGCCCCGCCCGCTCGGCACGGGCGCGCCAGCCGGGCGAACCATCGTCGCGCGCAATCTCGCCCGCATCGGCAGCACCATCGCGCCACGCCTCGCGCGCCGCTCGCGTCAGTTTCTCGAGCGAGGCACGGTCGGCAGGCAGGTTGGGCGGTGCGATCGCGGCGCCGAACCAGTCGCTATAGGCCGAATTGGCGCAGGCGAGCCGGTTGGCCCGGTCGGTGATCGCGACGGCAAGGCCCGGTTGCTCGATCGCGGCAACCGTCACCGACCAGTCAGGCGGTGCCAGTTCATCGCCCTTGTCGCGTCCCTTGAAGCGCGCGGCAACGAAGGTCGCAGCCACCAGCACGGCAAGACCAAGGAAATAGGCGGCCGCGAGCAGCGCGCTGCCGCTGAGCCAGTAGAGCAGGATGGCAGACACCAGCGCCGCCGCCCCGACAGCGCCGATCAGGACAGGCTGGCGCTCCCCCTCCGCCTCGCCGCTGAATAGTCTCATTCGAACGCTTCCGTCTGCTCACCCATGCGCTTCAAGCGCCGCTTGCGCTTGTTTGCCACAATGAAGCGCCAGACGAAGCCCGACACAAGATATCCGATCGCTGCACCCACAACTGCCAGCACGATAAAGCCGAAAATCGTCACCAGCACGGTCACACCCACGCCTTCGAACATCTCGATCAGCCAGGCCCAGCGACCGCTCGCCATTTCGGACTGTGCGGCACCGCCGGTCGTCGCAAGGTCGATCTTGAGGATGAAAGCACCGAGCTTGTTCGCCACCACCGCCCAGAACGCAAAGGTCAGGGGATTGGTGATGAAGGTCACCAGCGCGGCCAGCGGAACATTGGCGCGGGCTGGAAGCGCGAGGAAGGCGGCAAGGAAAATCTGCCCCACCGGGATGATGAAACCGGAAAAAATGCCCAGCGCCACGCCGCGCGGGACCGATCGGCGGGTGAAACGCCATAGTTCCGGCGAAAGGAAACGATGGGCGATGGGCGCGAGATACTTGTTCTGCGCCATCCCCTCACGCGTTGGCGTGTGTTTGCGGATCAGGTCCGCAAGCCAGGTCTTGGAGGGTTTCGCCGCGCTCATCGTGCGCGCGCCTTGCGCCGCGATGCGGCAAAGCGCAAGCGACAGTTGGGCGATATCGACGGAGCGGTCATGGCTGGCGATATGGGTATCGACAGGCGGATGACCAGTGGGTGAATCGACGCAGCGATCGTTTCGCGCGCACTATCCCTTTTCGCGCAGCAACCGTGCCTTGTCGCGCTTCCAGTCGCGATCCTTCACATATTCGCGCTTGTCCTGCGCCTGCCGCCCCTTGGCCAGCGCCAGTTCCAGCTTCGCCCTGCCCTTGCCGTTGAAATAGACGCTCAGCGGAACCAGCGTCATCCCCTTGCGCTCGACCGCGCCGGTCAGCTTGGCAATCTCGCGCTCGTTGAGCAGCAGCTTGCGCGGGCGCTTGGGTTCATGGTTGAGCCGGTTGCCATGGCTGTATTCGGGGATGTTGGCATTGATCAGCCACACCTGCCCGTCACGCACTTCGGCATAGCTTTCGGCAATCGACGCCTCGCCCGCGCGCAAGGCCTTTACCTCGGTGCCCTGCAACACGATCCCGGCCTCGAACTTGTCATCGACCTGATAATCGAACCGCGCGCGCCGGTTCTCGGCGACGGTCTTCTGCTTGTCGAAAGTCTCGGGTTTGGGACGTGCCATGGTGGCGGGCCATGTAGGGAGCGCGCAGTCGATTGGAAAGAGCGAAGACCCCTACCCTCCTCAAACCAGCCCCGCGTGCTCCAGCGCCTCGTCCACTGCCTTGCGGCTTGCTGCGCTGGCTTCGACCAGCGGCAGGCGGACGCCGCATTCGAGCCAGTCGTGGACGCGGGTGAGCGCGTATTTGACCGGTGCCGGGCTGGCGTCGGAGAACATGGCATAATGCAACGGGAACAGGCGGTCGTTGAGTTCGCGCGCTTTCACCAGGTCGTTGGCAGCAATCGCCTCGTGGAATTCGGCGCACAGCGCGGGGGCGACATTGGCCGTAACCGAAATGCAGCCCGCCCCGCCCGCTGCCGAATGGGGCAGCCACAGCTCGTCATTGCCCGACAGCTGGCAGAAATCATGGTCGAGGCCCATGCGGTGATCGGCCACGCGCGACAGGTCGCCGCTGGCATCCTTGATCGCGACGATCCGGTCGGGGTACTTGCTGACCAGTTCGACCACCGTCTCGTCCTCGATATCGGTGACGGTGCGGCTCGGGACGTTGTACATCACGATCGGCAAATCGCTGTTTTCGGCAAGGAAACTGAAATGCGCGATCAGCCCGGCCTGGCTTGGCCGGTTGTAATAGGGCGCAACGCACAGCCCCGCCGCCGCACCAGCCTTCTGCGAGAAATTCATATGCAGCAGCGCATTGCGCGTATCGTTCGATCCGCAACCCGCGATCACCGGCACCCGGCCAGCCGCCTGTTCGATACAGACCTCGATCACCCGGTGATGTTCGGCATTGGACAGGGTCGATGCCTCCCCCGTGGTGCCGCAGGGGACCAGCGCCTTGCTGCCATTGTCGATCTGCCAGTCGACCAGCCGCCGGAAAGCGGCCTCGTCGAACGATCCGTCGCGAAAAGGAGTCACCAGAGCGGGAATCGACCCTGAGAACATTTGCTTCTACCTCGCTTTTTGCGCATGGGATGGCGCAAGAATCCAACACAGACGGGCGCGCCGTTCAGCGCCTGATAAGGAGCCGCCCGCCACTATGTCCAGCATGGACCGCATCCCCGCCTTCGCTATTTTTGCCCTTTCCGTACCGATGGTGGTCGCATCCGCCCCGCTGGCAGCCCAGGAATACAATAGCTGGGACCGCGCCCGCAGCGAGATGGTGGCGCGCGCGCCGAGCCAGATCGACCAGGCGATTTCGCGGTGGGAATATCTCGACAGAACCGACAATCTGGCGTTCAACGATTACGCCGATTTCATCCTCGCCTATCCCGATTTCCCGCGGCAGGACAAGCTGCAGCGCCGGGCCGAGGCTGCGCTCGACAAGGCCACCGTTTCGCCTGCGCAGATCGTCGCCTTTTTCGACCGCAACCCGCCACTGACCAATCCGGGCCGCGCGAGCTATGCGCTGGCCCTCGCCACGCTGTCGCGCCCCGAATCGCACGACGTGGCCCGGTCGGCATGGCGCGGCGGGACAATGAGCGGCCCGACGGAGCTTTATCTTGAGGGCCTATACGGCTCGGAACTGCTGCCCGCCGACCATGAGACGCGGATGGATTCGCTGCTGTGGCAGGGCGACCGCGAGGGCGCGAGCCGCCAGATGATCCGGCTGGCGATGGATGATCGTGCGCTGGCCGCAGCACGCATGCAGGCGCAGGATGGCGGGCCGCAGGTTACGCCGCCCGGCGCGATGGCCGATCCGGGCTTTGTCTACGATCTTGCGAAACACCACCGCACTTCGGGGCAGGTCGACCGCGCGGCGCAGGTGCTGACCACCCGCCAGCCTTTCACCCGCCCTGCCCGCAATCCAGAGGCATTCGTGGGCGAAATGCTGCAAGTCGCCAAGCGCACCGGGCCGAGCTATGCCGCCGCCATTGCCGCCAGCGTCGATGACCTGTTCGCCCCCGGATACGACGTGTCGGACGGCAGCTTCGTATTGCGCGATCGCTATACCGACCTGATGTGGCTGGGCGGCACCAAGGCGCTGTGGTCGCTGGGAGACGGGCGCCGCGCGGCACCGCTGTTCTACCGCTATGGCGCGGCGGCCAAGACGCCGCTGACCCGTTCCAAGGGCTTCTTCTGGGCCGGCCGTGCCGCCGCACAGGCGGGCGACCGTGTCGAGGCGGAGCGGTACTGGAACATGGCCGCGCAATATGCCGATTATTATTACGGCCAGCTTGCCCTGTCCGAGCTTGGCCGCCCGATGCCGAGTTTCCCCGAAATCCCGATGGTCGCCCCCTCACCCGAACAGCGCGCCCTGTTCGAGGCCGATCCGCTGACCAAGGCAATCCGCGCTGTTGCACGCAACCGGAAGGACTGGAAGACCGAGCGTGCGTTGTTCGAAGCAATCGCCGACAAGGCCACGACGCCTGCCGAAATGCGCATGGTCGCCGATCTTGCAGCGCAAACCGGACTGCAAGAGATGGAAGTCGTCGCCGGGATGGTCGCGGGCGAGCACGGCCTCAAGGGTTTCGAGCGGCTCGGTTTCCCGACCACGCCAACCCATGCGAGCGGCAACTGGACGATGATCCACGCGATTACCCGGCAGGAAAGCGAGTTCGATCGCACCCGCCGCAGCCATGCCGGGGCGATTGGTATGATGCAGCTGATGCCGGGCACTGCGCGCGAGGAAGCGGGCATCCTGGGTATGCAATATCTCAGCGCCAACCTGACCAGCAGCCCGGCCTACAATATCCGCCTTGGGGACAATCATTTTTCCCGCCGGATGGACCTGTATGGCGGGGCCTATCCGCTGGCCATCGCATCCTACAATGCCGGGCCGGGCCGCGTGCGCCAGTGGCTTGCGCTCAATGGCGATCCGCGCACCAGCGGCAAGGACTGGGTGACCTGGATCGAACAGATCCCGAGCAATTTCGAGACCCGTTATTACGTGATGCGGGTGATCGGCAATGCGGTGACCTACGCCAATATGCATCCCGACAAGTCGACCCCGGCAGAGCGGGATATCAAGCACTACCTGCCGCGATAGGCTTTGCTGGTGGCCGTGAGCGGCAAGAGCAATCCGATCACGCCCGCAGGTTATGCCGCGATGAAAGCGCGGTATGACCATTTGCTTGGCAAGGAACGGCCCGAGATCGTCGAGATCGTCAGCTGGGCTGCGGGCAATGGCGACCGCAGCGAGAATGGCGACTATATCTATGGCCGCAAGCGGATGCGCGAGATCGACCGCGAACTGAAACACCTCGCCCGGCGAATGAAGGATGCCCGCGTGCTCGACCCTGCCGACCAGCCAGACAAATCGCGCGTCTATTTCGGCGCCGAGGTGGAGCTCGCGGACGAGGACGACGCGCGCAAGACGGTCACCATCGTCGGCGATGACGAACAGGATGCCGGGCAAGGCCGCATAGGCTGGTCCAGCCCCCTCGCCCACGCGCTGCGCGGTGCGGCGGTGGGCGATCTGCGAACCGTGCGCCTGCCGGGCGGGGCGAAGGAATGGGAAGTGATGGTGATCGCCTATCCCTGCTAACCATTCCGCCGCAGGAATTCGGGCGGCACCGCTGCCACCAGCCAGACGCCGTTCGAAGAGAGCGAAAATTCCACCCCTTGCCGCGCCAGTTCCTGTGCCGCCACGCTGAGGATGACCGGTTTCCCGCGCCGCGCGCCAACCTTGCTCGCGGTGGCAATATCGGCCGACAGGTGAACGTGGTGCCGCTTCATCGGCTTCAGTCCCTGCATGAGAATGTCATCGAGGAACTTCTCGACCGTACCGTGATACAGGGTTTCGGGCGGATCGGCGGGCGCCCATCCACCATCGACCTCAATCGAATGACCCTGCCGTGCCCGGATCCGCGACATGTCTTCGGAAAATTCGAACCGCTGCTTGTCGTTCTCGGCCACAACGCGCTCGAGCAAAGCCATGTCCGTCCTGCCGGTTTGGATGTTCAACGCTTGCAAAACCAGTTCCGTCGGCGCCCACCCTTCAGCGTCGAGTTTAATTCCGGCGTCGGCAGGCATGTGACGCAGCCAATAGGACAAAGCCTTGGATCGCTTTTGAAGTTCTTTACTCATAGGGCGCGCATCACCGCATTTGATCGCAATGGCAAGACCCACAAAAAAAGCAAACGGGCGAGCAGTTCGACTGCCCGCCCGCCAGATTTTCCGCAGAATTTACCGGATCAGCTGTCGCAGTCGCCCACGCGCTTGCCGCTGACCTTCATGACCATATTGCCCTTGCCGCCGGGCATGGTCGGGTCTTCCATGTCGACCGTCATCGTCATGTCGAGCGAAGTCGATGTGTGGCTGCCATCCAGCACCATGGTCGCCTTGCCGCCTGTCGGCGAGCTGCAAGTTACCTTGCCGGAAATCTTGCCGCCGCCGACATCCATCGACTCGGTCTTGCAATCCTCGTCACTATCCATCGGACCCTTGGCCAGATCATCGAGGCTCTTCTGCATTTCCTCATCGGTGCGGCATTCCTCGCTGGTCTGTTCCTTGCCCACCATCGCCTGGAAAATGCCCGCAGCCTCGGGCGGAGCGCCGGGAATTTCAAACTTTTCGATCACCATGGTGTTCGACCACTTGCCGCCCTGCATCTGCACGTCTTCATCCGAACCGCCGGGGCCGCCGCCGCTACAGGCCACGAGTGCCAGGCTCGAAAGTGCAATAACCGACTTCTTCATTACGAAACTCCTCCCTGGGAATGGAGCGGCACCATAGGCCGGTGGCTTGCGCCGCGTCACCCCCCAATTTAAGGCACTTTCCATGGAAAGGCGCAAATTCAGGCAGGCCGGACTGGGCGCGATCATGCTGGGCATGCTCGCAATCGCCGCCACGCCCGCATTCCCGCGTGACAGCCTCGGCGTGTTTTCCGAATGGGGCGCCTTTCGCGATGCGGCGGTGCCGCGCTGCTATGCCATTGCCAAGGCGGAGCCGAGCAGGCTGCAACGCGATTTCGATCCCTATGCCAGCGTCGGCACATGGCCGAGGCGCAAGGTGCGCAACCAGTTGCACCTGCGCCTGTCGCGGAAAACCGCACCGAACAGCGCGATCACGCTCAAGATTGGCAGCCGCAGCTTCACTCTCACCGGATCGGGCGGCAATGCCTGGGCGAAAGATCGCGCGATGGATGCCGCCATCGTCGCGGCGATGCGATCTGCCGCAAGCATGACCGTGAGCGCGCGCGGGGCCGACGGGCGCGGCTTTTCGAACACATACCCGCTCGCCGGGGCAGCGACAGCGATGGATGCCGCGACCGTCGGCTGCGCGCGGATACGCTAGGCAGCATGGACAAATCCCCCGTGGTCACGGCCAGTCGAGAAGCCGCCAGTTCGAGGAGCGAGGACGAAGGACATGCTTGGCATATTCAAGGACGAGGGACGCGGAAATGGCGGCTTCTCGACTGGCCCCGCAGGGGTTCGGCCCAAATCCGCCGTGACGGCGTTGCGCACGCTTGAAAGTGCGATGCACTTCCTGCGCGCACGCGCCTTGTCAGGACAAATTTGGACTCGAACCGTGATCCACGGGGAATTTGTCCATGCTGCCTAGCCAAAGTGCCGCCTGCGCATTATATGCGCGGCCTCCATGGCAGATACAGCACTCATGTCGATTCCGGGACAGGTCGATCCCGTTCCCGTCGCGCGGGACATCACGCCGCGCGCCGATGGCCGTATCGACCTGATCGGCCTGCCGAAAGACCGCATCCGCGACCTGTTCGCAGAAGCCGGGCTCGACGCGAAGCAGGCCAAGCTGCGCGCCAAGCAGGTGTTCCACTGGCTCTACCATCGCGGCGTGACCGATTTCGCGGCGATGACCGATATCGCCAAGACCATGCGCCCCTGGCTTACGGAACGCTTCGTGGTCGGTCGGCCCAATGTGGTCGAGGCGCAACATTCGACCGACGGCACGCGCAAATGGCTGCTTGCGACCGATGACGGGCACGAATTCGAGATGGTCTTCATCCCCGATGCGGACCGGGGCACGCTGTGCGTCAGTTCGCAGGTGGGCTGCACGCTCAATTGCCGTTTCTGCCACACCGGCACGATGAAGCTGGTCCGCAACCTCACGCCGGGCGAGATCGTCGGCCAGGTCATGCTCGCGCGCGACGCGCTGGGTGAATGGCCGAATTCCAGCACGAGTCCCCGCGAAGGCGGGGACCTCAGGCAAGCGAGCGCAGCACCGACTGAGCCCCCCGCCTTCGCGGGGGATCACGACGATGACGACGATTTCGAATACACTTCGGACGGCCGCCTGCTGACCAATATCGTGATGATGGGCATGGGCGAGCCGCTGTATAATTTCGACAACGTCAAGGGCGCGCTCAAGCTGGTGATGGACGGTGACGGGCTGGCGCTGAGCAAGCGCCGCATCACCCTGTCAACCAGCGGCGTGGTGCCGATGATGGACAAGTGCGGCGAGGAAATCGGGATCAATCTCGCGGTCAGTCTCCACGCGGTGACCAAGGACATCCGCGACGAGATCGTGCCGATCAACAAGAAATACGGCATCGAGGAGCTGCTGCAGGCCTGCGCCGACTATCCCGGTGCCAGCAATGCCCGCCGCATCACCTTCGAATATGTCATGCTCAAGGACAAGAACGACAGCGACGACGATGCACGCGAACTGGTCCGCCTGCTCAAGCATTACGGCCTGCCTGCCAAGGTCAATTTGATCCCGTTCAACCCCTGGCCCGGTGCGCCCTATGAGTGTTCGACGCCCGAACGGATTCGCGCCTTTTCCAACATCGTGTTCGAGGCCGGGATCAGCGCGCCCGTCCGCACCCCGCGCGGTCGCGATATCGATGCCGCCTGCGGCCAGCTGAAAACCGCCGCGCAAAAGAAAAGCCGCGCCGAGCGTGACCGCGAGGCGGCCACCGCGCAATCCGCCTGATGCCCGCCGATCCCGCGACCATCGCGTTTTACGAGCAGCAGGCCCCGCATTACACGCTGAGTTTCGGGCAAGCCCCCAGCCCTCACCTCGACGCCTTCCTCGACCGGCTTGCGCCGGGCGCGCGTGTGCTCGAACTCGGCTGCGGCGGAGGGCGCGATGCGGCGCGCATTATCGAACGCGGTTTCGATCTCGACGCGACCGATGGCACCGCCGCAATGGTGCGCAAGGCGAACGAACGCTTCGATGTCGGCGCGCGGCAGATGCGCTTCGACGAGCTCGATGCGGTCGCGCAATATGACGCTGTGTGGGCCAATGCCTGCCTGCTCCACGCCGCATGGGCCGACCTGCCCGGCATTGTCACCGCCATCCACCGCGCGTTGCGACCCGGCGGCTGGCACTATGCGTGCTATAAGTTGGGTGACGGAGAGGGACGCGACCTGCTGGGCCGCCTGCACAATTTTCCCAAGGCCGAATGGCTGGTCGACCTGTACCAGCAGGCCGGTTTCGCGATCGAGGACCGATGCGAATATGCTGGCCAGGCCGCCGATGGCACCCAGCGCGACTGGCTGGCGCTGACGGTGCGGATTGCTCCCTAACCGCCAAACGCGGGCACGTCTGCCTGCCCGGCAATCGTCGCGCACAAGCCGCCGATCCACACCTTGCCATCATCGCCCACAGCGCAATGAACGGCCCCGTCTGCCCCAACCTTGCGGCCCTGCGCAGCGACATAGCTGCCATCCGCCAGCCCCTGCCCGAACAGGTGCAGCGCGACGCCGGCGTTGAAGCTGCCGGTCACCGGGTCTTCCACCAGAGTGCCGTGCTGGTTGGCGAAGAAGGCGCGCAGTTCCCAGTCCGCCCCGCCGCCCTCGCCCACCGGACCGGCGAGCCCGATATCGGTGCCGGGCGCGGCCTTGGCCACAGGCGATGCGGCAAGCACATCTTCGGATGAGCGCAGGCGCAGCAATTGCCACTGCGGGCCGTTGGCGACATGCACCGCCTCGACCACCGCTTCGGGATCGACCCCGGCAATGCGGATTGCCTCTGCCCGTTCGGCGTCATCCAGCGGGCCGGTTCGGGTGAAGCCGGGGGCAGCGAAGGCAAGGCGATCGCCATCCTGCTTCACCTCGACCAGCCCCACCCCGCACTGCTGCACCACCACGCCATCGCCCGCCGGCGCGCCGCCTGCCGCCAGCCACGCATGGCAACTGCCCAGCGTCGGGTGCCCGGCAAAGGGCAGTTCACCCGCCGGGTAGAATATCCGCACCCGGTAATCCGCGCCGGGATCGGTCGGCGGCAAGAGGAAAGTCGTTTCTGAAAAGCCCAGCCATTGGGTCAGCCGCAGCATCGCGGCATCGCTCAGATTGTCGCCGCCATGCACCACCCCCAGCGGATTGCCGCGCATCGGTGCGCTGCCGAACACATCGACCAGATCGAGACGCATCGTAACCTCCAATTGCCTGCCCCGGCCCTGACGCGGCCCATAGCGGGGCGCAAACGAATTTTACGAACCATGCGGAAGATCGATCTTTACCCATGGCCCGCGCGCGGTAGGGACATGCGAGAGGAGAAGGCAATGCTCACCAGAGTCGTGGAAGCCCTGTGCACCGGCCAGCCTGCGCCGTTTCGCGGCGAGGAGCCGAGTGCCTTTGTCAAATCCCCGGCCAGTGGCCCCGTCCGCATCACGCGCGAGGGGCTTGAAGGCGATGTGCAGGTGGATCGCAAGAACCACGGCGGTGTCCACATGGCAGTCCATCTCTATCCGCGCAGCCATCGGGCATTCTGGCGCGAAACCATCGGGGCGAGCGACCTGCTGGACGATCCGGGCGCGTTCGGGACCAACATTGCGATCGATGGACTGGACGAAAACGACGTTATGCTGGGCGACCGTTTCCGGCTCGGCACGGCATTGCTGGAAATCAGCCAGCCGCGCATGCCGTGCTGGAAGATCGAACATCGCTTCGGCCACAAGGGCATGGTCGCAGCGATCATCCAGACCGGGCGATGCGGCTGGTATTTCCAGGTGATCGAGGAAGGTGTGGCCGAGGCCGGCGACATGCTCGAACGGGTCGAGACAAATCGCACCGACTGGACGCTGACCGAGATCTTTTCCGAGTTAGCCAACCCCAAGGTGGCAACCACTCCGGAACGGATGAAGGCAATGGCCGGATGCGAATTGCTGTCCCCCGTATGGCGCGACGGCGCGCAGAAAAAGGCGGAGGCGATGGGTGCGTGATACAGCTGGCAACTTTCCTACCCGTCCCGACTATGCTCTAGTTCGCCGGTGATGGAACTGCTGCCCTGCCCCGCCCGGTCCGATGCGCATGATCGCATTGTTTTGGCAGGGAATTTTCTTGCATTTGGACAGTGTTCCATATGTTCCACCTCGCGCGGCAATCGCGTGGCCGGGGGTTCGGCATGAGCCGCCCGGCAATTCTCGTGACCGGGGGGGCGAAGCGCCTCGGCGCGGTTGTCGCCCGGGCGTTTGGCGAGGCCGGATGGCATGTGGTGATCCACTATGGCCGCTCGGCGCGCGAGGCGGAGGCGCTGGCCGACAGCCTGCCCAGCGCCGAGGCGATCCATTGCGACCTGGCCGATGGCGATGCGGCGGTGAAACTGGTCGAGGCGCTGGCCGCGCGGCTCGATGACTGGCGCGTGCTGGTCAATTGCGCGGCGATCTTCCGGCCCGACGATGTAACCGGCCTCGACCCGCAAACGTATATGCGTTCGATGCAGATAAACGCGAAAACCCCGACCCGCATGGCGCAGGCATTCCTGCGCAGCGCGCGCGCAAGTGGCGGGCGGCGCGTGATCCAGTTTACCGACCAGAAGCTGGCCAACCCCAATCCCGATTTCTTCAGTTACACCATCAGCAAGCACGCTATGGCAGGGGCAATCCCGTTGCTGGCGATGGGGGCATGCGGGCCCGAAGACAGGGTCTATGGCCTTGCGCCCGGCGCTATCCTGCCGAGCCACGACCAGAGCGAGGATGAAATCGAGCGCAGCCATGTGCTGAACCTGCTCGGCCGCAAGACCGATGCACAGGAAATCGCCGATGCGGCGTTGTTCCTCGCCACCGGGCATCTGGCGAATGGCGAGACGCTCTATGTCGACAGCGGGCAGCACCTGTTCAACCAGCAGCGCGACGTGATCTATCTTGCACGGGAAAGCGCGGCATCGTGAAACGCCACGCGCTCAGCACCCGGTTGTGGCACTGGCTGAACCTCGCCTGCGTGGTGATCCTGTTCATGAGCGGGCTCAACATCTCGAATGCGCATCGCTATCTCTATTGGGGTGACGCCGGATTCTCGCCTGCCGACGCTTGGCTGGCGGTGCCACGCTTTCCCGGCTGGGCGACGATTCCCGACTATTACAGCCTTGCGAAAGCGCGCGACTGGCATGTTCTGATGGCATGGCCCTTTGCCATCGGCCTGCTGTTCGTATGGGTTGCCATGCTGGCGAACCGTCACTTCTGGCACGATTTGCGGACCACTCGCGCCGAGTGGCGGGCCAAGGCGGTCCTTGCCGACGTGGTCGACCACATCAGGCTGAAATTCGACCACACCCACGGCAAATACAATTTCCTCCAGAAGCTCGCCTATGGCGTGGTGCTCGGCGTGTTCCTGCCCGGAATGGTCTTTACCGGCCTTGCGATCAGCCCCGGCTTCGAGCCAGCCGCACCCTGGCTGGTCGATCTGCTAGGCGGCAGGCAGAGCGCGCGCAGCCTGCATTTCATTTTCGCTTTCGGCCTGTTCGGCTTCTTCGTCGTGCATGTGGTGCTGGTGCTGCTCAACAAGCCGTTTGCCCTGCTGCGCGATATGGTCACTGGTGGGAGGGCCCAGCCATGAGCGGATCGGTCGGCCGTCGTGGTTTCCTTGCCGGGGCAAGCGCATTGTTCGTCGGTGCATGCTCGAAAGTGGCGGAAACCGATACGGCGCAATCGCTGTTTTCCGCTGCGCAGGGCTGGCACCGCAAGGTCCACCGCTCGCTGGCGGAGCGCAAGGCGCTGGCGAAGGAATATCCGCGCTCGGCCATCTCGCCCAGCTTTCGCGGCAATGGCTCGCGCACCGTCGATACCGACGCCTATCGCGCCTCGCTGGCTGGTGGTTTTGCCGATTGGCGGCTGGAAGTGACCGGCATGGTCGACACGCCGCTGTCGCTCACGCTCGACAACATCCGCAAGCTGCCGCAGCGCACCCAGATCACCCGCCACGACTGCGTGGAAGGGTGGAGCGCGATCGGCGAATGGACCGGGCCGCAGCTATCGGTCCTGCTCGAAGCCGCAGGGGTGCAGGAAGGCGCGAAGTTCGTCGTCTTCCACTGCGCCGATACCTATAAGGGCGGGCGTTATTATGAGAGCGTCGACCTGATCGACGCCTACCATCCGCAAACCATCGTCGCGCACAAGCTCAACGGCGAGCCGCTGCCCGAAAAGAACGGCGCCCCGCTGCGCATGCGGATCGAGCGGCAGCTGGGTTACAAGCACGCCAAATACCTTACCGCGATCGAGCTGGTCGACAGCCTCGAGCATATCGGTGAAGGCGAAGGCGGCTACTGGGAAGACCGCGCGGGCTACCAGTGGTATGCGGGGATCTAACCCTCGGGATAGCGCCGGTTCATCGCATCCCAGCTCAGCCGCACCAGCTGCTCCAGCACATCGAGGTCAATATCGGCCAGCTTGTTGACGTAGAGGCACGATGCCCCTGTTGAATGCTTGCCCAGCCGCTCCATCAATTCGTCGCAGCGCAGCCCGGTCTCCTCATCGCAATACCGGCCCATAAGGTAGATCGAATGTTTCGCCTTGCGCGGCGAGAAACCGGTGCGGCACATGTCGCCCTCGCGCCCGCTGTCATATTTGTAGTGATAGCTGCCATAGCCGATGATGCTCGGCCCCCACATCTTCGGCGTCTCGCCCGTCACCCGCCGGAACAGCGCATCGAGCACCATCGCATCCTCACGCTTCGCCGCCGGTTCGACCGTGGCGATAAAATCTGCCGGATCGACATCGGTAATCTGTGTCTTCGCCTCTGCCATCGCCCTCCCCTTCCATTGACAGGCTGGTGCATCACCCGCACTCTGCCAGCAGGGCGGAAACTATAACACAAAAACGGGGACACAGCGCCTATGTGGCTACTCGACAAATTCCTGACCAAGGTGATCAGGCATGGCCAGCTGATCGTGACCGATCATGACGGCAAGGAATACACTTATGGTCCGGGCGGCGAATATCGGCCCGAAGTCGGCGGCAGGCCCGGCCCAGTGCGGATCAGGCTGACCAACAGGAAGGCGGCAAACCACATCGTGCGCTATCCGCAGCTGGGTGCGGGCGAGGCCTTCATGTGGGGCTGGCTGGAGGTCGAGGAACCACACGATATCCGCGACATGATCCTGCTGGTGACGATGAACGCCAAGCGCAAGGGCGGCGCTTCGCTCAAGCCCAAGGGGCCGGTGCGCAAGGCGCTGCAAAAGACCGTGGCAAAGCTCGACGGGATCAATTTGCGCGGATCGGCGCGCAAGAATGCCGAGCATACCTACAACCTCACCCGCCAGCTCTACGAACGCTTCCTCGACGAGGATCGCCAATACACCATGGCCTATTACCGGGGGGATGACCCGGCCTCGACCAGCCTCGAGCAGGCGCAGATGGACAAGAAGGCGCATCTTGCCGCCAAGATGTATCTCAGGCGGCCGGAGGATAATGGCGGCAAGCGCATGAAGGTGCTCGACATCGGGTGCGGCTGGGGCGGCTTCGCGCTCTACCTCAGCCAGATGTATGATTGCGAAGTGCTGGGCGTCGCCCTCGCCCCCGACCAGGTCGCCTTCTGCAAGGAACGCGCGAAAGAGGCAGGCGTTGGGGACAAGGTCAAATTCGCGCTGATGGATTACCGCGATGTGGAGGCCGAGGAAGGCGGACGGTTCGACCGCATCTCCAGCGTTGGCCTGCTCGAACATGTCGGCACGATCCACTATCCGCAGTTCTTCGAACACACCAACCGCCTGCTCAAGCCCGACGGAGTGATGGTCAGCCACTGCTGCGGCCGCGCGGGCGCGCCCGGCTTCACCGACGCCTGGACCCGCAAATATATCTTCCCCGGCGGCTATATCCCCGCGCTGAGCGAACTGGTGACCCAGAGCGAACGCTACAAGTGGCAGGTGATGGATGTGGAGGCGATGCGATACCACTACAGCTGGACGCTGGAGGAATGGTACAAACGCACCGTCATGCACCGCGCCGAGATCGTCGAGATGTATGACGAGGAGTTCTACCGCATGTGGCTGTTCTACCTTGCCGGGGCAGAACAGAGTTTTCGCAATGGCAATATGGTCAACTGGCAGCTGCAATATGTGAAAGACCGCGAGGCGATCCCGATGACGCGGGAGTATATCGAGGAAGAGAGCGCCCGCTTGCGCGAACGCGGTGTGGTGCCGGAGTGGCGGTTTGCGGAGGGGCTGCGGGAGGCGGCGGAGTAAGCTGTCACGAATACTTCCACCGCGCCCGTGCTCTCAACTATTCGATCGTAAAGTAGCGCACATTGGTGAAGCTGGAACAACCGGCCGAATTGCAAGCGCGCACGTTCCAGCGGTAGGTGTGGCCGCTCTCCAGCCGCGTGGTGTAGGATGTGCGGTCGCTCTGCCGATCGACGACCAGCTTGTTTGTCGTCATATCGCGAATGCCATAGTCGTAGTAGTCCGCGCCACGCACCGAATCCCAGCTGATACGGATCGTCGTTCCACGCATGCGCTGACCCGGCGATGCCGAGTATCCCGGCGAAAGACCGCCCGGCATCGAAGGCCTGGAACTTGCCGAACGGCTTGTCGTACCCGACCCGGAGCTGCTGCCGGATCCGGATCGCGTCGCAGACCCGCTCGACGCGGAAGACGACGGTGACGGGGTTGGCGCAGGTGTCGCCTGCTGCCGTGCGACATTGAAATAGGCGACAGGGGTAAATTGGGAGCAGCCCGCGGAATTGCATGCCCGCACGTTCCAGCGATAGGTCCTGCCCTCTGACAAGCTTGCCCGAAGGCTGTTCGACGAAGTCTTCTGATCCACGACGAGCCTGTTGGTCGTCATGTCGCGCACGCCCAGATCGTATTCCGTTGCGCCTGCAACCGCGCTCCAGCGCAGTCTCACCCGGCTGCCCGAGACGGTTTCACCAGGGGACGAGGACCGCCCCGGGCTGATGTCTCGTGGCACAGCAGGCACGGCAAGACGCGCCGGTGCAGCTGGTGTCGTGGTCGCTCGCGGGGAAGGCGTCGCCGTAGGACGAGCAGGCGGCGTGACGCGCGGTATGGGCGTCCTCGTCGCAGTGGGCATCGGTCGGGGTCGCGGCGGTGCAGCCTTGACGGAGAAGAATTGCGGAGCACTGAACTGGGAACATCCGCTCTCGTTGCAGGCGCGGATATTCCAGCGGTAATTGCGCCCTTCTTGCAAGCTGACACTGTGGGAAGTTGATGTGGAATTATCGTCAATCACAAGACGGTTGGTCGAGAGGTCGCGAACTCCGAAATCGTAGTAGGTTGCACCAGCAACCGCTCGCCAGCGTAACCGGACATTCCCCGATGCCAATTGCTCGCCCAGTGCGCCACGCGATCCCGGAGCCAAGCCGACCGGTGGAACCAAGCGCGTCGCAGTTTGCGTCCTCGTTGCGAACGATGGACGACGCAGTGTCGTGGTCGCTGCACTTGAGGCGCCTGTTTGCGGGTCCACGAAAGCTCCTGGGAAATTCGCGCGCAATGCCGCTCCATTGTGGCAAATAGTCGAGCTGCTGCACACATTGTAGTGGAGGTGGTCACCTTGGCCGGACCTTTTCGGAACGATGTCATAAAGTACCGCAATCTGCTGTCCTTTCGCGACCGTCTGGTTCGGTCGTACGCTTGGGACGACATGAAGATATGCTCTCGCCATCCCGTTCGGTGAAGTCACTACGACTGCGTCACCCCACCTCGCCCCAAGACTTACGATCGTCGCAGTGCCTCCTTCGACGGCAACCACCGGGTCGCCAAACGTACCATCTATGTCGACCCCCGTATGGACCTTTGCCGCACAATCCTCGGACCACGGCACACCATAATTCTGCGTGATTGTACCTTGGTGCGGCGCGCCTCGCCACTGTGTCCGACTGCCATAACCACAGCTTTCGAAAGCGCCCGCTTGCAAACCACGCGCTTCGTCTGACTGCAGCAACGCCGAGGCACCAATTGCGATGAACAACGCTGCACCCACAACGAACTTGTTTTTCCCGTCCATAAGCCCCCAATTCGCCCTCAAAGAAAGATTGACCGCAACCCCATGGACTCGCAAGCCTTTTGCAACCAGCTTTCGGGCAGAGAGTTGTTGCGCTCTTGAACCATCGACACACAAGCCCGAACCCCACCAGCGCATACCGCCCTCGCCTGGCTAGCAATGCTGATGACGACCATCAGTTCCACATTACCCCTTGATGCAGGGCCAGGCGACAAACGAAGGCACAGCTACGCCTTGCCCACCAACTCCGCCTCCACCTTGGCGGTCAGCTCATCCAGCGACAGCTCGGGGTTGGGCTGCTGGAACAGGGCCGGCCAGTAGGAATGGACCGCCGAGTGTGCCTTGGCAATTTCCTCGCCATGGCCATAATAGACCGCAGCCAGTATCGCGGCCTGCGACCCGGTGATTGCTCCGGGTCCTGTCACCGGCGACAGCCCGACAGGGTTCTGGCCGGTGTAGAAGATCGGCGATCCGATCAGTTCATACCCGGTGGATATCCCGTCCCCGAGGTCCTTGAGCACATTGCACAGCAGCCACGCGTCCCAATTGCCCGGTTCGGAGGTGAGATGCTGGAAGATATTCCAGCTCTGGTAAGGCGGGACGAAGGGGACGATATCGTGCGCGCGCTGATACCGCGTCGTGCAGGCGTCGAGGCCATTGTTCCGGTACCACGCGGCGAACATCGGATCGCCCGCCAGCGGCATGGCGTAGCCGTAGACCTGCATCTGTTTCGGGCCGTTGCCGCCGCCGAGGTATCCCTTGACGAAAGCCGCCATCAGCGGTGCCAGCGCAGCGCCTTTCGAATGGCCTGTAACGAGCAGCCCGTTATACTTCGACCAGTCGATCGCGAAGAGGTGCGGCGCAACCGCACTCCACAGCGTCTGCGCAGCCTCGAGGAAGCCCTTGTGGACGTTACCGATCATCGTCCGACCGATGAACATCGGCACCAGTCGGGTCTCGTCATCTTCCCACCAGTCGAGGATGAAAGAAATGAAGCTCTCGAGATTGGTGTAGCTGAACCCGCTCAGCGTGCCGCGCAGCGACAGGACGATCCAATTGTCTTGCGTCGTGACGAGAAAACCCGCATCGGTATCGTAGGATCCGCGACTGAACAGGATCGGATTGCTCGCGGCTCCGATCGGGTCCCAATATTTGAGGTCGGGAAAGAAGTTGGCAGGCACATCGGGCTGGATGGCGTAGGCGCTGATGGCCGCATCCAGCATGCGCTGCGACAGTGTGTAGGATGAATAGGTCATGGCGTCTTCTCCTCGCATTGCGCGATCCAGAGCCGATGACATCGATCCGGTGAAAGAAAAGACGACTCTGTACCAATCGACAAAACACATCTTTGCCCCGATGCAGGGCGCGTTATTGTAAATATACGGCAAGCGCGCATGCACATGCCGCGCAAATTGGCGATTTATCGGTGCTTGCTCTTGAACCAGCCGTAAACCGGCCCGAACCCGACGAGCGCCGCGCCGATAAATGGCAACGCGACAACCCACCAGCGCACCCCGCTCTCGCCGAAGGGGCTGGCGATACTGATCGCGGCGGTCATGGCGAGCCCAGCGCAGATCATCAGCAAGCCCGCCACCAGCCGCCAGTGCGGCACCGGGCGGCCGTCTCTCGCGGGGCCGAAGCCTCGCTCGTACCGCGCAAAGATGCCGACCAGCGGCAGCAGCACAGCGACATAGAGCGCGAACCAGACTGGCCTTGCCAGCCACCATTCGCTGCTGCCCGGCTCGACGTGCAGGCCCACGCCGCCCGCCAGCCACGCCGCCACCATCACCAGCACGAAGGCGGTGAGGTGCCACAGATAAACGCTCATGATCATCCCGTTGAGCAGCACGGTCGCGGTCCAGATGCGCAGGCTTTCCAGCATGCGGCGTCCGGCGGGCTCGAGCGTAAGCACCAGCCCCGCCTGCATCACACCGAGCGCGAACAGCGCCAGGGTCGGCGGCATGGAATTGGTCATCTCCGCCCCGGGCACCCCGATCATCGCCACCGGATAGGGTCCGAAGCCGACCAGCAGGCCAAGCGCGGCTAGTCCGCCAAGAAACCACAGCAGCGCCCTTCCCCCGCCCATCCGCCCGTCACGCCAGGCATAGCCGAGTTGGTGGATGCCGACCCAGACGAACAGGAAATTGGCGAAGTTGACGTAGGGCACGCGGTAGAACAGCGTCAGCATGTCGACCAGCACGGCGCAGGCGGCAAGCCAGGCGAAGCTCCAAAAGCCGATCTTGCGCCATGCGGCGTAGGAGAATGGCACCAGCGCCGTCACCAGCAGGTACACCGCGAGGAACCACACCGGCACCAGTGCGAGCGAGGTCGCAAGTTTCACCACCTCGCGCTCGACCCCGACCATGGTACCGAAGAAGGCGAAGACCGCCCAGGCCAGCAGCACCGGGAACACCGGGTTGATCAGCCGCTGGATCCGGCTCGCGAACCATTCCGCATAGGGTTTGCCGTCGCGCAATTGCGCGGCCCAGCTCACCCCGTTGGAATATCCACCGACAAGGAAGAAGATCGGCATCACCTGGAAGCCCCAGGTCAGCCATTGGGTCCACGGAATGATGCCGAGCAGGTGCCCACCCTGCACCTCGCCCGCCGCGTCGATATAGGGCGCGGCGACCAGCCAGTGGCCGATCACCACCGCGAGGATGGAAAAGGCGCGCAGGAAATCGACCCAGCGGTTGCGTTCCGGCGGGGCCTGCTGCGCCATCGCCTTCGCCGTGTTCCACATCGAACGCATTCGCCTCTCCCGTTTCACGCTCGCAGATTAGGTGGCGTGCCGCGCGGGCTTTGCCAAGTCCGCCCACGCATTTCGCTATGCAAGCCAGAGGGTTGCCCGTATTCCGGCAGGCGGTTGCTACAAGGGCGAGGAAGTGGCGCGATTTCTTTTCGTGTGCACGCTGGCGCTGGCAAGTTTCGCTGTCACGCCAGTCTCGGCAAAAGTTCTCAACCCCGAACAGGCAAAGCGAGAGGAATTCAAGCCCGAAAGCTTCACCTGCCCGCTTACGGGCAAGCGGTTCAAACAGGTCGTCACCCATCCGCATTTCCCGCTCGAATCCTATCCCGATGGCAGCCATCCGGGAGACGAATGGATCGACACGCAGATCCCCGAATGTCCGCAAGACCGGGTGCCGATCCTGCCCGATTATGCAGCGAGCATGGAGGGTGAGGATGCTGGAAGCGGCAGGCTGGTCTATCACACCTACACCGCCGAGGAGCTTGCCCGCATACCCGGCCTGATCGCGAGCGAGGAATGGGCCGACATGCTCGGGCAGACACGCCACCAGCGCGCATACTGGCTGGCGAAGCAGCTGGGGCGGCCGAGTTTCGATCGTTTTGAGCTGCTGGTGCATTCACCATGGAGCGCAGAGAACGACGAGCAGAAGCGCGCTGCGCTCGAAGTGCTGATCAGCGATCTGCCCGCCATCGCTGATGACCTCGACGCGCCGCCGGAATACCGGGTGTTTGCACGGTACTACATGGTCGATGCATTGCGCCAACTGGCCCGCTTCGACGAGGCGCTGGCGCTGCTCGATCTGCTCGATAAACAGGTGGTCGATGCCGAACCGGGCGAGGACCCGGACTGGGCATATGCGCGCGGCGAATACTCGCTGCAGCAGGCCCGCGCGATCAAGCTGAAGGACAGCGACCGTTTCGCGATCGAGGCGCTCGATGACCGGACAGCCGGGCGGTTGTGTAGCGATCTGGCAAGTTACCCGGCCATGCGCGGACCGAATGCAGCACGATCCTGCAAGGCGCGCGAGGAGCGGCTTGCGCGAGAGGACGCGGAACGCGGCGCCGTCCGTGCCCTGCTCGATGACCGCGCCGCACTCGATATGCAATGCGATGACGCCGCACCCGATGCACGCGACGCGATCCTCGACGAAGCCTGCCGCCAGGCGCTGCACGAAGCTGACTGGGCCAAAGGCGAGCGCCTGGTCAGGGAACAGCCCGAACAGGTCGCCGCAATATGCGAAGCGGCGGCAGAGCCCGACCGCAACACAGTCCAGGTTTCCGCATGCACAAGCTATGATTTCACGCTCGGTTATGCAGTGGCCGAGCTGCTCGACGCAGACGATGCGGCCTTCGCCGCGCTGTGCGATGTTGGCACGCAATTGGGCTATGGCGCGATATCGCATGGCTGCAAGCTTTCCAGCGAAAGGCGCGATTACCGGCGTGCCGTCGACCTGTGGCAGGACCAGGCATCTCTGCGCACCACCTGTCGGCGTGACCGGCACAAATGGAGCGGCGACGATTACGAGCATAGGGATCATGCGCACTTTGGCTCGCCTGCAATGCGCAGGAAGACGGCGAGAAGGCCTCTTACTGGCTCGACAGTTATGGGGAAGAAGGCGCATCCGATCCCAGTCCGCTCCATCGCGCAGCCCTGCCCTATGCCCGCAAGGCCATCGATACGGAGCTGCTCGCCGTGCGGCCCAATCGCAGCAGAATGATCTCCAAACCGAATGATCCCGCCAATAGGCGCGGATATTAACCTTCTTTCCCTACCGCTCCGCCGATGCGTTACTCTGGCGAAATCACTCCGGTGCAGGTGCAGGTGTTTTCCAACCCTAAATCCGGGTCATACGATCCTGCACGGCTGGCCAAGCTGATCGACTGCCTGCAAACGGGTGGTGCTGCCGTGTCGGAACATCACAGCGAGAACGGCTCCGCCATGCATCGCGCCCGACACGACCCATATCTGCGTATCCGGTGGCTGATGGTACCGTGCGCCATGTAGCGATGGCGATGCTGGACAGCGGGCTGACGCCACTGGCCATCCACCCTGCCGGCACAGTCAACCTGCTCGCGCGCGAAAGCGCTTTCCCGCTCGACCCGGGCCGGTTGAGCGAGCGCATATTGCAGGCCGATGCGATCCATCACCACTACCCTGTCCAGGTGGATGATACGCTGTTCTTCGCCTGCGCCAGCGCGGGGCCGGATAGCTACGCCGTGGCCGGATTGTCGCCCCCGGCTCAAGCGATGGATCGGGCGTTTGGCATATGCTGCTTCCTTCGTCCGCGTGCTGGCAAACTGGCTGCGCCCGAAAATCACCCTGCGTTTTCCCGACCACGAATTGCAGGTGTGAGGCGTTCTTCGTCGCCAAGGGTCGTTATTATGCCGGACCGTGGAGCTTGCACCGGATGCCCGGATCGACGAGCCGGTGATGCATGTCGTCTCACTCACCTGCGCCCGCCGCCGCGACTTCGCGCTGTTTGCATGGGATATGCTGCGCGGAAGGGACCCGTCGAAACGGGCTGGTGTAACGCACGGTCACCGATCGGGTTGATATGCGGTGCGACCCCGTCCCGCTACAGGCTGACGGTGACATAATCGGGGAACTGCCGACGCGCCTTTGCGGTCAGCAGCAAGCCAGTACGGGTTTGCTGACGGTTCGATTTTCCTACACGGCTTGCAATTGCTAGAGCCAGCGCGCCTTCCTGTTGGAGTTTGCGCCTGTGCCGGTCGCTGGATGCCAGCCTGTCGAAATCTGCTGTTGCGATCGTCCCGCTTTGTCCGTGTTGGACAACAAAAGTGACACAGCCCGCACGAGATTTTGCCATCATATAATTGTATTTACTAGATTTTCTATGCCGAAGACCGATGCATAGAACCCACCGTCCGTGTGCCAACGCCCGACAGAGCGTGCGCATCGCCGCCACAGTGTCAGGGGTGTCAACACCTTTGCGGAAAAACAAGCCGATCACCTGTCAGACCTGTCAACACCCCCTCCCGCGCAGGGCTGGCACGGACCGTTACGGTCAGCCTTGCCCGCGCAAGCGGTTCTTGATTGCCCCTGCCCCCGCCATTGCTAACGCGCCGCCAAGCTAGGAGCACTGCCAAAATGTCCGACATCAAACGGGTTGTTCTCGCCTATTCCGGCGGCCTCGATACTTCCGTCATCGCCAAGTGGCTCGAGGTCGAGCGCGGGCTGGAGGTTGTCACCTTCACCGCCGATCTGGGCCAGGGCGAGGAAATCGAGCCTGCCCGGGCCAAGGCGCGCGCGATGGGTATCCCGGACAAGCACATCTTCATCGAAGATGTGCGCGAGGAATTCGTGCGCGATTTCGTGTTCCCGATGATGCGCGCCAACGCCCGGTATGAGGGCGACTACCTTCTCGGCACCAGCATCGCCCGCCCGCTGATCTCGAAGCGGCTGGTGGAGATCGCGCATGAAACCGGCGCCGATGCCATCGCGCATGGTGCGACCGGCAAGGGCAATGATCAGGTGCGGTTTGAACTGTCGGCCTATGCGCTCGACCCGAGCATCCGCGTGATCGCTCCGTGGCGCGAATGGGATTTGACCAGCCGCACCGCGCTGATCGCATGGGCGGAAAAGCACCAGATTGCGGTGCCGAAGGACAAGCGCGGCGAAAGCCCTTTCTCGACCGATGCGAACCTGCTGCACACATCCTCCGAAGGGAAGGTGCTGGAAGATCCTTGGGAGGAGACTCCCGACTATGTCTATTCGCGCACCGACCACCCCGAGGACGCGCCCGACACACCTGAATATATCGAGATCGAATTCGAGAAAGGTGACGGGGTTGCGCTGAATGGCACGGCGATGTCACCCGCCACCCTGCTTGCCGCACTCAATGATCTTGGCCGCAAGCATGGCGTCGGGCGGCTCGACCTGGTCGAAAACCGCTTCGTGGGCATGAAATCGCGCGGCATGTATGAGACGCCGGGCGGCGAGATCTACGCCCGGGCGCATCGCGGGATCGAACAGATAACGCTCGATCGCGGCGCGGCGCATCTCAAGGACGAGCTGATGCCGAAATATGCCGAGCTGATCTATAACGGCTTCTGGTTCGCGCCCGAGCGCGAGATGTTGCAGGCAGCGATCGACCTGTCGCAGGAGAAAGTCGGCGGTACGGTGCGGCTCAAGCTTTACAAGGGCAATGCAATGGTGGTGGGCCGCAAGTCCGCCAATTCGCTCTACTCAGAGGCGCATGTCACCTTTGAGGACGATGCCGGTGCCTATGACCAGAAGGATGCGGAAGGCTTTATCAGGCTCAATGCGCTGCGCCTGAAGTTGCTCGCCCAGAGGGATCGCCAGCGGAATCGATGAGTTTTCCCGCACTGCGGCATCGTGGCCGGGGCACGATGCGACGAGCCGTTGAGTTATCCACCCTTGTCCACCGCGAAATCGGGGAAAAGTGGATAAGTCGAACTTGCAAAGCTTGAACGACTCGGTCGGAAGGCGCAGCTTCAACTCATCGGAAGGACGAGAAAAGCACTTCGATTGACGATCTAACGATCTGAAATCAAAGCGATTTTCAAAACCAACCGAGGTTGCGGTCACTGTCCGCGCGGTCTTTGAGGACCATAAGCCGAAGGTTTCGACCGGAAGCAAGTGGGCCGTTCGAGAAGAACGCGAAAGCAGACCGTAGCTGGCCGGAAATCCCGGCATGCAGTCGAGGGAAACGTCTGGACCCAGGTCGGGACGGAGCCGCCAGAGACAGCAGGCCAACAGGGATGGAAGGTCTCGGGAACGGACGCATCGAAGGAACAGCCTCTGGCTGGGAATACGAAGCGGAAGACCCCGGATGCCGGTGCGAGCGCCGGTGACAGAACCGGAATTCCGGCTTGCCGGAAGGAAGGGAAAACATCGGGTGCCAAGTGCTCTCTGAATGGTTCGCCAGGAAGAAAGTCCACGCGCCGGTGAGAGTGGGGTCGGTAGCAATACCGGCCCCATTTGCCGTTTTAACGCTCCTCGCAGGCCGGATCGACAGGCGATTCTCATCCGGTTTTCCATCCCAAACAGCCCGGATTAACGTTTTACATGAAGGGAAAAACCGGCGTCAGGCCGCGTTTTTCACTCATTTCAGCGACCAGGCGAGCCACACCGTCGATCAGTCGAGTTTCGGGTTTGGAACCCTTAACCCCTGTCGGCTAACGGGCGCTCGCTTCTGACGTTTGGGAGAACCCAAATGCTGAAAACGATGATCCAGAGAACAACCCTCACCCGCGCCCTTGTGGCATCGCTTGCGCTGCTGGCACCCGTTTCGGCGGCCAATCCCGCTGTGACCGATGCCGAGTTCGAGCAGACCTTCGCGCCGTTCGATACGGAAGCGCCTGCACCGCAGGTCGAAGGTGACGTGGTCGACCTCGCCGAGATCGAACCCGCAGTCGAGGCGGAACCCGCCACGACCTCACTGGGTTCCGGTGTTGCCTCCTATTACGGTCGCAAGTTCCACGGCCGCCGTACCGCCAATGGCGAGCGGTTCGATATGCATGCGATGACCGCAGCGCACCGCACCCTTCCCTTCGGCAGCCGCGTCCGCGTGACCAACCCGTCGAACGGTCGCGCTGTGGTGGTCCGCATCAATGACCGCGGCCCCTACGCACATGGCCGCACAATCGATCTCAGCCGTGCTGCAGCGACCGAAATCGGCCTCGTCGCCCGCGGGCATGGGACCGTTCAGCTCGAACTGTTGAAGTAAGCACCGGCGCCTTGGTTGAGCTTCATTCCGAAGGTCAGCAGCACTCCCTGCGATGACAGGCGCTCGAAGTCGCTGTCGATGACCTCATCGAGGAAGCGAAATTCATAGCTTTCCCCGCCCAGGTCTAGTCTCGCATCGAGACGGAGGTGCATGTCGTCGCGGTCAAGCTTGCGGTTGAGCAAGGATGACAAGTCCAGCATCGCATCGATCCGTGTCGTTCGATCGCTGAACTTCAGGCTCCCTCCGTCGATTTCGAAGTCCATCGCATCGCGCCCTACACCGATCGACAGTTCCGGCCCTCCGTCGGTCCGGTATTTTGCCGATGCACCGAAGAAGGTCATGCGATTGCCATCACGCTCCTGCGGGTTTCCTGACGAATTGCCGCCGGTCAGCATCACATTGCCACCGAGCGACCAGTCCCCCAATTGGATCGAATGGTCGACCAGGATCGTCTCGTCCACCTGAAGCCGGGCGCCTGGTGAAGTCGGCTGCTCCCATTGCTCCTCACGCTCGTAGGTCAGCAGGGTGTCGCCAAGCATGGTCGACCACACACCCACCGCGCTGAACGAATGGCCGTCGAAATACCTCACCCCCGGTTCGGAATATCGCTCGCGGCGGTGCCGACCGAACTCGAGGCTTAACGAGAGCGGGGCGAGCGAGGCCAGCACCCCATCCTCAGCCGCGAGTTGGGGGAACAGCGCAAGCGGCATCACATCGAGCCCCACCTTATCCCGCTCAAGCCGCGCCTGATTTGATGACAGGCCTTGCAGGGTGATGCCATGCGATGCCGTGGCGGACCTCGCGTAGCTTAGCGACCACCCTGAGCGGCCAAGTGATCCCTTCCAGCGGTGACTGTCGAAATAGGCGTTGGAGTGTTGCCTCCAGGATCCCGCGATGCTCCAGCCGCCCAGCCTGGCCTTGCTGCCAATCGCCAGCTCATCCCCGCCAATAGCGAAGAGTTGCAGTGGAGCCGCCAGTGCGACCGGCCGGTAATTGCCGGCCGACGTGCGATAGCTCGCATCGACAGTCCATTTCGCTCCCTTCCCGTCGAGCAGCCTTGCTTCGATCCGGTGCGACTGCGCCCACCCCGCATGCTCTGCTGTCCTGAGCGGTTGCAGCGGGGAGTTGGCGATGGGGGTCCGCCAGCTCCGGCTCCATCCGATCTCGCTCTCCAGCGACAGGCGCTCGTCGAGCAGGCTGCTGTCGAGCGCCAGGGTGGCGATCGTCACTTCGCCGCTGGTCCCGGGCAGGTAGTCACCGAACTGGCGATCGAGCACCAGCCCGGCGTCGCTTTCCCTCGCAAAGGCGGTTCTCACCCTGAAGCTGTTGCCCTCCGCTTCGAACTGCGAGGCAAGCGTCAGGCCGATGGTCGTATCATCGAACGGGCATCCGACGGCATCGCCCGCATTGGCCAGCCGCATATCCGCGTGACCGCAGGCCCCGTCAACGTCGAGCACGGGCAGCACAGTGACCTCCCGCCGCTCGACCGCGGCACGAAGGGGCAGCACTTCGGAAGCGGCATCCGCCTCCTGCGCCAGCGCCGCCCCGCTGCCCGCCCCGGCCATGCCAAGGCCCAGCAGCCCCGATATGAGTCTTGCCCGTTTCACGCCCGATCTGCCCGACAGCGCAGCCCGGACCCGTGAGAGGCGAGGCTGCACTTCATCGGTTCGCGCTCAGTCGCGGCGGCGGCAGACGGCGGTGGCCTTGCC
The DNA here is from genome assembly GCA_024236155.1 of Sphingomonadaceae bacterium. Lineage (GTDB taxonomy): Bacteria > Pseudomonadota > Alphaproteobacteria > Sphingomonadales > Sphingomonadaceae > Parerythrobacter_A. Next base: position 70,364 of record JACKLA010000008.1, read on the forward strand.
GCCCGGCGTGATCACCAGGCGCGATTCGGTTGCCGGGCCGCCCGGCGTGAAGCAGCCGAAGCCTTCGAGCTTGATCGCCTTCTTCAATTCCGGCCCGGCGACGACATCGAGGTTGCACACGAACATCGCATTGCCGCTGCTGGTCAGCACCTGGATCGCCCCATCACTGGTGGCGAGGGTGACCGGCCCCTCTGGCGTGTTCACCGTCCCGCCGCAGCTCGACTGGTTGACGACGAATGCCGCATTGTCCGACTGCGCAGTCCCCGGTGTGCCGGCGAAAGCCAGCGTGGCGGCGATGGCGGCAGCGCCGGCGGCGATAACGGATTTCCTCATTTCATGCTCCTGTCTCACAAGTACAGACAGGTGGCTCGCATCGTTATGGTTCTTATCGGCGAGTCACCTCCCCACGACTCGCGACCGGGGCAATTGTAACACGCGGCAGCCCGCCCGATTGGCCAAACGCGACATATCCGCAGCCCCTACAATTCCAGCTCGCTCACATCGCGGAAGCTGCCGATCTTGCCGCGCACGAAGGTGTTGAACGCGATCGAGCGGCGATCCATCTGCGAATTGTTGACCTCGACATAGTGCTGCAGCGCGCTGGAAAACAGCACCAAGTCCCCCTTGGTCGGCACCACCGCATTGCGCGGCGCGTTGTAGATGTTCTGCTTCTCGCCATTCACCGCGATTTCCAGCTGGCGATAGTGATTGTGCCGCTCGAAGATCATGTTGCCCGGCGGGTCGGGCAGGTCGGTGTAATAGAGCGAGCCCGAGACCAGCGAGTTCGAATGGGTATGCCCGTGCATCCCCACCCCCGGCGGGTTCATCAGCGACCAGCTCTGCGTCACCGCCAGCGTCTGGTCGATCCCCATCACCTCGCGCGCGAATGTGTCGAGCGCCTCCTGCACCGCAGCCTTGATGCTCTTCATCTCGGGCCGTTCGAACAGGTACAGCTCGACCGAGATCTTGTTGACCTGGTTGTCGAGCATTTTGAGGTTCTTGATGAACTTCTCCTGCTTCGGCGTGATCGCATCGGCGATGTTGGTCTTGAAATACGGCTCCGCAAACAGCGGTTTGACGTCGAAAGCGCGTGCGGCCATCGGCTTACATTCCTCAGATTCAGTCCCGCCACCTACATAAACGCCAGATGAACAAGCCCGCAAGGGGCAGCGTCACGCACCCGCGCCGCCCCCTCGGTGCGCTAATCCAGCGCCGCAAATGCCGCCTCCAGCTGCTCCTCGCTGGTGATCGTCCACCATTCGGGCATTTCGCATTCGAAGGCATCGATCTGGAGGCTTTCGATTTCTTCGGCTTCCTCAACGCTGTCCACCAGATCGTGCGGTTTCGGCACCCCGCGCGGCCGCGCCGCTTCCATCCGCTTCAGGCGATTGCCCGGCCACATGCAATGTTCGGGCGTGAGATCGGCAAAAGGCTCGTCGCACGGCCCGCCGCAGTTGTCGCAAGGCGGGATGGGATCGAACTCGTAATCCGGGGGAAGTGGAACATATGGAACACTGTCCAAAGGATCGTTTTCTTCCGGCCCACACGACCCATAATCCCGTTCGGGCTGAGCTTGTCGAAGCCCATTGGCGTCGCGCTCTTGCCCTTCGTCAGGCTCAGGGCGAACGGGTTTGGTTTCCGGTATCTCCTCCCTCAGTTCCTTCCCTTGGCCAAGCGCCTCAATCGCATCGTCGAGCCCCGCCAGCGCCGCCTCGACCTCGGGCTTCGCCTCAACCTTGTCGAGCCGCCCCAGATGCGCGAGCAGCAACCGGTCGGAATAGCGCCGCCGGTGGCCGATTTCCTCGCCGTGGTAGAACACCGGCTCCTCCACCCCATGCACCGCCCGCTCGGCCAGCGCCTCTTCCGCCACGGTGCGCGCCGCAAGCATCGCCGCATCCCACAGCTTCGCAAAGGCGGGTTGGCGACGCCGCTCGCGATAGGCCGTCTGCCGCGAAACCCCGGCGCGTTTGCAGGCGAGTGCGACATTGCCGTATTCGCAGAGGTGATCGAGGAACCGCGATTTCAGCTCGGGCAGGAAGATGGTGCGCCGGTCGGAATCCTCCAGCACTTCACTCGGTTCCCGTTCGGGCTGAGCCGGTGTGACTTGGTCACAGCTACGCTTCCGAAGCCCCGCACTTCCTTCTTGTGCTGCACCAGAAGAACAGGACTGTCCTTCGGAAGCGAAGCTGTCGCCATGCGACACCGGCTCAGGACGAACGGATTTTGATTGGGCAAACCCCGCCCCAACCCAAGGCCGCACCACCACCAGCGCCCTGCACTCACTCGGCGCATCGTCACGAGCCCTCGCGCAGGCGGGAGCCTCAGTCGGATTAGCGTATGGCTGCTCCCCCTCCCCCCGCGCCGCAAAAAGCGCCTCCGCCTCCTGCCGAAGTTTGATCGCACGATGCTCCGCGCGGGTCTGAGCTGCCGAGATAAATGCCATGGTCGGGTCTCCGTGTGAGGGAATGGACCGAGTTATTTATACAGGACGGAGCGTGTAGGACAGTTATTCGTTCTCGCGCTGCTGAATGAGTTTTCTTACATCACTTATCAAAATATCAACCAAGGTAGTCGGGCACGTGCTATCAGAACATTCCATTTTAGCTCTTAACTTTACTGAATTTTGCATCGCAATATCCGTTTTTTCGTAAATCTCGCGAGCGATAGCCTGATCGCGTTTCTGATAGTTAGGAATATGCCGTTTGAGCTCATCTCGGATTGCGTGCCGGTCTATTGGCGCGTCCCAAAATTCGAAGTGTAGCAAAAACCAAAGTTCGAAGCAGGGGTCGCTATAGATGTACTTCAATTTCGGCGTAGTTTTTAAACGTGGGGCAGCATCCACCGCTTGGGCAAAGTCATCAAATTCATCGCGATCACCTACGATGAATGCCAAGTCGAAGTCTTCGTCATCTTGAAGGATTGCTTTTGCTTGGTTTAGCAGAGTGGTGGGCGAAGTATTGTGGTCGCGCGTGGCAAACGGTTCGATCCTACTCCCGCCGTCCAACCGGAAGAACTCAACGAGATAGTTCGGCTCCGTCTTCGAACCTTCACTGACGAGGAGAATGCGGACCTGCTCGGCTCGCAACTTCGCCTCTCGATCCGCGCGACGTTTCGCTTCCTCCTTGCGCTTCTGAAAGAGCTTACTTGGCACGGAATAACATCTTTGTGCGTGGTTTCGGCACCGCGCGATACCGCCCTTGAAGATAAATCTTCTGGAGGCGGTCTGATTTGCGAGGCTTAAAGTCTGAAAGAGGTACGAGCTTCGAACCTTTCATACCGACGTTGTCAACGAACCAAATTTGATCGCGATGAATTACATCCGTCGAAAGCAATGCGCTATCGTGCGTGGTGAAAATAATCTGAGCTTCCGTTTTTTCGTCATTCGGTTCTGTAAATAGAGCGACAAACCGTTCGAGGAGTAGTGGATGAAGGCTTCGGTCAAGTTCATCTACAACAACAACAAAATTGTGCTCAAGAGACTGCAAGAACGGCGCAGCATATTTATATATTATCTGCGTGCCATCAGATTCTTCTTCAATATCTAGAGAGTACTCTGGACATCCTGGGACTTTATGAGTCACCCTCACGTCATAATCTATCCGAGAAACGGCGTTCTCCAACAACCTTGCTCGAATCTCTTCGTTGAACACCGATAAAAATTCGTTCTCCTCAACTTCGTTAGGCTCAACGTTAATCGCCGTGATAGTTGGATCAGCAGCCTGAACCAGCTCAAGGAGAGCATCATAGTCCTTCTCTTCATCCACAAGGTGTTGCGATGTCACCATATGTCCAAGATGATTGGACGGCGTGACGAGCCTTAGCCTCAACGTCACCCATTCGTGAACTGGACGCAGTTCATTTGAGTTTAGTTGAATTGCAGTCGAAAGAAAAAGAGCATTAGGTCGGGTTGCCTTAGACCACGTAGAAGTCATTTTCTTCGAATTAAAGTAAGAAGAAAAATGCCAGTCGTACTCATCGCCCTCTAGTGCACGCGAGAACAACTCCCGCGTTCGCCCTTTTTTAGTTTTTGCATGCAACCACTCTTCAACAATTCGATCTTGAGAGGCCACCACACCATAGGTATATTGAACATCTTCCTCAATAAAATTTATTTCGAACAGCGACGTCTGAGCCTTCTCAGTCTTAGAGGTCGCTTTGCAAACAGGTAGCGTTGCTAGAAAATTTCCACTTTCGTCTCGGGCGGAGTGAATCACCAGTCGCTGCAAAAATTCAAGTGCGCCCACCACACTGGATTTGCCGGAAGCGTTTGCGCCGTAAATTGCGGCAGCACGCAGGGCGCAGGGAAACTGAGCAAAGCCGGTCTTGATTGCCCGGCTTCCTTCTGTTGTTTCCC
>JACKLA010000009.1 GCA_024236155.1 Sphingomonadaceae bacterium
GTCGCATCGGCGGTACGCCATCTGTCCGAGCGCGAGGCGGCGTTCGATCGCTTCGCCGTCTACAGGACCGCGCTGTCATTCGGGCTTCCGGCCAGCATCCCTGCCATCGAAAAGCGCGTCGACCAGTTGCTGCGCCAGGGCCATCTCGTGCGCGGCAAGGGCGCCGACAAGGGGATGGTGACGACGCGCGATGCGATCGCTGCTGAACAGCGCATCCTTTCTGAAGTCGAAGCCGGACGGGGGCAGGTTGTGGCGCTGATGACCCCTGAGCGCGCAGGCGAGCGCCTGCAGGCGCTTGCACAGGAGCGCCATGGCATGACGCTCAATCCGGGGCAGGAAGGCGCGGGCCGTCTGCTGCTGGCATCGACCAACAGCATTTTGCGTGTCCGCGGCGGATATGAATTGTTATTTCAATCTGTCGTGTGTTCGATGCACAGACATGGCGCCAGACTTTAACTCCAGCAGCATCCGCTACGCAGATCGCAGTTGCCATCGGAAAACATCCAATCCGGCATAATGAGTCGAAATCCGCCTGCGATCGTTACAATCGACGGGCATCTCGGCCCGGATCGCAGCGTACAAGCGAGTCACTGCACAACCGCGATTGGCGGATATCGACACATGATAGCATCGTGGTGCCGTCTGGCCCGCAGACTTCGCGACGGGCTAGACGGCTACCTTTCGGTGATGAATCAGAAGGGCTTCACAGACCCAAGGAAGCAGACGCCTGAAATCGTGAACCAGTAGATGTAGGCGGCGATACGGGCCTGCTTGATTTCGCGTTCGAGCGCGGTCTCCTGCTGCGGGTCATCGCGCTGGGCGAGGATGCGGAAGCGTTCGGTCCAGCGACGCATGACAAGGCGCAAGAAGAGTCCGACGACGAGAGCCCATGCGTAGAGAGCCATCTTCGAAGGATACCAATAGCTGCCTTCGCCCACTTCGACCGGCCCCTGGCCCATGAATGCCATGCCCGCAACGATCACCAGTGCAGCGATCAAGGGGTAGCGCAGGATCTCTTCCGTCTTGGTGACGGCGATGCCGATATCGGTTTCGCGCTTGATGAAGGCGGTCCACGTCATGGCCAGCCAGGTGATGAACAACAGCCACATCCACCAGATGCCGTTGCCTTCGAGGAAGGGAACGAAGCCATAGAGCTTGCCCATATGCAGCCCCAATGGCAGCAACAGGACGATGCCCGTACGGGCGAGGATATCGATGCGATAGGCTGTTTCCATGTGCCGTTTCCGCTCTTCCAGCGAGAGCTTGCGGTTAGTGACATGATAGCTTGTCTGGAAAACGCCCCATTCACCGCCAAGCCAGTACACCATGGCAATGATGTGAACCCAGCGCAGTATGCTGAGCTCGTTTGCTGCAAGAAATTCCATCTCGAGCTTCCTCTTTTTTTGACGGAGATTGGATTATAATTTGTCTGGACAAATCGTCCTTTTGCAGAAAATGTAGGCCGTCGCAATAGGAGGCGCAGAAATTGATGAAGCATCGCTTGATTGAAGGCCGTCTGGCATACACCTCTCGCAAACCGGGGATCGAGGGAATGGAGCGTGGCTTCGAAACCTTCATGTTTACGCGCCACTCGGATGGAAAGGTGACCCTGCGGGCGCACTGCGAGATTGCCGAACCAGATCCGACGGTGATGCGAGATATCATCTATTCGATCGATGAAAACGGCCAGCCGATGGACCTGCATGTCCGCTTGACGGTGGGGGATGAATTCATGGGGTCTGGCTGGTTGCGGTTCGACGGCGAAACCATCGAATGTGAAAGCTATGGCCCTTCCATCGGACGCCTTTCCCAGCAGGTAAAGGCGCAGTTGCCAGTCGATGGATTCGGCACGCATCCGATCGTATCCGATGGTTATTTGCTTGCGACCAAGCAGTGGCAAGAAGGTGAGCGCAAGAAATTCAATGTCTATCTACCATCACCAGACCATCGCGGTGCCACGCCGCCGCAGATCGCCCATGTCCGGATCGACGGGCTCTACATCGGCAAGGAAGAAGTAACGGTTGCCGCCGGCACGTTCGCGGCCCGGCACTTCCAGTTCCTTGATGATGGCACCAGCGGCATGGCGGGAGAGCATCCGCCCTACGACCTGTGGATCACCGATGACGAGGACGGCATATTCCTGCAGGGCGGCGTCGATGGTTACATGATGACCTGGTACGAACTGGTCGAACTCAAAAGGTAATCGCGACCTTCCCCATGTGCCCGCCTTGCGCGAGGTGGGCACATGCCCGGTCGGCCTGTTCGAACGGGAACGTGCGATCGACGAGGGGGACGATTCCCGCCCGATCGACCAGTTCCACCAGCGCAGCCAGCATTTCGCGACTGCCGGATGTGATCCCCTTCATGGTGAGATTGCGGGCGATCATCCCGAACATATCGGGCAGTCCGCTTGATGCACCGGCCAACGCGCCGATCAATGCGATACGCGCATTGGGCGCCGCAGCGGCAAGCGTCTGCCCCAGTTCCGCCGTGCCGACCGTGTCGAGAATGACATCCGCGCCGCGCCCTCCGTTCGCTTCGCATAGCGCCGCAGCCCATTCAGGGTGTGTGCGGTAATTGATCGCGATATCCGCGCCGAGTTCCCTGCACCGGGCGAGCTTGTCCTCGCTGGACGAGGTGATGGCAACGCGGGCACCCAGCGCCTTGGCCACTTGCAGGCCGAGGATGGAAACGCCGCCGGTGCCCAAAACCAGCACCAGTTCGCCGGGCTTGACGTTCCCGAAGGCGACAAGGCCGTGCCAGACTGTTGCACCTGCTGCGCTTAACGATGCGGCGGCGATGTCATCCAGCGAATCAGGCACCGGAACAAGTGCGGCGGAGGGCAGGACGACATGTTCAGCCAACCACCCGTCCCGCGTGATACCGAGATCCTGCGCGAAGCAGGACGGATCAAACGGCCCGTCTATCCACGTCACGAAATGGGGGGCGATCACCCGCTGCCCTGGCTTGGCTAAAGCCGGGCCGTTGACTGTTTCCACCACGCCGACACCGTCAGACAGCGCGATCCGGTCCGCTGCCTTGCGTGGGCCGTATCGCCCTTCAAGCGACAGGAGATCGCGGTGGTTCAGCGCGGCCGCTCGCACCCTGACAAGGGCTTCTCCTTCGGCCGGAACAGGAATCGCGCTTTCGACCTGCCGGAGCGAGGCCAGCCCCGTCTGTTCACCCAGTTCCCATGCTCTCATTTACCGTTGCCTTCGCCATATGCGGCCAGCGGCAGGGGTGTGCCATTCTGCCGGATGATTGCCTGTCGCCGGAAGAACCGCAGGAACCCGCTGTCTCCCATCCGGCTTGGCCCCATGCCGGAAAGGCCGAAGCTGGACTTTTCTGTTTCCCATACGATAGCGGTCAGCGACCCATCGTTCAGAGATACGCCACCGACCTGCAGGCGCGTACCGACCGACTCCGCCTCTTCCAGCGTTCCGGCCATGACCGCGCCCGAAAGGCCGAAAACACTGTCATTTGCAAGCGCGACTGCCTCTTCCACGGTGTCAAACACCGTGACAGGAAGGATGGGGCCGAAGCTTTCTTCTGCCATCACGGCCATATCCGGGGTTACATCCACCAGCACCGTGGGGCGCAGGTACTTGCCGCCACCCAATGTCTCGACCTTGCCGCCAGCGAGGAGGCGAGCGCCCTTGGCCAATGCGTCATCGATGTGGGCCTGTGCGATATCGGCCTGCCTGGCGAAGATGAACGGCCCGATGTCACCCTGTTCGATGTCGGGAAAGTTCAGCTGGACGGCACTGGCCTGCTCTGCAAGTTCGGCAAGGAACGGTTCGGCAATCTCCCGCGCGACGTAAATGCGTTCGATAGACTGGCAGGCTTGCCCGGTGTTCACCACTGATGCGCGCAGGGCGGTTGCGGCGGCCTTGGCGGGATCGGCACTGGCAAGCACGATCATCGGATCCTTGCCGCCCAGTTCGAGGCTGGCAGGAATGAAGGCGCGTGCGGCGGCCTCACCTACCTTGCGGCCGGTGGGGACGGAGCCGGTGAAGGCGACGTAGTCCACCAGCGGGACAAGCGCCGCGCCCGTCGCGCCATCCCCTTCGACAATTTGCAGAACATCGTGCAGTTCCGCGATTTCGTCCACGGCTGCCATCAGCGGGCGGATGAAACGCGGGGTAACTTCGGACGGTTTGATCAGCACTGCGCACCCGGCCATCAGAGCCGGGATTGCGTCGATCAGCGCCAGAATCAGGGGGAAGTTCCATGGCGAGATGACCCCCACCAGCGGATAGGGAACGAGCCGCAGATCCGTGGTGATTGTGGGGTGCGCCGTCTGGAAACCGTACTGGCCGTGTCTTTCCAGCAGTTCGGGCCCCGTACTGGCCCAGCGGGAAAGCATCTGCGGGATATTCGCTACTTCGATGCGCGATATTCCGGCCCGACCTGTATCCGCGATCAGTGCATCCGCGATGGCATCGCCATGCGCCTGTATCGCGGCGCCAAGCCGTTCCAGAATTTCGCCACGCTCGGCAATCGGGCGTGCCGCCCATTCGGGCTGGGCGGTGCGCATGCGACCGGCAAGGGTTGCCAGTTCGCTTTCGTTCATCGCGTCGATTTCGTGATCGGGTTGCCCCGTGCGCGGGTTGGCGATCTGCAAACGGGTGCTCATTGTTGCGCTTTCCAGCTATCAAGGATTTCCTCGCCTGTCGCGAAGGCGATAGCGGGATTGTCTGCCAGACGCCGGACTAGCGCGTCGAACCCATCCATCCGGTAGGGCAGCCCCATGATGTAGGGGGTCAGGTGCAGCGGCAGCATGCGGCCGCCGTGATCGCCGGATTCGCCCAGCAACCAGTTCGCAGCGTCTTCGATCTGCAGGGCATAGCTGTCGACCGACTGCTGCTGCACATTGATGATCTGCCGGTCCGACAATTCATGGTTCAGCGGGATGTTCACGATCTCGCCCGCCGTGGTCTTGAAACGGTAGGGCAGTTCGTCGTTTACCCAGTCGCACATGTATTCGACACCCGCTTCGGCCAGCAGGCGCGGCGTGTCGAAGCTTTGCGAACGGGCGATGGAAAGCCAGCCGCGCGGACGTTTACCGATGTTCTGTTCCAGTACGTCCAGCGTTTCTGCGATGATCGTCTCTTCCTCGCCTTCGGGCATTCCGCTGGAGATCGTGGCATTCATGTCGGTCGCATGGGCGATGATTTCGTGGCCGCCTTCCAGAATGTCGGCGACCAGGGCGGGATACCGTTGGGCGATTGCGCTGTTGCAGGCGATGCTTACCCGCGCGCCGACCGCTTCGAATGCGTCGAGCAGGCGATAGATGCCGACGCGCGTACCGTATTCGCGTGCGGTGTAGTGCCGGTAGTCGGGATAGGCCGTCTGCATGTGCCCCGGCGCGCGAAAGGGTTTGTCCGCTGGGGCCATGGGGAAGTATTCCAGGCTGATGACCGGCCAGACAAGCAAGGACTTGCCACCCGGCCAGCTGACCGGCTTGCGGGTCGGCATCGCGGAATAGGGGTAATAGTCGTGGTCCATGCCCCGGCGGCGCATGGGGTATTCAAGATAGGTGGGATCGAGTGTCATGCCGCCCCTCCAGTCTGCGCGCGGTAGCTGTCGACGATTTCGCCTGCACGGGCGATCCATGCGCGGCCATCCGCCGCAATATAGCGAAGCACTTCCTCGAACGGGCCGATGCGATGGGGCTGTCCGATCAGATAGCTGTGCAGCGGAATACACATGACCGTGCCGGACTTTTCGCCCTCGGCCGCCAGACGCTCGTACTGGCGAATCAGCGTGTCGGCATATTCGCGCGGGCTCATATTGTAGATGAAGAACCCATAGTGATCGTTGACTTCAAGGCTGTAGGGGATGGCCGTCAGGCGTCCGTTCTTCACGCGAATGTCGGTCGGTTGGTCGTCGTGATAGAGATCGCAGGTATAGTCGATGCCATATTCCGAGATCAGGTCCAGTGTGCGGGGCGTATGGGTAAGGGCAGGGGCCAGCCAGCCGCGTATCGTCTGCCCGGTGGCGTCGCGCACGGTGCGGATCGAATCCTCTATGATTGCGCGTTCCTGTGCCTCGTCCATGCCATAGCTGTAGCGGGTATTGTAGATGCCGTGGCTGAAGAACTCCCACCCGCGCGCAGCCGCATCCTCGACCACTTCGGGGATATGGTTGCACAGTGCGACCGACAGGCTGACCGATCCGGGAAAGCCATGGCGGCTCATCACGTCGGCCATGCGCCAGTGCGATACTCGGTTTGCATGGTCACGATGGCCATAGCCGACGATATCGGGGTGCGGCTTCGTCCAGCTTTTCCGGTGCGGGTTCTGCGGCGGGTCAAGCTCGTAGAACTCGAGATTCGGGGCCACCCAGACAGCACAGGTCTTGCCACCCGGCCATTCCAGTTTCGGGCGCCCGCGATAGGGGGCGTAATCGTACAGGCCCGGATCGGCCAGTTGCTGTTCGGGCATCAACGCGCCTCCAGCCAATCGATCACAGCCTGTACCGGCTCGACATCGGCATATTTCAGTTGCAGGTCGGTCAGGTTGGCGAAGTGATAGCTTTCGTGCTTGTCGGCCGTGGTTTCGATGGGGACGATGGCGCGATAGCCGTGGCTCAGCGCATCGACCGCGGTGGCCCGAACGCAGCCGGAAGTCGATCCGCCGGTCACGATCACGGTATCCACCTTGTGCCACACCAGATAGCTGGCAAGCGGTGTTTCGAAGAACGCGCTGGGCATCCGCTTGGTATACAGCAGGTCGTCCGCCCCGATTTCGCAGCGCGGGTCGAACTCGTGCCGTTCTGAATCGTACTTGATGTTCTGCAGCGAATCCTCGGTATCAGTGCGCGTGCCCCACACTCCCGCGTCGCCCGCATCGGTCTTGTAGGCGACACGGCTCCAGATTACCGGCATTCCCTTGGCGCGCGCCAAGGCGGAAATGCGATTGATGTAGGCGATCTGGTCCGGGTCGGTCTCGTACGCTGTGCGGAACATGTCAGTGCGCGTGTAGGCTTGCTGCACGTCCACGTTCACGATTGCCAGCTTGTTGCCGAAGCCGAATTTCCGGCGTGCCGGATTCGCCATGACTTCTTCGAAAATTTCGCGCGCTGTTCGCCCGTCGCTGACCATTCTTGTGCCGATCAAGGCAGGTGCTCCTTCAAACTCTTGCTTGCATCCATTCTGGCCACGCGTTAGCGGGATGTCGAGCAAAAATGTCCGGACAACTTTTTCCGTGAAGGTCCTGTGAAGATCACCCGCCACTTTATCGATATCGAATCGCCGAACGGTCTCCGGCGTGTCCACTATCGACGGTGCGGTGAAGGTCCGCCACTTCTGATGGTCCACCAAAGTCCGCGCTCTTCCGCCGAATATGAAGCGTTGATGCTGCGCTGGGGAAGCGAGTTTACGTGCATCGCGCCCGACACGCCGGGATTCGGTCAGTCCGATCCCATCGGCACCGAAAGCCCCTCCATCATCGAATATGCCGATGCGGTCGTCGAACTGGTCGATGCCTTGGGAATCGCTGGCACGGCGGCCTATGGCTTCCATTCGGGCGGGATCATCCTGGTCACGGCGCTACGGCGCCATCCGGATCGATTCGCGGCGCTGGCGATCGGCGGTTATGCAGTCTGGACGCCGGAGGAAGTGGCCCTGTTCGGGCAGAACTACCTGCCGCATTTCCTGCCCTCTCCCTATGGCGAGCATCTGACGTGGGCATGGAACCGCATTCTTGAACAGACATGGTTCTTCCCGTGGTTCGATACGCGCAACGAAACCCGTATGTCCGTGGCGCACGACGATCCCGAGCGCGTTCAGGCATCGATCCGCGACCTGCTGGATTCCGGAAACCACTATCGCGATGGGTATGGTGCGGTCATCCGGGCGCCGCGCGACATTCCCGATGGTGCTGCGCAAGTCCCGCCGTGCCTGATTACCGCTTATGACGGTGATCCACTTCAGGCCCATATCGCCCGGCTGGGCGATATGCCCGCCAACTGGGCTGCTCGCGCCGTTCGCACGCCGCAGGATCACTGGGACGAAAGCCTTGCGTTCCTGCTAGCCAATCGCGCCGGCACGGTCAGTGCCATTCCTGATAATGCGAACGCCGGGTTCATCCATGTGAAGACCGACGGTTTCGATGGCCTGATCCACTGGACGGGTGCGCGCGGAGCGGACCGGATGATCGTACATGGCCCGGCTCGGGAATCTGCACTGACCGACCATGCCGGTGCGCTGGCAATCGACCTTCCGGGGCATGGTCTGTCGGATGGCTGGCCGGGCGAAGCGCCCACGGACTGGGCCGCATGGCGCGCCGTAATTGATGCCGCTGCCGCCGAACTGGGCGCTGCGGATATCGCGTTCGAGCCGCTGCCCATCGGTGACGCGGACCTTCTCTATCCTGATCTTTCGCCGGAAAGGCATGGTTCGCATTTGAACCGCGCCTGGAACATCGTGCGGGCGGAGCGGTTCTTCGCGCCATGGTATGCTGCCAGCGCGGCCAATGCGATCGCGTTCGATCCGGCTGATCTCGAGCCGACGGTCCTTGCCGTTGCCCATCGCGCCCGTATCCGCGGTGTTGCGGCAAAGGCGTGTCATGTGGCGCGTGCCGCCGCTGGTCAGGCCTGACGAAGGAGAAGGCTGCCGATGCCCTGTATTGGGGAACTGATCCGATGAGCACCGCCCCGCGCACTCTGTTCGAGAAGATCTGGGCCGATCATGTGGTCGCGCAATTGGCGCAGGGCAGTGCGCTGCTGGCGATAGACCGTATCTTCCTGCATGAACGGACCGGTGCTGCGGCGCTCAATTCGCTGGCGCAGGCGGGTCGCGTTGTGGCCGATCCGGCGCGGGTCTTTGCCGTGACGGATCATATCGTGGATACGCGGCCGGGCCGTGACGATCGCACGCTGATGCCGGGCGGTCAGGCCTTCATCACCGAAACCCGCGCTGCGGCCCATGCTGCCGGAATCCGCCTGTTCGACGTGAATGATCCGGAACAGGGCATCGTGCACGTGATCTCTCCTGAACTTGGCATAGTCCTGCCGGGCCTCACCCTGATCGCGCCAGACAGCCATACCTGCACGCAAGGGGCATTTGGCGCGCTGGCATGGGGGATCGGATCGTCCGAGGCCGAGCACGCGATGGCGACGGGCACTCTGCGCCTGAAGAAGCCGGGCGTTCAGCGCGCAACGTTTTCGGGCATTCCTGCAGGGTGCGTTACGCCCAAGGACATGATCCTTGCACTGATAGCTCGCCATGGCGCAGGTGGCGGCAAGGGTTGCGTTGTGGAGTTTGCTGGCGAAGCCGTGGATGCCATGAACATGGAAGGGCGGATGACGCTTTGCAACATGGCGACCGAATTTGCAGCCATGTCGGGTATTATCGCGCCCGACGAAAAGGCCTTCGCATGGCTTGAAGGGCGCCGCTATGCGCCATCCGGTGCGGGCTGGGATGCGGCATTGCAATCGTGGTTGCAGCTGCGCAGCGATCCCGGTGCGACGTTCGACCGGGAATATGCGATCGATGCGGGCGAGCTTGCCCCGATGGTCAGCTGGGGCACCAGTCCCGAGCATAGCATTCCCATAACCGGCAAGGTTCCCGAAGACGCCAATGCTCGCGTGCTGGAGTATATCGGCCTTGAGGCTGGGCAGCGCATCGCCGGTGTTCCGATCAACGCTGCGTTCATCGGCAGTTGCACGAACGGCAGGCTGTCCGACCTGCGCCTTGCCGCAAAGGCGCTGCGCGGTCGTCGCGTAGCTTCCGGCGTGAAGGCGATCTGCGTTCCCGGATCGATGCAGGTGAAGCGAGAGGCAGAGGCCGAAGGTTTGCATCGCGTTTTCCTGAACGCAGGATTCGAGTGGCGCGAAAGCGGGTGTTCGATGTGCTTTTTTGCGGGCGGCGAAGGCTTTGCCCCCGGCGAACGCGTTATCTCTAGCACCAATCGTAATTTCGAAGGGCGGCAAGGGCCCGGCGTGCGCACGCATATCGCCAGTCCCGCGACTGTCGCAGTCAGTGCGCTGGCTGGCCGGATTACCGATCCCAGGGAGGTGATGTGATGGCCGAGCCGTTCGAAACGTTGACATCGTTGCCCATGCCCTTGCTGCGCGACAACGTGGATACCGACCAGATCATCCCTTCGCGGGAAATGAAAAGTACGGGCAAAACGGGCCTTGCTGAAGGGCTTTTTGCCGGCTGGCGCTATCTGGCCGCCGGAGGGCGCGATCCCGATCCTGCCTTCGTCATGAACGATCCGCGCTATGCCGAAAGCGCGATTATCCTGTCAGGCCGCAATTTCGGCTGCGGCTCCAGCCGCGAACATGCGGTCTGGGCGCTTGCCGAAGCAGGCTTCAGGGTGATCGTCGCGGAAAGCTTCGCCCCGATCTTCGCGGGTAACTGTGTGCGCAATGGAATCGTGCCTGTCGCATTGCAGGCCGATGCCATCGCATCGCTGGCAGAGGGCGGCACGCCGGTGACCGTCGATCTGCCCAGGCTGCAGGTTCTGTCCGATGATGGGCGCGCCTGGCGGTTTTCCATCGATGACGAATCCGCTGCGATGTTGCGTGAAGGGCTGGATGCGATCGACCTGACACTGAAGCATGCCGACGACATTTCGGCATGGCAAACCTGCGACCGCAGCGCGCGGCCGTGGGTCTATCTTGGAGAGAATGTATGAGCACGCAGGTCCGCATCAGCGAAGTCAGCCTTCGCGACGGATTGCAAAGCATAAGCCGTATCATGCCGACCGAAGCCAAGAAGGAATGTATCCTGGCCGCGGTTCGCGCTGGCGTCTGCGAAATGGAAGTGGGCAGCTTTGTGCCGTCCAGCCTCTTGCCGCAGATGGCGGACACGGCGGAGATCGTCGAATTTGCGCGCGGGGTGGAGGGGCTCGAGGTTGTGGCGCTGGTCCCGAACCTGAAGGGCGCGCAGCGAGCCATTGCCGCCGGTGCACATCGAATGTCGATCCCGTTTTCAATGTCGGAAACCCACAGCGTGCGCAACGTACGCAAGGATCACGCCGCAATGATCGCCGAAATCGGTGCGATCGCGCAGGCGGTTGCTGCATCGCCGGAAGGGCAGCGTCCGCATTTCGAGGTGGGGCTGTCCACCGCGTTCGGCTGCACGATCGAAGGGCCGGTGAACGAAGATCAGGTCGTCCGCCTTGCGGAAGCATCGATCGAGGCGGGTGCGGTCGAGGTGTGCCTTTCGGATACGACCGGTTACGCCAATCCGGCGCAGGTCCGGCGGCTTGTCCGCGCGGTCAAGGCTGCGATCGGATCGGACAGGCTGAACACGCTCCACCTTCACAACACGCGCGGGCTGGGTCTGGCCAACGTGCTGGCAGGGTTGGACGAGGGGATCAGGACGTTCGATGCCTCCATCGGCGGTCTTGGTGGCTGCCCCTTCGCGCCGGGTGCTTCGGGCAACATCGTGACCGAAGACCTTGTCTTCATGCTCGAAGCGATGGGCGTCGACACGGGCATCGATCTCGAACGCCTGTTCGAGGTACGCAAGATCTTTGCCGAGGCGCTGCCGGGTGAGCCGCTTTACGGTTTCACGCCCGATGCAGGGCTGCCACTCGGCTTCAACAATTCGAGGGAAAAATGAACCAGCCAGGCACAGGACCCACCCCACTGAAGGGGGTGAAGGTCGTCGAATTCACGCACATGGTAATGGGGCCGGCCGCAGGCGCGATCCTTGCTTCGCTCGGCGCGGAAATCGTCCGGATCGAGCCGGTTGGCGGAGACAGCACGCGGCGCCTGCTGGGTTCTGGCGCGGGTTATTTCCCGATGTATAACCGCCACAAGAAAAGCATCTGCCTGAACCTCAAGAGTGAAGAAGGACTGGAAGTCGCCAAGGCGCTGGCGGCAGATGCCGACATCCTGATCGAGAATTTTCGTCCCAACGCCCTCGAACGGCTGGGGCTGGGCTATGACGCGCTTTCGGCGATCAATCCGGGCCTGATCTATTGTTCGGAGAAGGGCTTCCTGCCCGGTCCTTACGAAAACCGCACCGCGCTGGATGAAGTAGCACAGATGATGGGCGGGCTCGCCTATATGACCGGCCCTCCCGGACGTCCGCTGCGCGCCGGGTCGAGCGTGATAGATGTGACGGGCGGTATGTTTGGCGTGATCGGCATTCTGGCCGCGCTTACCGAACGCCAGCAGACAGGACGCGGGCAGCTGGTGCAGAGTTCGCTGTTCGAAACGACCGTCTATCTGATCGGGCAGCACATGGCACAGAAGGCGGTTACCGGAAAGGCGGCTGATCCCATGCCCGCGCGCATTTCCGCTTGGGCAATCTATGACGTCTTCGAAACGCGGGACGATCCGATCTTCATCGGCGTTGTGACGGACGGCTTGTGGGAGAAGTTCTGCAAACTGTTCGCGCTGGACGACTTGTGGGCGGACGAGGCGCTGCGTGAAAACAATCAGCGTGTGCTGGCGCGTGACACGATCATGCCGCGCATTCGCGAACTGATCGCCGGTTTTTCCCGCGCCGAACTGATTGAAAAGCTGGAAGGCACGGGCCTGCCCTTTGCCCCGATCGCCCGGCCGCAGGATATGTTCGACGATCCGCACCTGCTTGCCGGTGGCGGGCTTGAAGAGGTCGTCCTGCCCGATGGCACCACGACGGCCTTGCCAGCCCTGCCGATTTCGATTGGTGGTCAACGTCCGGGAAGCCGGGCCGAATTACCGGACGCGGGCGCAGATACCGCCTCGATCCTCCACTCCCTTGGTTACAGCCCTGAACGGGTTAACGAATTGCTCGAAAGCGGCGCGGCTGCCTAAGCGCCTCTCGAACACACAGAAAGGTATATCACGAGTATGAAGAAGTTGATCTTTGCCTCGGCCACGTTGGTCTTGCTAAGCGGTTGCGGTTCGTCGTCGGACGTGGCCGAACAGCCTGTAACCGAACAGTCCATAGCGGTCGATTCACAGGATGCGGTCGAAGTCGCAGCAGCACCTGTAGTCGCGACGCCACCCGCCTTTGCACAATGCCGTTCTTGCCACACTGTCGACAAGGGTGGAAAGAATGGCATCGGGCCTAACCTTTGGGGTGTTTTCGGCAAGAGCGCGGGTCAGCACGCGGGCTTCAACTATTCTCCCGCGCTCAAGTCATCAGGGCGGACCTGGGATCGCGAGACGCTGGATGCATTCCTTTCTTCGCCGATGAAGACAATTCCAGGCACACGCATGGCATTCCCCGGGATTTCGAACGATGCGAAGCGCGGCGAAGTGATCGACTTCCTCGAAACGCTGGCGGACTGACCGGCTCGCCGGATGGCGGGCAACAGGAACGATGGCCAGCCGAGCCGGCACGATCGGCCAGGCTGGCAAGAAAGCAAGGGAACAGACCCATGAAGGCAGGAATTTCAGATTTGTTGGCGCCGCTGGCGGCATTGGCGGCAGTGACGTCCGTAGTGCCGGCAGCAAGCGCGAAAGAGGGTGCGGAGACCGTAGTCGATGCGCGTGAAGCCGCGCCTGAGGAATTCCGTGCATGGGTCGATGCGCGGGCCGGAACAGGCCAGCCTGTGCATTGGGTTGCAGAGGGCGGGGTCTATGAATTCCCGACCGGGCGCAAGCTGTTCGGTATGGTCGGCTTCGACAGTTCGCGGGTGTTCTGGCCGTCGAGTCCGGGTGAGCCGGTCGTCCACCTGACCCGCAAGACCTTTGCCTATACCGATCCTGAAACCGGCGAGATTCTGAAGGAATACAATGGCCAGCCGGTTTCTCCGATCGCCTATCCCTACCAGATGATCACCTACCGCTTCGAAGACGGCGTGATATTTGCCGATGTGGAACAGGGAACGGGCGATGCCATCCAGAAGATCAAGGCCGTAGACGGCTTGAGGTACCGCTGGGTCGGCAAAGATACGCTGGCGGTAACCGCGCCGATCTTCCTGGATTTCCCTATGGCAAACGGCGCGCGTTACGAAGCATGGGAAAACTACGACTTCTTCCTCCACCGTCCCGGCACGGTAGACCTGCCATACCAGATGAGCTGGCAGCGTTTCGGCAGCCTGCCCCCTTGGGCGGGCAAGGGGAAGGCGATCTACCACCTCGTGTCATGGCGGGTCGACCGGCATGAGGATTTTCCGCCCGCCATCCTGGAATGGGCCAAGGCCGAAATGCCGATGTGGCTCCAGCCGCCCGCCGATATCGCAGAAGTAAGGCACCTTCAGCAGGATACTGCCGGCGAAGCATGGGCCAAGTGAGCGCAAACGGGACTGGAAGGAAACGTTAATGAGTGGAGTTGTCGAAAGTTTCACCGGTGAAATTCGCTACGCCAGTACGGCGGCGGATCGCATGGGTGCTGAGCGGGGACGAGAAAGCTTTCGCATGGATATCCATCGCGACGGATCGCGCATTCTGGCCGCCCATGCGGAAATCGACGATGCGCCCCCGGTCGTCCGCGATGTGAACCAGCGTTTCGGGCCAGACGGCCTGCCGCAGGACAGCTTCGTCCGCATCGCCGTTGGCGGCGCGTTCCGGGGCAGCGGCTGGTTCCGTTTCGGTCGCACCGTTGCGGAATGCGAAGCGATCACCACGCTGGAGGGGCGGCTTTCGCAGCGGCTTGAGCTGGACAGCCCGCTGATCGCTTTCGGCAACCACGCGATCATCAACGACGGATTCCTGCTCAGCCTTTACGACCTGTCGAAAGGGCCGGGCCGGCAGCGGTTCGAACGGCTTTACCTGTCGTCGCCCGATCATCGCGGGGCAACGGGGCCGATGTTCTTTCCTATCGATCTGGTCATCGCCTATCACGGGCAAGAAGAAATCACCGTGGAAGCCGGGACGTTCAATGCGCACCGCTTCTCGTTTCCCGACGTTCCCGGACTGCCGGAGGAACACCCCGATTACGACCTGTGGTGCACAGCAGACGGCAACTACATCCTTCTACGTGCGCAAGTGGGGGGATATATGCAGACCCGATATGAACTGGGCGTCCTGAACCATGTGAGGCATGACGCGCCATGACTGTGACCTGGATCCTTGTCGCGCATATCGCCGTCCTTGGCTACTGGCTGGGTTCGGAACTCGTCATTAACTCGACCTACCGCTACGTCAGCTACAGCGGCGAAATGCCGTTTGGCGAACGGCAGCGGTTGATGGAGCATGTGATGCACGTCGATCAGCACGTGCGCTATGCCCTTGTCCTTCAGGCGATGCTGGGCACCATGCTTGCTGCCGCCTACGGCCTGGTTCCGGGCGGCGACACGACGATGACCGTTGCCGGAATCCTTGGCGTTGCATGGCTGGGCTTTGTAGAAGCTGTTCACCGCCTGCGTCACACATCCGTGGGCAAGTCGTTGGCATCGATTGATCGCGGCTCGCGCTATGTTCTGATGGTCGGGCTGGTTGCACTGGCCACCGGAATCGTCGGGGCCGAATGGCAAATCCCGGTATGGCTGCGTTTAAAGCTGGGTCTTTTCGCAGGCGTCATGGCCAGCGGCGTCGGCATCCGTTTCGCCCTGATCGCCCATTTCCGCACTTGGGCAGAAATGGCGCGCGATGGCGTTACCCCGGAACGCAATCGGATCATCGAACGGACCTATGTTCGGGCGACGTCCGTTCTTGTCCTGCTCTGGGTGTTCATTGCGGCCATTGTCGTCGTTAGCATCATCAAGCCGGTCTGATGCACGAGGCGCTGTTCGACTGTTTGCGCGCGGTTTGCGGTGCCGAAGCACTGGCCTGCGATCCGGCCAGTCTGGATGCCGCGCGCCATGATGTACATGAAAGCGGGCAGCTGCCGATCGCGATATTGACGCCATCCGATGCGGATTGCGTTGCGCCTGCGATCGCGGCGATTACGGCTGCGGGGTGCAGTGTCGCGCCACGCGGCGGTGGGCTCAGCTATACGGCTGGCTATGTTCCCGCCGACAACCGGACGGTGCTGATCGACCTGTCGGGGCTGAACCGGATTTTGGAGATCCGCCCCGAGGACATGACCGTGACAGTAGAGGCGGGTGTAACCTGGGCGCAACTGCACGCGGCGCTGGCGCCGCACGGGCTGCGCTTGCCGTTCTTCGGCACGTTTTCGGGAAAGGGCGCAACCGTAGGTGGCGGCTTGAGTCACGGCACCCTGTTCTTTGGATCCGCGCGCTATGGCTCTGCCGCCGAAATGACGCTGGCCATGGATGTCGTGCTGGCCGATGGCAGCGTGATCGGTACCGGCCAGGGGGCATTGTTGGCAAAGGGCAGGTCCGCCTTTCGCGGTTTCGGACCGGATTTGACTGGCCTGTTCCTGAATGACGGGGGGACGCTGGGCCTCAAGATCCGGGCGACTTTTCGCGTTATCCGTGCACCAGCCCATCTCGCCCACGCAAGTTTCGCGTTCGAACGTCTGGGCGATGCCTGCCGCGCTTTGTGCGCGATATCGGGTGAGGGGTTGGCCGAAGACTGCTATATCATGGACCCTGGCGCTACCGATCATCTGGACCTTGGCGTTGCGGACATGGTGCGTTCGGCGACTGCTGTTGCGCGGGCATCGCGCGGGTTGCTGGATGCGGGCAAGTCCCTTTTCGGCATGGCTGCCGGCGGGCAGGCAGTGATCCCGCAGGGACACTACTCGCTCCATATGACCGCCGCGGGCCGGCATTCAGGCGCCGTGGCGCAGGACATCGCCGATGCAGGCACCCTTGCGCGCCGACATGGCGGACAGGAAGTGGCTGCAACGATCCCCATGGTCGCGCGGGCCGATCCGTTTCCGAATCTCAATGGTGTATTGGGGCCGGGCGGCGGGCGCTGGGCGGCGATTAATGCAAAGGTCGCATTGTCGGAAGCGGAGCGACTGACGTTCGAGTTCGATGCTATTATCGCTTCGCACCAGGCCGGCATGGAAAAGGCGGGCGTCCGGGTCACGCGGCTGGCATCCGCATTTTCAAATCACTGCTTCAGTTTCGAAGGCGTTTTCCATTGGCGGGATTCTTGGTTGCCACTGCACCGTAGCGCACCCGATTCCGCCCACGTCGCCCGTTTTGACGAGCCAGGCCCTGATCCCGCGGCACGCGAAATGGTGGAAACTCTTCGGCGCGAAACAGTGGACTTGTTCCGCCGCCTAGGCGCGGCATCGAACCAGATCGGGAGGACCTATCCCTATCTGTCTGCACTGTTGCCGGAAACGAGGGACCTGCTGCTCGCCATCAAGCGAGCGGTGGATCCCGATATGCGAATGAACCCGGGCGTTTTAGAATTTCCTTTCTCAGACATAAAATCATATTAGCAAAATGGAGACTGCAATGGCTGAATTGTTTGCAATCACTTGTCGCGATAAGTCGGGCAGCAAGGATGCTCGCATGGCGGGGCTGAAGGCGCACCTTGCCCATATGGACGAAGTTTTCGATCGCGTCTCGTTCGCCGGCCCCTTGCATGACGCGGAAGGGAATTTCAGCGGATCTTTACTTGTGATCAGTGCAGCTGACTTCGATGATGCGCAGGCATTTCTTGAATCCGATCCTTACTATGCGGCAGGCATCTGGGAATCAGTGCAAATTGACAGAATAGGCGTAATGGCTGGGAGTTGGGTAGGCGGAAAACCCTGGTAGATAAGTAACTGGATTGTGGGGGCTGGGTTTTGCTGAAAATCAGGTGGCTACATTAAATACGCGCAATGCTGCGCGAAGAAGGTCATCAGTTAAAGCTCGCTTCCTGCGCATAAGGTAGATTGGGGTGTTCCACGCTCCTTCGCTCATGTTGCGCCATTGTAGGCCATCAATCGTCTGGCATAGGGATTGGGGCAGGATTGCCAAGTAATCCGAATGGCGTAAGGCGTTCAGAGTGAATAGTACGGACGTCGTCATGATACCGGGACGCGGTGGTGGCATCCCCGCATCGGCGAATGTTTCGGCGATGCGGATGTCCAGTGCTGTGGTATTGCGGCCGATGATCCATTGCATGCCCAGCAGATCCTTTAATTCCTTGGCCTCTGTTAATCGTGCATTGGTCGCGCAGCCGACCACGCCCCACTCTTCGACGACAAGCTGGTCAAGCAGGATTCTGTCCACCTGTCCGTCCAATTGCCCCGAGATCGCCATGTCGAGCTCTCCACGATGTAAGGCTGCTGAAAAATCGCGGTCTATGCCGCTTTCCACGTCAATGCGGACGTTGGGATGATCGACTGCAAATCGCATGACCTGCTCGCCAAGCATGCTTGCCGCAGCGATGGGGCTAAGCCCGATGATCAGCCGCCCACGTTCGAGGCCAAGTTCTGCACTGGCAGTATGACGTAGCCTGCTCGATTCTGCGACGATCTGACGTGCGTGTTCGGCAATGGAAACGCCGAGCCTGGTGGGAACCATGCCGCGGGATTCCCGCTCGAACAGTTTGCCGCCTATCTGGTCTTCCAGTCGGGCGATGCTTCGCGAAAGGGCTTGCTGGGTCAGGCCGACGTGACTTGCGCCAGCGGTCAGGCTTCCGGCGTCCAGCACGGCGAGGAAGTGGGTGAGCTGTCGTAGTTCCATACCGTAATACAGTCACAGTTTGTGGATAATGACAAGCATTTGTTGGATTGATGTCGCCCGCTTCCGGATAGTCGCGATCAAGCGATTGTTTTCAAATCTGGAGATGTGACTTGGCCAGCCTCAAAAGCGTGACCGAATGGGATGAAGTGGTGGATATCCTCGTGTGCGGCTACGGCTGCGCAGGGGCTTCCGCCGCGATCGAGGCCTACGATGCGGAGCCGGGCGTTCGCCTGCTTGTCATCGAAAAGGCGCCGCAGGAATTCGCAGGTGGCAACTGCCGCGTTTCAGGTCAGTCCATGCTGATTTCGAAGAACAAGGACGCTCTGAAGGATTACCAGCGCAAGATGAGTGCGGCCAATCCCGTCACCGAGGAACTGCTCGACGACTGGGCAGACCGGATGGTCAACCTTGAGCCGTGGATCCAGCAGATCGCTGCCGATGCAGGACAGGAATTCCTTCGCGGAACCGGGTTTACCGAGCGTGATGCGGTTCTGGAATTTCCCGAACTGGGCGCCCGCGACGCGGTTGCCTATACCTCCACGATCCTTCCGATCCCCTCCGGCGTCTGGATGGCTTTGAAGGCCAATGTAGAAAAGCGCGCGATCCCGATCTGGTTCGATGCCCCGCTGGTCGACCTGATCCAGGATCCGGACACGCTGGAAGTGTTCGGCGCATGGGTGGAACACAACGGCCAGCGCAAGGCGATCCGGGCCGAGCGCGGCGTGATCGTTGCCATCGGCGGTTACGAATCGTCGCCGCAGATGCAGCGCGATTACTACGGCCTTTCGAATGTCGTTCCGCTGGGCACGCCCTACAACACCGGCGACGGCCTGCGCATCATGCAGAAGGCTGGCGCGGAAATGTGGCACTTGCGCAACCAGGGGCAATCCGGTGGCATCTGGCCCGGCATCCGCCAGCCGCACCAGAAGACGTCCTATTTGCGCAACTTCATGTTGCCGGCGTTCAGCTGGTTTGACATCGACAGCACTGGCCGCCGTTTCTACAACGAGGCGAACGAGCTGCAGCTTACCCACTACAAGGAAAAGAAGCACAACCGTTTCGTCGATGTGCCGCTCAACCTTGCGCATCCGGTTCACATGATCTTCGACGAATCCACGCGGCTTGCGGGCAAGCTGGTGCTGGAGGTCATGACCTGGGCCGCCGTTGTCACGGCTGAGGAATGGAGCGAGGACAACAGCCGCGAGATCGAAAGCGGGCTTATCAAGAAGGCCGATACCATTGCCGAGCTGGCCGAACTGATCGGGCTCGATCCGGCGACGCTGGAAGACGAAGTTGCCCGTTACAATGCCGCATGTGCGGCGGGTAACGATGACATACATGGGCGCAATCCCGATACGTTGCTTCCAGTCGCCAATGGCCCGTTCTATGCCGTGCCGATCACGCCGTCGATCGTCTGCACCGGCGGCGGGGCAAAGCGCGACATGGACGGCCACGTCTTCGGTCACGACGGCCAGGTCATTCCGCGCCTGTTCGAGGCCGGCGAACTGGGCTCGTTCATTTCCGATCTCTACCAGAACGGTTCCTACCTGACCGAAGCGATGATTACGGGCCGCGGCGCGGCACGCGCGGCGCTTGCGCTGGCACCGTCAGAGATCGCGGTTCCCGCGGAGTAAGGCCAT
Source organism: Sphingomonadaceae bacterium (assembly GCA_024236155.1). GTDB lineage: Bacteria > Pseudomonadota > Alphaproteobacteria > Sphingomonadales > Sphingomonadaceae > Parerythrobacter_A. Next base: position 20,075 of record JACKLA010000009.1, read on the forward strand.
GCTGGTAAAGACCCCCGCCATCAAACTGGGCGTAGAAGTCCGTGATAGCAAGGTAGAGGAGGGCAAGCTTGTCCTATCCGGTGTCGCCAATGCCATGCCCTGCACGGTCGAAATGGGGGGCGAGGAACTGGTGAAACTGGCAGGTCGCCTGATGCGGCCTTCAGTTATTGGCCTCGTCCTTCGATCCATTTTCGCCAAGAAAGAAAAGTAAGCAAGATGATCGTAGAATTTCTGAATCAACACGAATTGGGAATTCTGCGATATCTGCACATCCTGGCCATGGTTTACTGGCTGGGCGGTGAATGGGGCGTTTTCCAAACGTCGTACAAGGTTGTCGATCCGGCATTGCCGGTTCGGGAACGCCTACGTCACCTTGAAACGGTGTTCCGCATCGATGTCGCGGCACGTGTCGGGATCGTGTCGCTGTTACCGCTGGGTCTGCACATGGGCCACCTTTGGGGCGTACAGCCCTGGGGCGGCGGCTTTCTTTGGGCCGTCTGGCTGATCTGGGTCTTGTGGGTAGCTGTCACGCTGCTCGCCTTTCGGGACAAGCAGCGGAAGACGAAATCGATCTTTGGGACGCTTGAGGACTGGTCCCGCTACATTGCCATCCCCCTGCTGATCGGTACCGGTGGCGCATCGCTTATGGGGATGGGGCCGTTTTCGGCCGAAAGCGGCCAGCTCTGGTATTCGATCAAGGTTCTGGCATTCGGGGTAAGCATGATCATCGGCCTCGTTCTGCGTCATTATCTGCACGAATGGCCGGGCATCTTCGCACGGTTGCTGCAAGGGCCTGATGCTGCGGCGGAGGCCCGGCTGGCGGATCTGATCCGTTCGGCTCGCATCGTGGCCATTATTTACTGGATCACTATTGGCGTGATCGGATTTTTCGGCGCCGTGAAGCCGTTTTAGGGAAGGGACAAGCATGGTTTCGCTGAGCAGGCGGGGATTTGTCGCTGCATTGGGCTGCAGCGTCGCGGCATGCACCACGCCGATGCGCGGTCTGGCTGCTCGTCCGGTCGATGTCGCCATCGTCGGTGCGGGACTGAGCGGCCTGCACGCCGCCACAACGCTTGAACGCGCGGGGCTGCAAGTGGTTGTCCTTGAAGCCGACGATCGCATCGGTGGGCGGGCGCATACCTTGTATGACCTTCCCGGATCGCCTGACGTCGGGGGCATCCAGATCGGGTCAAACTACGATCGGGTCAGGGCTGCCGCGCAGCGTTTCGGGGTGGAGATCTTTACGCCGCCGCCCCGTCCGGCGGGCTCGCTTTACAACATTGACGGAGTTTCGATGACCGCCGCGCAATGGCCGGGACAGCTTGCGGAACGCCTGACGCCCATGGAGCGGGCCGTGCCGCCCGAGGCGTTGCTAATGGCCTATATGCGCCAGTTTCCGGCCTTGTCTTCGCCCGAGGACTGGATGCTAGATTCAAGCGACGCGCTGGACATTTCGGTCCGGGCGATGGCTGATCAACATGGTGCTTCGGCCGAGGCACTGCGGCTGATCGATGCCAACCTCAACGGTAGTGATGTCGACCATCTCTCGGCCCTCCACGTCGCTCGCAGCCTTGCGATCTATCGGCGGAGCAGCGGCCCATACGGCATGGTGCGCGGAGGCACGCAGCGGTTGACCGACGCGATGGCGCAATCGCTTGCAGGCGATGTACGGGTGAACAGCCCTGTCGCCGCTCTGACTGAAAGCGACGATCGCGTCCGTATCGCTCTTGCCGGTGGCGGTCAGGTCGAGGCGCGCCACGTGATTTGCACGGCGCCATTTGCCGCCATGCGCGACATGCATATCGATGCGCCATTGTCGGCAGAACTGCGGCAGATGATTGCGCAACTGCCCTATACGAAGGCCAGCTTCGTTTTCCTGCAAGCCAGCGATCCGTTTTGGAAGAACGATGGCCTGCCGCATGACATGTGGAGCGACGATCCGCTGATCGGCCGCGTTTTCGTGCTGGGCGAGGAACCGCCGCTGCTCAAGGTCTGGGTGAACGGCGTCAATGCAGAAGCATTCGACGCGATGGACAGCGCAAGCGCCGCCGCAGCGGTCATCGCCCGGATCGAACAGGCCCGCCCGTCCGCTCGGGGCAAGCTGTCCTTGATGAAGGCGTGGAGCTGGCAGGCCCAGCCGTTCGCGCGGGGCGTCTATGCCCACATGGCCGCCGGTCAGCGGCAGGCGTTGGCGGCTTCGTGCCGGTTCACTGGACGCCGCCTGCATTTTGCCGGCGATCACCTGGGGCGTGCCTTCACCGGGTTCGAAGGAGCGATGGAAAGCGCAGAATTGGCTGTGAAAACAATCCTTGATGGCAATCTGCCTGCCTGAACGGGTTTCGGCAGGCTATCGGCTTTCGCGGTTGACCGCCCGCCATTCAGCATTCACACAAAAAGTTGTCCGGACATTATGGGGCGGCGCTGTATCCGGCATGTGCCTCTCCGATCCGATGCAATGCGGGAGAATGATCAAATGACGATTTCAAGGCGCGGCATTCTTGGTGCGGGAATTGCGGCAACCGCCGCCAGCGGGCTTTCATGGCACGGCGTCGTCAACGCCGCCACCCATGACCAGCCGCGCGATCTGAACATGCGCGGGGATGGCACCTACGATACCGTCCCTCTGGCGAAGGACACGGTTTCGCTGGGCGTTGTGCAATCGCGGGTGGTTCCGGTGGAATTGTCTAACCTGCGCCAATCCCGCATGGCCAACGTGCAGCACATGGCCGACCTGATTGATGCCGCGCAAGGCATGGCTGGCGGGCCGGACCTCATGTTCTTCCACGAATTCCCGGTTACAGGCTATTACCATGGCTGGAATCTGGACGATGCCCGCAAGGTCGCCATCGAGCTGCCCGGGCCAGAAACCGAGGTTCTGGCGAAGAAGGCGCGCGAATATGGCGTCTGGCTGGTGTTCGGTTCCTATGTCCGCGATCCCGACTGGCCCAGGGCGCTACTTTCCGTCACCACGGTTATGAATGATCGCGGCGAGATCGTGGATCGTCACTGGAAGGCCCGGAATATCAAGGGCGTGTTCGGTGGTGGTGTCGAACTGTTCACGACATCTATCTATGACGTCTTCGACCGCTATGTCGAAATGTATGGCGTGGATGCCGTGCTGCCGGTGACGCGTACGCCGCTCGGCAATTTCGCGACCAGTTCCACCCAGCGGGAGCCGGAGATATTCCGGGCCTTTGCGATGAAGGGGGCGGAAATTATCCTGCGCACGGCGACTGGCGGTTTCATGCCGATCGATATGCAGGCGACATCATTGTACAATGGTGTCTACACGGCGGTGGCAAACAATGCCGCGTCCCCCGAAAACGGGTACTATTTCGCGGATACGGGCGGCGGGAACAGCGCCATCTACGGCCCGGACGGAAGCGAACTGGCGCGTGCGCCCTTGGCCTTCGAAACATTGGTCAGCCAGCGCATTCCCATCGCCGCATTCCGTGCCCGGCACCGACAGCCAGTCGTGCATAGCGAACTGTTTATGCCGGTTTATGAACAGTATCGTTCGCAATACGGACCGAACCTGTTTTCAAGTTATCAGCCCACGGATCTGAAGGATTCGGCACAATATCTGCGCGACAAGGCGCGCTGGCCGACAAAGTGACGGCAACGGCTACAGGGGCGGCGTTGCCGTCCCTGCAGCCGGTTCATCCCATGAATGCGCCGCCGCTGACGTGCAGGACTTCGCCTGTCATGTACGAAGATGCAGGACCAAGCAAGAACAGCACGGGGCCGGCGACATCGGCGGCCACCGCCATGCGGGCCAGCGGTATCTGCTTCAGATAGGCGTCCATGTTGAACCGCAGCGGTGCGGACGGATCCAGCGCGCGCCCGCGCCCGCCACGCAGGAACGGCGTGTCGACGGCACCCGGTGATACGAAATTGATGCGTATTGTCGGTGCGACTTCGCGGGCCACGCTGCGCCCCATTGCCACCATCCCGGCCTTTGCGGCGACATAGGGCGCGTAACCCGCTTGCGGGATATAGGCCATGTCGCTGGTCAGCATGACTACGCTGGCCGGATCGCCATGACTCAGCAATTGCAGGCTGGCGCGCAGAACCAGGGTCATCAGTCGCAAGTTGCCGGACAGGATATCGTCTATGTCCTCCACCGCCCATTCCCCGATGGGCGCGCGCTGCCCGGCATAGCCTGAAGCGAGGACCAGGCCGTCAAGGCGCGGGGCGATCTGGCCAAGGTGCGCGAAGGCGGCCTCTACCGATGCGGCATCGCGGCCATCGATGGCAATGGTGTGGGGAACGGGGGGCGGGGCCTGGGCCAGCGAGGATTCAAGGTCGAGGGCAATCACCTCGCACCCGCCCGCAACCAGTTGGGTGAGGATTTCACCACCTATGCCGCCGCATGCGCCAACGACCGCGATCCGCGATCCGCGGGGCGGCATAAAGCCGATGGGTTCAGACATATTCAATACACTCCACTAGTTCTCCGGCCGGTCCGGCCAGAGTGGCACAGCGACGTTCGCCATAGGGGAATTCAGACCGGACCTGCGGTGGGGCAATCCACGCTACGTCCGGCAAGTCGAGGCTGTCGACAGCCAGGGAAACCAGCGCATTGCCGGGCGGCAGCATCCCGGAATGCCGGGCGCGGGGCTTGGCCTGCGCAGGGTAGCCGTCAACTTCAAAGATCGTCATGCGGCCGTGCTGCACCATTGTCAGATCGGTGCGGTGGCTGTCCGGCAGGCCGAATGCATTGTTGATCATCTTGTACGACAGGTTGAACGTATCCACGCCCTTCAGCTTCAACGTGTCTTCGTACCAGCGCACCGTGGCGGCGCGATCGGGCGTGGCCAGAATGCAGATGAAGATGTGATCCACGTCGCTGCGCGCGATGGGCAGGTCGCAGTTGGGCATGTCCGCCCGAACTTCGTTCAGATAGATCATCTCCCTGCCTCGGCCCAGCGCCTGCATCGGAACGAAATAGGCCATGCCTTCCAGTTCCTTGGGCATGCCCTGAATCGAGAAGCCTGATCCGTCCAGCCGGTCCGGCCATCCGAACACGTCGCGCACGGTAAGCTCGTAAGCGGCCCAGCCATGTGTTGTCGTCGGCTTGAATTCGGGATGGTCGGGCTGTTCCACCAGCCGCAGGGCACATGGCGCACCGCTTGACGGTCGCAAAGTCGCGATGCGTGTGCCGGCACTGCGCGGGCAGCCCCAGCTTTCGGCAAGTGCAGCATCGAGCGTGCCTTGCTCAACCAGTTCAAGGCCGAGCGTTCCGGCATAGTCCGCCAGAGCCGCATCGAGATCGGGCGTCACGCTCAGTCCGCCAAGGATCTGGCCGTGCACGGGCCGGTCGGGGAAGGGGGCTGTCACCGGAATTTTGCCTTGCGCTTTTCCAGAAACGCGCTGACGCCTTCGGCAAAGTCCTCTCCGTCGAACGCGGCAAAGAACTGTGCGCTGGTCTCCGCATCGTCATCGGCCTGCCCGTCAAGGATGCGGCGGATGATGCCTTTCGTACCGCGCTGGGCGTGGCCGGATGCTGAAGCGATGTCGTTCGCGAGCGCCAGTCCGGCAGTCAGCGGATCGTCATCCAGCATCGTGATGAGGCCGATGGAAAGCGCCTCTGCCGAAGGGACCAGTTGCCCGGTGAACAGGATGCGTTTCGCCTGAGACGGGCCGACAAGGTCCACCAGCAACTTGGTGTCGTGCAGGGAATAGACCAGCCCCAGCTTCGCCGGCGTGATGCCGAGCCGCGCCTTCGGCCCCGCAACGCGCAGGTCGCACGCGATGGCCAGCCCGCAGCCGCCGCCGACGCAATCGCCTTCGATCACGGCGATGGTGGGGATCGGAAGGCGGGCCAGTTCGCGCTGCACTTTCGCGATCGATGCCTGATTGCGCGCGCGCCATTCAGGATCGCGCGCGCCGGTTGCGAATTCGCCGATATCAGCCCCCGCGCAGAAGGCCCCGCCGGAAGAGGCCGCGCGCAGCACCAGAACCCTGATGCCGCTGTCCGCTTTCACCTCGTCCAGCAATTTCGGGAAGGCATCCCACATCGCCTGGTTGAAAGCATTGCGCTTTTCCGCCCGGTCGATCAGCAAATGGGCGACCGGCCCGTCCCGTTCGAGGCGAAGGGTCATGCCGGGTCCACCTGGGCCAGATGCTGGGCGATCTGGTGCCGTGTCGCCACCCAGACTCCTTCGTGCTTGCGGACATGGCGGAAGAATTCCTCCAGAGCCCAGATGCGGCCCGGGCGCCCGATGATGCGCAAGTGCAGGCCAAGCGACATCATCCGGCCAAGTCCTTCTTCGCCTTCGCGATAGATCTGGTCGAAATTCGCCTTGGCGTAGTCCAGCCACTGGTGCGGGGTGAGGGCCGGATCGGTCCACATCTTCATGTCGTTGCTGTCGAGCTGATAGGGCACGATGGCGATCGGCTTTTCGGGTACAGTCTTGCGATCCCAGAAGGGAACGTCGCCCGAATAATCGTCCATGTGGTAGGCAAAGCCTTCCTCGATCAGCAGTCGGCGGGTGTTGTCCGTGTGGAAATAGCGAGACAGCCAGCCATAGGGGCGCACGCCTACAGTCCGTTCGATGGATTCGACGGCCTTCCGGATGAAGGCGCGTTCCTGCTCCTCGTCCATCTTGAACTGGTGCACCCAGCGATAGCCGTGGCTGACCGGTTCATGGCCGAGTTCGGCGATGGCGGCAGCGATTTCGGGATGGTTTTCGAGGCTGAGCGCGGCCACGGTCCAGCTTGCCATGATGTCGTACTGCTTCAGCAACTTGACCACGCGGGGCGCACCGGCCTTGATACCGTAAAGGTAGTTGCTCTCGTTGCCGTAGTTGCGGATGGGAGAGCGGATGTGAATGCCCAGTTCGTCGACAGGCTCCATGCCGCGGTCGCCGCGGGCGATGGTCATCTCGCTGCCTTCCTCGACATTTACGACGATGGACAGCGCCATCTTGGCGCCGCCCGGCCACTTGATTGATTCCTGGTGCATCAGTGCATTTCCTCTCCGCCGGAGACATTGATCGCTTCGCCGGTCACGTAGACGGCTTCGTCGCTGGCCAGCCATGCGCAGGCGGCAGCGGTATCGGTGGCCTTGCCCGGGCGGCCCATCGGGTTGCGCTGGCCCATGTCGGCCACATAGTCTTCAACATTGGCAAAGCCGCGCAGGCGGGCGAAATATTCGTTCTGCTGCGCGCCAAGGCCGGTGGTCACATGGTTCGGGCAGACGGCGTTCACGGTGATCCCGTGTGCGCCCAGCTCCACCGCGCTGGCGCGGGTGAGGCCGATCATGCCGTGCTTGGAACTGACATAGGCGGGCAGGTGCGGGAAGGCCGATTTCGCGGCTTGCGAGGCGATGTTGATGATCCGCCCTCCATTGCCGGCGGCCACCATCGCGCGCGCAGCGGCCTGGGTGCAGTAGAACGCGCCGGACAGGTTGACCGCGATGACTTGCGCCCAGTCGGCCGGAACAACGTCCAGAAACGGCTTCATCATGAAGCCGATCCCCGCGTTGTTCACGTGAATGTCGACGCTGCCGAAACGGGCGACGGCCTGATCGATCAGGGCCTGACACTGATCGGGATTGCTGACGTCGCAGGGGATGGTCGCGACTTGCACGCCCGATGCCTGCAGTTCTTCAGCCACGGAATGCGCCTCATCATCGATCGACAGGTCCGAAATGACGCAGTTCGCGCCTTCGCTGGCGAAGCGCTGGAGAATGGCCTGACCAAGCCCCTTCTGCTTACCTGAGCCGGTGACGACCACCGTCTTTCCGGAATAGCGCCCGGCCATCACAGGTCCTCCGTCAAGATGAACTGCGGATTGTCGGCAAAGTCAGCGAAGGGGGCGGCCAATGCCTGGAATTCTGGTGTGCTGATGTCGGCCAGGAACGGGTCCATGCCTTCGATGTCGATGATCTCGGCATACTGATAGGCGGGGATGGCGTCAGAACCCAGCAGGCCGGTTGACTTGTGGACGGTAAAGCGCGTGACAGAGCCGAGCGCGTTGACCGTTGGAATATCGGCGTTTCGAGCCCACTCTTCGTAGGTTGCCGGATCTACGCCGGACTTCAAATTGAACAGCACGATGATGCGCATGACTTGCCTCTTATTGCTGAAAAAAGGGGGAAGGCCGTCGATAGGCGGCCAGACTGGAATCGAGTTTGCGGGCCATTGCAAACAGCCCGGCTTCGGCGCCGCGGCGGCCGATCAGCTGGACGCCGATGGGAAGCCCATCGGCAGACCAGCCTGCGGGAAGGCTGATGGCCGGCAGGTTGGCGATGTTGGAAAGGCAGGTCAGGTCCGCCTGGTTTGCCGGGGCCGGATCGTCATGGGGGAAGGCGGTCTGCGGGGCGGTCGGCAGTATGATCGCGCCGTGCCTTTCCACCTGTTCCTCCATTGTGGCGCGTGTGCGGGCCATGACTGCTGCGTCCTCTGCCAGATCCACCTCGCTACGGCGCGGGCCATAGGCCATCAACTTACGAAGAAGCGGTGACAGCGCGGATACGTCTGCCGAGCCGATTGCCGCAGTCAGGGCCTTGGCCGTGGCGATGAAGCCTGCATACCGGATGCGGGGTGGAGCGTCCTCTAGTGCGAATTCAGCGGTGCAGCCGATCAGATCGCGCGCGCGGGCGAAGGCTGTAAGCACCTCGCTGCTGCATTCGACCCCGCCCAGATCCCGCAGCGTTGCCGGTACATCGTGAATGGCTTCGCCGCCGAAATCGCTGGTCAGTCGCGCGGCTTGTTCAAGCAGGTCCAGCGACCGGGCGAGCGGGCCGATCACGTCGAGCGAAGGCTCCGCCAGTTCAAGCCCGTCCTGGCTGACGGCAGTCTGCGCCGGCTTGAAACCGTAAACGCCGCAATAGCTGGCCGGAATGCGGATCGAGCCCATCGTATCGGTGCCAAGCGCGATATCGCACAGCCCCGCTGCCACGGCCGCGCCGCTGCCACCAGACGAACCGCCCGGTGTATATCCGACGCGGTGCGGATTTTCCGTACGCCCATAGAAGGGATTGTCGGTTTTGGCGCCAAGGGCCGCTTCTTCCATATTGAGCGTGCCGAGGATTGCCGCGCCCGCATCGCGCAGGGCGGCGACGGTGGCGGCATCGCGTTCGGCGATCCTGCGGCGAAACAGCTCCATCCCGCCTGTCCACGGCAAACCGCGAACGGCGATGTTCGACTTTACGCCGACGGTAACGCCCGCCAGCGGTCCAAGGCCGGACGCGGCGTTCCTGTCGAAGTCGACGAAGGCATTGAGCGGCCGGTTGGCCGCTGCAAGGCGGTCGAAGTCGATCACAGCGATCTCTGGTCGATAAGGCGGATCGGTTTCTGGCGGGTGTCGATCTGCGTTTCCGCAGAGGTCTCTCCCGGCGAAACGAGGCGCAGGCCCACTTCGATACCAAGCCCCTTGCGCAGCAGCGCGGAGAGTTCGTCGTCATTGCTGCCGCCCCGGCTTTCCAGCGTCACGGTCATTTCATCGCGTCCGGCGGCGTCACGGGTGACGTGGCAGACGTATTCGCCGGTCAGGTCGTGCCGGTTTTCGATGATCGCGCCGATCGCGTGGGGGAAGATGTTGATCCCGCGCAGCTTGACCATGTTGTCGCTGCGGCCCTTGAAACCGGCGATCCGCTTGAACACCATACCGGTCTGGTTCGTTCCGGTCAGCTCGTTCGTGATGTCGTGGGTGTTGAACCGGATGCAAGGTGCGATGTCATCCTTGAAGATGCAGGTCACGACCATGTCGCCGGTTTCGCCCTGTGCGACCGGATTGTCGGTGTCGATATCCAGCAGTTCCAGATACTGGGCGTCTTCCCAGACATAGAGACCGTCGCGTTCCGGACCTTCGCCCGCGATCGTACCGGTATCGCCCACGCCGTACCAGTCAAAGGCCTTGGCGCCGTGCCATGCGGCTTCGGTGGCGGCGCGGTCCTCTGTGCCGAGGTGGCCGATGATCATCTTCAGCTTGATCCGGTCGAATAGGTTTTCCGCCTCTGCGACAGAGGCCAGCTTGCGGATATAGTCCACGAAGCCGACCATGCAGGTCACGCCGAAATCGGCCATCAGGTTGACCTGGTTGATGGACCGCGTCTCGATCCCGGTGCCCGCGCTCAGGAAAAGGGAGTTGGTGTAGTGGGTCACGGATTCGCGAATGTAGTGGCCGCCATTGATCATGCCGTGGCCATAGACAGACTGCACTACATCATCGTGTTCCAGCCCCATCCAGCGATACATGCGGCCGACCAGAAGATTGGTGATCTCGCGTCCCTTCGGCCCGAACATGAGCGGCTGTGGTCGCCCGGTGGTTCCTGATGTCGTGTGGAAGACGACCGGCGTGTTCCCGCGCCCGTCGAAATCGCCATAGGGCGGGTGATCGTTCACCGAAGCCATGAGATCGGACTTGTCGTAGACTGGAAGCTTGGTGATGTCTTCCAGCCCGCGGATGTCGCCGGCTTCGATCCCCTTGGCACCCCACAGGCGCTGGTAGAACGGGATTTCCCAGCCGCGCTTCATCACCTTGAGGAAGCGTTCGTTCTGTAGGGCGTGCAGTTCGTCGCGGCTCATGCTGGTATAGCGTGCGACAAAGGCATCGCCCACCGGATAGTCGGCAAGCATCTGGCGTGGATCGAACGTTTCGAAATATGTGGGAAAGCTCATTTCGGCTCCGTTGCATACTGGAGAGGGGTTTCAAAAATTCGGGCGTCGCCCATGCCTGCTAGGCTGCGACACAGTTCATACTTGGTTTGCGCCCGCGCGGCAGATAACGGAGCTTGCGGGCTTCCGGGGTTGGCTGCGACGGCCCGTTCCAGCGATCGTCCGTCGTGCAAACGCACGATCAGGTGTTGCGGCGAAAGCGCATTGAGATCCGGATTGCCATCCAGCTTGACCTGAACCCGTTTGGCGAGGGTTTCGACAGTCCTGTCGATGCGGGGGTCAATCAGCCCGTCACGCAGCATCAAGGGTGCAAGAAAGGCAAGGCAGAGACGGTTGTAAGACTGCGGCGCATTCGGCTGGAACGGCCTGCCGACCAGCCTGTGGATCAGGGGCGGGGCGAATAATTCGATCCCGGCCACGTCGTCGATGGCAAATGCGTCCTCGTCCCGCAGGTCGGCAAGCGCGCCTAATGCGCCATGGCTTGCCCGGCCGGAGGGGTATGGCTTGATGCTGACTTCGCTGATCCGCCAGCTTTGTCCCAGGCCCGCTATCCATTCTTTCGTATCGACGGGTTCAATCAGTTGCGAATAGCCGAAAAGGCCGTCAATCATGTCGTGTGGGCCGTCAATTCCGGCTTGCGCCAGATCGATCGCGGTAACCGCGCCGCGCGCCGCATTGGCGATTTGCAGGGGCAGGGCGGTGGACGCTTCTACATGGGACTGCATCGTGCCCGACGTGAAGCTGTAGGCCAGCCCTAGTGCATCTGCCATGGCATCGCCATCAAGACCTGCCAGCCGCGCGCCGGCAAGCGTTGCGCCCAGAATGCCAGCGGTGGCAGGCCGGAAGAAACGCATGGCTCCTGTTGCAGAAAGCCCCATGCCGCTCGCGATTTCCACGCCGATGGCCAGCGCAGTCAGGAATTCGTCCGGATTGCTGCCACCCTGGCTGTCAGAGACGGCCAAAAGGGTTGCGGTCACGACCGAAAGGGCATGTACAACTGCAGGTTCGTGCACCGCGTCCCATTCGAGACAGTGGATGGCAAAGCCATTCAGGAATGCCGCCGATGGTCCGGGAACCCACCGCCCTGCCAGTGTTCGGGACTGATTGGCCGTGCCCCAGCCGCGAATGACGTCGGTTACGGGGGCAGCCTCGCGTGAGGCGCTGCCTGCTGCGCCTACGGCCAAGGTGTCGGCCAGCAGGCGCACCGTGTCGGCGCGAACACTTGCGGGAAGCTGGTGGTCGGCACTGGCAAATTCAATAAGGCGCTGAACCGTGGTCATGCCAGCCAGTCCTCCAGCAAGTTCAGGATTGCGTTCACGTCGTTACCATCCAGAGCCAGGGAAGCTGCACGATCTGCCTCTGTCGATGGGAGTCCGCCCCATGCGACCAGCGCACGGACTTTCGCCAGGATCCGGTCTTCGCCAATCGGGCGTTCAGGATCGCCCAGGGTGTCGTTCAATGTCACCGAGTGGCCGCCGCAATGCACCCGCGCGCCGAAATGGGCAGGGTAGCGTTCGGTGAATTCCGCCGCTTCGCGTACAGATACCTTTGTCCGCGCCGTTGCCATTGCGGCGCGTGCTTCGGGGCCGAAGTCCGCAAGCTCAGGCTCTCCCTTCGTCGCGACGAGGCCGATGGCATGTTGCAGGGAAAACTTCGCGTCGATCTCGTCCGCAGGATTGGGCCTGTCACAAAAGGTAAGTGCATCGGCGTAGGTCTCTACGGTCACCTCTCCGTCAAGAGCGCCTATGCGGGCCTTCAGTTCCAGCGCGGCATCAATAGCAGGATGGGCATGGCGACATGCGCCCCACGGCTTGAAGCTGACATCGAATATGCGCCAGCCATCGTCGAGGGACATCGGTCGCGGGGCCGAACAGGTCGCCTTGTGCAACCCTTGTGGCCCTTCCAGGATGTGTGCGGGCGCGCGAGCACCGGCCATTGAGGCAAATGCGGCCTGCGTTCCAGTGGTCACAGCGTGCGCTATGTGCCACTGCTTTGCATCGCAAGGCTCGTTCCGCATCTGCCACAGGCCACCGGAAACCGATGCGGCAAGCCCCATCGCATCTGCCAGCGCGTTGGTTCCGGCATCGGGTTGCCGGATGCACAGCGCGCTCACCGCGGCGCCGGGCAGGCCGGCAGTCGTCGTGTTGTGCCAGAAGCTATAGTGCCGTTCATCGAATGTCGCACCGATCGCGATTGTCGCCTCGTAGCCGCGAACGGCGGCATCCAGCAGGATGTCCATAGACTGTGCAGGCTGCGCAAGGCTTGCGGCCCAGACCACGGGGCCGGGATGCAGGATTGAAGAACGATGGACATCATCCATCTCAAGCCGGTTGGCAAGCCACGCCACGCGATAAGCAACAGGTGTGTCGAGCTTGCGAGCAATTTCGGCAGAGGGCGATCGCAATGCTCCGGCTATGCAGCCCAACCAATCCAACAGGTGCAGGCGAGCACGTTCACGATCCCGTGCAAAAACGGGCCGCTTCAAATGAATGGCAAGTTGTTCGCTTAAGCTGGGTTGCATCGTGCCATCTGATTCATTACCTGACCAATCGAATTGGAAAAAAACCTGAAATGGCAACTATATCGTCGGAAAAATTCGGAATATGACGACCAAGGATAAAGCGCGGTACCTTAAACTTGCGGATGAATTGCGCAGCAGTGTCCTGCGTGGCGAATTTGCCCATGGGAAACCGTTCCCTACGGAATCTGCCCTTTGCAGGAAGTACGAGGTCAGCAGGTTCACTGTCAGGGAAGCCCTGAAACAGCTTATCCAGGACGGATTGATCGTCCGTAAGCGGGGATCGGGTACGGTTGTACAACCTAGTTCTGCTCGCCGGGGCATGCTGCACCAGCCCTTGTCCAATGTTGGCGAAATCCTGCAGTATGCCAAGAACACCACCATTTCCTTCAAGCTCGTTGGCAAGAAGGAAATTGACGCTGCTATCGCTGAAAAAATCGGCATTTCTGTGCCTGGTGAATGGTTCCTGTTCCATGGTGTCCGGAAGGCACCTGGTACTGACGAGCCTATTTCCCTGACCTACGCATGGGTGCATCCCGATCTGGCCGATGCGGTCGAAAAGATTGACGATCAAAGCCCGACACTTTTCGTGCAGCTTGCGGAGCATAGTGGTCGCGTCATCCAAAGTGTCACACAGGATATTCAGGCGGTGTCCGCAGGCAAAGATGTCGCCGAAGTTCTCGGCGTCGAAGTGGATTCCTCGCTTCTGTTGATTCTTCGTTCCTATTTCGACGGTAATGGCCATCTTTTCGAGATATCGGCGAATTATCACCCCGGCGAACGTTTTACCTACTCGATGCACATTGAGGCTGACTAAGGCCATGGTCAGGCGTCTTTATCTGACGGGGCCTGCCATGCCAGCGTATCCGACATCCTGATGGCCGGGGCAATCTGGTGGTGGCCATCGGATTGGAACAGTAATCCGCGATCCTGAACGAACGACTGGTCAAACGCTTCGCGGAAATCCAGCACGGGCGAAAAGGCCACATCCTTGTCGGCGAACCATTCCACCCATTCTGCCTGTGTCCGCGTTGCGAATGTGGTCTTCAGGAAATCAATCAGTTCGCCTTGCTCACCTGCGGCCAGTTCCGCGCATCTGATCAGATCGGGGCGGTTCAAGGCGTTCATCAGATTGATCACGAATTTCATTTCGCGACCGCCCAGAACAACGTAGCGGTCGTCGGCGGTGCGGTAGACCTGATAAAAAGCGGCCCCTCCCAGAGATCGCTGTGAGCGGGACAGGGGGGAGGGGCCCCCGGCAATCGCACTACCGGCAATGTGCGCGCACCACGGCAGCATGCTGTCGTACATCGCGATGTCGAGATATTCGCCCAGTCCGGTCGCCTGCCGTCCCAACAGTGCCATCAGGATAGCGGAAAGGCCCGTCAGTCCTGCGGCCATGTCGGCGGAAGGGACGCCCGGAACAACAGGCGCGCCATCGGGCGTGTCGTTCACGGACAAAAAGCCGGCAAGGGCCTGTACCGCCATGTCATGCGCGGGGTGGTGGGCCATTTCGCCTGTCTGCCCGAAGGCGGAGATCGAGCAATAAACGATCCCAGGATTGCGGGCGGACACAGCATTATAGTCGAAGCCCAGACGCTTCATGACGCCTGGGCGGAATCCTTCGACAAGGACATCCGCATCTTCGATCAAGGCCCATAATGCATCGCGACCGGCCGCTGTCTTCAGGTCGAGCCTGATGCACCGCTTGTGGCGGTTGAGATTGCGGAACCAGACAGACTCCCCAGCTTCTATCGGCTCCATTTCGCGCGCGGGATCGCCCGTAGGAGGCTCGACTTTGACCACTTCCGCACCCTGATCTGCCATCATCACAGTCAGCATCGGTCCCGGAAGGAACAATGTCAGGTCGACGACCTTGATGCCGGAAAGTTTGGACATAGCTGCTACACTACCTCTTCAGATTTGAGACGAAGGATGTCGTCTTCGCTATATCCAATGTCGTGCAGAATTGCATCGGTGTCAGCACCAAGCAGCGGCGCAGCCTTCGTCGGTACGCGCTGTCCGTCCAGCCTGATCGGACAGGCGAGTACGCGCATGTCCTTGCGGTCTGGATGATCGGTTGTTTGAACCATCCCCGTTTCGTGAATGAAGGGATTGTCGAGCGCGCCGGCGAGGTTGTTGACCGCTGAAACAGGCATGTGGCCGCTTAGTACATCAAGCCAGTGCTGCGTAGGATGCTCCATGAAGATCGCGTCGAGTATATCGGTCAGCTGGTTGCGGTTCTGCAATCTATCTGCAGGCGTGCGGAAGCGCGGGTCTGCTGCCAGTTCAGGGTGCCCGATCTTGTCGCACAGGATATTCCAGAACTTCGGTAGCTGGGCCATGATGAAGATCCAGCCATCGCCACTGCGGAACAATTGGCTAGGAGTGACCGAGGGATGTGCGGAGCGAGGAGTACGCTCTGTCATGTCCCCTTCGTTCAGGTACCAGAGTGCCGGATAGCTGGTCTGATGCAAAGCAGAATTCAGCAGATCGACATCGACGTCGCGGCCCTTGCCGCTGCGCTGTGCATCGACAAGCGCGGCCAGAAGGCCGACCGCCATCATTGTGCCGGTCATGAAATCGACCATCGACAGCCCGACCCTGGTCGGGGGAGAGTCGGGCTCTCCGGTAAGTCCCATGAAGCCCGCTTCGGCTTGCATCAGATAATCGTAGCCCGGCCATTTAGCGCGCGCGTTGTCGCGGCCATAGGCCGAAAGATGCGCGCAAACCACGGCTGGGTTGAATTGCTTTAGCGCCTGATAGGTAAGGCCCAGCTTTTCAGGCAGGTCACCGCGCATGTTGTTCGCCACGGCGTCGGCATTGCCGACAAGCCGATGTAGAATTTCCTGACCCTCTTTCGAACGGAGATCAAGCGTCAACGACCGCTTGTTGAGGTTGAAAGTCTGGAAGTAGAGGCTTTCGCCCGGTCGGAGGAAATGGGGGCCTACAGCGCGTGCCGTATCGCCCCCACCTGTCCCGTGCTTTGCTGGCGGTTCAATCTTGATGACCTCTGCGCCAAGCTGCGCGAGAAACATGGTACCATAAGGACTGGCTCCATATTGCTCCGCCGCCAGGACGCGGAATCCGGTCAGAGGAAGATGGAGGGAGGGAGCCTCACTCATGCCGGATTCCGCTTTACCCATTGTTTGGAAATGATGATGCGCTGCATTTCGTTTGTACCTTCGCCGATGCACATCAGGATCGAGTCACGATAGAAACGTTCGATATCGTATTCCTTGGAATAGCCGTACCCACCGTGGATGCGCAGGCTTTCCTCACTGTTGCGAACGGCGGCCTCGCTGGCGAAGTACTTTGCCATGCCGGCTTCCATGTCGCACCGCTCGCCGCGATCATAGGCCGTTGCTGCATCCAGCGTCAGCAGACGAGCAGCGCGCGCCCGCGTGACCATTTCGCCCAGCTTGAGCTGGATCGCCTGATGCTCGGCAATCGGCTTGCCCATTGTCTTGCGGACCTGTGCGTATTCTGTGGCCAGGCGCAGGGCTCCATCGGCCAGGCCGACGCCGCGCGCGGCTACGTTGATTCGACCCAGTTCAAGTCCGCCCGTGGCCTGGAAGAACCCTTGACCTTCGATGCCCCCGATCAGGTTTTCTGCCGGAATGCGGTAATCGTCAAAGACCATCTCTGCGCTGTCGATGGACTTGTAGCCAAGTTTGTCGAACTTCTTGCCGACAGAAAAGCCTTCGCCCTTCGGGGCGATCATCAGGCTCATCCCCTTGTAGGCGGGTTGTGCGTTGGGATCCGTCTTGACCAGAAGCGCGAAGCATTCCCCCTTGATCCCGTTGGAGATCCAGGTCTTCGTGCCATTGATGACATATTCGTCGCCTTCGCGGCGTGCCACGGTGCGGATTGCCTGAAGATCGGTCCCGGCATTCGGCTCGGTGAGGGCGAGGCCGCCACGAATCTCGCCAGTGGCGAAACGCGGCAGCCATTTCTGCTTCTGCTCTTCGGTGCCGAACCGCTCAACGGCGGCGGCCATAATGAGGTGCGAATTCACGATGCCTGTGATCGCCATCCAGTAGGACGAGATATAGGCGATGATCTTGGCATAGGTGGTCGCCGGAAGACCCAGACCCCCGTATTCCTTGCCGATGGTGGCGCCAAAAAGGCCCATTTCCGCCATCTGGCCGACAAGCTTTTCAGGCCAGATGTCGCCGTGGTCGTGCTCCATCACAACCGGGCGGACTTCCTTCTGGACCCAGCGCTCGATAGCGTCGAGGAACGCCTGCTCCTCTTCGGGGTCGAGGCATGCAGCTTCATTGGCTGCGATCGTCATAATTGTTCTCCAAAATTGTCAGCTGCCGGGGCAATCCTGCAGCGTTGGCGTCGGGCCGGTGTTGCTCAGTCGTCGGCAGGGCCGAAGCCGGTCTTCCAGATCAGCATGGTGCGTTCGAACGTGCAGACGACATCACCGTGCTGGTTCTTGCCGGTGGTGCGGACCGTCACGATGCCCTGCTGCGGACGCGAGGAGGATTCGCGCTTCTCCAGCACTTCGCTTTCGGCGTAGAGCGTGTCGCCCGGGAAAAGCGGGTGAGTAAGACGGATGTTGTTCCATCCCAGGTTTGCGACTGCCTTCTGGCTGCAGTCTGAAACGCTCATCCCTACCATCAGGGCGACGGTGAGCGGAGAGCAGACCAGCGGCTTTTCGAATTCGGTCTTGCGGGCGTATTCGTAATCGAAGTGCGCCGGATGCGTATTCATCGTAAGCAGCGTGAACTGCACATTATCGGCATCGGTAATGGTCCGGCCGGGACGATGTTCGTAGATGTGCCCAACCACGAACTCTTCGAAATAACGGCCGAAAGTTTCCCGGAAACGCCCAGGTTCGACCTCAATGGCTCCTGCCCGCATGATATGTCCTTCTCATCAATCCAAGTTGTTGTCGCCAGCTTCCTGGCGCTCGATTCTGGGCCGAGCGGAGGAAGCGATTTGTCTGTATCGGTGCATCACCGGCGCCTCGAGCATCCGCCCGCGAAATGAAATTGCCTTGCCGCCAGCAGCGTCGAAAGCCGCTATGGCCTCCAGCGCCTCTGTGACTTCTTCGGTGCTGGGCTGCATCGTGTCTACGATGGTTGCGATCTGACACGGATGAATTGCAGCCTTGATCCGAAAGCCGAGGCTGCGTGCGGCAAGGCATTCCTGCCGCAGGCCTTCTTTATCGTTCAGATGGATAAACGGCACGTCGATCGCCGGGATTTGTGCGCTTGCGCAACTCATGACAAAGGCGCTTCGCGCGGCCAGCAATGGGCCCCACTCAAGTTTCACGCCGAGCTGTGCGGAAAAGTCACCGCCGCCGAACATCATCGCCCCCACACCGGGATCAGCCGCTATCGAATCGGCCGCGCGAAGGCCCTGAACCGTTTCGATGAGGGGGATGATGGGAGGACAGCGCAGCCCAAGTACCTTGCGCAGCTGCAATGGGGCCGCTGCCGATTCGACCATTGGGACAAAGATCGCGCAGGGGAGTGTTGCGCTATCGGCCAAGTGCACGAGGTCGCGCAGGCCATCGAGTGTGTCCAGGCTGTTAATGCGCAATGACAGGCGTTCAGGGCCGAGGCGCGCCAGCATCTCGAGCGAAGAGGCGCGAGCTTCCGCCTTGCCGGATGCAGGAACCGAGTCCTCAAGATCGATGCAGACTATGTCAGCATCCGACGCCAAGGCCTTTTCAACCCGCTCGGGCCGACTGCCTGGGGCAAAAAGGAAGTTGGTGAACGGAATCATAGGACTCGAGCCTGCCTTTGCACGCGATTGCATTTCGTATTTGTCCGGACAACTTTGCAAAGTCAAATAAAAAGTTCTATGACCCCAGTCATGTCGTTGGAATAGCGCCGACAAATGTGAGTGGTTGTGGTTGGCGGCCCCTTTTGGGGTGACAATTTGGGGCCGCCACGACGCTATGGATCAGATTGGCTTGACGTTGCCCAGAAAAGCTGTGGCTAGCAGGAGCAGATAGACCACCCACACCCAGATACGAGTGCGGTCCATCGTGCGGCGAAGGGGCTTTTCCGTTTCGTCGGAGGAGCCCTCGGAGATCAGCTTGCCCAGCTGGGGGCCGACCGGCTTGAATGCGACGTCGATCATGATTGCGGCCGCGAAGATCAGGCCGAACATCAGCGCTTTGGTTGCGAGCCAGAGAGGTTCCAGCGGCGCCCCCTTGATGAGCGATGCGAGGCCAAGGCCCAGATAGAATAGCGTCATCACGATCTTGAGGACGAATTCGATGCGGTTGTTGCGCTGTGCCCGAGGCGTCTGGTCATGCATGTGCGCATCCCAGACAAGCCAAAGCCATGCACCGCCGATCGCCCAGACGCCGGCTATCGCCCAACCGGGCAACGGCCACCAGCCACCAGCATCAACCATGGTCAGGGTGAGCGGAACCATCAATGCCCACGCCGAACGCGGCACCATGTCGACGTTTACCAGCAGTTGCAGGAGCGCGAGCCGTTGTGGCAGCGACCACTTTTCCCGTTTGCGGAAGTGCTGGCCAAGCATGAAAACACCAACATCAGCGCCCAGCCAAAGCACAAAGAGAAGCAAGTGTATGAAGACCAGCGACTGGTAGTAGCTGACGGAAAACTCAAACATGTCGTTACAACCCCATTGGTTTGTTCGTCATTGGTGACCCTTTTGTGAATCTATGCACCTCACTCTTGCATATGTCCGGGCATTGTGCAAATTGTCCGGACAACTTGAGGCAAAAATAATCAAGGAGGTGGGAAAAATGAGGTCAGTATTGAAGCATGGTGTAGCACTTGCCGCTCTAGCGGTCGTGACTTCGCAAGCGCCCGCTTTTGCGCAGGAAAACAATGGGTCAGAAGCTTCTGATAAGGAAAGCTATGGCTTGAATGTAATTACGGTTACGGCCCAACGGCGAAGTGAAAGTGTGCAGTCGGTTCCGATTGCAGTCAGTGCCTTTGATTCTGCCGAACTTGCCACCCGTGGGGTTAGCAATGCTCTCGAGCTGGCGCAGTTCGTCCCCAACCTCGTTGGTATCAACAATACCGGCCTCGGTTCTGCGAATGCCTATTACATGCGCGGCCTTGGTAACACGGAGAGCATTCCGACCTTTGACCCGCCGATCGGCACTTATGTCGACGACATCTACCTTTCCCGCCAGAACGCTAACAATCTTTCGCTGTTCGATGTGGAGCGGGTTGAGGTTCTGCGTGGCCCGCAAGGTACTCTCTTCGGTCGTAACACGACCGGCGGTGCGGTCGCTGTATTCCTGAAGGATCCCGAGCCCTATTTTGGTGGTCGCTTCGAAGCGGGTTACGGCGCCTATAACAAGTGGATGGCCAGCGGATCGATCGACATTCCGCTGAGTGATCGTTTCGCCACGAAGGTTTCTGCATACTATCAGGAAAGCGATGGCTATGCGAAGAACACCACCACGGGCGAGCGTCAGAACAACGACGACGGATGGGGTGTTCGTCTCGGCCTGCACGGTGACCTGTCTGATACCGCCGTGTGGAAAGGTTCATACATTCATACGTACGCCGATGGTGCGAACATTGCGAATTTCGATTGCGATCCGGCTGATCCGTCAAACTGCGCAGGTCGTTTCGTCACCACCGGTTTCCGCAAAAATGGCGATTTCGATGGCCTTCTCACTGGCAAGAAGGATGGCTTCGGGCAAGGTGTTCGCACCACCATGGACTTCATCTCGTCCAACCTTAAGATCGGAACCGATGATCTGAGTGTCAGCCTGATCACAGGCTATGTATACACCACTCAGGACTTCGCGCTCGACTTCGCCGATGGGCGTGGCCTGCCGTCTCTGAACACACCGATCACGCCCGTTCTGGGCTACACCTACGGTGGCTTCACCGTGGCTAACGAGGGCGAATTTTCGCAGTTCTCGCAGGAAATCAAGGTCAATGCCACGGTGGCTGATGGCTTGCTCGATCTGGTTGGTGGCGTTTACTATTTCGAAGAAGATAACTTCAGCGATTTCGCGGACATCTTCACGATTAGTTCGTCAACATTTCCTGCACCCGATGGACTGCCGCTTATCTTGGCGGACCGTACCATGCGGAACTCGACACGTGCCTATGCGGCTTATTTCCAAGGCGATATCAATGTAACTGATCGCGTCAAGCTGACGGCAGGCGTCCGGTATACCGACGAAACTAAACGCGTGTCATTCCGTGACAATCGCGCTTCCTGCAACGATGGTACGCTGGAGGCGACGTGTCTCGACAGCATGAACATGGTCGTGCCCAATGGTACGGATATCCCGCATAAGCAGAACGTCAAGATCTGGACGCCGCGTTTTGCAGCGAACTTCCAGGTAACCCCGGACGTCCTGCTGTTCGCTTCGGCAACGCGCGGCTTCAAGTCGGGCGGCTGGAACGCACGCGGCACCTCGCCGGCCGAACTTCTGCCGTTCGATCCGGAAAAGGCGTGGAGCTACGAAGCGGGCGTGAAGTCTGAACTCTTCGATCGCAAACTCCGCGTGAACCTCTCTGCGTACTGGCTGGACGTAAGCGATCTGCAGACCCCGTCGGGTTTCGTCCGCAGCAATGGTTCGATTGGCTTCGTCACTCGTAACTTTGCGGATTACCGCAACAAGGGCGTCGAGCTTGAAGTGAGCGCGGTGCCGGCTCGTGGTCTCAGCGTGTTTGCTTCATTCGGCTATCAGGACGACAAGTACCTGATCGACATGAACGATCTTGGATCGGACGAATACGGCGTGCAGTCTGTGGCGACACAGCTTGCGGTTTGTCAGGCCCAGCTCGAGGCCGGCCTGGTGCCTGGTGGCGATGCAACCGCTTGCGGTCAGGGTATCGTGGCACCGGACGGTACTCGGTCCAGTCCGGTTCGGACGCCGGAGTTCAACTTTGCCCTTGGCGCCAGCTATGAGATCGAGTTGAATGATGAATTCACGCTCAAGCCGTCAATCAACGCAAGCTGGCGCGACAATCTCGAAGTGGGTACCAGCAATGTCACCTATTATGACGATCCGGTAACAAGCACGGGCGGGGCCGAATATGCCAATAACCTGCTTGGCAATGGCGCCCTTATCGCAGGTTCGGCCAGCTCCTCGCGCTGGATTGTGAATGCGACACTGGCACTCGCCAACGAAAATGGCTGGACGATCACGGCTGAATGCCAGAATTGTCTGGATCAGGAAGCGGTTGAGTCCACGCTTGCCAACTTGGAATATCTCAACCCGCCCCGCACTTGGATGATAAAGGGCCGTTTTGAGTTCTGATCCAATTGGTCGGAGGCGTGGATTAAGGTTCATGCCTCCGGCCTTTATGAAAGTATTATTTGTGGAAATGGATCGATGAACACGCCTACGGCTAAGGCGTCGGCTTTGTCCGGTGGGGAATTTTCAGCCGGCTGGAAAGTGCTTCTGGCAGGCCTTATTGGCGTCACCTTCGGTGCTTCCCCGATACCATTCAACCTGATCGGGTTCACCGTTGAGCCGCTGACCGCGGAATTCGGTTGGACACGTACGCAGATCATCCTCCCTGCGACAATTTATGGTCTGATCGCATCGCTACTTGCGCCGTTCTTCGGTTGGATGGCGGATCGCTATGGTGTGCGTCCGGTTGCTCTTTGGTCCGTTTTTGCTTTTGCAATCTCTCTCGCGGCGGTTGCCCTTACGCCGACCGGAAACGACCAGTTCACTCTGTATTTCTATTACAGTATGTGGGTGATTGTCGGGCTGGTCGGCATCGGCTCCACTCCCGTTACATGGAGCAGGGCAGTTAATCTCTGGTTCTTCCGCCATCGCGGGCTTGCTTTGGGCATACTGTTGCTTGGGACCAGCATTGCCGCATTGATCATTCCGAAGGTCGCGGTTTGGGCGATTGCCAATTTCGGCTGGCGCGAGATGTTCGCGATCGTCGCGTTGCTTCCCTTGCTTGTCTCGCTGCCAGTGGCCTACTTCCTGTTCCGTGAACCCAGGCCAGAAGAAAGGCCGGCAGCACTTGCAGGAGCCGGTGGCAGATTGACCGGCCTGACCATGTCACAAACGTTGCGGAATTATCGCTTTTACGTGATCTGGATGTCGATCTGTATCGTTGCGGGTTGTTATTCCGGCGCGTTCATCAACATGCCCGCCATCCTGTTGGATCAGGGGCTGGGTGCAGATGTTGCCGCCAGCGTGATGGGCGTTCTGGGCATTGGCATCTTCGTGGGCAGGATCGTCACAGGCGGACTGCTCGATCGTTTCTGGCAGGGCTACGTTGCTTTTCCTCTACTTTGTCTGCCTGCGATCACTTGCGTGATCCTGTTGGGAGGGGACATCAACTTCTTTTGGGCCGCTACAGCAGCCTTCTTCCTGGGCTTTGCCGCCGGGGCAGAAGCCGATTTGATTGCCTATTTGGCTGGCCGTTATTTCGGGATGGCGCATTATGGCAAGATTTACGGTATGCTGTATTTGCCTTTTGGCGTGGCATCGGCGTTTTCGTCGCTCCTGTACGCCTATGTGCGCGATGTGACAGGATCGTACGATCCGATCATTTTCGTCGCCATTTTCGGATTTGTCATCGGCGGCGCCTTGCTGCTCCTGCTTGGACGATATCCGGATAGTTTCGAAACAGAACCGGATGATGCGCCAGCAGGCGCGGCAACTACATCTGCGTAAATTTACAAGGACCGGAAATGGCTACGCAACAACAAGCCAATTTGATTGATGATCTCAAGGCGACCGGCGCCGAAGTGCTGGACGATGCCGCGTCGCTCGAACTGTTCGCGCATGACATTTACGCTCGTGGTTCGGATCTGGCCGCGGTGGTGCGTCCTTCGGATACCGCGGACTTGGCCGATGCTGTTCGTGCGGCGACCGCGCATGGCCATGCGGTTGTACCGCGCGGCGGCGGGATGAGCTATACGGGCGGATATACTCCGACCATGGCCGGTGCCGTCCTTTTCGATACGGCGACGATGGATCGTATCCTCGAAATTGATGAAACCAACATGACCGTGACGGTTGAAGCCGGGTGCACCTGGGCCAAGCTGCACGAGGCGTTGGCCCCGCGCAATCTGCGCACGCCATTCTGGGGAACGCTCTCGGGCCTCTTGGCGACTGTCGGCGGTGGAATGAGCCAGAATGGCATTTTCTGGGGCACCGGGCGCTATGGTACGGCGGCGCAAAGCTGCATCGCGATGGAAGTTGTGCTGGCTGACGGCACTATCCTGAAGACCGGCAGCTCCCATGCCCGCCCCTATGGCCCGGACCTGACCGGCCTGTTCCTTGCCGATACGGGCGCCATGGCCATCAAGGCGACGGTCACCATGCGCCTGATCCCGGAATCGCCCTGCAACGCCTTTGCCAGCTTCACGTTCGACAAGCATGATGGTTTCCTCTCGGCCCTGTCTGAAATCGAACGGGCGGGGATCGCGACCGAGTGTTTCGGCTTCGACCCGCGCCTCAATTCGATCCGGATGCAGCGCGACAGCCTTGCCAGTGATGCCAAGCAGTTGCTGGGCATGATGAAGAAGCAGGGTTCGGTTCTGAAGGCGATGAAGGAAGGGGCGAAAGTCGTCGTTGCCGGTCGCAATTTCATGGACGATGCCAACTTCTCCATGCACGTCATGGCCGAAGCTCGCATACAGGAAGCTGCCGATGCCGATATCGCGGCAGCGCGTGCCATCGTGCAACGGTGCGGCGGCGTAGAGGTGGAGAACACGATCCCCAAGATTGTGCGCGCGAACCCGTTTGGTCCTCTCAATTCCATGCTTGGCCCCAAGGGTGAGCGCTGGGCGCCGATCCACGGTCTCGTTTCCCACAGGCAGGCGCAGGCGTGCTATGAAGCGATCGAGGCGCTGTTCGCGTCGCACCAGGATCGCATGGACGAACTGGGTATCCATCCTGGTACGCTGATGGCTGCCGTGGGGGGCGCGGGTGTCGTCATAGAGCCGTGCCTCTACTGGCCGGACGCACGCAATCCGTTGATTGACCAGACGGTCGAGGACGCTCACCTGAAGAAACTGCCGGTCCACGAACACGATCCGGTCGTTTGGCAGTTCGTGCAGGACCTGAAGAAGGCGATCGTTTCCCTGTTCTTCGAACATGGCGCTGCTCATTTCCAGATCGCGCGTACCTATATGTACAGGGACAGTCTGGATGCTGGTGCGGATGGCCTTTTGCAGGCCGTGAAGTCAGCCGTTGATCCGAACGGTCTCATGAATCCGGGATCGCTTGGGTTATAGGATCGGCCTCATGGGTTTTGAGCGAAGGCACTTTCTGGCGGGATCATCGGCAGCGTTGCTGCTTCCCACCTTCGCAAATGAAGCCATGGCCTGGAAGAAGGAACCCGTTATGACCAATGCTGGTACATACGCGGCAATCGCAATGCAGTTGACGGCGCGTTCAGTGGAGCGGTGTCCTGACAAAGCATCGGCCCGAAAGCAGATGTTGGCGATGATTGCCGAGATCGAACCGAAGATCCGTTCGGGTGCGATCTTCGTTTCCCAATATGGCGGCAGCCCGGTCAAGCTGGTGGTGTTGCCCGAATACCTGCTGACGAGTTATCCGGGGCGGATCTCTGTACCGGATTTTGCTGATAAGGCAGCACTGGAAATCGGCGGGCCGGAATACGAGGCGATGGGCGCGATGGCCGAACGGCTGGGCGTCTATCTGGCTGGTAATGCCTATGAGGTGGACCCGCATTTCCCCGGTCTCTATTTTCAGACCTGTTTCATCATCTCGCCGGCGGGTGAGGTGATCCTGCGGTATCGCCGCCTGAATTCGATGTTTGCACCGACGCCCCACGATGTCTGGTCGAAATATCTCGACATCTATGGCCTGGACGGGGTCTTCCCGGTGGCCCGTACTGAGATCGGCAATCTGGCCGCGATTGCGTCTGAGGAAATACTCTATCCGGAGATTGCCAGGGCGCTTGCGCTGCGTGGGGCGGAAGTTTTCGTTCACAGTTCGTCCGAGATCGGTTCCCCCCTCGATACGCCGAAGGACATCGCCAAGCGCGCCCGCGCGCAGGAAAATATGGCCTATGTTGTGTCCGCGAACACGGCCGGGATCGGCGAGTCTAGCCTTCCGCTCGCATCGGGCGATGGCAACAGCACTGTGATCGATTTCAAGGGCAAGGTCCTTTCCGTTTCGAACAGCGGGGAGACTTTCACCGCCTTTGCCGACATCGATATCGATGCTCTGCGGGCGGTCCGCCGCAAGCCGGCGATGACGAACTTCCTCGCTCGGCAAAGGCTTGAGTTGTTTGCTGAAGTTTACGCCGAAAAATCCCCACAAAAAGCGAACAGTTTGATCCATGACAATGAAATTGTGACGCCGGACCGCGATTTCTTCATGCGGGTTCAGGAAGAATCTATTGATCGTTTGATCAAAGGTAAGGTTATATGAAAAACAACAATGACATTCCTCCGCCATACAGGGCGGTTTCACTTCATGAAATGATGCCTGTTGCCACTCATGATGAGGCTGCTAGGTTTGATTTTCTTACAGGGTTCAACAAATTTCTTTCGACCAATCTCGGTCCAGGCAATAAATTGGCCTATGAACGGCGGGTCTTGCCGGCGTTCCGGGAAGAGCACGGTCGCGATCCGAAAGATCGGTATGAAATCCGTAATGCGATGAACCAGGACCCTTTCCACCAACTCTGGTCCGCATCGCGCCGAAACTCGATGGAAATGCGCCAGCAGAATGGTCGAGCCATCACGCTGCGCCAGATCGATGAGCTGGATGCGCGCGCACGAAAGCTGAACGAGGGTAAGGATACGCTGCAACTCGATCCTTCGGTCGAGATTCCCCGCTATCAGGCGGCGGTGGACATCCACTGTATGCCAGGCAGCTATCATGGCGAAGAACGCCCCGGCGACGTTTCGGCAGGCGCCAACTATGACTGCGGACTTTTCGCAACAACGGCAGGTGCTCTCGGCGCGCTGTCTGACGGTGGCGGTCAGGCGATCGTCCAGTGGGTGAAATCAAACTATCCGGGCTGGAAGCCGCGCCGCGTGCTCGATATCGGCTGCACGATCGGTCATAACGTGGTTCCGGTCGCTCTTGCCTTCCCCGAAACCGAATTCATCGCGATCGATACGGCAGCGGCGTCACTGCGCTATGGCCATGCCCGCGCACAGGCCCTTGGGGCCACTAACATCACGTTCATCCAGCACAATGCGGAAGATCTGTCCCGCTGGGCTGATGGGCATTTCGACTGGGTCCAGACCACGATGTTCCTGCACGAATTGAGCGGCAAGTCACTGCCACGCATCATTGCGGAAGGGTATCGGGTTCTTGGCGATCATGGCCTGATGCTGCATCTGGAGCAGCCGCAATACACGCCGGATATGCCGCTGTACGAACAGTTCATCCGTGACTGGGATGCGTTCAACAACAACGAACCGTTCTGGTCCGCGATGCATGGGCTCGACCTGAAGCAGGAGATGGTCAAGGCCGGCTTCTCGCCCGATGAGCTTTTCGTTGCCGCCGTGAAGGCGGTTACCGATCGATCGATCTTCCCGGAAGCGCCGACTGGCGAAACCGAAGATCACGGCCGCGCGGCTGCGTGGCACGCCTATGGCGCATGGAAGGGAGGAGCCCCGGAATGAGCGAGAAATCCGATCTGGACTGGATGGAACTGGCCAATCGCAAGGCAAAGGGCCGTCGCCCTGCGTTTTTCGAGCAGCCCGAGGACGATCGTATCTATTCGGTGCTTCTGGCACTAGTCGCCGAAGTTTCCGTGATGCGGCAGCGGCTCGATACCGTGGAGAGGCTGCTGGACGACAAGGGCGTTATTACACGCGGGGATATCGAGAGCTATGCGCCCGATGTGATCGCTGCGACAGAACGTGGCGAGCTGATCCGTGAATATATCCTGCGCGTCATGCGCGGTCCGATGCAGGCGGTTCAGGCGCTTGCGGAAGATGAGCCGCCCGTCGAACATATCGTCGAGGAACTGCTGAACAGCTGAGATTCAGTCATGGCAAGATGATCGAGCGGCGGGCAAGTGTCCCGCCGCTCTTTTTTTATGCTTTGTGCAGGGTGGAGCAGGGCAGCTAGGCGGCGTCTACGCCAGCTGCTGCCTCCACAGGATGGCGCGACGATATATCTAAGGGGGCGGGGGATCTTGCCTGCCTGTACGCGCGCCCCGCCGTTTATAGAGCAGTCCCATTGGCATCCGTTGCTGAAGGCGCGGGAAAGGAAAGCCCGGCACCATGGCCAGGCTGAGCCGCTTTTACGGCAGGCAAAAGAAAAGGGCCGGACCCCTCTCGGGTGTCCGGCCCATCTTCAATCAATACTATTCGATCAGAAGGTCTTGGTGACCGTCAAGCCGAATTCCGGCCTGCGCGGTGGGGTGATAGCGAACGCACGGCTCGAATCTCCTGTCGGCGCCTTGGCAACGCCGGGGCCGCGATCGATGTAGCGCAGGACGCCAACCGGGGTCTTGTCGTCGAACAGGTTGCGGACCCATGCGGTGATCTTCAGTCCGTTGTCATCCTCGACACCGGCCTGCAGGTTCACGCGGGTGGAGTCACCGCTGCCCGCAAGGTTAAGAACGTCGTAGAAGCTGCTGCGGTAGATTACATCCACGCCCGCGAAGCCGACGAAGCGCGACGACACGTCGACCTCGGAACGCAGCCCGACGGCGCCGGAATGCTTCGAGACTAGCGGTGCCGTGTTGCCTGCGATGGAGGCCGCTTCGCGACAACCTGGCAGGTCCAGATTGGTGCTCGTGCCCACCTTGCAGTCCGTGCCCAGCAGAAGTAGCGCCTTGTCCGCTTCGATACCACGACGGATTTCCGCGTCGAGGTAGGTGTAGTTGAACTGCAGTTTCAGCGCAGGGCCGACAATCGGGAAGGCGCCTTCAAGTTCAAGACCGCGAATGCGGGTCTTGCCGATGTTGGCGCGATAGCTGTTGATCGCAGTTTCGGTGGTGTAGGTGTTGGTAAGGACCTGATCCTTGTAATCCTGCCAGAACGCGGAAAGGTTCAGGTAGTCGAAGCCCCAACGGGTCGTCTTCACGCCAACTTCGTAGTTGGTGAGTCGCTCTTCGTCGTAGGTCGACTGCGGGGCGTCCACCTGGTTGAAGCCGCCGGGCGTGTTGCCGACGGAATACTGGGCATAGAAAGACAGGTCATTCGTGGGGCGCCAGTTGACGGTGAAGCGCGGCAGGGTCGCCTTGAACGTCGCCTTGCGTTCCCCGGCAACGCCCACGACCTGGTCCGGATTGGGGTTCGAAAGCGATGCGAAGTATTCGTCGCTAAAGATGTCGCCCGCAATATAGCTGGGGGTGGTGTTGTGAACCTTGTCAACCTGATGTCTCAGTTCCGCACTGACAGTCACATTGTCGTTCACATCGAAATCGATGCCACCGAAAACAGACTTGTTACGGACCGTGACGGTGTCAGCCAGCAGGTCGAAGCCAAGTTCGCTTGCTTCTAGCCATTGGGTGCTAGCACGCTTGCGATCATAGCTGGTGAACACGCCAAGGCGCCAGCGCAGACGGTCATCTTGCGGCGAGGAGATGCGGGCTTCGTAGGTCTGCGTCTTGCGGCGCGTTCCATCGGTCGTGTTAAAGGCTGACTGCGCGCAATTGGCGTTGGCGATATAGCCGTTTGCAGCATAGAATTCACAAACGGCGGGCGATCCGAGAAGGAAGAAATCGCGATCGTCATAGGACTGATCGGTGCCGACGATTTCCTTGAGGTCGCTGTATCCGGCCTGGAAAGTGAATTCGTAGCCCGAACCGCCGATGTCCCAGTTGATGTCTCCGATGAAGCGATCCGCGTTTCGCAGGATGCCGGCACGCTGCAAGTCATCGGAATTGAGGCCGAATTCCTGTGGTTGGCTCACATCACCGCAGTAGTAGGGGCGTGTGTCCACGTAACAGTTGTTCTCCGATGCGGGCTGCAGGCCGATGGCGAACAGGCTGTCATTGTCGCGCTGATGCATCCAGCGGGCGCTTGCGCTGATGTCCGACGTTGGGTCGAGAAAGAGGCCGGCGGTGAACTGCTGTGTGTTCTGGTCGCCCAGGCGTTCTCCGGGAACCGCATTGTTCTTGAATTGGCCGTCGATGTCGTAGAACTTCGCGCCAAGCTGGATGCCGATACCTTCGATGATTGGGGCGGAGATGAAGCCGCTCAGTTCACGCCGGCTGTAATTGCCGATCGTGCCCGAGAACTTGCCTTCGAAACTATCGCCAGGGCGCTTAAGGCTGACGTTGATAGCACCGGAAAGGGTACCACGCCCGAAGACTGCCGATTGCGGCCCCTTGATGACTTCAACGCTTTCGACTGCAGCAAGATCGAGCGATGAGAAATCACCGAAATAAGGTACGCCATCCAGGAAAATCCCGACCTTTCCTTCTGCCTGTATGATATTGGATGCACCGCGAATGATCGGACGGTCAAAGCCGCGTCCGAACGACTCCTGCATCTGGAAGCCTGGTGTGAATTCCGACAGATCCGCGATTCCGGTCGCCAGCTTGTCGTCGATCGCGTCGGCGGAAAAGGCGCTGACCGCGATGGGCACGTCCAGCGTGGTTTCGTTCTGCTTGCGGGCAGAAACCAAGATTTCGTTCGAATGCGCCTGTGTGTTTTCTGCGGCAGCATCTTCTGCCGCTGCAGCGGTGCCGGGCAACATCGCAGTTGCAGCAACTGCGGCTATGGCGGTCGTCGTGACCAGACGGCGATAGTATCGTACCGGATTGGATGTGCGCGTCATTGTGCCCCCTGGCTGATTGGAATTATTGTCAGGGTCGAATATACACAGGGCAACTAAGTTGTCCACACAACTTAGTTGATGATTGCCACTACCATCGTGGATGGGTTTGTCAGGTAAACTTAGATGCCGTAATGGGCCGGCGTGGTATTGTCGGCTTAATTGATTGCCGGGCGAGCGAGCGCTCGAACCCGGAATTTCATGCTGCAGCAGCGGACGCAGCATTCCATTCCGCCATGGCGGCGGATCGGAATTTGCGCATTGTGTTTCGCGAGACGAGATGACGCTGGGTGTTGAACGAATTGTAGATTGCGCTGTGCGTTGAAACGAAGCGTTGAGCCTGACCCTGAGACTTGAACCGCTGCATTTTTCGCTCTCTTCGTTGGACGGGAAGGTGCGAATTCTCGACGCGGTTGTTGTCGCGTAATCGGCCCGGTCGATGTCGGTCGACGCAGCCCAGGACCTTCATTGCAGCCGGATATGATTTAAGTCCATCGGTGACGATGGCCTCCGGCACGGCACCTTGATTCTTCAGCAGTTTTCGCAACAATTTCAGTGCTGCTTCCTTGTTCCTGCGCTTCTGGACGAGAACATCCAGCACTTCGCCTTCCTTATCGACGGCCCGCCACATGTACATCCGCTGACCGTTGATGCGGACTGTCCGTCGTCAGAACATTTGGCGCAACTCGCGGCGTAAAGTAGCGGAGGGCGGGCCTCGTCTGTGGATTGATATTAGGCGGCGAGCTTTCGGTGCTGCAAGCGCCGATGTTCGATGGTCTGTCGTTTGATCCTTTCGCGTTGTTTGATGATAGCAGGTGCCCTGCCGAAGTAGGCGTCAGCGGGCGTCACGTTGCCGAGGCTTTCGTGGTATCGGCGGTGATTATAATGGTCGATGAAGGCCTCGATCTGGGTTTCAAGATCGCCAGGCAAGAAGTAATTTTCCAGCAGGATGCGGTTCTTGAGGGTCTGGTGCCAGCGCTCGATCTTGCCCTGGGTTTGCGGGTGCATCGGGGCACCGCGGACATGGGTCATCTTGTTGGCCTCGATATATTCGGCCAGTTCGCTGGCGATGTAGCTCGGGCCGTTGTCACTGAGTAGCCGGGGTTTGTGCAGCACCGTGGCGCTGTCGCAGCCGGAAGCGGCCAGGGCGAGGTCCAAGGTGTCGGTCACGTCCTCGGCCCGCATGTTGGTGCACAGCTTCCAGGCAATGATGTAGCGCGAGAAGTCGTCGAGCACGGTCGACAGGTACAGCCAGCCCCACCCGATGATCTTGAAGTAGGTGAAGTCGGTCTGCCACATCTCGTTCGGCCGCGTGGTCTTGGTGTGGAACGCATCGGCGGCCTTGATCACGACATAGGCCGGACTGGTGATCAGATCATGGGCCTTGAGCAAGCGGTAAACCGTGGCTTCCGACACGAAGTAGCGCCTCTCGTCAGTGAACCGCACCGCCAGTTCGCGAGGGGATAGCTCGGTCGTCTCCAGCGCCATCTCGACGATCTGGTCCCGGATGTCGTCACCGATGCGATTCCACACCCGGCTCGGCGCCGATGACCGATCCTCCAGCGCCTCCGGCCCGCCCTCGAGGTAGCGGTCGTACCACCGATAGAAGGTCCGGCGGGCAATGCCGAGCCGGTCCAGCGTGCGTTTGGCCGGCAGATGTGACTGCTCGACGATCCGGATGATCTCAAGCTTCTCGGATGCAGGATACCTCATTCGTCGTCGCCCCCATCCGCGATCATGCTTTTTTTGAGTAACCGGTTTTCCAGCGTCAGATCGGCCACGCATTCCTTCAGCGCACGGGCCTCGCGGCGCAGATCCTGCACCTCGCCGCTGGTCGCGGCACGGGCAGTGTCGCCCGCCAGGCGCCGCTTGCCCGCTTCCATGAACTCCTTCGACCACGTGTAATAGAGGCTCTGCGCGATGCCTTCCTTGCGGCACAGTTCGGCGATGCTGTCTTCGCCGCGCAGGCCTTCCAGCACGATCCTGATCTTGTCCTCTGCAGAGAAGTGCCGGCGCGTCGCACGCCGTATGTCCTTCACCACCCGCTCCGCAGGGGCCTTCATCGGCGATTGTTTCAAGGAGGATTTGGGCTTCATCTTCGTTCCTTCGTCACTACGACGAAGCCCAAATCCTCCTTACATCACAACCTCAAATCTGTGCCATTGGCGCTGACGGGGAACAGGTCTCATCGCTCGGCGTCCGCCCGGAACAGGTTCGGGTGGTGATCAGCGAAACGCCGTATGAGCACTACGCGGTTGCAGGGGTGACCTTCGCCGAATCTGCTGAACGGGAGGCGGGCAAGTGAGCAAGATCAAGTGCGCCATTATCGGTCCCGGCAATATCGGAACCGACCTTTTGTACAAGCTGCTGCGATCCGATGTTCTCGAGCCGGTGTGGATGGTTGGCGTCGATCCGACTTCGGCCGGTCTCGCTCGTGCGCGCGAGCTTGGCCTCAAGACTACCGAGGACGGCGTGGATGGCCTCGTGCCGCACGTTCTGACGGACGGCGTGAAGATCGCCTTCGATGCTACGTCGGCTTACGTCCACAAGGAAAATAGTCGCAAGCTCAACGCTCTCGGCGTGCTGATGATCGACTTGACGCCGGCGGCCATAGGTCCGTTGTGCGTGCCGCCCGTCAATCTGGCCAGGCACGCGGAAAACGCCGTGATGAACGTGAACATGGTCACCTGTGCGGGTCAGGCAACCATCCCGATGGTCAATGCGGTCAGCTCCGTTCAGCCCGTCGACTATGCCGAGATCATTGCGACCGTTGCCTCCAAGTCGATTGGTCCCGGTACGCGCAAGAATATCGACGAATTCACCCGCACCACGTCTGCTGCCGTCGCCAGCGTTGGCGGAGCCAGGCATGGCAAGGCGATCGTGGTCGTGAACCCGGCCGAGCCGCCCCTGATGATGCGCGACACAGTCTATTGCGAGACCGCAGACGAGCCTGATCGGGAGGCTATCACCGCTTCGGTCAGGGCGATGATAGCGGAGGTTCAGAAATACGTACCTGGCTATCGCCTCAAGAACGGACCTACCTTCGATGGCCGCAAGGTTTCCGTTTTCCTCGAGGTGGAAGGGCTTGGCGACTTTCTTCCGGTCTACGCAGGCAACCTCGACATCATGACCGCAGCGGCTGCCAGGACCGCGGAGATGTTTGCGCACAAGATGCTCGACGGCACCTTCAATCTCAAGATCGCGGAGACGGCGTGATGACGCTTGAGGAACAGGTTCGCGGCCGCAAGGTCAAGCTTCACGACATGTGCCTGCGCGATGGCATGCATTCGATGCGACACCAGATCACGCTCGACCAGATGATCGCGGTCTCCACCGGCCTCGATGCCGCCGGTGTGCCCCTGATCCAGGTCACGCATGGAGACGGACTCGGCGGCTCGTCCCTGAACTACGGTCGCGGCCTGCACAGCGACAAAGAATATATCACTGCCGTTGCCTCGCGCATGAAGAACGCCGTCGTGTCCGTTCTGCATGTTCCGGGCATCGGTACGCTCGACGAACTGCGCATGGCTGCCGACTGTGGCGCGGGCTGCGTCCATGTTGCCTCACACTGCACCGAGGCTGACGTGACCGAACAGCATATCGGGCTTGGCCGGCAACTCGGCATGGATACCGTCGGATTTCTTATGATGGCGCACATGACCGATGTGGAGACGCTCGTGTCTCAGGCGCTGCTCATGGAAAGTTACGGTGCTACGACGGTCTACTGCGTCGACAGCGCTGGGTACATGCTGCCCGGAGACGTTACCGCGCGGATCAGCGCGATGAGATCGGCGCTGCAACACGAAACCGAAATCGGCTTTCATGGCCACCACAACATGGCGATGGGCGTATCGAACTCGCTCGCGGCCATCGCCGCCGGGGCCGCCCGTGTCGACGGGTCCGCTGCCGGCTTTGGTGCCGGGGCTGGCAACACGCCGCTTGAGGTATTCGCTGCTGTCTGCGACCGGATGGGCATCCATACCGGCGTCGATGTTTTCCGGCTGATGGATGTCGCCGAGG
>JACKLA010000010.1 GCA_024236155.1 Sphingomonadaceae bacterium
CAGAATATCGATCTTGAACGCCGCGCCAAAGGCGTGGCCATCAAACTCTATGGGCACCGGCACCTGCCGCTCCACCCGCAACCCACGCTTCTCGATACGACCGGCCAAAACCGTTTCATATACGGTTTCAAACAGCCCCGGCCCCAATTCCCGATGGATACCGATCGCCTCCTCGATAACGACAGAGGATATCTGGTCGCCTGATCCCATCACTCTCTGCGACCTCCTTTCCTCTGCGATCTCTGCGTGAACCCCAAAAAAACCTAGAACCCGGCCGGGCCTTCCAGCTCCTTCACCTGCCACGGCAGGCCGTGCGCGTTGAGCATGTCCATGAACGGGTCAGGGTCCATTTCTTCCATGTTGAACACGCCATCACCTGACCACTTGCCAGTGACCATCATCGCGCTGCCGATCATCGCCGGAACGCCGGTGGTGTAGCTTACCGCCTGGTTGCCGGTTTCCTCGTAGGCCGCCTCGTGAGAACAGATATTGTTGATATAAAACGTCTTCTCGCCCGAGCCATCGAGCGCCTCGCCCGTCGCGATCACGCCGATATTGGTGTTGCCCTTGGTGGTTTCGCCCAGCGTTTCGGGCTTGGGCAGCACGGCGGCGAGGAATTGCAGCGGGATGATCTCGACGCCCTTGTACTTCATCGGCTCGATTCTGGTCATGCCGACATTCTGCAGCACGGTCAGGTGCTTGATGTATTCATCGCCGAAGGTCATCCAGAAGCGCGCACGCTCCATTTCCGGATTGAACTTCGCGAGGCTTTCCAGCTCCTCGTGGTACATCATATACATGTTCTTGGGGCCAACCCCCTCGAAGTCGAACTCGACCTTCTTGCCCATCGCTGGGGTTTCGACGAACTCGCCATTCTCCCAGTGGCGCGCGGGCGCGGTGACTTCGCGGATGTTGATTTCCGGGTTGAAATTGGTGGCGAAAGCCTGACCGTGGTCGCCGCCATTGCAATCGAGGATGTCGAGCTGGCGGATGGTCTTGAGCTTGTGCTTCTTGAGCCACATGGTGAAGACGCTGGTCACGCCCGGATCGAAGCCAGACCCCAGCAGCGCCATCAGCCCCGCTTCCCTGAAGCGGTCGTGATAGGCCCATTGCCAGTGGTATTCGAACTTGGCCTCGTCCTTGGGCTCGTAATTCGCGGTATCGAGATAGCTCACGCCCGCTTCGAGGCAGGCGTCCATAATCGGCAAGTCCTGATACGGCAGCGCGAGATTGACCACGAGGCTGGGCTTCACCGTGCGGATCAGGTTGACCATCGCCGGAACTTCTTCGGCATCGATTTCGTATGTGCTGACATCGACCCCGGCGCGTTCCTTCACGCTGGCGGCAATCGCATCGCATTTGCTCTTGGTGCGGCTGGCGAGGTGGATGCTAGTGAAAATGTCCTTGTTGAACGCCATCTTGTGGACGCAGACCGAGCTGACGCCGCCGGCACCGATTACGAGTACTGTGGACATGGGGGATTCCTTCTAAGCCTAGTGTGAGTCCCCGCGAAGGCGGGGATCTCGGGCCATGGGCGATGCGCTTGCGGCCGGAGTCCTCCCGCCGTCGCGGTGGCTCGTGATTTCTGGCGGAGCGCCTGTGGCATGAGGACCCGCCTTCGCGGGGACTCACATAGGGGAATGCGCTAGCAGGGCAATATGATCGGACACACGAATCGCAAGCCCACCAGAGAAGGTGTCATCCAAGCAGCGGCCAAGGTTGCTGCGATCCTGCCACCGACACCGCTTCTGCCGGTTACGATTGGCGATACGCAATGCTGGGTAAAGGCCGAGGTGCTCCAGCCCGTCGGCGCGTTCAAGATACGCGGCGCGTGGCACAGGCTTTCGGCCCTGTCCGACGACGAAAAACCGCGCGGCGTGGTCGCGGTGTCGAGCGGGAACCACGCGCAAGGCGTCGCATGGGCGGCAAGGCGGCTCGGCATTGCCGCAACCATCGTGATGCCGCACGACGCGCCGCAGGTGAAGCTTGAAGCGACCCGCGCGCTGGGGGCCGAAGTGGTCCTCTATGAACGCCCCGGCGAGGACCGCGACGAGGTTGCCGCACGGCTGATCGAGGCACGGGGCGGCACGCTGGTGCATGCATTCGGCGATCCTTGGGTAATCGAAGGCCAAGGCAGCGCGGGTATCGAAATCACCGCACAGCTGGGTCGCCAGCCCAGCCGCATCCTTGCCTGTTGCGGCGGTGGCGGGCTGACTGCGGGGCTCGCCCTCGCCTGCCCCGAAAGCGCGATCGTGCCGGTCGAACCGGAAGGCTGGGACATGGTCGGGCAGGCGCTGGCGGCGGGCGAGATCGTGCCCGCCTCTCCCGATGCGCCGAAGACCATCTGCGACGCACTGCAACCCATCGCGACCAAGCCGATCAACCTTGCCGTCTTGCTCGGCCGGTCCGAACCGGGCGTAACCGTAACCGACGATGAAGTCCGCGCGGCGCAGCGATTTGCCTTTGCGAAGCTGCGGCTGGTGGTGGAACCGGGCGGCGCTGCAGCCCTTGCCGCCGCGCTTGCGGGCAAGGTGCCGCTCGACGAACATACCGTCATCATGCTCACCGGCGGCAACACCGATGCGGCAAGCTATGCCGCGACACTTGCAGCGGGCGATTAGTTGCAATTGACAATGCTTCCCGCTGGCCGCAGGTTTGCGTCAATTCAGGGAGGGACTTTCAATGCAGGCTCAAATTCTCGCACCGGCTGCGGTGCTCGTACTGTGGTCGCTGGTCATGCTGTTGTGGATGGCGGGAACGCGCCTGCCAGCCATCTCGAAGCAACTGGGCGGGATGAAAGACGCGAAGCCCGGCGGCAGGGGACAGGATCTGGAAGGCGTGCTGCCTGACAAGATCAACTGGAAATCCCACAACTACACGCATCTGATGGAACAGCCGACGGTGTTCTACGCCACGGTCGTGATCCTTGCGATCATGGGCGGCAGCCAGATGGATGTGCTGCTGGCATGGGCCTATGTCGCGCTGCGGATCGTCCATTCGGTCTATCAGGCGACGGTCAATGTCGTTGCGGTGCGCTTCCTCATCTTCCTGCTGGCGACCGGCGCACTGCTCGTCCTTGCCGTGCGGGCACTGATGGTCACCTTGTTTGCCAATCCGGGAGTTCTCGCATGATCCACGCACAAATCCTCCAGCCGGTCGTCGCGCTGACGATCTGGACCATGGTCATGTGGGCGTGGATGTATGTCACCCGTATCCCCGCCATGACAAAATCGCCCGATATCGACGCCAAGAACATGACGGGCGGCACAGGTAAGGACCTCGACGGTGTCCTGCCAGCGCATATCCAGTGGAAAGCGCACAATTACAATCATTTGCACGAACAGCCGACGATCTTCTATGCGGTTGCACTGGTGCTGGCGATGGTCGGCCAGGGTGACGGGATGAACGCGCTGCTCGCGTGGATCTATGTCGGCCTCAGGGTCATGCATTCGCTGGTACAGGCCACCGCCAACAAGGTGATGGTACGCTTCATGCTGTTCCTGCTGTCAGGCATCGTGCTGATCGCGCTGATCCTGCATGCGAGCATCACGGTGTTCGACATTCACATGTAGCAGCGTGCGCCCCCGCGAAGGCGGGGGCCCGCAGTCAGCTTGGGACCGAAGTCCCCGCACAGGCGGGGACTCGCACACGATCAATTTTCCAGCGTGGCGAGGAACCGCTCTGCATCGAGCGCGGCCATGCATCCCATGCCCGCTGCGGTGACCGCCTGTCGATAGACATGGTCGGTCACGTCGCCCGCCGCGAACACGCCGGGAATTTCGGTTCTGGGTGAACCGGGTTCGGTCACCAGATAGCCGCCATTTTCCATCGGCAGCTTATCCTTGAACAGTTCGGTCGAGGGCGCATGGCCGATGGCAACGAAAGCCCCGTCAACTTCGAGCGTGCTCGCATCGCCTGTCACCGTGTCGGTCAGCGCGAGATGGGTCAGCCCTGCCCCCATCGCATCGCCTTCAAAACTGGCGACGGACTTGTTCCACAAAACCTTGATGTTCGGGTGCTTTAACAGGCGTTCCTGCAGGATTTTCTCCGCCCGCAACTCGTCGCGGCGATGGATCAGCGTCACATCCTGCGAGTGGTTGGTGAGGTAGAGCGCCTCTTCCACAGCGGTGTTGCCGCCGCCGATCACCGCAACCTTCTTGCCGCGATAGAAAAAG
Source organism: Sphingomonadaceae bacterium (assembly GCA_024236155.1). Lineage (GTDB taxonomy): Bacteria > Pseudomonadota > Alphaproteobacteria > Sphingomonadales > Sphingomonadaceae > Parerythrobacter_A. The sequence continues at coordinate 4,176 of JACKLA010000010.1, forward strand.
CCATCGCAGGTGGCGCAGGCAGACACGCCCTTGCCGCCCAACTCCTGTTCGCCCGGCACGCCCAGCCACTTGGCCTGCGCCCCGGTGGCGATCACCAGCACATCGCCGATATATTCGTCCCCACTGTCGCCCACCGCGCGGAACGGGCTGCCATTGGCGAGGTCGACTTCGACGATGGTGTCCCACATCATCTTCGTGCCGACATGCTCGGCCTGTTTCTGCATCTGCTCCATCAGCCACGGGCCCTGGATCACATCCGCGAAGCCGGGATAGTTCTCGACATCGGTGGTGATGGTCAGCTGGCCGCCGGGCTGGAGGCCCTGCACCACGATCGGTTCCATCATCGCGCGCGCGCCATAGATCGCGGCGGAATAGCCTGCCGGGCCGGAGCCGATGATGAGCATCTTGGTGCGATGGGTAGCCATGGGGATTGCCTCTTGCGTGTGGTCCGAAGACCCGATCTGGTTATGCTTCGACGAGGTGCAAGCGCAGCGCCTCGCGCTTTTCTGCGTCGACCCCAAGCACGTCTTTCAGGAACGCGTCGAGGGAGCCATGCTGCGCTTCCACAGCTTTGCGCATGGCAAGCAGGTAACGCTCGTCGACCCCCATCAGCACGCGGATCGTATCCTCGCTGATATCGCCCCACTTGTCGCGCACCGCCTTCGCGCCTGCTGCCACCCGCGCATCGATATTGCCGGCGGTGTTGGTGAGCAGGAAATCCTCCATCGCATCGTCCGGGTGAACCCCCAGCGCGTGGTGCAGCAATGCCACCGCCATGCCGGTGCGGTCCTTGCCCGCAAGGCAATGGACGAGGCTTGGCCCCTCCCCACGCGACAATGCATCGAAATAGAGCCGCATCACATGCAGCACCGGCTCGCGCTGCGGCAGGCGGGCGTAAAGCGCCTCCATCTTGCCATGCGCGGTTTCGACATCGAGCGCGCCCTCCGCCGCCTCGACATGCGGCGCGAGCGCGGCGGTTTCGCCATCGTAGAACAGCACCTGCGCATCGAAGCTGTCAGGGCGGCGGCAGGGATAGCTCGTCCGTTCGCTCGCTCCGCGAAAATCGATCACATGGCGCAGGCCCAATGCGGCGAGTTTCTCAAGATCGGCATCGCTTGCATCGACATGCTGGCCCGACCGCCACAGCAGACCTCGCTTCACCCTGCCCCCGTCCGAAGAGGCATAGCCGCCATAGTCGCGGAAGTTGTGCACGCCTTCGAGCGGCAGGGTCCGGTCGCCTGTATCCATGCCCCGCGCTTGCCAGCCGCACGCGCAATTCACAAGGCACGGCGGATCACGCCCCCGTAGTTTTGCCTAGCCCCCTCTTCAGCAAGCATAGCGATCCCCCGACTATTGCGGACAGGCAAAGGAGGTCCGTTATGGCCTATATCCTGATCGCCGACGATGACGAGATCGTCGCGGAAACGGCTGCCAATGTGCTGATAAACACCGGCCATGCCTGCGGCTGGGTGACCGACGGATTGCAGGCGATGAAACTGCTAGGCTGGCGGCGGCCCGACCTCATGCTGCTCGACCAGGACATGCCGGAGATGACCGGGACGCAGGTGCTGCGCAAGATCCGCACCTCTGCCAGCCTTTATGACCTGCCGGTTATCATGTTCACCGCCAAATCGGGCGCCGAGGACGAGGAGCAGGCGCTGTACCAGGGCGCGCAGGACTATATCCGCAAACCGTTCGACCCCAAATTCCTCGTCTGGCGGGTAAACCAGGTCCTGCGCGCCCGCGCCGAACGCCCGCGCCACATGGAACTGCGCGAAGTGATGGAGCGCGAAAGCGGGCAGTGGCAGGTCGATGAACTGTCCGGCCAGCGTTCGGTGCTCTAGGCAGCGTGGACCAATTCCCCATGGATCACGGTTCGAGTCCAAATTTGTCCTGACAAGGCGCGTGTGCGCAGGAAGTGCATCGCACTTTCAAGCGTGCGCAACGCCGTCAGGGCGGATTTGGGCCGAACCCCTGCGGGGCCAGTCGAGAAGCCGCCATTTCCGCGTCCCTCGTCCTTGAATATGCTAGGCATGTCCTTCGTCCTCGCTCCTCGAACTGGCGGCTTTTCGACTGGCCGTGACCATGGGGAATTGGTCCACGCTGCCTAGTCCCGCTCAACCTGCGCAAGATCGGCGGTGAAATTCGCGGTCCATTGCGCGATATTGTCTTCGCGCACGGTCTTCACCATCGCCTCGTATCGCCGCTTGCGTTCTTCGAGCGGCATGTCGAGCGCGGTGCGGATCGCACGAGACAGATCGTCGCGGCTGTGCGGATTGACCAGCACCGCCCCCTCATCGTCGCAACCCAGCTGTTCCGCCGCCCCGGCAAAGCGCGAGAGGATCAGCACGCCCGGATCGTCAGGGTCTTGGGCGGCGACATATTCCTTCGCCACCAGGTTCATCCCGTCACGCAAAGGCGTGACCAGCCCGATCTTGGAAGCGCGATAGAAACCGCATAGTTCGGCCAGCGAGTGCCCCTTGTTGACGTAACGAATGGGAACGATGTCGACTTCCGACCGCGCCCCGTTGATCTGGCCGGTCTTCTGTTCGAGTTCGTGCCTGATCTTCTGGTAGCTTTCCACATCCTCACGGCTCGGCGGGGCGATCTGGATATAGACGAGGTCGCGCACCCGGTCGGGGTTCTGGTCGAAAAACCGACCGATGCCGTCGATCCTCTCGGGCAGGCCCTTGGAATAGTCGAGCCGATCCACCCCGATCATCGCCGTGCGATGCCGCGTGCTGGCGAGCAGCCGCTCACCCGCCTTCTGCGCCTCTTGCGTGGCGCATTGTGCCTGCACATGGTCCCAGTCGATCCCGATGGGATAGGCCCGCGCATAGGTCGTCCGCCCCTCGAACACGATACGCCCGGTTTCCTCGTCCACCTCCGCATCGAGTTCCTTGCGGCAGTAATGCAGGAAGCTGTCGAGCCACGGGTCGGTCTGGAAGCCGATCAGGTCGTATTCGAGCATCGTGCGCACCAGCCGCTCGTGCCACGGCAGCGAAACGAACAGCCGGGTCGGTGGCCATGGCGTGTGGAGGAAGAAGCCGATCCGGTTTGCCAGCCCGCGCGACCGCAATCGTTCGCCCAGCGGTAGCAGGTGGTAATCGTGGACCCAGACGAGGTCGTCTTCCTCGATCAGCGGGGTCGCCGCCTCGGCAAAGCGTTCGTTGACCCGCTCGTACCCCTTGCCGAATTCGTTTTCATATTCGGTCAGGTCGATGCGGTAATGGAACAGCGGCCACAGCGTCGAATTGGCATAGCCGTTGTAATATTCCTCCACATCCTGTGTCGCGAGGTCCATCGTGGCTGTGGTCACCCCGTCGCTGCGCTGGATATCGATCTGGCCGGAGAATTCCTCCACTTCGCCGCCCGACCAGCCGAACCAGATGCCGCCGTTCTTCTTGAGCGCCGAATTGAGCGCCCCGGCCAGCCCGCCCTGCGCCCCCGCCGCCCCGCGGGCCTTGGGCACCGCGACACGGTTCGAGATAATGACAAGGCGACTCATGAACTTCCCCCAAGCATCAGTATTCTAACGGATTTCGCTCCACGGTTTGGACAACAGGCCTGCCCCGTTGATCACCCCGACCAGCGAATAGGTCTGCGGGAAGTTGCCCCACAATTCGCCGGTTTCGAAATCGAGGTCTTCCGACAATAGCCCGGACCGCGTCGAGTGGCCGAGCATGGTGCAGAACAGCCCCTTCGCCTCTTCATCGCGGCCCGCCAGATGCAGCGCCTCGATCAGCCAGAAGGTGCAGACGTTGAAGGCGGTTTCGGGCAGGCCGAAATCATCCTCGCTGGCATAGCGCAGCATATGCTCGCCGCGCCGCAGCTCTTTTTCGATTGCGGCGAAGGTCGACTGGAAACGCGGATTGTCGGGCTCGAGGAAGCGCAGTTCGACCATTTGCAGCAGGCTGGCGTCGAGATAGTCGCTCTGGAAGCTCGCGCCGTAATGGCCATCTGCGTCGCCCTCACCCTCGACCCAGGCTTCCTGCTCGATCTTCGCGGCAATCTGCGCCGCCCTGCCGGCCCAGAAATCGGCCCGGTCGGGCTTGCCGATATGGCGGGCGACATTGGCCAGCCGGTCGCATGCCGCCCAGCACATCACCGCCGAATAGGTATGGACTTCCTGCCGCGTGCGGAACTCCCACAAGCCGGCATCGGGCTGGTCGTGCATCGCCCACGCCATCTCGCCCACCGCCTCGAGGCTGGCGAAATCATGCTCGTCCGCCATCCGCAGCAGGCGCTTGTCGAGGAAACCCTGCGCGGTCGGCAACACGATCTGGCCATAGCAGTCATGCTGCACCTGCTTGTAGGCGGCATTGCCCACCCGGACCGGCCCCATCCCGCGATAACCCGCCAGATGCGCGGCAGTCGTCTCGTTCAGCTCGCCCTCGCCCATCACCGAATAGAGCGGCTGGATCTGCCCGCCCTGTGCGGCGTCGACGATATTGCGCAAATAGGCGAGATATTTCTCCAGCACGTCGAGCGCGCCGAGCCGGTTCAATGCCTGCACCGTGTAATAGGAATCGCGAATCCAGCAGTAGCGATAATCCCAGTTACGCTCGCTATGTGGCGCTTCGGGGATCGAGGTGGTCAGCGCGGCGACGATCGCGCCGGTTTCCTCGTGCTGGCACAGCTTGAGCGTGATCGCACAGCGGATCACCTCTGCCTGCCATTCAAAGGGGATATGCAGCCCACGCACCCAGTGCTTCCAGTAACGCGACGTCTGCGCCTCCATCCGGCGCACTTCGGAACGGACATTGCCGTTGAACGGTTCGTCCGGGCCAAGGAAAAAGTGCTGGTCGCTCTCGACCCGGAAGCTGCGCCCTTCGAGGATGTAGCCGACCGGCGCATCGGTGCTGAGCCGGATCGCCTGCGCCCCGATCAGGTAGCGGATGTGGTTGGTGCCATTGGTGGTGTCGGCCAGCTGCGCGCCATAATGCTTCATCGGGCGCAGCACAACCTTGAGGCGCGGTGTTCCGGCGACCGGGCGGACTATCCGCGTATAGGCGACCGGGCGATACATCCGGCCCGAGCGTTCGAAACGCGGGCAGAAATCGCGGATTTCGACCGCGCTGCCATCCTCCGCCTCCAGCCTTGTGACGAGGATCGGCGTGTTGCGCTCATAGCTTTGCGTGGCGGACACCTGCCCTTCCAGCTCGAAGCGCCACACGCCCGCCTCCTGCTGGCTGCCATTGAGCAGCGCACAGAATACCGGATCGCCATCGACGCGCGGAACGCAGCCCCATACCAGCCCGGCGGCTTCATCGATCAGGCCGCTGACCTGGCAATTGCCGATCGGCCACAGCTCGAGCTTGGATTGGGGCGCAGTCACAGGTTCAGCCATGCATGGACATCCGATACGCTGGAGAGGTGATAACGGGCACTATCGCTGGGCCGTTCGCCCACCGCAATGCCGAAGCCGCCGAGTTCGGTTGCGGCGCGAAAGCCGTCTTCATCGGTCACATCGTCACCGACAAAGACAGGAACGGTTCCGGCAAACGGGGCTTCGGTCATAAAGGCCCTGACCGCACTGCCCTTGTCCCCGCCCGGCGGGACCAGTTCGGCAACGCATTTGCCCTGCTTGACGATCAGGCCGTGAGTGGCGGCGAGTTCATGCGCTGCGGCCAGCACATCCGCTTCGCGTTCTGGGGCGAGGCGGTAATGCAGCGCCATGCCATGCGCCTTGCGCTCGACTGCCGCCCCTGCCGCCGCCGCAGCCGCTTCGATCCGGGCCAGCGCCGCGTCGGCTATCTGCCGTGGCGGCGTGCCGACAGGCTGCCCGTCCCGGCCTGTCCGCGCCATGCCATGCGAACCCGCAATCGCCACCAGCACCGGCCCGAGATGTTCGGCAAGATTGCCCGGCGACCGCCCGCTGACCAGCGCGAGCCGCTGGCCGACCCGCGCCGCAAGCGCCTCAAGCCGGGCGGCCAGATCGCTGGGCACCTCGATCCCGTCGGGCGTATCGGCAATCGCCACCAGCGTACCGTCGAAATCGAGGAACAGCGCGACCGGTTCGCTGGCGGAAAGCACGTCCAACGCCGGGGGAATCGCAAGGGAACGAGGCTCGTTCATCGCCCAACAGGCGTAAGGATTATGTTGCAGTGCGTCAAAGGCGAACCGCCGCAGCCATGATAGAAGCAATGCCGTAACTAAAAGAGAGGATTGGTTTTCAGTTGTGGCAAGCTCTGCCATGGGGGCCGTCGATCAACCAATTGCACCTGCTCCCGGCGGAATTTTCGCCGGGACGCAGGCACCGACGGAGAAAGCCTCACAATGTCCACACCCCTCACCCATTTGCAGCGATTGGAAGCCGAGAGCATCCATATCATGCGCGAAGTGGTGGCCGAGGCTGAGAACCCGGTCATGCTCTATTCGGTGGGCAAGGACAGCGCGGTGATGCTGCATCTCGCCAAGAAGGCATTTTTCCCTTCGCCGCCGCCCTTCCCGCTGCTGCATGTCGATACGACGTGGAAATTCCGCGCGATGTACGAATTGCGCGAAAAAAGCGCAGCGGATGCCGGGATGGAACTGCTGGTCTACCAGAACCCCGAAGCCAAAGAGCGCGGGATCAATCCGTTCGACCATGGCGCGTTGCATACCGATATGTGGAAGACTGAGGGGCTGAAGCAGGCGCTCGACAAATATGGCTTCGATGCGGCCTTCGGCGGCGCACGGCGCGATGAGGAAAAGAGCCGCGCGAAGGAACGCATCTTCAGCTTCCGCACCGCCAGCCACGGCTGGGACCCGAAGAACCAGCGCCCCGAGCTGTGGAACCTCTACAACGCGCGCAAAAAGAAGGGTGAGAGCATCCGCGTCTTCCCCCTGTCCAACTGGACCGAACTCGATATCTGGCAATATATCCATCTCGAAAATATCGAGATCGTCCCGCTCTACTACTCCGCTCCGCGCCCGACGGTCGAGCGTGACGGCATGCTGCTGATGATCGATGACGAACGCTTCCCGCTGCAGGACGGCGAGGAGCCGGTTATGCGCTCGATCCGCTTCCGCACGCTGGGTTGCTATCCGCTGACCGGCGCGGTCGAAAGCGAGGCGGCAACCCTGCCCGAAATCATCCAGGAGATGCTGCTGACCACCACTTCCGAACGGCAAGGCCGCGCAATCGACAAGGACGAAGGCGGTGCCGGGATGGAGAAGAAGAAGCAGGAGGGGTATTTTTGACCTGCCACGTCAAACGCGAAGCGATTGACGCAAGGTCAACCCCGGACTTGATCCGGGGCCGCTTTCCCCACGCACGACCAACAGCATATATGAAAGCGATCCCAGCTTTCGCCGGGATGATGGAATATGAGTAAATCCTACCAGACCGACGCACTGATCGCCGAGGATATCGACGCCTATCTCGATCGGCACCAGCACAAGACCATGCTGCGCTTCATCACCTGCGGCAGCGTGGATGATGGCAAGAGCACGCTGATCGGGCGGTTGCTGTATGACAGCAAGATGATCTTCGAAGACCAGCTTGCCGCGCTCGAAAGCGACAGCAAACGAGTCGGCACGCAGGGGCAGGAAATCGACTTTGCCCTTCTCGTCGACGGGCTTGCGGCGGAACGCGAACAGGGCATCACCATCGATGTCGCCTACCGCTTCTTCGCGACCGAGAAACGCAAGTTCATCGTCGCCGATTGTCCGGGCCACGAGCAGTATACCCGCAATATGGTGACCGGCGCATCGACGGCGGACCTGGCGGTGATACTGGTCGATGCGCGCAAGGGCGTGCTGGTCCAGACGCGCCGCCACAGTTTCCTGTGCCACCAGCTGGGCATCCGCAACATCGTGCTGGCCGTCAACAAGATGGACCTGGTCGATTACGATCAGGCCACTTTCGATGCCATCGTCGCGGATTACGCCAAATTCGCCGAGGATATCGGCATTGCCGGTTTCACCGCGATCCCGATCTCGGGCTTCAAGGGCGACAATATCACCGCCGCATCGGCCAATACGCCGTGGTACGATGGGCCGGTGCTGGTCGACCATCTCGAGACGGTTGAAGTCCGTTCCTCGGTCGATCTCGACAAGCCATTCCGCATGCCGGTGCAGTGGGTCAATCGCCCCAATCTCGATTTTCGCGGCTTCTCCGGGCTTGTCGCCACCGGTTCGATCAAGCCGGGCGACGCGGTGCGGGTGCTGCCGTCGGGCAAGACCAGCACGGTCAAGTCGGTCGTTACCTTCGATGGCGAACAAGGCGCGGCGCAGGCCGGGCAATCGGTCACCATCACGCTGGAAGACGAGATCGACTGTTCGCGCGGCGATGTGATCGCCACTGCCGACGATCCGCCCGAAGCCTCCGACCAGTTCGAAGCCACTGTAGTCTGGCTCGATGACGAGGCGCTGCTGCCGGGGCGCGGTTACTGGCTGAAACTGGCCACCCAGACCGTATCTGCCTCGATTGCCGAGCCGAAATACGAGATCAACGTCAACGATCCTTCGGGAGCTGGCTCTCACCTCGCTGCCAAGACGCTCGAACTCAATGCGATCGGCGTCGCCGAAGTCACCACCGACAAGCCGATCGTGTTCGAACCCTATGCCGACAACCGCGCGCTGGGCGGGTTCATCCTGATCGACAAGGTGACCAACCGCACGGTCGGCGCAGGCATGCTGCATTTCAGCCTGCGGCGGGCGCAGAACGTCCATTGGCAGCCGACCGCCATCGGGCGCGAAGAGCATGCCAATCTCAAGAACCAGAAGCCGCTGGTGCTGTGGTTCACCGGCCTTTCCGGTTCGGGCAAGTCGACCATTGCCAATGAGGTCGAGCAGGCGCTCAACCTGATGAACCGGCACACCTTCCTGCTCGACGGTGACAATATCCGCCATGGGCTGAACAAGGATCTCGGCTTCACCGATGCCGACCGGGTGGAGAATATCCGCCGTATCGGCGAAGTCGCGAAGCTGATGGCCGATGCCGGGCTGATCGTACTCACCGCCTTTATCAGCCCGTTCCGGGCCGAGCGGCAGATGGTGCGCGATATGCTGCCTGAGGGCGAATTCGTCGAAATCTTCGTCGACACCCCGCTCGAGGTTGCCGAACAGCGTGATGTGAAAGGCCTCTACAGGAAGGCGCGCGAGGGCAAGCTCAAGAACTTCACCGGGATCGACAGCCCCTATGAAGCGCCCGAGAATGCCGAAATCCGCGTCAACACCGTCGAGATGACCCCGGAAGAGGCAGCTCGCCATATCATCGATTGCATCTTGCCGTTGCGGTGAGAACTGCTGCGCAAGGAGCGTGGAATGATCCTGTTCAATGGCCGCGAAGCCCATTCACGCTCGCTGGCGAAAGCGGTAAGCTGGCGCCTGCTGGGAAGCATCGACACCTTCGTTCTCAGCTGGCTGTTCACCAGCGATGTCAAGGCGGCGGGCGCAATTGCGGTAACCGAAGTAGCCACCAAGATGGTGCTATACTACCTGCACGAGCGCACCTGGTCTTCTATCGGCTGGGGCGTGGCAAAGTGACACGGAATATACAATGACCGACTCCGAACTTGCAGCGCAGCTTGCGCATCATGCGGGTGAAATCCTGAAACGAGTGCGCGACAGCGGGCTGATCGAAGGCCGGGCGCTGGGCGATGCGGGCGACAAATCCGCCAACCAGTTCCTTGTCCATGCCCTGCGCCAGCAGCGCCCCGACGATGGCCTGTTGTCGGAAGAAAGCAAGGACACGCCCGAGCGGCTGGGCAAGGATCGCGTGTGGATCGTCGATCCGGTCGACGGGACGCGCGAATTCGGCGAAGGCCGCACCGACTGGGCCGTGCATGTCGCGCTGGCGATCGACGGGGTGGCGAGTGTCGGCGCGGTCGGCTTACCCGGACTCGACCTTGTGCTGCGCAGCGATGCGCCTGCCGAACTGCCGCCGCCGAACGAGACCCCGCGTCTCGTGGTCAGCCGCACCCGTCCGGCCAGCGAAGCAGTCGAAGTCGCAAAGCGCATTGGCGGCGAACTGGTCCCGATGGGCAGCGCGGGGGCAAAGGCAATGGCGGTGGTCCGCGGAGAGGCCGAAATCTACCTCCATTCGGGCGGTCAATATGAGTGGGACAGCTGCGCGCCTGCCGCAGTCGCCCTCGCCCATGGCCTGCACTGCTCGCGCATCGACGGATCGCCGCTCGTCTACAATCAGGCGGACACCTATATGCCCGACCTGTTGATCTGTCGGCCCGAATGGGCGGAGCGGGTTCTGGCCGAAGTCGCGGCCATAGCGGACTGATCATTCTCCAATCGGGGCTTGCCCCCGAAACACACGCCTGCAGAATCGAAAACCGCGCAGCGTGGCGGAAGCTACCCGTCAAGCCGTATGCGGGAAGTCGGCAGACGCGGCAGGCGACCGTTTCGCGACCAGGCTGCACCCCGCGAAGAGCCAATATAGTAACGCTATTGCGAATCACTTGCATTAGCATTTAGATCATGTAGAGACCGTTCCGACGCCAAACGGAGCCGACGAAACATGCTTTCCTTCACCAGCCTTCTCCTGGCCACAGCAGCCACAAGCGCAACAGCAACCGACGATGCGGTATCGTCCGACGATTTCCAGCGCGACCGCACGATCGTTGTTACAGGCCAGCGCACCGAAGGCGACGACGACTATGGAGTCGACGACCAGCGCACCGCCACGCGCCTGCCGCTGAGCCAGAAGGAAACACCGCAGTCGGTCAGCGTTGTCTCGCGCGCGCAGATTGACGATTTCCAGCTCAACGACGTGAACCAGTTGCTCACGACCGTGCCGGGCGTAAGCGTGCTCGCGGCCGAGACCGATCGTGTGTATTATTCTGCTCGCGGCTTCGACATCCAGACGTTCCAGGTCGATGGCGTAGGCCTGCCCTTCGCCTTCGGCATCCAGACCGGCTCGCTCGACACGGCCATCTATGACCGGATCGAAGTCGTGCGCGGTGCGCCGGGCCTGCTTTCCCCCACCGGCAACCCGTCTGCCGTCGTCAACTTCATTCGCAAGCGTCCCTATCGCGAGTTCAAGGCCGGGGCGAGCGCGCAGTATGGTTCGTTCGACAATCTCAGGCTGGATGGTGATGTGAGCGTCCCGATCACCTCTGACGGCAGCATCCGCGCGCGCGCAGTGGGCGCGCTGCTCGATACCGAAAGCCATCTCGACCGTTACGAGCTGAAGCGCTGGACCGGTTACGGCATCGTCGAGGCAGATCTCGGCCCCGACACCGTGTTGAGCGCCGGTTACGCGCATCAGGACCACCAGAGCACAGCCGCCCAGTGGGGCGCAGTGCCGCTCGTCTATACCGATGGGACACGGGTCGAGTTCGACCGTTCGGACAGCACCGGCCCCGAATGGGCGGGATGGAATGTGATCGACCGGCAGATATTCGGCGACCTGACCCACCATTTCAATGATGACTGGTTCACCCGCATCACCGTCCAGCGCCGGGCAGTCAGCGAAGACGACGAACTGTTCTACGTCTATGGAAACCCCGACCGCACGACCGGCGATGGCATTTTCAGCTATCCCGGTAAATTCGGCGGCGAAACGCGCAACCTGACCATCGATGCCCATGTCGGTGGCAAGCTCGACATCGGCGGTCGCGAACAGGATATCGTTTTCGGGTTCAATCGCGGCGATGAGGATTACACTCAATCTTCTGCCTATGATTTCTCGACCGTCGGAATCGCCATCCCGCTCAGCGAGCTGTTCGATGGCACCTTCCCCCGGCCCGACTTCCCCGAACTGGCCGAAAGCCTCAACATCGACCGGCGACAGGAGACAATTTACGGCCTCGTCCGCCTGAACCCGGCCGACCCGCTCAAGGTGATGTTCGGCGGCAGCTATATCCACGCCCAAAGCAGTGGCACATCCTATGGCACCGCGCAGGATTTCGACCGCGAGGAGTTCCTTCCCTTCGTCGGTGCGACGTTCGACATCACGCCGAATGTTTCCGCCTATGCAAGCTATGCAACGATCTTCAACCCGCAGACCGAGTTCGACATCAACAACCAGCTGCTCGACCCGATCGAGGGCGACAATATCGAAGCCGGGCTGAAGGGTGAATGGATGGGCGGCAAGCTGTTCGCCAGCGCCGCCGTGTTTCGGGCCAACCAGCGCAACACTGCGCAGGCAGCTGGTTTCGATGCAACGCTTGGCCGCACAATCTACGAAGGCGTCGACGCCCGGTCGGAGGGGATCGAGTTCGAAGTGGCCGGTTCACCGACTGACGGACTGCAACTGACGGGTGGCTTCACCACGATGCGCGTGGTCGACGAAAACGGCGATCCTGCGCGCACATTCGTCCCGCGTACCACCGCGCGCCTCAACGCAACCTGGTCGCCCGCCGCCCTCGATGCCCTGAAGCTGGGTGCCTCTGTGCAATATCAGAGCGACTTCTATTTCGAACCGGGCAGCGTCTCAGTGACCACTGGCGACCCGGTCCGCATAGAGCAGGATTCCTATGCGCTGGTCGATCTGATGGCGCGATATGACGTGACGGCGAATGTGGCGGTCGGTGTAAACCTGCGCAATGTGACCAACGCTCGCTACCTTTCGTCACTGACCTACGACCAGAGCTATTATGGTGCACCGCGTTCGGTTCTGGGCACCGTCAGCGTGAACTTCTGATGGCACGGCCACTTGCCGGGAACAACGCGTGACAGTGGTCGCACTCATAGCGGTCACGGTGGCGGTTGCCCTCGTCCGCGCGGGCTGGTCTGGCCGGACCGGCCTCGCGGCGGCCGGATGGGCACTCGCCATCGCAGCCATTTTCGCACTGGGCTGGCAATATGGGGCATGGGGCATCGCGATCGGTTTCGTTGTCGCCATGGCTGTGGCGATAGTTTTCGTACTGCACGCGGCAGCCGTATCGCCTGCACGGCCACGCCGACGCGAGGCGGCATCCTCGACGGCGCTGCCCCAGGGTGACGGTTACGCAATCGCGCGCAGGCTTGGCGTGTTCGTGATCGTCGTCCCGCTCTCTTTCATCGCGTCGCAGGGGCTGGCACTGGCCATTGCTGCGGCGATGAAAGGCAACGGGTCGCTCGATGCGAATTCCGTTGCGACCGCAATGTTTATCCAGCCCACGGCGTGGGCCGCAATCATGGCGTGGCAGATGACGATGGACAATTTGCGCAACATGGCTGCGCCACCCGTGCTGGTGGCGCTTCTTGGCAGCATTATCGGGGCATTGGCATGAACGAGACGAACACTTCCTATCGCAGCATCGTCAAGCGCGCGCTGTCGGGACACGCTTCGCTCGGGCTGCTCGGCGGCGCGCTGCTTTACCTCATCGCCATCACCGGATCGATGATCGTGGTGCATGACCGGTGGCAGCGGTGGGAAGAACCCGAAATTGCCGAGACAGCAGTGCTTTCGCCCGATGCGGCGCAAGCCTCCATCCCGCGCGCGCTGGAGCTTGAAGCGGGCGCACCGCAAACCGCTCACCTGTATATCCGCATGCCGACCGAAGACCTGCCGCGCGCCGTCCTGACGACCGACAACAAGGCATGGTATGTCGATGGCGATGGCGAGATCGTCGGGCGCGAGGCGCATAGCTGGACCGAGTTCGTGATGGCGCTGCACATCAACCTGACCTTGCCGATCGTCTGGGGCATGATCCTGGTCGGCGCGCTTGGCGTTGTGCTTGCCGCGCTCGCAATCACCGGGGTTGTGGCGCATCCGAAGATTTTCAAGGATGCCTTTCGCCTGCGCTCGCGGCACGATCCGCAACTGGCGCGGGCCGACTGGCACAACCGGCTGGGCGTCTGGACGCTCCCCTTCACAATCGCAGTCGCCATGACCGGCGCCTATATCGGGCTGAGCTATGCCGGTGCGGGCGTGCTCGGAACGGCCTATGAGAAGGGCGATATCGAGCCGGTTTACGCGACCATTTTCGGCGATGAACCCGAAATCGATCCGACCCCAGCCCCATTGCCCGACATCGCCCGCGCGCTGGAGGTTGTGCAGACCCGTTTCCCCGAAACCTTCCCGACTTACATCGTCGTGCATGATCCGATGACACGCGGCCAGTTCGTGCAGATCATCGCCGAACACCCGCAGCGGCTGGTGTATGGCGAGGTTTACAGTTTCGATGGCGATGGCATCTATCTCGGCAAGGTCGGGATTGGCGATGGCGAGATCGGCCGACAGGCTGCCGCATCGACCTACAAGCTGCATTTCGGCGACTATGGCGGCATCCCGGTGGAACTGGCCTATATCCTGTTCGGGTTCGCGCTTGCCGCTGTCACTGCAACCGGCACCACGCTCTGGCTCCGCAAGCGGCGACGCAAGGGCCTGCCGACGGAACGCATGGAGGCGATGTGGTCGGTGGTTGTCTGGGGCATCCCGCTGGACCTGGTGGCTATGGCTTGGCTGCGAGCAGCAGGCGGCCCCGACGCGCCCCTTGTGCTGTGCTTCTGGGCCATGCTTGCCGGCGGGCTGGCATTGGCAGCTGCAAGGCCTGCCCTCTTCAGCAGGGACCAACTGCGACCGCTGCTCGGTATCGCACTGGCCGGCACGGCGATCGCACATTCAATCGCCTATCTTCCGCAAGCAAGCGGGACGTGGGCTATCAATGCGGGCATGCTGCTTGTCGCAGCGATCGCCATGGCTCCGTCAGCACGGGCATTTGCGGCAAGACGGCGAAAGCAACTGCCCCAGGCGGATGACGGCAATCCGCCTTGCACAAGGAATTTGTCACACGGGCACGACCTCGAGAAAGGAATCGTCCCGCGCGAGGCAATAGAGTGAAAGTCGCGCCTCGCGCGCCCTTGCAACCGCCATACTGGTCGGCAGCGATACAGTGACCAGCGCCCTCCCCCCGACGCGAACGATTTTTTCGACGATTTCATACGAACATCGTGCAGTGGAAACGAAAAATCCGTTCGCGTCGACCGGTTGCATCTGGCCTGCCATGGCCCCGATCAGCTTGTCGACCGCGTTGTGCCGTCCGACATCCTCCCGCACACACAGGATTTGCCCTTCAGGTGTGGCGAATGCCGCAGCATGCGCCGCTGAGGTGCGCTTGTTGTGCAACTGCAACTCCCTCAGGCCAGCCAGTGCCCGGAAAACCGCCTTGTGTTCCGGCCGAAAGGGCTGCGCTATCTTCGGAAGCGGGTGGGAGACAGCCTCGAGGTTCTCGACACCGCAAAGGCCACAGGAAGACTCGGCCACCCTTGTCCGCACGCGAGCGGCCAGTTTCTCGATCCCCAACCCGGCCAGCTGTGACCGGACAATCCAGCCATTCGGCACCTGCGCAACCGTGACTTCACCGATCGAGGATGCGCCCTCCGCGAGGCCTTCGGTCAGGGCGAAACCACGCGCGAAATCCTCAAGATCCCATGGACTGGCCATCATAACCGCATAAGACAGGCCATTGAATTCAAGCGCGACCGGTTCTTCGGCGATCCACTCACAATCCAGCTTGCGGCTTGCCCCGTC
This sequence comes from Sphingomonadaceae bacterium, assembly GCA_024236155.1. Classification (GTDB taxonomy): domain Bacteria; phylum Pseudomonadota; class Alphaproteobacteria; order Sphingomonadales; family Sphingomonadaceae; genus Parerythrobacter_A. The sequence goes on from JACKLA010000010.1 coordinate 19,576, forward strand.
GCAACCGATCTCCGATACCTCAACCGGCATCCTGGTGCCCCGCGCCGTCGGTTTCGCCCGCCAGCCGCTCGAGAGCTTCGCGCGCAAGTGGCGAAAAACCGACATCTGCACTTGGCAGCAATCCAAAAGCTGCCGCTTTCATGCGCCGATCCCAGAAGCTGGCGATATGGTCTTGCGTCGCGGCGACCGCCGCTTCCTTGCCAAGTATCTCGAAATTTCTCGCGATCTGGTTGGCCATGCGAATGACCGAGTGAGCGGTTTCGTTCATCGTCGATCCCCCCGCCCCCTGCCCCGGTTGCCGGTCAAGGCTATTGCTGCGTTCATTCAGCCGGCACATCTTCTATCACACGGCGCGAACGATCAGTGCGTTTCGAATAGTCTTCCTGCCAGTCCGATGGGCCGTTGCTGGGCATGACCTGTACCGCAGTGACCTTGTATTCGGGGCAATTGGTCGCCCAGTCCGAATAGTCGGTCGTTACCACATTCGCCTGCGTCTCAGGGTGGTGAAAAGTCGTGTAGACCACACCCGGCGCGACGCGGTCGGTGACCTTGACACGCAGTGTCGTTTCACCGGTACGGCTGGCAAGACGCGTCCAGTCACCGTCTTTCAGTCCCCGGTTCTCGGCATCGGCCGGGTGCATCTCCAGCAAGTCTTCGGGATGCCATGCCGTGTTCTTCGTGCGGCGGGTTTGCGCGCCGACGTTGTAGTGCGACAATATCCGACCTGTCGTCAGCAGCAGGGGGAAGCGCGGGCCGGTCTTTTCATCGGTGGGGACGTAATCGGTGACGACGAACTTCCCCTTGCCCCTGACGAAACCGTCCATGTGCATCACCGGCGCGCCATCCGGATGCTGCTCGTTAACCGGCCACTGGAGCGAGCCGACCTGCTCCAGCCGCGACCAGCTGACCCCGGCGAAGCTGGGCGTCAGGCAGGCGATTTCATCAAGGATTTCCGCTGGGTGGCTGTATGACCAGCCCGCACCCAGCGCATTGGCAAGCAGTTGCGTGACTTCCCAGTCCTCGAAGCCGTTGGCTGGCTGCATGACCTTGCGCACCGGCTGGATCCTGCGTTCGGCATTGGTGAACGTGCCGTTCTTTTCGAGGAAGGTGGAACCGGGCAAGAAGACATGCGCGTAGTTCGCGGTTTCGTTGAGGAACAGGTCATGGACAACGACGCATTCCATGGCCGCAAGCCCCGCCGCGACATGCCGCGTATTGGGGTCCGACTGGAGAATGTCCTCCCCCTGAATGTAAATCGCCTTGAACGTTCCATCTACCGCCGCATCGAGCATGTTGGGAATGCGCAGGCCCGGCTCCGCATCGAGCGTGGTGCCCCACTCGCGCTCGAACAGCTGGCGCGTGTCTGCCTCGTGAACATGGCGATACCCCGGCAATTCGTGCGGGAAGCTGCCCATGTCGCATGCGCCTTGCACATTGTTCTGTCCGCGCAGCGGGTTCACGCCTACGCCGGGCCGACCGATATTGCCGGTAGCCATTGCCAGATTGGCGATGGCCATGACGGTCGAGGAACCCTGGCTGTGTTCGGTCACGCCCAGGCCGTAATAGATCGCACCGTTGCCACCGGTCGCGAACAGCCGTGCCGCCTGCCGCAGTTCATTCGCGGGGACACGGGTGACAGATTCCAGGGCTTCGGGCGAATGCCGGGAATCGGAAACGAACTGCCGCCAGTCGTCATATTCCTGCCAGTCGCAACGCTCCCTGATGAATGTTTCGTCGGCGAGGTTTTCGGTAACGATGACATGCGCCATGGCCGTCAGCACCGCGACATTGGTACCGGGTTGCAGCGGCAGGTGATGCGCCGCTTCGATATGCGGGCTACGCACAAGGTCGATCCGCCGTGGATCGATCACGATCAGTTTGGCCCCTTGCCGCAGGCGCCGTTTCATACGGCTGGCAAACACCGGGTGGCCATCGGTCGGATTGGCTCCGATCACGAGGATCACATCGCTGTGTTCCACGCTGTCGAAGTCTTGCGTACCCGCACTGGTGCCAAAGGCCGTCTTGAGGCCATAGCCGGTTGGCGAGTGGCAGACCCGGGCGCAGGTATCGACATTGTTGGTCCCGAAGACGCTGCGCACCATCTTCTGGACCAGGAAGGTCTCTTCATTGGTGCACCGGCTCGATGTGATGCCGCCAAGGGCTTCGGAACCGTGCCGGATCCTGATCGCATCGATCCGCGCTGCCGCGAAAGCTATCGCCTCATCCCACGAAACCTCGCGCCATGGCTCGTCGATGTGGTCGCGGATCATCGGTGAAGTGATCCGATCCTGGTGGTTTGCGTACCCCCAGGCGAAGCGCCCCTTGACGCAGGAATGGCCCCTGTTTGCCTTGCCGTCTTTCCACGGGACCATGCGAACCAGTTGCTCGCCGCGCATCTCGGCACGGAAGGTGCACCCGACTCCGCAATAGGCGCATGTCGTCACCACAGCGCGTTCGGGCCTGCCAATTTCCTTTACCGCCTTTTCGTCGAGCGCAGCCGTCGGGCACGCCTGTACGCAGGCCCCGCAGCTGACACATTCGCTGGACAGGAAATCATCGTCTCGCGTCCCGGCGCTGATCTTGGATTCGAACCCGCGCCCGTCCATCGTGAGTGCAAATGTGCCCTGGATCTCGTCGCAGGCGCGCACGCAGCGCGAACATGCGATGCATTTCGACGGGTCGAAATCGAAATAGGGGTTGGAACTGTCGACATCCAGCCCGAGATGGTTGCTCCCTTCATACCCGAAGCGAACATCACGCAGCCCGACGGCAGCGGCTTCATCCTGCAGTTCGCAATCATTGTTGGCACTGCATGTCAGGCAGTCCAGCGGGTGATCCGATATATAGAGCTCCATCACGCTGCGGCGCAATTTCTGCAGGCGCTGGGTTTGGGTGTGGACGACCATCCCCTCGCTTACCGGTGTGGTGCAACTGGCCGGCGTCCCGCGCATCCCGTCGATCTCGACCAGGCACAGGCGGCAAGAGCCAAAGCTCTTGATGCTGTCGGTCGCGCAAAGCTTGGGGATGTGGCCGCCGGATTGCGCGGCGGCGCGCATCACACTGGTCCCTGCAGGCACGCTGATCTGCCGCCCGTCGATCGTTAGCTCCACGCTGTCGGCGGACGCGCTCGGAGGTGTCCCGAGATCGGCTTGCCGTTCATAGCCCATGCTTGCTCTCCACTGCACCCAGGTCCGCAGGCGTGTTGATATTAGCAGGTTTGCTGCTCGCCTTCACGCTGGTCGCGCAAACCATCTCGGCAAATGCACGCATCGAATGGCGCCCCTCGCTCATCAATATGCTCTCGGCGGCGGTCCTCGCATCGGCGTGCCAGTGGCCGACAACCGGCTGGCTGTCGAGAAATGCCGGCGGTGGAGACAGCAATGACACCAGGTCGCCCGGCAGGTCGAAACTGTCCACGCCGCTGGTGATCACAGAGGCAAACCCACCGCGCGATGCCTCGCGCAAGGCAGCTGCCACGCCAGCCAGCGGGCCGCAATCCGGCCGTGGCCAATCGGGAATCGTGCGCACCGGAGCGTCGCTTCGCCCGACGACAATCACCTCATCGCAGCAGGGTTGCAAACCGGCAATCGCATGCTCGATAAGTGTGTGTGCGCCAAGCTTTGCCAGGGCTTTGTCGGAACCGAACCGGGTGGATTTTCCACCGGCAAGCACCGCCCCCAGGATCATGTCGTTTCGCCCGGCAGGAAGTCATCGGGCCAATGCCTGATCGCGCTGCGCACGGGATAGGGCGTGAACCCGCCCAACGCACAAAGCGAACCGTAAGTCATTGTCTCGCAAAGGTCGTCCAGCAGGCCAAGTTCCTCTTCGCGAGTCCTGCCATTCCCGCTTGCATTCTGCATTTGCGGGGTGCGCTCCACCCTGTCGGCTGCGCGTCCGCCCGAACGAATGCGGTCGACCAGTTCGACACCGCGCACCGCCCCGATCCTGCAGGGCGTGCATTTGCCGCAGCTTTCCGCCGCACAAAATTCGAAGGCGAACCGGGCCAGCGCCCCCATGTCGGCGGTGTCGTCGAACACGACTACACCGCCATGCCCGATCAGCGCATCGGCACCGGCATAGGCTTCATAGTCGAACACGAGATCGAATTGATCGGGTGGTATGTAGGCACCAAGCGGGCCGCCGACCTGTACCGCCTTGACCGGCCGGCCAGAGGCTGTTCCGCCACCAATGTCGTAAACAAGCTCACGCAGGGTAATCCCGAAGGCGGTTTCGAACAATCCGCCGTGCCGGATGTTCCCGCCAAGCTGGATCGGCATGGTTCCCCTCGACCGATCGATCCCGACCGCAGCATAACTCGCTGCACCGCCTTCGGAAAGGATGTGGGGTATCGCCGCCAGCGACAGCACATTGTTGACCACGGTGGGGCAGCCGAACAAGCCTTCAAGTGCCGGGAGCGGGGGCTTCGCGCGAACTTCGCCGCGTTTCCCCTCTAGGCTGTTGAGCAGCGATGTCTCCTCGCCACACACATAGGCCCCGGCACCAACCCTCACTTCGACGACGAAGGGGGTGATGATTTCCGCGCAGTTTTCTATCGCGGTGTTCAGTTTGCGGATCGCATCCGGGTATTCACTGCGAACGTAGATGTAGCCTTGCTGCGCACCGACCGCATAACCTGCAATCGCCATGCCTTCGATCAGGGCGTAGGGATCGCCCTCCATCAGCATGCGATCGGCGAATGTTCCGCTGTCGCCCTCATCCGCATTGCACACGATGAACTTGTCGTCGCCCCGGGCCTCTGAAACGGTCCGCCACTTGATCCCTGTTGGAAAGCCGGCACCGCCCCTGCCACGCAGCCCCGATGCGATGACTTCATCGACCACCGTTCCGGGCGCGAGCGACCGGGCGCGTTCGAGGCCCGCCCAGCCGCCGCTGTTGCGATAGTCATCCATGCTCAGGGCACGCGTCCGCCCGGCCCTGGCAAAGGACAGGCGCTGCTGCCGGGCGATGAACGGATGTTCGCGGATTTCGCCGATGCAGATGTCCTCTGCCTCGCCGGACAGCACATCTGCAATCCGGTGAACGGGGACCGGCCCCCAGCCTACCCCGTCAATTTCGACCAGTGGTTCGAGCCAGTGCATGCCCCAGCTCGATGTGCGGATAACCTCATGCCCGGATCGAGCCGCAGCATCGGCAAGCTCGTCTGCCCCGCAAGCCCGCGCCAATGCATCATCGGAGATGCGGACTGCGCTCATGCGTCTTCCACCAGCCGGGCAAGAATTGCCTTATCAAGGCGTGCATGCAGCCTGTCACCGATCCGCGCTGCCGGCCCGACGCTGCACAACCCGAGACAATAGACCGTCCTGATCCTGACTCGTTCGCCCGCCGCGTCTTGCGCAACACCCATCAGCGCGCCTGCGCCACGCGCCTGGCAGGCTTCCGCCCCGCACACCTGGACTTCGGGACGCAAATCCGCGCTGGTGCGGAAATCGTGGTAGAAGCTGACCACCCCGTGCACCTCGGCGCGGCTGAGGTTCAATACTTGCGCGACCTGCCCCTGCATGGCGTTGTCGATGAAACCGAACTCCGCCTGGATGTCATGCAGGATCGGAAGCAGTTGCCCCTTTTTGTCGCTATGCCGCGAAATTATCTGATCGAGGTCGGCCATTTCACTTCAGCGCCAGATCGACACAATATTCCATCCCCGTAGCACTGTTTGCGCCTTCACCGATAGCTGCGCTTTGAAAGCTTCGCCAAGGTCGCCGCCTCACCCCTCAGCAAGCTGGGCGAGCAGTTGGCGCGCACGCGACAAGTGCGGCCGGTCGAGCATCCTGCCCTTGTAGCCAATGGTGCCCACACCGGGATTGGCTTCGAACAGGGCAACAATCTCGCGCGCCTCGGCGATTTCGTCCTCGCCGGGAGTGAATGCCGCATTGATCACATCCACCTGCGCGGGGTGGATGGCCAGCATCCCGCGATATCCGTCGCGGCGCGCCTTGCGGGCACGGGCTTCGAGTTTCCCAAGATCGCGGAAATCGCCCTCGATGGTTTCGATCGGCGCCACCCCGGCCTTGACTGCGCCCAGAAGGCAGAGGCTGCGGGCCATTTCATAGGTGAAGGAATAGCTGCCATCGTCATCGAGGTTCGATGAGGCTCCGATCGAGTCTGCAAGGTCTTCCGCGCCCCATGTCATCGCGGCCAGCCGCTCGATTCCCTTGAAGTCGCCCGTGTGGAACATGCTCTCGGCCGTTTCGGTCACCAGGACTGTAAGCCTCGTCGTTCCTTGCCCGATCCCGTTTGCCGCTTCGAGTGCGGACAGATACTTGCACAGGTCTTCGGCGTCCTGACGGCCATAGACCTTGGGCAGCATGATGCCGCCGGGCTGGCCGGGCATGATGGCCGCAAGGTCTTCCAGCGTATGGGGGCCATCGAGCGGATTGACCCTGACCCAGACCCGTTGCCGCTGCGAGGCATTGGCCTTGAGAAAATCGCACACCATCTGCCGCGCGGTCGGCTTGTTTTCGGTCGCGACCGCATCCTCAAGATCGAGGATGACCATGTCTGCCGGCCCTTCGATTGCCTTGGTCATCTTGCGTTCGCTGTCACCGGGCGCGAACAGCCACGAGCGCATCTTCAAATTCTCATTCTGTGCCAAATTCCGGTCCTTCGGTAGGATTTGGAAAGCGCAAGCACACGTTCGACGATGGAGTTCGGGATCATATGCGGGCAGGCCGTGCTATGCGCGGAATGCGCACTTCGCGCAAGCGGCGCCCGGGACGGCGACCCTTCGCATTGCCAATCCCGCCGACTGAATCCGACACACAATCCCCGGACCGCCGCATTGCGCGCAATACTGGCGCAACGACGAGAAAGGCTCGGCTAGCCGTCCTTTGCGGCGACCAGGTCGAGCGCGACATCGACGATCATGTCTTCCTGCCCGCCGACCATCTTGCGCCTGCCGACTTCGGCAAGGATCGTCCTCGTATCGAGGCCATAGTCCTGCGCCGCCTTTTCCGCATGGCGCAGGAAGCTCGAATAGACCCCGGCATAGCCGAGCGTCAGCGTCTCGCGATCGACCCGGACCGGGCGGTCCTGCAACGGACGGACAAGGTCTTCCGCTGCGTCCATCAGGGCATAGAGATCGCACCCATGGTTCCATCCCTGGCTGTCCGCTGCCGCAATGAAGACTTCGAGCGGCGCATTGCCGGCCCCTGCCCCCATCCCTGCAAGGCTGGCATCGACCCGGACCGCACCATTCTGCACCGCGACCATCGAATTGGCCACGCCAAGCGAGAGATTGTGATGCGCATGCACACCGCGCTGGGTTTCCGGCTTGAGCACCCGGTCATATGCCTGCAGCCGCGCGGCATATTGTTCCATGTTCATCGCCCCGCCACTGTCGGTGACATAAACGCAATGCGCGCCGTAATCCTCCATCATCTTGGCCTGTTGGGCGAGGGATTCGGGGTCGGACATATGGCTCATCATCAGGAAGCCGGAGACATCCATCCCCATTCCGCGCGCAGCCTCGATATGCTGCTTGCTGACATCCGCCTCGGTACAATGGGTCGCGATCCGGACCGAACGGACACCCATTTCATAGGCATGCTTCAGGTCATGGACCGTGCCGATGCCCGGCAGCAGCAGCGTCGTCAGGACGGCATGGTCGAGCACTTCGGCGACTGCGCCGATCCAGTCCCAATCGGTATAGGCACCGAAGCCGTAATTGAAGCTCGAGCCCTGCAAACCATCGCCATGCGCCACTTCGATCGCGTCGACCTTCGCCGCATCGAGCGCCTTCGCGATCGCCTGGACATGGTCGAGGCCATACTGGTGGCGAATGGCATGCATGCCGTCGCGCAGCGTGACATCCTGGATATAGAGCTTGTCGGTGGCAGGGTCGAAGCTCATGCGGCGGCTCCTTCATGCATACGTGTTGCGATCTTCTCTGCGGTTTTCATCGCCGCCGAGGTCATGATGTCGAGATTTCCCGCATAGGCCGGGAGGTAATGCGCCGCGCCTTCGACCTCGAGGAACACGCTGACCTTGAGACCGGTGAATTCGGTCTGCCCGGTCCCCGCCATCTCGGGAATGCGCAACGGGCGGTTCGATCCGATATGCTCGAACTGCACCGCCTGCTTGAGACGGTAGCCGGGAACATAGCTCTGCACTTCGGCAACCATATCCTCGATGCTACGGCGGATATCGTCTTGGTCGGCTTCCTCGCACAGGCAATAGACCGTATCGCGCATGATCAGCGGCGGTTCTGCCGGATTGAGGATGATGATCGCCTTGCCACGGGTGGCCCCGCCGACATCCATGATCGCCTGGCTGGTCGTTTCGGTGAATTCGTCGATATTGGCCCGCGTCCCCGGCCCCGCGCTCTTCGACGCGATCGAGGCGACGATTTCGCCATAGTGGACCTTCGCCACCCGGTTGACCGCAGCGACGATCGGGATCGTTGCCTGTCCGCCGCAGGTCACCATGTTCACATTGGCCGCATCGAGATTGGCCGTGCCGTTGACCGGCGGGATCGTGTAAGGGCCGATGGCTGCCGGGGTGAGGTCGACCATACGCTTGCCCGCCCCGAGGATCACCTCACTATGCCGCTTGTGCGCACCCGCACTCGTCGCGTCGAACACGATCTCGATCTCGTCGAAACCGGGCAGCGCAACAAGGCCGTCTATCCCTTCGGCAGTGATCGGGACGCCCAGCCGTTCGGCCCGCTTCAGGCCGTCACTCTCAGGATCGATGCCGACAAATGCACCCATTTCGAGGACATTCGACAGGCGCATGATCTTGATCATCAAATCGGTGCCGATATTGCCCGATCCGATGATCGCAACCTTGGTCTTGCTCATTGCTTGTCTCCGAAGCTGAAGGCGCATTCGCCGATTCCCTCGACCTGCGCGTGAACATTGTCGCCCGGCGTCAGGGTCACCATGGGGCCAAGCGCACCCGCCAGCAGGACATCGCCGGCTTTCAGCGGATCACCTGCCGCAGCGAGGGTTCGCGCAAGCCAGGCCGCCGCATTGAGCGGGTTGCCGAGCGCCGCCGCGCCCACACCGGTGGACGCGGTTTCACCGTTTACGCTCATCACCATGCCCGCCCCTTCAAGGTCGAGGCCGTCGAGCGGCAACCCTTCGTCCGACAGAACGAAGAACGCGGATGAACCGTTATCCGCCACCGTGTCTGCAAAGGTGATTTTCCAGTCCGCGATACGGCTGTCGACGATCTCGATCGCAGCGTGAACGCTGGCCACCGACGCCGCGAGGCCGGCTGCGTCAATGTTCGGGTCATTCACGCCGCGCGACAGGACGAAGGCGATTTCGGCCTCCGCCTTCGGCTGGAGGGTCCGAGCGGGATCGAGCGTGCCGCCATCTGCAATACGCATATCGTCGAACAATGCGCCATAGTCCGGCTGGTCGACGCCCAACTGTTTCTGCACCGCTTCCGCAGTCAGCCCCGCCTTGCGACCGACAATCCTGCGTCCACTCTCTTTCCAGAAAGCCGTGTTGATCGCCTGGATGGCATAGGCACCCTCGGCATCGACCGGATCGAGCACATCGCGCATGGGTTCGATCGCGCCACCGGCATAGGCATTGCGCAGCGCGCGTGCCGCCTGTTCCAACCTCTGGTCCCTGTCGCTCATCGTATTTCCGCTCCCATCCAGGCCGGGCGAAGCCTGATCCGCCCGCGATCCCGTTCTGTGTGGCAATGCTAGCGCAACTGGCATTGCAGGCTAGGGCTGGAGGCATTAGGTTGCTCACATGGTGAGCGAAAACCAACCCACGGGAGCGCAGGCGATCAGCCGGGCCTTCGAACTGTTCGAGGTGATCGTGCAGGATTCGGGAGAAACATCGCTGCGCGAACTTGGCGAGCGTCTGTCCCTCGCCGGATCGACCTCACGCCGCTATGCGAAGCTCCTGCTTGAGCGGGGGCTGATCGTGCGTATTGCCAGGGGCCGCTACGCAGGCAGCCAGCATTTGCGGCGCCTGCTTGACGGCATCAATCCGCTGTCTCGACTTATTGCGGTGGCGCGCCCGATACTGGCCGCTGCGGCGAGCCGCGAAAACGCCACCGCCCACCTCGGCACTTACGAGAACGAGATGGTAACTTATCTGGTGCGCGAAGGGCTCCCGAGCATTTTCACCCGCGAACACGCGCAGCTTGAGGCCTATTGCACCGGCATCGGCAAGGCCCTGCTGAGCCAGCTGTCGTTGCGCGACCTCGATGCCTACCTCCGCTTGCCGATGGTCAAGCTGACGCCGACCACGATTGTCGACCCCGAGGTAATGCGCAGCGAGGTCGAGGCAATTCGGCAGCGCGGCTATGCGATCGATGACGGCGAAATGCAGGCGGGCCTGGTGTGCATTGCCGCACCGCTGGGTGTGATCGAAGGCCAGAACTGCGCTGTATCCTTCAGCTATCCCGGCCAGAAGCTGGAGCGAATGGATATCGAGCGAATCTCTGCCCGATTGCTCAAATGCGCCGACCAGATTGCAAGCCGCATGGCGGCAAAGACCCCGGTCAGTCCCGCCGAGCCGCATCATAGGCGTATTGCAGCAGGTTCATAATCGTCTCGATCTCGCCCTCGTCGCGCGGGGCATAGATCAGCACGGTGCGCGGCGAGACAGTGGGCATGCCTGCCATGGGATGCGGTTCGGCCCATCGCGCTTCGATGGCGGCCTGCATCACCTCTTCCGGCAGGACCGCGTGCAGGCTGCCATCATCCTCGAGATGAACATGGGCGATTTCGTTGCCCAGCAGGAACGAGTCGACGTCGGAGCAGCACTGTTCGGGATCGAGGAAGAAGCCGATTGTCCCGGGCGGCGCGCGGCGGCTCAGGCCGCCCTTGATGCCATCCAGACGAAGCATCCGCTCTGCCATGGTCAGGCTGAGGCGGCGGCGTGTTTCGGGATCGGTCAGCTGCGAAACCTGGCTCTGCGGCGGCCCCGGGAAGGTTTCGGGGCGCGGCCCCTTTCTCACACTGACAGCAACCATCGCGATCAGGCCTTCCCGCTGCGGAACCGGGCTGCGACGGGATGGATCACCTCATTCGTCAAGCCTGGCCAGTCGAACATTCCCGCGACGTCATCGGGCAGTCCATCGAACTCGCCACCCTTGTCGGCAATCGCTGCCAGCATGGCCAGCACATCCGCCTCGGGCGTGTCCGCCCAGGCAGCCAGCGCCTGTGCAAAGGAAATGATCGGCGTGCCATCGGTCATCACGAAAGGCCCAAGCTCGAAGCCGACTGCCGCGTTCATCCGCGCGATGGCAGAAGGCTCGATGGAAAGGAAACGCGCGCCGGGCGGCGAAGGCAGCATCGGTGCAGGCACGCCATCTCGCGGCAGCACGAGGTTCCACGCAAGCGCAGCCACCTTGCCCTCCGCCAGCAACTGCGCACCTTGCGGCGGCGAGCAATCGACGAACTCCACGCCATCGACTGCCCATCCATGCTCGACCAGCGCCTCGCTCATCATCCGCACGGCGCTGGGTCTTGGAGGAACCGCTATCGACTTGCCCGCAAGATCGCCCGGCCCGGCTATGGCGGGGTCGGTCACCTGGAAACCGAAGCCCACGTCGTAAAGCTTGCTGACGAACAGCAGGTCCGTGCTTGCCCGGTCATAGCCGTGCCAGTCCGGCCCCGCCCCCTTGCGCGCCAGCGCGAAGTCGGCAGTCGTCACGATAGGCAGCGTGGTACGCCGTTCCTGCGCAGGCAGCACGGTCGAGCGGTTGACCGATTCCGGCAATGCCACCGGTTCCATCGACCAGCCGGCCATTCCCGACCGATGCAGCACTTCGAGCAACTGCATGTTGAGGCCATGGAGCGGGGTCGCGGGCGGCGCGGGTGCATAAATCAGCCCGGCCGAAGCGGGGGCCTGCGTCATCGTCGTGCAGGCGGCTGTTCCGGCGAGCGCCAGCGATCCTGCCATCATCGAACGTCGAGATTGCATGTCTTCTTCCTCAATATTCCGCGAGGTCGGATGCAACGACGACAGGACCGGCGAACTCCGCGCGAACGCCATCGCTGTACCGGCGCGTGTCACGCTCGCTGTCGAGGCCCGGCACAAGGTGGGTCAGCACCACCATCCCTACCCCCGCCTCTCGCGCAATCCTGCCGACTTCCTGCGGGGTCAGATGCGCCTCACGCTGGAATCTGTCCTGCGCACCAAGCCGCGCAGGCGGCAGGCCCATCTGATCGGTCAGGTATTGGAGCGTCGCTTCTACATCGACCACTTCGCTGATGAGGATATCCGCGCCCCTGGCCAGCCGGATGACGGCCTCGCTCGGCCCGGTATCGCCCGTATAGACAACGGAACGATCCGCCGCATCGATCCGGTAGGCAAAGCTGCCGCCGCTCGCGGCGCGCAGTTCCGGTGGCAGCAATGCGAGATGCGAATTCCCGATCGCGCGCACCGTGATGTTGTCATCCTGATAGACGATTATTGCCTCTGCCTCGCCCGCGTCCACTTCCCGCACATCGACGGATTCAGCCACGGTCAGGCCTTTGGGCAAGGTCGGGGTGAACAGGTCTTCCGGCACTGCCAGGAAGTTGCCGGAGCCTTCGATCAGCCGGGCAGTCCCTGCCGGGCCAATCACCGGCAGCGGTCCAGCCGGGCGATACACCCAGCGGGCACCCACCAGATAGGGCAGGCCACCGACATGATCGAGGTGGAGATGGCTCAGGAATATTGCTCGCAAATCGTTCGGACCGACACCTGCACGCGCAAGCTGCCGGGTTACGCCATCGCCCGTATCGAACAGGTAGTTCTCGCCACCCGCCTCGATGAGGATAGCAGGCTCGGCACGGTCGCTGCGCGGGATCGGTCCCCCGCCCGAACCGAGGATGACGATGCGCGTTGCATCGCTTTCCTGCACGCTGGCAGGCGCCTGTCGATCAGCCTCCGCATCGCCAGCAGCCTGCGCCACAGCCGGGCTTCCCCAAGCCAGCGAAAGCAGCAATGCAGAAATGCAAAGGGGGAGGGTCCCGCGGACCCTCCCCCGGATTTCTGCATCGTTCGAGTTCCGATCAGAACTCATAGTCGACGCGGATGCCGAACGTCCGCGGCTTGGAGTATGCCGTCGTCGGGCTCGAGCCGACGAAGCCCGGGCTGACATAGATGTTCGTCTTCTCGACATCATTTTCGAGGTTGGTGACATAGCCGGTCACCCGCAGCCCCGAGTCACCAGCGTTCCAGGTGATCGTGGCATCGGTCTTCCCGTTCGCGCCGACATAATCGACCCCCGGCGAATTGAATTCGCGAAGGAAGAAGTTGGAGTGACGGTTGTGATTGACCGAGAAGGTCAGACCGCCGCTGGCCCCCAGATCGACTTCATACTTCGCGCCGAGATTGAAGTTGTGCTTCGAGACGTAAGGCACCCGGTTCCCGTCGAGCAATGCCCCCGGGAAACCGCGCGTCGTACATACCGGATCGAAGATACCCGCATTGAGCGGATCGATATTGCACAACTCTTTGAAGGTCGCGTCGGTATAGGCATAGGATGCCATCAGCATCAGTTCGTCCGTGACGACGACCTGCGCATCGAGCTCTGCACCGTAGATTTCGCTCTTACCCGCATTCACCGTGAACTGGCCCGGCGCGTTGGTCGGCCCGTAGGTCCCCAGCGTGGTCAGCTGCATGTCGGTGTAGTCGTAGTAGAACGTATCGAGGTTGAGCCGCAGCCGGCGATCGAACAGGTCCGACTTCACGCCGAACTCGTATGCCATGATCTCTTCCGGTCGATAGAGCGAACCGTCCGATGACACGTTGAAACCGCCCGCCTTGTAACCGGTCGAAACGCTGGAATAGACCAGCACGTCGGGTGCGGCATCCCATTCGAGGCCCACCTTCCAGGTGAGTTTGTCGAACGAAACATTCTGCGGCGTGTCCTGCGGCAGCGGTGAACCGAAGTTGAGGTTCGTCCGCTTGGTTCCGTTCTTCTTGTCCCAGGTGTAGCGCCCGCCCAGCGTCACGCGGAAGGCCGGGGTCAGTTCATAGGTTGCCGAACCGAACACTGCGCGGGTGCTGCTCGATCCCCATTCATCGAGGTCGAAATTGGGCAGGTTGATGAAGTTGCCACCACCGAGGCCATTCAGTTGCACGATGCGGCTGATATAGGTGTCTTCGGTGTAGTAGTAACCGCCGAGCAGCCAGGAGAACGGACCGGTACCGTTCGATGCCAGGCGCGCTTCGATGCTGAAGGCATCGGTTTCTTCCTGTTTGCGGAAGCGGCTGACATCGACCGACGAGCCGTCGAAATCCTGCAGCAGGTCGCTGTTCTGCCACAGTGTGCCAAGCTGGACGACGGCCTCGACACCGCCGAAATCCTTGGTCAGGCGTGCCGATGCCGTGGTCATTTCGACATCGTTGTAGCTCGGCGCATCATTGCTGGTGACCAGCGGATCGGGATCTTCGGCCGGAACGGTCGCCAGCAATGCCTGGGTCGGCGGCGGGCCGCCGATGTTGCGAACAAGATACTGCATGGCGACACCGCTGCCGTTGATCTTGGTGTAGTTGCCGGACAGCAGCACTTCGATCGTGTCGGGGTCACCCACCAGCAGCTGGCCACGCACGGTAAGGTCACCGTCACTACCGAAGAAGTCGCTCGTTCCCGGTGCGGTCGAGGTATTCTTCACATAGCCGTCTTCCTGCGAATAGACGGCCGAAATGCGACCGGCTGCCATGTCGCCGAGCGGGACATTGAGGACACCGCGCAGCTCCATGAGGTCGCGCGAGCCATAGCTAACACCGACCTGCCCCTCAAAGGCATCGGACGGAGGTGTCGGGATGACGTTGACCACGCCGCCGGTCGCGTTACGACCGTAGAGCGTGCCTTGCGGGCCGCGCAGCACTTCGAGCCGATCGACATCGAAGAACACGGCGCTGCCGCCAGCCGGGCGGCTGATGTAGAAATTGTCGATGTAGAAAGCGACGCCCGAGTCATTGATCGAGGTCGTGCCCTGCAGGCCGATGCCGCGGAGCGATATCTTGAAGCCATCCTGTTCGGAACCGACGTGCAGGTTGGGCACGTAGCTCTGGAGGTTGGAAATATCGTCGATCCCGCGATCTTCCATCTGGTCGCCCGAAAAGGCGGAAATCGCCAGCGGGGTTTCCTGCAAAGAGGATTCGCGCTTCTGCGCGGTCACGATGATCTCGTCGAATCCGCCTGTGCGTTCGGTGTCGGCCTGTTCGTTTTCCTGCGCGTAAGCCGTGCCGTGGGTCGCACACATGGCAATGGCCGCAAGGCCTGCGCCTGCAAGTAGCTGTTTCACATTCTCTCTCCCTCAAACAGTTGTGGGTCGTTTGGTTATTGGGTCTTCAAAAAGCTTGGTTGTCTGAAATGTCGGATTGGTTTGCGGTGGGGCCCCTCAGCCCCACTGCTCGGCTTCGTAATTCTTGCCGAAATCGGGTGGCGGCATGCCGTCAGCCGACCAGATGAACATCCCCTCTTTCTTGGTCCAATCGGAGACGTCCCATTCCTTGTCGCCCGAGATGAAATCCATGTCCCAGTAGTACTCGGCCATCCCATCCCAGGGGTCGCGGAAATAGTGGAAGTAGTTGGCACCAACACCGTGGCGACCGGGCCCCCACGCCTGCCGCCCATTGGCTTCCAGCAGGCGTTTGGCACCGATTGCAGCGTGGTCGGCCGAATCCATCTCGAAGCTGGCGTGATGGAAGCCGGGCGATTCGGACGGGAGGAAGGCCAGGATATGGTGATCGCTGTCCCCCGGCGCGTGCAGGAAGGCGGCATATCCACCTTCGATATAATCGCTGACCTTGAGGCCGAGCAGTTCGGTGTAGAACTTGACCTTCGCCATCACATCCTTGGCAAACACGATCATGTGACCGAACTTGCGCGGACGACCGGTAATCTTGCCCGGAATGATACCGCGCTCGTCCTTGCGCGGGGTGATCCCCGGACGGTTGGCAAGCGGGAAGTCCCCCGGCACATGGTCGGGATAGGCTGCCGCCGGAGTGACATTGACGAGCACGCCTTCGGGATCGCGGAACCACAGTCCGTCGTCCGCATCGGGCGCCGGCTTGTCGAGCAATTCGACGCCCGCAGCCGTCAACCGAGCCTCGATCTCGCCCACCCCTTCAGGGGTCGCACCGAAGGAGATGTGGTGCAGCTTGCGGCTGTCACCGGCCTTGACGAGGATGATCTCATCATGCTCGCGCCCGTCGCAGCGGAAACCCACCGCCAGACCCGGCGCGCGCTCGTTCATATTGAGCCCGAGTGCCTGGTAGAACTCGATTCCCGGCTCCAGGTCAGGAACCATCAGGGCGAACTGGCGAAGTGAATGAATCATGATCTTATCCTCCTTCCGGCCCTCATGCGAGAGCCAGCCCTCCTTCTTTCTCGGGCGCCGCCTTGGCGATGCCCATCCCTGCGTTCCACAGTGGAATTTCTCGGTAAAACAGCTGCTTCGACTCGTAGGGGCCGGACGCCGCGAGGGCCGAATAGGCAGCGACCCAGCACCGGACCTCATGGCCGCCGCAGCCGCCAAGCGCGGAGAGTTCCGCTTCGCTGAGCGGGTCGAGCGTATCGAGCTTCCCGTCCTCCAGCGCCTGCATCAGCCCAAGGTCCCATTCGGGATTGAGCGGCAGGCGATCGCTGGTGCCGTCGGCCAGCCTGCGCCCGACTTCAAAATTCGATTCCTCGCGCTTCTTGAGCTCTTCCGGCGTTGGATTCCGGTTGTCGATCATCTTCTCGACAATATGCGGCGGCGCATCGGCAATGCTCGGCATCGGCGGATCGTGGCTCAGGCCACCCGAACCCAGGATCAGCACGCGCTTGCCGGTCTGGGCGGCCCATGCCCCGATCGCGCTCCCCAGCGCCCGGACCCGCTCGACGGTCGGAAGGGGTGGCCCGGCGCAATTCACATGCACCGGAATGACGGGCCAGCGCGCAACCGATCCGCCGAGCAGCATCAAAAGCTGGGAAAATCCGTGGTCCGCCTTGAGGCGATAGGAGACCGCCACATCGACACCTGCGGTATGGCATGCCCGCGCACAATCGAGTGCCAGGTCCTCCGGCACATCGTAGGGGCCGGAACCGATACCGTAATCGCCCAGCGCCTCTGCCCGCACCCCGATGGTGAACGACGGCAGGAGGTCATAGAAAAAGCCGCGGAAGTGGTCGGGTGAGAAAATCACCACCAGCTCGGGATCGAATTCCTCGACTTCGGCACTAAGCGCCGCAAAGTGCTCGCGAACGCGCTCTTCATTGTCGGCGCCTGCCGGGACATTGCCCATCAGCGGTGTGTGCGACGCACAGATCATGCGGACAGCCATGCTCAAGCCTCCTCGGTCATTGCTGAAACCCGGTGCCGCCCGAGGAATTCGAGATGCAGCGCATTGAATTCTTCGGGTTTTTCCCATTGCGGCCAGTGCGCGCAATCGGTCATCACGATCAGCGGCTCAGCGTTCGGAATGGCATCGACGAAACGCTGCCCGGTGGCCACCGGCGCAGTCGGGTCGTGATCGGTCCAGATCACCATTGTCGGGGCCGTGATATTCGCGAGCGTTTCTTCCGACAGGACATTGCGCATGCGAATGTCCATGTGCTGCAGGCACAGGATGTGCTCCATCGCCTGCACGAAGCCCGGCTGGGTATAGACGCCAAGGCGCATTTCCAGCAGGTCCTGCGTGACACGGTCGGGCGAATTCATCAGCCATTCGAGCCGCGCACGGACCGTTTCCGGGCTGGCATTGGCGACGGCATTCATGGTCACATCATAGACCCGCTTCATCACCGCAGGGTCTGTGTTGAGGCCCCCGGCAGTGTTGAGAGTCAGGCTCGCCATCCGTTCCGGATGGTCGATGGCGAACTGCGCAACGATCCAGCCACCCAGCGATTCGCCGTGAAGGTGCGCCTTGCGCACACCCATCGCATCGCAAAACGCGAGCAGGTGTTCGACATAGTTGGAAATTTCGTAGTCGTAGTCCGGCTTGTCGCTGAAGCCATGTCCGATCATGTCGAGGCCCAGAGTGCGGAATTTCTCTCCATGGGGGTGATAGTTGCGAGTGAAGGATTCGAGGTGGCCGCCAGTGCCGTGAACGAAGATTACGGCCTCATCCGATGTGCTGTCTCCGGTTTCCAGATAACGCGTCCGGATGCCCCCGGCATCGACATAGTCGACGCGGTAAGGGACCCGCGCAAGCGTGGGCCAAATACTTGCCATGAACCTTCTCCCTTCAATCTATGCTAGCATGCAAGCATGATAGAACCATTGCAAGTCTTTTTGATCTTTTTATGAGGGAGGATATTCGCTTACCGTCCGAAAACCGGGCCGGGACCGGCGAAAGGGCTGAAATACAAGGGGCAAGGCTGCAGCACTGGCGGCCGCACAAGGACCAGATGAGCAAGCGAAACGAGATCTACGACTTCATCATCCAGCGACTCGTGAAGGCGCATTATGGCTTCGGCGACCGGCTTTTGGTCAAGGAGTTGTCGCAGGAAACCGGGGCGAGTCGACAGCCGATCATGAGCGCGCTCAACCGCCTCAGCGTCGACGGCTTCGTCCGGATCATTCCGCAAGTCGGGTGCGAGGTCGTCGACCCGACGCCTTCGCAGATCGCCGACTTCTTCATCATGTTCCAGCGCATGGAAGGATTGCTCGCAGAACTGGCTGCAGAGCGCCGCACTGCCGAGCAGATGCAATCGCTGCGGGCTATCCAGATGCAGCTGTCGATCGTCGACGGCAATGGTTCGGATGTCGACAGCTATGTCCGGCTCAACCGTGAATTCCACAACACCATTCATGCAATGGCGAATTCACCGCTGCTGGATCAGAAGCAGCGCAACAATTTCAACATGTGCGATTTCTTCATCACGCACTCGTCCGGTTTCGAGGTGTTCCAGAAAGACGCGATTGCCGAGCATGAGCAGATCATAGACGCAATCGACCGGAAGCAGACCGAACGCGCGCGCCTGGTCGCGGAATCGCATATTGCAGCCATTGCCAGCTCGGTGCTGGCAGGACTTGGCGAGCCAGTCAGCGACAGCTGACCGGCTCGCGCAAGCCTATCGGGAAACTCCCTGCTCAGGCTTTCCCGAGCACCTCGGTATCACGCTCGAAATCCTGCTCGAGCCACTCTGCAATCACGTCACGATAGGCAAGCGGACCGGGGCCGTAGGTGCCGCCGATGAAGGTCGGCTTGTCCTTGAAATTGCCCTCATTGTTGAGGAAGCCGGGTGTGCATTCTTCGTAGAAATGCGTCCGGTCGATATAGGTATCGGCGATCGTCTGGACCCAGCGATCCTCGCCATCGCGGGTGAAATCAATCGCTTCATACCCGTTCTTGAGGCACCGCTCGATCACGCCGACTGCATGGGCGGACTGGATCTCAACCACAGTCGTGTAATTGAAGTTGGCGATGCCCTGTTCCTGCTGGCCGACGACCTGGAAGTTCGGGAAGCCCGACATCTTGGTTCCGTGGATCGAACGGAAGCCTTCATTCCATTTCTGGTCGAGCGTCTTTCCGCCCCGCCCTTCGACCTCGTATTCGCCAACCTTGTGCGGCGGCGCGCCGACTTCGTAGCCGGTCGCGAAGACGATCACGTCGAGCGGGAATTCCTGGCCGTTGGCGACCAGCCCATCGGCGGTAACGCGTTCCACACCGCGCCCATCGGTGTTCACCAGATGGACATTGGGCTTGTTGAACGATTCAAGGAAGTCGTCGCTATAGAGCGGGCGCTTGCACAGGAAATTGTACCACGGCTTGGCAGCTTCGGCGGTTTCCTTGTCCTCGATGACCTGCTCGATATAGGCGCGAACATCGTCCATCTTGTCGTAATCGACCGCCTGCATGATGTCGTGCGGATCGAGTTCCTCACCAGCCGCCTTGCGGCGTTCGAACTCGGCCTTGAAGCGGTTGAAGAAGTCGGTCCAGCAATCGCTCAGAAGGTCGGTCGCTGGCATGCTGAAATTGAGCGTTTCGGCAAAGTTGTCTGCCCGCTCGGCCTGCCAACCGGCAGGCTGGCCCTTGAACCAGTCGACATCGGTCGCATGGTTGTTGCGCGCGGCAACCGCCGAGGGGGTGCGCTGGAAAACAAACATTTCCTCAACATCGTCGGCAATGGTCGGAACGATCTGGACCGCCGTTGCGCCGGTGCCGATCACACCAACGGATTTGCCCGCCAGCTTGCTGCATCCGCCATCGGCGCTGCCGCCTGTGAACTCGTAATCCCACCGCGCCGAGTGAAAGACCTCGCCCTTGAAATCGCGGATACCCGGGATGCCGGGCAGCTTGACAATCGCGAGCGGCCCCTGGCTGACGGTAATGAAACGGGCAATGATCGTGTCGCCGCGATTGGTCGTGACCGTCCAGCGCAGTGTCTCGTCATCCCAGACCATGCGTTCGACACGGGTCTGAAGCAGTGCATGATCATAGAGGCCGAAATGCCGGGCAAACCGCTTCGAGTGTTCGAAGATTTCCGCGCCGGTGACATAACGCTCGCTCGGAACCGTACCGACCTCTTCCAGTCGCGGCAGGTAGATATAGGCTTCGATATCGCAGCGCACGCCGGGGTAGCGGTTCCAGTACCACGTCCCGCCGAAATCGCCCGCCATGTCGAGGATGCGGAAGTTATCGATTCCCGCCTTGAGCAGGTTCATCCCGGTGAGCATGCCACCGAAACCTGCCCCCACCACCAGGACATCGACCTCTTCCGATACCGGATCGCGTTCGGCAACTTCCGGCGTGTAGGGATCCTTGGCGAAATCGGAATAATCGCCTTGCGCATCAATATATTGCGCTTCACGGTCGGGAGAGATGCGCTTGTTGCGTTCCTCGATGTATTTGCGGTGCAGCTCTTCGGACCTTGCGTCCGGGCTCGCATTCGTGCTCATCTCTCTTCTCCCATGCAGTTTGCACACCCGGTCATGCCCGGCCTGTTTTGATGGCCAACTCATAGACCGTACTTATACTAACATGCAAGCATGCATATCGTCGGAGCGCGGTTGTCGGGTAGCAGGGATATCCTGGCGGCCCGGATGTACCGGCATTCGCTCAATATATGCCCGCGCCAGTTCGCGCCGTGTCGGGGAGTGGGCCGGAGGATATCGCGTTCCGCCTTGTGGCGGATACAAGCGAACCCATGCGGACACTGTTTTCTGGTAGCGGAGGAGGGACGTGCATTCGTCTTTGAAGATACTGTTATATATGCTTATTTATTACTACCCCTGACAGAATACCCCCAGCGATACCCCCTCAAGACGTTCATTTCGCCAAAGCGTTGCAATGGCGCGGCGAGCCGAAATCGGCGAGGCGTTTCGTTGCGCTGAGCCAGGAGAGAACTGCTTCATCGGCACCAGCACGCGGCGTAACCGATATAGGAAGATTAAGAATGCGGGCCAGTGAGGAACCCGCTAGGGTGCAAAACTGATGGGCAAGAAGTATCCGAAACCAAGCAAGCAAGATCGTAAAGGGATCGCCGACGGGATCGCGGCTGGGACATTCGACCCAGATGTCTTCGTCGTATTGATGCGATTACTACGGGAGAAACTCGATCAGAGCATTCGACGCGGGTAGTGTCCTCATGAGTGGTGTAAATCTTCACGGTGGGGTGGCGGCCACCGTGGGTCTCCGTAAACTGGAGGTTACGACACCTTCACCAATCACGGAGAGACACCACGATGACCGAGGACAGGATGGCATTGATTGAGCTGGCTGAAAAGCATGCGGACGGTGATTTACTGAGGGAGCTGGGCGAACTGGTCCTGCAGCGACTGATGGATGCAGAGGCGGAGCAGCGTTGCGGCG
>JACKLA010000011.1 GCA_024236155.1 Sphingomonadaceae bacterium
AAGATCACGATCCAGATCGGGGCGAGCTTCGGTGCTGGTGCCTATGCCATGTGCGGGCGGTCTTTCGGTCCGCGTTTCATCTTTTCCTGGCCGAACAACCGCCTGTCCGTGATGGGCGGAGAACAGGCCGCCAAGGTTCTCACCATCGTCGCGGAAGACGGAGCCGCCGCACGCGGGGTCGAACCTGACCGCGCAGGGCTGGTGGCCATGGCTGAAAGGCTTGTCGCCCAGTATGAACGCGAAGGGGAGGCATTGTTCGCGACGGCGCGTTTGTGGGACGACGGGATAATTGATCCGCGCGACACACGCCGGGTTGTGGCGTTCTGTCTCGACACGTGTTGCGAGGCCGAGGCACGCACATTGGCTTCGAACAGCTTCGGGATCGCACGGCTGTGACCTGGCCTCTTGAACATCCCCCAAAGACATCTGTCCTGCGACTGGAGCAACGTGACTCTGCGCTCGTCGCAACGATTGATGATCCCGCTACGCGCAATGCAATGTCCGATGCGCTGCTTGGCGACTTCGAGGTACTGTTCTCCCAGCTGCGCGATGAACCGGCCATTCGCGCACTCGTGCTGCGGGGAAGCGACCGGGTGTTTTGCGCCGGCGCCGATCTTGGCGGAAGAACGCTTCGCGGATCGACCGCAGACGCGCATGCCGCCACAGTCGAACTGTCATTGCGGGGCGCGCGTGTCTACAACGCGCTCAGCACCTTTCCCAAGCCGGTGATCGCTGTGATCGAGGGGGCGGCCATGGGCGGCGGCATGGGATTGGCGGCCTGCGCCGACATCGTGCTGGCCGGGCCAGGCGCCAGTTTTGCCCTGTCAGAGGCAAGGTTGGGGCTGGTCGCTGCACAGATCGCTCCGTTTGTCGTCGCTCGCCTTGGCCTGGCTACCACGCGCCGCCTTGCCCTGACCGGAAGCCGTTTCAATGCGGAGCAGGCAACCAACCTTGGTCTCGTTGACGAGCTGTTGCCAGATCGTGCTGAACTCGACGCAAGACTGGATGCCATCCTGGGCGAGATCCAGTCCTGCGCGCCCGCCGCCCTGGCAGCCACGAAGGCGCTGCTTAACGGCCTGCCTGGGCTGGACATCGTAGCGTTCTCGCACACCGCGGCCGACGTCTTCGCCGACGCCGTGCTCGGCGAGGGCGCTGAGGGAATTGCGGCATTCAAGGAAAAAAGGGCGCCGGCATGGGCCAACACATAAAGCCGTTCTCGAAGATCCTGATCGCCAATCGCGGCGAAATCGCGTGCCGAGTGATCCGGAGCGCCAAAGCGAAGGGCTATGCGACTGTCGCGATCTTCAGCGATGCCGACGCTGGCGCGCGGCATGTGCTGGAAGCAGATGAAGCCTTTCGACTGGGTGCCGGCCCTCTGCGTGAATCGTACCTGTCCGCCGAGCGGGTGCTGGCGGCCGCCAAAGCCAGTGGCGCCGACGCACTGCATCCCGGCTACGGATTTTTTTCCGAAAACGCGGAATTCGCGGAACAATGTGCTGATGCCGGAATCATGTTCATCGGCCCGATGCCGGATTCGGTCCGCGTCATGGGCGACAAGGCCCGGTCCAAGCGGCGCATGATCGAAGCTGGCGTGCCCTGCGTGCCAGGGTACGAAGGCGACGATCAGGACGACGACCTGTTTATCCGTGAGGCCGAACGGATCGGCTATCCAGTGATGGTCAAGGCTTCGGCCGGAGGCGGTGGCCGGGGTATGCGCCTGGTACATGACCGGGCCGATCTGGCAGCGGCGCTCGCCTCCGCACGGTCAGAGGCGAAAAGTTCGTTCGGCGATGATCGCTTGCTGCTAGAGCGCGCCGTGGTTGATGCACGCCATGTCGAAATACAGGTGTTCGGCGATCGCTTCGGATCGGTTGTTCATCTCGGCGAGCGCGACTGCTCTGTACAGCGGCGTCACCAGAAGGTTATCGAGGAAGCGCCTTCTCCTGCCGTGAACGAAGACCTTCGGCGGCGGATGGGCGAAGCTGCGGTTCGCGCTGCGGCGGCGATCAACTATGTCGGCGCGGGAACGGTGGAGTTCCTGCTGGGGGGCGACGGAGAGTTCTACTTCCTGGAAATGAACACCCGGCTGCAGGTCGAGCATCCGGTGACCGAGTGCGTGACGGGGATCGACCTCGTCGACCTTCAGATCGACGTGGCAGCGGGGCTGCCCCTCCCCTTCGTTCAGGACGACATCAAGCTTTCCGGACATGCGATCGAGGTGCGGCTCTACGCCGAAGATCCCCGTAACCAGTTCTTGCCCCAGACGGGCGTAGCCGCGATCTGGCAGCCTTTCGCGGGCGAAGGCGTGCGCGTAGATCACGGCCTGGTCCCCGGACAAGTTATCAGCTCATTCTATGATCCGATGATCGCCAAGATCATCGCAAGTGGTGCAAACCGCGCCGAAGCATTGCGACGACTGGTGCGTGCGGTCCGGGGCACGCATTTGCTTGGCGTCGCCACCAATCGCGAGTTTCTGCTCGACGCCTTGACGACCGATGAATTCGCAAGTGGCAGCGCCACCACCGCATTCATCGGGAAGCATTATGGCGACGGGTTCCAGGCCAGCGAAGCGGACCCTGCGGCTATATCTCTCGCCGCGATCCTCGTCGCTGACAAGGCCGGGACAGGTTGGGCCTCCAATGCAATCCAGGCTCATCCGATCACCCTGGCGAGCGAAGATCAATCGACCACGCTGCGCGTAGCCCGGTCTGAGTCGCACTGGTCGGTCGAAGCCGGCGGAAATTGCGTATCCCTTGCAATCATTGACCGCCGCGACGGGTTCGTTCGCTTCGAGCTCGATGGGCTTATGCGGCGCGCAGCCTATCTGCTCGACGCCGATGGAATCGAAATCGATCTGGACGGACGGGTCTATCAGTTCGAGGATACTACCTATCAGGCGCCCTCCAAGTCTTCTGCGGGCGGCGACGGCGTGCTGCGCGCGCCGATGACCGGCACGATTTCGGCAGTGCGCGTTGCCCCAGATCAAATTGTGGCGCGCGGTGATGTGCTGGCCGTTCTGGAAGCCATGAAAATGGAACAGCAGATCATCGCTCCCATCCCAGGTTCCGTCAGGACCATTGCGGTTGCCGCCGGCCAACAGGTGAAGGCGCGCGATATTCTATTCGTTATAGAGGCAGAGCCCGCATGAGCCATCGCACGATCAGTATCGGGGGTGCTTCCGGCTTTTGGGGAGACAGCTCGATCGCCTTGCCGCAGTTGCTGCAGCATGATGGGCTCGATTACATTTCGTTCGACTATCTGGCGGAAGTCACGATGTCGATCTTGGCCCGCGCCCGCGCGAAGGACCCGTCGCTTGGCTATGCGACCGATTTCGTCACGCTTGTTGGACGGCATCTGCCGCAGATCGCTGATCGCCGGATAAAGCTGATCGCCAACGCCGGAGGGGTCAATCCCAACGCCTGCGCCGATGCGCTGCGAGCCAGGATCGCAGCCGCCAATCTTGACCTGCGCGTCGGCGTTGTCACGGGCGACGATCTTTTGGCGATGCAGTCACAGCTGAAGGACAGTAAGGAGATGTTTTCCGGCGCGTCGATGCCGGAGCGGCTGCTGAGCCTAAACGCCTACCTTGGTGCCTGGCCGATCGCGGCGGCCCTGGATGCAGGCGCGGACATCGTGGTCACGGGACGCTGCGTCGATAGCGCAACGGTGCTTGGCGTATGCATTCATGAATTCGGCTGGTCGCCGTCCGATTTCGATCGCCTGTCGGGTGGGTCGCTCGCCGGGCATATTATCGAGTGCGGGGCACAAGCCACGGGCGGCCTGTTCACCGATTGGCAGGACGTGCCCAACTGGGAGAACATCGGTTATCCCATCGCCGTCATCGACGAGGATGGCGCGTTCGACGTTATCAAGCCGGAGGGAACCGGCGGCCTCGTTTCCCGGGGCACGGTAAGCGAGCAGCTTGTCTACGAGATCGGTGATCCCGCCGCCTATCTGCTTCCGGACGTGACCTGTGACTGGCGATCGGTCAAGATTGCCGAGGTGGGCGAGCAGCGGGTACGCGTGACAGGCGCTCGCGGCGCAGCGCCTTCGCCAACCTACAAGGCCAGTGCGACCTGGCAGGACGGCTATCGTGTCGGCGCCACCTGGACCATCATCGGGCAGGACGCAGCCGCCAAGGCGGTCAGGGTAGGCGAGCAAGTCGCATCTCGCGTCTCGTCGCTGCTGGCGAAGTCCGGATCGGCGCCGTTCACAGAGACCTCGATCGAAGTCATCGGGGCCGAATCCAGCTACGGCTCGAACAGCCGAGCCTTGGGCGCGCGGGAAGTGGTGTTGAAGATCGCCGCCAAGCACGACGATCCCAAGGCACTGGAGCTTCTGGTGCGTGAATTCACCTCTGCCGGCACGTCCATGGCGCCCGGTTTCACCGGAATGGGGGGCAATCGCCCAAAGGTGATGCCGCTTGTCCGCCTGTTCTCTCTCGCGGTGGACAAGGCGCTGGTTGATGGACAGGTCCACGCCGAAGTCGATGGTCAGAATGTCTCAATTCAGACCACGGGGACGGCCCTCCCGAGATCAATCGATGCCGCCGCCACCACGCCCGTGCCTGAAGGCGCTATAGATACGGCGCATTTCACCACGGTCCCGTTGATCGAACTGGCCTGGGGGCGCAGCGGCGACAAGGGCAATCATGCCAACATCGGCATCGTGGCCCGCCAGCCGGAATACCTGCCTTATATCAAGCGCACATTGCAGCCGGAACTCGTGGCCAAGTTGTTCGAGCACTATGGTCCGGCCGACGTCAAGCGCTTCGATTTGCCGGGCATCCAGGGTTTGAACTTCATGCTCTACGACGTGCTGGGCGGCGGGGGCATCGCCTCGCTTCGCAATGATCCCCAAGGCAAGGGCTATGCCCAGATATTGCTTGGCGTGGAAATACCGGTGCCGGTCGGCGTGGTCGGGTCGAAAGCCTGAATGCGTCACCCACCTTTAGAGGAGCAATTATGTCGATCGAACAGAACAAGGATGTCGTGCGGCAGTTTCTCGCCAGGTTCGCGGCCAGTGACGCAGATGGCCTCATTGACAGCCTGACCGACGACGTGACCTGGTGGATCGGCGGAAAGCCTGCCGACTTGCCACAAGCCGGACCGAAATCGAAGGACGGTATCAGCGCGGTCCTGCGCGGCATCGGCGCGAAGATCCCCGGCGGCATCGACATGCGCATTAGGGGCATGATCGGCGAAGGCGACAAGGTGGCGGCCGAAGTCGAAGCGGTCGGCGAGATCGTCAACGGCCGTACCTACAATAATGAATATCACTTCCTGTTCACGATCCGCGACGGACGCATCTCATCGGTAAAAGAATATCACGATACGCTACACCTAAAGTCAGTATTTTCAGCGTGATGTCTTGTATCTGGACAGGCTAAGGAAAGTAAAATGGCGGTAGAAGACAGCGCTTATGGGCGGTGGCAGCAGACGGTGGCGGCACGGTACAAGGATCGGTCCTTCGTAGCGCGAAACAGGTCTGGCGTGGAGGTTGAGCCGGTCTACAGCGGCCTTGACCGGATGGGGAACGAGGCAGAGATGCCGGGGCAATATCCCTATACCCGTGGCATCTACCCCATCCATTACCAGTATCAGCCCTGGATGGACCTGCAGATCATCGGCTTTGGCCTGCCATCGCAGACGCGCAAGCGGATGGACTTGCTGCTGGAGCAAGGTGGGTCGAAGGGTTATTTCGACCGCGAGGCCTATAACTTCATTTTCGATATGCCTACATCGATGGGCTATGATCCGGACCATCCCGGCGTCCGCGGCAGCATTGGCGATTGCGGCATCTCGGTCTGCAAGGCGAGCGACTATGAAGTCCTGCTCGACGGCAAGGATCTGTCCAAGACCACAGTTTCGCTGGTTCTGAATGCCGGTTCGCCCGCCATGCTCGGCCTTTACCTGGCAGCAGCGAAAAGGCGCGGCTTCGCGTTCGACAAGCTGGGTGGCAATCTGACCAACTATATCTGGGACTTCTTTGGACATAGCGGCGGCACGAACTTTTCGCCGCGCGGCAGCTACCGGCTGATCGCCGACATCGCATCCTATTGTGCGCAGCATGTACCGCTCTGGAATCCGCTGACGATCAGTGAGCACAACATCTGCGAGGCGGGTGCGGACAACGTTCAGGCCGTGGCCTATTCGATCGCGGCGATAATCGCGGTCAACGAGGAGTGCGTGAAACTCGGGATCGATCCGGATTCGGTCGTGCCCCGGTTTGGCTTCCACGTGCGATATGGCGAAAATTTCTTTGAGGAAGTCGCCAAGACCCGCGCGCTTCGTCGCGTCTACGCCAAGGTCAACCGCGAGCGGTTCGGCTGCAAGAAAAGCGGCTCGCTTCAGGCCCGGATTCACGCGCAGACGGCGGGTTCGCTGCTGACGGTGCAACAGCCGCTGAACAACCTCGTCCGGAACGCCTATGGCGCGTTGGCCGCCGTGTTGTCTGGCGCTAACGGCATGACGATCAACGCCTATGACGAAGCGCTCGGGCTGCCGACCGAGGAAGCTGTGACGCTCTCGCTGAGGACCAGCCAGATCATCGCCGAAGAAACCGGAGCGGTGCAGGTCTCCGACCCGTTCGGCGGATCCTACTATGTAGAATCTCTAACCGACGAGATCGAGCGCAGGGTGTTCGAAATTATCGCCGACATCGATGATCGTGGCGGGCTTATTGCCTGCATCGAATCCGGGTGGATCAAGCAGCAGGTTTCTGCCGCCGCGTACAAGTGGCGTCAGGAAATCGAAAGCGGTGAAAGAACCATGGTCGGGGTGAACAAATATACCACCGACGAGCCGGAACAGTATGCGGTGTTCAAGCCCGATCCCGAGGCCGCGCGCCTGGCGATCGAAGATATCGAGCGCCATCGGCGCGATCGCGATGCTGCCCGCTGCTCGGCGGCGCTGGAAAAGCTGCGCGAGGCCGCCGTCGAGGTCAGCGAAGGCCGGACGATCGGATCGGTGATGGAAAACCTGGTGGCCGCGGCTGAAGCCGATGCGACGCTCGGCGAGATGCAGGCGATCCTTCACGACGTTTTCGGGCGCAACAAGTAAAAGGCTGAAACATATGCAAGACAATGCGCCAAATCCGCGCGTGCTGCTGACCAAGAGCTTCATCGACAGCCATGACCGCGCGATTGCGACGATCGCACTGGCGCTGCGGGATGCCGCAATGGAAGTCGTGCTGATCGATTACGAACAGCCGGAAGACGTGGTGACTGTGGCACTTCAGGAAGATGTCGATATCATCGGATTGAGCTTCATGTCCGGCGGCCAGGTGGAGACGACCCAGAAGATCGTCGCAGAGCTCAAGCGGCGTGGAGTGGACGATCTTCCGCTAGTCGTGGGAGGTGTCATCCGCCCGTTCGACGTGCCCCCGCTGGAGGAGGCTGGCGTCAGGGAAATTTTCAGGGGCGGCGCGCCGCTGGCCGATGTAGTGGCGACATTCCAGCGGCTTGCGAAAGCATATCGGGGTTACGCTTGACGGCTCCGCACGCCAGACCTGACGCTTCCTCGCTTCTGACCGCGGTGCGAAGTCGCGATCCGCTGGCAATCGCGCGGGCCATCACCGCAATAGAGAATCGGACCTCGACCGGAAACGAACTTGCCGTGGCCGTGCGCGGGCAGGTCAACGGGTGCCGAACGCTTGGCGTCACCGGCCCTCCTGGTGCGGGCAAATCTTCGCTCATCAACGCGCTGGTGCAGGAAATGCTGCCGCACTATCCGCGCACGGCGATTTTGACCGTCGACCCGTCGAGCCCGATCAGCGGCGGCGCCGTCTTGGGCGATCGGGTGCGGATGGCCGAGCACAGCGCGAACCCGAACGTCTTCATTCGCTCGCTTGCCACGCGGGGTCACCTGGGCGGAGTGACGCGGATGACGCGGTCGGTCATGGACCTTCTGGCCGCTGGCGACATGGACCTTGTCATTGTCGAAACCGTCGGCACAGGCCAGTCGGAGGTCGAGGTTGCCGAGCTAACCAACGTCAAGATCGTCGTGAATGCGCCAGGCCTCGGTGACGAGATGCAGGCCATCAAGGCTGGCGTCCTGGAAATTGCCGACATTCTGGTCGTGAACAAATCGGACCTGCCCGACGCTGCCCGCACCGCCGCGCATCTGAACGCAATGCTGCACCACCGTGGACACGATGAACACCGGTCGGTGGTCTGTGTATCTACAGTCACCCGGGACGGACTGAAAGCGCTTGCCGACGCGATAGAAATCAAATTTGCGCAGCTTGCAGCGGATTCCACACTTGCGGTTCCAAGGACAGCAAGCGCGCGATTGCTGCTCGCCAGAGCGGTTGCAGACCGGGCGGAAGACATGATTGCGCGCACGGTCGACCCTCGGATCGACGTCCTTGTGGAGGATATTGCCGCCGGCCTCCTGTCACGTCAGGACGGCGCGAGAACGGCCATCGGCTTGTTGGGCGAACTGCGCCCGGTTTCAAATGCAAGGGACTGAACGTGAACCTGGATATATTCTCTCTCTCGGGCCGGGTGGCGCTGGTTACCGGCGCATCTAGCGGCATCGGCCGCGTTCTTGCCCAAGGTCTGGCCGCAGCAGGCGCCTGTGTGGTCGCCGTCGCCCGTAGAACAGAGCGATTGAACGATCTCGTGGCCGAAATCGAAAGATCCGGCGGCCGCGCGATTGCGGTGCAGGGCGATGTCACCGACCCCGAGAGCGTCGCAAAAGCATTCGATGCCGCCGAGAATGCATTCGGGATCGCCGATGTCATAGTGAGCAATGCTGGGGTTACGGAAGCGCGCAACTTCCTGAAGATCGACGCTGCCGCGCGGGATGCCATCTTCGATACCAATCTGCGGGGCGTGTGGAATGTCGGCCAGGAGGCAGCGCGCCGTCTCGTCGGCGCAGGCAAAGGTGGGTCGATCATCAATGTGGCGTCTGTGCTGGGGCTGGCTGTCCAGCCCGGACTGGCCAGCTACTGTTCATCGAAAGGCGCGGTCATCCAGTTGACGCGCGCCATGGCGGTCGATCTGACCAGGCACAACATCCGGGTCAATGCCTTGGCGCCCGGCTGGTTCAAGACGGAACTGAACGAAGCGTTCTTTGATAGCCCTGCAGGCGCTGAACGCGTTGCACAAATGCCGGCACGCAGGCTGGGCAAGATCGAAGAACTGATCGGCCCCGTCATCATGCTCGCCAGTGACGCAGGCTCGTTCGTGAACGGCAGCGTGGTCGTGGTCGACGGCGCCTTGAATGCCTTGGTAGCCTGATCTCGCACTATTGGCGCGCGATTGCGTTCGGTCAATGAAAGCCTGATCTACATTGTTGTCAGCCGGAACCTCGCTTCACGGCACGCACAAGGGTTATGCGATGCCCACATTGTTCGATCCATTCAGCTTGAAGGGTGTTAATCTTCGCAATCGGATCGTTGTTGCGCCGATGTGCCAATACAGCGCGGTCGACGGCCACACCAATCAGTGGCACTGGGTTCACTATCCCGCGCTGGCGCGAGGCGGAGCGGGCCTGGTGATTGTGGAGGCCACAGCCGTTTCGCCCGAGGGGCGCATCACGCAAGGCTGCACCGGCCTTTGGGCTGATAGTCAGATTGATGGCATGGCGCGCATCGCAGCTGATATCACAGCGGAAGGGGCCGTGCCCGGCATTCAGCTTGGCCATGCTGGACGAAAGGGCAGCGCCAACCGTCCCTGGGAGGGGGACGACCACATTCCGTCGGGCGAAACGGGCGGCTGGGACACGATCTCTCCGTCGGCCATCGCGCTAGGCGGCAACCTGCCGAAAGTGCCTCGCGCCATGACGATTGCGGATATCGAACGCGTGAAGGGGGACTTCGTGGATGCCGCCCAGCGCGCCCTGAAGGCCGGTTTCGAATGGCTGGAGCTGCACTTCGCACATGGCTATCTCGGGCAAAGCTTCTTCTCGGTCCACGCCAACCAGCGGGCAGACCAATATGGCGGCGACTGGCGCGACCGCGGACGCTTCCTGCTGGAAACCCTGGCGGCCGTTCGGAAGGTGTGGCCGGAACATCTGCCGCTTGCCGCTCGCTTCGGTGTAATCGAATTTGACGGCCGCGACGACGAGACTTTGGCGGAAGCAATTGCGCTGGCAAAGGCGTTTCGCAGCAATGGCCTTGATATGCTTAACGTGAGCATAGGCTTTTCGACCAGCGAAAGTCAGATACCCTGGAAGCCAGGTTTCATGGCGCCCTATGCCGAACGTGTCCGGCAGGAGACGGGCCTGCCCGTCGCATCTGCCTGGGGCATGGACGACCCGAAGTTTGCCAACAGCGCGGTGGAGCGGGGCCAACTGGATCTCGTGATGGTTGGCAAGGCCCACCTCGCGAATCCTCACTATCCGCATTTCGCAGCACTTGCGCTAGGAGATGCGCGATCCGCTTCAGTGCTGCCTGATCCGTACGCTCACTGGCTTCGTCGTTACCGCTTGATGGAATTCGCGCCCGCACGATGACGATGCTCGATGTTCATCAAGATAGAAGTGACCCGTCATGTGAGGTAGGATTGTCAACGCACCTGCCAGGAGTATGGTTGCCGCGCTATTTTCCTCATAAGGAAATACCTATCTCGTTAACTGCGTGAATTCATCGATCGAGTCTTTGATTGATAGCAGAAATGGGCTTGTCTCCAATATCGTCCATGTGGTGAGGCAAACTATTACAGAGCCTGGAAGGGGCAAGAACGAAGGAATTGAATTTTGGGACGCTCCAGCGTGGGAATGGATAGCTTGGCGTCGGCGGTCGGAAGCGCCAACCCAAATGAGTCGTTATTCGACTCTGTCAAATACAGACCTCCACGCATACCTCATGGGGCTGTCGTTCGCATTGGCCTTGCTGCAAGATTGGCGGAATCCGACCATACGACGCTAACCACAGTCGTGAGTGCAGCCGGCTATGGAAAGACCACCGCGCTGGCATTTCATTTCGTGAGATTGGAGGAGTTGGGTTATCGCCTCGCTTGGGTTCGACTGGCGGAAATCGATGCCGATCCACAGCACTTCCTCGAATCTGTATTCTCTGCCTTCGAACATTGGAAGCCAGGCCTCTGCACGCAAGCTCTTTCAATTTTGATGAATGGCGGCGCGGCGACGGTTGATCGCGCAATCAGTCATTTTTTTGATCGGGTCGCGAGTATGGGCAAACGGTGCTGCCTTTTCCTTGACGATTACCATCGCGCGGAAAGCCCGGGAACGAACGCGGTGATCAGTCGACTGACAGCGGCAGCGCCCGACAACTTGTCCATAAAGCTGGCCAGCCGCTGCCTCCCCGCGATCGATTTTTCGCCGCTGCGGCTGAGCGCGAAAATCAGCGAGATTTCCACCAACGCGTTCCTGTTCACACGAAGCGAAACCGAGCAACTATTCGGCCGGGACACCGCCCTTCCACTTTCGTCCGAACAGCATCGCATGATCGAGCATTTTGCGTCTGGATGGGCGGTCGGTTTGCAGGCGCTGCACATCTCAGCGCGGCAACGCGATGGATTGGCGCCGGTTTTAGCCCGCCTTGCTGACAGCAATGCTGATATCTTTCACTTTTTCTCGACCGAAGTCGTAGGAGGATTGTCGCAGGAGCTACAATGGTTTCTGAGTGCCAGTGCAAAACTCGGCATCTTCAATGCTGAACTCTGCGACGATGTTTTCCGGATCGACAATTCGGCAGAGTTTATCGCCGAGATAGAACGGATGAACCTATTTTTTCAACCCGTTGGAAACCAGCAGGATTGGTTGACTTATCATGATCTGTTTAGTGAATTTCTTAGCCGACGGGATCCAATTTTAGAACCTGAACGGCAAAGCGAGATAAACCGTGCGGCGTATCACTGGTTCGCCGTCCGGAACATGCATGATTTTGCCATTCCATTTGCCATCCGCGAGCAGATGTGGGCTGAAGCCGCAGAAGGGCTGGAAGTTGGTTGGCGCAAAATGCTGACGCTGAGTCAGTTCCGTGCCCTGGAGAACCTGATAACTCGATTGCCTCCTGAAAAGTTGTCCGCGCGACCCATGCTGCAGATCGCCCTCGCCTGGTCATATGGCATGCAACGCAAGCTCGCCCAGGCCAAGCAGATCGTCGCGGAAGTCGAACGCAAGCTCCCCCTCCCGTCGATCCCTACCGTCCCGAAAGATCCACCCCGTGCGGCATTGTTTGCACTTAAGGCATCTATCAGCAACATGTGCGGTGACGTGGATTCCATTCTGGCGCTCACCGAAATTGATCAGGGCAGATTTGATGCCTTTGCGCCTTTCGAACGCAGCATTATCCTGAATTGCGCAGTTTATGCGCATGTCATTGCAGGGAAGATTGATCAGGCCCACCGACTTGCAAACGTGGGCGCAGAGGCACTGAGCAAAGCCGAACTCCCGCTTATCGCAATCCATCGCGAGCTGTTTCGCGGGATGGCCTACGAGGTGTCTGGCGATCTGAACGCCGCCTTTGAAGCTTGGTCCTACGCCCATGAACTTGCATTGGCGTCCTTTGGCTTTGCTTATGCGCCAACCCAAAGCATGATGGCGAGCATCCATCTTGAACGCGGCGACCTGATCTCGGCCCGCGCTTCGCTTCAGTGGGCCAACGCAGGTCTGAATGAACCGGCGATAATTCGTCCTCTCATCCTCAATTGCCTGACCTCGGCACGGATAGAAGTCTTGGAAGGGCAGTTGACGAAGGCGCTGCACTTGCTCGGCGTGGGCGAAGAGGTGGGACGAAAAGAGGGAAATGTTGAGCTGCGCGTCGCATGCCTATCGGAGCGCATGAGGGTGTTGGTGGATAGCGGTCGAATAGCCGAAGCCCATCAAGTCGAAAGCGATATGGATTTGCTGCTGGAAGCAGATAAAGTGCATGAGGATCTGGCCTGGGTCGGGGCATTTTCCTGGGCTGCGCTGGGCAAGGCGCATATCACTGTCGCCTTGGGCAAAGCGGAAGAGGCCAACAGGATTGTTGGACACCAACTGCTCCGTATCGATGGCACCAGCAGCAATGGGTCGTTGATCAGCTTTTTGCTTTACGGGACGATCGCCTCCTATGACCTTAACCATCGCCAGGAAGCATTTCAACGCTTTGCCCGCGCAGTGGCCATAGCTCGACAAGGCGGCTACCTTCTCACTGTTGCCAACATCATGAAGAGCAGGCCAGAAGTACTCGCCGATGGCTTGAATTGGTGCGCAAGGCAGGGGGAGGACGTTGAATTTCTGGTTCGAATTGCCAAAATCTCGAACTTGCCGCGGGGAATATGGATCCAATTTGACAAAGATATCGTGGAATTTGGCGCCGTCGAACTGACAGAAAGAGAGCGTGACTTGCTGTGGCTTCTTGGTCGTGGTGAGTCCAATAAGCAAATTGCCCGTGATCTTGCCATAAGTGGCAACACTGTTTCTTGGCATTTGAAGAATATTTTCGTCAAACTGGGGGTTGAGAACCGGACCCAAGCGGTCAAGGCGGCGCAACAGCTTGGTCTCATGAAATAGGACGGCCCCGATTGATATGATCCCGATGGTCACAGGATACGCCCTCCTCGAGCTCGGGGCCGTCCGTCATTCCGTCAGCTTAATGCAAACCCAGGATAACCGTTTGCAGCTTCCGCGTCCAGAATGTTGTAATAATTGGGATTCCCGCCAAAATAGGCGAGGAACTGCTTTGGCCTATGGGCGGTATTTTGCCCGTTGAACCAGGAGCCCACTGTCGACAACAATAGTTGATCGGCAATTTCAGCGACCACATCTACCCATTCCGCTTCATTCGAGGGCTTTGGTTCGATTTCCCTGACCCCGCGCTCCTCAAGCGACTGGATGCAGTTAATTACCCAATCAACGTTTCGCTCGATGCATCGCGGGAAATTGCAAAGCGTTCCGCCATTCAACGGTCCCAACGGCATAAAGGTGTTCGGGAAGCCGCTAGGCGTCATCCCCAGATAGCTTTTCACACCATCCGCCCAATATTCCTTTAAAGAAAGACCTGATTTTCCAATTATATCAATGTTTTCATATGGGCCCACGAAAGCATTGAACCCAGTTGCATAGACAATTACATCAAACTCGTAGTCCTTTTCGGTAGTCTTGATCCCCTTGGCCGTAAACCGCTCGATGGGGGTCTCGAGCAAGTCGACAAGTGCCACATTTGGGCGATTGTAAGACTCGTAGTAGCCGCTTTCCATTGGTACGCGTTTCAGGCCAAAGCCATGATCCTTGGGAATCAACTTTTCGGCAATTTCCGGATCGTTGACGCGTGAGCGAATTTTGTCGGCAACGAAGTTGGTGACAATCCTGTTGGCTTCGGGGTCCATGATGGTGCTCTGATAGCTTCCCAACCACATCGCGAAGCCAGGACTGTAATACCTGTCATTCAAATGGGCCTGTTGCTCTTCACGTGTCAGATCAAGCAGTGATCCCTCTTCGATAAATTCGTGAACGAAGCTGCCAAAGGTCTTCTTCAACCGATCAAAGCTGCGCGTTGCTGCTTCGCCTTTGAACTCCGCCTTTTCCTCATCAGTGAGAAGACCGTTGCCCAACGGCGTGGCCCAATCGGGGCGGAATTGGAAAACACTCAGATTGCAGTCTCGCTTGGCCACTTCGGTGATGATTTGAATGGCGGTTGCGCCAGTTCCAATGACTGCAACCCGCTTACCGTCAAGATCGTCAAATCGTTCATCCCAATGAATGCTATGTGTCTGCAATCCTTGGAAATCGTCTCTTCCTGGATAATCCGGATATAGTGGTTCGGACAGTGGCCCCGTTGCAAAGATTATGTATTTTGCTATGTATTCAAGATCTCCGCTTTCGTCGGTCAAAGTCCAGTTCGCGTTTTGCTCGTTCCAGATCGCGCTTTTGATGTGGACGCCAAAGTCAATATCTTGCCGCCAGTCGAATTTTGCGGCAGCGTGATTAATGTACTCGAGCAGTTGAGGCTGCTTGGAGAACCTGCTTTGCCAGTCCCATTCCTCCAGCAATTCTTCAGAAAAAGAGAATTGGTAGCTAAGAGTTTCCGAATCAAGCGTGCATCCGGGATAACGATTTTTATACCAGGTTCCGCCGAGGTCCTCATATCGCTCGATGCAACGAAATGAGAGCTTCGTTTCTCGAAGCTTCTGGATCGCATAGAGACCAGTAACCCCAGCGCCGATCACCACAACATCAAATCTCTTCGTGTTGTTCATCATCCTATCTCCACTCGTTTATTTGTAACGAGAACCGGTGTGCCTGACGTGGCGACGGCGCTCGGCGGGGATATTGTCCTCACCTGAATTCGATACGAATCAGTGATCCGCATCGTAACCACCAGTTTGAGTGGGTATCCAGACTGGGACTGAAGGCGACGCGCGCTGCCCAGAGCTGCGGCGCGCGAATGGGGGGCGGACGGCACCACCGTCAACAATGTCCAACGAGTCACGGCGACCTGGGGCGATGTCGATGTTCCGCGTCCAAGCAATCCCTTGGGAGGCTATGGATCTTCGGAGGGGCCAAGCGCGTCTACGTTACAATGCCCGCTTCCATCTCAAACCCGGCAGCACCTGCGGCCTTCGTGCATTTGGTTACGACGAAGCCAGGGCTGATGATGTTCACGCGGATGTTGCGCGGTGCCAGTTTCTTGGCGAGATCTTCCGAAATCGAGTTTACCGCCACCTTGGTCGCGGTGTAGACCGATGTGCCAGGCCTGCGCAACGTGGTGAACGACGACGAGATGTTGATGACGCAGCCGGCTTCGCGCAGATGCGGTATCGCTGACAGGGTCGTCAGGATGACGCCTAGCACATTGAGTTCGAAAGCGCGGCGATAGTCGTCTTCGTTGGCATGTTCTACGGGCGCGGCAGTCCAGATGCCGGAATTGTTGACCAGGATGTCGAGGCCGCCGAAGTGCGACACCGCCGCATCACCAACCTGACCGTAGCCAATAAGAGTCATATGTTAGTTATCACAGCTTGGCCTCGATCGGAGCCTGCTCCCGTAGGCTCAAAGAAACCCTTCCCCTGCATGATCATCGAATAGCTCAGCCGACCGAACATAGCCCAGGAGAACCTCGACCTTCTTGTGGCGTGACACCTCCTGCATCTTGGCGATGGTCGCGCCGTTGCGGGAGGCCTCGGTTAGGAACCCAGCCCGCAGCGAATGCCCCGCCACCGCCTCCGGGTCGATACCCACGCGGCCTGCATATTTCTGAATGAGCCGCGCGATCGAGCGGTCGGACATCGGCGCATCGGTCGGCCGCCCTTGTGGATCGATCTGATAGAACAGCGGCCCGGCACCGTGCCCCCGCACCGCCAACCACGCTTTCAGCCGCTCCAAGGGTTTGAGCACTTTGCCCGCCGGCACTGCGATCTCCTGCCCCTCGCCCTCCTGATCGGTCTTGGAATAACGCAAAGTCAGTTTCAGGCCCTTGTCGACCAGTTCCACATCCCGCAATTCGAGCCCGACCAGTTCCGAGCGCCGAAGGGCGGCCGCTAGGCCCAGCGCCAGGATCGCCCGGTCGCGAATCGAGCGGGTGCCCTCCCCCTCGGCCACCGCGATCATCGCCGCCAATTCCCTCGCCGTAATCGCCGACTTGCGGGCTCTCGGCCGTGCTCGCGCCTCGCGGCGGATGCCGGCGAGCGTATCGGAAATCACCCCGCGCGCATCGCGCTGCGTCGGCGGCACGTGCCCGTCCTGCCGATGCTTCCACCCGATTGCCGCCAAATGCCGTCCGATCGTGGTGTCGGCTTTGCCGGCCAGCGCCAGCGCGGCAAGGTAGGTTGCCACCGCTTCGGTGCGTGCGGGTAACGGGGTCAAGCCACGCTCATCGCACCAGCCTTCGAACCGGACCCAATCGCTGGTGTAGGCGCGCAGGGTGTTCGCCGCCTTGGCCTGCGTGCGATAGACCCGCGCCGCGGCAATTTCTTCGCTGAGCCGCCCGCCGGGTTCGGCTAGCGTGTCAGGCGATGTCGCAGAGACGGCGGTCATGGAGACCCCTGTCGGCTGCCAAAGTTGATGTCATCGCAGCGTCCGGTGGAAGGGCTTCTGTGCCATAATTAATGGCAACTCCGCTCGTGCGTTTACACGCCCGGCAATTGATTTACCTTCCCGACCATGTCCGAAACCCCTTCCTGGCGTGCCGGCTTCGAGCTGGAAGTCATTCTTGGCGACCTCGGCGAGCCTCGTTTTGAGAGAGAGCTGCGCGAAGGAGAGGCCATGGACGAGGCCTCGCCCGCCTTCTGCCGAGCATTCGCGGCCAAATTGCGGGACCGGACAGGCCGCGCCTGGTCCGCCCCATCCGGAACCCCGAAGCAGCCCGGCTTTTATGTCGTCCCTGAATATGGGCTCGATCCACTGAACTGGCCTGAAGATCGCCTGGCAGGCGTAGAATTGCTGACCCCTCCCCTGCTCGTGGACGATGCCGAGATGGTCAGATCTGAGTTATGCGACGCGATCTACGAGATCGACGGCGATTTCAACTTCTTCGAAAGTGAGCATACCGCCATCTGCGGTTGGCACATCAACATCGATGCCGGGAATGGCCATCGGCTCGATCCCGACCGGTTCATCGTCGGCGTCGATGAATTGCTGCTGCTCGCGAACAACGACCGGCTGTTCAGCCGCTACACGGCCTTGCAGCGCCATGCCGTCGGCGTGCCGCTATTGCGGCATCTGGCGCATGATCCGACCGGCAAATTCCTGCTTGGCTCGGCGCTTGGTAACTTGCTCGAGGCCCGCGCCGGGCGCGACAAAGGCTATGCCGCCAATTTCGCCAAGCTGGACAAGGGCTACTTGGAGTTGCGCCATTTCAGCGCGGAAGCGTTCTTCAACGGCCCTCGCCTCACCGAACAACTCGAGCGCATTCCCGCCGCCTTCGACGTCTGGCCCACCTACAGCAAACCCTTCGAGCAAGCCTTTCGCCAGAAGTTTCTGCTGCTCTCGCGCTGGCTTGCCCGAAATCGCGACAAACTGGCGTGGAACCTGGCTCACGGCCTGGTCGCCGCCTCGGGCCAGGTTCATTTCGTCGACGAACCGCTCGGCCACGTGATGGCCGACGGCCTGGTCGAACTCAATCTGTTCGGGCGCGGCGCGTACGAGTAT
>JACKLA010000012.1 GCA_024236155.1 Sphingomonadaceae bacterium
CACGCCAGCTTTCATCGAGTCCACTCTTGAAGTCAGCGAGCGCCGCGCTTGCGGGCGCATCCTTCGCTTCGAACCCGACGATGGGTCCCGCTGGCACGCTGCCGCGAATTGTGGTCGCCGAGCGCGAACGCCAGTCGAGCGTATCGCCATCGGCCAGCGTGAAGACAAGCAGGTCCAGCGCAAGGCCGGGATCGGAAGCGACGTGGAGGGCGAGGACGTCACGGCGTTGCATCGCCAGTTCATCAACGAGGCGTTTGGACAGGGCCGCGCGGCGCGGACCGTTATCGCCGCCACCAGCAATGACCTCGATACCATCATGGTCATCCGGTCCGTCGGACTGGCGCTCGCCGTAGAAGACCGGCTGAAGCACCGGCGTCCCGTCGCGTGACAAAGTGAGGATCATGCCCGCGTCCCCCTTCAGTTCAGGCGCCAGTACGGGCGGCCGGCTGCGGATATCCTGGCATTCGCGCTCGATCACCTCGATCGCGGCCTCGGCAGCAGCCACGGCTTCTTCGGCGCTGTCCTCATCTTCGAGGATCGCTGCGTACTCGTCATAGGATACGTCGAGTTCATCGAGCCGTGCGAGTTCGGCCTCGGTCAGCGGCGCGGGTTCGGCCGGCAGACGAACCAGACCATCCACCAGATCGTGGCTGGCATAGGGATCCAGCGTCGGCTTGACCCAGGCGAGCCCCTGCTCGGCAGCGAGCGCCTTGGCCTGTTCATCCATTTTCGCCGAAGCGAGATTTTCAAGCAAAGCAACGTCGGCCCAGGCCTCGCTGTCATCGTCGTCGAAAAGCTCCCGCTCGATACGTCCACCGGCCGCGATATAGGCGTCGCGCCCGACCAGCCGGGCCCTGGGATCGTTGCTGCGGACCGTGCCCGCGAGCACCATGCGCCGGATGCTGTCCGGATTGGGGGCGTAGTAGGCCGACGATACCTGCTCGAAGACCTGCGCCTGGATCGCCTGATCCGAGGTCGCACCATACGCCTTGGCCAGGTCGAGTGTGATCTCGCCAGCGGCGAGCGCCTCGAACACAACCGGCGCGAGTTTGGCAAGCCGCAGGCGTCCCTCGACGAAGCGCACGGTGAGCCCGAAGCGGCGAGCGACGTCTTCGATGGAAGCGCCGCCCTCGATCAGCGAGGCAAAGGCAACGGCTTCGTCGGCCGGGTTCATCGCGAGGCGGTGGAAGTTTTCGGCAAGGCTGGTCTCGACCGCAGCTTCCGCCGTGTCTTCAAGAACCAGGCAGGTTACCTGGTGATCGCGCGGCAGCACCTTGTCATCGGAGAGTGCAAGCATCGCCCGGCGGCGGCGTTCACCGGCTTCGACCTCGAACTTGCCCCTGGCCGCAGGCCGGACAATGAGGTTCTGCAAGAGACCGAGCGCGGCGATGCTCGCTGCGAGTTCGGCATCGGCTGCGGCATCGGAATGCTTGCGAACATTGCGGGGAGACTGGACGAGCTTGTTCAACGGGATCGTTCTGATCATGGCACATACTCCTGATTGCGAGCCCGGCAGTCCGACCATCGGCGCCCAATTGGCTCATCAAGGCAAAGCCCCCTCCCCTCTCCCTTCGTATGTTTTGGGATTGCCAACCAACGGCCCGGTCCTCGGCCGCTGTCTGTTTCGGTGGCAATGCCGCTTGAGGGGGGCGATTACAGAATTGTAATTGGACAAGCCGAACGCTCCGAAATCCCGATTCGGCCACGCACGATGGGGTCAATTCGCTCCGAATCGCGAAGTTTCAGGGAAATTCAATCTGACAAGCGACACTTGACGCTTGGCAGAAATTTGCGTATTAAACGGCGTGGAAATCGAGAGCATCTCGCACAAGGCGCTGCGGAACTTTGCCGAAACCGGCAAGGCCAAGGGACTGCCGGGAAACCTGGTGGCGCGCCTTCGCAATATGCTCGCCTGGCTGTCGGTAATCGAGATGGCTGACGAACTTCTGGTGCCGCCAAATTTTGGCGCGCATCTGCTGAGCGGGGACAGGTCTGGCACCTGGTCCCTGACCGTGACGCGCAACTGGCGAATGACATTCCGGATCAACGCGGCGAACGCCATCGAGGATCTGGATCTGGAGGATTATCACTGATGGCTATCAAGCTTCACCCCAGCTTTGCGGTTCATGCCGGTGTCTGGCTGCGCACTGAGATCGTCGAGCCGCATGGCCTGACGGTTTCGGCCGCAGCCGAGAAGCTCGGTGTCTCGCGCCAGGCGATGAGCAGCCTGCTCAATGGCCGGGCTGGCATCTCGGCCGAGATGGCGATCCGGTTTGAAAAGGCGTTCGGCCTCAGGGCAGACAGTCTGCTGAGGATGCAGGCGGCGCACGACCTTGCCGAGGCGCGCCGCCACGAAAAGGACATCAAGGTCGAAAAGATCGCCGCCTGATCCGTCATCGCAGCGGACCTACCGGGTAAGACGGGCCAAGATTGCGTTCGCCTGGTCCGTGGGCACAAACAGGCGCGTCTGATACCGAATGATTTCCGTGAAGCAGCCCTGAGCCTTGTACCAGTCGAGCCGAGCGGCCGACCAACCAGCAAGCTCAAGTCGCTGCGCGCCGTTGACGAGGCTTCGCTTGAGGGTCAGCACTTCCCTGCCCCGCACTTCCATCGGGCGACCCGATCGCACGACAGCCGACACGATATCTTCGGCGGACAAGACGCTGGCCTGCTCAAGGCCAAGCGCACGGCACAGGTCAGGCACACAATGGATCGGGACTTCGCGGCCAAGCAGCGAATTCCCATCCTTTGCCGCGATCCGGCTGACCCGGACGTAGTCTGAAGGCAGCTTGTCCCAGACAGGCAGAAGAAGGCCGGTAGCCAAGTGAAGACGTTCACGCTTGCAGCTTGACGTCGCCTCTTCGACCTCGACCTGCCACAGGCGTTCGAACTCCGGCTGTTCGATCCCCTCCCAGCTGCTCTCGGCGAGTTGCTCTGCGGCAATATGGGTGCGCTTGAGCGGGCGGATCATCTCGAAACGGGCAATGCGCGTGCCATCGTCAGAGAGAAGGCTGCGCGCCGGGACCAGCAAGGCGACACGGCCCGACCTAGCGTTATGCATCAGGCGATGCCGCGCGGTGTCGAAACCAAAGTGTTCGCCGAGCCGTTTGAGCGTCAGTGGCTTCAAAGCCCGGGCAATCTCCAGCTCCAGCAGATGCGTGGTCGCTCCGGACGTGGCATCGGTTCGCAGCAGCGTATCGGAGATGACTTCGAAGCTTTCGACTGCCATCGTCTCAACGCCAAGATCGAGGGTGCCCGCCTGCCGCGCGGCATCGACCCGCGCTTCAACCAGAGATATGAACTCGTCGAAGATCGCGTTTTGCAGCGCAATCGGCAGCGCCAAGATGCGATTGAGCCAGCGCTGGATCGACGGCAGGTCATCCACCAAACTCCCGTCAGAACCCTCAATCCTTAGCCCGGTCAGGTCCTGAAACCTGGATAGGCCGACAGCCTCCAGTTTGCCCATGAACAGCAGTCCGAACCAGCGGTTGAGCGCTTCCTTGGCATATGTGCTTTCAAGGTTGTCGGAGGGATCGAAGAGGTTTTGACCGCCAGTCTGGCGCTGGCCACGGGTCAGCGCACCGAGGCTGTCGAGCCGCCGGGCAATCGTCGAGATGAACCGGCGTTCGCCGCGAACGTCGGTCGTGACCGGCCGGAACAAGGGCGCAGAAGCTTGGTTTGTGCGGTTGGTGCGGCCGAGCCCCTGGATGGCGGCATCTGCCCTCCAGCCAGGCTCCAGGAGGAAGTGGATGCGCCGTGCCCGGTTCCGGGCGGAAAGGTCGGCATGGTAGCTGCGCCCCGTGCCACCGGCATCGGAAAAGACCAGGATGCGCTTGCTACCATCCATGAAGGCCTGGGTCTCGGCGATGTTGGCGCGCGGACTGCGCGACTGGAGCTTCTGCCGCCCGTCACGTCCAATGATAAGGCGCCGGCTGCGACCGGTCACTTCGGCGACCGCATCGACCCCGAAGCGCTCAATGATCGCATCCAGCGCAGTTGCTATCGGCGGTAGAGCGCACAGCTGCTCGATCATCCGGTCGCGCGCGGCAAGTGCCGAGCGGCACAGGACCGGCTGCCCCTGCTCGTCGACCATGGGTTCGGAACGGGGATTGCCATTCTCGTCGGTGAACACCGCCATAAGCCGCACGGGGAAGCTCTTGGCGAGATAATCGATCACGTAGTCACGGGGACTGAGATCGATTTCCAGGTCTTCGCGTTCCTCATCGGAAAGATCAGCAAGGCGGCGATCGAGCATGGCCTCAGCGGTCGAAACAAGTTGGACGACCGCGGCATGTCCATCCGCTAGCGCCGCGTCGATTGCCGGTATCAGGCTCGGCAACTTCATCGAGAGGAGGAGCTGGGCAAAGAAGCGCTGTTTGGTCCCCTCGAAAATAGACAGCGCTGCCGACTTGGCGCCGCTGTTGAGCGTGTTGCCGCTGTCCTGATCGACGATGCGGGTTTTCTCGAGCGCCTCGCGCAGGTTGGTATGGATCACTGCCCAGGCCTCGGCGTAGGCATCGTAAACCGCGATCTGACCCTCTGTGAGGCAATGCTCGAGGATGTCGTATTCGACGCCGGCGAAGGACAAGGCACGCGCGGTGTAGAGGCCGAGTGATTTGAGATCGCGCGCGACCAGTTCCATCGCAGCGATGCCGCCATCGCGGATATCGGCCACGAAAGCTTCCCGGTTGGCAAAGGCGGTCTCCGGCCCCCAGAGTCCCAGGCGCGTTGCATAGGCGAGGTTGTTGACGTCCGAGGCACCGGTCGCGGAGGCGTAGAGCACTCGGGCGCGGGGCAGCAGGTTCTGCAGGCGCACGCCGGCGATGCCCTGTTCCGAGCCTTTTACACGGCCACGCGAACCCTCACCGCCGGCGGCATTGGCCATGGCGTGCGCTTCATCGAAGACGATCAGCCCGTCGAAATGTTCACCCGCCCATTCGATGATCTGGTCGAGACGCGTGGCATCGCTCCTGCCGGAGCGCAGGGTCGGATAGGTGACGAAGAGAATACCTTCCCGCATCGAAACCTTCGTGCCGAGCTTCCATTGACCGAGTGGCTGAATGTCGATGG
Source organism: Sphingomonadaceae bacterium (assembly GCA_024236155.1). Taxonomy (GTDB): domain Bacteria; phylum Pseudomonadota; class Alphaproteobacteria; order Sphingomonadales; family Sphingomonadaceae; genus Parerythrobacter_A. The sequence goes on from JACKLA010000012.1 coordinate 5,071, forward strand.
GCAGGCCTCCCAGTGCCAACCAGTCGCGCCGTGCATCCTCCAGAAGGGCTTCGTTCTTGGATATCCAGATATGGCGTTTCTCGCCGCGCACCCAGCGGTCGAGAATGACGCTGGCGACCTGGCGCCCCTTCCCGGCCCCGGTGCCGTCGCCGAGGAAGTATCCCATACGATAGGCATGACCTTCGGCGCTGGGTTTGAGGATGCAGCCTTTGTCTTCCGGCGCGAACCTGCCCGGAAGATCGCGCGCATGAGCATTTGCCGAATAGATCAGTGTTTCCGCCTGCGCCGAAGAGAGCAGTCCCTTGGCGATGAGGCCAGAAGGCAGCAAGGGCACTTGTGTCGGGATTGGCGCGGTGATCGAACCCATGGCTACGGACTCGACCAAGGGCGTTGGATGATCGGCGGCATCCGGGATCAAAATGCGGCTTGGCCGATAGGGCAGATAATGCCCGACCTGCTCGGCGATCGGCGCTGATTCGGCCAACGCCTCGAAGGTGCACGCGACAATGTCCGTCGAGGCGCCTGCACGAGCAGGTGGCACAGGACGCAGCCTGCTCCCCGCAGTTACCAGGTTCAGCAGAGCTCCCTGCGGCCTCGTAGGCATCGCCGCCGGGAATTGGGCAGTCTCCCTTAGCGGAAGGGTATCGATGAGATCACACAGCTCGGAAAGCGTGAAAGTGGTCGCCGCAACGGGATCGTTGCTCGTCAGGGTCTTGTCGAGGACGATAAGCCTGGTCGTGATCGAGGTGCCCGAGCGCACGAAAGCGCGTTCGATCCGGGCATTGATGCGCACAGCGACAGGACCGGTCGTGCCCGAAACAAAGCGATGCAGATCGAACCACTCGGGCATGACAGCAACGAGCCTGCCGCCTGCCGCTAGCCGCTTCCAGGCCGAGCGCAGGTGCCGGCCGCCCGTTCGCCCATCAGCCCCGCGCTCGACGCCATGCGAATAGGGCGGGTTCATGAGGACGACGCTGGGGGCAAGATTGGGATCGAGCAACTCGTCGATCAGCTCACCGTCATGGCCGGAAAGCGTGGCTTGCGGAAACAGGTTGGCAAGGCATTCACGGCGCAGCGGTGAGATTTCATTCAAGACAAGACGGGCACCAGCGGCCTCGGCCCACACCGCCAGCATCCCCGTGCCAGCAGATGGTTCGAGCGCCACCTCGGATGCGCCGAAGGCGCAAGCGCGTGCGGCAAGCCAGGCGAGGTGTGGCGGTGTGGCAAACTGTTGCAACTCGATTTGCTCTTCGCTTCGCACAGTCTGGCTCGGCAACTGGGCTCCAAGCCGGTCAAACACGTCCCTGGCTGTTTCGGGCGGTGATGGCGGACTGAGCTTCGAGTTCCCCTGCAACCAAAGGACTTGCGCGAGTTCGAGCGCGGCATGGGCATCGCGGACCGACCAGCGGGCATCAGCATCGCTGCCGCCGAACTGCTCAGTCAGAACGGAGTTGAGGATGGGACGCGTGATGACCTCGCCGACATCAAGGCGGGCTGCGAGCGATCTTGCTGCCGTAAGGACCAAAGGCTCGGGTGAGATTGGAAAGGCAAACGCGGGTGACAAATTGGACATGGGACCTCCTGACGAGACCCAATCCGTTTGCAGGCCTCAAAAGCCCCAAAGCCCACTCTCCTCTGGACCTGCTCAGGCACCCGCCATGGCTCGCGCCGTCAGAACATCGTTCCAGTCATCGCCTTCCTTCCCGGGGCGCCTCGGCACGATCCGGCGACCCTCACATTGATAAGCCTCGCGGGCGCGCTCTTCGGCGAGGTTGCCGCCGGCATCGTGATCGATGAACAGGTGGAGTTCGCGCACGCTTTCAGGAATGGTCACCAGGCCAAACCGCTCGTTTCCAAGGGTCGCCCAACATGGGATCCCGAAGAGCTCCTGGGCCGAAAGGGCGCTTTCGATACCCTCGGCAAGGCCAAGCCTGCCGCCACGTGGCATGGCCAACCGGACTGCGCCCGAACCTAGACTTCCCAGCGCGCGCTTGGGGCCATCGAAACGCGCCAGGCTGGAAGTCTTCGGCTCAAGGAATGTCCGGTGAAGTGCCAGTATGCCCTCGTCGTTGCGAACAGCGGCGAGCATGGCAGGCAGAAACCGGACCGATCCCTTGGGGCCAAGCGGTGTACGAGCGTGGTAGCGCAGGTCGGGCGACGATATCCTGATCTGGCGGCCCGCAAGATAGGCTTGTGCCGGGCCATCCGTCAGGGCCGAGGCTGCCCGCCACAGCCTGAGGGCGTTCTGGTTAGCCACTTCGTCCCGGGTCCGCGGAGCGATCGGCTCCCCTCTGCCGTCGAACAGTTCGGCAGCTTTGACACCGATCCGGCCCAGGCTCGCCAGGACCGCCTCATTCGAGCACCCGGCAAAGCAGTGGAACAGGATCGCGCGGACGCCGATGGTGACGCTCAGCGACGGCGTCCGATCGTCATGCGCAGGGCAGCAGCACATGCCGCGTGACCGCGACCAGGTGCCATCAAGGGCTTCGACAATTTCCCGGGCACGCCTTTCCAGGCGTTCCGGCACTCGGGTACGGGGCATGGGCTATCTCCAGTCCAACATGCCTCCACCGCGCAGCCTCCGCTCTGCGCCCATTACAATGCGTTTTCCTACAACGCATGTTCTTTATATGTTCTCAGATGATTCGGCTAGAGAAGGAATCGCCTGTGACCAGAAAACCTTTAGCGGCTGCGCTGATCGCAGCGAGTGTGTCCTTTGCTTCCATGGGGCTGGCGCAAGAAGTGCCTGCACCAGAAGCACCCTCGCCCGGTGGTTATCGAGTCGATGAGAATGCCAGCGGGTTCCAACTTGTCACCCATGGGGTCTGGGCGGCGGCGGCAACTGGCCGTGAACCTGCCCGACCCGCCGTTGCGCCAGGCAACGCCCCCTTCCAACCACAGAAAACACGATCCGCGACGCCTGCTCCATCGGGGTTTCGCAGGGCCACCTACCTGCGGCACGTTTACGCTGCAGAGAATCGATACTCCCTTCCAACCGGGTTGCTCGATGCCCTCGTCTGGACCGAATCCCGATATAATCCCCTTGCAGTAAGCAAAGCTGGTGCAGCGGGTCTTGGCCAACTGATGCCCGGCACAGCGCGCGATCTGGGTGTGGCTAACCGTTTCGATCCGATTGCGAACATAACGGGGGCCGCGCGCTACCTGCGGCAGATGCTCGACAAGTTCGGAGTGGTGCATCTGGCCCTCGCCGCTTACAACGCAGGCCCCGGCGCAGTCGAACGTGCTGGTGGGATTCCGCTCAATGGCGAAACCCCCACCTATGTACGAAATGTCCTGCGCCATTGGCAGTTCTGATCAAGGGGGCTGAAGTGAATCAAACACGCAAGCGCGTGTCTGGGATCCTGAGCCACGGGCAGCGAGGGTTGGTCATTACCACGCCCGAGAACGAACTGTGGGTGCTGGACACCAACGATTTCGATCCGGAATTGATCGGAAGGACCGTCATCGCCGAAGGGGTGATCGCTGGTTACGACAGGCTGACGCTCGATTGGATCGGCGAAGCGAACCATTGACGGTTGGTATGGAGAAGCAAGTAGCGCCGCACAGTCCGCTGCCGTCTTGCGCGCGATCCAAGGAGGAGCGCCCTCCCCCGCCGATGGCAAACACTTTCAATATCGCGAATCACTTTGTGAGCGGGACCGCCCAGGTCTGGCGGCAAACGCCATGTGCCCAGCTCGCAGCCAATGACTGACCTCGAAGCAGCAAAACCGCATCAAAAGCTACCCAGAGAGCTACCCAGGGCCTGGGCCCCACTGGGGGGAAGATCATAAGCTATTGAAAAAATGGTGCGCCCGGAACGATTCGAACGTCCGACCCTCAGATTCGTAGTCTGATGCTCTATCCAGCTGAGCTACGGGCGCGCGGTGGACGGGCACATAGGAGCAGGCGTTGCGCTTGGCAATCCCCTATGCGCCCTGTTCTGCCCTGCAAACGCTCGCGAGCAAATCAACGTCGAGCGGGGGCATCGGCAGGTTACGCATTTCATCCAGCGTGAACCAGCCCAGTTCCCCGCCTTCAAGCGCGGTGACGGCTGCGTCTGCCGCGTCGAGACTGTAAAGAAGAATGGCAATCGCGCGATCCTCGCCCACTGCAATG